>NZ_CP070490.1:2505542-5011085 GCF_016925635.1 Lysinibacillus fusiformis | reverse complement strand
TCCCAATGGTTTCTCAAAAGGAAGATAAGACATCATCTGTGCAGCAATTAATTGCAAATTCGCGCAATCAAAAAACAAAGAAAATAGTGGAAAAAGCCATGCCAGCTCTATTATTTTCTGCAGCAATTATTTCGATTTTAACAACATTTGGCATTGTTTTCACCCTTATTTTTGAAACGTTTGAATTCTTTAAACGTGTGTCGATTACGGATTTCCTTTTCGGTACAAAATGGTTACCGTTTTCAGGTAATGAACCATTATTTGGGATTTTGCCATTAATCGCTGGTACATTAAAAGTGACACTTATTGCAGTTGTAGTAGCTGTACCATTTGGAATTGCTTCAGCTATCTATTTAAGTGAATATGCAAGTGAGAAAACAAGACGTACAGTGAAACCTATTTTAGAGGTATTAGCAGGTGTGCCAACAATTGTTTATGGCTTCTTCGCTTTAACATTTGTCACACCAATCCTACAAGAAATTGTACCTGGACTCAAACTATTTAATGCATTAAGTCCTGGTATTGTTGTAGGAATTATGATTTTACCAATGATTACATCTCTTTCAGAAGATGCCATGTCATCTGTACCAAATAGTATGCGTGAAGGGGCTTTAGCCCTAGGTGCGACGAAATTTGAGGTAGCAATCAAAGTAGTACTACCCGCTGCACTTTCTGGGATTGTGGCTTCCGTTGTGTTAGCTATTTCCCGGGCAATAGGTGAAACAATGATTGTATCGCTTGCAGGTGGATCGACACCGAAATTTGATCTCAATGTGACAGACTCTATTCAAACAATGACTGCATACATTGTACAGGTTTCAACGGGTGATGCGGGTTATGGTACAACCATTTATTACTCTATTTATTCAGTAGGATTCACACTATTTATCTTTACACTAGTAATGAATTTACTTGCTCACTATATTTCGAAACGCTTCAGGGAGGTTTACTAGCATGCGCTATATGGATGACACGGTCGTCATGAAACGAATGACAAAGCGTATTACAGCAAATAAAGTTTGGAAAACCCTATTTTTCTTAGCTACGACGTTTGCACTTGTAACTTTAGCTGTTTTACTGTACCGCATTGTGACACAGGGTATCGATTACTTAAACATCGATTTCTTGATGAATTTTGCATCACGATTTGCGGATAAGGCAGGTATCAAAGCTGCCTTGATCGGTTCGCTTTGGTTAATGGCAGTTGTAGCGCCAGTATCTATTATTTTAGGTGTGGGTACTGCGATTTATTTAGAGGAGTATGCCAAGAAAAATAGAATCAATGATTTTATTCGCATGAATATATCCAATCTAGCAGGTGTTCCTTCCATTGTTTTTGGATTACTTGGATTAACTATTTTCGTACGTATGATGGGTTTAGGAAAAAGTATTTTAGCTGCTGGCTTTACAATGAGTTTGTTAATTTTACCTGTTATCATTGTAGCGGCTCAAGAGGCCATTCGCGCAGTGCCAAATGAACAACGTGAGGCTTCCTATGGTATGGGAGCAACGAAATGGCAAACGATTTTGCGTGTTGTATTACCAGCCGCCATCCCAGGTATTTTAACAGGAAGTATTTTAGCCTTGTCTCGTGCCATAGGAGAAACAGCTCCACTAGTTGTTATCGGGATTCCAGTTATCCTGCAGTTTTTACCGAATGGTTTATTGAGTCAATTTACAGCATTGCCGATGCAAATCTATGACTGGGCAAAACGACCACAAGAAGCCTTTCAGTATGTAGCAGCAGCAGGTATTTTAGTGCTGATGACGGTGCTGTTATTGATGAATTCTATTGCCATCTATATTCGAAATAAATTCCAAAAACGTTATTAATGAGGTGACCTTATGGTACTAGATTTAAAAGAGGAAAAAACAATTGTCAAATTGAATCAAGCAACAACTAAGTCTATGAAAGATGTGGCGAAAAACATTGTCTACGATACACGAAATTTAAACTTATGGTATGGTGATCACCATGGCTTAAAAGATGTTAATTTAAGCATCTATGAAAATGAAGTAACGGCTATTATTGGGCCATCTGGCTGTGGTAAATCTACGTATCTAAAAACATTAAATAGAATGGTTGAACTTGTACCAATCGTTCGTACATCAGGGGAAATTTTATATCGTGAGCGTAATATTTTAGATAAAAATTATACGGTAGAGGAATTAAGAACACGTGTAGGAATGGTATTCCAAAAGCCAAACCCGTTCCCAAAATCTATTTATGATAACATTGCCTATGGACCAAGAATCCATGGCATTAAAAATAAAAAAATTCTAGATGAAATTGTGGAGAAATCACTAAGAGGGGCAGCCATCTGGGATGAGGTAAAAGATCGTTTAAATCAAAATGCCTACGGATTATCAGGTGGTCAGCAACAGCGTATTTGTATTGCGCGTTGTTTAGCGATTGAACCTGATGTCATTCTAATGGATGAGCCGACATCTGCTTTAGATCCTATCTCTACATTGAAAGTGGAAGAGCTTGTACAAGAATTGAAAAAAGATTATTCGATTGTTATCGTGACACATAATATGCAGCAAGCAGCACGTATTTCTGATCGTACAGCATTCTTCCTAAGTGGAGAGGTTGTCGAATACGATAAAACGGATGTTATTTTCCAAACACCAGCAGATCAACGGACAGAAGACTATATTTCGGGACGTTTCGGCTAAGGAGGAGCAATTGGATGATCGTACGTGAACGTTTTGAACAAGAGTTAAAAGAGGTACAGGGACAATTTCTTGCAATTGCCAACAGCAGTATCTTTGCATTAAAAACAGCTTTTGAAGCATTAGTAGAGCAGGATTTAGAAAAGGCATTAAAAATTTTGGAAGACGATTTAATTATTAATCGCCTTGAAGAAGAAATTAATGACCATGTAATACTAATGATTGCCAAACAACAACCAGTAGCAACAGATTTACGCCGTCTCATGGTTCTTGTAAAAGCAGCATCGGATATGGAAAGAGTAGGCGACTATGCGGTCAATATTGCTAAAGAAGCGATTCGAATTGGCAAAGAACCAATGATATTCCCGATAACGAATCTACAAACTATGTGTAATAAAACAGTAGAAATGCTAGAGAGCATCATGAAGGCCTTTACCGAGGAAGATACGGTACGCGCTAAAGAAATCGCTGAATTAGATGATTATGTGGACGATTTATACGGGGCAACGATTACACTTTTACTTCGTGCAGGGGTAGAAAATCCATCCCATATTTCGCAGATTACACACCTCACATTTATTTGCCGCTATTTAGAACGTTCTGCTGATCATGCAACAAATATTGCAGAACATCTATTTTACTTAGTAAAAGGCAAACATTATGAATTAAATAATTAAGAGGAGACTGGGACAAAACCCACCTCTAAATTAAAAAGCCTGTGAAATTTTACGATCAGTAAAATTTCACAGGCTTTAAATTTTTTCATAAAAAAATAAGGATCACTTCTGATAAAATTAAGTCACCACAACAAAATTATACAGAAAGAAGGATCCTTATGTTTAAAAATTATAACATGAATCAATTAGTTTTGCCTTTAGATTTAGAAGTAACATTACAAAAAAATGATATTGCCTTCCATGTCCACCATCTAGTTGAAAGTATCTCGCCTGAAGCGTTTGAACCATTCCTTCGAAATGAAGGCTGTCCCGCCTACCATCCACGCATGATGCTTAAAATTATCTTATGTGCTTATACACAATCTGTCTTCTCAGGGCGTAAAATTGAAGCCCTATTAAAAGATAGTCTTCGGATGATGTGGCTAGCTCAAGGGTATGAACCAAGCTACCGCACGATCAACCGTTTTCGTGTTCAACCAGAAATGAAAGAGTTGATCCGCCAATGTTTTGTCCAATTCCGTTGCCAGTTGGTCCAAGAAGAATTAATTGATCAGGAAGCTATTTTTATTGATGGAACAAAGATCGAAGCCAATGCGAACAAATTTACTTTCGTGTGGAAAAAATCCATCGAGAAATATCATAACGGATTAATTGAAAAATCAAACCAGTTATACGATGAGCTACTCGAGAAAGAAATCATACCAGAAATTGAACGAGAAAATGTAGAAGAATTAGCAGTAGAAGAGCTCGCCCAGATGGTAGAAAAAGTAGACGAAGTGATTTCCGCGTATGATCAAAAAATAGAGGATTCATCGGATGTAGCTGCGCGAAAAGCTTTAAGAGCCGAACGGAAATTCCCAAAGCAAGCACGCAAACAATTAATCGACTATATTGTACGTAAACTAAAATATCAAAAAGACTTTGAAATCTTTGGCATGCGAAATAGTTATTCCAAGACGGACTCAGATGCCACATTTATGCGAATGAAGGATGACTATATGAAAAATGGTCAATTGAAAGCAGGTTATAACATCCAAGTCGCAACAGAAGGTCAATATGTGCTTGCCTATAGTATCTATTCGAACCCAACGGATACACGTACCTTAATCCCGTTTTTAGATGAAATCGAACAACATTATTTTGAACTACCAAAACACGTTGTCGCAGATGCTGGATATGGTAGCGAACAAAATTATGATGATATCCTTTCGAATCGTAAACGAGAAGCCTTAATTACGTATAACTTGTATTTAAAAGAACAAAAGAAAAAGTATAAACAAAACGAATTCAATACAGCATACTGGGATTATGATGAAGAAAATGATCAATACACATGCCCGAACCAACAACAGCTTGTATTTAAATATCGTACCACGAAAACGGATCAATATGATTTCACGCGCGAGTTTAAGGTATACGAATGTGAAGACTGTTCCGAATGCCCATTCCGTTCATTATGTACAAAAGCAAAAGAAGGAAATAATCGTAAGTTAATAGTGAATGAGAAGTGGGAACAGCAAAAAGAATATGTAAGAACAAAGCTTTCAGAAGAAAAAACGAGTACCATTTATCGTCAACGCAAAATTGACGTGGAACCAGTTTTTGGATTCTTGAAAGCTAATTTGCGTTTCACTCGATTTTCTGTTCGAGGAAAATCGAAGGTTAAAAATGAAATAGGTCTGGCATTAATGGCTGTGAATTTAAGAAAATTCACAGCCATTAGGTATGGAGACAACATAAAAAATAGAGAAATCCTAATTTGAATGAATTCAAATTAGGATTTCTCACTAATTGAAGCTAGTTATGTCCCAGCCTCTTTCTTACGATTAGTCAACTTTATTTAATGAATAATTTATATTTTTATGAGTGTGAAGTGGTGAGGGATATCCCTCATCACTTCACACTCATTTTTAGATACGCCAAAAAGACCTGACGATTTTTATTTTTTTCGAAAGGTCATTATGATATAGTTCTATGTAGGTGATTACGATTTCTGAGCTGGTAGTGCGGACTCATAATCGTAAAGAATGCCATGCGTCAGTAACTGAAATGTCACTTTCAGAAACTTATTGATGCAGGCGATGATCGCAACCTTATGAGGCTTCCTCTGAGGTTGCTTTTTTAATTTGTAGTAATAGTCCACAAAATGATTCGGTTTTCCTTTAGCCATAAGCATGGCGCACACCATAAAATATAAAATCTTTCGTAAATGTTTGTTTCCTCGTTTATTAATTCTGTCTCGATATTGCATATTCCCAGACTGGTACCGCATAATATCAATGCCTGCGTAAGCGTTCAGTTGTTTCGCATTTTGAAAGCGGTGGATGTCACCAATCTCTCCAATTAATCGGCACGCCGTTGAATCGCCAATTCCAGGAATCGATCGAAATACTAGATATTCTTTTCGTCCTTCCGACAATTCCACCATCTGTTTCACAAGCGTATCTTTCTTCTCTTGTAAATCCGCAATGCGAGCTGCGTAATCTCGTGCTTGATCACAACGAATATCTGTTGGTTTAATCGCGGGGTAACTATTTTCAGCTGCTTCTAATAATGTAATAGCTTTAGCCTCCGCACGCATTAGCGAGAGGTTTTTTCGCGTATTGGCCTTTAAACGATTTTTAATCATCGTTTTTGAATGGGCTTGTAAAAGTGCGGGGTGTGGATAGAGTTGTACAATATTTAAAAATAGTGCTGAACTCGGTGTAATCAGCTTTTCTAATTCTGGAAAACTCAGCTGTAAAATGGCATGCATTCTACTTTTGAGTAAAATGATTTCTTCATCAATTTCATCGTAGTAACGAGTCAGTGCACGCATCTGTTCATAATAATCGTCTTGTATGTACGTTATTTCGCGTTCCATTTTAAAATGAGTCTTCGCAAGTTCATGGGCATCACTAGTATCGGTTTTATGACGACGCATCGTTGCCATCTGTAAATTCGCTTCAAGTGGATTCATGCGGCAGTATGCGTAGCCGTAATCTTTGAAAAATGCTTCGATAGGTTTTGAATAGGTACCTGTTGCTTCAAATACGATAGCTGGTGCTTGTCCATCTTGTTTTGACATCTCTACTATTCGTTCGTGTAATCGCTCAAAATCACCGCGTGTATGAAGTAGCACACCTTCGAATTCACATTGGCGGTGACCATCATAAATCGCAACAGTACTTTTTCCTTTACTGACATCTAACGCAATAACATGTTTCATCTCATTCTTCTCCTTTTGACCAATCATAGAAGCCTTCACAGTACCTTATCGATTCCACTTTCTTATACACGATCTCTTGGACCCAACATACTAAACTGATTCATATAAGGGCATGAAGTTAGCCGGTTTAATATACGGACTCACAAATGGTCCCAGAGGCTGGTCGGCTTTTCTTCACTTCTACTATAAAAAAATAGTAGCACAAACCATGGCCTTGGTTTGTACTACTAATGTTAGTATGTTTCTTTTGCAAAAAAAATCCCTGAAGTAGCAACATTGTTTTTTCTGTAGCGTCTTTATAGCGAGCGTTTTTGTATTGTCAAAAAAATTTTTTGGTTATACTATAGACATTATCCAAAAAATGTGGTGCTTAGGAGGTGCTGCTAAGTGAAAGATGCAATTGAATCCCTCATCAAGCAATTTGACCAGCAGATGACAATCGAACAACTTGACTATTTACGTTTTCTCTACGAAAACCTACATATAGAGGAGTTAAGTGAAGGAGAACAACATTATTTTATCGATTATTTTTTCAAGAGTGAGCCATTACGAAATATGGCAGCATTTGCACTAGAATTGACAGATATCATGCATGAAATCCGAGAAAATATCCCTGCTATTGAGAAAGCTGAACGCTTAGCAAACGGCAAAGAGCAACGCCAGTATTATGAACGAAAATGGTTAGAGCTAAGATGTCAAAAGCTCAAGCAGCAGACAACGAAAAGCGGAAATATTTACTATGTGCCCTTTCATGACTATCAACAAGACTCTGGTCCGATGATTATATGTTTAGAACAAACGACAGGGATGGCAGCTTACTCTGAGATTTGTAAAAGTATGATTTTAGCATTATTTATGAATGCACATCGGGAAGGCCGTGATTTATATATTGTTCCGTATGATCGTCAAATTCATGTCCACTACCGCTTTGAAAATGGTCATTTAAATTTAGCTGATTTTAAGAGTTTTATCGAATATAAGGCAAAGGGAGAGGCTGCCATTTTTCCTGTTTTACAGTTTGTGAAAGCATTACTACAGGAAAATCAACTAGGCACAGAAGCAGATGTGATTATTTTTACAGAAGGAACACCTATTGATGGGCAACATCTCGTTGGCAAGCAAGCGAAAACCATGCTAGAGGAAATGAAGCAAAAATATCATGCTGAATTTTCAGTGATTGCCATGCATGAACATAATTTTAATAAACAGCAATTTTGGTTTGCTAGTAAGGCTTTTTTTGCAGATGATGCCATACAATAACAAAAAGGGGCTAACCATTACTGAAGGTCAGCTCCTTTTTGCTGGCGATACATAGGTAGTTATAAAGGAGAAATACATGGATTCATTACATTGGTTGTTACCTAAATTTACAGTCCCAACTTGGATAGATGGTTTAATTGCCGTCATTATTTGTTTAGTTGGATGGCTTATTCAACGTTTCATCATCAAAAAAATTATTCATCGTGCAGTGATATTTTTAAAGGATCGTCAGCGCAACTTCCAAGCAAATGTACTGGCGCAATTTAGTAAAGCAATTGGCTATGCCTTTATGACGACGGTCATTGTGCTAAGCTTATCTTATTTAATAAAGGTTCCTTTATTTACGCATCCATCAACAAAGAATTTTGTATTGTCTATTATGGTGTTTTTTGCTTTTAAAGGGGTTTATGATGTATTGAATTTTTATACGAAACAACCATTCGAATTAACGAGCGAAGAGGATCAGAATGTCTTATTACCGTTTTTCCTACGAATCGGTAAAGTACTCATCATGATTTTTGCTATGTTTACGATTGCTTCCTTTTGGGATTTTAATCTCAATGGCTTCTTAACAGGAATTGGTTTAACGGGCGTGGCGATTGCCTTTGGTATTCGTGATACATTAGCGCATGTATTTGGTGGCATGTCCGTAGCATTAGATAATCCATTCCAAATAGGGGATTGGATTGCGACAGAGGATCAAAAAATTGAAGGAACGATTGAGGATATCAATTTAAGAAGTACCTTAATTCAAACAGGAGACAAAGGACTTGTGTATGTGCCGAACTCCTATTTAGTTAATCGTCCACTTTATAATTTATCTAGAAGAGAAAAACGGAAATGTGAGCAATTTTTATTTGTCGCTTCCGATAATGACGAGGACGGTATACGCAGCGCCTTAACGGCCATTCATAAGGAAATTTATTTACATGCTAAAACAGAGAAAGACATGATTCATGTATTTATAGATGAATTTCATCACGATTCCTATCGTGTCCTTGTCCGTTTCTTTGTTGCTACAAATGATACCGCTGTTATGCTGGAAGTGCGGCAGGACATTTTATTTGCCATTCGTCAAATAGTGGAGGAGTTATCGATAACGTTGGTTAGCCCTCATGAAGATGAAAGTCTACGAAATAAAAAATAAATTGAATTGTAAGATAGATTGCTTTACAATATTACCAAGAAATCAGCTTTGATGAAGAATAGTAGCTAGTACAATTTGTTATAGAGAGCTAGTGGTTGGTGGAAACTAGTACAAATGTTTGGTGAATGGACTTCGGAGCTCTAATCCTGAAAATAGTACGGATTAGCGGATGCCTACGTTATAAGGCTTAAAGAGGGTCTTCTTAATTAGGAGACCAATGAAGGTGGCACCACGGCTTTTCCGTCCTTTTGTGATGGAAAGGCCTTTTTATATTTATCTTTATACAGCAAATGATTTAGCTGAATGAAGAGAAAGCCTTTGGCAGATCAATGCTGCCAAGGATATATGAGGTGTAGAAGAGCAGAGCTTAGAGAAGGAGAGAAGAGTATGACAGTTGAGCTTAGAAAGTATGCTATGAAAGTATTACAGGGGGATATGATGACCCCAATCTCTGTGTATCAATCACTTAGAGGGCAGCATAAAATGTTGTTCGAATCTTCAGCAAAACATGAGGAGAGTGGGCGATATTCCTTTATCGCCATCAATCCAGTGGCTGAACTAAAAGGAAACAACGAAGAATTCGTCTTTTCAAAAGGAATGGAAAATGACAAGGTCAGTGGCAATGTGCTTGATCAATTAAAAGAAGTAATACCCTTTCATGAAGAAAACTATCCTTTCGCTTTCTTTGGAGGAGCCATAGGTTTCTTTGGCTATGAAACAGCGTTCTACACAGAAAAAATCGGAGACTATTTACAGGATGATTTAGCTATGCCTGATGTGCATGTTTTTTTCTATGATACATTTATTGTTTTTGATCATGTAACGCAGGAAATTACATTAGCTTCGATTGATCTATTTCACGAGGGGCGTTCATTAGAGGAGATGGAGGCAGCTGTAGCGACGATGGAGCAACAGCTTTGTGCAGGCTCAACCTTTGAGGCATTAAACGTGGATGAGCTACAGTTTAAGCCGATGATTTCAAAGGAGCGATTTGTTACTTTGGTGGAACGTGCTAAGCAGCATATTTTGAGAGGCGATATTTTCCAAATTGTGTTATCACAACGTTTTTCTGCGCCGTTTACGGGTTCGCCATTCTCGCTCTATCGTCAATTGCGCACATCTAATCCGTCACCCTATATGTTCTATATGGATTATGGAGCCTATGTCATTTTAGGAACCTCCCCTGAAAGTCTTGTAAAGGTAAAAAATAGAAAGGTGACAACCAATCCAATAGCAGGTACAAAGCCGCGTGGCGCGACAATAGAACAGGACGAAGCCATCGCAAATGCGCTTTTAGAAGATAGCAAAGAAATAGCGGAGCACCGTATGTTAGTGGATTTAGGTCGCAATGATCTTGGACGTATTGCCAAAGTCGGTTCTGTCAAACTAATCAAATACATGAGTATTGAGCGCTATAAATATGTGATGCATATGGTGTCTGAGGTTATAGCCGAATTACGAGATGACCTCCATGTACTGGATGTACTTCGTGCTTGTTTACCTGCTGGTACAGTGTCAGGAGCACCTAAGATTCGTGCCATGCAATTGATTAATGAATTAGAACCAGTAAAGCGCGGGGTGTATGCGGGAGCAGTAGGTTATATTTCGACAACAGGTGACATGGACTTGGCCCTCGCGATTCGCACAATGCTCATTAAGGATCAAAAGGCCCATGTACAGGCAGGAGCAGGTATTGTTTACGATTCTATTCCATTGTCAGAATATGAGGAAACGCTGAATAAAGCCCGTGCGCTATTGGAGGTAAAAAAATGATTTTATTAATTGATAATTACGATTCTTTTACCTATAATCTTTTTCAACAAATCAGTATGCTTGGGAAAAGTGTCAAGGTCTTGCGAAACGATGCCATTACTATAGAAGAAATTCAAAAATTGTCGCCAGAAGCCATAATTTTATCACCAGGACCAGGAACGCCAAATGAAGCAGGTATAACGATAGAGGTCATCAAAGAACTCTATCAAAAATTCCCTATTTTAGGTATTTGTCTTGGACACCAATCCATAGGGCAGGCTTTTGGGGCAAAAATTGTGCAGGCCAAAAACATTATGCATGGAAAGCTGTCCCCACTACAATACGAGAAAACGGGATTATTTGCCCAATTAGATGGAGACATTGAAGTCATGCGTTATCATTCGCTTATTATTGAAGAACAAACATTACACAAGGATTTTAACATACTTGCAACATCGGGTGATGATGGAGAGATTATGGCCATTCAACATAAAGAATATCCTCTTTATGGGCTGCAGTTTCATCCCGAATCAATCGGCACAAAAGAAGGCAGTATGATGATGAAAGCCTTCCTAGAAAGTATAGCGTAATAAAAAAGCTGTCGCCTAATATGAATGGGCGACAGCTTTTAAAGTTATTGTTTCTTGCCAGTAATTAAATTAGCTATTTCTTCTAAAGTCATGGCAGAATGGACCTCATAGGAGCCGATTTGTAAGCTTCTAGCATATTTAGGATTAGCGAGTAGTAACTCCATTTCAACACTATTGGTAATAATACCACCATCTTCAAGCTTTTGTGCCACACTATATGGTGTGATGCCACTATAGATTTGCAGTGACATCGATGTCACTTCCATATCTGTTTGTTCAACAGCTTGTTCAGATGAATCTGTAGTAGAAGTTTTTTCAGCCGTATTTACTTGCTTTAATTGTTCCTTTAACGAAGCGTTTTCTTGATTGGCCTTATTTAATTTATTTTGCAGTTCTTCTACCTGTTGATGATTGGAAAATTCCTTGGTAGGAAGACCAATATTTACATCGAAGCGGCTTGCGAGTGCGAGCAATGCCCCAATAAGAAAAATGGCCATGCCAAATGCACGGATGGCAGACTTATTCATCAATCAACGCCCCCCGTTTGCAATCACTTGCCGAACTTGCTCTTCTGTTAAATTTGAGCGAATACTGATATCTGCTACCGAAAGACCCTGTTTATTTAATTCCAGTACCTGACTAACGATAATTTGATGAATGGGTTTTGCTTGTGCTGTTGTTTGTCCAACTTTTGAAGCCTGCGCAGCCTGTTGAACGGCTTGCATGACTTGTTGTACTTTAGGATTTTGTCCTTTTGGGTGTATACTTGATTTTGATTTCACTTGGAACTCAGGCTCTAATAAAAGTTCTTCCTCAACAATTTTTAGGCGACGTTTTAAATTATTTGTTTCTTGGAAGATGGAGATAGATAATTCTTCGACATCTTGTTCGATTTTTTTCGAGCTATTTTTGAAAAAGAACGAAACGATGATCAGAAAAATCCCGATACTCATTAATACGATGGATAAATCCAATAGTTTCACCTCAATGTAGTATGTAATTATAAGATATTTTACCATATGCAAACTTAATATGAAATGAAGGTAGATTTTTTTTCAGTTTATGTTATAATAGGTTAGTCGTATAAATCATGCTCAAATTTAAATTCTTGATATAGAGTGGGAGGGTTAATGATGCGCGTAAACATTACTTTAGCTTGCACAGATTGCGGCGAACGTAACTACATTTCTAAAAAGAACAAGCGTAACAATCCAGAGCGTCTTGAACTTAAAAAATATTGCTCTCGCGAGAAGAAATACACTCTTCACCGTGAAACTAAGTAATCGCTCATTAAGCCAAAACCACAAGTGGTTTTGGCTTTCTACATTTTATGACATCATTTCGATGTAACGACTCCAAGAGGATATGAAGTTTTACGATAGAGGAGGTAGCCTAGATGGATAAAACAACTTTACGAAACACGGTACGCCAAGCCCTTGCCACTATGACGGATGCAGACTATCAGCGTCAATCATTAGCTGTTTTAAAAAAGGTGCTACAGGAACCATATATAATAGAAGCAAATACAATTGGCATGACCATTTCAAATAAGCCAGAAGTCGACACGATTCTTTTGATTGAGGAGTTATGGGCACTAGGTAAAAAGATCGCAGTTCCTAAATGTCACCCAAAAACAAGAGAAATGTCATTTTACGCCATTGAATCATTTGCCCAGCTTGAAACTGTATATATGCATTTGCGTGAGCCCATTCCAGCAAGATGTGAGTTTGTTGACGCAAATGAGATGGATATCATTGTAGTACCAGGCGTTGTTTTTGATCGAGATGGCTATCGAATCGGCTATGGCGGTGGTTATTATGACCGCTATGTATTAAACTATAATAAGGGTAAGCTGATGTCGCTGCTCTTTGATGAACAAATCATTGATTGCGTTCCTACCGAAGCACATGATTGCCCAGTAGATATCATTGTGACACCCACAAAACGTATTGACTGTCTTGCACAACGAGGAGCGAACGAAAATGGATAAAATGTTAGATATTTATGAACTCTTGAAAACATATGGTACTTATATTTATACACGTGATCCAATTGGCGATTTGATGTTAATGGAGGATGAAATACGTGAACTCTATAAAGCAAATGTACTAGACATAAAAGATTATCAAATGGCCTTGCTACTAATTCGACAAGAAACAACAAGACTTCGTATGGAAGAGCATAAAAAGTAATGTTTGAAATATAATGTAATTGGGTATTGTAAAATTAATGTAACATGTATGTAATATTCTTAAAAACAGTGGGTTTCCGCTGTTTTTATGTTTTTACGAAACTTTTTACATTGCAAAACGTATATATAGATATCTAGTGCATAGAAAGAGCGAGGAGAAAAAATTTTCCATAAGATATGTGTTGATTATCTGTTAAAAAAGGATTAAGATATATTTTGTTTCAGTAACAAAATGTAAAAAATTATTATTTTTTTTGTAAGGAAGTAGGGAGGATGTTAGGAATGAAATCAATAAAGTGGCCTAAACATTCATTTATGATACTAGCAATTATAGCAACTTGGATCAAAACGGTCATTGTTTACCACACAAGCTTTGAAATGAAACTTGAAAATGCAATGCAACAATTTATTTTATTTATTAATCCACTAAGCTTCTTGCTATTTACGTATGGTTTATCACTATTCTTTAAATCAGCAAAAGCTAGAAATCGTTATTTGATTACGGTCAGTGTTATTTTGTCCATAGTCTTATACGGAAATGTAGCGTTCTATCGATTCTACAATGATTTTATTACGCTACCAGTATTATTCCAAACAAGTAACTTTAGTGACTTAGGAACATCAGTAGCAGCGATAGTGGAGCCTTGGGATGTATTATATTTCGTTGATGTCGTTATTTTAATCTTAGCGAATAAATTTTTACCGAAAATGAAAGAAGTATTTAAAGTGAATGTTGAGTTCCGTCGTGCATTCTTTGTGCTAGCGATAGCAATGACATTCTTAAACCTAGGATTAGCAGAAACTGAGCGTCCGCAATTACTAACACGTAGTTTTGACCGCGAATTATTAGTAAAAAACATTGGTACGTACAATTACCACTTGTATGACATTTATATTCAATCTAAATCATCTGCGCAACGTGCGTTAGCCGATGGTAGTGAGCTAGTAGAAGTGAATAACTATATACGCTCTAATCAGGCTGCTGTGAATCCAGAGATGTTTGGGAAATATAAAGGTCGTAACTTAATTGTTGTGTCGATGGAGTCTTTACAAAACTTTGTCATCAATAATGACATGAATGGTCATGAAATCACGCCATTCTTAAACTCTTTAACAAAAGATAAAGATACGTATTATTTCAGCAACTTCTATCATCAAACAGGTCTAGGAAAAACATCTGACTCTGAGTTTATTGTTGAAAACTCATTGTTTGGATTAGGTCGAGGTGCTGTATTCTTCACGCATGGTGGAAATACGTATAATTCAATGGCTGAACGCCTTGGAGAAAATGGATACTTTACAAATGTCATGCACCCTAATAATAAATCATTCTGGAACCGTGACATGATGTATCAATCGTTAAAAATTAATAAATTCTACGATATAGATTCATATACTGTGGAAGAGGGGCAAGCTGTAAACTGGGGGATGAAAGATGTTCCATTCTTAGAGCAATCAGCTGCTTTAATGAAAGATATGCCACAGCCATTCTACTCTAGACTTATTACATTAACGAACCATTATCCATTTACATTGGACCCAGAAGATATTATGATTCCTGAATATGATTCAAATTCAGGTACATTAAATCGTTACTTCCAAACAGTACGTTACATGGATGAAGCTTTAAAAGACTTCTTCCAACAGTTAAAAGATCAAGGTGTCTATGATAACTCTATTATCGTGATGTATGGGGATCACTATGGTATTTCTGAGAACCATAATAAAGCAATGGCACAATATTTAGGTAAAGATCAAATTACACCAATGGATAATGCCATGCTTCAAGAAGTACCTTTATTCATCCACATCCCAGGAGCTGGCGATGGAAAAGAAATGACAGAGATTTCAGGACAAATGGATTTACGTCCAACGATCTTACACCTTCTTGGCGTTGAAACGTCAAAAGATATGCAAATGGGTGCAGATTTATTCTCTCCAGAGCATGAGGACTTTGTAGTCTTCCGTGATGGACGCTTTATTACAGATAAATACGTCTATGCTGGTGAAGCTTGCTATGACAAAGCAACTGGTGAAGAAATAGAGGGTGAGCCATGTCAGTCTTATGCTGATCGTGCAACAATGGAGCTGGAAAATTCCGATGCTATCATCAATGGAGACTTGCTACGATTCTATGATGAAAAAACAGGTAATTTAAAGCAGGAGTCAGTTAAATAATCAAAGAGAGATCTCGTATAGGGATCTCTCTTTTTATATTGTTTTTAAAAGACCATTGGCTTCTATTTTAAATATGGAGAAGGAATTAGTCACGACAACCATTCATATAATTTGTGAATCTTATGCTAAAGAAAACACCTTTCATAAAATTTATAGATTTCCTTTGTTTTACATTGCTATGTAAAGTGAAAACACTTTATTGGACCTCTCTTTTTATTGACAAATAGAAAAATACGATTATAATAATTTTAAATATCTGCATAACGAAGATTTGTTTTTCGCATTTCGGAGTATAAGAGTGAAAGGCATGGAAAAGAACGAGTAACTTTAATGGAACTGACAGAGAGTAGCCGGTTGTTGAGAGGCGCAAGGGATATTAAAGTGAATACATCTTGGAGCTGCGTACCGAAACTTTAGTAGGCTACGACGGGGTTGCATCCGTAATCATTGCAAAAGTATCGCTACGGCTGTACTTGTTGAGGAGGGCTATGTGAATAGCTCTTGAAAAAAGGTGGTAACACGTTTATCTACGTCCTTTAGGAATTTCCTAAAGGCGTTTTTTTATGCCTTCTAAGCAGAAACGTGTACAGAAGTTATTAAAGCCTTTACAACAGTCGGTAATCCATTAACTCTTATAGAACTTGCAATATTAATATTTAATATTACAAGGAGATGTTTCGTATGTTTTTAACACCAAAGGAGCAAATAGCGATTATCAAGAAGGGTGCTAACAAAATTGTTGATGAGCAAGATTTACTTGAAAAATTAGAGCGATCGTATAAAAATCAGCGACCTTTAACAATTAAGCTAGGGCTCGATCCATCTGCACCAGATATTCATTTAGGTCATGCAGTCGTTCTACGGAAAATCAAGCAAATGCAAGATTTAGGGCATCATGCAGTTATTGTTATCGGTGATTTTACAGGACGAATTGGCGATCCTACAGGTAAAGCAAAGGGGCGAACAGCCTTAAATGATGATACAGTGAAGAAAAACGCCCAAACATATTGTGAGCAAATTTTTAAAGTGCTAGATGAGAACAAGACAACGGTTCGTTTTAATAGTGAATGGTTAGCAAAGCTGTCATTTGAAGAAGTCATTCAGCTGGCAGCCACGACATCTGTTGCTCGACTTTTAGAGCGCGAAGATTTTCAGAAACGTTACCATCAGCAAATCCCAATTGGCATTCATGAGTTTTTCTACCCACTTATGCAAGCATATGATTCGGTAGAGCTAGAGGCTGATATAGAGTTAGGTGGAACAGACCAGACGTTCAATATTCTAATGGGACGCACTTTACAAAAGCATCGAGGGTTAGAAAAACAAATTGCTATTTTTATGCCATTACTCGAGGGATTAGATGGCATTGAAAAAATGAGTAAAAGCTTAGGCAATTATATTGGTGTCAATGAAGCACCTGAGATTATGTTTAAAAAGGTGATGGAAATACCAGATACTTTAATTATCAAATATTTTGAATTAGCAACAGATGAACATCCACTACAAGTGCAGGCTATTCAAGATAGACTACAAATGGGAGAGAATCCCCGTGATCTGAAATTTCAATTAGCAGAAATTATTACGAATTTATACCATGGAGCTACAGCAATGGAGGAAGCAAAATCTTATTTTGATGCAGCATTTCAAAGAAAGGAAATACCAAAAAACATTCCTCTACTGCTCTTAGAAATTGATAAGGAAAGAATCGTGGATATTATGCCACAACTAGTGGCAATGGGCTTTATTCAGAGTAAGAGTGAGTTTTTGCGGTTAATCAAGCAAAATGGTGTATCCTTGAATGGAGAAAAAATAGCAATTGATGATCTATCACAAGTATTGATGAATGGTGATGTCCTACAAATTGGCAAGAAACGATTCCTTCAATTTAATAAGTAATGATAAACAAAAAAAGAGCAATCTCCGAGGAGACTGCTCTTTTTTTGTCTGAATTTTAGTGTAATTTTGGTGGGTAACCGCTGTTAACAATCGTCATGATGACGAACCATCCGAATACAGCAGCACTTAATAAGTTGAAAACAACGCTTAATAGGTTCTTTTCTTTAATTGCTTGGAATGTACCAACTACAGCTAAAATCGCTACTAGACCAAAAATAACCATTAATAAGTTCATTAAAAATAGACACTCCTTTCGACATCAGAAAATGAATGTCGCAAACAATATTCCTCCTTAATTGTAAACGTTCTACTTGTTTTTGTCGAGAACTAAAATAGCGCAAACTATGAACATTTATCGTCAAATTGTGGCAAAGCCTGTATAATAGGAAGTTGAGGTGATAACTATGATGAACGTACGAAGTTATTCTCTTGGTCCCGTCCAAACGAATTGCTATATCGTATCGAATAAAGAAAAAGAATGTATCGTATTTGATCCAGGTGAGGAAGCGGAGCGTCTAATTAAAACAATCCGTAGCAACGGCTTAAAACCTCTTGCTATCTTTTTAACACATGCCCATTTTGATCATATAGGGGCAGTGGATGCTGTGCGTGAGGTATTTGACGTTCCTGTATGGATTCATGAAAAGGAAGTTAGTTGGCTAGCCGATCCAACGAAGAACGGCTCTAGTAAATATGCTGCATTACCAGATTATCGGGTAGCTGCACCAGCACAAGACACAATCATCAAAGAAGAACAGCAATTTGAAATGAGTAATTTTGTTTTTCAAGCTGTTTTTACACCAGGGCATTCGCCTGGTAGTATATCCTATATCTTTGAAAAGGATGGTTTTGCCATCGTAGGAGATACATTATTTGAACAAGGTGTAGGACGTACAGATCTATTGGGTGGATCAACCAAAATATTATTGGAATCTATCCATAATAAGCTGTTGACACTACCTGAGGATACTATTATCTATCCTGGCCACGGTAATTATACAACTGTAGGTGCAGAAATGGAGACAAATCCTTTTTTAAATGGATTTTAAAAAAATGGCGAATTAGCTAAAATTATCACTTAGCACATAAAAAAGCGTATCTCACCAATCGTGAGATACGCGATTTTCTTTGTATTAATGACCGCCACCAGGTACGTGAATGAATGTTGTATAGTACGTGAAGCCAGCGAAGAATACAGTTAAATATGCTCCGAAAATGTACATGTACATACGTTCTGAAAGGTTTAAGAAGCCTAATAATAAGAATAAACCTGTATTACCTAAGAATAATAGCGATACCTCGTTCATACCTCCAAGGTAGAACATAACGGCAAAAATACCTGTCCAGAATGCCATAACTTTATACATATTATCCATGAAATTTCCCCTCCTTTTGCCCACGACACAATAATCTCTTACTCATTATAAATGATATGAAAGGTGTCTGTAAACTGTAACTTCTCCATGTTTGTGACAAACAAATGGATTTTTAATCTAGCGATCGATTTCTGTCACGTTTATTTCATATTTACATAAATCGCAATTATGTATCATACTTTCCATTTGCACAAATTCATTGTTCGTAAACAGTGCATCTAATTGTCCTTTTAAATAGGATTCATGTAATGAACAAACAATTTCAGAATGGGCAGTCAGTTGCTCCTGGAATGGACAATTGAAAATGGAGAAGATCACTTTTTTTCCATGCTCAGTTTGTTGAATTTGTGGAATATAGCCAATTAAAGCGGCATTGTCCGTTAATAGCTGAAGTTTTTCATCGAAGGAAAGAGAATTACTTAATGTCAAATCAGCATTCATATAATTTTTCATTTGCTGGTAGCCATCTTGGTAGCTAATTTCCTGGCACTTTGTTAATGCAGATGGACCAAAGTCTTCAATTAATTGAATTGTCCATTTTAATAAACGATCTTCATCACGTCTTGGAAATGTAAGTGAAACGCCTTTCTCTGAAGCTTTATAAACACGTCCAGGTCTGCCACCTTTACCTGTTTTTACATAGTCAGCTGTAATAATGTTTATTTCTGAAAGCTTCGTTAAATGAAGTCGAGCAACGTTAGGATGGATACCGAATTGATCAGCAATATGTTGTACAGTAACTGTTTTTTTCTCTTGCAATATGTACTCATAAATAGAGTATCTTGTTTCATCGGCTAGTGTACTAGTAATTTTTAATGGATGGATCATGAGCTTCACCTCTTTAATTTAATATAAAAATTATGTTCGTCTACCAAGTGTTAGGAAAATAATCATGTTGATACTATTATATTGTATTATTGAAAAAGATACAGTTCATTTCGGCATAAATATTAAGTTTTTCATGTATTTATATTCTTTTTTAGTGGAAAATTGCACTTTATCCACATTTTTATAGCAAAAAACATTATTGGCAGAAAATTATCTTGCAAATTTTTATTTTCGGAAAAGGGCTTTTCTCGTGGCAAGTTCCTCCTTATACTAGGAAATAACGAATAAAGCGGTCTTATTCGAATGAACTAAAAGAGAGGTGCATATATGCAGAGTTTTGAAACAGTTGTAGAACAAAGATGTGAGCAACTTTTACTAAAGGCCTATCATTTTGGAGCATCCGATTTATTGCTGGTTCCAGGAAACATAAAATATCGGATCTATTTTCGAAAATATGATAAACTTCTCCACGCTGGTGAGCTACCGAATGAACTTGCAGAAAGAATGATCTCTTATTATAAATTTCTTGCAGAATTAGATATCAGTGAGCGGCGTAAACCTCAAAGCGGCGCCTTTCAAAAAGCAATGGAGCAAAGTTCGTATTCGTTTCGAGTATCCACACTGCCTTCTGTATTTTTAAAAGAGAGCTTAATTATTCGTTTACTTCTCCAAAATCATGCATTTCCACTAACTTCCCTAAGCTTTTCCAAAAGCGCAGCTCACAAACTCATGGAGCTAGTACAAAACCGACAAGGTCTTCTATTTTTTACGGGAGCAACAGGCTCTGGCAAGTCTACTTCACTTTATTCCTTAATCCACTACTGTTCCACAGAATTGAATCGACATGTGATTTCTTTAGAAGATCCTGTAGAAAACAGCCAAGCAAATTTACTTCAAATTCAAGTAAACGAGCGAGCGGGTGTTACATATGCTGCAGGATTATAGGTACACTTTTGGGCGAAAGGGCGAAAAAGAATTGAATTTAGATTATTCTAACTGTGTATTATAATTACTGTAAAAGTTGTAAAAGTGAGGGGTGAATCTTCAAATGGTTGTAATAAATAAAAAACTATTCAAATTTATGACAAAGGAATTGGAAATAACAGAAAAAATTAATGATGAGGTAATAAAATATAAATCTATAATTATTTGTATAAAAAATATAAATACTGGAATTGAGATAGCACATCCTTTAAGTCTTTTTATAAAAACAATATATGGTTACAGGGGATTGACTATTAATACTCAAGTAGCAGCAGCTAATTCTATATGCAGATTTTTAAATTATTGTATTGATGAAATTAATAAAGGAAATAAGAATTTTATAAATCTAAAAAAGGCAGGTTTGAAAGGTTTAACAATTAAGCATGGAAGTTTATTCCTTACTAATCTATCGATTACTGGGAGAAAAAAGAATACTGTGATGCAATACGATAGGTACCTAAATAAATTTTATCTTTATTTGCTTGAATTAAATCTAATAAATGAAAAAATTAAGACAAGTAATACTGAAAGAAAAGCAAAATTTGATTCAATTTTTAAAGATCCAACTTTAAAAACGAGATATCCATCAAATGTATCTTTAATTGGAATCCCAAAACTAAAAGATTTTGGCGAAGATAGATATAGATTGGTTAATGTATTTATAAATATAGCAAGAAATGTAGCACCAGAAATTGCATTTGGAATTTGCCTGCAATTTTTCGGAGGATTAAGAAGAGGAGAAATAGTTAATATAACTAGAGCAGATTTGGACGTAGAATATAGAAGGAATTTAAATGTTAAAATCAGGGATAATAGAAATATTCTGTTTAATCATTTAAAAGATACAAAATTCGAATTTCCAAAAAGAATTAATTATCTTAACAATTCTTTATCTCAACAAATTATAATCACTAATGATTTACTGTGGACAGTTTACAAGGATCATATAGAGGACTTGGATAGAAAAATTAAACAAAATATCATAAAAAATAATTATGCCCTCTTTTTAGATAAAAACGGTAATGCAATGTCTGGAAAAGTATATGAGCGAAGGTTCAAAAAGGTGAAAATTGAGTTTTTAAAATATTTATGTGAAATTAACCATCCTGACTATGATATATTTGTTGATTCATACTGGGGAACTCATATAGGGAGAGGCATCTATACAAATATATTATTTGATATGGGAATGACATCTACTCAAATAGCTATAGCTCGAGGCGACAGAAATACTAAAAGTTCAATGGACTATGTAGATTATAAGAATACATATAAATCAATAAATAATTCATTGGAAAAAATCGAGGCATATATTCATAAAAAGGAGTGATTGCGATTTCAAAGGTTAGTAATGATAAGTGGTTAACAGTTCATCAAGTAGAGAGAGGGAATAGATATAAGACCTTACGATTAAGGAAAGAAAAGATACTTTTTTTATCACAACTTGGTCGTCTAATAACAAAAGAAGAGAATCATAGATTATTAGTAAATAAGGGCTCATTAGATAATTATTTAATAACAATACTTGAACTTTTTGATAAGTATTATAATTTTAAAGAAGTTAAAAAGTATTTTGAAGTAAGTTCTTTATGCACTAACAGTGGTACTAAAAATAGGGAAATTATTGAAAATAATATTATTGATATACTAAAAATAGAAAATGTTGAAATTTTAGAATATGAAACTTTTATTGGTAAATTAGAGGGTATATTTGTGAATAAATTTTCATTTAATAACTTTATGAATAAATATATCGCTCAATCCATTTTGCTAAAAAAATATAATATGTCAAACTCTAATCTATTTCGTTTGAGAAAAAGTAAACAAGTAAAATTTTATACTGTATGGAACACAAAATTTTTTTATTTAAAAGAGGATATTGATAAATATTTATCTTCTGGTTTGAGTAACTGCAATTTAGAGGAATATATTATTTCAGGGGAAGCAAGAAGGCTTTTAAATTTTAAAGCTTCAAGTACGTTTCGTCACTTCTGTAGAGAACAAGGAATAGAGGCTTTTCAACATAAAGGGCGATATTACTATTTTAAAAAAGATATATTTGCCCTAAAGAAAAAGCAAGAGTACTATAGGGAAAATTATTTATCACCCAAAGAAACTTTTGAAGTATTAAATCTTACAACTTTTACTTTGTATGATCTAAGTGCAATTAACGCTACCCCCTTAATAAAATCAGCCTTAAATAGTACAACGAATTATACTAAAGTTTATTTAAAAAAAGATGTATTGGCTTTGAAAAATAACAAGGATTTAGAAAATATTTTATCAACTATCGACTATAAAGACGCTATAAGTGCGTTTGAAATAATATTACATAAGTTAAAAATAATCTTTTCGGAAAATAGCAAGTTAACAAATGAAGAATGGATGAAATATTGTGCGGATAAGTTATTATTAACAAAAGCGAATAATAATACTATTGAGTCATATATTTCTGGTTATGTAAAATGTACTCAAATTTTGAGTGAATTAACTGTATCTAGAGAGTTATATCAATTTACCGTTAAAGAAATTAATTTGGCAATTTTCAATGATACAATTCCTAATTATATTCAAAGAAATATATTTGTTTTTTTAAAAGAATTTTATCCACTGTATTGTGAAAAGAATAGTGAAAATGATTTCAGGAGAATTAAATTTAAATTAAAAAAACAAGAAAAAGTATTTACTAAGGAGACTTACAATTTTGAAGTGTTTTTAGATGTATACAAATATGTCCAGAAAACAGAGTTTCACAGAAAAAGAGCAATTGAAGATGCCTTAGATATAATTAGTGGAAAAAAATCATATTGTTATGCTTCCTCCTGGCTTTATGTTTTAGTTCATTTAAATAATGCTTGGAGACATAGCGATGTTATAAACAATTTTCCGAAAATAAATTTAAATGATATAGGAATTTTTAGTTTAGAGGAACTTAAGGGTAGAGATCTTACTAAAGATGAAGTAGAAAAAGTTATTTCACAAATAATTAGAAAAGATTATTTAATTAATAAGACTCAAGTTTTAGGAAACTTTTATTGCTCAAAAGATTTGAAAGTGCCCCTAGCAACAGCAGCAGTTATATGTACACTAATTTACGAAAATATTCCCCAATTTAGTACTTCAAAAAAGTCATTTGTTGAAAGTAAAAGAAGAATTATTGACTTTCCAAATAAAAATCGAGAGTTTAATAAAAAATATCAAGTTATCTTTTTTAAAAACTTCCAGAAAGAATTTACATTTGAATCAAGGAAGATGAATCGAACTCTATTAACATTAATGTATAGTATCCTGGCTGAAGAAGGAGATGGTGCTGCAGCACTAAAAGTGGCTCAAAGGTTAAGATCTCATGTTAGCGAGGAGACAACAAATTTATACATTAATATACCAAGAGAACAATTCAATTTTGTTAGCGAACAATTGTTCGAAAGGGAGAGCTTTGGATATATACCTAGCCTTCTAGCAGACATTATTTTTGGAGAGAAAAGGGCTCTATCTGAAAGGACTCAACAAATTCAGTTACTAAAAAAAAAGCTAGGAGGGGTGATAGGAATAGAAGCATCATCTGGATTTATTATAAATATGTTGGCAGAGGAAAAAAGTATAACAGATAAAATTTTATCACTAGGTATAGATCAGGTTTTAGAATTAAACAATAAATTAAAAGCGAACCTTATGCCAAGTAACGAGGACAATATTCAGTGTTTGATGTCTGAAACTGGCTGTGTCAAACAATTCAGCGAATCTTGTATTGGCTGTTCATATTCAATACCCAATTTTTATACTCTCTCAATACTAGTAAATAAAACTAAGTTATATTTACAAAATTATAAGAATCAAATTGAGGGGGGGACAAATGCAGAAAGGATAAAATATACTAATATTCTTTTTAATCTAATGGATCAACTATTATTTGCTATAAAATTTTTTGGAGAGAATCAAGTATTTAACTTTTTTAAAGATGGGAAAGATGAATTTTTACAGTTAATAAATACTATTGGAAATACAGAAGATGTCGATTTAAATAAATTACTTACTTATACACCACAATATCTAAAGATTTAGGTGATTTATATGTTAAGAAATGATAAAAAAAATGAAAATTTAGATATAATATATATTAGTAATAAATTGATTGAGGAACAAAAAGAAATATTTGAAAGTCTTGAATCTGCAGAGAAAATTATTAATAGTGAATTTGAGAATGATGTATGGGTTTGTCCTGTAGGTCATTTATATATGGGATATTATCTTAATTTTGATTTTTCATTAACTGAAGATATTAGTGTAGGGAAAATCAAAAACGAAATTTTGAAATATAAAATGAAGTTTTGGGTTTGTGATTTGTTAGTTAATTTATCGCTTTCTGAAGCAATAACTATATTTAGAAATTTTAAACAAGCACTATATATGACCGATGGTTTTAAAGAAAATAAAGTAAGAGCATATATTAAATATATCGAATTTTCAGGTATTACATCTGGAGCAAAGTGGAAAAAAATTCATTCAACACTTTCATTTCTAGTATTCTCTAATTTAAATATTGATCATGAAATAGTCAAATTATTATCCAATTACAAAAAACGAATCAGGATAAAAGCTTCAATAAGAAAATTACCGCCTTCGAAATATCTATTAATGTTTAAGTTTTATTTAGATAAATTCTTCGAGGAAGAATCTGTTAAAAATCAGCAACATAGCACAATTACTAAATCTTATATACTATTTTATCCGATTTTAATTTGGTGGAATCTAACCAGTATCATCCCTGTTAGACCTTCAGAATTTTGCTCACTTAGTAGGGATTGTTTAAAACAAACTGATGAAAAATATTTCATTAAAATTAATAGAATTAAACATAGAGAAAATAAAGTCCAAAATCATCAAGAAATATCTATTTCAAAAGACCTTTATGAATTAATAAATAACTATATACAAATAACAAATCAATTTGGAAATACTAAGACTCTAATTTCATATTGGTCAATTATATGGGCTGACCCAATTTATTTTAGAAAGAAAAAAAGCTATAAAGAATATTTTAATCTTCACAATTTAAGAAATTTAATAAACAGATTTTATAATGAGATAATCAATACAAGATATGAAGATAATATTGAAAATGAAAACAGAGTACGGCCAAACGATACTAGACATCTATCATTTATTTCATTAATGCTTCAAGGAGTTTCACCAGTAGAAATTGCGAGACTTGGTGGTCATTCAACTATTGAATCTCAATACCATTATTCTTCTCATGTTGAATATTGGATAGATTCTGAGGTTTTTAAATTAGTAAATAATTTGAATTACAGCTTGCAAAACCAAGAAACATATGAAATAACACCATCACTAATTAAAAATAAAGTAACGACAACCAAAAAGGAGGACTGGGATAATTTAAGTGTCCCTGGATACTGTATAGATGTAAATAAACGTTGCCAGACTGAGAATTGTATGCTTTGTGATTATTGGCGTATTCCAATAAATGAACTAGAAGATAATAGTAATATATTTGAAGAAATAAGTAAGGATAAAAAAGAAAAAATACACGAAATAGTTTTTTTTATAATGGAACTTCATAGACAAATTTTAAGCGAAGGTTCTTTTGAAATGAACCCATGGATTAAAAATAAATTAAAGACATATTCAGGAACTTTAATCAAAGAGATAAATCACTTAGCACAAATAAATTCTATAATTTTGAAAGGAATTGAACCTAGTGACAACGAAAAGAGGTAGAAAAACAAGTTTGTCTAAAGAAGAAGTAACTAGTATAGTTTTAAAATTTTCAAAAAAGCATAATGGAATAATTAAATATAAAGATATACATCATTATGCAAACATTTTATATAATGATGGGACATTGAATGTTAGAACCTCAGAAACTTTTTGGAGAAAAAAAGGGCGACTAGGGAGAAATATTATTGATGATTACAACTCCAAGCAAATTATAGATGAAAATAGGGACTTACAAAAAGATTGCAATAATAAATTACCTAATTTTTTACATATATTAAATAAATTTTATTATAATAAAGAAGAATTAATTCAAAGGCTAATAATTGAAGAAAAAAAATATCTATCTTTATTACATGAAAATACTGAGTTAAAACAGCAGATTTATGAAAAACAAAATAATATTGATAGAATGGCTGAAATTAATGAGAAACTACAATCTTATGTGCATCAGTTCTTAATTTTTAATTATGAAAATAATGAGGATTCCTTAACACCATTATTTAATTTAGCTTATAAAGAATTGTTTAATACTGCAGTAACTAGTATGGAAAGTAGTATATTGGTAATTAATAATCATTTAGATGAACAAAAACGGTTTAAAATGGATAAAATGAACAATATTAGTAATATATTTAGAGGAAATTTTGAAAAAAAATAAAATTAGTTTTTTAATAGTACTATTCTAGTTTGAAGCTTTTTTCAAGTAAAAGCTTATAAGATGCCCCTATCTAAGAATTACCAAGAAATTATGGATAGGAATATAGAGAAAACTAGAGTTGGAGAAGTAGTAAAGGGAGAGAAGACATAAATACTTTTTACTAACAAAAATTAAAAGCAATCCAATTTTATGAAAAAATTAATGCTTTTTATGTTTATATTATTTCCATACTTACAGATGCTCCACTACATATTAAAATTGAAGATGGTAGTAAAATAGTAGCACAACGGTGCAACCAATACCTATTACAATTTATACAGTATAGGAATTGGCAGTGCTCCTTTAGGGAAAATATTAGGAGTGAGCATAAAGAGTATCAATCAGAATTTATTTTTACATATCAAACAGACCAGGTTATTACTAATTTAAGAGATTTTTTCAAAAAAATGGTGGCCAGAATAATTCCCCAATTTAAATGGGGATTTTTCAATTACTTTTTCAATGTAAGTTTTTCATTAAATATTTAAAGGGAGAGGTTAATATGAACTACGAGGATATTCAATGTTATTTATCTTTATGTGATATTTCACTTCACATAGGTATAATTTCACCTGATGTGTATGAAGAAAGGTTATTTTATTTAGTATTGCTTTCTAAAGAAGAATTTAACAAAAATAGACTATTATTAGAAAAATTAAAGTTAGAACTTGAAGAACATACCGAGGTCAAAGAACATACCAAGGTCTTTGAAATTCCCGAAAAAAAACTAAAAGAAAATGAAGATCAAAATCGTTTTAGTCTAGTTACTATCCGTACTGGGAAATATGGGAAATGGATTCTTGCGGGTATTAGTGATCCTGATCCAGAACCAAGTATTCCTCACCTCCATGGAGTTGGAAAATACGCTAATTTAAAACTTGATCCTTATACTGGAAAAGTTTATGAAGGTAAGCATTTAATTGGAAAGGAGGATATAGACATTATTAGAGGTATTTGGAAACATAATGGTTTTAGAAATGTAGCTACTAACGCACTAAAAACATTTAAAGAAGAAAATAATCAGAAAATATTTGAACGATATTTAAATAAAAGGAATTTATCTGAAGACAATTTTTATAAGATACCACAAAAAAGATCTAAGAAAGTTAAAAAGGTTTTTAAGAATTAAATTGTAATATTTCATGTAGTTCTAATTATCAAACTGTTGTGGGGAATTCTTAAAAATAGACATGAGAATCCATTTGAAAAATATCAAATGGATTCTCTCTTTTAAATTATAAAAAAAGGAAATTTCGGAAAATATTCTAATCGATGATATTAAAAATAGTTGTTGTAATAATAGTTTCTATACTCTTTTGATTGCCCAATTTTTTTGGAAAACTTCTGCTATTTCGGTGGTCCAATCATTTTCAGCCATTGCAAATACGAACAAATCGGTAACTCTACTCATAGCTACATATAGTAAATTTTGATCTGTATATCTATAAGAATCATCATCAATAATACCATATTTATGTAGAAGAACTTTTGTAAATGGTTTTCTACCAAAGTCTACTAACAAGACTGAACGAAGTGTTTCTCCTTTTACAGAGTGTATAGTAAAAATATCATCTGTTTCATCTGATAACACTTCAGGCGTTCTTTGATTCTTAATAATATTTTCTATATTACCGTAGATATTGTCATCTAACCCAATATTGTCTACTCCGTTTTCTGTTAAAAATTGATTAATTAATTTACATAGTTGAATTTTATTATCATCGTCTATACCATTTTTTATAATATTAATTAGCAATGTGTGAAGCGATAACATCTTTGGATGTTTACTTATCCAGTTATTTATAGTAGATATTTTTTCCCCATTAGTAGCTAATTTCCCAACTACAAACTCAATAACTAAAGTCTTTAATTCAGAGTTGATTGATTTATTTTTCTTTAAATTTTTTTCTTTATAATTAACTCCTTTTTTTATTCTGTTTGACCAGGTTTTGATTAAAACAAGTACTTTATCTTTTTTATTATTCTCTCTAAATCTAAAATTAATTTCTTCGTATTCTTTAATTATTGCTTGATATGCAGGGTATATATCTTCCTCATTTTTATACAGTAAAATAATGGGGGAAAGAGATTCTTTACCTGAAATTGATTTCATTTCTGATTGAGGTAATATTGTATTTAAGTGTTCAGTAATTTGATTTCCAAAACGATTCGTAATATTTATTCTAAATACTTCGCTTTCATTTATTGAAGGCATAGGATGATCAAAGGAGATTGTCTGATAGGGATCACCTATTAATTGATAGATATTATTTTGAGTTTTAAATAATTCGTCCAGTAATACTTTTCCTTCAGGAGGCGTATCTTGGAACTCGTCTAAAAAAATATATTTAAATCTATTTCTAAGAATTTCTTTAAATTTTAAATTTTGTAAAAAAAATGTGGAAAATAAGAAAGTATCATCATGAGTAAGAAACCCCTGTGATTTTCTGGTTAGCTTGGCCTCTAACAGCAAATCTTTATACTTTTCAAATAAATGCCAATTAGTTGTATTAGATATATCTAAACATTTATCATTTATATTAAAAATCAAATTACTATTATGCATTCTAAAAGCGATCTTACCTTTTACATCTTCACTCATAAAACTCCTTTCTACACTTAAAAAGGATTTATAAAATTCTAAGTCATTTGGATGCTCTTTATCAAAAACTAAATTATTGTGATTACAAGTATATTTGAAGAGAGGTAATACACAAAAACGGTTAAAGAATTCATTAATTGTACCTATAAAATGTGGATGATCGATTTTTCCTATACCAGCTTTAATTAATGCATTATTAATTTCATTTACTGCTACATTTGTATGTGTAATGATGCATACGCCAGCCCTGCTCTCAGACGAATTTAAGTTTTTAAGTAAAATTACAATTTTTGCAGCTAATGAGGTTGTTTTTCCAGCACCTGGTCCAGCAATAATTGTTTTATTTTCGAATAATTCGATGAATTCTCTTTGTAAGGTATTAAATTCACTTTTATTATTTAGTAATATATTTTCGACAAGTTCGTAGTCTTTATCACTAATTTCCATTTACCTCTTCTCCTGTCACATGTTTTATTGCATTAATAATATTTCTTATATCTTCATCCTCTAATAATATATCTTTTATTGTAGTTTTATTTTCTAATAAATATTTAGCAAAGTTTTGAGCAACAATAGATTTTGAAACTTTTTTTTCTAATAAGAAATTATAAACTGCTGTTGCTCGTATAGACTTATCAGATATTTCTTCAAAGAGCTTCTTTTGTTGTGTTTTATAGGAATCCAATGAATAATGTGAATCCAACAATACATTTTCAAATTCATCTCCAAGTTTACTTTTTGCGAATGTATGTTCTAAAGTCCAAGGTTTGGTTATATAAACTTTAGTTTTTTCTATATTATCAAAAAAACTAGTTTTAATTTTTGTTTCTATTTTTTGTTTATAATCATTAAAATTAGGTTGTAATGTACTTAATAGTTCAATAATCTGAGTTTCTATCTCGGCTATCCTTTTTTTAAATGAATCAGGATCTAATTTATCACTAATATGCTTACTGTATAAGGATTTTGACTTGGTTATGATTTCATTTGAAGTAATATAAATATCTTCGAGTTCTTCTTGTGCATCACACTCAAAATAATTAGCTATTGAAGTGTTTATATCACTTGTTATTTCTAGATAGCATGGTTCTGTATAAAATTCCACAGGTTTTAAATCTAAATCTGTGATAATTGAAACAGGAAAGTTCATCTGATTATTATCATCTTCTCTCAAAAATATTGATGAATATCTCTTAAATGCTAAATTTCCAACATTAATTATTGAGACCCCATATCTATGTAGAGGAAGATCAATAACTTCTGATATAGCTGGTAGAAGTAAATTTTCTGCATCTCCTTCAACAAAAATAACTCCTTGTGCAAAAAACATATTTGCTTTGGTAGCATCTAAAAATCGTTCTAAAAATTCATAATCTCCTTGAGCTAATTTAGTAGAACCTTTTTTCATGGAGAAAGCCTTCTTGTTATATATAAAAATAATACTTTCAAGTGAAATAGAAGAAGCTAAAACTGTACTATGTGAGGTGAAAATATATTGAATACCTGAGTCTTTAGAGTTTTGTTCAAAGTGCTTAATAATACGTAACTGAGCTTGGGGATGGATATGAGCCTCTACTTCTTCAATCAGTGCAATTTTTGGCCCTACTTCTGATTCACTTAGCAATAATAATTCAATTGCCATGAACAAAAGGTTAGAGCTTCCTAATCCAGTCCCTATTTCGCCTAAATTCAATTCGAGTTTTCTTAAAATTTCTACAAAGCTCATTTCTCTATTTCTAATTTCAGGTTCTTTTTTATTGTTATCATCAAAAAAATAATCAACTTTTAAACCAATCTTTTTTAATACAGGCTCTTTTAATACATCTTTTAATTCATCAAATGCTTTTTCAAAACTACTTATAATATGGGTTTGCTCAGGACTATTGTCAGTAAAGTTGCTTAAGTTTTTAACCACTTGAGCTATTCTTGAACGTTTCCCTGGGCTCAATTCAGTTGCTGCATCTCTTAAAGGTTTTAAATATGTAACTGATAATAACTGTCGAACTGTATCTTCCATGCTTTTTTCTAAGTTTTCAGGACCAGCTTTGAGAGATTTTCTTATTCTTTTTTGTTTATTAAGGTCTTCGTAAAATTCTGCTTCTAATATTAATCTTAGTTCTGTTTTATCAGGAGTTAATGATAACCATTCATAAAAGAACGATTCTTCGTCAGTGCTTAAATCACGGAATAAGCATTCTATTTTTAAGTTTGAACTATCTTGATGAAAATCTAGATCGGAAATCCAGTTGATTTCTTGGTTGTTTGTAGAGAGAACTAATTTAATTGCATCAATTATCGCTGTTTTACCAGCATCATTTTCACCTACAATTATGTTTAGGCCACTATTAAACTTAATTTCAATACCACATTCACCATTATCACCTACTCCATATTTTCTCCAGTTCCATAATCTTAAACTATGTAAATACATTTAGTTACCCTCCATTTCCTAACTTTAGAATTATTTCAACATATTTCTAATATGTTGAATATATCATAACATGTTAATTTAGATTTTTTTATTTAGTTTTTTTGACCTATAACCAATTAAGTTGTAGCTTTATAAAAAAGATTGATTGTTTAAAACAAAGATTGATCATTCATATTAAAGTTTGATTAAAAATCCTATGTTGATATGCATTCAATAAACCGTCCAGATTGTTGAATAAATATTTACTTGTAAAGCATTACGTTAGGTGAACCGTATCATAAGTTAGTACAGTATAAAAACAGAGGCCGATTTTCTATTATAGAAAATCGGCCTTTACAAATTGTTTTTGATTTTTTTCATGTACTTTACTCTTTGTTTAAAACTGAATTAAATACAAGTCATAAAATAATGTATCGAAAAACCTTTTGTTTGGCCTATTTTACTTAAAATAGAGTGTAGCTTTTCATGGGAATTTATATATTAAATATAATGGTCGTGGTGCTATAATGAAATATAGTAAATTATTACTGGGAAAATTAGATTACAAATTTAATTGAGATGTAGCGCTGCAACTGGTTTTATAGCTGCACTGTAAGGTGGGTAAAAAGCGTCTTTATTCGTTGCGATAATCATATTACTGTTGGGGGGATTGCCGTTGAATTGCTGTATGTGTAAAAAGGAAGTTTATCAATATTTGCAGGACCAAAATGGAGCGGTTTATTGTTCAGAGACATGTTTTGAGGAGACGTTTCCAAAATGCCATGTTTGTTATACAAAAATGAAAAGCTGGACAGAGAGTGGCGGCAAAAAATTTTGTTCAGTTCAATGCTATGAAACAACGTTAGAAGGCTGTGTTATTTGTCATAAGCCTTTAATCGAATGGATTGAATCTGAAGGTAATAAATATTGCTCGGAGCGCTGTTTTTCCGAAACCTGGCCATGCTGCTCCGTTTGCTCAAAAAAGTAAAGCAATGGACAGAGGGCGAGGAAGGAGAAATTTTTTGTTCGATACAGTGCTTTAAACAGCAGTTGCCTAACTGTACATGTTGTGACCAAAAAATGCAACAATGGATAGAAAATGATCAAGGAATGTTTTGTTCAGAAGCTTGTCTAAAAACAAGTTATCCAGCTTGTTCCGTTTGTAATACACGTCAAAAAGAATGGTTAAAAAATGAGGACGGAACGATTTATTGTTCAGAGCAATGCTATGAAAAAACGCTCCCGACGTGTCAAATATGCCATAAATCTATGACCGAATGGTTTGTTAGTGAAGGAAAAATGTACTGTTCGGATGTATGTATTGCAGCAACCGCACCTCCATGTGAATGCTGTGGCAAACGTCAAATGCAATGGTTTAACGTTGATGGGCGCAATTATTGCTCAGGTGCATGTTATGAAAAAACGTGGCCAACATGTCATGTTTGCAAGGATACTATGAAAAAATGGTATATACATGAAGACCATCAATATTGTTCTCATACTTGTATTGAGCAAACCATGCCAACATGCTTACATTGCCAAAAACCTTTATACGAATGGATAGAACTAGCAGATGGTAGACGTTATTGCTCGGAGCTTTGTGTGGATAACAGTAATCATAAAATTAATGAAGTACTATTATTGAGTGAAGTTACGGGATTATACCCTGATGAAATTCAAGTAATTGCTGCGCATGAAAATTGGACAATGGAGCAATTTGCAGAAAAAATCGATGTATTACTGGATGTGTTAGAAAAGCAAATTCCATTAACAGAAGGTATGACTGCTGCGTTTAAAAATGCAGGTATTTTTAATCGTTTAGCTACGAATTTATCATCTTATAATACTATGCGAGGCGGTACGAATGGCTTTAAGGGCTTTGTGTTTGAGGAGCTACATGCTGCCAATGCATCAGTAAATGGTATAGCAACTGATGTAATTTCGAATAATGGAATTGCTGATTTTATGATTTTAAATGCTGATGGTACACGTACACTAGGGCAAGCTAAGCTTGGCTATAATACGACTAAAATTGATTGGTCAGTATATAAGGACCAAAAAATTATTATTGATAAAGGTAATGAAAAGCTTCTGAAAAGCGCACGTGAAGCAGGGATGGATGTAATCGAGTCGAATTTCTCGAATAAGCAAATGAGCTCTGTTGCTAAGCTGTTACAAAGTGAAAGTCATTTAAGAGGAATTGTGAATGCACCAATTACTTCACGTATGGTATCGATGCATCAGGCAGGTGCAATGAATGCAAAACGTGGTGGTGTTTTTGGGGCTGGCTTTAGCTTAGGTGGCAATACTGTGGATCTATTATACGGTGATAAAACAATTAGTGAAGCGGCGACGGGTGTTGCAAAAGACACTGCTGTTGCAACAGCTACTAGCTATGTTGTCGGTGCACTAGCATCTACACAAGTTGGGGTTACTGTAAGTGGAGCTGTTGGAGGTGCAATGACTGCTGCAGGATCTTTAGTTGGCAAAACAGTCATTGGTAGCGCAATTGTATCAGGATCAAGTGCGCTTACAGGCGCATTAGCAGCAACGTCGATTGGCACTGCCGTGTCTTCCGGTGCAGTAACTATTGCGACAAGTGCGATCGGTACGGCTGTAGCAACGAGTGCTATCGGTGGTGCGGTTATAGCTGTTGCACCTGCATTAGCAGTTGGTGCTGCTGTAGGCGGAGTGTATAAATTAGGTAAAAAACTCTTTGGCCGATAAATACGATTGTATGTCTTCGTAAAGTGCATTAGTATCCTAATGATACTAATAATGTACACAACCCAGCATTCATAATTAATTTAAGAAGCTAATTGATATTCCACAATCGGGCGCTTACCTTGAATAAGGAAAGAGCTTTATCATTAAAGGAATATATTAAGAAATATTGTTACTAAATCTGCTTTGGTTTTCCTTTGACCTTCTTTGACTTTTTCAGTATAATATTGGAAATTATATGAATTCTATTACTTCTAATACATGAAACAAGGTGATTTTATTGAGCAAAGCAGTAAGTTCCAGGATTAAAGGTGATGATTACCAAGCATACATTTTTTGGATAAATGCGTGCAGACTCTTTCTAGAGCATACAAAAGTAGAAAAAATTGCATACGAGTTTGATCAAGTAAAATCAATAGATGATGTGGCGGTCTTTTATAAGCAACCATACTTAGACGAACATGGTGATAATCTTAATGCTGATTATTATCAAGTCAAGTTCCATGTAACTCAAGGTGGTTCTTTGAGCTGGCAGGATCTGTTAGACCCCAAAGCAATTAATGCTTCCGCTGTTTCATTTCTTCAACGACTCCATTTAGCACAAAAAGAGGTGGCGCCTGATGGTAAAGGTAGCCGTTTCTATTTTGTTACTCCTTGGCATATTCATCCTGATAATGAGCTATCTGAATTGGTCAGCAACTCTGGAGGAGAAATTCGGTGGGATAAATTAGCTACGGGTGGTGAAAGGAGTAGAATGGGCAAAATTCGTAAAGCAATGAAAGAGCACCTCTCTATTGTTACAGATGAGGAGCTTCAAGTTGTTTTACGTCCTTTAAGAATATTACACAGTAAAGAAAGTACTGAGCAATTAAAAAAAACTCTTAACTTAAATTTATGTTTAGCTGGTCTTAAACCTATTGATGAGGGCGCTATTATAAACCCTTATGTAGAGTTGATTAAGGGGTTGTTGACTAGAGGTAGAAATGAATTCACTAAAGATGACTTAATGAAGATATGCAAAGAAGAAGAGCTCTGGATTGGACAATCTAATCAAAAGAATACTGCGTATTCCATAGGCATAAGGAGTTTTCACCAGTGGGCTGAGAAAATGGAAGATGAAACTAATGCTATGCTTTGTTTGCTAGAGTTTTTTGATGGAAGGTATATAAAAGATAAAAAACACTGGAATGGTACAATTTTGCAAAATCTTGAACATTTTATTTTGAGTTCTACCAAACAAGGTGCACAACATCATCTTCATTTAGATACTCATTCTTCAATAGCATTCGCTACGGGCTATTACTTAGATTCAAAATCTGGAATAGATGCTGCTCCAGTACAGAGGATTAATGGGCGTCATGTTTGGAAGCCAGAGAAGAATATTAAATATGATGATTACCCTGGATGGATTTATGACGAGGATATTAGGGACGAAAATGGTAAAGATCTAGTTATTACATTAGGTATACGTCATAATATCATTGAAGAAGTTAATTATTATCTCCAACAAATAAATTTACCTATACGTAGGGTAATTAATTGTACCATCGATGGCGGGCAGGGGTCAGCGGTTATCAAAGATGGTTCTCACGCATGGTTGCTTGCTGATAAAATCGCAACTTATATAAATGATCGCCCAATAAAAGAACGGTTTGGACAAATCCATATATTCTCCGCGGTACCAAATGCTCTTCTCTTCTTTATTGGTCAATTTGCCCGCTCGTTTGGGCCTTGCACATTATATGAGTATGACTTTGAAAACAGAATTCCAGGGAAATATGAACCATCGATAACTTTGAACGCTTTAAAAAAATAAAACAATTCAAGGGAGATAAAAAAATGAAAATACCTTCGTATTTTAATGATTTTCTATCGGGAATACGGTTAACTGACAACCAAGTGAATGATTTAATCACAGGTCATACGACTTTAAGGGATAGACTATATAATGACGAGAACCTTTCAAAAATAATCGTAAACACATTCTTACAAGGTAGTTATCGACGAGCTACAGCAACTCGTCCCAAAAGCGGTAAGCGATCTGACGTAGATGTAGTTGTGGTAACAAATCTTGATAAAGAACAGTACACTCCTGAAGAAGCCCATGATTTATTTATTCCGTTTTTGGAAAAGCATTATAAAGATAAGTACCGTATACAGGGGAGGTCGCTCGGGATTGAGTTGAGCTATGTGGATTTGGATTTAGTAGTGACTGCAGCTCCATCTGAGAGTCAAAAAGCACTCTTGGAAGGCGAGAGTGTAGCCAGTGATATCTCCTTAGATGACTTATCGGAATGGACTTTATCAAAGTCACAGACATTTCCTCACGACATACGCTCGGAAACTTTTTTGTTTTTTGAAAAACAGGCGAATGCTGCTGAATGGAAAACTGAACCCTTGTATATTCCTAATAGAGATGCAGAACAATGGGACCCAACAGATCCTTTGTCACAGATAAAGTGGACATGGGATAAAAATAAAGAATGTAATAGGCATTATGTCAATGTAGTAAAAGCTTTGAAGTGGTGGCGTCGTATCGATGATCCTGAAGGTAGTCATCCAAAGAGTTATCCGCTTGAACATTTAATAGGTCAAACTTGTCCTGCTGGCATAGAATCTGTTGCAGAGGGCATTACGTTGACTTTAGAAGCAATAGTGAATGAATATCCTACAAAGCCTATTATGCCGGATCATGGAGTTCCACAACACGATGTGTTTGGCAGACTTACCGACGATGAATACAACGCTTTTTATGAAAGAGTTCAAGTAGCTGCCGTGTTAGCACGAGAAGCATTGGATGCTGAATCAGTTTATGACAGTGCCACAAAATGGAGACAATTATTTGGCTCTAAATTTCCAGAACCCCCAAAGCCAACAAAAAATAACAGTAACGGACAGTCTGGTTTCACTCAAAGGAATGATAAGACAACAATAGGAGGAAATAGATTTGCTTAGTAGGGAGCAAAAAAGACCTAATGCGGAATTATTACTTGCCAGAAGAATGTTGGAAGAATTAAATTCCGTTAAGATACTAGAAGATTTAAAATGGGACCCATTGTTTGATAAATGGGTCCTTCTTTGTAGGATTTCTTCGGAAAGTAAAGAGAATGATTCAATTCCGAAGAATTCGAATTGGTATGTTCTTATAGAAGATGGATACCCATGGGGCGAAATAAAGTTTTATCCTGCTAAAAAAAATGGTTTAAAGGGCACGTTTCCTCATCAAAATTATAATGGTAGTGAGCACTCTAAACAACCTTGGACAGGCGGGAATCTTTGTTTAGATTCCAGTTACAAACCATTAAGGCACTTAGGACTGGATAGTGAGCCATTTGATTCGGAATATCGTTTGCTATGGCATTTTGAAAGAGCTCTGAGTTGGTTGGAGGAAGCAGCAGAGGGGACACTCAGTAAAGATGGAGATCCCTTTGAACTTCCGCATTTCAAAAATAACCTAAACACTGTTGTTTACTATGAGGATAGCGAAAGCTTTTTAGGGTGGCAAAAGAGTAGAGTGAATTATGGTCTAGCAGAACTCTTATTTTACAAAGAGGATGAACCATTTGTTATTGTTCCTACGAAATATTCTACTACCAATGGGAATGAGGTTTATAAACCAAAATGGGGTACAGAAATTTCAAATCTTGCTACTAAGTCACAAACTTTAGTAGGCGCTTGGCTAGTTTTGAAAGAGTTACCCGTTGTTCCACCTTGGCAAGCCCCAACTACCTGGGGGGAATTAATGACTGCCTGTACAGCCCAAGGAATTAATCTCAAGAGAATCCTAAAAAATCTCTCAACCAAATTGAGGGATGGAAAGCATCATATAATTATGATAGGATTTCCAATTCCTGAAAAAATAAATAATAATCACGTACAAATGCACTGGCAACCCCTTCAATTACCTGCGTTAAGTAATGTCAAAGTGAAAATGAAAGGTTTTAGGGATACTGAAAAATTTAACTGGTTTCAGGATTTGGAAGGAATATTTAAAACCAACAACAAGATACAATGGCTTAATTCAGAGAATTGGCATGATGGGGAACTTTTTAATAGAGGGAGACTTAACACCATTATTAGGGAATCATCCATCCTTCAACTGGGCGCTGGAGCTGTTGGTTCAACGATTTCAGAACTACTGGTGCGCAGCGGACAAAAAGAGATAACCATTATGGATGATGATTTGTTAGAGGCTGGTAATATTGTTCGTAATACTTTAACTTCAAAAGACGTATTACAATTCAAAATTGATAAGTTGAAAGAACGCTTAAACAATATTTCTCCACATAGCAAGGTACAGGGAGTTAGGGAGAAATTCCCCCCTAAAAATGAACAATCCGTAAATATGCAAAGTTACAGTGTGATTCTAGATTGTACAGGTGAGGATCAGGCTTTATATAATATGTCTCAATTAACATTCGAAGAGCCAAAAACGTTTCTGTCTATTTCTTTAGGTTATCAAGCAAGACGGTTATTTGTTTTTTATACTAATGGCATTGAGTTTAATCATACTGCATTCATTAAATTAATGCAGCCGTGGTTGGCGAAAGAAAAGGGAGATACAAAACATATTGAATTCCCTAGGGAAGGGATAGGTTGCTGGCACCCTGTATTCCCTGCAAGAGCTGATGATATTTGGCTAATGGTTTCTTCTGCATTTAAAACAATTGAGCGTGCTATTTTAACAAAAAATATTAAACCGACGATACTTGTTTATGAGCAGCAATGGAAAGGAGATTTATTCAAAGGCGTTTCGCTGGTTCATCAGGAGGAGTACAATGAGTGATTTACTTTATTTAAATGATGTAGGGTCATTCGGGGTGGAAATTACTGATAAAATGGTTAACGAGATATATGAATTGTGTGAGGATTCATTTCCAAATGAAACAGGTGGTATTTTAATAGGCCATTATTCAAGCGATCTTAAACGAGCCCGAGTAACTATAGCTACCGGAGCTCCTTCAGATTCTAAATGCGGGAAGAGTTGGTTTTACAGAGGTACTAATGGTTTGCAGAATATACTGGACGAAGCATGGAATAAAAAGGGGGACTATTATTTAGGGGAGTGGCACTTTCATCCATGTGGAAATACAATTCCGAGTAATCAAGATATTAGAGAAATGAAGAACATATCTGTTAACAAGGGATACAACTGTCCTGAGCCAATCTTAATAATAGCTAGTAACACCTCATCCTTAGATTGGGATTTAGGACTTTTTGTTTTTGATTCTCATGAGGGTTATAAAAGATTAGAAAATGTGAAAGAGAAATGGTGACTCTAGATTTAAGACAAAGAATTGAATACTGCTTAAACAATTACTTCAATCCATTTTATTGTGTATTTGAAAATTATAACATTTATAGATTTGTGATTGCATTAAAAATAGGGGGATTTACCGTAAAAAAGGAAATTGTTTTTTCGTTTTATACTTAAAGAATCCAGTTTGATGAATTTTGTTGCACTAACATGCCTTAGTTGAGCAAGAAGAAAAATTAGTTGAGCAAGAAGAAAAAGGTGATACATATTATATATGACTAATATGTATCACCTTTATATTTTAGGACCTTTACAATTTAGGTCTTGAAAAGAAGCAAGTTTGGTTAAAATTGTAGATTTGAAATAAAGTCGCGATGTTTGTAAAAAAGTTGCGATGAAATACCCCTTTAGATTTTTTTGTCTAAAAGGGTGTTTTTAATGGCTAAAAGAGCAAGAATTAAAAATCCTAAAAAATTGATTAAAGAAGATCGAGGCTTTGGAAGGAAAATAAATTATAAACCTTGGCTCAAATTTCAAGATGTATCTTCAGGTGGATTTCATAGTAAAGGTTCTATTTTTGATTAAAATACTTCCAATTGCAGTCATAAAAAGGAAAAAAATCTTAAAAAATTTTCTTCAAGGGTGCGGAACGTAATATTTTACACAATAATACAAATTGTTAAATAAATCAGAAAAAACATTTGACGTTTCAATTGAAATGTATTAAATTAAAAATAATTCAGTACTCTTATTCTACTATTGCAGATAAGATTCTACCTATTGGTTTGACTTGTACTTAGAACGAACTGAAATTATTGCAGTTGTGACTAAGTTTAGTTGCAACTGCTTTTTGTTTTAAATAACGAGTACTGTAAAAATACGGAAGGGGAATTATTATGAATAATTCTTTAAACAATGGCAGTACATTGGAAAAAACCATTACATTGGCAAACATAGGAACAACAAAGTGTGGTAAAACTACATCAATTGCGGCATTAACACATGTACCGGAAATAATCATTAATCTTGCTAGTGGTGATGATGGTAGAACAAAAACAACTGTCGAGTACCACATCGTTCAAAAAACTGAAGGTAATGGGATATTTATTGAAGATATTGATTTATTTGAGCAAAATATTATGGGTTCAGTAGATGGCAACCTTGAGAAATATAATCTTCAAATCAAGAAATATAAGGTCCTAAGTGATGTTTTGAAATTAACTACACTTGATGAAGGGGAGAATGTAAAAGAGCATATTAAAGAGCAGATTGAAAGTTTAAAGGGTGAACCAGCTAGCGAGCAAATTTTGAAAAAACTTATGTGTTCAGAAACAATCGATACATTTGTTCGCAAATTAATATTACGTGTTCCAGCAAATTCAACATTAACCCTTTTCTTAAAAGACCAAAATATAGATTTAAGAATTAGGGACACTAGAGGATTATTAGATATTGTGCTTAATAATGATCTAAAGTCTCAAACTTCAAAGTCACTATCAGAATTAGGACTAGATAATTTAGATGGAATTGTGTTTTTTTGTAGCGACACATATCCAAACATTGTTACAGAGCTATATAAAGATGTATTGAAAAGTGTCTTTGAATCATTGCCTGTGTTTTTAGTTCATAATAGAACAGACTTTATGTTTGAAATGTTTAATATCAATGGCCAAAAGCCTACAATTGATAATATAAAAAGTATGATAGAAGATATTCAAGAAGAAAAACATCAGTTTTTAAAGCCAGAAGCGGTTGCTGCAAAATCCAAATCTACATTTGAACTATTAGATCAATTGGACATTGGAGAATTTTATAAAGATAAGTCTGATAAGACAAAATTTAAGTTCAATGACTCGTATTTTACTAATGAAAAAATTCAATTTCTTTTACCTTCATGCACTTCTTTATCACAAATTGAAAACAACTTCTTAGAAAAATCAGATTTTGAATTTTATACATTGACTGTTAATGCTTCTTTTGAGAGAATGCTGAACATGATTTCGGTATTACAGGAAGGTATGGAGCTTATTTTTAAAGCGAATATTGCAAGAAATATTATTATAACTGAAAATAACACTAGAATACAAGAATTGACAAATGATTTTTCACGCTACGATAATTCATATGTTGGATATGGAGCAACGAGTTTTACGAAACCACAGTTGCAATACCTATCTTGTAGTAGTATAAACAATGACATTACAAATCCATCTTTAAATGGTTCTCGTATAGGACCACGAGGTGGCATAACAACAATGAATAATGGTAAACTACGTTATGCAACAACAGCAGTTGTCGCCGTTACAGCTAGAAGATGGATTACTTATCTTATTTCAAACATTTCTCTTAAAAATCCATTGGCAGATAGTAACGGAAATCCAATCTTTGACGGCACGGTGACCACGCTTGAGATTCAACAAAATTTATTACGAAAAGCATTGCTTAACAAGTTGTACAAAAATTATACTGATACAGAGGCTACTATTCAGTATTATTTGTTAGTAAATAGAAATTATGCTGTTAATGCAATTAACAATACTTGCAAACAAAACAATTCAATTGATGCCGTGATAACCGATATTGTAAACAATTTTATCTAAAGTATATATAATGTTCTGGTAAACCTGTGACTCTCAAGGACAGGGGGACGGTTTTTGTGTCCCATTCTAGAACTTCTTGAAATTGAAAAAGGCTTGTCGAAGAAAATAATCTTTGGCAGGCTTTTTTTATTACTCATCTATCACAGTTAAATTTTCATCCTCATCGCTTGGTCTAATTGGTTGACTTGCCCATCTTAAACCGATTTGAATTTCACAAAAAAAGTGTGAAAACAACGAAAAAAGACACCTCTTCTTTTGGTAAATTAATGGTGACTAAACCAATACCACAAATAAAAGTGTCTCTCTCTATGATAATGTATAAAGCATACTTTGCGCAATTACCAAAAGAAATAAAACAAGGATTTTCTGAATTAAATATTGGCTATCACCTGTGAAAAGCTCATATTAACAAGCTTTCTGGCTATCGCATCACCGTCTTTCAATTGATTTTTTACTCGTTTTCCAATATCCGAATTGGTTTCGTGCGTTTACGAGTAAGAAAGCCATTGATTTACCGTGTAAAGAAACGGTTTATCGGTTTTTAAAGATGCCTACGTATAACTGGCGTCCCTTTTTACTATTCCTTAGTAGCGAAATGGTGCGTCTAATCAAGCCGTTAACCGCTGAAAAACGTGTGACGGCGTTTATCATTGATGATTCCGTTTATTCGCGGAATCGCAGTAAAACTGTGGAACTGCTGGCGAAGGTGTTGACCATTCCTCACACCGTTATTTAAAGGGATTTCAATTACTAACGCTCGGCTGGACTGATAGCAGCACGTTTATTCCCGTTGATTTTGCGTTAATGATGGTTCCGAACTAGTTAATGGTAAACTCGTTGGCATACACTGGTAGAAAAGATGGCGAGGGTGATACATTTGGTTTGTTCAGACTTGCAACTGCTTTTCTGTGGTGCTGTATTGATACGCTCATCTTATTTCCTCTTCATATTGTGTCGTACTTCTCGAACTGTTTGGGTAACTCCGAACGGTAGCCATAAGGCAAATATTATTAGACCTGCAATCACTGCCAGCAATAGCATACCTCCGAATATAGCTATCCAGTTAGTAGGAGACTCACCTTCTAAGACCATATGACACATATCATAGCCATACTTGACAGAACCGTCAATTAATAAATTACATTTCTGAATATATAACCAACGCTTTATGAACATGAAGCCTGCTAGGATAATACCTAGCAAGACCACTATAATACCAATCAACTTTAAATTCTTCATTACGCTTCCTCCTATTTATTAAGATATTCCATCAAATCGAAGTTCTGAACATATGACTTGATGCATGCTTTAATAGCATCTTCGTTTGTTGAAAAATAAGCCTGCTAGATAACTTGCGAAGCGTATTTTCTAACGCTCCTTGGACAATGCCCCAAGAACTGTTGGTTGTCTCTAGCACATTTCTGCCAGAGCTAGAAAATCATTTGCGAACTTCATCCATTCGATGTGAGTGAACATCCAAAATCATCAATTTATTGAGTTCCATAAGATGCACCTCCTAAACAAAGTATATAATATAATTAAATTTGTTTTGTATTAGTCTCTAGTTTTGTATAACACTACTGATAAAAATGAATAAGATCCAGAAACATAAGATCAAATTTTCTATAATAGTTTTACTCTTCTTAGTTTTTTAATATTGTTGTATTCTTGGCTAACAGCAACTGTAATTAACATCGGGCGCCATTGTTGAAGAAGCGTTACTGTCCTTATTAAACTAACGGGTAGCATTACTTTAAAATTCAGTTTGCGAAATTAAAAAACAGAGTTTATTTCTACGTACTTAGTAGATAAAATCTATTTTTTGATGTCCCTCGAGATTTAATTTAGCAACAATCTTTAAGAAAACAGCCTTAATTATAAAACTCCATTTAATTAATTTTATATAAACCTAAATGAATAATTTTTGATTGAATATTAAATTTATTAACAAATTACTTTTACAACATCCACAAACCACAAAGGAGCATCAGGTGATACATATATAGATTCAATTAATTCCGCAAGGTCTACTTTGATGTTTTTCCCATATATCTTTGTTAAAATCTTTATTGTTGGAATAAAGTAATTCTAACATCATTTTCATGACTAAATGAAATTCTTTTAGTGAAAAAAGGTGAAAGAGTATTTCTATGAAAATTTCTTTCAGTTCTATAGTCAATATATTTTACCTTACCCATATAAATTTCTTCCTTACTTCTATTCAAACTACGCTTAAGTCTATCAAAAGTCGTTTGAATAGCTATACCCTCATTACTTTTTAAGTAAAGATCCCACATAGCTGCTGATTCAAAATCGTTTAAGTGCCAGCAATTAATAAATTTGGTTTTTCTCTCATGTTCTGAAAAATCATATGTTTGTTTCGTGAATTCTTCAGCTTTTCCCAAAAGTCTATTCTTCAATTCCCCTTCAAATTTAAATATTTGGTTATCTAATATGTATTCACCTAAAGGGTGCTTTACTTTAATATGCAAAAGACAAATCACCGACTTGATATTCAGCAATCGGGCGCAATTGTGGAACAACCTGAAAAATGATCAAACTTTTTTATAAAAATCTCATACTTATCTAAAGAGAGTAAATCCATTTTGATCAATCTTTTTTCAAAATGGAGTTTTTGATGTTGCTATTTAGATAAGGGTTAAGGAATATTTTTTAATCAATCTTTATTCCAAAGCTACATAAGTAATTATTTATGGGCGAAATAAAAAAAAATTAATGAAAATGGGCTAAATACATATATTTGTTTATTTCATTAGGATAAAAAATACGCTCATGAAAATTTTGTACCTATAAAAAATACTAAAAGCCATTTTACGCCATTCACCGGATGTCATCATGATTGGTGAAATTCGGGATAAAGAAACGGCAAATATTGCAATCCAAGCCTCTCTAACAGGGCATTTAGTTGTTTCGACTATTCATGCAAAAGACGCCATTAATTGTCTTTATCGTTTAATGGATTTAGGCGTGTCGATAGAGGAGCTTCGCCAAACGGTTATCGGTATTGTTGCGCAAATGCTTGTTCAGACTGCAGCTTTACATGGTGAACGTCGTGCAGTCTATGAAATTTTACATGATGATCATCTAACAAGAGCCATCACTGCCATCAAGGATAAGGGCAATTACAAACTTCCTTATGATTTAACATTAATGGGGCAAAAAGAATTAGTGGAGAGCCTTTATGCAGTTACAAACATACATCGATAAATTGCTTCTTTTTTACAATAGGGCTACGAAATGGCGGGTAAAGGAGCAAGCTCAGTTTTTCCATCGATTATGTGTGTTAATGCAGGAAGGATATTTATTTCCACAAGCTATTTCCATGCTTCTACCTCATCATATCGAGGCACATGAAGACATACAGCAGCAAATTGATGAAAGACTCAGACAAGGAGTAGGTGTTGCAGGGATACTTGAAATATTACAACTGGGGAAACATTATTTAATGGCGATTAAGGTGGCAGAAAATAATGGCCATATGATAGAGGCGTTTAAAGGTGTGGCGAAGCAGTTAACGGTAGGTGAAAAGACTAAGAAAAAGCTAATCAAGCTGCTGATCTATCCTGTCACACTGATTATCTTTTTACTATTGTTATTTTTTGTGTTTCGTACATTTTTTTTACCGAATATTGAAAGAATGGTCGTCAGTCGTACCTCTGAAGCAGAGGAGACAAGTATTGCATTGTCCAATATGTTATTACATGTTCCAGATATAGTCATCTCGACCATGTTCATAGTAATAGGCAGCTTATTCATTTTTCGATTCTATCTCAAACGACAAGCTGTTGCTCATCAACTAACAATTTTGTTAAAGATCCCCATTATGCAACGCTATTTTAGGCTAACATTGACAAGACAATTTGCTGCTTATTTGGGCAGTTTACTACAAAGTGGATTTTCATTACAAGCAAGCCTTCAACTATTAGAAGAACAACAACTCCAACCATATCTCCAAATTCTTTCACAGCGTATAAAAGAAAGAGTCATCTTTGGCGAATCACTGACACAGTCGGTAACGATGATGGCAGTTTTTCAAAAAGATTTTCCAATGTTCGTTGAGCATGGTGAACACAGCGGTTATTTAGGAAAAGAATTAGTATTGTATAGCGAATTATTAATGGAAAAGCAGGAACAGCTTTTGCAAAAAATATTAGCTTTTGTGCAGCCTAGTTTCTTTATCCTGATTGCTGTTTGTATAGTAGCAGCTTATATCAGTTTATTATTACCCATCTATCACATGATTGAATTAGTTTAGGAGGAAGATAATGAAACGTATTAACCAACAAGCTGGTTTCACTTTAATCGAGATGCTAATTGTCTTGTTAATTATATCTGTTCTAATTTTAATTACGATCCCAAATGTAACAAAGCATTTCGCCACAATAGATAAGAAAGGCTGTACGGCTTATATTTCCATGGTACAAGGTCAAGTAGAGGCTTATCGTGTAGATTATATGGCGTATCCTACCTTAGATGATTTAGTGGCAAAAGGCTATTTAAAAGAAAATGAAACAACATGCCCCAATAAAGAAGAAATAGTGATTACAAATGAGGGAGAGGTACGTCCAGCCAATGTCAACATAGAAACAGGTTCTGAGAGCTAATGAATAATGATAAAAATGGTGGTTTTACGATTCTTGAAATGCTGGTCGTCTTATTTCTTGTTATGAGTTTAACTGCGATTGTTGGCAAATTTTCATTCAAAATAGCAGAAGCCAAGGAATTAGAACGATTTTTCACGCAATTGCAACTCGATATTCAATATATTCAAACTTATAGTATGAGCCAACGGCAATATATAGCGCTGAAAATGGAAAGTTCAACGAATCGCTATATTATTCAAAAAGATTTTTATACTACTTTATATGAACGTTCTTATCCGAAAGGGATTGAATTTTTGCCCGCAGAGAGTTCGATTTACACACTAATCTATAACTACAGCGGCAATGTGATGACAGCTGGTACCATGGCATTTAAAACACCACAGGGCAAGAAAAAAGTAATCATAACATTAGGACGAGGGAGAGCTAGGATTGAATGAGTCAGGCTATTCTTTTGTAGAAACTATTTTAGGTGTGGGTATTTTGATGATACTTTGTACCTCGTTGATACCCATTTCCTATACGATGAAAACAAATCTTGCTAATAAAAAAATGGAGCTAATTGCAGCTGAAACAGCCTACGAAGGTTTAAAAAAGTACCAGGCTATTCAGCAAACAGAAGGCTCTCGAACCATTGAACAAGTTGCTTATCACTGGATAGTTGATGGACAACAAGTTTGTGTTCATTTTCAAAATTTACATGAGCCTCGTCAAAAATGTATCCAAGCGACAGGTGAAGTTCATGAATGAGAAGGGCTATACATTACTAGAAGCGATGTTTCAATTAGTCGTTTTTGTGCTTATTTCTCATCTCTTTGTCCTTATGATGCTGTGGTTTGCTGAAATGAGATCCACTATGCTAACCGATGAACAAACCAAGTGGGAACTATTTGTTTCTGATTTAAATCTCTCTCTAAAAGATATTTCCATATTTTCTGTTCGTGAGGATCAAAAAAGAATGACTTTCCAAACAGCCACTACACTCCATCATATTGATTGCTACTCGAATATTATTCGTGAGCAGGTAAACGGTGGACATGTTCCTATGTTAATAGGAATCAATAAATGTCATTTTAACTATTCCGAAAATATGCTGACGGTAGCTGTCGAAATGACTAGCGGTATTCAAAAGGAGCGAACCTTTTATGTGCCAATTATTGAAAAATGACAGAGGGGCTATTTTTTTGGTCGCAATTGCATTATTATTTTTTGTAACTACTTTTGTTCTTGCGTATTGTATGTCTTATGAAATGCAGTATCGAACATATGATGGGATAGAAAAATTGAATGTTCGAGCTACGATAAATTTATTGGGACAAATTTTGTCAGACAGTGTAGAATCGTAGTTATAAGAAGGTGATTCGAATTGCGAAAAATATATTTTGTTGGTTTTATGGGTAGTGGAAAAAGTGCGTTAGGAAGACGTTTAAGCTATTTATTGAAGATGCCATATTATGATATGGATCATGAGATTGTGCGACAGCAGGGGATGACAATTCCACAAATTTTTGAAAAATACGGCGAGGCCCATTTTCGAGAAATAGAAACAGAATTTTTGAAAAATTTTAGGGACGAGGCTTGTATTATTTCGACTGGTGGTGGCGTTGCCATGAATGCTGAAAATCGAAAAATTATGAGACGTAGTGGATTGGTGTTTTTTTTAGATGCGTCGTTTGAGGATATTTATAAACGAGTTCAGCATGATCCAAATAGACCCATTGTACAGAGCTCTACAAAAGAGGAGCTAGAAAGTCTGTATCACTACAGAAGGAAATTTTACCGTGATGCAGGTCATATTCAGGTACTGACAGAAGGTAGAACGATTCGTCAAATTCTAGAGTATTTAGTATTTCAAGTGAAAAGGTTAAAAAACGAACGATGAAAAGATTTTAATTCATTAATGTTCGTCTTTTATTATCTTTTAAAAAATGATTGCCTTTTCAATGCATTTAATGTTAGGATATAGACAAATAAGTAACTAAATGTTCATTGAATACTAAATAGTACCAAGATTTATCTTGGGCGGATGATTGTGCGGGGAGAGAGCGTGTAGACGCCACCGAAGGAGCAAGTAGCAATGGGCTATGAATCTCTCAGGTAAAAGGACTCGTACAAGACGCAACTCTGGAGAGAGCTGTAGTATAACAATAACAGCCACCAAAGGGGAAAGCCGACTGATTGGCAATAGTAAAGCTTGCGAGCCAGTCTGGTGTAACTTTCAGGTGCAAGGACAGAGAATCCCGAAAAGGGGTTCGTCTGTCTTTTTTTATGTCTATAGCGTGTTTTATGCGGTTGACTGCATGCATTGGCTGTAGGAATACAAAAAGCAGACGAACTACTACCAGTAAAAATGTAACTAACAATAAGGGGGCAAAAAAGAATGGCGAATGAATTAAAACGTACACCTCTATTTGAAGAATACGCGAAATATGGTGCAAAAACAGTTGACTTCGGTGGATGGGAATTACCTGTTCAATTCTCTTCTATTAAAGAAGAACACGATGCAGTTCGTAATCGTGCAGGCTTATTTGATGTATCACATATGGGAGAGATTTTAGTAACTGGTCCCGATGCATTAGGATTTTTACAAAATCTTTTATCAAATGATGTCTCAAAAATTGTTGACGGCCAAGCGCAGTACACAGCAATGTGCTATGAAGATGGTGGCGTTGTTGATGATTTATTAACATATAAATTAGCTGACAATCACTATTTACTATGTGTCAATGCTGCCAACATCGAAAAAGACTATGACTGGATGATGGAAAATCAACATCAATATGATGTGACGATTGATAACCAATCTGATGCCTATGCACAAATTGCTCTTCAAGGACCATTAGCAGAAGAAGTTCTTCAATCCCTTACTTCGACTGATGTAAGTGCCATTAAATTTTTCCGCTTCCAAGAGAATGTTGAGGTTGCAGGTCATAAAGTATTAGTTTCTCGTAGTGGCTACACAGGTGAAGATGGCTTTGAATTATATGGCGCTCCAGAAGATATTAAAGCGCTTTGGGGTAAAATTTTAGATGCTGGTCAAGAAAAAGGTGTAGTTCCAGCTGGACTAGGTTGTCGCGATACACTGCGTTTTGAAGCAGGGCTACCATTATATGGTCAAGAGCTATCAGCAACAATTTCTCCACTGGAGGCTGGTATTGGCTTTGCTGTGAAATTAAATAAAGAAGATTTTATTGGTCATGAAGCATTAGTAGCACAAAAAGAAAATGGACTACCACGCAAACTTGTAGGAATTGAAATGATCGATAAAGGCATCCCACGTCATGGCTACAAAGTGTTTAAAGATGGTCAAGAAATCGGTGAAGTGACAACGGGTACACAACTTCCTTCATCTAAACGTAACGTTGGTCACGTAATAATTGACAGTCAATTCACAACAATCGGAACTGAGCTAGAAATCGAAATTCGCGGTAAGCACTTGAAGGTAATAACAGTAGAAACACCGTTTTACAAGCGTTCAAAATAATAGTTGAAAAGAGGGACCTACATTTATGAAACATCGTTATTTACCTATGACGGAGCAAGATCAAAAAGAAATGTTAGACGTAATCGGTGTATCCTCAGTCGATGAATTATTCGAGGATATTCCTGAGAAAGTCCGTTTTAAAGGCCTTTATGATATTAAGGAAGCAAAATCAGAATCTGCTTTATTAAAAGAGTTAACGGCCCTTGCTGCAAAAAATAAGGACACAAATGCCAATGTATCATTTTTAGGCGCAGGCGTTTACAACCACTATAAACCAGTGATCGTAGACCATGTTATTTCTCGTTCAGAGTTTTATACAGCTTATACGCCATATCAACCAGAGATTTCACAAGGTGAGCTACAAGCGATCTTTGAATTCCAAACGATGATTGCTGAGCTAACAGGTATGGATCTTGCGAACTCTTCTATGTATGACGGTGGTACAGCATTAGCAGAGGCAGGTATGCTGGCAGCTGGTCATACGCGTCGTAAGAAAATTTTAGTGTCTGAAGCAGTGCACCCAGAATATCGCGATGTAGTTGCTACATATGCCTATGGTCAATCCATTGAGATCGTGACAATTCCACAAAAAGATGGCGTGACAGATGTGGAAGCATTAAAAGAGTTAATCGATGACAACACAGCAGCTGTTATTGCACAATATCCAAACTTCTTTGGTCAAGTGGAAGACATTCAAGTGATCGGGGATATTGCACATGCTGCAAAAAGCTTACTTGTTGTATCTTCTAATCCACTTGCATTAGGCATTTTAACGCCTCCTGGTAAGCTAGGTGCTGATATTTGTGTAGGTGATGCGCAAGTATTCGGTATCTCTGAAGCTTTCGGTGGCCCACACTGTGGTTTCTTTGCGGTGACAACGAAATTAATGCGTAAGGTGCCAGGACGTCTTGTTGGTGAAACAGTGGATGGTGAAGGCCGTCGTGGGTATGTATTAACACTACAAGCACGTGAACAACATATCCGTCGTGATAAAGCCACTTCAAATATTTGCTCGAACCAAGCCCTTCTTGCACTTGCAGCTTCTGTAGCGATGACTGCTCTAGGAAAACAAGGTATTCGTGAAATGGCTACTCAAAATATTGCAAAAACACGTTATGCAAAAAATGCTTTTGAAGCAGCAGGCTTTACAGTCGCATTCCAAGGCGCACACTTTAACGAAATCGTTGTGAAAACGAATAAATGTGTGAAGGAAATCAATAAAGGTTTAATCGAAAAAGGTATTATCGGTGGATATCCTTTAGGTCAAAATTATGACTCTCTTAAAAATCATGTGCTAATCGCAGTGACTGAATTACGCACAAAAGAAGAAATTGATGCACTTGTTGCAGAAATGGGGGCTCTTCATGCATAACGAAAATCAAACACTCATTTTTGAAATTTCAAAAGAAGGTCGCGTTGGCTATAATTTAGAAGCACTAGATGTACCTGAGGTAGACCTAGCAGATTTATTACCTGCAAACTTAGTACGTACAGAGGCAGCAGAACTACCTGAAGTGTCTGAGCTTGATATTATGCGTCATTATACAGCACTTTCTCGTAGAAACCATGGGGTAGACTCTGGCTTCTATCCGCTTGGCTCTTGTACGATGAAATATAATCCGAAAATTAACGAAGCAGTTGCACGTCTTTCAGGCTTTGCCAATGTTCACCCATTACAGGATGAATCAACAGCACAAGGGGCAATGGAGCTTCTTTATGACCTTCAAACTTCTTTAGTAGAAATTACAGGGATGGATGAAGTGACATTACAACCTGCTGCAGGTGCTCATGGTGAATGGACAGCGTTAATGATGATTCGTGCATTCCATGAAGCAAATGGCGAAGGTCACCGTAACAAAGTCATCGTTCCTGACTCGGCTCACGGTACAAACCCAGCATCAGCGACAGTAGCAGGCTTTGAAACAATTACTGTTAAATCGGATGAAAATGGCTTAGTTGATATCGAAGACCTTCGCAAAGTAGTAGGTGCTGATACAGCTGCGCTAATGCTAACTAACCCGAATACACTAGGCTTATTTGAAGAAAACATTATCGAAATGGCAGAGCTTATTCACTCTGTAGGCGGTAAAGTGTACTATGATGGTGCGAACCTCAATGCCGTTATGAGTAAAGCACGTCCTGGCGATATGGGCTTTGACTGTGTACATTTAAATCTGCACAAAACATTTACAGGTCCACATGGTGGCGGTGGTCCAGGTTCTGGTCCAGTAGGCGTAAAAGCAGATTTAATTCCATTCCTACCAAAACCAGTTCTAGTGAGAACAGAAGAAGGAACATACCACTTCGATTACGATCGTCCACAATCTATCGGGCGCGTAAAACCTTACTATGGTAACTTTGGTATCAATGTTCGTGCTTATACGTACATTCGTACAATGGGGCCGGATGGTTTAAAAGCTGTTACAGAATATGCTGTATTAAACGCAAACTACATGATGCGTCGCTTAGAGCCATTCTACGAACTGCCATATAACCGTCACTGTAAACACGAATTTGTCTTATCAGGTCGTCGTCAGAAGAAACTGGGCGTTCGTACATTAGATATCGCAAAACGTCTGTTAGACTTTGGCTATCATCCACCAACAACATACTTCCCATTAAATGTGGAAGAGGCATTAATGATCGAGCCAACAGAAACAGAATCAAAAGAAACATTAGATGCATTCTGTGATGTGATGATTCAAATTGCCAAAGAAGCAGAAGAAAATCCATCAATCGTTCAAGAAGCACCTCATACAACAGTCGTATCTCGTCTAGACGAAACACGCGCTGCTCGTACACCAGTGCTACGCTATCAAAAAGCATAATGAACAGCAGTAACCGTTCAATGAGTATGATTATACTTATTGAACGGTTTTTTTATGTGTTAGTGAAAGTAAATATGTTTTTGTAAGAAGATATTGAGGTATTACTATTGTAAGAACGTGGGTAAATTGAACGTATTTAATTTTATAGGATGGAAGGGTGAATTTACCAACTTAGTAAATTTCACACTTCCACTAACAGACTTCGTTGTATTATGTTTGACTTGGAAAGGAGAAGTGAGATCTTATGGTAGGTTCAAAGATGAGGGAGCGAGTATTTGCTACTTTATATGGTGGGATTGTCGGAGATCTAATGGGCGTACCTGTTGAATTTAAGAAAAGAGGAACTTTCCATGTGCAAGATGTAATAGGATACGGTACGTACAATCAACCACCTGGCACTTGGTCTGATGATACTTCTTTAACACTTTGCTTAGTCAAAAACATCATTGAAAAAGGCAATACAACTCATTTAATGGATAAGTTTGTACGATACATGGAAGAAGGCTATCTCACACCATTTGGAGAAATGTTTGATATCGGCATCACGACTGCTGAAGCCGTTTCAAACTATAAAAAAGGTGTTTTGCCTGAGCATTGTGGAAAAACGGGCGAGTTCGATAATGGCAATGGGACGCTTATGAGGATAGCACCTTTAGTATTTGTGGTAATGAATGAGTTTGATTTTAGTAAAAGAAAAGCATTGATTCAACAATATACAGAGATTACACATGCCCACCCACGTTCAATCGTGGGGTCTATTATTTATATTGAGCTATTATTAAGCTTATATCGAAATAATTCGCTAGAAGCTGCCTTAGTTGAAATATTTTCATTGCTTGAAAATCATTTGCAGGACGAACTGAAAGCAGAATTAAACACATACACAAGAATATTTCACGACAACTTTTTTAGTATTCCTGAAGATGACATTCACTCAAGTGGCTATATTGTCCATTCTCTAGAAGCTGCGATATGGTGTGTTGGTAATGCACGAACGTTTAACGAAGCGATTCTAAAAGCTGTTAATTTAGGAGAAGATACAGATACAATTGCCGCAATTACAGGTGCCATAGCGGGTATGAGTAGTTGGTTGAATGAGATTCCAGATGAATGGTTGAATCAAATTATTAAAAAACAGGAGATTGATGATTTAATCACGGCATTTTATGAATTTTGTACAGCACAGGTGTGAAAAAAATTTATTAGAAAGGACGGTGACGGAATGTTACCTATACATAATAGCTATACGGCATATCCTCCAGCAACAGATCACCAAATTTTACACATAGAAAATAGGTTGAATTGTCAACTTCCGAGTGCATATAGACATGTATTAAAGGAAAGTAACGGTTTATCGTTTACGAATGGCGTGTTCATTTATGGTACAGAGGACATTTTAGAAAGAAATGAGATTTGGGAAGTGGCGGAATATGCAAAAGGCTATATTGCCATTGGTGATGATAGTGGGGGAATGGTCTTTTTAATGGCGATAAAGGCAGAGAATTATCGTGTTTTTGCAGTAGATGGTGGTGATATGAATCGGCAACATGCTACATTGGTTACTTCTGATTTATGCAAGTGGCTACAAGAAGGGTGTCAGTATTAGCAAGAGAGACAAATGAAAAGCTTCTTCCTACTATAAGGAAGGAGCTTTTCATTTGTCTATTTTTGGAGAAAAACAATTGAAAATAAAGCAAAATTATTACGTATTCTATTATTTTTTGAATTTTTTAGAAAATTATGTTGAATTATTGGAGAGAGATAGTATAATGAAAATATAGTTACATATATGGTTAATAATTCCTTTATATAAGGATTTATTGGTATAAAATAGTGACTATAATCTTATAAAATGAAGAAATGAGGCGATTTTAATGATTAACATGATTCAATATTTAGAGCAAAATCCGACGCTGGTGACATTGTTAAAAGAAAAAAAAGCTTCTCTTATTGGTGTAACAGCATTAGAACAAAAGGCAATTTTGGATTCGTTTGATGAAGATGTATGTTTAGAAAATGGAATTTGGTATTGACATTAATTAAAGAGAAATGGTTTTGGCTTGCTGTAGGTATTTATTTAACTCTAGGCTTTTATGTCCTTTATGTTACCTACAGCACGCCTTTTGTAAGCATAAAAATACAGGAAGAAAATGGACAATGGATTATTAAAGAACCATATTATAAAGAATGGGCAACTGATCAAAAAATATCTGTTGGAGATATTGTTATTAATGTCGATGGAGTCAAAGTCGATGAAGTTTCAAATATTACATATGATTCCAAAATTCGAGCAGCAAATACATTAGAGATTTTAAAGCAAAATGGTGAAATTCTCTATGTTCAAATAAATCACTTAGATATTCCCCAACAATTTTATTATCTCTTTTTTTTTCCTGCATGTTTCTTTTTCCTTACGTTATTGATTACTTTTTATTTAAAAATAACCCAAAAAGGAACAACACTTTTAAATTTACTAATGTATTTTATGTTAGTTATTTCAATAGCTTATGTAAGTAGCGGTGCATCTGGACGACTAGATAATCTAAGTATGATTATTAATCGTGGGAGTATGTTACTTTGTTTAGTAATATTAATTCATTTTTTAAAAAAATATTTTTCTTTTTTAAATTTAAAATGGATTTTTATTAAAAATATTTCCATTCTTTACGTATTACCTTTAATAGCAATCTTTATAAGTATCATTAGCATAATTTTCCCGAAAATTAACCCATTATTTTCTACTGTTATATTATGGACATTTTTTATATTATTAATTTCCAATCTAAGTATTTTAATTGTAGGATACTATAGATATAAATCCTCTCAATTGAAACTATTGTTAATAAGTGTTATTACACCGTTTTTACCATTTCTCTTTTTATATGCAGTACCTGTAATTTTGTTTAATCAGTATGTAATTTCTGCAGATATATGTTCTTTATTTTTAATGCTTATCCCGTATAGCTTCATTTTCACACAACTAACTGAACGTATTTTCGATATGGAGTATTTCATTTCTCGATTACGTTATTATTTCAATTTCTCATTTGGCTTTACCATATGGCTGTTAATCGGTCTCTATTTATTTGCGGATCTATCCATTTCACGAATGACGGAGATTTTCTTTTTTGCCTTTCTATCGTTAATGGCGTTGTTTTACATAAAAGAGCGGATTGATTACCGTAAACGGAAAATTTTATTCTCTACAAAAGGGGACTACATTCACCGCTTGTATACGACCGTTGAGAGTATTGGTAGAGTGGTGAAGATTGAGGATTTATTGGAGAGGTTTGTGCAGGAGGTTGTGGTCCAGCTTGAGATGGAAAGTGTGTATGTGCTCACTTACGATTTTCAAACACATCAAGTTACCTTAACAAATAAATCCAAAGAATACACGCAGCATCAAATAGACGAGGTACTAGTTGAACGATTAGGCTTAGGGGATATTAAAAAAACAGATCATTTCTATATCGCCTTTATTCATCAAGATGTGAACTATAAACGAATCCTTGTTGTGGACCATAATAAAACGATTTATCTCAAGGATGAGGAATTACTATGGTTAGAATTATTGCTGCTCTATTTAAATAATTTTATTGAAAACACGAAAATGGTTGAGGAGCTTTTGAATCAGTTAAAGCATATGAAAGAGGCTGATAATCGACAGCTACCATGGCTCAATAAATTACTTTGGCTACGTTTCGAGGAGGAAAAATATCAGTTAGCACAGGAACTTCATGATACGATTTTACAAGAACAACTGCACATCGCAAGGGAAATGGATGTCCTCATGCATGCAAAAGAAAAAGAGGAGATCCCATCTAAACTTATAAAACTTCATGAACATATGATTATCTCACTGAATGATTTAAGAGGCTATTGTGAAAATTTAAAGCCACCTCTGCTAGATACATTAGGCTTAAATGCAGCCCTCGAAAAATTAATCCAAAAAATCCATAAACGTGCTAAATTTGTTTTGATTTATACGATTGACCGTCTCTATTTAGAGGATGAACGCTTAAATTTAATGATTTATCGCCTGTTCCAAGAATTATTAAATAATGCTTTAAAACATTCCTATGCTAATACAGTTGAAATACATTTACTAGGCACTGAAGAAGGCTTTCAAATTTTGTATAGCGATGATGGTGTAGGTTGTAATATAGATGATATTCTGCTTGCCGATTCCATGGGCATACAAGGTATGCAGGAGCGAGTTCAAGCTTTTAATGGGAAATTCGCCTTAGACAGCAAAGTAGGAGAAGGGATGACGATTCATATTCGAGTAAGTGAAACCCAACATACGAATCCCTATGCCTATAGGACCCTGACCCGACCAACTTATATGATACGAGGATAACCAGATGAAGCGGAAGCATAAGTGCATACATTTTTTTAACACCTTTTAATCTCATCGTAGATGCTACGAATGCAGGTTAGAAGGCTTTTGTTTGAAGTTGTGTTTATTTAAATGCATTAATAAATCAAAAATAATAAAATGATATCAAAAAAATATTATTTTGCAAAATGAGAATCAGGAGAAAATACACTTTTTACAATACTTACCGTAGAATCAAGGAAATTATGGCCATATGACCGATATAATTCATTAGAAGGATTGAGGAGGTCAATAGATTTGAATAAAAAATTATTTTTAACAGCAGCAGCTATTCCTGTAGCACTTATTGTTTCAACTGTAGCAGGTGCAACTGAACTAGTTTCAGTCAGTGGGAAAAATATTGTCAATGAAACATTGAAAGTGGATAAATTACCAAATGAAACTATCGTCAATGCCTATCAATGGTATTACCTAGAGGAAATTACTGGTGAAGAGGGTTCAACAAATAAGCCGATTCCTGGTGCTACGTCCATTTCCTTAAAAGTGCCCATCGAAGCAGCTGGAAAAACCATTTTTGTGGAAGCAACTACGACAGAAAATAAAAAATTTCAAAGTGAACCACGCAAAATTCAGCCATTAGATCTTGAAATCACCATTCCAACTTTAGAAGGTCAATCTTCTGGTTTTGCAGCACCTGGGGAAACAGTGAAAGTAGCTGGTATTACTGTCACTGATAAGAATGGTGCAGAATTGCAAAGTGGTCAAATTACATATAGTTATCAATGGTTTTATAAACTGGGTGATAACTCCTTTACTATCATAGAGGGAGCTACAGGTAGTACCTATACGATCCCAAAGGATGCTATTGAAAAGGATATTAAGAATATTGCTGTTACAGTTAAAGCAAAAGTGGGTCTTTCTTTTGCGGAATCTAAACTATCAGATACCATTACAGTATCAAAAGAATCTACAGATACTTTAACTACCGAAATTGAAACTTTATTGGTCAATGACAATAAATACAATGTATCAAGCTTAGAAGCATTCAGTGCTAAAGTTGCGGAACTAGAAAAAAACTATCAATCTTTATCAGCAGCAGCTAAAGGGAATGTGTCCAATTACGATGTCTTAAAGCGAGCGCTTGCTGATGTTGAATTACTAAATAAGTTAAATGAAAAATGGAGCAAAATAGAGACTAGTAATGAAAAACAAATTAAAGAAATAGAGGAGGCTTATAATAAGCTAGATCTGTTACAGCGTAGCTTAGATGTAAATGAGACCTTATATAAGAGCATTAAAAATCTATTAAATGAGCCAAATGATCTTGAAGAGATAAAAGCAGTGAGAAGTCTCAATCAAACCATTATTAATTTACTAACTTATGAGAATTCACTTGTGAAATATGTAGCTGCTGATGTTGATTCCTTACAGGAGATTGTGAAGACGCTTGAAGCAGATATTGAGAAACTATCACAAAGCTACCGAGCTGCTGTTCAAAACCAAGCCATTTTGACTGAGGCTAAATCGGATATTAAAAAGGTCGAGCAATTTATTAAATCATTTGATAAATTAGCTACAAATATTACACCGAATAAACAAGTGACGACAGCTAAATCCATTCGAACAGCCTATGAAAAATTAACGTATAAACAATTAAAATTAGTGCCAGATGCGTATGTGCAACGTTTGACTACAGCAGAACGTGCTGAAGAAAGCCAAATTACAAAACTAAATCATGATATAGATAGCTATATTGGTGATGATGTCTATCCGTTCGATCCGTCTGCGGGTTCATGGCAAAGTCATGTCAATAATGTCAATCAACTGATCAAAGAATACAAGAGCTTAACGAAAGCCTCAGCAGCACAAATCATTGGCTATGATAGTCTTGTTACCTTACAGAAAGATTTAAAAGCAGCCGAAAAAGTAAATAAAGATATGGATGCGTATCAAAAGCTATCTGCAACCACTGGTGTTACGGAAAGTAAACTTAATTCAAGCTATACAAGTACTTTAAAAGCTTATAATAATCTTACGAATTTACAGCAGTCACTTGTATATAATGCTGAAGATTTTTTACTAAACACGCCAAAGATTTCTGTTGATGGCAATGGTAAAGTGCCTACTGATAAAGCAGCAGCAGAGGCGTTAAAGACGGATATCGCCAAATTTGCGGATGTGACGAAATATTCATTCAATCAATTAGAAACGGCTGTTGATACAGCTACCGAATCTTATAAAAAATTGTCTTCAGCTGCAAGAAAATATGTGACAAATTATTATTTATTAACGGCGGCAAAGAAGGATATTACGGGTGTGAAATCATTCTATAAAAAAATACAGACTGCTAGAGAAGAAACAGATGCTGCGAAAAAAGCTAAAAAAATTGAAACAGTGCAAAAAGCTTATGCAAAATTACCAGCGAATCAGCAGCATTTAGCAAAAGAACAATATGAAGCTTTATTAAAAAATCAAAATATCGATGAAAATGCATCGAAGCTCACACAGCTAAATAATGACATTGCTACAATTGTTGCCAATAATCTCTATGTCGTAACGATTGAAACAATTAAAAATCTTTCTACGCAGTATAGTAGTCTTAGTTCAAGTGATAAAAAGTTGATTACGAATTATGATATTTTAAAAACAGCGCTTGCAGATGTGAAAAAAGTGGAAAGCTTTATGAAGACCTATGAGAAATCCTTTGCGACTAATCCAAGCACCGTTATCAAGGCATTTGAAAAGCTTACATCTAAACAAGTGAGCCTGATTGATGCAGGGACTCGACAATTGATTATTGATCAGCAAAAAGGACAACAGCAAACGAATGAAAATGCGTTGTCGCTAATTGAATCGATCAATTTACTTCTTGAAAAAGGTGAATATATTGATGGTTTGCAGGAGAAAGTAAGTGAAATCCGTAAAGCCTATGATGCTTTGAGTGATGCTGATAAGAAGGTTGTTAAAAATTATTCGAAGCTCACACAAGCAGAGGGTGATTTGAAAAAGGTTGACGAGGTGCATACTAAATACGAACCAGCAGGGGGCGATGAAACAGCGCGCAAAGCATGGAAAACTGCCTATGGTAAGCTTTCTAAAAGATTAGAATTACTTTATACAAAAATGTATCCAACTGAGCAATAATAGTTACTTCTAGATGGCCTCGAACAGTTTTCGAGGCTTTTCTTTATACATAAGATTTGTCTAGTAATTTGATTGTCCGCTATACTAGGTACAACAAAGGAAGAAATAGTTTACATAAAGATGGTAGTTTCACAAAGAAGGTAGGAACAAAAGATGTATAAAATAGGTGTTGTTGGTCCCATTCAATCCGTTGAAAGAATCATTGGATTAGCGCGAGAAATCGAACAGGATATGGAATTTATTCCGTATATATATAAAGTGGCGACGGAAACAAAGCATCTTGTGGAGACACATAATCAGGCTGTAGATTTCTGGCTATTTTCTGGCTACATTCCCTATAAAATAGCCAGTCAAACGAGTGTTTCTAAAGATAAATTGACCCATATTATTTTTTCCGAAGCGGCCATTTATCGAGGGTTTTTAGAGCAGTCCTATCAACAAAAAAAGTTTATTGAAAATGTCAGTATTGATATTATTCCTTCGCCTTCTCAAATGGCTTCAGAAAGTCTTGCGGAGATTCAAAATAATGTTCATCATATGTATCTAAAGGAATTTGATGTGGCTATTGATCCACAAGAGTTATTTGATTTCCACTATAGTCTTTGGCAGGCGGGAAAGATTGATTTTGCGATTACTTGTTATCCTTCTGTTGATGAAGAGCTGAAGAAACGTGGTGTTCCGTCTTATTGGGTTTCTCCGACAAAAACTGAAATTTATCATACGGTTCAGCTTTTTACAGAAAAGATCAAAACGTCCTATTATAAAGAAACGCAAATTGGTGCGGTCATGCTTGAAATAAAAGACTTCGATTCATTAAAAGAGCGCATGAAGCAAGGCTATCGTATTCAATATTTAGAGTTGCGTACGAAGGAAAATCTACTACAGCTCTGTGAACAGATTGATGGCTCTCTTATTGAAGAGGGGAACGGCAAATATACGATCTTTAGTACAAGAGGAGCTATTGAAGGGCAAATACGATTTTTACAAGAAAAAATGTATCAGTTATCGATTGAAATGGAGGCAAAGGTGACAGCAGGTATTGGTTTTGCTCAAACAGTGTTCAATGCCGAGTTACATGCTCACCGAGGACTAAGACAGACAAAGGAAAATGAAGCTATTGATATCGTGATGATACAGGATGATGGCACCATTATTGAATCGGTAGGAAATGTAGAAGAGCTATCTTATTCCTACCGAGCAGAAGACCCTTATATTTTAGAAAAACTAAAAAAAGGGAATATTAGTATTAAAACCTATATGAAAATACATGCACTCGTACAGAAAATGCGCTGGAAGCATTTTACGACAAAGGATTTAGCGACACAGTTGCAAATGAGCGAAAGAAATGCCCAACGAATCGTGGCAGATTTATGTAATGTCGATTTAGCGAGAATTTGTGGAGAAGAATTGCAGCATACGCGAGGTAGACCTATAAAAATGTATCAACTTGTCTAAAAATTTATAATAATGTCCCATGCCAATAAGTGGTGTGGGACATTTTTTGTGCTTTTTTTAGAAGAAGCTCTTAATACAGATAAATCAACGAATTCAGCGACTTTTTAGGTAAATAATAAGGGGATGCGAAGACGATTATCTATTAGAAATTTTCAAAAAAATATTGTTTTTTCATTGAACTTTGATTATTATACGAATATATAACGAAATTGTCGGTATATAAGAGGGGATTTATTGACAGGGGGCAATGATAATCAAGAACGGTCATGGCAATAAAGAGAAGATGTCTATATATGGGAGGGATATGAATGACAACAAATGAAGTAACGAAAAAATCTAGAAATGTCATCCTTGCACTATTATTTTTAGGCTGGTCCTTAGGGAATTTGGATCGCTACATTATGAACTATGCAGTCGTTTCGATTACAGGGGATTTGCAATTGGATGCATCTTCTACGGGTATTATTTTAAGCGCTTTCTTTTTAGGTTATGCCATTATGCAAATACCGGGTGGCTGGCTTGCGGATAAATTTGGCGCAAAACGAGTTTTATTGATGGCGGTTATCATGTGGTCTATTTTCACGGGCCTAACGGCGATTGCTTGGTCTTTAACAGCGATGATTGTGATTCGCTTTTTATTTGGCATTGGCGAGGGTGGATTTCAGCCATCAAGCTCTAAGATTATAGCTACGATCTTCCCGAAAGAAGAAAGAGGAAGAGCAATGTCCATCATGCTTACTTCTGGTGGGATTGTCTCACTCATCGTGCCGCTGCTAGCTGCCTATTTATTAGGAACGATTGGCTGGCGCATGATGTTTATTATCATTGGGGCCATTGGCGCAATAGTTGCCTTTTTATATTGGAAATATATTAAACTTCCGCAAGACGAAACAGCTACAGCTGAAACAGAAAATCCTGCGAATAAAGTGAATTTTAAAGAGTTATTGAAAACACCACTAATGTGGAATTTAATTATTGCTTATTTTTGTATTTATGCAGTGAACTGGGGATTAGTTTCTTGGATTCCAACATATCTTCAAAAAAATCGAGGCTTGGATTTAATGTCCATTGGTTGGGCACAAACAATACCTGCCATTACAACGATTATAGGTGTATATGGTAGCGGATATATCATTGATAAGCTACCAAAAGGGATGGATAAAGTGTTAGGCTCTATCTCCTGCGCAGTTATTGGTCTTTTATTGTATTTAATGTTTACTGCCGAAACAGTAACGTTATTTATTGGCTACCAAACGGTCGTGTCAATCTTTATTGCATTTGTCATTACATTACTACCTGTTATTGTACTGAAGAAATTACCTTCTTCTATCACAGGTTCTGCGATGGGGATTGCCAATACAGGGGGGCAATTAGCCGGGTTTGTCACACCAATGGCGATTGGCTTTATGGTTGATGCCTTTAATGGCTCCTTTGATGCAGCCTTTTGGATGTTAATTGGCTTTGCGCTTATCTGTATTGTGTCGCTTGTCACGCTAAACGACCAAAAAGGAACACTGTTAAAAGCATAATGAAAGTGGAGGAATGAAAATGAGTTATCATGAAAAAATTTCGACGTTAATTGAAGCAAAACAGCAAGCTACGGTAGCATTAAGCGATGCGATTTGGGCTGTGCCTGAGCTTCATTTTCAAGAAAAAAAATCGGTGCAATATATGAAAGAGGCACTAGAAAAAGAGGGCTTTCAAACAGACGTTGGTGTTGCTGGTCTTGAAACAGCGCTTGTTGGAACGTATGGTTCTGGAAAGCCTGTCATTGCCTTTCTAGGTGAATATGATGCGCTTCCGGGCTTGAGTCAAAAAGGTGGGGCAACACAACATGAACCTCTTGTGGATGGTGGAAGCGGACATGGTTGTGGTCATAACTTATTAGGTACAGGCGCATTCGCAGCTGCTGTAGCTGTGAAGGATTATTTAGCGCAAAATCATCAATCAGCAACAATCCGTTTTTACGGTTGCCCTGCAGAGGAGAATGGATCTGGTAAAGCTTATATGGCAAAAGCTGGTCTTTTCGATGATGTTGACATCGCGATCTCTTGGCATCCAGGTACTTTTTCGACCGTGATGACGTGTAGTTCTCTAGCAAACTATGCCGCAACCTTTAAGTTTACGGGCAAAAGTGCGCATGCGGCGGCTGCACCACATCTTGGGCGAAGTGCTTTAGATGCTGTTGAGCTTATGAATGTTGGGGTAAACTACTTACGAGAACACATCATTCCAGAAGCGCGTGTGCATTATGCCATTACGAATTCAGGTGGAACTTCGCCAAATGTAGTTCAACCATATGCAGAGGTAACGTATCTTGTTAGAGCACCTAAAAAGCAGCAAGTGCAGGAAATTTATCAGCGCGTAGAACAGATTGCAAAGGGTGCCACAATGATGACAGGGACGTCAGTGGACATTGAGTTTGAAGGCGCTGCTTCGGATTTGATTACAAATAAAACGCTTTATGATGTAATGTATCAACAAATACTTGAAATTGGCATGCCAGACTATACAATAGAGGATGAACAGTACGCAAAGGCTATTTTCAATACGTTTACGCCAGAAGTACAAGCCGCTTCATTAGTGGGCTTGCGTAAAGAAGATGCCAAGCAATTACAAGGAAAAGTGATTGCTGATCATGTTCCAGGCATGCTACCTGAATTTATTATGGGTGGCTCTACCGATGTTGGAGATGTCAGCTGGAACGTACCAACCGTGCAGTGTACAACGGTATGTATGGCATTAGGGACACCGTTGCACACATGGCAGGTGGTGTCTCAGGGAGTTATGCCAATTGCGCATAAAGGTATGCTACAGGCTGCTAAAATTATGGCTTGTACAGCTTTAGCGTTGCTGGATAATCCTACATACATTGAAGAAGCGAAAAAGGAATGGCAAGAACGTCTTGATGGAGAAATATATCAATCATTAATTCCAGAGGGCACACAGCCACCTAAGCGCTAACAGGATAGAGTCTTCATAGGAGAACTATGAAGGCTCTGTTTTTGCCTCATTTGAAAGGAGAACGTGACATGTCAACACAACCCAATCATCAGCATCATCTTGTAGCACAATGGGTATCACAGTATCGTGCAGCTGCCAACGAAGGGCAATGTGCTAGTTATATCCCTGCCTTAGCCCAAAAAGATCCCAACCAATTAGCTGTGGCAATTATTGGGACAGATGGCCATGAAATCAAAGCAGGAAATACCGAAGAACTATTTACCCTTCAAAGCGTTTCCAAGGTCATCACATTTATATTAGCCTGTATGGATCGAGGCCTGCCATATGTTTTAGAAAGAGTAGATGTTGAACCAACAGGAGATACCTTTAACTCAATTATTCGCTTAGAAAGCCATCAGCCAGGTAAACCCTTTAACCCGATGATTAATGCTGGGGCTATTACGGTGTCCTCCATGTTGGCTGGTCATTCTCCACAAGAGAAGGTCACAAAGATTCTACAATTTTTAGAGCAAATCATCGGCAAGCAATTAAGTATCAATGAAGAAGTGTTCGAGTCAGAGTGGCAAACGGCTAATCGTAATCGAGCATTGGCCTACTACTTAATGGATTCTGGCTTTCTAGATTGTTCAGTAGATGCGGCCCTTGAGGTTTATTTGAAGCAATGTGCAATTGAAGTCAATGTATCAGATTTAGCTATGATTGGCTTAGTTATTGCCAATGATGGCTATCACCCACTGTTAAAGAAACAGCTATTCCCTAAACAAGTGGCGAAATTAGCGAAGGCTTTGATGGTGACATGTGGTATGTACAATGCCTCAGGGAAGTTTGCAGCATTTATTGGCCTCCCCGCAAAAAGTGGTGTATCAGGTGCGATTCTTGCCGCTGTTCCAGGACATGCAAGCCTGAACTCCCCGTTTCCTACCGGCTGTGGTATCGGAATTTACGGACCAGCGATTGATCCAATAGGAAACAGTGTGGCAGGTGTACAGTTGCTGAAACATCTAGCAACAGAATGGGATATGACAATATTTTAATAAGTGAAAATGATTTCAGCGCTTTGTCTGAAGTCATCTTTTTTTCATTTTGTAAATAATAAATAAAGCGATAAACCAAATCGGTGTTAACAGCAGTGCTGTACGCGTAGCCTCAGAAATAAACATCACAATTAATAGAAAGGCAAAGAACGCAAGCACGACATAGTTGATAAAAGGTGTCAGCGGTGCTTTGAAGGTTGAAGCTTCATGTAAGGCACGTTTTTTTCGTTTGTAGATGATGTGCGATATGATGATAATGCTCCACACCCATATAAAACAAATTGCACTAATCGTCGTCACAATACTAAAGGCATTCTCTGGCATCAACTTACTTAATAGAGCGCCAACTGATACAACAATAGCAGATATAACGAGTGCATTACTTGGCACACTATTTCTGTTGAGCTTTGCAAATGCTGGAGATGCCTGTTTGTTGTTGCCAAGAGTATAGAGCATCCGACTTGTGGAAAATAAACCACTGTTACCTGCTGAAGCGGCTGAAGTAAGGACAACAAAGTTTATAATACCAGCCGCAATTGGAATACCAGCTAATGTAAATACTTGGACAAATGGACTGCTTGAGGCAGACATTTCATACCATGGGTTAATACATAGAATGACAAATAATGCTCCTACATAAAAGAGCAAAATACGAAATGGAATTTTATTAATGGCGGATGGAATATTTTTTTGAGGATCTGCTGTCTCAGCTGCTGAAACTCCCACTAATTCCACACCAACAAATGCAAAGACAACCATTTGGAAGGCCATTAAAAAGCCATATATACCATTTGGGAACATACCCCCATGTGCCCACAGATTTTCAACTGATACTGTTCCCGAGCTAGTTTGAAAGCCTGTCACTAACATAATGAGACCAATGATGATAAGTGCCACAATCGTAATAACTTTAATAATAGCGAACCAAAACTCTAACTCACCAAAAAGCTTAACCGTTAATAGATTGAGTAGTAACAACAATACGAGACAACCAATAGCGGGCACCCATTGTGGGATATCAAACCAATATTGTGTATAAACCCCCACTGCAATAATGTCTGCCATCGCCGTCATTATCCAACAGAACCAATATGTCCAGCCTGTCACATAACCCGCCCAAGGCCCTATGTATTCGGATGCAAAATCCGTAAATGATGAATAGCCTGCATTGGATAGTAACAATTCACCTAAGGCACGCATCACAAAAAATAGCGCAGTACCTACAATTAAGTAAGCTAGAATGATCGAAGGTCCTGCTAAGGCAATGGCTTTCCCAGAACCTAAAAATAAACCAGTCCCAATTGTTCCACCAATGGCAATAAGCTGCACATGGCGATTTTTTAAATCACGTTTTAATTGTTGCTGTTCCACGTTAATCCCCCTCAAGATGCATAAAAAACTATGACTGGAAAAATAAAAAGAGACTAGTTGTGACACTAGTCTCGGAAAAACGTCAGAATAACAAATACCATTTACTCGCAGATGTCTACATGAAATAGGTTGAATATTACATGTAGCATCGCTTATAAAAGCTGCTATTACTCCTCTGTCCTTTTGCCTGAGATAGTGAACCCTTCGGCGACGCAATGTGCGCTCTCTCCAGAACTGCTCCTGCTATAGTTTGATCCATAGCATTCATAGCTTATTAATTTCATAATCAAATATTATTGTAAGATACTATACATCCTATCAGTGCTTCCAAAATTATTCAACAATAAATTTTGACTATTTTCTGAAAAATAGAAGAATAGGGTTCGTAACTGGTATATCTCTAACGAAAAATAGGATTTTTGGTCATACAAAGTGTTTGATGAAGGGGTGTTTAAAATGTGAGGTGTAGTGGCTGATTCTATGGAAGCTAATATAGTGATAATGAGCAATATTCTGAGGGGATTACTTTAAGTGGAGTAGGCAGTGATGAATTTTATTAGGTATACTCTTGAGAGAAGCGAAGTGCTCAAACTTATTGGAAGATCGCTCATAGTAAGTGTCGAAGCGCTCATCCTTATGAGAAAGCTGCTCCGAAAAGGTGTGAAAGTGCTCAAACTTAAGAGGAAGCCGCTCCAAAAGTGTGTCGAAGCGCTCATCCTTATGAGAAAGCCGCTCCAAAAGTGTGTAGAAGCGCTCAAACATATGAGAAAGCCGCTCCAAAAGAGTATCAAAGTGCTCAAACATATGAGAAAGCTACTCCAAAAAGGTGTGAAAGCGCTCAAACATATGAGAAAGCCGCTCCAAAAGTGTGTCGAAGCGCTCCTCCTTATGAGGAAGCCGCTCTCAAAGAGTATCAAAGCGCTCAAACTTAAGAGGAAGCCGCTCCAAAAGGGCGTAGAAGCGCTCATCCTTATGAGAAAGCCGCTCCAAAAAGGTATGAAAGTGCTCAAACTTAAGAGGAAGCCGCTCCAAAAGGGCGTAGAAGCGCTCAAACTTAAGAGGAAGCCGCTCCAAAAGAGAGTCAAAGCGCTCAAACTTAAGAGGAAGCCGCTCCAAAAGTGTGTAGAAGCGCTCAAACATATGAGGAAGCCGCTCCAAAAGAGTCTCAAAGCGCTCATACATATAAGAAACTCGCTCCAAAAAGGTGTCAAAGCGCTCATACATATGAGAAAGCTGCTCCAAAAAGGTGTGAAAGTGCTCAAACTTATGAGGAAACAGCGCTCCAAAAGAGTATCAAAGTGCTCATCCCTATAAGAAACCCGCTCCAAAAGAGAGTCAAAGCACTCAAACTTATGAGGAAGCCGCTCCAAAAGAGAGTCAAAGCGCTCAAACATATGAGAAAGCCGCTCCAAAAAGGTGTGAAAGTGCTCAAACTTATGAGGAAGCCGCTCCAAAAGAGTATCAAAGCGCTCATCCTTATGAGGAAGCCGCTCCAAAAGAGTATCAAAGTGCTCATACTTATAAGGACCCCGCTCAAAAAAGGTGCCAAGGCGCTCAAACTTATGTAAAAGCCGCTCACAAAGTGTGAAAAAGTGCTCATTCTAATATGAAGACCGCTCAAAGTAGGTGTCAATTATATGGAGACCACTCCCAAAAGAAAGTCAAAGCACTCATGCTTATGTGAAAACCTGCTCAACGACTTGGTATCAAAAAGTGGATTATATTGCGTCTCGTTGCTTTATCTTTTTCTGTCCAATGTATGATTAGGGACTTAGTATACACGAAGCTGGCACATCATCATTTGCAATAGATATAATATAGTAGAAACTCTGAATTTTTTAAAAAAGAAGCCGTCTCATAGTTCTTTGAGACGACTTCTTTACATGAGAGCATTAATATTTTTTTGCTTTTATTTTACCTGTCCAAGTTTTGAAACCACCTTGAAGTTGGTAAATTTGGTTGTACCCACGTTTTTTAAGAAATAATGCAGCACGTGAGCTACGGCCTGTATTTTGACAGTATAGATATACTGGTAAATCTGGGCGGATTTCTTTATAACGTTGACGTAGTGTTGTCGAAGGAACATTTCGTGCACCAAGAATGTGACCAGCATCAAATTCTTTTTGCTCACGAACATCGATCAGCTGGGCTTTACGATAGCCTTCTATGAATTGCTCTTGCGTTAGGTTGGTTACGGCTTTTTTGAGTCGTAGTGCATTAATACCGATATATGCAATTGTGACTACTAAAACGACACCGATTGTGATAAGTATGTCCAAGATTTTCTTACCCCTTTCTATCTTCTCTATTATTATAAAAGATGCGCTAGCGATAGTCCAATGAGTTTGATAAAATTAACTAGGTTGTGGCGAATTCATCTATCTCGTTACACAAGCAATCGTTCGCAACTTGAACTGTAGAATATTATTCGTTAAAGTTGAACCACAGGTGGGGCCTGATGGATCATTTTATATTTGTAGGAGATGAACATATGACAACTTGGTATTTTTTAAATTCAGGGAAATGTAGTCCTTCTTTTAACATGGCACTAGATGAAGCATTACTTGATTGGCATAGTGAGGGGTTAATTCCACCGGTGATTCGTTTCTATGAGTGGGAACCTGCAACATTGTCGATTGGTTATTTTCAACAAGCCAAAAGAGATATTAATTTAGATGCTGTACGTGAACAAGGCTTAGGTTTTGTACGACGTCCTACAGGTGGACGAGCTGTCTTGCATGAACATGAGTTAACTTATAGCGTTATTGTGACGGAAAGCTATCCGGATATGCCAGAATCTGTGACAGAGGCCTATCGTGTGTTAAGTGAGGGAATCTTGCAAGGTTTCCATAACCTAGGTATGGATGCCTATTTTAGTGTACCTGATACAGAGGAGAAAAGAGCTGACTTGAAGAGTCCGAAAAGTGCTGTTTGCTTTGATGCACCAAGTTGGTATGAACTTGTCGTGGAAGGAAAAAAAATAGCGGGAAGTGCCCAAACACGTCAAAAGGGTGTTATTTTACAGCATGGCGCCATTTTATTAGATTTGGATCAGGAGAAATTATTATCCGTATTTAATTTCTCAAGTGAAGAAGCGAAGAATCGTATGCGCAGAAAGCTACCAGAAAAGGCTGTTGCCATCAATAGTCTTGTAAAAGAGCCTGTGACAGTTGAGCAGTGTGTGACAGCTTTTCGAGACGGCTTTGCAAAATCGTTGCAAATTGAATTAAAACCATTTACACTTTCTGAGGAGCAATTAGAATATGTCCGAGCTTTAGAAGAAAAAAAATATGCTTCTGATGAGTGGAACTTTAAAAAGTAAAAAATGGTATGGAAAAAATATTTTTTAATGTTCAACCCTAGTCATAACAAGTAGTTCGGAATCTATTAAAAAAAGCAAGAGTTGAATTAAAAAACTATATATAGTATCTTTTTAAAAGACATATACACAATATGTAGTGTTTAACGACACAAGATATTGTGTATTTATTTTGTAATGAAGAAAACAAGGGAGGCAAAACGATGGTACTCACAAATCATCAACCCGAAGTAAACAATCAATTTGAACAGTTAAACAAAGATATTGAACAATTCCCACAGGTACACCCCGTAACGTCTGATATGCATATTACACACAAAGGTGTATCAAGACTCGTCATGATCGATCGCTATTCGTTTAAAGACACAGAAAAGAAAACATTGAAAGCCGGCGATTTTGTTGTATTAACGGTAAAAGCTGACCCAAAATTTCCTGCACGTGGTTTAGGGACAATTCAAAAGCTGGACATGTCTACAAAAACAGCAGATATTTTGATTGAGGAAGATTATCGTAGCGCATTAGACGATCCGCAAGAGCAAGAAACGGGAGTGATTACGCGTTCAATTGACGTGCTAGAAAAGCCTCTTGAGATTTTTTATGAACAAATCGCAAAACGAAATGCAACAGGCCTTGCTGCTGTTGAAAAAACACCCGAAAAACGCCAAGAATGGTTTGAGAAATTTTATAAGCAATTAGTATCTTTAAAATTCATTCCTGCAGGACGAGTGATTTATGGAGCTGGATCTGAAACAGATGTAACTTTCTTTAACTGTTACGTGATGCCATTTGTAGCTGACTCTCGTGAAGGGATTAGTGATCACCGTAAGCAAGTAATGGAAATTATGAGTCGTGGTGGTGGTGTAGGAACAAATGGTTCAACATTACGCCCACGCAACACATTAGCACGTGGTGTAAATGGTAAATCATCTGGCTCTGTCTCATGGTTAGACGATATTGCGAAGCTGACTCATCTTGTCGAACAAGGTGGTAGCCGCAGAGGTAAGCATAATCTAAGTGCTTCTGCGTAAACAAACCTCGTGAATTGCTGGAAACTCTTTAACGGAAATATTGTCACTTTAATCGAGGTGGGAAATATGGATGTTTATGATGCGATACAACCACAAACTTGTTTAATATGTGGTTTTACAATAAATCATAATAAACAAGGATGGTTTACGTCTCATTTGAAAAATGAGCATAATTTAACATTAGATAATTATTTAATATCTTATTTTTATCCAATAGAAATGGTGATCTGCCAATATAGTTTATGTAATAAAAAGGTTAAACTGAGGCGAGGTATTCCTAATCAATTTTGTTGTAGAAGCTGTCGAGGAAAAGGTGAGCCTTTAACTTGTGTAATTTGTGGGAAACTATTCGATGAAATACATCGGCAGACTAAAACTTGTAGTAAAGAGTGTGCGAGTAGACTTCGATCCCAAAATACAGGTAAGTGGCATAATGACATGCCAAATGAACAAAAAAAGGTTCATTTTAATAATATCATTTCAAAAACAGCTAAAACTAGAAAAATAAATGGAACGCCTTCATGGAATAGCGGTAAGACAGGGGTTTATAGTAAAGAAACCATTGAAAAGATTCGACAAGCTGCATTAAAGCAAATAGAGAGGGAAACGTTTAGAAAAACTAGTATTGAAACAGCTTTAGAGAATTTCTTAGTTGAACAATCAATCACCTACAAATATTCCTTTATATTTGAAGGTGCACAATTTGATTTCTTACTAGTTGGGACAAATATTCTAATTGAATGTGATGGTGATTTTTGGCATGGGAATCCAAAATTTTATTCCTCTTTTTATGAGGTACAAAAGAGAATAAAAGCTAGGGATATCGAAAAAAATCAAATTGCAGCAGCTAATGGATACACTTTACTCCGTTTTTGGGAAGATGAGATAAAAAATGATTTTGAAAATGTTAAAAAACGCATTATAAATGCACTGCTAGCTACAACGTAATCGGAAACGGTAAACGTGAATGCTTGAAAATAGTAGTGGGATAAAGACAATCAGCAGCCAAGCTCCTTTTAAAGGGGAAGGTTCAACGACCATCGAAAACACGCTAAGTTAGCGGAAGTGAGTAGAGTAGGAGTGAAGCCACTCCGAAGTGCGAGGGCATCTAATAAGATGTAAGATATGGTCTCAACTTCTATGGTGACATAGAGAGTGGGTGTAGCGAACCCGCGTAAGAAATCGGCACAAATGATTATGCTAGCAGATTGGCATCCAGATATTGTGGAATTTATTATTTCGAAAATGCAAAATCCACGTATTCTGCGTTACCTGATCGAAAATACAACGGATGAAACAATCATTCGTCTAGCAAAAGAAAAATTAAACTTCAAGCCACTTTCTATGCAAGAAGAAGCGATGTATCAAGGCATCGTGAACTACAAAAATATTGAAGGCTTAGGTGGATTCGATACAGCGATCATTCGTGATGCTGAAAATAAATTACGTGATGGTGGCACATACACAGTTCATAACCCAGAGTTTTTAACAGGTGCCAATATTTCTGTGACATTAACAAAAGAATTTATGGAAGCAGTTGAAAAAGACGCTGACTTTGAGCTTCGTTTCCCAGCCGTTGAAGAATATACAAAGGAAGAAATGAGCGTTTACAACACGAAATGGCATGAAGTTGGTGACGTTCGTGAATGGGAGAAAATGGGCTATAAAGTCCGCACATACCGTACAATTAAAGCAAAAGAGTTATGGAATTTAATTAATGTATGTGCAACATACTCGGCAGAGCCAGGTATTTTCTTCATCGACAACGCGAATGACATGACAAATGCAAAGGCATATGGTCAAAGTGTTGTAGCGACTAATCCGTGTGGTGGACTTCGCCTCACGTTAAAAATTGCGGGATAAAGCGGGAAGGCTGAGATGCTAATCCGAACCGAAGGCTAATGGTAAAGCTTTAGTCAGGGGCAACGCATACCCGGTGATCCTACTTTGTAGACTATAATCCGGGCACGAGACCGCAACATTACACATTCATTAAAATTCAAAATTGCCTAATGTAAGAAAGGCTGTGATAGAAATGAATAGAGGTTATGCAGGCTTTTATAAATCACAATATTTAAGAAGCTCTTATGAGTATGCATACGCCAAATTTCTAGATTATCATTGTATTTCTTGGGGCTATGAGGATAGAGTATTTAATATAGGATACAAATTTATAAACCTGATTTTTTCTTTTATAACGATGCCGGCAATCTTATAAAGATTGTAGAGATTAAGTCTCGCGATAACGAGGCAAAAGAGAAAGCTCTAAAGGCTCTAAATGTTATTAAAACAACTTATGGTATTGATTGCGAATTGATTTCCTATGAAGAGTTGCTCGATATGTATAAACTTGTTCCATTTTCACTCACATCAACGATTACAGAATGGATAGAGTCGAATAATACAACAATAAACAAAGCTGTATATGGTAAATACAATGGACATTTCAATCAAAAACATACTGACCAAACAAAAAGAAAAATCGGTCAGCACACTAAGAAGTTGTGGGATTCCAATAGTCCAGCAAAAGCTAGAATGATTGAAGGTTTAAGAAAATCTGGCTTGGTACAAAAAGGTAAGCAGAAGAAGCCCCGAGAGCAAAGAATTTGCAAAAGTTGTGGGCGCGAATTTGAAGTAATTATTACTTCATCCAAATTGTTTTGTACTCAAGTGTGCGCTGGAAATTCGAATATAAAAATCGCCACACAAGTTTATGTTGAAAATCGAGCAAGTATACATCAAGAAATCAAACAAACTGTCATACAATGGGCAATCGATCATACTGAAATAATAACTGTAACACCCTTGAATAAAATAAAATCAACGCTTAATCCATTAATTGAGCAAATTTATCAAGAATTTGGTGTTAAAGATTTTAGAGTAATTTCAAAAGCAGTCTTTGGTGAAGATAGAGGAAGAAAAGAATTACTAAGGTTTATGAAAAAAGTGTGTAATGAAAATGTATGCTGAACTTGCAGGAATTGAACTGTAAGAACTAAAGGATAAAAAGCCTTTAGGATAACAATTATTGGAACAACCACTTGCACCATATTCTGTCTGTAACTTAGCTGCTGTGAATTTAGCACAGTTTGCGAATAAAGAAAATCAATCAGTTGATTACGAAGCACTACGTGAAACAGTTCGTGTTGGTGTTCGTATGCAAGATAACGTTATTGATGCAACACCGTACTTCTTAGAAGAAAACCGTGTACAAGCCCTTGGCGAGCGTCGTGTTGGTTTAGGGGTTATGGGCTTAGCTGATTTACTTATTTACTGTGAAAAAGAATATGGTTCTGAAGCAGGTAATGCGTTAGTCGATGAAATCTTTAAAACAATTGCTGAAACTGCGTATGAGGCATCTACAGAGCTTGCGAAAGAGCGAGGTAGCTTCCCATTCTTAGTTGGTGCTACAGACGAAGAAACAGCTCGTTTACGTAAAGCCTTTACAGAAACAGGCTTTATGCAAAAAATGCCTGCTCACATCAAAGAACAGATTTTAGCGACTGGTATCCGTAACTCGCATTTATTAACAGTTGCACCAACAGGGTCAACAGGAACAATGGTAGGGGTAGCAACAGGTCTTGAGCCATACTTCTCCTTCACGTACTACCGTTCTGGTCGTCTAGGCAAATTCATTGAAGTAAAAGCCGAAATTGTCCAAGAATATTTAAACCGTCATCCAGAAGTAAATGAGCAAGAGCTTCCAGAGTGGTTTGTCACAGCAATGGAGTTGAAACCAGAAGCACATGCTGATGTGCAATGTATTATTCAAAAATGGATTGATTCGTCCATCTCTAAAACAGTAAATGCACCAAAAGGCTATACAGTACAGCAAGTAGAAAAAGTATATGAGCGACTTTACAAGGGTGGCGCTAAAGGTGGTACGGTCTATGTCGATGGTAGCCGTGATTCACAGGTACTTACACTAAAAGCTGAAGAAAATGATATGGATCAATTGTCATTTGAAGAAGAATTGGTAGAAGAACATACAAAACGTCCAGTTGTACTAGTGGACACAATCCAAGCGTTAGAGTCAACAACCGTTATCGGCTCAGACGTAGGGAACACATGTCCAGTATGCCGTAAGGGAACGGTTGAAGAAATGGGCGGCTGTAATACATGTACAAACTGTGGCGCACAGTTGAAATGCGGTCTGTAAATAATATTTTCAATCAAGTTGTGTAGATTGGAAATAAAGTCGTATCGTTTGAAAAAAGATGTATCATTTCAAATAAAGCTATGTAGTTTTTTTAAAAAATCGCAACGCCTCTCCCCTTTGGATCATAGTAATCTATAGGGGAGCTTTTTGTATCTTTAAAACAAAGTTTAACCGTTTGTAAGAAAGTTGTACCGTTTTGAAAAAAGAAGAACTGTTTTTTTAGATCTTAGCATGATAATTTATAAAAGGTTGATAAAAAAATCTTGTTATATGCAGGATTCTCCCTTATTCAGCAGTCGGGCCAGATTGTTGAATAACAGTCTTTTAAGAAATGTTACCTAACGACGCTTGTACAAAAATAATATTGTTGCTTAATTTACAATTAAGTCATTTGAAAAATAATAAAGTTGTTTAAACATCCTTATTCCACAAACAGAGCAGGTTAGTGGAAGCAATAGTAATTGGGTATGGTTGGTAAAATTGCCGATGGTATTAAAAAAGACACCGAAGTGTCTTATGTTTTCAAATTAAGCATACTGATAAATTGAAATTTAATTACTTAAAATTATGTTTATCTTGGGACCGAGGTATTTTATCGGTGAGTGTATACAAACCATGCAATGCTTGCTGTTAATAATGCTGACGAAATCAAAGCTGTAAGACCACTATATGTTTGCCAAATAAGTATCGTTGACCAATCGAAAGCACAGCACAGTATACCCAGGGCAATTGTAGAGATTAGGAAAATAACGGTTACGATTATTCTCCTTTTTGTCATTGGCTGCCGCTCATTCGTTTTCCTTCTGCGTAATCCTAAGAGAAATAGCAGAACAGCCAAAAGGCAAAGAATAATAGTGACAGTTGACAAAATGATATCCAAAAGCTGTGTGCCGCTTATTTGATATGACTGAGTTAGATTGCCGTCTAATATATCTTTAACTTTTAGTACCAGATTTATATTGGTATTTGCACCGTTGCTCAGCAAGCAGATGGCTGTTCGTTCATTTAGCAGTATGGCTACTTCGGTTCTGAAATTTGGATTGCCCCCAGTGTGTTCTATAATCGTTTGGTCAGCGTTAACCAACCAACCTGCCGCATAATACATATCGTTGACAGCCGAAACAGACATATCACCCCTATGTGATTTTTCGATAACCGTGTGGAATATTTCGGGTATGTCCTGCACAATACCCATCTGTATGCCCATCCAATGCGCCATATCTTTTGTATTAGAAATGATGTAGCCTGCGGGTTTATTTCCAGCATAATCAGGAGCTTTAAATGGAGTTGTCATAAAAAAGGAAGAACGGTAGCCCTGTGCCAACTGTCCAGTGGCTTGAGCATCTTCTTTATAAACATACGTCTGGTGAAGACCTAACGGCTGAAATACCTGTTCCCTCATAAAGTCTTCATAGCTTTGTCGCGACACAATCTCAATAACCAAACCCAATACGTCATAATTAACCGTTCCATAGTTATACTGTTCACCGGGAGGGAACGCCAAATCAGCATCTACGAGCATTTCCACAGTCTTTTGCAACATATTCGGTGAATTGCCTTGTGGAATATTTTTGGTATGCCTAATATTTGTTAGACCACTGGTATGATGAAGAAAGTTATTTAGTGTAAGGCTTTGCATATCAACAGGTTTCCCTTGATACTTTAATGTAAACCAAGGTAAATATTTTTGGACAGGGTCAGTCATTGAGAGCAGCCCTTGCTCTTCCAACAGCAAAATACCCATACCGGTAAAAGCTTTACTGACCGAGGCTAACTCATAGAGTGTATTTTCACTTGCAGACAACCCCTTTTCACGGTCAGCATACCCTGAAGAAAAGTAGAACACTTCATCATCAGCAAGTATTGAGATGGACATTCCCGGCACACCTGATATACGAGAGGCATCATCTAGCAACGCTTGTATTGCCGCAGATTTCGAATCTGACAGAGCATAACTTTGTGTTGTGAATCCTGAAAATAATACAAATATCGTTAATACAAAAACAATGAACTTTTTCATAAACTCTCCTTTTTGAAAAATTATAAGAGAATAATATAAATAACCTACTTTTACAAATACAAAACTAAATTATAATTTATCTTTCTATTCACCTATATAATATCAAGTAATTGTGAAGAGTTATACTTAACGAACAGATGCGTTAGTTCTATAAGAAAAACGATCTTCAACAATCGGTTGCAATTATGGAGCAACACAGGTAGAAAATAATCAAACTTTTTTATAAAAACCTAACTTAAAACTGCTAAAGAAGAATCCCTTTTGATCAATCTTTTTTCAAAACTTGTTCTTTTATAATAAAGATGGTTTTTTGTTGGAAATTTATATTAACAAAGTGTACTTAAACTATCGAAGCAGTTTAGTGAAAAGGAATGTCTTTTAATAGTGGTGAATTATTATCTAACTAGACGATTTTAAGGATGGTGTTACATAGATGTGGAAGTACTATATAAGTTCGGTATCAAAAGATTACTCTTTCAAACCACCAGCATCTAATGCTGAAATAATTCAAATATCAGAGGAATTAAATGTGAAATTACCAAATAAGTTGTTTGATTTATATAATGAAACAAATGGAGTGTTTGATAGTTTCGGCTGTCCTTTAATATGGTCAACTTCACAAATAGTAAAGGATAATTTATTTTTTAGAAATTTTAGTGACTATAAAGATATTTATATGCCATTTGACCAACTGTTATTTTTTTCAGATAATGGATGTGGTGACCTATTTGGCTATCAAATATTAAATCGTAGCATTCAAACAGAAGATATTTATGTATGGAACCACGAAGATGACAGTAGAACGTGGGTTGCTTCTTCATTGGAAGTATTCATTAAAGGTTGGATGACTGGCGAAATTACTACTTAGATAATATTTTGAGTTTCATTTATTAAAGCTTAAGGAGACAAACATATGACGTTATATTCCGTACTTGTAGCGAACAGTTCTTTACAAACAGTTGATTGTACAGGAATTGCTGAGATAACAATAAGGGAAATGAAAAAGTTATATCCCATTACAGAGAGTACACCAACACAGCCGTGGCATTTGATGGATGATGATGCACGAGTTTTACATGCAGCAGATGCATCGGCTTTTGGGAATTTGAATATATTTGAATGGGATAATCCACCATATGATTTAGGGGTTTATAATGAAAAACCTTTTGTATACGGCATTGAGGGAAATTGGGGTCCTCAATTTTTAGAGGATTTTTTAAGTTATTTGAAGGAACATATTAAACCAGAGCAAGGCGCTGAATTAATAAGGTTTTGGGCAGGGGATTGTGACAAAAAACTAAAAAGTCGTCGTCTCACGATGGAAGACGTTGAATTGCATCACCTTGAAAGCTTAAAGAACGAGGAATACATACGTGTCGTTTTTGTATAGCTATCTCTGAATGATGAAACGACACATCAAATGATTACGTTCTTTTATCTAAACTGACATCTACTACTGTCGGTGTTATTATCTTAACGATAGGTGACTTAAAAGAATTGGATATATGACTCAAATAAATAGTTAGGATGAATATAGTGAAGAATAAAAAAGAACGTTTAAAAATGTTGCTAGATAAGCAAAAGCAAAAAGCAATAGATGAAGAGGAAAAAAGAGAATATGAAACTGTTTTAGAGGAAGTTCAAGCGTTGTTTCCAAATTTAGAAGATGAGGTAGAAATTTTATCAAAAGAAGAATCTAATAAAATCATAGATGAATTATTTGCAGAATTTCCGTTTCATGCTTATGGAATTGATTGGACACTTGTGTTTTATAAAACGATATTTTCTAACTTTATTGACTATGAAAGCGCATTAGCAGAGCTAGTCATTAAAAATCATAAGATACATAACGATATAGGCTATATTATTGATCTTCGCTATCAACATGTTATGAAGACAAAATTAATTAGCATCCTACACAGAGTTGAAGAAGTTAGAAAGTGGGATAGGTATATTTATTCGCCTCAAATTAAACTAGTTATTGAATTCTCCTCCAATGATATAGCAGTAGGTTGGAAGGAATAGATACTCAATAGAAAGCTGTCATTTTGATTTAAAATGCAGCTTTTTATATAAATTATAATCAATCCTATTCATATTTGGGCATTACAACAGGGAGGTCTTTTTATTTTTATGATAGATTTTGGGAGGAGTATTCTTCAAAATGTAGAATTAAATTAAAGTTTGATACCTTTGATACTCAGTTTTAGCGGTATGAATCATAACTTTATTAATCATTACATGTTAGGAAACAGAATGAACAATAAAAGGAGAGAAAAACATGAGTATAGAAATTTTTAACGGAGAACGATCTGTAGAGAGTGTTCAATTTGAAAAATTGTTATTTTCACAAAGTAATAAAAAGAGCTTTTCTAGTATTGAAAATACTCAACAGTTTATTAAACAAAGAGGAACAGAAAATATTCACCCTTATGTGATTGGGGAGGATGTCAATCTTGTAAGCGATTTGAAGGAGCAAACTTTCGAGGATATGCAGGTTTTCATTTTAAATGACCAAAAGTCTTCGTCACAAAAGGTGATTCTTTATATACATGGTGGCGCTTGGACGAATCAACCTTTAAATTTACACTGGTTGTTCATGGATAAAATGGCACAATCATTAAATGCAAAAGTTATTGCGCCTATTTATCCGAAAGTACCTCATTTTAACTATCAAGATACGTACCCAAAAATGCTTAACTTCTATAAAGAGATTCTAGAATCTGTTGAAAGCTCCAATCAATTAACCATTATAGGGGATTCAGCAGGCGGAAATATAGCACTTGGTTTGATTCAGCTTTTGAAGCGGGACCATTTGCCTCAACCGCAAGATATTATCTTATTGTCGGCATGCGTTGATATAAGTTTAGAAAATCCTCTTATACATGACTATGAAGAAAACGACCCTATGTTAGCTAGTGAAGGAATGGAAGTTATTACTAAAATATGGGCAGCTGATAAAGATTTAAAGGATCCAATGATTAGTCCAATTTATGGTGATTTTCAAGGAACTAGCAAGATTACTCATTTTATTGGAACACACGAAAGCTTATATCCAGATGCAATCCAATTTGATGAACAACTAACAGAACAAGGCGTTGCGATCACTACCTTTGTTTATCCTAAGATGAATCATGTGTTTGTTGTGATGCCGATTCCTGAAGCAATAGATGCTCAACAGAAAATTATAAATATCCTAAGTAAATAATTCACAGAAAACGTGTTTTGACCAATTCAAAACACGTTTTTCTATGTACTTTTTTAACAAGGTTTATTTAAAATTGTAAAGTGAACTTGACATCCTAAATAATGTAAAGTAAACTTTACTTATAAATAAATGTACAGTTTACTTTACATTTAATGAGGAGGCATTATGAAAAACAGAATTCGTGAATTGCGGAAATCGAAGAAGATTACGCAGGAGGATTTGTCAAAATTAGTTGGTGTCTCAAGACAATCAATCATTGCAATTGAATCGGGAAAATTTAATCCATCACTAGAGCTTGCCTACAATATTTCAAAAGCGTTCAACTGCACGATTGAGGAAGTATTTATTTTCGAAGAGGAGGGAATGGCATAATGGAATTTTCTATCGGGGGTATTTTTGGACTGTATGGTGGGATGATTTGTGGGATTCTTGGTTGGTGGTTCGGAAGGCAAAAAGCGAAGAAAAATAGAGGCTTAGATGAACTATACGACCATATTTGGCAAAAGGCAAAATCTTATTCATGGTATATGACATTAGCAGCAATTTATATTTTCTTTTCATTAATGGTGTTTGGAATTGAATTAAACATTGCCATGGTTTTAGGTATTCTTTTATTAGTACATATAGGGAGTTGGGGGATCATAGGGATCATTTTGACTGTCAACATGTACGGCCCAGTACCATTTAAGTCTTCTTATGTGAAGATAGGTATAAGCATCAATGTCGCATCCCTTATTATTTTTACTATTATCTCCTTCATAACAAATAATTGGCGGTTTTTATTAATCAGTATCATACCGAATATGGTGGGTATTTTTACAGCCCTTATAGTAAGCAAAAAACAGTCTAAGTAAGCTAAGTTGTACGTTTCACCCCTTTGGATAGTCCTATCTAGAGGGGTGTTTTTTATCGTTCAAAAAAATCTTTTAGATTGACCACTTATTCCTTGATAACGACCAGTTGTCGAAAGTTCATTTACAACGTGTATGGAAAAATTTATAGTGAGGCGTAGAAAGGACAGTGATCATATGAAGGTGGAAATATCGATTGACCCTACATATAAAGAACCCAAAGTAATCATTCTCACAGATAAAATGACGGATGACATTGAGCATCTTATGCAAAGTATTACTGCGGCAGCGGAAAGCACGTTAATCGCTTTCTCTCATAAAGGCGTTGAATTGATCGATAGTAAGGAGATCGTTCGTATTTATACAGAGCAAAAAAAGGTTTTTGTGCAAACCATTAAGGGTGTTTATACGGTACGTTTTCGCCTTTATGAGCTGGAGGAAAAGCTCAACCCTCAAATGTTTATCCGTATTTCAAATGCCGAAATAGTCAATCGCTACATGATCAAGCATATGGACATTAGTAGAACCGGTACAATCGGAGTTGAATTGAAGAATGGCACGAAAACATACGCATCAAGGCGTTATGTAAGCAAAATTAAGAAACATTTAGGGATTTGAGGTGAAAAACATGCGAAAAGAAATTTTAACACGTATTATTGGAGGTTTTGTGATAGGTGTGATACTGGGACAAATTGTGCAATTCTTTGTATCAATGGGCATAGGACAAGGGCAATATGTTTGGGTTGTTCCTGAATTTCGTACTTACTTTACAAATGAAATGAGTGCAATTATTAGCCAAAATCTATTAACAGGGGTCATCGGTATTACCTTTGCACTTGCTGCACTTATTTTTGATATGGCTAGATGGGGCATGTTGAAACAATATTTGGTCCACTTTTTCATAACGGCAATGATTTGGATACCAATTGTAACGCTACTATGGATGCCAAAAACGATGGCTAATGTTGGTTCTCTCGTAGCCAGCTTTCTCGGAACTTATATTGTGACATGGGTTTTACAATATAGATTTTCACAACGTGACATAGAAAAAATTAATGCCATACTTTCCAATCGAGGTGAAGAGCTTGACGATTAACATAAAAGGTTTAACAAAGCGTTATAAGGAGCGCGTAGTCGTTAATCAATTAAATTTACAAATCCATCAAGGTGAACTTTTCGCTCTTTTAGGACAAAATGGGGCTGGCAAAACAACCACAATCAAAATGTTGTGTGGCCTCCTTCCACCTACAGAGGGAGATGCCACAATAGGCGGGAAAAGTATTGTACAAAATACACAGGCTGTTAAACAAATGATCAATATTTCTCCTCAGGAAACGGCTGTTGCACCTAATTTAACGGTATATGAAAATTTACTATTAATTGGCTAAATTTATGGCTACGAAAAAGCACAGGCACAACAACAAGTACAAACACAATTAGAATTATTCGGACTGACGCCACGTCAGCATGACAAAGCTAAGACACTATCTGGTGGCTACCAGCGCCGTTTAAGTGTAGCGATGGCCTTGATGTCAAATCCCAAAGTATTGTTCCTTGATGAACCGACTTTAGGGATGGATATACGGGCAAGGAATGATGTATGGAACATATTGAAGCACTTAAAAGGATATGTCACGATTATTTTGACTTCACATTATTTAGAAGAAGTAGAGGCTTTGGCTGATCGTGTAGGCATTATGCATCATGGACAATTATGTGCACTAGGTACGATACAACAACTGATCAGTGAAACGGGCAAGCAATCTTTAGAAGAAGTATTCTTGGAAAAAACGGAGGAGGTGTTCTTGTGAGGGTGGCCGTATTTGCAACAAGGACTCATAAAGAGATTGTCCGTGATCCAGTCACTTTATTATTTGGTATGGGCTTACCAATCCTTTTGTTAGCATTGTTTTCTGTTATGCAAAAAAATATGCCATTTGCTTTATATGAAATGAATAGTCTAACACCAGGTATCATTGTATTTAGTTTTTCTTTTCTCACATTGTTTTCAGGAATGTTACTGGGAAAAGATAAAAGCTCATCCTTTTTAATGCGAATTTTCGTTTCTCCTATGTCTGCTGCTGATTACATTTTAGGTTATATGCTACCTTTAATACCAATAGCTCTGCTACAAATCATTGTCTGTTTAGTTACCGCCCTGTTTTTAGGGTTGTCGTTTAATAAGTCCATTCTCTTCATGATCCTTGTACTTCTGATTATCTCACCACTCTATATTAGTTTTGGTTTATTGTTTGGGACATTATTTACAGATAAACAGGTAGGAGGAATTTTTGCCATCTTTGTTAATATCACAACTTGGTTAAGTGGAACATGGTTCGAATTAGATATGATTGGTGGAACATTTCAAACGATTGCGCAGTATTTACCTTTCGTTCATGCAGTCAATGCAGCGAAGGCTATTTTACATGCAGAGTATACTAATATGTTTCATTCACTCATCGTTGTCATCGGTTATACAGTAATTATTACGATTCTCGCTATTTTTATATTTAAGCAGAAAATGCAAGGCAATGGTTCAAAATGAAAAAAGGCAGCTCCAACGTTCATGTTGGGCTGCCTTTTTTTGTTAATCATGATTTAATGTCGCAGCAATTTCAGGTTGCTGCTCTACTTGGCGTAGCATATTAAAGGAAGCAATCGCTACTTCCACTTGATCGTCCTTTGGCTCACGAGTTGTTAGTAATTGAAGCCATAAGCCAGGGTAGCCAAGGAAGCGTAACACTGGAATATTACGGCAAGCATTTGTCGCTTGTAAGACTTCAAATGAGATACCAAGAACAACAGGAATTAATAGAATACGATCTAAAATACGAAGCCACAGTGGATCTGTAGGCACAAAGAAATATAAAAACATACCGACAAACACTGTGAATAGAATAAAGCTACTGCCGCAACGATAGTGCAGACGTGATTGAGCTTGGACGTTTTTTACGGTAATGTCCAAACCTGCTTCATAGCAGTTAATGACTTTATGCTCAGCACCGTGATACTGAAATACCCGTTTAATCAGAGGTGTCAACGAGATAAAGTATAAATAGGTAAGTAGTAAAAGGAGCTTAATGCCACTTTCTAGTAAAATCTGTCCCGTTTTTCCTTCAATCCATTTTGAGAAAAAATCAGCTATAAAAACAGGAATTAATGTAAAGGCAAATTTTCCAAATAAAAAGGAAAGAATACCTACTACAGCAACGCCAAGTATCATTTGAAGTTTAGAGCCTTCTTCTTTATGATCTTCCTCTTCGCCAGGTACTACATCATAACGATCCCCAGCAAATTGCATATGACGAGAACCTAAGCCAGCGGATTCAATCAGCGCAACAACGCCTCGTACAAATGGAATTTTCTTCAGCTTTTGTAACATCGGTTTTTGTACTTTTTTGAAATGATAATAATCAATGGAATCATCGTTACGACGAATGGCTGTAACAGTATGTTCCTTTCCTCCGAACATCACACCCTCTAATTGTGCTTGTCCCCCGTATACAGGTGAATTGCTCAAGGCTAACACCACTCTCTTTATATATTTCAACTGTACCATTGTACTAAATTTAGTGAAAAACCTCTACCTTTACGCATAGTAAATTTTCTATATGGCTACACTAATCGTACATTTTAGGAAATGATTAGTGTGCATAAAGGAGGTATATGGTGAAGGTAGCGACGATTACAGCACTTGTCAACGCGCTTGTTTTAGCGCTGTGCTTAAAGGGTTTACATTATTTCCATCTCATTAAATGGCATCCGATTGGGTTTTATAAGAAATGGAATTGGTTTGAAGAAAGCTCCAAATTATTTCAGTGGACCTTTTTTATTTTTCTTCTATTTATTATTGGCTTATTTTTATACATGACAATGCGCTATGTATATATCATCCCAGCTGTCTTTTCTTCCCTTTTACTAGGTCTTTTGGTGACCATCACATTAGAATGGATGGCTTTAGATTTACCATTACAACTTACGTCTTTTAAAAAACTGTCGATTCCATTTATGGTGACCGTCATTTGTTTATTACGTTTCTTGCTGGAAACCGCCAATTTCCATCAGAAGGAACATACGACACAAAAACAAAGTTAGTGGGGCAAAATATCCCCTTCGTTTGAGGGGGTATTTATGGAACCACTAGTTGAAATTAGTTGCTGAATGCACGGTGTATGATAAAATAAATGGCAAGTACATAGAAAGAGGCGAATAGAAGCGTGAAGTTATTATGTTTGAATGGACCTAACTTAAATCGACTTGGTAAACGAGAGCCACATATTTATGGACATGAAACATTGGATGATGTTCGAGAAAATGTTCAAAATCTTGCGGCTTCTTTAGGTGCTACAGTTGAATTTCGTCAATCCAATCATGAAGGGGTACTAGTCGATTGGGTGCATGAAGCAGAGGACGAAAACTATGATGGTATTATCTTTAATCCTGGTGCATATACCCATACAAGCATCGCGTTACATGATGCGATTGCAGGTATTTCTGTGCCAGTTATCGAAGTACATATTTCCAATATCCACAAACGTGAGGCTTTCCGACATCATTCCTATCTTGCTCCGGCCTGCCTTGGTCAAATTTGTGGACTAGGTACGAAAGGCTATGAACTGGCACTACGTACATTTATCGAGAGGGAGAATTGATTATGTTGAAATTACAAAAGCTACGTAAAGCACTTCAAGAACAAAGCATCGATGGCATTCTAATTACTAATGGGTACAACCGTCACTATATGACAGGTTTTACAGGGACAGCGGGCGTAGCAATTGTGTCTCAAAATGATGCTGTATTTATTACAGATTTCCGTTATACAGAGCAGGCTGCTGCACAAATTCAGGACTTCCGAATTGTCAAGCATGAAGCGACAATTATTGAAGAAATCGCTACTCAAGTAAACAATATGGGCATCAAATTATTGGGCTTTGAGAAAGATACTGTAAGCTATGGCACATATGAACTGTATAAATCGAACATTCAAGCAGATTTAGTGCCGATTTCTGGGCTAATTGAAAAAATTCGCTTGATTAAGACGGAACAAGAGATTAATATTATTAAGGCTGCGTGTGAAATTGCAGATCACGCATTTACACATATTTTAGGCTTCATCAAGCCTGGTAAAACCGAGCTTGAGGTTTCGAATGAATTAGAATTTTTCATGCGTAAACAAGGAGCAACTCAGTCTTCGTTTGACACAATTGTTGCGTCTGGTCTTCGTTCAGCATTACCACATGGCGTTGCAACGAATAAAGTGATTGAAAAAGGCGACTTTGTTACTTTAGACTTTGGTGCGCTATATAATGGCTATATTTCGGATATCACACGTACTGTGGCTGTTGGAGAACCATCTGAAAAATTAGTAGATATGTACAATGCAGTCCTTGCTTCTCAACTGTTAGCACTTAAAAAAGTGGGCCCTGGCTTAACAGGCATTCAAGCGGACGCGATTGCACGTGACTATTTAAAAGAAAAAGGATATGGCGAAGCATTTGGTCATTCTTTAGGACATGGTATTGGTCTTGAAGTACATGAAGGCCCTGGCTTATCGATGCGTTCTGATACAGTGCTAGAGCCAGGTATGGCCGTGACGATTGAACCAGGTGTTTACTTACCAGGAATCGGTGGTGTCCGTATCGAGGATGATATTTTAATCACAGAGAAGGGTAATGAACTCCTAACACATTCGTCAAAAGAACTCATTATTTTATAAACTTTGGAGGAACACAAATGATTTCAGTAAACGATTTTCGTACAGGTCTAACAATTGTTGTTGATGGCCAATTATATCGCGTGTTAGATTTCCAACACGTTAAACCAGGTAAAGGTGCTGCATTCGTACGTTCTAAATTACGTAACCTACGTAACGGCTCCGTGAATGAAAAAACATTCCGTGCTGGTGAAAAAGTAGAGAAGGCACAAATCGATAACCGTAAAATGCAATACCTATATGCCCAAGGTGACGATCATGTATTCATGGACTTAGAATCATATGAGCAAACTGAACTAGCTTCAGCAGCTATCGAGTATGAACTAAAATTCCTTAAAGAAAACATGGAAGTGCATATTCAATCTTACCAAGGTGAAATGCTAGGTGTTGAATTACCAAACACTGTACAATTAGAAGTAACTGAAACAGAACCAGGAATTAAAGGTGATACAGCTTCAGGCGGTACAAAACCTGCTACTCTTCAAACAGGTCTTATTGTACAAGTACCATTCTTCGTAAACCAAGGTGATGTTCTAATCATTAACACTGAAGAAGGCTCTTACGTTTCTCGTGCATAATGACCAGTAATAGCCAGCCTACTCTTTTGGATGAAAGAGTAGGTTTTTATTTTTTTCTTATACATATCCTGTCAAATCGTTCATTTAATGTGATAATAGATAGAAGCACTATCTAATTTTTATTGAGGAACTAGCAAGTTTCTATCAACAGATAGATGGTCATTACTAGGAGAATTGTTTACAATCATAGTAAGGAGTGAAAGGTATGCTACAAACAACATTTGATTTTCAATATCCAATTATTCAAGCACCAATGGCAGGCGTAACATCCCCTAAATTTGTGGCGGCTTGTGCTGAGGCAGGGCTATTAGGCTCAATTGGTGCGGGTTACTTAGATGGTGAACAAACAAAGCAGTTTATTCAGGAAGTGAAGAAATTAACGACAAAGCCCTTTGCAGTCAATTTATTTGTGCAAGAGGAACCTAAAATTGATGTCGAGGTTTTACAACAAGCACGAATGGCACTGCAACCTTTTTACGATGAATTAGGCTTATCGCCTGTACAGAGTGTAGTATCAAAAGAAGTTTTTGCAGGACAGGTTCAAGCGGTGATTGATGAGAAGGTGGCAATTTGCTCATTTACATTTGGACTGCCATCTCCAGCGATTCTCAAGCAATTAAAAGATCACGGTATCTATACGATTGGCACAGCTACGACAGTAGAAGAAGCTATATTAGTGGAACAGGCAGGAATGGATGCGGTTGTATTACAAGGGGGAGAGGCTGGCGGTCATCGAGGTTCTTTTACTGCTCCTCTGCAATTAATTCCGTTAAACGACTTACTACAACAAGTAGTGGGAAAAGTTACGATTCCTATTATCGCTGCGGGTGGCCTTGTAACCAAAGAGGATATTCAAAAGGCACTTGAGAGTGGGGCACAGGTAGTTCAAATTGGTACCGCTTTACTAGTGGCAGATGAATGCGAAATTTCACCACTCTATAAAAATGCTGTGTTAGCATCGAAAGAACAACAAACGACGATTACGCTTGCATTTACTGGTAAGCCAGCACGAGGTTTAGCGAATGATTTCACAAAACGTATGGAGGATGCGACAGTAGCACCTTATCCTCTACAAAACTATTTAACGACTACCATTCGTAAAGAAAGTGCTGAGCAAGGCAATGCTGAATATTTATCTATGTGGATGGGCGAAAATAGTCATCTCGTTCAGCAAGCAGGCACTGTTAAAAGCATCTTGAAAAAGCTACTCTAAATTTTTTATTGAAGATCTCTATACATCCGTATAGAGGTCTTTTTTTTTGTAGAGCGACATATATTGCTGTACACGAGGGGGCGTAGGAATGGAATTACAAGACGTATTAAGAGTTGCTGGAGTGGGACTAGTCGTTGCGCTTCTTCATGTTTTCTTTGACCAAACAGGGAAGAAGGAATTTTCATTTTTCCTCTTTTTCATTGCCTACTTATATATGACAGCAGAATTACTTCGATTTTTACGTCTATTTTTTAATGAGATTTTAACATTCTTCCAATGGCTTACCTCTTCGGGGTAACGTAAATGGAAATTGTGATCGTCGCTGTTGTCATGCTGCTTTTATTATTGCTGATAAAAGAAGTTATACAGCCACTCCATGCGCTAATCAGTGTGATGTTTTCTTTTTTGCTTTTTGGCATGTTGTTCTCGACACTTTTATTGCCTTTCGCCAAACAACTGTTAGAAACACTTGCGTTTTTACCTTATGCGAAGGCTATTTTAATCAGTGCAAGTATGTTCTATGTCGGGCAATGGGTGGCATTGCTTCTGGCAGAACAGAATTATAAAGTGCTCGGGAACATCGTTTTTGCTGCTGTAAAAATTGTGATTTTGCTGTATTGGTTCAAAGAATTTTTGGCTGTTCTACAGGAGGTGTCGGCCATTTTAAAAAGGCTAAACTAAGGAGCGAAGCCATTGCAGGAGCAAATATTATCGTTTTTAATCGACCCATTCTTTCTCTTGCTCAAGATGACGCTCATGCTTTGCAGTTACGTCATCATTATTTTGATTGTGAACATGGTAATACCAGAATTTGAAAAAGGGACAAGGATACTTTTTTTTCTTATCGTTTTAGCAACAATCGGTCCTGTTGTTGTCAAATCTTTTACATTAATTGATGAAATTGCACAAGGACTAGCCCATCTATTTACGGCATTTTATCCAATTCTTACATCAAGCTTTCTCCTATCCAGTAGTATTACCGCGATTGCTTCCTGGCAACCTTTTTTACTGTTTTTTGTACAAGTCCTCACCATTATCAGTAGTAAGTGGCTTATTCCAGGCGTGCTATTGGCCATTGTCTTTGATGTGTGCAGTGTTATCGTCAAGGAAATATCCTTTACGCGGATAGCTGATTTGATTCGTTTTACGATTATGAGTATCGTGTCTGCGTCTGTCATTTGCTATATTCTGCTGATGACTGCAAGTGGCGTAGCAGCATTTAGTGTCAATGCGGCTGTAGCGGAGCCCGTCAAAAAATTAATTGAAGAAAATATTCCAGTTGTTGGTTCTTTTATTGTGGATAGTTTTTCGATGTTTCAGCATATGACACAATTTACATCTTCCCTTACAAGTATTAGTGCCTTTATCGCCGTCATTACGGTGTCATTTATCCCAACAGTGCAGCTTGTAGTCAGTGCCTATTCATTGAAAATGCTTGCCGCCATTTTAGAACCGATTGCCTTTGATGATATTTGTAGACTACTAGATCAAGTTAGCAAATCGCTATTTACTTTATGTGCTGTATCATTTTTAATTGCTTTTTCATTTATGTTTTCTTGTTTTTTCCTCATTGTGTTCGTACAAGTCATGGCAGGGGGGAGATAGATTGATTCTTTTATTGGCATTGCTCTTTGTCTGTCAGATTTTTGTGTTTCTAACGGATGATAAGGAAATAATTTCACTGACAAAGTTGGTCATCACGTTAGTATTTTTGCAATTGCTATTAAAGATTCCATTTATCAATTCATAGGAAGAAACAAGCGTACATACACTTGAAAAAGAGAAGATGAAAGGAGGCAATGTACAAGTGAAGTGGAAAAGACACGAAAAAAAACAACGTCATTGATGCTTTTAATTTTGATAGCTGCCTCCGTGGGAATATTCATCATTTTACCTATGTATCAAACGAATTCAACAAGCGACAAAGGTTCACCGCTCACGAATGAAGAAAAACTTGAGCAAACACTGAAGGCAATGCAAGGTGTTGGGGAGGTTAAAGTCTACTTTTATTATGGAGAGATGACAGATGATCAGGATGCCAATAAACTATTCAGCCAATATTTTCGAGGGACTGAGCAAGGCGCGAAAAACGTAACAGGAATGCTCGTTGTTTCAGAAGGTGCTTCCGATATCTTTGTAAAAAATGAAATTCGTGCTGTCGTCAGTCAAGTGATGCAATTACCGATTCATCGAATTATTATCGTTCCAATGGAAAATAAGGAGGAAAAGTAAATGCGCGTACGTAGAAGAACAGTTTGGTTTATGACATTATTAAGTTTAGTAGCAGTCATTTCAGTGTATTATTTGGTTGATCCAGCAAAACAATTTAATGGTCTTACTATTTTTACAGATGATACACTGCAACAAACAGCTGTCACAGGTGTTACAGATCAGGAAGCAACAAATGATATCACACAAGAAGTATCTTCACCAAGTCACTTATTCGAAGAAATGCGTATGCAGGTTAGTGATGAGAGAAGCCAACTTCGTGAACAGTTAACACAGAAAATTGCTTCTGAGGAAGCTTCTGCTGAAGAAAAAAATGAGGCATTTAATGAAATGGATGGGCTGATTAAACGTGAATCAGCGGAAGCTATGCTTGAAATGCTCGTTAAATCATTAGGTTATTCGGATGCGTTTGTTCGCGCTGAGGGAGAAAAAGTTTCAGTTACAGTGATGGCAGAGGAGTTGTCAAAAGCACAAGCAAACGAAATTATCTATCTGGTAAAAACAGAGATGGAAGGCGCAAATGATGTGCAAGTAAAGTTCAGTGCAAATAATTATTAAAAAATAGAGAAAAAAATAAATATTTAGTCAATTTACAAAAGGGTGTTATATATCAGCGTAATGAAAAGGCTTTCGCTTAGTAAAGGAAAGCCTTTTATTTTGTTCATATTTACTTAATTTTCATTTAACTATTTCAAATTGATACGAAAAAATATAGAATAGTTATTGTAGTAGATTTTAATTCATAAGGAGAGTTAGAAATGTTCAAAATTCAAGAAATTCGTGAAATCATTAAATTAGTGGATTCATCTTCAATTGACGAGTTTGTGTATGAAGTAGATGGCGCAAAAGTAAAACTTAAAAAGAATAATGTTGTTGTTACAGAAACTGTAGCACCTAAAAAAGAAGTAGTAGCCCCTGTTGTACAACAATCTGCACCAGCAGAAGCTCCAGCAGTAACACCTGCACCAGCTAAAGTGGAAGAAGCTCCAGCTGCAGCTACACCAGCAATTAACGACCCTTCGTTACATAAAATTGTATCTCCGATGGTCGGTACTTTCTATCAAGCACCAAACCCAGATTCACCAGCTTACGTAAAACCAGGTGACAAAGTAGGAAATGAAACAATCGTATGTATCGTAGAAGCAATGAAATTATTCAACGAAATCGAAGCAGAAGTGCAAGGGGAAATCGTTGAAATTCTAGTTAAAGATGGCGACTTAGTAGAGTACGGCCAACCACTATTCCTTGTAAAAGCTGAGTAAGGAGTGCAAAACAAATGAAAAAAGTTTTAATTGCAAACCGCGGCGAAATCGCTGTGCGTATCATTCGTGCTTGTAAAGAGTTAGGCATTCAATCGGTTGCTGTCTACTCTGAAGCAGATGCGGACGCATTACATGTGAAATTAGCAGATGAAGCTTATTGTATCGGACCAAAGCTATCAAAAGATTCTTATCTTAGCTTCCCAGCGCTACTTAGTGTAGCTGAAAAAACAGGTGCAGATGGTATCCACCCAGGATATGGTTTCGTATCGGAAAACGCTGATTTTGCTGAAGCTTGTGAAAACGCTGGCATTAAATTTATCGGTCCATCATCTGATTCTATTAAAATTATGGGCATCAAGGACGTTGCACGTACTACGATGGAAGCGGCAGGTGTTCCCCTTGTTCCAGGTACTGGTATTGTACCAGATATTGAAACAGGTAAAGAATGGGCTGCTAAAATTGGTTACCCTGTCATCATCAAAGCAACTGCTGGTGGTGGCGGTAAAGGGATCCGTGTAGCACGTACAGAAGAAGATCTTGTAAAAGGTATTGAAATTACGCAAAAAGAGGCTGCTGCAGCATTCGGTAACCCAGGCGTATATTTAGAGAAATTCATCGAGTACTTCCGTCACTGTGAAATCCAGGTTTTAGCAGATGGCTACGGTAACGTGGTGCATTTAGGCGAACGTGACTGTACGGTTCAACGTCGTATGCAGAAGTTAGTAGAGGAAGCTCCATCTCCAGCTTTATCTTCTGAGCGTCGTGCTGAAATGGGTGCGGCTGCAGTCAAAGCGGCACAAGCATGTGACTATGAAGGCGCTGGTACAATCGAGTTTATCTATGATTATCGAGAGGACAAGTTCTACTTCATGGAAATGAATACTCGTATTCAGGTTGAGCATCCAGTAACAGAAATGATTTCTGGTGTAGATCTTGTACAACAACAATTAAAAATTGCATCTGGTGAGAAGCTTCCGTTCACTCAAGATGATATAAAATTAAATGGATGGGCTATTGAATGCCGTATTAACGCAGAAAATGCCTACAAAAACTTCATGCCATCAGCAGGAACTGTTGATACGTATATAACGCCAGGTGGCTACGGTGTACGTATTGATTCTGCTGTCTATGCGGGCTATACAATCCCACCATATTACGATTCAATGGTAGCGAAACTAATTGTTCATGCGGATACACGTGAAGAAGCGATTGCAAAAATGAACCGCGCCCTAAGTGAATTCGAAGTATCTGGTCCTGGAATCAATACAACAATTCCATTCCACCAAGCATTGATGAACAATGACGTGTTTAAATCAGCACAATTCAATACGAAGTTCCTTGAAGAGAATGATGTTTTGGGTGTAGCAGAAAAAGTGAAGTAAGCGTTCGCAATTTTAAACCTTCTAACTGTTAGTAGTTAGGAGGTTTTTTATAAACTTTAAAAGGACAAAGGAAAGAAATAATTTATTTGATATATAATTTATACAGAATACGGTATTGAAAACTGTTATTTCCTATCTATTGTTTAATTAAGTATCTTGACTGTGGAAGAATGAAAACAAATGAATATATCGACTTATAGTTGTTTAATGTTTAAAAGAAGCGATATGCAATTTATATTGGTGCAAGCATGATTTAAAAGGTTTTTTTATGAATTGTATTTCAAAAAACGAACAGATTCAAAGAGGAAGGTTGCTTCTGATGTTGTAGATAGTTTATTAGAAGTTAGAGAAAAGAATTTAGGAGATATTCGTAGACTATTAAATGAAATATCTAAAATGAATAAAAAATGCAAATATTACATATTGAAAATTTAGTCTTTAGAAGCACAAAAAGGAATTTTATATCTACATAAAATTTTCAAAGTGTAGCAATAGAATGTGCAAAAATTCATGGTATTCGTTAGTCCAATTAACAGAAGCAGACATTAATTACGAAATACGTGATAGAATAAATGTAATTATGGCACAAGGAAGAATCCCATTTTTATTTTGGCAAACCATATTTAGGAGTAATAATTGTCAAGGGGATGTAGGTACTACCTGTTCTTATCTGAGTAGAAGTAAATCATCATTAGAAGAATTTTTAAAAATCTAAACTAAAGAGGATTCTAATTTAATGATGAAGTATCATTTCTATATTTATAAAAAGACTGTGATGAAATAGGTTGAAAACTGAAGGATACCTATATAAAAAGGAGAATCAAAATGGGAAATATCTTTGATGGATTTACAGTTTTAATTAAACTTAAACAAAGTGATAATTTTTATTCACACATTAAAGGGAACTATTCTAAGGAAACAGACTATACAGCAAAGGACGTTTATTTTGGAACAAATTTATTTAATAATATTAATTTAGATATTCAAAATAAGATTATTACAGAAGAACCCGAATTATATATTATAGTTAATCCTGAAGGAAATGAGAACTCCTATTTTCCGACAGAATTTTATAAAGCCGAACATATAAAAAATATAATTTTTAGAAATAAATCACCAAAACTTTTTGAGGAAGCGATACAAAAACTTCCTGACTATTATAGAAAAGAAATGAAAGTTGATGAAGGAAGCATATATAATAATATTATAAAACTAGAGAATGTTAAAGTAATTCAAGAACTTGAATTTTTTAAATCATTATCTAATAAAAAATATTTAAATAAAAATGATAAGCTGTTTACTGAAGAAAAAATTAATGATTTTTTAACTAAACATGCTAATTTAGTTTATCTTATCAATTCTTGAAATTTATTTAAATTATATTGAGAAAAGTTTATTATAGAAATATTTTTATCAAAGAAATAAATAATCTATCAAACTTTTTTCATAATTTATAAAACTCATTGTTAAATTTTAAGGTCACTTCTAATAGTCTTTAGACTTTCTTTATGAAATTGGTTTATTTTAATTTAAATTTCTGCTCTTTCTTGTAGAGGAAAGTGATGTAGTATTAGATATATGGAACTCATTCATACGGCTATCAGTATGTTAGGAGTAAGTTTTGAGGAGCTAGAAGCGACGCGTGAGCACAAGAGAGAAATTCGTGGTGGATTTGATAAAAGAATTTATTTAATAGATGTAGAAGATCAATAAAGCCCATTTTAAATTAAAACGGCTTTCGACAGCCAAACCTTCCTTTTTATAGTATAATAAATGTAAGTACAGCACTTGTTTGTGATGTGTAAGGGAAAGGATGATATTTGTATGGCAGAGAAAGTAGGACAATCTTTCGTACAACCAACACCTTCTGGGAAAGAAGAGCTTGGAAAAATTGAGGTAGCGGCAGAGGTGATCGAAGTTGTGGCTGGGATTGCTGTAAATGAGGTTGAAGGCATTGCTGCAACTCGTGGAAATATTGCGACGGGTGTCGTGGAACGTTTCGGTAAAAAGGTACACAATAAAGGCATTAAATCAGGTGTAACGGAAACTGGTGAAATTGCCATTGATGTATTTTGCTCTGTGAAATATGGATATGCCATTCCTAAGGTAGCAAAAGAAGTTCAAACGCAAATCCGTCAGGCTATTTTTAATATGACAGCACTAGAAACAGCAGAAGTGAATGTGCATATTACAGGTATTCACTTTGAAAAAGAAGAAGCAGTAGTACATGAATAAAAAGAAAAGGATTGCCCGACGATGATTCGTTCATCAAGGGCAGTCCTTTTTATATGGATTTCTCTAGGGTTCATGTGGATGTGTATCGCTATTTTTATAATTCTATATGCTTTGGCTTTCTCCAGAATAACGCAAGAATGACGCCAAGCACCAAGACGATTGTGGCAAAGTAGTATGGATAGTTCAGGTTGATATCGAACAATATACCACCTAGAATAGGACCGAAAATATTACCAAGACTTGTAAACATAGAGTTCATCCCACCAACAAATCCTTGTTCATTTCCAGCGATTTTTGATAAATATGAAGTAACAGCAGGGCGAATTAAATCGAAGCCTACGAAAATAAAGAATGTAACAAATAAAATGGCAAAATAATGACTCACGATCGTCATGGCGAATGTTAATACTGCTGAAAGGATTAACGAATAACGAATAACATTAATCTCGCCCATTTTCTTTGTCAGCCAATCAAATAGTATTAATTGAGCTAGGGCACCGACAATACCACTTCCTGTAATAATAATAGCAATATCAGATGGTGTAAACGCAAATTTGTGATCAACGAATAAGCTAAACAACGATTCAAATGCAGCGAGGCCAAATGACAACACGAAAATAAGGATGAATGGAATGAAGTAGAGCGGGCTAAACACTCGCTTGACACTCCCTAACATGGATGGTGCTGCTTCTTCATTGTCTGTAGCACGTGACGGCTCTTTTAAAAACATGAATGACAGGATAGCTGCGAACAGACCAAGTACCCCCGCTGCATAAAATGGGACACGTGTACCAATTTCAGCTAAAAATCCACCGATCCCAGGACCGATAATAAAACCTGTGCTAATGGCTGCACTCATATAGCCAAGTGCTTTAGGGCGCTGTGCTAATGTCGTAATATCTGCTATATAAGCGGTTACGGCGGGCATAATGAAAGCTGCACTTACGCCACCTAGCATACGGGAGACAAAGAGGATTTCAACAGAACGACCGAATCCAAATAAAAACTCAGAAAGTCCAAAAATAAAAAGACCTGCAACAATCATAACTTTGCGGCCAATAGTATCAACAAGCTTACCTGCAATTGGTGATGCGATTAGTTGTGTAATGGCAAAGGCTGCCACCATATAACCAACAACAGAGCCAGAAATATGTAGCTCATTCATGATGGTTGGTAAAACAGGGATGACTAAACCAATCCCTAAAAAGGCAATGAAAAGATTAGATAATAAAATAGCTAAGGTTATATTTTGCTTCTTGCTCATAAACTTCTCCTTCTAATTGTTCGCGATACATGTTTTCAATCTACTAGAATATTTCCATGTAATACGATAAACCCTATAGTAACTATAGGGTCAAAAGATTTGTTTTTATTTTTTAAAGTTTTTATTAGTTTGGGAATTCTTGTAGAGAGTTATACGAGTGCACAGTTACTTTTTCGGAGGAATTTTGTGTCTCTTGTTTTTGCCTAATCTTTAATTCTACTATAAATTTCTTTTCTTGCTCCATAGTGAGCGTTGCTGGCATATATAGCTCATACACCTGCGACTCAAATAGTTCCTGCTGAGCCAATACATGATTTCTCAATTTTTCATAGAATGAAAAATAAGTATCAGGATCATAAATAAAGGCAATGCATACATATTTACCATCAGGGATAATGGTTTGTTGTATGTTTGGTGAGAGCTTCGAAAATGTGCGCTCCGTTAATAGGGGAGTGAAAATAGCATCATAAATAATATCATTGACATCTTTATAAGGCTCTAGTGGATAAGTACAGCCATAACGACTGTTTAAGACACTGCCTTCCTTTTCTATAATTTTAATTAAAGTGGCATAGTATGTACTGGTGCTTGATGTTGGTGTTAATTCAGTAGTGGTTACTTGAAGAACGGGCATGGCCTCTTCTATCTGCACATAGACCTCACCGAAGACTGGAATATCAATTTGCTCTTGTAATTGCTTTTTAGTTTTCAGTAAAGTATTTTTTGCTTCGTTTAAACGTAAAATTTTTTCATTGATGCGTAGTTCCTGCTGAGCTAAAAAATCAAGCAATTCTTCAGAGGTTAGTCTAAGTGCTTTTTTTATATCATCCAGTGAAACGCCGATATATTTAAGAGACTTTATAATATCTAAATAGAATAGCTGATTGCCTTTATAATACCGATAATTGGTGTAGGTATCGATATAAGCAGGCTTAAATAAATCAATTTGATCATAATAACGTAATGTCTGAACCGATAAGTTTGAAAGTTTGGCAACCTCACCTATCGTATAATAATGTTCCTTCATAAATGGCCTCCACTAGTAATAGCTAAAGAAGTTTCGAATGGCATCAAAACGAATTTTATGCTTGCAATCCTCGCAGTAAAATAGGTGAGATTTATGTTTCTTTATTTGTTTATATTGTTCTTCACCTTCAACCAATTTAAATGTTTTTTACTGCTAGGGCATGTAGCTTCATATTGCATTGTGAACACCTCTAAAGATCTTTTCATTTTCTTTATTATACCATTATGAACAGGAAACAATCATTTTTGAATATCACTATTCGATAAGAAGTGAGCTTAAGCAAAAAGTTCCTTGAAAAAGGTTTCAGATTATTGAAAACTTGCTTGAAATCGTGTTTCTCGTGTGATTTTATGCTATTATAAACCTTAATGCCACTTAAGAAGGAGAGCTTTACATGAAACGACATGAAGCACGCGAAAAAGCGTTGCAAGTTTTGTTTCAGCTAGACAATACGGATCTAACAGTTGAAGAAGCAATGGGCCATATTAAGGGTCAACCTACCAATGCCTTCTATGAAAAGATCGTGAATGGAACAGCTGAACATTTGGAGGAAATCGATGCTACATTAGAACAGCATCTTGAAAAGTGGTCACTTGCCCGTCTACCCAAAATTGAAAGAACGGTTTTACGCCTAGCTGTATATGAATTGTTATACATGCCAGAAACACCAAAAAGAGTAGTACTAAACGAAGCAATCGAGTTATGTAAAACATTTGGCGATGATAGTTCATCTAAATTCGTCAATGGTGTACTTTCTAAATTTACAGAACAAGAATAATGTGTTGAATTGGAAGGAGTAACGAAGGTTTATGTCAAGTGCAATTATTAATGGTAAAGAGATTGGTCAAGAAATTCGTAATGCTGTAGCAGAGCGTGTCATTCGTTTAAAAGAGCGAGGGTTAACACCTGGTTTAGCGGTTGTGTTAGTTGGAGACAACCAAGCATCAGCTACATATGTGAGAAATAAACAGAAATCTTGTGAAGCAATTGGTATGTTTTCAGAACTCATTAAATTACCAGAAGAAACAACGCAAGAGGAATTACTAGCACAAATTGAGCTTTTAAATCAACGTGAGGATATTCATGGTATTTTAGTTCAATTACCACTCCCAAAACATATTGATGAGGATACAGTCATTGCAACGATTGCAGTCGAGAAGGATGTCGATGGATTCTCACCTGTAAGTGTTGGGAAAATGATGCTTGGCCAAGAAACATTTTTACCTTGTACACCGTTTGGCGTGATGAAGCTTCTTGAGTATTCAGGAATTGAAATCGCTGGAAAACATGCTGTGATTGTAGGTCGTAGTCATATCGTTGGTAAACCAATGGGACAACTACTTTTACAAAAAGATGCAACGGTTACCTATACACACTCTAAAACGCCAGATTTACCTTCATTTACAAAACAAGCGGATATTTTAATTGCCGCTGTTGGACGTGCAAACTTTATTACGAAAGAGCATGTGAAAGAAGGGGCTGTTGTCATTGATGTAGGGATTAATCGCGATGACAACAATAAATTATGCGGCGACGTAAACTTTGCAGAAGTGGATGGAATTGCGTCTCATATTACGCCTGTACCAGGTGGCGTAGGTCCAATGACCATCACAATGTTACTATTCAACACAGTGCAAGCAGCTGAAAATACGCTTGCAAAATAAAAATCCTTTGAAAAAAAGTCATCTCAACATTGCTGTGAGATGACTTTTTTTGTTGCGTAAAATCAGAACTTTTCTGCTATTTGGACGTCTAATGTAACGTTTGGGACATACATACTTAGAAGGAGGTTTTTATGGAAAATATTGATATTATGTTAATTGTTAAGCATATCATTATTGGACTTGTCCAAGGCTTTACAGAGCCAATTCCTGTATCGTCGAGTGGGCATGTGATGATTGCCAGCGAAATACTGGGGCTAGGTGAACAAGGCTTTACTTTTGCCATCTTAACAAATACAGCTTCGTTACTCGCTATTATGTATATTTATCGTGAGGATATTGTTCGTCTGATCAGCCATTTTTTTCTTTACTTGAAAACGGGAGAAAAGCGTTATAATGCGGATTTTCGCTTTGCTCTCTATATTATAATTGGTTCAATCCCTGCTGGCGTTTTAGGGGTGTTATTAAGTGACGTTATTGCGGATAATGTAAGTATGACGACGATTGCGCTTATGCTATTTGTGACAGGGACCGCATTGTGGCTAATACGTAATATGCGTGGCAAGAAGAAAGATGCAGATTTACGTGCAAAAGATGCTATCATTGTAGGATTAGGGCAAGCAGTCGCTTTAACGCCAGGCATTAGCCGTTCAGGAGCTACGATTATTTCAGCCATAGCAGTAGGGATGAAGCAGGATACAGCCTTACGTTTTTCTTTTATGCTTTATATTCCTGTGAGTTTGGGTGGGGTAGTCCTCGGTATTACAGATTTTTTAGACGAGCCGAATAAAGGTGCCTTAGCACTTCCCTACGCCGCCACTTTCTTGGCGACACTTATTATGACTTATTTTGCGATGCGTTGGTTTATGGGCATTATGAAAAGTGGCAAACTTAGCTATTTTACGTATTATTGTTTTATTGTAGGAACTCTTTTATTACTATTCTATTAAAATATAAAGTCTCATAACGTATGAAGTTATGGGGCTTTGTTTGTTATTTGTCATAATAGACGGTTTCTAATAGTGAGAACGTGTAGGAATGTGTTATAGTTGTTTTTCGATAGAAGAAAGACAGTCATTTTTTCTAGCGAAACTGCATTTTGGCACGTCAACGACTGTAAAAAATGTTATGATAGGTGTAGTTTTGTGAAAAACTTGATTTTAGTAAAGGAGCCGAAAACATGTCCTCTGCTTCTTATTTAACAGTAAAAGCGTTAACAAAATATATTAAACGAAAATTCGATGCAGATCCACATTTGCGTGAAGTCTATGTAAAAGGCGAATTATCGAATGTGAAAATTCATCAATCCGGTCATATTTATTTTACCTTAAAAGACGATGGTGCCCGAATAGCTGCTACGATGTTTAAAACAGCGGCTACCAAATTAGCATTTGAGCCGAAGGAAGGTATGCAAGTATTTATCCGTGGTGATGTAAACGTTTACGAAGGCTATGGAACTTATCAGCTCTATGTACAGGAAATGCAACCAGATGGCATTGGTAGCTTATTTGTTGCCTTCAATCAATTAAAAGAGCAATTACAAAAAGAAGGGCTTTTTAAACCAGAGTGGAAACAGCCGATTCCAAAGTTTCCTGAAAAAATTGGTGTGCTCACTTCAACTACTGGTGCAGCTATCCGGGATATTTGTACAACCTTAAAGAGGCGTTACCCACTTGCGGAAATTTTGATTTATCCAACACTTGTGCAAGGAGCTCAGGCAGCACCGAATATTGTGCAAAATATTCAACGTGCTAATCAAGAGGCGAGCTGTGACGTGTTGATTGTCGGGCGAGGGGGCGGCTCAATCGAGGACTTATGGGCATTTAATGAAGAAATCGTGGCACGAGCTATTTTTGAAAGCCGAATCCCCATTATAAGTGCAGTTGGTCACGAAACAGACACGACGATTGCCGATTATGTAGCAGATTTACGTGCACCGACACCAACGGCAGCTGCTGAGATGGCTGTGCCAGATCAAGCGGAGCTCTACCAACGTGTGCTGACGCAAAAATCACAGCTTCATCAAATGGTTAGGTCGCAACTTATGGCTGAGCGACAACGTCTAAATAAGCTCCAGCAGTCTTATCCGTTATCAATGCCAGAAAGACTTTATCGACCTTTTACGGAAAGATTGGCACAGCTTGAGTCCGGATTGCAGACAGCGATGCAAGTGAGCTTGATGAAAAAAGCCGCCCAACTTCAACAATTACATAGTACGGTGGAGCAACATTCACCCAAAAAGGCACTTGCTTTTCATCAGAGAGAGCTTGAAGCGCGTGTCCAACAATTATCACGTGTTACAGCGTATTATGTGGCGAAGCAACAACAAAAATTTGAGTCAACCGTTAGAACATTAGAAGCTTTAAATCCACTGTCTATTCTAACAAGAGGCTTTACAGTAGCATATAAAGAGCAGCAAATGATCAAATCATCCACTGAGGTGCAAAAGCAGGATCAACTGACACTGACCTTCCATGATGGAAAGGTTGTGGCAGAAGTGACGAATATCTTGCCAAAGAATGAGGGGGAATTGTTGTGACAGAAAAACAACAAACATTTGCAGAAGCCATGACGGCACTAGAAGAAATCGTTCGCCAATTAGAACAAGGTGATGTGCCATTGGAAAATGCGATTGATTTATACAAGCAAGGAATGGAGCTATCAAAGTTTTGCCATAGTAAGCTGCAACATGCTGAGGAGCAGCTTGTATCAATTGTCCAAGAGACTGGTGAAACAACAGCATTTGATCCACTAAAGGGAGAGAATTAGGAAATGAATGAGCCATTAAAGTACTTTATCGAAAGCAATACACCACAAATTGAAGAGACCATGTTTGCACTTGTTGAACAAATTGATGCACCAGCAGATTTAAAGGAATCCATGCTGTATTCATTAAAGGCAGGCGGTAAACGAATTCGTCCACTTTTTGTGTTAGCAGTACTGGAGCTTTACCGTGAAAATCTACAGGACGGTTTGATTGTCGGTTCAGTGATTGAAATTATTCATACGTATTCTTTAATCCATGATGATCTACCAAGCATGGATAATGATGATTTCAGAAGAGGTAAGCCAACAAATCACAAAGTTTATGGAGAAGCGCTGGCTACGCTTGCTGGTGATGCGTTAAACACACTGGCATTTGGTATTTTAGCACGTATGGAAATCTCTGCTGAAAAGCGTATTGAACTTGTCCAATTGCTAAGCGTTGCAGCTGGTGCAGAAGGCATGGTTGGTGGTCAAGTACTAGATATGGAAGGGGAACAACGTCAGCTTAATTTAGCTGAATTGGAACAAGTCCATGTCAATAAAACAGGTGCTTTATTGCGCTTTAGTATTGAAGCGGGAGCCGTACTTGCAGATGTGTCAGAACAAGACCGTGCTACATTGAAGGAGTATGCGCATCACATTGGTTTAGCTTTCCAAATTCAAGACGATATTTTAGATATTGAGGGAACAACAGAAGAACTAGGAAAAACAGCTGGGAAAGATGTCGCTAGTGATAAAAGTACCTACCCAGCACTGTTAACACTAGAGGGAGCAAAAGAAAAGCTTGCTGAGCATTATCAACATGCCATTAACGCACTCGATCAATTACCAATAGATGTCAGCCTATTACGTGACTTTGCGGCTTATATTGTACATCGTAAAAACTAAGAGAAAATCAAGGCGTTGAAGGAAAAGAATATGCTAGAATAGGTGGGAACGTTTGCAATATGCAAACAATGAAGTGCTCGTACTTTTAGCATATTGATAACACTGCTATAATGGTGGAAACACAATTGCAGTGAATATTTTATTGAAAAGGTGTGTGAGAAAGGTGGATTTAAATAAAATAACTAGTCCATCCTTTTTAAAAAACTTAAATAAGAAGGAGCTTGAGCAGCTTGCCCAAGAAATTCGTACCTTCTTAATCGAAAAATGTTCTGTCACAGGTGGGCATATCGGGCCGAATTTAGGCGTAGTTGAGTTAACGATAATGCTGCATAAAATGTTTGACAGTCCAAAAGATAAGTTTTTGTGGGATGTTGGCCACCAAGCTTACGTGCATAAAATTTTAACAGGTCGTGCGAGTCAATTTGACACACTACGTCAGTTCAAAGGGCTTTGTGGGTTTCCAAAGCGCGTGGAGAGTGAACATGATGAGTGGGAAACAGGTCATAGCTCGACTTCCTTGTCAGCAGCCATGGGTATGGCAGCAGCACGTGATATAAAAAAAGAAAACAACTTTGTTATCCCTATTATTGGAGATGGCGCTTTAACAGGTGGTATGGCACTTGAGGCATTAAATCATATTGGCCATGCGAAAACGAATATGATTGTTATATTAAATGATAATGAAATGTCGATTGCACCGAATGTTGGCGCGTTACACAATGTTTTAGGTCGTCTACGTACAGCGAAGGAGTACTCAAAAGCCAAGGAAGAGCTCGAGTCACTTATTAATAAGATTCCAGTACTAGGTGGAAAGCTTGCGTCTACTGTAGAACGCGTGAAGGACAGCTTGAAATATTTAGTAGTATCGGGTGTGTTTTTTGAGGAGCTAGGTTTTAAATATCTTGGTCCGATTGATGGGCATGATTTTGAAGCGCTTGAAATGACTTTATCACACGCGAAAAAAGTGAAAGGGCCAGTCCTTGTTCATGTCATTACGAAAAAAGGAAAAGGCTATAAACCAGCCGAGGATGATACAATTGGGAATTGGCATGGAACAGGTCCTTATAAAATTGAAAATGGTGCCTTTGTAAAGTCTGAGGCAACTGGACCAGCATGGAGTAGTTTAATTGCTGAGACGGTTCGTAAAATTGCCCATGAAAATGAGCGAGTGGTAACGATTACGCCTGCCATGCCTGTAGGTTCAAAGCTACAAGGTATTCAACAGGACTTCCCAAATCGTTTCTTCGACGTGGGTATTGCTGAGCAACATGCGGCAACGATGGCTGCAGGATTAGCTACGCAAAATATGAAACCATTTTTAGCGATTTATTCTACATTCCTGCAACGTGCATATGACCAAGTATTACATGATATTGCTCGCCCAAATTTAAATGTCTTTATCGGTATTGATCGTGCTGGTTTAGTGGGAGCAGATGGAGAAACACATCAAGGTGTATTTGATATTGCTTTCCTTCGTCATATTCCAAACATGGCCATCATGATGCCAAAGGATGAAAATGAAGGGCAACATATGGTAAAAACAGCGATTGATTATGATGGTGGTCCAATTGCACTTCGTTATCCACGAGGTAATGGGATTGGTGTGCCATTAGATGATGAGCTTGTCGCTTTACCGATTGGTAGCTGGGAAGTTTTACGTGAGGGGAAAGACGCATCGATTCTGACATTTGGTACAACGATTCCAATGGCAATGGCAGCTGCAGAAATGCTAGCGCAACAAGGTATCGATATTGAAGTGGTCAATGCTCGCTTTATCAAACCGATGGATGAGGATATGCTACACCGTATATTATCTAGTCAAAAACCAATTTTAACAATTGAAGAAGCTGTTTTACAAGGTGGTTTTGGTAGTGGTGTATTAGAGTTTGCTCATGACCACGGCTATTTAAATGCGCTTGTTGATCGAATGGGCATCCCAGATCAATATATTGAGCATGGCAACGTAGATCAGCTACTCGCAGAAATTCATATGACAGCAGAGGATACGGTTGCACGTATGCACGTATTACTTCAACAAAAACAGCAAGTGGGTTTGAATAAATAATGACAAAACAACCAAAAGAACGAGTAGATATTTTACTTGTAGAGCGTGGGCTATGTGAAACAAGAGAAAAAGCAAAACGTTCCATTATGGCGGGAATTGTCTTTTCGAATGAAATACGTATTGATAAGGCAGGCGAGAAAATTGCCGTCGATGCACCGCTACAAGTAAAGGGCTCAGATTTAAAATATGTGAGCCGTGGTGGCCTTAAATTAGAAAAGGCGCTACAAATTTTTGATATGTCTGTAGAAGGGAAGCTAATGCTTGACATTGGCTCCTCTACAGGTGGCTTTACAGATTGCGCCTTACAACATGGAGCAAGACATTGTTATGCACTAGATGTTGGTTCTAACCAATTAGCTTGGAAAATTCGCTCAGATGAACGTGTCACGGTAATGGAGAAAACGAATTTTCGCTATACAACGGCAGCCGATTTATCAGAAGGTTTACCTGATTTTGCAACAATCGATGTCAGCTTTATTTCGTTATCACTGATTTTACCAGTATTAAAAACATTATTGATGCCAGGCGGGGATGTTATGGCATTGGTGAAACCTCAGTTTGAAGCAGGTAAAGATAAAGTAGGCAAAAAGGGAATTGTTCGTGATAAAAAAGTACATCTAGAAGTATTGGAAAAAACGGCTGCAATGGCAACAGAGATTGGTTTTGTAGTGAAAGATGCTTCGTTCTCGCCCATCACAGGTGGAGAAGGAAATATTGAATTTTTATTCCATTTAGTGAATCCTATTGGACAAGAAATTCTACCTGCATATACAGCTTTTAATGCACTCGTTGAAGAAGCGCATAATTCTTTAAAATAACACGTGCTCGCTTATAGAGCCGTGTTTTTTCTTGTGCTTTTTTGTTGAAAATGGTAGTGTGATTATACACATAAACAATTATTTATAAGAGGTGATTTCGTTGAATAAAGGACAACGACATATACGGATTCGGGATATTATCGCCAATCACGAGATTGAAACGCAAGATGATTTAGTCGATTTTTTAAAAGAAGCAGGCTATAATGTCACACAAGCTACGGTATCACGAGATATAAAAGAGCTTCATTTAGTGAAAGTACCACTGCAGGATGGTCGTTATAAATATAGCTTGCCCGCAGATCAACGTTTCAACCCAGTCCAAAAATTACATCGTGCATTAGCGGATGCATTTGTAAGTATTGATGGGGCATCACATTTTTTAGTCATGAAAGCTCTTCCGGGGAATGCGAATGCCATTGCATCCTTACTTGATCATTTAGATTGGCCAGAAATTTTAGGTACAATTTCTGGAGATGATACCATTTTAATTATTTGTCGAAATGAAAATGAGCGTGAAAATACAAAAAATCGCTTATTAGACATGCTTTAAAAAATGGTTAAATTGATTTAGAGGTGACATTTTGTGTTAAGAGAGCTTAGTATTCGAAACTTTGCCATCATTGAGGATTTGACTGTCAGCTTTTTAGAAGGCTTAACAGTTCTCACAGGGGAAACAGGTGCCGGAAAATCCATTATCATTGATGCGGTGCATTTACTTGCTGGTGGACGAGGCAACACTGAATTTATTCGACATGGCGCAAGAAAAGCAGAATTGGGTGGCTTATTTCAAATTTCGAGTTCAGTACATCCTGTTCTGAAAAAGTTAGAAGAAGCAGGCATTGAAATAGAAGAAGATACGATTATTTTACGTCGTGATTTAAATGATACGGGTAAAAGTATTTGCCGTGTGAATGGAAAGCTTGTGCCATTATCGGTACTAAGAGACATTGGAGCTAGTCTTATTGATATTCATGGCCAACATGAAAATCAAGAGCTAATGGATGAAAAGCAGCACATCAATTTGCTCGACCAGTTTGCAGAAGAAGAGCTATTGCCCATTCAAAAAACGTATCGTGCTCAGTACGATGAATACCGTTTACTCAAAAAAGACTTAGCTTCCATATCCATTGATGAGCAATTGATGGCACAACGTATCGATTTGTATCAATTTCAAATCAAAGAGTTGGACGAAGCCAATTTAAAATTAGGCGAGGAAGACGAGCTTCTAGACGAACGCCGTCGTCTGATGAATTTTAATAAAATTTTTGAACGCTCTAGTGCAGCCTATGAAGCCATTCAAGGCGAAACAAAAGGGCTTGATTGGATCGGTACGGCAATGGGTGCTTTAGAAGACGCTGCAACGGTTGATGAGCAATTTAAAGAATCGTCTGAGGCAGTTACAACTGCGTTTTATGCATTGCAGGATGCAGCCTATCAGGTCAAAAATGTGTTAGATGAATTAGAATTTGATCCAGCTCGTTTAAACGAGGTGGAGCAACGTTTAGCATTATTGCAAAATTTAAAACGCAAGTATGGTACAACAGTAGAAGAAATCTTGGCTTATTATGAAAAAATTAAAACTGAGTTAAATGAGCTGTTGAATCGCGATGAAATTTTGCAGGTGAAAGAACGACGCGTGTTAGAAATGGAAGCTGTACTCAATGAGTTGGCTAGTGAACTTTCAACAGTACGTAAAGCTGCAGCCCAACAATTAAGTGAAGCGATTATGGCAGAACTACGTGAATTACATATGGAAAAGGCAAAATTTATTGTCAATTTTGATGAATTATCCTATTTCGATGCTAATGGGAAAGATCAAATTATTTTCTACATCTCCACAAACGTTGGAGAGCCTCCAAAGTCTTTACCAAAAATTGCATCTGGCGGAGAATTATCACGAATGATGCTGGCATTGAAAACCATTTTCTCTTCTTCCAATGGAATTACCTCCATTATTTTTGATGAGGTGGATACAGGTGTCAGTGGTCGTGTGGCGCAAGCGATTGCAGAAAAAATTGCCGCGATTTCTGTAAATTCTCAAGTTTTATGTATTTCACATTTACCACAAGTTGCTGCGATGGCCGATCATCATTACTTCATCAAAAAAGAAGTGGAACACGATCGAACATTTACTTCATTATCAGAGATTGATCAAGACGCTCGTATAGAGGAAGTAAGCCGTATGATGTCTGGAACCGAAATTACAGCGTTAACATTACAGCATGCAACGGAGCTATTAAAAATGGCAGATGAACGAAAAAAACAAATGCGTTAACCTTTATTCCAGAAACAGTTTCAGCTGTTTCTGGCTTTTTTCATTTTGCGCAAATATTTACCGCTTATAAGAACGTCACAACAACACATAGTAAAAAGACAAAAATGAAAAGGAGGTGTCGTATGAATCGTCATTGGCGTCAATTAGTCATTTTGCCTATGCTCATCTTTTTATTAGTGATGCCTATACAAGCTTTAGCTGCCAAAAAGCTTATACCGATGGGCGAAGCAATTGGAATCCAACTTCAATTATCACATGTATTTGTAGCACACGATGTACTGTTAGCTTCCAATCAGTGGATGAAAGGAGGCGCTGTTATTGAAAAAATAAATAATATACCAGTAAAATCACTTGCTGATGCCAAGCAAGCTGTGGCAAAGGATGGCCAACAGAAATGGACGATCAATAGTGGTGGCCAACAAATTACATTGGAATTACAAAACCAAGAAGCAGAGCATGTCATTTCCTTTTTAAAAGATGAAACAGATGGAGTAGGAACACTGACTTATATTGATCCAGAGACAAAAAATTACGGTGCACTAGGTCATCAAATCGTCGATTCAACCCTACAAGAAGCCCCTGTTTTTAGAGCTGGCTCCATTTTTTTAGCTTCTATTCAGCAAATCCGAAAAAGCACACCGGGCCAACCAGGCTATAAAATTTCCTCCATTGAAAAGCATCAAGAACGGCTAGGCAGTATAGATAAAAATACTATTTATGGTATTTTTGGCCGTTGGGAAGACGGTTATCAACAAAGATTACCCAAAGCGATAGAAATTATGCATGAAAAAGATATAAAAACGGGGAAAGCAGAAATCTATACAGCCATTGAAGGCAGTAAGGTGGAAACCTTTTCAATTGAAATTACCAAAGTGGAAAATGAACGCCTTGAATTTATAGTATCTGACGAGAAGCTCATTGAAAAAACAGGTGGTATTTTGCAGGGAATGAGTGGCAGTCCTATTATTCAAGATGGTCGTTTTGTCGGTGCGGTGACACATATGTTTGTGGAGGAGCCGAAAAAAGGTGCAGCGCTAACGGTAGCGGAAATGTTAAGAAGATCTTCATAAAAAGGGATGAAAGGTAAAAATCCGTTTAATTTTCCGCAGGCTGGACAAATGCCGCAGGAAACTACACGGATTTTTTACCTTTATTTCATCGAATCCAACATGTATTTCTGATAATTTCCTGAAGGAGTCATGATATTTAAAAAAACTGTAGTTTTATCTACTAAATTTATCTAAAATAAGTTATTAGAGCATTCAACAGGTCGCAGCCATTTAGCGTAACTTGTCGATATTAAAAGAAAGTATCGGACTACATACTCATTTTTGGAAATAGAAAAGGTTTTTAAAACAAAAATGTCGAAAATTCCACAGTGTGCCAAAAACGGCATTTAGGGGTTTAGGTTATCGCTTTGAGGTGTTCAAAGCAAGTCCAGAAGGAGGAATTGAAATGACAAAGGTAAAAGTAGCGATTGCAGATGATAATCGTGAGTTATTAAAAACAATGGAGCAGTATTTTCAAGGACATGCCGAAATAGAAATTATTGCAACTGCTTCAAATGGAAAAGTATGTCTACAAATGCTTGAGGAATTTACACCAGATATTTTACTTCTAGATATAATAATGCCTCATCTTGACGGTTTAGCTGTATTAGAATCCATGTATCAAAATGAAAAAATGTCATCAATTCAAGTCATTATGCTAACAGCTTTTGGCCAAGAAGATGTCATGAAACAGGCGGTAGATTTAGGAGCTTCCTACTTCATGCTAAAGCCCTTTGAATTCGATCAATTGGTACAAAAGATTTTGCATTGTGCTGGACAGAAGGCGACACTTCCGAAAAAGACAAGCGTGTTACAACCGACAGTACCTCAAAAATTAAATCAGCATCAATTGGACAGTACGATTACAGCCATCATTAAAGAAATCGGTGTACCTGCCCATATTAAAGGCTATTCTTATTTGCGTGAAGCCATTCAAATGGTCTTTGAAGATATTGAATTATTAGGATCTGTGACAAAAATTTTATATCCAGAAATCGCCAAAAAGTTCAATACAACACCATCTCGTGTGGAACGTGCGATTCGCCATGCGATCGAGGTTGCATGGAATCGAGGCAATTATGAATCCATTTCGTCGATGTTTGGCTACACAGTCCATCACTTAAAATCTAAGCCAACAAATAGCGAATTCATTGCCATGATCGCAGACAAAATCCGCATCGATATGATGGCTAGCTAGTTCCGACATATATATAATAAACATATACAGCAATTATACTTCGCATAGTATAGCGCCCTTTTAAATTTTACTGTTTAAAAGGGCGCTTTTTTTGTTACTTGAACAAATGCTGTGGAAATATCTGTGGCTGTCCTTTAATATTGAAACCGTTAAAAGAAAGTCTAATTCAGATAAAAATGCACGATATATGCATGAATAGTGGATTTAAAGTCATATCCTAAAGATGAATAGTGAAGGGTAATAGGTCGTTTGATACCTCACATCGTTTCGTTATACTTATAGTAGGTGATTAAAATAAAAAGTGTAAATTTTCAACTAGATCAAATGAATTCGCTCGAAATCACACAGATAGAGGAAGATCTATTTGAGGTACGTTTAGCATTCGATGGTAAATTAAGTATGCATTATATGAGTCGACAGCAATTGCTACAACTCGGTTCTACTTTCCAAATTGAAAGTAATATCAATGAATTCATGGTTAAAAAGACCTAATATAAACGATGGTTTAGCGAGAAGCAACCAAGATATCTGTCCTTGGAAGATCATTTGTTCAAAATAGCCTAATGGAATTACTTTGAATTTATCGGTAATTTTAATAAAAAAACTCAAAAACAAGAAATTTAGTAGTATTAAATGCCTTCTTTTCTTTATGAATAATAAAATATCGTCTCATGTTTTAATGATTAAGTGGTACTATTTTCTTTCTCGGTAGTGACAATGGTCTCTAAACAAAAGTAAGTGGATTGTATATACTTACATATAGAGGGAAGGAGGAGGTAGCTTGATTCTAGTTCGAAACGAAAACTTCGAAATTTCTGAGGAAAATGGCAAGGTATATATGCTTACTTTTAGCGCTGGTTTCCCATTAAAAGAATTTGATAGCATCCTACGTAGTCATCCACGACTGAAATTATCTAATTTTTCAATTTTAAAAAATGTGTTATCAACCCAGAATACCAATCCTGTTGAAATTGGACGCTGGCTTCCGAACATTGAAGCAGAAGTGGCACGTGATAAGATGTCAGCCTCTGTTTTTATATATGAAACGCTTGAATATATTCAAAACAATAAAGAGAAATTAACACAACAAATCCGAGAAACATTGAATGAAAATGGAATTGTGCACGGAATATTGGATTTTGATATATTGAAGGCTGAACCAGGAAAAGCATTTTTAATTGCTCAAGGAGAGCAACCTATAGCGGGAATAGATGCACAAATTACATACTTACCTAAACCAGAGAGAAAGCCGGTCATTCGTGAAGACGGTAAAGCGGATTACTATGATATGAATTTTATTTCGGAAATTTCAGAAGGCTCTTGGCTAGGTGAAAAGATTCCTGCTACATTAGGTAAACCGGGGAAAAATGTGCTAGGTCAAGTAGTTGCTGCTGTACCTGGACGAGATTATCCTATCAAATATGATACAAAATCGGCCTATGAAGTGGAAGAAGACGGAAAAGTAGTCATTCGCTCGAAAATCGCTGGCGTTTTAGATGATGTCAAAGGCATGATTGGTGTAAACAGACACCTTCCTATAAATGGTGATGTTGGAGTGGAGACAGGTAACCTTGAATTTAATGGCTCACTCAGTATTAAAGGTACAGTAACAAATGGCTATACGGTTATTGCAACTGGTGATATTTCCATTGAGGGAGCGGAGGGTGTAAGCGGTGCCAAGCTTATTAAATCCATTGAAGGTGATGTCTATATTCGTGGTGGAATCTTTGGGCTTGGTTCAACAGTGGTAGAAGCAGGTGGCAATATATTTGTTAAACATGTGAATGAAGCAAATTTATTTGCTGCTAATAGTATTCATATTGGTTTTTATGCACTAGGATCACAGCTTTCTGCTCATTCTATTTATGTGGACGAACGAAAAGGTAAAATTATTGGGGGGCGTGCAGTAGCTAAAAATACGATTGTTACGGCCATTTCAGGGAACCGATTAGAGCGTCGAACAGATTTGATAATAGAAAGTATTAATAAGCAGGAGAATAACTCCGTGATGCAAGAAAAAGCAGCACAGCTAAAACAATTGCAGACAGAGATTTCAGCACATGAGAATAGCATGAAAAATTTATTGCCTTTCCTCAATCAAATGTCAAAAGAACAATCAGCCTCATTTGAAGTAACAAAGCAAGCCTTGACTAAATTAAAGGCCGAAGCGATTACATTAGATCGTGAAATTAAATTATTAATGGATGAAATGCGTCATGTAGGGAAAGAAGAGATTGTTGTGACAAAAGAGGCCCATCCTGGAACTTATATTCAAATTGGTAGAAAATCATCTTTATTAAGCAAGATGACGAATGGCAAATTCCTGCTAGAATTCGGTGAGTTAAATGTCTAAGGTAGCTTTTATTCCTGTTTTTGCACATCGAGGAGCTTCTGCTTATGCATTAGAGAATACCTTTAAAGCTTTTGAAAAGGCATTAGAGCTAGGGGCCGATGGAATTGAACTAGATATTCAATTCTCAAAAGATGGATTACCTGTAGTGTATCATGATCCACAGTTATCGAGGTTAGTAGGCACGAATAAATTGGTAAGTGATTGTACGATGGAGGAGCTTCTGCGCTTTAAACTTGGCAAGCCTTGGAGACGTCTATTTTCGTCGTATAAAATGCCAGCGTTTGAGGCAGTTTTAGCATGGGCAAATACACAGCAGATGCCATTGAATATTGAATTAAAATCAACGATCCTGGATAATAAGAGCGGGCTCATTCATTTCCTAAGAGGATTAGCGCTGCCAGAGGGTAGTCATTTTTCATCCTTTCACTATGAGCTTTTAGAGATCGTAAAAAAGCAGAGACCAGAATTTGAAACGGCCCTTATTGCCACGAAAAAAATAAAATGGGATCTTCTAGCTGATTATAAAGCCGCTGATAGTGTGCATATGCATAAAAGGTACTACAAGCCAAGATACTTGGAGGCCTGTGTTACAAGTGAAAAAGCATGTCGTTTTTATGCCATTGATGGCTCAGAATCATTTTTAACCAATACGCATCCTTCTGTCATTGGTTGGATTACGGATTATCCTGATAAAGTCATCACAACACAGCAACGAGTATAAAAATAGCTATCCAGTAAGTCTCGCGTGACTTATATGGATAGCTATTTTTATTTTTTTTGGAAGCGTGGTGCTACTTTTCCATTTTTTCGATCGCGATGCAGTAAAAATCCAGCGAAAAACCCAAAGCCTATTACGAAGAAAATGACACCAACTACAAATTGTAGCCATAAAAATGGGAATGGTGAAATGAGCTTACCAAATAATGTATCACGCATAAATTTAATGCCACCTGCAGCCATAAGACCTGGAATAAGCATTACAATAAATGCAGCTAAACGGGCCATGCATACCCCTCCTTATTCCTATGATTAATTGTACCTGTGGATGGTGGAATGTCAAGGAACGGTATAAATCAATATAATATTTTTGCCTAAAAACGAGGCAGGACAGAAAGTAGCGATTGTAACAGAATGTTTAGAAAATTCTTACTTAAATAAGAATATGTAATAATAGTTGCGAAATTGTGAATTTGTCAGTATTGTAAAAATAAGTGGAGCAATATTATCCATTACTAAACAATTTCTTCTTCAAGTTTTAGGGTCTAAACACCTACTGAATAAGAGGAGCTCAGGATTTGCTGAGTGAGGACGCTATGTAGAAGTGATTGTTAGATAAAACTTGATTGGATGGGCATTTGGGGATGCACTTTCCAAAGCAAAGGGGCGAGTTTCATGGAAATCTTCAAGTATATGGAAAAGTATGATTACGAACAATTGGTATTTTGCCAAGATGAAGCATCAGGGTTAAAAGCGGTTATCGCTATCCATGATACAACACTTGGACCAGCACTAGGTGGAGCACGTATGTGGACATATGCGTCAGAAGAAAATGCAATTGAAGATGCATTACGTTTAGCACGAGGAATGACTTACAAAAATGCTGCAGCTGGTTTAAACCTTGGCGGTGGAAAAACGGTCATTATTGGTGACCCATTTAAAGATAAAAATGAAGAGATGTTCCGTGCGTTAGGTCGTTTCATCCATGGATTGAATGGCCGCTATATCACAGCTGAAGACGTAGGTACAACGGTATCGGATATGGATTTAATCCATGAGGAAACAGATTATGTAACAGGAATTTCTCCTGCATTCGGTTCTTCAGGTAATCCATCTCCAGTAACAGCTTATGGTGTTTACCGTGGTATGAAAGCAGCTGCAAAAGAAGCATTCGGTTCTGACTCACTAGAAGGATTAAAAATTTCTGTACAGGGTCTTGGAAATGTAGCCTACAAGCTTTGCGAGTATTTACATAATGAAGGAGCAAAACTTGTTGTAACAGATATCAATCAGGCTGCCATTGATCGAGTTGTGAATGACTTCGATGCAATTGCAGTGGCACCAGATGAAATCTATGCGCAAGAAGTTGATATTTTCTCACCTTGTGCACTAGGTGCAATTTTAAATGATGAAACAATTCCGCAATTAAAAGCGAAAGTGATTGCTGGATCTGCTAATAACCAATTAAAAGATTCACGTCATGGTGACTACCTACATGAATTAGGTATCGTCTATGCACCAGATTATGTAATCAATGCTGGTGGCGTGATTAACGTTGCAGATGAATTATATGGCTATAATCGAGAACGTGCAATGAAACGCGTTGATGGCATTTACGATAGTATTGAAAAAATCTTTGCTATTTCAAAACGAGATGGCATTCCAACATATGTGGCAGCGAACCGCTTAGCTGAGGAACGTATCGCTCGCGTAGCGAAATCTCGCAGCCAATTCTTAAAAAATGAAAAAAATATTTTACATGGTCGCTAATTTACACGGTTGATACATGATGAGAAGTCGCATTGTCGACTTCTTCTATTTTCAACAAGAAATAGGGCATTAATGAAGTAAAGCTAAAGATCCTCTAGGACAAGGACTGACTGCTAAAAAATGGCTTGGTAATTGTTTAATAGAATCTTTAGCACTTTTCTCAATAGGGGGAATAAACATGGCTCAAAATTATGATGTTGTCATTTTAGGTGGAGGTACAGGTGGGTATGTTGCAGCCATCCGAGCTGCTCAGCTAGGCTTGAAAACAGCCATTGTAGAGCGTGAACGTTTAGGTGGTACTTGCTTGCATAAAGGCTGTATTCCAAGTAAAGCCTTACTTCGAAGTGCAGAAGTATATCGTATGGCGAATAAAACAGCTAGCGAATATGGTGTCGATATTGAAGGTGTGACATTACAATTTGACAAAGTTCAAGCGAGAAAACAAGCAATCGTTGAGCAATTAAGTCAGGGTGTGAATACACTGATGAAAAAAGGCAAAATAGATGTTTATCATGGTACAGGGCGAATTTTGGGTCCATCTATTTTCTCACCTATGCCGGGTACGATATCTGTAGAAATGTCAAATGGCGATGAAAATGAAATGCTTGTTCCTACAAATGTTGTCATTGCAACAGGCTCAAAGCCTCGTGGTATGGCAGGGTTAACGGTAGATGGGCAATATGTGCTAAATTCCGATCATGCTTTAGCGTTAGAAAATTTACCAAAGTCATTGCTAATCGTTGGTGGCGGTGTTATCGGAATTGAATGGGCATCTATGCTATGCGATTTTGGTGTATATGTAACAGTTGTAGAATATGGAACATCCATTTTACCAGCGGAAGATGCGGACATTGTTAAAGAAGTGACGAAACAACTTGAAAAACGAGGAGTTCGTATTGTTACGAATGCTCGCTTAGATACAAATACATTCAAAATTGAAAATGATAACGTTTTCATTTCAGCGAAAGTGAATGATAAAGAAGAAATCTTTGAGGCTGATAAATTATTACTTTGTGTAGGGCGTGAGGCGAATACGCAGGGTATTGGTTTAGAAAATACAGAGATTGAAGTGGAAAACGGCTTTATTAAAGTGATTGATTCCTATCAAACGAAAGAGTCTCATATGTATGCCATAGGAGATGTGATTGGTGGCTTACAATTAGCACATGTTGCTTCTCATGAAGGGCTTTCAGCTATTGAGCATATAGCAACAGGGAAAACAGAGAAATTGGATGATTTGAAAGTACCAAAATGTGTTTATTCCTATCCAGAGGTTGCCAGCATTGGCTTAACAGAGAGTGCTGCTAAAGAACGAGGATTTTCATTAAAGATTGGTAAATTCCCGTTTAAAGCCATTGGTAAAGCATTAGTCAATGGAGAGACAGAAGGCTTTGTCAAAATTATTGCTGATGAAGAAACCGATGATATTTTGGGTATTCATATGGTAGGGCCACATGTGACAGATTTAATTGGAGAAGCATCCTTAGCGAAAGTGTTAGATGCAACACCATGGGAAATAAGTCAGGCTATTCATCCACATCCATCCTTAAATGAGGTGTTAGTGGAATCTGCTCTTGCAGTGGATGATCGTGCTATCCATTTTTAATTTTCTGAATTTCATAACTAACATATCCAAATGTGGGGATATAGGATAAGATAGTTATTTCTCTATAATACGAAAGGGGTGTTCGTATGCAAGATGTTCAAATCAAACATGAAGATTTAGGTTTGTCAAATGAAGATGTACTTGCTATGTTCGAAACAATGTTAATGGCCAGAAGATTAGATGAGCGTATGTGGTTACTAAACCGTTCTGGTAAAATTCCGTTTGTAATTTCTTGTCAAGGCCAGGAGGCAGCACAAGTTGGAGCAGCCTTTGCACTTGATAAAAATAAGGATTATATTGCACCATATTATCGTGATATGGGTGTTGTTTTACATTTTGGTATGACACCGAGAGAATTGATGTTATCTGCGTTTGCCAAAGCAGAAGATCCAAACTCTGGTGGTCGTCAAATGCCTGGTCACTTTGGGCAAAAGAAAAACCGTATTATAACAGGATCATCTCCTGTTACAACGCAAGTTCCACACGCAGTTGGTGTTGCACTTGCTGGACGACTACAAAAAGAAGATTTTGTTTCATTCGTTACACTTGGTGAAGGTTCATCCAACCAAGGGGACTTCCATGAAGGAGCAAACTTTGCAGGTGTTCATAAGCTACCAGTCATTATTATGGTAGAAAACAATCAATATGCTATTTCTGTACCAGTGGAACGTCAACTAGGGTGTGCAAAAGTATCTGATCGTGGGATTGGCTACGGAATGCCAGGTGTGACAGTTGATGGGAAAAATCCGTTACAAGTGTATAAAGTGGTGAAAGAGGCCGCAGACCGTGCACGTAATGGGGAAGGTCCAAGCTTAATCGAAACAGTAACATATCGTTTAACAGCCCATTCATCGGATGATGATGACCGTCAATACCGTACGGCTGAAGACATTGCAGAAGGCAAAGCAAAGGATCCAATTGTCTTATTTGAAAAGTATTTAATGGATGCTGGTGTGATGACAGACGCAATACGTACTGAAATCGAAGAGCGTATCATGGCAGAAGTAAATGAAGCAACTGATTATGCAGAAGCGGCTCCATATGCACAACCAGAGCATGCACTTAAATATGTTTATGCACCAGTGGACGGAGGTGACATGTAATGGCAGTAATGTCTTATATTGATGCGATTACATTAGCAATGAAAGAAGAAATGGAACGTGACGAACGAGTTTTCATTTTAGGAGAGGACGTTGGTCGTAAGGGCGGTGTATTTAAAGCTACTACTGGACTATACGATCAATTCGGTGAATACCGCGTCCTTGATACACCTCTTGCAGAAAGTGCGATCGCTGGTGTAGGTATCGGTGCTGCGATGTACGGTATGCGTCCGATTGCTGAAATGCAATTTGCTGATTTTATTATGCCAGCTGTCAACCAAATCGTCTCAGAGGCAGCTAAAATTCGTTACCGTTCTAATAATGACTGGACTTGTCCAATGGTTATCCGTGCACCTTTTGGCGGAGGTATTCACGGGGCACTATACCATTCACAATCTGTTGAAGCACTTTTTGCTGGTACGCCTGGTTTGAAAATTGTCATTCCATCAACACCGTATGATGCAAAAGGTTTGCTGAAAGCTGCTATTCGTGATGAAGATCCAGTATTATTTTTCGAACATAAACGTGCCTATCGTTTAATTAAAGGGGAAGTACCATTAGATGATTACACGTTGCCGATTGGTAAAGCAGATGTGAAACGTGAAGGAGATGACGTGACAGTCATTACCTATGGTTTAGCTGTCCACTTTGCACTACAAGCGGCAGAGCGCCTAGCTGCAGATGGTATTTCTGCTCATATCCTTGACTTGCGTACAGTTTATCCTCTCGATAAAGAAGCAATCATTGAGGCTGCAAGTAAGACAGGTAAAGTATTGCTTGTCACAGAGGATAATAAAGAAGGTAGTATCATGAGTGAGGTTGCAGCAATTATTGCAGAGCATTGTTTATTTGAGCTTGATGCACCAATTCAACGTCTAGCAGGACCTGATGTGCCAGCCATGCCATATGCACCAACGATGGAGAAATATTTCATGATTAATCCTGATAAAGTGGAACGTGCTATGCGAGAACTTGCTGCGTTCTAATAGATCACAACAAGGCTGAATGAAAAAAGAGAAAGCCTCAGACGGAACAACAGATTTTGACTTTGAACACAAGAAAGTCAAAATCTGTCTAATTGCCTATCTACGTTTAATGTTTTTAGCGCTGCATCAGGTACAATGACGCCTAGGCTTAATTGATGGGAGGAATAAAGGATGTCGGTTCAAAATATTACAATGCCACAGCTCGGCGAAAGTGTAACAGAAGGTACAATTGAAAAATGGCTTGTAAAGCCTGGAGATACAGTAAAAAAATATGATCCATTAGCAGAAGTTGTTACAGATAAAGTAAATGCTGAAATCCCCTCATCATTTGAAGGGGTTATTACGGAGCTTCTTGCACAAGAAGGTCAGACATTACCAGTTGGGGCAGTCGTATGCTCGATTGAAATAGCAGGAGAAGGCGAATTACCAGCACCGCCACCTGAAAAAAAATCGGCAGTAAGTACGGCTATTTTAAATGCAGGTGTTCAAAAGAAACAGGAGGCACCACAGCAGGTGGCACCTCCAGTAGCTGCACCAAAAGAGGCACGTACGAGTAAAGTGCGTTACTCACCAGCTGTTCTTCGACTTGCACAGGAGCACGATATTGCATTAGACCTTGTAACAGGAACTGGCGAGGGTGGTCGTATTACAAGAAAAGACCTGTTAAAGCTAATTGAAACGGGTAATATCCCAACGGCAAACGATGTGGCACCAGCACCAACAGCTGTTCAAACAGCATCAGCGCCTACATCAGCGCCTCAGCAACAAGTGGAAAAAGCAGCTGCACCTGTACAACCTGTTCATCCAGGAGATATCGAAATTCCGGTGACGAAGATCCGTCGTGCCATTGCGAATAATATGGTGAAAAGTGTCCATGAAGCGCCGCATGCTTGGATGATGATGGAAGTGGATGTAACAGATTTAGTCACTTATCGTGATAGCTTAAAGAATGAATTTAAGCAAAAAGAAGGCTTTAATCTTACATATTTCGCCTTCTTTGTAAAAGCGGTTGCTCAAGCTTTAAAGGAATTCCCGATGCTGAATTCTATGTGGGCGGAAGATAAAATTATTCAAAAACATGACATCAATATTTCGATTGCAGTAGCAACGGATGATGCCTTATTTGTACCTGTTATAAAACACGCAGATGAAAAATCCATTAAAGGAATTGCTAAAGAAATCCATGAACTGGCTATTAAAGTACGTACAGGGAAATTGGCGATGGATGACATCACTGGTGGTACATTTACAGTGAATAATACAGGTGCATTTGGCTCTGTTCAATCAATGGGCATCATTAATTACCCACAAGCAGCGATCCTTCAAGTGGAAAGTATTGTAAAAAAACCGGTCGTTTTACCAGGTGGAATGTTTGCTGCACGTGATATTGTGAATTTATGTTTATCTTTAGATCATCGTGTGCTTGATGGACTTGTCTGTGGTAAATTCCTAAATAGAGTGAAAGAAATACTCGAAAATACAAATAAATCTTCAACGTCAGTCTACTGATGACTCGTCGGAAACCTGCTGTATAAGGGTTTCCGATTTTTTTTATGCTTTTCGAGTCGCAATTTGTCATGTAGAATAACAAATAGAAACTACTAAGGGGGGAAGCTGATTAAGCGTCCGCATGTCAAACAACATGAAAAATATTGAATTTGAAATACCAGCCTATTCAGACTGGCAAGATGCAGCAATCAAAGCTTTAAAAGGGAAACCATTTGAGTCACTATTCACAAAAACAAATGAAGGTGTTACACTACAGCCACTTTACACGCAAGAAAGTTTAGTAGCTAAGCTTGGAGAAGAGCTTGATTTACAAGTTGCCACAATCCGTTCCCTACAAAATGGTCCAGTGTTTCAGGTGGCACAGCAAATTCACGCTGATTCAAGCGAAGCTTTTTTTGCACAGCTTGAAGATAGTTTAGCTCGAGGCAATGAAGTTATTACGATTGATAGCCGAGTGAGCTTTGCTTGGACAGAAGAAGTATTGGTCAAATTAGCATCATATTTCTCAGAATATTCGTTTAAAATTACTATCGAGAATTCAAAAGACCCATTATTAGCAGTATTCGACAACATTGCAGTAGATCAACAAGAAGCCATTAAAGGTTACATTATTTCGAAAGACCCTATCACTTTGACTGCATTTCCGAACGTGCGCTCAGTCAGTGCAGACACAACGATTTATCATAATGAAGGGGCCAACGCTGTACAAGAATTAGCCTATGCACTTGCATTAGCAGCCAAATTTGCACAACAGGAAGAAAGCTTTGCAGCATTTTCGAAGAAGTTTTTTGTATCCTTTGCTATTGATACACAATTCTTTACGGAGATTGCGAAATTGCGTGCTTTTAAAGTACTTTGGAAAGCGTTCTCATCCGCTTATGGCGTCACAGATGATGTGAAAATCCCGACGGTTGCTGAAACATCATTAAGAAGCTTTTCTAAATTAGATGTGTATGTGAACTTATTACGTTCTTCAAATGAAGCGCTTTCTGGTTTAATCGGTGGTGCCGATCTCTTTACGGTTCATCCACATGATGTGTTAACGAAGCCTACGGATCAATCGATTCGTATTGCTCGTAATGTGTCATTAATATTAAAAGAAGAAACAAATGTCTTGAAAGTAACAGATCCAGCAGGGGGCTCTTACTTTATCGAGTCGTTAACAGCAGATTTTGTGAAAGAAGCTTGGGCATTATTTTTAGACATTGAGACAGCTGGCGGTATTGATGAATACATGGCTTCTGGCAAGCTTGCAGAAGAAGTGGAAGCATCCTATCAAAAGCGTATCAAAGCTGCACAAACACGGAAGCAATCATTAATTGGAACGAATATTTATGCTAATCCAGCTGATATTCTTGAACAGGATACAAATCCATTATTTGCTGATATTAAGCGTATCGCTGCTCCATTTGAGGACTTACGTGCAGACATGACAGCAGCAGATGTAAAAACAGGTATTTTAGCATTAGGATCATTAAAAAGCTCTAAACCACGCGCAGATTTTGTAGCTGGCTTCTTAAACACAGTGGGTCTTGTACCAGAAAAAAGTGAGCCAGTGACAACTGTAGAAGAAGCAGTAGCTTGGCTGAAGGCGACAGAGGCTAAGTATGTAGTGATTGCAGGCAATGATGATGATACAAAAGCATTTGTATCAGCCATTTTAGCTGAAAAACCAGCGAATGTGCTTGTAGATGTAGCGGGTAAATTTAAAGACGAAGAAGAAGCGTGGTTAGCAAATGGCTTAAACGGCTTTATTTTCGCAGGACAAAACATCATCGAAAAATTACAGTCCGTGTTTGCGAGCATGAAGGAGGTCCAACGATGAGCAAGCCAAATTTTAATGTAGTAGAAATAGAAAAAGTTTTAACAGCTGAAACACCTCAAGCGTCTGACGACAAGTTCATGACAAATGAAGGGATTGAAATTAAAGATATTTACACAAAAGAAGATATCAAAGAGGCTAAACACTTAAACGATGTGGCAGGAATTGCGCCCAATACACGTGGGCCATACCCTACTATGTATGTAGCACGTCCATGGACGGTTCGCCAATATGCAGGTTTCTCAACTGCTGAAGAGTCCAATGCCTTTTACAAACGAAATTTGGCAATGGGGCAAAAAGGTCTTTCTGTAGCGTTTGACTTAGCAACACACCGAGGCTATGACTCTGATCATCCACGTGTAACTGGGGATGTAGGGAAAGCAGGGGTTGCCATTGACTCTGTTGAGGATATGAAAATCCTTTTCGATCAAATCCCGTTAGACCAAATGTCAGTTTCGATGACGATGAACGGTGCAGTATTACCAGTTCTTGCATTCTATATTGTGGCAGCAGAAGAACAAGGGGTAACGCCAGATAAATTAGCAGGTACCATTCAAAATGATATTTTAAAAGAATATATGGTGCGTAATACATATATTTACCCACCAGCTATGTCAATGAAAATCATTGCAGATATTTTTGAATATACAGCGAAATATATGCCAAAATTTAACTCTATTTCGATTTCTGGTTACCATATTCAAGAAGCAGGCGCAACAAATGACATTGAGCTTGCCTATACGTTAGCAGATGGTTTGGAATATGTACGAACAGGATTAAAAGCAGGTATTGATATCGATGCATTTGCACCTCGTTTATCATTCTTCTGGGCAATTGGTATGAACTATTACATGGAAGTTGCTAAAATGCGCGCAGCACGCCGTATTTGGGCGCAAATGATGTCAACGTTTAATCCAAAAAATCCGAAAACATTAGCTTTGCGTACCCATTCGCAAACATCTGGTTGGTCTTTAACTGAGCAAGATCCATTTAACAATGTGGCACGTACATTAATCGAAGCAAATGCGTCTTCCATGGGACACACGCAATCCCTTCATACCAATGCGCTAGATGAAGCCATTGCACTTCCAACTGATTTCTCTGCACGTATCGCACGTAATACACAGCTATTTTTACAAGAGGAAACAGCGATGACAAAAGTCATTGATCCATGGGGTGGTTCATACTACGTGGAAAAATTAACAGAAGAAATTACGAAGTCTGCTTGGGCGTTAATCGAAGAGATAGAAGCACTTGGGGGTATGGCCAAAGCGATTGAAACGGGCCTTCCAAAAATGAAGGTTGAAGAAGCCGCAGCCAAACGTCAAGCGAAAATCGATTCTAAAACAGAAACGATTGTGGGCGTGAACAAGTATCGCTTAACAAAAGAAGAGCCAATTGATATTTTGGATATCGATAATACAATTGTTCGTCAAAAACAAATCGAACGTTTAGAAGCGATGAAGGAAGCTCGTGATGAAGCGGAAGTTCAGAAACATTTAGCTCGCTTAACGAAAGCTGCTCAAGATGGAGAAGAAAACTTACTAGCCGTGGCAGTGGATGCAGCGCGTGCTCGTGCTTCTTTAGGTGAAATCTCTGATGCTATCGAAGTAATTTCTGGTCGTCATAAGGCCGTGATTCGTTCGATTTCAGGTGTTTACTCTGCCAACTTCTCGGATGAGGAGCAAATTGCAGAAGTGAAACAAATGACAGAAGAATTCCTAGAAAATGAAGGGCGTCGTCCACGTATTTTAGTTGCCAAAATGGGACAAGATGGACATGACCGTGGCGCGAAAGTTGTCGCAACAGGCTATGCGGACCTAGGCTTTGACGTAGATATTTCACCATTATTTATGACGCCTGCTGAGGCAGCTCAAATGGCTGTTGAAAATGATGTCCATGTTATCGGGGTATCTTCACTAGCTGCAGGTCATAAAACATTAGTGCCTGAATTGATTGCAGAGCTTGAAAAACTAGGTCGTGGGGATATTATCATTATTGTGGGTGGGGTTATACCAGCACAAGATTATGATTTCCTTTATAATGCAGGCGCAGTAGCCATTTTCGGTCCAGGTACAGTGATCCCTGTTTCCGCACTAAAAATTATTGAAGAAATCTACAAACGTTTAGGCTACGAGGAAGTGTCTGAATAATGGACAAAAATAAAGGAATCGAAGACAGTGCGCTATTTGTCATGGACGGAGTAGAGGCAACTCACGACGGGATGCAATATGGTACACCCAAAAAATTCCGAAAGAAAAAGGCAGACAGTCTAAATGTAGGAGAGCTTGCACAACAAGTACGTGCGGGCTCTCGCACACATTTATCAAAAGCCATTACCCTCATTGAAAGTTCCAATGCTACACATAAAGTGCAAGCACAAGAACTATTGCAGGAGCTTCTTCCACATACAGGTAATAGTATCCGAATTGGCATAACGGGTGTGCCAGGAGCAGGGAAAAGCTCATTCATTGAGGCTTTCGGCACAAAGCTTTGTGACATGGGAAAACGAGTTGCTGTCCTAGCCATTGATCCGAGTTCTTCTCTATCAGGGGGAAGTATACTTGGCGATAAAACCCGAATGGAGGAGCTCGTCAAAAAACCTACTGCATTTGTTCGTCCATCCCCATCGGCAGGTACCCTAGGGGGTGTTCACAAAAAGACGCGGGAAACGATGTTAGTTTGTGAGGCTGCAGGCTATGATGTGATTTTAATTGAAACAGTTGGTGTCGGACAAAGTGAAACCTATGTCCGTGGTATGGTAGATTTCTTCCTTCTTCTTGTTTTAACAGGAGCGGGGGACGAATTGCAGGGTATGAAAAAAGGCATCATGGAATTAGCAGATGCGATTGTTGTGCATAAGGCGGATGGTGATAATATTCGTCTTGCCAAAAAAACGGTTGCAGAGTATAAACAAATTTTGCATTTTTTACAGCCAGCTACACCTGGTTGGATGTCAACTGCCATGCCTGTTAGTTCATTAGAAAAACGGGGTCTTGATAAGGTTTGGGATACAATTGGGGAATTCAAGCAAATTGTAGAAGCAAATCACTATTGGGCTACCCGGCGCCAACAACAAACAAAAGAGTGGTTCCAATCGATGATTACCGATCATTTAATTGATCTATTTTATGGGAATCCGCAGCGTAAAGCACAAGTACAACAGCTTGAACGTCAAATTTTAAGTGGGCAATTGACTGTCACACAAGGTGTTGATCGTTTATTTAGCGTAGAGCAGGAAGACAAGTAAACGAGTCTTATTGTCATCTTAGTAAATTCAACTGAATTGTGATGAGCAAGTAGGTGCACAAATTCGTTGCAAACTGCTATGATAAGAGATGGATAAGCGTCAAAAAGCTACTATATGAAATATCACTATTTTGGCGCGAACTTGAAAGGAGCTATCGCTATATGAATATGGATTACGATTTATTTATGCAGGAAATTTTAAAAACAGCACGTGCTGAAATTGAGGCAGCTGGTTATGAACAACTACAAACACCAGAAGCTGTAGAAGAGGCGTTTGCTCGTCCAGGTACAACATTAGTAATGGTGAACTCAGTATGTGGTTGTGCGGGGGGGATCGCTCGTCCAGCAGCGGCACAATGCGTTCATTATGATAAACGTCCAGACCATTTAGTCACAGTGTTTGCAGGGCAAGATAAAGAAGCGACTGCAGCGGCACGTTATCATTTTGGAGAAGATCATTTACCTTCATCACCATCATTCGTTCTATTAAAAGATGGACAAGTAGTCGCAGAAGTGGGACGCTATGAAATTGAAGGGCATGACCCAATGTCGGTTGTGACAAACCTACAAGCAAACTTTGAAGAATATTGTGACGAGCTTTAAGTCCTTTCTTGCATAAGAAAAATCATTCAAATGAAGTAGAAAAGCCTCATAGATCATGTTGTCTATGTAGGCTTCCTACTATTCATCAAGAGTAGATAGTTTCATTATCGTTAAAATTTTTGTAATATTGGCTAAATAATTAGCTAAATGAGTGAAGAGTACTAAAGGATGGGAGGCAGTCGGCCTGAAGACGTTTTCAATCGGCTATCGAACGTTAAAAACAGCAATTGGTGCGGCCATTGCTATTGCCATTGCGCAGTATTTTGATTTAGCCTCATATGCATCTGCTGGTATTCTGACCATATTATGTGTGCAGCCAACAAAAAAGAAATCCATTTATGCAGCCTATACACGACTAGTCGCAAGTATTGTGGCAATGCTTTTTGCCTTCGTAAGCTTTGAGTTATTTGCTTATCATCCGCTTACATTAGCGGGTATGCTTATACTGTTCATACCAACCATTGTGTCTTTAAAGGTTGCGGACGGATTTATCTCCAGTGTCGTCATTATTATGCATATTTACGCTGCTGAAGGTTACTCATTGACACTTGTTTATAATGAATTAGCGTTGATGGCTATCGGTTATGGAACAGGGATTGCCATTAATATGTATATGCCAGACATTCAAAAGGAATTAAATTACTACAGAGTTAAAATTGAGGAGTTATATAGTAAGATTTTTTTAGAAATTGCCAGCTATTTACGGCAAGGAGATACGCTGTGGAACGGGCACGAAATCATAGAAGCAATCAGGGCACTTGAAGAGGCAAAATCATTGGCCTTTAAAGATGTTGAAAACCATTTTATGAGACGTAAAAATGATTACTATGTTTATTTCGATATGCGTGAGCAACAGCTAGAAATTATCGAAAGAGTACTGCCCAAAGTGACAACATTACCTGTTATAGTACAAGAGGCTGAAATTGTGGCAGATTTTTTACAAGACCTTGGAGCGCATGTTCATTCGGGAAATACGGCTAGTCATTATCGTGAAAAGCTCGACAATGTTAAGCGTGATTTTTCTCAACTTCCTTTACCACAAAGCCATGAGCAATTTATCGCCCAGGCAGCACTCTATCAGTTTATAGAGGAAATGGACAGGTATTTAGAAATAAAGCAGTCATTTAAAGGGTTAAAGGCTAAAAAAGAGCGCCCACAGTAGTGTGGACGCCTCATGCTTGTCTTAAACTATCATAGATAATCCGAATGCTAGAGATGAGATTAGCATAATTGCGATCATACTATAAACAACGATTTTTTGAAATTTTTTATTACTCATATGCTCGTTCGCTCCTTCTTTTCTTATAAATAGTTTAGCAAATCTGAAAAATTTCTCAAGTAGTAGAGTTTTGACAAAAAAGTCTGTAAAATAGAGTATGTACCATAACAGAAGGAGATGTCACCATGGAGAGAGTAGACCATATTGGGATTGCGGTGCGCAATCTTGATGAACGCATTACATATTATACAGAAATTTTAGGCTTAAAGTTGATGAAAGTGGAAGAAGTAGAATCTCAGCAGGTTCGTGTGGCATTTATCGACGCAGGTAACGTGAAAATTGAGTTATTAGAGCCGATGAGTGATAAAAGTGCTATTCATGGTTTTATTGAAAAACGTGGAGAAGGAATTCACCATGTTGCGTTCGGTGTAACAGGAATTCGTGAGCGAATGGCAGAGCTTCGTGAAAAAGGTGTACGTCTATTATCCGAAGAGCCAGGACCAGGTGCTGGAGGGGCAGAGGTTGCATTTATGCATCCTAAATCCTCATTTGGGGTGTTATATGAATTATGTGATAAAAGTGGAAAAGGGGATAAGTGATCAGTATGGATATGTTCGACAAAATCAATGACTTGTATGATCGTAAGACGGTAATTGAACTTGGTGGTGGCTATGATCGCATCGATAAACAGCATGAAAAGGGGAAACTTACTGCTCGTGAGCGCATAGACTTATTGCTAGATGAAGGTACATTTTTTGAAATCAACCCATTTATTACACACCGTACAGTAGACTTCGGAATGGATAAGTTGGAGGGACCTGGTGATGGTGTGGTAACTGGATTCGGTAAAATTAAAGGACGTCCAGTATACTTATTCTCTCAAGATTTCACAGTGTTTGGTGGAGCGCTTGGTGAAATGCACGCGAAAAAAATGGCAACAGTGATGGATCTAGCTGCCAAAAACGGTACACCATTTATCGGCATCAATGACTCAGGTGGCGCACGTATCCAAGAGGGTGTTCTTTCACTAGATGGCTACGGTCATATTTTCTACCGCAATGCCATTTATTCTGGTGTGATCCCGCAAATCTCTGTTATTATGGGACCTTGTGCTGGTGGAGCTGTTTATTCTCCAGCCATTACAGACTTTATCCTAATGGTGGATAAAACATCTCAAATGTTTATTACAGGACCTAAAGTAATTGAAACGGTAACGGGAGAAAAAATCTCTGCTGAAGATTTAGGTGGCTCGAAAGTAAATAATGCGGTAAGTGGGAATGCTCATTTCCGCGCTCCATCTGAGGAAGCAGCGATTGATGAAATTAAGAAACTATTAAGCTATTTACCACAAAATAATAAAGAAAAGGCACCTCGCCAAGCACGACCTGAAGGGGATGACTACCGCCCAGAAATCGTAGATACAGTGCCAATCGAAACAACACGTCCATATGATGTACGTAAAGTTGTAGAGCAAGTAGTAGATGAAGGTTCATTCATGGAAGTTCACGCAGAGTTTGCAAAAAACGTAGTAGTTGGTTTTGCACGTATTGCTGGTGAATCAGTTGGACTTGTTTGTAACCAACCAAAAGTACTTGCTGGTGGTTTAGATATTGATTCTTCTGATAAAGCAGCTCGTTTCATCCGTACTTGTGATGCATACAATATCCCAATCATCACATTTGAAGACGTTTCTGGCTTCTTCCCAGGCGTTAAACAAGAACATGGTGGCATTATTCGTCATGGTGCGAAAATTCTTTATGCGTATTCAGAAGCAACTGTACCAAAAATTACAGTGATTTTACGTAAAGCTTATGGGGGCGCTTACGTTGCCTTAAACTCTAAATCAATTGGTGCTGACCTAGTATTTGCATGGCCAAATGCTGAGATTGCTGTTATGGGTGCTGCTGGAGCAGCGAACATCATCTTTGCCCGTGAAATTGCGAAATCAGATGATCCAGAAGCAACTCGTGCAGCAAAAATTGAAGAATATAAAGAAAAATTTGCGAACCCATATGTTGCGGCATCTCGCGGTATGGTAGATGACGTCATCGATCCACGAGATACACGTATCAAGCTGATTCAAGGACTTGATATGCTGTCAAACAAACATGAAACACGTCCAGAGAAAAAACACGGTAATATTCCTCTATAATAGTAGTACAAGCCTAGCAGCTCATAAGTTGCTAGGTTTTTCATTGCCAAAAAGTGAAACATTTTTGTTTGTCATCCGTACTGATAGATAAGAGGAGTTGAGATGAATGGAATGGCAGCAATTACAAACAGCGCAAGAAAAGATTCATGCACAACTTAGAAAAGCATCTAGATTAAACGAACAAAATCAGTTAATTGATGGACAGATTAAACATACACAACAGGAAATAGACAACCATACGGCAGCACTCCATCAAATTCGATCCAAGCTTGACAAATTAGATGGTTTTTCATTTATGAATATGATTCGTACGTGGACAGGGCAACAGGATGAACTGAGGGCAGAAAAAATTGATAAGGCGGCAGTACTTGAATTAAAGCTCAATGAAGCAATGAAAATGCAAACAGATTTAACAGAAGACAGCGTACAAGTGATGAATCAGTTAGCCCAAATTGATGAAAGAGCGTTACAGCAATCACTGCAACAGATTTATCTTCAAAAGAAGGCGTATTTACAAATTCATGACGCTGCCCAAGCTGAGAGACTAGAGCAGTTAGCACATGAGGAAATGCTGACAAAACAACTCATCACTGAAATTCAAGAGGCAGAGGAAGCGGGAGAAGTAGCCCTAACGAGGCTAGGGCAAGCAGCAGCTTCACTCCATTCAGCCAGTGGATATTCTACATGGGATACATTTTTTGGTGGAGGGCTCATCGCCACTCACTTAAAGCATGATGCACTGGATCAGTCAGAAAACTATTTACACAGTGCACAAATTGCGTTACAACGTTTTCATAATGAGTTATTGGATGTTCAAGAAATGTCTACGAAATCGCTACATGTTGAAACAGATGGCTTTGTTAAGTTTGCTGACTACTTTTTTGATGATATTTTTTCAGCATGGTCTGTTCATTCTAAAATCTCAACAGCAAGAGAACAGGTATCACGTGTTCAGGATGATGTACATAATACGATTTGGCGCTTACAAGATAAGCATCATAAAGCAGTAGACTACCTACAATCATTAGAAAAAGAAAAAGAGCGTATTTTCAACCACTAAGGAAAGTCTGAGAATTTTTCTCAGACTTTTTATTTTGGTAGGATTGTTCAATGATTTCAACTCTTCTGACGTTGTGCTAAAATAATATGTATACTATAACGTGGAAAAACACGTAAACTAAGGGAGTTTTACAACATGACAAGTCGTTTAGTAGAAGAGTTTTTTGAGCTCGTACAAATTGATTCAGAAACAAAACATGAACAGCTAATTGCACCCATTCTTGTAGATAAGTTAACTGCACTCGGATTTTCAGTTATCCAAGACGATGCACATACACGTAATGGACATGGGGCAGGTAATATTATTGCTACATTAAAAGGCACATTGGATGTGGAACCAATCTACTTCACTTCTCATATGGATACCGTTGTTCCAGGAAAAGGCATCAAACCTTCTCTACGTGAAGATGGCTATATCGTATCCGACGGTACAACGATTTTAGGTGCTGATGATAAGGCAGGACTAGCAGCATTATTTGAGATGGTTAAACGTTTAAAAGAGCAAAATATTGCACACGGAGATATTGAATTTATCATTACAGCTGGTGAAGAAAGCGGCCTTGTTGGCGCTAAAGAGTTAGATCCAGCTAACATTAAAGCAAAATATGGCTTTGCAGTGGATAGTGATGGTAAAGTTGGCGGCATCGTGACAGCGGCGCCATTCCAAGCGAAAATTTTCACGAAAATTATCGGTAAAACGGCACATGCGGGAGTAGCTCCAGAAAAAGGAATTTCTGCTATTACAGTCGCATCAAAATGCATTGCTCAAATGAAACTAGGCCGCTTAGATGAAGAAACGACAGCGAATATTGGACGTTTTGAAGGTGGACAAGCGACAAATATTGTTTGTGACGAAGTGACAATCCTTGCAGAAGCACGCTCAATAGACAAAGCTAAATTGGATGCGCAAACAATGCATATGCAGGAAACATTTGAACAAGTATCAGCGTCATTAGGTGCACGTGCTGAAGTAGAAGTGAAGCTGATGTACCCAGGATTCCGTGTAACAGAAACGGATAAAGTAGTTCAAATAGCCATGACTGCTGCACGCAATATTGACCGTACACCGACACTAGGCATTTCAGGTGGTGGATCAGACGCAAACGTGATTGCAGGTTTTGGCATTCCGACAGTTAATCTATCTGTTGGATACGAGGATATCCATACAACGAATGAAAAAATACCAGTAGAAGAGCTTGAAAAATTAGCAGATTTACTAGTAGAAATCGTCAAAGAATCCGCGAAAAACTAACAGTCGAATAAGGATGTGACCCTATGGAAAGTGTCAAAGCAGTCGTTTTTGCTTGTGGGACAGAGGAGTATGCTGTGCCGGTGGAGCAAGCGATTTCAATTGAAAAATTAGAGCATGTAACACCTATTCCCCATTTACCTAATTATCTTCTAGGCTTTACAAGAATTCGTGGTGAGCTTGTACCTGTTCTTGATTTTGAACGCATACTGTACAACCGCTCATCGAATCCAGCAACTGCTCGTATCATTGTGTTGAATACAGATGTGGTCAATTATGGATTACTTGTCACAGAAGCACGTGAAATTCTTGATTTCGATGAATCAGTACTTCAGCAATTGGGTCTAGTCAATTATAGTAAAACACGCTACTTTACTGCTGTAGCTAATCTCGAAAATCGAATGATTACGTATGTTGATCCAAAAATACTAGTTAATTCATTAGATGGCATTCGTGAGATCATCAATTATTTACACAAAATGCTTGAAAATGAAAAGGAAAACGTAGAGTCTTAGATTTTTATAAAAAGTCTAGTTATTTTCTACTGTTAAAGATTTAACAACATGACAAATAGAATGTTACACATTATAATAGCTTTTTGCAGAATTAGTTGAAGGACTAATTCTGTTTTTTTATATAGATGTAGTTTTTTAATAAAGTTCGATTAAAAGTAAGTTGCAAACGCTGTTTTTATACAGAAAGGAACCAACTGTTTTGAAACAAAGTTTGATCAAAACAGTTGGTTCTTTATTTATCTAGTTTGGTTTTTATAAAAAAGTTTAGTTATTTCGGGATGCGAATATTCAATTAAAGACCCCGTTACTTTAAGTACATTTTTTCAAAATCTATGTATTGCTCAATAAACCCTCTATATTCATCAGATAATTCATTTGGCAAATTATTAATTGAGAAATATTGCATTTTTTCTGACTCGCTATAATCAATTTTCATTTCTCCACTTATATCTTTGGTATAATAAACTGCTGTAACCGAATATAATTCATCACCATTTGGAACTTTGAAGTAATATTCAGAACCAGAGAAGACATTTAGTAATTTTAAGTTTTCAACTACTAATCCCGTTTCTTCAAAAACCTCTCTTTTTGCTACCTCTTCAAAACTTTCTCCTAAATCCATTAAACCACCTGGTAAACCCCAATAACCATCATGCCTTTTTTGCAGTAGTACATCATTTTGTTCATTTAAAATGATGACAACAGAACCAGGTAAAATAATAGGTCTATGTCCTACATACTGTCGTAATTATTTATAGTATTCCATTTATTACATCTCCTTTGTGACTGGTTTTCAATAAATTCTATAATTCAACTTACAGTTTGTTTTTTCCTTCTTATAAATCAAAAACAATATGGTATAATATGTATTAAATGTAAAGTGAAATTGTATTAAAATCTAAAATTGCAAGGAGGATTGAGTGTGTGAGAAGGAATACTATTTTTGCATAGCAAAGGCTATTGCATAATAAAATAATTGAAAAAGTAGCCTTTGCTCTTCCTAAAAGAAATACTAAAAATTAGGAGTGCAAAAATGAGCTATAAAAAAGCAAAGCATATACTTCCAACTGAGTTGGTGGAGTTAATACAGAAATATGTTGATGGTGAATATATTTATATCCCACGAAGAAAAGATAGTAAAAAGAGTTGGGGGTCCAGTACTGCTACCAGAGGAGAATTGGATCTAAGAAATTCTAATATATATAATGATTATCTATCGGGGTTGAATATAGCTTCTTTGTGTGAAAAATATTATTTGTCATCAAAAAGTATTCAAAGAATTGTATTAAAAGAGAAAAGAAAAAGAACAAATTTTTAAAATAAGCCAATGTGGTTTTATGCCGCATTGGCTTATTTTCTTTTATGAAATAAGTTTGAGGTTTTTTCAAGTAATGTAAGTCAGATATAATCTAATCAACTCTTATAAAAGGTAAGGGGAACCAGTTAATTGATTTTTGAGACCCAGACGTAGTTTATCTAGATTAATGAACTGAAGTGGAAGTATGTATTGGGCGGACATTGTTACTTAAGGAATTGTTTTTTTGTGCAAAATGAATATTAGCAAAGGAATAGGGGGGATAGATATGAACAATTTATTTACAATAGATTGTGGTGACATTTTACTGAGAGAATTTAGAATTGAAGATGCTGATGCTATTTATGAGCTAACCTCACAACCTGAAGTTTATAATTTTCTGCCAGATTGGCGTTCAACAAAAGAACAACGATTAAACTGGGTCACGAATTATGAAATACCCGACAATAAAAAGTTTTTGTTAGCTGTACCTAATATTAGTAGTGCTAATTACCTGAAGTTGGGAATTATATTGAAGGAAACTGGAGAATTTATTGGTTTCTGCAATATAGGTATTAAAGAAGAGCTAAGTGAACCAAACCGAGAAGTTGTTTATGCAATTTCAAAGCAATACAGTTGTCGTGGATACACAACAAATGCAGTAAAAGGATTGATAAAATATTTGTTTGAGAATACAGATTTAGAGCTGCTTAATACAGTTGTTCTACCTCACAATTTAGGCTCAAATAAAGTTATTCAAAAATGCGGATTTCGTTTTAATGGAGAAATTGAAATTGAAGACCAAACTCATTATCATTACACTCTTAACAAAGAGGATTGGAAAGGGGGAAAAATCACTAAGACTATTGAAAGATTCATATAGTGGGAGTGTTTCAACAATAATGTAGACGTTTACTTTCTAACCAAACAGCGTTCCTGTAATAAGTGGACGGAATGTTCTTAGTAAAACATTTAATTTTGTGAAGAAATGTACTTAAACTAACGGAGGGCTTTAGTTGAATATTCAATTTCCGAAATGATCAATCTTTATTACAAAAAAACCAATACAAAATGAAAAATAAGGGCTATGATTTTCTATAAGAATCATCATTTATAGCTGCGTTTCAATTGACTGCTTTGTTTTTCAACAACATGAAAAGCCCTTCCAGCATAAACTGGAAGGGCTTTTCGCATGTCATTAAGACAAACGACCACTGTAGTCTTCAAATTTAAACTCACGGATAACCTTAATGCCTTCTTCATCGTTATAAGAAACGATAGAAGGGAGGTTGACACCGTTAAACATATGGTTTTTCACCATTGAATAATGAGCCATATCTGTGAATACAAGACGATCACCTGGTTTTAATGGCTGTTCAAACGAATAATCGCCAATCACATCACCAGCTAGACATGTTAGTCCACCTAAGCGATATGTGTGTGCTAATTCATTTGCTTGGCCAGAACCAATAATCATTGGACGGTAAGGCATTTCAAGTACATCAGGCATGTGACATGTTGCTGACGTATCTAAAATAGCAAGATCCATTCCATTTTCTTGAATATCAAGCACAGTAGCTACTAAATAACCTGTATTAAGGGCTACTGCTTCACCTGGCTCTAGATAAACAAGCAGGTTGTATTTATCTTGAATATAATTAATGATGTTTACAAGTTTCTCTACATCATAATCTTCACGTGTAATATGGTGACCACCACCGAAATTCAACCATTTCATTTGATGTAAAACATCACCAAACTTTTCTTCAACCACTTCAATAATACGCTCTAATGTATCTGAATTTTGTTCACACATCGCATGGAAGTGTAAGCCATCGATACCGTCAAGCTGTGATTTATCGAAGTTAGCCAAAGTCGTTCCAAGACGGGAATTCGTATAACAAGGATCGTAAAGAGCTGTTTCAATTTCAGAGTACTCAGGATTCACACGAATACCACATTCAATTGTTTTACCAGTAGATTTTACTTTATCCTTGAACTGAGCCCATTGGTTAAATGAGTTAAATACGACGTGATCCACATAGCCTAGAAGCTCGTCCATTTCATGCTCAATATAAGCAGGAGCATAAACGTGTACTTCTTTGCCCATTTTTTCATAGCCAAGACGCGCCTCATGCAGGGAGCTGGCTGTAATGCCTGCTAAATATTCCCCTACTAGCGGGAAAGTTGAATGCATAGAGAACCCTTTAAGGGCTAGTAAAATGCGGCAGCCTGTACGATCTTGAATTGATTTTAAAAGCTCAAGATTTTTTGTTAATAATCGCTCATCCACTACATAAGAAGGGGATGGAACTTTTGAAAAATCAATTGGTTTCATCGGCTTAATTCCTTTGCATCTAAATCAAGGTCTAGTAACTCTGGGTTATGGCTTTCTTGCCATGGTAGACCCCATTTATTTAATGCATCCATGAATGGATCTGGATTGAAATCTTCCACATTCCAAACACCTGGTTTACGCCATTCACCGTTCATCACAAGCATTGCACCGATCATAGCTGGTACGCCAGTTGTGTAAGAAATCGCTTGTGAACCAACCTCGTTGTAGCACTCTTCGTGGTCACATACGTTGTACACATAATACGTTTTTTCTTTGCCGTCTTTTAGACCGCGAATGATACAACCGATGTTTGTTTTACCTTTTGTACGTGGTCCAAGTGAAGCTGGATCAGGTAATACCGCTTTAAGGAAGTGGATTGGTTGAATCATTTGTCCTTCGAATTCGATTGGCTCAATTGATGTCATACCTACGTTTTCTAATACTTTTAAGTGTGTTAAGTATTTTTCAGAGAACGTCATCCAGAAGCGGATTTGTTTTAAACCTTTGATATTTTTTGCAAGTGATTCCAGTTCTTCATGGTATAGAAGGTAAATATCTTTTGGTCCGATTTCCGGTAGGTTATACACTTCTTTTTTCTCAAGTGGTGCTGTTTCAACCCACTCGCCTTCTTTCCAGTAACGACCATTCGCTGTAATTTCGCGAATGTTAATTTCTGGGTTGAAGTTTGTTGCGAAATGATAACCATGATCTCCCGCATTGGCATCCACGATATCGATATAGTGGATTTCATCAAATTCATGTTTTTGTGCATGAGCTGTGAAAACGCCTGTTACACCTGGGTCAAAACCGCTACCAAGTAGTGCAGTTAAGCCAGCTTTTTCAAACTTCTCTTTATAAGCCCATTGCCATTTATATTCAAATTTTGCCGTTTCAGGTGGCTCGTAGTTTGCAGTATCCACATAGTGCACACCTGTCGCTAAGCAAGCATCCATAATCGTTAAGTCCTGATAAGGTAAGGCCACGTTAATCACAACATCTGGTCCGAAAGCTTTAATAAGCTCAATAACCTCTTCTGTATTGTCTGCGTCTACCTGTGCAGTATGAATTTTTGTTTTTCCGCCGTCAAGTTTTTCTTTTAGAGCGTCACATTTTGAAACAGTTCTACTTGCGATACAAATTTCCTCAAATACGTCCGAATTTTGAACACACTTGTGTACCACAACACTGGCAACTCCGCCAGCTCCGATAATCAATGCTTTACCCAATTGTCTACCCCCAAGTTCATATAAAGTATTGTCAAACAAGCTGATTATACAGAAAATTGATATACTACTCAATCATTGTTTTAAAATTTTCTACAAAAAATTTTATTTTTCTACAACAATTAGACGTATACGGAGGGGAATACCTCGGAAAAGGAGGGAATTGTGAATAAATCTAAGAAGCCATTTTAGTAAAAATAGATGGAAATAGCTGTTTTATAGACCCGAATAATTGGTGAGGTTTAATCTCAATTCCACGACATCAAATAATTAATTTTCTAAATGAATGGTATGACATAGTATCTCTTCTGACTTACTTTTTGATTCACGCGACTAAATCTTTACATAAAAAAATCCCTTTGCATATAGAAAGGGAAGGAACCACATTAAACGTGCTACTGACAAATGATACATATTATTTCAAAAAACGATTGGATACTTGTTGCTTTTCTTCTCCCCATATATAGAAGAAAACCACCAGTAATGTACTTAAAAAACCCATCACAAGAGCATACGTGCTGAGGGCTACATCCACTTGACTTTGCAAGGCATAAATAAAAATAGCTCCGATTGTTAACAAGTTTCCTGTAACAATCGATATAAAATGAAAGCGTTTATTCATAGCAAGCCCTCCTATTAGATGAATTGGTAATGCTCATGATGATTTACTTCAATTATCGCACAATTCAGAACTTTTATCCAATGTTTTTATCTTACTAGAATAATTAAAGATGCTTTTTTAATACATCTTTTTGTAGTATGATGAAAAACAAAAGGGAATATTCATAGATTATTACAAGAAAGGGGAGAGGATGAATCGTGAAATTACGTAATTCATTAACTTTTCAACTTGGAACGATTATCGCTGGTATTTTAGTGGTGATGCTAGGGATTACATCGTTCGCTACATACATAACTGCTTACAATAAACTTTATGATGCTGCTGGTGTGGAGGCATATGGATGTGCCAATATTACGACAGGTTTGATCAATCCAGAACAATTGGACAAGGCCATTCAAGGCGATCGAGCTGTACAGGAACACATCGGGAATGATTTAAACTGGACAACAGGTCATAAAGATATTTTCCAAACACAATATATTCTAGCATTGGATGGTACATTATTAGCGCTTGATGATCATTTGGCTGAAAAAGGCTTTGCTCCTGGTGATCAATTTCATTTAGACAAAGAAGCGATTGATATGTTGCTTACACATAAGCATCCGACATACTCACAGCCTTATACCTTTGCAGGGATGGACCGTTTATCTGGCTATGCCCCTATTTTTAAAGACCATGATTCTAGTAAAGAGATTATTGCCATTAGTGTCATCGACTTTGATGCCAATATCGTAAAGGAGCGAACGTGGGATGTTGTACGAAATGGAATATTAATTAGTATTTTCCCTATGCTAATCGCTTCCATCATTACAGGCTTTTTAATCCGTCGTAAAGTAAGACCGATTAGTGTGCTCATTCAGCAGGCGAAAGAAATTGCGAATGGGAATTTAGCTGTACCTGAAACAAAAATTAACAGTAAAGATGAAGTAGCGGATTTAGCGAATACATTAAATCGAATGACGGCTAATTTACAAAATATGATTATGACGATGCGTTCCACTTCCAATACGTTGACGAACAACGCTGATGAAACCGCTTCCACCTTGAACGATATGAGCAATACTATTCAAGGTGTTGCCAATAATATCGAAGAAGTGACAAGTGCTGTGACCGCAGGGATGCACCATGCTGAAAATGCGACAGATGTTCTTACTTCCTTAGCAGGGGACCTTCAAATGATTCAAAGCAATGCCAATAACAGTGCTGATAATGCCCGACAAACGATGGAATTAGCAACAGAGGGTGAGCGACTAGCGAAAGATATAAGCAATGATATGGCATTGATTCATAGCGGATCAGGTGAGGTGCGACAAACAGTAGAAAACTTAGTCACGTCTGCAACGAAAATTCAAACGATTACAACGTCTATTGCGAACATCGCATCACAAACAAATTTGCTAGCTCTGAATGCTTCCATTGAGGCGGCTAGAGCAGGGGAGCATGGTAAAGGCTTTGCGATTGTTGCTGAGGAAGTACGCAAGCTTGCTGAGCAATCTAATCAAGAGGTATTACAAGTTGAACAGCTTATTCAGGATATAATGAAGCATGTTCAGCAGGTTATGTCATCTACGAATGATAATACGCAATATATTGAAAAAGGGACGGAGACGGTGCGTCTAACAGCACAATCTTTAGGGAATATTTCGACAGCAGTGGCCACAACAGTAGAAGAAATGATTACTATTTCTACTGCCATGACCGCTGAAAATGAAAAATCAGCACGCATTGTGCAAATGATTCAACAATTAACGGAATCCATTCGAGATATAGAAGAAACAATGAATATGATTACTATTGCGGCACAGCAAACAACTGCAAGCATTGATGAGGTAGCACAAGGTTCTAATGAAACAAATCATATGGCACACACACTTGAACAGCATGTAAAAGCGTTTAAATTAAAAGAATAATAGAAAGATTAGGACATGCTGTCTTTTGCTTCTACTGCTTAGATGGTAAACTAGCATTAAGATTTTTCTTTTGCGAAGGTGAGGATTTTAATAGTGGTAAAACAAATGAACGAACAAGTTCAACAAATCAATGACTTGTTTTTGAGTGGTCAAGTAAAGGAAAGTTATCAACTAGCTAAAGAAATATTGGGCAATCATGCAGCTGTCGAAGAAGAGGCCAATCAAATCATCCAGCAGCATGTGGCAATGCTAGAGGCAAATGGGTATGCAAACATGCCTCAGCCTACTGATGATAAGGTGAAGCAAAGTGTGGAACGTACAGATGGCTCGTATCCAGAACGAGATGTTCTCGCAGCCTATATAGGTAGTCAGGATGATGAGCAATTTGGCAAAGTGATCGATGAATTATTAGCAGGGTCTATAGAAGCGCAAGCTAACGCCTTTTATACAATGGCGGAATACTATGTCCTCGCTAAAGAACAGGACAAGGCATCTGTGCAATATGCGGAGGCAATCAAATTACAGCCCAATAAGGCATTGTATTGGGGAGCTTTTGCACAGTTTTTGAATCGTCACGAAGGTAGCCCTTATTTGGCTTTACGACTGATTGAAGACGCTATACTATTGGATGGGATGAATCCTCGTTGGCACTATATACAAGGGAATATTTTTTTCCAGCTCGTAGCAGCGACAAAAAATTTAAGCTATTTACCTGCCTTGGAAGAAGCATGGGAAAAAGCTGAAAAACGTTGTACAGCCAAGCAAGTTACACTGAAAATGGATTTGGCAAAGTCAAACGATGTGTTAGCGCAATGGAAAAAGCAAATGCTATAACAGTTAAAAAGTCGTATGAAATATTAATAATTATTTCCTTTTGAGTATAATTATGCTATAGTGAAACCATAAACGGACGTATGAAGCTTATCGATGACATGAAAGAAGTGTTTTTTTGAGTTTATATGTAGCGTATGTATTGGTAGGACTTGCCATTGCCATGCCTGTAGGAGCTATTACAGTAGAAATGACAAAGCAAGGACTCAAAAATGGTTTTATGCACGGCTGGGCTGTAGGGCTTGGTGGCATGACCATTGATATTGTATTGGTTTTTGCTTTGTATATGGGACTAGCCTCTATCTTGGCTATGCCTTTGATTCAACTACCTATGTGGATTATTGGAGCGGGCTTTTTATTCTTGTTAGGCTATGATTCTATCAAGAACGCTGACCATGATATTACATTGGCAGGAGAAAAAGTAACCAAATCGTTTTTTGCCTCTTATTTTAACGGCTTACTGGTGGCTATTTCGCCTGGGAATCTCGTTTTTTGGGTCAATGTATTTGGTGTAGTGCTAGCAAAATCTTATGGACAAGGGCAGCCAACGAACTTTTTAATTATTGCAGCTGGTGTTTTAAGTGGAATCTTACTCCACGATATCGGTTTGCTGACCATTGTTTCGGTTACCCGTAAAGCTATGAATCGTAAGATGATTAGGACATTTACAATTGTCGCAGGATTCTTATTGATTGGTTTTGCTTGTTATTTTATATATGAATTTATACAAGGAATTAAGATTTATATATGAAACAGTGCGATCCCTAAAGATCGCACTTTTTTTATGGCGCAATGGCCTCTGTTTGCTCCTTGATACAAGCTAAAATTTCTTCTGCTACTTCATGGGCTAACGACAGTTCTGAAGTAAAGCCCACACAAGAACAATTCATTTCACCTAAAATATAGCAATCTTCTCCAGCTTCATTGGTATCTAGCATAAAATCAGCCGTCCAGATTAACGGTAAATCATAATTGCCTAGTAAGTTTGTTACTTGAGGGAGCTGCGTTAAAAAGTTTTGCACCAGCTCTTGCCAGTCTTCAGGCTTGTCATAGCGGTATTGAGCGCCAGAGAATAGCGTTGCGCTAAAGGCATCCTCGGTAGCGGCTGGTTTTTTATGTACGACGTGTACGGGATGATCGCGCAACATGAATAAGCGGATTTCGCCTTCTGTAATCCTTGGAAGAAAGCGCATATCGATTAACATACCATTCGTCCCCGTAATATACTGCTCACAATATGTCATAAAGTCGCCAAGCTGCCAAAATTCTACATGATTATCTTTTGCTTCTGTACATTTAATTTGTGCATCAAGTGGCACTTCTGTGATACCCTCAGCTAGTGGTTCTACCAATTTTACACGCCAAATGCCTTCACCAGTTGAACCACGATTTTGCTTCAAAACGCGCTCTGTCAGTGCTAAGGAAGTAGGGAATTGTGTTTTGAATGCTTCGATTGTGTAGTAGGCAAATGTATCATCAGGTACTAAATTTGTTGTCGTAAGCTTTGATAACACATCTTTAGAGCCGTAGCTAATCATTGCATCTGGATGTGGCATCCCTATAACGCCAGCTTGGCATAGCTCACGTAGCATGGCAAAATACTCTTCCTCATGCTGTAAGTTCCCTGGATTTATACGAGATACATAGGCAACACCATGTTCCTTCACATAGTTAAAGATTTGTTGCTTTTTTGTGATATCAAAGAATAGTACCTCAGCATCTTGCCCACGTTGTTTTAGCGCTTCCACCATTGGCATGGTATCTGGACGATAGCCATTTGGCCCTTTATCTGTGCCACCTTCAACCTCGAAAAAAATAACTTTTTTATCCATAAAATACCTCCTTTTATCTGTTGTTAGGTTCAGTATAGTAGATAAATAAGGAGAAAAGATATATGAAATATGTAAATTTTATGTATAAATTCATATATTACTATATCGACTCTAGGAGGTATTAACTATTAATATTTATAATAATCTAAATTTTCAATATTCAAGACTGTTTCTTCTGAAATACTGTGAGATATAAAATCATGAGAAGAATTAGTAAAGTCCCTATAAACTGATAGCCGCCAAAGGCAATTTTTAACCACCAAACACTTGTGATGACAGCCATTAATGGCTCAAGACTACCTAATAAGCTTGACTCCTTTGGTGAAAGATAGTGCAAACTCGCAATATAAAACCAAAAAGCGAGCATTGTACCAAAAATAATGATAAAGAGAAAATAAGCAACGGTAGAAAATGTCCAACCTGATAGATCAATAGCCCAGGGTGGGTGGAAAATACTCATCACCAAACCACCGATAATCATCGACCAGCCGACAACTAGTAATGAATGGAATTGCTGTAAAAGTGGGACGGCATAAATGGTGTAAAATGCAACAGAAAGACCAGATAAGATACCCCACAACACTGCCATAAAAGGAACGGACAATGTCGAAAAGGAGCCGTTTGTTAATAATAAAAAGGTCCCCACAAGTGTCAGTGACACAGCAAGAGCATCCTGTTTTGTCAATGGACTTTGCTTCGTTACAAAGTAATAAGCCATGATAAATAGCGGTGCTAAATATTGCAATAATGTGGCTACAGCTGAATTACCAATGGCGATTGACATCATATATGTATATTGGACAGCAAGCATGCCGAGTAAGCTAAATAGAATTTGTCTAAATGCATGTTGCTTCGTGCGCCACATGACGAAAATGGATTCATGACGATGGGTCATTTTATAAATAGCTATCAGTAATAGACCGGCTAAAAGTAAACGACTAGAAACAAGCCAGCCGACTTCAATATGATCCTGCTGAAACAGCCTTTGGGCAACAGTCCCTCCAATTCCCCAGAAGCTTGCACCGAGTATAACTAATAGCAAGCCAAGAGTACGTTTATTTTGGATTAGTTGATTCATCTGTTTACATCTCCCAAACTATCAATATAAGATGAGTATAAAGTGATTAAATGCAAATAAATATCGATTTAATCCAAAAAAATATCAATATATTGAGGTGATGTAGATGCCGTTAACACATATCAAAGTAGCAAAGGATTTACAGGAATTAACCTTGCATGGAACAAAGGAATTTCCGGTTGCCTTGTATGAAACGGTTATGCGATTAGAAAGTATGGATTTTCTACCTCTCCATTGGCATAAAGAAATACAATTTGTTTTTATAAAAAATGGATGTGCACAGTATCGAGTAGGGACGGACGTTTTTGTATTGAAGCAAGGCGAGGGGCTCTTTATCAATGCTTCAGGATTACATGAAGCAAAACCTTATCAAATGGAACAAGCTGTGGTTTATTGTGTAAATGTGGACCCAATAGTAATGGGGGGACATGATGGCAGTATCTTTTTTACGAAATATGTACAACCGTATATCACAAAAAATCGATTACCTTATGTCAAACTAACAGGAGAGTTAGCACAGAAAGTAGCGACGATTGCGGAATTAATGCGAGAGCAAGCCGCATTTTTCGAGCTAAAGGTACGGAGAGAGCTTCTATTCATTTGGGAATCCATGCTGACCCAATCCTTGTTGACAGAACAAATGATGGACTCTTTCACTATTGTGCAGCATGAACGAGCAAAAGCTATGCTAGATTTTTTACATGCACATTATCAGCAGAAAATAGCATTAGAAGATTTAGCTAGCCATGTGTATATAAGTCGCGCTGAATGCAGTCGCTTTTTTAAGAAAATAGTGGGCATGACACCGTTTACCTATTTACGCCAATATCGGCTACGTAAAAGTATAGAATTATTGAGAGGCGATGAGCTATCTATAACAGAAATAGCGGTGGATACAGGCTTTAGTACGGTCAGTTATTATATTGAAAAGTTTAAAGAATACACTGGCTACCCACCACATGTTTATCGTAAGAAGTTTTTAAGTGTGAAAAATAATTGAACGTGAATAGAAAAAGGATAATCTTTTATACTCAAATGATATACAAGATTAACCATTTGGCATAAAGTAAAATTAATAGTTGAGAGGGGGCGTAGAGAATGATGGTCTTAAAAAGTAAGCAAAATATATGGCTCGCCTTATTATTAGTGGTATTAGCGAGTAATTATACACTCTATAACACTGGGTTTGGCACATCTATTTTACCCATCGAAACAAATGGTGTTGTCATGGGGTCATTGATTGACTTTATTTTGGTAATACCCGTGTTATATATGCTTTATAAAGGTAAATTTTCGTTAAAGCAGGCCATTCTATTAGCTGCAGCTGGCTGTATTGCTGCACGTTTTATCATCCCAATGGAACATCTTCAGCCTTATGTGGCAGTGACATGGGCTGGATTTGCGATTGAAGGGTCTATTATTCTATTAGAAATTGTTCTAGTGGCAACGCTTGTACGATACCTGCCAAAAATCCTAGGGGAAGTGCGTGGAAGCTCTTTGCCAGATCTCTTTTCATTTTCAAAGGCTGTAGAAAAACATGCACCCAAGCACCCTGTTATTCAGATGATTTGTGCGGATTTATTAGTGCTTTATTATGGTTTCGCGAGTTGGAGAAGACAAGAATGTCAAGGTTTAACATTGCATAAAAATTCGAGCTATATCGCTTTTCAGCTTATGATTATTCATGGGATTGCTATTGAAACGATTGGTATTCACTGGTGGCTACATGAAAAGTCAATGGTACTTTCCATTGTGTTGCTTATTATTAATATTTATTCAGTAATCTTCTTGCTTGCGGATATGCAGGCTATTCGTCTAAATCCTGTTTACGTAACAAATGATACATTGTACTTATCGCTTGGATTAATGAAACGCACTGAAATCCGTTTTGATCATATTGCCGCAATCATTGAAGACAGGGAGCAATTAGAGGGGAAGTTATCAAAAGATACGATAGACTTTATAGCACGTGATTTTGGTGAGGCCTATCCACATTTCATTTTGAAAATGAAAGAGCCTGTGGAAGTAACGTTTATGTTAGGAATAAAGAAACGCTATAGTCAAGTAGCCATTAAAGCAGATCAGGCCCAAGAATTTAGACAAATGCTTGCACAAGGAATAGCAATGAGCCAACATCATTGAAAGCACTTATGATTGTCCTCTATATAAATAGCCAATGTTTTGTAAAAAGTATGATCAAAACGTTGGCTATTTTTTATTGATTGACTAGAAGAATTTACATAAAGAGACATTAATTTTGTTTGATGATCGTTAGGACTGCCGTATCTAGCCTTTCTCCATAAATATTTAACCATTATCATGGTGAAAATAGTTGGACTTTTAGTTCTTTTATTAGATTTTAATATAAATAGCCAATTCAGATAGCGTGCAACTTTTATTAGTTAACAAAGGTCATAGTTCTTCATATGAAAATGAATATTTTCTCACGTATTTATAAAAGTAATGAATACTATTTAACCTAATTTTAACCTTCGAATTTTATAGTTTTATTGTACTAAAATAGGAGGAGTGTTAATTTTGAAGGTAGTTCCAACAAAAATTGATGATTTACAGGAGGGTTTTGTTTTAGGGAAAGATTTATATGTTGAAAATCGTATGCTCATGAAAAAGGGAAGTGTATTAACAGCACGTATTCTTACATTATTAAAAAACCGCAATGTTCAACATGTATATATTGAAGTGCCAACAGACGAAGGGATCAATCAAATACAGTCTATTACAGAGCAACAGCAACAAAATCCTTTAGTATGTAGTGAATGGATTGAAATGCCTAAATTCCTGCAAGCACTCGCAGAGTTGAGCACAGAAAGACGATATGGCCATGCTTTAAAAAATATGGATGATATCGTATTTGTGCGTGACTTATTTGAAACGTATATGCAGAATCTAAACTATCGAAGGCTACTACTGACACTTAAAAAATATGATGAATATACCTTTATGCATGCGATTGATGTATTTACACTCGCTACCTTATTTGCGAAAAAAGAAGGTATTTCCCATTTAAAGCATTATGCATTAGGCTTTTTATTTCATGATATTGGTAAATTAAATATTCCCTATGAAATTTTATCGAAAGAGGAGAAGCTAACTGTAGAAGAATTTGCTACGATGCAGAAGCATACACAGTTTGGCTATGATATATTAAAGGAAATTGGACTTGAATCCATTGCCTTTTTGGCAAAGTTACATCATGAACGAATCGATGGCTCGGGATATCCAGAAGGATTAGCAGAAAATGAGATTCCAAAGGAAGTGTTACTATTACAGCTGATTGATATCTACTCGGCCGTCACGATGAATCGTCCCTATAAACAGGAAATAGGTGCTGCCGAAGCAATGGCGACAATCTATAAAGAAAAGCATTTATTAGACGAAAAGCTTTTGGCTAAATTTGTTGATTTTATTGGTATTTATCCAGAAAGGTCCATTGTCCTTTTGTCAGATGGAACGCATGCTTTAGTAGAGCATGTCAATAATATGTTCCCACTTCTTCCTACGGTTAGGAGATTAGATACGAATACCATTTTTGATTTACCGGTAAATTTTCAACTTAAGATTGAGAAGCTTATTACATATTATGTGGAAACACCAGATCAATTGTTCCGAAAATTTTCTGAGTATTTAATAAAAGGCGAAGCGCATTTAATGGAGAAATATTATCATAAGCTAATTGAACTCCATACAACTTCCGAATGCATCACAAAAATTTATATTCCCGTATACCAAATTTTTGATGTACTTAAAGAACAAGTAATGTTAGAAAATGTACGAGTAAAGTTAAGAGGATTATTAAACAAGGCTATCCTTCAATTACGTAAAGGTTCGAAAACAAAGACCTCTGCCATCTTTCTAGTTGATCAAAATCTGCGAGCAAGTATTCCATTCCTGTTACTAGAAGGTGTTTTCTATGTAAAGGAAATCTGTCCTATTATAATAGACACTACAACAAGTAAAGAGGAATTATTGAGAATTGCAGACTATTGTAAAGCGTCTGCTATCTGTTCATTTGAAGAGGAATATAACCCACTGATTGGTACAAACCGAAAATTGGAACTCTATCATATTACAACAAAGAAGTTAGATAGCCTGGTTTTTAGCTTCGCTGGATTATCAGTTAAACAAATGAATCTAAAGAAAGCATTGCAAAAATATAAAGCGGTTACAAAGATGATAAACAACTAGCAAAGAAGAGGAGAGATTGTGTGTGAATGATTGTATTCTTTTACTGTCCAGTCAAGATTGGCATCTACAGAGAATGTATATGAAGAAATTTAACAATCTGGTACTGGTAAAAAGTGTTCATCCTAATTCAGCAGAGACAAGAGCCAAACTACAATATGAGTTTTCCTTGTTTTCGAATGAGCAAAATCCTTGGCTATTAAAGCCGATTGCCATGGATTATATAGATGATCAATATGCGATCATCTATGAAAACTTTAATGGAGTCCCCTTAAAGCAATTCAGTAACAACTTGATTTCTTTGCATCAATTTCTACAGATTGCCATTGACCTTGTCAATATTTGTATGAAAATGCAACAAAGTGATTTACTCTACCTAAACCTACATCCTAATCAAATCTTAATCAATCCTAATTCTTTAAAAATAAAGCTACTAAGCTCTGAATTTAGTACAAAATATGATGTAGAATCTCCAGTTGTGATTGAAAATCCCTATGAACGACTAGAGCAGCTTCCCTATTATGCACCAGAGCAAACGGGCAGACTTCATTTAGAGGTGGACTATCGGACTGATTTATATGCACTGGGGATCATATTTTACGAAATACTGGGTGGTCAATTACCTTTTCAAGCAAAGGATGCTGTGGATTTGATTTATGAAATCATCACCAAAAAACCAGAAGCATTGGTGAGTAGAGACAGTCGTTATCATACTTTGATTTGGGAAATTATTGAAAAGTTATTGGCTAAAAATCCAGCCGACCGTTATCAAAGTGCCATTGGTTTGAGAGAGGATTTGCTATATATCCAACAGAAACTTTTAGTAAACGAACCACTTGAAGATTTCCTGCTTGGTGAACAGGATTTGCATCTGAATATGGGACTGTCTACAAAGCTTTATGGGAGAGAATCGCAATTCGCTGAACTTTCTTCTATTTTTCGTCAGGTTGCAAAAGGTGACAAAAAGATGGTTACTATTTCAGGACAAGCAGGATATGGAAAATCCAAGTTAGTTCAAGAACTAAAGGGTGAAATTGCGGCTGCAAAGGGCTATTTTATTACAACTAAGTATGAGCAGTTGCAATTAGAAAATGACTATACCATTGTAATTCATCCTTTAAGGAGTTTATTGAAATATATTTATATGGAGGGTGAAAAGTCTGTCCATTTATGGAAGAAATTATTTCAAGAGGTTAAATTAGTTGTGACAGATGAACTTATCCATCTATTACCTGAACTCAAATGGTTTGTGAAGGAGGAAGTACGCTTCCAAAAAGAAGTTCGCCAAAATACAAAACAGCTCCATTCCTATACGTTTATATCGATTCAAAAAATTTTATTAACATTTGCTATGCAAAAGAAACCTGTTATATGGTTTGTAGATGATTTGCATTGGGCCAATCAAAGTACGATTGACATTATGACCCAAATTTTTGAGCAACACCGAGCAGGATACTTTATGATGATTGGTACATTTCGAGTGAATGAGGACCGTACAGAGGAGGAAAATCAGCAAAGAACCACTAATTTTTTTAACGGTCATCAAATCCATTTATCCTTGCTTCAGGAACAACATGTTCAACAATGGTTGGAGGCGTCTTTCAATGCAAAGCCTCATACCATACAGGTCATTGCCAAGCAATTATTTAATTTGACCAAAGGGAATCCGTTATTTGTGAAAGAAGCGTTTCGTTCACTCCAGCAAGATAACACAATTTATTTTAGTGCAACAACAAAAGAATGGGAGTTTAATCGTAAGAAATTTAATTTATCCCGCTTAAATAACGAGCTACTTGCCTTTATTGAAACGAGAATGGCTAATTTAACAACAGAAGCCCATGAGATTTTACGAATTGTAGCATGTTTCGGTCAGCGCTTTGAATTTACAGATGTCTTAAAGCTTGTGTCCTTATCAGCCCAAGCATTATTAAAACACCTGGAAACACTTGTCGAAAATGGCTTTATTATTCCGTTAGATGCCCATTATAAATGGGCGGGTACGTTAGAGCATGAAGGGATTTTACATACATTTTCGACGAAATTCCAATTTGTCCACGATCGTATTCAACAAGTAGCTTACCACGATTTACCAGGTCAATTGCGTGCAAAATTGCATTATCAAATTGGCCAGCTTTTAACAGAGGGCTCTCAAATGGTTGCAGATCATGATCGCTTAAGCGAAATCGTCATGCATTTCAATTACAGTCGACACTTATTGACTGGGGAAGAAAAGCAAAAGTTGGCTATATGGAATTATCAACTTGGTATTGAGGCTAAAAGAATAGGGCTATTTGATAATGCGCTAAAATTTTTTACAACCAGTAAAGAACTATTGACGCCTGATCATTGGGGGACTAGGAGAGAACAGTCCGTTAAATTATATGCTAATTTAGGTGAATGTGAATATATAACTGGCCACTATGAACAATCGGAAACGCATTTAACAGAAGCTTTGCAGCATTCGGAGACTGTGTTAGAAAAGCTAATGATTAACAATTTAAAAACGGTATTATACATCGAGTCTGATAATCCAACTATCGGCCTAGAAGCAGGCTTGGTAGGTTTACAAGTTGCAAATGTGAAAATTTCCGCATATCCGAAAAAGTCACAGCTTCTAAAAGAGTATCTATTGTTGAAATTTGCATTGCGACATATGTCTGACCAAGATTTATTGCAGCATCCCCCAACGAATAGTAAAGAAATTGATATTTTGATTCATTTAATTGTTAATATGACGGCAAGTGCTTTCCTATTAAATCCTAACTTGACAGGCATTCTTTTGATGAAAGGGCTACGTCTACAGTTGAAGTATGGTGCTACATCGAAAAGCGGTATGGTATTGATTAACTATGCGCTGCTTTTAAATGCGGGTTTTGCCAATATAAAAGAAGCCACTCGCTTTGGAAAACTTGCCATCATTGTTGCAGATACGCAAGAAAGTATGTATATCAAGGGACATACCTATTATGTGTATGGTGTGTTTATCAGTCATTGGACAGAGCCCTATGAAGCCAGTATTCAATACATCAACGAAGCTCAAGCAAAAAGCCAAGAGCTCGGCTTATATCATTTAGTATCCTCAGCATCCTGCTTTATAGTCGCGATACGACTTATTCAAGGTGTTTCCCTAGAAGATTTACAGCAGGAAATTAGACGACAACAAGAGGAATTTTCTGTTCATGCAAGTACCTTATCGATTGACTTTTTAGCCGAAATGGGGAGATGGGTGAATATCCTCCGCTCGCCACACCATCCTGTACAATGGGCTTATCCCATCACAATACAGAATCAGCCTGCTATTAAAATGATGCATTATTCAGTACGTTTACAAATGTCATTTTTATTAGGGGATGAAAAGCAAGGGAAAGCGATTCTGACAGAATTAAAGGAGCTAAGTAAGGAAACCTATACATTACCAATCACCACAGTTTATTATTTTTATCGTGCCATGTGGCAATTTCATTTTCTGCATCGCCAAAATTGTCAGGTACAAGAGCAGAGGTTGTTTTTAGCTGACATACGTCAAAGCCTAAAGAAATTTAAGAAATGGGCGATGTATTCTTCAGAGAATTATGAGCATCTCTATGCTTTATTAATGGCGGAGAATTGCCGTTTCAACAACAACGACAAAGACGCTGAGCTCTATTATGACCGAGCAATACAATTAGCAAGAATGAACGGCTTTGTCCAGGATACAGCACTAGCATATGAGCGAGCGGCAAATAATTATCTCAGAAAACAGCAAGAGAAAACGGCAAGACATTATATACTAAGTGGTATTCAAAATATTGAAACATGGGGAGCCGAAACAGTTGCTAGAAGATGGGCAAGAGACTATCAAGTGCATCGTCAACAGGAGAGTCAGAGTAGAGAATCAGTCACGTTTGATATGATGACGGTTTTTGAGACGACGCAATCTTTTGCAACAGCCATTCGTATGGAAGATTTACTTTATAAAATATTGTTTTCTCTGTTAAAGCATGTAGGAGCAGATAGTGGCTATTTTATTCATAAACAGCAGCAGCAATTATTGGTGTTAGCAAAGGCGGAAGCTGCGGAAAAAACATTTACTATGTATGATCAACAAAGAATGGAGAATTTTAATGCTAATATGCAATCGATTATACGCTATGTTCTTAATAGTAAAGAGCATGTGATTATCGACAATGCACAAAAAACGCAGCATCCTCATTGTTCCTATTCAACGGCTAAATCTATTCTTTGTCTACCGATTATCCATCAAAATGAAATTATTTCGATATTGTATTTTGAGCATACATTAATGACGAATGCCTTCCATCCATCTCATGTTCAGCTATTGAAAGTGATCGCTGCTCAAATTGCTGTTTCCTTTGAAAATGCGCAAATATATGGAGATTTAGAAAAACGTGTTCAGTTACGTACTAAGGAGTTAGATGAGACGAATCGGCATTTGACAAAAATGAATGAACGTTTAGAAAAAAATGAACTGGAACGTAAAAAACTCTTGCATAGTATTTCCCATGAATTACGCTCCCCGTTAACCTCGACTTTAGGGTATATAGAATTAATGCTAGAGGGTGTGATCGTAGATGCAGTGGCCAGAGAGAAATATTTAATAAGAAGTAAGGAACGGCTACTAGCATTAAATAGCTTAATACAAGATTTGTTTGATTTAGCGAATCTAGAAGCTGGTAGAGCAGAATTTTCTTTTACAGAGGTACAGGCGAAGGAATTATTTCTGCAAATGGCATCCCGTTATGAGGATGAAGTGAAACAATCAGGATTAACCTACAGTGCGCACTTTTATGGTCAGGAAGAAGCTCAGCTACTGATTGATAAAACGCGAATCAATCAAGTGATTGAAAATATCATGACCAATGCAATGAAATATACATCAAGTGGTGGCATTCAATTGTCCATACATGTAGAGGACAAGCATTTGATTTGTTCGATAGCTGATAGTGGCATTGGTATTGCTGAGAGTGATCTTCCCTTTATTTTCGACAGCTATTATCGAGCAACTAACATCCATGAAGCACATTCACATGGCATTGGCTTAGCTATCTGTAAACAAATTGTTCACCAGCACAATGGCGAGATTTTTGTTGAAAGTCTTGAAAATGAAGGAAGCATATTTAGCTTTACATTACCACTAGTTAAGGTATTGGTGAAAAATTAACAAGGGGTGGTGAGCGTTTTCTTCCTACTCACCACTCTCTTTTTTATAGACGAATTGGTAGCCAAAACCTCTCACTGTTTGAATCCATTTCGGTTTTGAGGGGATATCTTCAATTTTACGACGAAGAGTACTTATATGGACAGATACGGTTTTCAAATCAGTGACACCATCATAGCCCCAAACATGATCAATGAGTTGATCAACACTAATCACTTGATTTGCATGCTCAATTAGAAAAAAGAGGAGCAGCTTCTCCTTCGTAAATAAATTTACAAGCTGTCCATCCTTATAAACATTTTTCTCATCTAAATGGATGGACAAATTATCAATATGTACAATATTACTTTTTTTTGATGGGTTTCTTCTTTTTAAATTTGCTTGGATACGGGCCAATAATTCTTTTGGAATAAATGGCTTTGTCATATAATCATCTGCACCAACCTCAAAGCCCTCAAGCTTCTGTTCGATTAGATGATTGACGGTCACAAAAATGATAATGGCATCCGACACATCACGGATTTTTTTGGCTAACTCGAAGCCTGTACCATCTGGTAAATTAACATCTAACAAGATTAAATCAGGTTGTTGCGTGACAGCGAGATGCCAGCCACTGGATAGAGTGGATGCCTTTACTACGCTATAGTTAGCATTAGCTAGCGTAAGCGATAAAACCTCCATAATATCTATATCATCTTCCACTATTAAAATTTTCTCGTTCGACATATCTATCAATCACCTTCCTCTTTTAAATATACCAACTTTTGTCTAGGATGGGAAAGAGAAGGCTTAGGACTTGCTTGATTTTAAAATCTGCAATCATCCGTAGGTCAAAGTAATCATGTGGGTTTGCTATAAATGAACAAAGACTTCAATTTCCCACTAGAAAATGAAGTCTCCAAGAAATTAATCGAGGTGTGCGATAGCATTGAGTAGATCATCACGGATGGCCGCCCAAAATTGCTGTTGAACAGCATCACTGTAAGTATAAAGCTCTTTATGCTGAATATGATCATAGATAGCAGCAATATCTTCTTGATGAAAAGAGAGCCGATGGTTTAATACCTCTCGTTCTTCTTCAATACAAAACAGTTTATAAATATCGGAGAGGCGCTCAAACTTTGCTAATTTTTGTGTCATCGTTTCATATTGTATTTGATGAAAACGTCCTACCGCAGAAGTCATGGAAATTTTTGCTCGATGCTCTGCTTGTAATGTGCGAAACTCCTCCTGAAGAATGGCCACACGATACCAAAATTCATAACGATGCGGTAATTCTCTTAGTTCATAGGTAAGTAATGCTTTTAAAATTGAATGTACTTGTTCATATGTATCGATGATCTTTTCTGGTTCTTTAAAAATGCCAAACATACTACCACCCCCATGTAGTTTAATACTACGAGTGAAGTTTAAAATCCTTTAAAATCTTCATAATAATCGATAGGGAGAACTGACTAATTATTGAAACCTTGCCTAAGTAGTTACGTAAAGATTTACAAGGGGGTGAGTCAATGTATGAATATAAATTTGTACAAACACATTTAGGTAGCTTTTTTCAGGAAGCTACACATCAGCAAACAATCGAAGAATACGCTAAGCAAGGTTGGCGTTTAGTGCAAGTATTGCCGATTGCCTATAATGGACATGGAAAACCAACAGACTATGAAATCATTTTTGAGAGATTAATAGAATGACTATTAAGGAACGCTAGATTCTTGCCATAAATGGTGGGAGTTTAGTGTTTTCTTATTTTAATACATAATTTGCTGTTTTTATTAAGAAAAATAGTGTATTCAGAAAAATATAGAAATAGCATTTACAAAACAAAAATATATGTGTTAACTTAAATAGTGTTAATGGTTAACTTAAAAAGGGGGAGGTTAACAATGCAACATTTTTGGGTTGTCGGTACAGATACGGATGTTGGGAAAACAATTGTCACCACAATGTTGATGTGTCATTTACAAAAACAAGGTTTGAAAGTTTCACCATACAAGCCTGTGCAAACAGGAGAGCTATACGAAAATGGTCGTGGCTATTATCACGATACAGCCATGTATGAAAAGTATTCCTTACAAAAGCTTCAACAAGAGCACCTCAATAGCTATTCATTTAGAGAAGCTGCATCACCACATTTTGCTGCGCAACTGGAGGGGCAGCAAATTGATGTCAAAGAGCTATTATTGCGTATTCAATTATTACAAGCATCCTATGATGTCGTGATATGTGAGGGAGCGGGTGGGCTCTTTGTTCCATTTACTGCTCCAAATGGTATGACACTGCTTGATGTCATCGTCAGTAGCAAGCTGCCAGTAGTGCTTGTCACAAGGACTTCCCTTGGGACGATCAATCACACATTGTTAACAATGGAGGCTTTGCGCTCTCGTCAAATCGACATTCTTGGCATAGTGTTTAATGGAGACACGGGCAGCAGCATGGAACAAGATAATATAAAAACAATTTTACAGTACCATCCTGTGCCCTATGCGATTATTCCACAGCTACAGGATCTATCACAGCTAATGGATTATGCCATCACACATACCACACTGTTTGAAAGGCTTTTTAACTATGAAACAAGCATTAACTGATTTACAGGTAAGAGATTTACGTCATGTTTGGCATCCATGCTCGCAAATGAAGGACTATGAAGCATTTCCACCAATCGTCATAAAAAAGGGGCAGGGCGTATGGCTTTATGATGAGCATGATCAGCGTTATTTGGATGCTGTATCATCTTGGTGGGTTAATTTATTTGGCCATGCCAATCCGCGCATTAGCCAAGCTTTAAGTGAGCAAGCATTTACATTAGAGCATACGATTTTTGCTAATTTTACACATGAACCAGCCATACAGTTAGCTGAAAAATTAACAGCGTTAGCACCTAAGGGATTACATAAAGTCTTTTTTGCCGATAATGGCTCATCTGCCATTGAAGTCGCGCTGAAAATGAGCTTTCAATACCATATGCAGACAGGGAAACCAGCGAAAAAGCGCTTCCTCGCCCTGACAGATGCCTATCATGGAGAAACCATTGGTGCTTTATCGGTAGGAGGGGTAGACCTTTACAATGAAGTATACCAGCCTCTGTTATTAGATACGGTTCGTGCCAAAGGGCCAGATTGCTTCCGCTGCCCATTTCAGGAAGACCCAGCAAGCTGTAATGCGCCATGTAGTCAATTTATCGAGGAACAGCTGCAAGCTCATCATGAGGAAATTACAGCAGTTATTATCGAACCATTAATTCAGGCTGCTGCAGGTATGAAAATGTATCCACCTGTCTATTTACAGCGCTTACGAGCATTGTGCTCACACTATGATGTGCACTTCATTGCAGATGAAATTGCTGTAGGTTTTGGTCGGACCGGCACATTGTTTGCCTGTGAACAAGCGGACATCACACCAGATTTTATGTGCTTATCCAAGGGGCTAACAGGCGGTTATTTACCATTATCTGTTGTCTTAACAACAGAGCAAATCTATCAAGCTTTTTATGATGATTACGGAACAATGAAGGCTTTTTTACATTCGCATAGCTATTCAGGCAATACATTAGCCTGTCGTGTGGCACTTGAAGTGTTAACGATGTTTGAAGAGGAACAAGTGATGGAGATGATTCAGCACAAGGGACAACGCATGCGAGCGTTAGCCATAGAAGCTTTTCGTAATATGCCTTATGTGGGTGAATACCGGCAAGTTGGTTTAGTGGGAGCGATTGAACTTGTAGCGAATCAATGGACAAAGGAAGCGTTCGCTAGTGAGGAACGTATCGGTTATCAAATTTATCAACGGGCTTTAACAAAAGGCTTACTAATCAGACCGCTCGGCAATGTTTTGTATTTTATGCCACCTTATATTATTTCTGAAGAGGAAATGGCATTTATGATTCAGACAACGAAAGAGACAATCGAACAATTTTTCCAGGACAGGGGGGGCTCAGGTTGGTTAAGCGTCATCAGACATTAGCACTTGTCATGATCGCCATGTTTGCTGCTCTAACAGCGATCGGAGCGTTTATTAAAATCCCATTGCCTGTCGTACCTTTTACATTACAAATTGTTTTTGTATTTTTAGCAGGATGTTTGTTGGGTAGTCGGAATGGTTTTTATAGTCAACTTGTCTATATCGGTGTGGGCTTAGTAGGATTGCCTGTTTTTACACAGGGTGGTGGTATCACGTATGTCTTACAGCCAACATTTGGTTATCTGATTGGCTTTGCCATAGCAGCCTATGTAATTGGGTTCATCATTGAAAGGATAGAGACACCAACGAAAAAGCATTTTATTGCGGTAACGATTATAGGGCTGGTCATTATTTATGCTGTGGCCGTTCCTTATTTATATGTAGCATTGAATTTCTGGTTAGATATGAAATCAAGCTGGTCACATGTTTTGGTTGTCGGCTTTTTAAGTAGTATTATCGCTGATTTTTGCTTAGCTATCACATCAGCGCTATTAGCTGAGCGATTGTATAAAGTATTTCAGTCGGCAAGAAATGTGAAATTTTCACGCGTAGAGAGGGAGAATGTAATATGAATTATTACCAACTAGCTCAAGAAGTAATTGCTGGCAAAATCATTAGCAATGAAGAGGCACTTGCCATATTAAATAGCGAGGATGATGCGCTATTACAGCTTATGGATGGTGCTTTTACGATTCGTCGGCATTATTATGGGAAAAAAGTAAAATTGAATATGATTATGAACGCCAAAAGCGGTTATTGCCCGGAGGATTGTGGCTATTGCTCCCAGTCCTCTAAATCAACGGCTCCTATTGAAAAATATCCCTTTATTACAAAAGAGGAAATTTTAGCAGGTGCCAAACGAGCGTTTGACAATAAGATTGGGACATATTGTATTGTAGCCAGTGGTCGTGGGCCAACACGTAAGGATGTCAATGTCGTGAGTGAGGCAGTTACTGAAATTAAAGAAAAATATGGCTTGAAGGTTTGTGCCTGTCTTGGCTTATTAAAAGAAGAACAGGCACAGCAATTAAAGGAAGCGGGGGTGGATCGTTACAATCATAATTTAAATACATCTGAACGTCATCATTCCTTCATCACGACCTCACATACATATGAGGATCGTGTCAATACGGTGGAGATCGTGAAAAAGCATGGAATATCACCTTGCTCTGGTGCCATTATTGGGATGAAGGAAACGAAGGAGGATGTGGTCAATATAGCGCGCGCCCTCCATCAATTAGACGCGGATTCTATTCCTGTAAACTTTTTAAATGCAATTGATGGGACAAAGCTAGAAGGAACAAAGGACTTAAACCCACGCTATTGTTTAAAGGTTTTAGCGTTATTCCGCTACCTCAATCCTACAAAGGAAATCCGTATTTCGGGTGGTCGTGAAATCAATTTAGGCTCGCTTCAGCCACTTGGTCTCTATGCTGCTAATAGTATTTTTGTAGGCGATTATTTAACAACAGCAGGACAAGAAGCGAATAGTGACTATCGCATGTTGGAGGATTTAGGTTTCGAGATTGAATTAACGCAAAAGCAAGAAGAAGTATTATGTTAAGCTTATGAAATAAAAATCTACTACTACAGCAAAACCGTACTTTTGTACGGTTTTTTGCTGTAAGCGGATAGAAATTGAAAAGTGGTGGTTAGGCAGCGAAAAATAGTGGATAAAAATTAAAAAGTAACGGATAGGCCTGACATCACTGGCTGTTTATATACCTATAAAATCAAGGTTTTCACAAATTGTTCAATGAAAGCGTTTTGAAATTGAACAGTTTGTGAAGACCTTCACATAAAGCTTTCTTTTTGAAAAAATCAGCGTAAAATAAGTATCAAGTAAGGAATTGTTATAAAACAGTTGACGAGACGTAGCATAAATTTTGGTAGTTGTTATATTACAAAAATAATGAATGAAGGGAGCTTTTCATATGTGGGTTATTACAGTTTTTGATAAGAAGGATGTTCGAGTTTTTGAGTATACGAACAAAAATGAGGCAACAGAAGCTTTAGCAAAATTCAAGAAAAATGCCGTTTTAACGTATACAAAATAAGTTGCTGACGAAGCAGCCCTCTACCGACAGAGGGCTGTTTTTTTAATGTACAACAATCGAAACAGCACTGTACAGTAATAAAAGTGCCATGATGATGTTAAACGGTTGTCGATATTGCTGTAGAACCTTTTGAAAAACGGAGCCACATAACGCCCAACTAAATGTACTGATTACACCTACTAGAGCTAAAAATAAAGAGAAAAGGAGATAGCTTATGTAGGATGAGTAGTAGGGTAGGATGTAAGTTGCGACAACAGTAAGACCAAATAAAATACCTTTTGGGTTAATAAATTGAACGAACGTGCCTACAAAAAATAGGTTTCGTTTTTCTTCTTCGTTGTCGTGATCCTCTAATTCTTTGCTTGTTAAAATTTTATAAGCCAGGTACAGCATATAGCCTACACCAAATATGGTTAAGGGTAATTTAATGGCAGGCAAGATGTTTAACATGACCGTGTTAAAAAAGCTACTCAGACCAATAATGATGAAAAAACCAATCCCTACGCCTAAACAGAATGGAATCGTTTTCGATAAGCCATATTGTTTAGCAAAAACCATCGCCATAAAATTATTAGGGCCAGGTGTAAAACTTGTAATGATGATAAATAGTAAAAAGGAAAATACAGGCAAATCAATCACCTCTTTCAAGTTGTATGATATAATGTCCGAAATAGACAGTATAACGTCGGTCATTTTATTATACGAAATGTACGCTATATTGTACATATAAGGAGGGCTCTTGGATGGAAGAAATTCATCTAGTCTTTGCAAGAAATTTAAAGGCAATTCGAGAAAGGGAAAAGTTAAGCTTAGAGAAGGTTTCGCAGCTTAGTGGCGTGAGTAAAACGATGATTGGTCAAATTGAAAGGGGAGAATCCAGTCCAACTTTGACAACGATTTGGAAAATTGCAAATGGATTAAAGGTTTCCTTTACAGAGCTTATTCATCATCCACAACCTGAGACGGAGGTTATTCGCGGTAAAGATATTCAAGTATTGAAGGAGGATCATGGCCAATATATTGTTTACCCTCATTTTCCATTCCAAAAGGATAGTCGCTTTGAAATTTATACAATCGAAATCAAACAAAATGGGACGTTAGATGCTGAGGCACATCGAGAAGGAACGGAGGAATATCTAACCGTTTTCGAGGGAGAATTACTCATTCGTATACAGGATCAGGATTATCGATTGACAAGTGGGGATGCCATCCGATTTAAGGCAGACCGTCCACACACATATAGCAATCCAGGTAGTACAGTAACACGGCTTAGTATGTCTATTTACTACCCACGTTAAAAACCCGTATAAGCGCTTTTATAAAGCGTTTATACGGCTTAGTGTTGAAAAACAAAACAGTCAATTGAAAGATAGAAATGAATTTCCGTTGCAGGCTACTTGCTTTCCTGTGAGCGAGCGCCGAATCGCTTCCTCCGCTACCGCTCCGTGCAGGGCTTCGCCTGTCTCGCTATCCCACGGGAGTCAAGTAGCCCTCCACTTCAACCCACTGACTTTTTAGCAAAGGTTTTTAGATAAAGTGAAGGTGTCCACTACTCTTTATGGAAGGGTGTTGTCACGCATCACTTCTCCACATTGAAAATAAGAGCTTATCCCCTCTAAGAATATAGATAATGGGCAATTTGATCGCTATGCTACTATGAAAAAAAGTAAATACACTTTGCAGAATGCTTGATTGGAGTGGAGAGGCTCATCGAACGCCCCCTGGAAAGGACGCTGGCGGAACGGAAATCAACCTCTCACCTTGCAAAGTTGCTTTTTCTGCCGTTGACATCATCTTTTTTCAACAATATGCCGTATAAGCGCTTCTATAAAGCGTTTATACGGCTGCTATTTTTATAAAATACTAGCTAAACGTTTAATCCCCTCGCGGATCACTTCAGGTGTAGCATTTGTATAGTTTAGGCGCATTGTATTCACATTCGTTTTTGATGTATAGAATGGGTCACCAGGCACAAAGGCAACCTTTTGTTCCATTGCTTTATGGAAAAGATCAAGGGCTGGCGTACCGTCCTTCATTGTTGCCCATATGAACATTCCACCCTCAGGTCGTGTATATTCAACATGGGCAGGGAAAAACTCTTGCATCGCATTTAGCATCGCATCTGATTGATTTTTATATAAAGCGATAATTTTCTTTACATGTTCCGCGTAATCATTACTTGCTAAATAATCGTAGATGACATATTGCGAAAAAATATTTGTATGAAGATCTGACGCTTGCTTCGCTGTTTCAATATGCTGTAAAAGCTCTTTGTTTTTCGTGATGATAAAGCCAAGACGCATGCCAGGTGTGACCGTTTTAGAGAAAGAACCTAGTAAAATACTATTTTCTAATTTACCAGCACCGATATATGGAAGCGGCTCTCCTTGGAAACGTAGCTCTCCATATGGATCATCCTCAATTAAAGCAACATCGTATTTTGCCACTATTTCATAAATTTGTTCACGCTTTTCTTTCGAATATGTGAGCCCTGTTGGATTTTGGAAGTTTGGCACCGTATAAATGAATTTTACATTTGGTTGTTGTAGGGCACGCTCTAACTCTTCTAGATTAAGACCATCGTTTTCAAGTGTAACCCCATGGAAAGTTGGCTCCGCTAAAGTAAAGGCTTGAATGGCTCCGAGGTAACCTGGCTCTTCGATGATAATGCCATCGCCTTTATTGATAAGTACTTTACCAATAAGTTCAAGTGCTTGCTGTGAGCCTGTTGTAATAAAGACATCATCAGCATGTACATCAAGTCCATGCACACGTTGATATTTCGCGGCAATATATTCACGCAATGGTGCATAACCCTGTGTTGACGAATATTGAAATAGTTTGCTGCCATTTACCGTAATGGCATGGTCTACGGATGCTCTCAATGCATCAATAGGGAAAGAGATGGGGTTTGGAAGCCCACCTGCAAAGGAAATAACGTCCTCCGCATCTGTTACTTTCAAAATATTTCGAATAAATGAGGATGGTGTTTTTAAGATTCTTTCAGAATATTGCATAATAATCGGTCCTTTTTTTCTGATTTTTTAAAAATTATATCATTGTCATCGTGTGCATACAATATTATCATTGTATGCAAGACAATTAAACTATTGTATGCAAATTAAGAGAAAGAAGGGCCTAGTGAATGCCTATTAATTCATTTGACGAGTATCCAATGAGTTGGAAGCCGGATATTAGCAATATTTCTGCTCCATTATATATAGCCATTGCACATCAGCTTGAGCAAGATATCAAGGATGGAAAGCTAGTACCTGGCACAAAATTGCCACCACAACGCGAATTAGCTGATTTTTTAGATGTGAATTTGAGTACGATTACGCGAGCCTTTAAGCTTTGTGGTCAAAAAGGATTAATCTATGCCTCGATTGGCAGTGGTACATTTGTTTCAACAGATGCGGCTAGCAATAAAATGTTACTACCAACTAACCATGCCACACCTATCATTGAAATGGGCTCTGTTCTACCAGATAATTTTGTGAATGAAGACATTACACGCTTTATGAAAAAGATGATGAACGAACCTAGTTTTAGCATGCTATTTCAATATGGCAGACCTGAGGCCAATGCATGGCAAAATGAAGCCGTGATGAAGCTTCTCGAATTGGTGAATTTTCAAACAGATCAGCCTATTCTTCTAGGAGCGGGTGGACAAAATGCCATTGTGGGAACCCTCGCTGCTTTATTTCAGCCAGGCGACCGCATTGGTACAGATCCGATTACCTATGCCGGCATTAAAACAGCTGCAAATATGCTCGGTATCCAGCTTGTAGCTATCCAGCAATGTCAGGGTGAAATGACAAAAGAAGGGTTACTGTATGCTTGTAAAAATGAGCATATCAAAGGAATTTATGTGATCCCTGATTTTCATAACCCAACGACTCATACGATGTCAGTGGAAACAAGAAAAATGATTGCAGACGTGGCAAGACAGAAGGATTTGCTGGTGATTGAGGATGCTATCTATAGCTTTCTCAAGGAGCAGCCGCTTGCTCCGATTGCTTCTTATGCACCTGATAAGGTAATTTACATTGCTAGCCTATCTAAAACGCTTTCACCTGGTTTACGATTATCCTTCCTTGTGACACCTCCTGCGCTTCGGAAAAAAATAATGGAAACGCTCTATAATATTAATATTTCCGTTTCTCCTATCATGTTGGAGCTTGCAGCAAGGTTAATCCATGAGGGAGTGGCCCAAACGATATTAGAAAAACACCGAGCATATGCCAAACAGCAAAATGCACTTGTCGATCAGTATTTAGGGGATTATCACATTTTAGGGGAGGAGGAATGTATTTTTAGGTGGCTACAATTGCCAGACAAGTTTACGGGTGTTCAATTTGAATTGCTGGCTTCGAAAGCTGGTGTACAAGTTTATGCAGCAGAACGCTTTGCTGTAGGGAATGCAAAGCCTGTCAATGCCGTTCGTTTAGCCATTGCGGCGCCAGAATCTCAGCTTGAGCAAGCGTTAATGATTTTAAAGGACTTACTCGAAAGTAATGGTGATTACGCATTTGTTGATTAAAGGGGATGAAAGGTATAATAAAGCTAAGATAGGATAGAGGTGATGTACATGACACATAAAGGGCGCGTTATTTTACATGTGGATATGAATAGTTTCTATGCTTCGGTGGAGCAAGCGCATGATCCAAGTTTAAAGGGGAAGCCAATCGCGATTGCAGGGAACCCAAAGGAGCGGCGTGGCATTTTAGTAACTTGTTCATATGAAGCAAGGGCGCTAGGCATTTATACAACTATGACTGTTCATGAAGCGAAGCGAAAATGCCCTGAGCTATTGTTATTACCTCCAGATTTTCAAAAGTATCGTCAAGCATCTAAAGAAATGTTCACCATTCTTCGAAGCTATACACCATTAGTAGAGCCTGTTTCGATTGATGAGGGCTACTTGGATGTGACTGAGTTAAGCAAGGAACGACATGCCTTAAGTATTGCCCAGGAAATACAAGCGCGCATTTTAGCTGAGCTGGATTTACCTTGTTCCATCGGTATTGCACCGAATAAATTTTTAGCAAAAACAGCTTCTGATATGAAGAAACCGATGGGGATTACTGTACTACGAATACGGGATATTGAACATCAGTTGTGGCATCGTGAGGTTGTCAGTATGCATGGGATTGGAGCAAGTACAGCTAAAAAATTAAATGCACAAGGCATATTTACGATAGGTGATTTAGCTAAGACAGAAGAATTTAAAATGAAGCAAATCTTAGGAAAGAATGGGGTACGACTTCGAGCAAGAGCAAATGGTGTGGATCAGCGCATGGTTGATCCAGAGGCAATCTTTGATACGAAAAGCGTTGGGAATTCAACAACATTACCAGAAGATGTAACAGATGTTCGTACACTTCATAAAACGATTGAAGGTCTGTGTAAGAAAGTGGTGGAGCGTCTTGATGCCAAGCGCTTAGCGGGTTCCACTGTGAGCATCCAAATTCGTGATGCTGATTGGCATAATCATACGCGTTCAAAAACAATGTCCAATGTCCTTTATCGTTATGAAGAAATTTACGACATTGCTTGTACATTATTTGATAAGCATTGGGATGAATCTCCTGTAAGATTACTAGGTGTAACAGTTTCCAATGTGGTGGATCGAAAAGATTATTCACAGCAATTATCGATTTTTGATTTTCAAGAGCATGCGAAAGATGAACCAATTCTCAAGCTTGTCGATGAAATGGAGGGACGGTTTGGCAAGGGGATTATCAAACGTGGTGTAGATTTAGGGAAACGTTCGTCCTATCAATCACAAACAAGCTTTAGTAAAGATTTCTTAGATGACCATGAATGAGATGGAATGAAAGTGGGGGTATCTATGCAGTACAAGGAGTATGGGGATGCTCATCATCCTTTAATGATGTTTATTCATGGAGGGGGCGTTGGAGGCTGGATGTGGGATCAACAAATTCAGCATTTTGCCCATTTCCATTGTGTTATACCAGAGCTAATGTCAGACGATCCATTTTCCATTGAACATAGTGCTAAAGAGCTTCTGCTACTTATTGAGGAAAAAGCCAATGAGAAGCCTGTTATCGTGATTGGTTTCTCCTTAGGAGCGCAAATCGCTATTCAAATGCTAAGTCTAAAACCGAGTTTAATCGATTATACCATCATCAATAGTGCGCTTGAGATACCCTCTCCTACTGTAGAAAGGATGCTTCAACCGTTTATTCGGCTGTCCTTTCCTCTTATAAAAAATAAAGCATTTGCGAAACTTCAAGCGAAAACCCTCTACATTCATGAGGATTATTTTGAACGTTACTATCAAGAGAGTGCCACGATGAAGGTAGATACATTGATTCAAATTTTGCGAGAAAATATGTTATTTTCCATTCCACCTGATTTTCACAAAGCCCAAGGAAAGATTTTAATAACAGTGGGAGACAAAGAGAAAAACAACATGAAAAAATCCGCTAAAGCACTTGTGCAAAATCATCCACATAGCAAGGGTGTGCTATTGAAGAACATCGGTCATGGCGTATCATTAGCCCAGCCTGCATTTTTTAATCGCTTTGTAGAGAATTGGATTAAGGATGGTCAATTACCTGAGGGGACAGTTATTGAGTAGGGAAACTCCATTACGAATCGTCATCCATAATGGAGTTGATGTATTGATCATTGAAGATAGTGAGGATATAAATCTTGATGCTGCAATACCCATTCCTTCATTTCTATGATCATTTCTTCGTAGCTAGGGACAATAAATGAGAAGTCATTTCTTGTATTTATTAAAGTTTTATTGACATTGACGAGCTGATGAGGAAGAATTTTTATTCTGTTGTTGAGGAAGTGTTTATTCAATAGATGAAGCAGATCATGTTTAGAAATAGTTGTCGTATTTACGAGATGATAGAGTCCTGTTAAATCTTCTTGGGCAGCACGTTCAATGGCTCTAGCTAATGTAAGTGTTGTTACTCCCGTCCAAATAGCGCCTGAATAGCCATATACGGAGCTTTTTTGTTGCATAAACCAATTGAAGAGTCCGATGCCATCCTTTTTCAAATCAGGGCCAATAATCGAGTTACGAAATGTTACATGCTTGTTGTCATTCACTTCTCCCAATCCTTTTGTGCGGTCATAAAAGGTTTCCCCGTCCCGTACACTTTCTTCATAGTAGGGAGCATTTTTACCAGAAAATACGCAATCGGTACTTAGATGAATGAGTTTTGTTTGTCGATTTTCTAGGAGAGATACAATGGCATGCGGTAAATAACTATTCAGTAAAATGCTTTGGGCTGGATGAGCCTCACAAGCATTGTTTAAAACACCAATACAATTAATGACGACATCTACATCATTGTCTAGTAGTAGCGACCTTAAGAAATGGGCGTCCGTCACATCACCGGTTCTATTATTGCCATAGGGAAAAGGGGTTCTAGAGTAAGTTGTTACATCATGCCCTTGTTCATATAAATAGGTGGCAATGGTGTGGCCAGCCATACCTGTAGCACCGAGTACTAAAAATTTCATGGTTTTCCTCCTGTCCAATGAAGGAGCTCTTCTTGTATAAGAGGCAATGTTAAGAGCTTTTCTTTGATGTCAGCCACACTTAATTGTTGTGTATTGTTCGAGTTATATTCATCTGTTAATGTAATTTTTGGAGAGCCCTCATCGAGGTATTTTCCATAATTTAAATCCCGATTATCCGCTGGGATTCGATAGAAATGACCCATATCAATAGCTTTTGCCGCTTCTTCCTTTGTACATAATACTTCATACATTTTTTCCCCATGTCGTGTTCCGATAATTTGCATGGCATTGTTCGCTTGAAAGATCTCAAGTAAAGCCTGTGCTAAATTTTCTATTGTGGCAGCAGGTGATTTTTGCACCATAATATCCCCATTTTGAGCATGTGAGAATGCGTACAATACTAATTCTACCGCTTCCTCAAGGCTCATCATAAAACGTGTCATATGAGGGTCCGTAATCGTTAAAGATTTCCCAGCCTTTATTTGCTCGATGAATAATGGGATGACCGAGCCTCGTGAAGCCATGACATTGCCGTATCTAGTGCCACAAATCAGGGTTTGGTGAGGATCAACCATTCGCGACTTCGCAATAAACGTTTTTTCCATCATCGCCTTGGATATGCCCATTGCATTGACAGGGTAGGCCGCCTTATCTGTTGAAAGGCAAATGATTTTCTTGACGCCAGCTTGAATGGCGGCTGTTAGGACATGATCCGTTCCTAAAATATTGGTTTTCACAGCTTCTAAGGGGAAAAATTCGCAGGAGGGAACTTGCTTGAGAGCGGCGGCATGGAATACATAGTCAACATTATACATAGCATTATGAATGCTTTGAATGTCACGGACATCCCCAATATGAAATTTGATTTTACTATGCTGATAGCGTTTCCGCATATCATCTTGCTTTTTTTCATCCCTTGAAAAAATACGAATTTCCTTGATATCCGTATTTAAAAATCGCTTTAATACGGCATTCCCGAAAGAGCCAGTGCCGCCAGTAATCAATAATATTTTATCTGTAAACATGGTATGGTTCGTTACACCTCCTGCACGCTATTATTTCAATCCTCTTTGATGTAGATCACATTCCGAGTTTTCTCTCGGGTAGTTGTACCAGTAAGCAAATTCGTTAGTATATTTACTTGTCGGATTTTTATCCATCAGGGCGCAATTAAAATCCCAATCTCCTGCTATATCTTTGCGTATTGTAAATTTCGCATCTCCAATTAAACTTCTCCGGATAATTTTAAATTGTCCAGGTAAGGAGTAGCGGTTGGATTCATCTTTAATAAAAGCAAAGCCATTCTTAATAATCATGTTGTAATAGTAAATATCAAATGTACCATCCACTTGTGCTAGTACATTGCGAATGGCGGGTAAATAGTGGTCATCACTATCGATGATGGCTATATAATCTCCTGTCGCTTCTGCAATGCATCGATTATAGGCAACACTCGCACCTAAATTCGTTGGGTGAACGATGATTTTTAAAGCTGCACAGTTTGTCTGATAGTCCTGTAAAATGGCTAACGTATTGTCTGTAGAGCCATCATCCACCACGATAATTTCATAGGCATATTCTTTAGGAATACTATCAAGCATCGTTAAAATCCATTCTTCGCTATTAAATGCAGGTGATAAAAAACTAATCTTCATCTGATCCCTCCATTCTATGTGCATTCGTAGAGTTGTTCTATGTGACTGAGTAGATTCTTTAATACAATATGCGTAGACGTAGTGCTACTGTAGGCAATTGCTTGTTTTAGGAAGTTTTTAAGAGAGTTGTTTTTAGATAGAATTTTTATGTTACTAGAGAAATGGCATAAGAGAGACAAAAATTTACTAAGATAAGCACGTTTAGCAGGCAAGGTCATAAACTAGTCAGAGCGCTTTTTTAGAAAGAGGGATACGATGACAAAAAGAATCGCATTTATTTGTAGCGTGGAATCTTATAAACTTTCAGATGCCCATATTTTCAAAGATTTGTGTCTAGTGCCTATTTTATTGGGAGAACATTTAGGCTATGACGTGACTATTGTAACGACAGAAATGAATGATGCTCTTCTTCAACAAGTTTTTCCCGCTGTAAAATTTGAGTCCGTACCATTTGAAGATGATTATGTGGCGAATATGAATGCCTATTTAGCCAAGCATGCAAAGGATATCGACATTGCCTTTGCCATAGGACCGTATCCATCCTATTTAGCCATTCTGAAAACCTATAAGCACTTCAATCCGAATGGAAAAATTTATATGAAATTAGATGTCAATCGATTTTGGTTAAATCGATTAAAAACCTATCCCTATTTTTTAGAGTTGTTGCAGCTATGTGATCTCCTCACCTCCGAATGTGCATCCATTCAAACGTCAATCCAAGAATTTTCGCAATTGGAAATTAAACATATACCCAATGGCTTTTTTGAGCATTTTCCCACAGAGCCAGTGCCGTTTCATGAGAAAGAAAATAGAATTTTAACAGTTGGGCGCTTAGATGCACCGGAGAAGCAAATTATGTTGACGGTTAAAGCATTTTTAGCGGCACAACTGCCAGATTGGGAGCTTCGTTTAGTAGGGCCGATGTCAGCCACATTTCAAGAGGAGCTGAGACTGTTACTGGATGATCATCCGCTTGCCGCTCAAGTGACGATGGTAGGACCGATTATTGATAAGGCTCAGCTAGAAGAGGAGTATCGCAAGGCTAAAATTTTTTGCTTAACATCTTTAGTTGAATGCTATGCTCACGTCTTTGCAGAGGCAGCTAAAAATGGTTGCTATATCGTGACAACGGATGTGGATGGTGCTGCTGATATTACGCAACAACAGCGTTTTGGTACAATCCATCCTACCCATGATTGGGAGGCGGTAGGGCGGACATTGCAACAAGTAGCAGCACAGGAAACCTTGCTGGCCGATACTTGTGTACAGCTCCAAGCATTTGCCCGCAAGGAATTAAACTGGAGGCAGATTGTCCAGAAGGTTGCTAATTATTTAGGTGAATAAAAGTGAATCTTTTCTCGATTTAGAGGAGTATTCTTTTCTTTATACCATTATTTCCTATATAATAAAAACTAGATTTATAAAGCTAGACAATCATGGGTAGACACAAGGGGAGACTAGAATGGAAATACTGCAAGCAACAATGAATGAACTAGAGGACTTATCAAAACTGTTTGATGAATATCGTCAATTTTATGGAATTGAGTCAGATATAAGCAGTGCCAAGGCATTTTTACAATTACGATTGGCCTTGAAAGAATCCGTCATTTTTATAGCGCTGGTAGATGACAAGGTGATCGGATTTACGCAATTATATCCAACATTTTCGTCCATCGCTTTACAACGTGCCTATATTTTAAATGATATTTATGTAACAGAGGATGCTAGAGGCCTAGGGGTGGGCAAGGCATTGATGGAAAAGGTATTTCGCTATTGTGAGCAACAATCTGCTCGCTATGTCACGCTGCAAACGGCGGCTGACAATGTAAATGCACGCAAGCTTTATGAAAAGCTACAAATGAAGCAAGATGAATATTGTAATTATGTTAAATTTTTTATGTAAGCTGAACTTGTAAGCATCTCATCTTGGATGAAAATACTTCTTTCATAGTGTTGAAAAACAAAACCATCAATAGAATTTTTATGAAAAGTGAAAATGTATTTCCGTTGCAGGCTACTTGCTTTCCTGTGGGCGAGCGCCGAATCGCTTCCTCCGCTACCGCTCCGTTTAGAGTTTTGCCTGTCTCGCTATCCCACGGGAGTCAAGTAGCCTTCCAATCCAACCCATTAACTTTTTAGCAAAGGCGTTCACTACTCATTTTTTGAGGGGGTAGTAACGAATCACTTCTCCACATTGAAAATAAAAATCCTATCCCCCTAAGAATACAGGTATTGGGCTATTTGATTGCTATGTTAGTATGAAAAAAGTAAAGACATTTTGCAGAATGGTTGATTGGAGTGGAGCCAGCGTCACTCCTAGGGGATTTAGCGTCACAGAGGAGACCCTGGAGCGAACGGAAGTGAGTGAAGCGGCTCCTCGGACGCCCCCTGGAAAGGACGCTGGCGCAACGGAAATCAACCCCTCACCTTGCTAAAAAGTCTTTTTCTGCTAGTGACATGATCTTTTTTCAACAACATGAAATCCCCTAGATCGTGATGATCTAGGGGATTTTGTTTGATTTCATTTATTTTATTTCAAGCGTATAGGGTTGTGTGCTAGCTTTACCATCAAACTCACTTACTTCAATATAGTATTTGCCTGCATCTAGCTCCACCGTGCCAACTTCGGCATCACCAACTCCGTAAAGATCGAATGTTTTAACGGTTTTTCCGTTTGCATCCATCACTCGAATAACACCATCCAACGCTTTTTCTGTTTGAAGTGAGAAGAAGACTTCACGCTTCTGGTCGTTGTTCCATTCAAAATAGTCTTTATCGCCAAATGGAATACCTGCATTTAAATATTGCGTTGCAACCCATTTTTCATCTTTTTTCACAAGGACAGAAGGTTTACTAGGTACACCATTGACTAATTTTGAATCACTGTCTTCATCCACGTGCTTATGATCAAACAATGTTAATGTATAGGGCTGAATCGAAACCTGGCCAAGCCCCATGCTGTTGACAAGAATAAAATAACCTCGATCCTTCTTCGCCTTAAACGATGTATTTACATCGTTTGTACCCATCATTCCAAGTAACATTTCAAGAATATTATCACCTAGTCCAAATGGAATTTCTGTTTCCATTTCTTTGGCATCAATTTTCATATTGCCGTTTGTATCTTCGATGATAGCTCCTGCAAATTTTAAGTCTTTTTGTAGTTCTTTAGGTAGTTGAGCTAATTGTTCATTTGTAAAGGGAACTGAAGAAAGAAGCAGACTCATGACCTCATCATTGCCTTGTTGCTTATAATAGTAATAATCTACATCATCTTGATAAATCAGGTGATCTTTATAAGTAGTACCTGGTTGGATTTTTAGCGCTTTTGCTTCCTCATGATTGTTTGGATTGTACTCTGCTGGAATATCGCCTATTTTCTTTGTTTTCAATGTATAAGGCTCGGCAGATCGTTCTCCAGCATTGACAACGGCTACCACGTAGGTTTTGTCCTTTTTCAATGGAATAACTTTTGCATCGTCCTCATTACCAGCTGTACCAAGTAGTAGTGCCAGTATGCCAAGGCTATTTGTTAAGGAAGAAACGGGGATTAACTCCTTTGCTTCTTCTTCATACTCAAATACTGTACCCGTCGGCATTTGGTTCAATCCTTTCAAAAAGCTGAAGCTATAAAGGGCGTCTTCCTTCGCTTTAAACAAGAAATAATCCTCATCATAGTCTGTTTGGAAATAAGCTTTTTGATCTTCGCCTATTTCAAAACGGATCGCCTGCTTAATGATAGGATCAACATTTTCTAGGTTGCCTGAACCCGTAGGATTCATTAACATACTCATCAAGCTGTCAATTTCATTACGTTTTTTTATGTTATTCTCTGTAAGTGGTAATTGGTCCTCAAGAACATTTTCTTCGAACATGACTTCATTAACAGGTAGTCCATCCTCATCAGGAGGAAGGGTAACCACTTCACCTTTTAATGTGTAAGGGATCATCGATTCACTGATTGTTTCTTCTTTTTCAATGCCGCCACTAAAGAACATCTCCATAGAAAACTCACTATTACTCTCATTAGAGACACTTAAAATGTACTCTTGATCGGGAACAGCGTCGATAATCATACGGACCGGCTCACCTTTTGCTGTACCATAAGCGGTCTGCATTGGATAGGCTTCCAATTCTTCATCTTCATCATTTTCAGCTTGATCGATTTCTTCTGGTGGTACAGGAAGAAAGTCGTCTTTTAGATAGAGCTCCATAGAGGCAGTGACACCTGGAATACCTGATAGATCAAACTGTAATGTCGTCGGTTTTTTGACAGAGAACGTGAAGTAATCTTGATCTTGTTGTTGATCTTTTGACAGTAATGTATAGTTTTTACCTGCTGTATTATATGGGAACTTTTTGATAGGCTCCATTGAAGACTTGTCTACTGTATCGATTGGCAAGTCTTTCGTTGTTTGTGCTGTAAAAATATAAGTAGATTTGCCTTTTAAGCTATAGCTACCATTGTGATCTTTGACACCAATTACAAGCGTTCCTTTTTGATCTGCTTTAAATAGATAACCTTCTTTTTTTCCGACACGTACATCATTAACATGGATCGGCTCTACATCACCAATCCCGCTATTTGGGTAGAAATATAAATCAAAGGCATAGTCGTATTTGTCAGCGCCTTTTAATGTCAATTGAGCATATTCATTTTCTTCTAAATCGACTTTATACCATTTCTTTTCGTCTTGCTGTTCAAAAGCACCCTGTTCTGTATTTAGCTTATTTTTAGCAAGGACCTTGGCGTTTTGAATACGATCTTCCTTTGTCTCTGCATAATGCTTAGGCAGTTTGTTTAAATCAAACTGTAATGCTTTTACAGGATCGACAAGTCCATGACCATAAGTAAGATCATAACCTTTTTCGCCCAAATCTTGTGCTGTCATTTCTAGAATCGCTTCTATTTGATGCGGTTTTAAAGATGGATCTTTTGATTTAAGAAGAGAAGCGATACCTGCCACGACTGGAGAGGCCATGGATGTGCCACTAAATTTGACAAAGGATGATCCTTTTTTCGCATCATGAACGGTACTATAAATGTCTTCACCTGGTGCAACAATATCAACGGACGGGCCGTAATTGGAGTAGCTTGATAGTTTGTTGCGTTCATTCGTTGAACCCACACTAATGACACCTTCGAAAGAAGCGGGGAAGGAGTATTCATCTGTCGATTCATTTCCTGCAGCTGCCACAATCGTAATACCACTATCAATGGCTTTCTGAACGGCTTCCTTCATCAGTGGAGATTCACCATAGCCTCCTAGACTCATATTAATGACGTCAACGCCTTGCTCAATTGCGTATAGAATACCCTGTGCAATGATGAAATCATTAGCACCTTCTTTGCCGTTAAATACATCAATTGGCAGTAACTTCGCTTTCGGATTAATCCCATGCCCACCTACGCCATTATCTTTTGCTGCGGCGATAATACCTGCCACATGTGTTCCGTGATCGCCTGAATAAGTAGTATTAGCAGGTGCTGCTGCATTATAGGGTGGGAGTACTTGTGACTTTAGATCGGGGTGTTTAAAATCCACACCAGAATCAATGACAGCAACTGTGACATCATGGTTGCCTGCTAATTCCAGTGCCTTATCCATTTGCAGTAGGTTTAAATGATACATCTCTTGTTTCTTGGGATCAGCTTCTTTATTGAAAGAATGATAGACGTAGCTAGGAGATACACTTGATATCCCGTTTTGCTTTAAATAGTAAGAGACGGCTTTTTCTATCGATACGCCTTTATTTAGTTGCACGACATCATAACCTAATGAAGGAATAGAGCGGATGACTTTGGAGCCAATTTTTTTATGTACGTTTTTATCAAGACCTGAATGCTTGATAACAATTGTATCCTTACTCATCCATTTTTCTTCATTTTTCTCTGTTTGTTTCGCACTGTTTGCCAGCACGTTCTTTGCTTTATGCTGGGGTGCCTCAGCAAATGCAGAAGCAGCAGGAACCATGAGTGCAGCGGATGCTACAACAGCGACTGATTTTTTATACCAACTTTTCAATTGTTATCTCTCCTTGGTGTTATAAATTAAATCTTGACTATACTAATACGGATAAAGATTAGAAAAGTTTCGTAATGGAGGAAAATTTTTCTTCGCTACTTTAACTTTTGGTGGGTATAACGAAAAACGGACAGTTAAACATTGTCCGTTTTTCGGATACCTCACATTATGAAAAGCTTTAGATCTGTTCGATTAATTGTTGTAATTCATTTTTGGAGCGGGGGATTGTGATGTTTTCCTGCAATAGCTTCTTTTTTTGTAAGGCCATGACCATCTCAAAAATCCATGGCCGTTCAAGATGTGCGCGTTTTAATAATTCTTCTTCATAAAACAAGGCGATTGGATCGCCGTTATAAATAATTTTTCCTGCTTCCATGACGATCATTAGATCTGCCCATTCATAGGCGAGAGGAATGTCATGAGTTGCTAGTAAAATGGTTCTCTCACCATCTTCTAATTTGGCTAAGTATTGTAATACTTGTGTAGCATAATAATTATCAAGACCTGCCGTTGGTTCGTCTAATAAAAGGACAGAGGGCTCCATCGCTAAAACACCTGCCATCGCCACACGCTTTTTCTGACCTACGCTTAGAAAATGAATGGGTTTATCGAGCAAATCTTCCACTTCGGTTTGCGCAACGGCCCATGCTATTTTTTCTTCCATTTTTTCAGTAGACCAGCCGAGGTTCAATGGTCCAAATGCTATATCTTGCTTGACGGTCCCTGAAAAAAGCTGATGATCTGCATTCTGAAAGACAATGCCTACCTGCTGACGTAGAACTTTTAAAGCTTTTCGACTATATTCCAGTCCGTTGCCTTCGAATAAAATCGTCCCAGCTGTAGGTTTCAAAATACCATTAAGATGCTGAAACAAAGTCGATTTTCCTGCGCCATTATGCCCGAGTATGGCGATTTTTTTCCCTTTTGGAATGTCTAATGTAATATCTGACAACGCTTTCGTACCATCTGCATAGGCATATGATAATTGGTTGAGTTCAAAATAAAATGCTGTCATGTGAAATACCCTCCATATACGATGAGGACTAGTAATATTGCTGCCATACCTAGCCAATTTTTCTTGCTATAGGAGCCCACCTCTTGCCAGTAGACGGCCTCGCCACCACGTGATTGCATGGCATTGTTGAGCTCCCGACTACGTTGAAACATTTCCACAAATAATGCCACAATGAGCATGGAGACAGAGCGTAGCCATTGCAACGGTGAATGGTAGCCGAGACGCGCTTGCTGGGCTAGATGGATATTTTGCATACTTTCTAAAAACATAAAAATAAAACGATAGGTTAGTTCAACGAGTTCAACCAATAAAGAGGGGAGTCGCCATTGTCGTAGCACATAACATATTCCTTGTACAGAAGTGGTTAGAATTAAAAAGTATAAACAACTAATACTGCCCAGAACGACAAAGAACAGCTGCTGCGCTAATAGCACACTTGCGTTCCCAATGAAAACAGTCCAATTCGTCCATGTATAAGACCAAATATGGGCAGGTAGTGCATTGGTTGACGGTGTAATGGAAAGTAAAATAGATACGAGACTTGTGAATAAGAAAAATCCAGGTAGCAATAATAACTTGGCATAGTATGTAAGCGGAATTTTTGCACCTAAAATGATAAAAGCACTCATTACAAAAAATGTAATGAGTGAAAGTCGTTCATCTCTCATGATGAGCGTTATGAGAAGTATTCCAAGTGAAAATATCATTTTTTCTAGCGGATGAACAGACGCTAGCTTATTAAGATAGGCATACTTATCAATGAGTAACATAATGGTTAACCTTCTTTATGTTTGCCACGCATATAGCCGATGAAGTAGCCAATAAAGCCAGCTCCAATAGCTGCCTGTAGCACGAATAATAAGCTTTCGATTTCACCGCTTGGTGGCTCCCATAGGCTTTCGAACCATGGTTCATATTCCGCATTGATTTCACCAATGGCTGCTTCTGCCTCTCCATCAGCACCACCAAATTCAGCACCTTTTTGTATGAACAATGGAATGATGGCTAACAACACAACAATTGCTAATAGCAATAAATTTTTTTTCATCTGTTAATGTGCCTCCTTTGTTGAGAAAACACGTAAAGTTTTTAATTCGCTAATATTGTATTTTTTCAAGAAATTCATCACAATGACCGTTAAAATCCCTTCACTCACCGCTAAAGGAATTTGAGTTAAGGCAAAAATACCTGCAAACTTTGTAAAGGATGCCATAAAGCCTCCAACTTCTGAAGGGAAGGCTAGTGCTAGTTGTACAGAAGTCACAACATATGTACCTAAATCACCAAGCATAGCTGCGAAAAATACGGCTAGTGAAAATGACAAACCTACTTTTTGTGCTCCTTTAAAGACAAAGTAAGCAATAAAAGGACCTACAATAGCCATCGAAAAGGCGTTCGCCCCTAAAGTCGTGATTCCTCCATGTGCTAATAATAAAGATTGGAATAATAAAACGATTGTTCCAATTACACTCATGGCTAGAGGGCCAAAGAGAACTGTCCCAAGTCCAACACCAGTTGGGTGAGAGCAGCTACCTGTAACAGAAGGGATTTTTAAGGCAGATAGCACAAAAGCAAAGGCTCCTGAAAGCCCTAAAAGCATCTTTGTTTCAGGATTTTCATCAATTGTTTTGCGAATAGAGCGCAATCCTAGAACTATAAAAGGAATAGAGATGACCCACCAAAAAATCGCCCATTCGATTGGCAAAAAACCTTCCATGATATGCATCGCAAAGGCACGTTTTGGCACAATTAAAAAGGCCAATAAAAAATAACTAAGTTTCCACCATGAAAATTTCAAAAAGCTTTCCTCCTAACTAATTAATAGATTTTTAGAATGTAGCGTGCGTAAATAAAAAAGCACTTCTCCGTTGGTGGAAAAGTGCATAGCTAAAAAAGCAAATAACATTCTCATCTGCTAAGCCGCACACCTATCCTCGTAGGCTGAAACGATCACCTATTTTTCGGCAGGTCTCCTGGCTCTAGTTCAATACTTTATAGGTCTTCCCATCCGTTGGACAGTGACATATTCTATAAAGCTCCCTATTACAGTGGCGGGACCGCGCCGGACTCAAACCGGCTTCCCTTTTAAGCAAAATGCCAAGCATTTTACACCGAAAAACATTCAATTGTGAGATTTCACGACAAAGTGTAACATGATTTTCCATAAATATGCTATACCTTTTTATAAAATTTTTTTAATTAAAGGTCAACAGCGAATATTCTGATAATATTCATTGTGCTAATGATGGATATTGTATAAATTTTATACCCCAGTTCACTTCAAAATTGATAAATTTGTCATAAATTTTTAAAGAAATATTGAAATTTTAAAATAATAAGATATGATTAAGACAGTTTTCTATTTAAAATACTAATAAAAATTTCATATAAAACGTCAATAAGTGCTCGAATAGCTCGAGATAATAGGGAAATTGGTGAAAATCCAATACAGCCCCCGCTACTGTAATAGCTGATGAAATCGCAAAGCCACTGGTGCAAGCTTGGGAAGGTGCGACTGTAAAATGAAGCTTAAGTCAGGAAACCTGCTTATTTGATTGTGCATGCAAACTTTTCGGAGGGAGAAGTTGAAGCGGAAGCGAGTACCTTTATTTCATGCTATTCGTTTTTATTTGGCTTCTACAAAACCTTTACTCTTCGTTTAGAGTAAAGGTTTTTCTTTTTCCAGAAAGCAAATGAGGGGAGACAGAAGATGACAACATGGAATTTAGAGGGGATGAAAACACATCTCTTTATTTGCAATGGCAGTAGTTGCATGAATAAGGATGGTGAGGAAATTACCTTAGCCATTCGAGATGAAATACAGCGACAAGCACTCGATCAAGAAATACATACGACAAGAACGCGCTGTAATGGACGATGCAAGGATGCCTGTGTGGTAATCGCCTACCCTCAAGGGAATTGGTATCGTGTGCCATCAACAGAGCATGCTAGGACACTAGTACAAGATTTACATCATGAATCCTTATACAACGAACATGTCTTTACACTTCGTGAAGGTACATTACAGCGTACTGCTCAAACAACAGCCATTAAAGGGATCGAAAAGGTGAAAGAGGGGTAACAACATGGCGCAAAAAGGAAAAATTTTCGTAGTAGGCTTTGGACCTGGAGATTTTAAGCATATTACGACACGTGCAGTAGAAGCTTTACAACAAAGTGATATGATTATAGGCTACAAAACCTATGTAGAGCTGATTCAAGATTTAGTTAGTGCGAAATCGATTGTTAGCACAGGCATGACAGAAGAGGTGTCCCGTGCGCAGGAAGCCGTTCGCCAAGCAGAGGCAGGGAGCATTGTCTCGGTGATTTCGAGTGGTGATGCAGGCGTTTATGGCATGGCGGGATTAGTGTATGAGGTGTTAATCGAGCTAGGCTGGACAGAAGCAACAGGAATTGAAGTAGAAATTGTTCCTGGTATTTCTGCGATTAATTCATGTGCGAGCATACTTGGTGCACCCATTATGCATGATGCTTGTACAATCAGTTTAAGTGACCATCTAACACCTTGGAATTTGATTGCAAAGCGTGTCGAGGCAGCTGCGATGGCAGATTTTGTCATCGCATTATACAATCCTAAAAGTGGTCGCCGTACAAGACAAATTGTCGAAGCTCAGCGAATTCTCTTAGAATATCGTTCGCCAGACACACCAGTAGGGCTTGTGAAAAGTGCGTATCGAGAACGTCAAGAAGTGACCATGACAACGCTAGCAGAAATGCTAGAACATGATATTGGTATGCTGACAACTGTCATTATCGGGAATTCATCAACATTTTTCTATGACAATAAGATGATTACGCCACGCGGTTACCAACGTAAATATACCCTTGGGGAAGAAAAACAACCATTACGTCCACATCAACGTTTGCGTGAAGAAAATGAACCTTGGGCAATGAATCAAGAGACAGGAACAGCAAGAAATGACTTTACAGCTGATCCTAATGCAGGGCGTTTTAATAAACCCAGTATAGCCGCTACGCCAAAGCCGAAAAAAACAGCACTTGAAATGGCTACAGCGGCACTCGCAATGGTGAAAGGGACAAACGCAGTCAACGTAACACCGAAGCTTGTACAGCAAAAAATAGAATCTATTTTTGAATTAGCAGTGAGCCCAGGTGTGGCCAATAAGTTTTTTACTCCTCAGCAAATGCTGACGTTAGCAGAGGTCGTTGGGGAAGAGGGGACGATGGAATATACACCAGATCATCAAATCCATTTGAAAATACCAACGACTGCCCCTGAACAGATCACAGAGAAATTGCAGGAAGTAGGCTTTTTATTAGCACCGATTGGTGATGTGCTATCTCTAAAAGCTTGTGATTTTTGCTATGGTGAAAAGGCTGATTCGATACCATACGCCGAAGAAATACAAGAAAAACTTGGTGGCATGTCTTTACCGAAAACATTAAATATTGGCTTTAATGGCTGTGGTATGGCCTGTTATCGAGCTGTATTTGATGATATTGGCATCGTCTACCGTAAAAGTAAATTTGATGTCTTTATTGGAGCGAAGCCAGTTGGTCGTACGGCTCACGCAGCACAGCCTGTTGTAGAAGGGTTGGAGCCTGATCAGCTGATTCCACTCATTACAGATATTATTGAAGAATACCAAGCAAATGCTCATCCAAATGAACGCTTGTTTAAATATTTTAAACGTGTGAAAAAGATACTGCATTTTACGTATCAAGATATGTCTTCCAAAATAAAAGTAGAGCCAGCTCCGTGCGGCGACTAGTAAGGGGTAAAGAGATGAAAGCTATTTTATTTGTCGGCCATGGGAGCCGTTTAGCAGCAGGAAATGATGAGGTTCGTACATTTATCGAACAAATGACACCGCGTATTGACGAACAATTTTTAGTGGAAACTTGTTTCCTTGAATTTGCTTCACCTAACATCGAAGAAGGTATTACAAACTGTGTGAAAAAGGGAGCTACAGAGGTTCATGTGATTCCAATCATTTTACTTCATGCAGGCCATTCAAAACTGCATATTCCAGCAGAAATCGAGCATGCGCGTGAGCATTATCCAACGATTACATTCACATATGGTCAAACAATTGGCATCCATGATGAAATCTTTGCCATTTTACAAGATCGCTTAGCTGAAATTGGCTTTAATTCAGAACAAGAGCAGCAAGACACGGCTATTTTATTGATTGCACGAGGAGGCAGTGATCCATCTGCTAATGGCGATTTTTATAAAATTACACGACTTTTATGGGAAAAACTACCTGTTAAATACGTGGAAAGTGCTTTTATGGGTGTCACAGATCCACGAGTTGAAGAAGGAATTGAACGTTGTGTCAAACTAGGTGCAAAAAAAATCATCATGTTACCTTACTTTTTATTCACAGGCATTTTGATGGAACGTATGAATGGCATGTGTGAGAAGTTTAATGAACTTTATCCAGAGTGTGATATTCAAATTGCTAACTATTTTGGCTACCATGAACGTTTACAAAATGTTCTATTAGAGCGTATTGAACAGGCGGTCAATGGTACATCAACAGGTATGCAAGATCTAGAAGACTATCGTGCCTATGCGGCAGTACATGGACATGCACATCATCATCACCATCATGATCATGACCACCATCATGAGCACGACCACGACCACGACCATCATCATGAAGAGGAGCCGGTAAAATGATTTTCATGTTAGCGGGGACGAGTGATGCAAGGGATTTAGCCCTTGCATTACAAAGCGCAGGTCATGCGGTGACAGCTACGGTCGTCACCGAATCGGCAGCCTCAAGTCTTGCTGACGTTGGCCTGCCACATTTAGTTGGTCGACTGACGGCTGAGGAAATGGCGACCATTATGACAGAGCAAGGCTATCAATTGGTGGTAGATGCCTCTCACCCATTTGCGGAGGAGGCATCTAAAAATGCGATGGCAGCGGCGAAACAGGCACAAATTCCTTATATTCGCTATGAGCGAGCTCATGAACATTATGCCCATCCTTTAATTACTGTTGTAAAGGATTATGAGGAGGCAGCTCAGTTAGCTGCAGAAAAACGCGGTGTCATTATGCTAACGACGGGAAGTAAAACACTCGCTACATTTACAAAGGTGTTACAGGGCTTAGAAAACACAAGAGTAATCGCTCGTATGCTTCCACGACTGGACAATATGGAAAAATGTGAGGCGCTAGGAGTGGCACAGCGAGATATTGTGGCGATTCAAGGTCCGTTTTCAAAGGAATTAAATGAAGCTCTCTTTCGTCAATACGGAGTGACGCTGATGATCACCAAAGAAAGCGGTAAAGTTGGCTCAGTGGATGAGAAGCTAGAGGCAGCTCTTGCATGTCAGATTGAAACAATTCTTATTGCTAGACCAAATATTCAATACGGCCAACAATATTCAACATTTGAAGAAGTATTAAAGGCTGTTGAACAGACAATTTAGGAGGCATTTTCCATGGATTTTAAAACAGATTTCAAACCATTAACGGTAGACCCAGATAAAATTTACGATTACAGTTTCGCCATTATTGCAGAGGAAATGGGCGAGCATGACTTCTCAGAAGATGAATGGAAAGTTGTACGTCGTATTATCCATGCATCGGCTGATTTCGAGCTAGGACGTAGTGTCATCATTACACCAGGGGCGATTGAAGCGGGTATCAAGTCTATTCTTGCAGGACGTCATGTGATTGCAGATGTGCAAATGATTGAAAGTGGCTCTGGTAAAAAGCGTTTCCAAAAACATGGTGGCGATTTGCATTGCTATATTGCGGATGAAGATGTATCAATCGAAGCGAAAAAACAAAATACAACTCGTGCCATCATTTCGATGCAAAAGGCTTCAACATTACATGAAGGTGGTATTTATGCCATTGGTAATGCACCAACCGCATTGCTGGAATTGATTCGTTTAATTAAAGAAGGACTAGCAAAACCAGATTTAATTATCGGTATGCCTGTTGGTTTCGTGTCAGCAGCCGAGTCAAAAGAAGAGCTGCTTAAACTAGAAGGGATTCCGTACATTACCAATGTTGGTCGTAAAGGCGGTAGTACAGTGACGGTTGCCGCATTAAATGCCATCTCACTTTTAGCGGACGAACAGGCGAAAAAATAATGGAGCGGAAGCCAAAAAAGGATCCCAAAGACATGCGTCACGGTTATACGACGGGAGCCTGTGCAACTGCGGTATCAAAGGCTGCATTGCTTGCCCTTATTACCAAGGAGGAGCAAGAAACAAGCACGATTCATTTACCTATTGGTCGAGATGCAACCTTTACAATTGAAAAATGCATATTTGAAGAAAATGCTGTCAGCTGTGAAACGATTAAAGATGCTGGTGATGATCCTGATGCGACCCATCAGGCACTCATCGTTGGCACAGTGAGTTGGGCAGATACACCTGGTATTCATTTAGATGGAGGAATTGGCGTCGGGCGTGTCACAAAGCCTGGCTTGCCAGTGCCTGTCGGAGAGGCGGCCATTAATCCTGTACCACGTAAAATGATTTATAGCACGGTCCAAGGTGTATTGGACGAATTTCACATTACACGAGGCGTGAACGTGGTAATTTCCGTACCGAAAGGAGAGGAGATTGCTAAAAAAACGTTAAATGGGCGACTCGGTATACTTGGAGGCATCTCAATCTTAGGCACAAGGGGAACCGTCGTGCCTTTTTCGAGTTCTGCGTATATGGCCAGTATTGTCCAAGCCATTAGTGTAGCGAAAGAGGCTGGCTGTGAGCACTTAGTGGTGACAACAGGTGGTCGTAGTGAAAAATTTGCGATGAAACAATACCCACATCTAGCAGAAGAAGCGTTTATTGAAATGGGTGACTTTGTTGGTTTTACATTAAAACATTGTAAGCGCCTCGGCATCAAACAAGTATCACTTGTTGGTATGATGGGGAAATTTTCAAAAGTGGCGCAAGGTGTCATGATGGTGCATTCCAAAAGTGCGCCAATCGACTTTAATTTTTTAGCACAACTGGCAGAGGATATAGGAGCCGATGGAGAAACCATAGCACAAGTTCTGGAGGCAAATACAGCGTCACAAGTAGGTGAAATTATGATGGAGAAGGGCTATGACGCGTTCTTCCATCATTTATGTGAGGCCTGCTGCTATTCCTCCATCCGTCATATTAGGGGCGGTTTAACGCTTTCCACATCGATCTATTCGATGCAGGGACAATTATTAGGAAGGGCTGATGACATTGCATCGATCGATGAAATTGATTGGGATCGGGGATAACGGATTAGCAAGCTTATTACCACAATACCTTCAGTGGATTGAAGACTGTGAGGTACTTGTTGGTGGTGAGCGCGTACTGGATTTCTTCCCAAACTTTATGGGTGAAAAAATCCTTATTAAAGGAGGTCTTTCAGCACTTGTTGAAAGATTGTCTGAAGAAACAAAAAATACGGTGATCCTTGCATCTGGAGATCCATTATTTTATGGCATCGGAGGCTATCTAGCTAAAAAGCTACAAATAGAGGTTTATCCCTATATGAGCTCTGTCCAGCTTGCCTTTGCGAAAATGGGAGAAAGCTGGCAGGACGCTTATGTAACGAGCATACATGGACGCCCAATGAAGGGCTTGGCACAGCGAATCGATGGCAAAAAGAAAGTAGCACTTTTAACAGATGCTGAGAATAGTCCGAATGCTCTCGCTCGATATTTAAAGCATTTTGGTATGACAGAATACCGTGCGTTTGTAGCAGAAAATTTACAGGGTGAAAACGAAAAAAGTGGCTGGTACTCGCTTGATGAAATGGAAAGTACTCATTTTTCGCCTTTAAATGTCGTGATTTTAAAACAAACAATAGCACCGAAACGCTACACACTTGGGATTGATGATGAAGAATTTTCACAACGCAAGCCAGATAAAGGACTTATTACAAAGAAAGAAATTCGAGTTTTAAGTTTGCAAGCCATGCAGCTTCAACAGGATAGCATTATTTGGGATATTGGCACATGTACGGGATCTATGGCGATTGAGGCAGGTAAGCTTGCGCCAGAAGGACAAGTATTTGCTGTTGAGAAAAATGCCCCTGATTTAGAAAATTGTCTCCAAAATCAGCAAAAATTCCGTGTTGATATGACTGCAATTCATAGCAAAGCACCAGCAGGATTAGACAGTTTCCCAGATCCTGATGCTATTTTCATCGGTGGTACAGGGGGCGAAATGGTCGAGTTGCTGCAATTATGCTGTCAACGTTTGAAGTCTAAAGGTCGCATTGTCTTAAATGCAGCGACAATTGAGAATTTATATAAAGCCGTCGAGGCGTTTAAGGCTTGTGGTTTTGCGGTTGATATTTTGCAGGCACAGCTTGCGCGCAGTAAACCTATTTTAGATATGACACGCTTTGTACCATTAAATCCAATATACATTATTTCGGCTTATCGAAAGGAAGAAAATCATGAGTAATTTAGGTGTTTTATACGGCTTGGGCGTTGGTCCTGGCGATCCAGAATTAATTACAGTAAAGGCATTTCGAGTGATTCAGGAATCACCTGTTATTGCTTACCCTAAAAAGCTAAAAGGCAGTAAAAGCTATGCCCATCGTATTGTAGATGTTTATATTAATCCAGACGAAAAAGATATGCTTGGTCTTGTATTTCCAATGACGAAAGATGAGGCTGTTCTAGAACGTGAATGGACAAAGTCAGTAGAACTTGTCTACGAAAAATTACAAGCGGGCAAAGATGTGGCGTTTGTCACAGAGGGCGATCCATTATTGTATAGTACGTTTATCCATATGATGAAATTAATGCAGGAAATGCATCCAGATGTAGAAATCCGTACGGTTCCTGGGATTTCGTCGTTCAATGGCTCTGCATCTCGCTTAGGGATTGCGTTAGCGGATGGCGATGATCGTGTTGCGATTATCCCTGCTCATGATGATTATGACTCCATGCGTGAAGCAATTGAAAGCCATGATGCCGTTGTCTTTATTAAAGTGGCAAAAGTGATTGATTTAATGCTTGAGGTGCTACGCGATTTAGATTTATTAGATAAAGCATCCGTGGTGACAAAGGTAACCTCTGATGAAGAAATCATTTGGGATGTGCGTGAGTTGGATGGTGTTGATTTAGAATATTTAACGTTAATGGTGGTGCGTAAATAATGAAGAAAATCTATATTGTTGGCGCTGGTCCTGGTGATCCAGATTTAATTACAGTCAAAGGTTTACATATGTTACAAACTGCGGACGTTGTCATGTACACAGATTCTTTAGTGAGTGAGGACCTCATTGCGAAAGCCAAACCAGATGCAGAGGTCATACGAACAGCTGGCATGCATTTAGAGGAAATGGTTGCTGTGATGGTGGACCGTGTCAATGCTGGGAAAACAGTGGCACGTATGCATACAGGTGACCCAGCGATGTATGGTGCCATCATGGAGCAAGTAGCTCTCTTGAAAAAGGAGGGCATTGGGTATGAAGTCGTTCCAGGAGTTAGCTCTGTATTTGCTTCGGCAGCGGCTATCGGAGCTGAGCTAACAATTCCTGATTTAACACAAACCCTTATTTTAACACGCGCTGAAGGGCGCACACCTGTACCAGAATTTGAAAAGCTGCGTGATTTAGCGAGCCATCATTGTACAATTGCATTATTCCTTAGTGCAACGCTGACTAAGAAAATTGTCAAAGAACTACAAAGTGCTGGTTGGGCTGATGATACGCCTGTAGCAGTTATTCAACGTGCTTCATGGCCAGATCAAAAAATCGTACGGACAACCTTAATCGAATTAGATGAAGCAATGCGTGTGAACGGTATTCGTAAGCATGCAATGATTTTAGCGGGTTGGGCGTTAGATCCGACTATTCATGATAAGGATCAATATCGCTCGAAGTTGTATGATGCAAGCTTTACACATGGCTTTAGAAAAGGTGTGAAGACAAGTGATTGAGTTACAAGAAGGTATTTTACCAGAGGTTGATCAACGCAATCCTTATGCTGTAGTAGCCATTACGAAGCATGGTGTTCAAATTGGGCGCCGCCTACAGCAAACCTTTGCAGCAAGTGATTTATATTATATGAGTAAATTTGAGCAAGGCGATGAAGCAGAAAAGCATATTCAACTATTTACAGGAACAGTGCGTCTATTATTGCCAACGCTATTTAAACAATATAAAGGCTTGATCTTAATTATTTCACTAGGGGCAGTCGTAAGAATGATTGCACCGATTTTAAAGGATAAAAAGACAGACCCGGGCGTTGTCGTGATTGATGATCGAGGCGAAAATGTCATTAGCGTATTATCAGGCCATCTTGGTGGGGCCAATGAGTTAACGCATGAGGTGGCAGCAGCACTTGGGGCAAATCCAATAATTACTACGGCTTCTGATGTGCAAAAGACGATTCCTGTTGATTTATTTGGGGCACGCTTTGGCTGGGTATGGGATAGTGCCGATAAATTAACACCTGTTAGTGCTTCTGTTGTAAATGAGGAGCATGTAGCCATTGTGCAGGAAACGGGTGAACGCGACTGGTGGATGCGTGATACACCGATGCCTGAACAAATCAAAATTTATCCATCCACACAGGTGGCTATTGGGGCTAACCCCCATGCTACATTATTAATAACCGATCGAATCATTGAACCTGAAGAGGAGGTTCTTCTAGAAAACGGTGTTATTTATCGACCAAAATCCATTGTGCTAGGAATGGGCTGTAACCGTGGTACATCGTTAGAGGAAATTGAACAGGTAATCGATGAAACCTTGGCAGAGCTAAAGCTTTCGAAAAAAAGTGTAAAAGCCTTATGCACGATTGATTTAAAGAAAGATGAGCAATGTTTTTTAGATATTACGAAGAAATATGATTGGGAGTTCGTTACGTATACACCGGCTGAATTAAATGAAATCGAATTTCCATCACCCTCTGAAACGGTCTTTAAATATACGGGTGCATATGGTGTGAGTGAACCAGCGGCTATGCGTTATGCACAGGTGCAGACACTCCTATTAGAGAAGAAAAAATCGGGTAATGCTACGATTTCAGTTGCTAGATACCTATTTTAAGGAGGAAGTCCATGCAAACAAATCGTTTTGTACTAGCTGGTACGGGCAGTGGGGTAGGTAAAACTACTTTTACCATTGGACTGATGAAGGCATTACAAAATAAAGGAAACGTGGTGCAAGGCTTTAAATGTGGTCCTGATTATATCGATCCAACCTATCATACGGCTGTAACAGGCAGAGTATCACGCAATATTGATAGCTGGATGTTCTCACATGAAGCGGTACGTGATATTGTGGCACGCGCAAGTATGGATGCAGATGTATCCATTATTGAAGGTGTGATGGGCTTTTATGACGGTAAAAGCCCTTTATCGGACGCTGGTTCTGCTGCTGATATTAGCGTAGTGACTGAGAGCCCTGTTATTTTAATTGTCAATTGTGCTAGCATGGCACGCAGTGTAGCAGCGGTTGTTAAGGGTTTCCAACTACTATCAGATAAACCGAATATCGTTGGTGTTATTGCGAACCAGGTTGGTAGTGTCGGTCATTACGAAATTGCCAAGGCAGCTATTGAACAAGAATGCGGCATACCTGTGATTGGCTACTTAAAGCGTGAGGAAGGGATCGATATCCCGAGTCGTCATTTAGGATTAGTGCCTGCGATTGAAAGAGGAGAGCTAGATTCATTTTTTGATAAACTAGGGAACCTAATGGCAGAAACGATTGATTTGGACCAATTACTACATTTAACAAAGGCTCCTATCTTACAAGAATCTGGTCATTTATTTATGGAGGAGCCTTCACAAAATATTTGTATAGCAGTTGCAAGAGATGCGGCATTTAATTTTTATTATGAAGAAAACCTGGCTTTGTTACGTGCGAAAGGGGCAACACTACAATTTTTCTCACCGCTTGCTAATGAGCCTGTACCAGCAGAAGCAGATGGCTTATATATTGGTGGGGGCTTTCCTGAGGAATTTGCAGAGTCACTTGCGACCAATACAGTCGTTAAAGACTCTATTCGTGAAGCCATTGCCAAAGGTCTTCCAACATTAGCTGAATGTGGGGGCTTTATGTATTTAACAGAGGCGATCACAAATAGCCATGGCGAACGCTATGACATGGTAGGGGTAATTCCTGGAGAAGTGGCGATGCAAACAAAACTAGCAGCACTTGGTTATCGTGAAATTTTTGGCACAGCCGATAATTTCTTAATTGGTGCTGAGGAGCAAGCGAAGGGCCATGAGTTCCATTATTCCAAATATAGTGGTTCTCACAACACAGCAGCCTACGAAACGATTGGTCGTTTTGGCAAAAAGAAAGAAGGCTATCAAGAAGGAAATTTAGTGGCTGGCTATACACATTTCCATTTTGTATCAAACCCAAAGCTAGTTGACAATTGGTTAACAGCTTGTAAGAAGGTGAAAAGTAATGACTAATTATTTTCCTATTCATATCAATCTAGAATATAAAACGGTAGTAATTGTAGGCGGCGGTCACGTGGCAATGCAGAAGGTAGCATCCCTGTTACCGGCAAAGGCAAACATCGTGATTGTCAGCCCAACCTTACATGACACATTACAGCCACTTGCTGAGTCAGGGCAAATTACTTGGAAGCAAAAGGAATTTGAACCGCGTGATTTAGATGATGCCATTCTCATTATCGCTGCAACGAATGTGACAGCAGTGAACGAAGCAGTTCAAGAGGCGGCCCAGCATTGGCAATTAATCAACCGAACAGATAAACAAAGTGAAAGTGATTTTATTACGCCTGCTACTGTTCGCCGTGGTCCATTGGTGTTAACTGTTTCAACATCAGGAGCAAGCCCAGGTCTAGCGCGCAAGATCAAAGCAGATTTAGAAGATCAATTCGATGATGCTTATGATGACTATGTATGCTTTTTACAGCAAGCTCGCTTAATGATTGCTGCTAAGTATGATAAAGGTCCACAAAGACGTGCAGCATTACAAGCGTTGCTAGAGCCAAACATCCTTGAATGGACACGTCATGGCGAGATTGATCGACGTGAAGCATATTTACAACAACTATTGATGGGAGCAGCGCAATGAAGGATGGAATTGTATATATCGTTGGAGCAGGTCCTGGCGATCCGAAGCTCATTACTGTGTATGGACTGGAATGTATTCAAAAGGCTGATGTAATTTCCTATGATCGTCTTGTGAATCCTAAATTGCTTGATTTTGCAAAAAAGGATGCGGAGCTTGTTTATTGTGGCAAATTACCTGGGAAGCATCATCTCATTCAAGATGAAATTAATGCATTACTTGTGGAAAAAGCTCAAGAAGGTAAAATTGTTACACGTCTTAAAGGTGGCGATCCTTTTGTCTTTGGACGTGGTGCTGAGGAAGCAGAGATATTAAAAAATCATGACATTGCCTATGAAATCGTTCCTGGGATAACAGCAGGTATTGCGGCTCCTGCATATGCAGGGATTCCCGTTACGCATAGAGACTTCGCGACAAGCTTTGCCCTTGTGACTGGGCATGGACGTGAAGAAAAAGGACAAGATTTTTTGAATTGGCCAGCATTAGCTACAGGCATTGATACTGTTGCTTTTTATATGAGTGTTGGGAACATTGCCTACATCGCTCGAAAATTAATCGAAAACGGACGGAAGGCTACAACGCCAGTAGCGGTTATTGAGTGGGGAACAACTGCTCAACAACGCACGATTACAGGGCCGTTAGATGAGATAGCCAGCATTATTGAGCGTGAAGGGTATCATAACCCTTCTATGATTGTAGTGGGCGAGGTTGTCAATGTACGTGAAAAAATTCAATGGTTTGAAGAGCAGGGACTTACCTTTTCATAATCATCTTTTGAAAGAGCACAAGGAGGAAGCAATATGACTGTCATTGAAGCATTAAAAAAACGTCGAGCAATTCGTAATTACACAACACAATCGGTAGAGAAAGAAAAGATTGAGCAAATTTTACAGGCAGCAACCTATGCACCGAATGACCGTATGCGAGAGCCTTGGCATTTTTATGTCATACAAGATGAAGCCATGAAGCGTTATGAAGAAATGGCTAGTGCTTATTTACAAGAACGCTTCCCCACGAAGCCAAACCTAGTGGAAAGTTCATTGAAGGTTGTACAAACAACGCCTGTGGCCATTGTTGTAACAGCAGACATTGTAGAGGGCGATGCAGATGCGACAGAAGATAATGTTTTTGCCGTATGTAGTGCCATTATGTCTATGTGGTTGACAGCAGAGGAGCTAGGTCTTGGTTTTGTTTGGCGTACACGTGGTGTTGGCCTGGTGCATGATTCTCGTATGCATACGTTCCTTGGTGCAAGTGCCTCTCAAAAAGTAGTCGGCACAATATTTATTGGCTACCCACAGGAGCAAGAGCAAAGCGACAAGAAACGTACACCGTTTGCAGAAAAGACAACATGGCTGTAAGGAGGCTAACAGCATGGCAAGAAAAGGCTTATTTTTAGTATATACAGGTGAAGGAAAGGGCAAAACGACAGCATCCCTAGGTGTTACATTGCGTGCGGTGGGCCGTGGCTTAAATGTGCGCTTTATGCAGTTTATTAAATCACCTGAACGCACTTATGGAGAGCAAATTGCCCTTCGTAAGCTAGGCGTAGAAATGGAACAAATGGGCATAGGTTTTACATGGACAAAGACGCCTGAGGAGCATCGTGCTGCATTAGCCAAGGCTTGGAAAAAAACGAAGGCAGCTCTGCAGGATGATCGCATTGATTTATTGGTGCTTGATGAGCTAAATAATGCCCTGGCGATCACCAAGTTTCCAATCGATGATGTCCTCCCACTAGCAGAAGTCATCGAGGCAATCCAACAACGCCCCTCAACGATGCACCTGGTTGTCACAGGCCGAAGCGCGAACCCTTCGCTACTGGCAATGGCTGATTTAGTGTCAACCATTGATGCAACAAAGCATTACTATGATGAAGGGATCCCAGCAGTGAAAGGGCTTGAATTTTAAAGCCCCTCACTATTGCTGGATGAAAAATACCCACGCGTCGCCATGGAATACCCGCGGAGCGAAAGGGAATACCCGCGCGTCGCGATAAAATACCCGCGGAGCGAAGGGAAATACCCGCGCGTCGCGATAAAATACCCGCGGAGCGAAGGGAAATACCCGCGCGTCGCGATAAAATACCCGCGGAGCGAAGGGAAATACTCGCGCTTCGCCATGAAATACCCGCGGAGTGAAGGCAAATACTACAGAGGAGAGTGACTATGCCAGCAAAATCAATCATGATTCAAGGAACGGCTTCCGATGTTGGAAAAAGTATGATTTGTACCGCACTATGTCGTATATTTTCAGATGATGGACTAAAAGTAGTACCATTTAAATCGCAAAATATGGCTCTTAATTCATTTGTTACGAAGGATGGCGGTGAAATCGGCCGCGCACAAGGGGTGCAGGCAGAGGCGGCTCGTGTTGTTGCAACGACTGATATGAATCCTATCCTGCTGAAACCGAAGCAAGATATGATGTCAGAGGTTATCGTTCATGGTAAGCATTTTTTAAATATGGATGCCAAAAGCTACCGCAATAATTTTGTGCAAGAAGCGATGCCAATCGTGGAAAAATCAGTACGTACACTACAAAATACATATGATGTCATAGTCCTAGAGGGCGCTGGTAGCCCTGCAGAGATTAACTTAAAGGATCGCGATATTGCCAATATGCGAATGGCTCATTTAGCAGATGCAGCGGTTGTCCTCGTTGCTGATATTGATCGTGGTGGAGTCTTTGCCTCGATTGTTGGTACACTGGCATTGTTAGATGAGAAAGAACGAGCACGTGTAAAAGGATTAATTATCAATAAATTTAGAGGCATGCGTGAATTACTGGATGATGGTTTGGCATGGGTGGAGCGTGAAACGGGCATTCCGGTACTTGGCGTGATTCCTTATGTCGATGTCAATATTGAAGCGGAGGATTCTCTCGCACTATCGTCACTACGCTTTAAAAAACCAAAGCCAGGCGAATTTGCTGTAGATGTAGCCATGATTCGTTTACCACGTATTTCAAACTTCACCGATATTGATCCATTTTTCGATGAGCCAGAGGTGGGTGTGCGTTTAATTGGTAATGTCAACGAGCTAGGTACACCAGATATCCTCATTCTGCCAGGAACGAAAAGTACAATGGATGATTTAGCTTGGCTAAAAGCACAGGGCTTTGATCAAGCCATCACACATTTACGTAATAAAGGTACTAAAATTATTGGCATTTGCGGTGGTTTCCAAATGCTTGGTGAAACATTACTAGATCCTGGGGCAGTGGAGGGAAATGACGAATCTGCTCATGGTCTTGGGCTATTACCGATGGAAACCATTTTTGTAGGCAATAAAAAAACGGTGCAAATGACAGGCGTAAGAGGGCAGGACACATTGACAGGCTACGAAATTCATCTAGGACGTACAAAAATTTTACGTGATGAAGTATCACCGTTTTTACAGTTAGAAGATGGAAGAAAAGATGGTGCGGTTAGTCATGATGAGCAAGTGATTGGCACGTATTTCCACGGCTTGTTCCATAATCGTACCTTTACTCGTCAACTCGTCAATGAAATACGAGAGAAAAAAGGGTTAGCTGCTTTACCAAGTGATGTGAAAAGTGACGCAGAACGAAGAGAAGATGCCTATAATATGTTAGCCGACCATGTACGAGCAAATCTTGATATGAAAAAAATATATGAAATTTTATCTATAGAGGTATCTGTATGACGAGAAAAGGACCGTTAGCCATTAACTATGAGGCATTATGGCAGGAAGGCATGAAGGATTGGCATGGCCATATGCCTGAACGAATGGTGAATGATCAGCTAGAGGAGCAATTTTGGGCGCAATCCGTAGCACGTAAAAAAATGGGGCAAACTGATCCTTATGCTGCACGGATTTTTCAGGAGCTTCAAAAAAAGATTGAACCTCAGCATTCTGTATTAGAAATTGGCCCTGGATGGGGCAATTATACATTCCCATTAGCTGATAAAGTGAGCAAGCTCACATGTGTGGATAGCTCCGAAAGCATTTTGCATTACTTACAACAGTGCATGCCCGAGAAGGAGCACGTTTCTTATATTCATGCGAAGTGGGAAAGTTTAGAGCGTGATGAGATTGAGCCACATGATATCGTTTTAGGCGTGAATTGTTTTTACCGTATGTATGAAATTAAAGCAGCTTTATATCATATGAATCGGCTGGCGAAGAAGCGTGCCATTATTGGGATGACGACAGGGCCTATTCAGCCACATTATGAACAATTATATGAAAAATATGGCTATGACATAAAATTTCCTCGCAGAGATTATATCGAGTTTTTGAATCTACTATATGAAATGGATATTTATGCTGATTGTCAAATTATCCCGCTCGAACGTGTTTATGAATATGAGAGCTATGAGCAACTTGTGGCAACGCAAAGTAAAAAAATATTAACGCCAAACTTCCAGCGAGCCCATGTGGAAGAATCACTTCTACCTTTTATTGAAGAAAAAGATGGACGTTATTATTATCGTCATGATTTTCATGCAGCACTTGTTTCATGGCAACCAAAATAATCAAGAAACCTTTGGAGAAACTGTACACCAAAGGTTTTTCTTATGGGAATGGATAAGGTACAATAAAACGATATAAACAAGAAGTGAGGTGGCATATGTGCAGCTACATTTTTTAGGGACAGGCGCAGGCATGCCTTCAAAAGAACGAAATACAAGTGCTCTGATGGTAAAGCTATTAGATGAAGTGAGTGAAATGTGGCTATTTGACTGTGGAGAGGCGACACAGCATCAAATCCTCCATACATCATTAAAGCCGCGGAAGGTTACGAAAATTTTTATTACACATTTACATGGTGATCATATTTTTGGACTGCCAGGCTTTTTAAGCTCGCGTTCCTTTCAAGGTGGGGATGAGACGCTAACGATCTTCGGGCCACCTGGTTTACAGCAGTGGATTGAACAAACATTGGCGCTATCGAAAACCCATTTAACGTATCCTTTACACTTTGTAGAAGTACAGGAAGGGATTATTTTTGAAGATGCTCATTTTACAATTCATGCTAAGGAATTGCGCCATGTTGTACCTTGCTATGGTTATCGAATTGAGCAAAAGGATTTACCAGGCGAATTATTAATTGATAAAGCACAGGCACTTGGCGTTCCAAAAGGACCTTTGCTCGGGCAATTAAAAAATGGCCATGATATCGTGCTTGAAAATGGCGATGTGATACACGCAAAAGATGTTGTGGCACCTGCCAAAAAGGGCTTTACTCTGTCGATTTTAGGCGATACGAAATATTGTGAAGAAGCCATCCAACTATCCGTGGGTGCTGATATCATTGTGCATGAAGCGACTTTTGATGGTACAACAACGGATTTGGCAGCAAGCTATGGTCATGCGACAAATGTAGAGGCAGCAAAAGTCGCACAGCAAGCAGGTGCACACTATTTATTATTAAATCATTTAAGTGCTCGTTTTCTTCCATATGACTTACCTCAGTTTTTGGCTGAAGCACAGGATGTTTTCCCGAATACGCTCCTGACATCTGATCAAGCAGTCTTTACGTGGCAACACAATAAATTATTTTGATATAATTGTTAGATAAAAAACATCTATTAGTGGAGGATTCTTCTAATGGATGTTTTTTATTTGCAGTTCTAAAGATGTACTTAAATATTACTAATTAACCCTCAGAAATATGATTTATTTCTTTCTTTAACTAGTCTGAAATATACAGACTATTCCTCTTGTAGATTTTATTTTGCAATTTTTACAAATTAATGACACTTTAAACTTCTTCAAAACTTATTATTTTATATTTAATAAATAGTTAATGAAATATATGGAAGTGATATTGTATGATGAAGTGGAAATAATCGTAATTTTTAGGGGGATCTCATCATGAGAAAGTCAATGAAATGGAAAATGCTTCTGGAGATTATGGGCATTGTAGTGTTCATTATAGCGGCATTTTCTATTTATATTTATCAAGCTACATATAAAAGTGAAAAAAGCAATGGAGAAGCAATCGCCAACTCCATTGTCATGGGGATGGAAGGAGCGATTCAATCTAGAGCAAAAGCGGAAGAAATCATGGAAAAGGAAATGATTGCCGAATCTGTGATGGCTGCTTACATAATTGATAAAGGTGCTACGTATGAGGATTTAAAGGCTATTGCTGAACGTGGTGGCATCGATGAGATTTGGAGTACAGATGATAAAGGAAATACAACGGTGACATCAGTAGCTCCAACAGTTGATTTCAACTTTGGCGCTGATCCAAACGGACAAGCTGCTGAATATATGCAACTCCTAGATGGTAGAGCGAAAGAGGTCGTGCAAAAAGCACAAATTCGCGATGTCGATGATCAATTTTTCAAATTTGTCGGGGTAGGTAGCTGGAATCCAGCAACACCACAAATTGTACAGGTGGCTCGTCATGGACAGCAACTACTAGATTTAGAAGCAAGTATTGGCAGCGCATCCTATATCGATCAATTGGACAATTATTTATCCTCAACTGTATTATTCGCCGCTATTGTAGATGAAAAAGGCCAAGCTATTGCCGCTACAGCAGAAAAAGATTTAGCGGATATTGGTTTTGAGCCAGCCCAATTTTCAGCACAAAAGTCGACTGAATTTTCAGGGCGCTATGATGGCACGCGTGTCACGCAATATATAAAGCCATTATCAAACGGTACATACTTAGCGATTATTGTATCCAATGCCGTCCTATCACAAATTTTAGTGGGTACAATTGTGGCTTCATTGATCGTTGTCTGTGTGATTTTCTTCATTACGGGCCTATCTATTTCCAAACAAGTATCTCGTATTTTAAGCGTGCGAAATTCCTTAGAGGAAATTAGCAAAGGTGAAGCAGATTTAACCAAGCGCATTCCGATCCATGCGAAGGATGAAATTGGCCAATTAGTGACATCATTTAATGGGATGATGGATAATTTCCAACAAATCATGTGTGAATTAAAGCAAGGGGCCAATCAAATAAAAGAAGCTACCTACACGATTCAAGAAAACGCCCATGAAACACTAGATTCAGCCGCAATGATCCAAGGAGAATCCAGTCAGGTAGCTCAGGCCTCCTTTGCACAACAGAATAATACAGCAGACAGTGCGCACTCAATGGAGGAATTGGCACGCAGCATTCAATATATTTCGGAGTCCATAGCAGAAATTTCTAGTATTTCTCGTAATACTGAGGAAAATGCCGATAATGGATTACAAATTATGCAGTCCTTACAAAAGCAATTAGTGACTATTCATGAGAAAACGAATTTTGCGGTGATTGGTACACAGGAACTTGAAAAATTGTCTACCATGATTGGGGAATTTACCAATGTCATTACGGGAATCTCTGATCAAACGAATTTATTGGCATTAAATGCATCCATTGAAGCAGCACGTGCTGGTGAAGCGGGTAAAGGCTTTGCCGTTGTAGCAGAAGAAGTGCGTAAATTAGCTGAAGATTCTAAGCGTGCAGCGGATAGAATCACACAGGTGGTGATGAATGTCCAAAAGGAAACGGCCAATATTGTAGTGACCATCCAAGCGACAGCGGATGTATTACATGCAGGACGTGCGATCGTACAAGAAGCACAACAATCATTTGAAGGAATTCATAATGATGTACAGGTGTTAGCAACACAAGTAGATTTAGTATCTAGCTCAACCGAGGAAATTGCTGCAAGTACTGAGGAAGTAACAGCTACTATGGAAGATGTTTCGCTACTTGCCAAGCAAACATCGCAAAGTGTTGATGCCGTTGCCCAAAAGGCTAAACATCAAGCGGAAAATATGGAGAGCATGACCGCATTTATCGATCAATTGAATACAACAGCGGAAAACCTCCAACTATCAGCAGGCAAATATAAAGTATAAAAGGAAAAATATAGTACGATAAATCACTAGATTCCCGTATAATTGAAAAAAGGGGTGTGGTTTAAGTGAATCAACAAAAGATGCCGCCAGCATTATTGCGATTAATCGTCATTTTTCCAAATGTGCTGAGCTATTTACTATTATTCGGTCTAATTATTTTTGTCATGACAAATTATGAAACATTAAAAGCGACAAATAATTTAACGGTGTGGATTATTTTTATTGTCGTATTAGCACCCGCTGCTGCCTATACGACTTTCAGCATCGTGAAAAAAATTCGGGCAGGGCATATGTAAGAATATCAACGACTTCCTATTCAACGTAATAGGAAGTCGTTTCATATTGTTGAAAAACAAAACCATCAATAGAATTTTTGTGAAAGGTGAAAATGGTTTCCGTTGCAGGCTACTTGCTTTCCTTTGGGCGAGCGCCGAGCCGCTTCCTCCGCTACCGCTCCGTTTAGAGTTTTGCCTGTCTCGCTATCCCACGGGAGTCAAGTAGCCTTCCACTCCAACCCAGAAAACGTAATCTTTTTAGCAAAGGTTTTCAAATAAAGTGAAGGTCTTCACTACTCATTTTATGGAGGGATGTTGTCATTCATCACTTCTCTACATTGAAAATAAAAGCCTATCCTTTTTCTAATCATACAAATCATGGGCTATTTTGATCGCTACCGCTAGTATGAAAAATGAGGAAAAGACACTTTTGAAGAATGGTTGATTGGAGTGGAGCCAGCGTCACTCCTTGGGGATTTAGCGTCACAGAGGAGACCCTGGAGCGAACGGAAGTGAGTGAAGCGGCTCATCGGACGCCCCCTGGAAAGGACGCTGGCGGAACGGAAATCAACCTCTCACCTTGCAAAGTTGCTTTTTCTGCCGTTGACATCATCTTTTTGCAACAACATGTAACGACTTCCTATTCAACATAGTAGGAAGTCGTTTTGCTTAAAAGAGAATAAAAAACATATAGAGAGAAAAACTAGCGTAAACAGTGATGAAATGAAGAGGTGTGGTATCATATGGATCCAATAAATTGTGATTTTTCACCAATGAAAGAAACATTAAAAGATGAGCTTCTCCAAGTGATCCTGTCCTTACAGCAGAGTGTGCAGGAAATGGATACAGATGCAAATTGTCTCCTCGGTAATTTTGAGAAAATTAAAGAGAAGTTTATGACAATTGAAATGAAAGCTGCAACGTTCTATTTAAATTGTTATCTTTCCCCGTTTACTGAAAAGTATCCAGAGCTATCACATAGTGTACAAAATATGTCTTTAAGAAGACATGGTGGTTTAATTGTCATCCAACGTCAAGATACTTTAGAGAATCTGATTCAGCCTGGTATTCATATTGGGGCAGATTTAACCCATTCTTTATTAGAATCTATTTTCTTCCCTGGTAATCCGCTTCATGATGGTGCTGTACTTGTCAATCAAAATCAAATTGAGTCAGCAGCAAATGTACTGCCATTGTCAGAGCGTTATACAGGGGAAAAGAAATTAGGAACAAGACATCGTGCAGCGCTGGGATTGAGTGAGGTTAGTGATGCGCTGGTAATGGTTGTATCCGAAGAAACAGGGAGAATTTCTTTTGCTCTTAAAGGCAATTTATATCCTGTGACAACACCTGGCATTATATAGGGAGTCTCCCTATGTTATAAAATATCTTGAATTCGAGATAATTCTCTTGCGGAAGTATCACTTGCGTGGTAAAGTGATAGCTGAAGAGAGGATGAAGTGATGAGAAATCATACATTAGGTACCTTAACGTGGATTCGTATGATGCGTTTTACAACGCAAAGTAATCAGTTATCGAATGAATTTTTAAAACGTTTTGATTTAACGACAGCTCAATTTGATGTGTTAATCCAAATCAAAACATATGCCCCGCTTACACAGTGTCAATTAGCAGAAAAAGTAACTGTAACGCAAGGTGGCATGTCTCGCATGCTAGCACGACTGGAAAAAGAGGGGCTAATCGAGCGTAAACAAAATTGGAAGACGAAAACCATCTCATTGACATCAAAAGGGGAGCAAATGATTGATGCAGCAACACCTAGTCAACTTCACTTCCAGTCCTCATTTTTTGAAGAAGTATTAACAGCTGAGGAAATAAAATCTTTATATATTGCGATGACAAAGCTTGAAAAACATAGCAGAGAAAAAAAATTGCCGCCCGTGTAATTTTTTTTATGAAATCACTTGCTTAGTCAAGTGAAAATGATGAGGAGGAACAATTAGGATGAACAAATTAAGCGGACACCATCATATCTCTATGCTAACGAAAAATGGTAAACAGAATAATCATTTCTACACAACTATTTTAGGGTTACGACGTGTAAAAAAAACGGTGAATCAAGACGCACCTTCTATGTATCACTTATTTTATGGAGACTTAACAGGAGCAGCGGGTACAGAATTAACATTTTTTGAAATGCCTGTTGCAGGACGTACAGTACGTGGGACGAATGCTATTACTCGCATTGGCTTACTTGTACCTAGCTACGAAAGTTTACTTTATTGGAAAGAACGTTTTCAACAGCTGGAGGTAAAACATAGTGACATTACGACATATGCAGGGAAAGATGCCTTATTTTTTGAAGATCATGAAGGTTTACGGATGGTATTGTTAAACCATCAAGGACAAGAAACGCCTGCGCAATGGCAACCATGGGATGGAAATGATATACCGAAGGAACACCGTATTTTAGGTATGGGAACTGTTGAAATCACGGTGCGTTATTTACTAAGAACGGTCAATTTATTACAAGATTTATTTCACTATACCGTTGTTGCAGAAAAGGACAAAGAAACGGTCCTACAATCGATAGAAGGGGAAGTGCTTGGAGAGATTGTTGTCAAAGAATTAGAAGGGCCAAGCGAGAAACCTGGTAAAGGCAGTATTCACCATCTTGCGTTACGCGTTGCAACTGTCGAGGAATTACAGCAATGGGATAGCAAAATTAAGGAACTAGGATTGGATAGTACAGGTGTTGTTGATCGTTATTATTTCCAAAGCCTTTATTTTAGAGATCGCAACGGTATTTTATTTGAAATGGCGACAGACGGCCCAGGATTTACTGTGGATTCAGCAGTCGAAGAACTTGGCAAAGAGCTAGACCTCCCGCCATTTTTAGAAGAGAGACGTTCAGAAATTGAAGCCATTTTAGAACCACTAGAATAAGGAGAGATAACACATGATGGAAAAATATCATATAGATCAAACACAAGGGCTCGAATTTGGGCTGTACTCTTTAGGTGACCATATCCCTAATCCCTTAACAGGCGAGCGTATTTCTGCGCAACAACGACTAAAAGAGCTAGTTGAGGCAAGTCAATTAGCAGAGCAAGCGGGAATTGATGTATTCGGCATAGGTGAAAGTCATCAGTCTTATTTTACAACACAGGCACATACGGTCGTGTTAGGTGCTATTGCCCAAGCCACTTCTACCATTAAATTGTCTAGCTCAGCAACCGTATTAAGTGTTTCAGACCCTGTACGAGTATATGAGGATTTTGCCACAATTGATTTATTATCAGATGGTCGTGCAGAAATTGTAGCGGGACGTGGTTCACGTGTAGGTGCCTATCACTTACTAGGTGTTGATTTACAAGATTATGAAGAAATCTTTGAGGAAAAATTAGAGCTTCTTATGAAAATCAATGACGAGGAGCTTGTGACGTGGGAAGGGCAATTCAGAGCCCCACTCCATCATGCACAAATTTTACCGCAGCCAAAAAACGGCTCGCTGCCAATATGGCGTGCGGTTGGTGGACCACCTGCCAGCGCCATTAAAGCAGGCTATATGGGCATTCCGATGATGCTTACAACATTAGGTGGACCTGCTATCAACTTTAAACCATCTGTGGATGCCTATCGAGAAGCGGCAGAGCGCAAAGGCTTTGACCCAAATGAATTGCCTATTGCCACAACAAGCTTGTTTTATGTAGCAGACACAACAAAAGAGGCATTGCAAGGCATGTACCCACATTTAAACGGTGGTTTCCAAGCGATTCGTGGTGGGGGCTATCCAAAGCAACAATTTGCACAAGCGCCTGATACACGTGATGCTTTAATGGTGGGCAGTAAAGAGCAAATTATTGAAAAACTACTTTATCAGTACGAACTATATGGCATGCAACGCTTTATGGCACAAATCGATTTTGGTGGCGTACCATTCGAAAAAGTGATGAAAAACATAGAAATCATTGGCAATGATATTATGCCAGCGATAAAAAAACACACAGCAAAATAAGGAGTGGTGCATCATGAAAATTGTCGCACTTGCGGGTTCAATTGTCGGCTCAAAAACAAGAACAGCTACACAAAAAATAGTCGAGATGTTACAAGAAAAATACCCAGAGCATGAAGTAACATTACTAGATCTTGCTGACTATCAGCTAGTATTTAGTGATGGTCGTAATTACTTTGACTATGAGGGCGATACAAAATATGTCACTGAAACTATCATGGAAGCAGATGCAATTGTGATTGGGACACCAACATTCCAAGCATCTATTCCAGCTACATTAAAAAATATTTTTGACCTTTTACCTGTCAATGCCTTCCGCGATAAAGTCGTCAGTTTCATTGTTACAGCGGGTACATCCAAGCATTATTTAATGGTGGAACAGCAACTAAAGCCGATCCTTGCTTATATGAAAGCGCACATCGTTCCGACCTATGTATTTATAGAAGAAAAGGATTTTTTACGTAAAGAAATTGTCAATGATGATGTCCTTTTTCGTTTAGAACGGTTAGCGGAGGATACAGTGATGGTTACAGATGCTTTTGCAGAAATTCGGGCCAAAAAAGATGCAGAATATGATTTTTAAAGATTAATAGATGAAACGCTGTGTAAGTAGTCTGACACAGCGTTTCTTTTTGCTTCAAGGCTAGCTATAAGTTCGTGACAATCATGATAAAAAATAAAACGTTACTACCAAATCACTTTGAGTTTTTAATAAGGGTGGTTAAGGGTAAATAGAGGATAGAACTGGTTCTTCTGTAGCTAACGAAGCCGTATACTTCCACAAGGAGAAATGTATATAGGAACTTCTATTAGTTCCCAACGTTTTAAAATTAAAGAGAACATGTAGGAAATTTGAGATATAAGTGTGACATTTAGAATGTGGTGAAAAAAATTATGGAGATAGTACCCCTTAATCTTTAACGGGGGTTAGTTAAAGAAACTGAATATTGTTAAGGGCGATATAGAATCCCTACTAAAGTAATTAGATAGTGTAGTTTTCTTCAATGCAAATGATGGGAGAGATGGAAATGGAAAACGACTGGGACAAAGCTATAGGTTCTCTTTCTAAAATAAACGTTTTTTCAAATTCAAATAATGAGCCGGTAACCATAAGTGGTGAAGCTGATGATTTGAAGTGTATAGGTGTTGGGACAGATGCGGCTGTTTTTCAATCTCTTTCCGCCCCAGCGTATGTATTTAAACTATATGCCAAAGACAAAGTGCACAAAGTAAAAGTTGAAGCAAATGTTTATCAAATATTAGGAGATTCACCTTTCTTTTCAACATGCTTTGCTACACATGACGAATACCTTGTTTTAAGTTACGAAGAAGGAAAAACGCTCTTTGATTGCATTCTACAAGGTATTCACATTCCAAAACAGGTTATAAATGAAGTGGAGGATGCAAGAGAATATGTTCGGAAGAAGGGCCTTAACCCTCGTGATATACATTTGAAAAATATTTTGCTCCAAAATGGAAGGGCAAAAGTAATTGATGTCTCTGAGTACACACTACAGGGCAATGATTATCGATGGGAGCATTTAAAAAAAGGATATGAGCAATACTATCATTTAATAGATGGAAATTCTGTACCGTTTTGGTTAGTTGAAACAATACGAAAGTGGTATAACCAGCGTGGAAAGAATACTTCATATGAAGAGTTTACAAAAAATATCCTAAAATTTTTGTTAAAAAATAATTGAATTTACGGGAGCTACCTTTTACGAGATGATTTCATTTTGGTCAGTTTAATAGAAATAAAGAAAACAGACAACATAATTTCATTGACTGTTTTAAAAACTACTTATTCGCTTATAATAGTGGGTTCATCGAATGAGACAATATCAATAATATGGTCTAAACAAACAATCTGATAATGGAATAGCTCCTTGTAGGAATAGATATCGAGAGCTATAGTTCCTTTACTTATGAAATCTAAATAAGTTGAGTTTGTAAAAAGACGTACTGAGTTACCCAAGAAATCATCTTCTTGATTTACAAAATGAAATGATTCGTCAAAAACAGTATAGGCTACATATGAATCGAATTCTATATGTATGACCGGTAATGTCTTATCAATTTCAATAGGATAGACATCATTTATTGTTTTTTCCTCAAAACTTATATCCTCGCTTTCGGAGCTAACGGAAGCTCTAGAAATAGAAACTCTCAAAGAATTTGTCCCTGGCTCTACTATATTATCTAAAAACAAATAACCTTTCCATTGCATTAAATCTTCATAGTTCATACAAAACACCCTTCCAAATTATCACTAGAGATTATGGTCATTTTATAGTTAGAATTTCAAAATGTCAATTTGGGATTGGTTGAATTGGAATAAAAATTTATTGTTTATCAATAAAAAATAATTGACTTAGAATATATTTTGGATTTATGATTGTTACAACAAGTTGTAGAAAGATGCAGTGGAGGAATTAAACATAAAAATATTTAGGAGAGAGGAAATAAGTTATGAAAAAATATATTTTTGCATTAATGCCAATCATATTAGGCGTACTTAGTTTTTTAATCTTTATGGTGAAAGGGAGTAATGTAGCACCTGATGGTACATTAGAAGAACCATTCTTTCTTATTCCAATAGGATTTTTATTGTTATTTATTGGATTTATATGTGTTGTAGGGGTGGCGTTAAATTCGGTTATTAAAAAGACACAATACGTTAAATAATAGATAAAACAACCAGGTCATACATAAGAGACTTGGTTGTTTTTAATATTGACATAATAAAAGCGCTACATTTGTGTGGGAGTTTATGTTTACACGATTTATGGATCAGACTGATGATTTGATTGAACAACATAAATAGCTATTTTAGTTGATTGCAGAATAGTACTTGAAGGTAGTATGTGACTGCCTTTTTTCAAGGCAGTCATTTTCGTTTAATGGTTGTACATTAATTTCATAAGAAAAACTTATGTTTATTGAGCAGAAAGCTTAATAGTATTTTATGAAAATTATTTTGCTTAACGATACAGTTTTCATTAAGTTTATGGAATTGTGGTATGATCGTTTTTAGAGAGTAGGGGGTCAATAAATATGGTATTTTCTCTTTTTAAAAAAAAGAAGGAACCACAGCAACTAAAAAATAGAGTGGAGTTTTGTATCACTAATTTATCTCTTGGGGCAGCAGATGCGTATGATGTATTACTAGAACGTGATGATATTGAAATAGAGGAATCTGGTTGTACATCCCACTGTGAAATCTGTGAGCAAGGTATTTTTGCCATAGTCAATGGAGAAGTAGTAACAGCTGAAGATGCAGCGTCATTGGTGCAGGCTATTGATGAAGAATTAAAACAAAATCCACTTTTCTAATTGAAAAACAGCTTGCTGGATAACAAGCTGTTTTTTGATGAAATTGATTTACCAGCCACGCACGTATTGTACGGGAGGTTGCACGTCTTCTCCTAGTTCTTTAGCTGCCTGTAGTGCCCAATAAGGGTCTCGTAATAAAACACGCGCTAAAAATATTAAATCTGCACGATTATTTTGAAGAATCTCTTCGGCTTGAATGGCTGTTGTAATAAGACCAACTGCGCCCGTAGGAATATCAGCCCCATGCTTAATCGCTTCTGCATGTGTTACTTGATAGCCTGGAAAGACATTGATGGCTGCTGGTACAACACCGCCTGTTGACACATCGACTAAATCAACACCTTGAGATTTCATCCAGCGGCTAAAAACAATAAAATCATCCATTGTTGTGCCATCTTCCGCGTAATCTTCCGCAGAGACACGTACCAATAATGGTCCATTCCATACACTGCGAACCGCATCGATGACTTGACGCAGAATACGATAACGATTTTCCTGTGAACCACCGTATTGATCTTGACGTTTATTCGTAGCAGGTGATAAAAATTCGCTAATTAAATAGCCATGTGCGCCATGAATTTCGAGTACATCAAAGCCAGCCTTAGCGGCACGAACCGCTGCTTGTTGAAATGCCTCGATGACATAGTGAATGTCCTCTTCTGTCATTTCTGTTGGCGTTTTATAGTCTGAACTAAAGGCAATAGCTGATGGGGCAAAAATTTCGCCATCCACTGTTGCTTTACGACCAGCATGTGCAAGCTGGATGCCTGTTTTAGCTCCGTAAGCTTTCATTCCTTCAACTAATTGACTTAATCCTTCAATATGTGCATCATCCCAAATCCCTAAATCCTTATTTGAGATACGACCTTCTGGCACAACACCCGTAGCTTCTAAAATGATTAAGCCTACTTGACCAGCTGCACGTGTCGCATAATGGACGAAATGAAAGGGTGTCACCATACCATCGTCTTGTGCTGAGTACATGCACATAGGGGCCATAACAACACGGTTTTTTAAGGAGATAGATTGTAATGTATAGGGTTCGAATAATTTACTCAAAATAAAGCCTCCTAATTCCTAGTGATACACTCTATTTTGCACATAATGTTACCCATTTGCAAGTGAACGAGATCGTGCCTCTGCTTCTTTAATACATGCTTCAATGGCTTCATTAAATTGATATTGCTCTAGCGCCTGAATTCCAGCCTCCGTTGTACCACCTGGACTTGTCACCTTTTTGCGTAAGACATCTGGTTCATCTACTGATTGCTTGAGCATCTCCGCTGTTCCTGCCAGTGTTTGAGTCATCAGTAAGCGCACAGTATCTTTCGATAAACCTACCTTTGTTCCTACTCGTTCAAAAGCTTCCATTAAATAATAGATATAAGCAGGGCCACTACCTGAAAGGGCTGTGACAGCATGTAGCTGATCCTCATCGACTTCAATAACGGAGCCAACTGCCTCTAATAATTGGAGGAAAAGGATACGCTGCTCTGCAGATACCTCGTGATTGAATGCAATGCCACTTGCTGACATGCCGATTGTAGCAGAAGTGTTCGGCATGACTCTTGCTACAGGGCGACTCCCTAAAAATTCTGTAATCGTATCAATCGCAATGCCTGCTAAAATGGACAATACAGCAGTGTGCGCTGTAAGTTTAGGCTTAAGATCACACATGGCAGCAATGGCATCTTTCGGCTTCATCGCTAAAATGATAAGGTCTGCCTGTTGATAAATTGCATGATCAAACACACAATGGACACCATATGTTTCATGTAAGAAATGTAAACGTTCTTTGTCAGAGCGATTGGTGACGTATATTTCCTGAGGTGTGAACACCTTTTGTTTAATCCAGCCTTGCATCAATGCTTCCGCCATTGAGCCTGCACCGATAAATAATATTTTTTTCATGAACAAAACCTCCAGTTCAAAATAAAAAAGCGCTCTCGTCCTTATTTAGAAGGACGAAAACGCTCTCGTTTCCGCGGTACCACCTTTGTTTGCCAATTGTTGGCACAACTCTTAGCCCTCTTATCGCAAGGGAAACGGTTATGTTTGCATAACTGCTCAGAAGTAGGTTCGGTAATGGGAGCGGGTGATGTTACTCTCAGCAAATGTAACACTCTCTAACACCTTCACCAGTTACGTACTCGTCTTCCTCAACGCACATAAATAATTAGATTATTCAAAATTATAGTGAGGAAAAGGCAACCTGTCAACAGGAGGATGACGAAAACAGAAAAAACTTGTAAAATAGAATGAATCAGTATTCACAAGTGCGTGAAAAGGGGGAGACAACTTTGTCTATAGTCAAAATAGAAATACCAACACCCTATGCAGTAGGAGATGTCAATGCATTTATTGTAAAAGGCGATGCACTTAGCATTTTTGATGTTGGACCAAAAACAATGGAAGCCTATGATGCTTTGAAATGGGGAATTCGAGCAGCCGGCTTTGACATGCAAGATATTGAACAGGTTGTGTTAACCCACCACCATCCAGATCATGCAGGATGGGTCGATGCCTTTCCACATGCAGAAATTTTAGGGCATGCCTATAATGACAAATGGCTTCGTCATGATGAAGATTTTTTACGTTATCACGAGCAATTTTACAGTGAGCGTTTGTTGGAGCATGGTGTACCACAAGAATATATTTCAAAAAGTGTCCATGTTCGTCGTGAACTGGAGCTTGTGGGTGAACGACCATTAACACAAATCTTGGCGGATGGAGATGAAGTGCCTGGGCATCCAGGATTAAAGGCAATCGAAACATTAGGTCACGCACAAAGCCACTTCATTTTTTGGAATGAAAAAAACCATCATGTGATTGGTGGAGATTTATTACTCGAAAAAATAACGCCCAATCCATTAATAGAGCCACCATTGGATCGTACAGTAGGACGTACAAAATCTTTACTGCAATACAATGCATCCCTTGAAATTCTACGCCAATTACCAGTCAAAAGGATGTATACAGGGCATGGAGCAGAGCTAGAGGATATTCCTGTGTTAATTGATAAACGATTAGAGCGTCAGCACCAGCAATCGATGAAGGTTCTTGAATTGTTAGGCGATGATCAATTAACCGTTGTCCAAGTAACAAAACGCCTGTATCCAGCCATCTTCCAGCATCAGCTTGGTTTAACTTTATCCAAAACACTTGGTCATTTAGATTATTTAGAGGCCAATGAGTATATTACGTCAACGAAGACACAAGCAGGTATCTATTTATTTCAAAGGAAGTAGGTTTATACATGAATCATCCTAACAAAACGATCTTTGTGACAGGTGCGACAAGTGGGGTTGGCCTAAAAATAACGGAATTACTAGTAGCTCAAGGGCATACCGTTTATGCAACGGGTCGCAATGCCGTTGCACTAAAGGTCCTAGAGCGTTTAGGTGCTCAAGTGATCCAAGCGGATTTAACCAATCTCCATACACTTGATGATGTTTGCGCCCAACTACCACCGCTTGATGTAGCGATTCTTTCAGCAGGTGTAGGAAAATTTGCTGTAGCCCCTGCTTTACAGGATGAGGAGATTGCGCAAATGATCGAATTAAATGTTAGTGTACCAATCTATCTTACGAAACGATTAGCCGCTAAGATGATGGAACGCAAACAGGGCCATTTAATATTCATTGGTTCACAGGCTGGAAAGGTAGCCACACCAAAAGCAAGTGTCTATGCTGCTACGAAACACGCGATTGTTGGCTTTACCAATGGACTGCGTATGGAATTGGCTCCGTATAATGTCAACGTAACAGCCATCCATCCAGGTCCAATTGATACACCATTTTTAGATAAAGCCAATGATGCAAGTGGCTACCGAGAGTCCTTGGGTCGATTTTTATTATCAGCAGAAGAAGTGGCACAAGCAACGGTGAAAACAATTGATCGTCCAGTTCGTGAGATGAATCTACCTCGAATTATGGGATTATCCAGTAAATTATATGCATTAGCCCCTGCGACCATAGAATGGTTGGGCAAATCATTTTTTCATAAGAAATAACAACATTTGAAACTGTAAACATGCTTCACGTGCATGTCTACGGTTTTTTCATATTTACATATAATTGTAGCTATAGTAGTGAAGAGGAAGAGCTGAAAGGGAGACTTAAATGTATACAATTGGTCAAGTTGCAAAATTTTTAAGGGTTTCTAGGGACACCTTAAAATATTACGAAGAAAAGGGATTAGTAAAGCCCCAGCAAAATAGTCAGAATGGGTATAGAACATACAATCATTTTGATATATACGATGTCACAACCGTCAATTTTTATAGAGAAATTGATGTTGAAATTAAAAAGATTCAGGAATTAAGAAAAGGCAAGAGTATAGATGGCATCCAATCATTGTTAGTAGAAAAAGAACAGGAAGTGTTAGAGGAGATAGCTTATAAAAAGCTACAATTAAAAAAGCTCCAGCTTGTAAAAGAGGATTGTCAAAAAATTAGTCAATTTTTAGGGAAGTATACTATAAAGGAAATGAAACCATTGGAAATAATGGGCGTAATAGATCATTATACGGCCTATGATGAATATGACTCGTTAAAAGAAAAGGCAGACAGTATAAAGAAAGCGGTAATTCTTACATCTTTAAGAAGAGTTATTCGATTCAATGATAGCGGAATGCTAGAAAATAAATTTATGATTGTCAGGAAAGTGGAAAATAGCGATCCACCAACAGAAGGTGAAATTTTATCGCACCCTAAATGTCTTTATACGGTTATAGAAGATGGGCGCTGGTCTACAGGGGGCAAAAACACAGACGATAAAGTAGAGGCTAGTATAAGAAAAGTAGCTAAGGAAAATGGCTATGAGCTTTTAGGGCTTGTTTATATCAACTTATTGCTTACCACTTATGAAGAGGGGCTTGAACGTATTTTTTTAGAAATGTATGTACCGATAAAATAATCGCAAAATGGGTTTGACCTGTGAGCAACCCCCAGGTTTATGCTGAAGATATTCAGATGAAATGGGGGATCTACTTGCGTAGAAAAAAGAAATTAAAAAAACCAGTAGCAAGCTTTATTGTTTTAACCAATATCATTTTTTGGCCACTTTTTTGTGTTGTTGGGGCCGTCAAGCTATTAGGCTATCCGACTTGGCTATTTGATATCGTACGCTGTCTATCGGCTTGGTCATCCACCTTTGCCTTTGTTCTACTTTTTCCAAGAATCTATCCTGGGCAGCGTTTTATCCACTTTGTCAAACAAAAATTTAAAAGTAAATTGTCATTGTCAGTGATTGTTTCAATAGTGATGATACAAACGGTTATCTTTATCATTATTTTGTTTCTTATCATGAATAATTATGAAGCAACCTCTATTTTTACGCTGTCTTCATGGGGCATGCTGAGTTTTTATTTTGTTAAAACGCTTTTGTCAGGACCACTAGGAGAAGAATTAGGATGGAGGGGCTTTGCGCTGCTTGAGCTTCAAAAGGAGTATTCCCCTTTAATTGCATCTATTATCATAGGCTTTTGGTGGGGGATGTGGCATTTACCTATATGGCTTACAACAGGGTTTATTGGGATGGATTTAATCAAATACAGTTTATTCTTTATGCTATCCATCATAGCAACGACCATTATCATGACAGTATTTTATAACATCAATCAGAATTTAATTATTCCTATTATTATTCATCAGCTCTTTAATTTTTTTATCGGCTCCATAAATGGAAACCTAATTGATTTAATCATGTATAATGCCATTTTATACTCGGCGGCGGCCGTTCTACTTATTTTGATTAATCCTAATAAAGTCTTGTATGGGATTCAATCAGAAAAGTAGCTAGAAAAGAATCCAGTTTGTATAATGGATTCTTTTTTGTCGTTCATTGCTAAACTTATATAGTATACATTTCTATATATAGTAAAAAAACGTTTTTTCGAGTTAATATCCATGGATTCCTTCGTGACCTTTTGTCAGGAACGACTTACTTTTGACAATAAAAATAAAAGTCTATTAATTTATAAAAATACACTTGTATTTATTTTTATAACATGATACTATTCGTGTATAAACTTTTAAATGAATGTATAAACATACATATCGATAGAGCAATGGAGGCGCATTTTTAATGGCAAATAAAAAAGTTGTGTTAGCTTATTCAGGCGGACTTGATACTTCGGTAGCAATTCCATGGTTAAAAGAACAAGGGTGGGACGTCATTGCAGTATGTCTTGACGTTGGCGAAGGGAAAGATCTTGAATTCGTAAAAAATAAAGCTCTTCAAGTAGGGGCGATTGAATCTTATATGGTGGATGCGAAAGATGAATTTGCTGAAGGATATGCATTAATTTCTTTACAAGCACATACTTGGTATGAGCAAAAGTATCCATTAGTATCAGCACTTTCCCGTCCACTTATCTCGAAAAAACTAGTAGAGATTGCTAATCAAGTAGGCGCAGATGCTGTTGCGCATGGTTGCACAGGTAAAGGGAATGACCAAGTTCGTTTTGAAGTATCCATTAAAGCATTAAATCCAGATTTAGAGGTATTAGCACCAGTACGTGAGTGGGGCTGGAGCCGCGATGAGGAAATCGAATATGCAATGAAGCATAATGTACCGATTCCTGCAACATTGGATTCACCATTCTCAATCGACCAAAACTTATGGGGCCGTGCAAATGAGGCAGGCATCATGGAAGATCCATGGGTGTCGCCACCAGAAGAAGCTTATGGCTTAACAGTTTCTGTTGAAAATGCACCGAATGAAGCCGAATATGTGGAAATCGAGTTTGTAGCTGGTAAACCAGTAGCATTAAATGGAAAAGAAATGAAGCTTGCTGATTTAATTCAAGAATTAAATGCAGTAGCAGGTGCTCATGGTGTAGGACGTATCGACCACGTAGAAAATCGTCTAGTTGGTATTAAATCTCGTGAGGTTTATGAAATTCCAGGTGCAAAAGTGCTGTTAACAGCGCATAAAGAGCTTGAAGATTTAACGCTTGTAAAAGAATTAGCACACTTCAAGCCAGTAATTGAGAAAAAACTTTCTGAATTAATTTACGACGGTCTATGGTTCTCACCATTACGTGATGCTCTTGAAGCATTCCTTGCGCAAACACAACAATATGTGAATGGTACAGTACGTGTGAAACTATTTAAAGGACATGCGATTGTAGAAGGACGTAAATCACCAAATTCATTATACAGTGAAAAGCTAGCAACATACTCGAAGGAAGATCAATTCAATCACGCTTCCGCTGTAGGCTTTATCGAGTTATGGGGTCTACCAACTGTAGTGAACTCATCTGTAAATAAAAAGTAATGTTGAACAAGCAAGGTGTGGTGAGGCATTTGTGCTTATACTACACCTTTTAATAAGTAATCGAGGAAAAGGTGAGCTGACATGACAAAACTTTGGGGTGGACGTTTCCAAAAATCAGCAGAAGCATGGGTAGACGAGTTTGGCGCATCCATTGGCTTTGACCAGCAACTTGTGCTAGAGGACCTTGAAGGTAGTGTTGCACATGTCACAATGCTTGGTGCAACAGGAATTTTACCTGCAGCTGACGTAGAGGCCATACTAGGTGGTCTTGCCCAATTAAAAGAAAAGGCAATCGCAGGTGAGCTTGAATTTAGCGTTGCCAATGAAGATATACACTTAAATTTAGAAAAGATGTTAATTGATTTAATTGGTCCTGTCGGTGGCAAACTACATACAGGACGTAGCCGAAATGACCAAGTAGCAACGGATATGCACCTCTTTTTGAAAAAGCGTGTGCAGGAAGCAATTGATTTAATTGTGACGTTCCAACAAACGCTATTAGACAAAGCACAAGAGCATATTGAAACGATTGCACCAGGTTATACGCATTTACAACGTGCACAGCCAATTTCCTTTGCCCATCATTTAATGGCCTATTTTTGGATGCTAGAGCGTGATAAACAACGTTTTACAGAATCCATAAAACGTATTGATATTTTGCCTTTAGGTGCTGGGGCAATGGCAGGGACAACTTTCCCGATTGACCGTTTAAAATCAGCAGAGTTATTAGGGTTTAGCGAGGTTTATGCAAACTCCATGGATGCTGTGAGTGATCGTGATTTTATAGTGGAGTTTTTAAGTCATTCTTCCTTACTTATGGCACATCTATCACGCTTTGCTGAGGAAATTATTATCTGGTCTACAGATGAATTTAAATTTATCGAATTGGATGATGCCTTTTCAACAGGTTCTTCGATTATGCCACAAAAGAAAAACCCGGATATGGCAGAGCTTATTCGTGGTAAAACAGGGCGTGTTTATGGGAATCTAATGGGCTTATTAACGGTGTTAAAGGGCACACCATTAACGTATAACAAAGATATGCAGGAGGACAAAGAGGGCATGTTCGATACCGTTCATACGATTCTTGGTTCACTTAAAATCTTTGAAGGCATGGTTCGTACAATGACTGTCAACACGGAACGTTTACATCAGGCTGTTCACTCTGATTTTTCAAATGCAACAGAGCTGGCAGATTACCTTGCGACAAAGGGGATGCCATTCCGTGAGGCACATGAGGTGACAGGTAAGCTTGTCTTTACATGTATTCAAAAGGGCATTTATTTATTAGACTTACCATTGGAAGAAATGCAGCAAGAAAGTGCGTTAATTGAAGCGGATATTTATGATGTACTAGCGCCAGAAGCGGCTGTTCGCCGCCGTCATTCCTTAGGTGGTACTGGCTTTGAACAAGTAAAAATCCAAATTGAGAAAGCTAAAGCCTGTCTTGTAGTTATTTAATTTTTGCGTGCATGTCCTTGAGACTTTTGCATAGATATTCATTAAAGTTGTCCTGTGAGGCACTATGAAAACCTTTATCCTTTTTCAACTGAACCAGAGGGTGATGTGAAAAAGAGAACCTTACATATGTGAAGGACAATCCCCAATTCTGGAGACGCGGAATTGGGGTTTTTGTATAAGTAATTGGTGGGAGGGATAAAGAAATGAATGAACGTTTTACAAAGGGGCTCGAAACAATTAAACAATATGTGACAGAGGAAGAAGCAGCACGGATGATTGAATCCGATGCATTAGCCGATGTAGCACCCGATTTACGCAAAATGATTATTGAGTTTGCTTATGGTGATGTCTATTCAAGATCTGGGCTAGATGCAAAAAGTCGAGCACTCGTCGTGATAACAGCAGTTGTTACACAAGGGGCTGCACCACAAACCAAAACTCATATTCAGCGAGGATTACATGCAGGCTTAACACAGACAGAAGTGGTTGAGGCACTTTTACAATTAGTACCCTACATCGGTTTTCCAAGAGTGCAAAATGCTCTTACGATAGCACAACAAGTCTTTGTAGAAAAAAGTTAAAGCATGTATAAAAAATAGAAGAAGGTTCATAATAAGAGAGGAACCACTTATTAATCTAATCTGATGGGGAGGATGCAGAATGAGTAGTAATAGTCAAACACCCAAAGACCAAGAATCTCAGGAAAGTCCGCCACAACTGTTCAAGGTTGAAGCTTCTTAAATCTTAAGCCTAAAGGTGGAGCAGAAATGATCTGTTTTGCTGTAGTTTAAGATGAAGTGACAACCAGCCAGTTAAAAATCAAATAGAAGCAATAAGTGTCCATGGATCCAGAATTATTCTGGGTCCTTTTCTTATTTTTAGGTTTCCTATTTGAGGTCAAAAGTGCTCAAGACCCGCTCGAATTGTTGTCAAAAGTGCTCATCTAAGGAAGGAACCCGCTCGAATTGTTGTCAAAAGCGCTCATCTAAGGAAGGAACCCGCTCGAATTGTTGTCAAAAGCGCTCATTCAAGGAAGGAACCCGCTCGAATTGTTGTCAAAAGCGCTCATTCAAGGAAGGAACCCGCTCGAGTTGTTGTCAAAAGCGCTCATTCAAGGAAGGAACCCGCTCCAATTGTTGTCAAAAGTGCTCATCTAAGGAAGGAACCCGCTCGAATTGATGGACAAAGCACTCCTAAGGAAGGAATCCGTTCCAATTGGTGTCAAAAGCGCTCACCTAAGGAAGGAATCCGCTCTAATGAGAGTCAAAAGCGCTCCTAAGGGAGGAGACCCCGCTCGAATTGATGGACAAAGCGCTCACTCAAGGAAGGACCCCGCTCGAATGGGAGTCAAAAGCGCTCATTCAAGGAAGAAATCCGCTCTAAATGATGGACAAAGCGCTCACCCAAGGAAGGACCCCGCTCCAATTGTTGTCAAAAGTGCTCATCTAAGGAAGGAACCCGCTCGAATTGATGGACAAAGCGCTCCTAAGGAAGGAATCCGCTCCAATGGGTGTCAAAAGCGCTCCTAAGGGAGGAGACCCCGCTCTAAATGATGGACAAAGCGCTCACCTAAGGAAGGAATCCGCTCGAATGGGAGTCAAAAGCGCTCCCCCAAGGAAGGACCCCGCTCGAATAGGAGTCAAAAGCGCTCCCCCAAGGAAGGAATCCGCTCGAATTGATGGACAAAGCGCTCATTCAAGGAAGGACCCCGCTCCAATAGGCATTAAAAACGCTCATCCAAGGCTCCCGCTCCTAGTGAAGACAAACCCTCTCCAAAAATGTAACCACCATACTAAAAAATTCTTCTCCACAAAAAAATTCCTTCATTTGACATTACAGAAAATCTGTATTACTCTATACATAACAGATTTCTGTTTGGTTATTAGCAATACAGATCGGAGGAGTTTTATGCAAATACATTTAGATCCAAGCAGTGAATTACAGCTTTATAAACAGTTAGCTAATCAATTAATTGAAAGCATTGCAAAAGGGGAGCTGAAAAACGGTGATACTTTACCGTCTGTGCGTGCGATGGCTACGGATTTAGGTATCAATGTCAGCACGGTCAGTAAGAGTTATCATGAACTTGAAGAGAAGGGCTTAATTGAATTAAAGCCGAAAGCGAAAGCGGTCATTATTGGTGGCCAAAAGAGAGAGCTGGAAGAAACGGAGGTTGAAAAAGTCGAAAATGCCTTGAAGCCTATTATGGCAGAAGCTTTTGCACGGGGTTTGGAAAAAGAGCAAATGACAAGTTTGTTCCAGCGAATTTTAAAACAATGGAAGTAGGGGTAGTATGCTTATAATCGTAGGCATCTTTATCATTGTCGGGATTTTAGAAACGCTGACACCACATTTAACAAGAAAATCGATTGTCTTTGGTGTTTCTATACCTGAACCTTATGTTAAACATCCACAATTACAGCTGTGGAAGAAGCATTATAGCCAAATCATCGGAGGGATTGCCGGTTTATTTTTACTAGGTCAAATCGGGCTTTATCTTTCGCCTATGCAAGAGGAGAAGGCGTCCTTAATTTCCTTTATCCTGTTGTATATCATGCTCCTTTTATCATCTGGTCTTTACATGAGTTATCATGTCAAAACGAAAAAATTAAAGGTGCAGGAGCAGTGGGAAGCGCAAATAAAAACAGTATATGTGACAGATTTGTCTATCCGCCAAAATGAAGAAACCTTGTCATCTATATTTTTTAGCGTACCCATGATCATCACACTGGCATTAATCGCTTTTACGTATATGAACTATGAGACAATCCCAGCGGTTTTTGCGACACATTGGAATGGAGCGGGGGAGGTCGATGGTTGGACTGATAAATCATGGCTGTCAGTCGTCAGTATGCCACTTATATTATTGGCGATACAAATCAGTTTTTTCATCATGAACCAAGGGATGAAAAGTGCCAAAATCCAATTGAGCGCACAGGCCAAAGAAGCATCCATCCATCGCGAGCTAGCTCAGCGTAAATATGGGAGCTGGTACTTGGCAGCCATTAATTTTAGTATGACTATTCTATTTGTTGTTTTACACTATACAACCGTTATTTTACACGACCAAACGGTTCCTTACTTTTTCCCCCTTTTTCTTATCTTTAATGTCGTCATGCTGGGTGGTTTACTAGTGTTCATTTGGAAGCTTAGTAAAAGTAACGAACGTTTTGATGAGGTACATACAAATGAAACAGCTGCGACAGATGATCAATATTGGAAATGGGGTGTTTTTTATTGCAACAAAAATGATCCCTCTTTATTAGTGCCCAAAAAATTCGGGATTGGTTGGACTGTCAATTTTGCGAATAAATGGTGCTACATCTTGATCGGTATAACTTTATTACCAATTTTATTGGTGATCTTCATATAGAAAGGAAGATTAGATGAAAAAATGGTTATTGTTTTGCTGTACAATTTTACTTTTAGCTGCTTGTGGGCAAAAAGAGGTCACTGCTCAACATCAAGGAACAAAGGGGACAAATGCAATGAATGAACAGTTTATTGGAAAATGGGAAGGAAGTATTGAAACACCAAATGGACCACTACCGATTATCGTCAATTTACAGAAGGATAGTGGCACATTATCTGTTCCAGCACAAGGGTTATCTAATTTTCCATTTCAAAGTGTGAAGTATACGGGTGATAAAGTAAAAGTGTCCATTAATTTAAACGGCTCAGCTATTGCCATTAATGGCACAATCAAAAATGAACAAATAGAGGCTACATTTCAACAAAATGGGGGAAAATATCCTTTAACACTAAAGGCTTATAAAGAGCAACCCGTTACCTATGACACATTAAAGATTCCCGTTCAAAACGGTAATTTAACGGTAGCCTTACAAAAAGCTGGTACATCTCCATCCCCAGTGGCACTGATAATAGCAGGCTCGGGGCCAACTGATAAAGACGGTAATTCCGCTTTAGCTGGAAAAAATAACAGCTTAAAAATGTTGGCGGAAGGTTTAGCACAACAGGGTATTGCGACGGTGCGTTATGATAAGCGAGGACTTGGTGACAATCAAGCGCTCTTAACAAAGGAAGAGGATGGAACGTTTGACCAATACGTGGATGATGCTGTACAAATCATCCAAACATTGATGGCTGATAAAGCCTATACAAGCGTCCATGTGATTGGACATAGCGAAGGTTCACTCATTGGTTTACTAGCAGCTCAACAAACAGGCGTAGAATCCTTTGTCTCCATTGCAGGTGCAGGTAGACCGTTGGATGCAGTGCTTTTAGAGCAATTAAAGGGTCAATTAGCACCAAAGCTTTTCAATGAATCCACGAATATTTTGACAGCTTTAAAGCAAGGGGAGCAAGTGAAAAATATTTCACCAGAGCTACAAGCACTTTTCCGTCCATCTGTACAGCCTTTCCTGATTTCTTTGCTAAAGTATCAACCTGCTAATGAGTTAGCCAAAGTAAAAGGACGTGTATTACTGCTACAAGGAACAACGGATTTACAAGTGAAGGTAACCGATGCCGAAGCATTGAAGAAAGGCAAACAAGAGGCTAAATTGCTTTATTTAGAGGGCATGAATCATGTATTGAAAAAGGCACCAGCAGATCGTGCAGAAAACTTAGCAACCTATGCAAATCCTTCGCTGCCACTTCATGAAGAATTACTACCAGCAATTCAGCAATTTATTAAAAATGAAAAGTAGGATGATGAACTTTGGGTGTTATTGTCTATTTAATTATCATGCTGCCGTTTCTCATCTTCGCCATTGTTTTATCGCAAGGTAAAGGAGCTTTTCTACTTGCAGGCTTTAATACGATGGCACAGGAAGAGAAAGAACGTTATGATGAAAGAGCACTGGCAAAATTTATGGGAAAAATGATGTATGGTTACTGTTTTTGTGTTCTTTTATGGATTCTAAACGAAATACTCCATACACAGTGGTTATTTAATGTTGGTCTTGTACTTTTTGTCGCACTTACAATATTTTTATTGATCTATGCGAACACTGGCAATCGTTTCAAAAAATAACAGAGATGAAAAATGGACTTAGTCAATGCGATGACAAGTCCATTTTTTGTCTCATATTTTATGTATGAGAATCGTTATCAACTAGTAGAATTTCTGTTAAACTATAGACATGTTAATGGTTTATTAGAAGGAGTGTTTGACCCTGATGAAATTAAGTGATCATATACTTTTATGGAATCACGCATACATCAAAATAATGGATGTACGATTGACGATAATGGAGCAGGGTGAAGATTTTGGCCCCTATCGATTACCAACCAATGCCTTTCTTTATACAAAAAGAGGTAGTGCCCAAATATGGCTGGATAAAAATAGACATATGGTACACCCGTTTTATGTCCTGCATGCAGGGAAAGGGGTCTATGTAGAGATTGTAGCGGAAAAAGAGCTCGAATACTTCCTGATTTTTTATAAAGCGATTGTCCCGTTACCTAACCGCCAAGAAATAGTCGCCTTATTGGAAAACAATCATCCTTTCCACTATCAATATGCTTTTGCGCCTGCTCATCCACTTGCGTTACTTGATAAAGCAGAGCAGATGAACATGATTTGGCTGCAAAATGATGACAAAGAGCTGAAACATTTACATATAAAATCAGTGTTTTATCAATATGTCTATGAATTATTACGACAAATGCATGTGCAGGAAATTCACCCTGTAAAGCCAGATATTGTAGCGGAGGCAGTTCGCTATATGGAGGAACATGCTCATCAACCTCTGACACTGGATATCATAGCGCAAGAGCTGGGCTGTAGCATCGGTTATTTATCTAAACGCTTTAAAGAAAAAATGCATACTAGCCCCATTCACTACTTGGGTGAAATGCGTGTAAACAAAGCAGCGACTTTACTCGTACAAACAGATGCTACATTGCAGGAAATTGCTGAACATGTCGGCTACCCCGATGGTCATTCCTTGAGCCGAAGCTTTAAACGATATAAGGGCGTGTCTCCCGCTCAATTTAAAGTAACATGGAGACAAAAGCGGCAAATGGAAGATGAAGAATTGCCACTTTGGAAAAGAAGATATGCTATTCTCCCAAAACAATTCGAGTGGTATATTGATGATGAAATTGAAAATCATTATCAACGAAAGGGAGTAAATGAAATGTCGAAGTACAAAAGTATGAAAGTAAAGGCGATGACGTTGTTTATGTGTCTATCATTGCTGCTAGCAGCATGCTCAAATACAGCGAATACAAATGGTGCCTCATCATCCGCGACAAAGCAAGTGGAAACACAAGCGAATAGTGGACAAGAAGCTGTGCAGGAAGGAAAGACAAGAATAGTTTCTACACCTAGAGGTGATGTAGAAATTCCGGCACAACCACAGCGTGTAGCGGCCGATCAGTACATGGGGCAGCTTTTAAAACTAGGAATTATTCCAGTTGGTGTCCGCGAAGGGATGTTAGCAGAAGGATGGATTGAAAAAGCAGGGATTCCACAAGAAACATTAGCTAAAATTGAAAATTTAGGTGGCTTCCCAATGAACCCTGAAAAACTCATTATGCTAGAGCCAGATTTAATCATTGGATCGATTGAGAAAAATATTGAACAATATGAAAAAATAGGCACGACTGTTTTTATTCCTTATTGGGAAGAGCTTTCGACAGCTGGACCATTAGAGAAATTCAAAAGGATTGCTGAAGTATTTGGCAAAGAAAAGGAAGCAGACCAATGGATCGAAGAATATGAACTCAAGGTTGAAGACGCTCGAAAACAAATAGACGGCATCATTAAAGAAGGTGAAACGGTGTCAGTCGTACAATTAAGCCCTACAGGATTATTTGTATTAGCTGCAGAAGGAGGGAATTATGGTAGTAATACCATTTATCAAATGTTGAAATTACCTCCGACAGAACAGGCATTAAATATGAAAGAGGGGTTTGAAAATATATCTTTAGAGGTACTGCCAGAATATTTAGGCGATCATGTATTTGTCTATGTAAACTCGCAAGAAGATGCAGAGGAAATTTTGAACAGTCCAATTTGGCAGGGAGCACCTGCTGTTAAAAATGGCAATGTTTATATGTATGGCGAGTTTGGAGATGAATTTGTGATGGAAGATCCTTACTCGTTAGATCTTCAGCTTGAGAAAATTGTTAACGTTTTATTGGAAAAAAAATAGCGCGCAAAACGAAGTAGAGCCATTTTAAAATGGTTCTATTTTTTTATGAAAGCGCTTTATGAAAATTCTTTAAAATCTAAATATTTGGATAATCGTAATTTTAGTGTCACGAATATGCTCGTTCATGCATTATTTTTCTTCTTTTCTGTAAAAATAGAATTTTAAGAATAATTAGTATTATCATAGATGACATTAAAAAATTACTAAGTTAGGAGAATTCTTTGATATGTCGCAAATGTTAGCACTGACGATAGTACTTGCTATTCTTTACATCGGAGATATCGTAGCAACAAGAACGAAGGCGTGGATTCCATCTGTGTTCGTCTGTGCGGTATTATTTTTAATCGGCTATTGGACGTTCTTCCCGAAAGATATTGTGAGTATTGCCGGGATTGGTCCAGTCGTTGCCACGATGTTAATGTATTTATTAATTACCAATATGGGTACACTTCTGTCCCTTAAGGAATTGAAAAACCAGTGGAAAGCCATCGTTATTTCTTTAGCTGGTATTGTAGGCATCATCGCCATATTATTTACAATTGGTGCCATGATTTTTGATTTAAAAACGATGATTGTTGCGGTTCCGCCATTAGTAGGTGGCGTTGTGGCTGCCCTAGTCATGTCAGAAGGTGCTTCTGCAGCTGGCTTAGAGGATTTAGCGGTCTTTGCCATTGTGATTTACGTAATTCAAGGTTTTGCAGGATACCCCATCACGTCCATTGTATTGAAGCGTGAAGCAAAACGTTTATTAAAAGAACACCACCAAGGGAATTTACAATCGGTGACACAAGAACAGGAAGAGGTTGAACAGTCCTCTGAACAACCTAAATTATTTAGAAAAATCCCTTCTAAATACAATACAGAATACTTTAAATTTTTCCGTTTAGCGTTTGTTGGATTATTAGCTTATGGTACTTCAACCGCATTAGCACCTATTGTAACAGTCAATGCATTAGTGCTGTGCTTAGTATTTGGTGTACTTGCATCCACATTTGGGTTTTTAGAAAGACAACCATTGCAAAAAGCAAATGGTTTCGGTTTTGCTATTATGGGTTTAATGCTCTTTATATTTGATGGCTTAAAACAGGCATCCCCTGAAATGCTGATGCGTATTATTGTGCCATTAGTTGTGTCAATTATTTTAGCGGTCATTGGTATGTATATTTTCTCTTTCATCGCAGGGAAAGTTTTAAAAGTCAGCCCGAATTTAGCGTTTGCTGTATCCTTAACAGCGCTCTATGGGTTCCCAGCGGATTATATTTTAACAAATGAAGTAGTGAAATCGTCCACAACCGATGAAAAAGAACGTGATATGCTATTAAGCCATATGTTGCCTCCGATGCTTGTTGGTGGCTTCATCAGTGTAACGATAACATCCGTTATTTTAGCAGGTATTTTTGTCAATTGGCTATAAAAGAAGGAGAGAGTGAGCATGAATAAAATGAAACAAACTATTGCGGAATTAAATAGTGAGCTTGTGGCGATTCGTCAAAAATTGCATAGTGAGCCAGAGCTTTCTTGGGAAGAATATGAAACAACGAATTATGTAGCAGCGTATTTAGATAACCTTGGTATTCCATATAGACGAACAGAGCCAACAGGCATTATCGCTGAGTTAAAAGGAGGCAAGGAAGGAAAAACTGTTGCCTTGCGTGCGGATATGGATGCATTGTCAGTTTATGAAATAACAGAAGATATTCCGTATCGTTCTAAAACGGATGGTAAGATGCATGCCTGTGGTCATGATGCGCATACAGCTATGTTGCTGATTGCAGCTAAGACATTACATACGGTACAAGATGAAATCGAAGGAACAGTTCGTTTTATTTTCCAACCAGCTGAAGAAGTAGCTACAGGCGCAAAAGCGATGGTTGAGCAAGGAGCAATGAAAGGTGTAGATAACGCCTTTGGTATTCATATTTGGTCACAGATTGACACAGGAAAAATCCAGTGCAATAAAGGACCTGCCTTTGCCTCTGCTGATATTTTCAAAGTACGCTTTAAAGGGCAGGGCGGACATGCGGCGGTACCACATGATGCCATTGATGCCGTAATGATTGCTTCAACGTTTGCTTTGAATGTCCAAACGGTTGTGTCACGTACAGTCAACCCACTTCGACCTGCTGTTCTTACGATTGGGAAAATGGAAGTAGGCACACGCTTTAATGTAATTGCAGAAGATGCCATTTTAGAAGGGACTGTGCGCTGCTTCGATAAAGAGGTTCGTTCACATATCGAAGCGCAAATTCGTCATTATGCTGAGCAGGTTGCGTCACTTTATGGTGGCACAGCAGAGGTTGTTTATGAATATGGTACACAAGCCGTCAACAATGATGTGGCAAGTGCCAACTTGGTTGAGCGCCTCACAGCTGAACATTTTGGCGCAGAAGCTTATCATATTGATGATCCAACAATGGGTGGAGAAGACTTTAGCTTTTACTTAGATGAAGTACCTGGTTGCTTTGCCCTCGTAGGCTCAGGTAATACAGAAAAGGATACACGTTGGGCACACCATAATGGCCATTTTGATATTGATGAAGATGGTTTGCGCGTTGGAGCCGAATTATATGTACAATATGCGCTAACTTGGTTAAGAGAAAATAAATAATAACAAGTAAACAAGCTTGTTTTGATTAGTATAAATTCACCTTAGCTGGTCATAATAAAGAAGATTTCACTTATGAAATCTATAATGATGAGGAGGATGAAAAATGAGTAGGTTCGAACAACTAGACCCCAAATCTCAAAAAATCCACCGCAACTGGTCAAGGATTAAGCGATCCAAATCGCAAGTAAATGGTGAAACGGAGATTACTCTCCATAACCGTCTCTTGCGAAGTGAAGCAAAGGCCCGTCAGTTTTAATCATGCTAGAAAAGTAAGTGTCATCAAGCCCAGAAAAAAATTCTGGGTTTTTCTTTATGAGTAAAATGAGAAAGATGTATAATATTGTAAGGAAGTAATTTTTAACAGAAAAAGGAGAGGGACACGATGACCATTCCTATTCCAACTTATTTACAGCCATTTGCAGGAAACGTACAATTTGTTGATGGCGTTGAATCACAGTTTCACCTTCAATCTAGCGCAGGCAATGAACAATTTGAAATTTGGTATCATGGTGATTTGCTAATGATTGAAGGAGAGGAAATGCCTTTTATTACAGGCTCAGCTACTAGAATCGTTGCTAAAGATCCTTTAACAGCAGAGGAAATATTGCTGTTTGATGCTACGCTGCATGGTTATAATGCGCTATTTTGTGAGGAGTATACCGACGAGCACCGTGACAACCGACCATTGGAGAAATATATTTTGCCTGTAACAGAAGTCGTACTATCATTTTTCTATAATATCGACTATGACGAAGAAATAGACGACTATGAGGTAGATGAACAAGAAAATGTACGGCTTATAAATGGAGAAGCGGCTAACTGGGAAACGATTAAAAGAAATGGCTATGATGCATTTGCTTTTTATTTCAAAAAAGAAGATGGGACACTTTTAGCATTTGCTGAAGAAGAACTAGCCTAATAGGAAAGGATTTTCGCGCAATGCAAATCATACAATTTACACAAGATTTAGCAAATCCAATTCATCAATACCAATCCATCGATACATTCTATAGAAAAATCACGAAAACGGAAGTGCCTACGACGATCGGTTTCATCTATATTGAGCCAGGTGGCGTAGTTGGGATGCATGAAGCTCCCATTCCACAGCTATTTATTGTTATCAATGGCGAAGGATGGATTAGTGGTGAAGAGGGTGAAAAAATCACGATAAAAACAGGACAGGGTGTGCTATGGCAACAAGGCCAAGCGCATGAATCTGGCAGTATAACTGGGTTAACAGCACTTGTTATCCAAGCCGAGCAAATTCATCTTACATAATTAAAAGTGTAACGGTAGTTGCAAGAACCGTTACACTTTTTCTTGTTGTTTAACCAATTTAATAGTTTTGAGTAAATGCCCATCAAATTCTTCAATTGTTACAAATCCCTTTGCTTGATAAAAATGCATACCAAGCTTATTTTCTTTCTCTACATAAACAAATAAAGCCGATAGATTTGGGAGCATGCGCAGACCTTCCAGTAAAAGTATAGTACCAATGCCCTTACCATGCATATCAGGATGTAAATAATTTGGGTCACGTTTGAAAAACTAGCAATTCATCAAAAATTGCAACGAGAAACGGACTATTGATAAGACGTTCGATTAATCATTGTCGACTATAAGCTAGCTGTAAAAAGCGATCTTGAATGTCATGAGGAATGGCAGCTTATTCTAGCAATTTCTTGTACAAAAGTAATGTCATTTTCTTGCATCTGTCGTATAATAAGTGTCAACACTTTTCACCTGCTATTCCAATTTTTTTCTTTATTGTAACATTCAATCATTCAAAGGGGGTCACTTTCATGCAAGTAGTTGAAAAAGCATTTGGCTATATTACGAGAGAGCATGAGGATCGATTACAGGTACTCGTATTTGAACAGAATTCAGTTGGGGCAGGTATTCAAGTGCCCAAAGGTACGGTAGAGGAAGGTGAAACACCTTTAGACGCTGTGAAACGTGAAATGCTAGAAGAGACAGGTCTAACCACACTTGTCGTTCAGGCGTTAATAGCACAGGACTATTTTAATCATCCATCAGGTATTTTACAGAAACGGTATTTCTATCATCTAACATCCGATGAAACAAGAGATGCATGGCAGCATCATCCAACTGGTTTAAACGAAGGGGATTTAATTTTTTCATTTTATTGGATTTCAGCTGAGCAAGATGCCCTGCTGGCAAAGGGGCATGGTGATTATTTATACCGTTTGTTAGCAAAGGTGAAAAATTGAACCTATAATAATTAAACCGCGTCAACTAGACGCGGTTTTTATGTTGATTCAATTAAGCCTTGGCAGCAATTTCTAGGGCTTGTGCAAAATCAGCAATTAAGTCATCCACATGCTCAAGTCCTACAGAAAAACGTAGCAGACCATCTGTGATGCCACGTTTAGCACGCTCCTCAGGCTCCATAGCAGCATGACTCATTTTTGCAGGGTAAGAAAGAATAGATTCTACTCCTCCAAGAGAGACCGCAAAGACAGGAATTGTCATCGCCTCGACCAATGCCTTTGCGGCAGCATAGCTAGGTAGTCGGAAGGATAAAACAGCCCCAGGACTCGTGCTTTGACGCTGATGAATAGAATACCCTGGATGTGAAGCAAGTCCTGGATAGTAGACTTGCTCAACTAGCGGATTGCTAGCCAAATAGGCTGCAATTTTTTGAGCAGATTCAGCAGAACGACTAAAACGTACATCTGTTGTTTTGATGTTTTGTAGCAGTGTGAAAGAATCCTGCACACCTAAAATATTACCGAATGAATTTTGGATAAAGTAAAGATCCTGTCCAAGTTTTTCATCGGCAGTAATCGTTAAACCAGCAATAATATCAGAATGTCCAGATAAGAACTTCGTCGCACTATGAATGACGACATCCACACCAAGCTCGAGTGGGCGTTGGTGTAACGGTGTCATAAAGGTATTATCCAAGAATGTAAGGCAGTGATGTTGCTTGGCAAGCGCCACTACACCGCGGATATCTGTAATACCTAATGTTGGATTTGATGGTGTTTCCATATAAAGTAGTTTTGTAGCGGGCGTGATTGCCGCTTCTACAGCTGCTAGATCAGTAAAATCTACAAATGTATGGGAAATTCCAAAGCGAGGCAACACCTTTGTCACAAAACGATAGGTTCCACCATAAACATCCTCAGTCATGACGATATGATCTCCCTGTGATAACAGCATTAACGCTGCTGAAACGGCAGCGATACCAGATGAAAATGCATGTGCACGAACGCCACCTTCAAGCTCTGCTACAGCTTTTTCTAACGCATCTCTTGTAGGATTGCCAGAACGAGCATAATCATATTCTCCAAATTCATCAATACTTTCTTGGTGGAAAGTAGAGGACAAATACATTGGGACATTGACAGCCCCTTTTTTATTACCATAGCCATCACGAACACCTGCGTGAATGAGGCTTGTTTCAATACGTTGCTTCATAATTATGCCTCTTTTCTAAGGATATCAAATACTTGTCGTAAGTCTGCAATTAAATCTTCTGCTTCCTCAATGCCGACAGAGAAGCGTAATAAACGATCACAAACGCCACGCTCCACACGCTCTTCATAAGGCATATCTGCATGTGTTTGTGTAGCAGGATACGTAATAAAGCTTTCGACACCGCCAAGACTTTCAGCAAAAGTAATTAATTTTAAATTACGAAGGAATGGGTCAATCCACTCAGGCTTTTGTAAGCGGAATGACAGCATGCCACCTTTTCCAGTATAAAGAACATCTGTCACTAACGCTTCTTCCTCTAAGTAAGCAGCAATCGCCTTCGCATTTGCATCATGTTGTTTTAAACGAAGATGCATTGTTTTTAGACCACGAATAAGTAACCAGGAATCCATAGCTCCTAGCACCATGCCACTGCCATTATGAATAAAGCCAATGCGTTCGGCTAATTCTGCACCTTTAGCAACCACCAGTCCAGCTAAAACATCATTATGACCACCAATATACTTCGTTGCAGAATGAAGCACAATATCTGCGCCTAATTCAATAGGACGTTGGAAGTATGGCGTATAAAATGTGTTATCCACAATTAGCCATGCCCCATGCTTATGTGCTAACTCCGCATACACTTGTAAATCAAATTCCTGCATAAGTGGATTTGTTGGTGTTTCAATGAATATTGCACGTGTATTTTCATTCATTAATGCTTCCACCTGTTCAACCGATTCGAATTTTGAATAAACAGGCTTTATATTATAAGTATCTTGGAAGAAGTTAAATAGTCTATATGTACCGCCATATAAATCATCTGGCACGACTAATTCATCGCCTGGTTTAAATAGGGATAACACCAATTGAATGGCAGCCATCCCGGAACTACAGGCAAAGCCCATATCGCCACCCTCTAAATCAGCAATTCCTGCTTCTAAAAGCGCACGTGTTGGATTTTTTGTACGTGTATAGTCAAAACCAGTAGATTCACCAATCCCAGTATGTTTGTAAGCAGTCGATAAATGAATGGGCGGACTCACAGCTCCTGTTATTGGGTCACTTAAATTGCCTAGTTGTACAAGCTTTGTTTCAATACTTCTGTTTAATGTCATGACGTCACTCTTTTCTTCAATATTATTAAAAGCAACAACTTTCGCTTTCAATTTAATAGTATTCTCAATAATTGTTACCAATTTAACATGGATACTAAAGAAGAACAAGGTGATTTCTGAAAATTAGCTAGATTATTTATAGTTAATCACCTAGGAATAGTAGGAGATTAATTGTGAATTTATGCGAAATTATCCCTGTTAGCTTCGAATGGAATGAAATTTAGTCAAGTCCTAATTATTGTGTAAAATTCTATACAGAAGTTTTCAACCTAGCGTTTATTCATAGCTCTTGATTGGTGTAGCCAAATTTTGTTTATCCATTTAACAACACTACCATTTTTTTGCCCGTAACTTCCATGGGTTTATATCTCCACAGGCAGTAAAGGCTGTCAAAGGCTCTTTTCACTTTGATAGCCTTTACTGCTTGTGGAATACTCCATGAATGGAAGATACGTTGAAAAATACTTGTTCTATTTGGTTAAACCTTTTTTCTTTGAGTAAATCGTTTCTTGATACTGCATTAAAATAGCACCTACCAATCGAAAGGCAGACTGCGTATTTGGAAAGATTCGTATGACCTTTTCTCTTCTACGCACTTCTTGATTTAATCGTTCAAGTGAATTTGTACTTCGAATATGACAGCGTATATCTGCTGGATAATTCATGTATTGGATGGTATCTTCGAAACCTTCATCTAAGATAGTAAGAGCTTTTTCGTACTTTGGATTATTTCCAAATTGGTCCATTAATTCATCCTTAAACTTTCGAATATCTTCAAGGGTTACGGCTTCAAAAATGCGCTTCATCATCATTCGGATATCGACGGAGTCTTTTTTAGGAAGCTTCTCGATAATATTTCGTTTAAAATGCACATTACATCTTTGCCAAGCAGTGCCGATAAATTCACGCTGTATCGCTTTTTGAAGCCCTTGATGAGCATCTGAAATCACTAGTTGAGGTGATTGAAGTCCACGTGATTTGAGTTGTTTAAAAAAAGAGCTCCAACTATCAAAACTTTCAACATGATCCACACTTAAACCGATAATTTCGCGTTTATTTTCTTCCGTAATGGCCGTAGCGATATAAACAGCTTTTGATACGACACGTTGATGTTCACGTACTTTTATGTACATGGCATCTACAAAAACAAAAGGATAATACATGGTGTTTAATGGACGATTTGCCCATTCGTTCACGATCGGATCCAGTTTCTGTGTGAGTGAAGAAACAAAAGATTTAGAAACGGATTCGCCGCAAAGTTGTTCTACAATATGTGTGACTTTTCGTGTAGAGACGCCATTAATAACCATCTCCAGCATAGAAAGAACAAATGCCTGATCACAACGTGCATACTTGTCAAAAACAGTAGGAGAAAATTCACCATGACGCGTTCTAGGAACTTTTAGTTTTATCTTACCAATACTCATAGTCAGTTCACGTTCATAGTACCCATTACGGTAATCACGACGCTCATTAGAACGTTCATAGGCAGATGCATGAAGGAAGGCATCTCTTTCTTTTTCCATAAATTCATTTAAGACTAAAATAATAGCTGACTTTACAACAGCATCAATAGTGGAATTCATAACGGAATCTTTTAAAAGATCCATGTCTAGGTTAAACTGTAACTGGGTCATTTTTAATCTACCTCTCTTAAAATGTGTTCGTGGTTGAAAACATTCTAACCAAGAGGAGAGAAAATGACCCCTTTTCTTTTTACACAATTATATGGACTTAATCTGAAATTTTAACAGAGTGAGCGGTTTATACATCAAAAAGAGCGGATTCTAAGTAAAGAAGAGCGCTTTAGGTTCCAGAAAGAGCAGATTCTAAGTAAAGAAGAGCGCTTTAGGTTTCAGAAAGAGCGGATTCTAAGTAAAGATGATCGGTTTAGGTTCCAGAAAGAGCGGATTCTAAGTAAAGATGATCGCTTTAGGTTCCAAAAAGAGCGGATTCTAAGTAAAGAAGAGCACTTTAGGTTCCAGAAAGAGCGGATTCTAAGTAAAGATGATCGCTTTAGGTTCCAAAAAGAGCAGATTCTAAGTAAAGTTGATCGCTTTAGGTTCCAAAAAGAGCAGATTCTAAGTAAAGATGATCGGTTTAGGTTTCAGAAAGAGCAGATTCTAAGTAAAGAAGAGCACTTTAGGTTCCAGAAAGAGCGGATTCTAAGTAAAGAAGAGCGCTTTAGGTTCCAGAAAGAGCGGATTCTAAGTAAAGATGATCGGTTAGATTCAAAAAGGTGGGTTTCTAAAAAAGATTGTTCGTCCGCCTTCAAAAAAGTAGTTTCCAGCAGAAGGAATCGCTCTAAACTTCAAAGTAAGCGTTTCTATCTAGAATGGAACTGCTTCAATTTACGTAAAACTATCTTCCAGAATATAGATTGAGCAGAGAAAGTAAAGGATACCCATTAAGTTAGTGGATACAAGATAAAAAGTAGTGGATAGGACATGCAAAGTATCGGATAGAACGAGTAAAGTGGTGGATAGAGGAGAAAAAGTAAAGGATACGCATTAAATAGTAGGAGAACACCCGAAGTGAAGGATACAAAACAAAAACATCTGCCTCATTTAAATGAGAGACAGATGTTTTTACACCGTATGTTAGGCTTGTTCTTTTTTTAGCAAATCGCGAATTTCTTTGAGAAGTTCTTCTTTGGCATCGAGTTCAGGAGCTGGTTCTTCAACGACTGCTTCTTCTTTTTTACGTGTGAGCTTCGTCATAATTCGTAAGGCCATAAAAATGGCAAACGCTATAATTAAAAAATCAATGATGGATTGTAGAAATACACCAAAATTGATTTGGGCTTCACCTGAGCCAAAAACAAAACTCTTTGTTAAATCGATTCCACCTGTTAAAATACCGACCAATGGCATGATGATATTTTCAACTAAGGAGGTAACAATTTTACCGAAAGCACCACCAATGACTACTGCTACTGCTAGATCGACAATATTGCCTTTCATTGCAAATTCTTTAAAGTCTTTCCACAAGATAAATTCCTCCCTATTATTATCCAATAAAATGAATCAATCTGTATTTTACTATATTTTTACCAAACCTTTCAACTGCTTTCATGGTGGAAATGATGTACTTCATATATGTGGAAGACTTCATTTTTCAAAATCAAAAGATATACTACACATTACGGAAAATTTGGTAATATAGAAAAAGAATACTAGATTAGGTGTGACGTATGGCAAAGAAAAAGAATAACAAACCCATGTTATCATCTGCCACAAAATTGGGTATGATAGCATTATTGATTCCAATTGCAATAACTGTGTATGTCCTCACATTTTTTGCATGGAAGGAGCTTCAGACATTACCGATTTTCGAAAAGCTTGCCCAGCAAAAAGCAATAGAGGAGATTCAACAACATTTTGATATGAATATTCCTGAGCAATACATTCCCGTTTATGTAGCTGCAGAAGAAAAATATGGTGTACCATGGACATTACTTGCTGCGCATCATCGGATTGAAACACGATTTTCTACGGTAAAATCAATGGTATCATCTGCTGGGGCAGAGGGGCATATGCAATTTATGCCTTGCACTTTCGTTGGCTGGCAGCATCCCACATGCTCAGGTTTAGGAAAAGGAAACATCACAAAAACTGAATTAATGAATCCAGAGATAATTGCTAAATATGGAGGATATGGCGTAGATGCAAATGGGGATGGGATAGCCGATCCCTATGATATTGAGGATGCCGTATTTAGTGCAGCGAACTACTTATCCAAATACGGTGCTGGTACAGGGAATATTAAGAAAGCTGTTTATCAATACAACCATAGCGAGAAATATGTAAATGATGTGTTATATTACTACCAGTTGTATAATGATTTTCACGATGAACTCCAAGCAGCCGTTCTTTTAAATGAAGAAAAATAAAGAGCCACCACAACGGATGGCTCTTCATTACATATTTAAGTTGCTTTGCGCATACCTTTTAAAATAAGGCTGACGATAAAGATCAACACGACGGCACCAATTAGTGCTGGGAACACATAGAAATCACTTACTCTCCAGCCCCAGTTCCCTAAAACCATACTACCAATCCAAGAACCGACAATCCCTGCAATAATATTCCCGATGATGCCGCCAGGTACATCTTTACCTAAAATGACACCAGCTAACCATCCAAGAATTCCTCCGATAATTAAATACCAAATGAAACTAATCATTACTTTCATCTCCTTAAATTTAAGATATAATGGCGATTACTTAGTTATACCCTGAATGGAGTAGATTAAACACTGTGATCTTGTTTAGTAATTATTACATGTTGTCAATGAGGCTGTAGATAAGTGAATACAGCTCCTTTGCTATGCTCACTTTATAGCTAATCCAACTGCATAAATTACTGTGAAAATGTCCACATTAACTACAATTACTTCTATATTGTACATACACCGATTATCGCTTACTTCTATAGTATGTTCATGCATTCAATTCGTACCAGAAATGCTTGCAACGCTCAATCCCATGAACAATAAAAAAATCAGCCATTTGACTAAATTATTTGCTACTACAACCTTTTCATTCATAAAAAAATACATTATTTGTTGAAGCAGAATGTCCATTCTCCGTGCAGTCACATATTTCTTAGGTAAAATTTTTATTTGAGAAAAAGAAAAATGGGTAAATTTCCACTTTTTAATAGTTTGAAAATTCTGTATAAAGGGATTATAATGTAGAAAAGGAGCGTGGTCATATGAATATGGCTGTTATGAAACGTTTAAATCGTCAAGGCTTTTTAATTGCTGGTTTGCATTTACTAGTGATGCTAAATCTTGCAGCTGATTTCTTATACGCATCGTAACCAATTAAATAGAAAGGTGAATGAAATGTTTATCCCATATTAAAACAACCGTGTAGTCTTATTGAATAACAGGCTCACGGTTGTTTTATTTTGCTTAATTGTTTGAAAAAAGGAATTATTCCGTCAAATGTCAAATACATAGTACATACAAGGGAGTGATGAAATGACGACAAGATTGGATCAAGCGTTTTGTGATTTAGAAAGGCCATTTGCATGGTTGGACTTAGATGCACTAGATAAAAATATACAAATGGTGCAAGAGGCTTGTGGTGGAAAACAAATTCGTATTGCGACAAAATCGATTCGTTCTATTGAGGTCCTTAGTTATATACAGAAAAAACTTGTGAATGTTGTCGGCTTTATGACATTCACGGCAGCAGAGACTCTTTTTTTATTAGAACAGGGGTTTGATGATTTATTGCTTGGCTATCCAGTAATGGAGGAAGCAACGATTCGTCGATTGTTGCATTTTGTGAAAGAAGGAAAAATCGTCACGTTTATGGTAGATCGACCAGAACATATCGAACTATTGGCGAAATTAGGACAAGAGCTTGGAGTACGTGTACAGGTTTGTATTGATATTAATGTTTCGAATGATTTTAAAGTATTGTATTTTGGAACAAAACGTTCATCATTGTATTCTCTTGAAACATTGACACCTTTTTTACAAACCATTCAAAAGACTCCTTCAATTGAAGTGGTAGGAGCGATGGGCTATGAGGCTCAAATTGCGGGTGTTGGCAATCGTCCAGCGAATGCTTTAAAAGGTAGAGTCATAGAAGCCATGCAAGTACAGGCCAAAAAGCAAGTAACGCAATTTCGTCGATTAGCAATCGCTCATATCAAGGCCTATTTTCCGAATCTGCGCTTTGTTAATGGCGGAGGATCAGGAAGTATGACATATACCAATCAACAAAAGGAGGTAACGGAAATTACAGTTGGCTCAGCTTTTTATGCGCCTGCATTGTTCGATCAATTTACACATTTACAGCTAGAAAAGGCTGCTGGATTTGCCTTGCGTGTCACAAGAATGCCTGAAAAAAATATCGTTGTTTGTCATGGTGGAGGCTATACGGCTTCTGGAGCAATAGCGATGGATCGCTTGCCTGTATTCTATGACCCTACCACTTTTGCATATCTTAGCCTAGAAGGCGCAGGGGAGGTGCAAACACCAATTAAGGTCAAAGGAAAAAGCATCAATATTGGCGATACCATTTATTTTCGACATGCAAAGGCTGGAGAGCTTTGTGAGCGTTTTCAGGTCCTGCATGCTATTCGTGGGGACAAGTATGCAGGACCTTACACAACATACAGGGGGGATGGACAATGTTTTCTATAGAAAAATGGCGGAATGGTGAAAAGTGGACAAATTGGGCTGGGAATGTTATTTCCTATCCGAGCGAAATGTATTTACCACACTCTATTGATGAAGTTTCAGCCATTGTGAAGCATGCGTGTCAAGCAGGAAAGACAATACGTGTCACAGGTGCTGCACATTCTTTTAGTGCTGTGGCTATGCCTGAGCATATCGCTATTTCCTTACATAATCTGCGTGGATTAATCGCTGTGAATGAGGAAAGACAGGAGGCAACACTATGGGCGGGGACCTACTTATATGAAATTGGGCCGATGCTAGCGAAACACGGCTTTGCGTTAATCAATATGGGAGATATTCAGGAGCAAACCATTGCAGGTGCAGTGTCGACTGGTACACATGGCACAGGGGTTACGCTTGGTTCTTTATCGTCAGCTGTCGAGGCATGGGGATTTGTAGATGGCACTGGGACTTATCAGGAACATAGGAGAGGGATGGATGATTTATCTGAAGCGCTTCATGTATCTCTTGGAATGCTTGGTGTCCTTGTCAAAGTAACGATCAAGGTCATGCCACTTTATGGTTTGCATTATGTTGGGGCAAGAGAAACTTTGACAAATGGTCTTACATTGTTTGCCGAGGATATTCGTCAACATCGCCATGTGGAGTGGTTTTATTTTCCTGGTAGTGAAACCATTCAAGTAAAACGGATGAATGCGGTCGCGCCTGTTTTTCAAAGTGAATGGAATAAAAGAATAGAAACGTTAAAGCTTCAAATAGTAGAAAATGGTGCTTTCTATGCGATGTCAGAGTTATGTAAATGGAGACCAGAATTAAGTGGTGCTATGAGCAAGATAGCGGCTGCCAATGTTGTAGAAAGTGAAAAAGTAGGGATAAGCTATGAAATTTATCCTTCACCTCGTAGTGTGAAGTTCCAAGAGAGTGAATATGCCATCCCTTTATCACAATTTGAAGCTTGTCTGGAAGAAATTCATGCAACCTTTAAAAAAGGCATTTTTCATGTTCATTTTCCATTAGAGTGTCGAACAACTGCGGGTGAAGCAGGTTTTTTAAGTCCAACACAAGGTCGTGAGTCAGCTTTTATAGCCTTTCATATGTATAAGGGGATGGCGGAAGAACCTTATTTTAAATGGGTGCATACATTGATGCAAAAATATGAGGGTCGTCCTCACTGGGGAAAACAACATCATTTAACAGCGCAAACGGTCTATGCGTTGTATCCAGAGATTGAAAAGTTTTTAAAAATTCGACACCAATATGATCCCGAACAAGTATTTTTTACAGGATACTTAAAAAAATTGTTTCTATTGTAAGCGTTATCTCTATGATTGGGTGATTTAGCTTATTGAAATATATGGGAATTATTTATTTACTTATTTTTTGTTTATTGTTAAAAAATTAAAATTTGAACGAAATGTCAAAATTTTTATCAAAGCGAGATAAAACTGATGCTTAATCAGCATGTAAACGATTTCAATTTTGACAGATTTTTTGAATTGTTTAAACAATTCAAAAAATACTGTTGACGAGACCTTTTTTTCGTACTATGATAACAACAATTTAACACGTTCGTTACAGCAGTCATCATCTAAGAGACTGTTACTCTATAAACAAAAATTAAAAAGACAGAACATTTTGTCTATAGAAACGAACATAGTATGGAAAGCAATGAGGGGCGTTTAAAATGAGAAGTGACATGATTAAAGTAGGCGTAGATCGAGCGCCGCATCGAAGTCTTTTATATGCAACAGGCAAAGTAAAAGCAAAAGATCTAGGCAAACCATTTATTGGGGTTTGTAACTCTTATATCGACATAATACCAGGTCACGTTCATTTACGTACGTTCGCTGATGTAGTGAAAGAAGCTATTATTGAAGCGGGTGGTATTCCATTCGAATTTAATACAATTGGAGTCGATGATGGTATTGCAATGGGGCATATTGGTATGCGTTATTCCTTACCAAGTCGTGAAATTATAGCAGACTCAGCTGAGACAGTTATCAATGCACATTGGTTTGATGGCGTATTTTATATTCCAAACTGTGACAAAATTACACCTGGAATGCTTATGGCAGCAGTTCGTACGAATGTACCATCTATCTTTGTTTCGGGTGGTCCAATGGAGGCAGGTACTTCTGCAGCAGGGAAACAGCTTTCCTTAACATCTGTTTTTGAAGGTGTAGGGGCCCATAAATCAGGAAAAATGTCTGCTGAAGAGCTGTTGGATATTGAAAATAATGCATGTCCAACATGTGGTTCTTGCTCAGGAATGTTTACAGCAAATTCGATGAATTGCTTAATGGAAATGCTTGGTGTAGCTTTACCTGGGAATGGTACAATCGTTGCCACTTCTGAAGAGCGTCACAAGCTGATTAAAGAAGCAGCGAAACAATTAATTCGCATGGTTAAGGAAGACATTAAGCCACGCGATATTATTACAAAAGAAGCAATTGATGATGCTTTTGCGCTTGATATGGCAATGGGGGGCTCTACAAATACAGTGCTTCATACATTAGCAATTGCCAATGAAGCAGAAATAGATTACAACATTGAAGATATTAATAAAGTAGCAGAAAGAGTGCCTTATTTGGCAAAAATTATGCCTGCTTCAGATATTTCAATGGATGATATCAATAAAGCGGGTGGTGTTAGTGCCATTATTAATGAATTAACCTCTATTCCAGGTGCTATTCACCCGAACCGTCCAACCGTTGCAGGCGTCACAATGGGTGAGCTTGTCAAAGATTATCACATCACGAATGATCAAGTCATTCGAACAAAAGACAATCCCTATAGTGCTGTAGGTGGATTATCGGTCTTATTCGGTAACATCGCACCAGACGGCTCTGTTATTAAAGTAGGGGCAGTTGATCCTTCCATCAAAGTATTCAAGGGTGAGGCAATTGTCTTTGATTCACAGGAAGCAGCGCAGGAAAACATTGATAATGGAACGGTCAAAGAGGGCCATGTAGTCGTCATTCGCTATGAAGGACCTAAGGGTGGCCCAGGGATGCCAGAAATGCTCGCACCAACATCTGCAATCCAAGGTCGTGGCCTTGGCACAAAGGTTGCATTAATTACAGATGGTCGTTTCTCAGGGGCATCTCGTGGTATTTCAATTGGCCATATTTCACCAGAAGCTGCTGAAGGTGGTCCAATCGCTTTAGTAGAAAACGGAGATATTATCGAAATTGATCTACCGAATCGTACGATTAATGTACAAGTTTCAGATAAAGTTTTAGCTGAACGTCGTGCAAAATTACCAGTCTTTGAGCCAAAAATTAAACGTGGTTGGTTAGCAAGATATTCAAAATTAGTGACGAGCGCTTCCACTGGTGGCGTAATGAAAATTTAACAACTAGATAGATAAAAACGTTGATGAGGTTAAAGGTTCTAGAGCCTTGTATCTACCAGAGAGCCGGTCGTGCTGGAAGCCGGCGATACAACTAGATCCGACATCCCCTCGGAGTGGGCTATTAAACGTGTTTACACCATTAGATAGCTCCGGGCATAGTCGAAAGTGCTCGTTATTAATGAATAAATGTTTTATGACACTATATTGGATGCGAAGTCTTTCGCATTGGTGCATAAATGCAGTCATTTATTCGCGAGGTAGCAATTATTTGCTATAAAAAAGGGTGGTACCATGGAAAGTCTTTTTCATCCCTACGTAAGGTAGTTCTTTGCGTGTGGAGAAAAAGGCTTTTTATTATTTTCACGATGCAATTGAACAGCCTCTCAACTGAAAAGGAAGAGAGGAATAGTCAATCCAGCTATTGACACTTCACTAATCTACAACACTGATGTGTGAGTTTGAAAGAAATGAAGGAGGCATAATTTGATGAGTGCGAATGTTTCAATCAATGAACAAGAACAATTAGCTACAACAGCAACAGCTGAACAAACCTATCAAGCGAAGGACGGTGCAGATGTATTAGTGCAGGCATTGCACGATCAAGGCGTTGAAATCGTCTTTGGCTATCCAGGAGGAGCCGTATTACAAATCTATGATGCGATGTATAAAAATCCAATTCGCCATATTTTAACAAGACATGAACAGGGTGCGATTCATGCAGCGGAAGGCTATGCTCGTGTCTCAGGTAAAACAGGCGTTGTCATTGCCACAAGTGGCCCTGGTGCAACAAACCTTGTTACAGGTATTGCGGATGCCATGATCGATTCCATCCCATTAGTTGTTTTTACAGGACAGGTTGCGACATCAGTGATTGGAACAGATGCTTTCCAAGAAGCCGATATTATGGGGATTACAACACCGATTACAAAGCACAATTACCAGGTGCAGGATGTTAATGATATCCCACGCATTGTGAAGGAAGCTTTCCATATCGCTAGCACAGGTCGTAAGGGACCGGTTGTCGTGGATTTCCCAAAAAACGTTTCACAAGTGTTGTTTGATGTAGAGAATCCGCCACAAGCACCTGAGGAAATTTATTTACCAGGCTATCAACCAACGTATAAACCAAACTATTTACAAGTTCAAAAGGCGATTCAAGCCATTTCATTGGCAAAAAATCCAATCATTTTAGCTGGTGCAGGTGTTCTTTTTGCTGATGCACGGGAAGAATTAACGACCTTCGCAGAAAAATATCGTATTCCAGTAACGAACACATTACTAGGATTAGGCTCCATTCATGGTGAACATGATTTATTCCTTGGAATGGCGGGGATGCACGGTACGGCTACAGCGAATACAGCAATTACGAAATCGGATTTATTACTCAATATTGGAGCACGATTTGATGATCGTTTAACAGGTAATTTAGCCACATTTGCACCGAATGCAACGATTATCCATATCGATATTGATCCTGCTGAAATTGGCAAAAATGTACCGACAGATATTCCGATTGTTGCCGATGCAAAAGAGGCTTTAAAAGCACTGTTGAAAAAGGATTTCCAAGGTCCTGATACAGCTGATTGGCTAACTTATTTAAGAAATCATTCCATTGAATACCCATTGTGGTATTGCAAGGATACAAATACACAAGAAATCTTACCACAAGAGGCATTGCAATTAGTGCACAAGATTACAGAGGGTGATGCCATTGTGACGACAGATGTTGGGCAGCATCAAATGTGGGCAGCACAATACTACCATTTAAATAATGATCATGCATGGGTAACGTCTGGTGGACTTGGTACGATGGGCTTCGGCTTCCCGGCCGCAATTGGCGCCCAATTTGCGAAGCCAGACAAAAAAGTTATTTCGATTGTAGGAGATGCAGGATTCCAAATGACGGCACAGGAGCTGTCCATCCTACAGGAATTTAACTTACCAGTAAAAATAGTGATTTTGAATAATAGCTGTCTTGGCATGGTGCGTCAATGGCAACAAACATTCTATGAAGAGCGCTATTCATCATCACTTATGCCGATCCAACCAGATTTTGTTAAGTTAGCTGATGCCTATAACATTAAAGGCTATCGTATTAACACAATCGATGAAGCAGAGGCTATTTTCCGTGAGGCACTGCTTTCTGATGAGCCAGTATTAATTGATTGTCGAGTGAAACAGCTTGAATGTGTTTACCCAATGGTAGCACCTGGCAAAGGCTTACATGAAATGATTGGGGTGAAAAAGAATTGAAACGAGTAATTACCGTAACTGTGATTAACCAAAGTGGTGTATTAAACCGTTTGACAGGTTTATTGATGAAGCGTCAGTTCAATATTGAATCGATTACAGTAGGTCATACGGAGCAACCAAATTTTTCAAAGATGACCTTCGTTGTCAACGTAGAGGATGAACGTAAAATCGAGCAACTAGTGAAACAGTTATCCAAGCAAATTGATGTGTTAAAAGTCAATGATATTACTGATAAATCGATTGTTCTGCGAGAGCTAGCACTAGTAAAGGTGATTTCACCACCAAATTTACGCTTAGAAATGAATTCGATTGTTGAACCGTTCCGCGCACAAATTATTGATACAGCCAAAAATGTTGTGACGTATCAAGTAGTGGGACATCCAGAAAAAATTGATGCCTTTATCGAACTCATTCGACCATATGGCATTAAAGAACTTACACGTACAGGAGCAACTGCCTCCGTTCGTGAAACACAAAAAATCTCAAACCCGCAGCTCTCTATTTTAAAATAGTTTGCATATAAAAATGAATAGCTTTATAGACAAAGCAAGTATCTAAAGCTATAAAAAACAAAACAAATTCTAGGAGGAAATTAACTATGGCTACAATGTACTATGAACAAAATATCAACGAGGACGTATTAAAAGGAAAGAAAATCGCAATTATCGGTTACGGATCACAAGGTCATGCACACGCTTTAAACCTTAAAGAATCAGGCTTTGACGTAGTAGTAGGAGTTCGCCCAGGTGGATCTTTCGATGCGGCAAAGGCAGATGGTATTGACGTAAAAACAGTTGCGGAAGCAGCTCAAGAAGCAGATGTAATCCAAATTTTACTACCAGATGAGCGTCAAAAAGCAGTTTATGAAGCAGAAATTGCACCACATTTACAAGCTGGTAAAGCATTGATGTTTGCACACGGCTTCAATATCCATTTCGGTCAAATTACACCACCAGCAGATGTTGACGTATTTTTAGTAGCACCAAAAGGACCAGGACATCTAGTTCGTCGTCAATTCCAAGAAGGTGCTGGTGTACCAGGACTATTCGCTATTCACCAAGATGCTACAGGTCAAGCAAAAGATTTAGCACTTGCTTATGGTAAAGGAATCGGTGCTGCTCGTGGTGGACTTCTTGAAACAACATTTAAAGAAGAAACAGAAACAGATCTATTCGGTGAACAAGCGGTACTTTGTGGTGGTGCAACACAACTTGTAAGAGCAGGATTTGAAACATTAGTAGAAGCTGGTTATCAACCAGAATTAGCCTACTTTGAAACACTACATGAGCTTAAATTAATTGTTGACCTAATGTTTGAGGGCGGTATGGCAACAATGCGTTACTCAGTTTCAGATACAGCGGAGTGGGGAGATTATGTGGCAGGACCACGCATCATCGATGAGTCTGTAAAAGCTCGTATGAAAGACGTATTAACAGATATCCAAGATGGTACATTTGCTCGTCGTTGGATTCAAGAAAATGAAAATGGTCGTCCAGAATATACAAAATTCAAAGAAGCTGGTGCGAACCATCAAATCGAAGAAGTGGGCGCAAAACTACGTGCTATGATGCCATTCATCAACGAAGGTAAAGAAAAAGTTGTGAGAGAAGTGGCGACAAGTGCGAAAAATTGATATTTTCGATACTACGCTTCGCGATGGTGAACAATCTGCTGGGATCAACTTAAACACGGCCGAGAAGATTGAAATTGCCAAACAGTTAGAGCGCCTTGGTGTGACAATTATAGAAGCAGGATTTCCTGCTTCGTCACCCGGTGACTTTGATGCGGTCCATCGCATTGCAGGTACAGTAAAAAATTCCATTGTGACGGGGCTAGCCCGCTGTATCCAAAAGGATATTGATGCTACATGGGAAGCGATTAAAGTAGCACAACAGCCACATATTCATATTTTTCTAGCCACTTCACCTATTCATATGGAATACAAGCTAAAAAAATCCCCTGATCAAGTAGTGGAGCAAGCGGTGGAGGCTGTTAAATATGCTAAAAAATTCTTCCCACTTGTGCAATGGTCTGCTGAGGATGCATTCCGTTCTGATCGAGAATTCTTAGTAAGAATTATGAATGAAGTGGTTGTTGCTGGTGCTACAACGATTAATGTTCCAGACACTGTAGGCTATGCCTCCCCACAAGAATATGGTGCATTATTTAAGTTCCTATTAGAGAATGTCAAAGGTGCTGACAAAGTGAAATTCTCCGCCCATTGTCATGATGATTTAGGGATGGCAACAGCTAACACGATTGCGGCGATAGAAAATGGCGCTACACAAGTAGAGGGGACGATAAATGGCATTGGAGAACGTGCAGGTAATGTGGCACTTGAGGAAATTGCTGTAGCACTTCATATTCGCAAGGACATTTATCAGGTGGAAACGAACATTCAGTTGCAAGAGATTAAACGTACATCTCAATTAGTCAGTAAATTGACAAATGTAGTGATTCAGCCAAATAAAGCGATTGTTGGGAAAAATGCATTTGCACACGAATCAGGCATTCATCAAGACGGTGTCTTAAAAAATCCGGAAACCTATGAAATTATTTCACCTGCTTTAATCGGTGAGGGAGAAATACCATTAGTTCTTGGGAAACATTCTGGTCGTGCAGCCTTCCGTGATCGTGCAGAAACAATGGGCTTCCATCTTTCTGATGAGAAGTTGAACAAAGCATTTGTGGAATTTAAAAAATTGGCTGATCGTAAAAAAGAGATTACAGAGGAAGATTTACTAACCCTTTTGACGGAACAACAAGTTCAAGTAGAGGATGTATCACTCTTTGATTTGAAAATGGTGCAAGTACAATATGGTACTGAAAATATTCCTACAGCCACAGCCATTGTGCTTACACCAGAGGGGCTAGAAAAAACAGTTGTGGCTACTGGCTCTGGTTCAGTAGAAGCTATATTTAATACACTCGAGCAACTTGTACCCGGAGCTGTGCATGTCATTGATTATCGTGTGACATCGGTTGGCAAAGGACGAGATGCACTGGGTGAAGCAGTTATTAATATTCGCTATGATGATGTATCGACTACAGGCCGCAACTCCTCTCAAGATGTTTTAGAAGCATCGGCAAAAGCGTATTTAAATGCCATTAACCGTCATTTAATACAAACAAGCCTTCGCGCACATCCTGTATAAGTTTCAGAGGGAGTGAATTGTATGACGTACCATTCACAAGTCGGATGCAATGATGTCATGGCGTATTGTATCAATTAACAAAAAATTACGCTTAGACGTAATGACTACGCTCACCTCGATAAAAGGTAGGTGAGCGTCTTTACTAAATTAGCGAATACGCTATACAAAGAAGGGTGTTTTGACAATGGAGAGAAAAATTACAGTACTTCCTGGTGATGGAATTGGGCCAGAGGTTGTTGCTTCTGCTGTACGTGTATTACAAGTGATTGGTAAACGATTTAATCATACATTTCATTTAGGGTATGCAACAATTGGAGGTGCTGCAATCGACCAGCACAATAATCCATTACCAGATGAAACAATCGAGATGTGTGAAAATAGTGATGCGATTTTATTAGGGGCTGTAGGTGGTCCAAAGTGGGATCAGAATCCGCCTGAATTACGCCCGGAGAAAGGGTTATTGCGAATCCGTAAACACTTCGATTTATTTGCAAATCTACGTCCAGTAAAGGCGTTCCCGAGTTTACTAGATGCTTCACCATTAAAGCGTGAAGTAGCTGAGAACGTTGATTTAATGATTGTACGTGAACTAACAGGCGGCGTATACTTCGGGGAACCACGTATGCGTACTGAAAATGGCGCAATTGATACAACGGTTTACTCTAAAGCAGAGGTGGAGCGTATTGTTGAAAATGCCTTTGAACTAGCACGTTTACGTGGCGGCAAATTATGCTCTGTTGATAAAGCAAATGTGCTTGAAACAAGTCGTTTATGGCGTGAAGTCGTAGAAGCAAAGAAAAAAGAGTATCCAGATGTAATCGTAGAACATAACCTAGTAGACTCTGTCGCAATGAAACTTATTACAAATCCAGGACACTATGATGTAGTCGTTACTGAAAATATGTTTGGTGATATTTTAAGTGATGAAGCATCTGTTATTACTGGCTCTTTAGGTGTATTACCATCTGCATCCATTCGTGGTGATAATTTTGGCTTATATGAACCGGTACATGGCTCAGCACCAGAAATCGCAGGGCAAGGCGTAGCAAACCCTGCAGCAACCATTTTATCTGTGGCGATGATGCTGCAATATTCATTTGGCTTAAAAGAAGAAGCAGCAGAAATAGAGCGGGCTGTTAGTGCAGTATTTGATGATGGCTATTTTACAGCAGATCTTGCTCGTGACGGCAGTCGCGTTTTATCGACTAATGAATGGACAGATAAAGTGATTAATGAAATTGATACTAGCTTTGTATCGCAAAGTATAATGACAACATATATTTAAAGAAATAGGTGAAGACAATGGGTAAAAATATAATTGAAAAGATTTGGGATAAACATGTTGTTTATCAGGAAGAGGGCAAACCGGACCTGTTATATATTGATCTTCATTTAATTCATGAAGTAACATCTCCGCAAGCTTTTGAAGGGCTACGCATGAACGGACGTAAGGTGCGCCGTCCTGATTTAAGCTTTGCGACAATGGATCATAACGTACCAACAAAAAATTTACCGACTATTCATGATCCCATTGCACGCAATCAAATCGAAACATTAGCTAAAAATGCTGAGGAATTTGGCGTTGAGTTAGCAGGAATGGGTCACCCTGACCAAGGGATTGTACACGTTATTGGGCCAGAGCTCGGTTTAACACAGCCTGGTAAAACCATTGTTTGTGGCGACTCTCATACATCGACACACGGTGCCTTTGGTGCCATTGCATTTGGTATTGGTACATCAGAGGTGGAGCATGTATTATCGACGCAAACATTATGGCAAAATAAGCCAAAGACGATGGAAATTCGTGTCGAAGGGGAGCTATCAGTTGGGGTAGCAGCAAAGGATATTATTTTAGCTATCATTGCGAAGTTCGGCATTGGTGTTGGTACAGGACATATTGTGGAGTTCACTGGAGAGGCTATCCACAAACTATCTATGGAAGAACGTATGACGATTTGTAATATGTCAATTGAGGCAGGTGCAAAAGCAGGGCTTATCTCACCTGATCAAACAACAGTTGATTATATTCGTGGTCGCAAATATGCACCACAGGGAGAAAAATTGGAAGAAGCAGCCGCTTACTGGTTAAGCCTTGCTTCGGACGAGGATGCCACGTACGATACAGTTCGTATTATAAAAGCGGAAGAAATTGAACCAATCATTACATGGGGAACAAACCCATCGATGGGTACAGGTGTTTCTGGGCATGTTCCAACACAAGCAGATTATGCAGATGAATCTGACAAGGCAGCACTTCAAAAAGCACTTGCCTATATGGGCTTAGAGGAAGGGCAGCCATTAACATCCATTGACATCCAGCATGTCTTCATTGGCTCCTGCACAAACTCACGCATTAGTGATTTGCGTGCAGCTGCTGATGTCATCAAAGGGCGTAAGGTGCATGAAAAGGTCACAGCCATCGTTGTACCAGGCTCACATACGACGAAAAAACAAGCAGAGGCAGAAGGTTTAGATAAAATCTTTATGGATGCAGGCTTTGAATGGCGAGAATCTGGTTGCTCGATGTGTCTTGCGATGAATGATGACGTCGTACCAGCTGGAGAACGCTGTGCCTCTACCTCCAACCGCAACTTTGAAGGACGTCAAGGAGCTGGATCGCGTACACATTTAGTTTCACCACCAATGGCAGCAGCCGCTGCCATTGCAGGTCACTTTGTAGATGTACGTGAATTTGTGAAGGAAACAGTGTAAGTCTTGCTTTACTCGGAAGGGATGATTGAAAAATGGAACCAATTAATATCGTCAATAGTGTCATCACACCACTTGATCGAAAAAATGTTGATACAGATCAAATAATTTCAAAAGAATTTTTAAAACGTATTGAGCGCACGGGCTTTGGACAGTATTTATTTTACCATTGGCGTTTCGATGCACAAGGCAATGAAGTAGCTGACTTCGTATTAAATAAACCTGAATTTAAAGAATCGAAAATTCTAGTGGCACAAGATAATTTCGGCTGTGGCTCCTCTCGTGAACACGCACCATGGGCCATTTTAGATTACGGTTTTAATGTTGTGATTGCACCTTCTTTTGCAGATATTTTCCATAATAACTGCTTTAAAAACGGTATCTTACCGATTAAGCTAACAGAAGCGGAATGTGATGACATTCTGGCGAAAGGCTTAGCAAAGCCATATAAAATGGAAGTAAATCTTGCAGAGCAAACCGTAACAGGAGAAGATGGTACAGTCTATCATTTTACAATTGATCCGTACTATAAAGAAACGTTACTTAACGGTTGGGATGAAATCGCCTTAACCTTTAAATATGACGACCACATTGCCGCATATGAGGCGAAGCGAGTAGCCTATTAATTGGAATGACTGAAGACAAACTGGATGTTGTCTTCAGTTTTTTTTATGTTTGGTGTGCATTTTCCATACGAAATTCCTTATAATGAAGGAAATACAAATACAGAGGTGGCACGATGTTAACTAAGCAAGTGCAGCCTTTTTGGGTCATTCATCTGTTCATGACTATAAAAAAGAATTGAACTTGATAGGCATTTAGGAGATTTCTTAGTTTATAAGAGATTTATAATGATAAGTTAGCTACTGAAATGATGGTGCTCATTTCAGTTGTTTTTTTGTTTTATCAAAAGAAGAAAGGTAGGGATTTCTGTGATTACAGTTATAGGCAGTTTAAATATGGATTTAGTTGTACAAATGAATGCTTTTCCAAAGCAGGGAGAAACCATTTTAGGCAACTCGTTTCAAACAGTTCCAGGTGGCAAAGGGGCAAATCAAGCAGTTGCCGCTGCTCGTCTTGGCAGTAAGGTGGCGATGGTTGGTTGTTTAGGGGACGATCATTTTGGTGAGACATTACATGCCGTTTTACAGCAAGAGCAGATTCAGACAGATGCCCTTGTAAAAAGTACCTCTGCTCCAACAGGAATAGCTAATATACTTATTTACAATAACGATAATCGAATTGTTGTCGTACCTGGAGCAAATTATGAGTTATCCTTTTCACATCTTGAGGCATCAAAGGATTTGATACAAAAGAGCCACTTGGTAATCATACAGCTTGAAATTCCTAAAGAGACGACAGCTTATGCAATCCATTTATGTAAAGAAGCGGGTGTTCCTGTGCTGTTAAACCCAGCTCCAGCAGCCAATTTTGATGTGCAGTGGATGGAGGATATTACCTATTTAACACCTAACGAGACAGAATGTGCAGAAATATTTAACGAGCCAGTGGATCGAATTTTAGAAAAATATCCGAATAAATTAATCGTGACACTAGGAAGTGATGGTGCACGTTATTTCGATGGCTCCTATCCAATCCATGTACCAGGCTATATGACAACAGCTGTGGATACAACTGGTGCAGGTGATACCTTTAATGGGGCGTTGGCCTATGCTTTAGTAGAAGGACAATCGTTGGATGAGGCTGTATATTTTGCTAATATCGCTGCCTCCTTGTCTGTAGAAAAGCTTGGTGCCCAAGGTGGCATGCCAACTCTTGAAGCCGTTTATGCTCGTATGGCTGGTTTGGAGTAATAGAAGATAACTAGGACAAAGGTCAGCTAATATGCAACCTTGAATAGAAATAGCCAAGCTTCATACTTCTAAATTCATAGCTTGGACTACTCCCTTTAGTATGAGTAGCCAAACATATATGCAGCAAACATTCAATAGGCGTAAGAATGAATTCCTATTTATCATATAAACACGTAAGTATATTGTCCTCTTTTCATCAATCCTTGTATTAGAAAAGCCATGGTTTCATTTATAATGGTCTTATAGATACATACGAAAAGAGGTTTTGAGGATGACGAACATTGACAATACGCCAATCGAAAATACAACCTCAGCGAATAATATTTTGCCACAACTTGTTGATCAACTACGACACTTGTATGGCATCATTGTCCAAAATACATATGTGAAAGATACAGCAAAACATTTAAATCGAATTATTCAAGATGCCAATAACCAGACGATGATTTTAATTGTCGGAAAAGAGCGAGTGGGCAAAACGACACTTGTGAATGGACTTCTTGGACGCGAAATATTATCAGTAGATGATCAGCATCCAACAGGTGTAAATACATTTATTCGATATGGAGAACAAGAAGAGATTAAAGCTTATTTTTTAGATGGTGTTGTGGCTATATTTGATCTCAGTAAATTAGAGCTACTAACAACTGGCGACACATTTGCTTCCCAAATTTTACGTGAGCATTTAGATTATCTGGAAGTCTATTTGAAAAATGATTTATTAAAATCGGTGACAATAATTGACTCTGTTTCTTTAGAAGCAGGTGGCGGAGAAATGGCTTATTTTTCAGAGGCGCTTATGAACCGTGTGGATGAAATTTTCTGGGTGTTACGCGCTGGCTCGATGGCTATTGATGCTGAACTTTTATTGATTGAGATGTTAAAAAATAAAGGCGTTGAACCTTTATGTGTCATCAATGGCATTGATGACAATGAACATGCCGAAGCATTTATGACCTCTGAACAACAGCGTATTGGCCACCTAATGAGTGATTTTATAGCGATTTCAGCAACCAATGCTCTCGTAGCCAAACAAACAGACAATCATGAGCTTTGGCAAAAAAGCCAGTACGATCAGTTAATTGCTCACATTCATCGTGTGGCTGAAAATAGTGATAAAAAAACATATGCCATCTTAATCCGCTTCTTACAATGGCTCGAACGATTCCGCTTCGAATTAACGGTAATTCCACAACGAGATCCATTTCAATCTGCTGTTGAGAATATTGAAAAATACGCAGGCGATACCCAATATGAATATTCTCGCTATCAACGTGACTTAGCGATTGTTAAAGAATATGAGCAAGAATATGAACAGGTAGCGGATACGTTTAAACACGTTCAAACACTGTATCAGCTATTACAAACGATCGCACAACATGATTATTTACAAGATACGAAGGTGGAAGAGTTTACTGAAGTTGCTGTGCACTATCAACAGATGTTACGCGAATATCGCAACATGCACAGTGAGTATATACGTGAATATGAGCGCTTAGATGCACAGCATAAAAAAATTCATGGCAAAGGTCTGATGAAAGCGATCTTTGGCCAACATACGCAAAATGAATTTTTCAAAGAGCGTGTTCAAAAATTAAATGAGCAGCAAGAGGTTTGCATCGCCCAATATGCCAAAGTACAACAAGCAGAGGCTTCGATGCTACAAGCGATTCGAGACACGCAACCTTATTTAATTGATTTAGTAAAAGAACGCATGAGTCGTATTGAACATAAAGTACTGAAGTTAAATCAACAGCGTGCAAAAGATAAACGCCAATTAAAGCGCTATGCTGAAAAACTAAATGAATTTTCATGCTTAATTGAAGCACAGGGCTATATCAAAGAGCATCTTCAACCATTTTTAATAAATGAGCAAATACCGTTGAAAACGAAGGATATTGATATGCTTGAGGAAACTGTGCAGGCTATTTTAGCGATTGATTTATCAAACAATGGCTTACTTGCACGAAGTCAAATGAATAATAAAATGGAAAGTATTGCAATACCTTTTGAGGTTCAAGAAAAATATCCTCTGCAACTGCTTGCCTTAAAAGAAGAAGATGTAAAATCAAAGGATATACCCGAAATACCAAAGAAATTAGTTGTACAATATGAAGATTAGGTTTTCACAAAACGTTCTAAAAGTAGCATGCTTTTAGAGCGTTTTCTTTATGATATGAAACATATCATTCCATTTTTACGTATAACTAGTAAGGAGGGATACACTTGATTGAAATAAATGGACGCTTCACGAACGCTAAAATTTTTGCTCAAACAGCATTACAAACAGCTGTTGATCAGATTCAGGAATTGACAGACCAGGCTTTCATGGCGGGCACTACAGTACGGATTATGCCAGATTATCATGCGGGTAAAGGATGTGTCATTGGCACGACCATCCAATTACAAGACCGTGTTGTACCAAATCTTGTCGGCATTGATGTGGGCTGTGGTGTATTTGTAGCACAACTAGATGTAACGACAGTTGATTTTGCTCAGCTCGATGCCATCATTCGCACATATGTACCAAGTGGGCAGGACATTCATAAAGAAGTATCGCCGAAACGACATTTTCTAGAATTTGAAGGTAAACAATTTCGAGCAAGCGGCTTGAAAGACGACTATACTAACTTGTCATTAGGTACACTTGGGGGAGGCAATCATTTTATTGAACTGGCCAAAGATGAGGAAAATCAACACTATTTACTAATCCATACAGGTTCACGCTATGTAGGGGCAAAGGTTGCTAACTGGCACCAAAAAAGAGCTTATGAAAATTTACGTCGGGAAGATTTGACTGAAAAAATAGAAGAACTGAAACAGCAAGGACGACAACAAGAGATTCAATCCATGATACAAGCCTATAAAGAACAAAAACCGTTTGTTCCAAAAGATTTGGCTTATTTAGAGGGTGAAGCTTTCCATGACTATATTCATGATATGAAGATTGCACAGCAATTTGCACGTATGAATCGCTGGACCATTGCTGAAAAGATCGCTAAACAGATGAATTGGCATTTTACAGATACGTTTGATACGATTCATAACTATATTGATACAGAAACGATGACACTTCGCAAAGGGGCTGTTCGTGCAAATAAAGATGAAAAGCTTGTTATTCCAATGAATATGCGTGATGGATCACTTCTTTGTATAGGGAAAGGCAACGCGGAATGGAATTATTCAGCACCTCATGGAGCGGGGCGCATGTTTTCACGACGAGCAGCGAAAAAAGCGTTGAACATGGACGATTTCAAAGATACGATGCAGGGAATCTGGACAACATCCGTCAATGAAGAAACTTTGGATGAGGCGCCAATGGCCTATAAACCGATGACAGAGATTACTTCTGCGATTGGCGAAACTGTAGATATTATAAAAGTCATTAAACCTGTCTATAACTTTAAAGCGAGTGAAGCAGTAAAGCCTTATGAGCGAAAGGGTTAAAGTAGAGAAGGAATCATCACTATAATCATTATTCTATAGATGATATAATATAGCTTCACAATGATGAAATGGGTGGTTTTTTTGGTATCTTCAAAAGATGTGGCGAAGCATGCTGGTGTCTCACAAACAACTGTATCTAGAGTATTGAATACACCAGAGCTTGTAAAGCCAAAAACAATTGAAAAAGTAATGCAGGCAATAGAGGAGCTAAACTATGTGCCAAATGATATAGCAAGATCGCTTGTTCAGAAAAAAACAGGCATTATTACATTGATTTCGGGGCCATTACACAACCCTTTTTTTGTTGATACAACTACAGCCATCGTGAATTATGTTAATGCACGTGGCTATAAAGTGAATGTCTATTTTGGCACAGAGGATAATCTTAATTCAATCTACAATGCAGTTTTAGAAACGAAAGCAGATGCGATCATTTTGTCTTCTATGCTGTATCAAGATGATTTATTTTATAAACTAGAAAAACTAGCTATTCCATTTATTATGTTTAATCGTAAGCATAAAGAGAATAGACATTTTGTGGAAATTGATAATGTTCAAGCAGGTTACCTTGCGACCAATCATGTCCTATCATTAGGGCATGACTCTTTATGTTGGATAGGGGGGCCACATCAAATGAGCACCTTCCATGGACGCTATCTGGGATTTGAACAAGCTTTACAGGATTATGGGCTGGATGCAAAATTAGTGCCTACTTTTTTAACGAACACCAATAAAATAGATATTGAACGAGCGTTTACAGAACTTTTACAACTCGAAAAAAGACCGACAGCTATTTGTGCTGCTACCGATGCCATTGCCATTGAAATATTGAATCTTTGTTTAGAGAGAGGTTTTCAGGTCCCGAGAGATTTTAATATCATTGGTATTGATAATGTAGAACTTAGTAAACATCATTCTATTGCCTTAACAACAGTAGGTTTAACATCAGAAGAGAACTTAGGTTTTATTGCTATCGAAAAATTATTTGAGGTAATGGAGAAAAAAAATACTTGCATTAGACAAACAGAGTCTGTTAAGATTTTCCCAAGAAATACAACGTGTAAAATAAACTGATAGACAATCAGTTTATTTTTTACACCAAAATGGTTACGTATTCATTTCTTTATTTTCTGAAATGAATACGTAACCATAAAAAGAAAGGAGTGAATTACGATTGAAAAAGGGCTTATGGATCAATGGAGAATGGAAGATGACTGCTGAATGGATGGAGATCCAAGCTCCCTATTCGCAAGAGGTATTGGCACACTTTGCGATGGCCACTGAAAAAGATGTACAGGTGGCCATTGAAAGTGCGCATGCTGCAGCTCCTCAAATGGCTGCATTAACTGCTTTTCAACGAGCAGAGATATTAGAGCAGTTATCCACCCTTTTTGCAGAAAATAGGGATGAAGCAGCAAGTATCATTGCAATGGAATCAGCCAAACCGTTAAAGTATGCTTACGCTGAAATTGATCGCACAGTTGAAACCTATAAATTTGCGGCAGAAGAAGCAAAGCGACTTACTGGTGAAATGGTTCCAATGGATGCATCAAAAAATGGAGAGGGGCGCTTTGCTTATACATTAAGAGAGCCAATCGGTGTTGTGGCAGCGATTACACCATTTAACTTTCCTCAAAATCTAGTAGCACACAAAGTTGGGCCAGCATTAGCTGCAGGCAATACGATTGTATTAAAACCTGCCACACAAACAGCATTATCCGCCCATTTTCTTGCAAAATTATTGGCGCAAACAAATTTACCAGCAGGTGCCTTTAATCTTGTAACTGGACAAGGTAAATTAGTAGGCGATGCATTTTTAGCACATCCAAATGTTAAGATGATTACGTTTACAGGAAGTCCAGCGGTAGGGATTTCTCTACGCAATCGTGCAAGCTTGAAGAAAGTAACCTTAGAATTAGGTTCCAATGCAGGCGTAATTATAGATGAAGGGGTACAGCTAGAGCGTATTATGGATCGCATTGTGATGGGGGCCTTTTCCAACCAAGGTCAAGTCTGCATTTCTTTACAACGTATCTATGTCATGGAAAGTATGGTTGAGGAGTTTTTAATACGGCTGAAGGAAAAAATAGAGCAGCTTACAATTGGTGATCCAATGGATAATCAAACAGATCTTGCTATGATGATTTCACAAACTGAACAACAGCGTGCTTATCAATGGATTGAAGAGGCAGTAGCTGAAGGGGCACAAGTAATTACAGGTGGTCACATTGACAATCATATTTTATTGCCCACTGTTTTATATAATGTTCAACCACAGAGTCGTGTATCCTGTGAAGAAATTTTTGCACCTGTTGTTATCGTCAATACGGTAGCCACCATTGATGAAGGGATAGCGGCTATCAATGATTCTCACTATGGCCTACAGGCAGGCATCTTCACTCCTTCTATTCAGACAGCTTTTCAAGCTACAAAAGCATTGCACGTTGGTGGGGTCATCATTAATGATGTACCTACTTATCGAGTAGATCACATGCCATATGGTGGTGTAAAGGAAAGCGGCACAGGTCGTGAAGGCATTAAATATGCGTTAGAAGAAATGACGGAAATGAAGCTAGTAATTTGGAATAACCAATAATCACGAATGGAGATGGGAAAATGAAAATGATTAAACAACATCCAAAATTGTATGTGATGGACAATGGTACGATGCGAATGGATAAAAATTATATGATTGCGATGCACAATCCCGCAACCATCGATCATCCAAACCAGCCAAATGAATTTGTTGAGTTCCCTGTTTATACAGTACTGATTGATCATCCAGAAGGCAAAATTCTATTTGATACAGCATGCAATCCAAACTCGATGGGTCCAGAAGGGCGATGGGGTGAATTTACGCAAAAAGCATTTCCTATTAATATGCCAGAAGAATGCTATTTACATCATCGTCTAGAAGAATTAAATGTTCGTCCAGAGGATATCAAATATGTTGTTGCTTCTCATTTGCATCTCGACCATGCAGGGTGCTTAGAACTCTTTACAAATGCGACAATTATTGTACAGGAAGATGAGTTTAATGGCACATTACAAACATATGCTAGAAACGTGAAAGACGGTGCCTATGTTTGGGGTGACATTGATATGTGGATTAAAAACAATCTACAATGGCGCTTAATCAAACGTGGCGAGGATCATGTAAAACTAGCTGAAGGGATACAGGTATTAAATTTTGGTAGTGGTCACGCTTGGGGAATGCTAGGTTTGCATATTCAAATGCCTGACACAGGTGGTATTATTTTAGCTTCAGATGCCATTTATACGGCAGAAAGCTTTGGCCCTCCTGTCAAGCCACCAGGCATTATCTACGATTCTGTAGGTTATAATACAACTGTGGAACGGATTCGAAGACTAGCACATGAAACAAATTCACAAGTATGGTTTGGACATGATCCTATTCAATTTAAATCATTTAGAAAATCGACGGAAGGCTATTATGAATAGATAGGAGTAGAGAAGCCATGCATAAATTAACCTTTACGCCTGCTAGCTATACTGGCTGGGGCTGTTTGAGTCAGCTTCTGCTAGAGGTAAAGAAGTTTAACGCGCACAATATTTTGATCGTGACAGATCCATTATTAAAAGAAATAGGTCTAACAGACAATGTTGAAAAGCCTTTGATTGAGAAAGGCTATACAACAACCATTTATACTGATATTGCACCAGAGCCTCCGCTTGCAATTGGTGAAAAACTGGTTGATTTTACGAGAAAGCATCCATTTGATTTGGTGATTGGTGTAGGTGGGGGCAGTGCACTAGATTTAGCAAAGCTTGCCGCGGTATTAGCAAAACATGATGGAAAAGTTGCAGATTATTTAAACCTAACAGGAACGAAAACATTAGATAATAAAGGGTTACCTAAAATCTTAATTCCTACCACTTCTGGGACAGGCTCAGAGGTAACAAATATTTCTGTGCTATCACTGGATACAACCAAGGATGTCGTGACACATGATTATTTATTAGCGGATGTAGCGATTGTAGATCCTGCCTTAACGATTTCCTTACCATCGAAGGTGACGGCTGCGACTGGGGTAGACGCGTTAACTCATGCGATAGAAGCCTACGTATCAGTAAATGCGAATGCAGTAACAGATGCACTTGCACTACAAGCTATCCGATTAATTAGCCAGTCAATACGAACAGCTGTCCATAATGGGCAAGACAAGCAAGCGCGCACAGATATGAGTTATGGCAGCTATTTAGCAGGATTAGCCTTTTTCAATGCCGGTGTAGCAGGTGTCCATGCTTTAGCCTATCCCCTGGGAGGTCAGTTCCATATAGCTCATGGTGATTCCAATGCAGTACTATTACCATATGTCATGGGGTATATTCGTCAAAGCTGTGAAAAACGAATGAAAGATATTTTAGATGCCATGGGAATATCATCTTCCTATTTATCGCAAGAAGAGGCTTCCTATAAATGTGTTGATGCCTTACAACAACTCGTTCAAGATGTGAAAATTCCCTCAACATTACAAGGATTCAATATCCCTGTATCAGCACTTGAACAGCTAACAGAGGATGCTACAAAACAAACGCGTATTTTAGCGCGAAGTCCGATGCCATTAGAGCGTGAAGATATCTATCAAATCTATCAAGCTTCCTTTGCTGGTGTGGTGCGAGAACCGTAATGAGGTTTTCAAAAGATTCAATAACTAAAAAAATCTGCCTGAATGGCAGATTTTTTTCATGTTGTTGAAAAAAGATGATGTCAACGGCAGAAAAAGCAACTTTGCAAGGTGAGGGGTTGATTTCCGTTCCGCCAGCGTCCTTTCCAGGGGGCCGTCCGATGAGCCGCTTCACTCACTTCCGTTCGCTCCAGGGTCTCCTCTGTGACGCTAAATCCCCAAGGAGTGACGCTGGCTCCACTCCAATCAACCATGCTGCAAAAGTGTCTTTACTTTTTTTCATAGTAGCATAGCGATCAAATCGCCCATTAACTGTATTCTTAGAGGGGATAAACTCTTATTTTCAATGTGGAGAAGTGATGCGTGACAACACCTCTTCATAAAGAGCAGTGAGCACCTTCCCTTTATTTGAAAACCTTTGCTAAAAAGTCAGTGGGTTGGAGTGGAAGGCTACTTGACTCCCGTGGGATAGCGAGACAGGCGAGCACCTGCACGGAGCGGGAGCGGAGGAAGCGGCTCGGCGCTCGCCCACAGGAAAGCAAGTAGCCTGCAACGGAAATCCATTTCTACCTTTCAATTGACTGTTTTGTTTTTCAACACTATGAAAAAAATCTGCCTTAATGGCAGATTTTTTTATAAGAAATATTACGCTTCCGCATCTGGTGTAAAAGTACGAGTTGCCAGTTCGGCATCTAGCATAAAGATAGCGTTTGAGTCAGTTTCGATACGCTCGATTTTACGAATTAATGTATCGAATGTAGACTCTTCTTCCACTTGCTCGTCAATGAACCATTTTAAAAAGGCCATTGTCGCATGCTCACGTTCATCTAAAGCAATGTCTGATAAATTGTAAATACGACGAGTTACTTCTTTTTCGTGTGATAGAGCCGTTTTAAAGGCATCTAAAATGGATTCGAAATGATTGCCTGGGCTTTCAAAACCTTGGATTGTCGCACGATAGCCCATATCACTTAGGAAATTATAAAATTTCATGGCATGGAAGCGTTCTTCTTCTGCTTGTACTAAAAAGAAGTTAGCGAAGCCATCATAATCTTGATCAGTGCAATAGGCTGCCATTGCCATATAGGCATGCGCAGAGTAGAATTCAAAATTCATTTGTTCGTTAAGAGCTGTGTGTAGTTTTTCAGATAACATAAAAGTTTTCCTCCTTTTGCAGTAAATGACTTCTTTACTAGTATACCGTGTAGAGGTAGTAACATACAAAAAAATTAATTTTCAAGGCAATTTGTGCAAAAATTAATTGATATTCGTTCTCAATTAGAAGATTCCTTCTTTTTAATTTTCAAAAAGAAGCTAGAAAAAATCGCCCCGATCGTAATCGAAGCGAATTTTTCATCATTATTGTGCTTGTTTCTTTTGATTTTTGACACCGATTAAGTAGCCACCTAATGCAATAGCAACTAAAACAATCCAGAAAATAGCTTTCCAAATAGTAGAGTGGGGGAATTCGTGTGGAATCACACCTAATTTTTCATGTGCTAATGTTAATACAGCTAATTTTACACCCACCCAGCCAACGATTAGGAAGGCAGCTGTTTCCAGTGAAGGGAATTTATCAAGAACTTTCACGAACCAACGAGCCGCGAATCGCATCATGATGACCCCAATAATACCACCTAAGAACATAACGGCGAATTGTCCTGCATTAATACCACCGATATCAAAATCGCCGATATGTGGTAGCGTTACAGCAATAGCAACCGCTGCTAGGATAGAATCTACCGCGAACGCGATATCAGCAAGTTCCACTTTTACAACCGTCATCCAGAAGCCAGATTGTTTTTTCGGCTCTTGGATTTCTTCGGAGTTTTGGGATGCTTTCCGTGAATCATAAATATGCTTAATAGACATAAACAATAGATAAGCTGCACCTATTGCTTGGATTTGCCAGAAATTAACGAGTGTTGTAATAAGGAATAATGCGGCGAAACGGAAAACAAATGCCCCCACTAATCCATATAATAAAGCTTTTTGTTGTTGTGCTTTTGGTAAATGCTTTACCATAACTGCCATTACGACTGCGTTGTCTGCTGCTAACAAACCTTCTAATACAATTAATACGACGAGTACCCATGCGTATTCTAAAATAATTGCCTCCAAATTTGTTTCCTCCTTTAATTAATGAACAGAAATGAATGATTGCTTCTAACATATTCTTCCCAATTTTAAGCAAAAGAAAAAGACCCCTGCCTAAAAAATAGGCAAAGGTCTTGCTAAGCAATTTACTGTTCGTTGCACAGAATGTATTCTGTGAGACAAATTATGCCATCACACCCGATGGTAAGAAACCATGTAATGACGAATGTGAATCAGATGCTTCGATCGCATCCGCTAGCTACTCCCCTTTGACAATAAAGTCAAAAGCTATTCAATTCTTACACCAATCATAGCATGCAATAAAATGAAAGTAAATAAAAATATACTGCTATGGAGAAAAAATACTTTTCCGTTACGTTTGCACAAATGGTACTATTAAAAGATAGGCGAAATTTTTACAACTTAGAAAGGGGACAAACATGTATAGAAAATTTTTTTCCTACTACAAGCCACATAAACGATTGTTTGTCATCGATTTTTCGAGTGCCATCATTGTAGCAATCTTAGAGCTTGCCTTTCCATTAGCTGTTCAGTGGTTTATCGATGAGTTATTGCCATCAGGCGATTGGGGCATGATTGTGAAAGTAAGTGTCTTATTACTGCTTGTTTATGCAATTAGTACATTCTTGAACTTTATCGTAAACTATTTAGGACATAAACTCGGCATTAACATTGAAACGGATATGCGACAGGAATTATTTACGCATGTACAAAGACAATCATTTCGTTTTTTTGATAATACCAAAACAGGACATATTATGAGTCGGATTACCAATGACTTATTTGATATAGGTGAGTTTGCCCATCACGGACCAGAGGATTTATTTATTGCGATCATGACCTTTATTGGTGCCTTTGCTATTATGTTTAATGTGAACCCTACACTCGCTTTAATTGCAGTGATCATGGTGCCATTTTTAACTTGGCTTGTGACCTTTAGTAATGTCAAAATGAACAATGCATGGAAAACGATGTATGGCAAAATTGCTGATGTCAATGGACGTGTGGAGGATAGTGTATCCGGTGTACGGGTTGTAAAATCCTTTACGAATGAAGCTTTTGAAATTAGCCGATTCAAAGAACAAAATGGATTTTTCCGTGCGGCAAAACTATATGCCTATAAAATTATGGCAGGGACACACTCCAGTATTTACATGATGACACGCCTCTTAACACTAGTAGTGCTTGTTGTCGGTGCTTGGTTAAGCTTTAATGGAAAGCTTTCTTACGGTGAATTAGTAAGCTTTGTCTTATATACGAATGTCTTGATTAAACCAATTGATAAAATTAGTGCATTATTAGAGCTTTATCCGAAGGGGATGGCCGGCTTTAAGCGCTTCCGTGAATTAATCGAACAGGAGCCAGAAATTCAAGATCGTGAGGATGCAAAGGTCATTAAACACTTAGATGGTGATATTGCATTCAATCATGTTGATTTTAATTACGATGCATCAAAACAAGTTTTACATGATATATCATTTGATGTAAAAGCTGGCCAAACGATTGCCTTTGTAGGGCCTTCGGGTGCTGGTAAAACTACAATCTGCTCGTTAATTCCTCGATTTTATGAGGTGACAAATGGTGCTATTACGATTGATGGCATCGATATACGTAATTTGACACAGGCATCATTGCGTGCTCAAATTGGTATCGTACAGCAGGACGTCTTCTTATTTACAGGGACGATTCGCGAAAACATTGCCTATGGAAAATTAGACGCCAGTGAAGCGGAAATTCGAGAGGCAGCGAAAAAGGCTCATTTAGAGGCATTTATCGCAGAGCTACCAGATGGCTACGATACACAAATTGGCGAACGTGGCTTAAAATTATCAGGAGGGCAAAAGCAAAGACTAGCGATTGCTCGTATGTTCCTAAAGAACCCACCGATCTTGATTTTAGACGAGGCAACATCTGCCTTAGATACGGAAACAGAGATGATTATTCAGCAATCATTAACAGAGCTAGCTGAAAATCGTACAACATTAGTTATTGCCCACCGATTGGCAACTATTCGCAATGCAGATCGCGTATTAGTTGTGACACCGAAAGGGATTGAAGAGGATGGTACTTATGACGAGCTTGTTGCTCAAAATGGTATCTTTGCCAAACTCCATCATATTCAATTTCGCAAAGGACAAACAGAACAAAGCGTTCAGAAAGATTTTGTGGAATTGACGTAAATGAAGGAAAGGGGAGATTGTTTTTAAAACAATTTCCCTTTTTTAGTTGGTTCCCTTAGTTACTTGTACTGGTTATGTTGTATCAAAAGCATACTATTTCCCTACAAGCATAATATAGGTTTATGTAGTAAGAGGGAGATGATTGAATGGTAATGCCATCGAATAATCAAAGGGTATCGCTTCAACATGCTATGCAAAGGGTGCCAGGTCAAATCATACATTATGGCATGGATATGGAAAATGGAACTTTAGTCTATGAAATATTTATTTTGACTGCTCAGAATAAGATTTACGAAGTAGAAGTAAATGCAAAGACAGGCGTCATTCGGAAAATTGAGGAAGAGAATGATTTTGATTAATTGATTATAAATAAAGTAAATCCCAAGTACTCAAATTATTTGAACCTGGGTTTTTTTAATATGAAAAATCCAGAGTTTGGGTTAATTGCTCTAAAGTGATATTTCTGTGCTAATTAATTTTGTATGAAGTACAAATATGATCCTTACTTAGTGAAATTTGTGAATACATAGAAGGAATGTTAAGCAAGTAAATCGAATAGAACACAACAGTCCCACTATAAATCATGAAATAGTAGAGGTGAAGCAATGGATAACGAAAAAATCATCGGTCAAACGAAAAGTGTCGGCTTTCAAGTAGGGGTTAGAAGGACATTTCCAATTTCGCAGGAGCAAGCATGGGCATTGCTCACGACAACAGAAGGGGTACGTACATGGCTAGGTAAAGGCACTTCAGTTATATTTGAGCCTGGGCACAAATACCATTCAAAGACAGGGTCAGGCGAAATCAGGATTGTTAAACCGTTAGAGCAGCTTCGATTAACTTGGCAAAAGGAAGAGTGGTCAAAACCATCTACCGTACAAATCCGTATTTTACCAAAAGATCGTAATAAAACAACCATTAGCTTTCATCAGGAACATCTTTCTGATCAGACAGTACGAGAAGAAATGAAAAATCATTGGGAAAGTGTACTGGACGCTATTAAAGAAAGGACACAAAATATTTGAGCGAACAAAAATAGCATCCCTTCACAATCGATAGGGATGCTATTTGTTTTTATTTGGAGAATCCTTGTTTTCATGCCCTTTTGAAGTTCGTGTATAATCCTGAGGAGCCAGTGCTTTGTTGCGCTCTGTATAGCCCTTAGGTGACAAACGAAAGATGGATTTTTTAATGGTAGCCCAATTTAGATCTGTTGCCAGATTCATGTAAGAGTAACCGTATATTCGAATATTACTTAAGTAAAGCAGGGTCAGATATAAAGAAACAAAGAAGCCGAATAATCCAAAAAAGGCACTGGCAAAGATAAAGGCGACACGCAATATGCTGACAGAAGTAACAAGTGACTGATTCACCAATGTAAAGGAGGCAATGGTAGAAATAGCGATGACAACGATCATTTCAGGACTCGTTACGCCTGCTCGAATAGCAGCATCGCCGATAATTAATCCACCTACAACACTGATGGTCCCACCTATAACGGAGGGTAGACGCAAGCCCGCTTCACGAAACAATTCAAACATGAGCAACATGAGCAGCATTTCAAGCGAAGAGGGGAGCGGTAAGCCCGCCTTCGCTTGTACAACGGTTGCGAGTAGTTGGAGTGGCAATTGATTTTGATGATAGGTTGTTAAGGCAAGCCAGAATGCAGGGAGTAATAGCCCAATTAAAATACCGAATATCCTTAATAATCGCTCGAGTGAACTAAAGATAATAGGGTATTCATTATCCTCAGCCGATTTCAGTAATAGAAACAGATTAACCGGTGTAACGACGGCGTAGGCGACACCATCTACAAAAATGATAAATCGACCTCTTGCCAAGGCTTGAACCGCATAATCAGGGCGCCCTGTATAATCAAACTTCGGAAAAAGCTTGGAATTTTTATTCACTCGTTCCATCAATAAATCGCCACTAAAAACAATATCCGTATCGACGGCTGCAAGCTGCTTTTTGATTCCATGCAAAATATCCATATCCACAATATCATCAAAGTAAAGAATGGCTACCGTAGTTTTCGATCGTTTCCCAAGCTCCATTTTTTCTACACAAAAAGAATTGGTCGGCAAGCGTTTTCGTATCAATGCAATATTGACGCGAATATCTTCAATGAAATTATCCCTGGGTCCTTTAACAAGAACCTCCATGCGCGTTTCTTCAGGTTGACGATTTGGCTTTTGGGCAATATTGCTTGCATATAAAAGATTGCCTTCATCAAAATACAACAACAAGAAGCCACTATAGACAAAAGTTATCAGCTGTTCCTTGTCTTGTACTTTTTGAATACTTGGAACATGAAGATGCCTTGCGATATTCTCTTCAAAGGGGACCTCATCCAAATGATCATATAAATACTGAATACGTTGAATAATCACTTCATTAAGCATTTGTTGATCAATCATAGCATCACACGTAATAAAGTGTACTTTCTGCTGATTAAACATATATTCCTGAAATTGAATATCTGCCGATTTTTGAAATAATTTTCTGAGCGTACTAAGATCTAGCGCCTGTTCTTGCTGAGGCATTATGTTTCACCACTTTTCCTATCTTGTTTTTCAGTTTTCCCCTTTTTAGAAGATTTATCCGACAAGAAAGCTACGACTACGAAAAATATTGAGAGTAAAAAGAAAAAAATAAAAGTGGCTGTAAGAAAATAATGTCCTTTAACTTTTAAAAATAAGCTTTCATTTAGCATGATTAATGGTAAACAAAGAATAAAGAAGGGAGGAGCAAGCATTTGCCATATACGCTTCGGATCTCCTGTCATCTTCAATAAATCTGCCACAATGTACAAAAGGAAACTAACACGAATAAAGGTTCCTGTCAGCCATTGATAAATGGAGAAAAAGTCAAGATGCTCGATATAGCGACCGATTGTCACTAATCCCCATTCTTCGTAGGCAGGATAGCGTTGCTTAGCTGCTTCATTCGGTCCAAATTCTGTAATGGCCCCAATTAATGGTCCTAATGTCAGTCCTACTAAAATGGCCAGCATAATAGCAAAATGATACCAGCGAATACGTTCCTTAAATTGATGCTGTAAAAATAGCAGCATTAAAAGCTCAATAAACCCGGATGCAGGGAAAATCATGCCTCGCAATACAGGTTGGAATCCATGTTCAAAAAATGGACGCAATAATTCATAGTCTTTCACCTGCATGTTCGTAAAGGCAACGAAAAAGCCAAAGATAACTACACCGAATAATACAAAAACGTTTAAAATGACAATTGTCTGTAAGCTAGTCGCCACAAGAAGAATACACAGAATGGTGTAGATAAATAATAAGATGATAACAGGCGTTTGCGGTAAAAATGTAGTATTAATCCATTGCAATGTTTCAACCATTGTAAAAGCAGCGATAATCATTAAAAAAATAGCATTTGTATAAACAACAATAGTAGAGCCAATTTTCCCGATTTTTGAATCGAGCCAATCTCGGATGGGCTCCTGATTAGATTTTGATTGAATATATACTAATAAAAATAGCCAAAAGAAAATAATTCCTCCAGCAAATAATACTGACAGCCAGCCATCTCTTTTGGCCACATCTAGTAGTGGAGGAATAATGGTTACATGATTTTTTAAGCCAATAACAGTCATTGATAGGAAGATGACATGTAAAATACTGATTGATCCTACACTTTTCATGTTGAAAACCCTCTAACATAGATTGATACATATTAGCTTTGACAAAAAAAGTCGGCTTTATAAGCAGAAAATGGTATGGTTTCATGAAAAAAATGAGGTATTGGACGACACCATCATCCAATACCTCATCATAGGAAACGTAAGCTAAATTAATGAATATATTTTGTGCTTACAAGATTTTCTTTTAAGACATCTGTTGGGATTTCAAACTCTACAACGCCCATATAGCCAGGTGCCACTTCATATTTATCAAAGGAAATCACAAGCTTGCCTTTATCAGAAATGTAGAATTGCTGATCAGGTTTAATAGTTGTAAATTCCTCCATTAACTCTTCATCGGCAAGGCCAGCACCCTTTACCCAGTAAACTTTATCTTGATTCGATTCAGCTATTTGTGTACGCATTTGTTCTTTAATATTTTCACTGATTGTTTCAATATAGTGCTGATCTTTAAAGAGCATTGGTAAAGTAATTAAAATTTCGTTTTCTTTATCGATCGTATCGTATTCCATCACCGTTGAAGACGAACCAACAGTATTTACAACATAACGGCCGATCGATAAAATTTGGTCATTATCAGTTTTGATTTCGAAACCACTATCAATACCTAAATGACCTCCGCCATTTAATTTTAAATCGCCCACTTCTGCCATAAATTCATCGTAAAGTGTTTTACCTTCTGCACGATACTTTTCATTTAATGTATTCGCCAGATCTTGATTTTCTAAGTTTTCAATAGAAGGTACTTTAATGTTGGCATCATAAGTATCTTCAGCCACTTCATATTCTGTCCAAGTCAATACTTTTATCACACTACCAACCACGGGAATTTCTGAGAGTGTACGTGCCATTGCAGGACTTACATTTAAACCAGCTGTAAATAGCATGGCTGCAGCGGCAGATCCAAGGACCCATTGAGGTGTACGATTTTTTTTCTTTTTTTGACCTTGCTTAAGTGCTTTTTCAACCACGAAGTCTAGCTCTTTTGGAATCGGGACTTTCATATATTGTTTCTCTAACTCCTGTAATTTTTATCCATGTGCAGTTTCTCCCTTCACATCTTCCAGTTGTATTTTCAATAGTTTTAATGCTTTATAAAGACGTGATTTGGCTGTACTCAACTTAATGTCGAGGATGTTCGCCACGTCAGCGAGTTTTAAATCCTCGAAATAATGGAGAATGACAACCTCTCGATACATTTGCGGGAGTTCATCCAACGCATGCTCCAAGTCAACATTCTCATAAACATCCTCTTGAGCAGGTGTTAAATATTGTAATGTATCATCATCTGTCACTTGTAAGCGTTTATGCTTACGTAAAAAATCTATGGCTGTACGGACAACTATTTTATAAAACCAGCTTTTCATATAGGTCACATTTTCAAGTCGATCTAATGAAAGCATGGCTTTTTGGATACTGTCTTGTACAACATCTAGTGCGTCCTGTTCATTTTTTGTATAGCTATACGCGAGCAAATAAAAACGCTCTTTTTGTTCTCGAATGAATTGGACAAACACCTCTTCATGTTGAAATGCATTTCTTGTTCTCATGTCCAAAGAAGCTCCTTTTTTAACATTGTCAAATTGTATACATTTACTAGACGTACGAGGAGAGGGAAAAAGTTGATGCCATGAAAAAACTTACCCCAATTGAGATAAGTTTGATCGTTCTATAGTATTGGCATACGTTAGTATAACGGCTGATCATGAAAAATAGTCATATGTATTTTTCAAGAGTAATAGAATGGTCACAACGATAAATAATTTACGTACATAGCCACTGCCGCGTTTAATGGCAAATTTTGAACCAACTATGGCACCTGCAATTTGTGCTAGGCCCATTGGTAGACCATAGGCATAATTTATTTGTCCTAAGTATATAAACATAAGAAGGGCCGCTATATTACTGCCAAAATTTAAGAATTTAGCATTCCCCGCCGATTGTAAAAAATCAAAACCAACCATGAGAAAAGCAAACAGTAAAAATGAGCCTGTCCCAGGTCCTAAAAAGCCATCATAAAAGCCAATAAGCGTCATTACGATAACAAAAATAATAGAGCGTTTTGGCGTTAATTGTTTATAGGTAGTCATACTGCCCCAGTCTTTTTTAAAGATGGTATAGATGGCCACGGCTGCAAGCATAATCAGCATTAAGGGCTTCAATACACTTGGGTCCATTAAGTGGACAATCCAAGCACCAAGCATAGAACCAAAAAAGACAAAGGGAAATAGCTTATAGACGGCTTTAATATCTAGTTTACCAGAGCGATAAAATGTCACTGTGCTAGTAAGGGAACCCATCGTACCTGCCAATTTATTGGTTGCTACTGCAGCAGAGGGAGGAAGGCCAACAAACAGAAGAGCTGGTAAAGAGATAAGCCCGCCTCCTCCAACCACTGAATCAATAAAGGCTGCTAAAAAACCGAAGAGGAGTAAGATTAATAAAATATTTACATCTAAATCAAAAGGCACAATAGGTCATCTCTTTTCTATCATAATAAACTGATAGTAGCGAAATGAGGGTGGGCTGTAAATACTCTTGCCATTATTTTTTGATAGCAGTAAATGAAGTGATTGAATAGAAGTTGATGATAATTTCTACATTATTCAAAAAATTTCTACTTGGAGTCATTATTTTGATGTATTATGTAAATGATGGTGTTTTTACGTAAAGGGGACGTGATGACATGAGTTTAGGAAATCATATACGCGTATTTCTCTGTGTTGTGTTTATGGGAGTACTTGTAGGGTATGTCTTTAATGCAAAAAAAGATATAACAGACCATGAGTATATTGATACCGTAAAGGAAGGTTATTTGGAGAATTTTTCGGATGTCACAGTTCGAAATGCATTTAATTACGCTTTTTTTGAACCTTACTGGCGCTATTATGAAGCGAAAACAGGGGAACAAGTTGTAGAATTATCAGGTGAAATAACGTTTCAAGACGAAAAAGGACATGCTATCCTCCAATTTGTCGTGAACGAACAAACGCAGCAATTTTCTCTAGAGGCAATGAAATTTAAAGATGTCGTATTAAATCAGCAACAACAACAAAAGCTTGTTGGCATGGTCTATCACACATGGGAAAAGAAACAACTAGCTTATGAGTAAGGTTTTTTATTTTGTAAATCATCCAAACTGTATTACAGTAAAAGGGGGAGCTAGAGACAGAGAGGATGTTTTAAATGAGATTAAGTATGTTAGATCAAATGCCCATTCCAAAAGGTCATTCTGCAGAGGAAGCCTTCCAACGTACAGAACAACTAGCACTACTAGGTGAAGAACTTGGCTATCATCGAATGTGGCTAGCTGAACACCATAATAGTCAGTCATTGGCGAGTTCAGCTCCTGAAGTAACCGCTGCTTTTTTAGCTGCGAAAACAAAACGCCTACGCATTGGTACAGGTGGCGTCATGATGATGCATTATTCACCCTATAAGCTAGCAGAGGTTTTTAAAACATTGTCGGGACTAGCACCAAATCGTATTGATTTTGGTGTGGGTAGAGCTCCTGGCGGTGATCATGCAGCTATTTATGCATTGGCAGAGGGAAGACGACAACGCTTCACGGAACAGTATGATAAGCTCGAAATCATTTTAAAACTGATGAATAATCAAAAAACAGGTGAACATGTCTATGATCAAGTCGTTGCAGCTCCTGCTCATATTTCATTACCAGAGGCTTGGTTACTAGGCTCGAGTGGTCAGAGTGCAATGCATGCTGGACAATTGGGAGTAGGCTATTCGTATGCACAATTTTTCACTGGCAATATGTCAAAGGATATCTTTGATGCCTATAAAGCCTACTTCACACCTTCTTATTATATGGATAAACCACAAATCATTGTGACATATGCAGCAACCGTTGCCCCTACATTAGAAGAAGCGGAATATTTAGCTAAACCGATCGATATTTCTCGTCTTCAATTAATGAAAGGGCAAATCATTCAAACGATGTCACCTGAAGAAGCAAAGGATTATCCATTAACAGAAATGGATAAATTGACGATTGACAATAATCGCAAGGCGAATCTTGTTGGGACCCCACAAGACGTTGCTGCTTTTTTAAGCGCCGAGCAAGAACGCTATGGCTTTGATGAAGTGATGCTAAATTGCAATCAATATGAATTAGAAAGTCGTTTAAATACCTATAGATTCCTGGCAAAGGAATTAATATAGAAAAAATAAAGTTTGCTAAAAATCATCTCGTAATTATTCAACGAGGTGATTTTTTTTTGTTTTATTTTGGTTTTAGAACAAATTGAATAAGCCATTCCTAATTGCAAATAGATAGACAAAATAGAAAACCCGGAAATAAATTTCCGGGTCTGATTACCACTTACATTTTTTGCTCCATGACACACTGCCTCGCTTCCGCATAGGATCTTAAGATATTCCTAAGAAATCTGTACTTTAGCTTATTCAGCTTTGATGGTCCTTCTGAGTTATCGATCAATCGCACTCATCGGGTTAACCCTCCTAGTCATTGGATTTGAAGTGAAATCTTTAATAGTATAGATCAACTATTATTTTTTATACGTCCTGTGAACAAAAAAATTTGTTTTATTGTTAGTACGAAATAAATACAAAGTATCATGCATTAATTACCAGTTAACAAATCGCATGATTATTGAGAAGATGGGCGTAACGATAAATAAAGAATTTGGGGTAGTCTAATTGAAGAAAAAGATTTTTACAGGCATGTTGTACATGCTAATTGTAGTTGGAATGATCATTACCTTTTTTATTGTATATCAGGATATTGATCATTTACTTGCAGCAAAATTTGTATTTAGTTTTTTAATTTTCCTTCTTTTATTTTGTATTTTCTTCGTCTTGATATCTCTAATCAATATAAGAAAATTGAATAAAATAGATAAAAGAAAAAGGTTCTATCAATTCATGATTTGTTTTATTTTATATAGTAGTTGTAGCTTAATCATTTACTATGTAATAGAGCCATCAAAAATCGATTTTTATCAAATTGTATTTTGGTCAATGGCTTTTTCACTCGGCTTTACTTTATGTGATTTACTATTTTTTAAGAAGAAATAATAACAAAAATCTTAATAAAAAGTATACTTAATTTACCAAATTAACTTTTGTTGGAGGATTATGATGAAACTAGGTGCATTCTCTGTAAGTTTAAGTGTGAAGGATATTCACAAATCAAAATTATTTTACGAAAATCTGGAATTTGAAGTGATGATGGGTGATATAACGCAAAACTGGCTCATTATGAAAAATGAAGGTTGTGTCATTGGTTTATTCCAAGGAATGTTTGAAAAGAACCTTTTAACATTTAATCCAGGATGGAATGAAAATGCTGAGAATCTTCAGTCATTTACAGACATTCGAGCTATTCAAAAAGAGCTTAAAGCAAAGGGGATGTCATTATTATCTGAAGCAGATGAAACAAGCAATGGGCCAGCAAATCTTACAATTGAAGACCCTGATGGTAATATCATCCTTTTAGACCAGCACAGATGAAACGAAGTGATTCTATCTAAGAATCGCTTTTTTTATTGCTGATATCCCTATTAAAAATCATTCATTTTGACCTGCTGTAGTTAGTTTGAATAGTATTTTCTTATATCTTTCACAAATGGTTGTGATTTCCATAAAAATGATTGACTTAAAATGTGTATTAAGCATATAATACATTTCAAGAAGTGTATTAACTGTTTAATACGTTTTTTTAATGCCAGTGTATTAAGTGATTAATACACTGAAAAACAATATGTCCATGATAGGTGCAACCCATCATTATGCACACTGTGTATTAAGTGGTTAATACATGAATTTAATTTTTGAGGAGTTGAGTTAATTGACTATAAATTTTAATAATCGGGACCCGGTGTATGTCCAAGTGATTCGGCATTTGAAAGAACAAATTGCCAAGGGATTTTATGAGCCTGGCCAGGAAATTCCATCCAGAAGGGAATTAGCCAATCAGTTAAAGATTAACCCTAATACTGCACAACGAGCTTATAAGGAAATGGAGGAACAAGGATTGATTTTTACAGAGGGGAATATGCCTAGCTGCATTACAAAAGATGAAGCGGTACTTAAAAATGTCCGTGAGGAATTGATTATCGAAGCGGTTGACTTATTTTTAGGCTCTATTAAATCCATCGATGTGCCGTTAGCAGAAGTGTTGGAACTCGTAAAGAAAAAACATGATGCCGAAAGCGGAGAAGCGGAGGAATCGAAATGATTGAAGTAAAAAATGTGAAGAAGAAGTACGGCAGGAAACAGGTTTTAAAAGACTTTTCTTTTACTGCAGAAAAAGGGGAGATTACTTGTTTAATCGGGATAAATGGCGTAGGAAAGACGACAGTTATGAAAGCTATTATGGCGCTCACACCAATTAATAGCGGTGAAATTTTAATTGATGGAGAAAAAATCACAAAAAAAAGTTTTGAAAAAATCACCTTCATCCCAGACACGATAACGATGTTGCCACAAATGAAAATCTGTGAAGCTTTTGCGTTCATGGCTGATTTTTATAAAAGCTGGAATCCTCAGAGGGCAGAAGATTTACTGCAATTTTTTAAACTTGATCCGACTGAACGAATTGCTAACTTATCGAAAGGAAATACAGCGAAAGTGAATATGCTACTAGGTTTGTCACTGGATGTCGATTACTTACTGATGGATGAACCATTCTCTGGTATTGATATTTTCTCTCGTGAACAGATTGCAGAAGTATTTACAAGCCATTTAATTGAAGAACGTGGTGTTATTATAACAACGCATGAAATTACTGATATTGAACATCTGATTGATAAAGCAGTCCTTATCGATGACGGGGCAGTATTGAGGGAATTTAGCGTGGAGGAAGTACGTGAGAATGAAGGGAAATCAGTTGTTGATGTGATGAGGGAGGTATATCGAGCATGAAAAACTATTTAAAACTTGTCAATTTTGAAGTAAATCGCTTTTTTAAATTGTATTTAATTTTAATTGGCTTGACCATTCTTAGTCAGCTTATTGGAGCATGGATCATCTCACAAACCTATATGAAAAATGCCAAACAGATGATGGCTGAAAAACAGTTATCTATGAACCAGTATAAGGAGCAATATGGGACTTTTTCTTTTGATCAATTCACTGATTCGGAATGGTTTCTGCTGCCAATCTTTTTATGTATCGCCATGCTGATGATTTATGTTTTCTTTATTGGGTATCGAGATTGGTTTGGTAAAAATACATTCATTTACAGATTATTAATGTTGCCAACAGAAAGAATGGTTATTTATTTTGCTAAATTAACAACCATTATGCTTCTGGTTCTTGGATTGATTGCCTTGCAAATATTGCTGATTTTGATGGAAAAACAAATTGTTAATAGCATTATACCAATAGATTTTCAATCAAATTTTTCAATTTATTCTAGTTCTACTCTAAATATGTGGAGGTGGCTGTATCCGACTACCTTTACAGAGTTTATCCTGGTATATACAGTTGGGTTACTTTTCGTAGCAGTAATATTTACGGCCATTTTAATTGAGCGAAGTTATGGTTTAAAAGGTATTTTTGGTGCAATTTTTTATGGATTATTGTCACTCGTTGTCTTTTATGCTCCAATATTCTTCGTTAATTTCTATACAAACTATTTTTATCCACTTGAAATTTTCTTAATGGTAGTGGTAGCAAGCATTATCGTCTTAGGAAGTGCCATTTGGATTGCGAATCATTTACTAAAATATAAAATCAGGGTCTAGAGGAGGTATAACGATGAAAAAATATTGGAAAACAATATGTATTAGTATCTTAATCGTGGCGATAATCAGTTCTTACTATATCCAAAAAACAGCAATGGCTTCCAAAAATGATAGATCCTTTAAAATTGAAACGATCAGCGGAAACAAGGAAGAAATCGAAAATCTTATCCTTCAAACAAGTTATAAGAGTAATGATTTTTATCATATGTTGTACATATCAAAGGATGGTTCCACGAATCCAAATAATCAGTCTTTTTTTAGAGATTTGATTGCCCCGAATGGGCCTAGGATTCTTCAGAAATATATTGATGAACACCGTAAATTTATGAGAGGGAAGGAATTGGACCCAAGAAAATACTTTGAAGACAAAACACGCTTGATTTACACAACGTTTCTAGATGATGGTCGAAGAGGGGGATGGGGAGATGTTCAAATCGATACACTGGATAAAAATACAAATGAAAGTTCCTCCTTTAAAATCCATATGCCAGTCCAAACAAGCTATGATTGGATCAATATGAAAGACGTCTACGTAGGAGATGGAAAAATAAATATTTTAACAACAAACTATCCCATAAATGGCGGAGAAGAGTTGCATATCTATACAATTGATGACAACAAAAAGCGATTAGTGAAGGATTCCATTCTTGCGAAATTTATGATGGAAGAAAGAGGCTCATCCAGTATCCGTATTTTTAATGAAAATAATATGATTCAAAACGAAAATTATTATTTATATATGGTGGAAAAATACAGTGATCGAAAAGAAGATTCTGAGGCAGAAGTTATCTCCAGTCAGATTTATCTTTATAACAACGCCAACAATGAAGTAGAGGAATGGGTTATTCCAGAAGAGTTAAAACCCTATAGAAAGGCAACGCTTATTCATGAAGAAACGATATTCATTCCTGTTTATTCAGTTAATGGTTTAAAACTGCATCGTTATCATATTGAAAAGAAACAATGGGAAGAACCTCTAATCATTCCATATTCAAGCATTACGAGTGAGAATGATGCTTCTTTTTTACGTATAACAGAGGGTAAATTTTATTTAGTGTATCGTGTTTCTGACGGACAGTGGTTGTCTATCGGTGATTTAAAAACAGGTGAATTGATTTATGAAGGAAAAATCATCTCCGAAGATAAAAAAAATCAAGAGGCGGATTCTTCACTTACTATTGAACAATTATATACTCAGCATTAAGAACAGGGATAACCTACGATTTATAACTCTATATGAAAAAAGAAACTCCATGTTGATCAGTCTTTGTTCAACATGGAGTTTCTCTCTTTATAAATTATCTTATGCGCGAGCAGAGCCACTTACAAACGCGGCATCCTGATAATACATATTTTTTACAAGTACATTTGGCCCTAAGCATTTGACAGCTGGACAATGGCAGTTAAGCGATTTCGCCAAGTCGGTAGCCATCCATTTGTCAAAGATCAATGGTAGTTCATCATGTACAATATTGCCGAGAGCTGGTGTGTCACCAAAGTCGGTAACGATCACATCGCCTGTTTACTGTAAATCGAAAACTAAAGGATATCACTTAACTCCTTGTAATTACAAAGCAACGCAAGAAATATTAATTGGAGAGAAGATAAAAGAGGATACGAATATAGTTGTCAGAAATAGAGCAGATGTAAACAAAATAATAAAAAAGATTCTAATAAAGAGTAAGTTCGATTTCGAGATAATTTATAAATAAATACACTTTAAAAATTATTTTATCTGTGCGAAAATTATAAGTATGGAAAGGAAGTTTTTTATGTTTACAGTACAGAAAACGCATGATGAATGGGAAAGTTACCATGACATTGATAGGTATGGGAAATTAACTTTATCAAATATTGAATTTACTACAACGCATTTATGTAATATGAGATGTTCACATTGTGCAGTGGGCTACACATTATTAACGAAAGAATTACCAGCAATACCTACAGAAGAAATTATTCGCAAGTTAGATGAGGTCGAAACTTTACGTACAATGAGTTTTACAGGTGGAGAACCTTTAATGACTAAAAAGGGTATAAAGGATAATTTGTTACCACTTTTGAAATATGCTAAGGGTAGGGGAATTAAGACGCAAATTAATTCGAACTTAACTTTACCTATGTCTCATTACGAATTAATTGCTCCTTATCTAGATGTGATGCACATATCGCATAACTGGTGTGATGAAAAAGAATTTGTTGAAACAGGCTTCGCTATGATGGACAAGCAACCGTCAATTGAATATAGAGGCAATTTATATCGCAATATTTTCGACAATGCTAGAGAGCTTTCCAAAGGTGGCATGTTTGTATCTGCTGAAACAATGTTAAATCGTAACACTGTCCCACATATGGAGAAAATTCATAATGAAGTGGCTAACGAAATGTTATGTAAGCGACACGAAATTCATCCTATGTATGCCAGTGACTTCGCTGAAAATTTAGAAGTTATCAGTTTGGATGAATACAGAAAAGTTGTGAATGAAATTCTTGATTATAGAAATAAAGACATATGGGTATTATTTGGTACATTGCCATTTTACCCTTGTAGTCAAGATGAGCGAGATTTAGCGTTAATCAAGCGAATCAATAGTGAACATAATATAACAATCAGAAATGATGTTGATGGACGATCAAGAATGAATTTAAATATTTTCACAGGGGATATATCGGTTACAGATTTTTCGGATGATGGTTCGGCTTTCGGAAATATTAAAAATGAATCATTACCTCAAATTTACGAGCGATGGTTAGATTCAAATATTTCTAAATCCATTAATTGTCACTGTCCAGCAGTAAAATGTTTAGGTGCAAATGTAATTGTAAAGAATATGTATTATCCTGATAAAACATTTATTAGTGGTTCAGTTAAATAATGAAATTGGAAGACCTCCTTTGGAAAATACATTGGAGGTTTTTTCGCGATATGTATTATATAATTTTTTACTACTAGCCTAGTATGTATTAAACAACTATACCTCAGTTTAAATTCAAAAGGTTGTCAGAATACAATTTAATTGTACCTTAATACACAAAGAAAAAAGGCCCAAAGCCTGTTATTCACAGGATTTGAGCCTTTGTCTTTGTAAGGCCATTTTTTAAAACTGTCGTTTTACTCTTTATCTGAATTTGAGGTTTTGTCATAAAATTTACAAGAAATCGTTGGCTGATCTGAGTTAATTGACATGCGTGATAATTGATTAAACTGCAGTAGTATCCCAAAATATACTGATTCCAAAAGCTACTACTACCCCAGCAAAAATCCAACCCATCGCATATTTCCTTATCCTAAAGTTATTTATACTCAACATTAAAAAGCAAAAAGTCATAACAAGTTGTATCCAAATGGGTCTATCAAAACTCTCTTTATGCCAAATGAAAGAATAAAGAACACCGATAACCATAATAGACATCACTACTAACGCAATTCTATTAAATATGCTAGACTTTTGCAAACCTAAAAACCTCCTTAATATGGCTTTGTATTAAAATACCAATCACCAGCAGCTCTAAATTGTTCATTCATTTTAAAACCTGCAACAGAAGCAATTACGCTAACATGATCGTTTTTGTAAGGTCGTCACCTTTCGTACATCTTTCTTTCTAGCATTCTATTGTCTCATATTCATCGATAATTTCAAATACCTAATATAGGAAAAAGTTCCCTTTTTTCAATAGACTGATTAGCATGTATATAAAGCGCATACATGTCCTAATATTCTGTCATAGGACATTTTACTGTTATTTTTTATAAAACACGTTATCATAATATAGAGTAAATAGTCACAATGCATCGAAGAAAGTGGGAATGAACATGACGAAATATGAGATATTATTGTTTGACGTAGATGATACATTGCTAGATTTTGATTTAGCTGAAAATGCAGCACTTGACCGCATGTTTAAAGAGGAAAAGATAGCAACTACACCCGAGATGATTGCGCGCTACAAAGAAATTAATGAATCGATGTGGCGAGCATTTGAGCGTGGGGAAGTGACAAAAAATACACTACATAATACAAGATTTGCGGTTGCTTTAAAAGAATTTGGGATGGAGGTCGATGGCGTCTATTTTGAATCTTTATTCCAAAAATACTTACAGGAAGCACATCATTATGTAGAGGGGGCTTATGAAGTTATCGCTCAACTAGCTAATCACTATCATTTGTATGTCGTATCAAATGGCGTAACGCTGACACAGAATAAACGACTAGTGGATGCTGATTTAGCGCAATATTTTAAAGGCATCTTTATCTCCGAGCAAACGGGCTATCAAAAACCAATGCCTGCCTTTTTTGATTATGTATTTGAACGCATTGAGCATTTTGATAAAGCGAAAACGCTTATTGTCGGCGATTCTTTGACATCAGACATAAAAGGCGGATTGCTGTCAGGTATCGATACATGCTGGTTTAACATCCGCAATATTGAAAATACGAGTGGTATTGAACCGCATTATGAAATTAAAAAATTACATGAACTACATGAGCTATTGCATACTAAAATAGCACTCTATTAAGAAATAAGGCACTTTCTTTGTTCCATGAGCAGAGGAGGTGTTTTTTTATGTTTTTGCCGCTAGTAAAATTTAATTTTGGATATCTACTTTACAAAAAGTCCTGAATCATTTAAAATTCGATTTTGAATGATAATAGTAATGATTACGATTTGGATAAAGGGGAAAGTGAATTGAAAAAAATAATGAGTATACTAGTCCTATTCATTGTAAGTGTGCTTGTGGCGTGCGGACAATCTGATGACAAGACGAAAAAAGAAAAGGCAAAAGGTGAACAAGAGCATGTTTTAACAATGTCTTGGCCAAAGGATATTGGAGAAGTGAATCCACATCTGTATGCTCCAAATGAAATGTTTGCCCAGGCAATGTTATATGATCCGCTTGTACGCTATGGAAATGACGGACAAATAGAGCCAGGATTAGCAACAGCATGGGAAATGTCCGAAGATGGTAAGCGCTACCTATTTACATTACGAGATAATGTGTTGTATTCAGACGGTTCTAAGCTTACAGCAGACAATGTTAAACGTAATATCGAAGCCGTAGTGGAGAATATTGCACCGCATAGTTGGCTAGAAGTGGTGGCAGTCATTGATCGGATAGAAGTTTTAGATGAGCTGAAATTACAGATTCATTTAAAAGAGCCTTACTATCCATTTTTACAGGAGTTAACGTTGATTCGTCCATTACGTATGTTAGGGGATAGTGGCTTCCCAGCAAGCGGGTCAACCAAAGATGGCATTGAAAAAGCGGTTGGAACAGGTCCTTGGATTTTAACTGCTTACCAGCAAGACAATTTTGCTGAGTTTACACGCAATGAGCATTATTGGGGAGAGAAGCCTAAGTTAGAAAAAGTGATCGTCAAAATCATTCCTGATTCACAAGCACGGATGATGGCACTTGAAAAAGGGGATATTGATTTAATTTTCGGAAGTGGTCAATTAGCGCCTGAGGAACTCCGAGCTTTGGAAAAAAATCCACAATATCAAACGATGATTTCTGAACCTTCCTCTACTAGAATACTATCTTTCAACTCAGTCTATGGTGTGACCCAAGATAAAGATATCAGACTTGCGCTGCAGTATGCTTTTGATCGTCAAACAATTATTGAACATGTGTTAAATGGCATTGAGCAAAAGGCCAAATCATTATTTGCTCCAGGGTTTCCATATAGTGATATTCAATTTGATTCTTACAGCTATGATTTAGAAAAGGCGCAGCAACTATTGGATAAAGCAGGCTGGCACTTTGAAAAAGGGGCACCGTTCCGATCCAAAAACGGTCAAGCATTGACCATAACGATTCCGTATAACAGTAATGACCAAGTACACAAGTCTATTTTCGAATATTTACAGAGCGCATGGCGGGAATTGGGTGTAGAGGTCAAACTGATTGGAGAAGAAGATCAACTCTTCCGAACGCGAAGTAAAACAGGTGAGTTTAATGTCATTATGAATGATACATGGGGAGCACCCTATGATCCACATATGTATTTACGGATGATGACAGGGGAAAAGCAAATTGGCTATTATGCGTTAAAAGGCATAGCACAAGCAGAACCATTAGCAGCGAATATTGCGAAAGTGATTCGCTCAACGGATGAATCAGAGAGACGTAGCTTGTATGAAGCCATTTTACAAATGATTCATGAAGAGGCGATTTTCATGCCATTATCTTATCGGACAAATTATTTGGTGGCCAATCAACGTCTAGCCAATTTATCGTTTTCTATGCAGCAATTTGAAGTGCCACTCAATCAATATGAGGTGAAATAGTTAAAATGGTGCCATTTTTTGTTAAACGGCTAGCGAGTATGTTTTTAGCGTTGCTTGGTATAACCATCATTGCCTTTGGGTTAATTCGTTTCATTCCTGTTGATCCTGTTGAAGCTTATTTTACAATCAATCAAATTCCAGCTACTGAAGAAGCCATGACAAGTATGCGTCAAGAAATGGGTCTTGATCAACCAGTGTGGACACAATATTTTAATTGGCTCAGCCATGCACTGCAATTGGATTTTGGAACATCCTTTGTATCGAAAAAGGCAGTGGCAACAGAACTGTTTCAACGTTTTGAGACGACAATACTATTAGCGGCAACAGCATTGATCATAATCATTGTGACTAGCTTTGTCATTGGCATTTGGTCTGCAAGAAAAAACGGTGGATGGCTGGATTGGTTTACACGTACCACGATCTTTACAATCGCCTCCATGCCCAGTTTTTGGCTGGCCTTTCTCTTCATTTACACGGTGGCTTTGAAATGGGGCGTCTTACCACTCATGGGGTGGGGGAGTTTTGCTCATGTCATTTTACCCTCAATAACGCTAGCTTTAGGATTTATCCCTTATTACATTCGGTTAATTCGTTCAAGCATGAGAGAAGAAATGAAGAAACCGCATGTTCTATTTGCCCGTGCAAGAGGTGTAAAAGAAACGGTTATTTTGCGTAAACATATTTTCAAAGGCATTTTACCACAACTTATCACATCCCTTGCGATGACCTGTGGTGGTTTACTGGGTGGTGCCGCGATTATTGAGAATGTTTTTGCCATTTCAGGCGTGGGCCATTTTATTGTAGAGGCCATGTTGGCAAGGGACTACGCTGTACTGCAAGCTTTTATCGTCATCATTGGGGGATTGTATATCACCATCAATTTTATAGCAGATATACTTTGTGCTGTTGTTGATCCACGTGTCAGGCTGAAAGGAGGAGCTCTTTAATGAAAAAGAATCTACCACTCATCATCAGTAGTTTACTCGTACTTGTGCTGGTGGTGATGGCTCTATTTGCTCCTTGGTTAGCGCCTCATGATCCTTATACAACGGATATAGCCAATAAATTACAAGGTTTTTCTATGCACTACCCTTTAGGGACTGATCATCTGGGGCGATGTGTGCTATCACGTTTATTATATGGTACACGCACCTCTCTGCTGCTAGCCTCTGGCGTACTGTTCATTACATTCATCATTAGCATCATCGTAGGGTGTTTGGCAGGATACATGGGTGGGCTGGTTGATTTAGTCTTGATGCGTATTTGTGATGTTCTTCTATCCATTCCTGATTTTATTTTTGCCCTGGTCATTGTGGGTGCGCTAGGTGGCGGCATTAAAAATATGTTTTTGGCAATCATTTTTGTGTCGTGGGTAGGTTTTGCGCGTATTATTCGCAATATGGTGCGTTCTCTTAAAGAAAGCACCTATGTACAGTATGCACGTGTGACTGGTGTACCGAAACGATCCATTATTATGAGGCATATATTGCCGTTTGTCTTTCCACAAATATTATTGTTGAAACTAATCGGGCTTGGCTCAACAATACTTTTAATTTCGGAGCTGTCGTTTTTAGGGTTAGGTGTAACGGCACCAATGGCAGAATGGGGCATGATGATTAATGATAGTAAAACCTATTTAATGAGTGAGCCACTGCTTATGTTTATACCAGGCATCATGATCTCATTAACCGTTCTTATTTTTAATTGGTTTGGGGATGCATTGCGTACGGCAATGGATGCCAAAATGTAAGGAGAAGAGGTGACGCCATGTTAGAGATAAAGGATTTATCCATTACGCTTCAAACAGCGCATGGACCGAAAACGGTTGTGCAGCATGTTGATTTCCATATTCCAACTGGTACAACGCTTGGCATTGTCGGAGAAAGCGGTAGCGGTAAAACGATGCTGTGCTATGCCATCTTACAACTGTTTCGGGAGTCCCGACACTATGAGGGGGACATTTTATTGGAAGGGCGTTCCTTAATAAAAATGGATGAACAGCAGTTGCGAGGTCTTCGCGGCAATGACGTGGCATGTATCTTGCAGAATCCTATGGCGATGTTTAATCCTATTTTAACAATAGGAGAGCATATGATTGAAACATTACAAGCACACCGTTCACTCAGTAAAAAACAAGCATTGCACATAGCAACTGAGCAACTTGCTTTTTTTCAATTGACCGATTCAACAATGTTAAAAAAATATCCTCACGAATTAAGTGGGGGCATGCTTCAACGTGTCATGATTGCCCTTGCCATGAGTCTTCGCCCGAAACTTTTACTTGCAGATGAGCCAACGACAGCCCTTGATACGATGACACAGCTCAAAATTTTAGAGGAATTGTCTCATTGTCAGCAACAATATCAGACAACGATGCTGATTGTGTCACATGATCTTGGCGTCATCGCTCGAATGGCAGAGCAAATTGTGGTTATGCGAAGAGGGATAATCATAGAATACGGCCCAGCCGAACGTCTATTACAAAACCCTGTTCATTCTTATTCAAGAGCATTAGTGGCAGCGAAAAGGAATGATGATCAGCTCGAACAACTGGTGGATAGTTGGTCAGGTGATACAAACGGAATCTTATATGAACTAGACACGAATTATTGGGTAAGACAGGAGGTAAGCCGATGTTAGAAATCCAACAAGTATCTAAAACCTATCGAAAAAAGAGATGGTTTGGGGAACATGAAACGATAGAGGCTGTGAAAAATATATCTTTCACCTTGGAGCAAGGAGTTTGCTTAGCCATTGTTGGGGAGAGCGGTAGTGGCAAAACCACACTAGGAAAGCTGATAATAGGTATGGAAAAGCCGGATAGCGGCACCATACAATTCGATCATATAAACCTAGCAACGACATGCAAAGAAGAGAAGAAGCAATTACAAAAAAATATTCAAATCGTGTTTCAAGATTGCCATAGTGCTGTTAATCCGAAAATGAAGATTCGAGACATCATTGCAGAGCCAATGAAATGTCATTTACAGTTGACGAAACAACAGCGGCTAGAAAAAATAGAGGAACTTTTAGTACAGGTGGGACTATCGGAGCGAGATGCTCAAAAATACCCTCATCAATTAAGTGGTGGTCAGTTACAGCGGGTGACCATAGCAAGGGCGATAGCAACAGACCCTAAGCTCATTATCTTGGATGAATCCATTAATAGTTTAGATATATTGGTACAAATCAGTATTCTAAAACTATTGAAACAATTGCAACAGGAAAGGGGCCTCAGTTACTTATTTATTACCCACGATTTACACGCAGTTAGTTTGTTTGCAGATGAAGTAGCTGTTGTAGACCAGGGGGAAGTGGTGGAATTTCTTCATGATGTGTCTCAAATTCCATATATGACCCATCCGATCAGCCAGCGCTTATTAGCCTCTAGATTACCTATAAGCCGTCAAGAAATTTCTTCGTTGCAAGGGGAGCAAGTATCATGAAACTTCAGCCTTTATCCCTTCGCATGATGCAATTATATGGGCTTGCGGTTATTTTTTTTACCGCCAATGCCGTGTTGACAGTTATTTTTCCATTAGAAGCAGCGGATGGAGGGTACTTGGAGGGCGAAATTGGTGCCATGATGGCCATGTATATGCTTGTTTGTATGCTATTAAGACCTTTTGCTGGCCAAATGGTCGCCAAGCATAGCCCTTATACCATTATGCAATGGCTGTTAATTGGCCATGCACTTGCACTGCTTATCTATGTAATATTTGGTATTGATAGTGTCTTTTTAGTACGAGCCCTACAGGGTATCATCACCGCTTTCTTTTCTATGGCGATGCAGTTAGGTATTACAGATGTTTTACACGATCATGATCGAGGGCAAGGCATGTCGATGTATTCCTTATCCAGTGTTGTACCTGGTTTATATGGACCTGCAGTAGCGCTACTCTTGTGGACGCAATTTGATAGACAGCATTTATTGATCTTTGTGGTTTTGTTGGCTCTTCTGCCACTACTGTTTTTTATTGGCTCCCCTTTACCAAAAGCAAAGGAAGACACAGAAGTTGTGACAACAAGAGAGCTGATGGCCGCCATGAAGGGGGCAAAACAACACAAGGGGCTAATCCTATCAGCAATCGTTATGGTTCTTGGTGCTGCTATTTTTGGCGCCATCACCACGTTTTTACCATTGTTTATGCTGACTGAGGGAGTGGGGAATCCAGCTATTTATTTAACGTTACAGGCATTGGTCGTGGTGGGTAGTCGCTTTGTATTGCGACGCTCTATTCCTTCAGATGGTCAATGGCATCCGAAATTTATTGCCTGTGTGCTTTTCAGCTCCATATTGGGCACAACGCTGCTTGCTGTTTTACCTGAAATAGGTTCTTTTGTCTATATTTCCGCTGTTTTCAATGGCCTTGCCTCAGCGATGCTATATCCGACAATTACTACATATATGTCGTTTGTTGTACCAAAAGAATCGAGAAATGTTTTGCTAGGTTTATTTTTAGCTACCTATGATTTAGGCTTTGGGTTGGGTGGATTTTTGATGGGCTTTATTGTGCAATTTACGTCCTATATGGTCATGTTTATGGTTTGTACGGTTTTAGCGATTATCGCACTCTGTGTTGTATTGCGTAACGGTAATCCCGAGAGGCAAATTATCACTACCATACTGACAAAATAATCGCGTGCTTGCTATGTATAAAATATAATAGAAAAGGCAAAACCTTTTATGAGACTAGTTTCCATGAAAGGGGAAATATTCGATGAATATGGTTTTAACTGCCAGTAAACGTCAAAAGGGACGACAATCTTCTTTAACACAGCTTCGACAAAATGGGCGCATTCCAGGTGTGGTTTACGGTTTTCAAATGGAGCCGACAGCCATTACGTTAGATGCTAGAGCTTTTGCGAAAATATTGGCTGCACATGGTACGAAAAGTGTCTTTCAACTCGATGTGGAAGGAAAGCGCATTAATGCTGTTTTAACAGAAGTGCAGCGCTGTGCATTGAAGGGTAATGTAAAGCATGTTGATTTCAAGTCCATTAATATGTCTGAGGAGCTAGAAGTCGATATTCCGGTAACCGTGATTGGTGATGCTGTAGGAGTGACAGAAGGAGGCTTCCTGCTTCAGCCTAATCGTGAGGTTCGCATTAAAGTGAAGCCAACTGAAATTCCAGAAACCATTGAAATAGATGCCACGAATGTTGCGATTGGCACTTCTCTTTATGTAGGGGATATTCGCCAACAGTTTCCGTTTGAAATTTTACATGAGGATGACTATACACTGGTGACCATCACACCACCAGCTGCTGAAAATGTACAGGAAGATGATACAGTCGACGATACACCTGAAGTGCTTGAAGCGACAGGGCAAAATACGGATGAAACAAGAGGATAGAGAAAGAGGGAGCCATCTTACATTTCGTAAGTGGCTCCTTACCGTTTATTGGTTAAACTGCTTTATCGATTTTCGGTAACGATAATATAAAGTGATGTAAATACTACAAGTTACTAAAAATAGCCATGGTGGGATAAAGCGCCCGATAGCAAAGGGTGTTTCAAATAAAAAGGCAAAAAGGAAAGAAAACCCTTCTTTCTCCCATAAACCAGGTGTAAAATACGCATTTTTTATACTGAAAAGGGAGTAGTAACTATCGTTGGCATAAAAAATCATTAAGAAGATAAATGAGAGTATTGCCCAATTGCTTGCATGTTTCATTAAACGTTTATATTTCGCAATGTGGGAATCATGATCTGAAAATAATTCATCATTACCATCTTTACTTTTTGTCCAATAATAGGTGCCATCATATGATTTTTCTTTTACTATACGCCAGCCAAAATCCTCATGTAATTGCTTATAGGTAGCTTTATTTTCTTTGCGAAGCTCCTGCTGACAATCAATCCGAATAACTTGTTCAAGATCTTCAGTAGGCTGAAATGTATAAATACCTGCTGAGTTTACGTTGGAGCATAGCCAACCCTTAGCTAACATTTCATTTAACCAGCGCTCTTCCTTTTCGATATCAAAAAAGACTTTAAATTTTATCATGTTTGCCAGCTCCCTCATATAAAGCTAAAATGTGCTGCAATCTTTGCTGCTCTGCCGCTAATATTTCTAGACCCTCTTCGGTCGTTTGATAAACCTTGCGTCTTGAATCCTGGGTTTCAACAGGTGTAATCCAATGATATTTCAATAAATTTTCAATGGCTCCATACATAGTACCAGCAGCAATCCTTACTGTACCAGCACTCATTTCCTCAATTTTTTGCATCATCGCATAACCATGCAGTGGTTCACGTAAGGCAAGTAAAATGTAATGCATGGTTTCAGATAAAGGTAATAATTTATGTTTTTTCACATCTTCACCTCAAATATACAGTCAGACTATATAGTTTGATTATATATAGTTGAACTGTATATTTCAACTGTAAAAAAAGACAATGCAAAAACTGCATTGTCATTAAAGTTTAGACAACAGCGCTTTTCACGCCTGTCCATCGCATAAATAATTTTTCGTTATAGGATAAGGCAAATTGTACGATTGGTCCAAGTCCAAATGCCATAAATACCGTACCGATACCAATAGGACCACCAAGTAGGAAGCCAATAATTGCAACCGTTACTTCCATTGTTGTACGAGAGCGAGTCACACTCCAGCCAAGCTTATGGACCATCATCAGCATGAGTGTATCACGCGGTCCAATACCTAAGTTCGCCACCATATACATCCCACAGCCCCAGCCAAGTAAAACTAACCCTGTTAGGTAAGATATAAGTTGCATCCAAAAACCATCAATATCAGGTAACCAATAGTTAAAAATATCAATAAAAATGCCTGCCAAAAACATATCGATAAACGTTCCAGGTAAAGGGAATTTTTTTGTAATCAGCATATCAAATGCTAAAATAGCAAGTCCCAAAATAATGGACCATGAACCGATTGATAAGCCTACTGTTTTTGTTAAGCCAATATGTAGTACATCCCATGAGCCCACTCCAAAAAGTTGGCCTTTAATTGTTAAGGTGATACCAAAAGAAAGCACGATAATGCCTGTTATGAAAAACAAACAGCGCGTAAGAAAAGCTTGTTTCATTTTTAACCCTCATTCATTCGAAAATTCCTGTTGTCCATCCAGTTATTATAACAATAGATTTTCATTATGTCCGAAGATTGTCATTTCGCATTTTTCAAAAAAATACGGTTTAGCTTTCTTGGGAAAGGGCAAAATAGGTATATAGATGAAAGGATGGGATACTATGACTTCTGTACGTGATGAAATTTTAGAAGTATTAAATCGAGAAAAGATTGGAACAATGGCAACTGTAGAAAATGGCAAGCCTTACTCACGATACATGACGTTCCAGCATGAAGATTTTGTATTGTATACAGTGACGAATAAACATTCAGAAAAAATGGAAGAGCTACGCAAAAACCCATATACCCATATTTTATATGGCTACGAAAATGGTGGTTTTGGTGATACGTATGTGGAAATAGAAGGAAAACTTACAGAAGTACATGAAGAAGGGATAAAAAATAAACTAGCTGAATTTTTTACGAGTATCTTTATTGGCAATCAGGATGAAATGGTGACATTAAAGATTGAGCCTATTCGTATGCGCTTAATGAATAAAAAAGGGCAGCCACCTAAAGAGCTAGAATTTTCAAACGACCATTGACAATGGTCGTTTTTTACTGATGTAGCGATAAATAGTTGCAATGGTTAGCATCTTTTTGGCATGATAGTTCTTAAAAGAAAAAGGAGTATAGGTTATGTCGATAAAATTACAGCAGTTAACACAAAATATCTTATCATCTCAAGGAAAATTAGAGGCAGATTTCATTCTGAGAAATGCACAAATTGCCGATGTTTTTTCGTTAACGTGGAAAAAAGCAGATATTGTCGTGAAGAATGGTATGATTGTGGCTCTAGATCGCACGAATAAGTTTCAGGCTAAGCAGGAAGAGGATGCTTCAGGAAGCTATGTCATTCCTGGATTAATTGATGGTCATATACATATTGAATCTTCTATGTTGACACCAGGGGAATTTAGTCGCGTTTTACTTCCTCATGGTATTACAACAGTGATGACAGATCCTCATGAAATTGCCAATGTCGCAGGAGCAGAAGGCATTCAATTTATGCTCGATGATGCACAGAAGGCGGATATGGATATTTTTGTGATGCTACCATCAAGTGTGCCAGGTACACAGTTTGAAAATGCTGGTGCTACACTAACGGCTAAGGATTTGGCGCCGTTTCTACAAAATGAACAGGTTCGTGGATTAGCTGAAGTGATGGATTTTCCAGCGGTGTTAAATGGGCAAGAGGACATGCTTCAGAAAATTTTATTATCACAGGAAACAAATTTAGTAATCGACGGGCATTGTGCGGGCTTACAGAGCGAACAAATTACAGGCTATCGGGCCGCAGGTATTCACACAGATCATGAATGTGTAACAGCTGAGGAAGCCATTGATCGTGTAGAGCAAGGGCTGTATGTGCTGATTCGAGAAGGCTCAGCTGCTAAAAATTTACGAGATTTATTACCAGCTGTTCAGCCACATAATGCTCGTCGCTTTGGTTTTTGTACGGATGATAAATATGTGGATGAGTTAATTGATGAAGGCAGTATCAATTTTGATGTTGCCATGGCAATTGCCGAAGGGATGCCACCATTACAGGCCATCCAGTTAGCAACTGTGAACACAGCAGAATGCTATCGTTTATTGGATCGAGGTGTACTTGCACCAGGCTATAAGGCAGATTTTGTGTTAATAGAGGATTTGTCGACGATGCAGGCAAAGGCCGTATGGAAAAATGGGCGGAAAGTGGCTGAAGATGGTAGAATGCTGACTAATCGTCAAGTGCCAGTTGTGCCTGCTCATATCCATCAATCTGTCCATTTACCAACCATTACAAAGGATAGGCTACAACTAGCATTCACAAAGGGTACAAAGGCGAATGTAATGGAGATTGTGCCAAATCAGCTAATTACCAATCATGTAATAATTGATGTACCTATAAAGGATGGTGTTTTCGTCCCTTCTGTAGAACAAGATCTACTGAAATTAGCCGTCATCGAACGTCATCATCAGTTACACACGACAGGTTTAGGAATCGTCAAAGGCTTTGGCTTACAAAAAGGGGCAGTTGCTACAACAGTAGCTCATGATTCACATAATGCCCTTGTTGTAGGAACAAATGATGAGGATATGGTCCTGGCGCTTACACGCATTCAGGAAATTCAAGGAGGCTTTGTCATTGTAGCGGATGGCCATATTCTAGCGGAGATGCCATTAACCATTGGAGGCTTGATGACAGATGTACCAGCTCAGCAAGCAAAGGAGCAGCTAGCAGGCTTGCACAGTGCATTAAAGACGCTTAATCCAACATTAGATTTCCATTTTCTACTGACGTTTTCTTTTGTGGCATTACCAGTTATTCCTGCTTTAAAGCTAACAGATACAGGATTATTTGATGTGACAACCTTCCAGCATATCTCAGTAGAAGCATAGATAAAAAAACGACCTACTAGCTTTCAATAAGCTTTTAGGTCGTTTTCTTCTATTGCTTATTTAGTGCTAGCTCTCATTCACCATCATTTACGAACTATAAACATGCTTAAAAGTCATTGTAATATGGAATTAGTCGTAAAATTAAGGATTGTGTGTTGATTATTTCAACCTCTTATTTGTAAGCTATTTTCGTCTAAACATCCCTACTAAAAATACATACATTAATATATAAAAGGGGGTGAGATTGACAATGAAAAATAATGATCGATTTATGAAAGTAGTTAGTATTCCTACGCCTTTATATGAATCATTATTAGGTCAATATTTTGTTGGGCAAACCGAATTAATTACCTTACAAAAAGGAAGAAATGCGTGGGGAAGCTTGAGTAATCCTAAATATTCTAATGTGGATTTGTTTGTAAATGCGTTTACCATTACTAATTATTCTAAGCAACCTATTCTAGCTGAAATTTGGTTTAATGCAATACCTCCTGGGGATTCAATGATTTCTAAAAATGTAACGCCTACTAATACAGCCATTTATCCACCACCAAATCCAGACGTTAAAATTGAATTTGCTGAACTTGTTGAAGGGCACCCATATAAAGGAGTAAATGCGTTTAAACGAATTGTTCCACCACAAAGTACTTTAGTAAGCGATGAAGATGGAAAATTTATTTTTCCATCTGGTGAATCATTTGTAATTTTTTTAGTTACACAGGACAATGAATGTATAGAGGCTGAAATAGCATTTGGGTGGTTTGAAAAAATGAAAAAGTGCCATTAAATACTAAGGAGATTGTTAGTAGAATATAATTTATAGTGATATCAATTAGTTAGAAAAAAGAAGCTAAAGCTCTCAAATATCTATTGAGAACTTTAGCTGCTGTATTATTGACTAGTTAAAGCATTTTTTCGAATCTATCAATGGCTTTATTAAATTCATTGTGAGTTTCTGTTACAACTTTCTTCAAATCATGTGTAATATTATCGACCTTTTCCGTATCACTTTCTATAGTCATTACATTATATTCGATATTTCGAAGTGCATTATCCACATTCAGTGCTAATTTTCGTACCTCTTCTGCTACGACTTTAAATCCGCGACCTTTTTCACCAACACGTGCAGCCTCTATTGCGGCATTCAGTGCTAGGACATTTGTTTGTTTAGCGATAGTATGAATCACTTTTACAGTATCTCTAATTGCGTCAACTTCTTTGGCAAGTGATGCTACGGCTTTTATGTTTTCTTCTGAATTGGACACAACAATTTCTACTAACTCCTGAGGCATACTTTTTAGTTTAGCAATAATCTCTAAAGTATTGAATTCTCGATCTGTAATATCTGTTGAAATTTTTAATATGGAACTTACCTTATTATTGTCATTGAAAATGGGGAGGTAAGTTGCTTCAAGCCATATAGAATCGTTCATTTTACTTATTCTTTCAATTTTTCCTTCATATTTTTCTCCATTTAATAAACCTTGCCATAGGAGATGATAGTCTGGGTTTTGTATAAAATCCGGTTTACAAAACTTTTCATGACCCATCCCAATAACTTCATCCACCTGATATCCTAGAACCTCTGCAAATTTTTTATTAGCCCAAATCACTTTTCTATTCAAGTTAAACTCTACGAGGGCTAAATTTTTTTTCATTGAATCTACAATTGCATTTTCATTCATATGTTTTGTCTGAATATTCATATTTTCAAATCCTTATATTAGGTAGCTAAGCTAAATTTAGTTCATACTTAATGATTATTAGATATGCAACATTACTTTTTCACTAGGTTTGTTATGGAGTTCCGTATTAAAGAGATCTATTTTAGGTAAAGGTTTCACTGCTAATTGTGCTAGACCATGCTTTTGTAGAATTCCATTAGAAGTAATGCGGGCAGACTCCAATATAATCGGTAAACCACTTCCTGGATGTGTACCACCGCCAACTAACCAACTATTTTTTAATTCTTCAAATTTATTGTGAGGTCGGAATGTCAGCATCTGTGTAAGCTGATGACCTAGGTTAAAAGTCGCTCCTTTATATACACCTAGATTCTCTTCCCAATTTTTCGGTGAAATTATGTGTTCTTCTTCAATGTATTGCTCTAGATTTTCAATGCCAAGTTTGTCCTCAATTAACCCAATTAGCATGTTACGATAATCTTGTTCACAGGTATCCCACTCAATATGACTGAAATTATTAGGTACTGGTGCTAATACATATAGCGTTGATTTCCCTTGTGGGGCAACTGTTGGATCTGTTACAACTGCATTTTGAATGTAGATAGATGGATCATCCGACAACAATTTATGGTTAGTAATTTCTTCAACATTTTTTCGGTAATTTTTTGCAAACCAGATCGTATGATGGGGCAAATCAAATTTTTTATTGACACCTAGATAAAGCATAAAAGTAGAGCAAGAGTATTTTTTCTTCTCTAACTTTTCTTTAGTGTATTTTTTAAGAACACCAGGCTCGACTAAATGAGTCATCGCATGACCAAAATCACTATTTATTATTACTTCATTCGATGCTATTTTTTCGCCATTATCTAAAATGACACCCTTTACCTTTCGACCATCCAACCAGAGCTTTGAAACGCCACAGTTCGTGTAGATCTCTCCACCATTTTCTCGTACAACCTTTGCCATTGCCTGTGTTAACTTATTAATGCCACCTGTAATGTGGTAAACACCATAAGCATGCTCAATAAAAGATAGAATGGAAAATGCACCAGGACTTTCCCACGGAGACATGCCTAAGTATTTTGCTTGGAAAGTAAAGGCAAGTTGTAATTCCTCTTGCTTGTAAAATCGTGAAAGCGTATCGATTAAAGATCTACCGATTTCAAGCTCACCCAATGCCTTTAAAACTTTTGGTTGTAGTAAATCTGTATAACGGTTCATGCTTGCTTGCAATACAGGTACTAACGCTTCTAATTTGTGATTAGTTTCCTTCATATATTTTTCAAAAGAGCCCTCATTGCCTGGAAATAGTTCATTTATTTGACGAATCATTTCCTCACGATCACGAGTCATTTTAATGCGCTTATCGTGAAAAATTAATTCATACATTGGATCTAGGTTTACTAGATCTATATAATTATGTATATTTTTACCGGCAAGCTCGAATATTTCTTCAATAATATAAAACATATTTAAAAATGTGGGGCCCATATCAAATTTATATTCTCCTAGCTTTATTTCACTTGTTCTACCACCAATATAGGGTTGTTTCTCGTAAACTTTGACATTAAATCCTTTAGCGCTAAGCAGCATTGCCGACGCTAAACCACCTGGACCAGCTCCTATAACAATAATCTCCTTTTTCATTGTGAAAAACCTCCGTATCTGCTATTTAGTCTTATAACACTACCTGTATTGAGTCATGATTTATAAAAAGATAAAAATATTTATTGGTTGTACAAAAGTTATACAGTGATTATACAATTAGTGTACAAAAATGTGCAAACTATATATTCTTGAAATTTAAAAAATTATTTTATGGCTATTGCGTGCAAAAAAAAATCATAGACAAAAGCATGTGTAACCAATGCTTTCATCCATGATATTCTCGTTGAACTTCTCAATAAAATAGATTGTAAGAACAATGCCTTATTTAAACAGGGATAGCAGTATTAATAAACTTTTTAACTTTTGCTTATAGTACTAGTTCTAACCAAAACGTTAAACTCCTACTAAAAATAAATGTTATTTAGAGTGAGAGTTTATAAGTTATTTATAACTTCATCAATAGTACTGGCAATAGCAATTGAATGTAAGGAATGTGTTTTTAAATACTCTTCAGAGCCAGCACCCCCCATATAAAATCGAATAGAAGGATGTTTTGCAGCGAAGTCATCTAATTGCTGAATGCTAGTAGGGTATAACTCAAATGGCCTTGTAGTCATAGCAGATAATAGAACCACCTTTGGTTTAAAATGTATGATTAAAGATTCAATTGCCCCAACAGCTGGAGAACTGCCAACAAGGAATGATCGCCAACCAGTCATCATTGCTTGCAACAATAAAATATGAAGTTGAACTTCATGATGCTCCCCTGGTAAGCATGCGCCCATTATTAGTGGTGCATCCTCTTTAGAGTGGTAATTCCGTCTTAATTGTACTAAATAATCTCTAACAATCATTGTAGTAACAGATTCTTGATACTCGGTCCATACCTGTTTTTCCCATAATCTTCCTACCTCTTGTAAGAAAGGAATAATCACATGAGATAGAAATTTTGCTAATCCTAATGAATGATTTGCTTGTTGCAAGAGTCGATTAAGTTCTACTTCATTGCAAAGTCTTCCTTCTTCCAATAAAAGATTACAGAAATGATCTACATTGTCGCTTATGGTCAACACTGTGGGGGTAACTGCCTCTAAAACATTTTGATTGCTAAGTACAATTGTCACTGCTTGTTTTATAGAATAGCCTTGGTTTGAAAGGCTAAGTACTTTTAAATATAGCTGCACATCCTCTTCACTATAAACACGGTGTCCATTTTCTAATCTTTTTGGATGAACAAGTTGGTAGCGCTCTTCCCATTTACGTATCACTTGTTTGGATAGCCCTGTGATTTCAGATACCTGCGTAATATTATATTGCCAATCTGTTGGTGTCATTATTTCCCTGCCTTTCTATAGCTAGTAACATTCATGATTGTGAGTATTTGTGTGCCGTAGTGCTTTCCGAAACCTTACAACTTTTCATATTATAATATAGATATTTAAAAGTTGTACAACAATTGTATAACTATAGTGGTTGAATATTGAATAAAAAGGAAATAAGGGTGGGGAATTTAATGAGACAATTTGTTGGTTTTTTCTTCCATACCATAATGAGTAGGCTATACGATTTTATAGATAAGCGAATGGCTTTAAATAATTTATTCATGTTATGTAAGCGGAGTAATTATAAGTTGGAATGGGTAATGAATATATTGAATTAGATGATGTAAATGAGAGGGGGAAAGAACATGAAATGGCTTGCACTCATAAGTTATTTCGCCATGGTTATTATTAATGGACTAGCTAGCACGGTGGGGATTAATGGGAAAAAGACAGGTGAAATTTCTAATCAGGTAGATGTATTGTTTATTCCAGCGGGTTATGTTTTTAGTATTTGGGGCTTGATTTATTTTTTATTATTCATTTGGCTTGTACAACAATTTCGATCTTCAACTACTAATCGTATAAATAGCAAGCTTGGTCTCTTTGTAATCACTGCATTATTAAATATCGCATGGTTGTTGAGCTGGCATTATGAATTGTTTATAACGTCCATTGTTATTATGGTCGGCTTATTGGTTCATATAATTTTTCTGTATGTAAGTTACCCGAAAGAGGATAATCGTTTTTCAGGGAGACTTCCGTTTTCTGTATATTTAGGGTGGATTAGTGTGGCGTTGATGGCTAATATTAGCTTTGTGCTTAAATATTATGAGTGGGATGGGTTTGGGCTCTCGGAGGAAATATGGGCACAGTTATTACTTATTCTTGCGACTGTGCTAGCTACTTTTATACGTGTTTATAAGCAAGATGTATTTTTTCCATTAGTAATTATCTGGGCTTTTATAGGAATCGCTATCAAGAATGGAGCAGATGCAGGGAGTACTTTCTATATGCCATTTATATATAGTTTGTTCCTGGTAATTTGGATTTTCATTGGAAGGCCTAAAAGATTATAGTTAAAGTATCTATAATATTTGATAGAAAGCGTGCTTTGAAAAGAAAATTTATTTATAAAGAAACCCAAACTAATGAAGTGTTATGAGCTTCTGTGTAGTTTGGGTTTTTTGTAAAGATAGGTGACCTTTCATCCAATTCTTCTTATCCAATGATTAAAATGTATTCACTTTTTTGAATGTAGAAATAATGGAAATATAAAGGGAATAAGCTCTTTTTGTCGAATCTTCTTATGATGAAAGGAGTAATCAAGTTTTGCTTGTCACAAATTATTTTTATGATCTACCAGAAGAGACTAAAGAATCTATTTATTTATATGAATATAATCTTATATTGAGTAAAGAAGTTGAAATCATTCAATTACATCGAAAACGGTCAATTGTTTATGAAATGAAAAACAAAGGAATTATATTGAAAAAATTTCTATCTGAAGGAAAAGGGGATAACGATATTTACGCATTGTTAGAGTTAAACAGTAGTCCTTATTTTCCTAAAATTTATGCATATAAAAAAAGGGAGTTTTTATTTTTAGAAAAAGTGAATGGTAAAACTTTATCACAGGTTTTAAAAGAAGGCATAACTAACAACGAATTAAAAGAAATTGTTTTGAAAATGATTGAAGCAAAAAAAGATATGATGAATGTAGACAGATATGATTTTGATTTTAAATTTGAACATATATACTGGGATACGGTAAATAGCACGTTGAAATGGATTGATTTGGGTGCTTGTGTAAAAAACCCAATAGGATATTCTGAAGAAGAAAAAAAGAAACGAATTGCATATTGTATTAACCAAGTCAAACAACAATTTGCTAAATATGGGTATAGTTTGTTGGATAATTTAGAGGGGTTATAACTAACTATTGATTTCATTTTGTAACCTAGTTTAATTGAACATAATTTTAAAAGTATGCATGCTAATTGTAATCGGATTTTTCGATTTATTTTATCGAAATAATCATCTTTATCGATTTGTGAAATCATAATAAGCTATTGATATACGGGGACACTAGTTAAAACTTAAAGGAAGTAGGGATACTAAATGTCAATAGCAGTTATTTACGGTGGAAATCGTCCTGATGGGAATGTAGAGACATTAACAAAATTAGTTACTCAAGGCCTAATGGTAGAAGAAATTTATTTAAAGGATTATTTAATTCAGCCGATCATTGATAAGCGTCATACTGAGGAGGGCTTTTCTAATATCAACGATGATTATAACGCCATCATTGACCGGATACTTCCGCATGATATTCTTATTTTTTCTACGCCTATTTATTGGTATAGCATGACAGGAATAATGAAGAATTTTATTGATCGATGGTCGCAAACTTTAAGGGACCCAGATTATCCTGATTTTAAGGCACTGATGTCTTCTAAAAAAGCATATGTCATTGCAGTTGGTGGAGACGAGCCATATATAAAAGGGTTACCAATGATTCAGCAATTTCAATATATATTTGACTTTATTGGGACAAAATTTGAAGCTTATATTGTAGGACAAGGAAACAAGCCAGGCGACATTCTACAAGATTTAAAAGTGTTATCTGCAGCTAATCTTCTAAAAAAAGAATTAGCAGGGAACGAGTAATTGATAGCCCGATAAAAAGACTTATTTGGAAACTATTATGACCCAAATAAGTTTTTTTATTTGAATTTTAATGGCAACAGGCTTGGCTTCATCGTTTCACGATTGCTATGTTCGCGAGCCTGTGTCCCTGTCACTTAGCTACTAACTAGTGTAAACTGAAATTTACTATCGATAAAGATGAATGTTTCGGTAAAATTGAATTAAAGGGGTTTGAGTGAATGGATATGAAGCAACTTCAGACGTTTTTAACGGCAGCTGAAACCTTAAGCTTTACACAGACGGCACAGCTTCTTGATTACGCTCAATCGAGTATCACTGCCCAAATTAAAACATTAGAACAAGAATTGGGTGTAATTCTTTTTGAGCGTCTATGAAAACGTATTGTCCTGACAGAAGAGGGGAAACGTCTGCAACAGTATGCCCAAAAAATGCTAGAGCTAGATCGTGATTTGAAAAAAGCTATGTCCACTGAGCAGGAACAAATCGTCTTAAAAATTGGGGCTCAGGAAAGCCAATGTGTCTATCGATTACCAAGTATTTTACAGCAGTTTCAACAAGCACATCCGCAAGTAAAAATCATTTTTAAGCCTGTGCATACGACGGACATTGCGAAGGAGTTATTACAAGCAGGTAAACTTGATATTGCATTGATTACGGACACTTATCAGGAAACTGCTATGCTCAAGCGAGAGCGATTGATACAGGAACAGCTTGTATTCGTCAGTGCCTCGAAAGAAATCAGGCATCCGCTATCGGCTCAACAATTATTAACTGAAACGATGCTGTTAACAGAAACAGGATGCTCCTATCGTAATCATTTAGAAGCACAGCTACAGCAAGAAGGTGTCAAGCCCTTACAAATGATTGAATTTGCCAGCATAGAAGCAATCAAGCAATGTGTGATGGCAGGGTTAGGTATAACGTTTTTACCTAAAATGGTCGTAGAGAAGGAGCTGGCAAGTGGGCAATTAGTGGAGCTACCATCCACAGTCGATTTAGCGCCCATTTATACAGATATTGCATGGCATAAAGATAAGCATATGCATCGCTGTCTCGAAGATTTTATTACCATAGCCAAACTTAGCTATGATGCTTTTAAGGATGAAAAAAGAGCCTGAATGTATCAGACTCTGTTATCAGTTATTGTTGCTTTAAGGTACCAGAAAAATTGGTGCCTTCATTACGTTCAGCACGACAATCAATCTCGGACACCTTTAGGGCATTATTGGATAAACGTTCAAACTCGACGACACAGCGATTGCCATTAGAGGATGTATTCATAAGTGCTTTCGTATTACTTGTGATTGTGGCTGTGCCATTTACACTACCTGAAGCAGTACCATCATTCGCCGTTAAAGCAATTGAAAAGCTTTTGTTTGTGGCATTGGAGATCATAGCATCACGGCGGTTAAAATCGTTTGTACCCTTCCCCCATTTATAGTAATAGGTATATACACCCTCCCATGCGCTTTTACTAGGCGTAGCCTGCTGTAATGATTTGTCGAGCTGATTTTGAGCATTTTTTGCTCTATTATTTAAAGATACGTTGTTGGCATTCTCATAAATGGCTTGTGCATCCGCTGAAATTTCATAATAATTTCGTTCGTCCATACGATAGAGCATCGTGACAACTTGCGCACGGGTCATGTTGTTCGTCACGCCATAAAACTTTTGTAAATTACGATCTTCATACTGTGGATTTAACCCGGAAGAAATATAGGTATCAAGTAAAAATTGAATAGATTGATCTAATCCCTTCTTACCGCTAGCTAAATGAGCAATAGCCTGTGCCACTACACCACGCTTCACCGTAGCCGCTCGGATTCGGTTGTCGAAATAGCCATTTAAAGGCACCCCATAGCTTGCGAGTTGGTTATAGAATGCATCCGACCAGTTTGCTGAAGGAGTTTGCTTTTTTAATTCGTCGATGGGCATTTCAAGCTCATAAAAATTGGCTAATAGTTTTGCTAATTGCTGTTCAGTAATGGTAGCATTCGGTTTAAATGTACCGTCTGTAAAGCCATTAACAATATCATACTCTTCTGCCCATAAAATAGCTTCATAGGCATAATGATCCTCTGATACATCTCGAAAGCCAGCAGCTTGTACATTGCCTGCACTAGCTATAAACAGAATAGAAAATAATAATGTACCTATTAATTTTTTCATTCGTTGTCTTCATCCTTTCTTGCTCGCTTTAGTAATAGTTTGCAGGAAATGGATAAAAACTGCAAATTTTTCTAGTGAAAAATAATCGCTATCCTTTGTGGGGAAGCGATTATTTTGAACGTCATTATTGGGCTGTATAACCACCATCTACAGTTAATGTGTTACCTGTCATAAACGTTGAATCGTCACAAGCCATAAATAAAACAGCTTTCGCCATTTCCACTGGTTGACCTAGTCGTTGCATAGGTGTGATTTGACGTAATGGCTCTTTGCTTTCTTCTGGAATGATTGGTGTATCAATAAAACCTGGACAAAGCGCATTGACACGAATACCCCGAGTAGCAAATTCCAATGCTAATGAACGTGTTAAATTAATCACGCCTCCTTTTGCTGCATTATAGGCAGCTGATCCTGGTGAGCCAACCCAACCATACATCGAAGCTGTGTTAACAATCGTTCCACCATTCCCTTTTAGCATTTCTTTGATGGCTGCTTGGGCCATTAAAAATACGCCATCTAGATCCACATTTACAGTTTGACGCCATTCCGCATAAGGAAGCTCCTCAGTTGGTGTAACACGGCCAATTCCTGCATTATTAAAAAGGACATCGACTTTGCCAAATGTCTCAATGGTTGTTTGATAAATAGCTGCTACTTCATTTTCATCTGTTACATTTGCTTTGATAAACAAAGCCTCTGCTCCTGTTGCCTGTAGTTCGGCAGCAAATGCCTGACCTTTTTCTTCGTTTAGGTCCACAAGCACCACTTTTGCACCCTCTGCTACAAATAATTGGGCTGTTGCAGCACCGATACCAGAAGCACCACCTGTAATAATTGCGACTTTATCTTGTAATTTCCCCATATATGACACTCCCTTAAACAATCATTTTTCTTGCACCCTGCGTAAATCACGGTGTACTTTTATTGTAAAGCGCTTGAAAATGGAAACAATCATTAATGTCGTAGCAAGTGTCTAACTAGTAGACATATTTGCCTGAAATGTCTAAAAGGGAGGAAGCAAAATTGCCAAAATGGACACAAAGACAAGAAAGAACCCGTCGTCATTTTTATGAGGCGTTTGTCGATTTAATTAAACAACATGGTTTTCAAGCCATTACAGTGAAGGATATTGTAGAACAAGCAGGCTACAACCGTAGTACCTTTTATGTGCATTTTCAAGATAAATTTGAGCTGGCAGAAAATTTGCTCGAACTGATGTTGAATGGTCTGGAAGTAGCAGTAGGTGAACCATACCTATATGGAGAAAAGGTATATACGACCAAATTGAAAGCACCATCCTTTAATATTATTCATTACATTTATAAGCATCGTCTTTTTTTCGAGTTGCTGAATGTGGAAGATACCATTCCTGGGTTGCATACACGTATGCCCTTAACGATTACAAAAATTTATCAAGAGCAATTTAAATTTGAGACAATCAATCAACAGCCTGTCAATATGGACATGTTCAAGCATTATACATCCTACGGTTTTTATGGATTAATGATGCAATGGATTGCAAGCGGCTATGAAAAATCAGAAGAAGCATTAATCAAGGACATCATTGAATTAACTAAGACACATATTTATGCATTTGAGTTTATAGGGAAACCGCTAGAAAAAGAAAAATAAATGTTTATTAACATATATCTATGTATTTTTATAAAAAATCTCTAATGTCTTCATTAGGGATTTTTTTGTTTGGGCTAAACTAAGTTTTATGTAAGAAAAAAATTTTTTTAAAGAAATTTTCATAAAGTAGTTGAATTTTCTTTGTATTAAGCATATATTTTTCCTAAGGGAAACAAAATATCTCCTAAGAAAGAAGAGTGCGTGAATGAAAGATTTAGGTGATTTCAAGCTGACGATTCTTCCAATGGCCATTTTAATTATTTTGACAATTGTATGGAAACTTACCGATTCAGTAGGTGCAGGTATGATGTTAATACTTTTCTGGATGAGCTGGCGCCAGCTTATTAGGAAAATGAATATAAATTAAGGCATTGTATGAAAAAAAGTCGTGATAGGAACGCCAACTGCTATTAAAAGGCGGGCATGACAAACAATTTACAGCTTGTCCGCCAATTGGTTCCTACGTGCGTATGCACATTTTTTCAAACAATTGCTTAATAAAGAGAAAGAAGAGGTAGAAAAATGAAACAATGGTTAGGTGTAATGGTATTATCACTCTCACTTCTATTATTTGGCTGTTCAGCAGAAACAGAGGGTGAAAAAGAAGGCATTGTGGTTGCAACTACTGGACAAATTGCAGATGCGATTAAAGAAATCAGTGGCGATCATTTACAGGTATCAGCATTGATGGGCCCAGGGGTAGATCCTCATCTATATAAGGCGACTCAAAGTGATTTATCAAAATTGGATAAAGCAGAAGTCATTTTTTATAATGGCTTACATTTAGAAGGACAGATGCTTGATATATTTGAACAAATGGCTAAGGATAAAACAGTCCTGGCAGTGGGCGAGACATTAGATGAAAAGCAACTGCTTGCCAGTGACACAGATGCCATGCTCCATGATCCACATATTTGGTTTGATATTGAGCTTTGGAAAGGCGTTGTCAAGGCAATCAGTACGCAACTTCAGGAGGAATATCCTGAATTTAAAGCAGATTTTCAAACGAATGAAGCAGCTTACTTGAAAAAGCTAGATGATTTACAAGGCTATGCACAACAACGTGTGAATGAAATACCACAGCAGCAAAGAATATTAGTAACGGCTCATGATGCGTTCAATTACTTTGGCAGAAGTCAGGGATTTGAAGTACGTGGCTTACAAGGACTGAGTACGGATTCAGAGTACGGTGTGAAAGATGTCCAGGAGATGGTTGATTTCTTAGTAGAAAAAAAGATTAAGGCTCTTTTTATAGAATCCAGTGTATCTGATAAGGCGATGAAGGCTGTCATTGAAGGGGCGAAGGAAAAAGGCCACGACATTGTCATCGGTGGGGAATTATTCTCCGATGCCATGGGAGCTGAAGGAACAACAGAAGGTACGTATATAGGTATGTATCAACATAACATCGACACGATCGTCGATGCATTAAAGTAGGTGAAGAAAATGTATGCATTAACAGTAGAAAATCTATCAGTCGCGTATGATAAGAAAACAGTATTAGAAAATGCCTGTGTAACAGTGCCTACAGGCCACCTAGCTGCCATTATTGGCCCAAATGGTGCGGGGAAATCCACATTTTTAAAGGCCATTTTAAATCAACTTCCTAATAAAGTAGGAAAGGTTGAAATTTTAGGGAAGATGTTTGAGCCAAAGAGTTTAGTCGTGGGCTATGTCCCACAGCGTAATGCGGTGGATTGGGATTTCCCTACAAATGCGCTGGATGTGGTGCTCATGGGGCGTTATGGTCATACAGGTTTGTTTAAAAGACCATCCAAGCAAGATAAAATTGTTGCTCGACAAGCATTAGCAAGTGTAGGGATGCAGGATTTTGCAGAGCGTTCCATCGGGCAGCTTTCAGGAGGGCAGCAGCAGCGTGTGTTCCTAGCGAGAGCCCTTGCACAAAATGCAGATATTTATTTTTTAGATGAACCGTTTGCGGGGGTAGATGCTGCGACAGAAAAAACAATTATTGATATTTTAAAAGATTTAAAGGCACAGGGAAAAAGTATTTTTGTTGTGCATCACGATCTTCAAACCGTCAAAGAATATTTTGACTATACGATTTTATTAAACAAAACCATTTTAGCATCAGGCGCAACAGAAGATGTTTTTACACCAGAGCAATTACAAAAAACATATGGTGGTAAACTTTTCATGATGCAGCATGTGTAAGGAGGGACACTATGTTAAGTGGTAACTTATTGTGGGTACTGAGCGGAACGATGTTACTTGGCATTGCAGCTGGCATCACAGGCACGTTCTCCTTCTTACAAAAACAAAGTCTAGTTGGTGATGCTGCGGCGCATGCAGCATTACCAGGCATTGCCCTGGCGTTCCTGCTAACAGGTCAAAAGGAATTGCCGATTTTAATGCTAGGAGCGGGCATTACATCTGCATTATCTGTGTATTGTATTCAATGGATTGTGTCATTTTCAAAAATGAAGGCTGACGCTGCTATAGGATTAGTCCTTACTGTATTTTTTGGTGTTGGCGTTGTATTTTTAACTGTCGTTAATCGGAGCCCACTTGGGAATCAGAGCGGATTGAATAATTTTATTTTTGGCAAAGCAGCGACGATGACCAAGGCGGATTTAATGTGGCTCTTTATTAGCGCAACCATCATTATTGTGGTGAGTCTGTTACTTTATAAGGAATGGAAGCTACTGATCTTTGATCCTGTTTATGCAAAGGGAATTGGCTTACCAATTGAGGCTTTAAAGGCAACCTTAACGGTTTTAATTGTTATGACGATTGTTACAGGGATCCAAGCTGTAGGGGTGATTTTAATGTCGGCCTTATTAATTATTCCTGCTGCTAGTGCCAAGCTATGGACAAATAAATTGAGTACGATGCTGATCTTAAGTGCCGCGATTGGAGGCATTGCTGGCATAACAGGAACCTTTATTAGTGCGATTCGAACAGGGTTATCGACTGGTCCGATTATCGTTTTAGTCGCAGCAGGTATATTCTTTCTATCGTATTTTATAAGTCCAGCTGGTCAAATTAGTAAATATCGTAGGAAAATGCAATTTCGGAAGCAGGGTGATGTAGGATGATCGAATTTTGGGTTGTATTCACAGGACTATTAGTTGGGATAACATGCGGGATTGCAGGTGTCTTCCTCATCTTGCGTAGAATGTCTATGATTGCAGATGCGATCAGTCATACAGTGCTCTTTGGTATCGTGATGGCCTATCTTATTACCCAAACATTAAATGGCTTTTGGATGTTAGTAGGTGCCGCGTTTGCAGGGATTCTAACAGCCTATCTCGTGCAATTATTACATTCTTCTGGTATTCAAGAAGATGCTGCGATTGGTGTGGTGTTTACATCCCTGTTTGCAGCAGGTGTCCTCCTGATCACCTTATATGCCGGCAATGTCCATTTAGATGTTGAACATGTTTTAATGGGAGAGATAGCTTTTGTTCCTTGGGATAGATGGACACTGCTTGGGCTAGCGATGCCTAAGGCGGTGTGGATGCTATTGCTCGTCCTCGTGATTAATATTGCGTTCCTGCTCTTATTCTTTAAAGAAATGAAGCTTGCGACGTTTGACCCTGTGTATGCAGCAACCATTGGCATTCCCGTCGTCTTTCTACATTATGGCTTTATGACGTCCATTTCGTTTACAACAGTGGCAGCTTTTGATAGTGTGGGAGCCATTTTAGTGGTTGCCATGTTGATTGGGCCAGCTGCTACTTCCTATTTAATCAGCAAGACGATTAAGCAAATGTTCGTCTATAGTATGCTCTTTGGTGCTGCTGCTTCCGTCTTGGGTTATTATTTAGCGAAGTTCTGGGATACTTCTATAGCAGGTATGATGGCGACAACAGTCGGCTTAATCTTTATCGTGACGTTCATCTGTCAAAAAATAGTTGAACGTAGAAAAAAAGCACTTGTTCATAAACTAGAAATCTCTTAACGAAAAACATCGTTTGATACGCCCATCAAACGTTGTTTTTCTTTTAGCCGCAAGTTCAAACTTTTGAATGAGTACTCCCTCTAGGAAAAATAGTATACTCGATAAGGTAAACTAGAAAGGGAAAGAATGGCATAGAATCTAGCAAATTTTTCTATATTTTTATGTACGAATATTTAAAATTTTGTTACGATAAATTTTATGGAAGCAACAAGGAGAACAGCATGTGGAAAAATCGAAACGTTTGGATTATTTTATTAGGTGAATTTGTCGTAGGTCTTGGCTTATGGGCTGGCATTATTGGGAATTTAGCCTTTATGCAAGAGGTAGTACCTTCTGACTTTCACAAATCATTAATTATTTCTTGTGGTATTTTAGCAGGCTTAGTCGTCGGTCCAATGGCAGGGCGTATCATTGACCAATCGAAGAAAAAAACGGTTGTCCAGATGGCAAGTATCGGACGCATCATCAGTGTTTTATTTATGTTTATCGCACTTTATACCAATTCGGTTATTTGGATGATCCTATTTTTAATCACACTGCAAATAGCAGCAGCTTTTTATATGCCTGCCTTGCAATCGATTATTCCAATGATTGCTAATGAGCAAGATTTAATTACGCTAAATGCTTGGCAAATGAATGCCAGAACCATCTCTAGGATTATTGGCACAGCTGCAGCAGGATTTATGCTAAGCTTCTTTGAATTAAAATGGTTATATATTATTTCATTTATTGTCTACATAGTCATGTTTGTCATTACAAGCTTGCTACAATTAGATGAAACAACCAATGCAACGCTGGCAAATAAAGAAAAAGGGAATTTTAAAGAAGTGTTACCGATGGTGAAAGAGCACCCGGTCGTCTTGATGACGCTTGTCTTAATGTTAATTCCAACATTATTTTTAGGCTCTTTCAATTTAGTCATTATGAAAATATCTGAAATCCACCAATCTACCACAATTTCAGGGTTACTGTATACGGTGGAAGGCATTGGTTTTATGCTGGGGGCAGCTGGTTTGAAAATGATCGCTAATCGTGTACAAATGGGCACGCTGCTTTTTTCATTAGCCTTTATTATCGGCTCAATGGAGCTACTACTGTTACTGGCGGACATTCCCTTTTTCGCTTTAGTGGCATTTGGCGTTTTTGGCTTTTCCGTTGGCTGTTTTTTCCCAACGACAATGGTAATCTTCCAAAAGCAAGTACCAAAACAGTTTCATGGACGCTTTTTCTCGTTCCGAAACATGATTGATTCGGTTGTCTTTCAAATCGTGCTTTTATCGACAGGCATGATGCTAGATTTAATTGGTTTAAGTGGTATGGGACTTGTTTTTGGAATCATAAGCTTAAGTTTAACAGCTACTTTCTTATTCTACTCGAAGAAAAAGAAAGTCGTTATGCATGCACATTAATATGTGGAATACGGTAGTCGTATAAAGGGGGTAGCAGATGAAAGGAACTGTCTAAATGGGGACGGTTCCTTCTTCATTAGCTTCAAGTAATCTTGTTTGATATACATAGAGAATTAAGAGAAAGAAGGTTGAAAAATGGTTGGAAAATCTAAAGAGTCAATCGCGTCCTATATGGAGTCACCAGAAAAACTAAAAAACCTATATAGACGTGTACTCATCGTTGTTAGTCTATCCCAAATATTTGGTGGAGCTGGGCTTGCGGCAGGGATTACGGTTGGCGCTCTACTGGCACAACAAATGCTAGGAACGGATGCCTATGCGGGTGTACCCTCTGCATTATTTACGTTAGGCTCGGCAGGTGCAGCTTTTATTGTGGGGAAACTATCGCAGCGTTATGGCCGCCGTATCGGCTTATCAACAGGTTTTATAGTGGGCGGAATAGGCGCGATGGGTGTAGTCCTGGCTGCTTTAATGAATAGTATTGTGTTATTGTTTGCTTCTCTATTAATCTATGGAGCGGGTACGGCAACTAATTTACAGGCTCGCTACGCTGGGACGGATTTAGCCAATGATAAGCAGCGTGCTACGGCAATTAGTACGACCATGCTTATGACTACGTTTGGCGCTGTTTTAGGTCCGAATTTAGTAGAATGGATGGGGAAAGTGGCACGATCCATTGGTATTCCAGCTTTGGCAGGGCCTTTTATATTATCGGCTGTCGCCTTTATTGTAGCGGGACTTGTATTATTTACTCTGTTGCGTCCTGATCCATTAGAAATAGCGAAAGCCCTTGAGGCACATAAGCAAAAAATGAACAAAGAACATCAAGCACAATCCTTGCATACTACAGGCAATAAAAGAGGCTTAGCGATAGGGGCAACGGTGATGGTCTTGACACAAATTGTCATGGTAGCGATTATGACAATGACACCCGTACATATGAAACATCATGGACATGGTTTAGCCGAAGTTGGCATTGTGATAGGGTTTCATGTAGGTTCTATGTATCTGCCATCACTCGTCACAGGTATTCTTGTCGATAAAATCGGACGGACAGCGATGAGTATTGCTTCGGGTATTACATTGCTACTCGCGGGTTTAGTGGCGGCGTTTGCACCAAGCGATTCAATGGTGTTACTCATTGTGGCACTTTCTTTACTAGGATTAGGCTGGAACTTTGGTTTAATCAGTGGGACTGCTCAAATCGTTGATGCAACGGAACCTGCTACACGTGCAAAAACACAGGGGAAAATGGATGTCTTTGTTGCATTAGCGGGTGCGTCAGGTGGTGCGCTATCAGGTATGGTAGTGGCGAATTCAAGCTATGCGGTGTTGTCCTTAGCGGGAGGGCTATTGTCATTAGTATTGATTCCTGTTGTGATTTGGTCTAGAAGAGCAGCTTAAAAAGGAGAAGGGAAATTTGGAATCTAAACTAATTATCATCCGAGGAAATTCTGGTAGCGGAAAAACGACGATTGCGAAAAGTCTTCAACATCATCTTGGACATGGTACGCTTTTAGTTCCGCAAGATGTTGTCCGACGTGATATGTTAAAGGTGCATGATCGAGAAGGCAATCTTTCTATTGAATTCATTCGTCAAATCGCAGAGTATGGTAAAGGTCGTTGTGAAGTTGTCATTGTAGAAGGAATATTATATACCAGTCGTTATGGAGATATGTTAAAAGATTTAATACAATTCTATGATCAGAAGGCCTATACGTATTATTTTGATTTATCTTTTGAGGAAACCGTTATTCGTCATCATTCTAGCTCCAAAAAGAATGACTTCGGCGAAGATTCTTTACATGCTTGGTGGAATCCACATGGTATGGATGGAGAAACGCTGTTGATCGAAGAGATGTCAAAGGAAGATATATTGAAATTGATTGGTAAGCAGCTACAGAAGTAACGGTATTTTTTCAAGCGGAACTATTTTGTGGGAGAAGCGTCCCAATGTTAAAGTGTAGGAAAGCGAAGAGTAGGTACATATGTGGATTTAATAACAGAAAAATTAATCATGATTGCTTTATTTATTTTAATCATTCATGCCATTGAAACGCTTGCCTATGCAGTACGTCTATCAGGAGCACGTGTCAAATTACTAGCTTCGGCTTTATCTCTTTTTAATGTAATGGTCATGGTGTCAAGGTTAGCAAATATGATGCAACAACCATTCACAGGGAGCCTTGTTGATACAGCACCTGCAGATAATGCGATGACATTTGTAGAGCACCAATTTCGACTCATTATTGGAGCGGCTTCGCTTGGAACAATAGTAGGAATCTTACTCATCCCCACCTTTATAGCTATTTTTTCAAGGGCTATCGTCCATTTGGCTGAGGAAAGAGGTTCCATTCCCGCTTTAATGAAAAAGGGCTTTACGTTGGACTATATAAGACGAGGTATTAAGCATATTCATAAACCAAGTTTTAGTTATTTAAAAGGCATTCGTCTAGGGGATATACCAATTAAATTATTCATCATCAATATTGTCATTACAGCTATCTATACCATTGGTGTTTTATCCGCTTTATATGCCACATTATTAGTACCAGAACTAAAGACTACTGCTGTCATGGCATCTGGATTAATCAATGGTATTGCAACGATTCTATTGATCCTGTTTATTGACCCTAAAATATCCATTCTGGCCGATGATGTTATCAATAAGAGAGGGAGTTATCTCGACTTAAAGAGAATGTCCGTTATGATGATGTTTTCCAGATTTTTAGGAACCATTGTGGCACAGTTATTATTGATTCCTGGCGCGCATTATGTCGCGTGGTTTGCAAAGCTAATTGCTTGATTAGAAACCTTCCTTTATATTTTTTCATATAAAGGAGGGGTTTTTTTACTTTAAGGAAATAAGCTATTGGTAGGGGAGAAGTACATTAGTTATATAGTATAATGTGTGTGAATAATACATTGGAAAAGAGGGGAACGAAAGTATGCCAACGATACTTGTAGCGGATGATGATGTGAACATTCGTGAACTTGTTTGCCTTTTTCTACGCAAAGACGGGTTCACGACCATAGAGGCTGGAGATGGCAAAGAAGCGCTAGCCCTCTATCGCTCAACGCCAATTGATCTTGTTGTACTGGATATTATGATGCCAACGATGGATGGCTGGACACTATGTAAGGAGCTACGCAAAATGAATACAGATCTGCCCTTACTAATGCTGACAGCAAGAGGAGAAACATGGGAAAAAGTGAAGGGCTTTGAGCTCGGAACAGATGACTATTTAACGAAGCCATTTGACCCGTTAGAGCTGACGGTACGTGTAAAGGCGCTTTTAAAGCGCTACAGGATTGGTCATTCGCAGACGATACAACTTGGTCAAATCACGCTGGACCGTCAGACCTATAAAATCATGAGAGGGACAGATGCCATTTCACTGCCACTCAAGGAATTTGAATTATTATATAAGCTTGCGGAAACACCTGGGCAAGTCTATACACGGGAACAACTAATCGATCAAATTTGGGGGATTGATTATGCGGGAGATAATCGAACCATCGATGTACATATTAAGCGCCTGCGCGAGCGCTTCAACACGATAACTGATTTTCATATCGAAACAATAAGGGGTCTTGGCTATAGGCTTGAGGTTGATGAATGATTAAATCTTTATATACACGCGTCGTTTTAATCTTTTTAGTTGCTGTCATTGGAGGAACTGTTATCTCCTTTTTCATGGCAACATGGGTATTTAAAGATAAATTGAATGAAAACCTACAAATTCCCTTACTGAATTTTGGTCAAGACATGGTACAAATTTTTGACACATTACCGTTTAATGAAGCAGATCGTTTCATTCGTGATATGCATCAGCTTGAATCCTATCATATTCGCATTTATGAAGAAACGGGGCATTTTACGTCTTACGGAAAGCTTCCTGACGATGAACTGGCTCCTGTAACCATGACACAAGTGCAAACTGTGCTGGCTGGAGAGGTCATTCAAGTCAATCCTGGGGGCATTTCATCTATTCTTGTTGGCATACCTTTAACAACTGAAATGGGAACAAAAGCGATGTTTATCCAGCCTATATCTTTACCTTCTACCTCTTTTTCCATAAAGTTGATTTTGAATTTTGCTACCTATGCCCTTGTTATAGGAAGTGTTGTGTTTTTAGTAGCAGCGATGTTTCTAGTGAAGCCAATCAAAAAGCTAACACAAGCAACTAAACATATTGCTGGTGGTGACTTCAATGTAGAGCTAAACATTAAACAATCAGGAGAGCTAGGGACGTTGGCTAAAAGCTTTGAAGACATGGCGGAGGAGTTACAGCAGCTAGAGCAAATGAGAAGAGATTTTGTATCGAACGTATCCCATGAGGTGCAGTCTCCACTTACCTCCATCTCTGGCTACGCGTTAGCACTAAAGCAAGTCGATGTAACGGACGACGAGAAAAGCCGTTATCTTGATATTATCATTTCAGAAGCCAATCGAATGTCCAAGATGAGTGATAGCCTCTTAAAGCTGAGCTTACTAGAATCAAAGACAAAGCCCATGCATCTTGATAGGTTCAACCTAGATGAGCAAATTAGACGTGTCATTGTCTCGATCCAGCCGCAATGGTCTTCTCGCAACATCGATTTTGAGCTTAATTTGAAGGCTGTTCGCCTCATGGCTGATTACGATCAATTACATCAGGTATGGACAAATATTCTTACGAATAGTATTAAATTTTCACATGCTCATGATACGATTGAGATCAGCATGAAGCAACATGCTGATCATGTGACAGTGCGAATAACGGATAGGGGCATTGGGATTTCTTTAGAGGATCAGAAACGTATATTTGAGCGATTTTTTAAGGCTGATCGTTCACATAGTCACAAATATGAAGGCAGTGGAATGGGACTTGCTATCGTGAAACAAATTGTCTCGCTACATCAAGGAGAAATTCAAGTAGAGAGTGAGCTTGGACGAGGAACGACAATCATTGTCAGATTGCCTTTTTCCTTAAATTAAAGGGATAATGTTACGACTCCTAGAGGGATGTCGTAACATTTTTTATTGTTCATCTTGCGTTCATATTGTCGTCATTCGGAAGACATCTTCCTCCTTTATATTAATACTAACAGCTTAAAAGTAGCTGGAATAATCGTAGTAAAGGAGGGAGGCACGAGTAAAGGTGAATCCCCCTCGTGCATCAAACATGAAAAAATTTACGCGTGTTTTACTGAAATCAATGGCGGTCATCGGTGTAACAATTGTGGTGCTACTTGCTATTGTTTTTACAGTAAACATTGTTTGCAACAAAATAGAGCAAGGAAAAATAGAACCCTATGGTCAGCTCGTCTCTGTTAATGGGAAAAAGATGAATATCACCATCCAAGGCAAGGGTACTGAAACCATCGTACTGCTACCAGGCTTCGGAACTGCAGCACCAACGCTTGATTTCAAGCCACTGATAGATGAACTAGCTCCTTATTATAAGATCGTCTCCGTAGAGCCCTTTGGTTATGGCTTAAGTGAGGATACTGCTAAAGAACGAAGCACGGAGAACATAGTTAGTGAGATTCATGAAGCTTTACAGGAGTTAAAGATTGATCGGTATATGCTCATGGGACACTCGATAGCAGGCATCTATGGTCTGGATTATGTCAATAAATATCGGAATGAAGTAACTGGATTTGTCGGGATTGATAGCAGTGTACCTACGCAGGATGGGATGGACACGAAATTTCCAATCAAGTCATTACAACTTCTAAAAAAATCAGGGATTGCAAGAATTCTTATAAAATTTACAGATGATCCCTATGCAGGTCTTCCGTATGATGATGACACAAAAGAGCAAATAAGGATGATTACACTCAAAAACTTTTATAATACAAGTACTTCTAATGAATTAGAAAGTATTTACAAAAAATTTACAGCAGCAAAAAATCTTACATTCCCTAAAGATTTACCCCTTCTATTATTTGTCCAAGCAAATAGTGAGGGTGTTGAAAAAAATTGGATACCACTCCATGAAGAACAAGTCAAATATTCAGTTTATGGCAAAGTAATCACATTGGATGGGGATCATTACTTACACCATACAAAATCGCCGGAAATCGCAGAAAACGTCAGATTGTTTATGCAAAACAAATGATCAATAGTATCTTACCTCTTTGCTTTTTGGAGGTAAGATTTTTTAAATCCTATCCCTTTAATTGATTTCTTCCTTACGTAGTCTTCTAAAATCTTTCGTTTTTCTGATAGTTATATGATTGAATTGAGCAAAATGATCCAAATGTGTTATCACATCTTTCGGTTTAAAATAGACAATATGTAAGTTGAAGCCTTTTGTGATAATCGTTGCACCCGGTGTTGCCCATCCATAGCGCTTAAACAGTATGCGCTTTATTTGCTGTGCTTGCAGATGCTTTGAAAATAGTACGACCTTACAAAGAGAGATGGTATACTTGATTTCATTTTCTTTGATCAGTAAATCATATTGTACTAGGAGACCTGCCAAACAAAGTAACAATGAGAGACTCAATAAAAGGGTAAGGATGAAATTATCTCCTAAAGTAATCAATAGGAATGTCCCATAAAAAAGTATGGATGGTAATAAGCTACTTCTAGGCTGCTTTGCACTATAATGCATCGCTATCTCCTCCTTTAGATATGTATAGTCTCATTCTATCTTTAATGATAGTTGTAATCCATACTTCGATAAGCATGGAAATACTTCCTGATTATAATCAACATAGAGCAATTATTCTATCAGATAAGGAGCTATTAGATGAAAAATTATCAATTTATTGCTTTATTAGTAGTAACGACCTTTTTAATGGGTTCATCTTTTGCCATTGTTAAATTAGGTTTACCGTATGCCTCGCCTTTATTATTGGCTGCCCTCCGTTTTATATTGGCAGGTATTATGATGGCTATCGTTGTGATCATCTTGAAGAGACCTCATCCTATTGCAAAGAAAGAATGGTTCAAGTTATGCATGATCGGGTCCTTTCAAACGGCAGGTGTGATGGGATGTATTTTTTTAAGTCTACGCACCATCACAGCAAGTGAATCTTCTATATTAACATTTACAAACCCATTACTAGTTGTGATTTTTGCCACCATTTTTATGAAAGTACGCTACCATGTCTATCAATGGATAGGAGTATTGTTTGGCTTAATCGGCGTGATCATCACGATGGGGGCACAAGTTGAATTGAAAATAGGTATCCTTTTTGGCTTGCTATCTGCTGTTTTTTGGGCCATTGCCACCCTATTAGTGAAAAAATGGGGCGTATTATTTGATACGTGGACTTTATCGGCTTACCAGATGTTGTTTGGCGGCTTACTCCTTTTACTTGGGAGTGTCTTGTTAGAGCAACCATTTTTTATTGTGAATAAACAATCATTAATAATTTTGTTGTGGCTTAGTATTTTTTCCTCCATCATTCAATTTGCGGGCTGGTATTATCTTCTGCAAAACAGTGATCCAGGGAAAACAAGTGCCTATTTATTTTTAGCGCCATTTTTTGGTGTATTAACAGGCTGGGTGTTATTAAATGAACCGTTAAAACCATCCCTAATGGTTGGCGGCTTATTCATCATCATGGGCATTTATTTAGTAAATCGTACTTTTAGTAAAGGAAAGGGCTAGGAGATAACTCAGAGCCCTTTTCTATTTTACAAATCTAAATGAAAGACCTCTTTAAAGCCTATTTTACCTTTCTCCGTCACTTTAATGGCGCGAATAGAGGGAACACGTATAAGCCAATCGAGGTTGAAAAATTGATTTAATAGCTCGCTGCCTAGTGCACCAGCTAAATGATAACGCCGTTCACTCCAATCTAAACAGGCATGAGAAAAGGAGCGTCGTTTTCTCTTTAAAGCAGCTAAATCGATTCCGAATGTGGTGAAAAATAATGTGCCTTCATCTGTCAGGATAAATTGCTTGTCGTCTAGTTTTATATAACCTGCATTCATCATCGATTCCGTTAATTGGACACCCAATTTACCAGCAAGATGATCATAGCAAGTTCTAGCATCCTGCAATAATTTGATTTGGCTTGATTGCTTTAATGAACGCACTTCAGGTGGCGGTGAGATGGCTAGGAATGACTCTAAAAATTGAGCAATGTCCTCATCAGCCAATTGAAAATAACGATGTCTGCCCTGTTTTTCAACTTTTATCAGCTTTCCTTCTACTAATTTAGCAAGATGGAAGCTAGCAGTTTGTGGCTTGATAGCAGCCATATATGCCAGTTCACTAGCCGTATGAAAACGACCGTCCATCATACTAGCAAGAATGGTTGCCCTTGACGTTTCACCAAGAAGTGCTGCTACTTCTGCCATGTTTGGATTAATTCCCATATGTCACAATCCTTTCAGTTTCCTATATTTAGATTTTAGTCAAAGTCATTATCGTTTACAATAAAAGTAATAGAGGGGGAGAAATAAATGGAAACATATTATGCAGTGATTTTTACATCGCAAAGAACTAAACAAGATGGGGAAGGCTATGGCAAGATGGCTGACCTCATCGATGCCTTAGCACAGCAACAACCTGGTTTCCTTCGTGTGGAAAGTGTCAGAAACGAGGAAGGAAAGGGCATAACGGTGTCTTATTGGGAATCGCTAGAGGCTATCCAAGCATGGAAAGACAATGCCAAGCATTTGACGGCACAACAATTGGGTAAAGACAAATGGTACACAAATTATAAAGTGGAAATTTGCCAAATGATTAAAGATTATTCTTTTACCAAATAGCAAATGAGAAGGAGGCCTATTTTTTATGACGATTGTTGAGGAATGGCATGATCTAAGACAAACATTTAATCCTTCCAATCCGATAACCATTAATCAAATGCATATTTTTAAAGATCAATTAAAGCAGGTTCAACAAACAGAAGAAACGTTAAGGATATTAGTAGAGGTTTACTGTTTACTTAGAATGTATCCAGAGGCTTATCGGTTATTTACTGTCATTATGAATAAAGACGATAAAAAAGATCGAAAAAAATATGGTGTTCTCCAAACCTACATAAATCAAGCAAATTCGGTGAATCCTCTGTTGCCACGAAAAATAAGAGATCATCAGCCAACACAAACGATTATCCCAACGTTTAAATATGTCCCCAAACCGCTTGAGGCGAAAATATTTGAAACAGATGAGGTCGTTGTCTGTGATTGTTGCCAACAGCAAGTGGATGTTTATTATACAGGAGGCATTTACGCAATTGAGGATGTTGATTATCTCTGTCCTACTTGTATTCACAGTGGGGATGCAGCGCAAAAATATGATGGCTCTTTTCAGCAAGATTTACTGTATGATGAGCAGATTACCAATCCTTTATTGGCACAAGAAGTACTGTATCGCACGCCAGGTTATGTGAGCTGGCAGGGGAATAATTGGGTGGCACATTGCTCTGACTACTGTGCATTTATTGGTTATGTTGGTTGGAGTGATATAGTGGAGCTAGGAATTGAGGATCAATTTGACAATTATACAGGGTTTCCGAAAGAAGAACTTTCTGCATCCTTAATGAACAATGGTCATCATCAAGGGTATTTGTTTCAATGCTTGGAATGTGACCGTTATGTGCTTTATTCAGATTTTAGTTAATGGTTGTTTGAGGGGGTAGAGAAGTGGAACAATTTCTGCAACGATATATGTATTCATGGCGCTTAAATGGTTGGCTCATCCACGATATTTTTTTATGTATTGTGCTAGGCATAGGATTTATACTGTTATTGTTTATCGTCATGAAACGTAAACGACTCGTTACTTCTAGCATTTTGCTCATTGCTTTTTTATTGGTCAGTCATCTCTTAATGATTGTTTTTGGCTTAGCGGGGAGAGGCTTTCCAATTAAATCAGATTCTCCGATTTATACAGATGATTCACAAAGCATTGCTGTCCAAATGGTGCAAGGTTCGGAAAATAATGGGACATCGAATGGAATTACGCATTTAATTGCACACCATCTCCTAGTAGCTGTGAATTTACAAACGGGTGAAAAGCAATGGACAAAATCAGCTTCCTATAAAGAAACACTGATTGGGAAATTTATGGGTGGTCTTCTTATCCATCATCGTGATGATGAGTTTGGTCAATTGTCATTGTTAGATATGGAAACAGGCAAAGAAATACTTTCTGAAAAAGATTTTCGAAAGCAACATCCATCCTTAATAGCGATATTGAGTAATAATGCACATCAAATGGCTGTCCTAGAGAACAATTTATATTTGGAAGGGGTCGATGGTAAATTCTATCGCTTTGATGGTAAAGCATTAAGTGAGGAGGCGAAGGCTCAAGATTACCTATCTGCCCGTTTTTTCATTGAAACCGAGTTGCCGGGTTATTTTGCTACACATCCACTGCTTGTAGAGGATGATCAGGCCATTCGAGATTTTAGTCAAGCTGTCCTAACAGAGCCAGCCATTCAAGCCTATGAAAATTTAGAGCCAAAAGTGGTCGATGTGGATATCGTAGAAAAAACAGCGCTTGTTTCTTATCGACAAACACAGCGAGAAAGTGCTGAACACATGCTATTGCTTTATGATATGAACAAACATCAAGTATTGTGGGAAAATAATATTGGTGTCATTAATTCACAGCAACAACAGCCAGGTGTACGGACATTAGAGACTAGTTATGTCATTCAAGCTGGTGATAGATTTCTAGTATTCGATAAAGAAACGAAAAAGAGGTTTGTTCACTATCATCTACGTTGGAATCGCCCTATTGATGAGTGAAATCTATTCGAATAATTGTTCTTTTTCCGATTCTCCAAAAAAGGAGTATAATTTAATAGGAAGAAACTCTGAATAAAAGGATGGCGTGCGAATATGGATGAGCAATTAGTAGATTGGATTATACGCTTTCAAAGGGATAAAGATATTGAAGCACTGGCCAATTTAAAAGACTATTGTTATGAGATGGTCGAACCTTTGATTGAAGAATTTACAACGAAGTATGGGGAAGAGGCAGGCGAGTTATTACGCCTAAAGTGGGATAAACGATTTTATTTTATATTTACAAAATATCAAGTGAATGTAGGGCTACCACTAGAAACATTCGTCAAAAATACGTATCGTTTTTATTTCATGCAGGTGTTACAAAAGGCTGGTTATAAGTGATAGAATAAAGCCCTTGATTTGTTTTTACACAAATCAAGGGCTTCTTAGTGTTGAAAAACAAAACTGTCAATTGAAAGGTAGAAATGGATTTCCGTTGCAGGCTACTTGCTTTCCTGTGGGCGAGCGCCGAATCGCTTCCTCCGCTACCGCTCCGTGCAGGGCTTCGCCTGTCTCGCTATCCCACGGGAGTCAAGTAGCCTTCCACTTCAACCCACTGACTTTTTAGCAAAGATTTTCAAATAAAGTGAAGGTTGTCACGCATCACTTCGCCACATTGAAAATAAGAGCCTATCCCCTCTAAGAATACAGTTAATGGGCGATTTGATCGCTATGCTACTATGAAAAAAAGTAAAGACACTTTTGCAGAATGGTTGATTGGAGTGGAGCCAGCGTCACTCCTAGGGGATTTAGCGTCACAGAGGAGACCCTGGAGCGAACGGAAGTGAGTGAAGCGGCTCCTCGGACGCCCCCTGGAAAGGATGCTGGCGGAACGGAAATCAACCCCTCACCTTGCAAAGTTGCTTTTTCTGCCGTTGACATCATCTTTTTTCAACAACATGAAGCCCTTGATTTGTTTTTACACAAATCAAGGGCTTCATATTATTTATAAAGCAGATCTTCTGCTAAATGAGTAAACACTTCACCGATTATCGACTCTTCATCATAGACCGAGGAACCTGTATTTTCCTCAGGTTGAGCGAAAGGAATCTGAGCTATCACATGTGTCTGCAATAAATCTGCTAACTGTTCTGCTCCACCTTGTCCAAATAGATAGTTTTTTTGACCATCTGCTCCTTCAAAATAGGCCATGTTTTCAACAACACCAAGAATCGTGTGTTTTGTATGTTGAGCCATCAAGCCTGCACGAGAAGCAACATGAGACGCGGCAAGATGCGGTGTTGTCACGATGATTTCTTGAGCTTGTGGAATCATCGCAGCCATATCAATCGCTACATCTCCTGTACCAGGTGGTAAATCGATGAGGAGATAATCTAAATCTCCCCATAGCGTGTTGACAAGGAAATTGCGAATCCACTTATTGAGCATAGGACCACGCCACATAACAGGCTGGTTGTCATTTGTAAAAAAGCCCATCGACATCATTTTTACGCCGTGACTTTCTACTGGAATTGCCGTTTGATCAAGCATGGTAGGCTTTTGGTCAATCTTCATCATGGCAGGGATACTGAAACCATAGATATCGGCATCTAAAATACCTACACGTTTACCAAGACGAGCAAGAGCAACCGCTAAATTGATTGTTACAGTAGACTTTCCAACACCGCCTTTACCACTTGTGATGGCAATGAATTGAACGCCAGAATTAAGCAGTAGCATGTTCGGCATTCCTTGTTCAGTTACATTTTTTGCTTGTAGAGAGGCAGTTAATGTGCGTCGCTCCTGATCTGTCATAGCGCCAAAGCTAATGGTAACAGTGGAAGCACCAAGCGCTTGTAATGCCTCCTCCACATCTTGCTGTATTTTTGCCTTTAACGGACATCCTGGAATGGTCAAAATAATATCCAGCGCTATACGGTTGTCATGTATTTGGATGTTACGCACCATATTCAAATCTACGATACTTTGATGGAGCTCAGGATCATTCACTTGTTTCAATGCGTTTACAACATGTTCTTTTGTTAACATATAGGAACCACCTTATTCTTTTAAGCCTTTGCCAAGTCCCTTTAAGAAATGGACCCCAAAATTGAGCGCGCGATTGACATCTGGATCATTTAACATTTTCATCAGCTTAAAGGCACTTACTTTTTCATTCGATTCAAGTGCTTTGCTTGCTTCATCTACGCCTGTATTTAAGCCTTCGATCAGCTTAGTCGTTGTTTCAGGATTGAGCTCCGTCAATGCACCTACAACACCCATTAAATTGTTAATAATATTGGTTACAGGCTTACGTGTTAATTGACCAAGTGCAACATGGGCGACTTCTTCTTTGGCTTCAAGTAGCTTCATTGCTGCTTCTAGTGCACCGATATCATTTAATTCAGCCATAATACTAAACACTTGATTGACCGTTTCTTCATTATCAGAAAGTAGTTTTTTTAGATTGTCTAATTTTTGTTCCTTTAGTTGTTCTTCCGTTAATTGTTGTTTTTTAATGCCTGTAATGGGTACAGCCATGCTCTCACTCTCTTTCGTTAATGGTTGTTAAGTGAACGTAGCCAGGACGATTCCATTTTCGTTGTACCTCAACACCATTTTGAGGATGACGCTTTTTATAGCGTGGGTTCGTGCGAGGAAGTGGTGATTTTCCTTTTGCTTTTAGCACTTCTACTCGTACTTTTGTTTGTTTATAAGCTGGTGTTGATGTATTTACGTCTGCTGCAGGACCTGTTAGGAAGTTAATGGCAGAATCTTTGCTAACAGAGTTCATTGGTAAGAATAATTCGTTTCCTTGTACGCGATCTGTAACAAGAGCATTTAGCTTCAAGGCACCATATGGAGACACTAAACGAAGTAGGGCTCCATCTGCAATGCCTCGTTCTTTCGCCAATTCTGGTGATACTTCAACGAAAATTTCAGGTACTTTCGATTGAATACCTTTCGATTTATTAGTTAGATTTCCTTCATGGAAGTGTTCAAGCATACGGCCATTATTAATATGACAATCGTATTGTGCTTCAAACTCAACAGGTTGCACCCAATCATTTAAAGCAAAACGAGCTTTTTTGTCAGGGAAGTTAAAGCCATCTTCATATAATAAGGGCGTATCCTTACCATCATGGCTACCCCAACAGAAGCTTCCCCAGCCCTCTAGAACCTCATAGTTGGCTTGTGAGAAGAGGGGAGACAGGCTGGCCATTTCATCAAAAATGTCACTTGGGTGATCATAATGCCAATCTGCTCCTAAACGACGAGCAACCGCTTGCAAGATTTCCCAATCTGCTTTCGACTCACCAAGTGTTGGTAATACTTGATACAGGCGTTGAACGCGGCGTTCTGTATTCGTGAATGTACCTTCTTTTTCAAGCGAAGGCGCAGCAGGTAAAATCACATCTGCATATTGTGCTGTGCGTGATAGGAAACAATCTTGGACAACGAAAAAGTCAAGCTGTGAAAGCACCTCATCTACATGGTTAGCATTACAGTCAACAAGTGCCATATCTTCACCCACTAAATACATTGCTTTCATTTTCCCTTCCATAATCGCATCTAACATTTGCATATTATTTCGACCAGGCTGTGGTTGAATAGGGACACCATAGGCTTTTTCGAATTTTGCACGTGCCTCGTCATCAGTGACTCTTTGATAACCTGGCAGTAGATTTGGAAGTGTCCCCATATCGCAGGCACCTTGCACATTGTTATGGCCGCGAAGTGGGTAGGCACCAGCACCTGGACGACGATAGTTCCCCGTTGCTAAAAGTAAATTTGAAATCGCCGCGGATGTATAGGAGCCACCAGTATTTTGTGTTACACCCATGCCCCAAAGCACACATGTCCCATCTGCATCACGAATCATTTCAGCCACTTCGATCAATGTTTCTTTACTAATACCCGTCATTTCTTGCGCATAATCAAGTGTATAGGTTGCAAGTACTTGTTTAAAATCTTCATAATGAAGGACGTTTTCTTGAATAAACGCTTCATCATGCCAACCTTGATCAATGATATATTTGGTAACAGCCATTAACCAAACTTGGTCAGTACCTTGCTTTGGACGCATAAAGATGTCGGAACGCTCAGCCATTTCATGCTTACGAATATCGGCAACAATTAATTTCTGACCATGTAATTTATGCGCACGTTTCACACGTGTTGCTAAAACAGGGTGTCCCTCAGCTGGGTTAGCCCCAACAATAATGACAAGCCCAGCCTTGGCGATATCTTTGATCGTACCAGCGTCACCGCCTAAACCTACTGTACGTAATAAACCGTCAGTAGCAGGGGATTGACAATAACGAGAACAATTATCGACATCGTTTGTTCCAAATAACTGACGTGCCATTTTTTGAATTAAGTAATTCTCTTCATTTGTAATTTTAGAAGAGGAGATAAAGCCAACAGAACCTGGTCCATATTGTTGTTGAATTCCGCCTAGTTTTGTTGCAATTAAATCCAATGCTTCATCCCACGATGATTCAACAAACTCATCATTTTTACGAATGAGTGGTTTTGTAATACGTTCCTCAGAATTGACAAAATCCCAGCCGAATTTCCCTTTGACACAAGTAGAAATCGCATTTACTGGACCTTCAGAAGGCTGTACTTTTAAAATTTTTCGGCCCTTTGTCCAAACTTCGAACGAGCAGCCTACACCACAGAAAGTACAAACTGTTTTTGTTTTTTTAGTGCGTTTACTACGCATAGCTGCTTCCACTTCGGAAACGGCAAAAATACCGCTATAGCCCGGTTCAACTTCCTTAATTAAACTGATCATCGGATCTAACATATCCTGTTTCAGACCAGTCATAAATCCAGCCTCTCCAAGCATGGATTTTTCCATTAAGGCATTACATGGGCAAACGGTTACACATTGACCGCAACTTACACATGAAGAATCATTGATGGCAACGCCCGTATCCCAAATAATACGTGGTCTTTCTGCTTCCCAATCAAGGGATAATGTTTCATTCACCTGTAGATTTTGACAAACCTCTACGCACTGACCACAAGCAATACATTGGTTAGGATCATAACGATAAAACGGATGTGACATGTCCACTTCATGAGGTTCCACTTTTGGTTGGTATGGATATTTTTGATGCTCGATTTCCATTAATTCGGCCGTGTTGTGTAATGTACAATTCCCGTTGTTGTTATCACAAACTGTACAGTACAGTAAATGATTTTCGAGTAGACGGTCCATCGCTTCTGTTTGTGCTGCTTTTGCTTTGTCAGAAGTTAGTAATACATTCATACCGTCTATTGCCTTTGTGGAGCAGGAACGAACTAATTGGCCATTCACCTCCACGATACATGTATCACATGTTTCGATTGGGTCAACAGCGGGCACATGACAAATCTGTGGATGTGGAATGTCATGTTGATTAATGGTATCAAGGATTGTAGCTCCCTCTTTTACATCATACGATACGCCATTAATATTAATTTGAGTCAAGATAACTTCCTCCTTTTGCACTTTGAGACTAATCGGACAACATGTTGCAGCTTAAGACAAAAAGGGAATAACAAATTGAGTTGGTTATTTTTGAAAAGATTGTCTTGTTATCATTGTAATTCCCAATTGTTCTTGAAGCTACCTCAAAATAGGCAAATTGCTAGATCATAACAAGTTATCCATGTCTCGGCTATTCAAAAAAATAAAAAAATCCACCATGAAATTACATGTTCTAGACATGCTAATAATTCATGGTGGATAAAATTCTTAGCAGGCCTTGCTAAAAACTCAATCAACTTTTATTTTTTAATAACAATAGAATTCAACTATTAAAAACACTATGCAACATCGTGACATAGGGATCAAAATAAATCAATTCCATTTGTGATATGAATATTATAGCCCTTTCCTTCAAAATGAACAATATTTATCATAAAATTTATTAAATGAGAATTATTATCAAGAAGTATTTTCTCTTTTATTTTTTTAAAAGTTGCTATATCATTAACAAACTGTAAGGGTGGCCCACATAACCATTTGCCTAAAAAAAGTTTAATTACGATGGGAGAATCGTTGCTATGTCTAAAAAAATACATGAATTTAATGACATGATTCGAAAGTTACGCAAGGAAGTGTTTGGTAAAGGTCCTGAACGTATTCATACCGTTTTTGTCGAGAATATGGCTGTCTCTACTTTATACGGGAATATTACACCGACAGAAAAATTTATTGCCAGTACACCTGAAGGACTGAAAATGGTGCATGCTGCAAGGACGAGTATGATTCAAGATTTATATACACAATCGCCACCAGAGGGTATGGAAGAATTGATGGGCAGCAAATTACTTCACTTATTTTCAGATATTAAAATTGAAGAGGATTTTGCGATTTCCGTCTTTGTTTTTGAAAAGAATATCAGTGAATAAAGGGGATGCCTTATGGATCGAGCAATAACAAGAAAAGTTGTGCGTGTTGAAGGACAACAGGTGAAAGAAATGGATGATTTAATCGTCTCAGAATACGCGGTGACCGTAAAAATAAATCAGCAAGAATTTGTCACAATGGTATGTACACCAGAGTATGTGGAAGATATGGTTATCGGCTACTTAGCCTCTGAACGAGTCATTCGTAGCTTTGAGGATATTGAAGAAATTTGGCACCAGGAGAAAGAAGGTTTTGTGCATATTAAAACAAAGCATGTCAATCCTTATTACCAACAGACGCAAAACAAGCGCTATATTACCTCTTGCTGTGGGATGAGTCGACAAGGGTTTGTGTTTACGAATGATGCATTAGTAGCCAAAAAAATGGATGAAGTCCATGTCCAAATAACGACCGAAGATTGCTTCCGTTTAATGCACGAGATGCAGCATGATGCCGACATTTTTAAGAAAACGGGTGGCGTGCATAATGCTGCACTATGTGATGTGAATGGCATTGTCTTAAGTCGCATGGACATTGGTCGTCATAATGCTTTAGATAAAATTTACGGCTATTGCCTACGTAACAATATCCGTATGGAAGATAAAATCATCGTCTTTAGCGGACGAATATCGTCGGAAATTTTACTAAAGGTTTCCAAAATAGGCTGTGCCATTGTACTATCTAAATCAGCACCAACCGAATTAGCATTGCAATTAGCGGAGCAGCTGGGTATTACGACGGTTGGCTTTATTCGACAACACGCATTGAATATTTATACACATCCACAACGCATCCTATTACCAGCTAATGAATTGAAAGAAGGAGATTAAATGACGAATCTACAAGACCAATTACACAGACCGTTAAGAGATTTAAGAATATCCGTGACAGATCGTTGTAATTTTCGTTGTCGCTATTGTATGCCAGCAGAAGTATTTGGTCCAGATTACGCATTTTTACCATCTGATAAAATATTAAGTTTTGATGAAATTGAACGATTAGTAAAAATCTTTGTTTCATTGGGCGTGAAAAAAATACGGATTACAGGCGGAGAACCATTGTTACGTCGTGATTTGCCCGAATTAATTGCCCGTATTCACCGCATAGAGGGTGTAGAAGATATTGCTTTAACAACCAATGGTTCGTTATTAAAAAAATATGCACAGCCATTGGCACAAGCAGGCTTAGCGCGAGTTTCGGTTAGTCTAGACTCACTTGATGATGAGCGTTTTTTTGAGATGAATGGTCATCGAGGCAAGGTATTGCCTGTGTTAGAGGGAATTGAAAAGGCTGCAGAAGCGGGCTTACAAGTAAAAATTAATATGGTTGTTCAAAAAGGGAAAAATGAACAAGATATTGTTACAATGGCACAATTTTTCAAAGAAAAACAACATATTCTACGCTTTATAGAATATATGGATGTAGGGAATTCAAACGGCTGGCGCTTGGATGATGTGGTGTCCAAAAAAGATATTATTGAGCAAATCCATCAGATTTCACCGTTACAGCCAGTAGCCCCCAATTATAAGGGAGAAGTGGCAACACGTTATCAATATCAAGATGCCCAAGGTGAGATTGGTGTAATCTCGTCTGTGACGGATTCTTTCTGCTCCAATTGCTCACGTGCTCGTCTCTCTGCAGAAGGATCATTATACACTTGTTTATTTGCGACAGAAGGCACGGATTTAAGAGAACTATTACGTTCAGGGCAAGATGATGCAGCTATCATCAAGTGTATTACGAATGTTTGGGAAACAAGAAATGATCGTTATTCAGATGAACGTAATGAACAAACCATGGCAAAAAGGAAAACGTCAAAAATTGAAATGTCTCACATTGGGGGGTAACGTGAAAAAAACAGAAAAAAATCGGCACAATCATGCCGAATTTTTTCTGTTTATTTATGCACAAAAGTGCCACTTTTCCCACCAGTTTTTTCAACAAGATAGGTTTCTTTAATGACCATCGTCTTATCAACGGCTTTACACATATCATAAAAAGTTAGTGCAGCGATCGACACAGCAGTGAGGGCTTCCATTTCAACACCCGTTTTTCCACTACATTTAACAGTGGCTTGAATATGGAGCTCATAGCCATTTTCTGCTTTTTCATAGTCAAACTGGAAGTCTGTGCCCTGTAGCATGATGGGATGGCACATGGGAATGATATCAGCCGTTTTTTTAGCACCCATAATCCCTGCAATTTGCGCAACTTGCGTCGGATCACCTTTTTTAATGCCACCTTGTTGGATGGCTTCATAGACCGCATCGGATAATATAATCGTACTGCGAGCAATGGCTGTACGTGTTGTGATTTCTTTTGCCGAGATATCGACCATTTTAGGACGACCTTCTTCGTTCCAGTGTGTAAAATTATTCATTGTTAGACTCCTTTTTACTTGTTTGTGACCAGTCTTGTTGTGCATTGATATTGATAAATGTTGAGTTATCGTCATCAAAAGGAACATAACAGACACGAAGTTGCTCTAAAAGCACTTTCATACTCCGTTTGTTTTGTGCCGTTAATTGTGTCGCCTTTGGTAAAGCAGTACGTCGATATAATGCAGCTAATGGCTGATCGCGTAGCGCTTGCGTCGGAACAATGGCATCATAACTGTCATTAATCAGCCCTAGCATTTTTTGGATAAATTTTGCATTCATATAAGGCATATCGCTCGCTACGACAAAAAACCATTCCACATCAGGATAGGCTATCATGATATGATGCAAGGCAAAAAGAGGGCCTTGATGTGGCTGCTTTTCAATGACCCATTGGACATTTTCCTGTCCAAACTGATGTTGTAAGTGCGCATTTGTAGCAATAATAAGAGGATCTAGCTGATTTTTTTGCAGGGCTATGAGACTATGCTTATATAAAGGCTGCCCAGCAAATGTCTCAAACATTTTTGGCTGACCATAGCGAGAGGATTGACCGCCAGCTAACACAATACCAGCAATTTTCATAAGCGATGTAACTCACCGACAAAATGTTGAACAGTAGGCACTATAAGCTTCGTCATAGCTAAAGTCACCGCATTAGTGGAACCTGGTAAAACATAAATGGCTGTTTGCTGAAGACTCCCAGCAGTGGCACGACTAAACATCGCTCTTGGGCCAATTTCTTCATAGCTGAGCGTTCGAAATAATTCACCAAACCCCATCATTTCTTTTTCAAACAGAGGCAGAATGGTGTCATAGGTTTGATCTCTTGGTGTAAATCCTGTTCCACCAGTGACGATAATGGTATTAATTGTTGGATCACTGCACCAATTTGTAACATGACGAGCGATATCCAGTGGTTCATCCTTTGTTAGTTGGTAGTCCACTACTTCAAATGCAGCTTCTTGAAGTAAGGACTGAATACGTTGACCAGCATGATCATCTGTCTTTGTGCGTGTGTCACTGATCGTTAAAATAGCAACTTGGATTGGTTGCTGTTGATGTGTGGGATGCACAGGTAGGACCTCCTTCAAATGCGTTTTGCTAAAAAACATTGCTTTTATTATAATGCTATAAATGAAAAGGTCAAACGAAAATTCATAGAAAGAAAGGCCTCATACTTATGCAAAATAGATATTCTAGACAACAATTATTTCACCCTATTGGACAAACAGGGCAACAGTCCCTCCAACAAAAACACGTCCTTATGATAGGCGCGGGTGCATTGGGGAGTGCTAGCGCAGAAGCACTTGTGCGTGCTGGTATTGGTAGGCTGACCCTCATTGATCGTGATTATGTAGAGTGGAGCAACTTACAAAGACAGCAATTATATACAGAGCTAGATGCACAAGAAAAAATGCCCAAAGTCATCGCAGCTAAAAAGCGCCTTCAACAAATTAACACAGAGGTAGAAATCCATGTCGGCATTATGGATGCTTGTACCGAGTCCTTGCTACCATTGCTAGAAGGTGTAGATGTGATGGTCGATGCGACTGATAATTTTGATGTTCGCTTTGTCATGAATGACCTTGCACAAAAGTATCGTATTCCTTGGGTATATGGCTCTTGTGTTGGAAGTTATGGCGCGACCTATACGATTGTGCCAGGCAAAACACCTTGTTTGCATTGCTTATTAAACGTGATGCCCCATACTGGGATGACTTGTGATACGGTAGGAATTATTAGCCCAACGGTCCAAATCGTAGCTGCTTATCAAGTGGCAGAGGTTTTAAAATTGCTTGTTGGGGATGAGAAAGCCTTACGAAAAAGCTACTTAACGTTTGATGTTTGGCAAAATCAACACTATGAAATCAATGTAGAGAAAATAAGGCAGGCTGATTGTCCATCTTGTGGCGATAAGCCGACATATCCTTACCTGTCCTATGAAAATCAAACTAAATTACAGATACTTTGTGGCCGTGACGCGGTCCAAATTCGACCACCAAAGCCCATTCACTATTCGTTCGACCAACTGGCAAACCAGCTTCGTTCCTATGGTGAAATTCAGGTCAATCCTTATTTGCTATCTTACCAAGCTGAAGATTACCGAATCGTTATTTTCCAAGATGGGCGAGTAGTAATACATGGTATACAAGATATACAAAAAGCTAAAAGCATTTATTATCGTTTATTAGGATAAAGGAGTGTGCCAAATGTTAGAAAAAAGACAACCAATTCCTGTGGCAGAAGCTGTTCATCGTGTAATGGACTACGCCTTTCAAGCACAAAAGGAGCATGTGTCATTAACACAAGCTCATGGGCGATTTATCGCAGAAGCTGTTAAAGCTGATCATGATGTACCAGCCTTTGATCGTTCGCCGTATGATGGCTATGCCATTCGTTCCATTGATAGTCAAGAAGCCTCTTCACAGCATCCCGTCCGTTTTCAAGTTGTTGGAGAAATTGGGGCAGGCTATGTCTATGACGAAGTAGTTGGGGATCATCAAGCTGTCCGTATTATGACGGGAGCACCGATACCACAAGGGTGTGATGCAGTGGTCATGCTAGAATTAACCCATACATTTGAAGAAAATAATCAGAAGTATATGTCGATTAAACGGTCTTTTGAAGCAGGTACTAATATTTCCTATAAAGGGGAAGATGTGCAGCAAGGCGCAGTCCTCATTGAACAAGGCCAATATATTAACCCGGGTGTGATGGCCTTACTTGCTACTTTTGGCTATGAGCAAGTACCCGTTTTTCGTAAAACGGTTATTGGTGTGATTGCCACTGGTAGCGAATTACTAGAGCCAGGTGAATCTTTACAGCCAGGCAAAATTCGAAATAGTAATGCCTATATGATGATGGCTCAGATTGAGCGTGCTGGAGCAGAAGTAAAATATTTCGGCAAGTTTAGCGATGATCTTACATTATGTATTGAAAACGTCGAAAAAGCCTTACAGGAAGTAGATATTTTAATTACAACAGGAGGCGTTTCCGTAGGTGATTATGATTATTTACCAGCCATTTACGAAGCGATTGATGCAAAGGTATTGTTCAATAAAGTAGCGATGCGTCCAGGTAGTGTGACAACGGTTGCGGCTCGCAATGACAAATTATTATTTGGACTTTCTGGTAATCCCTCAGCCTGCTATGTTGGCTTTGAGCTATTTGTACGCCCGATTATTCGCACTGCATATGGGAATAAACAACCACATTTACGCAGAGAGCAAGCTATTTTAGGGGCGGATTTTACAAAGCCTAATCCCTTTACACGCTTTGTACGAGCTAGTATCTATTATGAAAAAGGGCAGCTCGTCACTAGCCCATCTGGCTTTGATAAATCGAGTGCAGTTTCATCTTTAGCGACAGCCAATGCGTTCATTGTTTTACCAGGTGGCTCTAGAGGCTATGAAAAGGGTATGCAAGTGGATGTCCTTTTGCTAGAAGATTTGCAGGGAAGTGAATGGCCTTGGGACAACATCGAAAAATCTTACAGATAGTTGGCTATCAAAATAGTGGGAAAACGACATTGATGGAGCAATTGATCAAGCAGGCTACAATGGAAGGGCTACGAGTAGGAACCATTAAGCATCACGGACATGGTGGTGTGCCGATGATCGAAACCTCGAAGGATAGTAGTCGTCATGAGCTGGCAGGTGCGGTTGTCACAGCAGTGGAGGGGGCAGGTACTTTACGTATGAGTATTCACCAAGATAGCTGGCAGTTGGCTGATATACTAACAATCTATGAGTCCCTTCCACTGGATATCATACTGATTGAAGGGTATAAAAATGAACATTATCCGAAGGTTGTGTTGCTGCGCACTGCTCAGGATCAAGTGCTGCTACAGCAAGTAGCGAATATCCTCTGTGTGGTTTATTGGCCAAGCTATCTACTCGATCCATCCTTAACAATCCCAGCTTTTTCGATTCATGAAGAAACACAATATATGGAATTTTTGTTGACAGAAATGAGGGGAAAACTATGACGACAGCGTTATTTGAAATTATCGATCAACCGATTGATGTGGAGGAAGTAAGAAAAAAAGTCCTTAGTCGAAATGCTGGGGCCATTACATTATTCATCGGCACCGTGCGTGAAATGACGAATGGTAAAAAAACAATGCATTTGGAATACCAAGCCTATCCTGCGATGGCGATTAAAATGTTTGAACAGATTGCGAAGGAAATACAAGAAGAGTGGCCAGAAGCAAAAGTGGCCATCACCCATCGTGTTGGTCATTTAGCTATTTCTGATATTGCTGTAGTGATTGCTGTGTCATCACGGCATCGTAAAATAGCTTATATGGCGAATGAATATGCAATTGATCGCATAAAACAAATTGTGCCGATTTGGAAAAAAGAACATTGGGAGGACGGGACAGAATGGATTGGTGATCAATTAGAAAATATTCCCTATCCACAAGGGAAACCAGCCATTCAGGAGGAGGAAAACGGTGATTAACATTTTATTATTTGCCCATCTACAGGAAGCGGTTGGTGAGTCAAAGCTAACAGTAGAGCTGTCAGATGTGACAGTTGCGCAATTAAAAGAGTGGATGGAAAAGCACTATCCCCAGCTATCATTACAACAGATAATGACGGCGATTAATGAGGAATTTGCAACGGATACCACGATTGTCAAATCTGGCGACACAATCGCCTTTATTCCACCCATCAGTGGGGGATGATCAAAAAGAGGTAGTTGGCTTGAACCAACTACCTCTTTTATACTTTCAGGATATGAATGCTAAGAAGCAAAAGGAAGGAAATAGCGATCATGCACAAAACCCATGTCCAGGCAAGAGTCATGTTTCCCGAATCAATCGCCATATAAATCGCTAGCGGTGTTGTTTGTGTTTTCCCTGGAATATTCCCCGCAAACATGAGAGTCGCTCCAAACTCACCTAAAGCTCGTGTGAAGCTTAGAATCCCACCAGATACAAGTGCCTTTAATGCAAGGGGGATGGACACATAAAGAAAGACCTGCCATTCATTCGCCCCATCCACACGTGCTGCATTTTCAATATCTCGATCGACAGAGGCAAAGCCAGTTTTAGCCGATTGATACATTAATGGAAAGGCAACAATCGTAGAAGCGATGACAGCCGCCCACCATGTGAACATGATAGGTTGATCGAATAGCCAGATAATGAAATTTCCTAACAGACTATTTTTCCCGAAAATAACGATGAGCAGGAAACCGACTACTGTAGGAGGTAGTACTAAGGGTAATAGCAACACCGTTTCTACCACTAGTTTGCCTTTGAAATGATGAGCTGCCATCCATTTACCCATTAAAATACCTGCTATAATAGCGATGATCCCTGCAACAAAGGCTATTTCAATCGAAAGCCTAAGTGGAGACCAAAAATCGGTACTCATCTTTTATTGAGCCCCTTTAAACCCATACTTTTCAAAGACATCCATAGCTTCATCACTTTGTAAGAATTGATAAAAATCTTCCGCCTCTTGCGCATGCTTACTAGCTTTTAGAACACCTACAGGATAAATAATTGGTGCGTGCATAGCATCATCAGCAGTTGCAACGACATTGACTTTATCAGAGACAAGGGCATCTGTTTTGTAAACCATTCCAGCATCCACATTTTCTGTTTCTGTGTAAGTAAGTACTTGACGTACATCTTTTGTATACACTACTTTCGATTCAAGTGAATCCCAAAGTTGCATATTTTTTAATGTATCCACGCCATACTGCCCAGCAGGAACCGTTTCGGGTGTACCGAGTGCAATTTTTCCTGCTTGTTGTAAATCTTCAAAGGATTGAATTTGCTTTTCATTGTTTTTAGGAACGATTAATACCAATTCATTGGCTAAAAGATCTGTTCCTTGCTTTTGATCGATCATTTCTTTCTCTACAAGAGCATCGAATTTATCTTCTGCTGCTGAAAAGAAAAGATCGGCAGGAGCACCCTGTAAAATTTGTTGCTGTAATGCACCTGAACCACCAAAGTTATAGAGGATGTTGATTGTATCGTGTTGCTGTTCATAAGTTGTTTTCAGTTCTTCTAAGGCATCCTGTAAACTAGCTGCGGCAGAAATCGTTAATTCAACAGGTTCGTTTGTTGCCACCTCTTTTTCTTGGTTACCACAGGCTGCTAAAAGACCAACTAATACTAACAGTGTCGCAAATAAACGATAAAATTTTTTCACTATGAATATACTCCTTTTATAACTAGTTATAACAAGACATGACTAATTATAATCAGTTATAAGTAAAAAAGAAAGATAGTATTGGTAGAAAAATTTCAAGATGTTCATAAAGCTTTAAATACGTTACCATGTAAATAGAGGCTTATAGGAGGAGAACTTTTACATGTCACAAGAACAATCCTATACGATTGAAGAGGTTGCACAATTATTAAAGGTTTCAAAATTAACGATTTATGATTTAGTGAAAAAGGGAGACTTGCCGGTTTTCCGTGTAGGGCGGCAAATGCGGGTAGATCGTGCTGACTTGCAAACCTATATACAAAAACGAAAAACAGGTAGTGCGCCAGCTGTGCCACAGGCATCCGTAGCTACTCCAACTAAAAATCACGCGAAAATTATTATAAGTGGGCAAGATTTAGTGTTAGATATTTTAGCAAAATATATTGAGAAACGACGATCTACGAAAGTATTACGTTCACATGAAGGTAGTTTCAATGGTGTGATGGCACTGTATCATGGAGACTGTGATATTGCGAGCTTGCATATGTTTGATGGGGATACAAGCGATTATAATACGCCTTATGTAAAAAAGATCTTTGTGAGCCATGCATTTGTCCTTATCAATGTCGTATCACGTAAAGCAGGTTTCTATGTTCAAAAGGGGAATCCGTTGGAAATTCGCACATTTGAAGATTTTCAAACTAAGACATTCACACTTATCAATCGTGAGAAAGGTTCAGGGGCTCGTACTCTGTTAGATGAGCAATTACGCATTCACGATATTGCACCATCCACGATTGCAGGCTATTCACAGGAAGAAATGAGCCACCTCGATGTCGCCTCTGCTGTCGCAAATGGACGTGCAGATGTTGGGATAGGAATTGAAAAAATCGCCAAGCTTATCCAGGTCGATTTTATACCGGTTGTCACCGAACGTTATGATATTGTGTTATTAAAAACGCCTGAGAATCAACCACTAATTGATGCGGTAAAAGAGATTTTGAATGCACCTGATTTCCAATCGGAAGTAGCTGCATTAGGAGATTATGACGTCTCTCAAATGGGTCAAGTCATGTATGAAACGCTATAATCAAAAATTCATATTGAGTTTAACAAAAAAATCAATTACAATTTTAACTAGGAAATTTTATGGTCGTTGTGTCATTTAACTATTGCATAGCTTCTATATAATTTTTTATGATACATGGTGAGATGGATAAATTAGTAGGTACTACTGCTAGAATATTAGCCCACCATAAAATAGTTTGCGTAATCAAAGCGCAACTATTTTATGGTGGGCTTTTTTGTATATTAAAAAGGAGATGGATTATGTGACATGGTCAGTACTACATATCATTGGCATTATTGCCTACGCCATTAGTGGAGCATTTGTTGCGTTACAGGCCAACTATTCTTTTATTGGCATATTTGTGCTTGGTCTTACAACTTCCTATGGTGGTTCCATTATCCGCAACGTTGTACTGGATATCCCTGTGTCAGATATATGGGAGCGGCAATCCTTATTAGTCGTTTTAGTCACGCTGACGGCTATTTTATTTGTCAAAAGGAATTGGATTCACCACTGGAACCGCTGGGGCTACTTCTTTGATTCGATTGGACTGGCTTCGTTCGCTATTCAAGGGGGATTATTAGCAAAAAGCTTGCATCATGACCTCGGCATCATTATTATAGCGTCGATGTTTACAGGTGTTGGTGGAGGCATGGTTCGAGATTTGTTAGCGGGTAGAACGCCACTTGCATTAAGAGAAGAAATACATGCTGTCCTAACATTTGTATGTGCCCTTTGGATATGGTTAGGGTGGGACAGCCCGCTTGAATTGTCAGTCATTGTTATTTTTATAGTAGTGATTCGCATGTTATCTGTGAATAATAAATTAAAATGGAAGCCTCCTTTTAAACATTCCTATAAGAATGCAGAGGAAAAATAGGTTGATTGTCGAAATAGGTGAAGGTAGTTTTAATACGAAAAAAGGAGGGGGAAAATGGCAATAGAACGTTTACGTGAGTGGTTACTATCCTCAAATAATACAGTGATTCTATCAGGAGCGGGCATGTCAACAGAAAGTGGAGTTCCTGATTTCCGTTCAGCATCTGGTTGGTGGAAACAAATGGATCCAAGAACTGTCGCGACAACGGAAGCATTAACAGATCATTACTCATTATTTCATGAATTTTATAAAACACGTATCGAAAACCTAGAAAAGGCGGCTCCCCATGAGGGGCATCTTATATTAGCTGATTGGGAACAAAGAGGTCTAGTGTCTCTAATCGCTACTCAAAATGTGGATGGCTTTCACCAATTAGCGGGAAGTCAATACGTCGAGGAATTACATGGTTCCATTCGGTCTATTCGTTGTCAACGTTGCCAGCAGGCTGGTGGTATGGAAAGCTTCTTGAACAAGCCTAGTTGCACCCATTGCGGTGGGAAACTTCGTCCAAATGTCGTGCTATTTGGAGAAAGCCTACCACAAGCAAGCTGGCACCGTTCCATGGAGGAAATTAAAACAGCTGAACTTGTCCTTGGAACGAGTCTTGAGGTATATCCCGTCAATCAACTGCCTATGATGACAACAGGAAAAACCGTTTATATTAATATGGATATTTCACAGCAGACAACCCCATTTGATCTGACGGTGAGGGGGAAAATAAAAGAAGTGTTGCAAAAACTTCAAATTTAAAAAAGGCGCCCTTGCAATTTCAAGTGGCGCCTAAAACATTTGAGGTAGAAATTCCCTCATGAATCGTTGATTTTTTCGTAACCAAATTTTCAAAATCATGCGATGTGTTAACAGTTTATGCCTTTTATTTGGTCTCGCCTTTGCTTCTATGAGGCTCTGTAAAAGAATACAAGTTTCAGTTGCAAAAGCTTGAGGTTCAACGAGAACATCCAACTTGTAATTAATTAACAGGGCTGTCTGAACCTTGGCAAGTAATTGCGCAAATTGTGTATTCATGGTAGCGTAATTTTCCTCTAATTCTAGGTCAATCAATGCATAGAGCGTTTGCTCTATTTCAACTTCTAATTCCTCCAATAACTCTTTTGACGGCTGTGTCACTAGTTCACCCTCTTTTATACGACTAGATAACCAATAGCTGCACAAAGTACGCCAATTAGCAAGGTACTGGCAATATAGCTAATGGCTTGTCTCCATTTTTGTTGTTCTATAAGCTGTAGACATTCAAATCCAAAAGTAGAAAAAGTTGTGTAGGCTCCTAAAAAACCTATGCCCATTAATTGCCATAACCAATCACTAAGATGTAGGGCAAATAAGAAACCAAGCGCAAAGGAGCCTGTACAATTAATAATAAAAGTCGCCCATGGATAGGGATGTACAAGTAATTTTCCTAAATAAAATCTAGAAAGAGCGCCAAAAAATCCACCAATTCCGACTAAAATCATGCAATACGCCCCCTAGCAAGTCGTATTCCCAGCCATGTGCAAGCTAATCCACCTAAAACACTCACTGTAACATAGAGTACAGCCTGTAGCCACTCGCTATTTTCTAGGAGTAATAGTGTCTCTAAGGAAAATGTCGAAAAGGTAGTAAAAGCTCCACAAAACCCTGTACCTACTCCTAGTACAATAGGTGTGCGTTTTATAAATGAAGTAAAAAGCCATGCTAAGCAAAAGCAGCCCAGTAAATTAATAAACAGTGTTGTGAATGGAAATATTTCTGTATTGGGAACGGCGAGACTCAGACTATATCGACAGATGGCACCAAGAATTCCACCAATTCCCACGGCTAGAAATGACCTCAACATAAAAACCCCTTACTGAAAATGACTATAATGAAAGTGTATCATGAGACAAAAATTTTAGAAATATTTCAATTCAAGTTATGTCCCAAAATCGATTGTTAAAATGTATATAGTGTATAGAAAGTTATAGATGCGCATGAAATAATATTTCGAAATATTATATGTGGAAATTGAAATATTTTTTATTACAAGGACAATTCTTTGTCCCTCTTATGTGAAGCCGTTGACGGAAAACCCGGTGACGGCTAATCCATAAACGGAAATCCCGACACTACTAAATAATAAATAACTAAATAATAATTAACTAAATAAAGATGATGAGATAAGCATATGGAAGGAGTGCAACAGACGCAAAAAGAATATTCTATTGTCTACTACTGGGTATCAAAATCTCTAGCCTTGGATTTCAGTCTTTAGGTTAATGTTTGTGCCATAGAATTATTGTAAGGTTATAGATAATACTGTAATTTTAAGCATGTTCTCCCTTTGATTCCTTAGAGCATTTCAATGCTTTAAAGCGCTAACTATTTCTTGAAAATGATAAAAAATAACAGGGTGATAGTTGACAAATATTTCTATAGTGTGATAATCTTCAAGAACACTATAACAAATAAACTAAAGGAGGGCATGACAATGTTCATTTTATCAGTATCACATTCTATCACAGTTACATACATTGTCCATGCCTAACATTTATTTAAAATTGCAGAAAAAGGTATGGAATTATCCTGCCTTTTATAAGAGACACTTACTCTTTTAGGGTATGTGTCTTTTTTTGTGCAAAAAAGGTTGTAGTGAAACAAAAAAGGAGTGTATGTATATGCGAAACACAGTACGACGAATGATTTTCAAAAAGGAATTTCTAGAAAGTGGGTAGCCACCCACAACAGCACGGAGGAAAGAAGGTTATGATGTATGTTTGATGTGTTAAGTAAATTAGGCTGGTTCTTTAAACAATACTGGAAGCAATATACGGTTGCCATTGTTTTACTGATGGTTGCTAGTGGATTAGAGGTTGTGCCTCCATATTTACTCGGCTCAATTATTGATCTATTGACTACAGGAGCGATGACACCAGCTATTTTAACTAAGTATGTATTGATTTTTATTGGGATTATTATTGGGGGCTATTTATTAAATTTTGTGTGGCAATTCCGACTATTTGAAGGGGCTATCAACCTTGAGAAAATTTTACGTCGAAACTTGATGCAGCATTTTTTACGCATGACCCCAACGTTTTATGAGAAAAACCGTACAGGCGATCTCATGGCACGTGCAACAAATGATTTAAATGCCGTTTCCATGACAGCTGGTTTTGGCATTATGACATTGATTGATTCAACGGTTTATATGGGCTTTATTATTTTTGCGATGGGCTATATGATTTCGTGGAAGCTCACATTTTTTGCGATGTTACCAGTCCCTATCATGGCAATCCTCATTCAATATTTAGGGAAAATTGTTCATGAGCGTTATATGAAGGCACAAGATGCTTTTGGGGAGCTAAACGATAGTGTACTTGAATCTGTGGCAGGTGTGCGAGTGGTGCGCGCCTATGTGCAGGAAAAAAAGGATGAGGCTAATTTTGCGGATATGAGTGAAGTCGTGTATGCGAAAAATATTCACACAGCTAAAATCAATGCTTTATTTGGTCCAATTACAAAAGTCGGAACAGGTATTAGCTATGTGGTAGCACTTGGCTACGGGGCTCATTTAGTGGCAACGGAAGCGATGACAGTTGGACAATTGGTCACGTTTAATGTTTATTTAGGTTTAGCTGTTTGGCCAATATTTGCAATTGGCGAGCTCATCAATGTTATGCAGCAGGGGAATGCCTCACTAGATCGCGTACAGGAAACATTGAACTACGAGGCAGATGTTCGAAATATTCCGAATCCGCAAATGATTGCGACACCGAATGCGATTGGCTTTGATGCTTTAACATTCCAATATCCAATGAGTCAGGTGAAAAATCTACAGCAAATTTCACTGTCCTTGAAAAAAGGTCAAACGCTCGGCATTGTTGGTAAAACAGGGGCAGGTAAAACAACCTTCCTACGCCAATTATTGCGAGAATACCCAATCGGACAGGGACAGCTTTCCATTGACGGTATCGATATTACCGCTCAAACGAAGGAGCAGATTCTCGACTGGATTGGTTATGTGCCGCAAGATCATGTGCTATTCTCACGGACTATTCGTGAAAATATTTTATTTGGGAAAGAAGATGCAACACAAGCAGAATTACAGCAGGCGATTCATGCCGCGTATTTTGAAAAGGATTTAGGCAATCTACCAATGGGCCTTGAAACACTTGTTGGAGAAAAGGGTGTCTCTCTTTCAGGCGGTCAAAAACAACGTGTATCCATTGCCCGTGCATTAATTAAAGATCCTGAAATTTTAATGCTGGATGATTCCCTTTCAGCTGTCGACGCGAAGACGGAGGCACGAATTATTGAAAATATTCAGCGTGAACGTCAAGGTAAAACAACCATTATCACAACGCATCGCTTGTCTGGTATTCAGCATGCGGATGTCATCATCGTATTGGATGATGGGCAAATTGTAGAGCAGGGAACACATGAGGAACTTCTTGCGCAACAAGGATGGTATAAAGAGCAATTTGACCGTCAGCAGCTAGAAGGAGGTGCCTCATGAGTACGAGTCAACGTTTAATACGCTATGCGATGTATTTTAAAAAGCCGATATTATTAGGCTTATTCTTCCTGACAATTGCCGTATTTACGGAGCTTGTTGGGCCATTTATTGCGAAACATATTATTGATCATTACATGACGATCGGTCATATTGAAATCAAACCGATTACATGGTTGCTCATTGTTTATTTATTATTAGCCATTGCAACGGCTATATTACGCTATTTTATGTATATTTATTTGCAAATCGGTGCAAACCGTGTAATCCAAAAATTACGTCAGGATGTCTTTGAACATATTCAAACTTTACCGATCCAGTATTTCGACAATTTACCAGCAGGTAAAATTGTTGCTCGTGTAACGAACGATACAGAAGCAGTTCGTAATTTATATGTACAGGTATTATCCAATTTTGTGACGAGCTTCATTTCTATTTTTGGGGTGTATATCGCACTCTTTATTTTAAATTGGAAAATGGCAATGCTTGCTTTAATAATGATTCCCATTGTTTATGTGTGGATGATTTTGTATCGAAAAATCGCCTCCAAATATAACGATGTCATTCGTACAAAAATCGCAGATATTAATGCCATGATTAATGAATCCATTCAGGGCATGACGATTATTCAGGCATTCCGTCGCGAGCAACAAATGACGAAGGAATTTGATGATATGAATAATGAGCATTATGCTTATGGACGTAAGCTATTAGTGCTTGATTCAGCGACTTCCTTTAACCTTGTGAATACGTTAAGGCTCATTATGTTTACCGTGTTTATTTTCTATTTTGGTACACAGTCATTTACAGCTACTGAAGTGATTTCAGCGGGGACATTGTATGCGTTTGTCGATTATTTAACAAAGCTGTTTAACCCAATTACGAATATCGTCAACCAATTTTCTCAGCTTGAGCGTTCTCTCGTTGCAGGGAAACGTGTCTTTGAGGTGCTAGATACAGATGGAGAGCCTGTTTCTGAAAAGAGCATTCCACGATATAAAGGAAATGTGGTCTTTGAAGATGTTTCCTTTGCTTATAAAGACAATGAATACGTGCTGAAAAACCTATCATTTGAAGCACATCAAGGTGAAACAATTGCCTTAGTTGGTCATACAGGCTCAGGGAAAAGTTCCATTATGAACTTGTTATTCCGCTTCTACGACCCGTCAAAAGGTAAAATTACCATTGATGGCATTGATATCACCTCTGTTCCTCGTCAAACGATGCGTGAACATATGGGGATTGTGCTACAGGACCCCTATTTATTTACGGGTACGATAGCGTCCAATGTTGGCTTAAACAACCCTCGCATCTCCCAAGAGAAAATAGAAGCTTCTTTAAATGCTGTCGGGGGAGAACGTGTTTTAGCGAACTTACCGAATGGCTATGAGGAGCCAGTCATTGAGAAGGGCAGTACATTATCATCAGGACAACGTCAGTTGATTTCGTTTGCACGTGCACTTGCTTTCGATCCAGCGATTTTAATATTAGATGAAGCGACATCGAATATTGATACGGAAACGGAAGAAATTATTCAGCATGCGATGGATGTCCTTAAAAAAGGGCGAACAACGTTTATTATTGCCCACCGACTTTCTACGATTAAAAATGCAGATCGTATCCTCGTGCTTGATCGAGGGAAAATTGTAGAAAACGGCACGCATGATGAACTGCTAGCACTTGGCGGAATCTATGACAAGATGTATCAAATGCAAGCGAATTCCTTACAATAATAGCTACGAAAAGCCCCACTTCAACTGTGAAGCGGGGCTTTCATGTTGTTGAAAAAAGATCATGTCACTAGCAGAAAAAGACCTTTTGGCAAGGCGAGGGGTTGATTTCCGTTCCGCCAGCGTCCTTTCCAGGGGGCGTCCGATGAGCCGCTTCACTCACTTCCGTTCGCTCCAGGGTCTCCTCTGTGACGCTAAATCCCCTAGGAGTGACGCTAGCTCCACTCCAATCAACCATTCTGCAAAAGTGGCTTTTCCTTATCTTTCATACTAGCTAGCCGTAGTAATCAAATTAGCCCATTATTTGTATGATTAGAGAAAGGATAGACTCTTATTTTCATTGCGAAGAAGTGATGAGTGTCAAAAGCCCTCCATAAAATGGGTAGTGAAGACCTTCACTTTAGTTGAAAATCTTTGCTAAAAAGTTAACATTTTGTAGGTTGGAGTGGAGGGCTACTTGACTCCCGTGGGATAGCGAGACAGGCAAAACTCTAAACGGAGCGGTAGCGGAGGAAGCGATTCGGCGCTCGCCCACAGGAAAGCAAGTAGCCTGCAACGGAAACCATTTTCACCTTTCACAAAAATTCTATTGATGGTTTTGTTTTTCAACAATAGGAAAGCCCCACTTCAACTGAAGCGGGGCTTTCCTATTTATCTTACATATTTAAAGACATTGACAAAGAATAACAGAACGGACAGTGCTACAGCAATGCCACCACCTGATACGAAAAGCTCAAATAACCAGCGTGGTACATCCCAATACACCATCATCATGCCAACAAAAAGGAATGGTAAACCGAGATTGTAAAGCCAGAACTGTGCTTTGGCAAGACCTGTCTCCGCAGCATCTTTATAAGTCGAATAAATTAAACCAATGAATCCAGTAGTCAGCCAACCTACCACACCAATATGAGCATGTGTCGCCTTCCATTGAAGTTGAACCGTATAATGCATAAACAGGCCAAAAGCAAAAACAATCAATAAATAAAAGACTGAAACCTTTATCCATTTAGCACCCATCATCCACAACTCCTTTCTTGAAAGTGATTTTAGCTAGCTGCTACAGTATATTCTTGTCAAATAAAAAAGATGCTTGTATGTATTTGAAAATAAATGTAGTTTGTTTTCGGTAAACTAAAATATTTAATGGGAACTTTTTGTAATATGTAAACTTTTCATGGCGTTCTGCGTTGTATAGGCAGAAGGGAGGTGGACATGGTAAAGCAATCAATGAATGCGTTTCTACAGCAAGCAGGAACGCTGCTATATCGTTATTTGAGAAAACGTGGGTTAGCCCATGAGGATGCAGAAGATATCGTCCAAGATACATGTTATAAATTTTTATTACATAAAAATGGAATTCACTCAGACAAAGTAATGAGCTGGTTATATCGTGTAGCAACCAATCAATTTTATGATCTCAAGAGAAAAGAAACACGTCATCCAACAACAGAATTAGAGGAAGTTCAATTGACTTCATTCATTCATATTCCTGAGATCCAGATGCTAAAAAAAGAAAAATTAAAGGACATACAGAATACACTCGAAACGCTATCCATTTTGCATCAGGAATTATTAATCCTGAAATATGAGCTGGGGTTATCGTATAAGGAAATTTCAGCCTTAATGAATAAGAATGAAAACACACTAAAAACGCATGTCAGACGTGCTAGAGAAGAATTTACTGAACGATTTAAGGAGGATATTCATGATGAATAAAGAAGAAAATGAATTTTTGTTTGATGATAAACAAACGAAAAAAATAATGAGAAGGGCAAGGTTTTGGTCAACAGTCAAAATGATTGGGATTACATTGATCGTTACACCCATTGTGCTAATAGCCTTATGGTATGGGCTGAGGACTTTATCGTTAAATAGTGCTCAAAAAGTAATGGATGATATTCATTTATTTAACGAAATAAGTGCGCCCAATGTTCAAATTAGTAATCAGGTTTATGACGATCATTTGCTTGGAGGAAAAATAACAACAACAACCTATAAGGTGCTTGGAGATCAGCATCGACCCTATATTTGGAAGCCTATCGAAAGTGATTATAATCTGTTTGGAACGCTTACATTCACTTCCTTTTCTAGCTCCATCCAAATAGAAGGTTCAGAATCACTGGCAGAAACACATCAATTCGAACGGTTTAATGACTACACGGGTGATCGAGAAATGTTTTTTTATCACCCTAAAATTGCATACGATCATTATAAAGATAATATTAGTGAACTGAATCAATTGGAGAAAAATACTTTAGTAGAATTAGCTATTTCTTTTGATAATGCCTATCGTTTTGACGACATTAAAAGCAAGCTACCGCCTGAAGTGCAAGTAGATTGGTGGTGGGTGGATGCTTATACAGATGATACGCTAGATTTTATTAAGCAAGGACAGCATACGATTGCAGCTAATCATCCGTACATTTACGGCTTCCAATCAGAGCAATCCAAACCAAAACCCCGACGTTCTTCAAGCGACGAGGTTGACACCTTTATTCGAAACATTGAGCTTCTTCGTAAAGGCAAGAACTTTGAGTGGGAAACAAACCAGGTTTATCAAGCTTTAATAGGGGAAAATGGGACCCTGGAGAAAAGTGATGTGAAAATAACTGGAGCGGTAGTAACTGGTACACCAGAACAATTGCAGTCATTACAAGGACAACCATACATTAAAGGGTCTATATTTGGTGTAATATCAAATCAGAAATAGAGGGCTTGAAAAAAGTAATCAGCACGATCCTGCAGGAAAGGTCAATTTTAGAAAAGCTTATTTTGGATTAACCAGAATAGGCTTTTTTATCTGAAGTAATTTAGTTTAAAATTAAATAGTTTAATGTTAAACTATTTACAGACAAACAAGAAGGAGATGTTGTTGCAATGGGTAAACTACAAAACAAAGTAGTCATCATTACTGGTGGTGCAGGTGGTATTGGTAGTGGAATGGCAAAATCTATGGTAAAGGAAGGGGCGATTGTCACAATTGTGGATTTAAATGCAGAAGCAGGCGAGGCAATGGCAAAAGAATTACAAGAAATGTCTCCACAGTCTATGTTTTTACAGGCGAATCTAATGGAACGCGATGAATTACCAAAAATTATTGATACAGTCGTAGAAAAATACGGTAAACTAGATGTGCTAGTTAATAACGCTCATGCTGCTAAACAAGTTACAATAGAAGAAACTACACAAGCAGATCTTGACTTGTCATTTGGGACAGGTTTTTATCCAACCTTCTATTTAATGCAAGCAGCACTACCACATTTAAAAGAAACAAAGGGTAATATTATTAACTTTGCATCTGGAGCAGGCATTCAAGGTCATGAAACACAGGCAGCTTATGCCGCTGCTAAGGAAGCCATTCGCGGCATTTCACGTGTTGCCGCAAATGAATGGGGACGTTTTGGTATTAATGTCAATATCATTAGTCCGCTTGCTGACTCACCAGGTGTACAGGCATGGGCAAAAGCACAGCCAGAATATTATGAAGCGGTTAGAAGTAAAATCCCACTAGGTCGTTTTGGTGATACTGAGCAAGATATCGGCCGTGTAGCTGTTTTCTTAGCTTCTGACGATTCCCAATACATCACGGGTCAAACGATTATGGTGGATGGGGGTTCACTAATGCTTCATTAATGCTCGGCGTTTGAGGAGGATTTTTTTGAAACAGACAAATATTTTTAAACTGATTCATATGATTGAGCAGGTGAATAATGCCAATATTATACGTTTTACAAAAGCGTTTCCATATCCTTTAGGAATTTCACCTATTTTAGTTTTAAACGAGCTACATGGCAAAGGCCCGCAAAAACAAGCAGAATTAGCCGAAACGATCGGCTATACAAAAGGTGCTATGACGAGCATTGCTGAAAAGTTGGTCAAGCTTGGATTAGCAGAAAGACTGTATGATCCATCCGACCGTCGCACGATTCGCTTACAAATTACAGTTGAGGGTCAAAGTGCTTTAGCAAAGGCTCAATCCATCGGGAAAGAGGTCTTTGTACAGCTTTTTGACGTATTAGATGATGAGGAAATTGCCCAATACTTACGGATTCAAGAAAAATTAGTACAGGGTATCCAGCAGAAAAATGAGTAGCTAATAGTAATGTAAAAAATCAACGCTCCTTTTAAGAGGTGGGTTGATTTTTTATTGGATAGAATACGCAAACTGGCGGATAAAACTCAATATGTGACGGATAGAATGAGGATTCTGGTGGATAGCCTTCTATTTTTGCTGGATAGCCATGCTCTATGCAATTTGGATGACCCTATTAACTGCTTGAATACAATAATTCATTTAAAATCTAATTGTAAAATAGTTGAATTTATTGAAAATTGTCCGGCTTCATTTTATAATCAAAATACGGTTCTATTATAGAGACATTTGAGGTGTAAAATGACATTAAAAACATTAGATAACTCCTTGGAGGTTCTGAAATATTTTAATAAGGAAAATCCTACATGGGGTGTACGTGAGCTAGCGAAAGAGATGGATATTAGTCACTCGATTATTTATCGAATTTTAGCGACCTTCGAAAAACAAGGCTTTCTTATTCAAAATCCTGAGACAAAAAAATATGAATTGGGGCTACGCTTTCTAGAATATGGTCAGATGGTTAAAGATAAATTAAATCTTTCTGACTTTGTTTTACCAATTATGATAAACCTTGCAGATACCATCAAAGAATCCGTGTTTTTAACATGGCTAGATGGAACGGATGGTGTCACAGTGGAAATAGCTGAGAGCTCTCAAACCATTAAGTTTTCGGTGTCGATTGGCACGCGGACACCGCTACATATTGGGGCATCTTGTAAAGTCATCATGGCTTATCTACCTGAAGAGAGAAAAAAGGAGATCATGGAGCATGGGATGAAAAGATTAACTCCTGAAACGATTACTGACCCTGATGAAATGCTAGCTGATTTAGAAAAAATACAACAGCAAGGCTGGTGCTTTTCGACGGGAGAATATTCTCACTCGGTATTTGGGCTAGGTGTACCTCTTTTTAATAGTAAAAAAGAAGTGATTGCCTCTTTAACAATTGCTGGCCCTATTTATCGTAAGCCAACAGAGGAGAAGTTACCTGAAATGGTGAATGTTCTTCAATACGGAGCGATGAATATTCAACGTTATTTCGATCAATACAGCTTTAAATTATATCATGAATAAGCATGAAAAAGAGGCTCAAGATAGACATTAACTATCTTGAGCCTTTGCTTGGATTTTTTTCATAATGGATACGGCCTTGTCGATTTCTTCAAACGTATTAAAATAGTGTGGCGAAAAACGGGCCATTTTAGTAATTTGATTGCGTTCCATAATGGTATTCGCCATAAATGTGCCCGCTTCAATGATGACCCCACGTTCTGCTAAAGCATTGGTTAGATCATCTGGTGACAGCCCTTCAATATTAAACGGTGTAATCGATAATCGATAAGCATTATTTTGCGGGCCATATAAGACAATGCCTGGAATCGTTGCAAGCTGTTCAATTAAATAGTTTGTTAGCTGTTGTACGCGTTCATATATGTGATGGATACCAATATTGTTCGCATAATCAATAGCTGCCCCTAATCCGAAAATACTGGGAATGATCGGACAACCTGGCTCAAAACGTTTAGCTGTTTCTAAAAAAGAATAGGCATTGTTCTGATAATCCCACTGGGTGCTGCCCCAGCCAATCATAATGGGTGTCAATGTTGGAATGAGCGCTTCTCGTACGTATAAAATACCTGATCCTTCAGGGCCGCGTAGCCATTTCCGCCCACATGCAACTAGAAAGTCACAGCCAAGTTCGGCAACATTCATCGGTGTTAAACCAAGTGTTTGATTGGCATTAATCAAGGTTAGTACATGGTGTTGCTGGGCTAGCTGACATATTTCTTTGGCGGGCTGGAGTGCGCCAGCAGCATTGGACATATGGGCAAAGGCAATCAATCTCGTTTGAGGGGTGATGAGTAGCTCAAGCGCTTGTAAATCTACCATATATTCATCATTCGTTTTTAACACTTTCAGCTGAACCCCTTGTTGCTGAAGGGCAAGCCAAGGCACATAGTTACTCAACATTTCTGTGTCGAGCACTATGACCTCATCTCCCTGTTTCCATTGCATGCCCCCAGCGACATAATTAATAGCCACTGAACCGTTTGGCACAAAGGCAATTTCCTCTTTTATTGCGCCGATAAACAATGCGGCTTTTTCTCGAATACGCTCTACTTGAGCATACGTTTCTTGACGAAAAGAGGGCAAGTAGGGACCAATACTTGCTTGTTTTTGGAGATAGCTCGTCATTTCATCCACTACTGGCTGTGGCATGGCAGATGCAGCAGCTGTGTTTAGATAAATATAGTGTTCAAGGAGCGGCATATCCTGTTGTACTTTCCTCATGTCTATCATTGTACACACCAACCTTATAAAATGATTAATTCTTTCGAATAGGTCATTAAATTTTCGTAACCATCTTCTGTGACAATTAAATTATCCTCGATACGAACACCAGCAACATCCTGCACATAGATACCTGGCTCCACAGTAAAGGCCATGCCTGGCTTTAACATTAGTTGATTACGTTGCATCATATAAGGCTCTTCATGTGCGCTTAAACCAATGCCATGGCCAAGTCGATGTGTGAAATAATCGCCATAGCCAGCATCGCGAATAATGCCTCTTGCCAGATCATCGATGGCATGAGCTGTCATACCTGGTTTTATGGCTGCTATGGCCGTTTCATTTGCTTGCTTCACAATGCTGTAAATCGTTTTTAACGTTGGAGAAACTTCTCCTAAAGCAACCGTTCTGGTCATATCCGCCACATAGCCCTTATAAATAGCACCAAAATCTATGACGATTAATTCGCCTGTCTCTATTTTTTTCGTGCTTGCTCTACCATGAGGAAGCGCACCTCGATAACCCGAAGCAACAATAGTCCCAAAAGGTGTTCCTTCTGATCCGCGTCGTCTCATTTCATATTCTAATTGGGCTGCGACTTCCATTTCTGAAATACCTGCTTGAATAATTGGTAATGTGGCTGCTAGACTTTCTTCGACAATCTGTACAGCCTGACGCATAAGGGCTATTTCATGTTCATCTTTTTCCATACGTATATCACGAATGGATGCTCCGATATCACATAAATTGTCATATGTAAGGTTTTCGATAGCCTTCTGTTCCTTCACGCGCATGGCGTCATATTCAATACCAAGTGTCTGCGCTATTCCTAATTCTTTTTTTAGTTGCTGGATGGCCTGTGTAGGTCCTTCTTCATCTGAATAGGATAAGATTGTCCCACCATTACTCAAGTCTACTTTTGTTAATTCTACTTGTGGAACGAGAAAATATAATTGATTATGAGCGGTGATAGCGGCTACTGTTAAGCGTTCACTTTGCTTTAACTGAAGGCCTGTAAAATAATACATGTTTGACCCTGGCACTAGTACCGCTACATCAATCGACTGTTGCTGCATACGGGAAACGAGCTGCTCTCTTCTTTTTTGAAACATTGAGTGATTCCTCCTAAATAAAATTGTTTCTATTATAGAGACGTTGTATCTTAAAAATAGTATATATCAACAATAATGAATTTTCAATAAATTAAGATAGCACCATTTTGATAGAAGGGAATGAATGTAAAAGGAAGATAATTGACAAATGAGGGAATAGTATGCTGTAAAATTAGTAAATACTAGTGTACGTCTTTTTTTCGTTCATTATGCATATAAGTAGACTAGATAAACTTTTTTCCAACTTAATACGTCAAAAAGAGGGGCAAAATTGTTAAGCAAGAAAGGACTTATGTATGGAAAAAAATATGAAACGCTCAAAAGAGAAAAAGAGCAAGAAAAAATTATGGCTGTGGATTGTTGGTAGCCTATTAGCAATTTTTTTGATTTTTATAGGTACTGCCTACTTTACCATCCAAAAAACTATGAATAAAATAAATACACCACTTATTCAAACAACAGATGCAGCACAACCAGAAGAAAAAACAGTGATTAAAAAAGATCCATTTTCGGTTCTGATGCTTGGGGTCGATGAACGAAAAGATGATAGTGGTCGTTCCGATACCATGATTGTAATCACTGTGAATCCTGAAAAACAGACAATGAAAATGCTTAGTATACCCCGTGATACACGAACAGAAATTGTTGGTCATGACACAGTAGATAAGATTAATCATGCCTATGCCTTTGGGGGCGTCCCAATGGCTGTGGATACGGTCGAAAATTTTTTAAATATACCCATTGATTATTATGTGTTTATTAATATGGAGGGCTTTTTACAAATTATTGACACGCTGGGTGGCGTAACAATCGATAATGATATGGATTTAACCTATGACGAATACCATTATCCAAAGGGAGAAATCACATTAGATGGTAATGAGGCCCTTATTTTTTCTCGTATTCGTTATGAAGATCCACGAGGTGATTTTGGACGCCAAATTCGACAACGCCAAATCATTGAAGCGGTGATGAAAAAAGCCTCCACACCATCAACATTATTAAAGGCAACCGATATGCTGAATGTACTAGGCGACAATGTTCGCATGAATTTCTCTGTGAAGGACCTTATTCAGCTACAAAGTATTTATAAAAAAATGGATAAGGATATTGAGCAGTTATCGTTTGAAGAGGGAGATGGAGAAAGGATTAACCGCATTTGGTACTACATTCCGAATGAGGCAGAGCTTCAAAAAATACAAACAGATTTAAAAAACCATTTACAAAGCAAGTAAGCAAGTTGCTTACAATATGTCGCATACGAGTTGTAAACTTTTTGGCCACGAAGGGAGGGAGATGAATGAATGGGAGGACCCAGGTGCTGAGGTATACAGCGCTGAATCATTGCATGCAAAGCTATGTACCTAAACGTAAAGTGCGAAAAAATCCAGTCCAATCAGCGGTAAGAGGCCTACAAGTATTGTGTTTAAAATTGTTTATGTAAGGGATAAAAAATCATTCAGGTAGGGTGCATGCCTAGTTGAATGATTTTTTTGCTGTTATCCATCATTTTTCGATATTTCTTGAAATATCTGAAAATTAAGTGTATACTGACATTAGAAATGGTTAAAGGAGTGATTGTGATGATTATAGGCACAATTTTATTAGCATTTGCATTACCAGTTGGTATCGTATTAGCAGTAGATTTATTAAACGAGCAGCATCACTCTGCTACACAAACTAACCATTCATAACGGTGAAACATCAAAATAGCAATTTCTAGACAATGTTACTTTGTAGCCTTGTCTATTTTTCTATGAATAGGAAACAATTTGTGTGATTCATTCGTCAATAATAGTGAGAAAATGTTATACTATTAAAAAACAGTATCGGGGAATGAGCATGCAAGAGGAAAAAACATCCAATCTAAAAAAAGAAATAGTATCCTACATCAAAATTATTGTCATTACAGCTGTTGTTGTTTTTGGCTGTAAGCAATTTTTATTTGCGCCGATTAAAGTGCAGGGAGCATCGATGTACCCGACTTACCATGATAAGGATATTATTATTGTAAGTAAAACAAGTAAAATCGAACGTTTCGATCAAATTGTTTTCCAATCACCTGTTGAGGATGAGTTATATATTAAGCGTGTCATTGGTCTTCCAGGGGATAAAGTGGAAATGAAAGACGATGTATTGTATGTCAATGGCAAAGCATACAAAGAAGATTATGTTAACCGTCAAACGGATGATCCTAATCAATTACGCATTACGGAAAACTTTACATTGGAACAATTAGTAAATGAAAAAGAAGTGCCAAAGGGCATGTATTTTGTGCTCGGTGACAATCGTCTAAAAAGTAGTGATAGTCGCCATTATGGTTTAATTTCAGAGGATGCAGTTTACGGTGAATCAAAATTAATACTCTATCCATTTAGTCATTTTCATATTGGCTCAAAATGATGAAAAAAGAGGTCACTCCATTGAGTAGCCTCTTTTTTATTGTTGGGGTAAATCGGTACAGCTTTTATAAGTGGGATAATAGACACAAATCCTTGAATTTTCAACGGTTTCCTTGATGGGCGATGGCTTACTTTTCATGGGAGATTGCATTGCTGTTTCTTCATTTGTGAACGCTTCTTCTACTAATTCTACGCCATAAAATAGTATTAAAAAATAGCAGACAAATCCTACTATACGCAAACAATCACCTCGTAAAATAGTTATTGTATGTTATTATATATGGTCAAATTCGTCGAAATATAAGCAGAAAATCGAAATTTTCTCTCGATGAAAAGATTGTTAGATGTAAAAAACTCTATAAAAAAAGCTATTGTCAATGAAATTTTGATGTGCTACTATAGCTAAAGTAAATATTTGATCTGTATAACCTCAATAATATGGATTGAGGGTCTCTACCAGGAACCATAAAATCCTGACTACAAAACTTTGCTTTATTTTTGTAGTCAGGATTTTTTATTTTGTTTTAAAACAATCTCCTACAAAAATGAGCGTGTAACGAAGGGGAGATTACGATGAATTGGAGAGTTTATATTCTTGCTGTGACTACCTTTGCAGTAGGGTTAGTTGAATTAATTGTTGGTGGAATCCTGCCAAATATTGCAGAGGATTTAGATGTGTCTTTAGCGACAGCGGGACAATTAATTACTATTTTTGCACTTGTTTATGCGATTTCTGCGCCTGTCCTACTATCCTTGACAGCCAAGGTGGAACGCAAGCGCTTATTCCTTATTTCTTTATTTATTTTTACGTTAGGAAATCTCATGACCTTCTTTAGTACAACGTTTATCATTGTGCTAATCGCACGTATTTTCACAGCTATGAGTACAGCGTTAGTGATTGTTTTATCATTAACGATTACAACTAAAATCGTAGAGCCTCGCCATCGTGCTAAAGCACTGGGGCTTGTTTTTATGGGGGTAAGTTCTGCGCTGGTGATCGGTGTGCCAATGGGTATTTTTATTACAGAAGCGTTTGGCTGGCGAGCTGTATTTTTAGGTATTAGTATCCTATCAACGATTTCAATGATATTAATTGCCTTATTACTTGAAAAAATGCCAATTGGAGAAGTAGTGCCACTCAAGGCGCAAATCAAATCTCTGGCGAATTTAAAAATCCTGACAGCGCAGTTAACTACCTTGTTTATGCTAGCTGGTCATTACATGCTCTATGCTTATTTAACACCATTTTTAGTAGAGGCATTTGATATGAGTGCTTCATGGATTAGTATTTGTTACTTAATCTTTGGTATTGCCTCTGTTAGCGGGAATGCTGTAGGTGGCTGGATCAGTGATAAAATTGGCACAAGTAAAGCCATTATTTTAATTGTCTCAGCCTTTGCCATTGTCTTATTCAGTATTCCTTATACAATTATTGCCTTACCACTGTTTTTAGTATTTACAGTTTTATGGGGTGCGTTGAGCTGGGCACTGACACCGCCATTACAAAATTACTTAATTCAGGCGGATCCTCAATCATCCGATATTCAGCAAAGCTTAAATACAGCTGCCCTGCAAATTGGTATTTCTATCGGATCAGCAGTTGGTGGCGCAATGTTTGCCTGGACGGGATCTGTTATGCACTTAGCTAGCTTCGGTACGATTCTAGTTCTCGGTGCTTTAGGCTGTGCCATCTTCTCTATTAAAAGAGCACCACTTGGACAGGAGCAGCACGTAGATTATCAATCAGCACAACATAACTCATAATAGAACAACAGCCATGAAAGGTATTGGGAAAGCCATCCCAATACCTTTTTAATTGGTCTGCATGAATCTATTTTCATACGCTTTCCAAAATTAAATTCTCTATGGTTTCTTAGCATACTCTAATTACCTATGGAATAGATTGTTGTAGTTAATGAATTTACAGATTTGAGGAGTTTGAGATTTTAAGAGCGAATATTATTTTCAAGAAAAATAGTAGGAGACCTTCATCTCTTGTAAATGGAAGGAGAACCCAATGACTGAATTTCATCAACAATCATCTGCTGAAGTCATGAAGATATTGAACGTCACCACACAAGGTTTGACTGATGATGACGTCCAAAAAAGGCAACAGGTCTATGGCTATAATGTATTAGAGGAAGGGAAAAAAACAAGTACGTTGGCTGTTTTCATGGGCCAATTTAAAGATTTATTGGTCATCATTTTACTCGTTGCTGCCATTGTTTCCTTTCTACTAGGAGAAGTAGAAAGCACCATTGTGATCATGATTGTGGTTATTTTAAATGCCATTTTAGGTACAGTGCAGCATGTCAAGGCAGAACAGTCACTAGATAATCTGAAAGCCTTGACCTCTCCCATTGCCAAGGTCATGCGCAATAATCAACTAGTAGAAATTCCTTCTGAAGAAATTGTAGTAGGAGACCTTCTGATGTTGGAGGCAGGGGACTATATCAATGCAGATGGCAGACTACTAGAAAGCCATAATTTACACATCAACGAAAGCTCTCTTACAGGCGAATCGATAGCTGTGGCCAAAAGTACAGACCCTATTCGAAAAAACAATATCACCATTGCAGATAAGAAAAATATGGTGTACTCAGGAAGCTTTGTGACCAATGGACGTGGGATCGTGATGGTTACGGCAATCGGGATGCAGACGGAAATCGGAAAAATTGCGAATTTACTCGATACAGCCAAGGAAAAGAAAACACCGTTACAGATTAGCCTCGATCAATTCGGTGAAAAATTAGCATTAGGGATTACCTTGATTTGTTTAGCGATTTTTACGATTGACCTTATCCGAGGACGAGCCTTAGTGGAATCCTTTATGTTTGCCGTATCTCTTGCTGTTGCGGCTATTCCAGAGGCTTTGAGCTCCATTGTGACCATCGTATTAGCTTTTGGCACCCAAAAGATGGCGAAGGAAAATGCGATCATTCGCAAGCTGTATGCTGTTGAAAGCTTAGGGAGTGTATCGGTCATTTGTTCCGATAAAACAGGTACTTTAACAGAAAATAAAATGGTGGTACAGGAAGTTTTTGTAGACCAGAAGAAGATTCCCCATGACTGGCTTAATCCAACGAACCCAGTGGAAAAAGAGCTAATGGTAAAAGCCCTTTTATGTAGTGATGCTGTAGAGCGTGAGCAGAAAGAAATCGGCGATCCTACAGAAATTGCGCTTGTGAAATTGGGGAAACAGTATGGTTTAGATGAATTGAATATCCGCGAGCAATATCCACGCCTGGCTGAAATTCCATTTGATTCGACGAGGAAGCTCATGAGCACTGTCAATCAGATGGACAAGCAACCCGTCATGATTACCAAAGGGGCTTTAGATGTACTTTTGCCAAAAGTGACACGAATCAAAACATCAACAGGCATTTTTGAGATGACCCCGCAGCATCGTCAGAAAATCGAGGCGATGAATCGTGATTTTTCTATGAATGGCTTAAGGGTGTTAGCCATTGCTTATAAGGAGGTATTGCCGCTACAAAAAGTCGATACAAGAGCGGAACGAGATTTAATCTTTGTGGGCTTAGTGGCAATGATGGACCCGCCAAGAAAAGAATCAAAAGAGGCTGTGGAAAGCTGTATAAAAGCAGGTATTAAGCCCGTCATGATTACAGGAGACCATAAAATTACAGCAACGGCTATTGCCGAACAAATTGGTATTTTACAAAATCCAGCAGAAGCGATAGAAGGACATGCACTCGAGGGTCTAACCGATCAAGAGTTACAAGATAAAGTACATGATTATTCTGTGTATGCTCGTGTTACACCAGCCCAAAAAATCCGTATTGTTAAAGCATGGCAGGATAAAGGGCATGTTGTAGCCATGACAGGGGATGGTGTCAATGACGGCCCTGCTCTGAAACAAGCAGATATTGGGGTAGCTATGGGCGTGACGGGAACAGAGGTTGCAAAAGATGCCTCGTCCATGATTTTAACTGATGATAATTTTTCAACGATTGTTAAAGCAATCGCCAATGGCCGTAGCATCTATACAAATATTAAAAATGCCATTCTGTTCTTATTATCTGGAAATGCAGGCGCTATTTTTGTCGTGTTGTATGCAACGGTTCTGGGCTTACCTGTTCCTTTTGCACCTGTCCATCTATTATTCATCAACTTATTAACAGATAGTCTGCCAGCTATCGCCATCGGTTTAGAGCCAAATAATAAGAAAACAATGAAGGACAAGCCTAGAAACATTCATACCCCTTTATTAAATAAAGCCTTTACCACACAAGTCGTGCTTGAAGGGATATTAATCGCCATTTCCACCATTATTGCGTTTCAAATCGGTTTATCGACAGGCGATACGTTAACAGCGAGCACGATGGCCTTTACAACACTATGCTTATCGAGGTTAGTGCATGGCTTTAACTCTCGATCCAAACAATCCATTTTTGCTATTGGTGTATTTTCGAATAAATATACGTGGTTTGCCTTTATCATTGGTGTGCTAAGTTTACACATTGTTTTATTTATGCCAATGCTTACAACGGTCTTTGAGGTAGCTCCATTAACACTAGCACAGCTAGGCTTTATTTATAGCCTATCGGTGTTACCATTCCTAGTCAATCAATGGTATAAGCTACTGTTTGTGAGAAATCGATAATAGATAAAAAAGAAGCTTCCGTTAGGTAATAAACGGAGGCTTCTTTTTAGCGTGGAGAGGCTAATAACCAGCCTTTACTCTTACTTAGGTCAATCAATTTCGCTCCAAGTAGGGCATAACGCATATGGAGTTCACCATACTTGGTTAGATGTGTTTTCTTTACTGCCAGTTCTAAAGCTTGGCTTACGGCAATCAAAGAGGAGGCAATATTCATCGATAAAATAGCACTAATTTCGCTATCATTAATGAAAGATTTTCCACGGATATCCGTTATTTTCATTTTGCTGTACTCTATCGAGGCTGTTGGTGCTAGCACACCGTTTTCCTTTAATAGCAGTGTTAGCTGTTTATTTTCTTCTTTTAAACATTGAATAAATTCCAATGTTAGGATTTTTAAGTTTTTATCACGCGTATGCTTAAAAAAAGCATGGCTTGAAGCAATATAGCCTTGATTGACACCGAGCTGTGACCAAAGCTTAAAAATCTCCTTAAATCGTAATGATGCTAGATTTTCATTTATCATTGTCATCCTGACACTTCCTAACTCTTAGTTTGATTTAAGATTAGGATGGAGCAGTAAATGACATTCTATTCATCTTTTACAATAAAAAATGAATAGTAGGTCGCTAATAGTAGGTGCCATAAGGATACGTATGAGGGTAACGATATGGATAAGGGTATGGACATGGTTTCATATATTGCTGTGGCATGGTTGGTTTATAAGGGGCTTGATCGGTTGCTGATTTGACACGATTGCAGCCTTTTGCTGGTCCAATATAAGTTGTAGGAACAATCGGTGCAATAGTTTTCTTCCATTGCTCTTCATCTAAACAATACGTATGGGCCATAATATTGGCTGGTGTGAATTTTAAGATATCAGAGCCTAAAATGACCTCTGGCGTTGGCGCATCAAAAATAGCGAGTAGATGTGTGTTATCTTCTGTTGCTACCTCATAATGCCACCAGCCCTGTGGTATATTGGCAACTTGCCCAGGCTTGATGGGATAGTTTTGAATTTTCTTGGTAAAGGGATTCAATAGAGAAACCGTTGCTGCTCCTGCAATACAATAGACAAGCTCGGCTGCATTTTGATGGTAATGTGGCTCGATGACATTGTCTTTACTTAAAAAAATATCAAGCAAAGATGTATTTTCTAATGTATTTAATTGTTCCACACCGAGAATATTAATGTAATTTCGGGAGTCTTTTTTAAAAAGCTTACTTTTATTGACATCAAACGTGAACGCTGCAGAAGGGGAGCTATAATCGATATTTGAGCTGATACTTACATCCTTTCTCATGTAAATTGAGCTATTCATCATCATAGATTATGTTTTAAGGGCTTCTAGACTTACACAAATGCCTAGATGCCGCTAGCATCTGTCTGGATAAAAATTAGCTAAAATTACCACTTCTATTTCAGAACGTATGTGCGTATAATGAAAACACAAACGTTTGTTCTTAGTTATGAAAAACTCTGTTCAACATGTAACGCACGTAAACAGAGTCAGTAAAGGAGCATTCAACATGAAAGAACAGTTAATAAAAGCCATGCACCGTCACCAAATCGTCCACATGATGTATATAGCGAAATCAGGTGCTATTACAAAAAGGCGCGTGAAAATCATCAACATCACAGGTGATTCCTTTACCGCCTTTTGCTTTACAAGGCTAGCGAAGCGTACGTTTCTTATTAACAATGTTCTAGCACTTCTGCCTATTTTACAGCGAGAGTCTGAGGTCATATGAATTACGACGACTTCCCACAAAGAGATATTTTTTGTATTGATATGAAGTGCTTTTATGCAAGCTGTATTGCCATGCTAGAAGGGCTAGATGTGCTGACAGATCCAATTGCTATCATCGGTAATTTTGAACAACCTGGTAGTATTGTGCTGGCTGCATCACCAGTGATGAAAGAAAAATTTAACATTAAAACAGGGAATCGGCGTTATGAAATTCCCCAACACCCAGATATTAAGTTGTTTGAACCAAAAATGTCCTTTTTTCTAGAGATGTCCATGGCCATTACGCGTCTGATTGCACAATATGTCCCTCCAGAGGCGATCCATGTTTATAGTGTGGATGAAAGCTTTATAGATCTAACAGGCACGGAGCAACTTTGGGGCTCGCCTGAGCAGGTAGCCAAATTGATTCAGGAAGACATCTATGAAAAGTTTCGCATTCCGTCCGCCATTGGCATGGGACCAAACATGTTGATGGCTAAATTAGCATTAGATTTAGAGGCAAAAAAAACAGGCTTTGCCAAATGGACCTATGCCGATGTGCCAACAAAGCTTTGGCCCGTGCGTCCTCTGTCTGACATGTGGGGGATTGGGAAACAGATGGCAGCCAATTTAAATGCGATGGGCATCCAAACAGTCGGTGGATTAGCCCATGCCGATTTAGCCGAATTAGAAAAGCGCTTTGGTATTATGGGTAATCAATACTATTACCATGCATGGGGCATTGATCTCTCCACATTAGGTGAGCCATTAGTGAACAATGCGGCATTAAGCTTTGGGAAGGGCCAAATGCTCATGAAGGATTATCACACACGAAGGGATATTGCGGTTGTACTTTTAGAAATGTGTGAGGATGTGATGCGACGTACACGGGAAGCAGGCTATGTCGGGCGGACTGTTAGCCTGGGGCTCTCTTACAGTCGCAATGCGATGACGAAAGGGTTCCATCGCTCAAGAACCATCGAAAGTCCAACTAATGAGACCCTTGTCATGTATCAGACATGTCTGGCCTTACTAGATGAGCATTTTGCGGGTGAGCCAGCACGTCAATTATCGGTTAGACTGACAAACCTAGAGCCAGAGCGTAGTATTCAACTTGATTTATTTGATGAGCGGAGGGAACAACGACAGGTCATTGGTCATGTCATGGATGCGATTCGCAGAAAATATGGAGTGGTGGCCTTATTACGCGCAGCCTCCTATACAAACGCTGGTACGGCTATTTCACGGAATCGCTTAGTTGGTGGGCATTTAGCATAAGGAGTGAAAAAATGATAAGAGATAGAGGAACGATGAAATGGACAGCGATGATGCTACCAGAGCATTTAATGCTTTTGAAGGCGTGGAAACAAGAGATGTTGACAGAGTCACCTCGGGAACATGCTGAATGGGAGCTTGAAGAATTACAGCAAACAATCACACGAGCATTCGTACAGCATAACTATATTATGTTAACTATATGGGAACATGGTAACTATGTGCAATGGGGAGGTACCATTCAAGCAATGAACGAGGAGCAGTTGCTACTTGAAACCATTACCACAACGAAGCATATTCCCTTAAGATATATTTATGCTGCTCGTATAGAAGATGATGGCTGTGATTAATGGAGAGCAACGACGATTATTACATCAATATTTGCTGCTTGATTTAGCCGTGAAATCCTTGCAGCACGATCTGACAGTGGCAGAACATTTTAAGATGAAGCGTGTATTTTTACCTGCCATGGATGCCTTGTTAAAGCAGCTACACAAAGATTATTTTCAATTGAAACGTCAGCTCGCCCAACAAAAAATACGATTAGTTGGCTGGCACCGGATTGATGACTACTTTAGTGATGTGCAAGTGGCTACCGCAGGCAATGATGAGGTGCTACGCTATGCCAATCAAGCGCTAAAAATCCAGGTGGAGGAGCTTATGAATAAACATCTACACAATGCCTAGGCTGACGTTTACGACGAAAAAGCCAAAAGCTGATGACAAAAATGGTCAGCTTTTGGCTGGCTTTATTTCTCGATAGGTTTCACATCCATTTGCTCAACAAGAAATTCATTGTTAGAACGATTGAATTGATAGGTGATACGAACATCGGCTACATAAATGGGTGACGTTACCTTTATAGCGGCAAATTCAAAACGGTTTGCTCACCAATAGGCCCCATTCTTCTTACGCCATGATCCACAAAGCCTACTTTGATATACAAATTCTGTGCAGCTATATTTTTATGATTGACGACTAACACCACTTCGTTACATTCTTTAAATTCCTGCTTCACAAAATCAGCAAGAGCAAACATGGCCATTTTAGCATAGCCCTTACCTTGCTGCTGATGATCGATGGATAGGGCAGTTAGTAACATGGCCTGAGGATTACTAGAATACTCCTTAACCCTGTCCGTTGCATGAAGAACAAAAAAGCCAACAGGTACATCATCACTTAAAATCACAATCGGATATTGTCCTACCTTTTCAATCGCAATCTCTTTAGGAAGAGCTGTAAATTGGTGTTGTTCTTCAGGTAATTCAAAACGATTTAACTGTTCTACGTAGTTTTTAGAGAAATGTACTAACGCAATACTCGTTGTTTTTTGCATAAAAAAGCCTCCTTTTTTTATATTTTAAACATAGAACAAATGTTCGTCAAGGAGGCTTGTATAAAAATAATATGGGGGCAGGTCATTTTAACTTAATAGGGTACCAAAAAATAAAATAAAAGAAATACTAATAATCACAATAAGAGTGATTACCATTGTCAAAATTCCTCGAAGCAAGGTCGTTAAATTTTTCACATCTTTCATGCCGACCAGGCTTAGATAAAAGCAGGCAATGGACAAGAGAAGTGTCAATAGTAATGGATGGAAATGAAGATGTGTGTCAAAGAAGCCTTTCAATGTGCCTGATAGAAAAAATAGTAGGATGCAACCCAAAGATAAAATAAATGACCAAAAATTTAAATTAATTCTCATTATTTTCCTCCTTCCTATAAAAACGAATTTGTTGTAGGAATGTTTCGATGATTCCGCTTGATAGGGAAAAGGAGAAACTAAACGAGCAGTTGCTAAAAGAGGGTCACTTGGACGAAAGTGACCCAAAGTACCATAAAGGAGTATAAAGTAAAGTTGAAAGAACTTTACACTACTATTAGTATGTGAAGCTAGCTGTTTAAGATAGTTATCTATCTCAGCCGCTAGCTATTAATTGTTTGTCAAAAATAAAATGAGCTAGAAAAAAACGAAGAGGGGGAGTTTAGAGGAATAGCTGGGTAGCGTTTCATTGTAAAAGGCTTTAGCTTCTGTAATGGAATAGAGGCTAAAGCCCGAGGCGATCAATTAACACATAAAGCTAGCACCAACGATAATAAGAAGGATGAATAGTACAACAATAAGCACGAATGTCGAGCTATTGCCACTTCCATTGTCCCCGCCACAGTAACTATTGAAATTACTAACATTTCCATAGTAACTCATGAAACAAACCTCCTTTCTTTCTTCTAAAGTATGTACAGGACAAAAGGGGGAGCGTTATGGAGCCAAGCCACAATGAGAGAAAATGTGAAAGAGCAAATCATTGCCTGAGTTGAACCTTCATTTTGAACGCTTTACCTTATTATTATGATGAAATAGTAGCTTGAGCTAGTTGTTAGCCTGCACAGCACTAGAAAATGCTATCACGAGCAGGTAAAGACTTTTTGGCAAGGGGAGGGGGTGATTTCCGTTATGTCAGTGTACGATGAGCCCATTCACTTATTGTGTTCGCTTCCAACTAGTTACAGCATCAAAAATAATGAAACAAATTCTACTAATTGTTTTGTTTTCATCACTATGTAAAAAAACATCCGTTCTAGGATGTTTTTTAGTATAACGGCTGCTGCATATGACAAGAAGGGAAGCCGTTCACATCATGAATCATATGAAGATCGTACTGCTTTAAGGCAAATTGACTTTGATACAAATATTCAAGGACAAGAAGCTTTCCACCTGATACGCCACAGAGGACACCGGAAGTTCCTTGACCATTTGTGAAAGAAACACCAACGGGCTGACCGATTAAATATGGAATTTTATGTTGCCAAGGCACAATAGTCACCCCTTTCACTATAATATATGAAAGGAGTGACTAGAGGTTCTTGCCTTTACTAAAACGTTACCAAATATTAGTGAATCTATTTTCTTTCATCATCATTTACATGGTAATATAAGTTATAATTGGGGTTATAAAGAATTATGAGTTATTAACGATCGGGAGGAGAAATGATGAAATTTAAAATAGGGATCACATTTATTCTAGGCTTCTTACTACTCATGCTTGCTGCATGCACACCAACTGAAAAAAAGGAGAGCCAACTTCACGAGAAAGAGCAAATAACAGATGACGAAGAGATGGTGTTCTCATTTGAGCACCCTCAAACCAAACAAAAATACAAAATCATTCATGCCAATCAACTGTTTTATCCCTATATTGAAAAGGTCAAAGAGAATCCGAATCTTTCAACTTCGGAAACCTTGGAACTGTATAATAAGGAAATCATTCAACCAATCTACCAGGATTGTTTTGAAAATGGGGAGTATTATCATATGGCAGAAACCCTGCTTAATACGGTTCCTAACAGGTTAACAGAAATACAAGTGGTAAGTGAAAAAATGGAGACGCGTAAAGCAGAAATCAATCAAGCCATTCAAGAATCTCTTTTGAAATCCGCAGACCTCTTACCCTCTCAAAGTGATGTAGCCGTTTGCGTATTCCCTTCCGCAACCAATAATAGAATACCCTTCGCAGTTGGGGCGGGCAAAATAATTATCCCGCTTAATCTAAATGTTTTGGATGATGGTATAAAGTCAACTGTTGCCCACGAATACCATCACAGCGTTTGGGCGGAAAAATATTTCAATAAAGATGTCGAGGTTTCGGTTTTGGATAATATCGTCTTTGAAGGAAAAGCAGTTATGTTTGAAAAATCTGTTTATCCCAACATCGGCTATACACCAAAGAATGTAACTTACAACAAGGAATTATGGTCTAAAGTAGAACCTGATTTAACTAAGTATGATAGTAATCGTACCTCAGAAGTTTTATATGGTGGAAAAGGATTACCGGAAAATTACGGTTACAGTGAAGGCTATAAGATGGTTAAATCCTATCTTGACTTGCATCCTAATCAAACACCAGAGGATTGGACAGCCTTAAGTGCACAAGAGATTTTTGAAGAAGGAAAATACTTGGAACACTATCAATAACTATTTTAGGATGACACTTATTTGTGAGGGGCCAAAATTAAAGACAGAGCACTTTTGCTTACGGATTCCCTTGTGAACTAGTAAAACATGCAGCGTAATGATAGGTCTTTCTCAATTAAAAAGCAACAAACAATGAGTCACTACGGTTTTGAATCGCAGTGGCTTATTCTCTTTAATGAGCACTAACTGTCAAATATTCTTTTATGTAAGGTTCACAATTATTCGAAAAAAAGAAGAGAAATATGAGTTTTACAAAAATATTAGGAACACCTTTTCCGACAATACAAACGAAGCAAATTCAATTAAGAAAGTTAAAACCAGAGGATGCTATAAACTTATACAACTATTATTCAAATGAAAAGGTCTATCGTTATCTGGATTGGAACGGACCAGAGTCACTCGAAAAAAAATATGAAGTCATTAATAGTTGGAACGAAGGCTATGAAAAGGGTTGGCTTATTCGTTTTGCCATTGCTGACAAGTCGACAGATGAAGTAATTGGAACGATTTTTTTAAGTGAATTTGTAGGAAAACGAGCTGAAATAGGCTACGAATTATCGGAAAGATACTGGCATCGAGGCATTATGACAGAAGCGGTGAATGAAATATTATCTTTTGGCTTTAATCAATTAGGTCTGGTCAGAATACAGGCAACTGTTGCTACAGAAAACATTGCGTCCAAGAAGTTACTAACGAAGGGTATTTAAGACAATATGAATATCATAGTGTTACAGGACAAAGTAGCGATATGTTGATCTACTCATTATTACAGACAGAATTTGCAAAAAAAGGTAGGAAAATTAGTGTGTTATCAAAGCAACCTTAGCTGTTCAAAGTGCAAAATATAAATGCCGCAAAGTCATAGTATGCTGATGGAATGAGGAGAACCTCCCCAAGAACGATGCAACGGGTTGTTAATGAATAGTTCGCTCTAAATCATGAAAAAATCTGCGGCTAAACAAAGTATGTAAAAAGGGATAGCATTGTACAAAAACATCTTGGGGGCGATGTTAAAGGTGCTATCCCGACATTAATGTATGTGAAAGGACTTAAGAACATTACCACTGTAAGTAAATTGAAAAGTAATTGAAATAAGGGTGAAAAGTTTTTTACATCATTAATCTGTTTTCTGACTACGCTTTTTGTCAAGAAAGAGCATAAGAAACAAATACACTGTGGAGGGGGTTCAAACAATGGGATGGTGCTAAATGACAGATTAGGCCGATCTAGCTCAGAAAAAATAAACCATCTGGCGTTTAAAAAATAACATCACCAGATGGCTTCTTCATTTATAAAAATATTAATAATTTTTAATCTCTTCAAAAGTCCCGAACGTTGCATCCCGTAGATTAATTGTACCATATATATTTTTCTTCCCATCAATCACTAGCACATTTGGATGCATGTATTGTCTTGGAATACTTGATTTTTGTCCATCAGTTTTGTGGAATGCTAAAATTTGTTGCAATGTCACGTCATCGGTATATGCAAATCCACCGAAATCATCATTATAAGTATGGAAAGGTACAGGTCGAATTATAGGTAAATAATAAAATGTACGATCTGTTAGTGATTTTCCTTCAAATAGAACGTCTCCACTATTTGTTACTGTGTAACGCTTATCACCAATATGATTCTTGGCCGCTGTATCAGAAACCATCACACCTTGATAGTCGAAGTAATATCGGTAATGCACCGTCTTTGGTGTTCTTATAATTTCTTCATTTTTAATAGATAATACATTTCCATTGATTGTATGCTCTATTATGCCAGAATCACTGTCTATGAAATACATAGATATACCTTGTTTATCTAAATATCCTGCTTCTGATCCATATTCTTTTCCTGTATCTAATAATTTGTAATGCGCATCTGTAAAACTATGCATTAAGAAAAGATTCATATTGACATATCCATGTTGACCTGGAATGTATTTATTTATAATGGAAAAAGCATTCGGTTGCATAAATTGATTTCTTAGCTGTAATCTTGATTCATGAGGACGACCAAAAAGGCTAGTCCCTTCAATTAGCACTTCTTCGTCGATGGCAAAGTTACCATCATAGCGTGCATAAATATGAAGAAGCGAATTGGAAAAGGACACATGTAAATTTGATTTATTGATCGTTGTTACATTTGAAATCTTTTGGAACCCGAGCTCTTCAGCTGTTTTTTCAAAATGAATAACATGGTGATTGCGCTCAATTAATTTTATTGTTCTCGATAAAAACGAAGCAAACTGCACACGTGTAACACTGTTTTTAGGATTGAAGGTATCTACATTTGAAATACCTAAAGCATTAAGTGCCTGAATATATGGTCTAGCTTCTTTATTTGCTTTCTGAATATCCACTACATGACTTTGTAAATCGTATGCATAGTCAATCAATGAATATTTACGTGCTAATACCATAAGTCGGTTTAACGTTAATGCCATTTGTTCTCGTGTCATGTGTTGATATGGATTTAGATGCCCATTTTCACCTTTAAAGATACCATTATCGTAAAGTAATGTTGAATACTTTAGCAATTCACGGTCCTTCACACGAAGAGGCATATCCATAAATCGATCCATTTCCTCCCAATTTTTATCAACCTTCGCAATGCCGTTCTGTTCGATATACCGTCCCATCATTATGACAACCTGACCACGAGTAATCGTCGTGTTTGGGGAAAAGGTTGTTGGTGTTGTTCCCTTAATAATTTTTCTTTTTATTAAATCTTGTACTTCTTGTTGCATTTGATTCGGCAGTTTTTTTATATCATCAAAGCTATTTGCAGAGACAGATAGGTGATTCACTAAAAAAACGAAACAAAATAAAACGAACATAATTGTATAAATAAGCTTTCTTTTCATCATTCACCTGCTTTAACCAATATCCACAAAATGATAGCATGTTTAAACCGTTAAATTCTATTGGTAATGAATAACAAATTTGAAGTGAAATAGCTTGATCAAAATAGTAAATCTACTAATTCATAGTGAAAAATTTTTATCTTTCTATAAATCCGTTTTGGATAAAGATAAGGGGTACGTTGCTAAATCTAACAATGGATAAATATGTTATGTTTTGAATCCTATTCATTGGTTTTGTGTATATATGTAAATGGTCTTTTTAGAGAGGGGGTAATAGGTTAGTAGAATCCATGTTAGAAAGAATTAATACCATGATTGAAAAAATTCACAGTCGTAATTGTCCAATTATTTACATATACAATGAATTTGAACCTAAAAATTGCGAACTTTTTTAGGAAATATTCAGCGTTAAAAGGGAGTACTGGAGTTGAGCTAGATGAAAGATTGCTGAAAGTAAACAATGTTTATTTTTCAAAAAATAAAGCTAATGCATTTAGTAACCCAGAACTGACTAGATTTTTAAATGGTAATGGAATCAAAGAAATACATATTGTCGGTTTGTTTACAGAAGGCTGTTCTCTTCACAATAATTTTCATACGACCGTCGTGAAAGATGCAGTGGCAAGTTCAAGTGATAAAAAGAGATTAATAGCATTAAATAAGTTAAGATCAAATAAGGTGAAAGTTATTGATTCTTTTCAGTTATTAGAGATGCTTTGAATGGCAGAAATTCCTTTCACACAAGGATACAGGTTTTAATTACATTTTTGTAACGAGAAAGGGTGGCAATATGAGTAGGAATTTCATTATATTTGGGGCTAGCCAAGGATTGGGTGATGCGTTTGTCAAAGGTTTACCTGTCAAAGGAGATACAGTATGGATGGTATCACGAACGAGACCTAAAAGTTTAGATATAATTGACGGAGTAAATCGTCAATGGCTATCAATCGATTTGTCTAATCAACAACAAATAGCAACTTTAAAAGAAGCGTTAAAAGACATTCCTCTCGATGTATTAATTTATAATGTTGGGGTATGGGAAAAGCATGGATTTGAAGATAATTATACATTTGATAAGGATGAAGTAGAGGATATTTCTAAATTAATCAATATTAATCTAACATCTACTATTACATATATTCAGGCACTTTTACCAAACTTAAGACAAGCGGAGCATGGGAAAGTTATTTTAATTGGGTCAACGGCAGGCTTAGATCACACAAACAATGCACAAGTTTCATTTGTAACATCTAAATTCGGCTTAAGGGGCATTACAAATGCGCTACGCGAACATTTAAGAGAAGATAAAATTTCAGTTACTTGTATTAATCCAGGTGAACTGGCAGCGGAAGTACCGTATGAAGAAGGAGCCGAAAAGGCCATTCATTTATATGAAGGTACAAGAATTCCCGTACAAGATATTGTAGCTATTGTACAATGTGTAATTAATTTATCAGCGGTCTCCTGTGTAAAAGAAATTAATGTGCCAGCCATAACGGATTTAAATGCTTGATTACTCGGTAGACGCTACTCATGTTGAGTAGCGTATTTTAATTAAATAATAAGCAGTTATTCTTTACCCCTGAAAAAATTTTCGAGATCACCTCACACATATGCATACAAGTAAGCTCATATAAATAAAGGTAGTAAAAAAATCATCATCATTTCATCGTCATCATTAAATTCTAAAAACACTTCCACCCTATCAAATCTTAAGAAAATCTTCAGGTTCTACTAGGAAATATTTAAGATTCGCGGTGTATAATTATAAAAAAAGGAAATTTACGAAACCATTTGAAGATTTAAAACGTATTGGTAGTAGGAGAGAGAACATTGAAGTAGGTGAAGATATGGCACATACGATTTACATAGTATTAACCAAAACAGGGACGTTATTATCAAAAGCGATTGGCATGTATACGGGCAAGGAGATGAATCATGCATCCATAGCCTTTGACGAGGGGCTATTGGAGATGTATAGCTTTGGTCGAAGGCAATTGAACAATCCATTAAGTGGGGGTTTTTTACGAGAGGATGCAGAAAGAGGGCTATTTGAATGTGCGGATTGCGTTATTTATCGCTGTCGTATATCCCATTATCAATATTTAGACATGATGAAAATTGTCCGATATATGTATTGGAATCGAGATCGCTATAAATATAATTTTATCGGACTGTTTGGTGTGGTGATGCAAAAGGAAGTGAGACGTGAGCGTGCTTATTTTTGTTCCCAGTTTGTAGCGACGCTATTAAAAGTGGGAGGTCTAAGAATAGTTCAAAATCCAGCATTAATGACGCCTCATTGCCTAGCACAATTACCGTATTTAGAGAAAGTATTTGCAGGGAAAATGGCAGACTATTTACAAACTGTTCGTGAGCCAGCTATGCTTTACGGTTAACGAATGTACGCACTACCTTACGTTTAAATAGTAAAATAGACACGCACGCGGGCAATCTTCTATTTTGTAAAATAGAGGATTGCCTTTTTATCTTCATTCAATAGAAAACTCGCTTCTCTATCGGTAGTGAGATGAAAGTACAAATTGTTCTTTTGATGCAGTGGGTATCCAAATACCGAAGCGGAGGAACTTTTCGAGCAAACTCAAAAAAATATGGATGCAATTACGCTAAGGCGCAGTCGATTATTAGTAATATTTACCTCATATGGAATGTCAATAAACCTAGTTGTTGGAAAGTGGAAAATGAGTCCTATTCCTGTTAAAAGAGTCCCCATAAAATTGCTATCATAATTAGTAGCGAATGTACGTTCAATGATTGAATAGTAGCAAGGAGGATATGTAAATGAGTGAAGAAGTAACAGCAGTTGGTTGGGATGCGATTGATCAGGCATTATCACAGGTGTATGGTGAGCAGGAGCCAATGCATTATGGGACATTGATTCCCTATTCACTAGGAGGACAAGATCCTTTAGATGGAATAAGTGTTTATAAAAGCGAAACATCGATTCCACATTGGCATTTTGTTACATATGGCTTCTCGGAATTATATGAAAAGGAATTTGAAAATAAGGACTATAGTGGCTATGGATTTGAATTAACATTTCGACTAGTATGTCAAATAGATGAGGAAGAGCCACCTGCTTGGGCGTTGAATTTACTCCAAAATATGGGCAGATATGTGTTTAATAGTGGCAATGTTTTTAGAGCGGGAGATTATTTAGATGCAAATGGTCCGATTTGTCTTGATGCCGATACACAATTAACCGCACTGGCCTTCACACATGATCCAGAGCTTGCTGAAATCGATACACCAAATGGCAAGATGGCGTTTATCCAAATGGTTGGTATTACAGAGGATGAGTTAGAAGCGATGCAGACGTGGAATACACTTGGTGTGCTAGAGGCAGGCATCAAGGAAATCCAAAGCTATATTACTGATTTAACAAGAACTTCTCTACTCCAAAATCCTGAAGTTGCCGAGGCAGTTGCGCGAGGAATGGAGGAGGATGGTTCTAATACGGGGTTTCTTTTCGTAGATCAACTCGCTTGGGAAGTAGAAAAAAAGGGCTGGTTTAACAAACAGTCTACTATCGTTCAACTTGGGGCAAAGCAAGCTGATGTCATTAGTAAATTATTACGTGGACGAATTTTGAAAGATAAAGATCTTAGCTTAGTCGGTCAACAAATAACGATAATATTTAAAGCAGGCCATCAAGTAGGTTTTTCTGAAAATGGTCAAGAGATTACGATCACATTGAACAAGGCAGCAGTAGAAGAATTAAGTCAGAAGCTGATACCGCAAGAAAGTCAATTCACCATTTCTTCTTTAGCTGATGTAAGCTTTCAAATTTTGAAGACATATATTAAAAATCAAGAAGGAGCGGTTGTGAAAACAATCGGATAAGATGAATCTCTCGCTAGGCTTTAGCGAGAGATTTTTCTCTAACAATAGAAAGCGAGGATGTACAGTGAAGCAGTGTGTAGAGCATTTTCTAGCGGCTGTATGGGAGCAACTCACAGCTGTTTATCAACAAGAGAGTAAACGAATAACAGACTTGAAAGAGCAAAGTAGGTTACAAGCAGGCATCTTTCACTATTTAAAAGTCACCTGGAAAAAGGGAAAAAGCCCTAATGGCACGATCTTGATAGATGTTTATGAGCCATTTAGTTGGAGTGATAGTTCCTATAAGGTGGAAGCGGGTCCATATATACAAGAGTTTACAAACGTACACCATATTGAGGAGCTTTTTTCGGCTTTATGTACAAAAACAGAGGCTATGTTTCAATCTGAGCAATATGGTCCCCGATTTTTTGATTACCGCTTTCAGGTGGTACTTGAATTTGAAGATGATAAAACGGTATGCCAATATCAAAAGGAGCTGTTGAATAATCGTAAACTGGAGTCAACGAAACAAGTGCTGGCAACATTTATAGAAACAAAGGTGATGGCAGAGCTGCCAGTCAGACCAAGTGATAACGATGAATTTTTCTTTGCGCAGTATTTGGTCAATCCACATTTTTTCCATCAAACAGCTGAGGAAGTCGAACCACTTATTCATCGACTTCAAGAAAAGCATCGTGCCAATAAAGAGCGTTTAGACCAATGGATTTATTATTATACGATGGCGTTTAAGCACTGGGCAGAGGAGCGTTTTTTAACGCACTATTTTGAACAAACAGGCGATTACATGAAAGAGTGGGTATTGATAACGGAGGACCCAGTACAACAACTAGAGCAGGAAAAACTAGATTTCTTTCTTTATGTTGCGTTGAAAATTGGTCAAAAAGAGCCAGCCACGCGATTAGAATACTTGGAACTTGCTAAGCAGCTTGGCTCGCGGCAGGCAGCTGATTATTTGGAAAAAGGTAGCGGTCGTTTTGAAAGCATAAGAAAGCGAGATGTATTCCAAGGACAAGCAAATGATATTTTACAAACGATTGATATACGAGTGATGGTAGAAGAGGAAGCGGCTTATCGTGAAGCGCTTTGCTATATCAATCAACTGTTAGAGGAAGGTTTTCCGAAGGGCTATAAGCTGACTTTAAAGAGTAAAGCGAAAAATTATCTTCCTATTAAAAAGTTAGCTAAATCAAAGCTTCATCAGTTTTTCGCTAATTGCCTAGAATTTCCGAATCTTTTTCCATTATTGGCGGACTATGCACAGCTCGCGATGGAGGAATTTACTTGGTATCAGGATGTCGAGCCAAGCGAAAAATCAGCTATGCCTGGTACCTATGCAGTTTTAGGATTAGGGCTTTCTAGCAGGGATTATTTTACGCTTGTTCAACGTTATATGTTACTCGTTGATACAGAGCATCAATCCGTGCAAGATGCTTATGCGGAGGCTTTTCTCGAAGCTCATGGTCTATCGGTGGAGATAATGCCTGTGTTTGTAGCTATTTTACTTGGTGCAAGTGAATCGGCGAAGCCATTAAAGGGTATTGACATCAGGGAACTGGATTTACTCGTGGCGCTTCGACAAGAGCTGGAGAAGAAAGAAGATTATCAGCGTGCATTTGCATTATACCAAATATTCGGTAGTTCCAAGAAGTTTGCACAGCGACTAAAGCAAGAATCAGCACCCATAAAGGATGAACTAGAGAAATTACTGCAATGGATGGATTCCTGAAAGGAGGGAAGACGAATGGAATGGGCGGAAGTGAGTAAATCCAAGGATCTGGAGGTCGTCCGAAAGGCCTTAAGTAAACTAGATGTAAATGAGCGAGATGCACGAGGGAGAACACCGCTGATGCTTTTTATAACAAATCGAATGCCCCTAGAAGGAATCCAGCTTCTTATGGCACAACATATTGATTTGGAGGCACGAGACAAGCTAGGTGATACAGCGCTTAAAAAGGCTGTAAAGTGTAAGCAAGAAAAAGTGATTTCATTACTACTTGCAGAGGGTGTAAATTTACATATGCCAGAGGGGATTACAGCTACAGCTTGGTTTGCAGCCAGGGAGCATGCTAGAATAGCAGATTTATTGCTAGAAACACCAGGTGCAATCCGTCTAACCTTGAATGCAGTAGAACAACAGCAAGTCGATACCATTTTATACGAGGATTCTCTCGATACAATGTGCCAGCACATTAGCAAAATATCATCAGCTATCATTTTGCATGCCATTGTCAATAACTATAACTGGGATGATGGACCAGAGCCAATGCGCACAGCATTAGCTAATCCAGTTTGTGCCCCTATTACCATGATGGACATGTTTGAGCTAATGGAAGGTGCGTATTGGCTAGCACTAACAGAGGAAGAAATAGCGAGTTCCGATTGGAAGCGACCATGGAAAGAGATGGCGGAAATGTTACGGGGAAAATTAGAACGATAGATAGTGAGGAAAGAGCAATGGATCAGAAAGCAAGGAAAATATTAATGCAAACCTATTGGCAATCTGGTAGATGGCGATCTGGTGGATATACCTATACAGAAGAAGATTTTCAATATGCTAAAAGTAAGGGTTTGATGTTTGATCGATTAACGATTTCCCACGATGAATGTGTACAAAGGTTGCAACAGCTTCACGAGAAAGCCTTAACAAAGGAGCTTGTGGTGAAGGCATTTTTGCATAGTTTATCGACGCGCAAGGTACATTTACGCAGTGCCTTATCGAGCTGGGCTCTTACTCATAATTTACCAATGCATACGTATCATGAACGACCTGTGGCATTGGCCTCCTATAGTGGTTGTGGCTACTGTAATGAGCAGAAAATCATGTCAAATGAAGCGTATGAAAATGAAGATTTAAATGTGCTTAATTTTGAACGAATCAAGTGGGGAGGGGTTCGCCTCAATTGGCTCGTCTATTGTTTACTAGACTTAGAATGCTTAGTGAAAGAACAACAGACATTGAATGTAAGTGAGGGAGACGTAGCCCTGCTAAAACAGATGGTAGCGGCAGTAGAATCCTGTAACGACACAGATGCAGCTAGACAGCTTGAGAAGCGCTGGAAAGAAGTTTTCAAGTCCAATCAATATGAACGAGATGTGGTAATGGAAATCTGGGGTTATGCGGGTTTACTCGTATCGAAGGATGATTATCGCAAGGAGCGCGGACGGGGAACTGATTTTATGTCAATGGCTACTTGGAGAGGACAGGATGGCTATTCACAAGAAAAGATGGAGTTCTACTTCGGTTCCTACTTATAAAAAAAGGAGCGATATTCGATGAAGAAACCGACGAAAAGACCGTTGAAGCTTGTAGCGAGGGAACCTTTAAAGCAAATAGCGTATTTGACAGCAGCTCCTAATGGAAAAGGAACAGCTTCTAAATGGCTCCCTATTTATTTGATAGTTTCTGTGAACATGTTCAATGGAATACTGCCATGGTGGAATACACAGACGATAGGCAGATTTTAATTACAGAGAGCTGAGCATTTATTTTTACGAAAGCTTTATTAGATTAAGTAAAAAGGAGAGGACAATGAAATGGGTGCATGGGGATACAAAGCATTAGAAAGTGATGAAGGTTTAGATGTAGTGGCGTTTTTACAGGATTTTATGGAACAGCATAAGGAATCCAATGAGATAACATTATCGGGTATTATACAGGCTATGAAACAGCAAGGCTTTTTTGGTAAAACCTTTGAGGAAATTGACTTTTTCTACGATATAAGTGCCATGGCTTTGGCAGAGCTTTATAGTCAATATCTGAATACGGGTACCATTTATGGTCAAGAAAGGAAGGATGGGGAAATACAATGGGTAGCGGATGAAGGCTCATTGACATTTCTATTACGGTATTTACAGGACATTAGAGACGAAATACCTGATCAGCAGGGTAGTAGAGAGATTGTAGAATTATGGCAAGAGTCCAAGAGCTGGCCCGACTGGCAGTCCAACTTAGCCTACCTTATTCAGACAATGGAACAAGAAATTAGCCGTTTGCCACAATAAAAACACATGGAGTGAGTGTAAGTGACCTATGATTTTTGGATAATGGCTTCAATCATGGAATTGATTGAATATCCAGATGAAGCAAGTGATGACTATCAGACACATCCAACTTTACAGGCCATTATGGATGTGCTTGATATCCAAGTGCCGATAGCAGAGATTTACGAACGTTATTTGAATCAATCCATCCATACAGGGCATGTTTTAGTATTTGCGAATAAGCAGCTGCCACATGTCTGTGTGGTACTTGATACTTATCGTGATCCACTTGATCAACATGATTTGATTCAATTTGGCTGGAGAGTGAATACAAAAGATGTTCGCCTAGTAAGACAGCTGACACGAGAACTATTTGATCATTGTGATGAGGGGATTCGCTATGAGGAAGGTCAATCCATTCTCTATCAGGTATTACAAGAACAACGCTATCCTCGCCAAATTTACTATGAGACATTATATGAGCAACAGATGAAGAAATTTTGGGTATGACAGCATCAAAAAGGATTCGTGACACTTTCTATAAAAAGTGCACGAATCCATATGATAGAACTTATACAAAGACAAAGCTGAATAGAGATAATGCTATGGAAATGATTACAATAGGTCCAATCATTTTCATATGGCGTTTTCGTGTCATCACAACAATCGCTACATATTCACGAATCATCGCATTGGGCCAATAGTAAAAGGCTGTCTTAGAGCCAATGCCCTGACTATCTAAGCCCGCGAGTCTTGCATAAATACCTGCACGAAATAGATGGAAATTATTTGTGGTAAAAATACTGTTGTAGGTTTCACCTTGTTTTCGATCATCCATGAGCTGCTTAGAAAATAACATATTTTGATAGGTATTCACAGAGCGGTTCTCCTGAAGTGTATGCTCAATAGGAATGCCTTTTTCAATTGCATATCGTTGCATCGCTTCAGCTTCTGGTAGATTCTCATCAGGACCTTGTCCACCAGAGAAAATAATGGTAGGTGGTGTAGTCACTGCTGCTTGCCTATGATAGAAATCCATTGCCTTTTGAATTCTACTAGCTAAAAGTGGAGGGACCTTATCATTAATTAATCCACTGCCTAGCACAATAATAAAGTCTTGGTTCAATCGAGGTCGATTGAATTGGTAAAGAAAATAAGCGGATAAAAAATTGGATAAATGGATAAAAAAATAAAACGTAATGAGTGAAATTCCACCAAAAATGGGCTGGAGATGGATTGAAAACAAACTTGCTGGATTGATAATCGGTAATAGGATAAATAATAAGATGCCAATCGCCACGAGTAGTGTTAAGGAATTGGCTAAACGTCTACCTTCTCGCTTCATTAATACTCTTGCATTTAAAAATAAACCAAACATTAAAGCAACAATGCCAAAAGGAATTAGGATGAATAGAGCAATGAGTGGAATAATGACAATAAGCCTTAAAAAGTAATGGTCAGATGCTAAAGATAGGATGACGCAGAATAGCAGAAATGAACAGACAAATAGATTAAATAATAGCCCATTGATCATTTTTCTTGGGTCTTTGAAGTAAGAAATGAGAAAAACGACGAAAAGAATCAGTGGAATAATGCCAAAATACATACAAAATGCACCTCAAGTGATGGAGTTGTTTAATATCTCTTTATTATAAGTAATTATTGGATGAAATCAACCATCGATGAAAAGTGGAGGGGGAGCATTTAGAAGCCCCCTCTATTTTTTGTGTGTACGAGGATAGGTTTTATTGAGGTAATCAATATATTGGGTGCGCGTCAATCCACCAGTTTGGCGATTAAAATCATCGTAGGAGATATCTTCTGGTAAACTAAATTCAGCTAGTGCCCGCTGACGTTCTTCGCGGAAGTGCGGATGATCTAGCGACTCTGTTACAATTCCTTCTTCTGGTTTCAACCAATCACTGGCAATGCCTGCAGAGACACCATGATTGGTAAAACGGCTAGCTGTTTGAAATAAGGTTGAAGGTGCAGGTTTGCTAATGTTTCCTGTTCCCCAGGATAGACGATATCGAGGCTCTTTTCCATAGTTTAGTGTCACGCCATAGCCCATTGGGAATACAATATCGGATGCTGTTAACATTTTGTGACCTATCTTTTCATAGCACCCTCGCATAAAATGGTCGTCCATCACAATATGGGTTTGAGCGGCCAATGGAGCAGATATGATTTCTTCAAGAGAAGGCACGCGCTCTGTCGTTGTCAACAAATAGGGCCGGACGAACAATGGCATTGTCATTACATTATGCCAAATACTATCTTCTGCAAAGAGATGATCCTTTTGCATTTGACGTAAATCGCCAATAACAAGCACATAGCCGTCTACAAATAAGTCGATTTCTACACGGAAAATATCGCCTGGCACAGTCTTATAGCGTAGACTTTTCATCTTTGTTAGCTTTTCAAGCTTGGCTGAATAATTTGCAGGAAGCTGGGATGGAAATTGCTGTAACCAATTCAAGAGAGCCGATTTAGTCGTTAAATGCTCAAAGCCTGTTAGTGGTAGCTGGTAATATGTTTTGGTATTACGAGCCGTAATAGAGCTAGATGGATGATTTTGGTTACCTAGACTAGCAGAAAAAACAACGCCTGCAGCTTTCACAGCAGAGATATTGGTGTAATTCAATTTCTTTTCTTTTCCACGCGCGGTTTGAGGGACGATGACTTCTCGATTACGTGTTAAAATGTCCACATCTGCTTCTTGGTAGCTATGCTCATTAACGAAAATTCTTTTTTTAATGAGATCACCTTCTAGGCAAATAAAATAATCCTCTCGAATCTGAATCGTTTCCCAATGTGTTTCTAGGGTATGTAGGCCGAAATAAGGGCGCAATGAATTGGTTAACCAACTAGTAAATGGTGTCAACTGGATTTCCTCCTAACTATCGTTTCTTATTTTCGTCCAGTATACTGAAATTGATGAAGGACGAAAATAGCTAAGGTGGAAAATAGTTACTTTTATGCAGTGGTAATAATTGCTTTTGGAGCAGATGTCTATCTTTTTCTTCAGGCTATAGAACTGCTATAATGACAGACAGAGGTGATGAATATGCATATTGTGACGATAGAAGGCATACCCTATGCTTGGCTTGAACAATTACAGAAAATCCACGCACACGTTTTTGATGGTGCTAATTTGCCACTCGAAAAGCTAGAAAAGAAAGAAGGCCTTCTTTGCATATTGGCAGTGGAAGGTGGCACATTAATCGGCTTTAAACTAGGCTATCCACATCCAGATGGTGTTTTTTATAGTTGGTTGGGTGGCGTTCATGTGACGAAACGAGGTCAGGGGATTGCAAGCCAATTAATGAAACAACAGCACGAACATATCAAGTCTTTAGGCTTTCACAAAGTTCGTACATATGGTAGAAATACACGCAAAGCCATGCTCATTACCAACCTCAAACATGGTTTTGATATAGTATCAACATTTAGTGATGAAAAAGGAAGACATAAAATTATATTTGAAAAAACAATCGATTAAGGAGTTCTAAACATGAAAGCATATTTAGCAAATGGATTATTTTCGTTAGGGGATCGTTTAGTGAATGAACAATTGGCAGCAGCTATTCGCGAGGCAGTGCCAGGCATCGCATTGTATGTACCCCAGGAGAATGAAGCCATCAATGATAAATCTGCCTATGCAGATAGTCTAGCCATTGCCCAAGCCGATTTAGAGATGCTACAAAATAGTGATGTACTAATAGCTGTATTGGATGGGGTGGAAATTGATTCAGGTGTAGCCGCAGAAATTGGTGCGTTTTCTATGCTGAATCGTCCCATTATTGGTGTACTAACAGATGTTCGTCAGCAGGGGCGGGACAACATGCAAAAAATAGAGGCTCTGATCCGAGATGGGCTAGAGAATCAGTTTGTTTATCGTAATTTATTTGTTGTTGGGTTAATTAAACGCAATGGCGTGATAACATCTTCTATTGAAGAGGCTGTGAAAGCAATACAAAAACTAAAGAACGGGGAGGCATCATGATGCTATTAGCTACATCAGACATTGTGGCAGGAAAAGATATTATTGAAACATTAGGACTGGTGAAAGGGAATTCTGTTCAATCCAGAAACATTGGTCGTGACATGATAGCTGGACTTCGCAATATTGTAGGTGGAGAGATGAAAGAGTATGCTGAAATGCTTGTGCGCTCTCGTGAAATTGCCACAGAGGCAATGGTTGAAGAAGCCAAACAATTAGGTGCAGATGCGATTGTAGGCGTTCGTTATGCTACTTCCTCTGTAATGGATGGTACATCAGAAGTATTGGTATATGGAACGGCTGTAAAATTCAAATAAAAGAGTAGAAGGACTTTCATTCATTCAATGGAAGTCCTTTTTCAATGGTTAAAAAGTGACACCTTCATCTAAAATGCTGTAAAATTTTAGTTAATTATGTCAGAAATACAGTCTATTGTGCTGCTTGAATGGTGATTTATTGTAGGATGCGTATAGTACAAATTATACCAATAAAGTAGAAGTTTTATCTTGATTCAGCAGAAAACACCCATCTTAGCGGGTGTCCAAACACCGACTGAATCAAGATAAAAGCCCTAGCGGATGTCACAGATTTTGAAGAGGAGCTTTTGGAGCAACTCGAAAAAATCCGTACGCAATCACGCTGAGGCGTAATTGATAGTAGGAAGGCTATTTATGTCCAATGTCTTGCAAGCTGGGCATGATAGAAGGAAGAGTGGGATATATGGTAGATTCACAACAAGGCAAAGGCTATCGCGTTCTATCGATGTTTGATCGATTGATGAATGGCCAAGGAATCAACAAGAAGCAGGAAGCATTGACACATCAGGTTGGTGAAAAAACCATACAACGGGATATCGATGAGATTCGTACGTATCTGGAAAAGGCTAAGCTTGATTGCCATTTACAATATGTGCGAACAGAAAAAGTGTATAAATTAATGAATACGGAAAGCAATCGTTTATCAAAAGAACAGGTGCTGGTCATCGTTAAAATATTGATTGCATCTAAAGCACTCATAAAGTCTGATATCGGTGAGATCATGGAGCAGCTTCTCTCACAAGTAGCAGTAGATCAACTGGATCAAATATTATTAAATGAAAAAGCTGTATATGAAGATGTCCATCATAATAAGTCATTATTGTCATTGATATGGGAGATTTCAGCAGCCATTCAAAAGAAAAAGGTCATTACCATTGATTATTTACAGGAGGGTGAAGCTATTCCAACTACAAAGGTTTTAAAGCCGCTCGCTATTATCTTTTCAACACATTATTTTTACTTAATGGCAGATAATCATGACACCCCAACTGTTTACAGAATGGATCGTATTCAGCATTTTCGTGAAATGGATATAAAATTTCAATTTCCCGCTGTAAATCAATTACGAGTAGGGGACGCTAATGAGCTTACTCATATACGTATTCTCTATAAAGGCCAATCTCCTCAAATTGTTTACGGTCGTTTCCCAACAGCCAACCTAGTTTCCAAAAACAAGCATGAATATGTTTTTGAGGCAGAAGTGTTAGGACATGGCATGAAAGAATGGTTGTTAAGTCAAGGAGCCGATATAGAGGTGTTAGAGCCAATTGAATTGAGAGAAGAGATTATTGAAATCATCGAAGCTATGCAGCAAAATTATCGTTGCATATAAAAAACCCGTGCATTTGCGCACGGGTTTTTACGATTACTGAAACAATTGCTTGATGAATGTCATATCGACATCCTTAGCAAGTTTATAATCTTTCATGTAGTTTTCTTCATATAAATATACAAATAAATGCTGATTATCATCTAAACGCAAGCCAATTTCCCTGCCATCATTGATCGATAATGTCAGCCAGTAAGCTTCATTAGAATTGGATTTAGAAAACCACACTTTTTTTAAAGGCAGGTTCTTTAATGGCTGCATCATTTGATTAATTTCTGCTGCATCAGTAATGGTCAATGTTTTCTCATCTGAGGAACGAATGATTTCAATTTCATAAATTTCCTCCATTTCGAGACGTTCTGTTACCTCTGTTGTAAAATCAGTGTCTCGTGTTAACAACATTGTCGAGATATACAGAATAAGTAGTGGTAGTAAAATGCCTAGAAGTAGCTTGTATCTTTTTTTCATGCTCGTCTCCTTAAATTCTAAAAATTCACACATATGTATTCTTTTCCACGCTATAATTGAGCATATACTGAAATGATGAAGGAAGGCAATTAAATGACACATAATCATGAAGAAAAAGAACTATTTTATCCAAATGGAACGGTCATGTATCGAGGTGGCGTCAAAAAGAATGATTTTGGCCACGATATCTATGACGGCAAGGGCTCGCTATTTGATCAAGAAGGAGAATTATTATTCGAGGGTGAATTCGTCAATCATATGAAGCAAGGCAATGGCATCATGTATTTAAAAGGACAACTCATTTATCAGGGCGAATTCATTCAAAATAAAAAACAAGGTCATGGCATTTTATACAAGGATGGTCATATTCATTATGAAGGTCATTTTCGCAATGATTTAATGGATGGTTATGGAATTCTATATTATGAAGAGGACGTGACGGCCCCTTATCAAGCACTGCGATCACAGTACCCACATTTAAATCAACCACAGTATGAGGGTGATTTTGTCCACGGCATGAAAAAAGGAAAAGGCAAGCAATATTATCCAAATGGATTGTTACAATATGAGGGTGATTTTATTTGGCATCATATGCAAGGGGCTGGGAAGCTGTATTATCCTACAGAATCACCAACAACTGAGGAGCTTGATCGTGGGGTAACAATACTCCACTATGAAGGTCATTTTTTTGAAGATCTAAAGCATGGTAAAGGCAAAGTATATGCTAGGGATGGGATTCTAGAAGCGGAAGGGCAATTTAAAGAGGATGTGATGACAGGGCAAGGAACGCTATATTATGCCAATGGGCAGGCTTCTTATATTGGTGACCTCGTGCAAGGCAAAAAACATGGACGAGGCGATTATTTTAATGAAGAGGGCAAAATCATCTATAGTGGAGAATTTATCAACGACGAACGATTACGCATCACACCTGAAATCGAACAAGAGATTGCCAAGCTACAAAAACAATTAGATAGTCTTGTAGGCCTTCCAAATGCAAAGAAGGAATTACATAATTTAATTAACTTTATTAAAATTCAAAGCTTGCGTGTGGATCATGGTTTAACAAGCTTTCCTATTACGTATCATCTTGTCTTCTCGGGTAATCCAGGCACAGGTAAAACAACGGTGGCACGTATTATTGGCCAAATCTACAAGCATCTTGGTGTCCTTTCAAGTGGGCATTTTGTGGAAACAGATCGTGCGGGGCTAGTCGCTGGCTATGTTGGACAAACAGCGTTAAAGGTTCAGGAAGTCGTTAACAAAGCAAAGGGTGGGGTACTTTTTATTGATGAAGCCTACGCATTAATAAATGATAAACAGGATGCATTTGGGAAGGAAGCAATTGATAGTTTATTAAAGGCAATGGAGGATCTACGTGATGATTTAGTAATTATTGTTGCTGGCTATACAGAGCTGATAGAGGAATTTTTACAATCTAATCCAGGCTTTAAATCTCGTTTTAATCATTTTGTACAATTCGATAATTTTAGCACTGATGAACTCTATGATATCTTTGCGATGCTTTGTCAAACGAACGACTATCAATTTGGCGATGCATTTGCCCAACATATGAAAGCACAGCTACGTCATATGCCAATTGAAACCATCCCTAATTTCTCGAATGGTCGTTATATTCGAAACTTGTTTGAAAAACTAGTGACAATCCAATCAACCCGATTGATTCAACAGGCAACAATCACGAAAGATGAACTTATGACATTTGAGGAGCAAGATATTTTACAGGGCATTGCAGAAAAGCTATTTGATAATACTTTTTAAGACAAGGAGTAGACGAATGAAAAAGTTGATTGCGCTTATTATAGTGTGTGCATGTATTTTACCACGAGTGGTAACAGTCCATGTTACAGTGAATAATCATATTAATGTTCGCCATAAAAACGATAAAAGTTGATGAGGGATGCATAAGGTGGTAATATAAGACAAAACATACGCTATCGTATTTTTTGGAGGGCAATCATGCAAGTAACGAAAGAAGATTGGATTAGAGCGGGTCTAGATCAATTAGCAGAAGCGGGCATACATAAAGTACGTATTGAAGCACTTGCTCGATCATTAAATATTAGCAAGGGGAGCTTTTATCATTATTTTCGTGATCGTCAACAGCTATTAGATGCCATGCTTTACTATTGGGAAACCCATGCGACAAAGGCCATTATTCAAAGCATGGAGCAAGAAGATGCTACTTTAGAACAGCTTTTACGGATAAGTTTTCACAAAAATAAAAAAATGGAGATAGGCATTTATGCTTGGGCCAAATATGATTCAGATGTCGCAACGCGTATCGTTCAAATAGAGGAGCAGCGAATTGGCTGTGTGGCGACACTCTATCAAAAAAGTGGTGTAGATATAAATGAATCTACTGACCGTGCAAGATTGGCTTATTTAACCTATATTGGCTGGATGACACGATTCGAAGCCAATCCTCATTTCGATCTCGAAAAGATGATTAAGCTCCTATTACAATAAGAAGGTCTCTCAGAGCCGACATAAGCTTTGAGGGACTATATTTATCGCCAAAACATACGATAGCGTATGGGAATGTGAATGTGGAGGTAGAACATGTTTATTTTATCAATGGTCGCAGTAGGACTATTATGGCTGATTAGTGTAATACATATTTATTGGGCTTTTGGTGGTCGATGGGGTACAGAAGCTGTTATTCCTATGAAAGAAGGCAGCCAACAAGCCGTTTTTGTTCCTAGGAAATGGGGAACGCTCTGTGTAGCAATACTGGTGTTGCTAGCAAGTAGTATCATCCTTATTCAAGGAGGGTGGATGACATTTTTTCAAGCCTCTATTTTTTCAAAAGTAGGCAGTATCGTTTGTGCGCTGGTATTTTTGATACGAGCAATTGGTGATTTTAAATATGTTGGCTTTTTTAAAACCATTAAGCATTCCAAGTTTGCTCAAAATGATTCGAAATGGTATAGTCCGTTATGTTTGTTTCTTAGCTTGGTCTATGTACTAGTGTTGTTTTAACAGCTATTTTACTTTGGAATGGGGGAAATAAAATGGAGCAAATAATCTACTTACTTCGTCATGGTGAGACAAATTATAATACACAAGGGAGATATCAGGGACAGCTTGATTCACCACTAACAGAGCGTGGCCGGGAGCAAGTTCAGCAAAATGCACGCATGCTGAAATCACTCATTGGCGATGCAGATGAATGGACCATCCTATCAAGTCCAATGGGAAGAGCCATGCAGAGCACAGTCATACTTTGTGAAACGCTTGGCTATAACATTAACAAGGTGAAGCAGGATCAACGTTTAACAGAGGTTGCTGTGGGACAATGGGCTGGCTTAACCATGGCAGAAATACAGCAAAATTGGCCTGCTTTATTAACGAACACGGATGCCTTCAATTGGTATTTTCGTGCACCAGATGGAGAAACCTATGAAGCTGTTGTGAGCAGACTAACTGCTTTGCTTGAAGAGATTCAACCATTTTCAAAAGTAATTGTTGTCTCGCACGGTTTGACGGGGCGTATTTTGCGCGGCGTCTATGCTGGTCTAAATAAAGAAGAGGCTCTCAAGCTAGAGGTTTCTCAAGATGTATTGTTCAAACTAACTAATAAAGAGATTACAAGAATTAGTTCAAATTACGAAGATGATTTTTACATGTGAAAATATTTGAGTTCATCTCATTTTTCTCAAGGAATATTAAGAAATGCCGCCTATTATAATGTGTAGGAGGCGTTTTTTATGAAAAAATGGATGTTATTGGGCTGTCTTTGTATCGTGGTTTTCTTATTTTATTGTATAAACAAAACATATGAACTCGCTCATCTAGAACTGCCATCATTACATAGTCAAAATGCTTTGTTACTCAATGAACAGGGCGAAGTATTATACGAAAAAAATGCGGATGCTATTATTTATCCTGCATCCTTAACAAAAATCATGACAGCTATCGTTGCCATAGAGATGACAGATAATTTACAAACACAAACCATTGTAGAACCCCAAACGATTGCGAACTATACGGCACAAAATGCTTCGATGGCAGGCTTTCAAGCAGGAGATTTTGTCACGATGGAGGACTTATTGTATGGCACACTCCTTGCCTCAGGTGCCGATGCAACCGGAACACTTGCAGATGCTGTGGCAGGTAGTGAGGATAAATTTGTTACGTTGATGAATAATAAGGCGCAGGAATTAGGCATGCATGATACACATTTTGTTAACACCAGTGGCCTACATGATGAGGCACATGTATCCAGCGTGCGGGACATCAGTAAACTTCTACGTTATGCGTTAGAAAATCCTATCTTTTATCAAATCTTTACCTCGAAAAGCTACACAACTCATGTACCCAACCAATTAATAATTACAAACTCATTATTTACAAAATTGCCGGGTCTAGACGGACCAATACTAGGTGGAAAAACAGGCTATACCCCAGAAGCAGGACTGTGTCTGGCGTCCATAATCGAAAAAGAAGGGAAATCTTTTTTATTCATTACAACCAATGCCCCAAGCTATATGTGGACCCCACCCCCACATATCGAGGATGCCCTCACTGCCTACGAGGCTTTATGAGAGGAAAAATAATGAAAAAAGCTCAACTTTTTCATGGTTCCCAGCGTCTTAATAGAAAGGAGGGCATTGAATATTTTAGGGACGGTAGTAGATAATCCAGGTTTTTTGGGAGAAGCTGCTTGATACGAGGAAGAGGATCTATTCCTGAGAAGAGCTGCTCATAAAAGTGGTGGAAGCGCTCTAAATGAGAAGAGAGCCGCTCATAAAGGTGAGAGAAGCGCTCCAAATGAGAAGGGACCCGCTCAAAAAGGAGAGAACCCCGCTCCAAAAGAGGAGAGAGCTGCTCAAAAAGGAGAGAACCCCGCTCCAAAAGAGGAGAGAGCCGCTCAAAGATGTGAGAAATTCGCTCCAAATAAGGAGAGAGCCGCTCACCTAAGTAATAGTACCGCTCCATTCTAAGTAGCAACGGCTCATTAGTAGCAGCACGAAGATGATCCATTCTCAAAATAGGAACTAACAAAATAAGTCGACATCATTGAATTAGCATAAACTATGCATAGTTTCGTAGAAAAACGGGAAGGAGGAATGTATAAGTATTTATTAAAATACGTTTTGAGTAGCCTTGCAATAGGGAATCTAGTTGATTATTACTATTTTCTGGTATGAATGTTTCCTCTATAATGAAAGTTAAATCTTAACATTTTTTTAGCAAACAGACATGGAAGACATCTAAGGGCGGTGTAGAACAATGAGAAAATTTTTACCCTATGCAATCGTTTTGACGTTTATGATATGCATATTGGCTGGGCAACTTTCAGCAAGTGCTGAAGGGTCAGTGGTGATTCAAAAGGTTACCAAAGATGCGGTAATCTATGAAGAAGCTTCTACGAATAGTGCGGAGATTGGGGAATTATCAAAAGGAAGCTTTGTTTCAGTAACACAAGCAAGTAAAGGATGGACACATATTCAAACGCCAGAGCAGGAGGGCTATGTCACATCTGATGTTTTAGTCAAGCTGAAGTCTGAGGGTTACTTAGTGATTCAAAAGGGTGGTACGACTTTATTTACAGCCCCAAGTCAACATGCCCAGCATGTAGGACAGCTCTATGAAGGACGAATGATTTATGTGTATGGCACAGCACCTGGTGGTTGGTCTTTCGTTCAATATGGCGAGGAGATAGGGTATGTAGCGACAAACGCATTAAAAAAACCTGTCCCAACAAAGAAACGAATCCAAGCTGTGGCTGGTGCTGAATTACGTTTAACAGCGAGTCCAAACGGAGAAGTTCTTGGTACACTTGCCAATAAAACAACTGTCCAGTATTACATAACACTTGCAGGCTGGGCCTATGTAGAAGCGGGTGACCAAAAAGGGTATGTCAAAGCTTCTGAGCTAGCCGATATTCAGTTAATAGATAACAAAGTTTATAATAAAGGTGTGCCAGTGGCGAAAGGCGCAAAAAAACGGGTAGCTTTAACATTTGATGATGGGCCTGATGCCAAGGTGACACCACAAATTTTGGCAACGTTAAAAAAATACGATGCCAAGGCTACATTCTTTATGGTAGGTAAAAATGTATCAAGAAATACTGCAATCGTTAAGCAAGTCTATGAAGCAGGGCACGAAATCGGCAACCATACCTTGAGCCATAAAAAATTAACGACCTTATCAATAGCAGGCGTTAAACAAGAAGTCAATGGCACAGGTAATGCTATTTATGCAGCCATTGGGCAGTATCCAACCGTTTTCCGTCCACCATATGGAGCGACCAATGACCAAGTACGTTCTGTCATGACAATCCCTTCTATTTTGTGGTCGATTGATACACTGGATTGGAAACATCACAATCCAGATAAAATTTTGGCGTATGTCAAAGCCTCTGTAAAGGATGGTAGTATTATTTTAATGCATGATATCCATCAAACGACAGCCAATGGTTTAGAAAATGTCATTCTTTATTTACAGAAACAAGGCTATGAATTTGTCACAGTAAGTGAGATATTACAATAATAGAAAAGCTTTGCAATCGTCTACACTGGACGACTGCAAAGCTCTTTTTTATTTAAATAAATTGATCGTTGTAATGATAATTGGAATACCAAATACGTCGATTAAAAAGGCACCGACAATCGGAACGACGAGGAAGGCTTTTTTAGAAGGACCGAAGCGTTGCACAACGGCTGACATATTGGCCATGGCATTTGGTGTGGCCCCTAAACCATGTCCTGCAAAACCAGCTACCATAACAGCTGCATCGTAGTTTTTGCCAAGTAATTTAAACAATACAAAAATACTAAATACAACAATAAAGAATACTTGCGCAAAGACAATGATAAATAATGGAAGCGCTAAATCAGCAATTTCCCATAACTTGATACTCATTAGCGCCATGGAAAGGAAAACACCTAATGTGACATCACCAATTAATGAGATACTCTTCATATTGATTGCTTCTGGTTTGAATTTGTCCATCATATTGCGGACTAAGACAGCTACAAACATTGCTCCCACATAACCTGGCAGAACGAAGCCTGTTGCCTCTGAGAATAAAGTCCCGACATACGTACCGACAGCCATACAGAATGTAATTAATAAGACTTGTGTAAAGAACGAATCGGATGTAATTTGCTCATGTTTATTCTCATATTCGATTTCTTCCGATTCTTGTTCATCTGGTGTTAAATTGTATTTACCTACTAAATATTTGACAATTGGACCACCAATTAAACCACCAGCAACTAGACCACATGTTGCGGCAGCGGCACCAATTGTCATGGCTGAAGAAATACCTAAATCTTCTAAAGTTTGACCAAATGCAGCGGCAGCTCCATGACCACCCTCCATAGAAACGGCTCCAGCCATCATTCCGATTAAAGGATGAATGCCCATGAGTGAGGCAAGCGATACCCCAATGACATTTTGCATTAACGCTAGGAAGCCACATGCTAGCCAGTAAATAATGAGTAATTTTCCACCGAGCTTTACTAGTTTAAAGCTTGCACCTAAGCCAATTGTCGTAAAGAAAGTAATCATAAATAAGCTTTGTAAAGAAGTATCAAGGGATATTTCTAGGATTCCCGTTGTTTTTAAGATGGTAGCAAGGGCAGCGAACAATAAACCACCAACCACGGGAGCTGGGATACAGAAACGCTTTAAAAAGCCTATTTTATTGATAAGAAAGCCACCCAATGCAAAGAGTGCCACGGCTAGAAACACCGTTGTAATTTGATTAATTTCGATCATGAACCTTGCCTCCTAAGTAAGTTGTTCAGTGCTTCATACACAAAATAAGCACCTAATTTCACGGTACGTCCGTTTTCATCTAATAACGGATTGACCTCGCAAATATCAAATGAATGTGTGTGAGGGTGTGAAGTGACTTGTTGGAGGATTGTGCGCACAGTCGATGGGTCAAGCCCAAACGGTGAAGGAGCACTTACACCTGGAGCGAAAGCTGCATTCAAGACATCCATACATAATGTTAAAAGAATATAATCATGTTGATCCATATAGTGCTGTAATTCATCCGATAATTGCTGTTGGTTGGCTACTGTCATTTGATCTTCATAAACATACTTCACCTTTAATTCATCGGCTTTTTCGAAAAGTTCTCTTGTATTGCCATAGCGTTGGATACCAACAACAAAATAGTCAGCGTGTGGATCCTGCTCTAAAATTTGGCGGAACATCGTACCTGACGAAGTTTGTTCATCGTATGGTCGTAAATCGAAGTGAGCATCTATATTAATGATGCCGATTTTAGCATCCTTCGGTAGGGCAGAACGAACGCCTACATAATGGCCATACAGCGTTTCATGTCCGCCACCTAGCACAACACATGCTAATTTTTTTTGCAGTACTGTTGCTACTACTTCACCAAGCTCACGCTGTGCATCCTCTAACGCATGGTTCAGACAAACGATATTGCCAACATCAATGACTTGTTGATCGTCCTCAAATGTCCACGGTAAACTTGCTAATCCTTCTCGCAGTGCGTTTGGTCCGTTTGCTGCACCTACACGACCTTGATTTCGACGTACCCCTTCATCGCAGATAAAACCAACGAGTGCAGCGCTTTTCTTATCTGAAGCGCTTACATCATTAATCGCCAATCTTTTAACTTGTTGGTGTAAACGAAAACTGCTTGTATTTGTCGTTGAATCTATTCGGCCTTTCCATTGTTTTTGATCTGTCAGTGTGTACATAATTTATCAACCCCATTGTTAATATTATTGTAGAAAAAGTATTGTTGTAATTCATTATATATTCACATAATTATAATTACTAATATATAATTAATATTAATCTATAGCTTTTAACTATAAATATTGGAGGTATCTATAGGTGGACATTAAACAATTACACTATTTTATCGCTGTTTCAGAACAGATGAATTTCTCAAAAGCCGCAGAAAGACTGCATATCTCGCAGCCTTCCTTAAGTAATGCTATCAAAAAATTAGAACAAGAGATTGGCTCCCCCTTATTAGAAAGAAATACTAGAAATCTGCAATTAACAGAAGCAGGAGAGTTACTTTTTGAACGGGCAAAAGTTATTGTGAAAAATATGGAAGTATTGAAAATTGAAATGGATGAAGTGATTGTTCATGGCACGAAGGACATCACTATTGGGGGCATGGAATCGATCAAGCATTGGCTCCCGAAAGTAATCGCCAACTATAAAAAAGACTATCCACAAATGAAAATTCATTTAGTCGATATTTTAGGCAGTAAGCGGGTGAAAAAATCCTTGAAAAGCTATAAAACGCATGTAATCATCACCAATCAGCTAATGGATGATCCAGATTTAGAAGTTCAAACCTTATATGAAGAACGATTGGTCGCAGTGTTACCTTTACATCATCCGTTAGCCCAAAAGGAGGTTCTAACCATCTCAGATATTTGTGAAGAACCATTTATTATTAGTACCGAGGGCTTTCAAACAAGACGAGATATCTTAACGTCATTTGAACAGGCTGGTAAAAGCATCAATATCCAATTTGAAATTGAGCGTTTTGAAACCGCTGTATCGCTTGTACGAGAACATTTAGGTGTGACCATATTACCTGAAAATTACTTGCAAGGGCCGACTGCCAAAACGATTGTAAAAAAAGAAATTGAGGGTGTGAATTTAAGTCGAAATGTCTATCTAGTGTACTTGAAAAATCGTCATTTACCATTAGCCATCCGACAATTATTGAAGGATATTTTACAGTTTTTTGAAAATAAAACGACGTAAGTCCATAGTAATGAATTTTCCTTTTTGTTAGAAAATTCAAAAATAGAACATTGCTTTACTAGAAAAATAGCGGTAACATTTATTGTAAGAATGAAAATGAACATTCATTCATTTTGCGAAGTTCAAGCAAAGGGGGTATCTTCTAATGAATTTTTCCTATAGTGAAAAGGTTGTGAAGTTACAGGACAAGCTGACGAATTTTATGGAGCAATATATTTATCCAAATGAGACCGTTTATGCTGCACAGGTCGAGGCAATGGAAGATCGTTGGGGAGCGATTCCACCTATTATGGAGGAGCTGAAACAGAAGGCACAACAGGCAGGTTTGTGGAATTTATTTTTACCAGATAGTGAATATGGAGCAGGTTTAACCAACTTAGAATACGCACCTTTATGTGAAATCATGGGACGCTCACTTCTGGCACCCGAAGTGTTTAACTGTAATGCACCTGACACAGGAAATATGGAAGTACTTGTACGTTATGGATCGGCACAGCAAAAAAAGCAGTGGCTTGAACCGTTATTACGAGGCGAAATACGATCTTGCTTTGCGATGACAGAGCCAGCTGTTGCATCCAGTGATGCTACGAATATTGAGGCAAGTATTGAACGAGACGGAGATGAATACATTTTAAATGGCCATAAATGGTGGACAACCGGTGCCGGGGATCCTCGCTGTAGGGTGGCTATTTTTATGGGCAAGCATAAAGATACAATGGCCCCTATCCATGAGCAGCAATCTATGATTCTCGTACCAATGGATACACCAGGGGTAAAAGTGGAGCGTATGCTAACTGCCTTTGGCTACGATCATGCACCAGAGGGCCATGGTGAGGTTACTTTTACCAATGTACGTGTACCGGTGGACAATATTTTATGGGGTGAAGGAAAAGGCTTTGCCATTGCGCAAGGTAGACTAGGACCCGGAAGAATTCATCATTGTATGCGTCTGATTGGTGCAGCAGAACGTGCATTGAAGGAAATGTGTGTACGTGTACAGGAGAGACAGGCATTTCATCGACCACTAGCTGATCAAGGGGTAATGCGGGAGCGTATTGCCGAATCTCGCATGGATATTGAGCAAGCAAGGCTTTTAACTTTGAAGGCTGCTTATATGATGGACACGGTAGGCAACAAAGAGGCAAAAGCTGAAATTGCCATGATTAAGGTAGTTGCGCCAAATATGGCACTAAGAGTCATTGATCGAGCTATCCAAGCATTTGGTGCAGCTGGGGTAGGTCCAGATACAACGCTTGCTGCACAATGGGCAAATTCACGCACATTGCGTTTAGCAGATGGACCAGATGAGGTGCATCGTAATACCATTGCTAAGCTAGAATTGAAAAAGCATGCCAACAAACAAGAGGAGCTGGTGAAATGACAGTCCTAGAGTTATTTAGCTTAAAAGGTAAAACAGCCATTGTGACAGGAGGAGGACGTGGACTCGGTGCGCAAATTGCTCAAGGATTCGCAGAGGCTGGAGCCAATGTGGTCCTATGCTCACGAAAGGTGGAGGCGTGTGAGGAAGTTGCCACAGGGCTCGAAAAGCTAGGTGTTCAAACATTAGCCCTAGCATGTGATGTCACAAAGCCAGAGGATATTGCTCATGTGGTGGCCAAAACAATCACAACATTCGGTAAAATTGATATTTTAGTCAATAACAGTGGCGCATCATGGGGAACACCTGCCATTGATATGCCCTATGAAGCCTGGCAAAAAGTATTTGATGTCAATGTCAATGGAACCTTTTTATTTAGCCAAGCAGTGGGCAAAATTATGCTAGAGCAAAAAAGCGGCAAAATTATTAATATTGCTTCCATCGCTGGACTAGGAGGTACGCTACCAGCTTTTATGGACACGATTGCCTATAACGCGAGTAAAGGGGCTGTCATCACTTTAACGAAGGATTTAGCTGTTAAATGGGGACCACATGGAGTTAATGTCAACGCCATTGCACCAGGATTTTTCCCAACGAAAATGTCCAATGTTTTAATCGAGCGTGGACAAGACTATTTAATGGGCGTTACACCGTTAAAACGTTTAGGTTCAGAAAATGATCTGAAGGGCGTAGCGTTATTTTTAGCAGCACCAGCTTCGGATTATGTAACAGGGGATGTCATTGTAGTAGATGGGGGCATGAGCTCCATTATTTAAGGAGGGAAGTAAAATGGATACGATGCAAGTAAGGTCAAGTGAACGGTTAGATGTGGATAAATTACATGCCTTTTTAGAAAGCTATTTCCCTGAGCTTCCACAGGGGAAACTTGAAATATCACAATTTAGTGCAGGACATTCCAATTTGACGTATTGTTTAAAAATAGCTGATTTCGAAGCAGTTCTACGTCGTCCTCCGCTTGGACCAGTTGCCAAGAAAGCGCATGATATGAAGCGGGAGTTTACAATTTTATCAGCATTGCATCCATTTTTAACAGTGGTTCCCAAGCCATATGTCTATGTAGAGGATCGAGACATCATCGGTAGTGATTTCTTTTTAATGGAGCGCAAAAAAGGCATCGTCCTTGATACGCATTTTCCAAAAGGGACAGAACCAACAGAGGAGCTAGCACGTCAGTTGTCCGAAATGATGGTTGACTCTTTAGTTGCATTACATGCCATTCCTTATCAGGACACACCATTAAAGGATATGGTGAAGCCTGACGGATTTATGGAACGACAAGTGTATGGCTGGATCGAGCGTTATGAAAAAGCGAAAACAGCAGAGCATGCGGAAGTAGCCGTATTAACAGAGTGGTTAAAAAATCATATCCCTTCCAATAATGAAGCAACCATTATTCATTATGACTATAAATTGAATAATGCGATGTTCTCTAAGGATGTTACCGAAATGATTGGTCTTTTTGATTGGGAGATGACAACAGTAGGGGACCCACTAGCTGATGTTGGGGTAGCAATGAGTTATTGGATGCAAGCGGATGACCCAAAAATGCTATTATATGCACTTGGAGAACCACCAGTAACTGTATTACCAGGCTTTTATACCCGACAACAATTTATTGATCGTTATGCAGAGAAGAGTGGGCGAGATGTGTCAGCCATTCATTATTACTGTACATTTGCTTATTTCAAATTAGCCGTTATTTGTCAGCAAATCTATTATCGTTATGTCAAAGGGCAAACTCAGGATGATCGCTTTGCTCAGATGGATAAAATGGTCGCTGCACTCATACAACAGGCTTCTAAATCGATATAAATCAAGAAAAAACGGTTACTTTTTGCTAAGTAGCTGTTTTTTTATAGCTCATTAAAGCAGATTATCCGACACTAAATTATATATTTATTGATTTTCGCTCGCACAAAATCAGCTCGAAAATCGTAATAAAGCACGTACAAGAAATTAAAAGAGGGGGAACATTCGTTCTTTTTTTGTTAAGGGTGTTAATCAATAATTATTTATTGTTTTTCGATAAAAAATAATTGACTTATAATATAACTAACGCTATCATAACAGTTGTAAGCGACATCAATAACAACAAGGATTTAACAATCTGGAGGAAAAAATAATGAAAAAATATTTACTTGCCACAATTCCGATGATCATGGGGATCGTATGTTTATTTATAAAAGGAATTATAGGAGATGAGATACTAGCAGATGGTACGATTGTGGAGAAAAACTTCTTTTTAATTCCATTGAGTTATCTATTTTTCTTTAGCGGTATACTAACATTCTTGATTATGGCATTATCTTCTACATTCAAAAAGCAAACTACCGCATCATAATGCTAAAAACAGGCCCAAAATAGGAGCCTGTTTTTTTATGACCATGTTTGATCTAGTTTATCACTGTAGTAATGAATGGCTTTTTTATAATCTTGAATGCCCTGATGGTTGGTTGTAAGTATTAAGGTGTGCAATAATGTTTCCATTGATTTTGCATGTTCGCCAAGATTATAAAGTGTCATGGCATAGAAGACCTTGACATGCTCGGCCTCAGGGAATTCTTGAATGGCTTGTTCAAAGATCCGCTTTGCTTGCTCGTATTGCCCTAAAGTTCGATATGTGCTCCCTAAACCAAGGTAGGCATCTACTAAAACTTCTGGTTCTAGTCCCAATTTTATCGCTTTTTCATAGTGCGGAGCTGCTTCTTTTTCCTGCCCTAAAGAATCAAATGTCCAAGCACATTGAAATTGATAGTATGCATTTTCAGGATGTTTCTTGACCAGTGCCACCATGCATTGATTTGCTTCCTCAAGCTGTCCGTTTTTTCTTAATGCAAGTATAAGTTCTAATTGTTTGTCCATTTTATTTAACCTCTTCTTTGTTTAAATAACTTACCATTCATAAAAACAATCTTCTATTAACAATTCAAATGAATCAGCTAATCGCTTGATTTCCCCGCAATCATGATCGCAAATGAAAACCTTACCTGATGAATCGATGAAAATGTGATTTCCTTCACCGTCCATTGAAATGACATAGCTAGTGTCTATGATAGTCGGAGATAGGATATCTTTATATTGTTGACGAAAATCAAGTGTTAAATCAACAACGGTTTCGTTTCCTAGACTAGAGCCATTCGAAAAAGCATGGATTGCTAAACCTGCGTATGCTCCACCAAACGTTTCAATAAATTCGACATAATCGCTGTGAAATTGTACATGAAGCTGCTGCTGTGCATCTTTTATTTCTCTTTGGCTTGCAGGTTTACCTACTAAGTTTGGGTGCTTCTCATTAAATAAAAATGACCGCAAACGCTTTATTAGATTTTCCTTCATAGACATGCCCCTTTTATTAAGTATACACGATCCTTCATTGCTAGGAATCTGTGGAAATGATATTGTTAATGTAATAGTAACATCTACTGAGGTGATAGAATGCTAGAGCGTTCAATGGAAAAAACACGGGAAAACAAAGAAGAAAGGGAGTGATGATACAAAAAAAGAAAAGAGGATCAAGATGATGATATATCAAAAACTTATGTGTGATGGATTTGAATTAAACTATTGTATAAAAGGTCAAGGCCAACCAATTTTAGTAGTGGGGAGTAGTATATATTATCCACGTCTGTTTTCAGAAAACTTCTACCAACATTTTCAGGTTATTTTTTTAGATCATCGAGGTTTTGGTAAGCCTACGCATGCATTGAAACAAGCTGATTATACATTAGACAAAATAGTGAAAGACATGGAGTATGCAAGACAAACTCTACAGCTTGATGATTTAATTGTTTTAGGACATTCAGGGCATGCATTTATGGCAATGGCGTATGCCAAAGCTTATCCCCAGCATGTTCAAAAAATCGTTCTTTTAAATACGGCAACAACGAATAGTCAAGAAAGACAGCAGCAAAGCTTGTCTTATTTTGAGGCACATGCAAGTGCACAGCGTAAACATCAATTTACGCATGATATAGCTTTGTTGGAGCAGGATCTTAAGAGGGAGCCTGAACGACGCTTTGTTCACATGTGTATTCGTATGGGGGCACATAGTTTTTATGATTATATGTTCAATGCTACCTCTACGTGGGATAACGTTCATCCGAATATGGAAATTATTGATTATCTATGGGGAGTAGCTTTTGCGGAGCAGAACCTTTTACAAGAAATACAACAAGTAAGCAAACCGATTTTTATAGGACTAGGTAGGTATGATTATTTAGTTGCGCCTGTTTCGTTATGGGATGCAGTGGATTATACTCCTCATGTAAAGAAAGTTATTTTTGAAAAAAGTGGTCATAATCCTATGTTTGAAGAACCTGTCTTTTTTGATGAACAATTAATCAAATGGATAAACGAAGAGTAGTCGAATGGCTGGTTATGCTTATATAGCAATAACCAGCCTATTTCAATTACACAAAAAAGGGAAGAGTTAAAGTATTAACTTCCTGCGCAGGTTTTACGTAATGCATCTATTTTTTGACAGTCTATAATGACTGGGCGTGCCGTTTCATCGAATTGAAGGAAGTACCCACAGCAGTTTTGCGGATCAAGATAGATAAAATAAATACCTAAAAATTGGCTGCCGTTTGAGAGGTATACATCTACTAAAGTCCCTGGTTCAAAACATTCTAAGTGACTACAAACACAGCTTTGACAATGTTCTTTGTCTTGCTTTTTTTTCTGATATGTTTTTTCAAATTGGGGGCTATTATAATATTTGATTTTATAAGAATCTTCCTCAACAATAGGATGATCGACGCCAGAAGCGTGATCAAAGCAAAAATCTCTTGATTCACAATAACATTTGGAAAACTTATGATAATTGTTAAATTCCCAATTCATTCGTGTTAAATATCTGTTTTCATCCATTCCTTAAACGCTCCTTTATGGTTTCAATATCATGCTAGCACGGGTCACCTATTTCTAATCTATGTCAAAGAGCCATTTAGGAGATGGTAAAATGTCTATTTATCTGTAGAATAAAAGAAAAGACTAAACTCATAAATAGAGTTTAGCCGTTCAAGTCGTACTCGCCCTTCAATAAACCATAGATCTCTAAATCAACAACACCTTTGCCAGACCATAATGAAGCTTGTCTCAAGAGACCTTCTTTTATAAAGCCATTTTTTAGCAGCACTTTTTTCGATGGTTCATTTAAAGGCATGACTTCTGCCTGTATTCGATTAACATTTACCTCCTCCAATAAAAATTTTACGATGATTTCGACTGCCTCTGTAGCGATGCCCTTTCCCCAGGAAGCTTCAGCTAAGTAGTAACCAATTGTAACCATATCTACTTTTTGATTAAAGTCCATCGCTTCGATAATCCCTACAAGTTTTTCACTCTGTGATTTTTCGAAAATACCCCATTTTATTCTGCTTTTCTTCGTATAATCACGTTCAAAATGGCCAATCATTTTTTGAACAGTTTGAAGGTTGTGTTTTGGGATGATGCCACAGTACTCAAATACCTTGTCATTATCATAAATGGCAAATAGCTCTTGTATATGTGATTCTTCTATTTTTTTTAATTGTAAATTAGTTGAATGTAAGGTAGGGAATTGCTTAAATATTTTCTCAATAATCATTGGCGTAGCTCCTTTTCTATTCTTTAATAGGAATGTAGATTTTCATTTTCATCTCATGTGGATAGATAGATTGCATAACATCCGTTATTTCAAAATCGGGACCGGAATCGCGCTCATAATTAGAATTTGGTAACCATACGCCATAAATATAACGTCTTGTATTTTGAATTCCTTCTGCAGTGCTATTCAATGTAAACTCCGCATATTTACCAGCAGGAATTTCAAGTTGGGTGAAGCCTTTCTCTAATTGCTCCTCAAATGTTTCGACTTCCTCTCCTACAATAAAGGAAAATTGACCATTCTCCTGATAGTTTGTAGAAATGCCATACGCCATATTAGGGGCTACTTTATGTGAGATTCGCTCATAATATTGCTGTTGACCAAAATCCATATAAAAGCCTGGAATTTCAGCATAATACTGTTCGTCTTGTAAGGACGTTTTGTATTCATAGCCAGTGATACGTTTTTTAGGTAATTGAAGTATTTCTGGTCGCTGCATAGGGAGTTCTCCTTCCAGTTTATAATCCAAAAAGTTTATTTTGGTTTGAAGTGGTATGGAGTGGGCTCCTTTTCGGTATTTAGCAGGTGTGACACCAAAATACTGAACAAATGCCCGTGTAAATGCCTCTTGAGAACCATATTGAAAGTTGATTGCAATCTCAAGTATATTCTGGGTAGTTGTTACTAATAAGGAAGCCGCTTCAGAAAGCCTCCTGTTGCGAATATACTGCTGCACTGAAAAACCTGTAATGGCTTGAAAAAGTCGTTGAAAATGAAATGCTGAAAAGTAAGATTGGGAAGATATATCTGTAATCATTAACTTTTCCTGTAGGTTTCTCTCAATAAATTCTATGGTGTTTTGAATTCTTTCAAAATAATCCATACCATCATCCTTTCTTAACTCAATGGTACTGTTTAATAGGAAGGGTTTTTTGATAATTTGTGCTAATTTGTACATTAAATTGTAATGAATAGGAAATCAATAGAAACATTGAATTAAATGATTAATAAATGTATAATTTAACTAAATTTACAAGAAAGCGAGTGATAGATGATGATAGTCAGCTCAATTTTCCCATTCAATAACATAAAGGTGCGGGAGGATTAATAGATTGATTTCTTCCGCAAACAATCGGAGGAGAAAATATGTACAAAAATTACGGATCGTTAAGCACAGCACTTTATGATTTTACAAAACCAGTTGGACACTCTCTTGGTGGGGATATTGAATATTATCTAGAGCGATTGCAAGGTATCACGGGTAAGATTTTAGAGGCAGGGGTCGGTTCTGGACGCTTCTATATTCCTTTAATGGAGAAGGGCTTTGATATAGAGGGGATTGATTACTCTCCAGAAATGCTAGCGTCCTGTCGAAAGCGTTGTCAAGAGCGAGGATTGACACCAGTTCTTTATGAAGGGAATGTATGTCAATTTACATTAGATCAACAATATGAAGCCATTGTCATGCCAACAGGCACGTTTTGTTTAATTGAAAATCATCAAGAAGCGCTGTCATCCTTAACCTCTATGTATCAGCACCTTGTTCCTGGTGGTCGACTCCTAGTAGATTTATTACTTCCTACTGACTGGAAAACAGGGGAAATTACGACATCTTACCATCAAATTTCACAAGATGAAGGAATTGCTCTTGAAAGAAAATCAATTGCCATGAACTGGGTGGAGCAATATACACTCATGGTTTTAAAATACGAGAAGTGGCAACAAGGTACATTAATGGATACAGAACTGCAAAAGTTTTTATTGCGCTGGTATGGGATAGAGGAATTTAAGCTTCTATTACAAAGTGTTGGATTCTCTGATATAACATGTTCAGCGAATTACACGTTCCTTCAACAACCAAATGAAGAAACGTCACTTATAACATTTGAAGCGGTGCGTTAATTGTAATGACCAGTACTCCTTAAAAGAGTCTGGTCATTTTTTATGAATTAATCTAGTTTTAATTTTGTAGCAGTTCCGACTCCTTTTGTATGAACCTTGACTTCAATTTGAACTGCTAGGTCTGGATAGAGGGTTAGCCAGCTCTTTTTGATTCGATTCCATGCTTGATAGTCCTCTCGGTGTAGTACATCACTAAATTTTAATAGATCAGCTTGATAGGTTTGTTGAATCGTTTGAAGTGTATGTTCTAAACGCTCCTTGATTTGTCTGCTCGTTTCTTTATTTAAAGCATCGATGGTTTTTGATTTTGTTAAATCCAGAGGGCAACTAAGCTCTGCAACGTTCTGCTCAATATCAAGTTTAATGGAAATCGAAGGTATCCCATTTTTAAAATGGCCCGTCACTTTAGTAGAAGAATTAATAATTTCGGTTGAGATTTTCCCTTGCTCAGGACAGGCAATAATTTCAAATGTACTTTTTATATTATTGTTTAAAAAATTATAATCTCTGCTTTCTTGTTCTGATAAATAGCCAATGAGCTTATAATTTTTAAAAATGGCCAGCCCACCATATTTTAATTGTGCGGGGCTCTCAATTTTTTCTATATTAGAGCTATAAGCACCAGCATCTGCATCACCGTATATTTGAATAGAGGGTAATACGGCACTATTATCAATACTACCTAAAGATTGGACTAAGTCATCTAGAATAACAGACTCTGTCGTTCCCCATACAGCTTCTGATACTTTTAAGGATTTAAACATTTTGCTAGCAGGAATATCCTCTAACGGTGTTAAAATACTTAATATTTCTAGTGCAGTTGCTTCATGGGACACGATAATGTTAAATTCACTTCTACCTTCAGGGTCTCTTTGAAATAAATCCAAAATGCTATTCATACCTTCTTTAGCCATTTCTTCGCCGACAATAATGATTTGCGCATGCGCATAATAAGGCTTTCTTGGCGTCAGTGTTGTTAATTTTCGAATGGCATCAAATAAGGTTTTTCCCTTTGCATGATAGGTAAAAACAGGAACTCGATTGCCTGAGGCCTTGTTTGATGCCACTTGACTTGGATTAACAATCTGAACAGAAATTTCGAATAGCTCGTCCGATTTATCTACTCCAACAGCCGTAACAATAGCTAGTTCGTTTAACTCCCGCTTATTCCAGCATCCACCTAGTAAAAGAAGTACTGACAGCAATAGGATGAATGATACCTTGTGTTTGATGGTGGACACCTCCTCTAGGAAAAGAAGACATTTCCGATACTATTAAGGATAAGCAAAAGACAGGCAAAATAATCAATAACGGAAATCTCAATGAATCTTTTTGAAGGAGGATAAAATGTAGAAACAAAACAGTATGTATATGAAATGGAAAAAAGGAAGTGAAACAATTTTTATTTGAAGGTGTAGAGGCCATCAAAATGATTGGCTAAATGGTATGAGGACATATTGGGTTTTAAGCTTCTATACATAGAAGAGGGAGCATTAGCCATTTCATTTTCCAGACAATCACTTTGAAGTTGGAAGATATGTGAATTTCCTTTCTCAAAATATTGAAGAGACTGATTTATTTTGAGTAGAGCACCATGTTCAAGAGGAGAAGGGTAACTAATTTTTTTTATTAGTCGTTTGTCAATCATAAGCGGGTCACTGCGTTAACAGTGACCCTAGTAACAAATCTAGGAGGCGTAAGGCTAATTAGCTTTACACTACTATAGTATACTAATCCTCTATATTGAAATAGTTAATTGCCTGGGTAATAAAAAGAAAATTAAGAATTATATAAAAATAAATGATTCGACCTATTTTTTAACAATATGCATGTAATGGATAGTTTCAAAAGCACATAAGTAATCTGTTCGATTTTGGAAATACAGCTCTTGAATCGCTGTAGGAGATAGATGTTCGTATATAAGCAAGCCTAATTGATCTAACATCCTCTCCATGTCCGCATAAGCATAGCAAGATTTCATTGGTTCACCACCAACTGCGGCCATTTTCACCATGTTTTCCACTCTATTCGAGAGTCCTTTTTCTTTAAAGAGAGATTGATCAGCATAATCCAAAACAATGGAACTTCCTGATGGAACTAGGGCAAATAGATGATTAAGTAAGCTTGCTAATTCCTCTTTAGTTAAATAATAAGAAACACCTAACAGACTAAAAAAAGTTTTTTTATTTTGGAAGCCTTGCTCTACTAATGGTTGAGATTGAAATTGTTTTGTAAAATCCATTGGTACAAAATGTAGATGATTCAGGAGGGGAAGGGAAGCTTCCTGTAATCTTTTCTTTTTGGAAGCCTGTGTTGCTGGATAATCCACCTCAAAAATTTCTAGCATGGCTTGTACCTGCTGCTGACGATACGGAAAAGTATCAAGGCCAGCACCTAAAATGACATATTGCTCGACACCAAGCTGTATTTCGTTTTGCAGGACCCTTTCACAGTAAGCAGCACGTGCCAAGGGCGTTGGAGAGAGTTGAACTTGTATAATCCATTTTATTAATTCTTTCGTATTGCCTTTAAACTTTGTAGCAATCTCTTTATTAAAAAATGCAATACCTTGTATCATGTTGTCTTGAATTGTTTGATATTCTTCTTGTGAGATCAATTCTTTGGCTACATAATCATCAAAAATTTTCGGAGAATCAAATTGACTATGATAGGCTCTACTAAAAGCAGCTACTAATGAAGTGATACTAGATTCCTGTTGATTCATACCAACACTCCTTAACAAAAAAATAGGATTCCCCTGGCCAGGAGAATCCTATTATATAAAAGATTAATTTAAATGTAAATTTTAGCATAAAAATATTTTTTTGTCAAGTTTTAGGTATTGAAAGAGGAGAGTTATATGAAAAAATTTAAAGTGATTTTACCTTTACTCTTAGCTATTATTCTTGGTGGTATGTTCGTTACATGGAAAAATCAAAGCTATTCTGCTACCGATATATTAGAAAATGCTAATTTTGATGTGGAAAATCCCACTGTTACGCTACATCGTATAGATACAGATACAGAAGATATCTTTTCTGAAATGAAAATATCAAAAGAAACACAGCGAGAATTGATACAGTCTTTTCAACAGGCAACATTCAAAAAAACAGCCATAAAAACTATTGATTACGATTACCGAATGACAATTTCACTCAATACAAGCTACCCGATGTTCATTGATTCTAAAAATAAAATATTGGTTCTCCTTAACACAAATGAAAGCTTTGAACTGATAAAAGATCACGCTTTTTTTAGTCTTTTAGAAAAAGCAACGGAAGATTCACAGAATTAGTTAGTATCCAACACAAGCTAAATAAGTAGGGATACAGCATAGATCTTCCCTGTGAATTATGGGATGAATCAACTGGGAATGGTGAATTTCACACCTCCTTTTGTAGTGACCATTCTGATGAAGAACTCGGTATCTGATATGATGTGAAAATAAAGGCACACAACAATTTAACTGGAGTGACACGGGTTCGGAAGGGAAAATATGGGCTAAAGGTAGAGTAGCTGCTGAAGGATAAATATCTTTACTGGAAAAAGAAGCCTATATAAGTCAGAGGAGCGTGTGCTATAGATGGAGCTGACGGCGTGTTTGATTTGCCATTTAATTAGTAGAGTAAAAAATTTTTAAGAATGTGTAACTTTTTAAAACATCAGCCGTCTAACTCATCAGTAGAATACAAAGAACTAAAGCAAACTAGTAACATTCACTTTTCACAAAAGGGCCAGGATTCACATTTTTTCGTGTTTCCTGGTCTTTTTGTGGTGGTGGTCCTATAATTTAACGAAAAAATAAAGAATTTATGAAACCTTTAGCCTGTTCATTCGTATTGTAATTTGAATCTAAAGCTAGACAAGATTTAGTAAGATTCACTTTCACTTAAAAGACTAGAGCTTACATCATCATGTGAGAGTCTAGTCTTTTTTGTATGGTTGTTCAGATATTGTTCAGTATAAATATGTTAATCTATGAATGAAGATATTTCATAGTCTTCAACCTAAACGCAAAATGGCCAGTTCTCTTTAAAAGAGTGACTGGTCTTTTTGTTTAATGTTCCTTTACAGACGTGTTTCTTCAGCATGTTTTATTAATAGCACGAAAAATTAGTAGCTTCACCTTTCATAGTTAAAACCATAGAGACCTGTATGGTTTTAACAGCGCATGTCTTGCTTGTATTGCTTTTCAATCACTAAGCGAGAATGATGAAGTGGATTTCACGCTTTCAGCAGAAATTTTTCAGTTAGAGCAGGGAGAGCATTGTTATCACTTTCAGTTTGTAGAAACATACTTTAAATTATGTGAAAATAGCAAACAGTCACCCACCCATACAGTGGGGCTGTCATTGGTAAATGACCCTGTGTCATGAGCTACGTTCAGTCATTTTCATTATTTCTTATTTTAATGAAACTAAGAAAGACTTAAAATTTGATAGAATGATTTATTTTCTCGAAAAAGCATTAATTCCCCCTAAAATCCTATTGGAAAATATTTTAACTTGTTCAGCGCCTCAAGTTGTCGTAGTATTATAACGAATCAAAACTAAGTAAGTTAGTAAGATTCACTTTCACAATAAAACCAGGTGCTCCCCAAAAGAGAGCATCTGGTTTTTTGTTATATGCGACTTGAGAGTCACTTGATTATAAGTAAGAAATATGTAATGAAGTATTAGAGAGAGCCGAATACTCTCTTAGTCAAATCAAAAAGATCCCCTCTCTAAAATTTAGAGATGAGAGCTACTGTCCTTTATATACTTTTAATCTAACCACTCAATTGAACAATCGTTAAGGAGCGGTTAGCATAACTAGCGACGAAGGAATCTGAAGCTGCACTGGCTCCCACCAAATCCCCTGCGGCTAATATAGGTTGGACCACATAGGCCGAGCTACTTCTATTGACAACATTAAAGACTGCAATGCCGTTTAGAAAAATCGGTTGACCATTGACGGTAATGCTCACTGTGAAAAATGGTTGATCAGGATCAGGGGCTGCTGTTGCTTGCGCATTAATCGAAATGGTGATTTGATAGACACCGTCATTTTGAACGACAAAGTCATTCCCAGATGGGCTAACCGTTTTGTTAGAAGTAGTCCAAAGTTTGAGATGTTGAAAGAGAAATTAACTGTTTCAACTCATATAAAAAGAAAGCCCAGTATCAAGTCTGGGCTTTCCTTAGTTAGCGGTATCAAAAAAGCTACTTTCTCGCCTGAATCAATGTGAACCAACTTTTTCCATTGAATGTACCAGAAACTCTGTATATGGGTTGATAGAAATCTTTTGTATCATACATATACGAGAGCTCTATTAAATCAACAGTAAGCTGATCGCCTTTTTTTATCAACAGTTCTTCTTCTGTTACGAGTGCATTATATTTTATCTGTGGAAATTCGCCCTTCTTAATTCGCTCATACACCTCTGCAGGTGACAAAATATTTACTTCACGGATCAATTGATGCTCATGAATATTATACGATAATGAATACAAACTACCATCTGGCTTCAAACCGAGCTCTACTTCACCAAGCCAATAATCTTGGTTCAATTCAGCTTGGTCAGGAAGCGTCCATTCAAATACGCCATTATCCAAAGCTGTAAACTCCCCATCTTTAGGAAGGAGAGAAAGCTCATCCATCATACTCTTTGCCTTCTTCACAAGTGTCTCTTGCACAGCTAAAGAAGGTTGCACGGGCGTATAAAGATCGTCTGTTAGCGACCAATTTCCCTCTGAATTAATATATAGCGTATACGAGTTCTCGGCTTTATCTTTCAATAAGAGCTCACGATCACCACTAATATCCTGCCGACTTAACTCTGATAAATCAAATTTCTTTTGCAACAAAGTCTCAACTTCATCTGTATGAATTATTTTTTTATACACGGGGGCAACGGTAGATGCTGTATGTAAATCTAATGAGGTGGTTACATCAACATCCGACATATTTGATTTTGTGTAGGCATTAATTGCTAAATGACCAAATTCCTCTTGAGCGTAGACAATCATCATGCCAATAAAAATCAAACTCATCATGAGAGGAATGGCTAGGTTTCCGATCAAACTTTTCACTTTTATTTTTTTATGCTGAACAATAGAAGTCCCAAGTCGGTATAACTGGTATCCAATAATCCCGCCAAGCGAGTTGTTGATTAAGTCATCAAGCTCAAAAATCCCCGCTCCTGTGAGTGTTTGATACGTTTCAATGGATAAAGTTGCAATCACTACTACAGGAAGAAGCCACTTAAACAATTTAAATTTAGAGAAAAGTAAAGGTAAAAAAACGCCTAGTGGCACAAACATGAAAATATTAAAAATACAATTTTGAAGATCTCGTAACGAGTATTTCTTCCATGCATCTATATAACCACTGAATGGTTGAAGATTCATTTGCATGAAATGGGAAGAACCGCGACCAATAATCGTTAGCTCACACACAAATACAATATAGCCGATAAAGAGTGCTCCAAGCATCAGTTGCTTTATGTTTATTTTTTTTCGATCGGACTGGTGTTTTTTATAATAAAGGAAATAATAAAGTGCAATGAGTAAGAACTCAGCGCCAATAATAAGGATGACTGGCAACATTAAAATCCGAATGTTATTCATAATATCTGTAACGCCCAAGACAAGATGCTCCTAACTATGTTAATCTGATGAATTGATTTTCTGTTGATGTAATATTGTCGACTTTTCTTATTGTAAATGGTAATTATTAATAATTATTGAGAATAATTATGAAGATTTCTTAAGATTTTGCATCATATCTACTAGTGGAGGAAGTGCTTGGAAAAGTAAGGGGAAATAGATAAAACTATAATAGCTGGAAACGTCTAACGTGAAAAGGAGTGGATGAAATGTTAGTAGATGTTTTTTATTATATAAAATTATCAATGGGTATTTTTCTACTTAGTTTGTTCATTACATTATTTTTAATTTTATTAAAAAAGCCTATTGTCAATGGATATACGATAGGTGTATTAGCAATAATTTCCTGTATCGTATCAGGGGCACTGATGATTATTTCTGGATACATAGCGGATGAAGTGCCCTCAGGCGGAGACCCAACTACCTTTTATATGTTTTTAGTTATTCTCTTTTTAAATATAGTAAATTTGATTTTATTTTCCGTAAAAAAAGTGAGGGGAGATTAGGGGGTCATCAACAAAGTTTATGGAAATTGTACTTTCAGAAGTGATGACAAAATAAATGACATCGCTTGTTCTCTAGAATTAAGGGCATCATTTTATGGGCAATTAAGTATAGGTAGGTGTTTTTTATGAGTCTTCAGTTGTGTTGGCTTGTCGGTCCTTGTAATCAAAAATGATATAAATAATTGTCAGAAAATATCAATATACCCTATAATAAATAAAAAAGCTGAGAATAAGAGGTGAACTTATGGGGAAACCAGTAGATTACAATCTATTTCCGGGTTATCAAAACACACTTGACTCCAGACTTGATGAGCGTAAGGAAGAATTTATTGAGGAACTAGAAAGAGCAAAAGTTGATGGACATATACTTGAATTTGAAAAATCACTAGAAGAATTGCCCCAATAGTAAAGTGAAAGCATCTTGACGAGAGATGCTTTTTTCTTTTGCTTAGAGCTTGTTTATATGTATAAATTGGGCTATTCACTTCAAGGAATTCTTCCTTTTTAAGCGATAATAATTAATAGAAATGTCAATAATCAATAGGATGTATAGTACACTAAATACATTTAAAGTTAATGAAGGCAAAGGGAAAATGACTTCTCTAATCAATATTAACCATATAGTAGTTGATACTAAAACAATAGCATCCAATAAAATAGCCATCGTATGTTTGTGTTCTTTGAAAATAAAATTAAATACAATTAACCTTATTAAAATGGGTGTCGTGAAGAAGTAAAATGAATAAATTTGTGTAATTTCTTCTAGGCTCACATTGCATCTTCCTTTGGTGTTATTTGAGTTAAATAAGCGGCAGCAAACAAAAATAGGACTATTACTATTAGCCCTACTCTGAGATTATAACATATAAATGTCTATTTTTCCATTTTACGTAAATAAGCGAGCTGTCCAATATGATAGGCATTGTGAGTCGCGGCATTCGATAGGATGGCCCACCATTCCGCTTTTACGGGGTATCCATTTACGATAGATAAAAGTTGCTCTTCCTCAATTAAATCTTGCCATTGCAGCAGGATATGGAATAACTTTTCTTTCAATTCATAGAAAGTTACTTCATCTTTAACAAGAAACGTATTTGCATTATTCGTTTGGGATGGGGCCTTCACTTGATTCTCCCTATACCGTATTTGCCAAATTTCATTCCAATAGATTAAATGCTGGACAATTTCAGCCATACTATGGCTAGAAGGATCGGGTTTCCAAAAGGCTTCTGCTTCAGATAGCCCTTCAACGACTTCATAAAATGAGATATACCAACTACGGTCATTCGCATTAGCTAAAAATTGATCTAATAAGATGGTCTTAGCCTCCATCACTCACGTTCCCTTCTTCAAAGTATTTTTTGAATAGTATATCATTTTGAGGCTTGAATGTACGGATAAAATACTAGTACTGACAAGCTTTGTATGAAGTTGGTGCAACAATAAAAAAGCTGCAGCTTGTAGATGCCACAGCAAATGAATAAATTGTAGGAAATAATTAAACAATAGAAAATATCATTAAATAGGTATATCAACTTCTATTATCAGCTTTTTCCGATTCAACTTTTTTACTTCTAAGCAGCAAGGCCATAAATAAGAAACTGGCTACCCAAAAGGCAAAGAATAAATTCTCAAGCAAGGCCCAATGACCACTATTAAAATAGTTCCAAATTGTTGTGAATAAAAAGACGATGATAAAGAATGCGATATATAAACATTTTCCGAATATAGTCACTTCAAGCACCTCTATTATTATATAAAATGGTGTAATCATCACACATAAGAGATGAAGACGGTCAACAAATACTACTTTCTTCACTTACTGCGTGCGAGACACTCAAAATTAGTGTGTGTTAATTATGGTTAGTTATACATTCATTGAAAAGTCGAGGAATCTGGCAGCGTTTCCTGTTTTAAAAATATACGATTTTCAAAGGATATATGGAATGAGATCATTACGTAGACAAATACATTTTTCAATCTCCAATTCCAATAGAGCAAAAACCCCACCAAATCAATACTTTTACGCTATAATGTAGGACGAGGTGAAGAAAATGTTTGTAAGTGAGAAACAGATTGAAATACGGTATGCGGAGACAGATCAAATGGGCGTAGTGTACCATGCGAACTACATCATTTGGATGGAGATTGGTCGTACGCAGCTTGTAAGTGATGCGGGCTTTGAGTATGCTGCATTAGAAAAAGATGGCTATGTATCGCCAGTAATGGATTTATCGATTTCGTATAAAGCAGCCATGCATTATGGACAGGTGGCAACGGTACGCACTTGGGTAGAAAAGCATGATCGTTTACGAACTACGTATGGCTATGAAATTTTACATGAGGATGGCACGGTAGCAGCCACAGCTCAATCCGTACATATTCTTGCGCATAAGGATACATTGCGACCAGTATCTTTAAGTAAGATTGACCCAGCTTGGGACGCCAAATATAAAGAAATTGCCGTTGAGGCAAAATAGGAGAACAATAGATGGAAATGTTTTTAGCTTTAGGCGCGATTTTGGCAGGTCTTGGTGTTATTTTAGGAGCTTTTGGCGCACATGCACTAAAGGATAAGTTTGCCTCGCCACATTATGCAGCCATTTGGGAAACGGCTGTGCAATATCAAATGTATCATGCTATAGGAATTCTTGCGCTTGGCATTCTATCCAATGAGGCACTTTTAGGAAGCTCTAGTCTGCTTTCGTGGGCAGGATATCTGATGTTTACAGGGATTGTCTTCTTCTCTGGTAGCTTATATGTGCTTGCCGTGACAGGTGTGAAAAAGCTAGGGGCGATTACCCCAATCGGTGGAATGTTATTTATTGTTGCATGGGTGCTTGTCATAATAGCGGCCTTATCATAAGAAAGACACTGTAACGAGAAAGTTCTGATGATTCACATCATAGGAACTTCTCGTTTTTTAGTTTAGTATGAAGAAAATGAAACAATTTGTCTGATTTTGCGTATTACATAGTGTTGATAGATGATAAAATAAGCTAAACATCAATGTAAAGGTGGGAATATTTATGGGTTTATTAAAAGCAGGCGTTGGGGCATTAACAGGCGTTTTAGAGGATCAATGGCGTGAGTATTTTTATTGTGAGGCATTATCCTCAGATGTTCTAGTAACTAAGGGTGTTAAACGCACTTCTAAACGAGGTTCAAATAAAGGAAATGACAACATTATTAGCAATGGCTCGATTATTGCCGTCAATGAAGGGCAATGTATGATGATTGTTGAACAGGGGAAAGTTGTAGAGTTTTCTTCAGAAGCTGGGGAATATGTCTATGATACATCAACAGAACCTTCGATTATGTACGGCTCAGATTTGTCTCATGGCATTATGGAAACATTTAAACAGATAGGCAAACGTTTCACATTTGGTGGAGAACCTGCTAAAGATCAGCGAGTTTATTATTTTAATAAAAAGGAGATTGTTGGGAATAAATATGGCACTCCTGCACCAATTCCATTCCGAGTTATTGATCGTAATATCGAATTAGATATCGACATTGCCATTCGTTGCCATGGTGAGTATTCTTATAGAATCATTGATCCGTTATTATTCTATACAAATGTATGTGGAAATGTAGAGCGTGAATTTACGCGAGAGGCCATTGATAGCCAGTTAAAATCAGAATTAATGACAGCGTTACAGCCAGCCTTTGCACAAATTTCAGCTAGTGGCGTTCGTTATAGTGAAATACCCGCTCATACAGTTGCATTAGCAGACGCACTCAATAAGGTATTATCTGAAAAATGGCTTGCTACACGTGGTTTAGCTGTTGTGTCATTTGGCATCAGTACACTGAAAGCTTCTGAAGAAGACGAAGCGATGATCAAACAACTACAACGCAATGCGGTCATGCGTGATCCAGGTATGGCTGCTGCCCATTTAACTGGTGCTCAGGCAGAAGCGATGATTGCGGCTGCCAACAATGATGGTGGGGCTATGGCAGGATTCATGGGGATGAATATGGCTGCACAAGCTGGTGGAGTCAATGCTAGTCAGCTTTATCAAATGAATGAGCAAAATAAGCAAGCGCAAATGGCTCAGGCTGCGATGCAAAATCAAACAGCTAAAGCCTCTGATACTTGGACATGTGCATGTGGTCATGACAACACGGGGAAATTCTGTTCAAATTGTGGTGCGGCAAAACCGGCGGAAGAGGGCTGGACATGTACGTGTGGAGCGGTGAATAAAGGGAAGTTTTGCAGTGAGTGTGGCTCTAAAAAACCAGCTGGTGCTTTACTCTATGCATGTGATAAATGTGGATGGACACCAGAGGACCCTGCAAATCCACCTAAATTCTGTCCTGAATGCGGCGATGTTTTTGATGAAAAGGATATCAAGTAAGGAGATGATGGCCTATGTCAACGCAAGAAGTTGAACATGTCAAACAAGTAAAGCTTGACTTTGATGCTGAATGTCCTTCCTGTGGTGCATCGATTGAGTTTAATCCTGCCACAGGTAAGCTGACTTGTCCGTATTGTGGATTTGAGTCTGAAATTGCAACACCTGAGCAAGAAGAGGAAAAAGTTGCCCAGGAAATGGACTTCTTAAAAGCAGAAGAACGTGGAAATTTCAATTGGGGCGTAGAGAAAAAGACGGTCATTTGTAAAGCTTGTGCAGCCGAGACGATTTATGATGCCCTGCAGGTTGCTGATAGTTGTCCTTACTGCGGTTCGAATCAGGTCATGGAGGCTAGTGCTGAGAATACGCTAGCACCCAATGGCGTATGTGCTTTTGAAGTAACGGATAAGCAGGCAGGGGAACATTTTCAGAAATGGATTAAAGGCAGATGGTTTACACCAAAGGCTGCCAAAATAAGTGCAAAGCCTGATGCCTTTAAAGGGGTATATCTCCCTTATTGGACGTTTGACTCAAAAACAAGCTCCAGATACTCCGCAAGATATGGACGTCATCGAACAGTTACGGATAAAGACGGTAAAACGCATACAGAAACAGATTGGTATTCAACAAGTGGTTTTTATCAGGAATTTATAGACGATCATTTAGTGAGTGCCACGACACGCTATGATCGGGACATGATGCGAAAAATCGAACCATTTAATCTCCTTAATAATAAGGCCTATAAACCACAATATGTAGCTGGATTTTTATCAGAGCGTTACAGTGTTGGTTTGCAGGATGGCTGGAGCCAAGCAAAAAGTGAAATCCATGATCACCTCCATGCGCAGATCACGTCCAAAATTCGTTGGGAAAATAGTGCCGATGTAGTATCCAATCTGCGTTTTTCCACAAACCATGATGATATTACATACAAATATTTAATGTTACCGATTTGGTTATCTTCTTTCCGCTATAAGGAGAAGATTTACCGCTTTATGGTGAATGGACAAACGGGTCGAGTTGGCGGAAATGCTCCTATTTCGCCGCTTCGCGTAACGATAGCTATTATTTTATCAGTAGCAGTAATCGCACTGATTTGGTATTTCTTTATGTCTGAATAATAATAAACAGTATGCCAGTAGGAGCCTCGTGTTGTCCTATTGGGATACTGTTTTTTCATAAAATTGTCCTTAAATACTGGGCAAATGACTGAATTGTTTGGCTTGGATAGGATAATGATCATCTATTATCACGGCTGTCTTTGTGTTATGTTGCATAAATTAAAGTGAGAAACAAAATAAGAGAACAGCCTTGACTGACATGAAAATTAAGTAAAAGGAACAAGATGGCGTAAGGAGCAACCTACTATGCAGGAAAGTCGTTAGCATTGATAAAAATCAAATAGTTGAACGTTAAAATTTAGGACAGATTTGCCATAAATTATGAGAAGTGAAGTTGCGATTTTACTTTAAACAACTTATTATACAGTCAGAGAGCATTTTTTTAGTTAATCATGATGAATGTAATGTTATTTTTGAATAACAATAAAAACGTTATTCATATTGGAGGTTTCGATGATGGACGCAATTGAAGTGTTAACGAATTTAGATCAAATACATGGGTATTATCAACCGATATTTAGTGCAGATGCGCATACGGTGATTGCCTACGAAATTTCCGGATATCTACAAATTCAAGGTCAGCAAATTAATTTAAAGGATTTTGTCAACAATGAAGATATTCCAGAAGAATATCGAATTGATATGGAACATAAAATTTTACATGCGGCATTAGCTAAAATTGATGAAATTGCACCAGAAATTGATATTTATATTCCAAGCAATCCAAATTTATTGATGCAAGATTTTGGTGAAAGTCATTTTAATATTATCCAACAATATATAGATGAAAAAGATTTACAGCGCATCGTACTTGTCGTATCAGAGCATCGTTTTATCGGGGATATTAACAAACTACATCACGCCCTCCGCTATTTTACGACGTTTGGAGTGAAAATTGCCGTTCAGGAAGTAGGAGCCGAAAGTCATTTAGAGCATATTGCGTTATTGGCACCCCATATCTTAAAGGTCAATACACGTGATTTAAATTATGATTCTTGGTCTGCTCAATCGGACATGATTTCCGCCATTGGTAGCCTAGCTTATAAAATTGGAGCGAATCTTTTATTTGAAGATATCGAAACGGTTTATCAGCTACAATTTGCCTGGAAAAATGGGGGTAGATTTTATCAAGGTCCATACCTAGCAAATCCAGCAATGACCTTTGTTGATAAGGATATATTAAAGGAACGTTTTAAAAAAGAATGCCAGCAATTTATTACCTCCGAAAAGAAAATGCTGGAGGCACAATATTTGCAGTTGAAAAAATTAAGAGAGGAATTAGAGGCGATTGTTCATCGTGTGAAACCAACGAGCGACAATGTCTCCCATTTAGAGTATTTAGCTGAACTATTAGATAATTACTCCTTCCGACTCTATATTTGTAATGAGGATGGGTTCCAGTTAACACCAAACGTTATGCGAATTGACGGTATTTGGGAGCTACAGCCACGTGCCATCAATAAAAATTGGAGCTGGCGTCCGTATTTCCTTCAAACGATTATCAAAATGCGCAACGATCAAAGTGGGGAAATCTCTGAATTGTATCGGGATATTGAAACAGGAGAAATTACAAGAACATTCTCCATCGCCATCAACGAGCATGAATATTTGTTTGTTGACCTTTCCTATGACTATCTTTATGAGCATAAAATCTTTAGATAATATTACTAATTTCTATAGTGACAACATTTCAGGGGTACAAATTGCAATTCGATATATTTAGTTTAATAAAATACTAGGTATTATGGGGGAGAATCCTAAAAGCCGAGTAAAATACTGAAGTTGCCTTCTATATTTGCAGAAGGCAATTTTTTTGATTTCAATCAAGAACGCTATTTAAATTCTCATAGAAAATTAACTACCTCTATGAAACAAAAATGGCAATCTATACATTTGTTAAATTTGTAATGAATGATTTTGTTTTTTCAGTATTTTTTCATTTAGCTTAATTAAGATGGAAATAACATAAAGGAGCTGAATAAATGAGGATTATCAAAGTACTTCTAATTATTATTTTAATTTGGCCATTTGTTGATGCCAAAATAGCAAATGCGGATGATGAAGAAGATTATAAAAAATACGAGGGTGATGTTCATAAAAAGTACAATGATGATTATGATGATGACTCGGAAGAAGATGATGATGACGATAAAGAAGAGGATGAATACGAATATTATGACCAAAGATACCTTGAAACAAATAGTAATACATGGAATATTTGGACAAGATCGACTTATGTAAAAAAAGGAGAGTTACCCTTTAAAGAAGCGAAAGAAATTCAATTAAAACTAGAAAATAATAATAATACAGTGTCACTTTACTTGATTCCTTTAGATGGTGAAATATATGTGCCAGGTAAAATTGTTGCTGAACTTTTAGGTGCAAAAGTAGTTAATTATGATAATAGTAAAATATTAGAAATTAATAACGGTGGTACAGAACTAATTTTTCGTGCGGGGACAAATGTTGTGTACTATAACGAGATAAAATCACCGATACCAGCTGTTACATTTTACTTGAATGATAATATGTATGTTCCAATTAGTGTAATTTCAAATGGTTTGGGCTATGTGGCTGAATGGCAAGAAATGAATAACTCTGTTGTATTGAAGTTATTAAAATAAAAAAGGGAGATGATTGAATGAAAGATCAAAAGAAAGCTAAATGGATATTAGGCACTTCTGGAGTAATATTATCTTCTTTACTATTAACGCAATTTAATAATGTTCCATCAGATACAAACATAGCTGATCTAAATTTGACAACTGAACAATCAAAAAAAATGTCAGACCGAGAAAAGGAACTTGTTCAATTGGATTGGACAAATTTTGAAATTGTTGGAGTGAATCAACTGCAACAAAATAAAATTCGTACCGATCGAACTACCAAACGATCCTAAACATAGTTTGAAGTGGAGTTGAAGTTGCTTGGATACCCTATCATTAAACACGATGAATACAAACTTTTATATTGAAATTGCTGGAACACAAAAAATGGATTGGAAAGACAAAGTGGTGAAATGGTTGCAATACGTTGCAAGAGAGTGGTCGAGATTTGAGCCAAATAATGAGTTAAATCAAATTAATCAACTAAGGGTAGGAGAAATAGGCAGAATCTCTCCTGCATTATATGATTGTTTAAAAGAAGCAGACAACTATTATACATTAACTAATAATATATTTTCTCCGTATTTAAAATTACATTTAGAACAACATGGGTATGATCGATCCTTTCCTTTTCAAGAATCAAAGTATGAGCCAATACAAATAGAAAAAAAGGCAAATAAGCCATTTCTTTTTTTGGATCACAATGAAGTTTTAAAAACGAGTAATCAATTAATTGATTTAGGTGGATTTGCCAAAGGATACATAGTTGAAAAAATAGCTGATTGGCTTAGACAGGTTTCTCCAGAGTTTGGAATAGTAGATGGTGGTGGAGATATGAAAATGTGGTCGTCAGGCAAAAAGACATGGACCATTGGGATTGCTCATCCATTTCATATACACGAAGAGATCAGTACAATTAGAATTCAAAATGGAGCAATTGCCACTTCGAATTGTATATTTAGAAGTTGGAAACAGCAGGGGAAAGAAAAGCATCACTTATTGGATGGAAGAACCGGAGAGGTAATGATTAGCCCAATCCTTCAAACAACAATAATAACAAACTCATTATGTCAAGCAGAAGTGGCAACAAAACTTGCTTTTTTATTAAATGAACAAGAATTACAAGTATGGTTTGACAAACTACAGATGCTTTGTGCTTGCTTGATAGCAAAAGATGATGGAAGTATATATTGGCTAAAAGGAGGAGAAAAATTAGATGTTATTTAGTACTTGGGAATGGATTCGATTATTAGGTCTTTTAAGTTATTTTTACTTCAGTATGTCCATTTTTTTTGGTTTACTAAGGAAATCTTCTACTCTCAAGACCAATAAAAACTTGTACTTTCAATTACATCAAATGAGTGGATGGATGGGATTTATCACTGTTATTGTACATTTCCTTTTACTAATGATTGATAAGTACGAACCCTATACTATTTCTGAAATCGTATTACCTTTTAGCGCTAACTATCAGGTATTGTTGTCTGGGCTAGGAACCATAGCTTTTTATTTATTTTTAATAGTTCTTTTAACATCAGATATATGGATAAATAAAATGAACTTCTCACTTTGGAAGAAGATGCATTTTCTTGTTTTACCTGCTTGGATATTATCACTTATTCATGGGCTATTCATTGGTGCTGACTCTAATCAAATGTTAATAATTTTATTTTATAGTAGTACAGTAATGGTTATAATTATCGCACTACTTGTAAGGTTGATGAGTGATGGGTTTAAGAAGAAAAATCAAAAGCAAGGTGTTAGCAAGTAAGCGGTGCTTGAATGGATGAAAGGCAGTTTCTCCATGTTAGCTAGACTGCCAAAGTAGCTCAAAAAAAAAAGTTGAATGGCACTACTGATTCATGTAATGCCATTCAATGGTTTATCCATCCTGTAACGATGAAGAGCCTACTTTTTATTAAAGAGGAAATTGAATGCAAAATGTTGTACCTTTTTCCAACTCGCTTTGAACTGTAATTGTTCCTACGTGATCTTGAACAATAGAATCAGCTATAGCAAGTCCTAGTCCTGTTCCGTTTCTGTTTCTCACAGCATCACTCCGGAAAAATCTATCAAAAATAAAAGGGAGGTCTTCCTTAGAAATCCCAATGCCTGTATCTTCAATGTAGATATATATCATTTTATCAGTTTGTAAAAGCTTTAGATAGATTGAACCTTTTTGTGTGTACTGCGCTGCATTATCTAATAATATATAAATTAATTCAGTTATATTATTTGAATTTCCAATAAATTTAACATTAGGTTGGATTTCTGTTTCGAAAACTATTGTTTTCGGTAACGCTCTTTTAAACTTCCTACTAATCGTTATTAGCAACTCTGTTAAGGAGATTTTTTCTTTAGTTGAATTAATACGATTTTTGTCATGTCGGGCTAAAAATAATAGTTTATCTAATAGCTCTTTCATTAACTCTGCTTCATGCTTTAAATCTTCGATTAATTCTTTACCGAAATCACTCATATTATTAGCTTCATCAGATTCTAAAATATCGAGTGAACTATAAAATACACTTAGCGGTGTTCTTAACTCATGAGAAGCATCTGAAACAAAATTTTTCTGTTTTTCAAGTGCATGTTGAATGGGGATCATGGCTTTTCCTGCCATGTAGTAACTTAAGAATCCAATTATTATCGTAAAAATTATAATTAAAACAATAAACAGTAAAATCATTTTTTGAAAAAAATGATATTGTGATGTGGTCGATTTGCCTATAACAATATATCCTAGGAATTCATCGTTAGTCTGAATGGGTTTCGATAAAATTAAAAGATGTCTATCACGCCAATTTATATTTTTTACAAAACGTTTAGAAGGGTTTTCCGTTTGAATGATTTTTTCTAGATCTTTAAATAAGCCTTGATAGTTTTCGTCACCGTGGACTAGTATCTGGTCTTTTGTATAAATATAGTAAAAATACATACCATTTGGGTTAAATTCTAATTTCCCTTCATTATCATTTTTGTGCTCAAAAAAATCATGATATTGTTCTTCGTAATAAGTTTCTAGTTCTTCTACTTGTTGATAATTCATTAGTTGAACTAATGAAAAATAAAGAATAATAAGAAAAGCAAAGAAAAAGCCTATAAAATAAATGGAGTTAAATAAAGTTAATTTTTTACGGGTTTTCTTAAACATGCTACCTCACTCTGTATCCTATACCTCTAATGTTTTCAATAATGGATTTTGATCGATTATAATCGATTTTTTTACGAACTAATTTTACTAACGCATCAAGGTTGTTGTTAGTCATTTCATGATCAAAGCCCCATACTTGTGTGTAAATTTGTTCTCTAGTAAGAACGATGCCTTTGTTGATAAAAAGGTACTCTAACAATAAAAATTCGTTTTTAGTTAATAGTATTTCTTGATTATCTTTATAAAGTGTCCTGGAATCCAAATATAACTTTAAATCATCAATTTGAATGATTTGATGAATGGATTTATTTTTTCTTCTTAAAATGGCACGTATTCTGGCTAAGAGTTCTTCCATTTTAAATGGTTTAACAACATAATCATCAGCACCTGCATCTAATCCACAGATGATGTCATTGCTATCATCCTTTGCTGTTAGTATTAATATGCCACCTTCATAACCATTTCTTCTAGCTTCTTTGCACACATCAATACCGCTTATTTCTGGCATCATCCAATCTAGAATGACTAGATCGTATGTATGAAACAGTATGTATTCTAATGCATGTTGACCATTATCTACAGCATCCACCTGATGAAATTCTTTTTGAATGATGTGAACAATGTTTTTTCTTAATCGATTATCATCTTCTGCTATCAGTATTTTCAACGAAGCTTCCCCTACCTTTTTTATATTCAATATAACTAATTTATAACAACTTTATGAAATCCACCTGAATTTTTTGTGCGACCAATCTTCTACTTATTCTAAGCTAAAAAAAGAAATTTTAGTTAAATATCGTAATTTTTTCTAGTACCATTTTTCAGATTTTTTTCATATTGGTTGCTTAGACTAATGTTGAACCTCAATATGGAAGGAGATCTCCTATGCGATATTTAAAAATTTTTGGGATAGTATTGGTAGTTATGTTTTTTTTGTATGATGTAAATCCCATCTATGCAGATGATATTTTTGAAGGAAAAGATGAGTATGATGATGAGTATAACGGTAGACAACAACATGAAGAAGGGCGATATGAGGACCTTGGTGAATTAATTGGTTGGTGTGCATTCATAGGAATTGGTGCAGCGGGTATGATTTTTCCTATTAGAACCTTCTTGAAGTCTGTAATTCGTACTTTCCCACAATCTAAAGGGCTATATTTACACGTAGCAAAGTTAATAGGTAAATATCATATTCTTTTTGGCACAATGGCATTGTTGTTAGGTATTGGTCATGGGATAATCATGTACTTTAATGAGGGTGAATTGGAGAATGAAGGAATCATTGGCTTGATTGCAATTATTCTTTTGTCAATTACTGCTATTATAGGAATCAATTTATTCAACTATAGAAAAAATCGAAGCTTACGAACAATCCATATCTCAATAGCTGCATTAAGTGTTATTACAGGAGGGGTTCATATTTTTATCTCTTAATTATGTAAACATGACTCGGCTCACAATTACTAAGCTTAACATTTTTGTTGCATATTGCATTCTTTTATATATATGTTGTATAAACGGCTATGGTATTTTTCAGCATAAGAATTCTACACCTCAGCTTAAAAAATACGATTGATTAGAGATAAAAGCTGCAATCAATATTACTTGCAGATGAAAAAAATTAGCTGTAATGCAGGGGTAACAATACTTAGTCAACATAAGTGCGACTCGACCCCAAATAACCAAAAAAACTAGGTACGCCAAAGAGGGGTACCTAGTTCTATTATGCAAAGGGACACTTGGGATGGAGTGACCCTAGTAACAATTTCGGAGGTGTAAGGCTAATATAGCTTTACACTACTATATATATGTTGTGATTACTATGGTTGAATAGTTAAATGCCTGAGAAAAAATCGATGATATGCAAAATAGTTTGGGTATTTCATTGATTGTATAGGATAGAAATGGTAAAGTGAACATAACTTTAGGGACAAGGAGGAGAATTCACATGAAAAAAAGAGCTATTCGTTTTTTAAGCATGGGTATAGGGTTCTCCACAGCTGTTTTTTTCTAAAATCAACAAACAAGGGATAAGTCTGCCTTTTTTAGAAAAAATACAACCCTAAAGGAGAAAAGAATATGAAAACAAACATATTACGTAAAAATCCAATGCAGGTACCTAGCCCTGTTGGGAAATATAGCCACATCACAATCATTCCGAAAGATGCAACAATGTATGTATTCTCTGGACAAATAGGGGTTGATCAAGATGAGCAACTGCCTGGAGGTCTAATTGAACAAACGATCAATACATTTAAAAATATTGAAGCGCTTTTAGCAACTGAGGGATTGGATGCTTCTCATGTGGTAAAGGTGAATATATGGGCGACAGAGGAGATTGATTGGTATCATTTCGATCAGCAATGGGAAGTAATGTTTGGTCATTCCTATCCCTCTATGACTATTGCTTATGTATCTGCATTAGGGCTACCAGATATAAAAATAGAGATTGAACTTTGGGCTGCTAAATAGCCTAAAAAACGACAATATCCATGTGGTATTGTCGTTTTTGTGTACAGACTGAATTAACGTAACATCCTTTTTAATTGTTTCATTTCATAATTTAATTCGTCAATTTGCTTTTGTAGTTTGCAAATATCATTGCTATTACTTTCGTTTTCCTTCAACTCATCCTCTAGAGCAAGACCAGCCGCAATGGTCGCTAGAGCGTCTCCGAGTGTTGTAATCGCCCCCGCAATGACAGCCAACTTAGCTGCTTGACTCACGGATTCCAAACCCTCACGATTCCGATTTCCTTTATTTTGCTTCATATAATCCTCCCTACAAAAAAGGGTATTATTTTCATTGTATGCTTAGGATAAGTAACAGGTGAAGAATTTATTGGCGTCAAATAGGTAACAAGGGAAAGTTGGATTTTAGAAGGCGTTTTTCAGAAGTCTATGGTCTTTTCTAAAATGATGCCAATGACATTCAGAGAATAAATAATCATTTTAACTCATGTAAAAATGGGTTGTCAATAATAAATTTGTAATTTTATTAAAAAATGTTATAATAGTATTACGATAATTTTTTATAAACGTATTTCGAATTCCGATGTCCTATTTTGCAGAAAGAATTTGGATACGTTTTTTTTTATTTTTTTAAACGGAAGAAAAATTCGAAATTGTTTAAAGAAGTTATTTAAAAAAATTTACTATCTAATAGTAACTTAATTTTTATTCCATAAGGAGGACTAGATGAATGAATCTAATTAATAAGAAAGTTACACACAAGCGTTTTGGCATAGGTAGTATAGTTAAACAAAACGATTCTAGTATTGAAATACATTTTGCATCAGAAAATAAAAGGTTTGTTTTTCCAGACGTATTTGGAAAGCACCTAACAATACATGATAAAAGTGATGCTAAGTTACTTGAGGAAATTATACAAAAAAAGGAAATTGAACGAAAAGAAGAAGAATCGCGGATGGAAGAGGCAAAAGAACTTCAACGGAAAGAACTAGTACTTCGCTTGGAACACGAAAAACTTATGAATAACCATAAACTTCATCCCGCATCACAAATGGTTTTTTGGTGTGACACAGAAGAACAGAATAGTTCTTTTTCAGAGTGGAAAGTTTTTTCAGGCATATTAAAGAGTGGTAATAACAAAGGAAAGCCAAACAAGCCGAGCCGCCTGCACCAGAATAGCGCTGTTCTATTAACGGCAAGAGAATCCAGCAAGCCTGAAAAAGATAGACGTATCTTAGGTGTCTATATGGTGAATGAAAATTTTGTCGGTAAGCTGTGTGAAGATGGACATATTCCTGCTCATTCAAAATACAGAATTCAACTGACAGAACAGGAATCAGATCAGCTGCTGTTCTGGCAATACTATATAAATGAAAAATTCCCCGAAAAAATGACATGGAAGACAGGTAAATATCGTTACTTTGAAAATTTATGGATGGCTCAAATTTTACTTGATATCATTTCGTTGAAAAGTGACCCAAAAGAACGAGAGTTGGCGCAACAATTCTTTAAACACTTTTGTAAAATGAATCAGATAACAGTTCAAGAATTACCAAAGCCGAATGGCGCATTAACACGTATTTAGACGTTAGGGGCTACGGATATAAGAAGAGACATACTCGAATGTGACGAAAGTGGCAATGAACAGCTAAATAGAAAAATAACTGCAATGAATACAAGTCACTGGATTTTAAAATCCAGTGACTTGTCTGTTTATCAAATGTTTTTTTATAGAAATAAAAGAAACAGCGTCAATATTGGATTAACGCTGTTTTTAAATTAGTCACTTCTGCATATTTCTGACCGTAATCTTCTGTATGCAAAAAGTGACCAAATTAAATGGGGATGTGTTTCTTGCTGAAGATATGAGCAAAGATGGAAAGCGAGTAGGGTACATTACCAATATATGACGTTTAACGCTATGCTGATAGGTATTTATCATTGACTATAAAGAATCTTTATTACTTTGTCTTAGGGGAGGAACTGTCCAATAGGTACCCATACGCCACAGCCATTCCATCGGGCCGAAGCGGAAAAAGTGTAACCATAGCTTGCTAAACAGCAATTGGCAAACATAAATACCAAGACAAATCCACAAAGATTCAATGTAGCGAAGATGCCCAATTAGCTGGAAGGCGTGACCGATTACTAGAATGAGTGCTGTTTGGCCCAAGTAATTAGTCAAGGCCATGCGCCCATATGCTTTTAATGGCGCTAATAGTCGCTGAAACAAAGTGCTTTGTAATAATAGGATGATTGTTCCCATATAAAATGTGGAAGCAAATGGGCTGAACTGTAGTCCGATTAATGCAAATTGCTCGATATTTGTACTATGTGCTTCTAGCTGATCCTTAGTCATATTATCAATATTGACAATGGCATCAGGCACATACAGCCATTGATAAAACCAGCTAGCAATACTAATACACCCCATAATAATCGTCACTAGCATAATTTTTCTTTGATGCATAGAGATATTTTCAAATAATCGATATTGACCAGCAGCTAGACCTAGTAAAATCAGTGGAAATGGCATCAAAATTTTAAGGCCAAAATAAGCAGTAATGGCTAAAAGAATGAACCCAATGATAACATTGATTTCTTTGCGCATTTTATAAAAAGGTAAGGCTACAAAGCCAAAGAAAGCATAGACAGTTAAGGCTTCACCTGGTTGGAAATAAAAATGTACAAGCCCCATAAGCAGTAAAATCAAAAGTCTACGACTAAATAAGGCATAGGCTTTTTCTCCCCTTACCTTGGCCCGTGATATAAAGAGATAAAATCCTATCCCAAATAAAAATGAAAAAATGATAAAAAATTTACCCTCTACAAAAAGTGTTAAAAAGCGGCTATAGGCAATGTCGTTCGCTAGCTTAGGTGGTTCTATCCACATTAATGCAGGAATATTGACTAAAATAATGCCCAGTAAGGCGAACCCTCTTAAATAATCTAATGTATCAATTCGTTTATTAATGTTGGTCGGTTGCAACGTTCATCTCCTCCTTCAAAACCAAGTATAAGGAAGTTTACTAAAAAGTAGTAACGATGAAGGTTACACGAATCTGACAAAATTGTCATCTAACAGATTAGGTCTCAGTTTGCTCAGGATATATCGCGAATAGCTCCTGTGCATGCTGACGCAAAAGCTGAATCAATGCTTGGGGTTCTTTAACAATCGCATGTTGACCAAGGCGAAAGAATAGGGAACTATTAAAGTGGAGCTCATTTTGATCAATCATCGTATCGATATAGCCTGTTCCATCACTTTGTCGAACAACAGCTTTTTCAAGATGGGGCTCACTTAAACATTGACGAACGCCTTCGCTTGATAATTCTACATATAAGCGAATAGGCTGTTGAGGCGCATAGTCACTTTCAAGCCACTGTTGCAAATTCATCGTCGTTTTATGGCTTTTATCACTGATCGTCATGGCATGAATACGATCGACACGGAAGAGTAATATTTTTTCATTTGGTAGCAACAATGCAGGCATATACCATAAGCCATCATGAGCGTACACGCCAATAGGCTGGATATGCTTTGATGTGATACCAGACTTTGATTCATACTGGATATGCAATTGTGACCGGTTGATGATCGCCTCTAAAACGTCTGTTAAGAGTGGCGTTGTAATGGCTCTTTTAGGATTCCAAAAGGCCATATACGATTGCAACGTATCCACCTTTTTCTTGGCCTCCTGCTGTAAGGAGTCATATAGTTTTTGAGAGACAGACTTCATTTCAGTATTAAAAGGTAAATCACGATAGTAGTGCAGAGATTGAAATGCAAAGAAAATGGCGACTGCTTCTTCCTCCGTAAATAAAATAGGAGGGAGGATTGCATTTGATAAAACAGTATAGCCACCATGTCTACCTTGCTCCGCATAGATGGGCAGTCCCATATCACTTAAATCTAAAAGGTAGCGATGCACTGTTCGCACTGAAATATTGAATGTGTCGGCAATTTCCTGCGCTGTAAATTTCTTTTTCGCACTGACAAATAACAAAATATCAATTAATCGTTTGGCTTTGGACATATTCTTTCACCTTTTTATTTAATCATGCCAATAGTTGTCATGTTTTATATTTAGTATAGAGATTGTACAAGAGATTTTCAAAAAAGAGGAGCTGACGAGATGTCACGAGAAATAGTGGTATTTATTGCAGGGAGTTTAGATGGATTTATTGCTAAGGAAAATGATGATTTGCAGTGGCTGGAAGAAACGGAGGGAGAAGGAGATAATGGCTACGCTGATATGTATCAAACCATTGATACCGTCATTATGGGAAAACGAACTTATGATTATATTCTAGAGCACAGTGATACGTTCCCCTATCCTGATAAAAAATGCTATGTGTTCACAACAGCTCAAAATGGGGAAAATGAGCATGTGACTTTTGTCCAAGAAGATGTGGTCACATTTACTAAACGATTAAAAGAGCAAAAAGGTGCAAAAATTTGGATGGTTGGTGGAGCAATTATACTAGATGCCTTTTTACAGGAGCAATTAATTGATGAATGGATTATTACCATCACACCACATTTACTGGGCTCGGGAATACCTTTGTTTACATCTCCACGTCCGTTCGAAAATTTAAGGCTACTGGAGACAAAGCGATATGGTCAAATGGTACAGATGCATTATCAGGTGAGGAAAGAGGCTTAAATCGAGCCTCTTTTTTAGTTGACAAAGGAACGATAGATATCGCCTAAGAGACCTTGCATTTGATGGACACCTGTATCGGTGTTAGACATGGCAACAAAGCCTTTTTCTAAATGAGGGTAGGACACTAGCATACATTGGTAGCCAACTCCCCAGCCAAGGGAGGATATTTCAAGCTGCTCGCCAGTACTATCAAGAAATACACCAAGGCCCATCCATTCCTTACATCCTTGAGGACGAATTAGCTCATGGATTGAAGATAATCCAAGTGTACCTTTTCCTTTCAATGCCTGCATTACCTCTAGTAATAATTTTGCTAGATCTGACGGTGTTGTCCATAATCCGCAAGCTGCATCGTATGGGTAGATTGGGTGTCTTTGGGCTGTTAAGGTGCCATCTTTATGATGACCACTTGCTGTATTAGCAGTTGGAACTTCGGAAGAAAAAAAGCTGTTTGTCATGGCTAGTGGTCGAAAAATAAGGTCTGTCACGAGTTTAGGAAACATTGAGCCTGTGGTGTTCTCAATCAGTAATTGAACGATGCAAAAGGCTGCATCGGAGTAATGAAATTCATGTCCCGGTTCAATGGTACTTTCGATTGGCATGCGACAATAAGGTGTTTTACCGTGTAATATATCGCCCATCGAAGGCATTTGTGTCAATGAAAGTAAGGGAGGAAAGCTGCCTTTAGGGTCAATAATACCTGCCTGATGACATAACAAATGTCGTAATGTTACTTTTTTTGCCCTAGTATAGTTATTATCTGGTATCTTCCAGGACGTAAGTTTTTGATTAATATCCTCATCTAAATCTACTAGTTCTTGCTCGACTAGCTTCAGCACTAAAATGCTTGTTAATAGTTTACTGATTGAACAGGCATTGAAGATGGTTTCTGTATTGATGCTGGTAGTTTTTCCGACCTCTAACAGCCCAAAGCACTCTGTTTTCTGAAGCTCTCCATCCTCTATATAGGCAAGGCTGAGACCAGCTACTTGTTGTTGCAGCATTTGCTCGTGTATTGTCATAAATAAAGAGTCTCCTAGTTTTTCCTTCATTATACCATAAATAGGAACTTATGTTCTGGAAATTTTTAAGCTGAAATTTATTGTATAATAAAGGAATTATTTCTACAAAGGTATATGTAATGGAGGGGTTCGATGACAAAAGGGTTTCCACAAAGAATACATATCATTGGGTCCGTTGGCAGTGGGAAAACAACATTGGCGAGGGAGTTATCTAAAACCTTTCAGATTCCTTATTATGAGCTTGATAATGTGGCATGGATTCGAAAGGAATCAGGAGATATTCTAAGAACAGATGAAGAAAAAAAGGAGCACTTACAAAGCATTCTCCAAACGAACAGTTGGATTATCGAAGGGATACATCAGGAGGAGTGGGTTGTTGATAGCTTCCAACAAGCTGATTGCATTCTCTTTCTTGATACACCTTACAAAGTTCGGATCTTTCGTATTATAAAAAGATTTATGAAACAAAAAATGGGCATCGAAAAAGCTCATTATCAGCCAACTTTTTCGATCTTCTTTAAAATGTTTCGTTGGAATAAACGCTTTGAGCAGAAGGGGAAACCTAGATTTTTTAAACAACAAAGTGATCTGTTAAATAAAATTTTAGTGATTCAGCAAAAAAAGGATTTGAATAACTTCCTTCAGCAATTTTAAAGCGTATCCCGAAATAAGGATACGCTTTTTTTAGGCATTTTTCTTTGTTCGTGTTGTCCGTTTTCTTGTAGCTGGCTTTTTCGTTTTTTCTAAGGAAGCCTGTAGCGCTGTCATTAAATCGGTGACATTTTCAGGGATTGGGCGTTGATTATCACTTGTAGCTATCGTATTCGTAGCTTTCTTTTCTTCAATTAGTTCTAATAAAGCATTACGGTAATCGTCTGTATATTTTTCAGGGTTGAATGTAGTTGTTAGTTGCTCCACTAACATGAGTGCAGTATCAAGCTCCTTTTGCACAACATCCTGTTCACTTGGAATATTGGGTACATCGCCAATACTTCTAACTTCATCTGGATAGTGAATGGTTTCCATCACGAGGGCATTTTGATAAACACGTACGATGGCAAGCTGCTCTTTTGAACGGATAATGATTTTAGCAATGCCAATTTTTCCTGATTGTTCTAATGTTTTACGTAACAATGAATAGGCTTTGGCGCCGGTCGAATCGGGCGATAAGAAATAGGTACGCTCAAAATAAATCGGATCGATTTCAGTTAATTGCACAAAATCAATAATTTCCACAGCCTTATCTTCATTTTCCTTACGCAAGTTTTCTAAATCCTCTTGGTCCAACACAACAAATTTATTTTTGGCATATTCATAGGCCTTGACGATATCTTCATCTTTTACCTCTTGGTTACAGCCCTCACAAACTTTTTTGTAGCTAATGGGCGTATGACAGTCTTTGTGAAGCTGACGCAATTTGACATCTTTATTTTCAGTAGCAGCATGTAGTTTCACAGGGATATTGACCAGTCCAAAGGAAATACTGCCTTTCCACACTGTATGCATTATTGTCACCTCGTTTTTCTTACTATGATGTATTTTGAGGTTTTTTATGTATCTTAAAATGAAATCTTCAAACACTGAAGATAAAAAGCAAAGAAGGTATTGTGGAATGAAACCAATGCTTTTAACGGAAACAAACGATATTCCTAGTGGAGATGAATGGCTATTTGAAACGAAGTATGATGGTTTTCGCTGTTTATTCGTTTGGGATGAAGAGCCGCAGCTCATTAGTAGAAATGGGCGAAATTTAAATCACTTGTTTCCTGAAATTTTGGCTTTTTGTCAGCAAATACATGCGTCGATTCAAACATTTTTACCCCTAACCTTGGATGGGGAATTAGTTTATTTACGCAATCATTACAAAAGTGATTTTGCCGTTGTTCAAAAAAGGGGGAGAATGCAAAATCAAGACGTGATTAACTCACATGCTAACTCATTTCCTTTTCGCTATCTAGCATTTGATGTTTTAACGCTTAAAGGAGAATCCCTCCATAACCGCTATTTAAAGACGCGGAAAGAGCAATTGGTCAAGCTTGCTGCGAAGTTTAAATGGCCAATCGTTGACTATGAGAATCCAACGCCTATCCAAGTTGTACATGGCAGTGAGGAGCACGAGAGCTTATGGCAGTCCATCAAGCTTTACAATGGGGAGGGCATCGTTGCCAAGAAAAAAACAAGTAAATGGCTGGAAAACATACGTTCAAATCATTGGTTAAAAATTAAAAATTGGCGTTATGTCACAGTCATTGTCACTCAATACGACCATAGCAATAGCTATTTTCATGGTGCAGTTTTTGAGGAGAATCAATTACGAGAAGTCGTTACGTTTAAGCATGGAATGACAGAGGAAGAACATCAAACACTTATCAAATTCTTTCAGACGAATGGAAAACGTAAAAAGGAGCTATGGGAACTTGAGCCTTCTATTTGTGTTGAAATTGCCTGTATTGATTTTGATGGTAGTAAGCTTCGGGAACCTAGATTTCATGCCTTTCGATTAGAGTTGTTACCTGAGGATTGTCATTGGCAGCACATGCAGCGTCAACTGTATCCTATCCCTGAATCAGTTTCTATCACACATCCAGACAAACCTGTATGGCCAAAAATTGATATTACAAAGGATCAATACTTGTCCTATTTGCAAAATATCTCGCCCTATTTATTGCCTTTTCTAAAGGACCGCCCACTAACGCTAATACGCTATCCGCATGGGGTTCCAGGTGAAAGCTTTTATCAAAAAAGTCGACCAGAAAAAATGCCTGATTTTGTGGCAACAGCAGTGATGGATGACATTGATTATATCGTGTGTAATAACTTGGAAACATTATTGTGGCTTGGAAATCAACTGGCATTAGAGCTACACATTCCATTTCAAACACAACATTCCCCGTATCCAACAGAGATTGTTTTCGATTTAGATCCACCCTCAGCACAAGATTTTTCATTAGCCGTTTCAGGAGCACTTGATTTAAAGAACATTATTGATTATTTTCAGCTACAATCCTTTGTTAAAACATCTGGTGGTAAAGGCTTACAGCTTTATATTCCTTTGCCAGCAAATTCGTTTACCTATGAAGAGGTTCGTGTATTTACAGAATTTGTTTGTCGTTTTTTATGTGAGCAAAAGCCGAATTTATATACAATTGAGCGTTTAAAAAAGAATCGTCATGAAAAATTGTATTTAGATTATGTGCAGCATGCAGAGGGCAAAACCATTATTGCTCCTTATTCCACTCGTGGCAATGAACTGGGCTTAGTAGCAACACCGCTTCTGTGGGAGGAGGTCAATGAAAACCTAACACCAGCGCTTTTTACAATTCCTTTTGTCATGGAACGCATAAAAAAAATGAGTAATCCCTTTCAATCGTTCCGTGAAGTAGGGGAGCAACAGGATTTTCAAGCTGTTCTAGATCGATTAAAGGAATGAGGACAGGGATAAGCCTCTTTATGAGGACAGGGAATGACCGCTGCTGAATGAGGTTTGGAGCGCTTTGAACAGAGAAGTGAGCGGGTTTACCTGAAAAAGGAGCGCCTCGAACAGAAAAGTGAGCAGGTTTACCTGAAAAAGGAGCGCTTTGAACAGAGAAGCGAGCGGGTTTTATCTGAAAAGGAGCGCTTTGAACAGAGAAGCGAGCAGGTTTACCTGAAGAAGGAGCGCTTTGAACAGAAAAGTGAGCGGGTTTTACCTGAAAAGGAGCGCCTCGAGCAGAAAAAAGAGCGGGCTTACCTGAAAAAGGAGCGCTTTGAACAGAGAAGCGAGCGGGTTTTATCTGAAAAGGAGCGCTTCGAACAGAGAAGTGAGCGGGTTTACCTGAAAAAGGAGCGCTTTGAACAGAGAAGAGAGCTGGTTTACCTAAAAAAAGAGCGCCTCGAACAGAAAAGTGAGCGGGTTTTACCTGAAAAAGGAGCGACTCGAACAGAAAAGTGAGCGGGTTTACCTGAAAAAGGAGCGCTTTGAAAAGAGAAGCGAGCGGGCTTACCTGAAAAAAGAGCGCCTGGAACAGAAAAGTGAGCGGATTTAACTGAAAGAAGAGCGCCTCGAACAGAAAAAAGAGCGGGTTTACCTAAAAAAGGAGCGCCTCGAACAGAGAAGCGAGCGGGTTTAACTGAAAGAAGAGCGCCTCGAGCAGAAAAAAGAGCGGGTTTACCTAAAAAAGGAGCGCCTCGAACAGCAAAAAGAGCGGATTTACCCAAAAATGAGCGCTTCTAAAAAAGAGGTGTCCCCAAAGTCATTGGAGACACCTCTTTTTCCTATTAGTGTGGAACCTGAGCATTTAGTTTTTCTAAGTAATCCAGTATCCCCATTGCTGACACAATGGTATCAAATGGAATGGTTTGATAGACAGGATGATCGGACGGAATGCCGTTTTCCTGTAAATAGCTGAATAAAAGTTCCTTTAAGCGAGCATCTAGGTAGTGAACTTGTTCCTGGAATTGACTTGATGCTGCTTGCGCTTTTCTACCTTCTTCTAGAAAGAACGGTGTCCAATAGCGCACCTGACGATAGGCTTCTGCTGGATTTTGATAGGCACCATAGTGACCGAAATATAACTCATTTGCTTGTAGCTTTTCATACAATTGCAGGGATTGTTCCATGGTTTCAGGATTGTACTGATTTGGAGAGGTCGACGGAATGATTAAATCGATCGCTTCTCCATCCATTTCAGGGTAGCGAACACCTGTCGTATCTCCTACAAATAAACCATTTGTAGCGGAATAAAGCATTGAAACATGATGTTTAGCATGGCCTTCTGTATGATAAAACGTTAAATGATGTTGTCCTAATTGAAGACGTTGTTCATGACTAATTTCAATAATTCGCGCAGCGTCAATGGGTACAATCGGATCAAAGAGTTTGTCAAATTCAGCGCCATAAACACTTTTTGCACTGAAGATAAGACGACTTGGATCAATCATATGGGCTGCACCTCGTGGATGAACCACTAATTTAGCATTAGGGCAGCTTTGCAAAAATAACCCTGCTCCGCCTGCATGATCTAAATGGATATGTGTCACGATGACATAGTCTATATCCTCTAATGCAATATTTAATTCCTGTAGCCCTTCCATAATATAAGGTACGGAAGGACTGGCAGAAGTTTCGATTAAGGCTATCTTTTCATCAATTAATAGATAGGAGCTTGTTCGCTGCTCTCGACCTAAATCATGTGTATCAATACAGTAGAAATTTGGTGCGATTTGTTGGACGCTGGTCAATTCAATTTCCCCCTTTTATTTCAAAAATAAGTAACTTATGCTTATAAATGCAATATTTAGCTACAAAAAGTAGTAGTTATACTATATAATAATAGAAAATTAAACTGAATGTCTATTCATTTTTTAGGGGGAAAGTAATGGAGAATAAAATTCGTTATGATACACGAAAAGTCCATCGTGTAAATTTGGCTATTATTTCAATTTTGGCCATTCTAATATGCGGACCTATGATTCTATCGAAGGGCATACATTTTTTATTTATTGGGCTAGCTGTCATTGCCTTGGCGGTGTGTAATTATTTTTTACCTATAAAAACGTATGTCAAAGGCTTTATTTTTGGCCTCATTCCATCAAGTGTTGTATTTACCTTATTTTTGCTTGATAGCTTTTCGTTAAATAAACATTATATTTTACTATGCACAGTGGCGATTATTGCACTGTATTTTAAAAAGGAATTGATCGTCTTCTTTGGCATTCTAACAAATCTTAGTTTTTTCATTTTATATATGGTTAACTCGTCATCATTGTTGGGGCCATTTGATGACACCATTGTCTTTGTGACACTTCTGGCGATTATGAATGGGGTCATTATTGCCTTTTATTTGCTGGCAAAATGGGGGAATGAACTGATTCAACATGCAGAAATCCAGCAAAATGAAGTACAAGCATCCTTCAATCAACTACAAAATACATTTCAAGAAATTGAAAAGAGCAGTCAGGCATTGGACAAACATGTCACGCAATTCCAACAAACCATGCAAAGGATTTCTGGCTCTAGTAAGCAAATTTTAGTAGCCACAGAGGATATTTCTGCAAGTATTCAGCAGGAGGCATCCAGTTTACAAATGATTCATGGCACAATGGGCGACTCTGTACATTTCGTCAATAAAACATTGACGATTTCGAAGGATACGGTCGCAAAATCTACGGAGCTACAAACAGAAGTATCGGCAGGATGGGATAAAATGCAGGATGCAATGACTCAAATGAGCGTCATGAGTCATGCGATGAGCTCTACTGCGGAAACTGTCAACGAGCTGCAACACAGCCTGCAAACGGTGGATAGCCTATTAAAGGGAATTACTCATATTGCAGAACAAACCAATTTATTGGCATTAAATGCGGCGATAGAAGCGGCTAGAGCAGGGGAACATGGTAAAGGATTTGCCATTGTAGCTGATGAGGTGCGTAAGCTAGCAGAGGAAAGTGCCGCTATTACAGTCAGCATTACTAATGTGACGAAAACTTTGTTTGAAAAATCAACAGAGGCTCATCAACGTTCAGATGACGGTGAAAAGGCGCTACAGCACGGAGAACAGCTTTTACAGGATGTCAGTCATTTCTTTAATAGTTTAAAAGATTCTTTTTCAGAAACGAATACAGATTTAACGAGGGGAATGCATGAATTAAGCAGTGCCATCTCACAATTTGAGGTGATCCAAATGCAAATTGAAAAACTGAATCACATGACTGAGCAAAATGCAGCTTCTACGGGTGATATTCTACATTCAGTGGAGGACGAAAATCAGCTTCTAGTAAGCATGACAGATACGACGAACCATATTCAGGCTTTAAGCAATACGTTAAAGTCATTAGTAATGGCAAAGGTATAAATAGAACCATTGATATTGAAATAAATGGTAGGGTAAAATAAGAATAGGATTAAGCATCCTTGATGGAGGGTATAGAGATGTTATTCATCTGCATTGTTTTATCTATACCTGTTTATGGTTATTGTATTTGGAGTTTGTATGATCCTGAGGAAAGTTCTTTATTCTTTGAGCGTTGGCGTTATAAAGAAACACCAGAGGTATCCGATTTGCAAATAAAATTGATACGGATTGGTAGTGTGTTTGCAATGGTGATAGTCACCATTTATCTCATTGTTGTAGCTGTCGATACATTCAGACCATAAAATCTGTTGTATGAGTTGAAAAGGAGGAGGGATTCCATGAACATTCGTAGTGTACAGAGTTCAGATTACTATACTTTATCTCCATTAATTGATAAGTGGTGGGGCGGCAGGAATATGTCAGATAAGCTGCCTAAATTATTTTTTGATCACTTTACAAATACGAGTCTGATAATGGAGAAGGATGGCGAAATTATCGGCTTCCTCATCGGCTTTTTATCGCAGTCCAAAACAAATGAAGCGTTTATCCATTTTGTTGGGGTCCATCCTGATTATAGAAAACAGAATATTGCAAAAAGATTATATGATGTATTCTTTCATGTTGTGAAGCAATACCATCGAAATATTGTGAAATGTGTCACGTCGCCTATTAACGAAGTGTCTATTGCCTTTCATACAAATATGGGCTTTAGAATGGAAAAAGGTGACAAAGTGATGGATAATATGTCCATTCATAGTAATTATGGTGGCGAAAAACAAGACCGTGTGTTGTTTTATAAGATTCTACCGTAATTTACTTTAGATAATTGGCATATAGTCCCCAATAAGGGGGCTATAAATGTTTATCAAAAAGATATTTACGTTATGGTTGCTACTTTCGATTCTTGTTTGTGGTGCATTTTTCTTTTTTCCAAATGCACCTATTCATTCTGCTGAAAAATCCAATGCTCCTCTGTCACGACCTAGCAATAATGAATTATTGCGTTATATTCAGCAATATCAATTTTTAATCAGTGAGATTTTTCATGCATTGCGCAAGGAATCCTATAGCTTTCAATTAGATTATGGGATTCTATCCAATGGGAAAATCGAGCTCCTTGTGTCATTACCCGCCAAGGTCGATCATAAGACAAAGCAACATATAGAAGAAACGATGTTGGGTGTTATAAAAGACAATGATTTAAACCCCATCTCTTTTCAAATAACGTTAAAGAATCTCTATGAGCCAGCAGAAGCGTTCTCGACTCGGCTAAGTTATAACGATGTAATGGCCAATCTATTTGAGACGATGATTGAACAAAATTTTGGCGCCTTTAGCATTGATCATAGTATTATGTCGGAGGAAATTCAGATAAGGATTAATTTAACAGAAGAGAAAAATGACATAGCTAAAAAGAAGGCTCAACAGTTAGCGGAAGACACAATAAAACAGCATCAATTTGATATAGAAACATTTTCTATTGACGTTCAAAATAAAATTAAAATTTTAGATTAGAAATTAAGACAAATTTTTGTATTATATGAAGAAAGGGGAATTCATACGCTATATGTGGCAAATGCTGTAGCTTTTTTAAGGGGAAAGTGTATCTAGGTATGATGTTCATTTTCAAGGGTGCGCGGTGAGGAGTTTTGATTCCTAAAAACGGAGCAGACCATTATGGTGATGCTCTTTTTTTATTTAAAATCTCAATAACCATCGAAAGCATCCCATATTAACTGGGGGTAAAAATAATGAGTAAAATGCAGCATAAAATAGCGATCATTACAGGTGCAAGCCACCCACGAGATATTGGCACAGCTATTTGTAGAAGATTAGCTGCGGATGGTGTCAGTATTTTTTTTACACACTGGCATGCTGATCGTAATTGGATTGGCGAATTCAAACAGGAGATTTTGAGTATGGGTGTTTCTTGTGAAGAAATGACGATTGATTTATCAGATTCACAGTCAGCCCAAACGATACGCCAAACGGCCGTCGAACAACTGGGCGTACCTTCCATTTTAGTAAATAATGCTGCCCATTCAGCACAGGATGGCTATCTAGTGTTAGATGCTCAAACATTAGACGAACATTACGCGGTGAATATGAGGTCCACCTTTCTTCTTTGTGTGGAATTTGCCCGTCTTTTTGAAAAAGCTAACTTAATCTCAGGGAGAATCATTAATATGACATCTGGTCAAGATTTAGGTCCTATGATGGGAGAGCTAGCCTATGTAGCAACAAAAGGGGCAATTTCAGCCTTTACTAGATCATTAGCACAGGAGCTAGCACCGCTAGGCATTACCGTAAATGCTGTCAATCCGGGACCAACAGATTCTACATGGATGAATGATGAAATTAGAGGTTATTTATTACCTAAATTTCCAATGGGTCGACTCGGAACGCCAGAGGATGTGGCCAAAGTGATTGGCTTTCTAGCTAGTGATGAAGCTACATGGATAACTGGACAAATAATCCACTCAGAAGGCGGATTTCTGCGAGGATAGAGAATAAAATTGAGATCAAGAGTCTTGCTACGATTTGTGGCAAGGCTTTTTTACGTGCCCATAAAAAAGGTCACTTCCGAATTTGGAAATGACCAAGTTTTGTCAGGTGTGTTCGTTGGAGGAAAAAATCTTAAAGAACAGATACACTATTATTTTATTCGTTTAGTATAATAATTTCTAGGTTTTTAACCAGTAATTAAGTTTCTTCCTAAGTGCTGTATTTTTTCCCATAATCAACACTTTTATCTTCGCCCTACTTATGTATAGTAAGGCAAAAAGGTTGCTGTAGACCCACTCGATGTTGGGTTGTTATGATGATAATGTACGTAAGTGGGAGGTAAGTGAATTGGAAGCAGAAAGATATAATAACCTTAAATTAGGTGAACGTGGCGCCATCATCAGTATTATTGCCTATATAGTTTTATCCATCGTGAAAGTTGGAATTGGTTACATGAGTGGTTCAGAGGCTTTAAAGGCGGATGGATTAAATAATACAACAGATATAATTGCCTCTATTGCAGTACTGATTGGACTAAAGCTTTCACAAAAACCTGCAGATCATGATCATCGATATGGGCATTGGAAAAGTGAAACCATTGCATCGATGGTCGCTTCATTTATAATGATGGCAGTTGGTATTCAAGTATTAGTGGGTGCTTTTATTTCAATTTTTCAAGGTGGAAAAGAATCGCCAGATATGGTTGCAGCCTATGTGGGATTAGGATCGACATTGGTGATGTATTTTGTCTATCGCTATAACAAAAAATTGGCAGAAAAGATCAACAGTAAAGCCGTTATGGCAGCTGCTAAGGATAATTTGTCAGACGCTTGGGTAAGTATTGGAACCGCTGTAGGTATTTTGGGATCACAACTACATATGCCATGGTTAGATACGGTAACAGCTATTATTGTAGGTTTCATCATTTGTAAAACAGCTTGGGAGATTTTTAAAGATGCTTCTCATGAACTTTCTGATGGATTTGATGAGAAAATTCTTCAAACATACAAAGAAATTATTTTAAAAATAGATGGCGTTAAAGGGTTGAAAGAAATCAGAGGAAGAAATTATGGTAATAACGAGGTAATCGATGTCGTTATTCTTGTAGATGCAAAGCTAGATATCACGAAAGCTCACGATGTCGCTTCTGTTGTTGAAAAAAATATGGTTGAAAAGCAAGGGGTTTATGAAGTGCATGTCCATGTTGAACCTAAGGAGGCATAAACGGGAGTAGAGTGAATGAGACCAAAGAGCGCTATCAAGTGTGGAGGCTGTGGAGAAATAATGAAGGTTAATGGGATGTAAGTGACTGGCGAGATATTCCTCAATAAATAATTATTCTGTAACTGCTTAATGGTGATGAAATGACTAATTTTAACTTTTAAAATAAGTGGTAATTGTAGGTTTTAGCCTTTCATTGATAAAAATTTCATTTAGGGCTGGACTAATACGATTTTTTATCATATACTGTATGTAATAGAATCTTTCTTAAAGAAATAATAAATTCACATATTACAAAGAGTAATCGTGTTTTGTTAGTTACTTTTTGTAATATGTGAATTTTTTTCTTTGGAAGTTGTATGATTTTATTTAATAACATTATTGGAGGTCATTTAAATGACACAAGGTACAGTAAAATGGTTTAACGCAGAAAAAGGTTTTGGTTTCATCGAAGTAGAAGGCGGACAAGACGTATTCGCTCACTTCTCAGCTATCCAAGGTGAAGGTTTCAAATCACTTGAAGAAGGTCAAAAAGTTGAATTCACAGTAGAAGAAGGTCAACGCGGACCACAAGCTGCTAACATCGTTAAACTTTAATTTTAAAAAAAACATTCTTGAATAGAGTGCTTTCAATAGACAAAGTCGATTTTTTCGACTTTGTCTATATTTTTTTGACTCAAAACATATTGAGATCTTTATTTTAGATTTAATAATTGATTTTTTATCTTTAACGCACCTTCCAAAACGCCCCTTTGAAATACTACCGTACGAAAATCACCTGTAAACAATCCTGCATTTCAAGTGAACTGTACCTAAATTTTTACCCAATATTTTTCATTGAAAGAAATTGCATAGATTTTCAAGAGGATTTAAGTAGTTATCCCAATGATTTTGATAAACGTTGTAGCGCAGATTCCCTAAACAAGTTGTCTACAACCCAACACGGACGATAATGAACGCAGAAGCAGCAGGAGGGAGTATTTACGTGGGGCTGGTATATGCCATTCTTACACATCAAAACTACCTAAAACCATAAAATCTACAATAACGCCACTTACTGGATTTTCTGATCCTAATACACTAATTCCTAATACTGTGACACCACTAATATTGGTAATATTAGCAGAGACATATTTTCCAATACTATTCTTCTCCCTCATTTGTGCTCTCGGTCTTACATTTATCGACGAATTTGTAGAGTATACGCTTGACACGGCATAGTCAATTGTTGATAAAAGAGGGGAGCCATTAGCTAATGCGTTGTCTGTAAAATAAAATGTGGCTATCCCATTTGCATCAGATGTAGCTTGTCCATAAACAATGCGCTTTACTTTTTTTGGATTCGATTCTCCTGCTTTAAACACTTGCAATATTGTTGGTGCAAGTGTAATAAATTCAATGCTCATAGCCATTCTCCTTTGTTATTTTTAGCCTTAATTATGTTTATATTGTATGAACTTTATGTTAGATTAGTACTTTATATGAGCAGCCGAGCTTGTTTTGACATATGTAAGCCATCACAATTAAGAATTCTATACACGATGCTAAAACAATGGATATAGAATATGGCGCTATCAAGAAAACACTTAAAATAATTTGTTTACTAAAATGAAGTGTGACAAAGTATGCATATGAGGAAAGAAGCTAAAAAAGGGTCACCAGAGTGGGAGACGACCCTTTGGTCATAGCATGAAAAGATAAGGCTGATAGATAGGCATTCCACTAGTAGCAGAAGGCGTAATGCAGGTTTTTAATTGTTGCCAATAATACAAGTATTAATTATGCAAGAAACTAGCGCCGACAATAATTAAAAGAATAAATAGGACAACAATTAGAGCGAATGATAAATTATCGTGCTTGCCATAGCTTGAACCGTAAACTTCATATCCCATATTAAAGTCCCTCCTTTCAGTCATCTAGAATATGTAAAGTTATAGAAAGCAGCTAGCCAGTTATTCTCCTTTTTCAAAAAATGTATATTACATATTTATCGTGGTTCGTACGAATTAGAAATATTTAAGGGTCACTCGGCTGGAAGTGACCCTAAGTAACAATTCGGGAGGTACAAGTTAAACTAGTTTAGCTTAACACTACTATTTATATGAAAAGCTAACTCCTTTTGTATAGTTTATTGCCTTTAAAATAAATTTAAACAATAAAAAAGGCTGTGACGGTCAACCAACGTCATAGCCTATGAAGTGCGTGCGATACACTCATTAATAGTTTGTGTAAATATAGCTTATTTATACATTTAAAAAGCCGCAGCGTCGTCACACGCTACAGCCGTTGTCTTGCCAGTATAGTCAGATGATTCATTATATCATAAATTATCAAATAGCAATCTCAAAATGAACATAGCTGAATAGGTGTATATAATTTAAGATGGATGAAATACACCGTTAAAACGACAAGATACAATCGATAGCCAAATAGCTGTTGTGGAGAATAATTACAAAATCTTATAGGAGCATGTTTTGATAGAGCTATTTATCAAACATGCTCTTTAGTGTTGAAAAACAAAACCATCCATAGAATTTTTGTGAAAAGTGAAATTGGATTTCCGTTGCAGGCTACTTGCTTTCCTGTGGGCGAGCGCCGAATCGCTTCCTCCGTTACCGCTTCGTTTAGAGTTTTGCCTGTCTCGCGATCCCACGGTCAAGTAGCCCTCCACTCCAACCAAATAAATATTTAATTTTTTAGCAAAGATTTTCAGATAAAGTGAAGATGTTCACTACTCTTTATGGAGGGGTGTTGTCACGCATCACTTCTCCACATTGAAAATATAAATCCTATCCCCCCCAAGAATACAGATATTGGGCTATTTGATTGCTATGCTAGTATGAAAAAGTAAAGACATTTTGCAGAATGGTTGATTGGAGTGGAGCCAGCGTCACTCCTAGGGGATTTAGCGTCACAGAGGAGACCCTGGAGCGAACGGAAATCAACCCGCGCCTTGCCTAAAGGTCTTTATCTGTTAGTAACATGCTCCTTCTATTTATTATTTATCAAAGCTACTTGTACTTTAGATTAAACCTCTTACTTTACAGAAATATCATTCATTCATGTCCTCCTCTTATTGGTGAAAAATTTCCTTTCAACCAAAAAAGTGGTTGAACTAAATTTTCATTTGTGTATATAATGTTTATATAGTATATATACAATATGTAATGGTGAAGGTAAACGTATGTATTTCCGCCTTTAGAGAAGGGAGATTTTGTTGCGAGGATGGGAAGATGGATTTTGGATTCGAGGTTCTTCACCGAATGGATTACCCCTTACTCCTTTCCATTTTTTAATATGGCCATCTCAATTCATGTTATTGCGATACTGATTGCAGCACTAGGGGGCATTATTTCAACTATATTCTCAAAAAAATAAAAAAGAGGGATTGGCATGCAAATCATTATTTCGAACAGTTCAAAGGAGCCAATTTATGAACAGATTACGAATCAAATTAAATCACTTATTTTAGCAGGTGAACTACAGGAGGGGACAGCAATACCTTCTATGCGCAACCTCGCAAAGGATTTACAAATTAGTGTGATAACGACGAAACGGGCCTATGAGGAATTAGAGAAGGCGGGCTTTATCTATTCCATTGTCGGCAAAGGATCTTTTGTTGCAGAGCAAAATTTAGAGGTTATAAGAGAAAAGAAGCTGAAGGTTATTGAGGAACAGCTGAGCGCGGTCATAACGAATAGCAGAGAAATGGGCCTGTCACTTGAGGAGTTACAGGAATTATTGAAGATTCTATACGAGGAGTGAAAGAAATGGAAAATGTGGTTGAATTAAAAAATGTAACGAAGAAGTTCAAAGGTTTTTCTGTAAATAATATTGATTTACAAGTGAAGCGAGGCTTTGTTACGGGATTCATTGGAGCAAATGGCGCGGGTAAGTCGACAACGATAAAAACGATGATGAATCTATTAAAACCAGATACCGGAGAAGTGAAGCTTTTCGGATTGGACTACAAGACGCATGAGAAGGCGATTAAGGAGCGCATTGGGTTTGTATACGATGGCAATATCTTTTTTGAAGGGCTGAACTTAAAAGATATAAAACGCATAGTTGCACCTGCTTACAAACGCTGGGATGACACATTATTTTATCAATATGTTGAACAATTCGAATTACCACTAAACAAAGCGATAAAAACTTTTTCAAAAGGGATGCAAATGAAGGCATCATTGGCGATAGCACTCTCACATCACGCAGAGCTGATCATTATGGATGAGCCAACAGCAGGATTAGATCCCATTTTTAGACGGGAGCTGTTAGATCTATTACAGGAATTAATGGTGGATAGTAATCGCACCATCTTCTTCTCTACGCACATTACAACTGATTTAGATCGTATCGCAGATTATATAGCCTTTATACAGAAAGGGGAATTAGTATTTAATCAGTCTATTCACGATGTAGCTGAAAACTATGGACTCGTCAAAGGCCAATTGGAGCTTCTGGATAGAGATACTGAAAAGGCATTTGTTCATGTTCATCGTGCAACAACAGGATTTGAAGCATTAACGGATAATATCAAGGCAGCAAAAAATATTTTCGGAGACACCGTTATTATTGAACGTGCCTCTCTGGAAGATATCATGTATTACTTTAAAGGAGGCATCCATCATGCTTAACTTAATCAAACGCGATGTCATACTACAGAAAAGGCAGCTAGTAATCTTTATTCCTTTTATCTTAGTCTTTATTATTATGGGGGCACATCCAGCTTTAATTTTTCTAGTTGCCAGTATTTTTATTCCCTTTAACACATATGCATATGATGAAAAAGTAGAGACAAATATATTATTAAATTCCTTACCTTACACACGTACGGAGATTATCGCATCACGCTATCTTGGTGCAATTGTATATATGATTTTATCCATTGGGGTGACAAGTTTAGCGTTATTTGCTTTCAATAAACATTTTACGATGGCAGATATTGCGATTGGTAGCGGCTTATTCTTATTATTTGCTGCGCTTACTTTCCCATTATTTCAGGTATTTAAACAGGGCTATATTACAACTGTTATACTGATTAGCTTTATCCTCTTAACATGGATTTCACGACCTGTTGCATTGTATATGAATGAACACTTAACAGCAATCATTGATTTTATAGATCATACATCTGTCACGGTTTTATATATAGGAGCGGCACTTTTAATTTTGGCAATCTATAGTATTTCTTGGGGGATTACCAATATTATTTACCAACGAAAAGCGTTTTGATTGTGTTCATTGAGGTAATGTTTTCCTCTCAATTATTTAATCTGAGGAAAAGAATGATAACGAACTTTAAATCGACATATTTTGGCGGGTTTATTTGGTATTTCAAAAGTGGTTTTATAGTAAAATTTGGTATATAAAATGTAGGAGGTTTTATATGCCTGATTTATTACTCATCCTTTTTTTATTGAACTTTTCATTATTTCTTTTGCACGAAATGGATGCTATAAGACATTCTGAGTGGCGATTGTTTATAATACTTAAAGATATGGAAGATTCAAAGGCTTATAAAGTATTCACTTTTATTCACCTGTTTCTTTACGTATCAATCCTTTCCTTACTTTTCAGTCAGTATCAAACCATTATTTTTTGGGTTCTTGATTTATTCTTTATCATTCATGCAATCTTGCACTTCATTTTTGAACGACATCCTCGAAATGAATTTAAAAATAGGTTTTCAAGAGCCATTATTTATCCAATAGGATTCCTTGCTGTAATACATTTAGTATTTTTATTTAATATTTCGATTTAAGGTATGATAAAGGAAGTTTTCAAAGTGAAATTTCCTGAAAATTATTCCAATTTGTTGATCTTCTGCTTATTATAAAGATGGAGGTGATTAACAGATGTATAGTAATACCGCAAATATGTTGAAGCAAACGAACAATCTTATCAATGCATTGAAAAAAATAAAACAAAACCTATCCTTTGTAAAATTGTATATGAATAGCGATAGAATACTGGCAATTTATTTTTTAAGTAATGCATATAGTGACTTTAATTTATTTAAAACAATTTATTTATCTGTAACACCTGGTGATCAAACAATTGATGAATTTTTACAGGAGTATGAAAAATTCTTTGTAGACGTGAATAAATACTTAGAGGTCTTTACTGATGATAGCGTGGTTGAAGATCGACTTCATAAGGAAGTTTTGTTTGCGATTAATGAATTAGAAAGATATTTGTTAAATCTGTTAGATGTGTACAGATAAAAAGTTAGACATTCCTTATTTCTGAGGGGTGTCTTTTATTTTAAGAGGTCTCCTTTTGAATAAGCTAAAGCCTCTCTAGTTGTAGCGTTAGAGGATAATCAAAATGAATTAGAAATATTAAGTATTGGGAGAAATATATGATTAAAAAAATTGAAATGGGTTTGTTCGTAATTGGTATAGTAATGGCATTAATAGGCATGCCTTATTTATTGGGCTATTCAACGAATGAATTTTTAAAATACCCTCTCTATTTAGGGTTAATAGTAGTGGTTGTCTCTTTCCCTGCAAAAATATCAAAAAAAAAAATAATTTGAACTTATTGGGATTTTAATACTTGATGTCTTCTGCATTAGAGCTTGTATAGTAGATAGACACGCTTGTGATATAGTTCCTAACAAAAGACAAGTAACAAGGCAGTAGCAGTTTATTTCGCTGATATGTAAAAATAAACTGCTAGTAGATAAATGAAGATATAGAAAACAGCAATACATTTATATATAACTGTAGAGTAATATTGATCAAGACTTGAGGGCGTTAATACCACAATGGAGAGAATTACAATCAAGATATACAAAGGACTATATGTCAGTTGGGAAAGTAAGGTAGTTATAGGTTGGGTGCTTACATCGGTCATATTGCCTCCAAATGATGAAACGAACTTCATTCATTTTATCAGTAACTTACTCAAATGGAACTAGTAAATATTGGGTGTAGGATAAAGCAGAGGAGGACGATATGAGAAAATTGAAATGGGTTCCATCTTGAATAGCTTAATCTAAAAATACTTTTAAATAATAAAAAACTAAACAGACAGTCACAAAAGAATTAAACAAAAACGCTAGCTTGTTTTGAAACCTAATTTTAAACAGAAACATCATTAAATTATGAAAAAATAAATACATTGTTATAATAATAAAATGAATGCTAGAAAATAAGAAGCTCCATACAACTAAAGAAATAGTACTCAAATCCCCAGGATAACTTTCTGCAGCTGTAAATCGAATACCTCCCATAAAAAGCACCGTCACCCATTGGAAACAATAAGTTAAGAAAAGCACTATTACAAAATAAACGATATACGCTAAATAAAGAAAAAATGTCTTAATAACCATTCCAATCTCCTCCAATAATTACAATAACGATATTTTTATCAATTAGTTGCAAATGTCTAAAAGTAATGTTTCTTCCATTAATGAAGCAGGGTAGTTGGAAGAGGAAAAATTTACATAGAAATCCATTGTTAAGATTTGATAGGTAAAGTATTCCATGGAATGGAATTGGCATAGGACGTTAATTAAAGAATAAGTTGTATGGAGGAATCTCATGGGTTAATGAAGTAATAACTAATGCTAAAGAAATGATACATAGGTCTAGAACTTTCACGAGGATAGTGACAGTTAGAGAAAGAAAGCCCCGGGAATTGAAGCGATTGTTGCTCCAATACGGCAGTGGTAGTGAACGAAATCAAATAAAGGCTAATTATATTTAGCAATACATCACTAACAAAAGGACAGCATGAAGCCAGTTGGGGTGTTAGGACATGAACAGATGATCAATCCCCAAACGTTATCGTGATGTATATAGGTTTTATATTTTTGAAATTTCAAATAAATGAATGACCAAAACCTAAAAAAGTGGTAAAGTATAGAAAAAGTGAATGGAGAATTATGTAATGGAAAAACTGAAAAAGGTTGAATTAAAGCATTTTTCAAGTGAATATATGAAAGAATTGAACACTTTTGTACTTACTGAAGAACAAAAACAATTTTCTGCACTGCCAAGCAAATTTGAGGAAATTAATGAAGGACAGCATCGTATTGTAATTTTAAGTGAAAATACACCTGTAGGTTTCTTTCTCCTAAATTCAAATGAACGAGTTAAGAAATACTCTAATAATATAAATGCGATGCTATTATCTGCATTATCAATTAATCATATGGAGCAAGGGAAGGGCTACGCAAAACAAGGCATGACATTACTAGTAGAGTTTGTTAAAACAGAATTCCCTAACTGTGATGAAATTGTTTTAGTTGTTGACAAAGATAATATACCAGCGCAGAAACTATATGTAAAAGTAGGGTTTGAAGATACGAATGAGAGGCTAATAGGACGTATCGGTGAAGAAATTATCATGAGACAAATAATAAAATAATAATAGACCAGCATTGTCACCAGAGTTTATGCTACATTTTGTAGATGAACTCTGGTTTTATGTTTTGCGGAAAATGTCGGATCCATTCTTAAAAATGAGCTTCATCGCTCAAGTTTAGCAAAGAAAAGCATTTAAAATATCCTAATTAAAAATACACCAGCTATCATTACCATTAAACCAATTATTTGTAATGGTTCCATTCGATTTTTTATCGAGTTAAACAATCCGAATTGCTCTACCAACAGGCTACCTGTGATTTGACCAAATAAAACAAGGACTACAGTTTGTCCATTTCCAATTTGATTGACGAGAAATACATTGATTAGTACATAAGATCCTCCTAAGATCCCTCCAATCCATATCCACCAAGGAGCAGAGTGTTTAAAAGGCTCTTTAATATTTGTGTAAGAGCGATCCATTAACCCAACAATTATAATCAACGTAATAGTACCAACAAAGAATGAAACAAGGGCAGCATGGGAAGCAGAGTGAAGAACTTTCCCTAATTGTCCATTAATAGCAATTTGGATAGCTAGTAACATTCCTGCTAATATACCTACTATGCGCCAAATCCATTGTTTCAACATGCTTTCCTTATTTGTTAGGGGAGAAACCTGGCCATTTTTCTTGCTGCGTATAGCTGTCGCTAAAAAGACACCTAGTAAGACTAGTAATAGGCCAAAGATTCGATTCCATCCAAAAGAATATTGTATTGAATTAAACCAACCATAATGATCGATTAACATACTCATCAGAGTCATTCCCAAAATTGGTAGTATGGCTGTCTGCACACTTCCCAATTTAGGAAACAAAAGAATGTTGGTAGTTATTGCAATAGCGCCACCAATTCCTCCCAACCATATATAGATAGGCTGGTTCAAGAATAAATCTAATGGAATACCCAATGAAGAACCACTACTTAATAATGTAATCGTTAAGAAGATGACGCCAACAGCGAATGAAATCATTGAAGCTAAAAGTGGAGAAATCACAAACTTTCTTAATTGAGCATTAATGGCTGTTTGCCCAGCAAAAATAGCTCCAATACCTATAGCCAAAAGTATTGCAAACATAAAAATTCATCACAACCTTTGTTGAATAAAATGTAACGAAAAAAGAAATTTAAAACAACGGCATGATTGATTATATCAAAGTACGTGTCAAATTCTATAAAATTAAGCATTGAACATTTAGTAAAAAATAGATTTTATTTACTAGCAGCTCTGGATCCTTTATGCAATGTAGCCAATGTTAGTATTTTCAATAGATGCCAACGCCACCAGCTCAGGATACTGGAACATTAAAGAAGGTGATGAAAAAAATTTGTCTCTCAAAAAAGAAAAGTGATTTCTCAGGTATAGAAGAGGCTAAGAAATAGTAGCTTTATGTCAATAAAGTATAGTGTAATCACTTCATATTCTGTATATTGGTGTATGAGGAGGAGATTTAATGGCAAGAAAATGGATACTACCCTTTTTGTTAGTATTAAGTGTTTTGATAGCTGGATGTAGTCAGGGGCAAGAAAAAGATAGCAACAATGGTGGAGATGTAGAAGTGACCATTCCAGCTATATTTTTTGAAGGACAGGACATCGATTCGGTTATTTCTAAGGCGAAAAATAGTGGGATTAAGGAAGTCATGAAGAATGATGATGGTTCTTTAACTTATAAAATGTCTAAATCAGAACACAAAGAAATGATGAAAGGTTTAAAAGAAGGCATTCTAGCAAGTGTAGATGAGATTAAAGCTAGTGAAGATTTCAAATCTATAAAAGATGTAACATATAACAAATCCTTCTCAGAATTCACATTATCTGTAAACAAAGAAGAGTTTGAAAATAGTCTTGATACAATGGCCTCGTTAGGACTAGCTTTAACAGGTATGTATTATCAATTATTTAACGGTGTGGACGAAAAAGATTATAAAGTCAAAGTAATTTTTAAAGACGACTCAAACGGAGATGTAATTAACACAATAATTTATCCTGATGATTTAAACGAGAAAAGTTGATTTTAAGAACACCTAATTTGGGTGTTCTTTTTAATTACTATGAGAGCGATCGAATGGAAGTAGTGTCCACAGTAGCAGCAGCAAATCTGAGACGAGAACAAAATAACAAAATTCTATAGGTGCTCCATTAATTTTGAATTTGGGTATTTTTGTATTTATTCATGGTTCCACTCTCATAGATAATGAAGCTAGCTTAGAAAATTGCTTGAAGTGGTAAAGTTCTATCTAGCTAACATTAGCAATATTTGTTTAGATAATAATATTCGAATCTATGATAGTATCAATAATTGTGGAAAATATATGTATGTAAGAGAGGAAAGTGAATATGCAAAAGAACACAATCAAAGGCTTTTTTTTAGGATTTACAACAGCAATGGTATTAGGGGCTGCCACAGTAACAGTAGGTGCTGCGAGTGGAACATTTAAGGATGTCAAAGCTGGTGCGTGGTACGAAGATGCCGTTCTTTGGGCACAAGAAAAGGGAATTGTTAGTGGTTATCCAGATGGGACGTTTAAACCAAATAGCAATGTCACACGCGCTGAATTAACAGGTGTTGTTCAAAACCTGGCCGAAGGGGGTTATATTGATGCGGATTTAGATCGGGTGGATCAGTATGAAGCAATCAAAATTGGAAAAACAACCAAAGAGGATTTGATTAGGATGTTTGGAGGATATAGTCAAGGCTCTAACTATGGTGAATATTATATTTCTTCAATAGAAACAACAGTATGGTTTAACAATGACGGCACAGTAAGGTCTAAGGGTGGGTTTAGTGCAAATTACCCTCAAGTAACAGTAGAGAACTTAAAAAAGTTAGAATCGGGTATGAGCTATGAACAAGTTAGTATGATCCTAGGAGGAAAAGGTTTAACGTTTGAATCAAAAAATACGAATGAAAAAACGTATGGTTGGCGTGGAACGGAAGCTCTAAATGCTTCATATGCTCATTTAGTTTTCGATAAGGTCGGAGATGGATTATCTTTAGCACTTGATCGGAGTAATATTATATACCCAAAAACTAACATTGAATAATTTGAAGATAGTATATTTGTTAAGTAGAGATAGACCTAAATTATTCCACAAAGCCCAGATACTCATTAATTTGGAGTCTGGGCTTGTGCTTATTCAACTCGTAATTCCTTTTTATTATCCTCAATCTTCTGGTAGGCCGCCTCAAAGAGCTATCTAAAGAAATTTTTAATGGCATCCATACGAATTTTACTATAACACTCTTCGCAACGAAAAATCTTATCTGTTCTTTCCTTTAACTGTCTGAATCTCAGTGACCCCTCATATACTCTGAATTTATTTCTACAACTAGAGCAAATTACCTCATAGTAGTTCATAGCTATCCTCCTCAGGTGTGACTTATTATTTTTTAGTTGATTTATCGAAGATTGTAATCAGTTCCCTTGTATATTCCTGAACATTTAGTTGAGGATTTCTCATTAATTCAATGGTGAACCCATCAATGGAATTTCTTATAGCTAACGCCATTACTCTCGTAGACAATTGGGTGAATTCTCGGAAAACACCCTCGTGCATTCCTAGTGTGAGTATGTTTTCAATGGGAAGAAAAATAGTATCATCATGGTCCGCCGCAAATCGAAGTTTGCCATCAGCAGTTCTTTCATTAGAAACAATTTCAATGACAGCGAAAACATGTTGCCTATTTTCATCTATGAATCTCAGGTTTGATTCAATATACACGCTAAGCATTTCTATAGGAGATGGTTGATTTTCTATTAGAGGTGCCGTATAGGCTTGACATGCCATGTAGTAATCGTAAATTACTTGCTCTAATAATTCCCCCTTGTTTGCAAAGTGATAGGAAATAACGCCCTTACTGATTTGTGCACGTTTTGCAATTTGACCTAAAGAAGCTTGAGCGTAACCGACTTCTGCAATGGTTTCAATGGCACATTCTATAATTTGAGTTCTACGAGCTTTTTCAATAAATGACATTTCTTTTTGGTTAGTTGTTTTATTTTTTATACTCATGTATATATTTTAGCACGGTCGTACAAATAAATCGAATAAGAAAATTTAAGTCGGCTCCTATTTTTTGTAGTGTCATTATCCATAAGAATTATTTACCATTAGTTAATAATGGATAGAATATATATAATAAAACGATTACCTAATAGAATAATAACGAAAGATTGGATTGAATGAATTTTGAGTAAAATGAAAAGATTAGTAGTTTGTTGTTTAATAGTAGTTATTGCAACATGCCACTTCGGTACAGCGAATAGTACTGTATATGCAAGTGAAAATGATAATCAGATTTATAATGGTAAAGTGGTAAACGGAAGACTTTACGTACCTATTCGAGCTGTAGGTGAAAAGATAAAGGCGCAAGTAAGCTGGGATGCGACAACGAAAACAGCCACTTTAATTAAAGGTAAGAAAGTGATCAAAATGACACTTGGCTCCAAGATCCTAAAAGTGAATAATGAGCAACGACAAATGGATGTATCGTTACTTTTGGAAAATGGAAGCATTTTTTTACCAATCAGATTTATCGGCGATGCGCTAGAGTACAAAACTACATGGACTCAATATAACCGGGTTGCAGGCCTATATTCTGAAGAGGAGCAGTTTGGTGTCGTTGTATATGCTCAACCACTGTACTATGAGGATGGCTATAAGCTGCTGGATGAAGCCATTGCTAAAGTAAAAAATATTTCAACTGTCGCTCAAAAAAGACAGTATTTAAAGCCATACTTCACAGATGAAATGATTAATTTAATTATTATGAGAAACTTGACCTTTACGGATATGTCCCAAGAATATAATTCTTATTCTTACTCTTATCCAAAAGAAACGAATATGAAAATCAGTCGTGAGGTTTCTGTACCTGGAAAGTTTGGACGGTTGGTACAAGATGCTTTACTTACAAAGAGAAATAATCAATGGGTAGTGGGTTCTCTTACAGAAGGTTTTTATCAATTTATGCCATAGAATTTTGTAAAGCTTTCATCTAAGGATGGAGGCTTTTCTTTTGCTTTGAAATCAAACAATCGAAAGCATGTGTTGCGTGAGGAAGATTATAATACTTGGGCTTAATGGAATTAATTATTAGTAGGTTGGGGCTGTTTGGTTTTGAGACTGAAAATTATTACATATATTTCATCTTATGGTTTAATATTGGGTGTAGGAGGTGATAAGAAATACAAAATCTGCTTGAAATAAAAGTTATATTTCAAGAAAAGTATGAGCAGATATTACAAAGAGAACATCAGATTAAACAAGTATTATTAAATACTGATAATAAAATAAAACAACTTTTAGAGAAAAATAAGGGATGAAAATTAGCTTTAATGATGTGTTATGTAGATATTTTAGTCATAGGAGGTTTTATTACTGGATGCTCAAAAAAGGAAATACATAAGTAAATTTTTATTAATGATAATGGTCCTGTTCGTTATACCTAGTGCATTCAATCCTATCTATATTAATCTAGCGTTTGCACTTTTAGGGTTAGTTGTAATTAATAAAAGTTTCGATTTTAAAAGTGATAATAAAAGAAACTTTATTAAGTCTTTAAGCACAGGAATATTTGTATTTCTATTATCCGTGAGTATGGCAGTTTATAATTTATTTTTTGTGTAAGTTGATGTATATAAGTATATTTCAATTTGATTAACGTACATTAAAATGCAAAAAAAGCCACTTTTTAGGCACACCGAATAGCCGTTTATCTGGAGAAAATTTTCAGATAAACGGCTATTTTGCATAAATCATCCAAATATTTTTTGGTTGATATATGTAATATAAAGAAATTTTTTACTAATTATTTATAGGTGAATTTAGTGAATTTGCCATTATCGTCAGTATGTATTGATAATTTTTTCTGCGGATAAATGAATTGTTTCACACTAAGCGTACTGCTGGTTTGATAGAAGATTATTTAATTTTTGAGGATGTAAAATAGATGATTTATTCTACCTTGTGTATATTTTTGCTTGAAAAAACGTTGACAAATAATATTTAGATAATTTAGAATTCAATTATTGATAAATGATAATCAATTCTCATTTTTGAAGAGGTGTTACTATGAGTGCAGAAAAAACATTAGAAATCATTGATCTGTTCAATTACGAAACAAGGGAATTATCAGTGCAGCAGATAGCAATATTATTAAACAGCCCACAAAGTTCTGTTTATAGGCATTTGAAAATTCTAAAAGAAAAAGGATATGTTGTTGAAACAAGCCTAGGTAATTACAAGTTAGGCTATCGTTTTCTCCAGCTGGCCAAGTATGTGAAAAGCGATATTAATTTATCATCTATTGCATTTCCTGTAATGAAAAATCTATCTACCAAGTTAGGTGAAACGATTATTTTGACGATTCCTACAGAATATTCGGCGGTCTGTTTGGAAGTTGTTACACCAGATAAAGCAATAAAAGTAGCATCTGAACAGGGGAAGATCCTGCCGCTACATGCAGGTGCTTCTACAAAAACATTACTGGCGTATATGCCAGACGATACATTAGAGCAATTAAGCAAACGAGGATTGCTACATAAATATACAGAAACAACAAAAACCTCTGTAGAAGAAATTCAAGAAGATATGAAGGTTACTAGAGAGAAAGGGTATTCGTATTCTGATTCTGAAGTAGATGAAGGGGTAATCGCGTATGGTGTACCAATACATGATATGGATAATCACTTAATCGCAGCTTTAAGTATTGCTGGACCTTCCGAGCGAATGAAGGAAGTAGAGGAGCAAAAAATAATTGAACAACTTTTTGATGCAAAAGAAGAAATTGAACATTATTTTTAATAAACAATGGGGGATGGGGAAATGAATCAATTTGAAGTAGTTATTCAAGGTCAATTAGTTTTACCTGAAAAGGTAGTAGAAGGAGAGATTGGCGTACAGAATGGAAAAATCGTAGCAATTTCGGAGGGTATCGGACACCTTCAAGCAACGAATATAGTCAATGCTCAAGGAAAATATGTTTTTCCAGGGTTAATTGATGCCCATGTACATTGCTTTAGTAACCCAGATGAAGGTTTTGAAGTAACAAGTGCAGCTGCTGCGGCAGGAGGAGTTACCACATTCCTTGATATGCCATATGACTTACCCAATCCTATTAACAATGTAGAGATGTTTAAGGAAAAGGTTGAGCGTTTAAATAAGCAATCAATCGTAGACATTTGTTTATGGGGGACAATTTCTAAATATGACGGTGTGGAACAAATTAAGCCATTAGCAGAAGCTGGTGCAGTAGCATTTAAAATGTCTACATTCGAGACAGATGCCTATCGCTTCCCACGTATTCCAGACTACGAAATTATTAAAGCAATGGAACAACTTCGGGAATATGATCTAGTCGCTGCGTTCCATGCAGAAAACGATGAAATCATTGTCGAACTGATTGAAGACTATCAAAAGGCGGGGAAGGTATACCCGAAGGCACATATGGAAACCCGTCCTCCTTATACAGAAACATCTGCTGTATTAAAGCTTATGGAGTTCGCGCATTGGACAGATTCAAAGCTGCATATTGTTCATGTAAGTCACCCACGTACGCTGGAATTAATCAAACTGTTTAAAGAGCAAGGGACAAAAGTAACATCAGAAACCTGTTACACTTACTTACTATTAAACTGTGATGATTTAGATAAATTTGGTCCAAAAGCAAAAAATAATCCACCATTACGTTATCAAGAGGATGTGGATGGCTTATGGGAGAAACTAAAAACGAATGATCTTGATTTTGTTACTTCGGACCATGCTCCTTGGTCATTGGCACATAAAGAAAAAGGGAAAGATAATATTTTCCTAGCTGCATCCGGTATGCCTGGTTTAGATATTATGGGGTCATTAATGTTTGAAAGTATGGTAGTAGAAAAAGGATTTTCACCTGTGCATTTTGCAAAAGTAATGGCACAAAATCCTGCAGATATTTATGGCATACCGAATAAGGGCCGTATTGCAGAAGGATTTGATGCAGATTTTGCAATTATTGATCCGGAAGTTGTTTGGACAGTAGATGAAAACCTATTCCATTCATATTCGAAAATTTCACCATTCCATGGACAAGAGGTAAACGGAAAAGTTGTGCAAACGATTGTACGTGGCGAAACCGTTTATGATGGAGAGAAAGTGACAAAAGAGCCAGGATTTGGTGCATTTGTTCCAGGCAAGGCATATAAACAATAATTGAGGTGTAGGGATGTCAATTCAACATTTTGAAGATGCATTAAAGCGTTTATTACAAGTTGATTGGGACATGTTACCTGCAAAAACTAAAGAGCGTGTTGAATGGATTTATTTAGACACATTTATGGTAGCAGCTTATGGCATGCAAGCTGCTACTGAAGTGTCACAGATGATAAAAGAGCAGTCCGAGGGGAATATTCCTTTAGTAGGGCAGGCACTAGCCAGACAGCCACTCGATTTTTTAGTTTTAACAGGAACAGCTATTGTTAGCTTTGAACTAGATGAGGGGAACCAATTTGCAAAAGGTCATCCTGCAGCCCATATATTTGGTCCACTCTATGTTGCAGCTTATGAAGAAAATAGTTTAGGTAAAGATGTGTTACGTGCTTTTATGATTGGTTATGAAATAAGTGCGCGCTTAGGAAATGCTAGTAAGCTAGATGACAACGCACATCCTCATGGTACTTGGGGAATTGTTGGAGGTGCTGTAGCTGCAGCAATATTAAAAGGCTTTACAGATGATGAAATTGTAGAAGTGGCCAAGTTAGCAGCAACGTTTCCATTCGTTACTTCATGGCAGGCTGCAATACAAGGTCGAACAGCTCGGAACTTATATGTTGGTTTAGCCAATCAAATTTCATATCAAATGCTAGGTTTTATGAAAGCTGGTTTTTCAAGCCATTTAAGTGTAGTGGATCATGTTTGGGGCCAATTACTACCAGTATCAATTGACTATACGTTATTCAATCTAAAAGAAGATGAAGCATATTTAATGGATCAAAATTATTTTAAATTGTATCCTACTTGTCGATTTACGCATTCAGCAATCGATGCGGCTATGGCTTGTTTGGAGGAATTAAGCACCAGCGTAGCAGCTATTACAAAAGTTGAAGTAACAACATACTCATTAGCAGCACGATTAACGAATAAGTATCCAGAAACAGTATTAGCATCAAAATTTTCTATACCTTATGCCGTTGCAGTGGTGCTTCTGAAGAAAAGTTTATATACGCATTATCAAGAAAATTTAGATAATGAGGTACGAACGTTAATAGAAAAAATAGAAGTTACAGAAGATGTAGAACTGACAGGGATGTTACCAACTAGTCGTCCTTCAAAGATTAGAATTACTTTTGAAGATGATTGCGTCATCGAGAGATTGGCTTTAGATGGTAAAGGAAACTTTAAAGAACCGCTACCAAAGCTAGCATTGCAACATAAATATACTGAATTATTCGAAAAAATAAGTTTGCCTAATGTGCAAAAACTTATGGAAACAATACAACAACTTGAAGACGTTACATTTAGAGACTATATCGCACAAGTAGATGAGGTGAGGGAATGTATCACATTAATTTAAAGCGCTTACAAGAAAACTTTCACGAACTGGCAACTCAATTCAATACGGGAGAGGCTGGATTTAATCGAATTGCTTTTTCACTTGAGGAGAGAGGTGCTTTAGAGTGGCTAAAGAGTAAGTTAAATGCAATCCAAGTAACCGTGAAAGAAGATGCAGTTGGCAATGTTTTCGGAAAGTTTGGTGCTAACAATCTGCCTTCAATTAGTTTTGGATCTCATTTAGATACCGTAAGAAATGGTGGCTTATACGACGGAGCATTAGGCGTGTTAGCTGGGTTAGAATGTTTGCAGACATTAGTTGAAAACGGCTATAAACCAACTAAACCATTAGAACTAATCGCTTTTGTTGCGGAAGAGGCAAACCCATTAGGCGGTACATTTGGTAGTCGAGCTTTAGCTGGCATGTTAGATGAGTCTTATACAGATGATAAATTGAAAATAGCTAATTTGACATGGGCGCAATGTGAGAAGGCCATTCGATCTCAACATGAGTTTGAAGCTTTTCTTGAACTTCATATCGAACAAGGTTTTGTATTGGAAGAAAAAAGGGCAAAAATTGGTGTAGCGACGGCAATTTCTGGAATATTACGTGTTTTCGTCCGTATTCAGGGTGATGCCCGTCATGCAGGGACAACACCCATGCATCGTCGGAATGATGCCTTGCTTCAAGCAGCCTCTTTAGTACAGTTTGTAAATAATGTGGCAAAAAAACAAGAGAGTAATTTAGTTGCAACAGTAGGTGAATTCAATGTTTATCCAAATTTAGCAAGTGTCGTACCAGGGGCTGTTGAATGTATGATTGAAATTCGCGGGGATCTTTGGGAAGAGATAGAGTCGGTAGAAGAGATGATTTCAGACTGGTGTGAACAGCATATTGATGCATCATTACGAAGAGATGTTGTCAAATATCCAAATGCATTAGATGCAAGTATTCAACAAGCGATTACGAATGTGTGTGAAGAAAATGATGTAAGTTATACAAAAATGTTAAGTGGTGCAAATCATGATACGAAGTCAATGGCTACATTATCGAAAGCAGGCTTAATTTTTATACCAAGTAAGGACGGTATAAGTCATCACCCTGATGAGTATTCATCGTGGGAGGATATAGAAATCGGAACGAATATTTTACTTAAAACGCTAGTATCTTTATCAAAATAAAACAATAGGGGTTGCATTTATGAAAAAATGGTTTTTAGTAATTTTGGCAGTAGCTACGCTTGTATTAGGGGCATGTGGGGACAAACAGGAAGCTTCAACACAAACGGCATTAGAGCGTGTAGAGAAAGCGGGCAAATTAGTTGTCGGGACAACAGGAAATTACCGACCATTTTCATACATGGACAAAAACAATAAACTAACAGGTTACGATATCGAATGGGCGACGATTATTGCAGATGAATTAGGCCTAGAGCTGGAATTTGTAACAGGACAATTTTCTGGTTTAATACCAGGTTTAGTAGCAGGCAAATTCGATGTTGTTTTATCAGGAGCAAATGCAACGGAAGAACGAAAAAAGTCAGTTGATTTCTCAGAATTTTATGCGAAGGATGGAGCAGTAGCGGTAGTGAAAAAAGGTACTGTGGGAGTCAGTGGCATTGAGGATATGGAAGGCAAAATTGTTGGGGTAAATGCAGGTTCTGCTTTTGAGGAAGTTGTGAAAAAAATTGGTGGTTATAAAGATTTGAAAACATATCCAGGTGCTGCAGAGAGCTTTGCCGATTTAATCGCTGGCCGTGTTGATTTTGTCGCAATTGGTCTACCAGCAGCGGCAGAGTATATAAACAATTCAACAACAGGTAACGAAATTGAAATAATCGGTCAACCTTTTGATGAAAAAGATATAGCTGTCGCAATTGCTAAAGATTCAGATGATTTATTGGAAGCCATTAATAAGGTGATTCAAAAGAAAAAAGAGGATGGTACATTTGATGAGCTCGCTATGAAATATTTTGGTCAAACCTTTTAGTCATTGTGAAAGATAGCTGAATGAATTTAATAAAGAGGGATGTGATATAGATGAATTTTGATGTAATTTCAAATGCCATGCCGTACTTTTTAGAAGGTGCATGGGTTACATTGAAGGTCTCTATTCTAGCAATAATACTAGGAACAGTTTTAGGCTTTATATTGTGCTTATGTAAGATGTCTAATATACGTATCTTAAAGTATATAGCATCTGTATATATCTGGCTATTTAGAGGATTACCACTATTAATTATTTTATTTCTATTTTACTATGCAACTCCGTTTGATATTAAGTTAAGTGCATTTACCGCAGCATTGTTCGCAATGTCATTGAACTCTGCAGCATATAAGGCTGAGATTATTCGTTCAGGTATGATGGCTATTAATAAAGGTCAGGTTGAGGCGGCAGAAGCAATCGGGATGACACCTATTCAAATTATGTTTCGAATAAAAATACCGCAAATGGTGCGTCTAATTATCCCACCATATATTAATAACTCTGTAGTTTTATTAAAGGAATCGGCGCAAATTTCGGTTATTACCGTACCAGATTTAATGTTAAATGCTCAAACACAGTATAGTAGTACATACCTACCATATGAAACATTAGGTGTGGCAGCCATATTATACTTAGTTATGACGAGCTCATTAATGCTACTACAATCATGGACAGAGAAAAAATTAAAAGTAGCAAATAACAATAAGTAAGGAGGGAACCCATGGAAATATTAGAATTAAAAAATATTAATAAATATTTTGGAGATAAGCATGCACTCAAAAATATTAATTTATCGATTAATCAAGGCGAAGTTGTTTCTTTAATTGGTCCAAGCGGTTCGGGGAAGTCCACTCTACTACGTTGTGTAAATTTTTTAGAGGTACCTTCTGAAGGTGTTGTGAATTTTGAGAATCAGCCAATTAAATATAAAGTAAATCGCTCAAATCAACTAACATTACGGTCTAAAATTCAAATGAGCAAAGTACGTGAAAACATCGGTATGGTTTTCCAACACTTTAATTTATGGAAGCATAAAACCGTACTTGAAAATATTATTGAAGGTCCCATACAGGTAAAGAAAATGTCACGTGAAGAAGCTATTAAAATTGCTGAAAAGCTTTTAGAGCGAGTGGGACTAGCTGATAAACGTGACGATCACCCTAGTGATTTATCGGGTGGCCAACAGCAACGAATTGCAATTGCACGTGCATTAGCAATGGATCCACATGTTATGTTATTTGATGAGGCTACTTCGGCACTTGACCCAGAGATGGTGAATGAGGTATTGCAAATTATGAAAAGCCTTGCAGAGAGTGGCATGACGATGATTATCGTAACCCATGAAATGGAGTTCGCTCGTAAAGTATCAGATCGTGTTGTATTTATGGAACAAGGTGCAATTGTAGAGGTAGGAACACCAGACCAAATTTTTGGTGAGAAAGCAAATCCCCGTATTACACAGTTTTTAAACAGTATGCATCCAACTATATAATTTCTTATGGGGGAATAGAAGTCATATTCCTCCCTTTTATGATTTATCACCAAAAGTAAGTAAGTGCTGATATTTAGGTTTGGACCATATCTATAGTAGATTATTCGTTGAGTGAAGTAGGGGAAAGGTGCTCAACAGAAAGCATTTAACCTGATACAGTACAAGACTTTACAAATAATCCATACCCTAAATATGAGCGTGTTAGCGTTTACAAAAGCTTAGCCAAATTGGTGCGACCAAAATCTATGGTTTTAATCGAGTTGCACACTCCTTAAGAAGATGAAAAAGGGAGCATTCTTATAAAATAATGGATGCAGGGATTCTTGAACATCATAATCTAGCAGTTTGTATTGTGGAATCGATTGTCGCATTAACGAATTTGCACGTTACATTTAAAGGACAATTAGATCATGCAGTAACAACACCTATGTTTTGTGTAAAGACCCGTTATTAGTCCACGTTAAAAATTTGCATAACTTGAATATTTGTTTTTGCTGTATCATTATGTATAGACAACATTTCCTAAATAAAAGTAGGAATACAAGCGTGGTACATAAAATTGTTAGCCTTATATTCCGTGTATTTACGAAATAGGGGATACATATGAAATTGATCGCCTGTATGAAATAAGTCATGTGATAGTTCATGACAAAAGTCAAGCCATTGTTGCTGTGGAGATTGGTTTTAATTAAGAAAAATAAAATGCCACACATTAACAAATAAGGCCTGACTCTTATCAGGCCAACAAAAAAAACTTTCAAGCACATTCTATAAGCTACTTCTTCAAAATGCCGCAGTAATTTCTATTAGATTGGTGCAAAGCTTTACCTGAGGTTGCTTCTTTTTAAATATTGTTATTTTTACCATTTTATAATTTCGAATGCAAATAGAATATTGAAATCTTGATCTACTAAAATTACTTTATCTACTTTGTATGATTTATCTAATGTCTTTGAATTAAAGTACATTAATAATCCTTGTACAAACTGCTTTGCTTGTGAATCGTGTTCTGTATCTTTTGATTGTACTAAGAAATACTTTCCATTTTTATTTATGGAAGTTGATGTAGCTGAAACTGAGTCAAACCAAGTAGTTTTAGTATAACTTCCGAAATTTTCTATCATGAATTTATCAGCTTCGTTTTTGATAATGTTTTCTAAATCTGTTTGTGTGTTATCACTTCTAAAATCTTTATATGGATCTTCATTAACTATATACTGGGTACTATTTTTGTTAGCAATTGTTTCTGTTATTTCACTATTATTTACAACATATAGAGCGAGCATTACTACACCAATAAAAATAAGTAAATGATACGATTTTTTCATAGATATTCTCCCCATTCTTAATCCAATAAACTTAAAATTAATTTAACAGATATTTCAAGAAATGAATAGTTAATGCAGAAGCAACTGTTATGTTTTTCAGAAGAATAAGAGTTACGAATGTTCCAAACCAATCAATTTAAGCAATCTATAGTGTAAAATCGGAAGCAGGATGATGTGTAGGTATTTTCCTCTATGGGTATCTATAAAAACAATAAATTAACAGGAATGACAGACCTGCGCTCCACAAATTTGTTCGGAGCAAGACATGGCAGGTCCATATTTTTTAAGAGAATAGGTATCTTCATTAAAGTGAAAATTGGTAATTATATCTAAATTATCTGTTTTATTGTATAATCAAAGAACAATATTTAAAAGGTGATGGTAGCTTTGCTAACAATATTACAAATTGTTTTTTCAATCATAGTAGTATCACTCTCAACTTACGGAATTATCACAAGTGATTACCAGTGGAATTTCCTATTGATTTTCTTCTTAGGATTATTGATATTAATTTTAGGAATGAAAGAATTCCAAAGAGGGCAAAAAGTTTATGGTTGGATCTATATGGGGGTATTTTTATTTATAGAATATGTGTCAATTCAAACTTTCTTTTGATTTAAATAAGGAAGTGGTTTATATGTGACCTTCGTCCACTTTCCATTTATTTCGGTCAAATTTACTAAGTGCACTAACACAAGCTATCGATTCAAAATAACGTGGTTTCGTTCTATCACGAGTCGCAAGTGAGCTCTCGACAATTTACCACAACATCAAAGCCTTCATCTTAGGGTGGAGGCTTTTTCTTTTGGTTTGTAAATTGCATCAAACAGCTAAAACGCTTTGAGTTGAGAGGGCAGGGGGTGGGTTTTGAGAGCAAATGTTTTAAATAGATAACATCTTCTAGTTTGTGATTGGGGTAACAGTCTTTTTGAAATCAAAAATACTGGATAATACATTAGCAGCTAGATATTTAGGTTTGATTGATGGTTTTGCAGGGGCAATAGGCGCTTATTATGCTGCAAGAATTTCTATAAAAACGAATCCGAGCAACATGCTTCTTCATTTATAAAGGCTGACTTGAAAGAAAAAAATATATTTATAGATTAAGTAATCATATAAGGGTATCTAATATAATAGCAAGAATGTAAGTTTGTCAATTATTCGAGACGTACGAGATAATTACATGAAATCAGGTGGTCAATTCTGATGCAGAAGATATAAAAAATTCCTACCTTAATTACAAAATCCATGCTGACGTTTTAGATAGAATTGTCAGTAGTTGTATCAGTACTAAAGAGAAAGGTAATAAGATTTTATCTTGTATTTGTAATTTCAAAAGGTTAACAGGATATCCAAGATAATATTGATAAAAAAATTAAAGATGCACTAAATGACATTCAATAGATATACAAGAAAAAAACGCTCATGCGGGTGTTGCTTTTAATTAAACTAGCAACTAGCATAATAACGTGATGCTATTGATTGAACGTAAATTAAAATGCAAAAAACAAGCATTGATAGATTCCTACAATGAATGAATGTTGTGGTTTTGAGAGTAAAAAGCTAACTTCAATCGCCAATGCCCAAGTCACACAGTCCAAAGTAGGGCTAGAGTACATGGCGTTAGGCGATGGTAATGGAACACACTATGTCCCAACGCAAATCTAACAGCCATGGTCAGTTGGCCCTATCTCTGGGCTATTCATTGATCCAACAAACTACAAACGGATCATTATTGATGCCGTTATTCCTGTAACAGCTGGTGGTTTCACATTTAGGGAGATTGGTATTTTTGACGAGGAAAATCAGTTAATTAGAGTAGTGAAGCGTATTTTGAATTAATCAAAACACGCTTTTTTATACTCAATTGAATCATGCTTTTATCATCATATGCCCTAAAGTAGTTTTACCTTTAGAAGGCGTACAGTCCTTCATAGTCTTCCTAATCTGCCATAAAACATCAATCAGTCGTGTACTGTCGCTACGAAAAGACTTGTAACTGCCGTTTCACTTACGTTACATAAAACATTTGCTTAAAGAAGTTTCACTGCAAACGATTTACTGTAAAACAATAGTCTTCGCTCGATCTTCATTGACAGTATAAAGGAAGAAGTTTAATGTAATATCTTTTTCTTTTATATTTTTAAATGTTTCTAATTGGTTGTGTGTTCTTAACACGCCATCATTAGAACGAGTTTCAGCAAAGATTCTTTTGCCATTCTCATAAATAACATTTTGTGTGATACCTCCAAATTGCTCGTTCTTACTTTCTGATTCAACAATTAAATCATTACCTTTCGAATAGTAGGTAATATCAATTGGATATCCGTTTAATTCTGCTTTTATAGTCTTTGGATCTTCAGAAATATTTGTTAGCTCTACATTGTCTTGCTTTCCAGCTTTATAAGAAACTTTCGCATCATTTAAAGTAAGAGAAATTTCCTTATTCGTAATATCCTTTATCAGCCCCAGTGTTTCAAAAGAAATATAATCCTTAAAATTATTTCCCGATAATTCCTGTTCGCCAATTCGTAATTTAAACTGACGATAGTTGAAATGAGCTATATTAGAATTAGAATCTATATATTTTTCATCAAAATAAAGCTTTACCTCACTCGGTGTAATAACAAGCTCGTTAAATTGAAGCTGCTGAGAGCCTATCTCTATTTTTTCGTCTATATCCATAACAAATGTAGATTTTTTAGCAAGATCCTGATTGTAGTGGAAATCTAGGCTCCACGTATCTGGTTTATAACTTACTGTATCAGTATAGCTTAAAAATACCCCTAATTTTTCTACCATTTCTTGTTGAATCTCTAGTGAATCACTACTTTTAATGACATTTGGTTGTGGACGTTTATAAATAACGCCAAAATTCGCAATGTTTTCATCTTGAATTTTATAAGATAAATATGCGTTTTCTATGTTATTGGACTTTTCCAGATCAATAAGGTAATCCAATGTATATTGACCATTTTGATATTCATTTGAAGTGAATTCTATATGTGATATTCCATCTTGATTAATTGTAATTTTTTCAGGGAATGAGTTCGATTGAACCACATCTTTTAACTCTATAGTTTTCAGCTGTGTCTCCTTTACACCTCCAAGTTGAAGTGTAACATTGCTGTTGTGCGGGATTCCTTCATCTGTATGTAGAATCCCTACTAATTGATCTGTTTCCTGATTATATACTGCGTTAGCCTCCAGCTTTATTTCTTTTCCGTCATTTATTTTGAGTAATGCTTGTTCAAAATTGGCTGCATCGATTGGAGAATCATGATCAATATCTAAGCTAAAGTTAATAGTAGTACCATTTTGATCTGAAATTACATTATGGATATTTAATACACCAGCTCCGTTTTCTACAGTTTTATTGACTTCCTGTCCAAAGCCATTTTCTAAAGAAGTGATAACGCCTGTTCTATTCATATTTCGCATCCAGTCCAAGATTTCTGTTGTATATTTAGCAAATACAGGTGTGGCTGATAAAACAATTGTGAACATAATGACGGTTAATATAACTTGTGGTTTATTGCTATGTTTTTTAGTTTTATAATTATGATTTTGTTGTTTACGAATGATTTTACTCCACATTTCACTCTCATTTGGATAATCTATTTGATCGTATTTCACTTTTTCTTTCATTAAATCGTCCATATTACTCACGATGATCCCTCCATTCAAATAACAAATTTTCATCTACTTGGATAAACTCTTTCGTTAGTTTTTTACCTTTAAAAAGCCTTGATTTAACCGTTCCCTCAGGGATTTTTAGAATTTCAGCAATTTCTCTATCTTTACAATCATGTACATATTTCAATACCATTACCTTCCGTATACGAACAGGCAGTTTGTTCATTAAGTCGACTAATTCACTTTTATTTTCATTGAGCTGTATTGTTCGCTCAATATTTTGAGTACTGTCAACTCGTATCAATGATAGGAAATCAAAATTTTCTTTTAATAGCAGTCTGTTCATTTTCTTTAAATAATTTCGAGACATATTCATAGAAATACTAAGTAACCAAGATTTTTGATTTTGTATAGATTGGAAATCTTCACTCAAAGCTTTAGCAAATACATCCTGACAAAGGTCCTCAGCGTCATATTTATTTTGAAGCATATAATAGCAAGCTCTGAAGACATCCTTATAATATGTTTGAAATAAGACCCTTTCATTGCTAATTTGTTCCATAATTCCACCTCCTTTTCCGATTTCTACACAAGTAACAATTTAGCAATATAAATAGTTCATTTTTTAAAATGGATAAACTGCCTTCGAATTTGATGGTGAAAGCACCTTATTAATTCAAATACACTTATTATAATTATAAATCTCTTTAACTAATGGCATGCTTACTTTAAAAAGCAAAAGGGTATATTGGTTGTTAGTTTATCAGTTAATTTTTATATGTTTGGGAAATGACTTTTTGGGATCTATGGTATGAGCCAACTGAGGAAGAACTTGTTTACCAGCTGGCTTCAAATAATCTTTTATTTATTCCTGTATCTTCAAATTAGTTTCCTCCTTTTTTTTGACGTATATGGTGATAAAGTAAAGTTGTATAAATATTGTAAAGTTTTATCAGTATATAAAAATGATAGGTAAAAGTACCTGATCATAAATATGAAGATTAATGTACACCTGTCCGTTGGTGTTTTTAAAAAATTAATATAAGCGAAAAAAACGCTTCCCCAAACCCCATTAAAAAATCGCTAAATATCTAAAGATGAAAATAAAACAAAAACCCCGCAAACACTTGGTATACCAAGGTTGCGAGGTTCAAGAATCCGAAGAATTCTAACGTTAAAAAATTGACGAGAGAAATTACCGACGATAAAGTGTTTCATTAGGACAACCTTGGTAAATTATCAGGTTTATAAATATTATCCTCAGAAGAATCTGCACATCCTATTAAATATTAGAGAATTAAAAAGTGTCGAATTAAAAAAGAAATTCTTCATAATGTATTAACTCTCTTGGTAGTTATTTGTAATAATAAAAATGTATTATTATAGTAGTATGTTGTTTGTATAGTAAAAAATAAAAATGCCACAAATTGTGACAAAAAATACTATTAAATTTAAAGGAATTCATATCGTTCTTTCCTTATAAAAGAGTACCTGTCCAAACCTTCTTTATCTACATTTTACGAACTGGGGCACCATTTTAAAAAAAGTTACAGGTGCCCCAGCGAGTGCCCCAAAAAGTACCCCAGTTAAATACACTTAGATACACTTCGTTAGACAGGTATAGAAACCCTCATTAATACAAAACCTTGATATTATGCACATCAAAAAATTAAAAATATCAGGATAGAAACCAAGGTCATAAGTTATGCTTATAGTTATTTTTTTATAAACCCTTTGATTATCAAGGGTTGGGGAGGGGCTAACCACATTGGTGCCCCAAAAAGTGCCCCATTTTAAATGAAAAATAGTGTTTTAATCGAAATTGACTATTTCACTTAGAACTTGCATTGCTCTTTTCTCTCGATCTGCAAACGAATGAGCGTAGGTTTTTAAAAGAGTAGAAGTAGTCATACCAAGGATTTTGGCAATTGTTGTTGGCGGTGTACCGGATGCAATTGAGATGGTAGCAAATGTATGTCGTAAACCATGAGGAGAGATGAGTTTAACGTCATATAATTCATGCATTAAGATTAGCGTTAATCTAGCTGCATTTTGATTAAGAGGCTTGCATGTTTTACTTATAAAGACAAGGTCATCCTCACTATGTTGAATCCCGAAAATTAATTTTCTTTCGATACACCATTTTCTATAACGATCTAATTGTTTACTTAGTACCTCGGTCATATCAATACAACGGATACTATTTAGTGTTTTGGCAGAGCGCTCCCCATAAAAATCACGAGTACGATTGATGTAAATTAGATTATTTTTAAAATCTATATCAGACCAACGTAAACCTCCAGCTTCTCCACGTCTCATACCAGTAGCTGCTAGAATAGAAATTAAAGTATATCTTGAAATATCACAAGATTGCTTTACACATTTAAGTAAAAATTCTAGTTCAGTAGGGGTTAAATAATTGCCCTCCACTTCATCATTATTAATTTTTTCAACTCGAGGTAATTCAGCTTTTGCAATACGATTTTTATCCAAAATATCATCTTCAACAGCAGCATTAATACATCCAATGAAAAAATTATGATACATTTGAATGCTTTTTGGAGCAGCTATTAAAGATAATTTATCAATAAATTCAGATTGGTATAAACTTTTGGACAGTCGAGATAGCTTATATCCACCGATATAAGGTTTAATGTAAATTTCAATTAAATTACGATAAGTTTTAGGGGAGGTACCTTTCCATTTCGATTTTTTACGATCAAAATAAATATCTACCCATTGAGCAATAGTCATGTTCTCATTAAATATTATTTTTTCTCCGCCATTTAAAAAAGTAGCTTTTAATGCTGTTAATGCTTTTTCAGCTTCGATACTAGAGTTAAAGTTTTGTCTTGTTTTTTCTCTACGTACTCCAGTATGGTCATAAAATTTGTAACGGTAGGCAAATTTCTTCTTCTTGTTTGAATCATAATACCAATAAATATTTTCCTTTTTAGTACTATTAAGTTTCTTTCTAACCATATCGTCACTTCCTATCTAACTGACCCGGACAGGTACATTGATTAGAGTTTAAGGACAATTAGAACATCACTCCTTTCACAGTAATTTGAAGCAAATAACCTATATTAAACTCACTTATGAACTGTCCTATATGCATCATCTCATATTTAGAAAGGTCATATTATGCAACCTCTGCATAATCTGCTTATTGTTATATTGTGTTAATCTTCTATAAGCAAAATCGTATTCTACGTTAAAGATTTGCATCACTTGCTTAATCGTTTGTTCGGTATGATTATGTATTGACAAAGCCTCCAACATAAAAGTGGGAATACAAGCTTGGTACATAAAATTGTTAGCCTTGAATTCCTGATACTCACGAAATAGGGGATACATATGAAATTGATCACCTGTATGTAACAAGACATGTGATAGCTCATGGCAAAAGTCTTGCCATTGTTGCTGTGGCGATTGGTTTTTATTAAGGAAAATATAATACCGACCATCAATAAACAAGGCCTGACTCTTTTCTTCCCAATAAAAAACTTTCAAGCCCATTCTAAATGCGATTTCTTCTAAATTCAGTAGGGGAGGGCAGGTAATCCCCATGCGAGTGTAGAACTGTTGGACATAATCTTCAAGATGAGTATAGTACATGTAAATCAACCCCTGAAACGAAAATTAGGAACGTATGTTCTTTTTTGGTTGTAAGAAAACCCCGCCTTAAGAAAGGGGGGAATCTAATTAGACAATATTTACGGAACCATATATATTAGATGTTTTCCAACTCAGTAGATTTTCAGTGTTTTTTTCATATATCATAACTTCATCAAAAATCAACGAGGAATGAGGGAATTTATGTTGGAAGTGAATGATATTATGGTTATCCTTTTCTTCCATTGTCAAAAATAAAATATTACTTCCATGGCTATTTAATTTAGCAATAACATCTAAATAATGATTTGTAGCATGGAGTTTTTCGACAAATAAAGTTTGCACGGTACTTATCCCTCCTTTGAAAAGCGTTGAATTATGCTAGTTAATTTCTCTCCAACAAACCTTTTAGCATCAGCGTAATCTTTTAACGTATATAGATCAACTGGCTTTTGGAATTCATTGAACAGACTAACCCTAATATTTTTAACAATATAACTTATATTGTTAATTTTGTCTAGTGTCTCAGGACCACTGTGAGTATCAAACAATTCATAACCATCTTTTTCTATAATAATTTTTTCAAAAGTAGTTTCTACCTGTTGAATTATCCATGTAGTAAGGTCTGTTCTTAAACTCATAGCAAGAATTTGGTCATGGAAATTATCATTATTAGTTACAATTACTTGTTGCATTTTTTCACGTTGTTGGCGAATTAAAATAGTATAATCTTCTTCTGACAACACACCCGCATCCTTTAATTTTTTATAACGAGCAATTTCTGCATTGTAATTTTCTTCGACCTCTTTTTCTATTTTAGCCTTTTCCCTTAAGTATGTTTCTACACCTTCCGTAGAAAAGCTGTCAATATTACCAATAGTAGTAGCAGAATGCTCTGCAACTGCAAGAGTTAGTTCTTGAAAATCTTTATCTGAGAACTCTTTTTCACCAGGTTTAGTTCCAAAACTTCTTTTTTCGACAAAACCTAGTTCATCAAATGGTAATGAAAGTTGTTCATATAAATTGGTTAACTGTATTTTCATAGCAGTAGCTTTTTCTCGTTGATTTTTATAATATTCCCATAGTTTTTCAAGGTTGAGTTCACGATGATAGATAACATTGCAGATATTATCAAAATCAGTACCACTATATATTTTTCTTAGCCCTCGCCCGATTGCTTGAGCATATGGACCAAGAGTACGGTAAGGTCTGAATATGGATATAATTGAAATATTAGGATTATCATACCCTTCACCCAATAATTGAATACTTATCATTACATTAAAATCACCTTTAGTAAATGCTGCAATTCTTTGTTCATTTTGAGCAGGTGATAATGATTTTGTACTTACATAGGTTGCAGAAAGTCCTGCTTCAGTAAACCAGTGAAAAAGATTTTGAGCGTGTTGATCATTACATGCAATAGCGAGTATTTGATGATTCTGTTTACTATTGCGTTGTTTAGTGATAAAAGTTTTTTTAGTATATTCAATAACCTCTTTTGAACTCTCTTCAGACATAGCAATACTTGCACTAACAGCATCGCTTCCTAATAAAAGTTTGGCATCTTCTAAAGATATTTCTTCACCATTACTTCTAGTGAATGTAACATGACTTGGGATGGCCTCTTCCTTGACAATTTCTTTTAAAAGTCCATCATCGATTGCTTGACCCAAAGTATATTCATAAATAGGATCTAATTCATGGTTAATAATGCTTATATTATCACTTCTAAATGGAGTAGCTGTTAATTTAATTACTTTAGCAGTGTTAAAATGATTTAAAGACTCTTGCCACATATCTGCAGCTACATGATGTGCTTCGTCAACGATAATTAAGTCAAAAAAATCATTAGGTAATATATTTTTTAAATTAATCTCTTCAGAGCTTCCCACAATTTTATGGACATTAGTTATAACGAGATCAGCTTGTCCTAATAATGAAAGAACAATTTCTTTAATACCTTCTTTCTCAGAATTAAATCCTTCGTATTTGTAAGATTTGGGTAACTTCGCATAATCAAATATAACATTTTGTTTTATCCAGAAAGTCTTTTCAGGGTTATCAGCAGTATTAAAATGTTTATATACTGCTGAACGCACAATCTTCCCAGGAGTGATAATTAATACACGTTTACTTGACAATCCATATGGGAGGAGAGCCATAAGACCTGATTTACCAGACCCTGTTGGCATCACAACAAGAGATTCTCTATATCTTGGATTATCCCCAAATTCTTGATAATGCGATATAACGGCTTGATAAGCCTTAATTTGAGCAGGATATAAGTTAGTATTTCCAATAATATTTGCATTAGAAGATTCGAACATAAATAGTCACCCCTGAAAAAAATTTTAAATTTAAGAGTTTACTTTAACATCGTATACTAAAATTAATTTTTTGATGGTGTTGATACATTAGATTTTTGTGCTGTTATTAAGATGGCAATTTCTTTTCATTTTTGTAGTTAATAGTTATTGCGTAAATATACCTATAACAATCACAAAAAAATAATATAAAACATAAATGAATAATACTACCAATTAATAGTGTATTTAAAGGACATGTATATGCCATGTCCTCCTCATACATATTATTATGTTACTTTTAAAAAAATAAAAATCGATTATTTGGCTTTTCACCAATTAACCATCACAATTCACCATTATCCTTCAAAATCTCCCACATCTTCCGTAGCTTCTCCAGATCCTCTTCCTTCGACTTCGGCAATTCCTTGTACCATTTTTGTAGGGTAGGGTTGTTGGCGAAAGTCTGGAACTCAACTTCGTCTTTTTCTTCGGTTGTAGGGATTGATGTGTCTGTACGGCCAAGAAGATAATCGGAACTAACGACAAGGACATTTGCTAGATTTAATAATTCGTTATCTTTAAGTGGTCTTTCGTTAGACTCAATTCTATTCATTACACTGACATTTAAATTAACTCGATTAGCTAACTCCTTTTGAGTCCAACCTCGCTTTTCTCGCAATGAAATTATCTTTTTTCCTATATCCATGTTTTCACAACTTTCAGTGAGTTCATAAATGGATTATTTAAATTTATAGTATTTATATATAGAATGTTAACATTATTAATTAGTTAAATTCTAAATTTACTACTCGTTTTTGAATTATTTAACTTTAAAAAAATGAAAAAAATAAAAAGGTTAAATACTAATCCTTTTTAGGATTATATCTCACCATTATCCTTCAAAATCTCCCACATCTTACGCAACTTCTCCAAATCTTCTTCCTTCGACTTCGGCAACTCCTTGTACCATTTTTGCAGGGTAGGGTTGTTGGCAAAAGCCTGGAACTCAGCTTCGTCTTTTTCTTGTTGAGAAAGTTGTTCAGATTTATCTATATTACCAAGTAAATAATCAGTTGTTACATTGAAATAGCTCGCTATTTTTTGTAGTAATTTAAAATCAGGCTCTCTTTTCCCTGTTTCATATTTGGACAATGCAGAATATGTAATGCCTAATGAATTAGCTAAATGTTCTCGACTAATATTTTCTTGTTCTCTCAGCTTTTTTAACCGTTCATGAAACATTAGAGCCCTCCTTTATGTATTTATTTAATTTATTTTACACTCATTGTCCAATAAATAATTTGTTTTGGACAAAATGTGTAAAAATATTTGACTTTAGACAAAATGTCTATTATATTTAATTCGAGGACAAAATGTCCAAAAGAAAAGAGGTGAAAGTATGCGAGTTTATTTGAAAGAACTTCGCATGAATAAAAATTTAAGCGTAGAACAAATGGCTCAACTATTAAATATTTCACAGTCACACTACTATAAAATAGAAAGTGGTGTTAGAAATCCTAATTTTTTGCTTGCTGGAAAAATAGCATCTCTATTTGACTGTAGTGTAGATGAAATTTTTTTTGGTAACGAATTGGACAAAACGTCTAATTTTTGTGGAGCTGAAAGAGTAATTTAGATTTATTATTTTATCCGTCCCAATAGCTCACGAAGCGGTAGCAACGCTAATCCAGTGAAGGAGGTGAGAGGGTTGGATAGTACTCATAAAAAGTTCAATATGGACGAGCTACTTGTAGCATCAGGTTGTTTTGCTCAAGGTGGAGATGACCAAGAACAAATGGGGAAATTTTCTGAATTGCTTTATCAAGAATTTCAAAAAATGAGCTTGCAGGAATTTAAAGGATATATTCGCAACAAGCTCATATTCGAAAAAAGATCAAGCGAACTTGTGGTTGAATTTGGTTTTAAGATTGTAAATTCTTAGCTTCCGACAATCCTTTGTCTGTCAATTCATAACAAATTAATGTTTCGTTAGGTACGATGCTAACTGAATTAGAAAAGATATTGTCGGAATGTGGTATTAGCCATTCATTTTCATAAAGTTGTTTCGCTACATTCGTAAAGTCTATCAATTCTTGTGAATTTTTAGGCTGAACCTCTGAATAAGAGCTGCCACTCTTATAGAAATTTTCAAGACCTAGTTTTAAAAATTGCTTTTCGTAATGGTTCATATTTGTTCACCCCCAATCTACCAATAGTTTAGCAGATTGGAAATTTAAAGGGAAAGTGGTGAGTACATGAAACAAAAATCGATTGATATGCTACCAACGAAAGATTTACATGAATCATTAGCTAGCCATGAACGGGTGTCTGAAATCATTATTCCACCTTATAAGAAATTTAGAGTGCTGCAAGGTCAGCGTGTACATGAATTTACTGGTCCTGCACGATTATTAATCAATGAAGACTAATACATGTCTCTAAATTACCCATACATTTGTATATAAGTTACAAGGGAGGTTTTATCATGAACCAATTAGTCGTCATTCAAAACCGCCAAGCTGTTACCACGTCTTTGCAAATTGCTGAATCGTTTAACAAAGAGCATCGCAATGTTTTACGGGATATAGAGGGGTTGCTCAAAAATGAGCAGACCCAAAATTTATTCTTTGAAAGCTCTTATCAACATCCGCAAAATAAGCAGATTTACAAAATGTATTACATGAATCGAGATGGCTTTACGCTCTTAGCAATGGGTTTCACTGGACCTAAGTCCTTAGAGTTCAAATTGAAATACATTCAAGCTTTTAATGCATTAGAGGAACAGCTTCAACCACAGCCATTATCTGAAAAAGAGCAACTGAAAGCTTCGATGAGACTATCACTTGAGACATCAGAAGAGATCGAAACATTAAAAGTTGAGGTGAGCGAAGTGAAAGAAACGGTTCAATCACTCTATAAAACGATGCGTATAGATGGCAATCAAGAGTCTCAAATCAGCAAACGTGGCCGAGAAGTAGTAATTGCCGCGTTAGGTGGCAAAGAATCAAATGCATATAAAAAAATAAGTCGTCAAGTGTTTTCAGCTTTTTGGAGAGATTTCAAAAATCACTTTGAAGTCCCACGGTATGGAGAAATTCCTAAAACACGTTTTGCTGAAAGTATCAAATTTATCTCCATGTGGCAGCCATCTACTACGCTGAGAATGGAGATTAACGCATACAACCAACAAGCGTTAAAACTTGTTGAAGGTGGTGCCAAGTAACTGTGATTAAAAATGATACAGACATTACTCATTTAGTTCTGGAGAATGCTGGCCTTTCTAAAAAGGAACTATTAGAAAGATACGACCAAATAGTACAAGCAACCGTTAGGCAACGAACACTTTATTGGGATATCGATGATCTAGTTCGAGAAACTAGATTTAGTAAAGCGTCATTAGAAAAATATATTCTTTGCGATCCTCGAATTAGGGAGCACCAAAGACAAATAGGTTCGAGATACAAACGAGTTTGGTTAGCAGAGCCTACAGCTAAAGTGCTCGAAGAAATTCTGAATAAAGATAATTAAAAATACAACTACCCGGACAGGTATGTATAGAGATTGGGGCAATCAATCTCATATCTCAACTATAAAGATAACTTAATAGAGAAACCATGCGTGGTAAGCATAATATGCACTTTCTGCATAAGGAGGTGATTTCATTGCATGTGAATGTTGGAGAGTTAATCAGAAAGTGCCGCAAGAAAGCAAAATTATCGCAGGAAGCCTTTGCGGAACTTATGCATACTACGCAGTCAACTATCAGTCGCATTGAGCAGAATATCATCGCTTGCGAAGTTAATTTTTTAGCCAGAACTGCCGCAATTACAAATTCACAGGACACAGTAGTAGCAGCGTTATTTAGTGCAGATGCAGCAATGCAGTTTTTACAGACAGTACCAATGTTTATAGGAGGGATTTTCAATTGGATCATGTAAAGAAATTGGAGTTAGAGATAGCGGCAAAGAAAGCATGCATTGAGGATTTACAAGTAGCCATGGCATTTCATAAACAGCACGGTACATACAACTTAGCAGCAGAATGTGCGTGGCGGATAAAAAAAGCAGAACATGCTATCAGACGTTTAGAAATACAGTTACAGGATAACAAAAATTTTGGTGGCTTAATACAGGATTTAGCACAACGAGGTATTTTTTCAAGGACGGTGAAGAAGCTTGCTAATGAAAATATTTAAAGTTAGTAAATGGAAGAAGCTATCATTGCAAGAACGCTTAGTGTCTGTTGGGAAGTGGTGGTCAGCATGGTGAAATGGCTAGTGAACTATTTGTATATGCCAGATGATGGCCGCAATCAAAAACATAAGGAGTTCTGTGTGATATGCGGAATTGTGATGATTGCTATTGGCGTACCAATCATTATTGCTTACTGGCAATAAAAAAGCTGCTTAATCGTTGGAGCGATTAAACAGCAGAACTAAATTAGTCTCGATAATTATATCACAAAACTAGATGATTGCGAGTACGACACTCGCTCTCGTCAAGCAGTCTATAACCCGTTCCTCCCCTTGACGGATTGCTTTGCAGTTATAGGCTGCTTGATGGGATTCCATCAGAAAGTAGGTGATTGAAATGCGTATTGTTTTCTTCAAGCGTTTATCAGATCAGAAAGAATTTCGATTTTTACAAGTAAAGAACACAGGTCTTGAAGGCGTCGCTAAAGATGGAGAAGTTGTGACATTGAAATTTGCAGAACGTTCCACTCTCTATTCTCAATCATATACAAAGTAAAAACCACTGCCGTAAACAGTGGTCTAAGAAAATTATTTTTCAAAATAGTTACCTTTTATTTTACGCCCTAGACTTTAAAAAATCAACTAGCTAGGAGGGAAATCATGCTTTTTTCCGAGAGTAATGTAAATATTTCGGCAGCCTTAGCTAAAGCATGGGCTACGATTCAAACACCAAAACATAATGCAAAAGTAAATGTTCGCACCAAAAATGGCGGTTCATATACGTTTGAATACACTGATCTCAATGGCATTTTGGATGCTGTCAGACCTATATTTGTTCAAAATCATTTATCCATCATTCAGAACAGCTATACAACCGTTGAAGGCAATTTAACAATGGCTTGTGTAGAAACCATATTCCTGCATGAATCAGGAGAGTATGTGAAATCTTATCCACTCAAATTTCCAGCAGCCAACAGCATGCAAGATTTTGGTGGTCAGATTACTTACATGAAGCGCTATAGCTTGTCAGCTATGTTAGGACTGGCTACTGAGAAGGATGATGATGCAAATGGAGCGAGCGGAAATGATTATCAATATATTAATCAACCATCTCCTTCAAAACAGCCAAATGGTCAGCCTCAGCAGCAAAAAAATCAACCAAATCACACAGGTTTAAGGACTCAGGAACAGTTCAATGATATAGCAAAATTGTTGAGTGAAGTTGCCACAGCATATAGTTCCGATCCTAACACAGTTTATAACGGTGCTATGCAGAGATGCAAAATCCCTTATAAGAATTCGGATTTATTAACAATGAAAGAAGCGGATAGCTTAATTCAATATTTACGTGCTATCAAGATGCAAGTGGCTCAATGAATTCTGTACCGCACAGAGTGTTGTTGCCAAACTGGATTTTTGAAAAGGCGGCAGGCGATGAAAAGGAATTATATCGCCTTGTACGCCGCTACATATGGCAGAGCTACCAAGGCTACAAGATTATACGAATTGAGGGTAGCTTCGCCATCTGTGAACGAACTGATAGATTTTTATAGGAGGATCAACTGATGGAGAGTAAAAATATCGTCAGAGTAGTCAAAAACAAAGATTATACAGTCATTAACAATACATCGCTTTATGACACGAATTTAAGTTGGAAAGCAAAAGCCATCCATGTCTTTATGCTCTCGAAACCAGACGATTGGACATTTCATAATAGCGAGCTTACACAATGGGCCACGGATGGTGATACATCATTTGATACAGGTTTGAAAGAATTAAAGAAATACGGCTATGTCAAAAAAGAAAGGCGACGTGGCAAAAACGGTAAATTTGAATGGGTCACGGTGGTATATGAAGTTCCACAGTTCGACGGAGAACAAAAGGACCAACTAGCGGAACAGCCATCACCAGAAAAACCATTAGTGGAAAATCACCCTATGGTAGAACCATACCCCGAAAAACCATCCATGGAAAATCCACGAGTGGAAAAACCATTAGTGGAAAATCAAGGACTACTAAGTACTGATATACCAAGTACTGATTTACTAAGTACTAATAGATTAATTAATAATAATGATGATAAGGAGCCACCTGCTTATGCAGCACCACTAGAAAAGCAAACCGCTTCTCCAACACAAAATGCATTTGCATTTTATGAGCAGAATCATTTTGGAGCATTAGGATCTCTAATCATTTTCAAAATTGACCAATGGATTAATGACTTGTCAGAGCCTTTAGTTATTCACGCAATGGAGAAAGCTGTACTTAACGGAAAAACTACCTGGGGTTATGTCGAAACAATTTTAAAAGATTGGTTCAACAAGAAACTCTTCACGTTGGAAGCGGTTGAAGCAGCTGACTTACAGTGGAAGAATCAACAAATCCAAGCGAAACCGCAACGTAATCAGCCGCAAAAGTATTATCAGCAAAAAAATAGACGTGAAGAGGTTGTTCCAGGTTGGTTTGATAATCGCCATAACGCTGTTCCGAATGACGTGCCTGAACCAACGTCAACCATGGATTTTGAAGCGGAGCGTCAGAAAATTTTAGAAATGTTAGGGAAGGGGTAACGCTATGAGCAGACATGAAGAACATATGAAAATGCGTGAACATTTGGCAAAGGCTGCACTGGCTAATGGGACTTTTACTAACGGCACAGACAAAGCGCTGGTACAAGCAGTTAAAAAGATGACACATGAGGAAGTTGCAATTCGGATTAACCAACTCATCAATGAGTACCAGTTTCCGCTTCTAGTCCTACAAGACGTACAGAAGCGGTTAAGTGACAGCCATTGCCCACATTATGCTATGCAGCAACTTAGATACTTAGAAAATAACGTACATGCTGGCATCGCCACAATAAGGGAGGATTCAAACAAATGATTAATCGTGTCGTATTAGTTGGCCGTCTTACAAAAGATCCCGAGTTACGTTACACACCTAACGGCGTTGCATCATGCCGCTTCACAGTAGCGGTTAACCGTACATTTGCTAACGAACAAGGTGAACGTGATGCTGATTTTATCAGTTGTGTAGCATGGCGCAAGCAAGCTGAAAATCTAGCAAACTATCAACGTAAAGGGGCTTTGATTGGTTTAGAGGGTCGTATCCAAACGGGAAGTTACGAGGGACAAAATGGTCAAAGAGTGTATACCACTGACGTTGTTGCCGATAGTATTCAATTTTTAGAACCATCACGAAGCGGTGGAGGAGGGCCACAAAATACTCCTAATTATCAAAATCAACCAAACCAATATCCGCAACAGCAACAACAACAGCCTCAATATGGAGGACAAGCATACGGAAATAATCAACCATCCTATGGTAGTGGACAACCTCAACAACAGTTTGGAGGCTCCTATAACACGAATCAACAACAACCTCCTATGAATCAGCCAAGCTATACGCGAGTAGATGAAGATCCATTTGCCAACAGTAGGGGTCCAATTGAAGTATCAGAAGATGATTTGCCATTTTAATAAATAGGGGGATTTTCTCATGTTTAAAATGTTTAAAGCTATATTACGAACTGCTGGAAAAACGCCAGAGGATATTAAACAAATGTATGATGGTTCAGTCGGTCCAGAACCTAGTGAGGAAGAAATACAGGGATATATCGATGTCTATAACAAACTAGATGGTTTAGAGATTGTTGTATATGATCGCGGTCAACTTGGTGTTGCCAATTATGGGTTATATGTATGGCAAAAAGAGGATGACGAAAGAGTTAGGGAATTATTTTACCAAGCAGAACAAGATCCTTACTTTGGCACTTATGTTAATGAGCGTGATGAATTTATTAAAGATTGGGAAGTGGAAGAATATGAATTTGGTCCTTCTCCTACATTTAGAACTGATGATGTAGAAATCATTGAAGAAATTTCTCTAAAGAGTACATCATGAGTCGTTGTAAAAGATGTAACAGACCTTTAAAAAGTGGTGAATCCATAGTACGACAATATGGGTTCACTTGCTGGCAACGGCATTTGGATGACCTCGAGGAGGAATTTTTGAAAAATCAGCTCACCATATATGACGTGTTAGAAGCGGAAAATCAAGATGAAATGAGGACACAGGATGTTTCGTAATCAATCAACTAAACAGCGTGCGAAATCAGTAACACATGCTAACCGTGGCAAGTTTTTAGAACGTGTCATTGATATGGCCAACACAAAATATCGTAATGCAGGCTTAGCAGATATTCGTAAAATTCCAACGCCTGTACAAATTACAAAGGATAAAGGCTCCCAAATAGAAGGACGGAAGGAAAAACCTGAATGGGTGGACTATGCAGGTGTCTGTAATGGACGAGCAGTGGTGTTTGATGCAAAGGAAACGAAGGGGAAAAGTTTTCCGCTTCAAAACTTACATGAACATCAATACGAATTGCTTCGCTCCTGGTACGAAAAAGGCGCCATCACCTTTTTACTTGTGTATTTCAACGAGTTGGATAAATACTATCGCTTACCTTTTCCACCGCTCCAAGTAGCTTGGCATACAGCTAAAAGTGGTGGACGCAAATCGATTCCGCTGGAGACATTTGAGGAACATGCAAGCGAAGTGGTATCGATGGACGGCTATACTTTGCACTACTTGTTGCCATTTGTCGAAAGTAGGTGATGAGGATGTTACGGGGAAAATGTGTTGATACGGGCGGTTCTACTAATCTTACAAAAGGTGAAGTGTACTATCTTTTCCCACACGGCGGTCAAGCATATTGTGCTAGCCGCTTCCCTCGAGCTGGATCTCACTTTGGAGCCTATCAAAAGAATCACTTTGAGCTAGTGAATGTTGCTAATGATGTGCCAGCTCAAGTACTTAATAAATATTTGGCCCGTGTAGTTAAGCCACCATCACATTTTTATCTGATCGATGAGGAATACATCATTACGGAGGCAAGAGCAGATGGTTACTACAGTGTGTTTTTTAAGCATCGCCCAGATGGTCCTCCTATCGGGGCATATAAACGTACGGATTGTTTTGAGCGTATTGTGCCTCTTGAAGAATCAGCAACAGATAAGGCTACCGTTTTTGAGGTTGGCGATATTGTAGAAATTGTAGACGCATCGATTATAGGACGTAAACATTATGAAAATGGTATACAGGCAACAGTTATAGAGAATTTTTATGGTTGCATATCAATTCAAAGAAATGAGCCTGTAGATAAGATGGTCATAAGTAGTGTGCTTTTAGTAGGAGAGGATCTACAGGCTATTAGAAAAGTTGGATCAAGAACTGTACTAGAAGCGGCTATGGTGAACGATAAGCAGGAAAAGGTGCAAAAAACGATAGAAATGGTGCACAATGTGCCTGAAATAGTGAATGCGCCTGTTAAAAAACAAAAATATGAACAGCTCAGTTTATTTTAAAGAGTTGAGCTCAATGAAAGAAGGTAACTGTCATGAAAGCAATCACAATTAAACAACCTTGGGCTACTCTTATTGCTTTGGGTGAGAAGCGGTTCGAGACACGCAGCTGGCAGACGAAATACAGAGGTCCTATTGCTATTCATGCTGGCAAAACAATGGATATGGAATATTGCGAATATCCACCAATTAAGAGAGCACTTCAAAGACATGGAATTGAAAATGAAGATTTACCACTGGGGTTTGTCATTGCTACTGCTGAATTAATTGACTGCCATTTGATACCGAATGAGTTAAGTGCTGCAGGCATAGACATCGGCAAAATATTAAAGGGTGACGAACTGTACTTTGGTGATTTTATGGATGGTCGTTATGCATGGGAGCTGAATAAAGTGAAAGTGTTATCTGAGCCAGAGCCAGCAAAAGGAAAGCTAAGCCTATGGGAATGGAAAGAGGAAATGGGGTGAAATTTTGAAGGTATCTGAAATGCTTCCTCCAGAACAACAGAGTCAATATATTTTACTAGAGCAAACGGATAAAAATTATGAGGTTCTTTATGGCTGGAAACCAGGAACTATATTAAAAAGGATTTCTATTTGGTACGGTTCCAATGGTCTTGGCCGTCATTTAAAACAAGCCTATTTTGTTCCAGCAAATTCGGATAGCAAGAATTATCAAATCGCTTGGAATGATCACGTAAAAGAAATAACAGGGCAATTGGAGCTAGATATTTGAAAGAAATTGTTCAGTAAATGAGGTGTGAAAATGAGCATTATTATTTGTCCTTATTGTAAAGCTGAGGATGGATTCTATGTTAAGGAACGTATTACAGGAACAGCTACTATCCATTATACAGAACTAGGTGATTATGCCGAAGAGCAAAGCAGTATGTACGATTATTTGAACCATAGTGGTGGGAAAATTGCATACTGTGCAAAGTGCGAGAAGTCTCTTGGTAAGGCTGAGAAATTAAAATCAGGAATATCAGAAGAAGATAGGCGCTTTAGTAATAATTCGTTAATGGACCAATGACAAAGCTCAAATAAATACAAAGGAGAAGTTTCTTTATGAAAAAATATAGGGATTATCAAGGGAACGAAATTTCAGAAGGTACTTTGATTGCTTGGGAAGGAATGGATGGAGAAAGTGAAGCGAGTGCTGGAGTAGGTAACGGTGGTATGTGGTCATGGAAACACACTCTTGTTGCAAAAGCGAAAGGTAAACGATTAATTTTCGAAGATATTGAAACTAATAGAGTATATGAATGGGAGGATATTGACGATAAAACATGTTATGAAAATTGCATTTTAGTTAAGAAGTAATTACTAAATCTAATGAACAATATGAGGATTTTGTACAATCAATAATTTTTTTACAAACATAAAATATTTTATTAGGAGTGATAAAGGAGACGATAGATTTGTCATCTAAGAAGAGAGTATTCAAAAGGGGTTACGAGAATTGTGGAGGTAATGAGGGCTGTAAAAGTTTCCCTAGTTTCAGAATTTCCAGTTGTCCATTTGTGCCGCCTAAAGTGGAACCTGTGCCAGTATTTATTCCAGTTTATGGTTCGCTAACTACCCCACCATCAATGGGATCTATTGCTGTAGCTGGTACAAATGTTGATTTTGAGGTAGTTGGGCCTTTCAGTGGAACAACACCAAATATTATTGATGATTCTATTACTGTTAATAGTTCAGGGGTTTATACTATTTCGTTTTCAACTGAACTATTCACAAATGGTTCGCCAGGAACACCTCATAGTATTATTTTTTGTCTCTCTATAAACGGGACTCCTGATTTTTCAAAAGAAATTGCATTTCAAACAAACTTCCCTATTGGTTCTACTGCGACTGAAACAGATACACTATCTAGAACAGACCAATTTACGTTAAATCAAGGCGATGTTATACGAGTTTTAATATCTTCAACATCTGGAAGCATGGTTTACTTTAATGCAGCCCTGGTAGTAACAAAAGTTGCATAGTTCGAACATATAAACCGTAATTGTGCCATACCAGGCAAGAGGCTATAAATTAGTGCATATGAAAATAGAGGGTGATTAAATTGGATTACGAACAAATTAAAGAAATTAAAGATTTGTTAAATGAACTACCTAAAGAAATCTTGATAGCTGAATTTGTAGCACTTATTTCCAAAGCAAAGAATTATGATCATCAATCTGTCAAATATACAATACAAGAGATTTTAAACAATTGGGAAAGTATTAATACTAAATAAAAAGCCGTAGTGTCGTCACACACTACAGCCGTAAAATTGGTTCCTGCCCTTTTATAAGTTCAGTCAGATAATTGATTATATCATAGGGGGCAAAACTATGACACAACAGAAAATCAACACATCTGAAAACGGTGTATACATCGTACAAGATGGAATAATTACACCGCTAAAACCAAAACCATTTGGGCAAGATACAATCATTTGGCACAATGGTCAAGTACTTGATGTGGAGCGGGCTGAACGTATACGTATTAAAAAAACAAAATAATCGTCCTTACGGAAAAACCGATGGACACTAATAGTTGTTGGCAATTATGTCAGCTCTATTAGTGTCCTTTTTATTTTTACATAGAATAGAAAGGAAGATGGCCATGTACTTTCCAGATTTAATCGAAGAATATAAACGATCTCTTAAAGAGTTAAAAGTAGCAGGAGGGTGTCTCAGTATGATGAAAGATATGCAGGAAGCTATTAAATGGATGGAAACAGGCTATGATCCAGCAGAGTATAGAGCCGCTACACGTACAGATGTTTATGTTATGGACCATCATTTAATGCAAGACCTAATTACGTATGTTGATAGTGATAAAATGACTCCTACTGTACTTGCTGAGGTCATTGATTGTAGTTACGACAATTCTGCAGTTAAAGAAATTGAAAGAATGTTTAATGTTAAGGATACAGCTAATCAAGCTCTAGCCGGTTTAACGGAAAATGAACGTACCGCTTTCATTATGATACGAGCCGAGCAAATGACCTTTAGTAAGGTTGCCAAAATACTAGGGGTAAATCGTGGTACCGTGCAAAATTATGTAAAACGTGCAGAATCCAAAATTGCAAATAACATTAGAAAAGAAAAACTTTTTTTATTTGCAGTATAAAATTTGTCGTACAAATGCCTATATAGTGATAGAAATAAATTTTTCTCTACGTGAGAGAACTAGATGTTGATATGATGAAATGACCTTCAGGTTGCTTTACTTTATTTAGTATTCAAAGAATACAAACCGTTTTCTAACATTATTAAATCGTCATAATTGGTTGCGTGGTATCGTTGTTTAGCATTGGCGCAGCATCTATATTTTATGTGATTTCTGATCGTACCTTTTTTAAAAATTGTTCCTTGATTGTTCATAAAAGTAATGATTTCGTTTATAGAGAATTCGTTTTTTCCTGTATCTTTAATGAATTCACGAACAGCTATTAATAATTCATCTCGACATGTTTTCTTTTCAGTAAGCAATTCAATCACCTCTTACATGTATTTGAGAATAATTTATCAGATTTTATGAAAATATGTAAGTAATTGGAGAGGTATAATTAGAGTTCTGTGATTAGAAGTATAGGTGTTATAAATGTCCAAATGTATCATTTTATGCGATAAATAGTTAAAATTGATGGCAGAGCGGCACAGTAAAGTTTTCCTTCCTTGGTATTTATATTTTACTAATTTTTGTTATAGAAAATTGCACCATTTTTTTCACCTTCAGTTTATGATTGTTTGGGAGGTAAAAACATGAAAAATAACAAATTGTCTATCTTTAAAATCAATGAATTACATTCTTACTTTAGAGATTTGGTGAAAATAGATTTCTACGATAGATGTACTATAGAATGGTTTTCACGTAATATCTTAAAAAAGGTAAGTATAGAAGAATTAAAGGAAATGGAAAAAACAATAACCTTAGATATCAATAAGAATATCAGAATTAATTCTGCATTTTGGACGGGGTTAAGTGTTGTAATGGCAGTCTTTATTGGCACATATGCAATCTTAATATCATTGTCGTCAGAGTTCGAAATAGATTTCGGTATTGGGATGATCATGATTTTATTTATTCTAATAGCATTATTTGGTATAATTGCATTCGCATTTAACCATGAAATGTTTTTTGGTAAAAAGGCAAATAGATTGCATGATTTAATTAGAATATTGATATATTTAAAAGAAAATGAAAAAAAGATATAGTAAAATGCTGCTGATTATAAATCAGTGGCTTTTTCTTTTGCTTTGAAAACTGCATCAAACAGCCAAAACACTTTGTGATTAGAGGGCGGAGGTTGTGTGGTTTTGAGAGCAAAAAGTTATTACATATATTTCATCTACTAGTTTATGATTGTTTGGGAGGGTTGAAAATGCATAAATTTTTTCTATATACAACAGTATTAATACTAAATGTGTTTTTAGTAACATCTGGATATATCGTTATAGAAGTAGCAATTAAATACTTTGGGTTTAAACTTGATTGGGGATTCATTGGTGCATTAATAGGTGGAGCTATATCAGGTGGTATTACATTAATTGGTGTTAAACAAACGATTCAGGAAAATAAAAGGACTGATAACCATAAAAAACATCTCATTGCTAATTATATTTTCACTGAATTACTATCGAAAATAAATGAAGTGAACAGTAGGATAAAGTCACTGCCTTGTGATTGGGATACAAATATTGATGAGATTGCACAGTTTTCAAAAGAACTTACAGAAACTGCGTTAGTCATGAAAGAAGAAGCAGTGAAAATAGATATATTAATCTATCGAGAAGTAAAAAGCGTTGAATACAATGCTGAAAATATTTATAAAACTATTATAAAGGCACTTCCTGGAATAACTGATCAACAAATAATGGAAGAATTAATGCGATATCGTAGACAACTTTCAATAGCAGATGTGAATTTAGAAAAAATAAAAAATACAATTAGACACTTTTGATGGGTGTTTTTATTTTGCCTTGACAAGTGAGTATTGAGCAGTTCCTCCCCTTTGTTTCGTTGGTACTTACTTTTGAGAGCAAAAAGTTATTGAGGTTTTGTACATACCTTTTACTCTATTATGGAGTGGGAGGAGAGATTATAAATTGGAATCAATACAAGAGAAGAAAAAAATATCCTATTTTAAAGTATTAATATTTTCATCAATCATATCATTTGGAGTACTTTTGGTTATTTTATTTGTCATTCCATATATAGTGAATAATTGGGTCATAGGTAGTGTAGGGAATAATGATAGTAGTTTAGCTGGTAGTTGGATAAGTTTTTGGGGAAGTTTTTTAGGTGGAATAGTGGGTATGTTTGCAGTAATTGTGACAACTCACCTTTTAATAAGTAATCAAAACAAACAACATAAGGAGTTATTAGAACAACAAAAAAATGATGTTCAAATGGCAGCAGACCTTAATGATAAAAAAGAAAGAGAAAGGTATTATTTTTCATTTTTAATTGGACAAAATGAAAAAATAATTGAACTTTTAATTGAATTAAGAGGCATAATAACTCATCGAGTGAATCTGTTGTTATCTATTAGTCATGCTAGAAAAGACTACGATGGAATGATACATTTAAAAACTATGTATATGGGGCAAGGAGATCCACAAGGAATAATAAAGAGAATGGAACCTAAAATCTTTGAGAGAATGGAAGAGGTAGATAGACTTAAGCGTGAAGAAACTCAAATTAAAACTAATATTTTTGAGAAACTAGCAGAGTTAAACGTGAGAATACTTCATTTGAATGTAGGTATTGATGAGGTACTGGAATTTAAAAAGAAACAAGAAAGAAATATTAGTGAAATGTATAATTTTGTGAATTCTAATAATTTTAACGATGAATTTGAAGAAATTTTGAATAATTATGATGACAATAAGGATAATGATTTTAATAATTTATTAGAATTATATTCTAATAATCTAGTTGCATTATTAGAGCACTTGAAATAATTATCTTTTAAACTTCCGTTATGGAAGTTTTTTTATTTTACAAAGCAACTAGCATACAGGGGTGATTACAAAACAAACAAATGATGATGGAGGTGGTGGTGTATGAGATATGGCTAGACCAAGAAATCCGAAGCGTGACGAAGCTTTTCAAATGTGGCTTGAAAGCAAAGGGCAAATGCTCCTAAAGAATATTGCTGAGCAGTTAGAATTATCCGATTCACAGATCAGAAAGTGGAAGAACCAAGATAAATGGGACGACCAATTGAAAGGTAACGTTACTAAATCCAATGGTAACGTTACTAAACGAAGTAGAGGTGCTCCTGCAGGTAACAATAATGCAAAGGGGCATGGTGCACCTAAGCAAAATCAGAACGCTGTTACTCATGGCTTCTTCTCAAAGTTTCTCCCAGAGGAAACACTTGAAATCATGGAAGCGATGAATGAACGTTCTCCAGCCGATTTAATCTGGGACCAAATACAGATACAGTATGCTGCAATCATAAGGGCTCAACGAATTATGCATGTTGAATCAAAAGACGAAATCATAAAGGAACTCAAAAAAGCAAAATACGAATACTATCCACGTTCTAAGGAGGATGGTGGAGGCGTAGAGCAGGCTGTAACTGAAGAAGAATATGAATTCCAATTTGCATGGGAACGACAGGCGCAACTACTCACTGCTCAATCGAGAGCAATTAGGGAGTTGCGTTCTTCTATTCGTCAATTTGTTGAGATGGCGGATTATGATGATGAACGCAGGATCAAACTGGAACAGATGCAGCTTAACATGGAGAAAACAAAAGCAGACATCGAACTATCGGAAATCGCTATTCGTAAAGAAAATGGTGATAACGAAGATGAGTTCGAAGATGATGGCTTCCTAGAGGCGCTGAAGGGAACGGAAGTGGATTGGGATGAGTAAACGGAAGAAACCCGCTCTATTCAAATTCAAGCCGTTTAGCAAGAAACAACTCAAAGTACTCAAATGGTGGCAATCTGATTCCCCTCACAAGGATAAAGATGGCCTTATTTGTGATGGTTCTGTTCGTGCTGGGAAAACAATCGTTATGTCTCTATCGTTCGTTATGTGGGCAATGGAAACGTTTGATGATGAAAACCTTGGTATGGCCGGTAAAACAATCGGTTCGTTCAGGCGTAACGTTTTCAAACCTTTGAAGCGGATGCTGCAGTCCCGTGGTTATAAAGTAAAAGAATATCGTTCAGAAAATATGTTCACTGTCACTCGAAATGGCAAGGTGAACTATTTTTATATTTTCGGTGGAAGAGATGAGGCGTCACAGGATCTTATCCAAGGGATTACACTCGCTGGAATGTTCTTTGACGAAGTAGCCCTTATGCCTCAATCATTTGTTAACCAAGCAACTGCTCGATGTTCTGTTGATGGAGCTAAGTTTTGGTTTAACTGTAACCCAGCTGGTCCTTACCATTGGTTCAAATTAGAGTACTTAGATCAACTAGAAGATAAGAACATGCTGCATCTGCACTTTACGATGGACGATAACCTTTCGTTATCACAGCGTATTAAAGAACGGTACAAGCGCATGTATAAAGGTGTGTTCTATCAACGTTTCATCCTTGGTTTATGGGTGCTGGCAGAGGGCGTTATCTACGACATGTTTGATAAGAAATTGCATGCAGTCGAGACGATACCACGTAACTATACGAAATACTATGTCAGTGTCGATTACGGCACACAGAACCCTACGACATTTGGTCTGTGGGGATTTTTTGATGGAGTTTGGTACAAGGTTAAGGAATATCATTATGACGGTCGCAAGAGAAGCAAACAAAAGACAGACCAAGAGTATTATAAGGACTTGTTAGGATTCATAGAGGGCGTTGAAAACTTCCAAGGTGTTATTGTTGACCCGTCCGCTTCTTCATTCATCACACTACTAAAACAGAATGGTATACGTGTGATAAAGGCGAAAAATGATGTGTTAGAAGGTATTAGAAATGTTGGCAATGCGCTTATTAACGGTTTAATCAAGTATAACGATTGCTGTAAAGAAACCTTTCGTGAGTTTTCGTCTTACATTTGGGATGAAAAAGCGGCAGATCGTGGCGAGGATAAGCCAGTAAAACATAATGATCACCAGATGGATAGTGATAGATATTTTGTTAACACAGTCATATTCAAAAAAGGCGGTTTATCCGTTCTAAAGTGAGGTGATTAAATGCTAATTGAGGATTTATATAGACCACGTTGGCATGAACAGATGGAGGAGGTGATAAAACGAATGGTGGAAAGCGTTATTAAAAATGAAAAAGTGCTGCTTAATGAGATAAAGGATTGGGAGGATTCTCCGAAGCGGAAGCTCATGTTAACAGGTGACAGGTATTACAAAAATAAGATGGACATTGAAGAAAAGAAGCGGGATGCAGAGTGGAAGTCCAACTTAAAGCTGATACATGGCTACGTGAAGAAACTTGTTGATCAAAAGATTGGCTATGTTCTTTCGAAGCAACCTTCAGTCACTAGTGAAAATGAAGGTTATCAGAAAAAGTTAGATGACATATTTGATGCTGGCATGATTAACCGCTTACGTAAAGTAGGAAAAGAGGCCATTAACAAAGGTGTTGCTTACTTGCATCCTTACTTTAATGAAGCTGGGGAGCTTAGCTTTATGCGGTTTCCATCCGAGCAAATCATACCGTTTTATGCTGACTCTGAAAATATGAAAATTGAGTCGTTTTTACGGGTGTATGAAACCAATCATTATGATGGTACGACCAAAAAGACGTTGAAAAAGGTAGAGCATTATCACAGTGATGGGATAGATCACTACGTATTTGAAGGTTCAACACTCATCTCTGATGTCCCAGCGGGAGGAAAACAAGGATATCACTTTTTATTAGGTGATCAACCGGTGCTGTGGAAAAAGATACCCCTTATTCATTTCAGGTATAACGAGGAAGAGCAGCCTTTAATTGAGCTGATTAAATCACTCGTTGACAATTACAATACCCAAGCTTCTACAAATGCAGATGTACTTGCTGATATTCCTAATTTTATCTATAAACTCATTAACTATGGTGGAGTCGATTTAAAAGAGTTTCTTCACGATCTTAATGTCTATCGTGCAGTCAAAACGGATGAAAATGGTGATGTTGATAAATTATCGGCTGAGATTCAAACTGAAGCTAACGAAAAAGAACTTGAACGTACACGTAGAGCTATTTATGAGCTTGGCCGTGGAGTTGATACATTACATGAAAATTTGGGCAATGCATCTGGGGTAGCACTTAAATTCCGCTACAGTGATTTAGATATGGATTGCAATATTTTAGAGAGTGAAATGCAGTCGAGTATTGAGCACATGATGTGGTTCATTACACATTATTTGCAAATGATTGGAGAAGGTGATTTTACTGAAGAAAAAGTAAAATTTGTTTTTAATCGTGACATTATTATTAATGAAGTAGAAGCGGTTGAAATGTGTGAGAAGTCAGTAGGGATTATTGATGATCAAACCAACCGTGAAAATCATCCATGGTACACGCCAGAAGTTGAGGATAGGTTAGCCAAACAAAAAGTTGAAGAACAGAAAGAGATAGATGAGTATCAAGAGGCTTTGGAGAAACAGCGCCAGTCTCAATCGGAAGTGACTGACGATGAGTAAGTATTGGGAAAATCGTGCTGCACAACGTGAATTGGAATCACAGCTTATTGCCAGTAAGTATCTTGCTCGCATGGAAGAACAGCTACGCATAGCACAAGTGAACATCATACAGCAGATTGAGGTGTTTTATTCTCGTTATGCTATTGATAATAAGATTTCCTATGCAGAGGCTAAGAAGTATCTAACTGCCAAAGAGTTAAAAGATTTTCGCAATATTACATTGCAGCAATACAAAGCTCTTTCATTGTCGGGGAATCCAGAATATGATCGCATTTTAGAGGCAATTGGCTATCGGGCTCGTATTTCTCGATTAGAGATGCTGCATTTACAGATTCAGTTAGAGATGCTTGAACTATATGGCGGCGTGAATGGATTACAGGCCTATACGTATACAGGTTTAACAGAAGTATACGAAAACTCTTATTATAAAGGGTTATATGACATTGCCACATTCACTGCTGTTTATCAGCCTGTCACTAGGTTAACGGATAGTGTGATGAAAGAAGTACTCACCTATAACTGGTCAGGTAAGGAGTTTTCAAAGCGCATTTGGGGCCATGAAGCGGCAACTATGGTTACGATTAGAAAGGAGTTAGAAAAGTCATTTAGGCAAGGCCGCTCCCTTAGTAAAACATCAAGGGCAATCAGCAAAGCTACTGACGTGGTATTAAGTAGAGCAGAGGCACTGGTAAGAACAGAAGCTAACTTCTTTCATAACATTGCTGCAAATAACTCATACATTGAGGCGGATCTAGAACGTTATCAAATCCTTGCTACTTTGGACAATCGCACATCAGAAATTTGCCAAGAGCAGGACATGAATATTTACTTTGTGAAGGACTATACACCAGGTACTAATGCACCCCCATTTCATGCGCGTTGCAGAACTACGACTATTCCATATTTTGATGAAGCTGAGTATATGGCTTATGAAACACGAAATTCTGCTAACGGTAGGATTAAGAAAATGAACTATAAAGAATGGGAAGAGAGGTATGTTGCATAAAATTGATTTTGCGTCTTTTTCGCTTTGCAGACGTAAAAGATTCAAAGCAAGAACCTATCGTGCGTACTACGATAATGCGAAATAGGAGGCTATACGATGAAAAAAGAAGATTTAATTGCTTTAGGTTTATCGGAGGAACAGGCAGATAAAGTAATAGCAGGTTTTGGCACCATGGTTCCTAAAAGTCGTCTTGACGATAAAATCAATGAAGTAAAGGACCTAACAAATCAATTGAAAGAACGTGACACTCAGCTAAATGATTTGAAAAAAATTGATGCAGCTGGGTTACAGACAAAAATTGAAGAGCTGCAGCAACAAAATGAAACTGACAAGGCTGAATATGAAGCGAAAATCAAGGATACCCAACTTAAAAGTGCCTTGAAATTAGCACTTGCCAGTAAAGTACATGATACTGATCTCGTTACAGGTCTTATTGATAAATCAACAATTGAATTGGACGAAGAAGGTAACGTAAAAAAAGGCTTAGATGAGCAGATTAAAACACTGCGCGAATCTAAAGCCTTTTTATTTACACCTGAAACTGAGGAAAAGCCGCTACCAAAGGGAACTAAACCGGGTGAAGGTAAAACTGACGATAAACCATCTACATCAATCAGTGCTCAAATCGCTCAACAATTAAATACACGCAGTCAGTCAAGTGAAACAAAAACTATTTGGGATTAGGGAGGACATTATATGCCATATGTAAGTAATGTACAAAAAGCAGAACGTGTAAATTTTTTTGCATCATCAAAGGTGCAATCGTTCACGTATCAGGTAAGTGATGTAGGTGTAGTTGCAGATTCAAACGGTAAAAAGATTGTTAAAGCAGGGACAGTATTACCTGCAAATGACGGTACTGCGAAAGGTATTTTGTATACAGATGTGGATGTAACAAACGGACCACAACCTGGTTCGTTAATTGATCAAGCTTACATTTTAGAAGCTCGGTTACACACAGCACCTTCAGCAGAAGCGAAAACAGCTTTAAAGAATATTACATTCCGCTAATAGCGGCCATTTGAAAGGAGTAAACGAATATGCCAGATGTATTAGAATTATTCAATCAAAAAACTATGCTTGATTACTCAAAAACACGGGAGTATAAGCCGTTACTAGGAGAAACACTTTTCCCAGAGGTTAAGCACTCTACGCTTGAATTTGACATGATTAAAGGTGGAAGTTCATTACCGACAATTGCTTCAGTACATGCATTTGACACAGAGGCTGAAATTGGTAGTCGGGAAGCTTCTAAGCAAGCTTTAGAGGCAGCCTATATTAAACGTAAAATGCAAATTACTGAGAAAGATATAATTGCATTGACTCAACCTCGCAATGAAGCTGAAAAGAATTACTTAATGCAAAATGTATTTAATGATGTTGATACACTTGTGAATGGTGTACGAGCCCGTGTTGAATTAATGCGGATCGAAGCGTTATCAAAAGGTAAAGTGACGTTGAATGAAAATGGACTTAATATGTCTGTCAATTACCATGTGCCGCCTGATCACCAAGAAGCTTTAAGTGGTGCTGGACTATGGACAGCTGATTCAGCTGACATTATCGGTGATATGGAACGTTGGGCAGATACTTTAACTGATAAACCCACACGTGCATTAACTTCTACTAAAATACTTCGCTCAATTTTAAGAAATGCTAAAATCATTGCTGCTTTATTTGGTAAAGATTCAGGTCGTATTCCAACACGACAAGATTTAAACGCTTTTTTACAACAACATGATTTGCCTGTCATTGCAGTATATGATGCAAAGTATCGTAAGCAAGCAGCCAATGGATCTTACACATCACATCGTTACCTTGATGAAGACAAATTCGTCATGTTTGGTGATGGAACTTTAGGTGAAACGTTATATGGACCAACACCAGAAGAAAGTCGTATGTTGCGAGAAGGTGCAGACGTGTCGAGCGTGGGTAAAATCATCACAATGGTGTTTGAAGAAGGACAAGACCCAGTTTCGACTTGGACAAAAGCAGCCGCTACAGCTATTCCATCATTCCATGCTGCCGATAACGTTTTCCAAGCTCAAACAATATAAGGAGGTTGCTAAATGAAAACTCTTGTGAAAGTCAAAGAGAACAGCTTCCCTGTACGCTATGATGATGAAGTGTACAAAGTTGGTGAGGAATTAGAAGTGCTTAGTGAACACGCTGAGCATCCTAGTTTTGAGATTTTATCGGTAATAGAAACATCCAAGAAACGCACTACGAAATCTACGGAACCTACTGAATAGGAGGTTTTAGCTTGAACGTATTTGATATCGTAAAAAGTAAAGTTCAACCAGATACATTTACTGGAAATGAACTGCTTCTAAAAATTGAAGAAGTGGCTCAAGCAATTAAAACGTACTGTAACCGAAGTGACATTCCGGACGACATAAAATTCGTGCATGCGAATATGACACTTGATTTAATCAACTATGAAATGAAATCGATGAATCCATCCGATTTTGCTGTTGCAAAGTCTGTTAAAGAGGGTGATGTTGCTGTTGAAATAGGTACCAGTTCAACGACAAGTGAACAAATGACGATGCAAATACTCACTAACTACACATCTCAGCTTAACCGCTTCCGGAAATTGAGGTGGTAGAGTGAACATTCGAAAGCTATTGGCTACAGCAACAAAGTCTGTTGAGCTCATGTATGATCGAGAGGCCACAGTGAAGCGGTATGAAGAGTATGAAAAGCCTAATAGTTCAACCGGACAGAAATGGATTACAAAGCATGCCAATGTGCCTTGCCGTTTATCTACAGTAGGAATGCAGACACTTAATAATACTGTGGAAGGAGAAGCAAATCAGATTCTATATGATGCCAAGCTGTTTCTTTCTTCAACCGTTGAGATTTTAGCTGGGGACGAAATTACGGTTCAGCTATTTGAAGATGGCGAGCTGATTATGACGGATGAATTTACGTCTGCTAAAGAGTCTTTTCTTTATGTAACACATCAGGAAGTGCTTTTGAAGAAGAAGGTGTATGCTTAATGGCTTTTGAATTTGAAGAAGTGAAACAACTAGCAGAAAAGATGAAAGAGCTCACCATTGCTTCGGGCAAGATCCATAAAAAAGTGGCAGAAAGAATTGCTCAATTAGCCATCCGTAAGGTTAAAATGCTCACGCCTGTTGATACGGGTGATTTACGCAATAACTGGAAGTATCACATCATTAAGCAAGGAGATACGTACAAAATTATTATCTATAATAATGTAGAGTACGCACTTTTTATTGAGAAAGGCCACCGCATTGTAATAGCTGGTCGTACAGTAGGGTTTGTTGATGGACAGTTTATGTTAGAACTGACAGAACAAGAAATGGAAAGACTGGCTCCACGAGTGTGGGAGCGTGAAATTGAAAAGGAATGGAGGCGTATTCTAGGTGAGTGATGTAAATGTAACAGAAGGCATTAAGACACTTGCAATTAGGCAAATACGTTCTCTTTATCCATCCATGAAAGTATATGATAAACCCGTGAAGCAGGGCTTAAAAGTACCTGCTTTTTTAGTACGTATTTTTAATGTACACCAAGAGCGAGGTATGAAGCATCAAGCCAGTCGGACCTATTCTTTTAGCATGGTCTATTTCCCCGCTACGGATGATATAGACGAAGAATGCCTAAATGTATTAGAAGTTGTGCAAAACAATTTTAAATACCTCGCAAATAGGTTTCATGTACATGAAATTGAAGGTGAAATAGTAGATGAAACATTAGTTATGAAATATCAAGTGAAAGCTTGTCTACACGACATATTAGAAGAAGTGAAAATGAGAACATTGGAGGGCGTTGATTTTGACACAAGAGACAACAAACAAAACGGCGAAGCAACCGGGGAATAAAAAGTTCTCCAAGGTTGCTTTTTTAGAGTCCGCTTCTTCCACAAAGGCAAGGCTAGAGTATGAGGTAGTGCTTGAAGATGATAAGAGTTATACCAAAAGTGAAGCGGATAGACTTGTCGATGAATGGAAAAAGAAAGGAGTAGAGGCTTAATGGGCGGTATTTGGGAAACGCAAAATAAAGTACGGCCAGATGCGTACATTAACTTTGAAACCAATAGCCTTAATACAATGGGGCTAGATTCAAATGGTGCATTAGCTATTCCTGTTGCGCTTGATTGGGGTGAGGTAGGTAAATTTATTAAACTATCTACCAATACAAAATTCAAGGCGCTATTTGGCAAGTCACTTGCAGAGATTTTGCCAGTAAGAGAATCATTTAAAGCAACAAGTAACATTTTCTTGTATAACATCAATGGTTTAGGGGAAAAGGCAAAAGCCACAGCAGAAGGACTTACAGCAACAGCAATATATGGTGGCTCAGACGGAAATAAGATTCATGTAACCGTCACTGTTGGTTTAGATGGTGCTGTAACTATTAAAACGTATTTCGAAGCTTTACAAGTAGATTCTCAAAAGGTAGCGAGTTTTGAAGAATTAAAAGCAAATGACTTTGTTATTTTTACGGGAAGCCTTCCTGGAGCCGATGCGATTTTGACACTTGGGGGTGGGGCAACTGTAGCAGCAACGAACGAATCTATTTCAGAGTTTGCCTCAGCTTTAGATTCCTTAGATTTTAAAACAGTTGCATACGGTACAGATGATCATACCATCAAGTCCTTGCTTGCTCTTAAAGTGAAGGAATTTCGGGAGCAGGTAGGTAAACGTGTAACATTTGTAACGAACAATTACAATGCAGCGGACCATGAAAGTACCGTATCCATTAAAAATGGCGTCACTTTGGATGGTGGAGAAGTGCTAACAGCAAAAGATGCTGTATATTGGTTTGCTGCAGCATTTGCCGCTTCTACAGTAGGATCGCTTACCTATGCAACATACCCTGGGGCGACTGAGGCAGAAACGATGACCAATGATGAGATTATTCAAGCATTAAAAGATGGCCATATTGTTTATTCATTCAATAATGATGAGGTTGTGGTGGAGCAAGATATTAACACATTCCGTTCATTCACACCGAAAAAAAATCAGGATTTCCGGAAGGGGAAAATTGATCGTGGCATGTCGATTATTGAGAACAACGCTCGTCATATTTTCCGTAAATATTTCATAGGTAAGGTGAATAATGATGCAAATGGGCGTGATTTATTTAAGAAACAACTTATGAAAACTGTTCTTGATCCTTATGTAAGACTAGGGGTAATTGATCCATACATGCCAGAAGATATTGTGATTGAATCGGGTGATGAAAAAGACGCAGTGTTCGCAGTCTTAGGTGTCAAGTTCATTGATGCAATGGAAAAATTATATAGCGTGTTGAGTGCAAATAAGAAGGAGGTAAGGCTTGATGGCACCAAATGTTATGCAAACAAAAGACGCCATGTCCTCACGTGAGGGCTTGGTGTTTATTAATATTGAGGGTCAAACATTCGAAATTGCGGAGATTCTAAAATTTAAAGCAGAAGTAGAATATAACAAGGTGGAAGTAAAGCGTCTAAATGCTCGCATGGAAGGTTCGAAAATTGTTGGAGCTAAAGGTGTTGGAGAGATGACCATGTACTATCATCGTCCAGAAATTCGCGCCATGGCTTCGGATTATTTGCGATCAGGGAAGTCACCGATGTTTGATGCAACAATCGTCAACGCAGATATTACAAGTGCAGCTGGTAAACAAACAGTAGATATTCGAAACATTGTACCAGACAAAACCCTATTGGCAATGCTTGATGCAGATAGCGCTGATACATTAAAAGACGAATTCCCATTTACATTTGACGATTTTGAAATCTTAAATCAATTCAGTGTTATCCAATAAGGAGGAACTTATAAATGAGTAATTTTAAAGCTTTTATGAAAGAAAATGTACGTCAGGCAGATCCGGTAGAACTGAAATTAGAAAGATTTACAGAATCAATTAAATTACGTCCTTTAACATCTGCGGAGTCTGATTTAATTAATGACCGCTGCTTTAAAAATAAACCTGGTAGAAAGGGGCGCCAAGAGCGTGTATTTGATCCAGTCGCTTACAACCGTGGTATTAGTGTAGCTTCGATTATTTATCCAGACTTAAATGATACTGAACTACAAAAATCATATGGAGTAAAAGGTGCTGAGCAATTGTTTGGTGCAATGTTCTGGGTTGGAGAAGCATCTCAGATTTCTGAAAAAGTATCAGAGATTAGTGGTTTAGATCATACTTTAGAAGATGATATAGAAGAAGCAAAAAACTAATACAGGGCAGTGAGGATGAGCGTGACGGACTAGCTTTCTATGCACATGTTGCGCTACATCGGTTCAATATACTGCCCAATAGCTTTTTAAGTATGGATCGTAAAGAGAGGGCGTTTATCATTGCAAGTTTGGACATAGAGCTTGAAAAAGAGGCAGAAGCGGCTAAGAAATAGTAGATTTATGCCAATACAGTATAGTGAAATCCCTCCAAGTTATGTATATTTGTGTATGAGGAGGGATACACATGGCTCAAAATAAGGTACTTGCGGGAGATTATGAAGGAAAAAACATAATGATTGGCCAACAGGGGTTCTTCAGTAAAGAAGAGGTTTTTTTATTCACAGGATTTACTAAAAAGTTTCCTTTAAATAAAGAAACTGTTGATTCTTATGAATTAATTACAGAAGAACATAGAAAAAGTGCAGTAAGCGGCGTGACTCGGGGATTAGTTGGCGGAGCATTATTAGGGCCTGTTGGACTCTTAGCAGGCTTATCTGCAAAAAATAAAGGTACACATACATTGGTTATTGAGTTCAAAGATGGTAAGAAAAGTTTGATTGAAGTTAATGAAAAAATTTATAAGTTATTGATCCAAAAAATGTTTTGAGCACTCTTATTGAGTGCTTTTTATTTTGGCTGGGGAGGAGGATGATTAAACTGTCTGTACGCACAACGATGTCATTAACAGATAAAATGACTGGCACTCTTCAAAAAATGATGAAAGCAATGAATAGTACCATTAGGGCAATGGAACAAATGCACACAGCATCTAACAGAGCTAGTGATATGCGCAGTTTGCAGAGGGCTCGGCGAGACATAGAAAGTGCAAGTGCTTCTTTTGAACGTTTAAGATTAAGTGCTAGGTTGGCAGGGAGCGAGGGGCAAACTTCAGGAAATAGATTAAGAGATAGTCTAAATGGAGTCCGGGATAGTGCGAATTCTGCCACCAGTAGCGTACGTATGTTGTTAACTAATCTATTGGGTTTTACAACTGCGTACTTATCTATTCAAGGCATTACTAACGGGTTTAGTAAATTTACACAAGCTTCTGATAATTATTCAAATACTAATGCCCGTTTAGCTAATATTAACGACGGATTGCAGACCCAGAAGGAGTTACAAGACAAGATTTATAGGGCATCTCAAAGAAGTTTAAGTTCGTATAACGATACAGCGTCAAGTGTTGCTAAGTTAAATCTATTAGCTAAAGATGCTTTTGCAAGCAATGATGAAGCTTTACGTTTTACAGAGCTTATGAATAAATCATTTAGCGTATCAGGAGCGGGGACGCAAGAAAAACAAGCAGGTATGTACCAATTGACACAAGCGATGGCTTCGGGGCGACTACAGGGCGATGAATTCCGTTCAATAATGGAAAATGCTCCGCTCCTAGGTCAAGCGATTGCTGATGCAACAGGTGTTGGAATGGAAGGCTTGAAGGATATGTCGTCAGATGGTGAAATTACTGCTGATATTATTAAAAAATCTTTGTTTGCAGCAGCTACGGAAATTGAAGACAAATTCAATAAAATGCCACTGACATTTGCTGATGCTATGACAGTCTTTAATAACTGGGCACAGCGAGCTTTCGAGCCGTTATTTGTACGTTTTAGACAATTTGTAAATTCCAATGCTTTCGGAATTTTAGCAGGGCATGCAATGGTGTTTATTAATCTTTTTGTATCAGGGCTATCATTCGTATTCTCGATTCTTGAGGCATTGTATAACATGATTGGGGCTATAGGGCAGTTTATGTATGATAATGCTAGTTTGGTGGTACCTATTTTAGTGATTTTAGGAACGATTATAGGATCAATAGTAGCAATACTAGCAACTAAATATGCAATATTAGGTTTAATTAGAGTAGCCACTCTTGCTTGGGCAGCGGCTCAATGGGTTGTAAATGCTGCATTTCTTTCAAATCCGATAACGTGGGTACTTATTGCCATCATTACCGTTATTGCCTTAGTAGTGATGGCCATGGTTATGTGGGGTGAAGAGACTGCCACGGTAGTTGGGTTTGTAGCAGGCATTTTCGCAGCATTAGGAGCCTATATCCTTAATCAATTTATAAATATAGCAAATTTCTTAACAATTTTTGCCGAATTCTTTATTAATTTATTTATTGATCCCGTCTATGCAGTAAAAAAATTATTTTATGATTTGGTCATGATGGTAGTGGAAAATATGTCAGCTATGACAGGGAGTTTTGATAGTGCTGCAACAGCGTTAGGGAATGCCTTTGTTGCAGGCGTTAATATTGCCATCAAGGCCGTAAATGGATTAATTACCCTAGTTAATAAAATACCTGGTGTTAATTTCGGTAAAATAGGAGAGTTACAGACTGGTAAATCAAATGTCATTACAAAGCATTGGCAGAACTTTGCTGCAAATATTAAAGCTCCGACCAGTGATAAAAACGTAGTTAGTTTGTCTAAAACCAAGCTCTTTAGTATCCCAGATACTTTTAATAAAGCAAACGAATGGGCATACGACGGTATGATGGGAGCTGCCGATAAAGTAAGTGGCTTAGTTGATAAGGCAAAAAGTTTGGCTGGATTAGGTAAAGATGATAAAAATAAAGAAAATCCTTTTCTTGATAAAACAAGCTTAATGGACGACGTTGTAAAAACCGCTCCTTCTGAATCTGGATTAGGTGCAGCAGGAGATCCAGACAAAGGAAAACTAAAAGGTGGTAAGCTTGATAAGGTCAAAAAGATTGAGGACAAAATAAACCTTGCAGACGAATATCTTGAGATATTTAAAGATATAGCTGAGGGTAAGGCCATTAATAACATTGTATCTTTAACACCAAACTTACAGGTTCATAATAAGTTTGAGGATACTACAGGTAGCAAAATGGAGAAAATGCTTAATAAGTTTGGTGATTTGTCTAGGGTAGGCGGCAATGCAACGGAAATTAATGATCTTGTATCCCAAACATTAACCTCTCCGTCAAGAGATGATGTTGCAGTCTCAAAAGACATACGTGAAAATGTTTCCGCTTCACCTATTACTAACAATAATAAGACCATAGTGCAGCATATTAAGAGTGATCCTAAAATTGAATTTTCAGGTGATATTCATAAAGATGTGGACTTGCAGGAACTAATCAAACAAATTGTGAAGTGGTTAAAAGATGAGCAAGATCGTTCGGTTGAGGGGGTATATACATGATAGGCATCTATCTTAGTGCTAAGAATGATACCGAGGGCTTTCGTATCCCTGTAAATCCACCTGAACTCCCTTTTAAAAACACCGCTGATGGTGAAGAATTTTCTATCGCCAAAAAGGGAACTGTTAATGTACCTAAACCAATGAAACTAACAGAGTTTGCTTTCTCATCATTTTTCCCTGCTGATGATACCCACTATGCAGAAACTCAGTTTAGAGAACCTCAAATATATATAGACCAGATAAACAAGTGGATGGCCGCAGAAACGGTTATCCGCTTTATTTATGTTGGTGGTTCCTTTTCCGTTAATGAATTGGTGACAATTGAAAGCTTTGAACCAAAGGATCAATTTGGCACAGAAGATGTAGATTACACGATTTCTTTTAAAAAACATGTGCCATTTGGATTCCGAAAAATGGAAGTAGTAAAAAAGAGTGCTGCTAAAAAGGTAGCGGCCACTAAACAGCCAGTAACAGTTGCTAAAAAAGAAGCTCCGCGAGATAACCCTAAACCTGTTCCGCAGACTTATAGTTTAGTAAAAGGGGATTCGCTTTGGAAGATTGCTCAAAAGTATACAGGGAATGGAGCAAACTACAAGGCGCTACAATCGTTGAATGGAATAAAGGACAGTGAGTTAAGAAAATTACCTATTGGCTTAAAAGTAAAAATACCGCCTGAGTGGACAGCAAAGAAATGAGGTGACAGGTATAGAAGTATTAATCGACAATCGTGATGGAAAGATATATGAAATTCCTGTCACGTCAATTAGTTGGAAAACAGAAAAAACAGGAAAAGCTTCTGAACTGAATGTTAATCTGTTAAATCCGAAGCCACTCGAAAATAAAATTATATCTGGTGCGATTGTAAGGGTGACTGATGAGAAGCACAAAATTTTCTATGGTTATTCATTTAAAGCTGGATTGGGGAAAAGCAGCGAATTTAAGATTACTGCTTATGACCAACTGAGGTATTTAATGTTCAATGACACGTTTGTCATGAAATCAATGCAGTCCGAGGCTGCTATAGCTCAAATATGCAGCCAAGCAAAATTAAAATTAAGTGTATCTACGAAGACAGGCTATAAAGCACCAGCAATGATAGAGGAAGATAAAAAAGCCTTAGATGTCATTATGAAATATATTGATTCGGCTATTGTAGCAACCAACCAAAGTTTTGTTTTCATGGACGATTTTGGCTCGCTTGGGCTTCATAATATTAAAGATTTAGTTATCCCACCTACTGATTTTTATATAGGTGAAGAAAGTCTTTTGTATGATTATGATTATGCCATCTCTATAGATGATAGTTACAATCGCATTAAGCTCGTTTTAGATGATAAAAAGGCATCAAAGAGACGGGTATTTATAGCGCAGGATAGTAACAATATCGCTAAATGGGGACAATTACAGTATTACGAAAAAGTAGATGAAAATATGACGAAAGCGCAAGTTGAGAGTCTGTTAGATGCATTACTAGCTGTACACAATAAAGAAAAAAAGAAACTATCTTTGAAATGTTTAGGTGACTGGCGTGTACGAGCAGGCAAAATGGTGTTTATCTTCATCGAAAAGCTAGGGTTAAAACAATTGTTTTTGGTGGATACTTGCACCCATGATTGGACACCTAAAGTCCATATAATGTCATTAGAATTAAAGGTGATATGATGAGTTTACTAGATTTAATCAAAACAACGGCCATGGCTGCCTTCCAAGCATCCAATCCAGTCAATATCGTTGTAGGTGAAGTAATTGAATCGAAGCCACTTAAAATAGAAGTCCATTCCAAGCTCATCTTAACGGATGAGTTTTTGCTTGTGGCTGAGCATTTGACAAGGCATGAACGTATAGTTTCAATTGCTTATGAATATGCACAAAATTTTTCTAGTGGCCGTATGGGAGATGCTTTGAAACAAGCAAGTTCTTCACGAAAAAATATAAGGGAATCTGAACCTAATCCTTATGAAAAATATGACATGAAATACGCAAAATTTATTTTTGAAGATGGGCTTAAAATAGGTGATAAAGTTGTGTTGCATAGGGTGCAGGGAGGGCAAAAATATTTTGTTTCAGACAGATATAAGGAAGGTGATAGCGTATGGTAGTCCCAACAGAAGCAATAACAATTACACCAGAAATTGAGGTAATCGATGCCGTTGAATTACCGACTCGAACATACCACTTGGATTTCAAAAAAGGGTGTTGTACAGGATTTATTGATGGTCAGAAAGCAATGGAGCAAGCGATTTTTAAAGCTCTAAATACGATCCGCTTCGAACATCTTATCTATACAAATAACTACGGTTTTCAGAATATGGTTGGTTATGATGAATTGTATGTACGAGGGGACTTAGCTAGGCGTATTCATGATGCAGTCCTACAAGATGAGCGTATTACATCATTGGAAAATTTCAGCCTTGAATTTATTTCTAAAGAAGATGTTTTAGTGACTTTTACTGCTCGCACTATTTACGGGGATGTAAGTCTCTTGAAGGAGGCGATAAGGATTGCTTGATTACTTAGAAGCACAATCTTTTGATAGTATCTTAACAGCATTGCTTGAACGGGTTCCAGATGACGTTGATAAGCGAGAGGGTAGTGTCATATACGATGCACTTGCTCCATCAGCGTTGAAACTTGCTGAGACTTATTGGGATATGGCTGTGCTCTATCGTCGCACTTTTGCTGCTACGGCAGACGGTGATGATCTTGAAAAGCGTGTAAATGAGCATGGAGTTGAGCGAAAAAAAGCAGGTAAGGCTATTCGTCGTGCTTTGTTTACAGATGGTGATGGACAACCACTTGATGTGTCAATAAGTAGCCAATATCGTTTAGATGAAATTGTATATACGATAATTGAACGGATAGAAGCGGGTGATTTTAAAGCAGAAGCTCAAACAGCTGGATCCGTTGGAAATAAAGATTATGGTGAAATGCTCCCTTTAGAGGCAAACAATCAGTTAGGGAAAGCGATTTTAGCAGATGTCCTTGTGCCTGGTGAAGATGATGAAACAGACGAATCCCTTTATCAAAAGTTTCTAGACCATATTCGTGAGAAAGCTTTTGGAGGGAATCGTGCTGATTATAAGAAAAAGTTAAGGGCCATTCAAGGTGTAGGTGGTGTTCGTTTACGACGTGCGCCATTTGGAGGAGGAACAGTAAAAGCTATTATTATTGATTCTGATTTTAATGTACCGACACCAGAGTTTGTATCCTATGTTCAAGAGATTATAGATCCAATCGAGTTCAAAGGTGAGGGTTACGGCATGGCACCTATTGGCCATGGGGTCACGGTTGAAGGTGTAGGAAAAAACGATATTGTTGTTGAAAGTGAACTCATTCTTAATGGGGTAACAATTGGGCAAATTGAGGCACAAATAAATGAAAATTTAAAAGAATATTTTGCAGAACTACGTGCAATTTGGTATAAGGATTTAGATATAAATGTGCGGATTACGCATATTGAAGCGAGACTTTTGGAAATCGAAGGAGTAGAGGATATTGCTTCAACCACGTTAAATGGGTTTGATAAGAACATTAATTTGATTGAAGATATCCCTGTTCTCTCACAAGTAATACTGAGGGAAGTGAGTACATGACCAATCCCTTTTTAGAGGAATTACCGCCTTACTATAGAAATATTAGAGAGTTTCGCGAGATGTCCAACACAGTTACAGTAAGCTGGGACCAACTTGACGAAGCTCTTTTTGATGTGGAAAATGATCAGTTTATTTTAACATCAAGCGAAACTGCTGTTGCAATGAGAGAAAAAGATTTCGGGATTCGTGCAGATCTAAAAAGTGAAACATTGAAGTTTCGCAAGCTAAGGTTACTTGCCCGTATGCAAGATAAAGCGCCCTATGTACTTGAACACTTAATTAAGGTACTTACTAATTTATTGGGTGAAAATAAACATCAAATTTTACTAGACATTGATCATTTCGAGATGGAAGTAGCCATTGATGTGGAGCAAACCATTTACTATGAAGAGTTAATAAATATAATTGAGCGCATTGTGCCTTTGAATATTGACTTAATGGCGACAATACTTGCTATTAAGGATTCTTTAGTAATGATTGCTGGAACATATGCTTGGAATTTTAACAATAATCGTATATGTGGACGATTTAAAACAGCTTCAAAGTCAGCAATCATAGGCAAAGAAAATGTAAGCGTACGAGATGGATCGTATGCTTTTTTACTTCGCGCACGGACTTGTGGGCGATTTAGAGCAGGAGGTGGAATAGTGTGAGCGAAATACAGCCTTTATTAATACAACTTACAGAAGCATTTTTAAGTAATTTGGTCGTTGGGGCAAAGGTAACAATTGATGGGGTAGTTTATGATAAACCTATTTCACATACTAGTGATCGTTATGGATTGAGAAAATATGTGAAATTAACAACCGAAAAAGGTCTTATTACTCGAGTAGTTTTAGTAGATTCGATGGGCCGAGAGCTATATGTGAAAAATATGAACTACCAAAAAGGAGCGCAGGGCTATACCATTGCATTCCCTCTCACGCTTGAAGCAAAGGAAGTGAAAGTAAGTGGCTGAATTTATGACAGGAGAAATCCCTTTAAATTTTAAAACAAATCCATATAAACGGGTGAAATGGGAGGATGATTTAACGGACCCCAACACTGGTGAAGTGCTAGAAGAGGGTACAATTTTTTGGGCTGAATATGGAAACAATCTTGAGTGGGGCCTGTATAATGCGTACCGTTTTTTGATAGAACACGCTCGTCAAATGCAACGTTTACAAGTTCAACTTGAGTTAGATGGACGTGTTCCTGGAAATAGCGGCACCTTTTCAGACACGCTTGATGGCAGCTCAAATAAAATCAACTTAGATAAAGCCTTAACGGATATTATTGAAGCTGTTATAGCTGGCACAACTACCTTAAAAGTGGCGAGTGTTGATGGTTTTACACCATTCACACAAGCCACTATTTTTGATGATACAAATACTGAAGATGTATTAATTACAGCAATTGATGCAAGTGCAAAGACTATCACTGTACAAGCCTTACAAAATCCGTATAAAAAGGGTGCTAAAGTAACTCGTAGTAATGTGGTAATCGATACCATAAATGCTGAAATGGGTGTTGGAGATTGGCAGACTTATGATGTTCAGTTAGTGGAGGTGGTGTAATATGGCTTGGACTAAAGTTAAATCTATGTATGTAAAAACTGTTGATAACAGTTCTGACAACCAAGTTATAGGTGTTAGTGGTAATGATGTCAATAATGCATTTGTAAGACAGTATCGTGCAGGTGGTGGTGGATCAGATATTAAATTTGATTTAGACTTCCAAAATTTTAATTACAAAATAATTAACGAAGAATATGGAAGTAGTGCAAATGAAATTAAATATCAGATAAATTATCAAGGCACAACCATGAATCTTAAACCAGGTGATGAATTAGTAATCGAACCAGGTAAATCCTACGGAACGTTCATGGCCGTAAGGTTAAACTGGAATACTGCTTTAAATCTATATGCTATGCCCAAAAATGCTACCAAAATTACATTGAATCCAATTTACGATTCGTACACACTGACCAATTCTCAATCATTAATAACTAATGAAAGTAAAACACGGACCTTAGTTGGCTATAGTACGGCTACAGAATATTTTCGTTCACTCTTTAAATTTAATGTAGCGAGTATTGATAAAAGTAAGATACAAAGTGCTAAATTAATTTTAAATATATACGAAATGGGTTCTGTCGATTTTCTAAAAGTTTATGCATCGCGAGTGACTGGAACAAATAATACCAATCTGCCTATCTATGAAGAGGATTTTATTGCAAGTAGTCAAACATTTGAGGCTACGGTGCAATCAGCGATAGCAGAATTTGATGTAACGGATGCAGTAAAAAAGGGGTTAATAAGTAATGGGTTTATAATAAAACGAAACAATGAAGGTGGCGGTGGTTCATGGTTTATTCATTCAAATGAAGTAGCTAACGTAAATTTGCGTCCAATACTAGAAATAAAATTTAATAGTGCTCCTACAATTACATTAAACACGGCAAATAACACAACATTATACGAAAACGACATACTCAATTTATCTGGCACAACAAACGATACTGATCCTAACCAGTCAGTTACAGCTTATTATCAAATTGATGATAATCCCAAACGGGTATTAGCGACAAATTTAAGCCAGATGCAAATCCCACTGTCAAAGCAACTGATATTTAAAGGTGGCAGGCTGTTTGATGGAGATGTGCCAATAACTGATGTTTTAGCCGATGGCGTCCCACATACACTAAAATTTTGGGCAATAGATAGTGAGGGTGGACAATCTGATATGGTTGAACGTACATTTTACGTTGTACCTAACCGAGCACCACTTTTAACCATAGATACAATTGTGCTAAACGGAATAATTAATACTGATAAATTTACAATAAATGGTGCATCAGGCGATCCAGATGCTAATGCTAATGTAAAAGTGTCTTATAGAATCAATGCAGGCAATGCGGTAGATATCTATGAAGGCCCAGGCGGGGCATGGGAGTTTGAATTGTTATTAGCTCAATTAAAAGTTGGAGAAAATACGATTGTGGTTGAGGTAGTAGATAATTATGGAGCAAAGACTAGCAAGACGATAAAACTTAATAAAAACACTGTAAACACGCCTATTTTGCAATCCGTAGCCCGATATAAAATTGAGCCACCAAAAGGATCAGCAAAGGGTGTTTTATTATTTATTGAGCGTGACGCAGATTTGGCAGTAAAAGTCGAGTTGTCAATGACTTTGACAGGAGAACAGGAGCAATACATCACCCTCACACCAGTTAATACTGAACCAACAAATAGTGGCACTGTAGAAGATACTTTCGAACACACAGTTTCAGAAGAGAAGCAAAACATTATTCTAAAAATCACACCATCACGTACAGATTTATCGTTCAATCATAAAATTCATCTTATTTCAGGGGCGGTGGACTAAATGCCATTTGAGTACAAAGTACGTAATCCAGACGGAACTATGGGTGCAATGAAAAAATTCGGGATTGAAGAAACAGCAGAGGAAAAGGCTGCTCGTTTAGAGCAAGAAAATAAATTGTTACTTGGTAGCATGATGGAAATGTCATCTTATATGGCAATGCAAGAAAAACGTCTAGAAGTGCAAGAGAATGCAATAATGGAGCTCTCCACATTACTTGCTACGTCACTACCAGGAGGTGAAAGTGATGTTTAATGAAAACAGCGGCTTAGTCGGAATTTGGTGCAATTTTGTAAAAGCGAATCCTGACAAGCGTGAGCAAGTACCTAATTTATCTAATTTACGTGATGTTGTTTATAAGAAGCTAGACAAAGGAGAAACGCAAGCATAGCTTAGCGTTATTTTTATTGTCTAAATGAATGGGTACGTTAAGATTTCTTTACCTTGTCGTGATTCTATTGATTAACTTTATATTTGTAATTATGATGACGATAGGGGAAATAAGTTTTGAAGATCTACTGCTGACGGATCGCCGTATGCGATGAAAGTCGCCTGTACGGTGAAGGCTCGTTATAAAACCAATAGGTATAAGACGAGAATAGCGGACCGGTATTTGTAAATAAAGTTGATTGGACATCAAACGAAGTGAACTTCACTGTTATAGGAAACAAAAAAACACTCACAGAGGCAATAGGACCTAATCAAGCAATATATAGAACTTATGGAAATACAGCAACTCGATATATGTCAACAGAGGTTTTTAAAGAAACTCCTATTGGTGGGGCAGATTATATTGTCTATGTAGAGTTTAATGGAGCTGAAACAGGTTTTGATGGAGTACTCAATTTTACAGGACCTAATGAGGGTGTTACTGTAACAGTTAAGAATGAACATACACTTACATTTGATGTGAATGTTGACAGCGATTTATCAATTTTTGCACAGGATAATTTCGTTGTTGTAGTTCAAAGTGTTTCAAATCCAAACGAAAAATATTATATCAACTTAAATGTAGATACTACACGTAATAACCGAGTATTTATTAATGAGTAATTTTAAGGCCTCACCTTTTGGTGAGGTTTCTTTTTGCTTTTCACTTTCGTGGTGAGCAGTGTTATTTTTTATGTATTTTTTTGCTATGAGAGCAATCGAGATGGGCAACGAAACATATTACTGAATTTCTATTCGCCTTATGGCTTTTTATTTACACAAAAATTGGCGAAGGATAGGTGATAGTAAAATGAAAGAAGTACTATTAACAAAGTCAATCGGTGGTGAAGTGAATAATGAGAGGGTACGTTAAGATTTCTTTACCTTGTCGTGATTCTATTGATTAACTTTATATTTGTAATTATGATGACGATAGGGGAAATAAGTTTTGAAGATCTCTTGCTGACGGATCGCCGTATGCGATGAAAGTCGCCTGTACGGTGAAGGCTCGTTATAAAACACTGATGTGTATAAGGCGAGAATAGCGAACAAGAATCATTAGTGGTGATAGGCGAAACTAATGATGCAAATGGTTTTTCTGTAGTGTTTTCAGAACCTGTTAAAGCTCAAGTGTTAGGTTGGCAAGGAGTACTCATACCTAATGAAAGCCGCCCAGATCCAACTCTAATTTACAATAGCTTTAATTTTGCAGCATTAGAAATCCAACCGGGTTTGGAAGTAGTCAATATCACTTTTGGTATTAGAAAGAGTAATGATGAAGAAAGTGTGTATAAAGCAATTTATAACGCTGTTTCAGAAACGTGGAGTTTAAATAAAATTACTCTTAATTAGTTTTATTAGAACCTCGCCTTTAGGCGGGGTTTTTTCATGAAGCCTTTCCACAATCATTAGTGGAGGGTTGTTTATATACAACAAGATCTAAGTGATGCACTGTACCGAGCAGTGCTATTTTTATTTGTGAGGCAGGTGGCCAAGATGGGCGAAGAATGGTATTCGAATAAAGAATTGTTCGAACAAATAAATGCATTACGTGGAGAAATGCAAGAAACTCGTAATTTGATTAAACAGTACAATGGATTGCGTGAAGAGTACCAAGGATTAAAACTTGAGGTTGATCAAGTGAAAGAATTGATGGTGCAAATTGAAGCTGTATCCATAGGTAAAAACAAGGTACTTGAAGCCATTCAGAACTGGGGTGGCTGGGCAGTGGCAGTCATTGCACTTGTACTAAATTTCATGAAACTATAAATGGAGGAATTACACATGAAAATTAACTGGAAAGTACGCTTTAAAAATAAAACGTTTTTATTATCTCTATGGGCGCTTATTATCGTCCTAGCACAACAAATTGCTTCAATATGGGGCGCAGACATTACAATTGTTAGTGCGCAGGTAACGAACGTAGTCGAGACAGTACTGACTATTCTCGCGTTAATCGGAATCGTACACGATCCAACAACACCAGGTATAAACGATAGTGAAAGAGCTTTAAAATATGACAAGCCAACGGGTGGTGCAAAATGACTTATCAAATTGAAAAACGCTTAATGTCTGGATTACCAAACACACGATTAGAAGCTGTTAAGTATGTAATTGCTCATGAGTCAGGAAATCCAAAAAATTGCGGTCCTGATGCATTAGAAAATGAAATTGCGTATATGATCCGAAATAAAGCTAATGCATTTACGTCTCACTGGGTAGGCGGTGGTGGACGAATCGTGCAAATTGCGCCAGTTAATCGTGTGCAATACGGTTGTGGTCCTAAGGGGAATCCACTCAGCTATGCACAAGTTGAGTTGGCTCGTACCGATGATAAAGAACAATTTAAAAAGGATTATGCTGCTTATATTTGGCTGTTACGTGAACTAGCTATAGAGGCTGGAATACCTGTTGTACTTGATGGCAGTGGTAATGGTATCAAGTCACATCGATGGATTACAGAAAATCTTAAAGGAACAACGCATATAGATCCTTATGATTATTTAGCAAGCATGGGGATTACAGAGAAACAATTCAAGTTGGATATTCTGAATGGCTTGGACAAACCACAGCATATAGTTAAGGAGGATGATGACACAATGAAATTCACAAACGATACAACTAAAGCTGCTGTACGTGACTACATTAAACAAGCAGTTGATAAAAAGAAAATCGATAAGTCATGGCTTGATAAATTCGACCAAGGTACGATGACAAGTGGCGATTTTGAAGGTTTGAAAATTATTATTTCTCAACGATAATATGGTATAGATTTTTTAACAATAGGAAAGAAAATCATGCCCGATAGTATTGTCTTATCGGGCAATGTTTTTTAATGGGTAAAAAGAAATGTTAATCCAATAGTAATTACAATAGCTCCAGCCCAGTATAACTTTAATCGTGAGTCATAGTATCTGTTCTTTCTAAATCTAATGAAATTGTTACATAGGAAAATTAACCCTAATGCAGATACCAATATAAAGATTGAAGCTAAGACTGATAATTTAAGAAATCCTAGCATATTTTTCACCTCCTTTCAAATGAAAAAGCACCTGAGGATAAAGCCATCATAAAGATGACTTATCCCCAGGTGCTTCCTGTGTCAAAGTAAAATTAAATTAATTTACCTAAAATTACTGTACTGTATTTGGTATATTATGTCTACCATCTTAGCACTAAACTCAAATTATTTTGAGCCTGGGCATTGTAGTGATTAATTATTCCATAACATTGCGTCAATAATAACTCAAATAATGATTAGAACTACTATACCCCAAACGAATTTTTCAGCTGCGCGAATGTTTTCTTCGTTTGTGACTTTGTTTTGGACTTCCTTTCGTACTCGCTCTGACACGTCTCTCATTTTTCTCGTTGAAGTATCTTCAAAAATTGTATTACAATATTCACATTTCACAAACATCTCTATTTACTTTCTTAAAAGGATTACTGGCTAAACAATTAGGACAATTATTCATTTGTATTCACCTCTATATACCTATCTACTATTTACCATTTTGGGAAAATCAGGATGTTTTGTACATAGAAATAAATGTTGATATTCGAATTAATGGTAGGGTATTTAAACTTATATGTAGAAATATTTGTAAAAGGGGTGAAGATTATGAGCTATGAAGTAATAGTACCAGTACGCTTTTTATTCAAACGTGAGCCCGATAATGTACCAATAATAGGTTTATCAAGCTTACATTTAACACACCGTGAACATGAAGCACTAACAGATGATGTTGCTCTAAACCTTTTAAGAGCACAGGGTTACAACGTAATCAGAATGATCCAAAGAGATGAAAATATTATAAGTATTAATTTCAAAGAAAGATTTTAAGGCTGTCAAATATGATAGCAAAATAAACACCAACAAAGAAAAAAGAGCCCAAACACATGGATCGTGATGAATTTAATTTGGAAGAAATTGCGAATGCATTACTGAATCAATGTAGAGAAAGCAAACAAAAATCTTTAGCATCTACAAACGAGATGAGCCACTATAAGGTACAATAATAAAAATGTATTAATATAGTAGAGTGTTGTTTGTGTATAAATAAAATAAAAATCCCACAGATTGTGGCAAAGAAATAATACTAACTTTAAGGGAATTTATATCGTTCTTTCCTTATAAAATAGTACCTGCCAAACCTTCTTTATCTACATTTTTACGAACTGGGGCACCATTTTAAAAAAAGTTACAGGTGCCCCAGCGAGTGCCCCAAAAAGTACCCCAGTTAAATACATTTAGATACACTTCGTTAGACAGGTATAGAAACCTTCATTAATACAAAACCTTGATATTATGCACATCAAAAAATTAAAAACATCAGGATAGAAACCAAGGTCATAAGTTATGCTTATCAAAAAAGATAATATTAATGTAATTTACTTATGAATATAAATGCGCTATCATGGGTATTGGAGAAAAGATGCTACACATTTTTAAAGCCTTTTCAAAAAGATATATATTAGGGGGATCCGCAAATGGCACAAGGTAATTTACACAACAGCCGTGCATCATTCGAAGTGAATGGTAAAACTTACAATTACTATGATTTAGCTGCGATTGAAAAAGCTGGCGTTGCAAAAGTTTCAAACCTTCCTTATTCAATTAAAGTATTATTAGAATCTGTTTTACGTCAATATGATGCGTATGTAATTAAAGAAGAACACGTAAACGAATTAGCAAAATGGGGTAACGGTGCTGACCCAGAAGCAGAAGTACCATTCAAACCTTCTCGCGTTGTATTACAAGACTTTACTGGTGTACCAGTAGTTGTTGACCTTGCATCTCTTCGTTCTGCAATGAAGGAAATGGGCGGCGACCCAAGCAAAATCAACCCTGCTATTCCAGTTGACCTTGTAATTGACCACTCAGTACAAGTTGACAAATACGGTAATGCATCTGCATTACAAGCAAACATGGACCTAGAATTCGAACGTAACGCTGAGCGTTATAACTTCTTAAAATGGGCTCAAACTGCTTACAATAACTTCCGTGCTGTACCACCAGCAACAGGTATCGTTCACCAAGTAAACTTAGAGTACTTAGCTCCAGTTGTACACGTTAACGAAAATGCTGATGGCACATTCGAAACATTCCCAGATTCAGTAGTAGGTACTGACTCTCATACAACAATGATCAACGGTATCGGCGTTCTTGGATGGGGCGTAGGTGGTATCGAAGCTGAAGCAGGTATGCTTGGTCAGCCTTCATACTTCCCAATTCCAGAAGTTATTGGTGTTAAATTAGTTGGCGATCTTCCAAACGGAACAACTGCTACTGACTTAGCATTAAAAGTAACACAAGTATTACGTCAACGTGGCGTAGTTGGTAAATTCGTTGAGTTCTTCGGACCTGGCGTATCTAAATTACCACTAGCTGACCGTGCGACAATTTCTAACATGGCTCCTGAATATGGTGCTACATGTGGTTACTTCGCAATTGACGAAGAATCATTAAACTACATGCGTTTAACTGGTCGTGACGAAGAGCACATCGCGGTTGTAGAAGCTTACTTAAAAGCGAACCACATGTTCTTCAATCCAACATTAGAGCCAGTTTACACTGATGTTTTAGAAGTAAACTTAGCTGAAATCGAACCAAACCTTTCTGGTCCAAAACGTCCACAAGACTTAATTCCACTATCTCAAATGCGTTCTCGTTACAAAGAAGCAGTAGTGGCACCACAAGGTACACAAGGTTTCGGTTTAACAGAAGATGAATTCGCAAAAACTTCTGTAGCGAAATTCGCTGAAGGCGATGTAGAAATTCCAACAGGTGCTGTTGCAATTGCTGCCATCACTTCTTGTACAAACACATCTAACCCATACGTATTGATTGCTGCGGGCTTAGTGGCGAAAAAAGCTGTAGAAAAAGGTCTTACAGTGCCGAAATGGGTAAAAACTTCTTTAGCACCAGGTTCTAAAGTTGTAACTGGTTACCTTGAAGATTCAGGTTTACAAACGTACCTTGACCAAATCGGTTTCAACACTGTAGGTTACGGTTGTACAACATGTATTGGTAACTCAGGTCCATTATTACCTGAAATCGAAGATGCAATTAAAGAAAATGACTTATTCGTAACTTCAGTTCTTTCTGGTAACCGTAACTTTGAAGGTCGTGTACACCCACTTGTAAAAGCTAACTACTTAGCTTCTCCACCACTTGTTGTTGCTTATGCACTTGCTGGTACAGTGGATATCGATCTACAAAAAGATTCATTCGGTAAAGACAAAGATGGTAACGAAGTATTCTTCGCTGATATCTGGCCTTCAACTGAAGAAGTTAACGCAGTATTAGGTACTGTTGTTAACCGTGAGTTATTCCAAAAAGAATACGAAACTGTATTCACAGCGAACGAAAAATGGAATGCAATTGAAACATCAACTGAGTCTCTTTACACATTTGATGACAAATCAACTTACATCCAAAACCCACCATTCTTCCAAGGTCTTGCAAAAGAGCCAGAAGCTATTAAAGGCTTAGACGGCTTACGCATTATGGCGAAGTTTGGTGACTCAATCACAACTGACCATATTTCTCCAGCTGGTGCAATCGGTAAAGATACACCTGCAGGTAAATATTTAATTGAAAACGGTGTTGCAATCCGTGACTTCAACTCTTACGGTTCTCGTCGTGGTAACCACGAAGTAATGATGCGTGGTACATTTGCAAACATCCGTATCCGTAACCAAGTGGCTCCTGGTACAGAGGGTGGATTTACTACTTACTGGCCAACAGGCGAAGTAGAGTACATCTATGACGCATGTATGAAATACCAAGAGCAAGGTACTGGCTTAGTCGTACTTGCTGGTAACGACTACGGTATGGGTTCTTCTCGTGACTGGGCTGCGAAAGGTACATTCCTACTTGGCGTGAAAACTGTAATCGCACAATCTTACGAGCGTATCCACCGTTCTAACCTAGTAATGATGGGTGTTCTTCCACTTCAATTTATGCCAGGTGAATCTGCTGATACATTAGGCTTAACTGGTAAAGAAGAAATCTCTGTAAACATTACTGACAACGTGAAACCACGTGAAATCTTAACAGTAACTGCTAAATCTGAAGACGGTACAGTTAAAACTTTCCAAGCTTTAGCTCGTTTCGACTCAGAAGTAGAAGTAGACTACTACCGTCACGGTGGTATCCTACAAATGGTTCTACGCGCAAAAGCTGCTGAGTAATCATCACCATAAAAACCGATCTCTTAGGAGGTCGGTTTTTTTATTTCTTGAGAAAGTGATGGATAGAAGTGGCCAAAATATGGATAAATCGAACCAAATGACGGATATAATGGATAATTATAATTTAATTTCCAACTAACCTAGCATTTTCCCCTTCCATTCGATAAAATTAATAGGTAAGCATTAAAATTTACATAAACGGGGGACGATTAATTATGACAAAGAAAAAACATAAGCTTTATACAGTGGCAACAGCGGCAATGGCGATTACAGCTGTTGCGGTAGTACCTGTTTCGGCTGCAAGTCCATTTTCAGATGTGAGCAAAGATTATGCGCATTTTAACAGTATTTCCACATTACATGCAAAAGATATTATTAATGGTTTTCCAGATGGTACATTTAAGCCTTCACAGGACGTAACACGTGGACAGGCGGCGAAGATGATAGCAAGGGCTTTCCAACTAACAACAACGGATATGACTGTAGAGAATCCAAATTTCAAGGATGTCGATTCATCTAGCCCATTCTATAAAGCGATCGTTACATTAGTTAATCTTGGGGTTGTACAAGGCTACGAGGATGATACATTCCGTCCAGATGACACGATTACTCGTGGTCAAATGGCGATAATGGTAGCAGAGGCTGCAGGTTTAACAGCAGAAGGCAAAAGTCCATTTACAGATGTACAACAAAATAGTCCATTCGCAGATGCAGTAACAGCCCTGTATGAGGCAGGTATTGCGAAGGGTGTTTCTGCCACAGAATTTGGTGTAGATAAAAATGTTACACGTGGTCAGTTAGCGACATTTATTGTAAACGCATTAGGCTTAGCTGAGGTTACAAAGCCTACAACGGAAGAAAAAGAGGAAAAACCTACAGAGGAGCAGGTAACGGAAGAACAACCTACGACAACAAAGGATAGTGCTTTGTTAGAGGAAGTGTTTACGAAAACATTAGCTAAGCAAAAAGAGCTAAAAAGCATGAAGGCTACCATGACAATCTCTCAGTCAGTGGAGGCAAACGATGGTAAGGAAACCATGAAAATGGATTCTAAAGGCAACATGAAGATGGAAATTGTGACAGAGCCGATGCAATTCTTTGCGGATGGTACAATGTCATTAACAGATCCAACAAGTGGTGAAGCGATCAATTTGCCGATTAAAATGTATATGACAGCTAAAGATGGTATGTATATGTATGAGGCAGAACAAAAGGCTTGGGTAAAGTTCCCGAAACAATTATTTGAAGATGTACTGAGCCAAACAGGGATGCAGCCAGATGCAACAGAACAATTGGAGATGCTACAAGCATTTGCTGAAGATTTCACATTAGTTGAAACAGCAAACCGTTATGAATTAACTCTAAAGGGCGCTGGCGATAAATTCACAGAACTAGTGAAGCAACAGCTTGGCGCAATGGATTTAGGAATGGATGCTGATTTAGAGGCACAATTAGGCAATATTTCCTTTGATGGTCTCACATATAAATTATTGATTAATAAAGAAACATTCGATGTAGAAGAAATTGCTATGGATATGACATTAAAGATGCAAGTAGAAGGCAATTCGATCAAAACAAGACAGCAAACAACGATCAAATATCATGATTTCAATGCGGTAACAACGATTACGATTCCAAAAGATGTGCTAGACAACGCAAAGGAAATGGATTTTAGCGCATCAGAAACAGCACCAGTAAGCAAATAATACAAAAAGTAGGTTTATGCCAAGTATATTGGCGTAAACCTACTTTTTTATGCTTTAGTGGAAACCCATTAATTCTTTTACTTTCGCTGTGTTTGTAGCAGACGTCAGTGTTTCTAGTAAACGAAAGGCAACATCAAAAGCTGTTCCTGGATTGGAGGAGGTGATAATATGATCTGTTTGCACAATGCGCTCGTTGACAATAGTTGCGCCATAGCCTTTTAGCTGTGCTAAACGTTTACTTGTTGGATGATTATAGGTAGTTGCTTGACGTTGCTGAAGAATCCCACTATGTCCTAAAATAAGGGAAGCTACACAGATTGTTGCAATCGGTTTTTTGTGCTCATCAAAGTGGCGAACGACTGCCTGAAATTCCTTGCTAAAGGCATCCTCATAAAATCCCGCTTCCTCAAAGCCACCTGGAATCGCTAAGGTATCAAATTCCTCTAAATTAATTTCATGGAGCAATTTCTCAGGAGTGACTTTAAAATTCCATGTGCATTGTAGCTGTTCATGCAAGCCGACTGTAACCACCTCTGTCGTCCCATCACCTTCCCATTTATTCCAGCCTAGCACATCAGTAAAGACGCTTGCTTCCACCGCTTCAAAGCCATTTGCTAATAGTAATAATATTTTTTTCATGTTTGTTTTGCCTCCTTTATTGCTTTTATTGTAAACAAAAGGGATAAAAGATTACATACGCTGTATAATGGATTTTAGGTAAAAAACTTTATTTGAAAAGGTATTATGTCCTAAATGATTGATTTAGAAAGGTGATGGACCATGGATCATATTGATACACAAATTTTACAGCAGTTACAGCAAAATGCCAAAATCTCGATGAAGGAATTAGCCACTACCGTTCATTTATCCTCTCCTGCCGTTATTGAAAGAGTCAAAAAGCTGGAGGAGCAAGGTGTGATTGAAGGCTATCATGCAAAGGTAAATTTGAAAAAGATGGAACGTACGATTGAAGCCATTATTTTATTTAAATCCATTGACTGTAAAAGTCTTTCTTCCTTTTGTAATGCCCATCCTGATGTTTTGGCATGCTATCGGGTGGCAGGGGAGATTAGTTATATTGTTCAACTAGCGACCTATTCAGTAGAAACATTAGAACAATTTATTGATGCGGCTATGCCCTATGGCACGCCTTCTACTAATATCGTGCTATCTTCAACGGAAAAACAGGTGATTACACCATTTGCTGACAATGATTTGGGGTAAATGATAAAAAAAGCAAACCTCGAAGCCGTAAGCACCGTTTATAGGGTAGAGAGGAGGAAGAATGTTGCCAATTCATGAACTGGAAAGAATAATGGAACAGCATACAGAGAGGCTTATTCGTCTTGCCTTTTATTATGTTAGAGATTTACAAAGCGCTGAAGATATCGTACAAGATGTCTTTATTAAATTCTATGATAATCAGCAAAACTATGAGGAACGTGGTGAGCTAAAGGCTTATTTATCGAAATTAGTTAGTAATCGAAGTAAAGATTATTTACGCAGCTGGACCTATCGGAAAATTCAAGTTCAACAGAAGATTTTTCCGAAGCAAACCGTCACGAGAAGAGATATGCTTGTACAGCAAGATGAACGTACTTTGATTGAAAATGCGATTCTAGCTCTCCCATTCAAGCAGCGTGAGGTCATTATACATTTTTATTTTGAAGAAATGCCTGTTGTGGACATTGCAGAGCTGTTAACTATTCCTGAAAGCACAGTCAAAACAAGGCTACGTCGTGGGCGAGAGTTATTAAAGCTACAGTTACAGCATGTTGAATGGGAGGTGCTCCTGCATGAGTAAAGTGGATGTTCGCGTATTAAGGGATTTATCAGAAAGCAAAAAGCGTGTGATGACAAATGTGGTCCAGCATTTACAACAACGCCATGAAAAAAAATCTGCTAAACGTTGGCCATATGGCGTTTTGGCTATGATTTTAAGTATCTGCATAGGGCTGTTTATATACCAGCAATACAATGATCCACAACAGCAAGCATCTAAGATTCCCAAAGTATTAGATGAGCGGATTATAGAGCTATATTTACAAAAGGATGCTTATATGAATGGAAAATATCGTCTCTATAAGGCAAGTTTTGATAGTTTTTTATATCTTGAATCGACTTTTGCTTATGCGCAATCAAGGAAGTTAATCCCCTCACAGGAGCAAGTAGATAAAGAGCTAGAGCTGATTATGGAGGGATTTAGCAATGAAACTCAGCCAACAATGGATGAACGATTACAAATGCTACAAATCACAAAAGAAGAGTTTTCTGCTAAATATGCAATGCCAATCGCTTATAAAATGGCCACAGTTAACTTATTATGGGAGGCAAGCAAAGCCGATTATAAGGATGTAAGTTATCCAATTCGTACATGGCTTGTTGAGCAAGAAGCCATGAATTATTTAGAGCAACATTATCTTCAAGACATTGCCTCCTTACGAGAAAAATATAAAATCCCAGAAAAGGACAGCCAAATGAAGCTCATCAGAAGTGGAACGGTCTTAGCAATTAAGGAACATGAGTTTTTAGTTGTCTCAGGTGTCCTGGAAAGCGAGATTGGTCAAAAATCTGTAGATGAATTAGTGCAAAAACATAGCAATGGTACATGGTTCCCTCTAGTGGATGTCCCGAAAACACTATCAGTTGGCGATCGAGTAGAAGTACAGTATAGACAGGCGATTGGGAACGATGACACTCAGCCGTTCATTGATTATAAAGATATCGTCGAGATGAAAATAGTAAAGGAATATCAATAAAAAGAAGCTAGACATTCAATGATTATAGAATGTCTAGCCTTTTCTTTAAAGTTGGATTCATATACAATAGTTGTAATATTTTTCTAAAATAGAGGTGTTGAATTGTTATTTGCTATATTAGATAATGCGACAGCTTTTTTCCTAAGCTTACCTCTTCTACTGATTTATTTAAAAAGTATGTCACAGGAAGAGTCCTCTTGGCGTTGGTCGATGCCTTTATGGTTGTTGAATTACTTTGGTATTCGTTATTTTGTATCGGATGGTGCGCTTTTTTGGGTTGTCCTCTTTTGGCAGTTACTATTTTTATGGCCAATTAGTCTAGCAATCTATCTCCATTTATACAACAAGGAAAAGAAGTGGGCATGTTATATAGGCTTAAAGAAAAAGCATGTTGTGATTGTGGCAACATTGATGGTGTTATTTGGGAGCTCACTCGTTTATTCACTTTATCAGGCAAATCAGCAAGTGATTGCGATTCATCAGCAGGTAATGCTAGAGCTTGAGGACAGTTCAGATCGACAGCTTTATTTGATACACAATACGATTGCTCCTTCGACACTTCTAGATGTTGCTGATGACATAGCTGAAGTTCGCAGTGGTCAGGTATACGCGGCAACCTTTCCTTGGCGTAGTAAGGTGATTGTACACCAAGATAATTGGCAAAAGGAATTTACATATGTCCGTTTTAATGAGGGATGGAAGCTAGATGGGATATACCGAAAAAGTGAGTATCAAAATAAATAAGCAAAGGGGAGTCAAACAGTTGATACAAGATGTACTGAAGGAAGAAGAATTAAAGGATCGATTAATAGCATTGAAAAAGGGACAAACAACAATGGAGCTAGAGAATCAAGAGCAGCTTGTGCATTCCATGCTAGCACACATCGGTTCTATTGATAGTGAGCTACGGGATACCTATATTTATAGCAGCTTTTATGAATGGATTTTAGAAAAAAACTTGCTGGATCATCGTTGCTTAACGGAGCTGTGGGATTACAGCTTAAACCATTTATTAGTTAAGGGAATTGGAGAAAAGGAATCGGATTGGGTCTTTACTCGCTCCTTTACATCATTATTAGTAGCGCTTATTTTAGCAAGGGATCTACAAGATAATTTTTTATCCAAGGCTAATATAGAGGACTGTCAAACGAAGGTACTAACCTATGTATTATCTGAAAAGGATGTAAGAGGCTATGTGCCTGGCAAGGGATGGGCGCATAGTGTGGCACATGTTTCAGATGCTATCGATGAACTCGTGAAAAATCCTAAATCGATGAAAACAGCCTATGTCGATATGCTACATGCACTATGGTCCATCTATTTACAACCAGATTACGTCTTTATCCATAATGAAGATGAAAGGCTATTAGTGCCAATATTCGCGATGCTGGAGCAGGGACTGAATCAAAATGAAGTCATCCAACTAGTGCAGCAAATGCCATTCACTATAGCCGTATTAAAGGAACAGCTGAGTGAAGAACAATACAGAATAGTACTATTCAATAGTAAAACTTTGCTAAAGAGCCTTTTGATTCAAACCATTCATCAGCCACGGTATGCTGTTCTCCATCAAAGCATTGCCACTTGTCTCAACGAAAATTTTTAAGATTGTCCACTGTTGACAGACAATTGGTAATTTGCTAAGATGAAGGACAATAAAAGCATACAAATTCGTTGATGAGAAAGAGTAGTGTTTCATTTTGTTCTACAGAGAGCCGACATTTGGTGGAAGTCGGTGTGCAGGTGTTACATGAAAATCCTCTCTGAGAAGATTAGCTGAATCGAGTAAGCTAATCCGGGTGTCTACCGTTAAAAAGAACACGTATGATTGTACGTTGCTGAGTGCTATTGGCCATCGTGTCAATAGAATTAGGGTGGTATTCGCGGTTAACCCCGTCCCTTTTCCTTGGGACGGGGTTTTTTGTATGCCTTTTATACAAATTTGCTTGTATAGGAGGAGCTAATATGCAGAAAGAACAAAAGAAAGAAACAACGGTTGAACGAGAAACAAGGATTCATGCATTGTGGGCGCAAGAAGGGACCTTCACTAAATCCGTTAGCAATCGTGCTGGACAGCAGCCCTTTGTGTTTTATGAGGGACCACCAACAGCGAATGGTTTACCACATGTTGGCCATGCATTTGGTAGAACCATAAAAGATGTCGTGGCACGTTATAAAACGATGCAAGGCTATTTGGTTGAACGAAAAGCAGGCTGGGATACACATGGTTTGCCTGTGGAATTAGGGGTAGAAAAGACATTAGGCATATCTGGAAAGCAGGAGATTGAAAACTACGGGGTAGAGCGCTTTATTCAGGCATGTAAAAAGAGCGTTTTTACCTATGAGCAAAAATGGCGTACCTTTACAGAGCAGCTTGGCTACTGGCTCGATATGGATGATCCTTACCTAACATTAAGTAATGACTATATCGAATCTGTATGGCATATTTTAAGCCATGTTCACAAGGAAAAACTTTTATACAAAGGGCATCGCGTTTCACCTTATTGCCCTAGCTGTCAAACATCCTTAAGCTCTCATGAGGTGGCACAGGGCTATAAGGATGTCAAGGATTTATCCGTTACTGCAATGTTTAAGCTTGAGGATCGAGACGAATATTTCTTAGGCTGGACAACGACACCTTGGACGTTACCAGCCAATGTAGCTTTGGCTATGAATCCTGCTCTTCGATATGTACGTGTAAGGCATGCAAATAACATATATATCCTCGCCAAATCGTTAGTATCAAAGGTTTTTTCAGAGCCTGTGGAAATATTAAGTGAGCATGACGGGCAGGATTTTGCGGGTGTTTCCTATTTACCGCCATTTTCCTATATAACCGTCGATAAAGGTCATGTTGTTGTCATGGCGGATTATGTGACAGAGCATAATGGAACAGGGATCGTACACATAGCGCCGGCTTATGGAGAAGACGATTATAAAACGGTCCAACAAAATGATTTGTCCTTTGTCAATGTAGTCGATCTTAAAGGCTGTTATACAGAAACTGTACCTGAGCTTGTCGGAAGATTTGTGAAAGACTGTGATGTCGATATCATTAAGATGCTTGCAGCAAATGAGCTTTTATTTGCTAAAGAAAAATATGAGCACAGCTACCCGCATTGCTGGCGCTGTGATTCCCCATTGCTGTACTACGCAACAGATAGCTGGTTTATCAAAATGTCTGCATTAAAAGAGCAGCTTTTACAAAATAATCAACAGGTGACATGGTATCCTAGCCATATCAAGGATGGTCGCTTTGGCAACTTCTTAGAAAACTTAGTGGATTGGAATATTAGTCGTAATCGCTATTGGGGGACACCGCTCAATGTATGGATTTGTCAGGACTGCACTCATGAGGAGGCACCTAACAGTATTGCAGCACTAAAACAATTAGCCAAAGGGACTGTCGATGAGCAATTAGAGCTCCATAAACCATTTATTGATGACATTGTCTGTACCTGTCCTGTCTGTCGAGGCGACATGAAACGTACGCCTGAAGTTATCGATGTTTGGTTTGACAGTGGCTCGATGCCATTTGCCCAACAGCATTATCCTTTTGAGGATGGAGCGACTTTTCATCATCAGTTTCCAGCAGATGTTGTTATTGAGGGAATCGACCAAACGCGAGGCTTTTTCTATAGCTTATTAGCGGTTTCGACCTTATTTACAGGAAAACCACCTTATAAAAATGTGCTATCGTTAGGGCATGTACTGGATGAGCATGGACAGAAGATGTCCAAAAGTAAAGGCAATGCGTTAGAGCCTGTTGAGTTAATTGAGCAGTATGGAGCAGATGCTTTACGCTGGGCATTTTTAGTTGATAGCTCCCCATGGAATCCAAAGCGTTTTTCTAAGAAAATTGTCCTAGATGCGAAATCTAAACTAGTGGATACACTCGACAATACGTTTAAATTTTATGAAATGTATGCCCAAATCGATGGCTTTACGTATGATGCTACAAATACAGGTACACGCTCACAACTAGATCGTTGGATATTGTCTCGCTTACATCATACTATCCAGCTTGTCACAACATCCATGGATGATTATCAATTTACACAGGCTACACGGGAAATTGGTCAATTGGTAGAGGAGTTAAGCAATTGGTATATTCGTCGGTCACGCGCTAGATTTTGGGCAAATGGAATGACAGCAGATAAACGCGGTGCATTTAGCACACTTTATGAGGTGCTTACATCCATTTGTCAATTAGTAGCTCCGTTTACACCGTTTATAGCAGAGGATATCTACTGTCAATTATGTGGGAAAAGTGTTCATCTTGAGAAATATCCAACATTCAACGATCAACTAGTGGATATGAAGCTTGAACAAGAAATGGCAACGGTTTTAACAGTTGTGGAACTTGGACGTAGCATTCGTAATAGTCAGGGAATCAAGGTTAAACAGCCTTTAAGTGAGCTCATTGTTGCCATTGGAGGTGAACCGGCAGATTATCAAGTCTATTGCGAACTCATTCAGGATGAGTTAAACATCAAAGTTTGTAGATGGACATATGATTTTTCGGCTTATGAAAGCGTGTATTACAAGCTGAATTTTAAAACGGCTGGAGCGGCATTTGGTCCAAAGGTTAATCAAGTAAAAGAATATGTGTTGACATTAGCGGATGATGAGAAACAAAAGCTACAACAACAAGGAACAGTGGATATCATGATGGAAGGTCAACAGCTAACATTAGTAACAGAACATGTGATAGCTGAATCAATCGTGAAGGATCACTATATTTTAGCGGAGGATAGCACATGCCGTGTCTTGATGAATGTTCAACTCACAGAGAGCTTGCTACAAGAAGGGCAAATGCGAGAATTGATTCGTACAATACAAGATGCACGAAAAAAATGGCAGCTACCAGTGGAGCAATATGTAACGATTGCTTTTAATGGTAGTGCAGAGGTGCTTTCCATCATTCAACAGCATGAATCTTTATTACAAGCCAATGTATTAGTCAAAGCTATTCATTATGGCGAGGAATGGCCTCATGCGAAATCCATTGAGACGGCATTATTTAATGAAAAACTCACTTTGTTTGTCACTCTATAAAAGAAATGCTCAGGGGTTCCTCCTGAGCATTTTCTATGTATGCTACAATAAGCCACTTGCGAGGTAACATGCTGTTGCCCAAATAAAGATGGCAGAGCATTTATTAAAAATACGCATCAGCTTTCCAGAGCTATCGAGTTTTTTGAATGAGGCGCCTGTCAATGTCAGACCGAAAAACCATAGCCAAGAAATGAACACACAAGCAACAGTGAACATCATTTGCTCAGTACCATTATATTTTAATGCGCTTGTACCAATGACGCCGATTGTATCTAAAATAGCATGTGGATTGAGAAGTGACACCGAAAGTGCGAAGAGAATTTGTTTTTTTATGGGCAATGCTTCCCTATTTTCAGTGGTTGCTGGATTCGAACGCCAAATGGTATAGCCCATATAAAGTAAAAAAACGATACCAATAGTCATTAAAGTGATACGCAGCCACTCAAATTGTAGGACAATTAGTGATAGACCGAATACCGCAAGCAGAATGAGCATTGTATCACAGATCGCAGCTGTCACACTTGCTGGCAAAGCGCGTAATAAATTTGGTTGTGTAGCACCTTGCGAAAAAACAAAAACATTTTGAACGCCTAATGGCAATATGAGTCCGAATGCTAAAATGATACCATGCAGAAAAGCTTCCAACAATCATTCCTCCTTTCACTACTCATTTTAGATATGATATAACTAAAAGAAAACGACCAATTGGATGGTTTTTTATCCACCCAATTTTATAGGATGGAAGGAGAGGGATCATGAGCTGGCAACCGAATAGACAAATTGACACTACATTACAGCAGCAGATTGTACAGTGGATAACAGCCCAAGTGGAACGAGGAGACTGGGTAGCAGGGACAAAACTGCCCACCCAAAGACAGCTGGCCATCCAGTTCGATGTGAACCGTAGCACTGTTCAACAGGCTTTGGAGGAATTAAAAGCAATGGGCATCCTTGAAGCAAAAGTAGGCTCTGGGGTTTACGTTACACACCATTCTTGGCATGCATTAATCCAACAAACACAGCCGAATTGGCAAACTTATATTGAGACAAGCATCCATAAACCAAATTATCACACCATCCAATTAATTAATGAATACGAACAGCGTGATGATGTAATTCGTTTAGGAACGGGAGAGCTAGCACCTAGCTTGTTGCCCACCGAGGAAATAGAAGCATCACTTCGAGAGCTATCCTTTCATCCCAAAGCATTAGGCTACTCTTCACCACAGGGAAATGACCAGCTTCGTGCAGCAATTTGTGAATATGTCCAAAAAAGGGGTATTACTGCCGAGCCTCAAAACGTCTGTATTGTTTCAGGTGCTCTTCAGGCACTACAGTTGATTGCTGTTGGCTTATTAGAGCAAGGGTCCATTGTGTTTCAGGAGCCAACTTCCTATTTAAATTCTGTTCATCCATTTCAGTCCGTCGGCATGCAAATGATTAGCATTCAGCGTGATGACCAGCTTGCCAGTACATTGTCCCAAAGGAAACGAAAAAAACAAGCCGTGTTTTATGCAATTCCTACTTTACATAATCCAACAGGGCATGTGTGGACAACACGAGAAAAAGAACAGCTATACGAAGCATGTCAGGCATCACGCATTCCGATTATAGAGGATGATGTCTACCATGAATTGCTTTTTGAAGAGACATCCCCTCCGATTAAAGCAATGGATAGTAGTGGGCAAGTCCTTTATATTGGTAGCGTCTCCAAAACCTTAAGCCCTGGGCTACGCATTGGCTGGCTCATTGGTCCAACCACTGTCATCGAACGATTAGCCGATATAAAAATGCAAACAGACTATGGCTCAAGTGCCATTTCACAAGAAATTGTCCTCCATTGGTTGCAGTCAGGAAAATATGAAAAGCATCTCGCTGGATTACGACAACAATTACAGGAGCGAGCCGATTTTACGGAACAGCTTTTACAGGAAAAATTTAAAGACATGGCGAATTGGAATAAACCAAAGGGAGGCTTTTATATTTGGCTCAAGTTTCACGAACCGCTTGTAGATAAAGACCTCTTTATGAAGCTGTTGCATCAACAAGTATTAATCAATCCAGGCTATATTTACGATCCACACAATCACCACCATATTCGGCTATCCTATGCCTATGCAACCTTTGAAGAATTACAAGAAGGCTTACGAATCCTGCATGAATGTGTGGTTGCGGCTATGGTACGAAAGAGCAAGTAAGGACTTGTTCCAAAGTTAGGGAAACGTGGAAGTGAGGAGGTCGCTCTAAATAAGGTGAGAAGTGATCATGGAATTCAAGCCCCCGTTCTAAAGAGAGTGAGAGGTGATCATGAAAGTGAGGATTCCGCTCCAAAGTAAGGAAGAGGTGATCATGCAAGTGAGGGACTCGTTCTAAAGAGAGTGAGAGATGATCCAAAAAGCGAGGCCACTGCTCCAAATTCAGTGAGAAGTGATCAAAAAAGTAAGAAAACCGCTCCAAAGTGAGTAAGAGGTGATCCAAAAAGAGAGGAATCCGCTCCAAAGTGATTGAAAAGTGATCCTAAAGATGAGGCCCTCGCTCCAAAGTGAGTGAGAAGTGATCCAAAAAGAGAGGATCCCGCTCTAAAGTGGTTGAGAGATGATCATGAAAGTGAGGCCCCCGTTCTAAAGAGAGTGAGAGGTGATCATGAAAGTGAGGCACCGCTCCAAAGTGATTGAAAAGTGATCAAAAAATGAGGCCCCCGCTCCAAAGAAAGTGAGAAGCGATCAAAAAAGTAAGAAACCCGCTCTAAAGTGATTGAAAAGTGATCCAAAAAGTGAGAAACCCGCTCCAAAGTGATTGAAAAGTGATCAAAAAATGAGGCCCCCGCTCCAAATTCAGTGAGAAGTGATCAACATAGCATAGCAAGCCCTCTCTTAATCAAGTATCCACGCTCAGTCACTTATCTCACCAACAGAAAAGAAAGTGAATAATCCGAGCATTGCATCCATACATTTTAGAAGGATGAAAGTATTTTATTTCGATTTCGAACATAAAGAGGTGAAGGATTGGAGAATTTACCACCGGGTTATTTTCAGGTGCCTCAGCCTATGCGAGGTGATGGGGCTGGAGGGGTGGATAAGGGGCCGCGGGATATTATGAGGGATTTAGAAAATCCTGATATGCTGGTGCCACCAACGACCGATGCAGGTTTGATTCCAAATCTGCGATTCTCGTTTTCAGACACGCATATGACCTTAAATCAAGGTGGGTGGTCACGGGAAATTACGGTTCGTGAATTGCCGATTGCTACGACGTTGGCGGGTGTGAATATGAGTTTGACACCGGGGGGCGTGCGTGAACTGCACTGGCATCAGCAGGCGGAGTGGTCTTATATGCTGCTTGGTCATGCTCGTATTACAGCAGTCGATCAGAATGGTTGTAACTTTATAGCGGATGTGGGGCCAGGCGATTTATGGTATTTTCCACCCGGCATCCCACATTCCATTCAAGGGCTAGAGGATGGCTGTGAATTTTTATTAGTATTTGATGATGGGCATTTCTCTGATCTGAATACACTGTCAATCTCGGATTGGTTTGCTCATACGCCGAAAGAGGTGTTATCAGCAAATTTTGGGGTTCCCATCAGCGCTTTTGATCACATTCCGAGTGAACAAGTGTATATTTATCAGGATCGGGTCCCGGGACCAATCGATTCGCAGAAAGTGCAGTCTCCTTACGGGCAGGTTCCTCAAACCTTTAAACATCGCCTGTTGGCACAGCCGCCATTAAAAACACCAGGAGGCAGTGTGCGCATTGTCGATTCGACTAATTTCCCTATTTCTAAAAATATCGCGGCTGCACTGGTGGAAATTGAGCCTGGTGCGATGCGGGAGTTGCATTGGCATCCGAACAACGATGAGTGGCAATATTATCTGCAAGGAAAAGGACGTATGACAGTATTTACAGGGGATGGAACAGCTCGAACATTTGATTATCGGGCGGGCGATGTTGGCTATGTGCCGTTTGCCACGGGACACTATATTGAAAATACGGGCACAGAGCCATTATGGTTTTTAGAAATGTTTAAAAGTGATCGGTTCCAGGATGTGTCCTTAAATCAATGGATGGCCTTAACTCCGACAGAATTGGTGCAAAGTAATTTGCAGGTCGGTCCGGAGCTACTAGAGGCTCTCAGAAAAGAAAAATGGCCGGTAGTGAAATATCCTGGCTTTTCCTATTATCCAAAATAACGAAAGCAGGTGAAGAAATTCTCACCTGCTTTTTGTTTAATATTGATATTTTTTGCGTGTCATGAGCAAAATAGCGATGGCTGGTACTGTGCAAATAAGCATGGCTGCGAAGGATAGACCTAGCGATATTTCGTACAAATAACCACCTAGAAACGTAAGGATGGCAGTACTTAAGCCCATAGCTAATGCAGAGTATAAACCCTGTGCATTAGGGATTTGTTCCTTTGGTAGCGCTTTTGTTAAGTAGCGAATAAAGGCAAAATGCGCTAATGCAAAGGATAATGCATGCAAGGTTTGGGAAGCGATAAATACCCAGACATTCGGGAACATAAAGATGAGTAACCAGCGTAGGGAAGAGCCGCTCGCTGCTAAGAGTAATAAGGAAGATGAGCGCCATTTCGTCAATAACGTATCAGCCTTCATAAAGTATAAAATTTCGCAAATAACTGCGATATTAATAATCATCCCCATATAGAATGGATCAACCTGTAAATCTTCTAAATAAATATAACCATAGCTATAATAGGAAGCATGTGCACCCTGTAGCAAGATAACGATGAATAAAACAATCGGGAAGCCTTTGATATGCCATAATGTCTTCATCGACAAAGATTTTGCCCGTTGTTCTTTGGTCGGCACCACGAGTAATTCCTTTGGTGTCGCTAATTGCTGCATAAGCAACATGCCAATCAACCCAATAATCATGCTCCAAAAGATGATGTTCTTACCAAAAACGCCTGTCAGCATACTAATAATTAAAACGGCAATGACAAAGCCAAATGAACCATAGGAGCGGCTTTTGCCATAATGAATATTGCCATGCTGAACAAGTGTTGCTGCACTACTTTCCACAGCAGGTAATAGTGCTGGATAAAAAATACTAAATAAAATAGTCACGATTAATAATGCTGTAAAGCCAGTGCTTGGAATATAGAGGAAGGCTGTTAGTAGCGAGCCTATTGCTAAAATCGTAATGAGTCGTTTATTGTGTACATATTTTGCAAGTGCTGGAAAGAAGAAAAGATTGGATGTGGCACGAGCTAGGAGCCCACAGCCCATCACCACACTTGCCTGCGAAACGGTTAGATGTTTCGCATCCACCAGCCAACCTGTCCAGTAGGGTAAGAAAATGCCCCAAGTGATGAAAAATGTAAAGAAATTCTGAGAAAGCCATCGTTGATTGTTCATATAATTTCCGTACCTCCATTAACTATGTTGAATAATAGCATGTTCATCGCTACAATAATGTGAGATATCTCATATTTTTTATAGGAGAGAGTAAAAAAATGCATATTTTAACAGCTGAAGCACGTGCCCATTATCTTGAAAAATATCCGATTGATGATTTTTTCTCATTTGATATCAATCCTTATCTAGAAGTCCGCCAGTTCGACAAGGGAGAGTGGATCTTCCAGGAAGGCTCCTTTCCAGATACAGTGTATTACATGATAGAAGGAAAGGCGAAACTCTATATGACACATAAAAATGGGAAGGTTTCACTTATTGAATACCTAGAAGCACCACTTTTTATGGGGGAAATTGAGTTGCTGAATGAGGCAAGGTATACAAAGGGGATACAAACTGTCACCAAGACAATTTGTTATTCGATTACGCAGTCATGTAAGGAAAAGTTACTTGCGGATGCCTTATTTTTACGTAGACTTTGTGTGTTTTTAGGGGAAAAAGCCACAAAAATGACATCTAAATATACACAAAATCAAGCATATCCGTTGGAAAATCGCTTAGCGGCATTTATCCAATTATCTGCCGATCAAGGTGTCTACAAAGAAAAGCATACGGAAATCTGTGAGTATTTAGGGGTTTCTTATCGTCATTTATTATATGTATTGGCACAGTTTTGTGAAGAGAAGATATTGGAAAAGCATAAGACTAGCTATCATATTATTAATGACAAGCGTCTTGCTCAGCTAGCACAAGAAATACAATGAAAATAAAGGAGGGTCTCAAAGATTATTTGAGGCCCTCCTTCTTTCATTCATAGAGGAGAGCGTAATTGCCTACTTCAAAATAATTATTCTAGTCAAAATAAGTATTCTTTCACTGTACAGAATTGAGCTGTGATAAAACTCCTGTATTTTTCAAATAGCAGAACCAAAAAAAATATAGGTCTTTAGATATGGTTCTTTAGAATTTATTTTGAACTAAAATCTTACATTTTATAGATTGTTTTTCTTAGTTTCTGTGTTTATACTATTTTTAACTATGACATCTAAGAATCACTAAAAAACATCAACAATAATAAAAAGGGGGGAGCTGCGACGCCTTTAGCCCATTTGCTATGGCTATGCAGCGAGAGAAAAAATGTTTTTTTCTAAGAAAGTAGCTGGAGATTATAATTATTTTTCTGCAATAAATTTTTCAGATATAGAATCCAATGAGCGATTCAAAGAAAAACTAGATTTTTTAGCATTTTCGAAAAATCGGAGGGAGCTAGTTCGTTATTTACGTACAATTTACGAGAATAATCGACAAGACATTTTAGACAATTTATCTGACCGTTTAAATGACGTACAAGATTTTGCCAAAATAGCAGAGAAGTATCCTGATCTAGGTGGAGACAAGCAATTAATTGATGATTATTTTGAGAGCTTGTTTGAGGATGAATTGAACCTTCAATATGTTTTTAAAAGAAGGAAATTATCATCCATACTTTTAAGTGTTGGCATATTACCAAATCAAATCATTGCGATTTATATGTTAATTAATCAATTGATTATTCCACTCATCGTAAAAGAATTAGCTCGAAATCCTAAAAACATGCTGGATGTTTTACTCGCATTTGAAAGTCTATTAAATATTGATCAGCAAATTATCTTTGAAACGTATATAGAAAACCAGGCAAATTCTGTTGTGACAGGATTAGGAGAAATTATTAAATATAATACACAACTCGTCTCAATCAAAGAATTAATCGAGTTCCAAGAGGTGCAGCAAAAGGAGATTGTTGCCGCAAATCAATCGATGCAGGATTTAGAAAATAGCATTGAAGAAATTGCTGTTTCTGTAAGCGATATTTCAGCTCAAACTAAAACAGCATTGTTTGAATTAAATGAAGACCTAGCGTCTTTAAAGCATATTACTTCCATTTTGCAAGTAACGGATGAAAGCCAAAAATCAATGCAGGTAAATATCGGTCTTTTAGTAAACCATGTCAATAGTGTGGCAAAATTAATGGAATTGATTAAAGCCATTGCTGATCAGACGAATCTTCTGGCACTCAATGCCACAATTGAGGCAGCAAGAGCGGGAGAGGCAGGAAAGGGCTTTACAGTAGTAGCGGAAGAAATACGTAAATTGGCTGATGATACAAAATCGTCCGTACTTTCGATTCATACGGACATCAATGAATTACTGCTCATAACGGCAGACATACAATCCGTTACACAGCAGTTTGCCAAAGATTTGCATAAAGGCGTAGTCGATACAGCGATGATTACAGAAACACTTACAAATTTAAACGATAATATTCAGCAGCAAGGTATCCGTTTTGGAGAGATTGCAGAGACAGCTAGAAGTCAAGCTGCATCGGCTAACTACATTGCAGAGTGCAATCAAACTATTACTGAAAGCATGGACAAAAGTAAGGGAATTGTTTTTCATATGGGCTCCTCTATTTACCGACTGAGCAATATGATTGATGATTACCGTACCAAAACGATTTCCAATAATTACATCATTAGTCAGGAAGATGTTATCGAATTAGCGATTACTGATCATTTGCTATGGAGTTGGAAAATTTATAATTTACTATTAGGCTTTGAAAAAATGTCTGAAGAAGAAATAGCCTCCTATCAAAACTGTCGTCTCGGTAAATGGTATTACGGATTAGGAAAAACATTGCTTGGAGATAAAGCTATTTTCAAAGAGCTTGAAGAACCTCATATGCTCATCCATGAGCTGGCAAAAAAAGCTGTACAAGCATTCAATCAAGGTTACAAAGATCAAACGGAAGCTTATCTTCGCGAAATTACCTTGGTTTCTCATAAAGTAGTGGATAAGTTACAGCAATTAAAAGCTCTTTTAGTGAGTGAAAAGCAGCGATATGAACGTTAAATATATCTTAGGTTTTAAACATTTCTGGGGGAATTAAAATGGCCATAATTAAACTTAAATCAGTGCGACAGAAAAATTTATTTGGTTTTTTGCTTGTCTTACTTCTAATGATCATTCTTTCTATTTTCACAATCGAGTCGATGAAAAAAATTCATCGAGATACCAACCATATCATGCAAGAGCAGTTACCTTTGCTTATGCTGGATCAATCAATGGCCTTTAACACGGCAGAAAAAATTGCATTAGCCAGAGGGTATATTTTGACAGGCGATAGTTCTTATAAGAATGAGTTTCAGAAATATGCTGAGCAAGCCAGTACCCTAGAGGAAGAATTGCTGCAACAAACGGAATCTCCAAAGACTAAGGAGCTGATCTTATTAGGAAGAAAATGGGATGAAATGATTGTTGAAAATGTTTTTCCTCTTTTTGAACAGGGAAAAATTGAACAAGCTGAAGCTATTTTAAATGGAGAGGCACAAAACTATGCAAGAGAATTAATGAGTGGTTTTTCAGCTATGGCAGACGAGCGCAAGCAGGATGTATTAGAACAAGGTATCCATGTGATTGAAATAGGAAATAAAAATATTCAATTCAACTCAATTTTCACTATTCTGATAGTTCTAACAGGAATAATCATTGCGATATTTGTGACAAACGGCATAGTGAAACCTATCAATTTGGTTATGAAACGTTTACAAAAAATTGCTGAAGGTGATTTAACGGATCCACCATTGAAAGTTAAATTTCAAGATGAAGTGGCAGAACTGATGAAGGCATCTAATTTTGTTAGTGAAAATAATAATCGGTTATTGCAGCAGGTAAAAGTATCTGCGAAGGAATTACATCAACAAATTGGCTATATTGCACAATCTGTAAAGGATGTATTTAATGGTTCAGAGCAAACGACGGAAACGATGATAGAACTTGCCTCAGGGGCCGAAGCACAAGCAAATTTAGCAAGTGAAATGGTTTCTAAGATGGACGTATTTTCTAAAAACATTTGTGAAATGAATGAAAACGGTCAGCACATATTTCAGAAGTCACATGACATCTTAGCGATGACTGGTCAGGGCAAAGAATTAATGGATCAATCTTTGTTACAAATGTCCATCATCCATGAGGTATTTGAGGGAACAGTAACAAATGTCAACAATTTAGACAAGCAGTCTCAAGAAATTAATCAGCTTGTCACCGTGATTCGGGAGATTTCGGACCAAACGAATTTATTAGCATTAAACGCTGCAATTGAAGCGGCTCGTGCAGGTGATGCCGGAAAGGGCTTTGCTGTCGTTGCGGAGGAAGTAAAGAAATTGGCAAATCAAGTTTCCTATTCTGTAGTTGAAATTACAGGCATTGTGGAGAAAATTCAACAAGAAACTAACACAGTGACAGAATTTCTGCAAAAGGGGTATGTAGAAGTCGCGAGGGGATCAGAGCAAATGAAAATGACCGGGCATACCTTTGAAAATATTAATGAAGCCATTAAAATGGTGACGATTACTATCCAAGATACATCTGAAAGAATTGAAATCGTCATGAAGGATAGTGAAAGTGTCAGTAAAATGATTGAGGAAATAGCTGCTGTCACAGAGGAGGCTGCAGCCAGTGTGGAGCAAACCGCCGCATCAGCAGAGCAATCCAGTAGCTCGCTTCAAGTTGTTACGAGCAGTGCAGATCAGCTAACGCGAACAGCCGATCAACTAGAGGAATTAATTCAGTTCTATAAGCTATAAATTAAAAATGGTTTTGACTTCTTTAAATGAAGTCAAAGCCATCATGTTGTTGAAAAAAGATTATGTCACTAGTAGAAAGAGATCTTTTAACAAGGCGAGGGTTGATTTCCGTTCCGCCAGCGTCCTTTCCAGGGGGCGTCCGAGGAGCCGCTTCCCTCACTTACGTTCGCTCCAGGATCTCCTCTGTGACGCTGGCTCCACTCCAATCAATCATTCTGCAAAAGTGTCTTTTCCTTTTCTTTCATACTAACAGTAGTGAAAAATGTGGAGAAGCGATGCGTGGCAACAGCCCTTCATAAAGTGTTGAGAACACCTTCACTTTGTTTGAAAACCTTTGCTAAAAAGTGGGGTGTAGTGGAAGGCAACTTGTATTCCATAGGATAGCGAGACAGGCGAGCCTCTATTCTATGGATGGTTTTGATTTCTTTAATTGAAGTCAAAGCCATCCTTGTTGTATTCACTTTTTTTAATGAACCAGCGAGCGATGTCCTTACCACTATTGTAGAAGTCCACCTCATTTACCTTGTTTTTTTGGATGGAGATGTCAGGTATGTTTTCTAAAACGTCAAAAGGTAAAACACCGATACATATAGGATTGTTTGATGGAAATTTTCCATGCGGCTTACGGCCAATTTGTATCGCTTCACTATGCTTGTTTGCAGTATTTTGTGTCATATGGAATGCAAGTAGTTCTCCTTGTGCCAATGTTGTGCTTGATGAGTAACCAGTACTTTTCATTCAACATGCCCCCTTTTGTCGTTACATTTATTGTACAAGACTAGGTGGGAAAATAGCCGTTATTTACAAGGTTTTTACAATATCTTTAAGGTTCATGGAAGATTTAGTAATTTGGAACCGTATTCATACCGTTATGGGATAAAAACCATAGAAAACTGATATAAATTCTTTTTAAAAAACTCATACTCAAACTATTGTGAATTTTTCTAACACGAAGTATTATTGTAATTAGATTTAACGTGAAAGTTTTCACAAAGTCACGAAATCGTTAGGAGGAATTTTTAATGAGTGCAATTCGAGTAGGTATTGTAGGATATGGAAATTTAGGACGTGGTGTGGAGTATGCCATTTCACAAAATCCAGATATGGAATTAGTAGCGGTGTTCACACGACGTGATCCTTCAACAGTAAACGTAGCAAGCAATGCGAGCGTATATTTAGTAGATGACGCTGAAAAATTCCAAAACGACATTGATGTCATGATTTTATGTGGTGGTTCTGCAACAGATTTACCAGAGCAAGGTCCACATTTTGCACAATGGTTTAATACAATTGATAGCTTCGATACACATGCGAAAATTCCTGAATTTTTCGATGCTGTAGATGCAGCGGCACAAAAATCTGGTAAAGTATCTGTTATCTCAGTTGGTTGGGATCCAGGTCTATTCTCTTTAAATCGTCTACTAGGAGAATCAGTGTTACCAGTTGGTACAACATATACATTCTGGGGCGATGGCCTAAGTCAAGGACACTCAGATGCTGTTCGTCGTATCGAAGGTGTTAAAAATGCTGTTCAATACACATTACCGATTAAAGAAGCTGTAGAGCGAGTTCGTAACGGTGAAAACCCTGAATTAACTACACGTGAAAAACATGCACGTGAATGTTGGGTTGTGTTAGAAGAAGGTGCAGATGCAACGAAGATTGAACAAGAAATTGTCACAATGCCTAACTATTTCGATGAGTATGACACAACAGTGAACTTCATTACTGAAGATGAATTTAAAGCAAATCATACTGGTATGCCACACGGTGGTTTTGTCATTCGCAGTGGTGACAGTGGTGCAAACGATAAACAAATTCTCGAATTCTCATTAAAACTTGACAGTAATCCAAACTTTACATCGAGTGTATTAGTGGCTTACGCACGTGCAGCACACCGTTTAAGTCAAGCTGGTGATAAAGGTGCGAAAACAGTATTTGATATCCCATTCAGCCTACTTTCGCCAAAATCAGCTGCTGAATTACGTAAAGAATTACTATAATCATAGCTAATGATCCCGATTATCATAGAGTTGATAATCGGGAATTTTTTTTAGCCTAATTGTTTGCTGAAATAGGTTGCCAATGAAACGGTACAGTTGTGTTATGATGTTTCGTCCATTGTAAAAAATCATCTACATGTCTAATGTCAAATTCCAAGACAGCTTGATAAATAAAAATAGAGGCGTATTGTGTAGGAAGATGAAGTAATGCTTCCTTTATATCAAGAATGGCTTTTCTAGTTTCCACTGTTAAATGATTTTTCATAAATGGTACTAAATCTTTTGAGATGGCACCATTGTGGCTATTTGAAAATAACCACATATCAATATTCCACTCAACTTCCTCCGCTCGGTAAAGCAACTTAAAATAATGTCCCTTAAAATCGGAACTTGTATAATCTCTATATTTTAGTTCAATGACATTCTTGTTCTGTGTGAGCATGGCTAATTCGCTCATTATGATGTGAGGATTAGGCACATCACAAAATGTTTCGAGGTCAATATCGGGGGAAACCATCAAATTATAAGCAGCTGCCCCTACTAAAAAACATTCGCCTACAGTACTCCATTTCTGAATCAATTGTAAGTCAGTTAAAACGCTTTCTGCTTGTTGTTTCCTTTTCGTTGCTCTATCTAGACTGTTCATTTATCCACTTTCCTTCTAAATTTTAGTAATATAACAGATTACTAAAATTAGGCATAAAATGCAAACGAAATTCTACTTCCATTCCCAAAACAAAAAATGGGGATGAAATCTATAAAATTACATAAAAAATATGGTAAACTGTCAATAATTTAATAATCTGAATTTTTGTAGAAATCTTTGTAACCTTACAAAATATGGAGGTTATACTTATATGACAGCGGAAATTATTATTCAATCAAAATGTATGGCGCCAAATCCTTCCACGCATTGCATTAATAGAGCGACACTCATGCGAACATTAAAGAAGAGCCATTATCACACTTGTACCTTTCTGCATAGTGGTGCAGGGTATGGTAAAACAACCATTCTAACTCAATTTCTTGCTAACGAATCGAGTAAATTTTCTTGGTATAGTATCTCGGATGAAGATGATAATCTATTACCCTTTTTGAGACATCTTTTTTTTAGCATACAGCGAATTGCACCAAATTTTGGTCATACCTTTGATGGGTGGAATCAATTGTCACGCTTTCCTAAGATGGATGAGCTCAATCGTTGGTATAAGCTATTTGTCAATTGCCTATGTGACATAGAGGAGTCACTACTTATTGTAATTGACGACTTTCATCTAATAGATCATGTCTTTCCTATTAATTATTTCATGGAAAAAATCATTGAATTTGCTCCACCCAGCATTCATTTTATTATTGCTTCAAGAACACTCCCCAATTGGGATATTATGAGGAAATTAAAGCTGCAAAAAAGATGGCTGGTTATGAAAGAGGACGAACTGGCATTTACAACGGAGGAAATTGCGGTGTTTTTTGAAGAATATGTAGATGTGCATTTATCCGAGGCTGAAATGACCAAGGTATTAGAGATCACGGAGGGCTGGGCCATTAGTATTTCCTTATTGGCGGAGCAATGGCACCATGCTTCGTTGGATCATTGGCTAACGATTTCTACAAATGATCTATTCACTTACTTATCAGAAGAAGTTTATAGTACGATGACCGCTTCTGAGCAGGATACCATTTTGAAATTAGCAATTTTTCCTACCTTTTCTGCAGAGTTATTGGAAGCGTTTTATGGCGCTGAAATTGCACAAATACTGAATGCATTAACCCAGCGTCATTTATTTATCCAACCAGTGACAACAGATGGTTTATACCGTTTTCACGCATTGTTCAGTCGATTTTTAGAAATGAAATGGCGACAGCACCCAAGTCAATATGCAGACCTTCATAAACAAGCAGCATTGTATTATGTAGACCGTCATAATATTCAATCTGTTCTGTATCATGCCTTTAAAACGAATGATCATGACTTTTGTGGGGAGCTATTACAGCTTCATGCAGAATCAATCGTACGTGCGGGTCAATTTGAATGGTTGTTAGAAAAAATCAATCGATTTACTGCACAGGAAAAAGACAAATTTTATAGATTATATTATTTCGAGGGTGAGTGTCATCGCTACAGAGCTTATTATGAAAAAGCGAAACAATCCTATGAAAAATGTGCAACCATCGCACAGCAACAGCGGGATCACCTATTTATGACAAAATCTCAAGCCGGGATAGCCCATATATACTTAGACACCATTCAACCTGCTTTAGCAGAGCCCTATCTAGAGAAAGCATTAGAGCTAGCGAAACATACACCATTACGCAAAGAGGAATTATTAGAACTTCAACGGCAATATGCTGAAAATTTAGTGAACCTAGGGAAGGCCAAGGGTGCACAGCTCTTTATGGAGGACGTCGCATTGCCAGTGGATGTCATACAACGAGCGAATGTCGATGTTCGTGTTTTACTACGAACTGGACAACTACGGGAGGCCAAGGAGTTATTAGCACAGCGACTTGAATTACCGCCTCAGCTTGTTGCAACCCATCGAGAAAGTGAACTGCTGGCGGCTTTCGTTTATGCATTGTTAGGTCAAGGCAAAGAAGCCTGGTATGCTGCCCAACATGGAATTCGCAGAGGATTAAAAGAGAAGTCTATTTTCATAGAGGCGGTAGGCTATATCAGAAAGGCACATGCTCTGCTGTTAATGGATTTCCCAGATCATCAGGGGGCATGTCAAGCCTATGAAAAAGCGTTGACGTTAATGAATGCCATTAATATATCTCGTGTGAAGGCTGAGCCTTATATGGGGTTAGCCATTGTCAAACATTTTTTAGGAGATATGGTAGCGGCTAAGAAATACTTAGCACTGGGCTTACAGGAAACAGAGCAAGTTCAAGATGCGTGGATGACGGCTCTAATTCTTCTAGCAGAGGTAAAAATCATCCTTTCCCAGCAAGAAAGAGGGCGAGCGAAGCAATTATTAAAGAAGACACAGCAATTATTTCAAGAATGCGGTGATCGCAATGGCTTGATGCATGTTTTATTTTATCAGTCAGTGATTGCCATGCAAGAGTGTAATAAGAAGCCGTTTCAACAGTATTTTCAACAGTTTGCACAACTATGTGTGGGGAATGGCTATGAATATTTCTTACAAAGGCCAACGATACTTGGTCCTAGCAATCGAATGATATTTTACGAGCTACTTCAATTTAGTCAAACTTGTCAGATGGAGCATCCAGCTATCTTAGCATTGCAAAGTTATTTTCAGGTCGAGGATAGCATCAGTTATCCGCAGGATGAGGTACAGATGAATCTTTTTGGGAGTTTAAATTTAATTCGAGCACAACGAAAGCTGGAAGACAAAGAGTGGCAGCGTGATAAATCAAAGGAATTATTCGTGTACCTCTACTGTCATCGCAATCGCTTTACACCAAAGGAAGAAATAGCACAGGCATTATGGCCAGATCGTAGTGTCGAGTCCTTAGATCGAGATTTTAAGGTGGTCTTAAACACATTACTCAAAGTGTTGGAGCCACAACGTCATGCAAGACAAGATAGCTTTTTCATTCAACGAAAAAATAATATGTATCAGTTACAAAATATCGCTTTTCTCCAAATTGATGTAGAACGCTTTCACTATTATTACAGCTTAGGAATGGAGGAATTTGATCCACAGTTGTCCAATGAATGGCTATTATTAGCGGAAGCGAGCTATACGGATGCTCTCTATGCGGAAAAAAAGCAAATCGACTGGCTTACACAGGACCGTGAAAAGCTACAATTTTTATATATCGAAGTCCTGGAACGACTGGCACAAAACGCAACAAGACAACAGCAATATAAAAAAGCCATTTTTTTCGCAGAAAAGATCCTGCGCGAGGATGCACTCTGGGAGGAAGCGTATCGTCTGCTCATGTACAGCCACTACCAACTCCAAAACCGCTCCCTGGCCTTAAAATGGTATGAAAAATGTGTCCAACAATTACAACAGGAGCTAAACACAACCCCCATGGAATCCACCATGACAGTCTATGATTTGATAATGGGTTAGCCAGTGTTGCTTTTAAGGCTAGGGGAGTGATTTTGTATTGGATGGGACTGCTCCATTGAGTGTGGGAAGTGATCCTTTTAAGGAGAGAGCCGCTCCTAAGTGATGTCAAAGCGCTCCAACTAAGGAGAGAGCCGCTCCTAAGTGATGTCAAAGCGCTCCAACTAAGGAGAGAGCCGCTCCTAAGTGGGATTAAAGCGCTCTAACTAAGGAGAGAGCCGCTCCTGAGTGGAGTCAAAGGGCTCCAACTAAGGAGAGAGCCGCTCCTAAGTGGGATTAAAGCGCTCTAACTAAGGAGAGAGCCGCTCCTAAGTGTGGTCAGAGCGCTCTAAGTAAGGAGAGAGCCGCTCCTAAGTGTGGTCAAGGCGCTCCAACTGAGAGTAGAGCCGCTCCTAAGTGAAGTCAAAGCGCTCTAAGTAAGGAGAGAGCCGCTCCTAAGTGTGGTCAAGGCGCTCCAACTATGAGTAGAGCCGCTCCTAAGTGTGGTCAAAGCGCTCCAACTAAGGAGAGAGCCGCTCCTAAGTGGAGTCAAAGCGCTCCAACTAAGGAGAGAGCCGCTCCTAAGTGTGGTCAAAGCGCTGCAACTAAGGAGAGAGCCGCTCCTAAGTGGAGTCAAAGCGCTCCAACTAAGGAGAGAGCCGCTCCTAAGTGTGGTCAAAGCGCTCAATCAAAGAGGAAAGCCGCTCATAAACCGTGTCAACCCGCTCCAACTGTGGAGTAGACTATATACAATGTACAAAAATGTACCGTATTTGGAGGAACAACAATGTCATTTTATCAGACGAATAAAGCGAATATTTACTATGAAGTTATTGGAACAGGGACACCTATTATCATGCTACATGGTTTTTCTCCTGATCATCGTTTGATGAAGGGATGTATGGAGCCTGTTTTTATAGAGCGAGAAGGATGGAAGCGTATCTATATTGATCTTCCAGGAATGGGGAAGACAACAGACTATTCATCGATTCAGAACTCAGATGAAATGCTAGAAGCAATCATCGAATTGATACACACAATCATTCCAAATGAATCCTACTTGTTGGTGGGTGAATCTTACGGTGGCTATTTAGCGCGCGGTATTATGAGAACGTCAGTCGATCAACTTTTAGGTGCTGCCCTTATTTGTCCTCTCATCATTCCTGAAAAAGAGCAACGTACAGTGCCACAGCATTGTATTGTACAAGCAGATGCTGCTTTTTTATCAACATTAAGTCAGCAGGAGCAAGATGATTTTGGGGCTAATCAAGTCGTCTTAGATGCCTATAATTGGGAGCGCTATACAACAGAGGTGTTGGCAGGGTGTAACCTAGCAGATCAGGCATTTTTAGAAAAAATTCAGCAAAGCTATGGATTTTCCTTTGCCGTTGACGAACAGTCCTTTGACAAGCCAAGTCTCTTTTTACTTGGAAAACAAGATTCCGTTGTTGGCTATAAAGATGCTTTTTCGATTTTAGAAAAATTTCCTAGAGCAACTTTTGCCATATTAGATAGGGCGGGGCATAATTTGCAGATCGAACAAGCTGAATTGTTTACCAAGCTGATGAGTGAATGGTTGAATCGTGTAGAGGGAGGGGTGGATGAAAGTGATTCTTGCAAATGAAAAATTATTTTTAAGAGAATTCACGCAATATGACTGGATTGATGTTCATAAATATGCCTCACAGGAAATTGTTTGTAGGTTTCAAACATGGGGACCGAATACAGAGGAGGATACAAAAGAATTCATTCAGGATGTTCTCGATGAAGCAACACAAACACCAAGGGAAAGATATGTTTTTGCGATTATTTATCAAGAAACGTTAATAGGTGCGGTAGAAATCATGATTAAGGATTTTACAAATAAGGTCGGGGAAATTGGCTATATCGTGAACCCTGATTATTGGGGGAAGGGAGTAGCAACGCAGAGTGCTAAATTAATGATCACTTTCGGCTTTGAAAAATTAAAGCTCCATCGTATTTGTGCAACCTGTGATCCTAGAAATATTGGATCAGCAAAGGTTTTAGAAAAAGTAGGAATGTTAAAAGAAGGAGTATTACGTGAAAATATGCTAATGAAAGATGGCGTTTGGCGAGATTCATTTTTGTATAGTGTATTGAAACAGGAATGGTCATCATGTTAAAAGTTATGCATTAAATGAACATTCTGCATTTTATTGGATATGTTGAAATCCTTTTTGTAGATTGTCCTCATCGGAAATTACAGAATCTAGTTTGGAACACTTAAAAAATAGTTCCTCATATAAAAGACAAAAATGTTGTACATTCAACGTTTTTGTCTTTCTTTATATATCGTAGCTACAAATTCCATAACGTCGATATGGATAGTTGTCCAATCTTGATATGCTGTAGGTATTGAAACGTCTTCCATGTTCCTAATTTTTTTTGATAACAAATTCATTTCATTAATGTAGTTTTTAAGCTTCACTATATCTTTTTTAGATCCTACTGAACCGTGACCAGGGATAGCTTTTTGAATGGCCAAGTTATTTACTTCTTCTAAAATATTTTCCCATTGTGTTGGATTGGAATAAGGGAAAAATGATGGATGCATACCGACAAATAGAAGGTCAGCCATAAATATGATTTCATCTTCAGGTATATAAAGAAAAGAATCACAGGGAGAATGACCACCTCCCAGTGTCATTATTCTAGCGGTACGTTCTGTTCCGGAAATAGTAAATTCATGAGTAAAAGTATATTGCGGCAAAACTAATTCCAGGTCAGGGATTGAGCTTTCCATTTCTTTTAAAAAACTTATTTCATTCATTTTTTGTATGTCAGTGGAAGCGACAAGGGAGGCAATGTATTTTTTTAACCCTTCTAAATCTGCCTTTTGTTCAGCAATTTTTGCTGGATGGTTTTCTTTCATTTGTTGAAGTGTTATTTGACTAGAAACAATATGACAATCTTTAAATACTTGGTTTCCTCTCGTATGATCACTATGGAAATGACTGTTAATTACCCAAGAGACGGGTTTATTTGTAATATGTACAGCTATATTTCTTAGATCTTCAGCTGCTTGTTGCGTGTTAAATGTATCAAAAATAATGGTTTTGTCCCCTAAATCAATGACACCAGCATTTCCAAACGCGCCACCACCATCCTTTGCAATAGCGGCATAAATACCTTCACTTACTTTTTCAAGATTAAAATGTCTAGAATAATATTCACTCATTAAAATTCCCTCTCTTTTTTTAGGTGTTTAGTAAAGATAATACGAGTTGTTACATAAATATCCTACACTGTTCACTCTTCTTTAAAATACTTAAAGTAACAATACCATAAATGCCCAATTTGTAGATTATCGTCGCTATGAATAATCGCATTCGTAGGCGCTACGCTACACTTTCGGGACATAAAAATGCTCTGCACTAAAGTGCAAAGCATTTTTGTAACTAATTTGTAACTGGACTTTTATATAGTGTTGTCAAAGCAAGAAAGCGCTTTCTAGGGAGCTTATTTTGAAGGGGGATATGGGATGAGGAAGCAGTGGTATTGGTTTCTTTTCGTGATGTTGGCTGTGGTGTTGGTGGCTTGTAATGGGGAAGACACAGAGGATGATGCAACGGATGCAGATTCTTCTGGTGGTGAGACGAAGGCGGTGACAGCAAAAGGGGGCACAATTAAGATTGGGGTGCTTGCTTCGTTAACGGGGGCGCTTGAGTCATATGGAAAGCAGACGCAGCGTGGGTTTGATTTAGGGATTGAGTATGCAACAGGTGGCACGATGGAGGTCAATGGTAAGAAAATAGAGATTGTGTATGAGGATACGGAGACGAAGCCAGAGGTGGCTGTGCAGAAGGCGACAAAGCTTTTGGAAGATGATCAGGTTGATTTTTTAGTCGGTTCTTCGAGTTCGGGTGATACGCTCGCTGTTTTACCACTTGCTGAGGAGTATGAAAAAATTATGGTGGTAGAGCCAGCAGTGGCTGACAGTATTACGGGTTCCGAGTTTAATGAGTATATTTTCCGTACAGGTCGTAATTCATCACAGGATGCGTATGCTGCGGCAGCGGCTATTGCGGGCAAAGGTGTGAAGATTGCTACATTTGCGCCAGATTATTCGTTTGGCTGGGATGGGGTGAATGCCTTTAAAACGGCAGCGGAGAAATTAGGGGCTGAAATTGTACTTGAGGAATATGCAGATCCTGCAGCAACAGACTTTACATCCAATTTGCAAAAGGTGATTGATACGAAGCCTGATTATTTGTTTGTTGTCTGGGCTGGGGCAAATTCACCGTGGAATCAAATTGCTGATCTTAAAATTCAAGAAAAGGGCATTAAGATTTCGACGGGTGCACCGGACATTATTGCACTTCAATTTATGAATCCATTGGTTGGGATGGAAGGCTTCTCGGTGTATTATCATACGCTACCGCAAAATGATGTCAATAAATGGTTAGTTGATGAACACCAGAAACGTTTCAACGAAGTGCCTGACTTATTTACTCCTGGTGGTATGTCTGCGGCGATTGCTGTTGTGGAGGCATTGAAACAGTCGGATGGGGATGTAGATGCCAATAAGCTGATCGACATAATGGAGGGTATGTCATTTGAGACACCAAAAGGTACGATGACGTTCCGTGAAGAGGATCATCAGGCTCTTCAATCGATGTATTCGATTCGCTTAGAGCAACAAGATGGTGTGGATTATCCAGTACCAGTGCTTATTCGGGAGTTAAGTCCTGAGGAAACGGCACCTCCTGTTATGAATTAAACAAATGAGAGGCAGCATGGCTGTCTCTCTACATATCTATTAGAAGGAAAGGGAGTAGAGAATGGAGCCGCTATTATACACTGATAATTTAACAATCCGTTTTGGCGGACACACGGCTGTGGACGGCGTTAATTTTCAAATGCCAGAGAAGCATTTGAAGTCCATTATTGGGCCGAATGGTGCTGGGAAAACAACATTCTTTAATTTGCTTAGTGGTGAGCTAAAGCCAACTGCGGGTGATGTTTATTTTAAAGGGCAATCACTTGCACAAAAGTCGGCTATCGAAAGAACACGTATGGGATTGGGACGATCTTTTCAAATCACCAATGTTTTTCCAAACTTAACGGTTCTCGAAAATGTCCGTTTAGCCGTCCAATCCAAGGAGAAAATTCGTTACCAGCTATTCCGCCATTACAAAAGCTATAAGGCGATTACGGAAAAAGCGGAGGAGTTATTGGCACTCGTTTTACTCGACAATAAACGAGATGCTCTTACAACGATGCTATCCCACGGAGAGAAAAGAAAGCTTGAGATAGCCATGCTACTCGCGTTAGATACAGAAATTTTGCTGCTCGATGAACCAACGGCAGGGATGTCATTAGAGGAAGTTCCTACAATTTTAGAAGTCATTCGGAGCATTAAACAGCAAGGAGATAAAACCATTTTGCTCATAGAACACAAAATGGATATGATTTTAGATTTATCGGATTCCATTATGGTGTTGTTCAATGGTCAGTTATTAGCAGATGGCTCACCAGAGGAAATTATGAATAATGATACTGTGCAACATGCATATTTAGGAGGGCTGTACGATGACCACCTTACTGACATTAAATGAGGTTCACACGCATATCGGCCAATATCATATATTACAGGGCGTTAATTTTGAAGCGAAGGAGGGGCAGGTTACAGTACTTCTTGGACGTAATGGCGCAGGAAAAACGACCACTCTGAAAACAATAATGGGATTAACGCCTGCAACAAAGGGTGACATTGCCTTTCGCTCTCATTCGATTAAAAAGAGCCCCACCTATAAGGTGGCGAAATTAGGGATTGGCTATGTGCCTGAAAATCAAGGGATTTTTGCAGATTTAACGGTAGAGGAAAATATGAAGGTAGCGATGCGCAAGGAGGATACGGCGACATTAGAGCGACAGCAATATGTGCTGGAGCTGTTTCCTGACTTAAAGAAATTTTGGAAAAAGGCTGGCGGGCATTTATCTGGTGGTCAAAAGCAAATGCTGTCCATGGCGAGAGCCTTTATCAATGATAGCCAATTAATATTGATAGATGAGCCTTCCAAGGGACTTGCTCCTATTGTTGTGGAAAAAGTGATGGAAGCGATTGTGGAAATGAAAAAGAAAACGTCCATTGTCCTGGTTGAGCAAAACTTTATGATGGCTAGTCGAATTGGTGATACCTATACATTAATCGATGATGGCAGAACCGTAAATTCGGGCAATATGCAGGATTTGATTTATGATGAAGAACTAAAGCGTAAGTATCTTGGCATTGGATAGAGGGGGTGACCATCATTGGAGTTATTCGTCAATTTAATCATTAATGGCTTGGCCACGGGGATGTTAATTTTTCTACTAGCAGCTGGTTTGACGTTAATTTTCGGTTTAATGGATGTATTGAATTTTGCGCATGGTGGGTTATTTGTTTGGGGGGCTTATGCGGGGATCTTTACCTATATGTGGACAGAAAGTTTTATCGTTGGGATTATAAGTGCGATTGTGACGGGAGCGTTACTTGGACTGTTGACAGAGAAATTTATTATTACGCCTGTTTACGGCAATCATATTCAGCAAATTTTAATTACCTTAGGGCTGATGCTTGTTTTGCAGGAGCTTATTAAGGTGGTCTTTGGTCCGAATGGTGTGGCAGTGAAAACACCGAGTTATTTAGCAGGAAGCTGGGAAATTGGTGATGTGATCATCATTAAATATCGTTTATTTATTATTGTCAAAGGGTTCATCATTTTTGGTATTTTCCAATATATGCTGAAGCGCACGAAGATTGGCTTGATCGTTCGTGCGGGTGTGCAGGATAAGGAAATGGCACAGGCTCTCGGTATTCATATTAAGCGTGTATTTTTATATGTTTTTATGGTCGGCGCAGCTCTGGCGGCACTAAGTGGGATGCTGATGGCTCCCTATTCAGGTGTGATCTATGCGGAAATGGGTATGGAATATGCTATTTTAGGCTTTATTGTCGTGGTAATTGGCGGCATGGGTAGTTTTTCTGGCTCCTTGCTGGCAGCGATTTTAGTAGGGCTTGCGGGTAGCTTTATGGCTTATTATGTCCCTGTGCTGTCACTGGCGGTCAATATGATTTTAATGGCCATCGTTTTAATTTTCCGTCCACAGGGGCTGTTTGCGATGCGAAAGGAGCGAACATCATGAATAAGAAAATAACCTTACGCTCGATCGCATTTTTTCTGTTACTTGCCATTTTTATTATCCTTCCTTTTGTTAATGATTCACGCACGTTACTTATTTTACTCACGCAAATCTTTATTTTTGGGATATTGGCGATGAGCTATGATATTTTACTAGGTTATACAGGCATCGTCTCCTTTGGGCACGCCATGTTTTTCGGCATTGGCGCCTATACAACAGCGGTCATGCTGAAGCAGATGGATAACACACTCTTGATCTTTGTACTGTCCATCGTGATTGGCATGATACTAGCAGGCTTCATTAGTTTTTTAGTAGGCTTATTGACCTTGCGCTTAAAAAGTCATTTTTTTGCAATGCTGACGCTAGCCTTTTCGGGGTTATTTTTAGTCTTAGCTGAAAAGTGGCGCTCTGTCACATATGGCAATGATGGCTTTACTTTTCGAGCACCTGATCTATTTAGAGATCGAATGACCTTCTATTTCTTTGTGCTAGCAAGCCTAGTTGTCATCTTTTTGGCACTCTACCGTTTTGTTAATTCGCCGACAGGTCGTATTTTAATTGCCGTTCGTGAAAATGAACAACGGACGAAATCATTAGGCTTTAATACGTTGCACTATAAAGTCATTGCCTCTGTTGTGGCAGGCATTGTAGCAAGTTTTGCAGGTTCCTTATATGCAGTGTCATTACGTTTCGTCAACACAAGTGTCATGGCAATGGATATTACACTGGATGCTTTGTTAATGACGATTATCGGTGGGGTTGGCACTTTAGTGGGGCCGTTATTAGGGTCGGCAGTCATCGAATATGCACAACATGCACTGTCTGGGCTTGCGCGAGATTATCCTATTTTCGAACGCTGGATTATCTTCTTTGGGATTCTTTATATTTTAGCCGTTATCTTCTTCCCTAAAGGTATTATCGGCTCACTAAGACTGCTGTTTTGGAAGTGGCGAGGAAGGCTAAAGCAACGAAAAACGACGGGTCCCCTGCCACAGGAAAAGGAGCGATTTGAATGACAGTTGGTATTGTTAGTACAGGTATTTATTTACCTCAACAGAAGATGACATCGCAGGACATAGCGGCTGTTTCCAATATTCCTGAGGACATTATCCGTCAAAAAATGGGCATCCATGAAAAGCCAATCCCAGGTAAGCATGATCATACAGTGCAAATGGGGATCTGGGCAGCACAGGAGGCGATTCAAAAAGCAAATATAGACCCCAAGGATATTGATGTTGTCATTTATATGGGGGAGGAACATAAGGAATATCCACTCTGGACAGCCTCCATTAAAATGCAGGAGGAGCTTGGTGCAGTTAATGCATGGGCATTTGATGTGCAATTACGCTGCGGCACAACAATCATGGCGTTGAAAGTGGCGAAAAGCTTAATGGCCTCAGATGACACGATACAAACCATTCTTTTAGCAGGTGGTTATCGCAATGTTGATTTTATCGATTATAGCAATCCGCGCACGCGCTTTATGTACAATTTGGCGGCAGGTGGGGGCGCCATGTTAGTACAAAAAAACTATGAAAAAAATCTGCTACTAGAGGCAGATATGATAACGGATGGTTCTTTCTCAGAGGATGTAGTTGTACCAGTTGGAGGAACGAAAAATCCATTAATTCCATCTCATTTAACCGAAAATTTATATAAGCTTGACGTTATGGACCCCATTGGGATGAAGGAGCGGCTAGAACAAAAATCTTTAAGCAATTTTTTGAAGGTCATTCGCAGTTCTTTAGCGAAAAGTGGATACAGTGAGGAACAGCTAGATTACTTAGCGATGCTGCATATGAAACGATCTGCACATGATTATATTTTAGCGGAGCTTGGCTTACAGCAGGAGCAGTCTATTTATTTGCAAGACTATGGACATATTGGTCAGATCGATCAAATTTTGTCCCTACAGCTAGCACAGGAGCAAAATCAAATTCAAGCAGGCGATATTGTGACGCTCGTTAGTGCTGGTATTGGCTATGTTTGGGGAGCTATCACAATACGCTGGGGATAAGGGGGAAATGGCATGGTAAAAAAGATTCAACTAGCAAATGGGGAAACGATGGCTTATCGCACGCGCTTAGGTGGAGGTCATCCTTTAGTGTTGGTACATGGCAATATGACATCTTCGAAGCATTGGGATATTCTGATGGATACTTTAGACGAGAAATACACCATTTACGCAATAGATTTACGTGGCTTTGGCGAATCGTCCTATCATAAGCCCATTACTGCTATTAAAGATTTTAGTGATGATGTCAAGCTTTTTGTGGATGCCATGCAATTGCAAAGCTTTGATATGATTGGCTGGTCAACAGGTGGAGCCGTCTGTATGCAGTTTGCGGCGGATTATCCAGGTCACTGTCAACGACTGATTTTACTGGCTTCTGCTTCTACACGTGGCTACCCATTTTACACGGATTTGGGAACAGGCAATCCAGCCACCTTTAAGCGAGCCTATCATTATGAAGAGGTACTCGTGGATACATCGAAAACAAAGCTGATTCAAGGCTTCTATGAGTCAAAAAATGCTGAAGGCTTACAGTCTATATGGAATGCGTTAATTTATACGCATCAGCAACCAGAGGCTGAAAAATATCAAGAATATGTGGAGGATATGCTTACACAGCGGAATTTAGCGGAAGTATATCATGCTCTCAATACATTTAATATAAGTGCTGTTGACAACGAGGTGGCCAAAGGATCACAGGATGCCCTAATGCTCCATTTCCCAATTTTAGTGCTTCGAGGGGATCGAGATTTAGTGATTACAGAAGAAATGAATGCTGAATTGCTACATGATTTAGGCAAAACAGCACAGTTTGTAAGCTTAAAAAATTGTGGACATTCACCTTTGATTGATGATTTAGCACAATTAACAGCTGAAATTGAAGCCTTTTTAGAAATTGGAGGAAGACAGTATGCGTTTAAACAATAAAGTGGCAATCATTACAGGTGCTGCAAATGGCATCGGCTATGCGGCTGCAGAACGTTTTATCGAAGAAGGAGCATTGGTATTTATCGCTGATTTTGATGACAAGGCAGGCATTTTAGCAGCGCATCAACTAGGGGAAAATGCAGTGTTTATACAAGTAGATGTCGCAAGTAGAGAGAGCGTTAAACAATTGGTGACATCAGTGATTGAACAGGCAGGCCGCATTGATATTTTAGTGAATAATGCGGGAATTACAAGAGATGCCATGCTGACAAAGATGACAGAGGACCAATTTCAGCAGGTGTTAGATGTCAATTTGACAGGGGTCTTTCATTGTACACAGGAGGTCATTCCCTATATGGTGGCAGCTGGTGGAGGCAAGATTATTAATACATCTTCCGTTAGTGGGGTTTATGGCAATGTTGGTCAAACCAATTATGCAGCGACAAAAGCCGCGATTGTAGGTATGACAAAAACATGGGCGAAGGAATTAGGGCGTAAGGGAATTAATGTCAATGCAGTGGCACCTGGCTTTACTGAAACAGATATGGTCAAAAAAATGCCCGAAAATATTTTGGCTCAAATGCGCTCAATCGTCCCCCTACAACGCTTAGGGACGCCAAGAGATATTGCCAATGCTTATTTGTTTCTAGCATCTGACGAGGCCTCCTACGTCCATGGGCATACTCTGCATGTGGATGGCGCGATTATGATGTGATAGGGGGAGGTCAAGATGTTTGTTGAGCAAGAATGGATTTTAAAACGTGCGGCATTAACGCCTCATCACATCGCCTTGATTAATTTAGCGTCAGAGGAACAATGGACCTACCAGCAATTATCCGAGGAAATCGGCAAATGGAGTCAATTTTTCGAGCGTCAGCAGCTACAAAAAGGAAGTAGAGTCGCTGTTTTTGCGAAAAATCATATCCAATTGTTTGCTGTTTTATTTGCCTGTGGGCTACGTGGGCTCATTTATGTGCCGTTAAATTGGCGCTTAAGCAAGGAGGAGCTAACACAAATTTTGGCGGATGCGACCCCTGCTATCCTATTATACGAAGAGGATAGTCATTGTCCTTTAGTTTTAGAAAAGATGTTTTCACTTCATGTGAGCCAACATGAGAAGGAGATACAACCAAGTAGGCAAGACGTGGCTGTGGATGATCCGTGGCTAATGATTTATACAGGAGGTACGACAGGTCGTCCAAAGGGGGTTGTGCTATCCTTTCAGTCGGTCAATTGGAATGCCATGAATACGATCATTAGCTGGGGTTTACATGCTCAAGATCGCACATTAAATTATATGCCGATGTTTCATACTGGTGGCTTGAATGCCTTATGTATTCCCTTACTTATGGCGGGAGGAACCGTCATTATTGGCGATAAGTTTGATGCAGAAGAGGCACTGCAAGCAACGAACCGATATCAAACGACCATTTCCCTTTTTGTGCCAACGATGTATCAAGCGATGATTGCGACCAAGTATTTTCAGGAAAATCAATTTCCTTCGATGAAGGTATTTTTATCTGGTGGTGCTCCATGTCCTCATCCTATTTACGATGCCTTTCATAATAAGGGATTATTTTTTAAAGAAGGATATGGCTTAACAGAAGCAGGGCCAAATAATTTTTACATTGCCCGAGAGCATGCCTATACGAAAAAAGGCGCTGTCGGGAAAAGCATGCAATTCAATGAAGCTAAAATTGTTAATTTTGCGGGACAAAGCTGTGCACCCCGTGAAGTAGGAGAGCTATTGGTAAGAGGGAAGCATATGTTTCGCTTTTACTGGAATAACAAACAAGAAACCGCTAATATCCTCCAAGACGGCTGGCTGAAAACAGGAGATTTAGCCATGATGGATGAGGATGGTGATTTTTATATCGTAGGGCGAAGAAAAGAAATGATTATCTCTGGTGGTGAAAATATCTATCCTCAGGAAGTAGAGCAATGTATATTACGGCATCCAGATGTGCAGGAGGTAGCTGTGATTGGTGTAGGTGATGACTATTGGGGTGAGATCGTGACAGCTTTTATTGTCTGTCCTCACCAAGTAGCTTCCATACTAGATGATCTTAACGAGCTATGTCATCAACAACTAGGACGTTATAAGATTCCAAAACAAATGATTTTCATAGACGAACTACCAAAAACAAGCGTTGGTAAAATCGATAAAAAGGCATTGTATAGGCTTGTCGACTCATCTACTTGTTAAGTATGATGATGAGAAGGAAGACACGCTTATCTTGCTAAATAGAAATGAGAGAGGGACACATAAATGGCCCACGCATTAGTGATTGGTGGAACAGGGATGTTAGCTGACACATCTCTTTGGTTAGTGAATAAAGGCTATCATGTGTCAATAATTGGACGTAGTGCCTATCGAATGGAAAACTTGCGAAATAGAACAACCAAACCTTCTCTTCTAACACCGATTTTAGTTGATTATTGTGATATCACCTTATTAAAAGAGAAACTAGAAGAAACGATCGCGCATAATGGACCCATTGAATTGGTCATTGCGTGGATTCATTCCTATGCTGACACGACACTAGAGAACATATCCAGTGTAATTTCCAATTGGAATAGCGGAAAATGGAAACTGTTTCATGTGTTGGGGAGTAAGGTAAATGTAAGTGAAGTCCAAGAGAAATTGAAGCTGCTTGATCGTACGCAATACAGGCAAATCCAGCTAGGTTTTATGATGGAAAAAGGTCATTCGAGATGGCTTACGCATGAAGAAATATCGCAAGGTGTCGTTGCTGCTATTCAACATGATCTGCCTGTTCATATCGTTGGCACGCTACAACCGTGGGAAAAGCGACTGCTATAACTACCTAACCTTCGTCTAACTAGATGGACGAAGGTTTTTACTTATGTCCATTATCAGTTTTTTTAGCGAAATTCGGATGTCTACATAATGGTGAGGGATATTTAGGTTTGTGTGAAAAACATCAGAATCAACCGTCTTTTTTACATCTTAAATTTTTCTTAGTATAACAAAATCATTTCTATATAACTCATCCTTATTTAATCACATCTCTTCCCATCAGACCGACATATCAGTAAAATAGAGTAGGTTAGGGGGGATTACATATGAAAGATCAACGCTTTAAAATAGCGCATCGAGAGGCGCTTATCGGGATTGGACTCGTCCTTGTCAACTTTGCGATTTGGTTTGGCTTTGCCTATGGACTAGGCTCAGGGGACCCAAGAAATTATACGTATGTCTTTGGTTTTCCAGCTTGGTTTTTCTATAGCTGTATCGCAGGGACAGGCTTTATGATCCTTCTTATCTGGATTGTGATGAAACTCTTTTTCAAAGAGGTACCATTTGATGATGAGGAGGTGGATCGCTAATGCATTGGCAAGTTGTATTTCCATTGCTATTATTTTTAATTATTATATTTGGAATTGGTATTTGGGCCAATAAGCATGTCCGCTCTTCTAATTCATTCCTACAGGAGTATTTCCTTGGTGGTCGCGAAATGGGTGGTTTTATCCTTGCGATGACGATGATCGCTACATACGGCAGTGCGAGTAGTTTTATCGGAGGACCGGGTGTGGCCTATACAAAAGGATTAGGGTGGGTATTACTGGCAATGGCTCAGCTACCTGCAGGTTATTTTGTACTCATGATTTTAGGGAAAAAATTCGCCATTATCGCTCGTCGTTACCAGGCCATTACGTTAATCGACTTTTTACGAGAGCGCTACAAAAGCCATGTCATTGTCATTTTGTCAGCCATTAGTATCATTGTCTTTTTATTTTCGGCTATGATGGCCCAATGGGTTGGGGGTGCGCGCTTAATTGAGTCTTTAACTGGCTTAAGCTACACAGCGGCACTGTTTATTTTTGCGATTTCCGTGTTAGTGTATGTCATTATCGGTGGTTTCCGAGCAGTAGCGTTAACGGATACGGTCCAAGGTTCGATTATGGTGATTGGTACGATTATTTTATTAATCGGAACCATTGTGGCAGGTGGAGGCATCGACAATATAATGGCCTCACTGGTCGCTGAAAATCCTGACTTTGTGTCACCATTTGGCGCACAAGGAGACTTAACGCCTTTGTATGTCTCGACATTTTGGATTCTCATCGGTGTAGGGGTTGTAGGACTTCCGCAAATTGCCGTTCGTGCGATGAGCTACAAGGATTCAAAAAGTATGCATCAAGCGATCATTATTGGCACGATTGCCATAGGGACAATCATGTTTGGCATGCATTTAATTGGTGTGTTAGCCCGACCTGTCTTACCTGGCATTGAGATTGGTGATAAGGTAATGCCACTTCTGACATTAAAAGTACTACCGCCATTTTTAGCAGGAATCGTCTTAGCTGCACCAATGGCCGCCACAATGTCAACGGTTAATGCGTTACTTATGCTTGTCAGTTCCACGGTTGTCAAAGATATTTATTTAAATTACATGAAGCCGAAAGCTAGTGATGCAGAGATTAAACGTGCAAGCTTTATTGTGACAACGGTCATTGGCTTAGCGGTTGTCATCTTTGCACTCAATCCACCTGATTTATTAGTGTGGTTGAACTTATTTGCCTTCGGTGGGCTAGAGGCTGTCTTTATTTGGACAGTAGTTTTAGGATTATATTGGAAAAAAGCGAATAAATACGGAGCGATTGCATCGATGATTTCAGGTATGCTGTTGTATATTATGATTGATCGATTCTACCCTTCTGTATTTGGTATGCATACAGTCACAATACCAATCGTCGCATCCTTCATTATTTTTGTGCTTGTTAGTTTGACTACTAGTCATAAATTTAAAAACGAAAAACTTATGATTTAACTCAAAAACGCCACAGATATCAAATTCTGTGGCGTTTATTGTTTTAATGCATCATAAAATCATAGGCATTTTTTGCAAGTAGTGTCATCGTGACTACAATAAAAAGCGTGCGGACAAAGCCGCTTCCTTTCTTGATCGCCATGCGCGAGCCAAGCATAGCTCCGCCAATTTGCGCAATGCCCATTACTAAACCATAGACATAATGAATTTGGCCTAAGTAAGCAAACATACAAACGCCGGCCACATTACTCGCCAAATTTAAAAACTTCGCATTACCAGCCGCCTTTAAAAAATCAAAGCCTACCAGTAGGAAGCTAAAAATTAAAAAGGAGCCTGTTCCAGGACCAAGAAATCCATCATAAAAACCAATAGCAAATAATAACAGCATAAATAAAAATAAATGCGTTTTAGATAGTTTTTTTACAGTAGCGACAGCGCCCCAATCCTTTTTAAAGATCGTATATATCCCAACAGCCGCCAGCATAACAAGCATTAAGGGCTTTAGTAATGCTGGGTTGATTAGATGTACAGTCCATGCACCACATAAAGATCCAATAAATGCTAGAGGAAAATATTTGAGGACAGAGCGAATGTCCAGCTGGCCAGAACGGTAGAAGGAAATCGAGGACGTGAGCGAGCCCATTGCTCCTGCTAGTTTATTCGTGGCAACAGCTGCGGCTGGATTTAGGCCAACAAACAGTAAAGCAGGTAATGAAATTAAACCGCCCCCTCCCACTACTGAGTCGACAAAAGCCGCCAGAAATCCAAATGAAATTAACAGTATAAGAATATGTACATCGACTTCAAAAAACATATTACACCTCTTTTAAATTAGTTACTACTGAAATAGTAACTAATTTTATTTGTGCTGTAAACCCTCATTTTTTCATTGGCAAATCTTCACAAAAGTAGCCTATAATAAAGATAATGGAGGGATTACATGGAGGAATTAATCGCCCAGTTGAAAGAAATGGGTTTTACAGAATATGAAGCAAAGGCCTATACGGCACTTGTTCAGCAAAGTCATGTCAGTGCCTATCAGGTTAGTAAAAATTCTGGCATACCACGTGCAAGAGTGTATGATATTTTAAATATCCTTGTAGATAAGGGCATCGTGTTAAAAGAAGAGACCGCAGAACAAACAACCTATGCGGCAATGCCAGTGTCTGTGTTTTTACAGCAAATGCAACAACGCTGGGAGTCAAATTTTACATCTATGCGCGGGAAATTAGAGAAACTAGAGGAAAAAGTGCAAGAAGCGGAGCCTAAAGTGGTCATGCTAAAGGGCAAGGAATCCATCATTAACTATTGTCAGTCACTTCTAAAGAAAGCGGAGAAAAAGGTGATGCTGTCAATGTGGGAGGATATGTATGATGCGCTACGAGAAGAGTTGCAAGAGGTGGCCCAGCATGTTCCTGTCCATGGAATTACTTTGTATGTGGGGGAGCATTTAGCCTCGATTGACCAGCATAGAGCCACACACTATACAAAAAAATCGTCTACACCGCATTGGTTTATCTTATCGATAGATAGTCAGGAAATGATTTATGGTCACTCTCCATCCACGCAAGAGACGGCTTTTATCACCAATGATCCTGTCCATATTTATTTACTAGAGGATTATATTTGGCATGATGTGCTCATCAATCGACTGGTAAAACGGGATGATCAGGAGTTAGAAGACTGGATTGCTAAGGAGCGAAAAGCTTTCTTCTTGGAATAATCGTATAAGGGAAGGGGAGTAACGTGAAAAAAATCGTGTTGCTAGGTTTAATGAGTTTACTAATGTTAGGAGCATGTAACGCTACACCAGCTGCTGATCCACTAGCGATTCATGAGCTAACTGTTGTCCCCGACAATATCCAAAAAAATATTGTTTCTAATGACAGAATACAACTATTGCATGAAAATAATGCTTCATATTACCTCGTCTATTATTCAAAGGGGAATGTGTTGGCAAGTATTACGGCTGAGGGAAATAGGCTTATCATCCAGCTAGAAGAAGGCAGCGAGCAAAGGAAAGAGGCTCAGCCCTATGTTTTTCAAATCAACGTCAAGAATCCTGAGTTTGATACCATTGATTTGCGAATAAATAGCCAGAGTACACCAATCGATCGCATGACCATAATGTGAAAAAAGAAACCGAAATCCCTCTAGACGAGATTTCGGTTTCTTTGCATGATGTCTAATAAAAGACTTTGTCTACATTGTATTTAGAGCGGAAAGTATTAATCGCATATGTTTCGTAAATTTCACGTTCCATTGGATCTTCTACTTCATAGACTTCAATTTTGAACACTTCATCACGATGGTTTTTCATCGGAGATACATTGTCCTCGAAATGTTTTTTAATACGTTGACGAATTTTACGTGCTTTCCCAACAAACAATAGCTCATTCTTGTCATTATAGAATAAGAAAATGCCGCCTTTATCACGTGTGATTTTATGGAAGTCAATAAAACCGAAGTAAGGTGTGATTTCCACATCACCTGGTTTTAAATCTTGTTCACGTTGACGGATTACTAGATCTGGTTTTGGAAATTCAATTTTAATCAAACTATTCACGTTCCTCTCTCTTACTAAAAGTATATGGTAACATAATTACGGCATGTTTACCATAAATTTTAAATGTAGAAACACCACATATAGCAAGCTTAGTGTACATCAAATGAGCAAGGAACATGCACTTGAATCACAAAATATTCTATGAATTATTGATATTCTAACTAGTTCATGTTACAATTCAAGATAATTAAATAATCTTATCAAGAGAAGCTGAGGGATTTGGCCCGATGACGCTTCAGCAACCTCTAACAATTGTTAGAAAGGTGCTAATTCCAGCAAAGGATTTTTTCCTTTGAGAGATAAGAGTGGACGTGAAAAAATCCTTCTCATTCTATCTCGTATGGAATGAGGAGGATTTTTTAATTTAGTTGCATTCTTTGCAAGCAAGGTTTGCTAAAAAAGAGAGTGATTATAGAGAGGGGAAAGCAAGATGCCAATTAATATTCCGAAAAATTTACCAGCTGGAGAACATTTACGTGAGGAAAAAATCTTCGTCATGGAAGAGGATCGAGCGAAAACACAGCAAATCCGTCCATTAAATATATTAATACTAAATTTAATGCCTGAAAAAGAAAAAACAGAGCTTCAATTACTACGTTTATTAGGGAATACACCACTACAGGTGAATATTACCTTTTTAAATACGGCCACACATGAATCGAAAAATGTGAGTAAATCTCATTTGCAACTATTTTACACAACGTTCAACCAAATTCGTCACCGACGCTATGATGGCATGATTATTACTGGGGCACCTGTAGAAAAAATGGCATTTGAAGATGTCAACTATTGGCAGGAAATTTCAGAAATTATGGATTGGTCTAAAAAGAATGTGACATCCGTGCTACATATATGTTGGGGGGCACAGGCTGCATTGTATCACCATTATGGCATTGGGAAGGTCGAGCTTGCTGCTAAATGCTCAGGCGTCTATTCCCATGTAATTACAGATTTAACGGTGGATTTAGTGCGCGGCTTTAGCGATTTATTTACTGCGCCTCATTCTCGCTATACATCTGTTTCCATTGACGAGGTTCGCAATCATCCAGACCTACGATTATTATCCTATTCAGAGGATGCAGGGGTATTCATCGTACAATCAAAAGATAATAAAAATATTATGATAACGGGGCATCTGGAGTATGATGCGACAACACTAGCCGATGAATATAGCCGTGATGTGGCGAAGGGCATAGATATCGACGTCCCTGTGAATTACTTCCCGAATGATGATCCGAAACAAGAGCCGATGAATACATGGCGTGCCCATACGCATTTATTATTCTCTAACTGGTTGAACTACTATGTCTACCAAGAAACACCATACGAATGGGATTTTGTAGATGAAATCGAATATCATATCTAATTAATAAAAAGTCTAATTTCTTTTCTAAACGTAAAAGAAATTAGACTTTTTGATTTTCCTTCGTTGTATCCTGTTGGGGTGTTTCGGTATTTTGAGCCTTAGATTTACGATTTCGAATAACTGCCACAATCAACAAAAGTATTGGTAATAAAATGGTGAAGATAAAGGAAAAGATAGGCCAAATTTCATTATTATAATTAGTAGAATGCACAATATCTGGATGAACAATTTGAGAAAGTCCAATGATAATGATGCCCATCGGTAAAATAAGCGGACGATGATCCTTGATTTTCAAAATTTGGGCAAGGCCAACAACGGTCGTATAGAAATACATAAATGTGCGAATATAAATAGACGAAATCCACATAAATGCCATAATAATTTCAATACGTTGCAAAAAATTCCCTATGGATATTCTTTGCGCTAAGGCATAGCTGGGAAATGTCCTAGATGCTGTGTTTTCAGGCCCTAAGACAAGAATCGATAGGACAATCAACGTAATTAAGACGACACCACCAAGGATGGTCCCAATATATAGCCCTTTCTGTGCAGATGGCTGTACATTGACGCCAGCAGGATATAGCATCAATAACACGAGTAATGGAAAGGAAAAGATACTCATAAAGCGTGCAATACTATAAAACATAGATGTTTTGGTTGCTTCTAGTAGAGGCTGAATATTCTCAAATGTAATTTGAGGGGTAATACAAACGACGAAAAAAATAAAGATAAAGATAAACAACGGAAAGAGAATTTCTGCTGAACGGGCAAACGTCTCAATCCCTAGATACGCGGCATACATAATAATGATACTGAACAGTAGGGCGAATGCTAATGTCGGTGTTTCTGGCATAACTTCGGTTTTCATAAAAATACCAATAAAATAAAGTAACTCTCCAGTGGAGAAAAAGGTGAGAATGAGAAAGCAAATGGCTGTGATTTTCCCCAAAAAACGACCAAGAATTTTTTCGTTCGCCTCTATAAAATTAAGAGAGGGTGTTTGATTGGCGAGTGTTAAGAATAACTTAATGACCAGTAAACTAAGCACAACACCAATGCTTGCCGCAACCCAAGCATCTTGCTTAGCAGCGCCCGTAATACTTGAAGGGATAATTAAAATTGCTGTACCGATAGAATAGAGGAAGGTAACGATTGTAAACTGTCTTGAACTAATGATCTCTTTTTCCATCTAGCTACCCTCCGTTTCTCAGTCCATCTTTTTATTTTGTGAATGACACAATGTAATCCTTAATTGGTGTGAAGATAAAGGTAATTAAATCTAATGGGCTTGGAATATGGACTTTCAGGGCAATGGCCATATTTAAAGCAGTTCCAATGAATAGCAAAAAGGAGAAGACAATAATGGTTTTTTTATCCTGTTGCTTTTTGAACTTTGGAATAAATAGAAGTGCAACGATGATTGAGATGATCAAGATAGCTACAGCTAGCACCATTTCATTACTCCTCCTTTGGCTTGTTTAATAATGAATTTTGCATCGTACCCAATCCTTGTGTTGTTACCTTCACGTGAACAGCCACTGCCAAATCGGGAAAGAGGGAAGCCCACTCATCCTTGATTTTTCCCCACTGCTTTGCATCTGCACGATGTAGGGCATCACCAAAACCAAAAACATCGATTTCATATTGCTGTTGCATTATCTCTAATGTTTTTTCAATGCGTTCATCGATACCCTGGGCTGTTTTTTTATTAACGTAATCAATCGATTTATTTTTGGTGAGATTGATATCACATTCGACCTCTCCAACATTCTGCTCAACATTAATATGAACATCGATTTTCGGCTTCCCATTTTTAAATGACCCTTTCACTTTTGTAGTGGATTGGGTGATTTCCGTAGATAAAGTCCCTTTGTTAGGACAGGCGATGATTTCAATCGTACTTTGAATTTTGTCATTAAGAAAGCTAATGCCTTTGCTTTCACCCTCGGATAGCAGCCCCATATATTTATCCCCTTTAAAGACTGCTAATCCCGCATATTGTAACAGCACAGGTGTTTTAACACGTTGCACATTTGTTTGATCTACCCCTAATTTCTTATCGCCATGAACTTCAATAGCAGAAATTAACGCCCCTTTATGCTTGTTGCTTAACGTATTGACTAGTTCATCAATATTAACAGCTATTGTGGAACCCCAAGCTCTCTCAGAGACATCGAGGGAATTTAACATTTTATTAGCTGGAACCTTTTCGATGGGTGTTAAGACATTTAATACTTCCTTCGCTGTCGCTTCATGAGACATAATGACATCGAAATCCTTACGAAATTCATGGTCCCTTACAATTAAATCGAGTGCATCACTAATTCCTTCTTTCGCGAGATCTTCTCCTAAAACAACCACTTGAAGATGGGCAAAATAAGGCTTTCGTGCAGCAAGGGTCGTCATTTTTCGAATGGCCTCAAAGATGGTTTCGCCTCTAGAATGATAGCTAACAACAGGAGAGCGTTGAGTGGAAGCTTGTCGCACTGAAACTTCACTAGGATCGACAATTTGAACCGTAATTTCATATTCTTCGTCTATTTTGTCAATGCCCAGTGCTACGACAATGGCTAGTTCATTTAATTCACGCTTACTCCAGCAACCACTTAACAGTAAAGTGAGGATACATAGTAAGCAAATCCATTTTATTTTTGCCATATTCCATTCCTCATTTATCCAGTAGTTATTTCCTTCCTTTTACATTGACATAGTTATGGCCTCTAACAATATTTTTTTGATTGACTAAACGAGGTCGTGTAAGTAACTTTCTACGCGGAAACAGCACAAAGGCATCCTTCTGATCCTGTAATATTAACGGTGCAAAAGGGCTTAAATAAGGTACACCAAATGATCGAATGCTACATAAATGAAGAATAATGACCATAATGCCAAACATGACACCAAATAAACCAAACATAGCAGCTAAAATCATTAATGGAAAACGTAGCACACGAATGGTATTCGATAAGCCATAAGCAGGGAATAGGAAGCTACAAATCGCCGTTAAGGCCACAATAATGACCATTACAGCCGAAACAACGCCTGCATCAACTGCTGCCTGACCAATAACTAATGTCCCTACAATGGACACAGCTGGCCCGATTGTTCTAGGCATCCGTAGCCCAGCTTCCCTTAGTACCTCAAAGGCAATCTCCATAATAAGGGCTTCGACAACAGCAGGGAAGGGTACACCTTCTCTTTGCGATGCAATACTAATCAACATAGGTGTTGGTAGCATTTCTTGGTGAAAGGTGGTAATTGCAACATACAAAGAAGGTGCTACTAATGCTAGACTGATACCAAAAAAACGCAAGATACGTACAAGTGAGCTAATCATCCAATGCTGATAATAATCTTCTGCTGATTGTAAAAAGGATGTAAATAACGCTGGTACAACTAAAACAAAAGGTGTGCCATCAACGAGAATCGCCACTTTGCCATCTAATAATTCACCTGCGATGACATCAGGACGTTCGGAGTTGTAGACGGTTGGAAACATAGAATTTTTTGAATCCTGAATAAAATCCTCAATATAGCCGCTTTCCAGTATACCGTCGATATTAATGCGGTCTAATCGAGCTAATACCTCTGCGACAATTTTGTCGCTGGCGATGCCATTTATATACATCACCGCAACGTCTGTTTGTGTCACATCACCGATAACGCGTGACTTTATCCAGAGATTCGGACTTTTTATTTTGCGACGGATGAGCGCAGTATTTGTACGTATGGTTTCGGTAAAGGATTCCCTCGGTCCGCGAATAACAGATTCAGTCGATGGCTCTGTGACAGCTCGATCCTTGGCACTTCTGGTACTTGTCACAATCCCCTCAGCAAAACCGTCTAATAAAATAACCGTTTCACCATTGAGGATGGCATTATAGAGTGTTGTAAAATGCTCGATATTCGTCACATCGCCTACTGTTAGATAGGAATTCCGAACATATTGGTTAATCGTTGTTATCTCAATATCTTGTTCTTCTTCAATATTTGCCATCAGTTTATCGATAACAGAATCAGAAATAGTGGTTTTATCCGATAAGCCATCGATGGAAATAATAGCGAGGTTATGGGGAACCGCTTCTCCAATCGTAATTTCGCGTATGATAATATCATTACTATGCCCTAGTGACTGTTGAATGATTTTTATATTTTTAGATAGGGAAGTATACAACAAATCGTTCGTTGTATGGGATGGGGAGGTCTCGATATTGTTGGACATGGACATATGTTTTCCTCCTCAAATGGACGTTCATTATCATTAGAGTGGACAATTTTTTTGAGAGATAAACGAAAAGGGGATGAAAAATTAGCTAATTGCGGTTAAATCATGTACTGTGCAACATTCGTATGCGGGTTTTTCAAGTTGTCTCGAAAAATTGTTCTGTACTAAATAAAAAAAACAGTCTATCCTTTCATGGGCTGAAAGGATAGACTTGTTTTATGTACGATAGTCGTATTGTAATTCATCTTTACTTGTATCAACGTCAACATGTAAATTGTGATCGTTAAAGAACCAAAGATCTTTCTCGTCAATGTAATAGATGACGTCATCAATTACTGTCTGCACACCTATGGCAATGGGTTCCTCACGTGTCATGCCGAGTGAAAAGCCTTCATGAAACGGACTAGAGCCACCGTAGCGTGCATAAAAGCGAATTGTATCGCCAGGTTCAACTTCCATTTCATGTTTGAACCATTGTAGGGCTTCATCTGTCAATGCAATGTTCATTTCAAATGCTCCTCTCTTCCTACAGCCATTTTACCTTTGGTTCGGTGCCGTTTTTAATACGTGCAATATTGGCACGGTGGCGATAAACAATAAAGGTAAATAAAAAGGCTACCAAGATGCCTAATGCAAAGTCACCTGTAATAAAATAATAAACGATTGCATAAATAAGCGCTACTAAAGCGGCTATCATCGATGTTAAGCTAACGATTTTTGTGATTTTTAATGTCACAATAAAGGTAATAAATAGTAGGACAAAGAGAGGCCAAGAATAGCCTAATAATACACCCGCAGAAGTTGCCACGGCTTTCCCACCTCGGAAGTTGGCGAAGATCGGAAACATATGACCGATCACAGCGACAAGACCAAGTAATAAAGAATGAAGTGTACTGTCAGAGAAAACGGGAAGTGTCACGAGTAAGACAGCGGCTGTTCCTTTTAAGACATCCATCACCGTAACAACAATACCTGCCTTCTTCCCTAACGTTCGAAAAGTATTGGTCGCACCAAGATTACCGCTCCCGTGTTCACGAATATCGGTATTATAAAAAATTTTGCCTATCCATAATCCAGAAGGTATAGAGCCGATTAGATAAGCACATAAAATAATAAGTCCATTGATCATAGCTGGACTCCTTTCATTCATAGTCCATCACTTGGTACTAATAGTTTGTAACAAGTATTTTACACTTTTTCTTGCTAATCTACAATGATATGAAGGAGATTTCATAGGAAGCCTTGAATTCAATACAAAAGAGAATCTATTAGCGAGGGCTAGGCTTTTAGACAAAAGTTTGTAAGAAGTGAAAAAACCTTTTTAAAAATATAGGCAAAAAGGCAATTTTGTCAATCGCTCATTCCTTTGGTAGAATAGAAGTCTAACTTTATCCAGTTTCATCCCAAGGTACGTAATAGTGCTTCTATCTGCAAGCAACACAAATTTATTTTGCAACTATATAGGCTTCGATGCGTCCAATGTTGATGGAAGCTAGAAGCAGTCTGTCTTGCTTAAATACCAATTTTAAGCAACTGTTGAAGATGTTTACTATTTAGAAATATGATCAAAACTGTGAGCAAATTATTAAAATGATTGGACCTGTCGCTAGCTATTGACAGGAAATGCTATTATTATTAGGATGAGAACATAAATAGAACATGTGTTTGTTTTTGGAGGGGAATTTTTTTGACGAATAAACAGTCAACTAGCGTCTATAATGATGACGCTATACAAGTATTGGAAGGATTAGAAGCGGTGCGCAAACGACCTGGCATGTATATCGGTTCGACGGATGGCCGTGGACTTCATCACCTTGTGTATGAAATCGTAGATAATGCGGTGGATGAAGCACTGGCTGGCTTTGGATCTCATATTATTGTCACAATTCATAAAGATCAAAGTATGAGTGTGCGCGACTTTGGCCGTGGGATGCCAACCGGTATGCATAAAATGGGCAAACCGACACCAGAAATTATTTTTACGGTGTTACACGCTGGCGGTAAATTTGGTCAAGGTGGCTATAAAACAAGTGGTGGTTTACATGGTGTTGGTTCTTCTGTTGTGAATGCGCTCTCAACATTTTTAGAGGTGACGATTCATCGTGATGGCAAAAAGTATCGTCAGCGCTTTGAGCACGGGGGACAGCCTGTCACAACGCTTGAAAATATTGGTCAAACCAAGCAGACAGGAACACTTGTCCATTTCCTACCAGATGAAACGATCTTCTCTGTCACAAAATTCAATTATGATACGTTAGCAGAACGATTACGTGAATCAGCCTTTTTATTAAAGGGTTTAAAAATTGAATTAATCGATGAGCGCGAGGAAGGCAAAAATGATGTGTTCTTTTATGAGAATGGCATTGAAGCTTTCGTTGCGTATTTGAATGAGGAAAAAGATGTCCTTCATCCAGTGAAATATGTAGAAGGTATACAAGATGATATCGAAGTAGAGTTCGCTTTCCAGTATAACGATGGTTATTCGGAAACGATCTTATCATTTGTTAATAATGTTCGTACACGTGATGGTGGTACACATGAAACGGGTGCAAAAGCAGCATTGACACGTGTCTTTAATGAATATGCAAGAAAAATTGGCTTGTTAAAGGACAAGGATAAAAACCTTGAGGGGACAGATATTCGTGAGGGCTTAGCGGCCATTGTGTCTGTTCGTATCCCAGAGCACTTACTACAATTTGAAGGTCAAACAAAGGGCAAGCTTGGTACAAGTGAGGCTCGTTCTGCAGTGGATAGTGTGGTGTCTGAGCAAATTTTGTATGTGCTAGAGGAAAATGCGGAGTTATCGGCTTCCCTTGTTCGTAAAGCGATTCGTGCGCAGCAAGTACGTGAAGCGGCTCGTAAAGCACGTGAGGATGCACGAAATGGGAAGAAAAACAAAAAGGGTAGTACGATTCTATCAGGAAAATTAACGCCAGCTCAGTCACGCAATGCGTCAAAAAATGAGCTGTATTTAGTCGAGGGTGATTCTGCAGGAGGTTCTGCCAAACAAGGCCGTGATCGTACATTCCAAGCGATTCTGCCATTGCGTGGGAAAGTAATCAACACAGAAAAAGCCAAGCTACAGGACATTATGAAAAACGAAGAAATTTCAACGATTATCCATGCGATTGGGGCAGGTGTTGGAACGGATTTTGCGGTGGAGGATTCCGCCTACGATAAAGTAGTGATTATGACCGATGCGGATACAGACGGGGCACATATTCAAGTCTTGCTATTAACATTCTTCTATCGTTATATGCGTCCACTAATTGAAGCAGGAAAAGTCTATATCGCGCTACCACCGCTTTATAAAGTCTCGAGGGGTACTGGGAAAAAAGAAGTCATTGAATATGCTTGGACAGAAAGTGATTTACAAAAGGCCATCAAAAAGGTTGGAAAGGGTTACATATTACAGCGCTATAAAGGTCTTGGTGAGATGAATGCAGACCAACTATGGGACACAACGATGAACCCTGAAACACGGACGTTGATTCGTGTCACAATCGAGGATGGTGCACGTGCAGAGAGACGTGTCACGACGTTAATGGGCGATAAGGTAGAACCACGTCGTAAGTGGATCGAAGCCAATGTAGACTTCGGTATGGAGGATGATTCTAACATTTTAGAGAATGAATTCATCCAACAAGAGGAGGACCAAGCATGAGTAGTACAGAAAAGTTTCAAGATTTACCGTTAGAAGAAGTGATGGGTGACCGTTTTGGTCGCTATAGTAAATATATTATTCAAGACCGCGCGTTGCCTGATGCACGTGACGGTCTTAAACCAGTACAGCGCCGTATTTTATATGCGATGTTTACAGAAGGCAATACAAACGATAAACCGTTCCGTAAATCCGCAAAAACAGTGGGTAACGTGATTGGTAACTATCATCCGCACGGCGATAGCTCTGTGTATGAGGCGATGGTCCGTATGAGTCAGGACTGGAAGGCGCGTCATATGCTCATTGAGATGCACGGGAACAATGGCTCGGTCGATGGTGATCCACCAGCTGCGATGCGTTATACAGAGGCGAGACTATCTGCTATTGCCGCTGAAATGCTACGAGATATTGGCAAGAAAACGGTCGAGTTTGTGCCAAACTTTGATGACCAGGATATGGAGCCAACCGTTTTACCAGCACGTTTTCCAAACCTATTAGTCAACGGCTCTACAGGGATTTCCGCTGGTTATGCGACGGATATTCCGCCACATGCCTTAGATGAAGTACTGGATGCTGTGTTGATGCGCTTAGACAAGCCTAATGTTAGTGTAGATGAATTGATGACGGTGATTAAAGGGCCAGATTTCCCAACTGGTGGTATCATTCAAGGTGTGGACGGCATCAAAAAGGCGTATGAAACAGGTCGTGGCAAAATCATTGTCCGTGCCCAAGCGGTTGTCGAACCAATCAAGGGTGGCAAAGAGCAAATTGTTATCACGGAGTTACCATACGATGTAAATAAAGCGAATCTTGTGAAAAAAATTGATGAGCAACGTGTAGATAAACGACTAGAAGGTATTGCGGAAATTCGAGATGAATCAGACCGTACAGGCTTACGTGTCGTGATTGAGCTGAAAAAGGATGTACCAGGGCAAGGAATTTTACAGTACTTGTTTAAAACAACGGATTTACAGGTAGCTTATAATTTTAATATGATTGCCATCCACAATCGTCGCCCAACGATGATGACATTGCCATTATTGCTGGATGCGTATATCGCCCATCAAAAAGAAGTAGTGACAAACCGCTCCATTTACGATTTACAAAAGGCAAAGGACCGTTCTCATATTGTAGAAGGCTTAATTAAAGCCCTTTCCATTTTAGATGAAGTAATTGCGACGATTCGTTCTTCTAATGATAAGAAGGATGCAAAGCTTAATTTACAAGCGAAGTTTGATTTTACAGAGGTACAAGCAGAGGCCATTGTAAGCCTACAATTATACCGTTTAACGAATACGGATATTACAGAGCTTCGTCAGGAACAGGACGAGTTAAATAAGTTAATTGCGAAGCTAGAGGGCATTCTACAAAGTGAAGCCAAGCTAGTACGTGTTATTAAACAAGAGTTGCTAGACATTAAGAAACGCTTTACAGAGCCACGTCGCTCGAAGATTGAGCAGGAAATTGAAGAAATTAAAATTACATTGGATGTCCTTGTGCCAAGTGAAGAGGTTGTCGTGACAGTGACGAAGGACGGTTATATTAAACGTACATCGACACGTTCTCATGCCGCTTCAAATGGGCAAGATTTTGCCATGAAGGATTCGGATTATTTATTGTATGAAGCAAACTTAAATACACAGCACCATCTATTGCTGTTCACAAATCGTGGCAATTATATTTATCAACCTGTTCATGAGCTTCCTGACATACGCTGGAAGGACCTGGGCCAGCATATTTCCAGTATTGTCCCAACAGGGGAAGATGAATCGATTATTGCGGTCTATGGCTTTGAAACATTTGAACAGCCAAATACGTATGTCTTCACAGCCACAAAAGATGGTCAAATTAAGCGCTCACCACTCGCAGACTATGCGGTAACACGTTATTCAAAGCCAATTAAAACGATGAACGTCAAGGCTGGTGATGCGATGATCTATGCATCGTTTGTGACGGATGATGTAGAACTGATGCTAACAACGGATACAGCCTATGCGATTCGTTTCCCGATGGAGGAACTACCCGTTACAGGTGTGAAAACAGGCGGTGTGAAAGGGATCACGCTAAAAGATGGAGAAGCCTTAGTTGGTGTCAATGTGCTACAGCCTGATGTTACACAATATGTAGTGATTGTGACACAGCGTGGAGCCGTGAAGAAAATGAATGTCGCTGAAGTTGAAGTAGCAAGTCGTGCAAAACGTGGACTAAAAGTATTAACAGAGTTAAAAGCAAATCCTCACCGAATTGTAGCAGTTATACAAGCGACAGACGAGGAGCAGGTTGTGATTGAAACCGAAAAAGGCGTTCAAGAGGTAATTGCTGTACAAGCATTGTCTCGTGCAGATCGCCATTCCAACGGTTCGTTTAAAGTGGATATTGCAACAGATGGGGCGATTTCCCATGTATTAACAGCCAAAAAAGAACAAAAACCTAGCTAATATCATGCCCAGTCTCTTAGGAGAACTGGGCTTTTGTCTTGAATACAATCGTTATTCAAAAATAGCACCTTGTCATTTAAGTGTAACTATGGGTATAATAATCATCGAAAAGTTCATAGCGAAAGAATGTAGGGGGGCTAGTAGTTGCTAGCTGAGATTGTGTCCGATAGACGCTGACCCTTTGAACCTGATTTGGCTCGTACCAGCGTAGGGAACATCTATTCAAAAAAGCAAAGTTTTGAAGAATGATTGTAATACGTCTGGGAGGAATCCTAGGCGTTTTTTTATGTTTTCAAGCAATAGTTTGAAAACCTTGTATACGCTTTCTTCTGGTGACAACATTCATTCATGAACACTTTCATATTACAAACTGGGAGGCTTTCGCATGAAAAAATGGTTATTTATTCTATTGGCAGCACTTTTGACTTTGGTGGGCTGTAGTGACAAGGAGGACAAGCAGGCAAGTGACAAGCTGAAAAAGGTGTCTGTGGTACTGGATTGGACACCGAATACGAATCATACAGGTCTGTATGTCGCAAAAAAACTTGGTTATTTTGAGGAACAGGGCTTAGATGTTGAGATAATTATGCCTGGTGAGGCGGGCGCAGATCAGCTTGTTGCTTCTGGAAAGGCAGAGTTTGGCGTGAGCTATCAGGAAGGCATTACACAGGCGCGTGTACAAGATGTGCCGCTGGTCTCTATCGCAGCGATTATTCAGCATAATACATCTGGCTTTGCTTCTATTGCATCAAAAGGCATTACATCGCCAAAGGATTTTGAAGGTAAAACTTATGGTGGTTGGGGTGCGCCATTAGAGCAAGCCGTTCTCCAATCATTAATGCAAACAGAAAAGGCAGATATCAATAAGCTAGATATCGTCAATGCAGGGGATTTAGATTTCTTCACAATGATGGAAAAAGACATTGATTTTGCTTGGATTTATTATGCATGGACTGGGATTGAAGCTGAGCTGCGTGGGGAAAAGATTAATATGCTGTATCTAACGGATTATAGTGATCAATTGGATTACTATACACCTGTTCTAGCTACGAATGAAAAAATGCTACAGGACAACCCTGATGTTGTCAAAGCCTTTGTTGCAGCTACATCAAAAGGCTATGAATACGCAATAGAAAACCCAAGTGAAGCAGCTGATATGTTAATCGAAGCGGCTCCTGATTTAGATAAAGAGCTAGTGCATAAAAGTCAGGAATGGCTGGCAGATAAATATCAGGATGATGCCAAGCAATGGGGAGAGCAAAAGCTTTCTGTGTGGGAAAACTATGCAAAATGGATGTCTAGCAATCATGTACTAGAGGGCGAGTTTGATGCGAAACAAGCCTTTACAAATGATTTCTTACCTAAAAAGGAGGCCAATTAACATGGCAAATTCATTAATCAGTGTGCAAATCATACCAAAGACAGAGAAATATGAAGATGTTATCCCTTATGTGGATGCAGCGATTGCTGTGATCGATGCTTCTGGCGTGAAATATGAGGTACATCCATTGGAAACAACGATGGAAGGCGAGCTTTCTACATTGCTCCAAATCATTGAAAAAATGAATGAGAAGATGATCGAGCTAGGAGCCATTAATGTTATTACACAAGTGAAAATTTTATATCAGCCAAAGGGTATTACGATGGATACATTAACGGAGAAATATCAGTAATGAAACGTGCATTGCAAAAGGGAAGGACGATAATTTTTATCGCCTTCCTCTTATTCATATGGGAACTAATCGTGCATTTTGCTGAAGTTCCACATTGGTTATTACCTGCGCCAAGTAGTATTTTGTCGGAAGCCTTTCAGTCGTATCAAACCTTTCTACCACATGTATTCGCTACGGTGCAGTTAGCCTTACTAGGTCTGGCCATTGGCATTGCTTGTGGTCTAACGGTGTCGATTGTGTTGCATCGTTTTACATTCATTCGGGAGTTGTTTTATCCAATTCTTATTATGTCGCAAAATGTTCCCATTCTTGTCTTGGCACCATTGCTTATTATTTGGTTTGGCTTTGGCTTATTACCGAAGCTCATTATTATTTGCCTCGTGTGCTTTTTCCCAATTGTCATTGCAGCGATGGATGGATTTAGGCAAACGGCCCCTGAATTAAAGCATTATTTTGCCATGATCGGTGCTACCAAGGCACAAACTTTTTGGAAGCTGGAATGGCCTCATGCTTATCCAGCCATTTTCTCAGGCGTTAAAATTGCTGCTACATATAGTGTGATGGGGGCTGTGATTGCGGAGTGGCTCGGTGCAAAAAAGGGTATTGGTGTTTACATGACCTTAGCTCAGTCCTCCTTCCGAACAGATCGTGTATTTGTGGCAATTTTTGCGATTGTTCTCTTGAGCTTACTATTGTTTAGCGGGATTCGTTTGATTGAAAAATTCATGGTGAAGGGGAGAGGCTATCATGCTCAGCATTCAAAACATCGCTAAATCCTTCGATGCACTAAAAGTCCTTGATCAACTTTCATTTGACGTAAGGGATGGTGAGTTTGTGGCCATTGTGGGTCCTTCAGGCAGTGGTAAGAGCACACTTTTTCAATTAATTGGTGGTGTTTCGCCAATTGATCAAGGAGCCATTTTATTAAATGAAGAGGATATCCAGCAAAAAAGAGGAACGATTGGCTATATGCCACAGCAACCTTGCCTATTACCCTGGCGTACGATTTTAGAAAATGTCACGCTTGTAGAGGAATTACAGCATAAACCTGATGTGGAACGTGCCAAGGCATGGCTAGAAAAGGTTGGTCTTGCCTCCTTTATCCATGCCTATCCGAACGAACTGTCAGGAGGCATGCAGCAGCGTGTATCGTTCATTCGTGCAATGGTTAGTGATAAGCCGATTTTATGCTTAGACGAACCATTTTCTGCGTTGGATGAATTTACAAGACTGGAAATGCAGGCATGGCTTTTATCCATCTGGGAAGAGTATCGTAAATCAATCCTATTTGTTACACATAGTATTGAGGAAGCTCTCTTTTTAGCGGATCGTATACTTGTCTTAACCAAACGTCCAGCAACTGTTAAAAAGGAAATCATCGTGCCCTTTGAGAGACCACGGAAAGAGGAGATTCGACATTCCGCAGCGTTCACAGCGTTAAAGCAACAGCTATTTACGTATTTACAAGAAGAAAAGGGTGATATGTATGTTGATTGATGCGCATATTCATTTGGAACAGTATAACGATGAGGAAATTCCATTATTGTTGGAAGAGGTCGATGCTGTGATTGCGGTTAGCATGCAACTATCCTCGTGTGAAAGAACGTTGCGTTTATCGAACAGCTATCAGCAAGTAAAGGCTGCTTTTGGCTTCCATCCTGAACAGCCTTTACTAAGTCCAAGCGATGAGGCAGCTTTATTCGATTGGATTCGTACGCATAAGGATGAGATGGTGGCTATTGGTGAGGTGGGTCTACCTTATTATTTAAGGCAAGAGCAAGCGATTGATGATCGTCCTTATGTGGCGTTATTAGAGCGTTTTGTTGTATTGGCGAAGGAACTGGATAAGCCGATTGTATTACACGCTGTATATGAGGACGCTAGTGTTGTGTGTGATTTGCTGGAAAAGCATCAGCTGCGTCAAGCCCATTTTCATTGGTTTAAAGGGGATGAAGCTGTTGTGAAGCGCATGATCGAGCGTGGTTATTTTATTTCCATTACGCCAGATTGTTTGTATGAAGAGGAGATTCAACAGCTAATTCATGCTTATCCGATTGAACTGATGATGGTGGAAACGGATGGTCCTTGGCCGTTTGAAGGACCGTTTACGAACAAGCGTACATCGCCATGGATGATGCATTCTACGCTTGAGGTGATTGCCTCTATCAAAGGACTGTCAATACAGGAAGCGGCCAAAATCATTACGCAAAACACGAAAGCCTTCTATCGGCTTTAAAAGAAAAAGCAGTATAGGGTACGAGTTAATCGTCCTTATACTGCTTTTTATATTTTGTATAATCATGCTCCAATTTTTCGTTCTTTGTTTTCGTTAAGCGTTCATGTGTACTGAAAGAGATAGATTGTCGATTTTTTTCAACATCTTTACCGACTGTGCGTTTAATATGCATACGTTTTTTTTTAGCGTTAGACTGTGACACGAGCATAACCTCCAATTCATTATTTAATTCTATAGTAGCGAATAGGGAAGAAAAAGTAAAACCTCGTAAGCAAGATACTTACGAGGCTGTCGAGTGTATTAGTGAGATACGTCCTGTACAGAAATACCTGTGTTTGCTTTAACGTCAACTTCACGATATTTCGCATCATCTGTTTCTTTAGAAAGTAATGTGCCGAAGAAACCACCAAGGAAACCAAGTGGTACAGAGATTATGGCTGGGTTCGTTAACATAATTAATGGATCACCTACGAAAATGGCCTTACCTTCAACTGGATTCCACACGTTTGGAGACATAGCAACTAATACTAACGCAGAGATTAAACCTGTTAACATCGCAGTAACAGCACCTGCTGTATTAAAGCGTTTCCAATAAATTGTGTAAATAATAACTGGAAGGTTAGCAGAACCTGCAATACAGAATGCTAAAGATACTAAGAATGCAACGTTTAATGTTTGTGCACCAAGTGCTAATAGGATAGAAATAACAGCGATTGTAATCGAACCGATACGAGCTGCAAGAACTTGCTCTTTTTCTGTAATTTTACCCTTTTTGATAATTTGTCCATAAATATCATGTGATAGGGCAGATGCACCAGATAGTACAAGACCTGCTACTACCGCTAAAATTGTTGCGAATGCTACGGCACAAACGAATGAGAATAGAATGTCGCCACCAAGTGCTTCTGCAAGAAGTGGGGCAGCCATGTTACCAGCAGCGTTTGCTGCGATAATATCTTCTTTCCCAACGAATGCTGCTGCACCGAAGCCTAAGAAAATTGTTAGAACGTAGAAGATACCTACGATCCAAGTAGCCCAAATAACAGATGAACGAGCTGTTTTTGCGTCTTTTACTGTGAAGAAACGCATTAAGATATGTGGAAGACCCGCAGTACCCAATACTAACGCGATTAACATAGAGATTGTATCAAGTCCATTTGTATATTTAAGACCTGGGTTTAAATAAGCAGCACCACTGTCAGTAACAGTAGTCATTTCTTTAAACATTGTAGAGATACTGAAGCCGAACTCTTTTAATACTAAGAACGAAATAATAACCGTACCTAACATTAAAAGACAAGCTTTAATAATTTGTACCCAAGATGTTGCTGTCATACCACCGAATAGCACGTAAGTTGTCATCATGAAACCTACGATTAATACGGCGATCCAATAGTCGATACCTAATAGTAATTGAATAAGTGCTCCTGCACCAACTAGTTGTGCAATCATGTAGAATAAAACAATTGTAATAGTGCTTAAAGCAGCTGTTCCACGAACTTTTGCGTTATCAAAACGCGCTGTAATCATATCAGCTAAAGTAAATTTCCCAAGGTTACGTAACGGCTCAGCAACAATATATAATACCACTAAGTAAGCTACCAAATAACCAATAGAGAAGAAGAATCCATCAAATCCAAATAATGCTACAGCACCAGCGATACCTAAGAAGGATGCTGCTGATAAATAGTCACCTGCGATAGCTAGTCCATTTTGCCAGCCTGTTAAGCCACCACCAGCAGTGTAGAAATCACTTGCTGAAGATGTACGTTTAGATGCCCACCATGTAATAACTAATGTTAAACCAACAATGCCTACGAAGAAGAATATGGCTGTAAAACTCATTCCGTTACTCATCGGCGGCCACCTCCGTTCTCGTATTCAGCGATAATCGCTTTTGCTTCTCTATCGAAGCTGTTTGCTTTTGCTACATATAAATGACATAACCCCCATGTCATGATGAAAAGACCTGCTGCATAGATCCACACAAAAGTAATTTCCCCAAATGCCTTTTGGTGTAGAATTGTTGTGTACGATGTCAGAATTGGTAACAACATGTATGCCGATAAAAATATGGCAGTCATAGACCAAAGAAAAGAATTCTTTCTTCGTACAAGAGATTTAAACGATTCTTGGTTTGCAATTGTATCATAGTCAATCACGATACCTTTTTTTGCTTGATTGTTCCCCATTAACATTCCCCATTTTGTGTATATTTTTTCTACCTCAAGACTTGATTTTGCTAGTTTAGTGAATTCACATTTTCATTTTATGAAACAGTTCACAAAATTGCAATACATTTCAGAAAAATTATGTAAAAAAAATTTTTCAGAAAATACTCTTAGGAGAGAAAAAATGGCGTAAACTCAAGAATATAAAGGGTTTTAGAAAATTCAGATAAATAAATGAAGTGAAGAGAAATCTAGATTCTTGACAAAAAATGAAGGGTAAATTTACAAAAAAATCTCGTTTTTTCAATCAAAAATAAACACTATTTACCTAGTGAAAATTGGATTTTTTCTGTTTTTTGGAAGTGAAATAATATTGTTCGATAAATAAATTGGTAGATATTGAATAACAAAAAAGGCGAAAAACTCGACCAAAAATCGAATTTTTTGCCTATTTTTTTGCGCTTTTTGAATTAGGATTCATTATGCAGGAGGTGTATAAATATTAATGTGAAATATCAGAAACAGACACACCTGTATTTGCTTTCACACGAATTTCTTTATAAATACGTTCTGCCTCTTTCTGTGGCACTCTGTTAGGTGAAAGGACAGTTCCTAAGTATCCAGCAATAAAGCCTAGTGGAATTGTAATAATCGCTGGAACAGCAAGTGGCACAAGTGGTTGTCCAACAAAAATTGCCGCACCTTCAACAGGGCTCCAGACATTTGGTCCCATTGCTCCTAAAATTAAACAGGACACTAATCCCGTTACCATTGCTGTTACAGCACCTGTGGAATTAAATTTCTTCCAATAGATTGTATAAAGGATCACAGGTAGGTTTGCTGATGCACCGATACAAAAGGCAAAGGATACTAAAAATGAAACATTTAAGCTTTGTGCAAACAGAGCAAGAATAATAGACACGATCGCAATCGAAATAGAGCCTGTACGGGCTGCCATCACCTGTTGCTTCTCTGTTAATTTACCGCCTTTAATGATTTCTCCATAAATATCATGAGAAATGGCAGACGCCCCTGTCAGAACTAAACCAGAAACAACGGCTAAAATAGTCGCAAATGCAACGGCGCCGATAAATGCCATCAATACATCTCCACCTAAATAATGCGCGAGAAGGGGAGCGGCTGTATTACCAGCCTTACTTTCAGCAAGAATTTGATCTAAACCTACAAAGTTTAATGCACCGAACCCTAAGAAAATAGTTAATGAGAAGAAAATAGCTGTAATCCAAGTTGTCCAAGAAATAGAGGCACGTGCTGTCTTTGCGTCCTTTACTGTAAAGAAACGCATTAAAATATGTGGTAAACCAGATGTTCCTAAAACTAAAGCCATCATCATCGAAACAGAGTCAATTGTGCTTGTGTACTTAATTCCAGGTACAAGGAATTTTTCACCATGATCTACTGCAATTGTGTCGAACATCTTCATAAGAGAGAAGTCAAATTTCATTAACACTAATACCGCTAATAGACCTGTCCCGAATAATAACAAGCTTGCTTTAATGATTTGCACCCAGGAAGTCGCTGTCATGCCACCAAATAGTACATAAGTTGTCATCATAACACCGACTATTAATACGGCAACCCAATACTCAATGCCAAATAATAGTTTAATCAATGCACCAGCACCAACGAGCTGTGCAATCATATAAAGGATAACGATGATAATCGTACCTGATGCCGCCACGCCACGAATTCGTTTTTCATTGAAACGAGCCGTTAACATATCTGCTAACGTGTAGCGACCTAAGTTACGCATTGGCTCAGCAATGACATAAAGAAGCACTAAATTTGCTACTACATAGCCTACAGAGAAGAAGAAACCGTCAAAACCAGTTAAGGCAATCGCACCAGACACACCAAGAAAGGCTGCTGCCGATAAATAGTCACCAGCAATCGCAAAGCCGTTTTGCCACCCCTTTAATCCACCACCAGCTGTGTAAAAATCAGCCGCAGAGGATGTGCGCTTTGCTGCAATATAGGTAACAACAAGTGTTAAGCCAACAATAGCTAAAAAGAAACCTATGGATACGATGTTCATTTATTTTCCACCTTTCGCCTGATACTCTGCTAGCACAGCAGCTGCAGCTTTATCGAATGAAGCAGCTTTTTTTACATATACTGTACAGAGCACAATCGTCATGATAAATAATCCTGCTGAATAAACCCATACACCCGTAATATTTCCGAAGATTTTTTGTTGTAGTACAGGTTGGAACGCAAGAATCGGAAGCAAGATATAAAGAAATAAAAACACTGCTGTAATCGAGAACAGAAAGGTATTTTTCTTTTTTACAAAGCTATTAAACGATTCCATTGCTTCAATTGCATGATAATCAATTGATTGGGCCTGTTTTTTACTTGAAACATTCGCCATTATTATTCCCCCTAAAGTTATATATTTCTGTTTTAAACGACATATTTCTTTTTCGTTCGTCGTTATATTCACTTATTTTATGGGGGAGATTCCTATAATGCAATACTAAATTTTGAGTTTTTATAATTTTTAGTCACTTTCTTTTTGAGGAAATAACATAGAAATAATAAGGATTTATTAGAATAAATTTGTTTGAAAGAGCGTGCGGTTTTCTGAGGAAATAATATTGTTAAAATAGTTTGTTGTTAATAAAAATGAATGTAGGAGAAAATACAAACATAAAAGAGAATTTTCTGTATTTTATTATTCTGCTATTAAATTCCAAGGAAGCTCAATCAGCAGAAATAATTTGTTATATAACAATTATCTGAGGTTTTGGGAAATAACGAAAATAATAAAAAAAAGCTACGAAAAAATTTTTGAAAAGGATGTGTCATTTGGAAGATTTAGTGTGGTGAAATTCCAGAATCAGTTAATGTTCACATGTTATACAAATAGCTATCTGGGTGTAAGTCCATTATCTTGTGTTTAGCTTCTATAATGAATAAAATAAGATGATGAAATGAAGGGAAGTGGGCAACACGAATGAAAAAGAAAAGGATATTGCTAGTTTTAGTTCTAGCAATTAGTAGCATTCTAGCTGCTTGTGGTAGTTACAAATTTGAACCAACATTAAATCTAGAGGTTCAAGATTTCACGGTAACGAACCAAAAAAATGAACAAGTGAGCCTAGATGATCTTAAAGGTAAGCCTTGGTTAGCCATGTTTATTTTTACAAATTGTACGACAATCTGTCCACCGATGACATTTAATATGACAGAAGTTCAACAAGCACTGCAGGATGAAGGCCTTGAGGATTATCAAATTGTGGCATTTAGCGTGGATCCAGAGGTGGATAAGCCTGATGTTTTAACAAATTACTTAAATACGTATAATGTTGTAGATGAAAGCAAGTGGCAGCTATTAACGGGCTATCAACAAAAATTCATTGAACAATTTGCACGTAAATCATTTAATTCTTTAGTTAAAAACGATCCTAACTCAGACCAAGTCATACATATGTCGAGCTATTATTTAGTAAACGCAGACGGCACAGTTGTAAAAGACTATGATGGCGCGACAAACGTACCAGTTGAAACAATCGTTGGAGATATGAAGGCTCTTATTAAGGAGAGCAAATAACACAGAGGTCCATGTGACTTCTGTGTTTTTTTATTGAAAATGGGGAAAATAGGGTGTACGCCTTCTAAAAATGATTCGTCTCGATTTACTTTCCCAATATTGCAGGGAATACAGCAATATTATATTGCTGTATGCAGTAATGGTTCATTAACTTAAACTATTCAACTAATTAGTAAGCGGAGGTATTTAATTAAATGAATAAACAGGACCAGCTTAACTTGATTAAGGGCGATTTTATAAATTCTCAAAAGGTACTATTAGCCATTGGTGATGAAACCAGACAAGCCATTTTAATGGTTTTAATGGGAACAGATTGTCAAACAGGGCTGCGTGTGGGAGAAATCACGAAACAAACGCATCTTTCTCGTCCTGCTGTGTCACATCATCTTAAGATTTTGCGAGATGCTGGTGTTATTTTAATGCGTAAAGAAGGTACAAAAAACTTTTACTATATAGATATACGGACAAAACTAGGTTCGTTAAAAAATCTTGTTTTGGATATTGAGACGCTGTTAACGGAATTTTATTGAAAATACGATATATTATCTGGAGGAATAAACAATGAAAGCAATGGTTATCAATCAATATGGCAAAGCCCCAATGCGCTTGGCAGAAATGCCGACACCTGAAATAAATGAATATGAGGTACTCGCTGAAATCCATGCAGCAAGTATTAATCCGATTGATTTTAAAATCCGTGATGGGAAAGTGAAGCTGTTAATCCAATATAAAATGCCTCTTATCCTAGGAAATGATTTTTCAGGAGTCGTAGTGAAAGTTGGCAAAAAAGTAACCCGTTTTAAAGTAGGGGATGAAATTTATGCGCGTCCACGGAAGAGTAAAATTGGTACTTTTGCGGAATATATCTCCATTCATGAAGATGACATAGCCTTAAAACCTAAAAATTTAAGCTTTGAGGAAGCCGCATCGATCCCATTGGTTGGTTTAACTTCATACCAAGCCTTACATGACATCATGCAATTACAGAAAGGACAAAAGATTTTAATTCATGCTGGCTCTGGTGGTGTAGGAACCTTTGCTATTCAACTAGCAAAGGCAATGAGTGCTACAGTGGCAACAACGGCTAGCGAAGCTGGTGCAAATTTAGTCACATCTCTAGGTGCAGATAAAGTGATTAATTATAAGAAAGAAAACTTTGAAGCTATACTGAAAAATTATGATGCTGTCTTTGATACGCTTGGTGGTCAGACACTCGAAAAATCTTTCGAAATCATTAAGGATGGTGGGAAAATTGTCTCCGTATCAGGCAGGCCGAATGCTCGTTTCGCCAAAGAATACGGTTCAGGATTTTTCAAAACATTGTTATTTTCAGCAGCAAGTCATAAATTGACTGCACTTGAAAAGAAACATCATGCTCAATATTCCTTCTTATTCATGAAGCCAAGTGGTGAGCAATTACGAATTATCGCAGATTTGATTGAGACTGGTAAAATCAAACCAATCATTGATCGAACTTTTTCATTTGAAGATGCTCAAAAGGCGATGGACTATGCGGAGTCTGGTAGGGCAAAGGGGAAGATCATCGTAAAAATTAAATAGGCTTTTTTATGTTGTATTTTCGTAAAGGTTTAATATGTTAATCATTTTTTCAAACATGCCCTTTTCGGTTGGTTAACAGGACAGACGTAGCCGATATCATGATGAGCGATGGATCACCACTTGCGAATATAGCAAAGTTAGTCAGCCAATAAGCTTATAACCACCTGTCTTAGATTTAAAATGATAGGAAGCCCTAATTCTATTTTAGCTATTCATTTTCCAGGCATGGACAATATACACATGGAATCAATTCAAAGTTGGATGGAAAAAATCGAAGCTTTTCCAATCTGTTTTTGCCTACAAATTACTGATAGTTTTAAGCGTGATTTTGAATTAACTTGTAATCAAAATCATTTAACCTATAAATATATTGGCGAATATGATGGTGCGAAGGTTGCTATTCTTGACATTTTAAATAACGAGTCGTTTTCAATTATCTTTCCATTCATAAATTTAATAAGTAGTATGGAAGATTTAGTTTTTTGGTCTATTAGAAAAGACGGCTTTACAGTGGATAATCGTCTACGTCAAAGAGGAATATTTGACCTTATTCCTGTAAATATAACTTTCGATGTTGACACGATTGTATTTAGTCTAACGCAATCTGGTCTTGTGTTAGAGGTTTATTCTAATAGTCCTTTCCATATTGTTAACTCCTTACCAGATTTTCTAATACCAATACAATTGAAAAGAATAAGACAATTGTTTCTTCAGTCAGTTTTTAATGAGTCTTAATTCGTTGTAAACGTGCAGGTAAGTTGACTAAATTGTAACCCCCTTAAGCAAGGAAACGACTACTTGCAAAAGGGGGTGATGTAAACCAATGAGAAAGATCAACATAGTATCTATTTTATTATTTTCGTTCTTCATAGCTGGTTGTCAAAACACTGGAAGCACAGCTATTAAAAAAACGGAACAACATAATATTCCAGATTATATCCCTACAACTGAAGATATTTTAGATAGGCATGGAGAAATAGAAAATAAAGAGAGATTGAAGGATTTTCTGAATCATGTTGAAAAAGGACAGAAGGATCGTATACGAGTAGTTAGGTATACAGTAGAAGGTGATCCAATTCTTCATGATCTTGACTATGATGGTGTAGTTATAAAATCAACAAAAGACAAACGAAGAGATAAATTTGGTGTAGGAAGTGTTGAGGATACTACTTGCACTTCAATTGAGATGGTCGAAGCTACTGAAAGAACGGATTATAATCTTGTAGGCTGCGAAAATCAGATAGACAATACGGTTTTAGTTATTTGGAAATAGTAAGGAAGATTTCAAATGGTAACCTACAGGATTCATATTGACATAATGACTTTGTAGAAAGAAGGAAGTATGATAGAAGATTTAAAAGACGCCATTAAGAAGTTATTGAGGTTAGTGGAAAGGAGAAAAATATGTGAAAGAGTATGCTTTTGAAAATTTGCCTTTCATTTCAAGTAACCCCCCTAACAGAATCAAGGAATATCAATGTGAAATACCGCTCGAAATAATTAGTGAATATCTAAATAACGATTATCAGCTCATTTTACAAACGTCGGTTTTCCCAAGTAGAAGAAAGCTTCACTACTTAGAGGTCATTGAAAAGAATCAATTTTTTAATTTAATTAGAGTAGACAAATTTACGTTTAATACGCAATTAGGTAAATTTATTGAAGAAAATGAATACGTGAATGGCTTCAATTTTTTCTTAATGAAGGATGTAACATATCCTGTTTTTCAGCTCCCACTTTCAAGCCGAGACACCATTAAAATCACTAACTTAACTAATAACCATTTAGTTTTCGTTCAAATCGAATCCTATGACGTTAAAGAATATTTCTGGAACTAAATATAAAAAATGAGGCAATGGAACTGAGCGATATTTCCCGCTCAGTTCTTTTTATAAAACTTTGAACTAAACCTGCTAATAATTCATCATAGCTATTATTTAATTTAACCTCTCCACTGAAAATGGATTGCTTAATTGCGATAGTTTTGGACGTTTTTATTCAATCCAAAGGTTGATAAAATCACATCATACTACAAGTAGGAGTGATAACAATGGATAAGGTACGTTACAAAGTAAGAGAAGTGTTGGACAAGAACAAAATAGAAACTTTTTTGCAGCAAGCTCGCATTGGGCATCTGGGTTTGGTTGATGGTCATTTGCCGTATGTTGTCCCACTTAATTTTGTGTGGACAAATGGAGTGCTTTATTTCCATGGAGCCACTGGTGGGAGACGAAATCAAGTGATGGGAGAGAATCCAGAAGTCTGCTTTACGGTATGTGATGAATATGGAACGATTACGAATCCAGTACCTGCAAAGACGGACACGGCTTATATGAGTGTCATGGTTTTTGGCAAGGCTCAACCTATCATCGATCTGGATGAAGCGACACATATGTTGCAAGAAATGATAAATAAATATGTACCTGGTTACTATCATCGTCCCTTATCCCAGCAACACGTGGACAAATACCGATCAGCCGTTTTCGGAGGGCCTGTTCAAGTGTATCGTATTGATCCTCAGCATATTACCGCGAAAGAAAATCCAATTGCATTAGGGGAAATGTTCCATATTGAAAAAATCCCGCATACATAGTACTGGTTTTCAGAGCTTGGTAAATGAAATCACTTTAAGCACCACTAGCCCTAGTCATATAGGGATAGTGGTTTTTTTTGTGTACCTAATTTTTATGGACTGCTAAAATTCGCATTTTTGGATGTTTTTTATCAATCCGTATTACGTTATGCTAAGACCGTTCATTTATAACTGACAATTAGTAAGGAGGGTTTAGTTCAGACTTTATCGGATAGTGGCAAGTGGAAGTGCTTAACACTTTTTTCATTCGGTAAAGCGCTTCTGGGAATTAAGCAAATTTGGAGTATCACTGGAATCTTCACGTTACATAAAAAGAGCTAATGACAACAGCCACAAATGAAGAGAACAGACATTAATACGTGATGAATATTTCTAGAATGAAGATGCGATTTAAATAATTAGTAGAAAGGTAGGAAAGTGTATGAACCCAACATCCGTTTCACTGAATGTGCGTGATTTACTTTCGCCCACCATAGCTGCATTTATATCAGTTTTAGTTAACTATGGGGGCACTTTTATTCTGGTGTTTCAGGCTGCCAAGGTTGCTGGTCTAAGTCCAGAAATGACCGCATCATGGATATGGTCGATTTCCATTGGTGTGGGGGTGACGGGTATCTGGCTCAGTTACCGATACCGTGAACCCATTATTACAGCTTGGTCAACACCGGGCGTGGCGTTTCTTGTTTCGGCTTTGGCGGTTACTCCCTATGCTGAAGCCATTGGTGCTTATATTATTTCTGCAGCAGCATTTGTGTTGTTAGGTTTATCAGGCATGTTTGAACGTTTTGTCCAGCTCATTCCGCCAGGCATTGCCTCAGGTCTGCTGGCAGGTATTTTATTACAGTTTGGTATTTCAGCCTTTGGTGGTGCGAAAGTGGAACCTTTACTTGTCATCGTCCTGTTTACTACGTATATCGTATTAAGACGGTTTACATCTCGCTATGCAATTGTCGGTATGCTAGTCATTGGCTTGATTTATTTGATAAGTATGGGGCGGGTAGACTTCAGCCATATCGAGTTGGCCTTCGCATCTCCTGTTTTTGTTGCGCCAACGTTTTCTCTACATGCATTATTGGGTGTCGCTTTGCCGCTTTTTATTATTACCTTAACAGGACAGTACATGCCAGGCATGTTAGTGTTGCGAAATGATGGATTTAAAACGAGTGCCAATCCGATTTTGATTGTAACAGGATTGGGATCACTCCTGACAGCACCCTTTGGATCACATGCTTTTAACATAGCAGCCATTACAGCAGCCATGTGTACGGGGAAGGACGCTCATGAGGATTCAGGAAAACGTTATATTGCAGGTATTGTCTGTGGCATTTTTTATATAATTGTCGGAATTTTTGGGGTAACATTGGCTGCATTGTTTTTAATTCTCCCAGCTACGTTCATTGCAACATTAGCGGGATTAGCGTTGCTAGGCACAATTGGTAGTAGCCTTGCCAATGCTTTAACAAATCCTGTTGGACGCGAAACAGCACTCATTACTTTTTTGGCAACAGCCGCAAATGTTACTTTACTTGGAGTTGGCGGTGCATTTTGGGGACTTGTAGCTGGTTTGGGCGCACATTTATTAATGAATGTTCCATTGCTCAGAAAACAGCATAGCATAAATGAGGGACAACAAATTAGAAAAGATAATATCACTACGAAAGGTGGTTTTTAACATCGATACGACGAAATCAATAGAAGCCTTCGAAATAGCAAAAAAGCTTATGCCTGGTGGGGTAAATAGCCCAGTGAGAGCATTTCAATCAGTTGGGATGGAGCCAATTTTTATGAGTCACGGGACAGGCTCAAAGGTATATGATATTGATGGCAATCGCTATATAGATTATGTTCTATCTTGGGGGCCATTAATTCATGGACATGCAGATAAGGAGGTTTCAGAAGCACTTCTTGAAGCCATCAATAAAGGGACAAGTTTTGGATTGCCAACTTTACAAGAAAATAAGCTAGCAACATTAGTATGTACTCGCATACCTTCCATAGAGAAGATTCGAATGGTTAATTCGGGTACAGAAGCGACAATGAGCGCCATTAGACTAGCTAGAGGCTTTACAGGCAAAGACATCATTGTGAAATTTGATGGAAACTATCATGGGCACAGTGATCATCTATTAGTAAAGGCAGGCTCAGGTATTGCCACATTCAGCCTTCCTGATAGTCTGGGTGTGCCTTTAGAGATCACTAAGCATACAATCTCCATTCCTTATAATAATATCGAAGTCCTGAAAACGATATTTGATAAATATGGCTCACAAATTGCAGCAGTCATCGTAGAACCGTTTGCAGGCAATATGGCGGGAATACCAGCTAACCCTGAATTTCTTCAAGCAATACGGTCCTTCACTACAAAGTATGGTGGCCTATTTATACTCGATGAGGTCATGACTGGTTTTCGTATAGATTACCACTCTGCTCAAGGGCTTTATAACATAAAACCAGACTTAACATGTTTAGGAAAGATCATTGGTGGAGGGATGCCTGTTGGGGCATATGGTGGAAAAAAAGAAATCATGAATCACATTGCACCTGAAGGTAGTATTTATCAGGCTGGAACCTTATCGGGTAATCCAATGGCTATGGTAGCAGGGTATACCACAATCAATAAATTAAATCATAACAGTTATACGTATATCGAAGCGTTAGCAGAGCGGCTTATTCAAGGCTTATCAAAAGTAGCTCATAACAATCATATTCCACTTAAAACAACGAAAGCTGGGACAATGATTGGCTACGCATTCATCGATCATCCCGTACAAAATTTTGATGATGCTCAAAAAATAGATGCCGAGATGTTTCGTCGTTTTTATAGAGAGATGCTTAAACAGGGTATACTTTTACCTCCTTCTCAATATGAAAGCATATTTATCTCGACTGCTCATTCCATACATGATATTGATAGAACGATTTATGCTGCCGATGTAGCCTTTAAAAGGATAGTATCATGTATTTAAATGATGCAAAGTGTACTAAAAACATCCTATTTCCATTTAATTATCGAATTGATAGTATAATAAGTTTGACTGTACGAAACTATTAATTTTAACAATATCTATTCTAACTGGAAGTGAATTGAATGTTACAAGTTAACCGAGACGATAAAAATCCCATATGGCAGCAGTTGCTTGACCAAGCAATTCATCATATTACAACAGGAAAATGGCCACCAGGCGAGTTACTTCCTCCATCCCGAGAGCTCGCCTTATTAGTAGGTGTTTCACGCTCAACCATTCAAATTGTTTATGAGGAATTATTTAGTCGAGGGTATACCGTGACAAATTGGCGTGGCGGAACAAGGGTAAGTGAATGGGGATATAAAACCGACTCGCAAGAAAAGGTGGTTCCTCAAGGACCATCCACGCCAGCATTACCTTTATTAAACGTAGCAGTTGATGAATTAAACAGCTGGTTTAGAGGTAAAGCAAATCAAAACGTAGAAATCGATTTTTGCCCCCATGAGCCGTATTTGGACGAGCAATTTCGAAAAATTTGGCGACAATCTTTTTTACAGGCTTCAGCAGAAACCGATTTGACCAATTGGGGTTATGGCAACGCTTATGGTTTTACACCGCTACGTGAACAGATTCAACGTTACCTGACATTTGAAAGAGGTGTTCATGTAGATATTGACCAAATCATCTTAACCTCTGGTGCACAGCATAGCATCGATCTCATTGCCCAAGCCCTTTTAAAGGAAGGAGAAACAGTTTCTGTTGAAGATCCGGGCTTTCCTGCTGCCTGGATGACCATGAAATATCGGCGTATGAATGTTGTTGCTGTACCCGTGGATGAGTATGGCGTACAAGTAGAGCATATTGATCCACAAACCAAGCTCATTTTTGTTACGCCTTCTCACCAATGTGCGGTTGGTGTCATTATGTCTGAGCCACGCAGACAACAATTGCTGCAAAAGTCTGCAAAGGATCAATTTTGGATTGTAGAAGATGATTATGATGGTGAATTTAGGTATCGTGGTGGTCCGCTTCCTACCTTGTTTAGCCAACAACCTCAAAACACATTGTATATGATGAGTTTTTCCAAAATGGTTGCTCCTGGCATACGAATTTCTGCCGTGATTGGTCCAAAAGATGCCATTCGCCAACTTGCACAAGTACAACAATTAACCTATCGACATCTTCCCATTATGGAGCAATTAACGCTTGCTCATTTTATTGAGCATGGTCATTTTATGCGTCATATGAGGAGAGCAAGAAATGTCTATCGACGTAGACATGAAGCGATGACGAAGGCGATTATGGCAACAGGACTAGCCGAACGTTTCAAGCTAAGTGGCATTGAAACGGGTTTGCATATGCTTCTTGAAGCGGAAGAGTCGTTTGATGAAGAAGCGATGACGAACCTCGCACTCGAAAATGGGATACGTGTTTATCCACTTAGCAAGTATTGCTTAGAAAATAATCGAAAAGGATGGGTACTGGGCTTTGCTAAAATGGATGAGCAAGCAATTGAGGAAGGCATTGTTCGTCTTGCAAAAATCCTCTTGCAAGAAACATAATCTAATTTTAGAAATGGGGTTTGTGATACTATGCCGGAATCATTCCTTGTATAGAAAAAGGCAAGGAGTATGCTGCTTATGCACCTGAAATATATAATGGCATTGATGTAGATGGTGACCTTTTTGATGAACTGCTTTCTAAGGACTCGAAACATTCTCACATAACACTAATCGACCGTTTAAAAGCCTCGCCTATTGGGGAATAACCTTGATACCACCGAGCTCTTATATTCAATTTTTAAATATGGTCAGTGAAGGCAATGCCGAATACCAATCAGCAGAACTTGAAGGATTAATCAAAAAAATAGCTGAGGCAATAAAACAAAATAAATGGATGATTCATTATGGTGTTTAATTTAGTCAATACATACAGGTAAGAGGAAAAGGCGATTGTTCAAGTAGAGCAATCGCTTCTTATTATTAACGGGAGATGTGTTGAAATGATAGTTTCCTAAAAAAATTCAAAAATTTTGAACGAAATGAAACAATACGTAGTCTAATGAGGGAAGGAGGCGAAAAAAGATGAAATTTGAATTAGAGCAGCGTGCTATACGTGGAGATCAAGAAGCGATACTTTCACTTATTGAAATGGATGAGGATATTTTATATCGCATGGCCTTTACATATATGAAAAATGAGCAAGACACGATGGACGTGATGCAGGAGCTTGTTTACAAGGCACTCAAAAAAATGCATACCGTTCAACAGCACGAATATGCCAGAACATGGCTTGTGCGCGTCTTAATCAATTGCTGTAAAGACCATTTACGAAAACGTACACCGACTGTTCAGATTGAGGAACATCACCTATCTGAATGGGTCATCTATTCAGATATGGAGAGATTATTGGAACATTTATCTTTGTCAGAGCAGCAACTCGTCTATATGAAATATTTCCAACAACTTAAAAATAAAGAAATTGCTGAGCTCAATCAAATTCCTGAGGGAACTGTAAAGTCGAAGCTTCATCACATTTTAAAGAAGCTTAGAAGCTTTGCTAGAGAAAAGGAGGACTGGCTATGAGTAAACCATTGATTGACGTTCCAAAGGAGAAATTGCAACAAGTTCGCATGGACATGTTTCAGAAAGTTCAACGAGAAAAAAGAAGAAAGAAGCGCATTGTTTCGGCTACATTCATCTCCATGTTTTGCCTAAGCCTTCTCTTTTCAATTCGCGTCTCGCCAACGATTGCTAGCCAAGTTGCCAAAATACCTGGCTTTCAAGCAATTGTAACAGCGATTGCAATAGATAAAGGAATAAAAGATATTGTAGATCATGAATACTATGAAGAAATCAATGTGACGCAATCTAGAAAAGGTCTAGCCCTTACATTGCAGGGCGTGGTTGCCGATAATTCGGGATTTGTATTGTTCTATGACGCTGATGCCTCATTTGATATTTCAAAATTAAACTTAGAGCAAGTTCAATTGTTTCAAGGAGATGAGGAGATTGAATGCGGCTGTACGTTTACGATGAATGCAAGCAATCAAACATACATCTCTTCATCAGTGAAATATAATTTTTTAAAGCCTATCGCCTATACTTCCAAGGATTTTAAAGCAGTTTTTCACTTTCATGATGAAGAGAAAGGTAACATTAAAATATCTTTACCGTTTTCACTGAAAAACGAGATCGCAAAGGAGAAAATTTTTACTGCGAATCGTACGATCGATGTCAATGGGCAGAGATTTACGATTACACAAATTCGCCGTTCGCCATTAAAAGTGGCACTCGATATTGAGGTAGCCAAAGATAATACAATGCAACTATTAGCGCTGGATGATGTTGCCGTCATGACAGAAAGCGGTGAGCGCAGAGATAGTATTAGAAATGACATTTCAACAGGTGGAGATATTCGAGATGGCAAATTTACGCTCTATTTGCAAAGTAACTATTTCGATGATCCAGCGTCATTGACGGTTATGATTGGCGCAGTTCAAGCTGTGCCAAAGGGTGAGGATTTTATCGAAGTTGATTTTGGCACAAAAGAAATACTCACAAAGCCTACTTATTTTAAGGGGGACATTTCAATAGTGCAGCAAAGTGTAGCAGTTAAGATGAATAAAAATAATGAAGGCAAATTATTAATGCTCTCTGATGCCATAAAAGAAGATGGTACGCCGTTAGAATTCAAAGGTGTGACGATTTCTCGAGATGAGCAGTATGTAGTGGAGACATCACAATTTGAAGAATATAATGGAAAAGCTAAACTATATTTGAACTATTACACGAATCCGATTGGGGAAAATATTGAAGTAAACATTCCATTGCAATAAAATGCAGCTGTTCAAAAAGACGAACCTTTTTGAACAGCTGTTTTGCTATTTTGAATACAATAATTGGGGGCATCTTTTCTGAACAACTTGATAGATAATAGGTTAAATAGGCACTTAAATGGTTAATGATTATTTAGTTATAACAGGGGGTAACGATATGTTTAGATTTGAAGCGGTTGTATATTCTGGAATTAGTTACATAGGTAGCTCTTTTTTTGAACTTATGGTGTAGGTTAGTTGTAGAGCGATGATGGTATAATTTAAGGTAAACTTACTTTATGAGGTGGAAAATGCACTCTTTAGAATTAAACAAATCAAAATATATAGTCTCTAATATCAAGGACATTTTGCATAATAAGCTCATTCTTGCTAAACCGTTAACGCAAGATGACATCAAAAAAGTAAACCTAGTCAATCCCCCTGTATATGATAAAGAAAAGTTTCTTATTCAGGAACAGTGGTTATACAGTATGAATATTGGAGAATGGGAGGATGTGGAGATTAGTATACAAGGAAATAATGAAAATCCCGAAGCGGTTATAATCGAATTAGCAGAAAGAATTTTCGATGAACTCCATCTACATATAAGATGCGCATTAGAGTATTTACATAGGTTTTTTCCTAATCAAGAAATGAAGAACTATTATTTATCCACAATAAGCTTTGGAAATATGGCTAACTTTGATAATTATATATTTTCAGGCTTTAGTTTGGCTTTTATTTATGAGGGTCACTTTGAATTTCAGTATAAAGTAAAATTTAAAGAAAATGGTTGGCCTATCGGTTTTGAGGGTGGACCACTTTAATATTCAGTAGTTACGCTTATTGTATATAATGAGTCAAAGGGGAAGGGATAGCCAGTACGAAATCTTTTTTGAAAAGAGGGCGTTAAATGGAAGGTTTTTTCTTCATACTTATAGGCTTTTTGCTCGTTGTTGCAAATGTGATTGGGTTTCTATTCTTCAAAAAAAAGAAAAATCTATATCATGCTGCTTTCATCATTTTACTACTGGCAGGTGTATTTGGTGGACTAGGAAGTGTATTAGCACTAATTCTTATTCGTGATCCCTTTGCGTTATTCTATGGATTGAACATTGCCTACTATTTACTCATTAATAGTCTTATTGTATTTCTTCTTGCGATTTTAGTTACGATCATTAAAAAATATACTAGTAGTAGCATCGTGTGACTAACGATCGTGGTGCGTGAGCATTGAGTTGTTTATGAACGAATTACTATTAAAATCATTTTGTTAGGTGGGACGCTATGCATAACTTGTCAGGAAAGGTTATTCTTATCACAGGTGCAAGCTCTGGGATTGGATTTGCTACGGCTGAGCTAGTAGCAAATCAAGGGGCTAAAGTAATTATCAATTATCATACAAATGTGGAAGGTGCCAATGAAGCTGTCAAACGAATTCAAGAAAAAGGTGGAGACGCCATTGCTATTCAAGCTAATATTGTGAATAAAGAAGACGTGAACGCAATGGTTGAGCAAGCTATTTCTTCATTCGGCACGATTGATGTCTTAGTGAATAACGCTGGAGGCGGCATTCGTCAAAGTACTTTTATGGAGATGAGTGAAGAGCTATGGGAAGAAACGTTCAAACTAAATGTCAACAGTGTGCTCTTATGCTCTCAAGCTGTATTAATACATATGATTCCGAAGAAATGCGGAAAAATTATTAATGTCTCTTCTGCATCTGCACGTATTGGTGGGGCAGGGGAAAGTATTCATTATGCATCTGCTAAGGGAGCTATCAATACAATGACGATTGGCATGTCCAGAGAATTAATTGAATATGGAATTATCGTTAATGGGGTAGCACCTGGAATGGTAGAAACACCCTTTCACGATAAATTTGCTCCTGGCGACAATCGACTTGAACGGATGGCTTCCTCTGTACCAATTAAAAGAGCTGCAGCGCCTAAAGAGATAGCGGAAGTAATTGCCTTCCTTTCTTCCGATGCCTCAAATTACATCCTTGGAGAAATTATAAATGTGAGTGGCGGTAGATAAATAAAAAATATGCAAAGTATTATTGCTAAAATTGTTCGTCTATTCTATTAACAGTAGCTATTTCTAACGTAAATTGCGGATTCAAAACAAGCTCTGCCTTTTATATCCTTAAATTTCGGATATAAAGGGTAGGACTTGTTTTCTGCATGTATGTAAATTTATTTTATTAAATCCGTGACAACTTGAACAATTAAAAACAAAAAAATGATGGGTAATATCATTTGAATCCATTTTGTTTGGATGTACGGAATAATTTTTAAGCCTAAGAAAGAGCCAGCAATAGAGCCAAGTGAAACAGGGATAGCAATTCCCCAATTAACAATACCAGTAAAGTAATAAAAGAGAAATGCACCTGTACAACTTGACAAAGAGATCATTCTTGTTAATTCAACTGCTTTTAAATAAGAGTATTGTTTTTTCAAGAAATAGGTTATATTCATAAGAGCTGAGCCTGGTCCAAAGCCTCCGTCATAAATTGAAATAGCAAATGGAATGAGCTTATTCAAAGGTTGTTCCTCTGTTTCTTTTACATCTTTGACAATCCATTTATTACTGCAAAGGACAATCATAAATACGAAAATTAAGCTTATACAAGCGACTACATTCATAATTTGTTCCGATAAGAGGATTGCTAATAATGCACCAAGTACACCTCCTAAACTAGAAATGATCATGAGAGAAAAATATTTTTTTACAGATAAACGCCCTTTTATGACAAACGAAACAACATTTGATAGGGCTGATAAATCTGTCGCGAATTTATTAACGGCGACCGTTGTATGAATTGGAATGCCAACGAGTAACAATGAAGGCATCAAAATAAAGCCTGCTGCACCGAACAAAACACCTATTATGGCTGCGAGTAAACCAATTGTAAACAAAATCATTCCTTTTACTGATAACCATTCCTGTAGTAAAATTTCCATTCAATCACCTCTATACTTAAATTACTGATAAACTATACATAAAACAAATATATAATTATTACTTATTCATAAATTAAATTTATGGATAGAAAGGTGTGAATGGAATGAATTTACATGCATTGAGGATCTTTACGAATGTAGCCAAGCTTGGTGGCATTACTGCAGCAGCGAATAGTATGCTACTTAGTCAACCTGCTGTCACCATTCAAATTCGAAAATTAGAGAATGAAATAGGGGCTAAATTGATTGAAGGCAAAGGACGTGGCATTCAATTAACGCCAGAGGGGAAGTTTTTATACGAGCAAGGCATGCGTTTATTTTATTTAGAAGCACAAATCGATGAGAAGCTCGGTAAATTTTTAGCAAAGGAAGATAAAATACATATTGCGTCCTCTTACATCCCTATTAATTATATACTTCCGCCTATCATAGCTAAGTACAAGCTTGCTCATCCTCAAATTGAATTTTTTGTATCGTTAGGCAATGTTCAATCTGTGGAAGAACAAGTTCTAAATTATGAAGTAGATTTTGGTTTCGTCGTTCAAAGTAAAATAGGCCATAAAGATTTACAGTTTGAAAAGGTATTGGATATCCCGTTTTGGTTTATAGTCCATCCTTTACATCCTCTCGCAAATCAAACGGTCTCCATTTATGAATTATCGAACGAAGACTTTATTTATCGGGAACGTGGTAGCTCGACACTCGATTTATTGGAGTCCATTTTTTACACGTTTAATGCGCCTTTACCTAATCTAGGACTTCAAATGCAGGGCTTACATGAATCCATCAAAGTAGTGGAAGCGGGGTATGGCATGACTTTAGCTCCGTCCTATAGTGTGGCCGAAAGTATAACAAACGGGAAACTTGCTCAAGTGTATGTTGAGCAGGCGGCTATTCAGCAAAGTTTATTTATTTGCTCACGAAAATCCGATCTAATCGAGCAACCATTTATGCAATTCTTAAAAACGCATTTAAATGCATTAAACTAACCACTACAATCTTCTTTTGGCATAAATAAGACTTCTCTAAATTTAAGTGAAGAATTTAGAGAAGTTTTATTTTATGATGATTATTAATGCGGAAAATTCAGAAAAATATTTTTATAAGAGTATTTTCCCCTCTACTGAAATAACTGCTGCTCCTGCTACTTCAATAACGGCGTTCTCTCCATCAGGTGTAATCGTCACATAAAGAATCCCTGGTCTATTGATCGTATGTCCTTGACCAATTACTAATTGATGTTTTTCTTGTGGAGCTAGTACATTCTCTAGATATAAATAACCGCCTAATGCACCGTTTGCTGCCCCTGTAACTGGATCTTCATCAATCCCTATATTTGGACAAAAATCTCTTGTATATATATCAAACTCCCCATTTGTGTCAAAGGTAAAGAGGTGAGTGGTTGATATGTTGAATTGATTGTTCATCTTTTTAAGCTCGTTTAATTTAGGTTCTGCTTGGTCAATTGCTTGACGGGTTTTAACTGGAACCATAAGATGTGGGACACCTGTATTCGCTATTTTTATTGGATACCGATCATCAATGTCAGTTTCATGGATTCCTACAAGATCCGCAACGACTTCAGGGCGAATGTCTATATTTTTTACATGGGGGCGTACTTGCGTCATAGACACGCTCGTTAAGTGGTTGTTTTCTGTAATCCATTTTACGGGAATTAGTCCAATGTTCGATTCAAAGGTTATTTTTTCGTCCTTATCAATCCAATTGTACTGATTAGCCATTAACCATGCTGTACCTAACGTAGCGTGACCGCAAAAATCAACTTCTTTTGTAGGTGTAAAATATCTTATTTTATAATCTGCATTTTCATTTATTGATGGTAAAAGAAAGGCTGTTTCCGACAGGTTTAATTCATTGGCTATTTTTAGCATTTCCTCATCTGTTAAATTTTCTGCATGCGGTATAACACCAGCTGGATTTCCTCCAAACGTTTCTGTTGTGAAAGCATCTACATAAAAAAATGCTACTTTTTTATTCATTGCTATCTCCTCCTTCATTCTAAGATTATTGTATTATGATAGAATTAATAAGTAAAATTCATGTTTTTAATCATCAACATGAGGAAGTCGAATGGAAAGTTAAATCTTATACGGAGGTTATATGGTGAACCTTTTGCAAATAGAAATATTCGTCAAAGTAGTCGATATTGGGAATTTCACAAAAGCAGGAGAAATATTGGCTATGACACAATCGGGCATAAGCCATAACATCGCTTCATTAGAGTCAGAACTCGGTATTACACTTTTGAATAGAGGGAGAAATGGCATCTCCTTAACAGATAGTGGAGAACGTATCATCAAAAATATGAGAAATATTTTATCCGAAGCAGAAAGCATTAAACAAGAGGCCGCTTCTATTTTAGGTATACAAAACGGAAAAATAAATATTGGCAGCTTTTCTAGTTTCGCCTCAAAAGTGTTGCCAACGATCATATCAAGGTTTAGAGGAGAGTTTGAAGGAATTGAAATAAACTTTTATGAGGGGAGCTATGAGCAAATTACACGTTGGGTGGAAGAGGGGAAAGTGGATATCGGTTTTACATCTTTGAGTCACCCCCTGGCTCATTTGGAGGCTATACCCTTATTAAGAGATCGATTAGTCCTTATAGTACCTAATCATCATCATCTTGCAAAAAATGGACAAGTGAAAGTGGAAGATCTTCAAGGGGAGGCTTTTATTATGCCCCAGCTAGGATGTGAAGTGAGTGTCAAACAATTTTTAAAAGAACAAAAAGTTTCCCCAAAGATACAGTTTAATGTGGAAGAAAATCAAACGATCATTGCAATGGTACGTGAAGGATTAGGCATTACAATCATACCAGAACTAGCTTTACCCTATAATTTACAAGGTTCCATTGTAAAACCTCTCTTACCCGAACCTTTCCGTGAAATAAGCATCATTACTAGGTCAAAGAAACAATCTCTTCCTGCTGTCAAAGCGTTTATAAAAACAACGATGGATTGTATTAAAGATTTACAGCTATAATATGAATTTTGTGTCCATTGCGATTGTTCGTCATTATTGTCGAAGAACGTAGCTGCATAAGAGCATGTTTAATTGATTTTTTTCAAAACATGCTCTCAAATCAAGGTTATAAAGTTGTCATTATTTAGTAAAGAACACGCCATAAAAAGAAGGTAGCGTAGGATTCCCAGTTTTTCCATGGAATCGATAGCTCTAAGATTTCATCTTTCGTAGGCTTTCGGTTCATATTACGTACTGTTTTTATTGAATTAATAAGACCTACATCATCAATTGGAAAAGCTGTCTGAAGCCTAAGGCAACGCATTAGCACATAGTTGGCTGTCCAAGGTCCGATTCCTCGTATTTTGATTAAGCTTTTCTCCGCCTCTTTAAAATTCATTTTCTTTAATTGTTCCTTTGATAATTCTCCACTTGCCATTAATCTGGCAATGCCAATGATGTATTCACTTTTTTTAACCGTCATTTTAATAGCTGCTAGGTCAGTAGGGGTTAACTGTGCAATTCGTTCGTATGATGGGAATATCCAATACTTTTTACCATTCCATTCGATAGAATCGCCAAAGCTTTCTACAAATTGCCTCTTTAAGGTATAGGCAAAGGCTAGGTTAATTTGTTGCCCTAAAACGCCCCAGCATAAAGCTTCAAATAAATCGGGAATGCCGATAACTCGCAATCCATAGAATTTTTCGGCAGGCATTTTAAGTATTGGGTCTGCATTTGCCATTTCATAAAATGGCGTTAAATCGTTATCAAGATCAAACCATTCATGAATGTATGTTACAATCGCTTCCCGCTTCCACTGATCAAAAGGTTTAGAATCATTTAGGAATTGAACAATCATTTGTTGATTATCGATTACGCTTATCTGCACTAATGACTGAATTTCTCCAATGGCTATCACTTTTGTGATGATATCGTTTTCTATTTCATACATGCATTCATTATTTTCTCTCGTTAAATAGCCTAGATTCGCATTCATATCAAAATTTGCAGGTAGGGTAATGCGTATCACATCATCTACTTCATGCCATGTCACTTTTTCATTCTCCTTTACAACATACACAGTTTGTTATTTTACTTTATCATAAAAAGATCTTTCCTCATTTTGTTATCTTGCTATTCCATTCTAAACTCCTTATTTTTTTCTATTGATGCGGTTATAGTGTTAGTTATTAAGAAAGCTAAGGAGGGAATAAAAATGATCCAAGCTATTAAAACGCGTGTCGGGAGCTTAGATTGGGATTCTATTCAACATGAACTCGATGAGCAAGGATTTGCAAAGCTTCCAGCGATTTTAACAAAAGAGGAATGTGAATTCTTAATAGGGTTGTATTGTACCGAAGAGCCATACAGAACGACCATCAATATGTCGAGATATCGCTTTGGGGATGGGGAATACAAATATTTTTCCTATCCATTGCCAGAAATCATCCAAAGTTTAAGAGAGTCCTTTTATCAAGAATTGGCCAAAACAGCCAATCGATGGTTGGGTTATTTAAAGAAAACAGAGCAGTTTCCAGCTCAACTTCACGATTTTTTGAACACTTGTGAAGAATATGAACAAACTAGACCGACACCGTTACTCTTAAAGTATGAAGCAGGTGGCTTTAATTGTTTGCATCAAGATTTATATGGGGATATCTTCTTCCCGTTTCAAGTAGTATTTGTATTAAATCGACGCGAACAAGACTTTTGTGGTGGTGAATCACTGTTAGTGGAACAAATTCCTCGTGCTCAGAGTAGGGGACATGTCATTACATTAGATCAAGGCAGTGCGCTCATCTTTCCTACTAACCATAGACCTGTTCAAGGTAAAAAGGGATATTACAAAAATACGGTTCGTCATGGAGTAAGTACGATTACTGCGGGAGAACGATACGGTCTTGGCATCATTTTTCACGATTCTAAATAAAAAAATTTCAATATCTTGCTATTCCATATTCAGAATTGTACATTGTGAATTTTTAGGGAGTATATTGTAAGGAGAGGTGAGATAAATGCGGGATCGTATTAATGATGAAAATAAAATTTCGAATGATGCAGACATGATGACAGATGAAAAGTGGCAAGCAATTCTCAATAATGATTCAGCGTACAACAATCAATTTTTCTATGCTGTAAAATCAACAGGGATATTTTGTAAACCATCCTGTAAATCTCGCGTGCCGAAAAAAGAAAATGTATGTATTTTTGCAAACGCTGAACAAGCACTCCGCGCAAATTTTCGCCCTTGTAAACGTTGCAAGCCAACGAATGAAAATCTGCCTGATAGTGAGTGGGTTGATGTCATCACAGCATACATCGATCAAAATTTTGCTGAAAAATTAACGCTAGAATCGTTAGCAACGATTTGTCATGGAAGTCCCTATCATATGCATCGAACCTTTAAAAAGATTAAAGGCATGACACCAGTTGCGTATATACAACAAGTTCGCGTACACGTGGCTAAACAGTATTTGATTCAGACAAATAAAGCGATTGGAGAGATTGCCATCTGTGTGGGTATGGCAAACGTGCCCTATTTTATTACTTTATTTAAAAAGAAAACGGGACAGACACCAGCACAATTTCGTCAAATGAGAAAAATGGAGGAAACGAATGATGGAAACAAGGAATAAACCAATACTGTATTGGTCTTTACTAAAGTTTGAGGATTGGCATTTTTCTATAGCTTCTACCTCCAAGGGGCTTGTGTTTGTAGGTTCCCAGAACAAATCATTCGAGGAATTATTTGAATGGGCGAAGAAACGCTTTCCAGGAAGTCCGCTTGTTGAAGATGAGGAAAAGCTTGAACCCTATGTTATTGAGATCATTCAGTATCTAGAAGGGAAGAGGAAAACCTTTACTGTACCATTGGCGTATGTAGGTACGCCATTTCAGCTAGCCGTCTGGCAAGCACTTTGTGAAATCCCTTATGGGCAGACGAAATCCTATTCTGACATTGCTTATGCTATAAATAAACCAGCAGCTGTTCGTGCTGTCGGAGCGGCTATTGGGGCTAATCCGGTCTTACTTACTATACCGTGCCATCGTGTAACAGGAAAGAATGGCTCTTTAACTGGCTATCGGGGCGGATTAGAAATGAAGAAATTGCTCTTGGACCTTGAAAAAAGAGCTTCATCTAGCAATAAGTAATACTTGCCACACATGGAATGGAGGTTCCGTATGAAAAGTGAAATCTTTTATAAAAACCCAAAAACCATTTTGAATAAAGGGACTGGCTTTCTTTCTGGCTATACACATTCACTCAATCCTTATACAGGCTGTTCATTTGGATGCTCCTATTGTTATGTACGTCAAATGCCTGTATCTCTTTTTCGAGAAGGGGAATGGGGAAGTTGGGTAGATGTTAAAAATGGTGCGGCGAATGTATTAAAAAGGGAGCTCCATCGTGCCAAAGCTAAAGGGCCTGTAACTATTTTTATGTCCTCAAGTACAGACCCGTATCAACTAATAGAGCATAAGGAAAAAGTAACGCGATCTTTACTGGAAGTTATGGTAGAGGATCCCCCTGACTTCCTATTTGTACAGACAAGAAGTCCGCTTGTCAGTCGAGATATGGATTTACTGCGACAATTCAAAGATAAAGTGCGGGTAAGTATGACAGTAGAAACGGATAGGGAGGATATTCGCAAGTATTTTACGCCCTATGCGCCTCCTATTCCAGCAAGGCTTAAAACACTTCAACAGCTTGCTGAATTCGATATTCCTACACAGGTTGCCATCGCACCCGTATTACCAAGCAGCGAGCATTTTGCAGAAATACTGCGTCCCTTGGTTAACCGCGTATGTATTGACGATTATTTTATGGGGGACGGAAGCGGTGGTAAACGAACACATAGGATGGGTGTACAAGCCTTATATAGCAATCTGGAAATGGAAGATTGGTACCATCCGTCCATCTATCAAATGGTTTATAAACGAATGCGGCAATATTTTATGGAAGACGAACTTTTCATTAGCCAGAAGGGTTTCGAACCCTAGCGTTATCGCTTTGATAAGAAGGCGACACCATAGTACAGAATGGCAGCCTTCTATTTTTAATCTGAAAACTACTATCATCCTGAATTTTATCTTTATCTAAAAATTTCAAGGTACATTTCTATTTCTTCAATTGAAGTTATAGCGAATTTTTTATTTTTATAACTTATCAAGCCCTCATTTATGCACTGAGCGATGGAGCGATTTAAGCTTCTAATAGGTGCACAGACCTCACTTGATAAAATTTGCTTTGTAAGGTTATCTAAATCACCGATTTTATAATGATTATGTATGCTTAATAAGATACGATCTTTAACTGTTAGCAATGATAATTTTGCCGTAGTATCTGAACTTGAAGTTAATTTTGAAGCAAGTTGTTTCATTATATATAAATTAAAGTTAAAATCGATTTTCATCCATTCATAAACCTTTGTTTTATGGATAGCGATCGTTTCACAATTTTGTTTCGCAATAACACCGAGTGTTTTCACTTTTTCATTAAAAATTTCTATTTCCCCAAAGCAACTATATGAATCATAAATATATAGCGAAAGCATCGCCCCCTCATAGCTTTGTCTATACACCTCAGCCATCCCTGTAGTTAGAATATAGAGATAATTATTTTGTTCATGCGGGTGAATAATGAGGCTTCCTTTCTTGTGGCTTCTATAAATAAATTCTTTCTTAATGTGCGTCGGTGCATCATTCACAATATCTTGAAAATCCAAATTTTCACCTTCTTTTTGCTTTTGGTCATTTGACCTGTTTTCATTATAGATTGAATTATATAATCAGGGCAAATAAGAATTGGAGGTCTTGTTATGAGGAAATTAATTATTGACACAGATACTGGAAGTGATGATGCGGTTGCATTAATTATGGCATTAAAATCAACTAATCTTAAAGTAGAGGCGATTACAACGGTTTGTGGCAATGTCCCAGTTGAATTAGCAACAAAAAATGCTCTAATGACTATCGAGGTTGCTAATGGTCAAAAGCCACCACTTTATGTTGGGGCAGCCAAACCACTTATGCGTGATTTAGTTACAGCTGTTAATGTTCATGGTGAAGACGGAATGGGCGATTGTCATTTAATAAATCCTACCCTTGTGCCAGAAACCATGCATGCGGTAGATGCGATCCTTGAAATGATTGAAAATAACCCTGATGAAATTGAAATTGTAACCATTGGTCCTGTTACAAATATTGCCCTTGCTTTTTTAAAAGCACCAGAGACCATGAAAAAGGTAAAGCATATTTACACAATGGGTACTTCTGGCTTTGGCCCTGGTAACACTACACCTGTTGCTGAATTTAATGTGTATGTAGATGCAGAGGCATATAGTATTATGCTCAACTCTGGTATATCGACTACCATCATTGGATTTGATGTATGTTTAGGTGAGGCAGCTTTGAATAAGGAAGATATGGATGTATTACTAGCAAGCGGTAAAGAGGAGGCTGTGTTCTCTGTTCAATGTAACCGTTCCTTGCTTGAATATAATTTACAAAGAAGTAATGAACATATGGTTGATTTACCTGATGCCGTAGCAATGGGTGTTGTATTATGGGATGAAATCGTTTTGGAAGACAAGTTATGTTACTGCTATGTGTGTACGACAGAAGCTGCTGCCTATGGTCAAGTGATCATAAATGACGGTAGTAAACTTGCCATTTCGGATGGATTTGCAGGGCACATGCCTAATGCAACAGTTTGTAAGTCTATTGACAATCAGTTATTCAAGAAACGTCTATTAGCATTATTGGTAAGTTAACATGATGGGGTGTGTAAATGAAATTTATAAATTTCGGATCATTAAATATTGATAAAGTTTATACAGTTCCTCACCTCGTTAAAGAAGGAGAAACTTTATCTTCGGTCAGTTATGAGGAATATCCAGGTGGAAAAGGATTAAACCAATCCCTAGCCCTTGCAAAATCTGGTGCCCAAGTGTTTCATGCAGGTAAAATTGGCAAAGATGGTTTTTTTCTAAAACAACAATTAGCATTAGCGGGAGTTAATGTTGAGGGAATAGAGGAGGACGGTTTGATCACAGGGCATGCCCTTATTCAAGTAGCGCCTACAGGTGAAAATTGTATTTTGCTCTATGGTGGAGCGAATAAAGAAATAACGGTTGAACAAATTGATCAAGTATTAGAGGACTTCCATGCGGATGATTTTCTAGTTCTACAAAACGAAACAAACTGCTTGGAATACCTAATCAATGCAGCTTATAAAAAGGGGTTAACCATTGCGTTTAATCCTTCTCCGATAAGCGAGGATATTAAGGATTTAGACTTTTCGAAAATTGATTTTCTGATACTGAATGAAATTGAAGGACAAGAAATTAGTGGGGAATGCTCACCTAATAAAATACTCAATCACTTACTATCAATCTATAGTAATTTAAAGATTGTGCTGACTTTAGGTAAAAATGGGGTCATATATAAAGACAATGTACAAGAGCACAAGCAAGAAATCTATAATGTCAAGGTGAAAGACACGACGGCAGCAGGTGATACTTTCTTGGGTTATTTCCTTAGTATGATTTCTCAAAAACCTAATGTTAAATATGCCCTTAACATTGCCTCAAAAGCTGCTTCACTTGCAGTATCAAGAAAAGGCCCCTCTTCTTCTATCCCAATTTTGGCAGAGGTACTCGGTAAAGATTAAATAGTTGATGGAACTTCTTTAGATGTTGTGAAGGATTTAAAAGAAAGTCGTACCATTTTGCCCCTTTAGATATGCTTTATCTAAAGGGGTTTCCTGTATTAAAAAAAACAGAAATTTAACTCTGTTTTTCTACTGGAATACCAAAGACGCGGAATATATAGTCGCTTTCTTGTTCTTTTGTAGCAATAGCATTGGCTAGTCCACTTTGTTTTGTGCCTTGAAGATACCACATATCATTATGGTCTTGGTCTACGGATGAAAAATCATTCTGCTGCCAATGACTTAATAGCTCTACATATTTATCTCTGTGTTCGAAATGATCTTTATTGGACTGTACCATTTGGAGTAAAGTTTCAATTCTTTCAGGGGTAATCATAATTGATGACTCTTTTTCATCAGCAATCACCTTTTGATGTGACATTTGCTGAATAACTTCTTGCATGAGATTCTCAACAAAGGGTTCATCTCCACTTTTCCATTCATCAATCTTCTTGGAATATGTAGCATTTTCCCAACCAAAATTCGTATCCACTGTCGATACAAACTCTTTCTTATCATTTTCTTTTGAAATCGATTGACCGTTATCTAATTCGCTCTCGACATTTTTAGAAGTTTCGTTGTCATCGTTCTTTTTCATAATCAAAAACGTACCACTTATACTCAATAATGCTGTTAAAACAACTATACCTAAAACATGAATTCTCTTCATTTTTTTACCACCTTTTTAATAATTAACCTAAAATTATCATATAGGTATCACTATGTAAACAGAAGTCCACGACTAAGAGCTAATTAATCCCCTGATACCCTATATGCATGTACGTACATTTTGATTTTAGGGGAGTAGGGAGTAATTTATCGTTCATAAGAGGGTTATTCGTACAAATTGTGCTACTTATTATTTAAAGTATATTTGCACAATATTTATCCACATAAGATATTCCTTACACGTATTTGATGTAATATTGCTAAGGAACGAATATTAAATGTGGCATGTATAGCATAAAAATAACAAAAAATGTACGCCATTCTGTACAATATATCCCCAGCGGAAATAGAAAACTTACTGGTAGTTACACGTAAAAGGACATTTAAGTGTCCTTATTATAAAGCTGCTTGATACATATGATTATCCTTTCTTTGCTTTCCTCGGATGAGTCCTCATCATCTGGTATAATAGAATATAGATTTTTTAGAACGGAGCAATTGATATGAATGGAGCGCAAAAAGCATTTTTTGAGGAAAAGGAGCGTTCACTTGGCGTTTATCTAAATGATGTGCAGAAGCAGGCGGTATTGCAAACGAGTGGTCCGCTGTTACTTTTGGCATCTCCTGGTTCAGGAAAAACAACGACGATTATTATGCGTATTGGCTATATGATTGAGACGCTTGGTGTGAAGCCTTCTCGCATAAAGGCTGTCACGTTTAGTAAGGCATCGGCAAATGATATGAAAGCACGTTTTGCAAAGTTTTTTCCGCATTTGACACCGATTGATTTCTCAACGATTCATAGTTTAGCATTTCAAGTTGTGCGGCAGACACTTGAACGTCAGGGCATTTCGTATGGGATTATGGAAGAAGCGGACAAGCCTGGTGTTATGTCAAAAAAACGAGTGCTTCGCGAGATTTTTGAACAATTAAATGGCTCGAAAATTACTGAAGATCAGTTAGACGAGCTACTGACGTACATAACGTTTGTCAAAAATAAAATGCTGCCAGAACAGGAATGGGCAATAGCCGAAGTAAAGGTGCCTAGAAAAGTCGAGATTTTACAGCGTTATGAGGAATATAAACGCACAGGTAGTGACCGTTTATTGATTGATTTTGACGATATGTTGTTAATGGCGAATGATATTTTTACGAAAAATCGAGAGGTGTTGGCGCAATATCAACGTCGATATGATTTTTATTTAACAGATGAAAGTCAGGATACGTCGCCAGTTCAACATGCGATCATCGAGAAGCTCGTCGCAGTCCATCAAAATTTATGCGTCGTTGCCGATGAGGATCAGGCCATTTATAGCTGGCGCGGTGCAGAGCCCGATTATTTGTTGAACTTCCAAAAGATTTATCCGGAGGCACATGTTTTACTAATGACACAAAACTATCGTTCATCTGCAGCGATTGTAGAGTCAGCTAATTTATTTATTCAGCGAAATAAAAAGCGTTATAACAAACAAATGTTCACACAAAATCCTGCAGCAGAGCCAATCTCGTTTAAAATCCTAGAGAATTACAGCTTACAGGCCAAATATTTAGTGAACCAGTTAAAAAATTTGTCTAAGCGTGGCACAACGGCTGTTTTATATCGAAATAATACGTCAGCCATTCCGCTTATGGACGCCTTAGACAGAGCGGGTTTGCCTTTCTATATGAAGGATTCCTCAATTCGCTTTTTCACGCATTGGGTCGTGGAGGATATTATGAACTTCATGCGGCTAGCGTACAATACAAAAAATATCTCGATATTTGAAAAAGTTTACAGAAAAATGAATGCTTATATTACACCATCCCAATTAAATGCGCTGCAGAAAGTGCCGGAGGATGGCTGTGTATTCACACTATTGTTAGAGCATGTGGAGTTAAAGGATTATCAGCCTGAATATATTAAGCGGATTCGCAAAACGTATGATAGCATTCAATTTGATAAAACAACGCCAACAGCCATGCTAGAGCATATCCGTTATGACTTTGGTTATGAGCGTGCCTTAAAGAAAATGAGTGAGGACCTCGGTTTTAATTATGAAAATTTACAAGATATTGTGGATGTACTTGGGTTAATTGCTCGCCATACGTCAACGATGACCGAATTTGCGGGACGTTTGAAATACCTTGAAAATTTAGCACGTACGTCTCATACGAAAAATGAATGGAATGCCATTACACTAACAACATTACACAGTTCAAAAGGCTTGGAATTTGACCGTGTGTATTTGATTGATTTAATTGATGGGATTTTACCTAGTGAGAAGGAAGCAGAAATCGAGGAAGAAACAAGACTCTTTTATGTCGGTATCACACGTGCTATTCATCATTTGGAATTAATTTCATATAGCAAGCGCTTTAAAGCAAGTGTGGTGCCATCGATGTTCATGAAGGCGTTAAAACAAATCGTCTCACCACAGGAAGTGCCAAAGAAAGCGTCAAAAAGTACAAAGAAAGCACTAACGCAATACCGCAATGAGCGGACGATTACAACCGAATCCGCGTTAATCGTTGGCTCAAAAGTAAAGCATGTGATTTTTGGAGATGGCGAAATTTTGGCCGTTACGAGTAGCACGATTAAATTGTCATTTGCTACGGGGATAAAGCAGTTTATGACGGATACATGTTTACAGCAAGGCTATTTAGAAGCGGTGGAAGATTAATGCAGCGTATTCGAGTTTTTTTCGAATACGCTTTTATAATAGTGCTAAATAATTTCCTAGCGAACGAGTCGCATATTTTGTTGAGTCTACTGACTTACATTGAATGACCGAATATGCAACTATACCCTTTTTAAGAATAAGGGGAATAGAGGAAGAACAACAAATAGTCATTAGTTTAGTTTTCTCTTACAGCATGTGGAATGATTAGCTGTAAAGGGGTATGAAAAATGAAATTTTCATCTTCAGAGCAGATGCATTTTAATATTTACTAAGCAGGATGGTGAAAGAACATTAAGGGTACCTTACTATTTAAAAGGAGTAACCTACAATGAAAAATCTGTGCTTAATTAGCTTGTCTACGTTTATATTTTCGTTTAGTCTGTCCATGTTATTTGGAAATCCTGCTTATTCACAAACTACATCTTTAGATAAAATGGCATATTTATATCCAGCTAATAAGGAAAAAATATTTGATGAAACTGTAGAGGGATTTTACCAGGCACTTAGAGATCTAAAGTATTCTGTACATCAGGAGCTTTATCAAAGATATAAGCAGAAGCCAAAGGAACAGCAAAGACATTTAGAAACTGTTCTTTTTAAAGAAATGCCTGATGCATCTGTAAGTATTAGAAAAAAATTATTGTTTAAGGAAGTAGAAGGATTCAATTATATAACCTTTGATGGCAATATTCTTCGTACTTATCCTGGTATAGATATTAACGACTATCAGGTTATTAGCCCTGAGAGGCAAGTTTATTTCTTTTATTCCTTTAAAGACACAGAAAAAGAATTTAGGGGTAGATATGCAATTTATGATGTTGAAACGAAAGAAATGGTAGCAGGTGGAGGTACTTATATGCCAAAACTCAATCTTACAAGGAACACTTACGATAAAGAAGGATAAGTTTAGGTAAAATAGCAAAAAAGTTGTTGAAATCTTATTCAATTAACGTGGCCATTAGTAAATTTATATTCAGCAATCGGGCGTATTTCTTTAATAAGGAATGCGTCTATTTGCATTCAAGGCTATATTGTGGAGTAAAGTAATTACCTACTCCTATATCATGCATTTGGAGCAGGTTAGTTGTAGAAAAATTCACACTTATTGAGATTTTTCACGTTCATTTAATTTTTGATCTTGTTTTAACCAAAAATCGGGTGGTTGATAACGAATGAAAGAATAATCAAGTTCAGCGCCATTCGTTGCTAACTGAACTAATAAAAGTTTCTCTTTATTACTTGGATGTATATCTGCAGTCTTAATGGAAATTACCTCTACTCCTGTTCGTTTAGGTGTTCCAACCACAACAACTTGATTTCCTTTTGTATAAACATCTGTGATAGTAGTTTGAAACACAACTATATAGAGGTCTAAATCTGTTTCATTTGCAGTAGTAGAAAAAGTAATACCCACATTCTGTTGGAAATTTAATTCAGCTGAAATTCCAATGGCATAAAAAGGGAATATACGGTGAAGAGAATAATGTATTCGAGAAGGAATATAGCTCCATCTCCCACCCCAATATGTGCTATGCCAGTGTTCTTCATATATCGGTCTAATATAGCTTGGTTCGCTTTTTATTACTTTGAAAGGAATTTTTACTCCTTCTTTTAACACTTCTGAAATGGGGATGATATCGGTAGGAAAACTCATTTCTGTTTCTTTTTCAAATGGAAATGGTGAATCAAGAATAGTGGTAGGTTCAGGTGGTTCGAGGCTATCTAAACGTTGTTCCAATTCCTGAGTTTGTTTATGTTCACCTTTATCGCTGTGCGACTGATAAAAGGGTAACTCCAAAGATTTTGCACTTATGGACTTACTGTAATCAAGTAAGCTTAAAATAATCGAAAAACAAATCATATAGCCAATCTTTGTTTTGAACATATAGTCATCACCTCACCATATTTTCTGCTTTTACTAGGGAGTTATGCGTGAGATAAGTTATTCAAGTAACAAGTGCTTAAATTATAGAACTTACGGTGCAGTTTACTTCAATTAGGACGAAACGACCTAAAGGCAGACCTTTTATATGTCTGCCAATTTTCATAATTTTTGTAACGAAACTCACTTTACTTAGTCTTAATTAGGAAAGGAGGTAGAAATGCGACTGAGTTTGAGCGTATATACAATCAATACTTCCGGGATGTTCGCTCGTTTGAAAAGATAGCAGTTTAAGGCTTTAAAAAGCATTGATAAATTCAAAGGCAATTGCAAAATCAAAAAATATAATGCTCATCGTGTAAAATATTCCAATATTTTTGTAACGAAATTAAATTCTAGGAGTTATATAAGTGAAAGGGGTGAAAAGAGGTGGACTTTGAGGAAATCTATCAAGCATATTTTAAAGAAATTTATTTGTTTATCAAATCATTAAGTCACGATGAGGGGATAGCCGAGGAAATTACGCAAGAAGCATTTTTTAAGGCGTTAAGGGCAATTGAAAAATTCGATGGTTCTAAAGATATTAGAGCGTGGCTTTTTACAATTGCAAAAAATACATATTTCTCTCACTACAAAAAAAATAAACGACAAATAGATTTGGATGTAGTAGAAGAATCAGGAGTGCAAATTGTAAATCATTTGATGAATGAAGAAGATGCCTTCGCAGTTCACCAGTTTCTACACTCGATGAAAGAGCCATATAAGGAGGTCTTTTCACTACGGACTTTTGGAGAATTACCGTTTGAGAAAATAGGGCTTCTTTTTGGAAAAAGTGCAGGCTGGGCAAGGGTGACCTATTACAGAGCAAGGAAACAAATTACTGAGTATATGGAGGAGAAGAATTATGAAAGAGATTAAATGCACAATTATTCAAGATATTTTACCTCTTTATATTGATGGAGTAGTTAGTCAAGATACAAAAGAAATGGTAGACCAGCATTTACAGCATTGTGAAAAATGCCAAAAGGAATATGAAACAATGAAACGTAACCTGTATATTCCAGCAGAAAATAAAGCCCCTATTATTCAAAAGATTAATAAAAAATGGCGTAAGAAAAAAGTTATCATTTCATTTGCCTCCATTTTTGCTACAGCTATCATTTTATTAGGAGCGTATTTACTTATTTTTTATTATGAAAGGGTTATTCCTTATTCGAAAGAACTATTTAAAATTGAAATGCAAAATGATAATCAATTGGTTTCTCATTATTACGGTAAAAGTTATGCTACTTTTCACGGGACCCATCCTAGTCCATTTGAAATTGACGGTGAGAAAAAGAATGTGAGTTTTATCTTTTATACAGAAACAATTGCTGATTCTCCTTCAAGAAGCCTAACAAATAACGAGAAGAATCTCAATGAACAGGATTATATCTGGAAGTTTGATGAAAGTGAAAAAATTGATGCTGTGTATTATGTGGACTATGATGTAGAAAAAATCGTTGCTGGAAAGGATTCTTGGGATTCAATTTTAGAACGTGCTGTATTGATTTGGGAAAAATAAAACAAATTATGAGAATTTAGTTTTCCCAGAAGTTCATTTCGATAATTGGAAAGAAGTTTCTGTTGAAAAAGGGATAATGAATGACAAAAACCCTTATAACTACTATTTTCATGTTTATGAAAGAAAATAGTGCTTTACTTCAAGATAGGATTCCATAGAGATCCTATCTTTTTCTTTTTCAAATGATGGAGAAAGTCGGCTTATTTGGGAATATTAAAACCGTGGTATATTATAATCAGATAGTGGGCTTAAAGGATTGGTTAGCTTTCTTATGGTCAAGATGACTTAACACCAGCAGACGACCAAGAGTAAATTGATGTTGCTGTTATAATGGATGAGATGGAATAAATCGGTTCTACTTGATTAAACACGAATTTGGCATCTAAAATTCGGATTGATGGATGTTCCATTTTGATGCATTCAATACAGACTATGTTGTATTTTACTAACGAAGCAAGTTAGTCCGATAAGGAATATGTATAATAAAATTTAAGAGGTTGATTACAGTGATAAAAAAAGGAAATAAATCAAATTATTTAGCGAAAATATCTTTAGGCGTTATGGGTGCAGGCTTTCTCATAACGATTCCTTTTCAAGAAACCTTTATGGGACGATTATTGCAAGGTGGATTTGAGGCAGGACTTGTTGGAGGATTGGCAGATTGGTTTGCTGTAACAGCTCTTTTTCGCCATCCACTGGGTATTCCCATCCCTCATACCGCATTGCTGCCAAAAAACCGAGATCGAATGATTACAGCTCTTATCACGATGCTTGAAAAAGATTGGCTGACTAAAGAAAGCATTAAAGAGAAAATAAATCAAATTAATTTTACAGATAAACTAATACAAATTGCTGAGAATGAATTGTCATCAGTAACTTTGAAGAGAAGAATTAGTTTGATTCTTAATGAGTTCATCAGTTTTGTAAATATAGAAAAAATGGCTCCGTTTATTGAAAAGGAGTTAAAGGAGTATCTTCATACTTTAAAAGTAGAAAAAATTCTTGAAACTATAATTACGCAAGCACTCAATAAAAAATTAGATGAAAAAGCTTTGAACTATATCTTGACTGAAATGGAAAAGTGGATGTCAAAAGAAGAGACAAAGCGAAAAATAGGAATAATGGCCAAACAATTACTTGATAATACCGAAGCAGATGGCTTTTTAAAGATGGCAATTAGTTCTTTTCGTAATCTAATAACGGAGGAAAAGCTAGGGAATATGCTTCAACCCTATTTGCTTAAAAGAATCATTCTTTTACAAAGAGAAGATGACCTATATAGGCATTTGATTCTTTCTCGAATTCGAGAAGAGGTAGTAGGCATGCAAGATAAGGAAGAATTGATGGCTGAGATAAATAATTGGAAGAAAACATTCGTAAACAATTGGAGCCCAGTAGATCAAATTACTGAGATTTTAAAACAACTACAGAAAAAGTTGATGCTTCTAGCCGAAGATGACGAATTTATTGACAAGCATGTGATTTCATTTATTCAAAACTATGTAAATAACATAGTAAAAACACCTGAAAAAATGGAAAGTATTGAAAATTGGATTCAAAAGCAAATTCTATACTACCTTGATATGAACCATTCAAAAATAGGAGTTCTTGTCAAAGAAAATCTAGAAAAATTGGATAACGAAACGCTTATCAATATGATGGAAAATAGCGTTGGTAAGGATCTACAATGGATACGAGTGAATGGAGCTATATGCGGGTTTACGATAGGAATTCTCTTAACGATCTTGAAATCGATTTAATAGGATTAATGAGTAAGGGTCTCATTTAGATTCAGAAAAGGTGAACCGTACACAAATGATGGTAAAGCAGAGTTTTGAATTAGTTCCAGATCGTGCATTATTAGGTTTACTCTAAGTATAAAGCGGCAGAAGCACTGCCGTTTTATTTATTTTTCAGTATGTGCTATTACTACAATTTCAATAACTTCGCCTATATTGAATTTAAGAATTTTACCACTTCCAAACATAAAATCACTTTTTAAAAACAAAAGGTTAATATTCCTTTAGCGAATACATAATGTGGTGGGAAAATTTCACTTTTTTAAACTAACGGGGCTGTGTAGTTAAAGAATTTAATTGGCTTTTTTTACTTGTATTAATAGTTTGGAAAGTAACTTAAAATTGTTTTCATCAGTAGTTAGAAAGAGGTTTATATGAGAGCGTTTATTATACTATTACAAATAGTAAGATGGTTATTTATATTAGTAATATGCTGTGCTGGTATTATTTTAGGTGCTGTAATATTAGGTATGATGGGTATTGATGTACCCAATATAGAACCAATTTTAAATATAGCATCAGTACCAATTTTGCTATTTAGAAATAATATTTCCCTAATAATAATAAACATATTTGTCATTTTTGTTTTACTTTATTTTCAATTAAGAACGTTGAAAAAGGCTAACAAAGAATAAAAAGACCATCCAATTATGCTGATGATCCTTATACAAGGGAACGGACATATTCAAGCCTAAAATTATTTTGGGTTACATAATATAAATACTTTGGTCACAATTTTCTAATCTAGTCATCGGATGCTTCCCATAATTTATCGTTTAATCTAGATTCTTCTTAAGACGAATCAAATATTCAGTGCAACAATTGTCTAGACAAAAATCTAATCTAAGTCAGCAGATGCAGCAAGAATAGAAGGGCTAGAAGAGTTATGTAAAGCTAAAAGGGTTATTGAGTTAATGACACTGAATGAGAGAGGATGTAACGATCAACCAATGCCACAACCGAATTAGTGCGTGCAATACACTCAATATAAATTTGTGCATGTAGAGGTACTTATACATAAAAAAAATGCAGCGTTATGACACGCTACAATAAAATACTGTTCAAAAATGACGGAAAATGATGGCTAATAAATGAGATGTCCATATTACTTAATATGTGAGCTAATAATAATAAGTGTGATACCGGTAAATAAGCAAATGATTCTCGTCACAGGAATTTTATCAGCTAGTCCAAATAAGGCAATTGCTGTCGTTACGATTAAAACTGTTGGACCAACCAATGCAAGCATTGTATTAATATAGAATGCTTTTTCTAAATTATTCAACTTTAGCATCAACAATCCAGCACTTACTTCAATACTTCCAGACAATACACGTAATATAACCATAGCAAGAACCGATTTTTCAATAATTGTCATCATCCTATCTTTAAAGAAAATTTTTGCTTATATTATAATTCCATCATTAGGATAATAATAGTTCTGTTTTAATGAAATACTAAAATCAATATATGTATGATCCGTATCTAATATTCTTGTTAGATAATGCTTTATATTAATAAGTGATTTTCTAGTTAAAAGTTCAAAGAATTGATTAATAGAATCAGTTTTATATATCCATTTTCTGTTTTTAAAAGGAAATAGTATGGGAAAGATAGTACGTTCAATGATACTTAAACATATATGCTAAAGGGAAACTATAAATTTCATCACTATATTGAATGAATGTCAGAAATAAAGTCGGCAGTAAACGAGCGGATATTAATTAAGAAACAGTCCCTTCAAATTTGAAAGGACTGTTCATTAGGGGGAGCATTGCTTTATTTTACAAGTTTAATGTGGAGCTTTTGTTTGAAGTAGCTTTAACCCCATACAAATAAATATCATTCCTGTTATTTTATTCAGAATCATACCTAATTTTTGGTTTCCTCTTAGTTTTTTAGTAACGTACGAGGAGAAATAAGCAACAAATAAACACCATAGGAGTCCAGTTGCTGTAAATGTAAGCCCTAAAATTAAAAAAGGAGCAGGACCTGATGCTTTTATATCTATAAACTGCGGAATAAAAGCAATAAAAAATAACGAGACTTTGGGATTCGTTAGACTTGTTAAAAGACCTTGTATATAAATTTTTCTTAAGTTAATTTACTTGATGACGCTTCAAAACCTATGTTTGATTTATCAAGTATCATTTTAATTCCTAGATAAACGAGATAAATAACACCAATAATCTTTATGGTATTAAATAATACAATCGATTTTGCTAGAATAAGCGATAAGCCAAAAGCAACAAATAACGTATGAACCAAGGAGCCAGTAATAATACCGAATACAGAATAAACACCAGCTCTTTTACCTTGTGAAATACTTCTACCAACAATATACATGGTATCAGCACCTGGGATTAGATTTAATAATATCCCTGTTAATAAAAACATTTCATAATTAATAATACCGTACATATTAGCACCTCTATCTTTTTTGGGGTGCCCTTATCGATATTAAAGTAATTGAAAGAAAAATGAAAGCCTCTTTTGATGGAATAGCAAAAAATATACTTGGTTAGTGTTTTACTGAACACTTTGAATTAATTTATAAAAAAGGTAATCTGTTACTTCTTACGAATAACGAAGAATTTGTGAAGAATCATATTTTAATTAACAAGTGCTATAGCGCAACAAGGGTTTTTTAATAATAATCAGACTTTTTTATAAAGAATTTAATCTGCCACATTAAATAAGAGCATGTTTTGAACAATCTTTTTCAAAACATGCTCTTTAGATTTGCTCTGATATCCTTAATTAAATCCAACATTATTACAATGCTACTCTATTCTTATGAAATAGTAAGAGAGAAGAATAAATGGTTAGACAAGAGTCATTCACCTTGAAAGAAATCGCGTCTATAATTCAGACATTGATGATTTATAAAAGGAGCAATCAATAGAATTTATGGAAAGATTGATCAAATAATTAACAAATCCAACGCCCACCTATTCTCAGCACTTACACTCGCAATTGTTACAAGTCGGTAACGGATATTTCGGAGTTATTTTTTAAAATTGAACCTTTCTTGAATTGATAATCGTCTAATAGAAGAATTTGGGAGCAGGTTGAGAAGGAGGGAAGTAGATTGGATAGAGAAGAAAATGATTTCATACTAGAAAAATTGATGATTGATTATGGTAATGAGTTGGTACGATTGGCGTTTTCATATGTGAAAGATGCAGAGATTGCGAAGGACATGGTTCAAAATACGTTTATCAAATGTTACAAAAGCCTTGATTCATTTCGATTTGACGCACAAATTAAAACATGGCTTTATCGTATTACCATTAACGAATGTAAGGACTATTTGAAAAGTTGGAATTACAAAATGGTACACGTAAAAAGTTTTATTAATGAAACGGCGAAGTCAATATTACCTTCAACAGAAAAAACAGTACTTGATAAATACAATAATGAAGAAATTAAAGATACGATTTTTTCTCTTCCAAAAGTATATCGGGAAGTGGTTTATCTATACTACTACGATTCATTGACGACTGATGAAATTGCCAATGTTTTAGATGTTTCGGTAAATACAGTGAAAACTCGATTAAGAAGAGCAAAACAACGATTAGAGTCGATGATAAAGGAGGCAGAAGTTAATGAATGAGAAACGTTCAAAAACTCACTTTTCTAATAAGTTGAATCAAGAACTACAATTTACGAAAGAAGATCGTCAAAAAGTATTAGAACAAATCAAGAAAATAGACAGGGATTCTCATATGCAAAAAAAGTCACCTATTTTCCTACAAAAATTCGCACCAGTAACAGTTTCTATATTAATAATAGGTCTATGTTTATTTTTATTTTTGCCATCATTACTCCCTGGAAATCTGACTAAAGAATCTAACATACGTACTGCAAGTAACCAAGTGGTTGAAGAAGAGAGGGTTTCAACTACATTAATTACGGTGAAATCAAAGGAGATGGATAATAGAATTTATCTAAATCTATTACTTACTTATAATAAAGATAAAAAGATGATGAAAGTTGTATCATTCCCTGCTGAGACATATGCACCAGTATCGACTAATAATGATGGGACAACTTTGTACGATAAATTATTGTTTGCATATAAATATGGGGGCGCTTATAATGTAAAAACGACTGTTTCAAAATTATTAGCATTACCAATTGATTATTATTCAGTAATTGATGTGGAAACTATTTCAACGCTCATTGATTCTGTAAATGGATTAGAATACGATTTGCCAGAAGATATTCGAGTGAGAGCAATCACACAAGTAGCATTTGAATTTGAAAAAGGATTACAGAGTTTTAGCGGTGAAGAAGTTATCGCATTATTGATGGCAGCCACAGAAGGTGTAAATCTAAATGAAGAAAATCTCGTAAATCTATTGCAAGCTATAATTAATAAAATGGAAGCTGAAATGCCACCAGTACAATTAAAAGAAATGTTTACTCAAATGGAAACGAATACATCACTTGATTCATTGTTAGAAAATCAGCTAGAAATTCAGTCAATAAAATTGGTTTCTTTAAGCAACGGAATGCAAACGGATTCAATAACATTAAGTGAGACTGAGGGTAAATTTTATTATAAATTTGAAAAAGATTTTTTAAATACTATATTAAATAATTTAACGACCTTTAACTAAGTATATTATACAAACACATACAAAATAACGTTCCCAAATCAAATTTTGGAAACACTTGAAAAAGCCATGAGCGCTGTTAAATCAGTGTTTTGTGGCTTTATGTATGAACATTATCTATACAAATTTTTATGCAAGGTATATGAGGGATTGTTGTCAATAAGTGTTTTGATTATTTAAGAAAATATAAGCAGCAAGCAAGATCAATAGATATTGATATAGCAGACGGTCGTTATCCAGAAAAAATTCTATTATTACGTGAGAAAAATGAGCAATTAGAACAACTCCTACAGCAGCTAGATGCGCTCGATCTCATTATAGAGCCATTTACTTGAGTAACACATTTAAACAAAATCGTTATGGAGCAAAGAAATTGTGAAGATTTTCACTTAAACTAAAGTTAGTTTTATAAGGTGTTTGTTTTATCATTAAACAATAAAGATAGATGATCAAAGAAAAGAAGTAAGACAATTTAATATTCGTTTCGATGAACCGTAGCGTAAGATAAGAAAAAGTCATTCCCTCCACAAACGGAGAGAATAACTTTCCTTCATAAATCGCAAAACTGCTGATTATAGTTTTGCCCAACGTTCCTCTAACCAGTTCATAAATTGCTCACCTTTGTCGCCTTCATACGCATCAAAAACATCTAAACGCATACGTTTTAGTTTATCCGCAAAGTCTGCCACTGTATGGTCCTTTGGCAAGCTCTTTTTAACACGTAGGAAAATTTTGTCTGTTCCTTTGATAATATCAAAACGTGCAGGTGATGGCTTCTCTACGTCCTCGCCAAGCGCCACAAGTGCTTCATAGGCTGCTAATTGCACCTTGTTGACAGTATCATGCTGCATACGATTTTTTAATAAATCTATGATTTTGTCATGTTGATAAGCTGATAACTTTTCGACTGCGTCTAAACGTTCTCGCCAGCTAGACGTATAATTGGCCTGTTTTTTTAATGTTTCATACTGCTCAGGTAATGCTGTTTCAAATTGTTTCAAGTAATTGCACCTCTTTTTTTAACTAGAGGAAAAATGAATTCTTCTTCTGTTTCTCTTATTATACGTTGTTTTGGTGAAAATAGCGAAGAATCGATGGTAAGGATATATATATAATGGCAACTAACTACACTAAGGTGAAACGTATCATAATTATGTACTATTCTTTATTAGTTTTGCCTTTCTTCTTAAACTAACTCCTAATCGGGCGCTTTTCTGGAATAAGGAAAGCGTCCTTCTTCATGAAAGGGCCATATTGTGGAAAAGAATATGGTATAATTAAAATGTCTAAATATTTCCATAATACTGTTTTTTAGACATTATTTTATTAAGGGAGGCGTTCATTATGACAAACAAAAAAACTTTTTTACTGAAGAATTTAAAGGGGATAACGCCTAACTAACAAAGTTTACTTAGCGTTTCCCCGAAATTTGAAAGGGGAAAATATATGCTTACAAGTAATGTGAAAATCGTAGAATTGAACGAAGAGAACTGGTATGAATGCTGTGAATTGAAATTATCCGCGAAACAAACGGAGTATTTGGAGTCAAACGCCAGATCAATTGCCCAATCAAAGTTTGAACCTTCATTAAAACCTTTTGCAATTTACTATAAAGATAAAGTAGTGGGTTTCCTTATGTTTAACACTGAAAAAGAGGAACTTGATGGATATTGGGTATTTAGGATAATGATTGATGAGAATTTTCAAGGTAAAGGTATAGGGAAAGCTGCGACAAAGCTAATGATTTCAGAGATGAGTAAGTTGCCAGATGCAGAAAGAATTGTTGTTGGTTATCATCCGGAAAATCAGGAAGCACATCACTTATATGCCAGTTTAGGATTTATTGATAATGGTGACCGATTTGGAAAGGAAATGGCTGTTATCAAATATATAAACAAGTAAAATAAAAATAAGGGAGAGCCTGTTTTGGGTTCTCCCTTTCAAATTTAGTAAATAGACTACTCAACAATTGGGCGCGGTTCTGTAATAAGGATCAGCGCTCGATCATTATAGGGACATATAATTGAATAAGAAATGATAATTTATAAATAGGGATAACGTCAGGAAAATGCGGATTTATAACGCTAAGTAAGGTTCACTATTAAAAATCCTAATTTCTCAGTATTAAATGAAAAATTAGGTTTTTTCATTAATAGAAAGAGATTTATAAGTATTTATCGCTAATCACTTTCATATGGCGTAACTCGTGTCCGACAATGCCATATACAATGGTACCTACTGAAACTGGGCTGTTCATTACAGTCCCATTACGAACCCAAGCAGCTTCATCAATAGTTGAAATCAGGCTTAACGTGTTGGAGCGTACGGTGTCTAAACCAGCTAGTAACTGTTCCCATGATAATTTGTTGAAGTTTGCCGCAGAAACGTATTGATCCTGATCCATTGCTGGGAGTGGTACAATTTCATTTCGTGCAATGGCAAGCATTCGATATGACATCACACGTTCCGAGTCGGTCATATGCCCAATCACTTCTTTTAAAGTCCATTTCCCTGGTGCGTACGTCTTACTTGCTAACTCCTCTGATACGCTGCCTAAGATGGTAAGGGTCTTAGCTCGTTGCTTAATAAGTATTTCTTCAATATTTCCATCTGGCACAAGACTAACATACCTATCATGCTCTGGATTTTCAATAAATAATGGTCGTGGACGCACATGAATCCTCCTCATCGGAATAGTTGATTATAGTTGTAGGGTAATATTCTACTTTCAAGAGGATATTTCCTTTATATAAAATTTATTTATTTTCATTACCGCTATTTCGAAGACATATGAAATAATCGGGCGCAATTCTTGAAAAGGAAATGTGCCTTTTTCATTAATAGGGCCATATTGTGGAATAAAAGACTTTTATGAAATGTTATCTAATGACGCTTTGGGAAGGTTTATATTAAAATTAATCGAAGTATTATGTAAGGGAATTTGAAAGAGAAGGCAATGTTCTTTATGCCGAGCCAGAATAATCAAAGAAAAAAAGACAAAGGCACCGAGAAAAGTAAAACTCGATGCCTTTTGTCGAAAACCGAGGGCAAATCCCCCTTTTTAACACAACGTTTTTCACTTTAATTCGTTCTCAAAGCGCTTTCGTATTACTAGAGCCCAGACAGTGAACACCGCTAAAACAAATGATGAGGCGACAGCAATCTGCAACACTATTCCGGTTCGAGATTTGAACAATAGCACGACTGAGATTATTAAAACGGATCCAGTAAAACCCATTCCCAAGATCAAAAACGCCAAAACCTTGTTCATTGAATCACCTCATAGATAATTAAAACAAGATACTGCTCCAGCAATAGTACCAGCACCAAGAACTGCATATGCACCAATACATGCAGCACATATCACTGCAGTTACTGGTGTTGGTGCTGCACACGAACCGCCACACGCAACCGCAATGGCATAAGCCAGCGTACCACCAATATCCATGGCTACTACAAGACAAGTTGCCACATCGCCTACACTCCTCGGTTGAATCATAGAGGGCTCTTCTGCAAGCAATTCCTCATCCGTCATATAAGCAATCCCAATATCCTGAGATTTAACAAGCGTTCCATTCAAATACGTCGAAACCTGGAAGTTTCCTAGTACATTCTTGGTAAGAAACATTTCATTTGTCTGTAATACGTTATCATCCTCATCGAAGAACACCGTGATGTTACTAGAAAGGCTATAATCCCCATGCAAAGGAATTGAAACAGCTGTAACTCCACCACCGACAGTGTACACAATTGAACCTTCCAATCTAAGAGCAGACGTAGGAGCTACAGTCCCTTTACCTTCTTCGACTAAACGAAACGTTGCATCAATCTTTTCCTCAGCCGCAGAGCCGATAACTTGAACAATACCCGGAGCGTCGTTAGTTAGCGCGGAAACTGTAGTTTGAGGTAAACTATAGAAAAAGGTAGCAAAAATCATTAATACTGGTAAAAAGAATTTTTTCACCTTCGACATAAAAAACCTCCTTTTTATTTCTTTATTTTGTTACAAATTACCAATTATACATAAAATGTAAATATACTTCTTACCTTTGAAAAAATATTAATAAAAATTTCCACAAATCCCTAATTTTGAGATAAAAGTAAACCTCGAATTTCTTGATATACTGTAGATAGGGGCGCTTTAGTGTAACAAGGATTTATAACGTATACATAAATAAACTAGTAACATTCCCAAATGCAAGTTTTGAAAGAGACCAAAATCCTTGCATTTGCAATACTTGTTTTAAATGTTTAATAATTGCTTCTTTAACTATATCGGCTTTTTGAAACTTCTCTGTTATTCAACAATCGGGCGCTTTCCTTGAATAAGGGAAGGGCCTTTTTCCGTTAAAGGGCCATATTCTTGAATAACCGATTAGGCTGTATACTAAAGATATTTTGAACAAATGTACTTAAACTAATGGGTTTCAGTGGAATAAGAAGAATTAAAATAATCAACAATGTGAGTTGTTTTTTAACAATTAGCAAGATTATGGAGTACATAAACAAGTATGCTTTAAGTTTTCTGAAAATTATGGGAGGATATAAAAATTGTGAACAATGTATTATTATTATTGAATTGCCCCTATAATAAAAAAAGCGCGCGCTGTAGTAATTGGAAGGAGCAAAGAAATGATTGCAAATCAACAATTAGTTATAAACAACCTGGAAGAAAAATTAAGAATATTTACTCGTGCAGTTAATGGAAAACTTATCAAAGAAGAAGATTTCGTTTTGGCGAATACAGAAATACCCACGGATACATTCAATATACTTTTGCCGAAAGCTTCACATATAAAAAATGCATTTAATATTAGAAGTAGCATAGAAAATATGTCTCTAAAAAAATATCCTTTTAGTACGTGGATTGACTCTCGGTATTTGAACGCTGGTTGGCAAGACTTGATGCAAGAATACAATCTAAAAGAAGCAGAACGTAATGTAATGATGAAACTTGAAAATACTCTTAATGCCGGTCAAAGAAATTCCCATCAGCTTATGATTACTCGTGTGGGGAATTTTGAAGAACTTAAGGAATATAAAGAGGTCTTTATAAGCCTATTTGAAGGTACACCAGAAAAAGATGCGCTAGAAAATTATTTTAATAAGTTTTCTGAAGTAAATTTAGGTTCAGAAATTCAAATGTTTATTGGACGCGTCGGTGAAATAACTGTATCTACTGGTTTACTAATAGATAGCAAAGAAAGTTATGGTATTTATGATGTAATGACAAAAGAAACATTTAGAGGTAAAGGATATGGCAGTGAAATGTTTCAATACCTTCTTACTCAAACAAAAGATAAACAAAAACCCGTTGTCTTACAAGCATCTGATGATGGAAAAAATATCTATAAGCGCTTTGGGTTTATAGATGTCGGAGAAATGGTTGTATTTGAATAAGGCATTTCTTATTAAGCAAAAGAGTCCTTCGGTTTAAGAAAGAGGTTGGGACAGAACTCGATTATATTGAAAAACAATAAAATTGGATATTAGCTTTTTCACTTCAAGAAGTTAAAAATGCCTTCCTAAATCAAAAAATGTTAGACCAAATTATATCTTGGTCTAGCATTTTTTCTTTTTGTCCCAGCCACTTCTTCTTTTTTAACCTCGTCCTAATTTTAGAAACATAGTGTAGAGATAATAGTTAAACAAGGATTTATAACGTATACATAAATAAACCTAATAACGTTACCAAATGAAAATTTGAAAAGAGGGCAAAACCCAGGAATTGCTGTTGAAACGATGTGTTAACCTGTATATTCGACGCTTTAAAACTGAATTTTTATCGTTACTATACTTCAATTACAGTGCCTTTAATTGAATAGTGATCTTCCACAATCGGGCGCTTTTCTGTGATAAGGAAAGCGTCTTTCTTCATGAAAGGGCCATTTAATTAAATAACACTCCTAAATTAAAAATAGGATTTTATGTTAATCTTGATGTGAGTTTGTAAAACAATATAATTAAGCTAACAGGGCGGTTTAGTTAGTATTTATTTATTTTTACATATACTGTATAATTTAGAATTGGAATATTTAACTTTGAGTATTTCTAAAGAATTACTTTGGGAGGGGAGAATTTGGTATATTTAGCTTTATTTATTGGTGTCGTTTCAATTGTAATTACGGATAAGCTTACTCAAGCTTTTAAATTATCAAGCACTTGGGCGATGCTTGGTCAAATCAGTGCGTCACTTGTAATCATAATGGTTGGAAACCTCAAGGTTAATCATATTAGTCTAGGTAATAACTTTGAATTAGGATATTTGACGGTTCCATTTACTTTATTACTTCTTGTAAGTTTTACAAATGTAATGAATGTAGAAAAAGTGCAAAATCCTTCAATATTGCTATTGCCATTCGTTTCTTTAGTTTTTATCTCAATAGCAGCTCTCGTCATAGGTCATCCATTTGTTTTAATAACGGGGATTTGTTCCAGTTTAACGCTTATGTTTATTCTGCTATACGGCTATTTTACTGGTAAAGCATTTATGGGAAGAACGCTTACTACGTCAATAGGTTTCATAATAGCCGTGCTTTCAATATCCCTCATTAAATCATCTATTGTAACAATTTATATTCCGTTATTTACTTTAGCTCTACCATTCACTTTATATTATTTAATTCAAGATAAAATTACGAATGTACAATCAATTACAGTTAGCTTTTTAACAGCTATTTTATTTGGTGTATTTATGTACATAGTTCCTTTTATTACAATATGGTATCTCGTTGTTGGGTTAACAAGTATTTTGGTTATCACGCAATTTTCACGGAAATATCGCTTTATTTAGAAACTAAACTTCTTGTTCAACAATCGGGCGCTTTCCTTGAATAGGAGAGTGTCCCTTTTCATGAAAGGGCCATTTAATTGAATAACACTTCTAAACTTAAAATAGGATTTTATATTAATCTTGATGTGAGTTTGTGAAACAGTGTACTTAAGGTAACGAGGCAGATTAGTTCAATAAGAAATTCAAAGTAATACGAGAATTAATACTAAAATATGGTAAAATAATTGGGCGAATAGTCTGTTTTTTTACATAGGGGGATTTTATTTGAAAAATTATCAAAAAAACAGTTGTCATATTTCTTCTAATAATTATTTCCTGCACACAAGCTGAAGAATCGAAAGCAAAGCAAGATATTGAAAGTATCGTTTTATCATTCGAACACCCACAAACAGGTCAAAAATTTAAAATAGTCAATGCCTATAAACTTTATCAAAACTATGCAGATAAAGTTGAAATTAATCCAAAACAATCACAATTGGAAATTTATAATGAAGAGGTAATTAAACCCGTATATAGTGCTTGTTTTGAGAATGGTGAATATCCTAATATGGCAGATGAAATTCTAAATGTAGCTCCCGACCTTTTAACAGAAAATCAACTATTAAGTGAAAAAATTGATAGGGAAGAAACTGAAAAAATTATTAAGGAAGCCCTTTTAAAATCTTCTGATCTTCTTCCATCTGGAAATGAAACAACTGTATGTGTTTTTCCTGCCACAAATACAAATACACTAATGACTACTGTGGGGGCAGGAAAAATAATAGTACTTTACAACAAATATTATAAAAAAGATGTTTTAAGGTCTAGCATGGCTCACGAATATCATCATAGTGTTTGGACAGAGAAGTACTTACGTAATGCTCCATCTTTTACCGTTTTGGATAGCCTAATATTTGAAGGAAAGGCGTTTATGTTTGAAAAGTTAGTTTATCCTGATATTTATTATGTTCCAATTTATTCAACATACAACAAATATTATTGGTCAAAAATTGTAGTAGATCTCGAAAAGCATGATCTTAATCGGGCTTACGAAATTATACTGGGAGGTAATGGCCTTCCTAATCGTTATGGTTACAGTGAGGGCTATAAAATGGTAAAATCCTATCTTGATTTGCACCCAAATGTAACCTCAGAGGAATGGACTGCCCTCAGTGCAAAAGAAATTTTTGAAAAAGGAAACTATCTTGAAAACTATAAATAACAAATCTATGAATGAATTAGGGGTAAATATATGTTAATGATTAGTTAAAAATCATTGATTGTGTATGCAGCTCTTTTTTTCTTATTGAACTAACTAGGTGCTTTTGTTCATTAACGATCTTCAACAATCGGAAGCTTTTCTGAAATAAGGAAAGCGTCTTTCTTCATGAAATGTCCATTTAATTGAATAACACTTCTAAATTAAAAATAGGATTTTAAGTTAATTTTGATGTGAGTTTGTGAAACAGTGTACTTAAGCTAACGAGGCAGGTTAGTTCAATAAGAAATTACAAAGTAATAGAGATAGTACAGACCTTAGAAAAGATTACAGAAGGTTTGGAAGAAACACCAAGTAGCATCTTTAAATTTGATACTCTAAATTTCGATAATAAATATTTTGAAAAAAAGAATTGATTATGATCTTACAAAACCTTATAAAAGACAAAAGTGGAAATGAAGTTCGTTTGGTATTCAATATAGCTAATGAAATATAGAATACATACAAAGATTGAAAGAATAAATAGAACTTTAATATCCTATTCAGATTAGGTTCTTTGGATGAGAATCGCTATGAACTATAGATTGGAACTATGGAGGTTTAGTCATACAATAGTTCATAACTATTCTACTTGTCATTATTTTCAGCTTACTTTGTAATACATAAACAAGAAAAATTTAGATGCCATCTATCTAAAAGAATGAAGTTAGTTCTGAAGTAAACGTTTATTAATAAACAGACTTTGCTAAGCCGTTACATGATTTAATGCCTGTATTACCAAAGAGTTTTCATGAAGGTCTATTGGTTAGAGGGAATGGAACTTTTACATAAAATCAAGGTCAACCTCAAATATTTAGAACAACCACTTTATGAAAAGTTGCTTGGACTTAATCATTAAAGCTTATAGTGAGTGAGATTACGTCTATACAGGTGATATTACACATTCTATTTATCATAATATATAAACAATACAACAATTATTATTCCATGGGAAAAATCCATTTCAAAAATAAAAGTAAGCTGTCAATTTGAACAATCATCTTCAAATTGACAGCTTTTTATATACAGTAAAATTGATTCTATTTTATATAACTATATCTCATTTTATTTCACAAATAAGATATAGTTATATAACTTTAATTATTATTTTTCCTTATGTATATATTTCACTTTAATCACATACTAACCTCATTTTTATTTCACATATATATGATATCCTAACTTTGGGAAAGAGTTGTCTTTTAAACCATTTTAAGGAGGAAATAAGTAACTATCATTTAAACAAGATAATTTTTTTCAATTACGGATAATTCTAAGGAGACTGAGGAGGAATGAGAAAGGATTCTAATTGTTGGAAAGATGAAAATGCCATTAAAATAGTAGGGTTAACAGGAGGATATACTAAGAAACCAATCCTTCGTAATTTAGATTTTAATGTGCGAATGGGTGAAGCAGTAGCAGTAGTTGGTGAGAATGGGGTAGGGAAAACCACTTTTCTACGAGCGATTTTACAACTATTGCCAAGGCAAAAAGGCGAGTGTTTAATGCTTGGTCGAAATATTAGTTCATCATTTGATAAGCGTTGGGTGCGTGCGCAGATTGGTTATGTTCCACAAACCCTTGTTACAGGAAAGTTCCCCGTTTCTGCGGAGGAAGCTGTATTACTAGGAAGATGGGGAACCTCATTTGGTTTTGGTAGACGCCCCTCATTACAAGATAGAGAAAAGGCTAATTTGCTACTTGAAAGAGTTGGCTTATTTGAACTGAAAGACAAGGATTGTCGGTTGCTTTCAGGGGGACAACGTCAGAGACTTAACATAGCACGTGCTTTAGTACGAGAACCTAAAATTTTATTACTTGATGAGCCTACTACTTATTTAGACAAAGAGTCTCGTATTATGTTAGAGCAATGTGTTAATGAATTAAGAACCCTATACAATATGTCAGTGATTCTAATAACACATGAACAAGATGCAATAGAGCAATTTGGTGCTCGAGTAGTTCGTCTTCAAAATGGATGCATGTATGAAGAGTTGAGGTAAAAAAGATGAATGTATGGCAGTATTTTGAACTTCCGGTTTTTCAAAAGGCATTATATGCATGTATATTGTCTGGAACTTTTATTTCATTACTGGGTATTGTAATAGTGATGTTGAATTTGACTACAATTCGATTTGCTCTTATGCATATGGCATTACTCGGGGGAGCTATCGGTTTAATGTTTGGTACTACCCCTATTACAGGGGCTATGGGTGGTATTGTGTTGGGATCTCTATTACTAGGGCCTTTTTCTCGAAAATTAAAGATGGACACAGGGTTAATTGGCGCTTTTTTTATGACCGGTGCTATAGCTATAGCATTCCTAATATTTTATAGTGCTGGTATACCAGCTATGGATGTATTTGGGTTGTTTTCGGGTAGCGTACTTACCATGACCAAGTGGGATTTAATATTACTAACAGTATTATCATTAATGGTCGTAGGGTGCTATTTTTTCTTTTATCGAGAACTTCAGCTACTGTTTTACGATGAAGTTCAGGCAGAATGGCTAGGTATGCCAACAGAGTTAATAAAAAATATATTGCTCTTTATGACTGGATTGGCTATTGGCATAGTGATGAAAATTGTTGGAGCACTGATGATTGACGCCATAATATTGTTGCCTGCTCTATCAGCACTAAGAATTTCAAGAGATTTCAAACAATTGTTACTTTTGACTTCTATTTTTGGCATGCTTACAACCTGTGGAGGTCTATTTCTTTCAATAATGTTAGATTTTCCTATAGGGGCAACAATTGCGATTGTGGGTGTAAGTTTACTACTAATCACATTGCTGTTCCGACGTTAAATAATAAGAATTAAAAGGGGTTATGAGATGAAGTGGAATAAAGCTATAATGTATTTTTCTCTGTTTACTGTTATTTCATTGTCAGGATGTGGAAATGCAAAGGAAAGTGAAAATACATTGAATGACCATAGTACAGGTCATTCTGAAGAGAATCATGGCACACAATCTAATGAACATAGTACAAGTCATTCCGAAGAGGAACACGGTACACAATCTAATGAACATAGTCACAATGGTCATGAAACAAGTGATCAGCAAAGCAATAAACCCGTAAGCCTTTCAGAAGTAAAAGGTGTAGTGGCTTCTACGAGTTTAACCGCAATGATAGCAAAAGCAGCTGGTGCCAAGAATGTGACTTACATAGCACCGTTAGAATTACGTCATCCTCCAGAATATGACTATCGCCCAAGTGATTTGTCAAAAATCACTGACAGTTATATTATTTATCTTGGTTATGAACCATTTATGAAAAAATTGATTGAATCTTCAAATATTTCTTCGGATTTAACAGCGGTTATTGAAGTAGATAATACACCTGACGGTTACCTTAATGAAGCCAGAAAATTAGCGAACATTTGGGGTACACAAGCTGAGGAGGCCAAGTGGGAAGAAGAGTTTAATAAGGTGGTAGAAGAACTAGAACAATTGGCCAAAAAACAAGATGTATCCAAAGTCAAAGTGATTTCTCAAGTTTACATGACTCCATTAGTTAAATGGTTTGGTTTTGATGTTGTTGGGGAGTATGGTCCAGAGGAATTAACGGCTGCTCAACTAAAGGATCTTATAGCTCTAAAACCAGATCTTATTGTTGATAACGCACATATGCCACAAGGGAAAGGCCTTGCAACTGCTTCAGATAAAACAAAACTGGTTGAATTAAGAAGTTATCCAGACGGAACTTTAAATTCAGTTCAGGATATTTTAATCTATAATGCTAAGCAATTAGAAATTGTAAAATAAAGTGAAATGTAAGTACGTAAGTAACCTTAATACTTGAGTATGGTATTACTAGTCACATCTAAACAGGTGTGGCTTTTTAGTTTTTAATATAACAGTAGAGCAACAATTGAAGTAAACCTATAATAGGGGGAAAATATGATAAAAAGATAAATTGATCAGAGTTATTTATATAGTGAATCTATTTTGAGTGCATTACAATTTACATTAGATTTTATCTATGAGCAGAAGTTTTATCTCGTAGTTTAAGATAAACCTTTTCAATCAAATGAATTGATATATTGTTTTAATAACATAGCAATCCCGTTTAACCTAATAGAAAAACGGGATTGCGGATTACGTTATATAGAAAAATGATTGGTACAATTAATTTTATTCTGAGGTAGATTCAATTCTTTCTTCTGTTCGTGGATGTTCGTCAAGATATGGGGATAAATAGGCTTCTCTTAATTCATGTCGCATCCATCCCATTATACCTACTACACAAATGAACACAATTATAGAGGCTAGAAAAGAACTAGTAGAATCTTTATAGCCTGCTGCATATAGTAACATACAAAGTATAACAGTTAATACAATAGAAATGATGAGTAAAGAAGTTAACAATAAATCCTCGCCTAAATAAAGCATACGAATATTCGTATCAAATGAAAATAATAATAAGAAACCAGCTACCAACTGTACAATTGTAATCCAAAAGCCTATCTTTGCACCAAGAAGTTTTAATGATTGTTCATGTTCTTCTAACCTATTCTGCTTTCGCTTCTGATAAGTAAAATAGACAAACATATAAAATCCACCTGTTGCTAAACTTGCTAGCATGAAATGTAGGTAACGTTGCCAGATTTGAGGATAGTAAACTAAGCTTTCAAAAAAACCATTTGCTTCTCCCCAACGATCAGGATATAACATAGAAGTTACATTGACAATAAAAATAAGAGGCACAAAGAATAAAATCAACATTGCCAAGAAACCAATACTAATATGAAGTAATTTTTTGGTTTGATATTTATCCCAAGTAAACTTGTAAATGTATAACAGAAGAAATGCAGTAATTAGTTGGATTAATAAACTCATCCAAGCCTTTCCTATTAGTATAGTTGAAGAATAAAAATATTGTGTATACAAGACACTCACAATCAGTAATGGGCCAACTCCTAGAACGACTGCAATACTCTTATGTATTGAAGCATGAAATGAACAAATTTGCGCCATTTTATCAAATAAACTATTTTTTTTGATCATACTCGTAATTTCTAATCCAACAGCTCCTGCAGTCAATGAGATTGTAAAATTCACAAAAATAATATGGAAAATGAATGTTACAACGATAAGAATTTCAAGTAATCCAATAGGTGCAGGTATTGGTAAAGGATTATCTGAAGAAATTAAAGCAAAACTTAAATAGTTCATTTTATAGACACCTCTTCTTCCTCTTCAAGTACTGTTAAAATATAAGTAGCTAAAGCTTCAATTTCTTTTTCAGTCCCCATAAATGGAGGCATTGCTACTTGTGCAAAATGCATATTCGGAACAAAGGACATAATGGCTTCCTTATCCCAACCTTCCATTCTACTAGACAAGGCTCTTGTATCTCTCCATCCATCTATTGTATGACAGGTAATACATTGACCAACGAATACATCTCTACCCGCTTCAACCATATTATTTTCGTTTACTACTTTTTCTTTTGCCCACGTCGCATTGGCCAAATAACCTTCTTTTTGAAGTTTTTCTTCATTTTTTGCTAACATCCCATTCGCATACATATAGTTATAGATAATATAGGGTTTTCTTACAGTTTCCCTTACTACTTCAAATTCCCCAATAAAACCGATGGATGAGAACATCACTGCTATTGATAGAATCCACGGGACTGTTTTTGGACTTTTTACAAGCCATACTAAGAAAATAATAAGTATACTAAATCCTAAGATATTTAAACTTTTGAAGATGACCTCGGACATCCCTGTAGACCAGACAATCATATTATAAGCTTCATTTGGGATGGCCCATAAATACCATAACCCTGTGATAAAAGTCATAGGTAAAGAGATAGCACCCCAGAAAGCAAATACACGAAAAACTTCTGTACGTAAAGCTTTATCTTTAATACGCCAACGGATAAAAAATGATACTAAGGATATTGCTAGCATAATTGCTAAAAACATGCGGAATCCAAGTGAAGGGAAGTAGGTTGGATTGAGGAATGCATTCCAAAATGAGAATGTTTCAATCCAACGCCCTGGTGTTAATTTTGCAGCTAAGACACCCGTAATGATCACCATTGTTACCCATGAAGCAACACTTAGTGCTACGCCCAGCATGATATGTTTACGTTTACGTTCGCCTTCTTTCCATTTATCCCAAGTATAATAGTAAAAAATAAGTATAATTACTTCTGAGATAAACGCTCCCCATTCAACCACCCATGCCCAGAAAAAAATACGCAATAAAGAAGAAATTGAATCTGGTTGTATGACTGTGGTTGAAAACCAAATGCCTACTCCGGTCATTGCTCCAATAGTTGTAGTAATGATTAAAACCCACTTCAACATTGTTTTTGCTACTTGATCTAATTTATCATTCTTCTTTTTCATCGCTCGATATTCAGTCGATACAACTAAAACAGATGTACCTATCGCGACGCCATGGCTAATTATCACATGAATTATTGCAATAAGAGCAATCACAGTGCCATTACCAAACCATGTATAATCCACGGATGGAAAATTCATAATACCCTCTTCCTTTCATTTTTTAATCAAATGCAATGCAATCATACTAAATAGTTTTGAAAATCGAATGAGTAATATGTGAAATTGAAAAGAACTATATTTCATTATTTTGTCAAAATAGTTTAAGTAACAAGAATTTCTTTACACATTGCTTTCTTTATTAGCCCTGTTTTTTATAGCAGCCTATAAGTTATACTAATGAAATTCTATTTTTTGTTGCTTAAAGTTCATTTGAATTTCTCAAATTTTTTTTATAATAGTCGTATTAAAAGGAACAATATAGTCAAGAGATGAAGCTTTTTACAAATAGGGGGTTAAGGAAATGAGTGTTCGGAGTGACCAAACTAGTCCACCATTATATGTATATGGAACTGAAGCAAATCGATTTATCACCTCATCGGTCCAGTATTTACCTAAACAAGCTAAGATTGCGGCTTATGCAGAAAATGAGGGAGCGAATGCGGTTTTTCTAGCCAAACTTGGACACCAAGTAACGGTTTATGATTCGACTTTATATGGTCTAGCTAAAGTACAGTTATTAGCAAGAATGAATGGCGTATCAATCGTAACAAAGAGAGTGGAATTAATAGAGTATGAGTTACCTCAAGAAAATTATGATGGTGCAATAATGGTTTTTGGTCATTTCAAACATAAATTCCAATTAATGGTATTAGATAAAATAATGAATTCTATAAAATTCAATGGTGTTTTTATGTTTGAGGTGTATGAGTATGCACAGCTTTTATACAATACAGGAGGACCAAACGATATGGCTTATTTATATAATGCTGAGGATATATTAAGGTGGGCTAGGCGCTATAAGCTAAAACATTACTTCACTGGGGAGGTAGCGCAACATGAAGCTTCACTTCAAAAAAATACTCGCCGTGTCATACAAGTCATTGTAGAAAAATAAGAGTTTAATTTTAATATTCAAAGTCCATTTTCATCCAAGAGAGTTCAGAACAAATAAAGTTGTGTAATAAGCTATAATCTTCACTTAGTACATTTTATCCATTTTTACTTTTATAAAAAGAATATTATTGTCACTTATATTTCTAAGTTTTTTCACAATTTTTTAGTAAGGTATATATATCTAGTAAAATAATTACTCAGGAGGTAAAGGAATGAAGAAAATTTTTCTCGTTGTTCCATTTATGCTAGCTCTATATGCATGTAATGATGATAGTACAGCAGGCACAAACAAAGAAACAGTCCAGGAACCAAAACAAGAAGAGGTTGATTCAGAACAACCCAAAAATGAAGTTACATATTTAGCATCCACTGCTGAGTGGGAAATAGATGATCGTCTACAAGAGCCAGCAGAGGATACTGTTTGTGAAATGTGTAATATGAAAGTATATACAAAGGACCATGACCTAGGCGTTTTTTCTGCGCAATCTGTTAAACCTGATGGATCGATTGCATTTTATGACGACATTGGCTGTTTATTAAATGCGGAGTTGGTTCAAAATCAAACGAATGAAAAATTTGTGAGAGATTATATAACATTAAATTGGATAGATGTTGAGGAAGCTACAGCTGTTAAAACGGATATGAAATCCCCTATGAACTGGGGGTATATATTCTTTGCCTTTGAAGAAGATGCAAAAGCTTATATTTCAGAAAATCCAACCGCAAAAGTTGAAGAATTAGACGTAATTAAACAAGCAGCAAAAGAACGTCGTGAAAAAATGATGCAAGAAAAAGGGGACCATGAACAACATAGTGAGGACCAGCATGGAACTGAAGAAACACATAGTCACTAATATGAAAAAGGGCAGTTTACTTGCCCTTTTTTTCTGCATAGTTGGATTTTCAACACCTGCATATGCTCAGAGCGTACAACAGCAGATTGATAGTCTCTCATCGGGTGAGATTTTAGAGCTAGAACCAGGACTATATTCAGAAAATTTATTAATAAAAGAACCTATTAAAATAAACGGAAACAAAGGTGTTAAATTCACTGGAAAAATAGAAATTAAAGCTGATGATGTAGAGATTAGTGGCATTCAATTTCTTGGAGAGCAAGGCATTGTTGCAAAAAAAGTTAAAAACATAAAAATCACCCAAAATTCTTTTCAAACAAAAAGGTTTCCTATTTACTTCGATGGTGTAGAAAATAGTGAAATTGCTGAAGTAGACGTTATTGGTAAATCTGGTCATTATTCAGAAAAAAGCCATGGTATTTCTCTTTATAACTCTAAAGGTATTCATATTAAAAATAGTACTATTACACAAACACAAGATGGGATTTACTTAGAGAATAGCAGACAAGTTACAATCGAAAAAAACACGATTACGTATGGACGTTACGGGACTCATATCATGTATGGTAGCGATATGAAATTGCTTCATAATAACTACTCCGATCATATAACAGGGGTAATGTCCATGATGGCAAATAATGTAGATATAGAAGAGAACACAATTAAACATCAAAATGCTTTAAATAGTTCTGGCATTACACTTTATCAAACTTCAAAAGTAAATGTGGTCCATAATATCATTCGTGAAAATTCTATAGCAGTTCAATTACAGCAGGCAGATACGGTAGATATGTCCAGTAATATATTTGCTAGTAATTTATTAGTATTTAAAAATATTCAGCCAAAAGATGTCCTTGTTACAAACAATCAACTTTATGGAAATGTGCTCGTTGCTTCAAGTGGTTCCCAAGGCATAACACTTAGAGCGAATGTTTATGATGATTACGAAGGGGAAGACTTCGATGAGGATGGCTATGGCGATAGTGTTTACATTGCAACGTCTACTTTCGGTAAATGGGTATTAAAAAATGAATATTATCAATATTTTATTGGAAGTACAGCCACAGGATTATTAGAAAAGATGGATAACAAAATATCAGAACCAAATGCTCTAATGGATGCGCAACCCATTGTTCGTGAGGGTCAGCCTTGGCAATTATCCTTTTCAGGAAAACATTTTAGCATTGGCGTTGCTTTACTGATTGTACTAGTTTTTAGTTGGAGGAAATTGAAATGAAAAAGATCATTTTATTAGTAGTAATAGGACTTTTTTTGATGGGTTGTTCGGAGAAGACAATAGAACCTCGGGATATTGATCCTGAGACGGATATTTGTATTGTGTGTAACATGGGTATCACGCATCCTGATTATGCAGGGCAAGTAATTTTCAAAAATAATGATTATCTAGTATTTGATGATTTAGGTTGTTTAATTGAATATTTAAAAAGTCCAGAGCAAGAAGTAGCCGCAGCTTATATCAAATCAAATGATAAGCAAGAATGGATAGATGTGAAGACGGCTGCTTATTTATATAACGAGGATTATTGGACACCCATGAATTATGGTGTACTTGCCTTTGCGTCAATTGGGGACGCAGCAATTTATGAGCAAGAAAATGGTGCTGGTAAGCCACTTGGATACGAAGAATTAGTAACGTCATTTAATTGGGGTGTGCATGAACATTGATTAAATCGGAAATAAAGCAGCTTTTCCGGAGTAAGTGGATTTACATGTTGCTTGGTATTTTTATTGTATTATTTGTTGCTATTTTGATGTTGCAACAATTAAACACGGATGCAGGTGGCTTCGATCGCTTTCAAGCCTCTCTCTTAAATTTATTACTTTTTTTGTTTCCTTTATTTATTTTGACAATAGGGGCAATGAGTATAGCTGCTGATATAGAATCAGGATGGTATCAATTAATTCGATCATATCCCGTTAGTATCGCACATTATTTAGGGGCAAAATATGTCGCATTAGTATCCATTTTTTTATTCGCTTTAGCAACTACAGAAGCAGTTATTTTAATTGTAGGAGCTTTCTTTGGTGGCGTTCATATAGATAGTCAGTTTATTGTATTAACAACAGTTATTATCGTTGTTTTTAGTGCTATAAGTGTAATGATTGGCGCTTTTTCCATACATCGATTACAGGCATTAGGTTTTAGTCTAGGGCTATGGGCAGTTTTTACATTATTGAGTAATTATGTAGTAATGGCAATTGGAACCATTATTCCAAAACACGTCTATGAAAAAATAATCTATACACATGTCCATATTAATATTATTGAGTGGCTCCGATATATCTATTTAATTCAAATAGAACAAACAGGTATTTTAGGGAAGTCGTTTTATTATTTATCACAGTTTTACGAAACTAGTCTAGGGATTGGCTTGATAATAGGTATAACCATATTATGGTGGTTGATTCCTCTTTGTCTTGCTTATTTTAAGTTGAAACGTAAGGAGAGCTATAGATGATAGAGCTACAAGAGGTTGTGATTACATATCGTAAAGGACAACAAATTGGTCCAGTTACCTATCAACTTACAAGTGGGAAAATTGTAGCTTTAGTGGGGGAGAATGGTGCTGGAAAAAGTACATTAATGAAACTGATTATGGGACAATTACCCTTAGATAAAGGGACTATAACTGGCATTCCCAAAGGAAGAGTACGATATATGCCTGATGATTTAAACTTTCCAACTACACTCAAAGTGAAAGAAATTATTGAGCTTTTAGGTAAGCTAAAGGGGATTACTAGTAGGAGTCAGGATAATATTTTACAGTTAGTTGATCTATTCGAGCATAAAAATAGTTTTGTTAGTGAGCTTTCAAAAGGAATGAGACAACGTTTAAACTTTGCCCAAAGCCTGTTAGGCGAATGTGATGTGTATATTTTAGATGAACCTACCAATGGTCTAGATCCATATTGGATCAACAGAGTGAAATCAATTTTAAAGGAGGAAAGAGATAAAGGTCAATTGATCTTGTACTCTACTCACTTACTATCAACAGTGGAGGAAATTGCAGATGAAGTAATTTTCATTCATAAAGGTAAAATTCTTGCTTCTGGTAATATTTCGAGTTTAAAAAGACAATATGCTGAAGAATCTTTAGAATCCCTATGGTTGAAATTGTATTTAGGGGAGGATTTGTCATGAAGAATTGGCTTTCAGCATGTGTTATTTTAATTTTAATTGGTATTGTCTTTATTAACTATTTACCTTCAGATAAAGCAGAAACTTCTAAAGAGATAATAGATAGCACAGTTAAATCAACAGATATAAAACTTTCAGATAGGGCAGTGCGGAACTTTGAATTGCCAAATGTCTCAGGCAACCAAAAAACATTATACAATTATTTAGGCAAACCAGTTGTCCTTGTATTTTGGGCAACCTGGTGTGGACCTTGTAATGAGGAAATGCCACGATTGCAAAACTATTATGACACAAAAAAAGATGTACAGATTGTCACAGTCAATGCAACTGATACCGAAGCAAGTATAGAAACGGTAACTAAATATGCTACTAAAAAGGGATGGGATTTACCTATTTTATTGGATGAAACTGGGGATATCCGAAAGCGATTCGGTGGTTTTACAATACCAACTACAATATTTCTAAGCGCAAATGGAGAGATTGTTCATGAAGTTTATGGACCTATAGATGAGCAATATATAGACAATATTATTAGTGAACTATAATACCATAGAAACAGGTGCTAATTGTGTTTTAGCACCTGTTTCTTAATAGTAATTACTTCTTCAAATAGCTGTTTTATTCTTCTTAATAATCAAAACAAAAATTTCGATTATGACAACTAAAATAAGAGAAATACCGAAGAGTGGCATAATAATGCCTAGCAAAATCATGAAAATACAAAATGGAATAGATATTTCTTTTGGCATAGGTGGTGCAGAAATCATCCCTTTTTGTCTACGTAATAACCATGTTTTAAAGCCAAGATAAATTAAATATAAAAACGCAAGACAAATCAATAGATTGATTATTTTATTTGGCCAACCAAATAGATGCCCTTCATGAAGTGGGATACCCCATGTAAACCATTTTCCTAAAATACCATATTCATCGTATCCGACTGATGAGATAAGTGAGCCAGTGTATTGGTCAAAATAATTAGTTATTTCTTCATTTGGATTTACATCCAGTCCTGTTATACCTGTGTTTGACCCCTTAGCAACAGTAAAAACGCCTTCTTCCGAACTAGGTAAAATAATAGAGTATGGTTTAGAAATATTTTCACTTTCCACATGCTTCATCAAATCGCCGACTGACATCGCATATTCATTTGAATAATCAACAACACCATGAGCTCCTCCATGACCTGAATGATCTTGGGTAGTAGAAGTTGGCGTTTCATTTTTGCGAGTAGCCCATGGAATTTCATTAATATCAGATGTTGGTGGATTTTGTTGCAATTCTGGAATCCCAATGGACGGATTTTGTTGTGCTGCTGTATAAATAAAATTCCCCATAAATGCTGACCATGGCAATCCTGTGAAAATAATTGCAATCATAGGTATGGTAATAATCACACCGAGGATACTGTGCCATCTACGTGACCGAATACGAGATGTTTCTGTTTGCGCTTTCTTCCATATTTTCTTTCTAAATGTCATGTATAAACCTGAGAGTAATAAGAAGATAGCCCAGCATGCAGCTAGTTCTACTAAGTAGTTTACGAATGTCCCACCTATAAATAGAGAGCTATGGAGATTTCGCATAATATTTGAAAATGTGTAATTTGCATCCTGACTATCGACTACCTGATAATTATCATCTAAAAAGACATACTTTTGTTCGCCTTCACTGTTGGTCAGTGTTAAGCGCGTATTATAAGGTTCGTTTAAAACAATTACTTTACTAACAGTATAGTCACTAAATTTTGCCTTTGCTTGCTCAATTCCTTCATCAATAGTAATGCTTGTTGTTTCTTTACTATCACCAAAGAAAGCATCAGAATAGAGCTTGTTCTCTACATCTGTGTAGAATAAGTAGCCTATTCCACTGATTGTTAAAGTAAGCAAGAGGGGAGTAATAAATAATCCAGCAAAAAAATGCCATCGCCAAAATCGATTGTATAAGTTCTTCATAAAGCCTCCTAAAAATAGATAATTTCACTTACATGAATACTATACATTTGAAATGTGAAATATAGATGATATTTTTGAGGAGAATTTATGTTTAAATAAAAGAAATATATTATTTTAAGGGAAATAGTACTTTTAGATAAACTAAATATTAACTATTATATAGTCGCTAATCCCTTTTTAGATTTTGTAAAAGTGAGATTGTCCTGAATATTGTATACCAGTAAAAATAGACATAAATTGAAAAAACGTTTCATCTAAAGTAAATAGGCGTGTTCTAACTCAATTTTGTAGTTTTGTTCTAAGAGAGGGTAGATGCTTATGTAAAGGTTATAAGCGGAGTTTTCTACACATTGATAGACGAAAAAAAACTTCTTACCCTTTATTTTTGCCAACTTAGACAAAATACATTTCTAAATCATAAACCATCGATTAAATTGAAGTATGAAAAGTAAATGAAGCGAGGGATGGGCAATATGATAAATGTAAAAAGATCATTGTTTGGCATAATCATTGTTGTCGGAATTGTATTTTGCGTATTTGTCATTATAAATAGGCCAATATCAAAAGCGGCAGTTTCTGAAGAAATTAAAACACGTTTAACAAAAATAGTTGAAAAAGATGAAACATTGTCTAGTGCATTATTAACAATTTACTCCAACAAGACAGGTTATTTCGAACAGTTTGCAGTAGGAACTAAAAATCAATATTCGGAACTACCTGTGCAAATCGATAGTCCTTATCATTCAGCCAGTATTGGAAAAACCATATGTGCTACAGTGTTTGGCATATTAGCTGACGAGGGTAAAATCAACTTAAACGATAAAATCAGTTCTTGGCTAGATGATGATATTCTTAAGGGATTATTTGTCGTAGATGGCACGGATTATAGTGATCAGGTAACATTGAAACATTTACTTAGTCATACATCAGGAATTGGCGATTATTTTGAAGGTCCAGTAAAAAGCGGGAAGCCTATGCTGGAAATCATTTCATCCAATCCAGATCTTTTATTTACACCAGAAGAATTGATTGCATTTACTAGAGAAAACCAGATTCCAGTGGGGAAGCCAGGACAACAATTTTATTATTCAGATACAGGATATATCTTACTTGGATTTATTCTAGAAGCTATCGAGGAAAAACCTTACTCAGCAATCTTAGAAGATAGGATATTTCAGCCATTGGGCATGACTGAGAGTTACTTCATGTTCTATAATGATAAGCCTACTGATATCATTGGAATTTATATGAATGAAATTGACTTTAGCAACAAAAACGCTTTATCCATAGACTGGGCAGGAGGCGGTGTGGTTACCACTATGAATGACCTCTTAACATTCATGATGGCATTAGAAAATGGAACCATTCTTTCTGATGATGTTTATAGTCAAATGACTGACTTTTCAAACATCTATACAAAGGGTATTTATTATGGAATGGGTATGATGTATTTTGATTTTAGCGAGTTATCTTTACTGTTAAAATTAAGCTCAATGACAGATGTTTATGGCGGTGTAGGAGCTACAGGAACTTATATGTTATATGATAAAGAAAAGGATACTTATTTTATAGCTAATTTTGGATCACTTGATTATGGAGAAAAAGGCTTAGAAGAATTAGTTAAAATAAGAATGATTTACGATAGAATGAATATAGATTAAATACGTCTTAAGTTGTTATTAGGAGACATACGATGGTTCAATTATTGTGTTCAAATAAAGTTTATGAAAAATTAAAAAAAGAACTATCCAAGTACCAAATTGAAATCAAGCCAGATAGTAGTTTAGTACTCGTAGAAAAAGGATATGACATACCAGACGGAAAGTTGAGTGTCGTATTTGATGGCATTGATTACATGAATGTGATAAAACTATTAACTACGGGCATTCGAGAAGACCTGCATTTTATAAATACTATTGTAGGTTTTAGAGATAATAAATTTGAAGTAATAGAACCTATAGATGTTTTTTATCTAGAAGCAGGTCCCAATGGTATTACGGCATTTACTGAGTTTAATCGGTACAGTATAAAAGAAACCTTACAATATTATGAAAACGTGTGGGGTATAAAAGGATTTATACGAATTAATAAATCACAACTCGTTAATTTGCTGCATGTGAAAGAAATTATCCCCTGGTTTAACTCCAGATATGTATTGAGAATGGAAAATCACACTGAACTGGAAGTATCGAAAATGTTCTCAAAAAAGCTTAGAAGTACGTTAAAAATATAGGAGATCAATTATGGAGAAAATTCATTTAGAAAATATCATAAAGTCAATTATTCTTGGTCTCTTCATTGGAATTATACTACAGTTTTCTGATAATACGAACATAAAATTTTCGTATAGAGTTTTAGCGATATTAGCCAGTGGATGTGTAGGGTTCTTTATTGGCTTAGTGACAGAATGGCTAACAGCAATATTACCAATTAGCATGGCAAATGCCCGAACCTACTTCTTCATAAACAATTTGATTGCATTAATTGTGACTACAGTGATTATGATGTCTTTAATTATTATCACAAATAGCGAAATGGTGAAAAAGGGAGAATTCATCTCGGTCTTATTGATTGTGCTTGGCATTATATGTTTAGCAAACCTAAGTGATTATATGATGTATCGGCGTGCCCAAAATAAATTGAGAAAATTCAAAGCAATGATTAAAGATACTAAGTATTAGCTCCAAAAATAGTGATGGATGGTGCGAGCTGGTAACCGAAATGTTTTTTGCTGTAACAGATATTTTCACCGTTTAACTACAAGATAAGTAGGAACGTTTTTTAAAGGAGCATCATTTACAAATAAGAATGATGCTCTTTAATTTTGTATAAATCACTTATGAGTTAGGATTAATTGTTTGACAATCATTCAGGTATTTAGCTTAGCGTGCTTTTTCAATAAACTTCCGATGGTTTTGCATGCTTTTTAACTCTAAACTAACTCATTATATTTAGCTACAGTAGTCAATTATATCAGCCTAAAACCTAAACCACTTTCAACCAAAAGAATAAACTAGTAGAAAAATTATTATTGTGTTGATAGAGGTGACTGAAATGGAGCAAGATTCATTGTTCTTAAAAGGGCTAACTGGTGAAGTAGTAACCGTAAAAGATCCTAACTACAATGAAGCAAGACAAGAATGGAATCGTGCCAATCAAAAGTTTCCATTGATCATTGTCTATTGTGAAAGAAGACAAGATGTTGTGAATGCCATACATTGGGCACGTAAACATTGTGTGGGTATCCGCATTAGGTCTGGAGGACATCATTATGAAGGCTATTCTAATGGTGATTTCGTGCTTGTAATTGATATTAGTAGATTGAATACGCTGAAACTAGATAAGAAAACACACATATTAGAGGTGGAAGCTGGAGCAAAAAACACAGATGTGTATGATTTTGTTGGCTCCAATGGATATGTTTTTCCTGGTGGAACTTGCCCCACTGTCGGAGTATCTGGCTTTACACTCGGGGGTGGATGGGGATTCTCCAGTCGACTTTATGGGTTGGGGTGTGATAGTTTACTAGAACTAGAATTAGTAGATTACGAGGGAAGGATTATTAAGGCAAATAAAAATTGTAACGCTGATCTTTTCTGGGCTTGTCGAGGTGCAGGTGGAGGTAACTTTGGAGTGGTTATTAGCATGACTTTTCAGTTACCAAAACCAACACAACGTTCTGTCACATTCATTAGATTCTATTATGTAAATACAACAATGGCTAAGCAAATAGATGTCATGAATATTTGGCAAAATTGGTTGCCTAAATTGGATAAACGAATGACTTTAGTTACAAGCTTTTATAACGCTGAAAATGAAGGGTTAGGAATTTTCGGAACTGGTTTCTTTTATGGTCCAGCCAAATTAGCAAAAAAGATTTTACAACCTTTTGCAGAAATTAAAGGGTTTCGATTGAACTTAGAAGAATCTTCCTTTCTAGAAGCAGTGAAAAAGGTAGAGGCAACCTATCCACCTTTCGAAAAATTTAAATCCACTGGTAGGTTTGTACAAAGAAACTATACAGTAGAAGAGCTTAAAAATATTGGAACTAGTGTCCAAAGTCCTCCGGATGGTTCTGTATATGCTGCTATTTCTTTTTATGCACTAGGAGGAGAAATCAAAAACATTGATAAAGAAGAAACGGCTTTTTACTATAGAGATGCTAAATATATAATGGGTGTCCAGTCTGTATGGATAGAGGATAAGTATGCAAGAGATAATCAGGAGTGGGTTCGTGAGCGTTTTGAAATGATTAAAAATATGACAAAAGGTTCTTATGTGAATTTTCCTATAAATGAGCTTGAAAATTATGATAAGGAATACTTTGGAGGCAATGCACAGAGGTTAAAACGAGTAAACCAAAAGTATGATCCGTTTAATGTATTTAGGTTTCCACAGGGGTTAAAATGAAATTAAATTGAAATAGGAATGATCACTATATAAGAGATAATTTACGGCTATACTATAAAAGTTCTGTAAATCTTCGTTACAAATTAATTAAATAAAAGTACTTGTCTAAAATATTATGAAGCTTTAAAATCCTCATGCAAAGAAGGCGGGTTTATTGCAATGGCATGGGTAGTAGACGCAATCAAGCCCGACTCCTCGCCAAATAATTTTAGTTTACATAATATAAGTAAATTGGTCACAACTTACTGGTTATCGGATGCTCCTCATAATTGATCGCTCAAAAGGTTATTCGTATAAATAATAGTATTTAATCTAGACATGTCCAATATACATATCTAATTGATAATTATTGAGTAACAATAGAGTAGTCCCACAATCAGGCCATTGAAAAAGACTAAAAGTTACTTTCCTCTCTGCAAGGAAAGTGACTTTTTAGTTTGTTTTAAATGAATAACGATCTTCAATATTCGGGTACTGTTTTTGCACTACATGGATAGCTAACTAGGCGGAACAATGGAATTAAAATAAAAATTGCCAAATTCCATTTTAGTATCGAGGAATTACGATTTTTATCATTAGAATTATTTTTCTTAACATTGTAATTCCGCATTTTCTTAAACTACATCAAGTTGTTTGTGTAACATATCACTTAAAAAAGTGCAAAATACCTCCTGAAGCTACCCGTCCTAGATTAGAACGGGTTAGCTCAACTGAGATTATAACATTAGCTATATTATCACTTTATATTACTTCATCTGGTGGTTGTGTCTTTCTCCAGCCATAAAACTGCATAACGTCTTTTGATCATATAAATCATTTCAATTCCCACCTTTCATGTTTTTTAATTAACAAGATTAATATTGACGAATACGAAGATAATCGTCTATTTTTTTTCGGTTCTCTTCAAAGATTTTTTTCACATATTCATCATGAAGAGCTTTCTCAAGAGAAATCTCACGTTTTGTAATAGTTATCGTGAGCGCAAAAATGTTTAATATCATTTATTATCACCTCCTTAAATGGCCATAAAAAAACCGTAGAGAGACTCCCCTACGGTGAAAAAGGCACAAAAATACCGCAGGGGGACACTTCTCCCTGCGGTATGGGTATGCTTATTTACAAAAAAATCTTAAGCGGTCCATTCCGATGTGGTCGAATGTGTGATTTTCATTTTTACTGAAGTTGTAGCTACCAATGACACCAATTTAACGATAACGATCATTTTATTCGACCTCCTTAAGAATTTTTTTGATTACTTAGTAAGTATAACTAACTTTACGTTGTTTGTAAACATCTTTTACTAAGCTTTCCTAATTATTGAAGTGTGAAGCGTTATGAATGCTGCGGTACATAGGGAAATAACCCGGGGTATGGCTACAAAATGAAAAAGTATTAGCAGATCACATTGAGTAGGGTATCCCAGACATAAATATGAATACTAAAGAAAATTGCAATTATTGGTGGTGACCATTCGGCTATTAATACCTTGTTAGCACTTCCGGAATTACAAGTAGAGAATTCTGCAACAAAGCTAGTGTGGATTATGCATAAAAAGTCTGTAGAAGAAGCCTATGGCAGCGAAGAAAAAGATGCTTTGGCAGCACATGGCACACTCGATGTTTCACGGTTTAATATATTCAGGTAAAGTTGAAGTAATAACACCTTTCTATATCTCACAGGTAAAGAAAGAAGAGAACATCCATATTGTTGGTACTATAAACGGAGAACAAAAAGTATTAACAGGATTTGAAGAGCTTATTGTCAGTGTATTGTTAATTTTGATACTCTGAATTTTAATAATAAGTATTTTGAAAAAAAGATTTGATTATGATATTACAAAATCTAGTAGAGGATAGAAATGAAGCTGAAGTTCGGTTAATAATAAATATTGCGAATGAAGTATTTAATACGTATGAAAAAAAGAGAAATACTCAGGAAATTAATTATATTTGAGACTTCCATAATCTACTCAGTTAGAGAGGTATTTTTTTTATTATTTTAGTTGCATTTTGCAAGTAATTACGTTATAAATATTTTACATAGCGTTTTAATTGAAGGGAAATGTTAAGACAAAATGAGTATCTTGAACATATTTATTTTACATTAATACTTGCATAATACAAATAAAAAAGGGAGGAATAAAAATGAAAGATATACTAGAAACTATCGTAATAGGGGGAGGGCAGGCAGGGCTAGCATCAGGTTTTCATTTACAGAAAAAAGGTCTACGTTTTTTAATATTGGAGGCAAGTAATCAGATTGGGGGATCTTGGCCAAGATATTATGACAGTCTTAAATTGTTTTCTCCAGCAAGTGTTTCCTCTTTGCCTGGTATGAAGTTTCCTGGAACTCAGAATCGCTATCCGAAAAGAGATGAAGTTATTCAATATTTGCAGGAGTATAAAAATAAGTTTCAATTACCTGTTTTAATTAATCAGAGAGTAGATTTGATAGAGAAAAACAAACTAGGTTTTATTATTCGAACAGTCACAGGGGATATATTTCAAGCTAGAACAATCATAAACGCTACAGGCTCATTTAATAACCCTTTTATTCCTAAAATTAAAGGAAGAGAAGTTTTTCAAGGGAAAACTCTTCACTCTTCAGAGTATCAAAATACACTGCCATTTCATAACACAAGGGTAATTGTAATTGGCGGAGGAAATTCGGCTGTGCAGATTGCTGTTGAATTGTCTGAGGTGAGCAAAACCACTCTTTCAGTACGACAACCAATAAAATTTGTAAAACAACGTTTACTTGGACTGGATATACATTATTGGTTGAAAATAATTGGTTTTGATACCTTTCCTTTCTGGCGCTTTGGAAAAACGGCACCCAGATCAAATGCTGTGAATGATACAGGTGGATATAAAGATAGAATTAGTAAGGGGAATCCAGAACAACGTTTAATGTTTACTTCTTTCTATGAAGATGGAGTTATTTGGCCGGATGGAGAAAGGGAACCTGTAGATACCATTATCTATGCCACAGGATTCAGACCATATTTACCCTATATGAAATTACTCGGTGTATTGGATGGGGAAGGAATGCCTTTACAAAAGGCAGGTATTAGCAGTATCCCTGGATTGTATTTTGTGGGACTAGAAGGACAACGATCATTTGCATCTGCAACTTTAAGAGGAGTGGGAGAAGATGCCGAGTATGTGGTGAAAAAGTTACTTCATCACTTGAAAAGTAACTTTTGAAGTAAGGAAAACATCTTCAAAAAAAGTTAAATATATTTTAGTTGCATTTTGCAAGTAAATAATATATATATGTCTTTATAGGAGATGATTAAATGGAAAATAAACGTGAACTTTTTCAAGTATTAACTCAAAAGTTTGCTTTACTAAATAAAACATGTTGTTCTGTAGGATCAATTGACATCACACCAATACAGAGCCATATTCTATATGAGATAGACAAACAAAATAACCCATCTATGCAACAAATAGCAGAGGCAATAGGAATGGATATTACTACATTTAGTAGACAGATTCAATCTCTTATTAAGATGAATCTTGTCAAAAAAAATCCTCTACCATCAGATAAAAGAGTGTACATTTTGTCATTAACGGTGGAAGGGACATTTCTCGCTACTACAATTGATGAAATGATAAACAATTATTTAAATGAAGTTTTTTCGCATTTGAATGAGTTCGAAAAAGAAACTGTTTTACGTTCAATTGAACTTTTAAACAAAGCTATGGCTAAATCAAGCTTTTGTTGTATGCCTTCTTCATAATGCGTTAAAGGTTATAAGCAATTAATAATTTCATCTACCTGTAAAAAATAGTCCAATAAAAGATGTAATTGTAGTTTTATAAAAAATTTGATCATTGATAATAAAGTTTGATTAAAAATCCTGTGTTGATATGCAGGTTTTTTTTGTTCAATAAACGGGCCAGAATGTGGAATAACAAACTTTTATAAAATGTCTACCAAACGACGCTTTGGGAATGATATACTTTAATCAATAATATGGTAAATTCAGTTATAAAATGTAATTTTAATACAAATGAAAACAATGTGGGAGGCAATATGTTTATAATTAGAACAGTTATTTTTTGGCTGGTTATAACAATTAGTATTAATGCATATTTAATGACATTACCTATACCTGTTTTACGCAAAAGAGATTATCCACCTAATTATCTTATTCAACAAAATAATCGAATTGATTTACAAAAAAATACAGAATGTGCAGCGTTTTCAACAGCGTATCTACTACGTCATTTCGGTATAGAAGCTGAGGGAGAATCGTTATATACACATTTTCCTTGTAAAACAAGAGCAGGTAATGTATATCCAAAGGGAATTCGTAAAATATTAAGAGAAAAAGGCTTTAAAACAAGCTATTATAAAGGTGATATACATTCATTAAAGTACGAAGTTAGTAAAGGAACTCCTGTAATTGTTTTTATTAAAGTACAGAAGGGGCTTAATAATTTGCATTTTGTCCCCGTTGTAGGCTACGACAAAGAGTATATTTATCTTTCAGAATCGTTAGGGCATTTGGTGAATTGTGATGATGACAATAAAAAATATAATCGAAAAGTTCCAATTAAGGAATTTCAGAAATTGTGGAATGTAAAGAAAATCCATATGCCTATTTCTAGCAATACTTACATTTCTGTAGATATTTCGCAGCATTAATCTCAATGACGAAGAAATTTAAACTGTCTAGTTGTGCTAGCAAGAACCAAATATACCAAAAAAAGATTATATATTCTATTTTTGTTAAACGGGTGCTTTAGTGTAGTGCCACAAGGATTTATAACGTATCTAATACAAACCTCAATAACGTTCCCAAATGAAAGTTTTGAGAGAGACCGAAACCTAAAGAAGATAAGGTTTTACTACTTGATAGACAACATGATCATTTCAAAGGGTTTATTCCACCTGGTGGAAAAGTTGAATTTCCTGAAAGTATTTTGGAAAATGCAATTAGAGAAGTAAAAGAAGAAACGGGTTTAGAAGTAAGTAACCTTATTTTTAAAGGTCTCTATGAATATGTAAATCCAGTTGCTATGGATAGATATATGATTTTTAACTACATCACAAAAAAAATTCCTACAAAAGATATATCTTTATCCAAAGAGCACCTTAACTATAAATGGTTATGTTTTGAAGAGGCAGTAATACTTTTGAAATGGGGTAGCAATAAAACGGCGTTATGGGAATTGAACAAAAGGTTATTAAATCAGATTAACACTGAACAAAGTTGATGAAAGAAATTATTTAAGCTAAGGTGCTAAGAACAAGGAGTTGCAAAGGCAGCTCATTTTATTGAATTAACGAAGCATAGTATTGAATACCATCTTTTTATGACTTTTCGGGAAATAAAAACGAATTCACTCAGAAAACAAGCCTGCTCAAACTAACGCATAAGCAGGCTTGTTTTTAATTTAATTGATAGGTTATAAAGATTTCAATTTACTGTTGTTTTATTCTATTGACTCTAGATAACGATAAAGCGTTGATTTACTAATACCTGTTTCATTCTTAATATCCAATAATGTGTTTCCAGACTGATACATCTCAATTGCCTTTTTTATATTTTCATCTGATTTCTTAGGTCGCCCAATTGATTTTCCTTTTGCTTTTGCTTCAGCCATTCCTAAAGTAGTTGATTGCTTTACGATATCACTTTGAAATGTTAAAAAGAATTGTAAAACTTGCTCAAGTGGCATTTCAAGAATTTGTGTGGACGTAATATTTTCCTCCATAAAGTGAATAGTTACCTGATCTCTTTTACAAATTTTTAGTAGGTCTTCTAAATGCCTAGTTGTATCCGCGATGCTAAAGAAACGAAGTACCTGAATGGTATCGTCTTTTTCTATTGTCATGAGTAATTCTTCAAGCGCTAATCGCTTTTTCGCACGACCATGATTTTCAGTAAATAGATGGTCACAATTCTTTAAAGCAACAGTTTGAATTTGCATATCCTCATCATTATATAAGGGTCGTTGATAACCGTAAATCATATAATTTCACTCCATTTCAGTTCCGTAAAGGTTCCTTTTTGGGAAAAGAATGCTATGATATTCAAAGATTATATTTTAGTAAAGAAGGAGAATATCATGCAAAGTTTAAAGCAACAATGGTTTGGTAATGTGCGTGGTGACATCTTATCAGGGATGGTCGTCGCCTTAGCGCTTATACCTGAAGCAATTGCCTTTTCTATCATTGCTGGTGTCGATCCAATGGTCGGACTTTATGCGTCCTTTTCTATTGCTGTTATTATAGCATTTGTTGGGGGAAGACCGGGAATGATTTCTGCCGCAACAGGAGCAATGGCACTCGTGATTGCAGATTTGGTGGCAGACCATGGGTTACAATATTTATTAGCAGCAACCATTTTAACAGGAATTATTCAAGTTTTATTTGGTGTATTTGGAATTGCTAAGCTCATGCGTTTTATACCAAATTCGGTCATGATTGGCTTTGTTAATGCACTAGCAATCTTAATTTTCATGGCTCAAGTACCACACTTTTTTCGAGAAGGGTATGTAACGTATATATTCATCGTGGTCACATTATGTATCGTATACATTTTACCTCGATTCATTAAAGCAATACCTGCACCGTTAATTGCGATTATTATGTTAACGGCTGTAACATTCATTTTTAATTTTGAACTAAAAACGATAGGAGATCTAGGTGCAATTTCACAGAGCTTACCGCATTTTTTCATTCCAGACGTACCATTTAATTTTGAAACGTTAGTAATTATTTTCCCTTACGCACTAGCATTAGCGCTTGTTGGGTTAATGGAATCACTAATGACCGCACAAATTGTTGATGATATGACGGATACAAAATCCAATAAAAATATTGAGGCACGTGGACAAGGAATTGCAAACATCGTTAACGGTTTCTTTGGTGGTATGGCGGGATGTGCAATGATCGGACAATCGATGATTAACGTAAAATCAGGTGGTCGAGGACGCCTATCAACACTTGTGGCTGGGATGTTCCTAATGTTCTTAATCCTGGTACTTGGCAACATCGTGGTTGATATTCCAATGCCAGTACTTGTAGGAATTATGATCATGGTAAGTATTGGTACATTTGATTGGGGATCGTTTAAATATATTGTCAAAGCACCTAAAAGTGAGGCATTCGTTATGCTTGCAACCGTAGCTGTAGTTGTCTATACAGATAACTTGGCGATTGGAGTTGTATTAGGAGTAATTTTAAGTTCTTTATTCTTTGTTGCAACGATTTCAAAGGTACGAATACATCAAGATAACGGTACATTTATTGTAGAAGGTCCTTTATTCTTTGCGTCTACACAAAAATTTGTCCAAACACTTGAAGCAGTTAAGGCTGATATCGTTACAATCGACTTAACAAGTAGCCATTTATGGGATGAATCAGCAGTTGGTGCAGTCGTAAAAGTCGTCACGAAGTTAGAAGAGCAGGGGAAAACAGTGAAAGTCATTGGCATGAACCCAGCGAGTGAAAAATTATATAACCAATTATTAAATGTAAGTGTATCACATTAAGGGGGATATATATGTATAAACATATTTTATTGGCTGTTGATGGTTCTGAGAATTCAATGCGTGCCGCAAAAGAGGCAGTCAAAATTGCTTCTGAGAATTCACTGATTGAAATGGTGTATGTGGCAGATTTTGAAAAGGCGAAAACAGAAGTGTTACATGCTGTATCTAGTGAAAGTTTATTATTAGAACGTAAACGAAAGGTAGCACCAGTAGAAGAAGTTTTAAGAGTTGCTGGTAGTAACTTCAAATTAATGATTTTACATGGTACACCTGGTCATATAATTGTGACGTACGCAAATGAAAAGCAAGTTGATCTTGTTATCATTGGTAGCAGAGGCTTAAATACTTTACAAGAGATGGTGTTAGGAAGTGTCAGCCACAAAGTGATGAAACATGTTCATTGCCCAGCGTTAATAGTGAAATAGCAAGGTTTAATGAAGCATGTAAAATGGAAATACTTTGGAAAGGTTTAACTTGAGTATGAAAAATTCACAGGTAGCCTTTGTAGTTTTATAAAAAAATTGATCATTTATAATCAAGTTTGTTTAAACATCCTGTGTCGATATGCAGGATTTTTTTGTTCAACAAATGGGGCAGTCTAGTACAAAAATTTTTATGATATTATAAGAAATATGTGCAATTTGAGACTAAGGATGATTAAATTTGCTGAAGAATTATTAGATTAAGACTTCGTGAAAACATGGGTGAATACCTGTTTTAACAGGAAAATCTAGTTGAATGGTGTTTAAAAATTCTTAATTGAAGCAACTATTATCAATTGTTGTACCATGACTCTAAGCAAACTTGATATCATACAAACGAATCCAGGGATATAGCCCAATTACATTGTTTGCTGTTACTCAACTATTGGGCAAGTACCGTAATAGAATGTAGAAATGGTGGAGGAAAAAAATGAACAAAACTGAGAGGCAGCTTGCAATCACGCTTGAATTACAGCGAAGTAAAACATTGAGAGCAGAAGATTTAGCTTCTCAATTTGAGACAAGTGTGCGTACCATATATAGGGATATTCAAACTCTAAGTGAGGCTGGGGTTCCCATTTTAGGCGCCCCTGGTCAGGGATATTCCTTAATGGAAGGATATTTTCTACCCCCGGTTAGGTTCACAGCCGAAGAGGCCGTCTCCCTGCTCATGGGAGCTGATTTTATCGAGCAAAGGTTGGATACAGATTATGGTATTAATGCAAAGTCCGCTAAACGCAAAATCGAGGCTACTTTGTCGGAGTCAGTTCGTAACGAGTCAAGGCTTGTTCGGGAAACAATGCGACTGCTTCATATAGGCGAGCAGTCAACTGAAGAGCGGGTAAAAACGTATCTTAATCAAGTTCGCGATGCAATTTTGAAACAGTGCAAAATCAGTTTTATGTATATTAAAAAAATGCCAGGAACAGATGGGAATCGGAAGCATAAACGTGTGGTCTCTCCATATGGATTAACACTTGTCCATGAAAATTGGGTTTTACTAGCATATTGTGATATGAGACAAGAAATGCGACATTTCCGCTTGTCCCGGATGTCCGAACTTTCTGTGTTGGAAGATCAATTTCTTCTACCAAATGATTTTGACCTTAGTAGCTATCGACCACCTGACAATCGAGATGAAAGAATAATAATGAGGGCAAACCCCGAAATTGCCGACAAAATCATTGAGGCAGTTAATTTTTATATTGCATCCATTGAGGAGCGGAATGAGGATGTAATCTTTCAATTTCGTGTTCGGTATCCAGAGGAACTATTACATCATTTACTCGGCTGGGGCGGAGATATCGAGGTGATTGAGCCGAAGTCTTTACGCTTCAAGATTCGGGAAGTAGCGAAAAAAATTTTAGAACACTACTGACATACACCTGTCAGTAGTGTTCTTTTATACTGTGACTATACCAAAATGAAGAGGAGCTGCTTAAAGGATGAAAAGTACAAAGGAAGTATTGAAGTCATTTGAACTTACAGTAGAAAGATATTTGGAAGAACTGACAAAACTCAATATGGATAAATTACATAGAAAGCTGAACGAAGAAGATTGGTCCATTGGACAGATGTATGTACATTTAATTCAATCAGCTTTCATGCATCAACATAATGTCGAGCAATGTTTAGCTGGTAGCGAATCGACATTGAACCCAACGAAGGAAAAAACTGAGCAGGGTAAGATTGTTTTTAAACTAGAACAATTTCCAGCTGTTCGTAATAAGGTCCCTGCTTCTCCGATGTATACTCCGCAACCACCAGAGAGCATGGAGCATTTGGTAGAAGGACTTAACAGTGTAGTGGAACAGATGAGGAATACGGAATCAGTTCTACTTCAAGCGCCTGTAAGTAACAAGATACTTCATCCGGCGTTCGGTGCTTTAAACGCGCAGGAATGGTTTATGTTGATTGAAATGCATTACAGACATCATTTTTTACAATTGGATCGGTTGAAAACGTGTTTAGCATTTGAAGAGTAGGGGGGATGCATCATGTCGAATAAAACAAGTCAGAAAAGCAGATATTGGATTGGCGTTGTATCCGCTTCTCATGTGAATTTAGCCATAGAAGGTGGTTTTGCACAATTGTGTCACGGTAAGGCAGCACCTTTGCGTAAAATGTCTCCAGGTGATTGGCTGATATACTATTCCCCTCGGACAGACATGTCCAAAGGGAAGCCAGTTCAAGCATTTACTGCTATTGGTCAGGTTACGGATAACGGTGCTTACAAACATCATGTGTCGGAGTCGTTTGTGCCATTTCGCAGAGATATGCGTTATATTCCTTGTCGAGAAGTTAAGATTGCATTGTTGTTAAACCAGCTCACTTTTACGCGTGGAAATCGCAATTGGGGATATCCATTTCGTAGAGGTCATTTTGAAATTGGAGCTGAAGATTTTATGACAATCGTTACTTCGATGTTAGATGGTGAGGAACAGGCGTTATCCGAGATATTAAAACACTGATTACATTTTGTGAACAATTTCACTTAAACTATAGTGTGCCTTAGTTAGAACAATCTTCAGCAATCGGGCGCGATTCTGTAATAAGGATCAGCGCTCGCTCTCATTTTAGGGCCAGATTGCGGAGTATCTTGTTAAGGTAATAAAATTTCTAGAATAATTTGTATCCTATGGAATGACTTGAAAAATTTGTTTTTATATAGTACAGTATGGTTAAAATTTAAATAACTGAACACGATGATGGGAAGTAGTAGCAAGCACGTTTTTTTTAGAGAGTCAGCGGTCGGTGGAAGCTGATAAAAGCACTTGTGAATCCGTCCTGGAGTTGCACAGTCGAAGTAATGTAAGTAGGCTGTTGCCGGCTGAAATGCCGTTATAAAATAAGTGGATTAGGCATATGCCTTAATCAATTAGGGTGGTAACGCGGGTAGCTCTCGTCCCTTTTTAGGGGTGGGGGCTTTTTTGTGTATATTTTTATTCAAAATGGAGCTATTTGAGTTTAGCTTACAACGCAATTACACCAAGACTTAAAGGATGCAACGATTCCCATCATTAAATTTACTGGAGGTATGACTATGTTAGATATTAAACGCATACGTGATAATTTCACGGAAATTAAAGAAATTCTATTAACACGTAATGAAGATTTAGGAAACTTAGATGATTTTGAAGATTTAGATGCAAAGCGTCGTGAGTTAATTGCTAAAACAGAAGAATTAAAGGCAGAGCGCAATAAAGTATCTGAACAGATTTCAATTATGAAGCGCAACAAGGAGAATGTAGATGAAATTATTGCTCGTATGCGTCAGGTTGGTGATGAAATTAAAGAGATAGATGTTCAACTAAATAATGTGGAAGAGCACTTTAAAGATATGATGATGCGCTTGCCAAATATTCCACACGAATCTGTACCAGTAGGCACAACAGAGGACGACAATATAGAAGAATATACCTGGGGCGAAATTCCAACATTTGATTTTGACATTAAAGCACACTGGGATCTTGCTACAGATTTGAAGATTGTTGACTTTGAACGAGGAGCAAAAGTAACAGGTAGCCGTTCTTATTCTACCGTGGTCTTGGAGCTCGCTTAGAACGAGCACTGATGACATTTATGATGGATTTACATGCAGAAGAGCATGGTTACGAGGAAATGCTACCACCTGTCATTGTTAATCGTGATAGCCTAACAGGTACAGGACAGCTTCCGAAGTTTGAGGAAGATGTATTCAAATTAGAGGAAACAGATTATTTCATGATTCCAACTGCAGAAGTACCAGTAACGAACTTCTATCGTGATGAGATTTTACCGGCTGAGGCTTTACCGCAAGGCTTTGCAGCGTATAGTGCATGCTTCCGTTCAGAAGCGGGATCTGCAGGTCGTGATACACGTGGTTTAATCCGTCAACACCAGTTCAACAAAGTAGAATTAGTTCGCTTTGTAAAACCAGAGGAATCATACGAACAATTAGAGCTATTAACAAATCATGCGGAAAAGGTATTACAATTACTAGGCTTACCTTATCGTAAGCTAAAAATGTGTACAGCTGATTTAGGTTTTACTGCAGCGAAGAAATATGATTTAGAAGTTTGGATTCCTGCACAAAACATGTACCGTGAAATTTCTTCTTGTTCTAACTTTGAAGATTTCCAAGCACGACGAGCAAATATCCGCTTCCGTCGTGAGCCAAATGCAAAACCAGAATATGTTCATACATTAAACGGTTCAGGTCTTGCCATTGGTCGTACAGTTGCCGCTATCCTAGAAAACTATCAACAAGCTGATGGAAGTGTAGTAATTCCTGAAGTTTTAAGACCATATATGGGTGGTAAAGAAGTAATTGCCCTAAATAACGGGTAAAAGCGATTTTAGATATCCTTTATTGTCTTGCCTTATAAAGATGTAGCGTAATTACGTGCTATAACAAACTAATGAATATTATGAATACATCATGCAATAGCTTATTCAATAATAGGGCGCATTTCTTTAATAAGTAGTTTAAGAGAAATAATGAGTAGATGAAGAAAGTAGGTAAGTAAATGATTCCATTAGTATATGACCAAGTTAATAAATGGGGCAAAGACGATGAATTCTTTGTAAAAATGTTAAAGAAATTAAATGTAAAAAAAATAGCTGATTTGGGTTGCGGAACAGGAAGATTGACCAACCACTTTGCTAAAGCTGGTTATCATATTATAGCTATTGACCCGAATGAAGAGGCAATCGAATATGCAAAAAATAAAGAGTATCAAGGGGAAGTGGCTTGGATTGTTGGTGATAGCTCAAACTTAAAAACCAATATGTTTGATGCTGTCATAATGACAGCAAATGTTGCGCAAGTATTTCTTACAGAGGAAAGTTGGAAGAACGTCATTTCAGATGCATATCGAGCTTTAAAATCTGGAGGACACTTTATTTTTGATACACGCAATCCATTAGCAAAAGCATGGGAACATTGGAAAAAGGATTTAACACCTGATGTTGCAGTGAATCAGGTGAGCGGGGAGCCACTTGAAATTTGGACTGAATACGAGGGGTTTGTAGAAGATGTTTTTACGTTTTATGAAACGGTGAAAAATACACGTACAGAAGAAGTAGTTATTCGTGAAAAAATGCAATTAAAATTCCGAACACAGGAAGAAATCTATGAATCTTTACAAAAGGCAGGCTTTTCACAAATTCAAGCTTATGGAGATTGGGAGTTTAAACAAGCAACTGCAGAAACAAAATCTTTTATTTTTCATGGGATAAAATAAATAGGGAGGTTCTTCGTAAACTTATCGAATTTGACAATTCCAGCATTTAAGTATCCTTATTCAACAATTAGGCGCGTTTGTTAAACAACATAGCTGGAAATTGATCAAACCTTTTTAAAAATCTCATATTTATTTAAAAGGAGTAACTCCATTTTGAATACTTTTTTCAAAATGGAGTTTTTGAAGTTGTTAAAATTCTTAAGTATGTTTTTAAGGGAGTTGAAAAAAGAAATTTTCAAATTGGGCAAATTTCTGTTGCAATTCAAAACATTAAATCATAATATAAGAATATAGTTATATACGGATTAATTCACCTTTGCTTAACGAGGTGACTTTATTTAAATTAATATATAAGCAAATGATTATATAAGGAGTGCAGCTAAATGGAAAACACACTAATTGAAAAACAACTAAAAGCAGCAGCTGATTTAAATCGCATTAAATTACTTGCATGTATGAAAAATGGGGAGGTATGTGTATGTGATTTTGTGGATGTGTTAGGAATTTCACAACCAGCCGTTAGTCAACATCTGCGAAAATTAAAGGAGGCAGGCATTATTACGGAACGAAAAGTAGGGACTTGGAAACATTACCGTTTAGTAGAGGATCAAACGCCACTGATGAAGGGCATTTTAGAACAAATTCAGCCTTTAAACGGGTGCAACTGTGATACAGATTGTTGCCATGTAGGGGGAACTGATAATGAATAATAATTCTTTAACCCAGCAGCTTTCTTTTCTAGATCGTTACCTTACCCTTTGGATATTCGTTGCGATGGGAATAGGTGTTGTATTAAGTATCACCATGCCTAATGTTGGTGAAGCTTTAGAGTCCATGTCTATTGGCACAACGTCCATACCAATTGCAATCGGGTTAATTGTCATGATGTATCCACCATTAGCGAAAGTAAAATATGAGGAAATGTGGCGGGTCTTTAAGGATTGGAAAGTGCTTTTACTATCGCTTTTTCAAAACTGGTTACTCGGACCGTTCTTAATGTTCTTTTTAGCCATCATCTTCCTGCATGATTACCCTGAATATATGGCAGGACTCATTATGATTGGTTTAGCTCGATGTATTGCAATGGTCATTGTATGGAATGATTTAGCGCGTGGAGACCGTGAATATGTAGCTGGTTTAGTTGCGTTTAACTCCATCTTTCAAATCGTGACGTATTCAATTTTTGCTTACTTTTTCTTAAATGTATTACCTGGTTGGTTTGGTTTAGAGAATTTCAATGTATCTATTTCTATGTGGGAGATTACAAAGAGCGTTCTAATTTACTTAGGGATACCATTTGCTGCAGGGTTCCTCACACGATGGATAGGCATTAAAGCAAAAGGGAAACAGTGGTATGAGGAAAAATTCTTGCCAAAAATTTCACCACTTACTTTAATTGCCCTGTTATTTACGATAGTGATGATGTTTGCCTTAAAGGGTGAGCAATTAGTAGAACTGCCACTTGATGTGGTACGAATTGCAATCCCATTATTTATTTACTTTGTCATTATGTTTGCTGTGTCATTCTTCTCTTCCCGTAAAGTAGGTGCATCTTATCCTGTCACAGCAGCCCTTTCTTTTACAGCTGCAAGTAACAATTTTGAGCTGGCGATTGCGGTAGCAGTTGGCGTGTTTGGCCTTCACAGTGGCGTGGCATTCGCTGCTGTTATTGGTCCACTTGTAGAAGTACCTGTTCTCATCGGACTTGTATGGGTTGCCCTACGTTGGCAGAAAAAATACTTTAAAACCATTAAATTATAAGGAGCAATTACTATGACAAATACACTTTATTTCTTATGTACAGGAAACTCATGTCGAAGTCAGATGGCTGAAGGATGGGCAAAGAAATTACTACCTACTAATTGGACAGTTAAAAGTGCGGGTATTGAAGCACATGGTGTAAACCCGAATGCTATAAAAGCGATGGCAGAGGTAGGCATCGATATTTCGAATCATACATCAGATGTAATTGATACTGAGACATTAAACAGTGCAACGTTAGTTGTCACGTTATGTGGGGATGCAGCTGATAAATGCCCAATGACACCTTCTCACGTTCGTCGGGAGCATTGGGGATTTGAAGATCCTGCGAAGGCGACAGGTACGGATGAAGAAAAGTGGGCTGTATTTCAAAATGTTCGTGATGCAATTGGTAAACGCATTGAACAATTTGTAGCTGAGGAGCTGTAATACTTCTATTAGAAATACTTCAATCCGTTGAATGGAGGATACAATCATGACAGTAAACCATGCTAGCGTATTAACTAAAAATTATTTTATCGCTTATTTAATGTTAATTATGAAAAGTAGAGAATACACATTGAATCAGGCTAATAAGTTTGCATTTGATTTCTTTTTTAAAGGAGATAGAGATCATTACGGCACTTCTACTTGGTTGCAATTTGAAAAGGGCTATAAAAGAAATTGAAATTGAAATGTGTAAATTACAAAGTTCAACGTCTAGCTAACTGCTAGGCGTAAAAAATACATTTTATATAAGTGAATGCTTATATAAAAAAGAGGAGAATTTAATGATGAAAACACTAAAAGTAATCAACCAAAATGGATCTTGTTGTACTACTAAGGATATTGAAGTACAGGAGAGTGTTAATAACCCCAATAAGAATTTACCGATTGTCATAATTGGTGCAGGTCCCATTGGATTAGCTACAGCTGCTCATTTAGTGGAACAAAAGCAAGCATTTATTTTACTTGAGGCTGGGCATGAAATAGCACACAATATTCGTACCTGGGGGCATGTTACATTATTTTCACCATGGCAATATAACATCAATAAAGCTGCTAAATCATTATTAGAGGGGTCTGATTGGGTAGAACCTAACTTAGAAACAATACCTACCGGGCATGAGTTAATTGATCTTTATTTAAAACCCTTGGCAGAATTAAAACAAATAAAACCAAGTATCCGATTGAACTCAAAAGTAGTAGGTATTTCACGACAATTAAATGATAAAATGAAATCAAAAAATCGATTCAATCAGTCCTTTAATATTTATGTTGAAAAAGAGGATGACATCGATATTATTGAGGCAAAAGCAGTTATTGATGCAACAGGAACATGGGGAAATCCAAACCCAGCAAATTCTACAGGTGTATGGCTCCAAAATGAAAAAGCATTAGCAGATCACATTGAGTATGGTATCCCAGAAATTAATACGAATACTAAAAGATATGCTAATAAGAAAATTGCAGTTATTGGTGGTGGCCATTCAGCGATCAATACCTTATTAGCTTTGGCTGAATTACAGAGAGAAAACCCTTCAACAAAGCTAGTATGGATTATGCGTAAAGGAACTGTAGAAGAAGCCTATGGTGGAGAAGAAAAAGATGCATTAGCAGCACGTGGCGCACTCGGTGTTCGCATTCACGAATTAGTAGATACAGGTAAGGTTGAAGTAATAACTCCTTTCTATATCTCACAGGTGAAGAAAGAAGAGAACATCCATATTGTTGGTACTATAAACGGAGAACAAAAAGTATTAACAGGATTTGAAGAGCTTATTGTCAATGCGGGAAATAGACCAGACCTATCAATTAACAGCGAATTACGCCTTTCGATTGACTCAGCAACTGAAAGTGTGCATGCATTAGCGCCACTAATTGATCCAAATGTTCATAGTTGTGGCACAGTAAGGGCGCATGGTGAAGAAATACTACGTCAACCTGAAAAGGACTTCTATATTGTCGGAGCTAAAAGTTATGGACGTGCACCCACATTTTTAATGGCAACAGTCTATGAACAGGTTCGTTCCATAACAGCTTATTTATCAGGAGATGAAGAAGCGTCGAAACGTGTGGAATTAGAATTACCAGAAACAGGCGTATGTAGTATTAATCTTGTCAATCAATCAAATACATGTTGTTAAAAATTTGACTGTTAGCGCAAGCTAGCAGTCCTTTTTAAAATACTAAGGGGGAAATGGGATGGACACACTAATTATTCGTAAAATGGAAAATAAGGATTTACAAGAGGTATTAAATATTTATAAAGAGGGAATCGAAACAGGAATGGCAACCTTTGAAACAATTGTGCCTAGTGAACAGGTATGGGATGAAAGACATCATGCGGCCTTGCGCTTTGTTGCAGAAGAACACAATAGAGTAGTTGGTTGGATTAGTATTTCCCCTGTCTCTACACGCGCTGTTTATTCTGGAGTGGGAGAAGTTAGTGTTTATCTATCAAGTGATTATAAAGGCAAGGGTATTGCTTCAAGGCTTTTTAAATTACTAATAGAAACGAGTGAAAAGGAGGGGTTTTGGACACTCCAATCATCCATCTTTGCGATCAATTCATCAAGTATCCAATTACATAAAAAGATGGGCTTTAGAATTGTTGGTACAAGAGAAAAAATTGCTCAGTTACATGGGAAATGGCATGATACAGTTTTAATGGAAAGAAGATTAAACATATAGTACGCGCTCCCTGCTATGCTCACGAAATTCTATACTAGGAAGTTTCTCGATATAATTTTAATAAGATTTATATTCACCATTTTTTACAGTGGCTTCAATTATGCATTGGATTGGTAAACCTAATTTCTTCTAATCAACTTGTCTTACACGTTCCGTTACTGATGGGTAGGACAGATGTACCCTTCTTTCAAGCTCGCTCATTTATAAACGGCTGTTATTATGGAGTTCATCTAGAATTTTTTATCAATATCATCTTTTTTCATTTTTAAAGTTTATCTTCCAAAAATCATCAATTTTAAAAAGGATGGATGAATTTAATGATTTATTTATCTTGTTTTTATAATTAATAACAAGGGGGAACTTACATTCCAAGAATTGTGGAATTTAATTTCAGAAAAACCTTTTCAACGACTATGGGGGCATAATAAAGATGGTAATGGTAAGATGGTAATAGTTGAAATTATTTGAAATATCTATCTAATGTTATATTATAAGAAAACTCAAAAAGCTAAGGATTTCGAGGGTGCTAGAGAACTTCAAAGATATAAATTTGGACTTCAATACAAGCAAAGCAAGATCAAATTCAAACGAATGAGGTTTCCACATTTTCAGAAAATACTTTAGATATTTCTTTTGCAAATGGTCTAAAACTTCACTTAAATCATGACATGACAGGATGGAACTATAATTCTAGTGGTGCACCAACATTTGGAGGTATCCAAACAGCGATAAACGATAATAATCCTGTTGGAGCAGTATGGTTATTACTTAGTGGAGAAAACTACCATTGGAGACTAATACATGGTTATGATACTGAAGGCGGAAATTAGGTAGGTTATAAAGATCCAAACGGTGGACAATATAATACATCTACTAATTATGTAAGTTGGACAAGTATATCTGATAAAATCAATACAGTTTACATGAGTAGATAATTTAAAGATTGTGAGGGGGAAAAGTGAATAAATTATCACTGTTTTTTTATTCTTTAAACATTATTGTAACTTCTATCGCCTTTTACTTGATTAATTTTTTAACTGAACCAGTTTTGATAGGTAGTTCAGAGAATAATATTAGTAATGGTAATCCAGGACTCTTTCCTTTAGTATTTTTAATCCCGTTCTTGATAGTTTCGATTATTGGTACATTTAAAATGGCATATTCTTTTGCTAAAAGAACTTTCAAGACAATGCAATATAAAATAATAATTATATTTTCATTCCTTCTTTCGAGTATTATATATTTCTTTACTTTTAAAGAAGCAAGAGAATTTAGATTATTAGTCTTTGAAAATAATGATTCAGTTACTAAAATAACTCAAATTCCATTACTTAACACATATTCAAATAATATCTTCTTTAATGGATGGACATTACTTGCGTTACTATTGACCACTGTTTTTATAGCTTATTGTTTCGTATTAGTTAAGCAAAGAGATTAATTTTTAAACAAGATGAATAAATGAAGCGTTGATCCAAATGGATTAACGCTTTTTATGTGTGCCCGGCATGTACAACAACTCGATGGTAAAAGTCCATACAGGCTTGGCAGTAGGACCTGTTAGCAAAAGACAGGGGTGTCCATGGCGACGTGGAATCTGGAGGTAATCGGACGCAAACTCTCAAACTGTTGAACAGAAATCAGATAGAAGGCTGGCTTAGGATGGATAAGCTTGCATAACAAAGCGAAGTCTAATACTGTTCGAATCCCATACAGTAAATTTGGGGTTATATGAGAGGAAAGTGGCTGTGCTTACCCGGGGAGGTCTCTTGAGGGTTATTTTAATTAACAATTTGACTAGTGATAGTCAGATGAGCCAAGTCAACTATGGTGAAGGACAGAACAAACTCAAATCTTGAAAGAAACAAGGAGGAGGTGGAGACATCCCGCCGAAGCACAGAAAACATCGGGATATAGACCGAATAGATGGCTACTTATAGAGGGATAAGCTGGAAGCAAAGCAGCATATAAGAGTTTGGAGGGATGTAAACATGGAAATGAAGAAACAAGATGGTATCGAACTAATTGACAAAATCATAGCTGATAAAAATCTATGGAGAGCCCAACAACTGTTGTAGAGTTTGAACCAATATCATGAACGAAGGGTCTGTAGATTCTTGTTCAGATACAAGTCTGGACATTTCTTATTCGTATATTAAGAATCATTTCAAATGCAAAAGAAGTCCGTATTATGATTGTCTCAGAAAATGAAAAAGAAGTTTTAAGGACTGAACCGTTTATAATGTTGAAAAAACTCCCATGTGATATTCAACAATTGAGTGTGATACTGTAAGAAGAAATAGCGCTCGTTTTCATTAAAGATCCAATATAATGATCGTGCAATTCTTTTCTCATCTAAAAAGGCAGGGTTACACATTTTTTTGTAGAACTAAATGTACAAGAAGTTAATAAAAGAATAAAACGATATTAGATCCTATATATGTATCAATATTCTAAGTTTTTTTAAAAAAAAGGGGTGTAAGTTGTGCAGACTTCAATGGGGGAAACGGAGCTTTATCAGGAAAGAGTTATCGATCATTTCATTGACGATATTGGAAGAAAAATGGAATATTCAATTATCGGAAAAGGTACACCAATACTTGTGTTTCATGGTGGCCATTCTAATTGTAAAGAAGAGTTTGGCTACGCTGAATTATTGCAACAAGGTTATTCAATAATAACTCCTTCTAGAGCTGGATATGGTAATACAGATCCACTTCTCGGGAAAGATCTTCAAACAGCCTGCCATGCTTATTTAACTATACTCAATCATTTGAATATCGAAAAGGTACATGTAATTGCCATTTCTGCTGGAGGACCAAGTGGAATCTTTTTTGCTTCTAATTATCCAGAACGTGTAAGAAGTCTTACTCTACAATCGGCCGTAACGAAACAATGGCTTGCATCTAAAGATATGGAATATAAAGCAGCCAAAATTTTATTTCGTCCTACTATAGAAAAATATACTTGGAGAATAATTAGTCACTTAAGTAACCGATTTTCCGAATTTATGTTTAAACAAATGGTCCCTTCTTTTAGTAAACTGCCTTATATTGAAGTAGTCGCTCAAATTACTGATGTTGATATTGAGATGTTTCGTAAAATGAACAATAGACAACGCTCTGGATATGGTTTTATGATTGACTTATCACAAACTGGAACAATTTCTGTAGCTGATTTACGCTCAATTAAGTGTCCTACATTAATTTTACATAGTATAAATGATAGTGCTGCACCTGTTGAACATGCATATCATGCACAACATAACATCACAAATTCGAAACTTTGTATTCTTCAAAATTGGGGTCATTTAATTTGGCTCGGGCATGATTCGGAAAGAATGTATGATGAATTAATAAAATTTTTGGTTACCTATTAACAACTTCATATGTATTTAAAATAATTACGGTTAATTTCTTTCTATCTAAATGTAGAGCAATAAAAAAATACGAAAAGAATCGATGGCTTTCTTTTTCTGTTCAAACTCAACATGGGTATAGACTTGAGTTGATGTAATACTTTCATGACCAAGAAGTTCTTGAAGTGTTCGTAAGTCAACGTTTTCTTAATTTTGTCCACATCAGTGTCGCAAATGTGCCGCAATGATGCAGCGTGAAGCGGGTAGGTGGGAGCGCTGACTTTAGACGCTTTATAGGGTGCCAGAAGGGAGATTAAGTGTGGATGGAGGGTTAATATCCCCTCTTTTTTTCTTTTTTTATCAATTCGAACCGTTTCATCGATCAAATAAACTTGTTGCCATGTCAATGAAACAAGTTCAGAACGACTTAGACCAGTTTTTAATAACTTAAACAATTAGCTCATTTCTGCATCGAAAAGTGTGATTGGGCGCGCTCTAAATAGTCAAATAGCTGCTTAAATCTGTTAAGGTCAAATAGACAGGAAGTTTTTCAGCGGTCTTTGGCGATTCAATCCCTCGCGTAAAATCTTAGAAAGGTATTGTTTAAGCAATATTGGGTAAACGATTTTAAGGATGAAATTTTACGTTTGACCGAACGAGATTTTTGTTCTAGTGATTATCATAAATATTGGATAAAGCGACGTACTTGGGTCTTGGTAATCTCATTTAAACTGGTTGAACAGCCATGATCCTTTAAAAAGCTTAAGAAGAGCTGTAAATCGTATTCATAACTCGTAACCGTATTAACTGAGTAATTTTTTTCAATCTCGATATACAAAACAAATTCATCAATGGCAGCATGTAGTTGCAAGTATAAAACCTCCAGATATCATATTAAACAATAATTATTATCCGTACAAAATCATCCCATTATCGTAAAAAAGGAGAGTTATCGTTCACATGATAATTATAAGGAACTTCAGAATGACAAGTCGAAAAGTACAGATATTATGGGTAGTTGACGTATCTAAGCCCTCCTCCTCGCCAAATAATTTTAGTTTACATAATATAAATTATAGGAAGTTGTGTTTCATTGAAAAGTATACTAATAATAGTGAGACGAAATGGATTTACATAGACACTCAAATGTTTTAACTATAAAAATAAAAATAACCCATGAAAACATGATTGATAAAAAACGATTATTTTAATATCGAATTATTATAATTAACTTTTGTATATTTTAGTCTTTAATTCACGATTTTCTAAATAGAATCGATATTAGCTCATGTTGGTTTGGAATAAAGTTTGATTAAAAGTTTGTTGCAAACGTTGATTTTTTATCTCTTTACGAACAAATTTACATGTCCAAAAACCTAAAAATAAATTTAAGCTTCTGTATATTGTCCCATCTTTCTAAATTTCTCATAGCGATCGTCAATTAATTGTTCGCCATTTAAAGAATTCAATGCTTTTAGTGTGACGCTTATACACTTTTTTATATTAAATGCTTGCTTCGCAACATTGCGGTGTGCTCCACCAGTTATTTCAGGGATGATTCCATCAATAACGTCGAGCTCTTTTAAGTCAGGTGCTGTTATACGCATTGCTTCTGCAGCTTGCTTCCCTAGGCTACCATCTCGCCATAAGATCGATGCAGCCCCTTCAGGCGAGATAACCGAATACGTTGAGTTCTCTAACATAAAGACTCGATTAGCTACGCCTAATGCAATTGCACCGCCACTTCCGCCTTCCCCAATAACAATACTAATAACTGGTACTGTTAGAATCGCCATTTCAGAGAGAGTTCTAGCAATGGCTTCACTTTGGCCGCGTTCCTCGGCTGCCTTACCTGGATAGGCTCCTTTTGTATCAATAAAACAAATAATTGGGCGCTTAAATTTCTCAGCCTGCTTCATTAAGCGTAATGCTTTACGATATCCTTCAGGGTGTGGCATACCAAAATTTCGTCGAATATTTTCTTTAGTTGATTTTCCGCGCTGATGTCCAACAATTGTTACGGGCTGACCTTCAAAGAGAGCAATTCCTCCAAGAATAGCTGCATCATCACCAAATGTACGATCTCCATGTAACTCAATAAAGTTTTCACACATCGCTTCTATATATTGTATAGTTGTTGGTCGTTCTGGATGTCTAGCAATCTGTACACGATCCCAGGGCTTCATATTGGCATAAATAGATTGTTCTAGCTGTGTTAGACGTGTTTCAAGCTTTTCGATTTCGCCTGTCATGTCAACATCTGCCTTTGTAGCAATCGTTTTTAATTCATCAATTTTTTCTCGTAATTGTACTACTGGTTCTTCAAAAGCTAAATTTTTAGACATGTTGCACACCGCCTTTTGTATGCATTTTTACAAGCATTGCTACTTGGTTTCGTAAATCTTTCCGATGGAAAATTGCATCAAGCTGACCATGCGCTAGTAAAAACTCTGACTTTTGGAAATCATTTGGTAATTTTTCTCTTAATGTTTCTTCGATTACACGGCGACCAGCAAAGCCAATCAATGCTTGCGGTTCTGCAATATTAATATCTCCAACAGAAGCAAAGCTTGCTGAAACGCCACCGTATGTAGGGTGCGTCATGATCGAAATAAATAATAGTCCTTCTTCACTATGACGTTTTAATGCCACACTCGTTTTTACCATTTGCATTAATGATAGAATACCTTCTTGCATGCGCGCTCCACCACTAGCAGTAAAGATAATAACTGGTACACGTAATTCAATAGCTTTTTCAACGGCACGTGTGATTTTTTCTCCTACAACGGAGCCCATTGAGCCCATACGGAAATGAGAATCCATAATGGCTACAACAATTTCTTCTCCATCAAGAGTACCTACCCCAGTCAGTACAGCTTCGCTTAATCCTGTTTGTTGTTTAGCCACTGAAATTTTTTCTACATAATCAGGGAAATTGAGTGGATTACTTGTTTGTAAATGATCGTCCATTGAAACAAATGAACCTTCATCTAAGAAATAAGCTACGCGCTCCTGTGCAGTCATTTTGAAATGATGGTCGCAATTTGTACACACTTTATGATTTTTTTCTAATTCCTTTGTTAACTGAATGTGACGGCACTCTGGACATTTTGTCATAAGTCCTTCTGGAAATCCCTTTTCCTGTCCGTCCTCTTTCTTTTTACTAAATAGGTTACGTATTGCCATGTTTGACTCCCCCTATGTTGTCTAAATGAATTGTTCAGCATTCATCCACTGTTCGTAAGCTTTTAATACTTCTTTTTCATAGCCAAGTTGCATCGATTTCAACATCGTTTGAATAATTAATTTTTGCTACTTTTGTTGAGTTTCGATTTAAACTATCACCGTCATAAACTGCTAACTGAAACCAGACCTTTAGTGAAAGACGATTTCCTGACGTAATGATTATTTCTCGTAAAACATCCCGACAATTAATCGTACTTTCTATCTCTAGCTTTACAAAAACACTGTCCTACACTGGTAGTGCTCGCATAGTATCTGTACAACTTATAATGCGAATGGCTTCCTTTTCATGAATTTGTCGCGTTAATTCGACATCCTTTTTTGATTTTTCATCTTCTAATATAAACAACCATTTCTACGAGCTGATGCTTTTGTGTTGAAGCTAGGAATGTACCTCCTCCATGTCTCTTGTCAATAAGACCTAACAATTCTAAACTTCGCAATGCCTCTCTCAGAGGATCGCCCGACACCTAGACGTTCTGAAAGGACTCTTTCGGAGGGTAACTTTTCACCAGCCTGTATTTTTTCTATTTTAATAAGTTGTCGTAATTGTTGGAAGATATCTAAAAACACTTTCTTTTGTTCGGTTTTTTTATCCATACGATCAACTCCTTGGTCAATCTATTCGCCTTGGCATAATGATCGCTGTCGCTTTCCTTTCGCGCAGATAAACAATGCATCCAAAGGCTTTATCTTCATTCAATAGGTGTTTGGATACCTACTATAAAGAAACAAAATCCACCACCTTCAGATGATGGCGTCTCTTACTGAATGAATTCAAAAGTGGTCTGGCCACTTTTGAAGTTGGCTTTATCTTACAAAATAATTATTTGAAAGTAAAGAAAAAACTGCATAAAAATTTATGCAGTTCCTAAAATTCCCTTCAATTTCATATTCATTTCGTCGTTTGTGCATATTTTATTTTCACTTGAGGTCTACCAAAGCGCTTTTCAAGCGTTCTCTCAATGTAAAGCAATTCATCTTCTAGTAACAGCTCTTGAACTAGATGAAAAACTTTGGATCTAGGTAAGATTTTAAGCATATCTTTGATATAAATTTCCAACGCAGTAACACCAACTCTTTCAACTTACTTGAAAAATTTAATTAACAGCATAATTTTGATTACATTTGAGTTTACCTATAACTTCAACTACTTATAATAAACAACATGGAAGTTCATTATAATTTCTTCTGAAGAACAATACTAAATAACCAGTCGTCAAATAAATTTCGACAACTGGTTAGGTGTATACTTTTTCGGCTGTAATATATCAGTAATTTTCACTGCTACCTGTAGAAAGGACACTAAATAGTAGTTTTACCGAAGCAAGATCTCAGCTTCTTTTGCAAATTCATTACTTTTTTTTATGACCAAATTAGCCGTTTCACTCGGATGGTTAAGAGGAAAATGATGACCATATGGAACAAGATCAACCTTACCCAGATGCTTAGGAGCAGAGTAGCCTCTATCAGAATCCCCCCAAATAATGTGAAGATTATACTTTGTTACTTCATTGAAATCACCTTGAACGTTTTTCGATAGTAAACTGTTAAGCTGAACGGTAGTGTTTAAAATTCTAGGAGAAGTAAAACTTTTACTTATTTTTTGAATATAATGTTCAGGGATGCTCTCCATATTTTCAAATAAACCATTACTTAATAAATAACGCTCTATCAAATTAGTAGTTGCGAATTTCAATGTCCATTTGTTTATAAATTGAGGAACATTTATTGATTTGGCATTTTTTTTGGCAACAGGTGGCTGAAGTAAAGTAATTGTATACTTCTTATCTATGTACTTTTGTACTAATGCTTCCAAAAGAATATACGCACCAAATGAATGACCAATTAGATGGGCACCGTTAGTAGCTTTCTCCAATAACTTTTTTACTACATTCAAATAGATATTTAAAAGATTTTTCTCTCGTTTAAAAGGAGAACGTCCCAAACCAGGAAGATCCATGATCCATACAGGACGGCCTGTTTTTTCATGAAGCTCTTTTCCTAAAGGAAATAAATCCTCTCCATCACTCAATAAACCATGTAATAATATAAACGGTTTCCCCTCTCCTTGTAATTGGTAAAGGGTATTGTTATCGCATAATGTTCGCTCAAATAAATGATGATGCTTTCCATTTTGATACATCAATCGATAATCCAGATCAGCTACTACGGCAGGGAAAAAGTTCATGACACTCCTCTTCTTAAACCAATCTCCCCCCCTCATGTTTTTCACCGAACCATTTGAAAATGTTCGTTTTGTGATAAAATTCAGTCCATCAGAAGGAATGTTTGTTATTTTACTTACTCCACTTTTCATTATTGTTTTCATAAGCGGCATTGGAACAGAGATTTTTGGTGCCCTCATATTCATACTTTCCGACATAACACTTAGTAATTCAGCAATGTTCGGATCGTTCTCTTTGTCATCAACAAGTGTATATGTTTGAATAGCCGGCTGCTCCAATTTGAAAACCTGCACAATAAACTTCGCAAACTCATCGTTTGAAATCAGTGGCAACCTATATCCCTTACCTCCAGGAATCACTGGCATGAGCCCTCTTCGCATACTTGTCACAAGCAAACCTAATCCTGCTATCTGCTCTGTACTCCCTGTTTTACTACTCCCAACCACAGTTGGCGGATTAATGACAGACAGCGGATAACCTACTGCTGATGCCTGTTGACGGATATAAAGATCAGCTAAAAATTTTGTTTTCTCATATGGATTTTTTATTTTTAAAAATTTGTTTCCTTCTTTAAATACATCTATCGCAACCTTGCTATTATTATCATCAAATGGACTCATATAACCTACAACATGAATAAATTGCTGCAAGCCCTTCAATTGATGAATACTTTTAGCGAATTCACTAATATGTTTGGCGCCATTCAAAAATACAGAAGTTGCCTCTTTGTTTGTCGCTTGAATATCCATGGAGCCTCCTGCGTGAATCATCACATCCGTTTTCAATACCAACTCCTTATCTTCAGCACTTAGACCTAAGTCTATTTTCGTTAAATCACCTTCAATAAAGTGCATATTTTCCTCTTTTAAGATGCCTCTTTCCTGAAAAATGTGTGTTGCTTTACTTTTCGACCTCACTAAAAGAAGAATGTTCACATCCTCTTTGACTAATTCATTCACTAATTGCTTTCCAATAAAACCTGTTCCACCCGTTAAAAATACTGTTCTCATAAAAATCCTCCTAGTAGTACTATGTAGTACTAATTTGATGTAAAAAAAATGCTTCTTTTATCGAAGCAAGTTAAACAAATGATCTGCTGTTTTCATGATTACAGTTGCATCCTCCAGTGTTTCTGAAATAAATAGCGCTCCTTCAAGATTTGTAATAAAAAGAGATGCAACCTCGTCAATATTTATTGTCTTTCTAAATTCACCATTCTCTACCCCTTGTTTAAGGAATAGAGAAACTTTCGTTTGTAAGCCTTTAAAAAAAAGACCTATTTTTTCTTTTACTTTTGTGGCATTTGTAGGACTTTGAATATAAAGCGTAATAAATGGACAGCTCCCCTTATATTCTCTGGTCTGAACTCCTTGTGATATTTGCTTTAAAAACAATTGGATACGATCTTCAACTAATAATTGGTTTTGAGATAGTAAGTCCTCTATTGCAGATTGATACATTTCAATCCAATAATCAACGACCCCTTCCAACAATTCTTCCTTATTAGAGAAGTGATAATACACATTAGACTTTGAAACTTTGCTTACACGAACTAATTCATCCATACTTGTATAAGCAAACCCTTTTTCTAAAAATAATGTTGCAGCTACTTCAATCACACGTTTTTGATTCATTAATTTTACTTTTGTCATAATTAGTACTATACAGTACTAAAATGGGTGTTGCAAGTATTATTGTTAGTTTAATAAAAAATTGATCAAAAAAGCTATACCTTAATTGGTTATACTGCTAAAAATTAATCTCATTTTGAACAAAGTTGAACAGAACCCCAAAACTGTTTTGGATGGCTTGTAATTTTTCACTTGTGTTATTTTTGTAGTCAATAAAGGAGATGCTTTTATGCCCATTAAAGATGATTTGCAAAATTGATTCATTAATACCCTTCATTCAATATAAAAACTCCATTTTGATTGATGCTGATCAAAATGGAGTTTTTATTATCCCTAGCTATTATTCAAACAATGGCATCATATGTTTTCTAATCAATTCAACACGATTCTTGGCACGTGGCATAAAGCGCGAAGCAATCGAAATGACCATCTTCTTTTGAGGATTTATGAAAGTTACATTTCCACCATCTCCCAAAGCTGCATAGCAATCATCAAGTATCCACCACAAATAACCATAGGACAGCTCTCCTGATCGACTTTGTACTTTTGTGCTGTTCTCTATCCATTGAGAAGAAAGAATTTGGCGACCGTTCCATACACCCCCATTTAAATAGAGCTGACCTATTTTGGCCATATCCCGGGTCGTTAACGTAAGTCCCCAACCAGCGGTATTTACTTCCTTAGGATCTACTATCCAGCCAGTGACATATTTATCCTTCAGAAAAGCGAAATAGTCTTCTTTATTTTGTATAGTTGTATTAGTGGGAGCTTTGATTGCAAGAGGTTTAAACAGACTCTCTGTAGCGAAATCAAGAACAGATTGACCAGTGGCATTTGTAAGAACACCTGATAAAATATGTGTGCCAACGGTAGAATAGTTAAATTCCCCAATACTACCTTTGCCCCCTAACAAATCCAATGCAGCTTTTACCCAGTCATCACTTGTATATACTTTCGTATATGGCTCTGATTTGTATTTATAAGGTGCAGTCATTGACAATAAATTGGCTATAGTGATATTTTGAATGGTTTTTTCGCCACGCTTCACTGTGTAATTCGGAAAAAAATCTAATACATGCTGTTCTATATTTTTCATATATCCTTTATCGATTGCCATACCAATAAGAATGGCTATGATACTTTTAGTGACAGATGCTATATGCAAAGCATCATCTTGGGTGTACCCATCAAAATATTTTTCGTAAATTAGATGATTATCTTTTCTAATAGCAATGCCTGCTATATTGGAATACTCTTTTTTTATTAAATCTTCAAAGCTATTCATCATTCTGACTGTTTGGGATTGACACATTGACATCAACTATATCAATCCATTCCTTTCGCTAAAATGATTGATCAATATTGATGAATAAAGAATAATTTATTATAAAAAATTATTCAATTCTTTTCTTTAATCTAGCTAGTGTGATTGCATCGTAATAAAAAAACGTTAATCCTTGTTCGAATAACGTCACAGTTTCTTTTTATCTATCTTGATTTTCATAATAGGCTTCATCCGCATATTTCTGATCTGTACCTTTAAGATAAGCTAGGATCATTTTAGGGCGTTTAAGTAAAACCCAGTCGCCATGCTTATCAAATTTTCTGCTTGAAGTGATCATTCCATTTTGAATTGTTCCGTATTTTTTCCCGTTCTTTTTTCCAAAATCTTTTAGTCGTCTAGCGAAATCGGCATCTTCTGCCATCAGCATATTTTCATTAAATCCCTTAATCGCTTGAAAATCCTTTTTGTAGCACCAAAAGATTCCCACAGAAATTGCGCCATATTTAAAGAAGAGTGGCCCAATCAATAATAAAGCTGAAACAAAAATTCCTAAGGACATTCTTTCAAACTTCCCTGTAACGCCACCGCCAATATATTTTCCTGTGATTAAGTTCTCCTTTGCCTTTGACAGCACATGCTCGTTCATCTGCGTATCTGCATCGATTGTAACGATGATTTCCCCTCTTGCTATGTCAACACCAGCGTTCCTAATCTTAGAAAGGTTCTTATCGCTATTCTTTAAAAGGATACAATTATACGATTTTGCAATTTCCTCCGTTCTGTCTGTACATCGATTTAAAACAACAATAATCTCCACTTGATTTTCAAAGGATTTGGAAGCCTTTAAAATAGACTCTAAGCATTTTTCAATGTATTTTTCTTCATTATGGGCTGGTATGACAATTGAAATTTTTATATCCTCTTTCTTTTGCACTTCTAAAGAGTTCTCCATTTCGTACATACAGCTCCTCCCTTTTAAATGGGAAAAATTTTTGACGCTTTTTTAATTCATTAGAATGGCTTGTCTTCTGCGTTTATAAAATAAACTAATTGGTCAGTCCACTTGTCGTCCTCGTATATGAATGCTTTCCTCGTACATTCATAAAGCATTCCAACACTTTCTGCCAATTTTATAGATGCCGTATTGTCGAGGTTTATATGAGCTTCTATTCGATGATAATTTAATTTTTCAAATGCTAGATCAATCGCTGCTTTTACAGCCTCTTTACCATAACCTTTTCTCCAAAAATGGTTATGAATTGTATACCCGAACCTAGCCCATTGAAATTCTTCCCTCATAATTGTTGAAAAGTCCACGAAACCAATGTGTGTATTATCTGTTTTTCTGAATACGCCAAATACATATACCTTGTCATCCTCAGCCATCTGATGATGTTTCGTAACTAAATCACAAAACCATTCTTTCGTACAGATGCTCATATCTAATTTACCCTCATCGTATTTATGCTGAGAAGGTAAACGGTTTTCATATTCCGTAAGCCAAGAAGAATAATCTTCCACCTCCATTAATCGAATAATTAATCGTTCTGTCTTCGTCATTATCTTATTCAATCGAACACCTCACATATCAATACTTTATTTCCAAATGATAAACAATTGTTTTCACCCTTGTTTCTATCGATTCGTGGATGTAGGTTACTAGGCTTCCTCGTCTGCAGAGGGCCCGTAGATGCCTGGAACTGGGATATCGAGAAGTCGCAAGTATACCCCAAGCTGCGCTCGATGATGGATCATGTGGCTTAATCCGAAGGTGCGGAACGCAATTGCTCGGGGCTCACGGCGAATGATATGGTCACCATGACGTAGCGTCCATTCTTCGCCTAGCATTTTTTCATCACATTCGGCAAGTATCTTTTCCAACTTGCCGACATTTGCTTCAAACTCTCCCAGAATATCAGCGCATTTTTCTAATGGCTCCCGTCGCAACGGCACAGTCGAAAGATCAAACTCCTGGTATTGTAAAATCGCAATTTGCCAGTTGAGCAGATTGATTAGGTGTGTGGCCAGACCTCCGAGTGTCATCGATTTCTCATGTGGTCTCCATGTCATATGCTCGTCAGGCAAGCGTTCCAGCATGCGACGCGTAGAAGCCCATTCTTGTGTTGTGTCCCCAATCATTAATTGTTTAACCATAAAATCCCTCTCCTCTCTTTTAATCAGCATACTATAAATTCCAGTCAAGGGGAAAGCTCTCAGATGAATAGACATGATTTTGGGCTATTTTTATCTAAATACAAAAATCCAGTCATTTAGAAACAATGATTGGATGTTGAAAAACAGCAACGAATAGTTCTCTTACTTCTTACTTTGGCTTGAATCAATAACTAAAAAATAATGGCATTCCTCATTTAAAACATTAATAAATCGATGTTCTGTATCGGCTTCAAAAAAGAAAGAATCCCCCTCATATAATTCTTCGTTATAAAGACCTTTGCCTAGTTCAACCTTTAAAGTCCCTTTTTCTACATATATGTACTCTTTCACGCCTGATTGATGTGCCGGAAAAATGCCTGATTCTGAAAGAGGTGGCATCACGTTTTTCACAAATTCAATTCCTCTTGACGGAAAAGAAGGTGACAATAAATGTCTTTGAAAACCAGAGTTTTCATCATGGTACACAGGTCTATTTTCTTTTCTTATAACAATGGTTTCTCTCTTCTCTTGCTGATCTAATAGGGCTGATAAAGTAGTATTTAAAGCTTCTGCAATCTGACAAGCTACTGAAATAGTTGGGTTTTTTTCACCACGTTCTATTTGAGATAGCATGGACGTACTTACGTTACTCAACGCAGAAAGCTCCTGCAAACTCAGGCCTTTTTCTTTTCTTATTAAATTTACTTGTTTTCCAAATTCCATTTGTATTTCTCCATTCTTCTATTAGGAATTATAAAAAAATTCAAAAAACACTTCCCTTTTAAGGATTTTAACGTAAAATAATACACTATAGAATAATTATTTACACTATAGTGTAAAATTTGTTATTCAGTAGGAGTGATTTAATTGTTGAAAGTGTTACTTGCTTTGCTACCTTTAATCAGTATTATGTTTATGATTTTCGTTTTAAAAAAATCTTCCATCTTCACTGGAATCGTTGCCTGTATGTTAACGGCAGCAATTGCTCTATCCCCTATTTTTAATAGTAACATAATGAATTTAACCGAACCTATTATAAAAAGCTTTCTTACTACGTCAATTATTGCTTATATTTTATTTTTCGGTATTTTTTTATTTCATTTAATGGATAAAGCAGGTGCAATCAAAGGCATAGCTTCTTCTATTACAAAAGCGACTAATGATAAAATTTATCAAATTCTCATTTTAGCATTGGGATTATCGCCTTTAATTGAATCTGTTAGTGGCTTTGGTTTAGCAGTCATTGTCATAGCTCCTTTACTAATTGCTTTAGGGTTTAGTCCTATTCAGTCTTCCCTTATTGCGTTAGTTAGTTTATGTATTATTCCCTGGGGAACGCTTGCCATGGGAACAATAATTGGCGCAACCTTAGGTAATGTAGAGCTTGAAAAGATGGGAATGGGAAGTGCCTTGATGTGTATTCCCATTTATATTTATTATGCATTAGTAGTGGTTTACATAGGTGTAGGGCTAAGTGCTTTGAAAAAAAGACTATTCACAATCCTATTTGTGGGTTTTCTGTTAGGGGCTTCAGTTTGGTTATGTAATCGATTTGTTAGTGTGGAGCTTGCTGGATTGTTTGGATCTTTAGCAGTCATTTCCGTTCTATTTTTAATGATTAAACAGCAAAATAAAAAAACGTCTAGCACGTCTAAATTAGAAAAAGAATCGAATAGCATTAAAAATATAATGCCGTATCTGCTTTTAATAGTACTATTATTTATATCAAGAATTGTCATACCTCTTAAAGAGTATTTATCTAATACATGGACATTAACTATTGAAAAATATAATTTCGAATTATCAATTTTATATTCGCCTGGTTTTTTTCTATTTATCGTTTGTATTTTCACGATCTTCTTTTATCGACTACAAGCATTCGAAATAAGAGAAAGTAGTATTTCAACTTTTAAAAAATGTTATCCGGTTATACTGACAACCTTTTTGTATGTAGTTGTTTCAGAAATCATGTCTGAGGCAAAAATGATTCAGTTACTATCTTTACTAGCTGCACAATCCTTTGGGCAATTTTATGTATTTATTTCTCCATTAGTCGGTGCAATTGGTGGCTTTTTAACTGGAAGTAACACGGCTTCCAATACAATGTTTATTAGATTACAAACAGAAACAGCCCTTCATATAGGTATGTCACCTATCCTAGTAGCGTGTGCTCAAAATGTAAGTTCTTCTTTGATGACTATGGTCAATCCATCACGCGTAGCCTTAAGCTGTTCGGTTTGTAAAATAAGGTCACATGAAAATGAAATTCAAAAAAAGATGCTTTTTGTTGGTTTAGGTACTCTAGCTATTATTTTAATTGAATTATTACTTCTTTTTATATTCCAATAAATTAATGGCTTTTAACAGGTTGGTTTTGCTGTTTGAAGAAGTGTTCATAAGGGAATATGCTTGATTAAATAAAAAGGGGTGAAGATAAAAACAATTTAGTTGTTAATGATTTGTTCTTTAGGGGTAGTTGCTTGTAACGATCAGAAAGAAGCATCAAAGGTTATTGAGATTCAAGAATTAATGAATTTCGATGACGTACAACCCGATACCTTACAACAAATCTCTGATGTGAAGGATATGAAAATTATAGAGAAACCATTTAAAAAAGCTAGAGAATTTGGTGAAGTCGATAACGAAATTGCTCCGCAGTATAAGATTAAACTCAATGATGATGAATACTATTTATGGATAGACAATACAGTCACTGCGACAATAGCAAATGTAAACAGTAGAATATGTTTTACACTATCCTAGCTACCGATGAATTTAAATTATCAAGAACAAAATAAATGATTTCTATTAAATCTTCTTCCTAAAAAACAACAATCTGTTTTTCGTACAGATTGTTTTTTTTTAAGAGCCTTAGGCTACGTAATAAGCGCTAATTTTTAACAACACCCCAATGTTCATGACGAACGTGAGGTGGTGTCGTTGGGCATTTATCAGCTGCATCACCGCATAGCGTGACAACGAGTGTTGCGTTGTTTAATAGCTCAACATCAATTAAATCTGATGTGTGGTTCGAAATATCGATCCCTAACTCTACCATTGCTTGAATGGCATTCGGATTGACGCCATGTGCTTCTATTCCTGCACTTTTAACTATCCAATCAATAGGTAGTAATTTTTTAGCCCAGCCTTCAGCCATCTGACTACGGCATGAGTTCCCTGTACACAAAAAATAAAGTGTATTTGTCATAATATTGCTCCCTATTTAATAGAATTAAAGTATTTTTTCTGCCAACGTAACGCAACCCATACAAGTCCTATAAGAACAGGTACTTCTACAAGTGGACCAATAACAGCGGCAAATGCCACGCCACTATGCAGACCAAACACACCAACTGCCACCGCAATGGCTAGCTCAAAGTTGTTACTTGCAGCTGTAAAAGAAAGAGCTGCTGTGACAGGATAAGATGCACCTGCTTTACGTGAAGAGAAGAATGAAACAGCAAACATCACTACAAAGTAAATAAATAAAGGAATAGCTACTCGGGCTACATCGAGTGGTAGTTCAACTATTTGCTTACCTTTTAAGGCAAACATCATCACAATCGTAAATAACAGTGCAATTAAAGTCAGTGGTGAAATCTTCGGCAAGAACTTTTCCTCATACCACTGTTTCCCTTTGGCTTTAATCCCTATCCAACGTGTGAGGAACCCTGCAGCAAATGGTATGCCTAAGTAAATTAGTACGCTCTTTGTAATTTTCCCACATGGAAATAGATACTTCGAAATTCTCTAAACCAAACCATCCAGGTAATATATTTAAGAAAAAGTAAGCAAAAATTGAATACGTTACGATTTGAAAGATGGAGTTAAACGCAACTAAACCAGCTACATATTCACGGTCTCCACGTGCTAAATCATTCCATACAATGACCATTGCAATACAGCGAGCTAAACCAATCATAATAAGTCCAACCATATATTCTGGATAATCGTGCAGGAAGATGATGGCTAAAAAGAACATTAAGAACGGACCGAGTAACCAGTTTTGAAAAAGGGATAGCAAAAGCACTTTCCAATCCTTAAACACGCGCCACATTTCCTCATACTTTACTTTCGCTAATGGTGGATACATCATGACAATTAATCCGATTGCAATTGGTATAGAAGTTGTACCAACAGACATGGATTCTAATGCTTCACCAATATTGGGTAGTGTGATACTTAATAAAACGCCTATTCCCATCGCAACAAATATCCAAAGGGTGAGGTAACGATCTAGAAAAGAAAGCTGCTTGGTTAAAGAATCATTACTCATGATCAGTTCCCCTTATATCGCAACAATCTGTACCACAGCTACACTCGTTTAAAGGTTGAATTTGTGCTAAAATGCCCTTCATTAATGGCGTTTGCTCCTCTACTAAACGGTAATGTTTCCAAGTCCCTACTTTTCGTTCCGTAATAATGCCAGCCTCCTTTAATTTTCGTAGATGTTGACTAACTGCTGGTTGTGATATGCCTAGCACATCCACAAAATCACATACACATACCTCCCCATTTTTCATACATGCAAGCAATTTAATGCGATTTAAATCAGCTGCTGCTTTTAATTGTTTTTCAATTAGTGTGTTTTCCATTTATCTCCACTCCTTATATAATTATTTTCTTATATTTTGTTTATAATAAAATCACCTAGATAAAAGGTAAATTAATCACTATATAACTATATTCTTATATTATGATTTTATGTTCTGAATTACAACACTTTTATCCATTTCAAAAAAATTAGTAAAGTCATTCAGACGATACAAATACAAAAATTTCAAGCTAGTCAACGGCAAAATACCGTCAACTAGCTACAAATTAATTGTTTCTTGGCGTATCGGATGGGATCAACGGATATAGAGCCCTTCAGTATTAGCTATCTTTTCCAATAAATCAAGATTATGTTGGCTATAGATCAAAAAGGCTAATCCGTTCCCACTAAAGACAATATTCTCCTCAGGTATAATGAAATGTATATAGAGATGGTCCGAAACAGCTAATTTAATGAGCGAAATTAACATAGAGTACTCATCAATGTTAAATAAAATTCCTTCTGTAAGATCTTTAGGTATAATTTGATTCCACTCATTCTCGTAGATTTTATAATACAATTGATCCTTATATAAAGGTTCTGGTAAATAATAAAATGCATAAAATTCAGATGATCTTAACCAGATTAATTCAAAAAATCTCTCAAATTTTTCTAGGCTTTTTTGATATGCATGATAATTCTGCGTTTTTTGTTGGAAATCGATCATCTCTAATTTATCGAAGAATATTTCTACTTGACTATATTTTTCATTACTTTTTATCTGATAAGGGAAAATATCAAGTATTTTGGGACTCTCATCATCATACAGTTGTTCTAGTAATTGCTCTAATTTTTTACTGTCTCTATTTGTTGCTTCCTTACAAATACAATCGATTATATTTCCTAATGACATACCTTTTGTCTCCTTCTATTACTACTTCAGCGCGGTAAAAGAAAAACGTAACGAATTAAGTAGTAATCCGTTACGTTTTTCTTTTTATAGTTTAGTATACCATTCATCCAATGCTGGTTCTAGCCATTCTGTTTCACCAAGTGTCATGGCTAAATGAACAAACCAGCTTTCTTTTGTCGCACCATGCCAGCGTTTTACATTCGGTGGAATATTCACGACATCTCCCGTTTTTAAAAGCTGTGCCGACTTCCCTTCTTCTTGATACCAGCCCTCCCCACCTGTCACTAATAAAATTTGTCCAACTTTATGGGAGTGCCAAACCGAGTTTTCTTCATAGTTATGCTTCTAGTTTAAATAATTTAAAATAGATAGAATATTTAGATTTTTGTTGATGGAATGGAAATAATTAATTATACTTAAATGATTAACGCTCGTTTAGAAACAGATAATACTAGAGTATTGGGGAGAGCAAAATGGAAGAATTAAGCGTAGAAAGAGCAATACAAGATATTTATCCAGATGACATCGCTTGGTGTTATGGGTGTGGCCGACTGAATGATGATGGTCATCATCTGCGCACGGGTTGGCAAGGAGAAAAGACGATCACCATCTATACACCTGAATCAAAATATATGGGTATTCCAGGATTTATTTACGGTGGTTTAATTGCTTCATTAATTGATTGCCATGGAACAGGGTCAGCTGCGCTTGCATTGCATCGTAAAAATGGACATGAAATTGGTGATGGAGCGGAGCCACCTCGATTTGTAACGGCTAACCTTAATGTAGATTTCCTCAAGCCAACACCACAACATGTTCCATTAAAAGCAATTGGGACTGTTGAAGAAATTCATCCGAAAAAATGGAAGGTTGAAACCGAAGTTTACGCTCAGGATACGCTTTGTGCTCGCGGTACAGTAGTTCTTGTCGTAATGCCTAGTACTTTTCTAAATAAAAATGATTAGCCCTTCTCAAAATAAAACAAGTTAGCCTTTAACAAAGGTTAACTTGTTTTTAAGCTTACTACTATCTTTCTTCCTGCATTTAGGTCTCTATAGACAGACCGAATCCAATTTTAATGTAATCTCTTCTTCTCCATAACTTACAAATTCAACTGTTTAAGCAAGATTGAATTGGCTTTGTTTCTCATAAACCCAAGCTGCCATTGCATTTATATCGTCGAATCCAAATTGACCCATTCCCCAAAAAGGTGTCATGACGGCTAATTGTCTGTGACCATCATCTCGTATTCTTTGACCTATACTAAAAGGCTTAGGCTTCTGGCTAGGGTCCATTCGTGTAGAAAAGCTAGCAGGCACTAAGCCTGTATTATAAGGAGCAAACTGGAACCCTAACACATCTTCAAAATGCTTTTGTAATTTAAATTTTCCCCTTTGTATGCCTACATAAACGAAACTAATATTTAATGGCAACGTATCATACATATTTTTAATAATATTTATTCGAGTTGTGTCTTGAGTATCATAATAATGATAATAGGATTTCAAATCGTCAAACTTTCCAGAAACTATATAGGGAAAATCATTTTTACTTCTTTTTGGTAGAGGGTACCAATCAAACATTGCGGTTGCTCCGTCTTTAGTATGTAAGGGATACGAAGAATAGTCTGTATTACTTTGAAATAAATCCAGAGTAGAGAAGTCCATATTTGTTTCCAGTAGCTTAGCTAAACGAATTTGCATTCTCATGGTTGGGTAAATTTTTCTATCAACTTCCCAGCTTATAGGGATTCCTCTATTTTCTAAACTACTATTGATGGCTGTCAGGAGCGCAGGTGAATCTTCAATATCTGTTACATACCATCCGTTTCTATAATCCTGTTCAGCATCGATGTAATGCACATAATGATTGTGCTTCGTTAAAAAATTTAGTCTGCCCTCTAGGTTTTCTTGATAACCAAAACGCCCTAATCCTTCCTCCATCCCAACAAAAACATAATTAGCATTCTTTAAATTCCCATACTGAAAAGAGGTTTCAAATACCTCCAGCTCATCTTCTGTTAAATAGTATTTTTCAATCTTCCTATTCATTTTTTATCCTCACTATCTTAATAGAATAAACTCTTCTCCTTAAATAACAAAATAAAGAAGAGCACATATCATTCGTACTAATATATGTGCTCTTCTATTCATTCATTAAAGCGTTTTTAATGGATTTACAAAATCATGGAACGGTATTACTAATAACTGTCACAAAGCCATTTCTCGCAGCAGTTCCCATTTACGAAAAAATGGCATCACTAGCTGTTTTGTTAAACACATACCATTGATCAACCGTTGCATCATAAATCAAAACGTCTGGCTTTCCAGTCAAAGGTTTGTCTGAGGATTGCACCAATGAATAGAGATCAAAATGAGCTATGCTGCTGCCTTCTTGATTGAGGAAATCATATTGGCCCATTTTATAATAACCTCCAATCACGGTGCTGTGGACAGACCATGTGAAGTTTGCCGGCTGTTCGACCTTATTCCCTTTGTTTTTTATAAAAGTATGGTGCATTTCTTCCATAAGAACCCTATCATTTCCTTCTGCTATTATAAATGACAACAAAAAAATCCTGCATCTTCGCAGGATTTTTAAGTAAACTTTATGAGGTTTCTATTTGTATATAGCCAAGCTATTTCGTACCACTTGCTCCAAATCCAGATGCCCCACGGACCGTTTGAGATAATTCGTCTACTTCCACTAATTGAATGGATGGAACAAATTGAATAACCATTTGGGCAATACGCATGGATTTTTCTACGATAAATGGTTCTTGACCATGGTTGATTAAAATAACGCCGATTTCGCCTCTATAGCCTTCATCTATTGTGCCTGGGCTATTGAGTACAGTTACACTATGCTTTAATGCTAGTCCACTTCTAGGTCGAATTTGTGCTTCCGTTCCCTTAGGTAATTCAATCTGAATACCTGTTTTAACGAGTTTGGCTACGCCTGCTGGGATCTCTATGGCTTCGATGGAATAGAGATCCATGCCCGCATCACCAGGGTTGGCTTGCATTGGTAGCATGGCATCATTGTGAATTTTTTTGATTTTTACTTCTAGATTCATTGTGCTTCATCCTTAACGATTAAAATTGAATGTGTCATCTGTGATCGGCGCAACTTTTGCCTTGGCATAGGTAGCACCCTTTTGTGAAAAGAAATCATATGTGGAGCCTTCATTACGAATACCATTCATCACAATCGGATTGACTTCCTCTTCTGGGAACATGGCTTCAAAGCCGACATTCATTAGTGCTTTATTAGCATTATAACGTACATACGCTCTCACTTCAGGCGATAATCCTGTTTCCGCATAAATATCATCGGTATATTTCATTTCATTTTGATATAAATCTAATAATAACTCATAGCCCCATAAATGTAGCTCTTCTTGCTTTTCCTTTGAAAATTGCTTGAATAGATTTTGAGCAAAAAATCCAACTGCTACACCATGGATAGATTCGTCACGCAAAATAAGTGAAATAATTTCAGCACTGTTTCGTAGGAAGCCTTGTCCTCCTAAGTACAATGGATAGAAAAAGCCAGAATAGAAAAGGAAGGATTCGAGCATGACGGATGAGAACATTGCTTTCCATAAACTCTCTGGATTGCCTTCTTCAATACTATTATAAATATCTGCAATTTTATTTGCCTTATACTGTAGGAATTCATTTTTCTTGACCCACTCAAATAGCTCGTCTATTTCTTCATTTGTACAAAGCGTTGTGAAAATATAAGAGTAAGATTTGGCATGGATGGCCTCAAATGCATCAAAAACAGTTAGGACAGCCTTCTCCTGTAAATCGTCTGTATAAGCGGCAACACGATTCATTCCTATATTTGTTTGTACAGTATCTAGTAAGGTTAATCCTGCAAATACTTTTTTATATGTGTCTTGATGTTCAAAGCTTTTCCATTGCTTAATATCTTTACTGACCGCAATTTCTTCAGGAAACCAAATTTGCTTCCATTGCTGATCCCAAAATATTTGGGCAAGCTCACTTGTTGCTTTATTCCAATTGACGGCCTCATAGATTATATTTGACATGCTACACACTCCTCTAAGCTTTGTAATCGTTGACGAACATAGTAAACGGATTTAATGCCCTTTACCCATGCATAAATGTATACTTTAGCCAATTGTTCGGTTGTCCAATTGTCCGTCACATAAAGCGTCATGGAAATACCTTGGTCAACGTGTTTTTGAGAAGCTGCATATAAATCAATTAAATCATACGGATTTACATCATATGCCTCCACATATAAATGGCTGTTGTCATTTGTTAAATGAGGCATTGGATAAATCGTTCTACTATCAGCATAATCACGAACCTCTACGCGCTCTGTACATGGTGCGATTGAAGCCGTACAGCTACGAATATATGAGATACTGCCAGTTGGAGCAATAGCCAAACGATAGGAATGGAATAGACCGTATTGCATTACATCCTGCTTTAACGTTTCCCACATCTTGTTCGTAATGATTGGAATATTGCCAAGTGCTTTCAACACAACAGGTGATAGCTCTTCTTCAGTCTTAGTTATATATTGGTCAAAATAGCTACCTGATGCATAATCACTGTCCTCAAATCGGTAGAAGGTTGCAGCTTTTTCTTTCGCCATTTCCATCGAAGATTTCAGTGAGTAATAGTTCATCGCTTCCATAAAGTGATCCATGAAATCAATCGAATCTTTTGAGCCGTACAAGATGCCCTCCGTCACGAGATGCCCATGAAGGTTCATACAGCCAAGCCCTACAGAATGCATTAATTGATTGGCTTTTGCAACTGACGGTACATTCTTGATATGTGTCATTTGCGATACATTCGTTAATAAGTGCATGGCTGTATCGACTAATGCGCCGAAATCATTGACTTTACTTGCTGCATGGATATCAATAGACCCTAAGTTACACGATACATCGAGTCCATAGTCATTTGGTTGATCTTGGTCCGTAATGATACTTGTCTCTTGCACTTGCAGAATTTCGGTACATAGATTGGACATTTTTACGCGACCAATGTTTTTTAAAGGATGTACCTTATTGACATTATCATCAAAGATTTCAAACGGATAGCCCGATTCAAATTGTGCTTTTTTCACCTCTGTGTAAAGCTTACGTGCATTCAAACGTTTGATTTTACGAATTTTAGGGTTATCAAGTAGCTCGTAATACATTTCTGAGATGGAGATCTCAGACATACGTTTGCCATATTCTTTATATATATCATATGGGCTAAACAAAACAATATCTTTATCGCGTTTCATCAGTTCGAAGAAAATACTAGGTATAATAATTCCTGTTGAAAGGGTTGCGAGGCGAATTTTATCATCGGCATTCGGTTTTTTGGATGAAATAAAATTTTCTATATCTGCATGAAAAATATTTAAATAAACAACACCAGAGCCATTTCGTTGCCCTAGCTGATTCGAATAACTGAAAGAATTTTCTAACAGTTTCGCAACTGGGATGACACCACTTGCACGATTCAGTATCTCTTTAATTGGATCCCCTAAAGGGCGTAAATCTGTTAAGTTGACCCCAACCCCACCACCAAGGCGTGATAGCTCTAAACAATAGCCAATGTTTTCGGCAATACTATTCATGGAGTCATCCATTGATAATTTAAAGCAGCTTACTAATTCACCACGTGCTTTCTTGCCACTATTCAATGCAGTTGGTGTGGCAGGTTGATAGGCTTCCATCATCGCTTCGACAGAACGTTCTGCTAAAGCTGTGTTGCCTTGAGCTAAATACAAAGCAATAATAACAATACGATCCTCATATTTTTCTAAAATCTCTTCGCCGTCACGACTTTTCATAGCATAGCTATCATAAAACTTGCTGGCGCTCATAAAGGATGGGAAACGGAAATTATAATCATAGGCTTTTTTATACAACTTCTTAATAAATTCCATTTCGTACATGTCGATAAATGCTTTCTCATAGTAGCCCTCATCAACTAAATAGCGGATTTTTTCCTCAATATCTATAAAATAACGCAAACGTACGTTGACATACTCTAAAAAGTAGCGGCGCGTAGCTTCACGATCTTTTTCTAACTCAAGTAATCCAGTTGTACTATAACGATTCAGTACGTCATTATTAAGCTTTAAATAGGTTTTCATCTCATTACCCTCGTTTCATAAAACGTTTGTATTGCTTCATAATCTGTTTGATTGCCTCGTAAATCTAATTTCCTTACTAAGGGTACATGATAGGTAGTAGCAATTTTCTCACCAGCAGCGCCAAATACATGATGGCCAAAGTTACTATTGCCACTGGCAACTACTCCTTTACAAAAATCTCTGTTTTTTTCTAAAAAGCGTTGCACCTTCGCTGGAATGTCACCTAAACCATCTGTGTAGGTAATTAAAAGATACGGCTTATTCAGTCGCAATTCTTCAGAGAGCTCGATAGCTTCTGCCTTTAATTTGGATACAACATTTCGGACATTGCCTGTACGACTTGCATAAACGATCATAGGGTAATCAACTCAATTTGAGAAACAATTTCCTGAACATCTCCTATAAAGGTTTCATTCATTTCTAAAACAGGCACACTTAAAAAACCTGCATCTATAATGGTTTGCTTAGCTTGTTCATCGTGATCAATGTTAACAATTTCTGCTTCAAGTCCTGCACGTTGTAATTCAGATTTTACCCACAGGCATTTTGGACAAATTGTTTTCGTATAAAGTTTCATAGAAATCCCTCTTTTCATAAAATAAAAAGGCTATCTCTTTAAGAGAGATAGCTAAAATGGAAACGTTAACATACTAAAAATACCGACGTTCCCATCTCTTAATCCCCGAAGAAATGATTAATTTGTTTTATAAAGGCAGGTCTCCTGGCTTTGCTTCATTCTCTGATTTCCTTCCCATGCGCATGCACAGTGGATGCTATCATCGTCAGCTTAACAGTTGCGGGGACAGCGTCGGAATTGTACCGAACTTCCCTTTTAAACTACATATAGTAGTACCTTAGTAAAACGAACACAATATATTGTTGTTGTTCAATAGTTTTAAGTTTACCATCCTTCAAATGAAAAGTAAATCTAGATTCTAAACTTCTTTATTTTTGGATTATTCAGTATTTTTGATTATGTAGTTCGAAATAGATTATCACTAATTACTTATACCTAAACAAAATAGATATTTTAAACGATGTACGAGATTTTCTATTAAATTCTATCTACAGTAAAACTATTCATTTATAGAATGCCTAAAATAATCTTGAATAGCTATGGAAACAGTCTATATTCTGAAGAAAAATAGACTGTTTGACACTACGAACATCTATTAGTGCTTTACAATAAACAGGGCCAATTCCTTATAAAATTCCGGCGTTGCAGCAGAATTTGTATGAAATTGAGGATTATATTTGGATAAAAGCTTATATAATTTAGTTGCAGTTAATAGATTCTGTTCTCTATCGTAAGCCCTAAAACGATCATAGACCTCTTTCACTTTCCCATTTACTGAATGAGAAAAGTAATATTGCACTTCTTTATCCTCTAAGTAGTCTAGTTGCCACTTGTAACATATTAAATTTGTGAGGAAAAACATTTCTAATGCTGGCATTTCCCCACCTTTCATTAGCAATGTCATGCCATAATCAAAGGCATTTTCTAACCATTTCACTCCATGACGGTCCCTGTAAAAACGAATTAATTTTTGTAGACCATGCCCTTGTTCTTTCACAAGATACGAGTGAATATTCGTATTTCCAGCATTTCTTTCCCATTCATCAAGAGAAAATTTATATTTTCTTATCAGTTTCATCCAAAGCTTTTGAAGTTTCTCTTCAGAAATAGCGTTTGTTTGTTTATTCCACTTTAACAGCATTTCTAAATATTCTAATACAAAGCATCTCTCAATCTCAAAATGATCCAAATTATTAAATAGAGTATCTTGATCAATATCAATGCTATCCTCTAAAATTTTTTCATCTATCAGCATTCTATTGCCCCGACTAACTCACGTTTTATATTTAAATAGGCATAATTAATATTTTTGTAATCATCAGGATTTTCTTGTATTAATATTTTGATATAAACTTGTAGGGAAATCATGTGCTCACTAGAAAGGTTGTTCATTATTTGCTGCTTTAACTGATTTTCATAAAATAAAATTGAATGAGATGTCATTTTGTTCACTCCTATTCGTTCATAAAAAAAACATCTTTCCCCTTAGGTAAGATGCTAGCTATGACTTAAATACTACATAGTTCTTCAACCAATATAAAATAAGTCGTCTATACTGAATAGAGACCCTTTTCTTGGTTGTCGCACTATGAGTATGATGAAGGTAATTCGTCACACTCAACACCCCCTATCCTCGTAGGTTTTTTGGCTGTACTAGACAAAGGCAGGTCTCCTGGCTTATGATCATCACACATTTTCCCTTCCCATTACATGACAGAACAGTGGCTTTGAAAATGTACTCCTAATTACAGTTGCGGGACAGCGCCGGATTTTCACCGAACTTCCCTTTTAAACAAACTCATTATGAATTTGTACCTTTATCCTGTTATTCCGTTTTTTATAGTATAACATATCAATCTCTTTGCTAACTTACTTCGCATATCACTACAAACAAGAAACCATCTACCTTTTAAATAGTAGATGGTTTCAACGTTTATCAATAGAAAATCCACTTGTTTTTACTTTTTTACTGTCGCATTACGATCTTGAAAGAAATTTTCTAGGTCTTTATCTGTAAATTCATTGAATGTTTGATAGATATACTGTGGATTTCGGTCTTTATCAATGACGACAGAGCGTACACCTTCAAAGAAATCCTCATGTCTTAAAAAGTTTTTAGCCAAGATTAAATCTGTCGCAAAGCATTCCTCTAATGTCTTATCTCGAGCATCTATCAGTTGCTTTAACGTAATCTTTAACGATGATGGAGATTTAGATAGAAGGAACTGCTTTGTTTCTTGCGCAAATTTACTTGCGTCATTGTCTAAGGATTCAACTATCTCTTCCACGGTATTTTTTGAGAAATGCTGATCGATCTTATGTTGGAGGTTGGCAAGGTCACTGTTTGTTAAAGGTGTACTTGAATAGTCCTCCATTAATTGGCCTAGAGCTGTGCTGGTCTCCAATGTATGCCAGTCTAATTGTTCAATGCGCGCTAGGAAAGTGTCTAACTGATCGCTTGTCATGTAGCAATCTGCGCCATTGGTAAAGAGAACATCCGCAGCTTGGATGACCGATGCGGTTAAGGCTAAGTAGTATCCTACATAGCCTGGTGCTTGATTTAAGAAATAACCAGCTCCAACATCCGGAAAGAAGCCAATATTCATTTCTGGCATAGCCCATTTCGTTCGTTCAGTAACGATTCGGTGGCTTGCCCCATAGGTTAACCCGACCCCACCTCCCATGACAATGCCATCAAGGCAGGCAATAATGGGTTTAGGGTAGTGGTAGATCGCCATATCTACTTGATATTCTTCTTCAAAAAAGATTTCAGCATTTTTGAAAGCTTCCTGACTGGAGCGAGCTTTATAAAGTGTTTTAATGTCACCACCTGCGCAAAATCCCTTCTCACCAGCTCCTTTTAGGATGATTAGCTGAATTTGGTCATTTGCTTGCCATTCCTTCAGTTTCTCTCCGATGGGCTTTAGCATTTCAGTAGAAAGTGAATTTAAGGCTTTAGGACGATTTAGTGTAATGGTTGCTGCGCCGCCATCACTGACAGAAAATAGTACTTCGTTCGTCATATCGATTCCCTCCTTTAAGAATGTTTAAAGTCTGGCTGTCTTTTTTCAATAAATGCCTGAACCCCTTCTTTAGCATCCTCTGTTAAAAACAACTCTGCAAAACGTGTTCGTTCAAGTTCTAGCCCATTTTGGAGATGATCTTTGCCGCCCTGTATGACACATTCAATTGTACGGGACACACTTGTCATACTTTTACCCTCAACAAAGGACTGCGCAATCGCTTTTGCAGTTGGCAGAAGCTCCTCTTGTTCTGTCACCAGTTGAATAATGCCTAATTGTAGTGCTTCGTCGGCACTTAGTTGTTTACTTGTTAAAATCAATTGTAGTGCCTTTGCTTGCCCCGTGATTCTGCTCAATCGTTGAGTTCCCCCGAATGTCGGCAATAAGCCAAGCTTTAATTCTGGTAAACCAACAATGGCATTACTTGATGCAATTCTGAAATGACAGCCTAATGCTAACTCTAATCCTCCTCCAAGAGCTGGACCATTAATAGCAGCAATAACAGGCTTTTTCATGGCTTCAATTTCATCACATAGCGCTTGACCTCTCTCAGCCATCTGCAATGCTTTTTCTTGTTGCCCAAAGGCAGAAACAAATTCCTTAATATCTGCACCAGCGGCAAAAAATCGTCCAGAGCCTGTCATAATGATAGCATTCGTTTGTTCGTCCACAGCTAACTCTTTGAGAATGAGTCGAAGATTTTCAATCGATGCGGATGATAAAGTATTTGCTGGTGGATGATCTAAATGAATGATCGTGATGGCACCTTCCTTGCTTACATTGGCAAAAGTATCGACCATTATCGTTTCCCTCCTATTTAATAACAATTAACTTATCGATTTTGGATTGTTAATAATACTTCTAGCAATCTCTCGCTTTTTCATAAAGAGATTTTGATGAAGCGGGATGTTTAGTTGTTGAATAGCATCTAGCCATATTTTTCGCTTTTGTTCATTTGTTTCAGCAGCACAAATAATATCAATTGTACTTTTTTCTATTTTACGGTAGCCCTCCTGACAGATAATATCAGTCATCAAGTGCTTCGTTTTTTCATTTACGTTTTTTTCAGTTCTCAGTAAAGAAGCTTCCATAACATAAAGATCCTTCGCTATATCAGCCAACAGACGCATGTATTCCTGCTCTTGGTCCAAATGGATCTGTGCGCCTGTAATGACAGTAAGAGCTATTTGCCTTAAATAGTTGGAAAGCTGGATGTATTGCTGATTTATTTCAGCTGTCTTATAGGCTTCAGGCGCATTATACGTAGAAGGTGCGAGTGTATATTCTTTATATAACATTTTCGCAATGGTTAAACGATTGATTTCGTTTGTCCCTTCAAAAATACGGCTAATCCTCGCATCACGATACAATCGTTCTACCTCATAATCTTGCATATAGCCATAGCCACCATGTATTTGTACAGCTTCATCTACAATTTTGCCAAGGGCTTCTGAGCAATTGACTTTATTAAGGGCGCATTCCAAAGCGAAATCGGCTATTTTATGAACCATCGACTCTTTACTAGCTAACTCAATCGCATCATCCATTTCTCCAGCTGTCCGATAGGCAGCACTTTCTGCCCCATATATCGAAATGGACATGTCCGCAAGCTTTTCCTGTATCATAGTAAAATCAACAATTGGCTTGTGAAATTGCTTCCGTTCCTTCCCGTAATTCACAGCTAATTGTAGAGCCTGTTTGGCAGTGCCGATGTTGGAGAAAGCTAGCTTTAGACGTGCCATATTCAATATATTCATCGCCACTTTATGACCTTTTCCAACCTCGCCAAGTACATTATCCCTCGGTACGCTAACATCCTCTAATATAAGGGTAGCCGTCGAAGATCCCTTAATACCCATCTTCTCTTCTTCCTGTCCCACAGATACCCCTGTAAAGGTACGCTCTACAATGAAAGCAGTCATGCCTTCACTTGTTTTGGCAAAAACAACAAAGATATCTGCTAGCTGCGCATTGGTAATCCATTGCTTTTCACCGTTTAAGATCCATGCAGAGCCATCTCCATTTAAAATCGCATTTGTTTTGGGATGTAATGCATCTGAACCTGCGTCTGGCTCAGTCAGTGCGTAGGCTCCAATCCATTCACCTGAGGCCAACTTTGGTAAGTATCTGTGCTTTTGTGACGCATCTCCAAAATAGACATAGGGCAATGTGCCGACTCCTGCATGAATATTGTAAGAGACACTAAATGAGCCGCCATAGCCCATTTTTTCTGCAACGAGCCCTGAAATTTTTTTATTGAGTGCCAGCCCCCCATAGTCTTCGGGTATCTCAATGGCTAGTAAACCAAGGTCACCTGCTTTTTGAAATAACTGACGAGTAACTTCATATTGATGCTTTTCAATAGCTGTAGTATTAGGTGAGACATCCTGTTTAATGAAGAGCTCTGCGGTTTTTGCGATGAGCTCTTCCTCATCTTGAAAGTCCTCTGGTGTAAAGATGGTCATTTTGTCCTCTAGTTTATCCATACTAGCCCTCCTTGAAAGAAAAGGAGAAAAACAACTTTTCTCCTACTTTATTTCCTCTTTCGGTAAGATGGTTTTCGCCAACTCACTATCTAAATCTTCAAATTTGTAATAGGAAATGGTTTCATATAATTCACTTCTCGTTTGCATATCCTCAATAGCATCTTTCTGAGTTCCTGTGTTTTTTATTAAGGTAAACACTTGCTCATAGGCTTTGGCTGCAACTCTCATGGATGTAACGGGATAAATCACCATCGAATAGCCCATTTTTTCAAACTCCTTAGCGGTATAATAAGGCGTTTGTCCAAATTCAGTCATATTAGCTAATAAGGGAGCATCCAGCTCACGGGCAAATTGTTTAAACTCTTTTTCTGTTTGTAACGCCTCCGGAAAAATAGCATCTGCCCCAGCTGCTACATAGGCTTTAGCTCTTAAGATCGCCTGTTCTAAGCCCTCTACAGACCTCGCATCTGTGCGGGCAACAATCACTAAAGTAGGGGCTATTTGCTTAATCATCTTTATTTTTTGTATCATTTCCTCCTGGGAAACAAGCGTTTTTCCATTCAAGTGACCACATTTTTTTGGTAGATTTTGATCTTCTAGCTGTACAGCAGCAACCCCTGCCTCTACCATTTCACGCGCTGTACGGGCAACGTTTAGTACACCGCCGAAGCCAGTATCGATATCCACGAGCATTGGTAAATTCGTAGCACGAATAATATCGTTCGCTCGCTGCGCCACTTCATTGGAATAAATCATTCCTAAATCAGGTAAGCCTCTGCTGGCCGTGTAGGCAGCTCCAGAAAGATACAATGCCTCAAAGCCAACTTTTTTAGCCATTAAACCTGCCATTGCATCATGAGCGCCTGGTATTTGCAAAATCGTTGAACGATTAATGAGCGCTTGAAATTGCTCAGCCAGTTGTTTTTGTGTTATCGCTTCATTTACAATCCACGCCATCTATAAAAACCCCCTAATAATCAATGATGCCTCGCCATAAGTACGTCCAGAATCGCCTAGAAAGTTAAACAAATAAATTAACAAATTCATGGACGGCACTATTTTCAAGAAGCTCTTGTTTAGCACAAATCTCATTAATTTTACGTAATTGTTTTTGTGAATAATGGGTACTGATGTTTTGCTGGAATTTATCAATGATTTGAGGGAATGCTTCCTCACGACGGAAACGGTGTCCTAAAGGATATTCACACTCAATAAGCTCAGATGATGTGCCGTCGTTGTAATAAACTTGAACAGCATTGGCAATCGAACGTTTTTCAGGATCTAGGTAATCGATTGTATATTGAGCGTTTTCCACAACCACCATTTTATTTCTTAACTCATCGATACGAGGATCTGCTGCCACATCATCTTCATAGTGATCTGCAATAATATCACCAAAGATAAGTCCGATAGCTGTAATATACTGAAGGCAGTGATCGCGATCAGCTGGATTAAGAAGAGGCCCTTCTTTATCAATAATTCGTATTGCTGATTCATGTGTCGTAATTTGAATGCGTTCAATGTCCTGTAAACGATTTTTCACTTCATGGTGTAAATGAACGGCACATTCAGCAGCTGTTTGTGCATGGAATTCAGCTGGATAAGAAACCTTGAATAGTACATTTTCCATCACATAAGATGTCAGTGGTCTAGCAAGCTTTAATTCTTGTTTATTAAAGAGAACGTCTTGGAATCCCCAGCCTGGTGCAGATAAGGCCGTTGCGTAGCCCATTTCGCCTTTCACAGCCATCATCGCTATTTGCACTGCTCTACTTGTTGCATCACCAGCAGCCCATGATTTTCTAGAACCTGTATTCGGTGCATGGCGATATGTTCGTAGGCTTGAATTATCAATCCAGGCATTGGACAATGCATTGACAATTTCCTGATGCGTGCCTCCTAATGCCTTTGTCACAACAGCTGTTGTTGCAATTTTGACAAACAGAACATGATCTAGCCCAACACGATTTAAGCTATTTTCTAGTGCTAAAATACCTTGTATTTCATGTGCTTGAATCATCATTTCTAAAACATCTTTCACTTTAAGAGGCGCCTTACCCTCTGCCACACGCACGCGACTTAAATAATCTGCCACAGCTAATATGCCACCTAAATTATCAGATGGATGCCCCCATTCAGCCGCAAGCCAAGTATCGTTGTAATCTAACCAACGAATCATACACCCGATATTAAAAGCGCCTTTTACTGGATCAAGAACATAGGAAGTTCCAGGAACACGTGTACCATTAGGAACGACTGTGCCTGGTACTACTGGACCAAGAAGCTTCGTGCATTCAGGATATTGTAAGGCCAAAATGCCACAGCCTAAAGTATCCAATAGAACATAGCGTGCCGTTTCGTACGCCTCTTCACTTGTAATCTTTGTATTTAGTACATAATCCGCAATATCTGTAAGTAATTGATCTGTCTTCGTTATGTCATTTGTTTTAATCATCTATATCTTCCTTTCAAGGCTTAAGTTTGATATACTAGTATGCTGATGGGCATTGGTCAGAATGCCCATTAGCTTTATGGCGAGTTGTTAAAACTTGATTATACCGACAATTCTTCAAGGTTATGACGCTCGCCAATATAATTGACACGAGGTCTAAATAATCGATTATTGTCATGCTGCTCAATTACATGGGCACATAAGCCAATTGTTCGTGAGCCAAAGAAGATTGGCGTATAGATTTCAATCGGCAAACCAAGCATGTAGTACACGGGTGCTGCATAATAATCTAAATTTGGATACAACCCTTTCTCCTGTACCATCACTTTTTCACCAGCTTCACACATGTGATATAAGCGATCATCCCCTTGCTCTAAACATAATTTGTGCAAGGCTTCTTTCATAATTTGCGCTCTTGGGTCCATCTTTTTCATATAGACACGGTGGCCAAAGCCCATAATCTTTTCTTTATTTTGTAGCTTGTTTTTCAACAATGCTTCAAAGCCTTCTACTGTTTTGGCTTCAAGAAGCATGTACATGACTGCCTCGTTAGCTCCTCCATGTAAATTCCCTTTCAATGATGCGACAGCTCCCGTTAAAGCGCCATACAAATCAGATTGTGTAGAAGCAATGACACCACGAGCTGCAAATGTCGAATTTGGCATCTCATGCTCACTATATAAAACGAGTGACTGATCAAAAATTTCTTCTTCTAACGCAGTTGGCTTTCTGCCCGTAATCATGTAATAAAAATTGGCACTATAGGAAAGTTGACTATCCGGCTCGACAACCTCTTGTCCATTTAATACACGATAGCTATTTGCTACGATGTTGGGCATACCACCTAAAAGTCTATATGCTCGCGATAAATTCATTTCAGTCGAACGATCATTGATGTGCTGATCAAAGCCTGCTAAAACGGAAATTCCTGTTCTAAGCCCATCCATCGCATGTGTTTCAGTGGGCAATAGCTTAAAAATTTGAAATAGCTCTTGTGGAACCTGATAATGAGCTTTCAATTTGTCCTGTAGATCAGCCTGTTGCTCGGTAGTTGGTATTTCTCCATGCAGCAATAAGTAAACAATATCTAAATACGAATATCGCTGAGATAATTCAATCAAGTCATAGCCTCGAATAACTATTTGACTTCCTACAGTGTCTAAAAAAGATAACTTTGTTTCAGCGGCAATGATTCCATCAAGACCTGGTGAATAATTTAACTCCATTTAATGACAGCCCCTTTGTTTAATTATTCTTGTAAGCGTTACCATTCAAACACGACAGAACAACAAAAAAACAACTCCTATCCCTTTCTAGAAGTTGTTAATCTACAAAAGCATGACAGACCAAAAAAACAGTGAATTTACATGAATTCACAATCATGCAGTAGCTAACACCTCCCTATCCTCGTAGGTCAATTGATGCTTTTTTTCGTGGCAGGTCTCCTGACTTATGATCAACGCTCTCATAACACCTTCCCATTTTGACAAACAAAACAGTGGCTTTGTTTTCGAGCTCCTAAATACAGTTGCGGGACAGTGTTGGACTCTCACCAACTTCCCTTTTAATCAAATAGAATCAACTCCCATTTGAACCACCAAAATTTAGCATATTCAATTTGTCTTTTTACCTTAACATAGAGTTTTCAAAACAATCAATATAGGTAAAATTCAGAAAAGACTGATTATAAAAAGCTATTTTTCATCTTTGATGAACTATTCTGCGTTTTTTAGCAATATTTTGTACAAAAAAAAGATTGTGCATCTATCCCAATACATCCAATTTTAAGCATTACAAGGAAAATAGAGGTTTTTAAAGGAAGAAAGGCGAATCGTTTCTTATGATCTATAGGAGGGACCAATATGGGATATATTTCAGAGTTAAGGAAACACATCGGTAGTAGACCAATTATCAGTATTGGGGCGACCATTCTTGTGGTTAACGATGACAAGCAAATTCTCTTTCAACATCGATCAGATACGTTGGATTGGGGATTACCTGGCGGTGCATTGGAACTAAACGAAACGTTAGAGGAAGCTGCTGCTCGTGAGCTTCATGAAGAAACAGGACTTGTAGCGAATGAATTTGACTTGGTGGGTGTTTTTTCAGGGCCAGATTATTATTTCCAATATCCAAATGGGGATGAAGTCTATACAGTTATTCATCTTTATATTGCGAAAAATGTAAGGGGTATATTGGAGATAAAGGATGATGAGAGCTTGAAACTTACCTATTTCAGTAAAAATGAGCTACCAGATCAACTTGAGAAAAGAACGAAACTGCTATTAAACAATCTGGAAGATACATTGTGGGATTTCGATAGTTCTTTTGCAAAGGATATTCTTTAAATAACAAAGAGCATGCTTTTTATTCAAACATGCTCTAATCATTCTTTGTTGGGTATTATAGTCTAACCTTAACCTCAGTCCCGTCCTGAGCTTTGACATCGACTAGCACGAGCCCTTTATAATTTTGTAGTTCCTTGATAATCGGCTTGAGCATTTCTTTGTCGATGAGCGGAAAGGTAAAGTCTATTTTCTTTCGATCGAAGTATGCCTTTGTCCACTTATTGACTTGTTGCTGAATCCATTTGGAAGTTAAAATGGAGAGGACAATGGTTAGCACAGCATAGGGAACAGGGAAGGTAAAGCGAACGTCTTTTGCTTTCACTTTTACATGCATCATTCGTCGCCTCTATTCAATGAAGACTGCAACGGTATCTCCGTTTGCCGATTTTATATCTACAATTTGTCCATCTAGTTCATTTTCGATCGCTTCAAGAAGAAGATTGATGTCGATATCTTTCACGTATTTTTCCGATTGTGGAATACTCGCTGCGATGCTGTGTCCAGCCATGAGTACGGCTTTGACAAGTTTAATCGGCAAATTCACCGTGACATTATCATTTTCGGTGGATACAACACGGACCTTTAATGTTTTATCTAAATACTTTGTTTTTTCCACAAATTTGTTTCCTGATTCTTCTTTCTGTTGTAACACTTGAATCAGCTCTGAACCTTTATCCGCATCAATTTTCCCCTCTTGAATCATGGTTAACACTTTTGTAATTTCCTCTTTCATGGTCTATTCCTCCCTATTCGCCTTTTAAAAGCTTTATGGCTTCATCCGTTGTGATTTCGCCATTTTCCAACATGCTTACAATTTTTTTCTCGTCTACTTCATTTTTCTTCTTTTGAGCATAGCCAAGGGATGAAATAATGTCGTTTAGCTTGCCACGAACTGTTGGATACGAAACCCCCAGTTCCTTTTCAACCTCTTTAATGTTTCCTCGACAAGTTAAAAATACTTCCACAAAATGAAGCTGATCCTTTGATAAAGATGCGAGCTTAGATAATTCAAATTCATTTTCAATCGTCGTGTGACAATGAGAACACTGTAACTTGGTAATTTTCAAAGTTTTACTGCAGACAGGGCAATTTGTGATTACTTGATAAGCCATAGTGAACTCCTTCCTTTAAGTTAAGTTGATTATATAACAAAGAATTTAAAGAAGTAAATAATAAAAATTAATTATTTGAATCAAAATATAAATAAAGTTAATTTTATGATTGATATTATTAATTTTATTTCTAAAATGCTTTAATAATTAAGAAAACCCCATTTTGAAAAATTCAAAATGGAGTTTCTGTTTAATTTGGTCTATCCTTATTTTTTCTTTCTCGCGGGTGTGATGGCAAAATAGCATTGTATAATTCTTGTGAAGCGGGATGCTGATAGGCTCCATCCTTCCCAATCTCCTCCACGAGCTGACCATGCTGCATCACTAGGATGCGATCTGACATAAAACGTGTGGCTTGTAAATCATGTGAAATGAATAGATAAGCAAGCTGTAGCTCTTTTTGCAGTGATTGTAATAGTTCTATAATCGTCTTTTGCAAAATCATATCAAGACTACTAATGGCCTCATCTAAAACAATCAGTTTCGGCTTTAATGCAAGAGCTCTAGCGATGTTGACTCGTTGCTGCTGTCCCCCACTTAGCTGTGAGGGATAGTTTTGAGCCATTGCCCACTCTAACTCTACACAGTCTAGTAATTCCCTTACCTTCTGTTGTCGCTCTGCTTTGCTAAAATGCTCGAAATTCAAAAACGGTTCTTCGAGTATTTCGAAAATCGTCTGTTTTGGATTAAATGAATGATAGCTATTTTGAAAAACAGCCTGTAAATTTCTTCGTATCATTTTTTTCTCTTTGCTGGGTGCTTCGTATAAATTGATACCTTGAAAGAGCAGCTCTCCGTTTGTTGGTCGTTCAATCCCTAAAATAATGCGTCCTAATGTGCTTTTTCCTGAACCACTTTGACCGACGATTCCTAGACATTCTCCCTCCTGAAGTGAAAATGACATCTTTTGTAATACAGGAATTTTTTGTCTTCGTTGAAATAGGGCTGGTCTTTGAGCATAATGCATGTCTATATTTTTCACGTCTAGCAACGTCATTTTTTCACCTCTAAAATAGCATTCTTGCTTGTAAAAGCTTCTTTGTATAGGGATGCTGAGGCGCATCAAAAAAATCAAAAACATTCGTTTGCTCAATGATTTCTCCTTGATACATCACAGCCACATCGTCAGCAAGTTCAGCAATGACACCTAAATCATGCGTGACAAGGAGTATGGCAGCATCTGTTTCTGAGCGAATACAATCAAAAAGTGTTAATACTTGTTTTTGATTGATAGTATCAAGAGCAGTCGTAGGTTCATCTGCAATGTAGAGAGAAGCTTGTATCGCCAATGATAGGGCAATCATCACTCGCTGTAGCATGCCTCCACTTAACTGAAAAGGATAGTAGGACAAAAGCTGCTCTGGATGAGATAAATGGACTTTATTCAGAGCATCAAGGGCAATCTGTCTCATTTCCTTTTTGGTCAGCTTAAAGTGTGCTTTTAATGTTTCTCGAAAATGACTTTCAATCGTTTGAATACGATCGAATGCAGTAGATGGGTTTTGCAAAATCATCGAAAGATGCCGGCCACGATAAGTTCTCAATTTAGCAGCTGAAACGTTCAATAAATTTTCTTGCTGATAGAGTACTTCACCTTGGGTGACATGTGCTAAGGACGGTAATGTTTGCATGATGGCATGGCAAAGCATGGTCTTTCCACTGCCACTTTCCCCTATAATTCCTAAGACTCTCCCTTTATAAGCTGTCAGATTGATAGAGGTTAATATATTTTTCTCCCCCATTTTGACTGTGAGGTCTTTCACTTCTAAAACTTTCTCCATAACTTCCCCTTTACTAATCAAGCTTTTTTAAACGATTTGCTAACTGATTAAACAATAACACAACAAGGATGATGGCAAGTCCAGGATAAAGCATTAATTCAGGATGCTGTCTCATGTATTGCTTTCCTTCGTTGATCATCATGCCCCATTCTGGAATCGGTGCCTGCACGCCAAGTCCGATAAAGGAAAAGCCCGCAATTTCTAAAATCACCTTCCCGATATCTAATGCAACAATCGTGACAATAGATGGCAGTATATTGGGTATATAATGGCGTCTAATTAATTGGATACCTGTAGTGCCTGAAATCCTTGCAGCTTGAACAAAGTTTTTCTCATTCATGCCGATACACAAACTTCGGACCATTCTTGCATAATAAATAAGCTGTGTAAAAATGAGTGCTATTAAAACATTTTTTAAGCTAGGGCCTAATATACCTAATAGCCCAAATGCAAGTACAAGTGTCGGAAAGGCTAATAAAATATCACATAGTCGAATAAAAAGAAAATCGATTAAGCCCCTTTTCAACGCTACAAAAGCACCTAGTAGGATAGCTAAAACAATGGCAACTAGCTGAATGACGAGCGCTGATCCTAATGAATAACGAATACCTAAAAGGAGGCGTGACAAGATACACCTTCCTAAATGATCTGTACCTAATGGATAGTCCCAAGACGGAACCGAAAATTTCTTAGCTATATCGACAGCTAAAGGGTCGTGTGGCATTAAAATTGGCGCAAATAGCCCCGACAAGCCAATGATAACAAGGAGCGATAGACTAATGAATCCTATCAAATTGCTACTTTTTGTTCGTACGAAGTTCATTTTTAATCTCTCCTGCCCTTCATCATTAGATGAGGGTCCAATAAACGATGCAATATATCTGTGCATAAATTGGCAAGCACATAGATTACAGCGATAATTAATACATAGCATTGTACAACTGGGTAATCCCTGTTCATAATGGATTCTATTAAGTACCTGCCGAGTCCTGGCCAGCTAAAAACCTGCTCCACAATGACGGCTCCACCTAGTAGATTCCCAAGGGTCATGCCTAACAGGGATGTCAATGGAATAGCAGCATTTCGCAACACATGACGCATAAGAATCACAGAGCGTTTTAATCCTCTTAACTGTGCATATTGAACATATTGCTGCTGTAATTCTTCTAGGATGGTTGAACGGATAAATTGAACGAACAAGCCAATTGTTGGTAAAGCCAGAGTGAATGCAGGTAAAACTAAATGAGATAGTGTGCCCTTCCCATTTGTCGGAAAGAATCCTAATTTCAAGCTGAATAAATAGAGTAGTAGGAAACCTAGCCAAAAGGTTGGAATCGACACACTCAGGATGGTAAAGAATCGAATGATTTTATCGATGATAGCGTGCTTATACAATGCGCTTATCACCCCAAATGGGATACTTAGCCCTAAAATGAGGACAAACGCAGCAATCGCTAATTCAATGGTTGCGGGTAATTTCGCAAGTAGCTCATGTGCCACGGGTAATTTACTAACAAAAGATGTGCCGAAATCTAGCTGTAATACGCCTTTTCCCCATAGTAAATATTGAAGAAGAAACGACTTGTCCGTCCCTAGTTCTTCACGTAATGCCTGAATGGCTTCCTCTGTTGGCGCAACTCTTGCCAAACGTAGAATGACTTCAGCAGGCTCTACTGGAACGAAACGAATAAATACAAAGGTTAGGATGGAAACGCCTAATAAGACAAAGGGCAATGTCAAAATTCTTTTTAAACAAAACATCCATGTCGACTCATACATGCTGTCACTTCCTACTCAATCCTATGATAAAGAGAGAGCTGTCTCTGCTAGACATACTCTCTCTTCCACTTTTATTTTTCTGTAGCCATTTGTGCATAAGGTATATCGTATTCAGATGCACGTGGGGCAAAATCCTTTAGATATGGTTGATAAATCACATTATTTGTTTCGTAAGATATTGGATAGAATAGTGCTTGGTCATGGAACATCGTTAAAATATCCGTATAAAGCTGCACGCGTTCCTCTTCATCTGTCCCTACTAATAATTGGTGAATTTTCGTATCAATTTCTTTGGCATTTGGTAAGCCTAATTTCGCCTCATACACACCACTAGCATTTGGTGTAGCTGATTCATTTGCAAAGCTATGAGGGTCTGTTGGCGGTCCATTGGTACGCCAGAAATTAATATCTACCTGGTCATCCATCAATTTTTGTAGACCGACCATCACATCTGCACCTTCTAAATTCAACTGTACGCCAATTTTCGCTAATTCACCTTGCATTAATTCTGCCATTGGTTTTTGAATCGCATCGGATGCAATGTAAATTAAATCTAATGATAATGGTTGTCCGTTTTTCGAACGAATTTTTTCTCCATTCTGTAACGTCCACCCTGCCTCATCTAGCAATTGTTGCGCTTTTTCCGGATTGTATAATATAGGCGCTAAATCTATATTGGCATAAGGAATCGCATCCCAGAACAATGTGTTTGCCACTTTCTCTGTACCATGTGTAATACTGTCTACCATTTGCTCCTTATTAATAGCATATTGAATGGCTTGACGCACCTTTAATTCAGCTAACGGGCCAGATTGTGTATTGAACAGCAGTGCTTTCGTAGACAAAGGCTCAGAGGTAGCTGTTTTATATTTCCCACTGTCTTTTAAATACGTATAGTTATCTAAACTAATAATGCCACGACCATAAATTAAATCTAATTCTTCGTTTTCAAATGCCAATGAAATAGATTCTGAATCAGGAATAATTTTTACTTTTATTTGTTCTACTAGTGGTTTTTCACCCCAATAGTTTTCATTGCGACTAAATAATGCATATTCGTCCTTTTTGTATTCAGTTAACACCCATGGGCCTGTCCCAATCGGTTCCTTGATAGAATCTTGCGTCGTATCGCCTTCTGGGAATCCGTTATCCCCTAAAAAGCGGAAAGGTCTGACAAAGGCAAGTTCGTTTAAGACAGGATAATAGGGTTCATCCAATTGCAGACGAATGGTAAAATCATCCACCTTTACAACCTCTTTCATATGGTTGACCATGCCCATCCAAGAATGCATGTCTCGATTCGCTAAAACGGCATCAAAATTACGAATGACATTATCGGCATTAAAAGCAGTTCCATCTGAATACTTCACATCTTTTCTTAAATGGAAAGTATACGAAGTTTTGTCCTCTGAGATGTCCCAGCTTTCTGCTAGCTTTGGCGTAACCGTGCCATCATCATTGTATTCCACCAAGGATTCATAGACCATGGCTTGGGCAGTCATTTGATTCGGTAAATATGTATGAGGATTCAATGGACCGACATCTAATGGCCAGCCAATTGTTATCATTTTTCCATTTGTTTGTGGTGTCGCTGTCTTCCCCTTTTCTTCATCCGTGCTTGTACAGCCAGCAAGTAAACTGAACGTCAGCACAAGCAGTAAAGGAAGTAAATACTTAGTCAATCTCATTTTCTGTCTCCTATCTCTATTCGTAGTGCAAATAAATCTACTTGTTAAAGAAGAGAGGGCATAAAAAAACCTTATTCTAAAAAAGAATAAGGACAGAAAAACTCACGATGAGCAAGTCTCCATCCATCTCCCTATCTTTCGTAGATCATCAATGAATCTTCTTACAAGCAGGCATTCTGGCTCATGAATCATGATTTTGCTTCACCTTCCCAAGTACTTACTCAGTGGTATTTGAAACAAAACTCCTCATTTACAGCTGCGGGACAGCATGGGATTTTCACCCATTTTCCTTTTAATTGAATGAAAGACGAATTCATTCAAACTTGTAATGATTGCTATGAAATTAGTAATAAACATAACATGCTCCCATGTTCACGTCAATTTTATTTTCTGAATATAATAAATTTCTCCAAACAACATAAAAAGACCAGGTAACTTACCCTGGCCTTTGTTATCTTTTGGAGAGTAGATGTAGTAGATTAAATAAATCATTTCATTATCTTGATGTAGATTGTTGTACGGCTTGACGCAATGTTTTAGTAGCAGCAACCATATTGGCTAAAGCTGCAACGGTTTCTGTTTCTTTTCTAGTCTTTAAGCCACAATCTGGATTCACCCAAAATTGATGGCGATCAAGAACCTGTAAACTATCTTTCATAATAGTGAGCATTTCTTCCTCACTTGGTACACGTGGGCTATGAATATCATAGACACCTAAACCTATTCCTTTTTTATAAGGTTGCACTTGTAGTGACGTGATGAGTTCCCCATGGCTTCGCGATGTTTCAATGGAAATCACATCTGCATCTAGTGCGCTAATCGGTTCGATGAAATCATTAAATTCGCAGTAACACATATGTGTATGGATTTGTGTTTCATCTTTGACACTAGATGTAGCAAGCTTGAAGGAATTGACAGCCCAATCTAAGTAAGCCCCCCACTCTTCTTTTCGAAGCGGTAAGCCTTCTCTTAGTGCTGGTTCATCCACTTGAATAATCGAAATACCTGCGTTTTCTAGTGCTTCCACCTCTTTGCGAAGTGCTAATGCAATTTGATAAGCGACATCTTGACGGGAAAGATCATCGCGTACAAACGACCAATTTAATATCGTCACAGGCCCTGTCAGCATGCCTTTTACAAATCGCTTTGTTAGGCTTTGAGCATAGGCTGATTCTTTTACGGTAATGGGTGAGGCCCACGCAACATCTCCATAAATGATCGGAGGCTTCACACAGCGTGACCCGTATGAAACGACCCATGCTTTTTCTGTAAAGGCAAAGCCAGTCAGTTTTTCACCAAAATATTCTACCATGTCTGTACGCTCAAATTCACCATGAACGAGTACATCGATATCTAGGTCCTCTTGTATAGTGATCCAGCGCTTAGTTTCCTCTTCTATAAATGCCTCATAGTCTTCATTTGCTAGTTGTTTCTTTCGCCAAGCATTACGATTTCTTTTCACCTCATCAGATTGTGGGAAGCTACCGATTGTAGTCGTTGGGAACAGTGGTAACGCTAAGGCCTGTTGTTGTATATTTTGACGTTGCGTAAAATCACTGTGTCGTTCAAAATCTTGCGTTGTCACAGTTTGAACAGCTTGATGAATCAACTTGTTTTGGCGGATTGGATGATTTTTTAGAGCCTCAATCGCCTTCATACTTTCTGAAAAATTATGTTGTAAGGAACCATCTTTATCTCGTCTAAATTTAGTCAGCCCCGTGATTTCTACGATTTTTTCATCTGCGAAGGCCAAAGCCTGCTTTAAAACAGGGTCAAGTTCATTTTCAAGAGAGGTTGTGATTGGAACATGCTGTAGGTTACTTGATGGTTGAATCCATAGCTCTTCGGCATGACTTAGCTGTTCAATGGCTTGAATCGTTGCGTTGACCTCTGCAAGGTTTGAACGCCAAATATCACGGCCATTTACAACCCCAATTGCCAATACTTTATCCTGCGGGAAACCGAATTGACGCAGTGACTCCATATTCCCTTTATAGCCATGAACAAAGTCTAGGCCAAACCCTTGAACAGGCAGCGTAATCAATGTTTCATAGGCACATAATGCTTCAAAATAAGTTTGTAGCATAATCTTAGCCCCTGGAACGGCAACGGCTGATTGGTCGTAAATTTCTTGCACCAGCTTTATCTCTGCTGGATCAAGAGTTGTAACAAGGGATGGCTCTTCTAGCTGAATCCAAGTGGCACCTGCATCCACTAACTCTTTTAATACCTGCGTATAGAGCGGTAATAAGGCTAATAAGTATTCAACCTGTGTTAATTTGTTGTAGCCTTTTGTTAACTTGCAAAATGTATAGGGACCAATCAATGTCGGCTTCGTGATGATCCCGAATGCTTCTTTCGTCTCTAAAAAGTCAGCTAACACTTTATTTTCTGTTAGTTGTAAGGTTTGTCCCTCATACTCAGGAACAATATAGTGATAATTGGTATTAAACCATTTTGTCATTTCACTCGCTACGGCTGTTTTATTCCCTCTTGCTACACTGTAGTAGGTATGTAAATCGACTTTACCACCTTGCCAGTTAAAGCGTTTTGGTACTAGACCAAACATCAAAGCCGTATCTAACATTCTATCGTAATACGTAAAATCACCAACTGTCACCATTTCGATACCCAATTGTAGCTGCTTGTCGATTCTCGCTAAACGAATCTTCTTTAATCTTTCCTCAAAGTCCTCTTCAGAAAGTTCATTACGCCAAAATAATTCTAATGCTTTTTTCCATTCGCGATCCTCCCCTATATAGGGGTAACCGATGAGTGTGCTTGTATAGGTCATGTTATAATCTCCTTTTTAGAAAAAATAAAAAGCCATTCTCCTATTTGGAAAATGGCTGCATGTTAAAATTATGAATGCTAAAACAATGCGAAAAAGTATCTACTTTTGCATAAACATTATCGCACAGTGCCTATTTGGTCACTTTTCACCACCTATTTCCACGTAGGTATTTGGTGTGTACTAGAAATTGGCAGGTCTCCTGGCTTTTCATCAACACGCCTCACAGCCTTCCCAGTTTCCCCAGTGGCATTTGTGATTTGCTCCGAATTACAGTTGCGGGACAGCGTCGGATTTTCACCGACTTCCCTTTTAAGCCAAACTTTCATTTGGCACCAAGTCTTACACATTATTCAATTATGCTCCTACTATAGCATACATTTCAGAATAGTAGAAATTATTTTTAAACAATTATATAAATTATTTCTATAAATATTCTAGGAATTATTAAATATCTCCGCTAAGATAAGGCTACATTGTATTCCGTTAAAAAATTTGTTACTATAAATAGACAATTATGAGAGGACTGATGAATGGACGATGATGAACTAAACTATATTTTTATTTGAATTGAATGATTTCAAACCAAAATATAGGGTTAGTCTATCCATTTTTAACAATCAGTTTGCATTTTATTTGTCATGATACGAGTGGCAAATCGACTTTATTCAGTGAAAGACTAATCCTTCCAATGCACGATTGGAGGGATTTTTTTCTTGCTCTCATCGTTGAATCTGTACCTTTCATCTACTCGTAAAGGAGAGAGATAATATGAGCGATTCAGATACTATTGTGACGCATGTAATACTCCGTATAAGTCGTTAATATCCATCTACTTATACGGAGCAATGGAGCATAGATGGATAGACCGACTTTGTATGAAAAGGAAAACTATTGCAATACAAAGGAGGAATTATCATGTCCATGATACAAGTACAAAACCTAACTTTTTCTTATCCAAGTAGCTTTGACAATATTTTTGAAGGGGTAAACTTCCAAATCGACACGGATTGGAAACTTGGATTTATCGGGAGAAACGGACGAGGTAAAACAACATTCTTTCAGTTGCTATTAGGCAATTATGAGTATAGCGGAAAAATCATCTCTTCCGTAGACTTTACTTATTTCCCCTATCCCGTTTCGGATCCAAATAAATATACACACGAAATTTTTGAAGAAATTTGCCCTCAGGCAGAGGATTGGGAATGTTTACGTGAAATAGCTTATCTACATGTAGATGCGGAGGTTATGTATCGTCCTTTTAAAACATTATCCAACGGTGAGCAAACAAAGGTGTTGCTTGCGGCGTTATTTTTGACAGAGGGTCAATTTTTATTAATTGATGAACCTACCAATCATCTCGATACGGATGCACGAAAGACGGTCTCAGATTATCTTCGTAGGAAAAAAGGATTTATTTTAATTTCGCATGACAGAAGCTTTTTAGATGGCTGCGTTGACCATATTTTATCGATCAATAGAGCCAATATTGACGTTCAAAGTGGTAATTACTCATCTTGGAAGCTCAATTTTGATCGACAGCAGGAACATGAAGAAGCAACCAATCAACGACTGCAAAAAGATATCGACCGATTAAAACAGTCCTCAAAGCGTTCGGGAGGTTGGTCGAATCAAGTGGAAGCCTCCAAAAACGGGACAACCAATTCAGGTTCGAAGCTGGACAAAGGCTTTGTTGGACATAAAGCAGCCAAGATGATGAAACGAGCAAAGAACCTGGAATCCAGACAACAAAGAGCTATTGAGGAAAAATCAAAACTGCTAAAAAATGTTGAAAAAACCGAGTCATTGAAAGTAGAGCCATTGGCATGTCCATCAAAAGAAATGGTTGTTGTCACGGATGTATCGATTCGGTACGATGACCATATCGTAAATAAGCCCATTAGCTTCCAAGTGGCACAAGGTGATCGCATTGTTATAGATGGCAAAAATGGAAACGGAAAAAGTAGTATTCTAAAACTTATTCTAGGCAAGCCCATCCAACATACAGGCGCCATTAAATTAGCTTCAGGTCTGGTCATTTCCTATGTTCAACAGGATACATCCCATTTGAAGGGGTTATTATCGGAATTTATTGAAGAGCATGGTATTGATGAGACGTTATTTAAATCAATTCTGCGCAAGATGGATTTTGAGCGAATTCAATTTGAGAAAGACATCTCTCATTATTCTGGTGGGCAAAAGAAAAAACTGCTGATTGCTAAAAGCTTGTGTGAGAAAGCTCATTTATATATTTGGGATGAACCATTCAATTTTATTGATATCTATTCACGTATGCAGATTGAAGAGCTTATTCAAAGCGCTCATCTCACAATGGTGATAGTTGAGCATGACCAGGCATTTCAACAAGCCGTGGCAACGAAAACGATAGCTATGTAGTGAAGAGAAGAATCCAATTTATGGATTCTTCTTTTTTAATGATATTGGAACCAAGGGACCCATTTATTATTTGTTTCTTTCACAATATATAGCTCCCCAAGAGATGCACTTTGCGCTGGGAGTAATCTTGGAAACCTTAGTCGAACAAACCAGGAGTGATTCGCCACATTTTCTCCACAGAAGTTCATCGCCATTTTATAGTAATTCTCCTCCATGCCAGCTAATAATGGCATAGGTTTTATCACCTCAATTTGCCACTCCTGATACTCAGGGCTTGAGCCATATACTTTTGGAATGATGTCAGCCAATGATTGAATAAGCTCATCTTTGTCTTTCTCCGTGGTTTTCATCAATACATCTGGATTTGGACATACTAAGCCTTCAGGTTCTGACGCCAAAGATACTGTTGGAAATAACAAAAGCATACATATAAAGGGCATCATTATTTTTCGCAACGTATCCCCTCCCTTTCTTAAAAATGCTCAATAATTTACTGTGATTGGCGCATCCTATAAAGTATTATCCTACAGAAAGGCTCCTATTCCATGAAAAAAATCACTTATGTTTTAATGGCTATCGTAACTATTTTGATGCTGCCCAGTAAGATGTATGCACAAAGTGAACAAACTGATGAGAAACTGATTGCTGACACATTGATCACAATCCTTAATCCATATATAGAAAAGGAAATTGATCATTACTACGGCTATCCTAAGCAGTATGGCTTATATGATGTGAAAATTTTAAAAATTGTCAGAGAAAGTCAATTTGGCTTTAAAGTTAACGTTGAAGTCACCACCTTTGAACATGCACATTCCCCACCCAATAGTAAGGAAATCATTACGTTTGAAGTCAGTCCAACGGGTGTCAGCACACTTCGCTATAAACATGAGGCGGATGATGTAGAAAAAGCAATAGATGCATTCTATCGCGCAACACTTTCAGATATACAGCAAAGCTTTAATCTGGACTTGTCATCGTATATTTCCTATAGATACGATCAATTGCAATACCAAGCTGAAATCAATAATGACATGAAACCCCTTGCTGCAATTGCAGAGGAAATAGCCACCAATATTTTATTTCCTGAGCGAAAGATACCCTACAAAAATGTCATAGACCCTGTCACCTTTATCAAAGGTAATACAGGCTATATGCTTTTTAAAAGGGCGGATGGAACAAATGTAAAATATCAACTGCAAAAGAAAGAAGGCACATGGATCGTAACAGATAAAGCAAGTAAGCCAGGTAAGAAGATGGAGGATTTGTTGCCTTGGTATATGTAAAGGATTGGGAATTTAATTTTTCCCAATCCTTTTCGCTTGCCTCTTTTATTTCAAATTGTTTGTATAACGGATCTTTCATCCATTATAGATTGAGTAAGTATTCGTTATATGTTCTATTAATCTTTTCTGGCACAGAGAGGTCAATTTCAGCTAATTTCGCCTCTATAGTTTTATAGAATTTTAAACATTCCTGTTTCCTATTATGCTGAATTAAGAATTCCAACAATTGAAACATATAATGTTCATTGTATTCATCTAGCTCTAATAGCTTTTGTAAGCAATTATATTTTAATAGAGCATGGTCAGCGTTTGTACGAGCCGTATACTGTTCAAGCACATGTAAGACAGCTTGCTTTAAGCGAAGCCTGATTTGATTAACCCATAAATACTCTTCATCCACTAAAAAATCCCCTTCATAGCAATTCAATAACTGCTGAATGGATTTCTCATCATGTTGATCCTGCTCTAATAATTGATTGAGCTCGTCATAATCCGTTTTAATGACTGCATTTAATTTATAATGATTATTGACTAATAGGATGGGATCCTGTAAGCCATTGTCCTTTAATATCTTTCTTAAATGATAAATAGTTGTATGTAAATTACTTGCTGCCTTTTCAAAATTCAAATCTGGCCACAATACCTCTAAAAGGACGGCATTTAACATGGGCCTTTTTTGGTGAAATAATAAATATAAAAATAGTTCACGTACTTTTCTTGTACGCCACTTCATCACATTATGTTGAATATCCAATAAATAAAAACTGCCTAAAGTATGCGCATATAATGAGTTTTCCTGCTCTTTCCTTGGTGCCGCCGTAACGACCATTTTTTTCTGTGCTTTTGTTAACGCTATAATAAGTCGTTTTTCATGTACAGGCTTTAATAAATAATCTGTTGCCTCTACTTCAAAGGCCTCCACTGCAAATTGGGTATGAGCCGTCACAAAAATGATTTGTAAGGATGGTTGCTTGTGTAGTAGTTGCTTCGCAAGTTGCATACCGTGTGTGTCAATCATTTCAATATCTAAAAACACTACATCAATCTTTTCTTTTTCAAGAAAATGGAGGGCTTCAGTTGAATTTGTAAATGTCCCCTTAATGTTAATCTGAAATTGAGTAAGTTGTTTAACCATGATCGTTAAAATATCAATGGCTAATTTTTCATCATCAACGATCATTATATTCATGTGCCACCACCCTCTGGTAATAAAACGACAATTGTTGTTCCCTTTCCTTCTTCGCTGTATATTCGTAAACTAGCATTTATTATTAATTTATATGTCTTTAATTGATTCATAAAGCCGATTCTTGTACTTTCTTCATTCCCATCTGTCATAGTTGAACGCATCCTTTTACCTGAATCTTTTCATCCACTATGAATAGTATACTTTTTTACCTACTTTTTTCAAACGGAAGTACTTCTAATTTCATATTCATCAACACTCGTCTTTGAATAATTTCCCTGAATATAGTCTTCAACAACTACTAATTTCACCTTTTTGAAAAGAATTTTAATGAAGTAGCTTCTTTTATCCTCCACATCCACCAGCCTCATATTTCAGCTATAAAAAGTCTGAAGATTGAATGAAAACCGTTCACACAATTCGAGGATAGAATAGTGACCATCTTCAAACAATTGAAGGATTTGTAGTTTTAGTTCGATTGGATACTTGCTTTGCCACATAAAAACGCCCATTAGATAAACAGATTTTATTTCTTAATCTGTCTACCTAATGGGGAGCATAGCACGAATTTTCCGGTAACTTTTAAAACCTCTTTTATGTATGATTTGTGGCTGGTTATTGAATGAAAAAACTATCACTAATCGCATGGCTATAATTACAATAATCATATTTTTTCATTACCAAGCTCCCATTCAGATGTATCTTTACATCATATTGTTCACCCTTTGAGATAGTAGCATATTAAGTTTGAACAAAATCTGAACAAAGAATCATAACGCCTTATAGGAGTTTTAGTTTGTTATTATTTTGAAAAATTAATTTCAAGAGGCATCTAGAAATCTTAATTAGTACTAAACAGTATTTCCACATTATTGAAGGGAAATATTAATCATTAAAATTTTTCTAAAAAAATGTTATTATCAGAAAGAATTTAAGATTGATGGAGGATTTAAATGAATGAAGGTTGATTTTGAAGAGCTATTAAATGGTGCTTTTTCATCTATACAGGCTATTGAAGGAGTAAAATCCGTGGATTCCATTCTTGAAGTATTAAAGGATCGAATTGTTTTCCCTGAGATTACCACCTTAATAGTGAACGCTAGATTTGAATTGGTTTATTTATTTAATGAGCAAAAAATAGTATTTAAAACATTAAGAGAAGTTTTGATCGATTCAATTTATATAGAAGAAATTAATTTAATCAATCAACATTGTAGTTCAATTGAAAGTATTCTAAATGACTTTGTTAACACAGATACACTGAAGAATTATTCTTTAAGTCTCCTTTCCTTTAAGTATAAAGAGAAAATTCCGAATAGTTAATATGGTGATGGAACTAGCGAACTAAAAATGGAGTGTGGCAAGTGTCCTTTCTCCAAACTCCATTTTTCTCACGCTAAAACCTATTATTTCTGTTGGTATAAAATGGTTTGAGCAATTCCGATAAAATATTCGGATTCTACAATGATATGATTTAATACAACTTTAGCTGTCGGATTGGCGCTTATCGGTTGACTTTCTTCCATTAGAGTTCGACAAAACTGGATAAATTGATCACTCTGTTGTAGACAGAAGGAAGTTAGCTGTAAAATATCCTGAAACAGGGCTGGGGAAACTTGTCCCTGTGAACGATTGACTGTTTCTATATATCTTACAACTTGCTGATGTGTTTGAGCGAAAGCTTTTTCCCATTCCTTTAACGCATCGACATATGGCTGCTCCAAATCTTTTACAAGCTCTCTTATTACTACTGTATGCTCCTCTTCTTGATGCTTCCAAAATTCAGCTTCATCTAATACACGTAATGGCATTTGATTGCCATAATAAAATTGCATGAAAATCCCCCTCCCACCTATCTCTACTATGTATATACAAGAAATGTAGAAATAGAACTTTGAAAGATTCACAACATATGACACCTATCAAACCAAGCATTGTTTAATAGCTTAATGCCCGTGTCAATCTCATCTTCCGCTAGGTTAGCAAATCCAAGTAATACCTTTGCGGGCTGTAAGATCGAGGGGTTTGCATAAAAAATGGATGTTGGGTAGACCCGAACGCCAGCCATTTTTGCTGTATCAATCAATTCCTCTTCAGACATCTTATTATTTGGTTCTAGTAAAATATGTAAGCCACTGCTAGCCCCATATATTTTCACATTTTCCCCAAAAGTTTGATGAATGGCCTTAAGTAAAGCCTCATATCTTCGCTTATAGCTATTGCGTGTTTTATTTAAGTGTCTCTCCCAATGTCCACTCTCCATAAATAGTTGCAACGTATGCTGATGGAGTCTCGATACAGTTTGAACATAGTAATTGTTGCGATGAAATATATTGATTAATTTTCTTGGTAATATCATGTAGCTTAGTTTGATAGAGGGAATCAAAGATTTTGAAAAGGTGCCCATATAGATGACCCGATCATTTGAATCTAATCCTTGTAGAGCAGGTATCGGTTTTCCAGCATATCGAAATTCCCCATCATAATCATCCTCGATGATATAAGCATTTTCTTCCTTTGCCCACTCTAGTAACGCTAATCTTCTTGAGATAGGCATAACCGTTCCAAGGGGAAATTGATGGGAGGGTGTAACATAAACAGCCTTTATTTTGTTTTTCCTTAATTGGTCGATATGAATCCCGTGATTGTCAAGAGAGATTGGTTTCACCTTTATAGCATTATCTTTAAACAGTTGGCGAACGCGATAATAACCTGGATCTTCCATAGCAAAAAGCTCATTTCGCCCAATTAAGTTACATACGATGCCCATAAGAAACTGCAGGCCTGCCCCTATAACAATTTGGTCTACACTGCATTGCACCCCTCTAGCTTCATAAAGATAAGTTGCCATATAATTCCTTAATTCAAGCTCGCCCTGTGGATCTCCGTATAAAAGCAGCTGAGCCTGTTCTTCATCAAGGCTTTGCATCGTTAATTTACGCCATATTTTAAAGGGAAAATCTTTTAAATTAATATCCCCATAATTAAAATCGTACTTAATAGCTAGTCGTTCTTGTTTTTGCTGAGTTGTTAATTGAGGTTCAAAATGATGGGAGTTTGCTTGGAAATAACCTTTTTCAAGATCGACCACAAATAGTCCCTCTCGTTCTTTACTAACCACATAGCCCTCTGCAAGGAGCTGTTGGTAAGCTGCATCTACCGTGTTGCGACTAATCTGTAAATGTTGAGCTAGACTACGCTGAGACGGCAATTTGCTTTGAGCGGAGATATTGCCATTTTGGATTTCAGCTTTTATATAGTTATATAATTGAAGATAAAGCGGTTCTTCACTATTCAAGTTTGGTGTCATTTCGAGCATGGTTTCTTGGCTCCTTTAGAAATAGCGTTATTGGCACTTTTAAGAGGTGCCAGTAATTGATTATAATAAAATCTACATTGTTGAGTAGAAAATGTAAAGACGTCCATACACAATTATTTGTTTATTCCAAAAACTCGCGATGATTTTATGTATAAGGAGAGATTTCCATGTATGTTCCTAAGTATTACAAAGTAACGGATTTAGAAGAAATCAAAGAATTTATTCAGCATAATGCCTTTGCAACAATTGTTTCAATTAGAAAAGGTAAGCCAATAGCAGCTCATATCCCCGTACTCCTGAAAAAAATCGAGGATGACTATTATCTGACAGGTCACTTAGCCTATGGCAACCCATTATGGAAGACATTTGAGGAGGTGCATGACATTCTGGTGATATTTAATGGTCCACATGCCTATATCTCTTCCTCTTGGTATGAGCATGAAAATGTGCCAACCTGGAATTATCAAGCTGTCCATGTTTATGGAAAAGCAAATGTCATGGAAGGAAAAGACTTAGAACAAGATTTGTCTAGCTTACTTGAAAAATATGAGTCATTCCGTGAAAATCCTGTCTTGTGGGATAAACTATCTCCGGAACTTCTGCAGCAAGAAATGAAAGGAATAAAAGGGTTTAAAATAAAGGTAGAAGAAGTGCAAGCTGCCTATAAATTAAGTCAAAATCGTAATGCGAGTGATTACGCCAATATTATAAATGAGCTCTATAAAGAGGAAGATCCACATGCTGATGCGGTGGCTGAGGCCATGAAGAAAAATAGAAGCAATTAAAAGAGAAGGCAGAAATGTTGTGAATCAACGTTTCTGCCATAAAAATTTTAGGCAAGTGTTTTGGTCATAATAAGATCGATTTGTTCCTCGTCACCCATAGAAAAGGAGTGGGCTCCTGTTTGGACAAAGCCTATTTTCTGATAAAAACCGATGGCACTGTCATTTTTCTCCCAAACCCCCAGCCAAATGCTTTTTTTGTTTTGAGCCACAGCCTCCTCTATTGCTTTATTCATAAGGTATTTGCCTAGCCCTTTTCCTTGATATTGATGTCGAACATAAATTCTCTCCACCTCAAGTGACTCATCCCCCATTAGTTCGGATTGCGCCTCATGAACATTTACTTTTAAATAGCCAGCTATTTCTTCCTCATAATAGATAAAATAGAACGCCGAATCCATATTGGCCAATTCCTTGTCTAGCTGCTGATCATGAAAGGCACGCTCTAAATAAGCCTTCATATGTTCAGGAGAGTTCTGATCTTTAAATGTATCATGGAATGTTTCAATACTTATTGCTTGTAGCTTTTTTAAATCTGCTTGTTCACATTTCTCTAATTTAATAGTCATTGATTTCACTCCTTTGTCGTAAACTCTTTTTAAATTTTATATTGTAAATGCAATAAAAAGAGTATATAGTCAATTTAACGTAATTTTATTGTATTTGCAATAAAATTAATAGGAGGAGGTCTTTTATTTGAAATATGTCTTTTATGTAGTGGGCATTTTAATTTTAACGCTAGGCATTTCGCTCACGATTCAATCTAACCTCGGCACGTCACCTTTTGATGCACTTCTCGTAGGATTATCTAAAAATGTGGGGCTAACTGTAGGAAGTTGGGAAATCATCTTAGCGCTCCTATTAATATGTAGTAATTCCCTGTTAGCTAGACAAAGGCCAGAAATTTTAGGCTTGATCACCGCATTTATTACGGGTATAGGGATCGATATGTGGTTATTTTTATTCCACGATGTTGTAACCCCTGATATTTGGTATAGCCAAACCGTTTGTTTTGTCATAGGATTGGTTGTAGTTGGTTTAGGAACGGCAACCTATTTACATACAAATTTTGCGCCAATTCCTGTAGATCGACTAACCTTAATTATTAAAGAATTAACGAAAAAAACGATTTTTTTCTCAAGAACAGCTATTTACCTCTTATTCTTAGTGTTGGCGATCATTTGTAAAGGCCCAATCGGTATTGGTACATTATTAACGGTTTGTTTAGGTGGCTTTATCCTGCATTTCTTTATGCCCATTACTGGGAGAATACTAGATAATATATTGAATAAGTCCTAAAATAGAAAACCAGATACTCGCTCAAGAATGAGTTCTGGTTTTGTGATGCCTAATCTTCCTCAAGCTCCACTCCGTATTGATTGAAAATGGACCATCGCTTCAAAAGCTTTGGCATAACTAATCTCTAAAAATACAAAGCGGTCGACGATTACAGGAATTAATCGTGTCATAAAACAATCCAAATAATTGCATAATACACCTCTGTGATACAATTTTAACTAACATCTTGCCAACTTTATTTTCCCATTTTGAAAAAAGGTTTCTATTAAGGTAGATGCTTTCACATTATAACTATTAGTAAATATCATTCCACAAATTTTACGGTTCACAGAATTGGATAAAATATAAAAAAAGCACTTATGTCCCTATAAATCCATTAATTTCATATATTTTTAGTAAAATTGCCCATTATTATTGCAAAAGTTTTACACAATTAAAATTAAGGTTTCAAATTTGGTGTTTAGGGGTAATCGGTAATATTATTGAAAAATAACTCTCCCCTATTTCATGCTATTCTTACTTTAGTTCAAAGGCGATAGCTTTTTGAAAGGAGTAAGATAGAATTGAAGAAAAAATGGTTACTACCCATTTTCGCATCGTTTATGTTCTTTACAGGTATGGGTATTCATGATGCGAAAGCGGCAACAATAGCAGATATAACTACTACAGCAAAAGCATATATTGGTGCTCCTTATAAATATGGAGGAACAGATATTAAGACAGGTGTGGATTGCTCAGCCTATACACAATTAGTCTTTTCTAAGCTAGGCATGTCATTAGAGCGCACATCTAAAGCTCAATACCAGCAAGGTACGTCAATCTCAAAAGACAATTTAAAAACGGGTGATCTCGTATTTTTTAATACTTCTGGAAGTGGTGTTTCACACGTTGGCATATACATAGGTGACAATAATTTTATCTCAGCTACTACAAGTTCTGGGGTTAAGGTAGATACAGTGAATGACCCATATTATTGGGGTTCACGTTATGTAGGGGCAAAACGTATTGCCAACTTCTCTGATTATGGAGAAGTAAAAGATGCGGAAATTGACTTTAGTATTTATGCATCGCGTGGAGAGGTAGCTCTTCGATTGGCTGATAAATTACATTTAGATACGAGTAATACGAATTCAAGTTTCCCAGATATTAAGCCATCATCTAAATATGCAGGTGCTGCAGAGGCACTTAAAAAAATGGGTGTTTTTACGGGTGATGATAATGGGAAATTCAATCCTGGTTCTCCGATGACACGTGGGCAACTATCTAAAGTTTTAGTGGAAGCATTTCATTTAACACAGCAAGGAACAACTGAACAATTCATGGATGTTCCAGGCTCACATTGGGCAAATAATTATGTAGCGATCCTGGCTTCGAATAAAGTAACTGTAGGTAAAGGTGACGGCACATTCGGTGTGAACGACAATGTCACATTGGCCCAATTAGATGCTTTTATCCAACGATTAGCTCAATAACTACTAGAAAAGGTGTTTCATCTTTGGATGCAATGCCTTTTTTATACTTTCTAGACTCCCCCATCTCTATATAAAATCCCTTAATAAAAAACGGGCGTTGCTTCAGTTGAGCAACACCCCTTTTGCATTTATTCCTCTACTTGCTTTCCAGCAACTTCCCCACCTGTGTGATTATCATAGTTAGGCTTAACTCGCTTAATAAAGAAGGCTAGTATGAGTGCGATGGCCGCAATCAATGTGGAAAGGAAGAACGTATAATTGATGCCATGTAGCATGGCTTCGTTTAAGATTTGCTGCTTTAATTCGCTGGCAGATTGTGTCGTAGCCTGTGCTGCATTGGCACTCATATTGTTCATTGCACTTGCAGCCAATTCCTCTGCCTTGGCCGTTGTTTTATTGTTCATGATCGTGATCAATACTGCTGAACCAATCGCACCCGAAACCTGCTGTAATGTGTTGTTCATGGCTGTGCCGTGTGGGTTATTGTGCGCTGGTAGCTGATTCAAACCATTTGTCATCACGGGCATCATTACCATCGACATCCCAAACATACGTAATGTATATAGAAGTACTAATGTAGAATAAGCCGTATCCATACTAATTTTGCTGAAGTAATACGACGTTACAATGGTGATGATTAAGCCAAATACAGCCAAGCTTCTCGCCCCGTATTTATCAAAGAGCTTCCCTGTAATCGGCGACATAATGCCCATCACAATGGCACCAGGTAGCATGAGTAGACCTGAATCCATTGGTGAAATACCACGAATGGTTTGTACGTAAATAGGCATTAAAATCATAGCCGAGAACATAGCCACCGAAATGACGATGGAGATGGCTGAGGATAAAGCAAACATTGGATATTTGAAAATACGAAACTCAAGCATTGGCTCATCCATTCGTAGCTGACGAAGGGTAAAGGTAATTAAAGCAAGTGTTCCAATAATAATTGTTCCATATACAAGGATATGATCCCATCCTTTTTCACCAGCGGAACTAAAGCCATAAAGCAAGCCGCCAAATCCAATGCTTGAAAGAATAAGAGAAATCACATCGAGCTTAATGGCACGTTGTGGTGTTACATCCTTTAATTTAAAGGCCGCAAAAATTAAAGTTAAAATAGCAATTGGTAGCACAAGATCAAATAGCATTCTCCAGCTGTAATGCTCTATTAACCAACCAGAAAGCGTCGGGCCGATTGCTGGAGCCGTAATCATGACAAGACCAAACATCCCCATTGCGGCTCCTCGTTTTTCAACTGGAAATGCAGTCAGCATAACATTCATTAATAAAGGCATCATGATCGCTGAGCCTGCAGCTTGAATCATACGTGCTGCTAATAACACACCAAATGTAGGCGCAATACTAGCTAGAAATGTACCTAAAGTAAACAGAGCCATCGCTGTAATAAATAACTTTTTATCCGTAAAACGTTGAATGAAGAACGCGCTGGCAGGAATTAAAATACCGTTAATTAGCATATAGCCTGTTGAAAGCCATTGTACCGCAGTAGCATTCACATCGAATTCGTCCATAATGGCTGGTAGTGCAATGTTGAGTAAAGTCTCATTTAAAATAGCAACAAAGGCCCCGATAAATAATATGGCAATCATGCCGTATGGCGCTTTTGTCTCAACTGAAATGGTTTTTTCTGACATATAGTATCCGTCCTACTTTCTTTATCTTTTTCAATTTCATTCACATGTTTATGAAGCCTTTGATTGTCTCAAAGATTTGAGCTGCTTCGTTTATTTTTCCCCCAATCTGCTGTTTTGCCCCTGCTGATTTCATCGCAACCACCCCTCAAAAAAATAAAATTAAAATTGTTGACGACACAGTAGATTGTATTGTATAATTAAAATAGGGATAATTCGCGGTGTAATAATCATACAGTGTCTATCTCTATAAATTTATCATATGACTATTCACATTTCAATGTATTTTATATAATTTTTTCACAAAAAGTCGATTCCTGAATTCTTGGAATGCGACTTTTTTGTTGTCGTTATTTTTATAAATAATCCTTCCCTTGTTAATTCGTAAATGATAGCGGTGACTTCTTGTAAGTAGCAGTGACCACGAAAAACACTAATGTTTCTGCCGCAATATCTAGGACCAATTATACAAGTTAATCAGGCGCTCAAATATTTACAGGCCAATGTCTCAAATCAATTATTTATTGACGGTGATTCAGCATGGACTTAAATTGCCAGTCGAATAAAGGCCATAATACTAATGAAGCACTAGTAAAATCAATGGATCTTCAAACTTTTGTTGATAAGAAACAGTTAAAAGGTGCACTTTTATTCTGTGGTGTTTACAACATGGAAAAATAGGAGTTAAGTTATTATTCATAAGAACCATAAATGTGCAGGCAAAGATTTTTCTGAAACAAAAATGTTGAACAGACGAATAATTAGTTTCATTTTATTTTTTCATAAATAATATATAATCCTAGAAATGAATATCTATTTAAAAAGATTCATGAATACTAAAATGAATAGTGAACTTTGTATGTAAACACAAACCTCCCTTCCAACTTATGAATAAGTTATCGTAAGGAAGTGATAAAAAATTGAGTGAGAATAAAACTAGAAAAAATGCTACTAATAATGAAATAGATCAGTTTTATAAAGCTGTTGATGATTTCAATGAAGCAGCGAGTGCTTTTTTCCGGATACCTATTTTTTTAGCCATCAGAACCTATTTACTCTGGGGCCATCGCAACCACCATTATCACAAGAGCAGCGATTCATTATTCGTATGTTTAATGAAATAAAAGAGGTTCTTCTTTTCCCTAGAACACTACCCAATACAGACCAGTATCCTAACACCACTTTAGAAAATGTCCGTAGAATTGTAAACTCTAGTTACGGAACTATAGCTGCCCTTTTAAAGCCAACACGTCGTACGGATCAATTAGAACCCTATTCACCTTTCATGCAAATAGAACCTTCTATGTCTTTTCAACACGGGCTCCCCTTGCTTCTTGTGAAACAAAGTACGATTAAAGCTGGGGGGATTTGGGGTGATGTGGGACCCCTTGCACCCTTCACACCATTAATTTGGTTTTCTGAAACAACAACAGTAGATGAGTTTTTTGAAAGTGTAGCGTGGAAAGAAGCACTACAGAATTGGGCAGGGCAAGTTAGAAGTGGATATTTTATTCAGACTAATCCGGAATTTAAATATACATGCGATGACTAAAACCTGTATTCCTTATAAATCATAATCTTTTAGGACTAAAGAAACTTAATTGGACGTATAAAAAAGAAGGATCACTTATCGCTCAAAGTGATCTTCCTTATCTATATTATATGTAGTTCATTTGTGAACCATTTGAAAGTGTTTTTACTCACATTAAATACCCATACATAAGGTTATTGTTCATGCCTAATACTCTTTACTACATATTAAAAATAGAAAGGGGATAAGTTCTTGTATGGATAATTGTCGATATAATAGTAGATTGTCAACATTTAGAGCATGCGATCAATCAGGACCATTTGTGGCTAAAGAAACCAACTGTTTAAACCCTTCTTCTACCACTGACAGCACTATAATTGCATTCTCAAGCGGAAATTCAACATCACATATTCAAGCTCTAGTTGGACTCGCAAGTAGCATAGGGTTCGGTACTGCAAATACCGTTTCTATTATAAATAATGTCATTAACATAAATGGAAACACAAGTGAAGCCTTCACAGTTCCTTGTAATGGTAACATTACAGCTATCTCAGCGTCATTTTCTCCATTAGGATCATTACCTTTAGTTGAAGGAACTGTTACAATCCGTGCTCAAATTTTTCATGCACCCGTTGGAAGTAATATGTTCACTGGTACAAGTGCCTTTATTGATTTGACTCCCCCTATAACATTACCAGTAGTAACCTTCGGACAAATTGCTTTCGCATCAAGTAATATTTCACCCTTATCTATATCAGTTGGAGATTGTTTATTAATGGTATTTTATATCTCATCAATAATGGTAAACTTCCCAGTTAATTTAATAGGTACTGCAAGTGCAGGCATTAATATCGTAACTAAAAAATAATATTGTATATCATCACCACTAACTGAGTAATCAAGAAACTTTTATAATCAGATAGTATTGCTTAACTATTTACTCAATCTTTCTATAAAAACAGCCAGCCACCTAGCGCGCTGATGGTATTGCAGAGCTAGGTGGCTAAGTGATGCTTTTAACTAGTTTTAATTGAATATATAAGGAGTAGCTATATCCTTTCTATATTCTCGTTGACCTTAAAATATAATAAGTAGTGACTGCCTTGGTTTTTTCATCAGCAGCTAAAGCTAAAAATGAAATTGGTCGAACAGGTAAAGCTTTCAGACAACTTTAACAATAGGTGTTGTGAATGTTATAACCTCTTTATTAAAAGTGGGCTCTAGCGATTTTTTCCAATAACCTCTGTGAAGCATTAACCTACTAGCATTAGCGATCTACCTCTTCCCTAACGTCCTCGGCATAGCAGTCAAGGTTCCTCTATCACCTTCCCAATTTACAGATTTCATTACTTGTGTGAATAATTGTGAATCCATCCACACTTCCATGATAGTAGTTAGCCTTGATGGATAGTTGTTATCCATGACTCTATCTTAAATTCTTTCCCTCGATTTTAAACCATCCACTTGAGCGCTTTTTCAGTCATCCACTTGTCTATAATTTACAAAATTTCTAGAAGCTATTAAGAGCTTGAGCAAACCTTTTAATCCCTTCATTGATTGAATGGACATCATCCCTTGCGTAAGTAAAGCGGACAAACCCCTTTTTGGAGCCCATCGTAGATCCAGGAACATAAATAACGCCTCGTTTTATGGATTCCTCAAGTAATTGCGTTTCGTTATATTCCTTCAAAACATGACACCATAAATGAATCCCACCTTGAGGAATGGAATAAACTACTTGGTCCTTTAAATACATATCGAGGCTTTGGACAATGGTATCTCGTCGTGTTTCTAATTCCTTCACTAAATGCTTCATATGCAAATTGAAATTAGGTGACTCTAAAAAATCATTGGCGATCCATTGCGTGAAACTAGAATGACCAAAGTCAATTTGTTGCTTGGCATCAGATAGTCGTTCAATAACAGATGTAGGACCAACAATCCACCCGATTCGTAGGCCTGAGGCTACAATTTTGGACAAAGAGCTAATATATAAGACGTTCCCATTCTTATCCAGGGATTTAAGCGTAGGCATTTTATCCCCTGAAAAGGCTGTTAGGCTATAGGGATCATCCTCTACTACGGGAATGCCTAGCTTAGAGGATATGTCTAAAACAGCTTCTCTTTTCTTCAAATCTAAGGAAGACCCCGTTGGATTATGAAAATCTGGATTGAGAAAAATCATTTTAATTCGATGTTTTTTATATAATACTTGCAAATCATCTGGGTTAATGCCATCCTTACTGACAGGAAGATAATGGATTTGTAAGCCTGCTGTTTTAAATATAGGTAGATTAAAATTGTAGGAGGGGTCTTCTATCGCGACTGCATCTCCAGGCTTTAACAGGCATTGGACAATCAAATGTAAGGCTTGCTGGGCTCCTGATGTAATCAGTATGGAAGAAGGCTTTGTCTCAATTCCTCTGCTGTTTTTGATATGCCGTGTAAGGGTTGTCCGTAATATTTCACTCCCTAAAGGATGATCATACCCAAGGCTACCGATAAATGAACGAGTTGCCGTGATTTCTCTCAAGGCGCTTTTTGGAAAAAGATCCTCTGATAATTCCCCCGTAGCGAGATTAATTAATTTATGTTCAATAGCCTCTTTTCTAATTTTTTGCGTAACAGGAAGATTGGGTAAAAAGGAGCCAGCCTCAATATAGCGATTCCAGCTAGGAATTCGTTTCCTTGTGATACCCCAAATGTCCTTGCTAATGGTTGTGCCACTCCCACGATTCCGTTCAATCAGCCCCATTGCTTCCAATTCGTCGTATGCACTAACTACCGTACTTCTGTTTACATTCAAAGCGTTTGCTAAATAACGCTCAGATGGTAAAGGTTTATCGGGCGGAAATGTTCCGTCTGCAATCCCCTTTTCAATATATTCTGCGAGCTGTTTATAGATCGCTTTTTTTGCTGTTCGATCAGGTTTCCAATCCATATTTACTCACCTCAGTTATGCCTTATCCTTTCTTAGCTCTCGTAAATAAGCTAAAAAGGCAATCATACTATAACAATATTTGAAACTAACCATCCATTTCCTTATTACTTTCACCATCCACTTTCGATTTCAATCCATTACAGTTGATAAAATCCCTTACTTGATGCGTATTTCCCTCTATAAAATTATACTGAAATTATTTTTCTCGTTTGAGAACATTCTGTGTAATCTGGCAAAACGCCTTGTCTTTCAAATGAAGTGCCCCTATTATAAAAATCAATTGTGAATCGAATTCCATACAAACCCATAGTAGCCTATAGCACTTCAATGAATCAGTTAAAGGGGTTTATTTATGAAAAAAAGTTGGCTCAGATTAATTGGTCTTTCCACTATTGTCACTATGCTAACTGGTTGTGACCCATTGTTAGTATTAGATCCAAAAGGACCTCAAGCTCAAGTGCAAGCCAAAGATATTATGCTATCGATAGGGATTATGTCCTTTATCGTACTCATCGTATTTGTATTGTTAGCTTATATGTTAGTGAAGTTTCGTGCATCTAAGCAAAGCCCTGACTATAAGCCTCCCCACATTAAAGGGAGTACAAAGGTGGAAATTATTTGTGTAGGTATCCCCGTTTTAATTGTAGCGTACCTATCCTTTATTTCTGTTGAAAGTAACTATAAGGTGGAATCCACACCAGAGAAATACAAACAGGAAGAGCCGTTAATCATTTATGCTTCAACATCGAACTGGAAATGGCATTTTAGTTATCCAGAGGAAGATATTGAAACCGTGAATTATTTGTATATTCCTGCAGAGCGTCCCATTGAATTTAAACTTTATTCTTACGGACCGATTACAAGTTTCTGGATTCCTCAACTAGGTGGTCAAAAATATGCAATGGCCGATATGGTGAATACATTGCATCTGGCTGCGGATCTACCTGGAGAGTATATGGGAAGAAATGCAAACTTTAATGGTAAAGGGTTCGCTGAAAATACGTTTAACGTAACAGCGGTGACTCAGGATGAGTTTGCTGATTGGGTGAAGGAAGTAAAAGCAACTGCAGAACCATTAACGGAAGAAAAATTTAATACGTTGCTAGAACCAGGACACGTTGGCCAATCAACCTATACTGGCACACATTTAACGTTTTTGCCAGCACCTGAGGGTGAAAATGGTGGACATCAACATGGCACATCACACACGAAAGATCATGCTTCTCAACAAAATGATCATTAATGAAAAGGAGACATAGTCATATGGAGTACTTCGAACGATTTGCTATACCCCATCCAAGCCCAGCTATCTATGCATCGATGGTTGCGATTGGGCTGACGGTGATAGCGATTATAGTTGGATTAACCTACTTTAAAAAATGGGGCTACCTTTGGCATGAATGGTTAACAACCGTTGATCATAAGCGCATTGGTATTATGTATTTAATTTCAGCCCTACTGATGCTTTTCCGTGGTGGAGCAGATGCGATTATGATGCGTGCACAAATGGCTGTACCTGACAATACATTACTTGATGCGCAGCATTATAATGAAATCTTCACAACACATGGAACAGTGATGATTATTTTTATGGCCATGCCTTTTATTATGGCCTTTATGAATTATATTGTGCCCTTACAAATCGGTGCAAGAGACGTTGCTTTCCCACGGTTGAATGCTTTAAGCTTTTGGCTATTTTTCATGGGGGCTATGCTATTAAATATTTCCTTTGTTATAGGTGGCTCTCCTGATGCTGGCTGGACGAATTATTTCCCTCTTGCAAATAATGAATTTAGTCAATCTGTAGGTACAAATTATTATTTATTTGCTTTACAGATTTCAGGTCTTGGCACATTAATTACTGGTATTAATATGATTGTGACGATCCTCAAAATGAGAGCACCAGGCATGACACTCATGAAAATGCCCATGTTTACATGGTCTTCGTTAGTGGCAAACGTGATTATCGTTTTCGCCTTTCCCGTTTTAACGGTAGCCCTAACGATGGGAACCTTTGACCGACTATTTGCTACTAATTTTTTCACAACATCCGATGGCGGTATGGATATGCTGTGGGCAAACTTCTTCTGGGTCTGGGGGCATCCTGAGGTTTATATCCTGATTTTACCGGCCTTTGGGATCTACAGTGAGATTATCTCTACTTTTTCTGGACGAAATCTCTATGGCTATAAGTCAATGGTTGGCTCCATGGTGATCATTTCCTTCCTATCGTTTTTAGTGTGGACACATCATTTCTTTACGATGGGACAAGGTGCTTTAACAAACAGCATTTTCTCAATTACAACGATGGCCATTGCGGTACCAACTGGCGTGAAAATTTTTAACTGGTTATTCACCCTTTGGAAAGGAAAAATTGTTTTTACAACACCAATGCTTTACTCCATGTTATTTATTCCTACCTTTACAATAGGTGGTGTAACTGGTGTAATGCTCGGCATGTCAGCAGCTGACTATCAATACCATAACACAATGTTCTTGGTTGCCCACTTCCATATGGTCATTATTCCTGGTGTTGTCTTTGCTATGCTAGCTGGATTACATTACTATTGGCCAAAAATGTTTGGCTTTATGCTGAATGAAAAAATCGGCAAATGGACGGCTTGGATAATTGCGATGAGCACCCTGCTAGCCTTTATGCCCATGTTCTTCTCTGGCTTAGATGGACAAGCACGTCGTATGTATACTTATTCTGCCTCTACAGGTTTTGGGTTGTGGAATATGCTTTCGTTTATCGGCGCAATTGGCCTGACAATTGGCTTTATCTTAATTGTTTACAATGTTATCTACAGTATTCGCTATTCACCAAGAAATGTTGGTTCAGATCCATGGGATGCTCGTACATTAGAATGGGCTACACCAAGCCCAGTGCCGTACTATAATTTTGCCAAGGTTCCACACGTGATTTCGACAGAAGCGTTATGGGATGCAAAATATCGTCAGCATGATTTGTTCCCAGAGCCATATGAAAAGATTCATATGCCGAATAATAGTGGTGTGCCTTTCATATTAGGCTGTATTTTCTTTGCTTGGGGCTTCTCCTTTGTTTTTGGTATGTGGATACCGACGATTCTCACAACCATTGGTATTTTTATATGCATGGCTCACCGTTCATTGGAAAAAGATCCAGGACACTATGTACCTGTCGAAAAAGTGAAAGCAACGGAATCGAAATTGCGAGGTAGTCAATTATGAAAATCGATCAATCACTTCCTTTAGAATATAGTACTCAGCAAAATCAATTGAATATATTAGGCTTCTGGGTGTTTATCGGTGCTGAAATTATGCTCTTTGGCACATTATTCGCAGGTTATTTTGTCTTAGTGGACCGTACTGGAAATGGACCGACAGGAGCGGATATTTTTGAAATTACACCTGTTTTATTTGAAACGTTTATTCTTTTAACAAGTAGCTTTACCATTGGCTTAGGTATACACGCTATGCGTAAGGGCTATACAAAAGCGATGATAGGGTTCTATATTTTGACACTAGTACTTGGTATCGTATTTATTGGTTTTGAAGTTTACGAGTTTATGCACTATATTCATGTTGGTGCGGGCTTACAGACGAGTGCCTTTACTGCTGCCCTTTTAACAACATTAGGAACACATGGGGCACACGTTACCTTTGGGGTATTCTGGGGAATGTTTATCGTCTATCAACTCATCCAACGTGGCCTGACACCAGAAACTGCCAATAAATCGTTCATCTTCTCCTTATACTGGCACTTTTTAGATGTGGTCTGGATTTTTATTTTCAGCTTCATTTACTTGAAAGGAATGGTGTAACATGAGTGATTTATTCCCACTGAAACAGGTCATGGGGTTTGGCATGTCGATTATCCTTACGATAATCGCAGCATGTGTATATTTTTTCGATCTACCTTTTGCTATTACCATGACCATTTTATTAGTCACAGCATTTATTCAGGCTGGTCTCCAATTAGTCGTCTTTATGCACGCTAGTGAAACAAAGGATAAGCCTGCGATTTATACCAACATCTATTATGCATTAATCATCGCTCTCGTGACGATTTTCGGAACATTATTATGCATGATTTGGGGTTATATCTAAAAATAAATAATAAAAAATCGTCCTTTACTGTTCAAAGTAAGGACGATTTTTGTGTGAAATCACTGCTGAATGATGTGGCTTTCATCGTCATGACTTGTAGTTTTTAATTTTAAAGCTGATAGAAGAATCAAGAGGATACTAGCGACGCCAATCCAGACAAGAACAGCTACAGAGGAATTCCAAGATAGTTCTTTTCCGAAGAAAAACAGTTCTCGTAAACCTTCAACCATAAAACGCATTGGTAGCCAAGAATAAATCCACTCTCGATAAAAGGCTGACATCATTTCAGGAGCTAATGCAAGCAGTGGACCCCCAAAGAACAGCATTAAAGCAAAAATAGCTATGCCTTTGATCCCGAACCAAGAAAGAACGGCTGATATTAATAAAAAGAAGCTAAAAGTCGTAATGGATAAAAATAAGGCTGTATCCAAGAAGTCTGGAATATGAATTCCTACCATTCCATCGACAATCCAAGTAAGACCAAATCCCACCACAAGAGCAACAATACCCCCAATCATAATCTGACTGAGCTTTGCCATAAAATTGTCTTTACGAGAATGGCTTGCTAATTTATTGATTGATATAAAAACAATGGCTGCACCTGCCATAGTCGCCATCCATAATGGCTGGAAGAGCGATACAGGCGCATTCCCATTAGCGCTGTTTTCGCCTACCGCATGAACATTTGTGACCGTTTTTGAAATCGGTGTTACCAAAAGAGCTACCTGTTCAACTGTTAATGTTGCGTTTTGTGCATCTAGCTCTGCCAGTAGCTGTGTGCGTACATTCTGGTTCATAGTATCCACTACACCATTTAGAATTTGGCCTGCTATCGTGGAAGCTGCCATATTCATTCCTTGGTTAATGAATAGCTGAACCTCTGGAGCAATGGGGTTGGGCGTCCGTAAAGAAGCTTGTTTGACACTGAAATCCTTAGGTATAACGAATGCAGCATAGTATTCTTGGTTATTGAGCCCCTTTTGCATTTCTTCGGTATTCTTTACTACTACCCATTTCACAGCAGGCTCTTCTTCTTTTGCTGATTTAGCTGTAGTTTGGATCATTTCTACCATATTTTTGCCTAAATTAATACTTGGTTGATTCGGCAATTCTACTCCTTGATCCTCATTCACAAGGGCTATCGGCAAATTTTTTGGTTTTGGCTGCACTGAAGGGAATAATGTAAGTGAAAAAATGAAAATAACAACGAACGCTAGAATTGGTGCAGACCATGCAAATTTATGTTTGACCATTTCATCTACCTCTCCTTTTAAGTTATAATAACGAACAACCTGTTGTTTATTACAATTCAAATTATAGTTGTCAAGAAATCACTGTTCAATAATCAAAACTGTAGTTAGTGTTGCTTATCGAACACATCTATTACTTCTGTTGCTTAAAATTAGGAGGGGTTAAATGAAAGAGTCTTTTACAGATCTCCGTGTCATTCGAACAGTAGAGAGTATTAAAGGTGCATTAGTTGATTTGATTGAGGAAAAAGGCTTTGAATCCATTACGGTTAAGGATATTACAACAAAAGCAAGAATCAATAGAGGAACTTTTTATGCACATTATCAGGATAAATTTGATTTAATGAATAGCTATCAAGAAGAAACAATGCGTGAAATGTCAACCATTACGAAAGAAAACCTACCAAATTTAATAGCTGATCTTCATACGAATGATAAAAAGGTGCAAACCATTGAAATAGCTGTTTTAATTTTTAAATTTTTAGATCAAAATCGGCGGTTTATGAAAGCGGTATTAGGTCCAAACGGAGATTTATCTTTTCAGACGAAATTGAAGGAATTTATCTATAAAACATTATTTGAAAGTACTGATACCCCACTTAAATTGGAAAATTTACTTGTACCAGGAGAATATCTTGTCTCTTATATTGCTTCAGCACATATCGGCGTTGTACAGCAATGGCTACTTGGCGAAGGCAAAGAATCTCCCGAAGAAATGGCTCGTATACTATCGACCATCACATTAAATGGCCCATTTTTTGCTGCGGGCTTAAAAAATAACTGAATAAGTGTGCGTTTGTCGCATGAGCAAGGCAGAAACGAGTGTCATGTTTCTGCCTTGTATTTTGTGAGAAGTACTCATTTATGGCGTTGTATACGTTAACGACAACATCAAATGTACTTTTTCATTGGAGCGATTGATGTACGTGTGCAGTTCTTCGCCTTTAAATTTAATGACATCCCATTGGTTCAACTGATGACTTTTCTCCCCTACTTTCATGTCCAATTGTCCATTTAACACAAGCACAATTTCTTCGGACCCTGCTAGGTGACACTCACTATATTCACTATGTGGCTCGATACAGCCTCTATACCACTCTGTTCCATGTGTTTTAAATAATGGTTCAACAAACCAGTCGTTATTATGCCCTGCAAATTGATAGTCAGAGCCAAAACGATGGACTTCTGTATGTTCCTCGAATGTTAATAATGAAACGAGTGGAATATTAAGTCCTCTACATATTTTCCAAAGAATATTAACGGTTGGATTCGTTTCCCCTCGTTCAATTTTCCCTAACGTTAATTTACTGACATTACTGATAGTCGCCAGGTCCTCTAAACTCATTCTTTTGCTTTTTCGAATTTCTCTTAGATTAACGCCAACTTGACCAGATAAGTCAATATTTTCTTCAAGCATTTTGCGCACCCCTTCCATTGACTTCACATAATAAGTATATTATAGTATACAAGTCGATTAATTATAGTTTATTTTTTGTATGAAAAGTTAACTATAGTATATCAAATAATCATTCATATTTATACAAAGAGGTGTGCTTTCTATGATGGCAAAATCAAAAAATCTATCTATTATTTGGAGCGTTTTTTCTTTATTCATACTCTCTATGAATCTACGAGCTTCTATCACGTCCATTTCACCAGTGCTGAAAAATATACAGACTGATTTACAAATGTCGAGTGTAGTGGTCAGCCTACTGACGGCCCTCCCTGTGTTCTGTATGGGTCTCTTTGCACCTTTGGCTGGTAAGCTAAGCGAACGTTGGGGCCTAGAGTTGACGATTGCATTGTCGGTTTTATTAATTGGCGTCTCCACAGCATTACGTCTAGTGGCAACAACTCCCTTGCTGTTATTATTAACAGCGATTCTTAGTGGGATAGGCATTGCCATTACAGGACCACTCATTTCTGGGTATATTAAAAAGCATTTTCCTAAATCTTCTTCCTCAATGATTGGTGTTTATTCAGCAGGGATGGGGATTGGTGCGTCTCTAAGTGCTGGCTTAGTTGTGCCCGTTATGCATGCTTTTCATCAATCTTGGAACGCAGCTTTAGCGATATGGTCTGTGTTTGCACTAGTGGGGATCATTGTATGGATTCCTATTATTAAAAAATCAAATCAATCGCAAGCTGCAAAGGAAAAAACTATCAGTCAAAAAAGTCGTTTACCTTGGGGAAATCGATATGTTTGGCTGCTGATGGTGATGTTTGGTTTGCAATCGGGTGTCTACTATTCCCTAGCGACATGGCTTGCGCCAAAAGTTCAGGACATCGGCTATAGCGATGGCTATGCCGCAACGACAGCTACCATTTTTTCTGTTATGCAAATGATTTGTAGCTTTATAATTCCGGTTATTATTAATAATAGTGTGAAGAGAAAGCCTTGGCTGCTATTATGTGCGTTAAGCTCCTTTATTGGCATTCTGTTATTAATAACGGGTGGAGTTTCCCCTATTTTCTGTGCCACATTAATGGGGATTGGTGCAGGTGGATTATTCCCATTAGCGATGATCCTACCTTTAGATGCAACGACTACCCCAAAGGATGCAAGTGAATGGACAGCCATGATTCAATTTGGTGGCTATATTATTAGTGGTATTATTCCGATGCTTGTTGGGGTCATAAAAGATGTAACCAATACATTTGACGTTGCCCTTTTTGCACTATTATTTATTATAATCGTCCTCATGCTACTAACATTAAAGGTAAAAACAAAGAACGAAACAACTATTCGCATTCTTCCCTAACAGAAAAAGTGGGCGTCATCCGTGTGACGCCCACTTTTTGTCTCAAAGCTATTAGCGCATGGACCAAAAAAATAGAACACCAAAACATATACCTATCAAAAATAGTACAGCGTAAAGGAATTTTATTTTCATACTTTGCTCATTAAATACCATCCCTGAATAACGGTATATCCAGTAAATAATAGGAAGCAATAGGATAAAACTAAAAATACCTTCCTTTGAAATAGTCATGCTCGTTTCTGTTATAAAAAAGGTAAAGCCACCTAATACAAAGCCAATGGTATAACTGCTAAATAATAAATGCGTGAGTGTTTTATTTTTTCTTTGTTCCATTAGGACTCCATTCATTAGACCTTATCAAAAGGTATTTCATTTTAATTTTCTTTTTGAAAAAATTTCGAGCTGTTCAAAATTTTTATCGTAGGCGTTTCTTCTATGAAAGTTCTCAAACCAATAGGCTGCTCTTTCTAAATCATTGTTCTTATAGAAGATACTCAGTATTTTCTTGAAATTAGGGCTGTAATAAAATGCTTGATGTTCTACAAGACTCAGCCCATTATGAAAATGATCGGAAGCCTTTTCATATTCTCTTAGCTCTCCGTATAAAAGCCCCATATAAATCATTGCACTTGATTTCTCATGATCTGTTAATGGCTCCTTTAATGCAGCGGACATGATTTTTATAGCTGTCCTTTTCATAAAAATCATATCATACAGATTCGCTCTTTTTACAAATCGTTTATATCGCTTAGAAGCCATCAATTATCGTCAATTCCTCCTCAAGATTGTTGAAACATTATCTATTATAGTTAGACAATCACTGTGAAGATGGTGCTAAAGGATTTATTTTTAGTAGCACTATTTGGTAATAAACGTGCGCATGGGCCTGTTCTTTCAATGGCAAAATAGAATATGAAAAGACTTAGGAAGAAATCCTCCTAAGCCTTTTGTCATTAGTAAATGCATGTCCTCTAGAATGGTAAGAAGTGCGCTGACAACACCACCATCAGTAACTCGTATTGCAACAATGTATGGATATGAGCAATACTATAGAAGCTATTAAAAAGGCTGTTATGGTATGTGACAGGAGTCGCTCATACTTTATCCAAAAGCGCTCTCATTCTTGCTAAAAGCGCTCACTCTTTATTCAAAAACGCTCCCTTTCCAGCTAGAAGCGCTCATTCTTTAATCAACAGCGCTCCGATTTCAACTTGAAGTGATCAAACAGCCTTCAGAAACACTTCCTAACAATGGGATGTTAAAGGAAACATAAAATGCCCCTGTAGTAATGGTTTTTTCGTTAGGATAAAAAGTGCGTCGTCATCATTCGGCGTGATGGTGGCTGTCATGCCTTCGATTGTAAAGTCCGGTGTAAAATAGAATACTACTTTTTTGGTTGTATCCTTAATAATGCTTGTTAATACAGCCTCTATATTAATTGCCTGTAAAGAGATGATATCGAAAATATGTAACACCCCTTCTTCCTCCTCCATTAATACAATGGCTGCTACGTCTTCTAAATAGTAAATGGAATGCTGAAATACTAAAGTGAAATAAAACATTAATAAGCTTTCATTGTGTTCAACAGCTAAAATACTAGAATTTATATGACGATTTTTTGCATAGTTTTCTAACAGTGCGAGATCTTGTTCGATTGTCAGCTGACGTACCTTGGCCCCCTTCTTTGGTTGAATAGGATTTTTTGTAGGGTCTAAGCTAAATTCGCTTTCATGAACGCGTGTAAAGCCAAACTTCGGATAAAAATCCAAAACGGTGTCATTGGCGAAAAGATAGATGAAATCACAGGCACTCTCATACTCCTTGAGAATATGCTGCATCAACTGTTTCGCTAAGCCTTGATGGCGATACTGTTCAGCAGTCATCACTGTACCAATTTGAATGCCGTTTAATCGCTCTCCATTTATTCGTACTGACATTTTGTTTATAGAGGCATTTGCAATGACTTTTTCATCCTGTACAAATGAATAGGGAATGTATTGGTCATTCCAATAGCCTTTGTTATACCAGCCTCGAAAGTCCAAACCAAATGTTTTCATTGCTAAATCATTAAAACTTGCCTTTAAATTTTCATTGTGACGATAATCACTAACTAATTCATATTTTGCCACGTCTATTCCCTCCTATTTTATGTTTCAATCGCTAATTTTTGTGGGAATCATCACCTCCTAAAAACAGAAAAAGACCCTATGAGAACAAGCTCATAAAGTCCTTTGTTATACAAAATATAACTGTGGATTAGACATCATTATGCTTCTCTTTTATCGCAAAAGGGCATTACTAAATAGACCCTATAATTTTAAAAAAAATTATAGAATAACCCCTTTATTAAATTCATTGAATTTAATTTGCGATAATTAGTTTTAGCATAAAAAAGCTAATCTCCCTTCTGTTTTTAAGATTACTATTATATTACCGTTATTTGTTAGATATGTCTACATGATGAAAATAACTGAAATAAGTATAGAATGCCCCTTTAAAGCCTATTCTATAAACGAAGTTAGCAATGAAGGGAGCCTACCATTTACTATGAAATTTAAACTACCTTTCAACAAACAACAACAACCAGTTCAAGAGGCGCCTAAAGAAAATCTTGTGAGAGTTGCACATGCCACAGATCATTTTATTCAATCGATTAAAAATGCTACTAATCATCCGGCAGATTTAATCATTAAATCTCTTCCACCAAACGTCACCCTTATTTACATCGATAATTTGATCGATGATCAGACTTTAAATAATGATATTATTGCTAATTTACAGAGCAAGCCTCACGATACACCCGAGGCAATTGAGATGGCCCTTTCTATTGCAGAAGTCAGTCAATCCAGTCTACTAAGGGAAACCGTAGAATTGATGGTCAATGGTCATGTTGTGATTCACATAGGTGGCTTCCCGCAGACTATTTTAGCCAATATCGCTAGCAGAGAGTCTAGAGCATTGTCAGCGCCTGAGAATGAATCGCAGGTAATTGGTACACAGGTTGGATTTAATGAGAGTCTATCTACCAATATTTCCTTGATTCGTCGCTACATAGTGAGTCCTAATCTTTGTAATGAAAAAGTAAAAATTGGTACACGGACAAGTACCTCTGTTTCTCTTTTATATATGCGTGGCATTGCCAATGATCAAATGGTTCAAACAATGCGTCAACGAATCAAAGATCTTTATATCGATGAGCTTATCGATAGTGCCGTATTAGCTGAAATGATTGATGATAATTCACTATCTGTCTTTCCACAAATGCTATTGACAGAAAGACCTGACAGATTTTGTGATGGCATTTTAGATGGAAAAATTGGGGTTCTCGTAGATGGTAGTTCAATGGCTATCGTTTCCCCTCAAGGATTTACTGAGTTTTTTCAAAGTCAAGAAGATCAAAATTTAAGATGGCAAATTGCTACTTTTCTTCGTTTATTACGACTGGCTGCCTTCTTTTTATCTGTTTATTTAACACCATTTTATGTGGCAGCTCTTACCTTTCATTATGAAGTGATTCCACAAGCCTTTCTCGTACCATTAAGTGAATCAAGGGCTTTAGTTCCTTTCCCGCCCATATTTGAGGCTTTGCTGCTGGAATTTATTATTGAACTACTGAGAGAAGCAGGAGCCAGATTACCAACTAAAATTGGACAAACAATCGGTATCGTTGGTGGTATCGTTATTGGAACAGCAGCTGTACAGGCAGGGATTACCAGTAATATATTGCTGATTATCATTGCGTTAAGTGCCCTAGCCTCTTTTACGTCGCCAAGTTATATGATGGGCAATGTGATTCGTCTTATTCGCTTCCCTATCATTATACTTGCAGGATTTTGGGGTTTTTATGGTATCATGTTGGCTTTTTGTTTTATTCTGATTCATTTGTTACGTCAGTCAAGCTTGGGTGCTCCGTATATGTCTCCCTTCTATCCACCGAGGTTGAAGGAAATGCGGGATAGTATTATTAGAATGCCTGTCCCATTAACATCAAAAAGACCTGCTTTGACAAGACCAAAGGATGAACATAAATTTGTGCCAGAGCCAGTGAAACCTGATAAAAGTTGAACTGAAGGTGAAATAAATGGCAAAACCTATACAACTTAGCCCTAAAGATATGATTAATGCTTATTTGCTTTTTTTTGTGGTACACGGTGCTCAAATTGGGGTTGGTATACAGGGATTTCAACGCATTATCTATCAGGATGCTAGACAGGATGCATGGATTTCTGTTCTACTGGCTGGGATTGCCACACATCTTGTTACGTTTTGTATGATTAAAACGTTAGAAATTTACGGCTCTGATGATCTTTACGGAATTCAAATTGATATTTTTGGCAAATGGATTGGCAATTTTTTAAATGCAATTTATGTCATCTATTGCTCCGTGGCGTTCTTTTCTGTTTTACGAAATTATATTGAAGTTATACAAGCATGGATTTTTCCTAGCATCGAGACCTGGTTCCTGTCAGCAACTTTATTAATTATTATTATTTATGCCTTTACGGGAGGGCTTCGTGTCATTGTAGGCGTGTCTTTTTTTAGTATCATTCTCTCCTTATGGATTTTCCCAATGCTAGCATTTCCGATGAAATACGCTACAGTAGAAAGTCTTCTCCCTATTTTAGAAAATGATATTCGCTCCATTTTAAAAGGGGCACAATCAATGACCTTTACGATTATCGGCTTTGAAATTCTAAACGTGATTTACCCCTTTGTAAAAGACAAGAAAAAAATCAGAAAACCTGTTCATTTAGGACTATTAGCTACAACCATCATCTATTTAGCCGTGATGCTGGTGTCCATTGCTTATTACAGTGAGGGCAAGCTATTGAAAACGATATGGGCAACCTTGACATTATTTAGTTTTATTAGCTTCCCCTTTATGGAACGCTTTGAATTTGTAGCTGTTTGTTTTTGGATGCTAATCATTTTACCGAATCTATGTCTATACTTATGGGCTGCGTACCGCGGAGCAATTCGTTTATTCCCGATAAGTGAAAAGACATTTGTTTGGCTCTTTTCATTCATCGTTTTAATCGGAACATTATTGGTTCAAACACGGACACAGATTAATACAATTAACACGGTGTTTGGACAGATTGCTTTTTACGTAATCTTTGTCTACCCTATTTTACTTTGGCCAATAGCACGACTAAAGAAGAACTTCACATCAAAGAAGGTGAAAAAGAATGAACAAACTTAAAGGAAGATGGATGATTCTTCTATCCTTTGTTTTTTTATATGGATGTGCACAAACCAATATTTTGGATAAAGTTGGATTAACTACTTTAGTCGGCTATGATGTAGGTACAGAGGATAAAATAAAGACAACAGCTGTTATTCGTGAAGTAAACCCCGAATTTCAAAGCAATGTGGAAGTTCTGTCTACAGAAAACGATACGAGTAAAGGAAATCGGATGGAAGCCAATCGTAAGCTTTCGAAAAAAATCATGGTTGGTCAAATGAGAGTCATCCTATTTGGAGAGGAATTGGCAAAAAAAGACCTTCGCTATTATATTGATACAAACCTAGAAAATGCTAGTGTCAGCAATGGAATCTTTATGGCTATTGTGGAAGGTGAAACAGAAACATTACTGAAATACGAATATCAAAATATTGAGGATATTGGGCAGCATATTTTTAGGTTGATTGAACAAAATGTCAAGCAGGAATATATGATTTCCTCTACACTTCATCAAATTGCCCATGATTTCTATTCATCTGGAAAAGAATTTGCCATGCCTATTATTAAAAGAGATGACGAGCTGGTGGAATTAAGTGGGATAGCACTTTTTAAAGGCAGCAAAATGGTCAGTACCCTTCCAGCAAAAGATAGCTTTTACGTAAAGATTGTCAGAGATACCTTTAAAGTAGGTTTATATGAAACCGTTCTGGAAAACGAAGATGTACCTTCCGAAATTCTTCAAAAGCCTGCCAATAAAATAACGGTAGCTTTTGATGCAATCCAGTCGAAACGAGAAATGATGTTAGTTGATGCGGATACGCCAACATTTGACCTGAACATCAAAATCAAATCGAGAGTATTAGAGGTGTACCCTGATATCAATCAAGGGGACCCAAAAAGTGTGGCGGCACTGGAAAAAGAAATCGAGAAAAAATTGTCAAAGGAAATACGTAGAGTGATTGCTCATAGTCAGGAAGTTGAGTCTGATATCTTTGGCTTTGGTGAGAAATATCGAAGCGAAGTAAGACATGCTAAGCTAACAAAGGAAAAATGGCATAAGATATATAAAGACATGAAGGTAAATGTCAATGTTGATTTTATCATCTTACGAGATGGAGTTTTTGAATAAGCTAATGCAATGGTTGCCCTGTCATGATCGATAAAAAGTTATGGAAAAAATGTTCATATTGAAGATCAAAGGCAATTCGATGTTTTTTTTCGCCGTTGTTTTTTTCATAAGGTCTTGTTTCCGCAATACTTTGCCCTCTTGCAGGTCCTTCTAATTTATCGACAACAGATACCGGATAGGATTCATAAATGAACATGTCAGGATAAATAACTGCCATAAGTGTTAATGCATCATGCACGGGGCTTCCTAGTAATGAGGGGTCCCGTTCTTGATAAAAACGTGTATAGTATTCCATTAAGGGCTTCAAAATTTTTGTTTTTCCAAAGGAATCAATATAGTCCACCATTCCTGGTGTAACAATGGCCTTTTGCGTAGCATTTAATGGTATGATTGTCACATTTGTTGCATAGGTAAGCACAATATTAACAGCAAAAGGATCGCCATGAAAATTCGCCTCTGCCACCGTCGTCACATTGCCTGGCACCCAAAATGCTCCACCCATAATATAAAATTCCTTTACGCTTTTCATAAGCTCTTTGTAAAGGATGAACATTGTGGCAAGTGAGGTTAATCGCCCAATATTAACAATAATCAGCTCATCATCCTTATACCTTTCAATAATGTTGACAATTTCAAAAAAGTTCTCAATTTTTAATTCGTGATCATCATTCGGTATGATGGGTCCAAGTCCTCGTTCACCATGAATTTCTGGATAATAGGTGGGCTGCTCGCCAGTTAAAGGTACTTCTGCTCCTAAAATAACGGGAATCCCTTGAGGAAAGTTAAACAATTTCATGACATAATAAATATTGGACACCGCATCTTCTCGTGATACATTGCCGTAATCTGCAACAAGTCCCACAATTTCTATTGCTTGATTGAGCCGTGCATAGATTAGTGCCACCGTATCATCAATGCCAATATCCCCAAATAACAGCACTTTCTTCACCAAAGAATAGCCTCCCTTTTACTTCCATTACTGTTATCCTTATAGTAATCAAAGCTGACATTGATTATGATTTTTTTTGGAAAAATTAGTGTGTCATTCTAGTCCAATGAAAGAAAACCCATTTGCCGAAGCACATGGGTTTGATGAATTAGTTATTTGATTGAAGGAACTGATAGACTGCCATCATTTCCTGTTTATTCAATTCGCGAATACGATTAAAAATAGGAATATTGGCAACGGCCTCAAGATCGGAGCCCTCTGTTACAACATCGCTTACAGTACCAGTTAGCCATGTTTCCACATCAACGCCATCCACGATTTCCTTGCGCCCCTCCTTATTAATGCCACTTGCACCACAGCTTACACATGGCACGGTTAATTTATGGACACCGTCATGCAGCCCATCTTCAGAAAGCACCTTTTTGCCTTTACAGAATGGACAGGAGTGACTAGCTTTTACTTTATTGATTTGGGTGACGATTTTTTTGTAGCCAAATGCTTCATAGACATATGTTAGTTTTTTGTATTTACCATTCGTAAAATATTGGTCAATAATATGTTCTCTTGTCTCCTGTATAGTAGCAAAATCACAGATGGTTACTTGATTTTTACGGCTGATGTTCTCTAGATTATCCTTGATTTTGTCCCAGAACGGAAAAGCGTTTTGTAGCACGATTTCATAGCCGACAAAACTGGCTAGCTCTAATTCCAGCATTTTCAGTGCTACCTGTGTTTCCCTTGGCAATAAGGAAACATCTTGTAGCAGTGACATATCTCCGCCAACGATGGCTTTGATTTTTTCTAGTTGTGGTAAGTTGCCTACAGTTTTGATGACTTCATCAAGTGGCTGGTGAATCAATTTGCGAATATCTGTGTCCCCAAATCGCAATTTCTTGTGGTGGTTGAGCACAGTGCCATGACAAATTGGGCAAGGCACCATTTCTCTTGTTTCCTTCATTTGCTCTTTAATAATGGATTTCGAAATCACGATATAACGACCAATGATAAAATTAAAGCCCTCCCACTTTTTCGAGGATTTCGTTGCTTTATCGTAAAAGGATTTTTCCCAATAACCATATAAAAATGTATGCTTTTCTTCCTCAGTCATGTCATGATAGCTTTTACTGATATCCTGACCAAGCTCATTTTTTATTTGCTCAAAGAGAAACGCTATTTTGGCATGTTGATAGTATTTCAAGACCTCCATGATGTCTGGATGTAAGAGACCGTCCCAAAATGGCACGTTTTTGTCTTGTACGACAAGATCAAAATCGAATTTTTCAATTTCCAATCGACCAGAGCAGCTAGGACAATGATTTTCTTGGCTGTAAAAATCAAAGCTTCTTGTATCCTTATTCGTTGGATGTGCAGCCACAATATGATTGATCAGACCACCTATTTCATAGAGAAAACTATATTGGCTATATAAATGTCTTTCCAAATCAATGGCAACAACAGGGGCAATCTTATTGGATTCGTATTCACCGTAAATAAGACGAGCCATGGAAGATAAGCTTTTTAAGATGCCACCCTTATAAATATTTTCCGCATTTTTAAAATAGCTAATATGGTTGTCTTCTAAGTATTGAATGCCATTCCGTGTTGCGAGTGTAGATGCAATTTGTAATGGAGCTGTACCCGTTGAATGGTTATCCTGCTTAAAATAATCGTCATGACTGGTCACATCAAGATGTGTTACAGGCTCCTGCTGTCTTCTACCGAAGTCCACAACAAAATCTGAGCTTTCCAACATATAGGCATTATGCTCAATCATCAGGATGGAGATGGTTTCATCCTCTAGGATGTCCCTTACACTATCAATGAACTGGTTTAAAATATTTTGAGATAGCCCTTTAGAAGGCTCGTCAAAAATAAATAATGTATGTGGATTACGCGAGTTGGCAAATAACTCTGAGACTAAATGCACACATTGGAATTCACCAGTCGATAGGGATTGCGTTTTTCTTTCAAGTGTTAAATAGCCTAGTCCAAGCTTAATCAACAAGCTTAAACGTTTATGGGCGATGTCTTCATTAGGTAGTTCATCGATTATATCTTCAATCGAGCGCTGGAAAATATCATCAATATCTTCACTATATTTTGTTAGTTTCTTTTTAATATCAAGGAATGTTGCCACAGTAGATCGACTCGTAATCGATTGGTTTCGATCTTGCCCAACCATCACGAGTTTGTCCTTTGGATAGCGTTTGACAAAATCTTTAGCGATACACTCATTGACAAGCGTTGATTTTCCACAGCCAGACTCCCCCGTAAAGGTAACAAGTCGGTTTTGAGGAATGTCTATCTCGTCTATTTGGATATTACGGCAATGGAGGTCTCGGAATTGATAATAGGATATTGGCGCTGCTAGGTTTCGCTCCCAATACATAGGCTTTGGTCGTGGAGATTCTTCAACGATTTTCCCACCGTATTTTCCACTACCTGGTCCAAAGAATAGATGCTTGTCTGCTGTGTCTAACACCGTATCAGAATGATCAATTAGCCAAATTTGGTTTTTAGCGCCGAGTTGTTGAATTTGCTCTAAAATTTTCAGTAAGGTGTTATGGTCAAGGCCCACAGAAATTTCATCAACAATAATCACTGTGTTTTCGCTTGTCGCCATGAATTGTGCTAAGTAAAGTCTTGTTAATTCTCCACCTGACAATGTCCCCATAATACGATTTAATGTTAAATAGCCAATATTCATTTGCATAATATTGTGAAGAATATGCTGTTTTTCTTCACTGATATTTAATTCTTCTGATAAGGAATAGATGGCCTCGATACTTAAATTGTGAATATCAGAAACACTATAAGGTTCATTCCATAAAGTGATTTTATGTTGCTCCACTTCTGGGCTATAGCGCTTTCCTAAACATTTTTTACATTCTACATTTTTGGTTGTGCCTCGTCCTTTACACGCAGGACACCAGCCTAACGCATTGTTAAAGGAAAACATCTCTGGCGAAAGATGAAACTCATCTGCCAGTCGATGACGAATTTCTTTAAAAACACCTGTATGCGTGCCAACTGTGGAGCGTGGATTGCTGGAGATTGAGGATTTTCCTAGAAAAAGTACAAGGGGCATATCCTCCATTTTGATGGCACTGAAGTTCGTTTCCATAATGTTTGGAAACAAATATTGATATTCAGCCTTTGGCAATAAGGAAACGAGACGTTTTTTAGATTCTTCCCCAATCGTCTGACAAAAGGTCGTTTTCCCTGAACCAGACAAACCTGCTATCGCTAACGATTGATCTTCTGGTAAAACGACATCTAAACGGCTGATATTATTGGCAATTAGTTCATTAATCTTCATTTAGTTATCCTTCCATTTAAGAAAATTAAAAGATTTGACTGAAAATGAAAGAACACAATTCTTGCTACGGAATTGCGCTCTCCTTTTTGTCATTTAATTTACACTAAGCTAATACTTTTTCAAGCTGCGCACTCATATTTGTCCAAGCATATGTTGCGCCCTCGATTGCCCCTTGACGTGCCTTTGTTTCTTCGCTGAAGCCACCTTGATCTAGATGAAGCTGAGTCGAGCCATCTGCTTCCTGTGTTAATGTCCATGTAACTGTCGTTGTCTCACCAGCACTTGTCCAAGTATAAGATAATTTGTGAGGCTCTTCTATTTCCAGCACCTCACAGTCTACAATGCCGTCCCACCATTCATTTGGTTCAGCACGGAATTGGAATTTATGCCCTACAACTGGTTGGAAGTCATTGCTCCATATCCATTTTGCTAGCGTGTCTGAATCAGTTAAAGCATGCCATACCTGTTCGATGGAGCTTGTAAATTTAAAATCTAATGATACATCTGGTTTCATTTTTTTTCCTCCAATAAAAGATGTAATTTCGCGATTCTTTCTTTCCAAAATCCTTCATAAAACGATACCCAATCTTGTATTTCTTTCAATGGAGCTGCATTCAAACGATACCTCGTCTCTCTCCCTTCCTTACGAGCAATGACAAGGCCTGCATCTTTCAGGATGGCTAAATGTTTCGAAACAGCGGTACGCCCCATGTCAAATTGAGCGGTTAATTCGTGAAGCGGTAACTCATCTACCTCAGCTAATAAACGGATCAACTTTCGTCTAGTTGGGTCAGCAATGGCTACATAAACGTCACGCTCTTGATGATTGTTATTCAAAACCACCACCCTTTCTAATAGGACACTGATTGGTGTCTTAATTATATGACACCAAATAGTGTCCAGTCAATTATTATTTTGGACAAAGCGATAGGGGTTCTATACGTACAAGGTAGAATTAGCCGAAATACAAAAAAGTACAGAGGCAAGAACCTTTGTACTTGAAGTTAATTATTCATTTGTATCTTCATTTATGCCAGTTCTAAAGGTAAGAATGCGTAGTCTCCATCTCTTATAATGGAACATTTGCGCACCGCAATTGGCTGCCGGAAAAGTGGCCCATCAATGACGGTTGTATGGAATTCTCCCCCTTCACCGCAAGGATCGATATTCCGGGCTTCAAGCTCCTTTACATATTCAGGGGTAAGCACACGTCCTAAATCGTCCTCCGTCATGCCTAAGGATATGTTGACCGTGACAATCATTGTGACAAAGCCTAGGTTCATAAATTCATCGACAGCCTCTCGATGGTTCATCTCCCATAATGGCATGCCTAGCTTTAAACCAACCCTTTTAGTGACTTCATCATGCCAGCAGCCATGCGCAGGCATATCTAAGTCTCCTGTCACTAATACCTCTGCCCCTTGCTGCTTTGCATTTTCTAAGAGTCCTACAAATACTTCTTCATAATCGGCCCAACTTGCCGCAGCTATATAGACTGGCAGCCCAATAGAGTCAGCTTGTGCCTGGATAAGCTCAGGTGGCATCCCATGGGACCTTGAACGTTTCCCTTCTTCTTCCAACATCACAATGAGTCCCATTGCTTGGCCCACCTGTGATGCTTTATATAAAGCTAAAACACTATCCTTGCCACCACTAAACGAAGCAATAAATGTATGATTTTGTGCATTCTGTTTCCAGTCGGTTGTGTTGGTCATTTCCTTGTCTCCTTGTACTGTTCATCTTCTATTAGAGCGTCCTCCATTTGAATAGCTGGCAATCCTTGATTTTAATATCGAGGTAGTGATCGACAAATCATTGTAATGTTGTCATTTATACTCCTATTGCTTTAGGAAATTTTCAGGAACAAACGCCCCTTCATTTTATCACAATCATGATGAGAATTTGGCGATATCTGTTAAGGTTTAGATAGATTGCAAGAAACGGAGGGTGCACTATGAGTGATTATGTAACCAAATTAAGACAATTAGTTGGATCAATGCCTATTATATTAGTAGGTTCTACCGTCATTGTATTAAATGAGGAAAGAGAAGTCCTCCTGCAATTTCGTTCTGATAATAAAATGTGGGGCTACCTGGAGGAGCTATGGAGCCAGGAGAAACGCTTGAAGAAACAGCGAAACGAGAATTATACGAAGAGACAAGATTACGTGCAAGTAATCTTCAGCTTTTAACCATATTATCAGGTCATCAGGATTATTTTAAATATCCAAATGGGGATGAGGTCTTTGGCGTAACAGCGGTCTTTTTAGCTGAACAGGTAAATGGGCAACTATCCGCGTTAGATGGTGAAAGCTTAGCGTTAAACTATTTTTCTTTAGATGCATTACCTTCTCATCATGTTAAGAAAGCACAGGATATTATTGTTCACCATCTAAACATGAAAAACCCGAACTAATTACATCATGGTTCGGGCTTTCTGTTCATACGGCTTTGTTCATTAATAAGCTTGTGCAAACCAAACTGTATGTTTTGCTTTGTTTCCACAGCCAATACATGTTGTTTTCGTTGTTGGTGGATTAAATGGAATATTGCGAGATGTGTATTTTGTTTCTTCCTTCACTTTTTCCTCGCACGCATCCTCTCCACACCATCCAGCAAGTACCCAGCCTGGGATTGTGCCATTGTCTTTAGCTGTGTCAATATGCTGTTGTAATTGTGGAAGTGTGTCAATCGTCGTATGAGCGTTTGCTTCACGGAATTGACGAGCTTTTTCTAGTAAGCGTGTTTGCATAGTCATTAATTCTTCTTCAATAGCTGTGATAATTGTAGCTAAATCGACTGTTCGTTTTTCCTCTTCATCACGAGCTTTCAGTAAAGCTTGCTTGTTTTCTAGGTCACGTGGCCCTAATTCAACACGTACAGGTACCCCTTTTAGCTCCCATTCATTGAATTTGAAGCCTGGTGATTGGTCCGAGTCATCCAGACGTACACGAATCCCCTTCGCTTTTAAGGCAGCAAAAATCTCATCTAAATGCTCCATAATTTGAGGGTTCTTTTTCCATGGCCCTACTGGAATTAAAACGACTTGCGTTGGCGCGATGCGTGGAGGTAAAACAAGTCCCTGCTCATCACCATGCACCATAATAACTGAACCAATTAAGCGTGTAGATGTACCCCAAGATGTTGTGTGAACATATTCATGCTGGTTCGCTTTATTTAAATACTTGATGTTAAAGGCTTCTGCAAATTTTGTTCCTAAATAATGCGATGTTCCTGCTTGCACAGCCTTGCCGTTTTTCATCATCGCCTCAATAGAGTACGTATCGACAGCCCCTGCGAAACGCTCAGAAGGGGTTTTTTGTCCATCATAGACAGGAATTGCTAGCACTTGTTCCACCACTTCTTTATAAATTTCGAGCATTTGCATTGTTTCCTGACGAGCATCTGCTTCATCTACGTGTGCTGTATGCCCCTCTTGCCATAAAAATTCAGAGGTACGAATAAAAGGCAGTGTTTTCTTTTCCCAACGGAAGACATTTGCCCATTGATTGATTAGCACTGGTAGGTCCCGGTAGCTTTTAATCCAATTAGAGTAAAGATGCCCAATCATCGTCTCAGATGTTGGACGAAGGGCTAGCCGTTCTTCTAGTTGTTCTCCTGCTGCCTCAGTTACCCAAGGAAGCTCAGGTGAGAATCCTTCAATATGATCCTTTTCCTTTTGGAAGAAGGATTCAGGAATCAGCATTGGGAAATAGGCATTACGATGTCCTGTCTCTTTAAAGCGACGATCCATTTCCTCCTGAATATGCTCCCAAATTTCGTAGCCATCTGGCTTAAACGCAATACAACCACGAACAGGTGTATAATCCATTAAATCGGCTTTTTGGATGGTCTCGATATACCATTTCGAAAAATCTTCTAGTTGTTTTGACATGTGTTCTCCTCCTATTTTGTTAAATGAATACTTGTTCAACCCGTATGAAGATTTAGCTGAAGCAAGAAAAAAAGCACAAAGCTGTCCTCTGAATAAGGACGTCTTTGTGCTGGAATGACGTGGTACCACCTTGATTTAGCTTTAAGCAGAACTTAAAGCCCTCTCACGTTTGGTAACGAAAACGACTCGGTTATGTTTGCATAACATCTCCGTGGTAGGTGTTCAGTCAAGAAGCGGTGATATAGCTCTCAGCAGTTGCTATATTTTCTGTTTCACAATTCTTACTTACTTGGCCACATCATCAAATGGTCTATCATGTTAACAGTTTTACTTTATCCCACTTTAGCAAAATCATTCAGGAATAGCAATTAATAACTGGATTTATTTGTGACAGAATTAACAATGAGATTCGTAAAATCTCCTACCGATAAAGGCTTACTGAAATAATAGCCCTGCACATATTCACAGCCGTGCTCACGCAGTACGTTTAATTCAGCTTCCTCCTCCACACCCTCAGCTACTACTTGTAGGTTTAAGGCATGGGCTAATGAAATCATGGCCGAAATCATGGCGATTCCCGATTTTTCAGGCACGATATCACGGACAAAGGCACGATCTATTTTAAGCACATCCACCGGGAATTTTTTTAAGTAGTTTAGCGATGAATAGCCCGTCCCGAAATCATCTAATGAAATAGTAATACCCAGTGCTCGTAATTGCTTGATTGTATCAATTAAATCTTCCGTATAATCAAGCATACTCATCTCGGTAATTTCAATTTCTAATAAATTAGGGTCAATGCCTGTTTCTGCAATGACACCACGCACCATATCAACAAAGCCACCTATGCTAATATGAATGGGCGAAATATTCACGGCTACTCGCAAGGATAATTCATGTGATTCATTCCAAAGACGAGCTTGTGCACATGCTTTACGTAAAACCCAGACACCGATATCATTAATCAGTCCGCAATCCTCCGCAAATGGAATAAAACGATCTGGCGGAATATGCCCTAATTCAGGGTCGTACCAGCGTAGCAATGCCTCCATACCAATGACAGAATCTGTTTTTAGGTCTATTTTAGGCTGATAATGTAATTCTAGACGATCCTGTTTTAATGCTTGATGTAATTTCGTTTCTAATAAAAGCCATTTATCATTGGCCTCATCCATATTGTCACGATACAGGCGATATTGATTGCCTCGTGTAGATTTTGCTGCATACATAGCAATATCTGCGTTTTTCAATAATTCTTCTACGGAGTTTGCATGATCTGGGAATATACTGATGCCGATGCTGATACTTGCATAAAATTCATAGGTGTCGACAATAAAGCTTTCATTGAAGACGCTAATAATTTCCTTAGCCATTTCCTCAATGCGACTGACGTCATTTAAAATCATGACAAATTCATCGCTATTGTGGCGATAGAAAGAATTTGATGTATGATCAATATTGCGCAGACGATTCGACATTTCCACTAAAAACATATCGCCGATAATATGCCCAAGTCCGTCGTTAATGTGTTTGAAACGATTCACATCAATGAAAAATAACGCAAACTTCTCTCCTGTACGTCGAGATTGATGAAATTCATTTTCTAAACGCTGTTCTAATTTGCGACGATTTGGTAGCCCTGTTAGTTCATCATGATAGGCAATGTGAGTAATTTTTTTAATGTCCTTTTGCGCTGTAATATCTACGCGAATGGCAATATATTGATAAGGCTTTCCCTTTTCATCTAGGAACGGGATAATCGTTGTTTTCACCCAATATAAACTGCCATCTTTCGCACGATTGCACACCTCGCCATTCCACATATCGCCATTACCGATTGTTTTCCACATCTCTCTAAAGAAAGATTTAGGATGAAAGCCTGAATTTAGTAAACGGTGATCTTGGCCAACTAATTCTTCACGCGTATACTTGGAAATTTTACAAAAATGATCATTAACAAAAGTAATTTTTCCGGTGCGATCTGTAATCGCTACAATGATGGAACTATTCATGGCGGAAAAGATATCTTGTAATTCTTTTAGACTGTAGTTCATTTGATTAATACTACTAGGCGTGATATTCATCATTTTCATTCTCCATTCATTAAAATATGAAGGGTTTGGTACTTTTGCTTTATCTTACAGCGAGGTATAAAGTTGTGGTATATCGCCCTTTTTTATGTAATTATATTATAGTCTTAGAAAAGCAGTTAATTCAACCCAAATCTCAAAAACATTCAAAGCTACATTTGATAGTTTTTAATAAAACAGACAAAATTTAGTGGATATTAACACCTTGAAATTGTCTAAAAATATAGTTTTTTGATACTTTTGAACTAATGTAAATAGTTTATTTAGGCTATTTATCTTTTTAATACAAAACATTAAAGTTTTATATTTTGCGTTTTGATGTTATGTAAAATTTTTGTTAAAGTAAAATGCCTTACTGTCCCACATAGGAAGTAAGGCATTTTAGATGTTAAGAGACCTCATATTCAATTGAACCCCCTGTTGATTTCGCCTGCTTGTTGTAGGCATCTAACTGCTCTTGCGATAAATTTAAAATGTAATAGTGAAAATTAATAGGCTCTAGCCCATGCTCCTCACAAACTTGGCGATAAAATTCATAACCTTCTCGATAATCTGTCATCCTCATAACTTCCTTTCACATTCGTTACTATACGTCTAGTTTATTTTGTTATATAACAGAAATATTATTTGTTTAAAAATATATAACAGACTGCGATACTTGTCAATAAATTATCTGAAATTTCTTACTGAAATCACGAAAGCCCAGACCATTTTATTTAGTATGGCTGGGCTTTTCATAAAATATTCACGGCGGCTTCCGTCATAATCACATCCTTTTAAATTCCTAATTGTTTTGCTTGCATATTGTAAGCTGAAAGTTGTTGCTGTGATAATTGTAGTACATAGTAACGAAAAGAAATTGCTTCTAATCCATAGCGCTCACACATTTCACAATAAAATTCATAACCATCACGATACTTTGACATTTAAAATTCCTCCTCTAACGAATCTGTTTTATAACAGTTGTTATTATTTTTATTTAATATATAACAGATTATGTGACACGTCAAGAGATTATAATAGAAAAATTGAATAACATTAAAAGGAATTTAGCTCATCCCTTGTGGCCAAATTCCCTTGATACTTGCTATTCTCTAACGATTTCTTGTAATTGCTCGATATGACGTTGCTCGTGCAAATAGACCATTTCAATCCATTGATCGAGTGGTAATTCTCCCAAAGCTGGGTGCTGCACAGCGCGCTTAGCTAATACTTCAGGATCCTCGATTGTTTGTAAAAAGGCGAGGAGGTTCTTTCTTGTTGTGGCGAGTAAATCCTGCATGGCTTGAACGGTAAAAGGTTGTTCTGTCGGCTCTACAATCGATGGCGCCTGGATTTTTTTTGTCCGATCTAAAATGAGCTGAACATTTTTTCGAGCAGGCGTTGAATTTTCCTGGGCTTTTAATCCCCAAGCAATGGCTTTTCTCGTTGCTTCCTCTACTAATACAAGATGATGACAGATTTGTGCTACACTCCAGCTTTGTACATCTGGTTTCCTATTAAAGGCTGTGTCATCTAATGTGTCAATCTCCTGAAGCAATTGTGTCCTTGTGGCATCGAGATGATCTTTGACGTTTGACATCCTAAGCTACCCCTTTCATTAGGCGTTCTTCTATATATTCGATACAGGTAAAGCAAAATCATCTTTCTCGAACAATATTAAATGGATTATTTTCTAAGACATGCTGCAGCTGCTCATCTTCAATATGCGTATAAATTTGCGTGGTTGCGACACTAGAATGCCCTAAAATATGTTGTAAACTGCGGATATCTGCCCCTGCTTTATACATCATCGTCGCGGATGTATGACGTAGCTTGTGTGGCGTAAGTCGTTCTTTTTGAAGACCTGACTGCTGATTAATGCGTTTAACGATTTTGGCAACGGTTTGACGTGTAAAGCGTGTTCCCTTTTGTGATACAAAAAGGGGCTCCTCGCCTTCTCCTTTATAGGGTGTCTTCCCACAGTTTTCATAGTCAGCAAGTGCCTGCATACAGCTATCATTTAAATAGACAGTGCGCTCTTTGTTGCCCTTCCCAATCACGGTTAAATAACGTCCTTGGATGGATGTCTTATTGAGCTGACATAGCTCAGTGACACGAATGCCTAAATTTAAGAAAAACATCATCATGCAATAATTTCTTGGGGATGCCTGATTGCTCTTAATTCCATCTATAAATTGTGTAGCTTCCTGGAGGTTCATATAGATAGGTCTTTTTTTGCCTATCTTCGGTGTCTCTAATTCATCTGCCGGATTTTCCTCAATGAGTCGACGTTTGCCTTTTAGATATTTAAAAAAGGATTTTAAAGTCGCCACTTTTCGTGCTCTTGCAGCGGCAGAATTGCCTCGCTGTACCTCACAATATTCCATGAATAAATAAAGATCCTCTAATGTCATTTCACGGATTTCTTCTATTGTAATAGTGCTAATATCAATGGCAGCTAAATTCTCTATATTCAAATCTTCTTGGACAGCTTTGTGGAAGCGAAAAAATAAGGTCAGGTCATATTCATATTCTTTTCTTGTACGCTGAGACTTTCCTTTGATGGTCGTTAAATAGACAAGAAAATCCTTCATGAATTTTGGTTGCTTCGTTTTTTGCATGCGTATCACCTCTATTTGCTCTATTTTACCATGAAAAAACGTTCCCAAATATAAATTTGGGAACTTTATTGAAAAAAAATGCCCTTTTTCGCACTTCAGAACAAACGTTCTATATGAGCGCAATAAAAAAACCTCTTTTTATAAAAGAGGTTTTTGTTTTAACTATTTTGTGACAGTTATAGGATTTTAGGCATAAAGTTCACGGTAAATGAATATTAAAATCTAGTAGACTTTATTTGTTTTATGAGACGCTTTGAAAAAACAGTAGATGGGTAACTGTCCATGTCAATTCGTCTCACAACGCACATGGTATTATTTTACAAAAACTGAATAGTTCCCATCCTCTTGTTTTGTGAGTGACCAGTTTGTCGATAACATTTGCTGAAGTCTTGTGACTGTCTCCTCATCACACGTTAAATGCTGGATACCTGTTTCTAATAGTTGGTAATCCTTCCCTTCTTCTAATTGAAAGCGTAGCTGCAATAAACGTTGGATGCCTGGTAATGTTACATACTTGATTCGATAATGGCCATGGTATGCATCTAAGAACTGTTGTTCCCCTTCCTGATAAAGAGCCATTGTCTCACTAAATTCATAGTTTGGTACTTGTTCTTGCCAAGCTGATACATCCCCCGAACGTAAAGCTCGTAAAATCTCCTCGTCTGATAAATTTAATTTGGATAGTTTATCTAATTCATACGCTTGCATTAAATTAATGATGGTCATGGTTATTAGCTCCTTTTATGTATTTATTCACAGTGTAACATGTTTTCACTACTACTTGAATTCGGAGGCGATCCATATGATGAATTTATATGATTCTAGTCTGTTTTTCGATGAAATGTTTGACGGCAATAAGCCAAAGCCTCACTACCGATCTTTTCATCATAAGCTATCCTTTTTTTCGCAGGAGCAACTTGAAGAAAAATACCGACAAGCACAAGCAAGCTTTCTTAGACAAGGAATTACCTTTACGGTGTATGGTGCACAAGACGGAACGGAGCGTACCATGCCCTTTGATTGTGTACCTATCATTATTCCTCAAACGAAATGGGCTATGATTGAAGCAGGTGTTAAACAACGTGTGGAAGCTCTGAACTTATTTTTACAGGATGTCTACGGGCAGCAAATGATCATTCAAGACGGTCTTATTCCGAAACAGCTTGTCGAAAATAATCCGTATTTCACACCAACCATGAAGGGGCTTCATGTACCAATTGGGAATCATATATTTTTAGCAGGGATTGATTTAATTCGGGATGAAAAAGGAGATTATCATGTGCTTGAAGATAATTTACGCAACCCTTCTGGTATTTCCTATGTCTTTGAAAATCGGGATGTGATGAAGGAAGTATACCCAGAATTTTTCTCCAAGCATACGATCCGACCACTTGATAAACATATGGCTTGCATGAAAAAAGCACTTCTTGCGCATCGTCCACCTTCCATGCAAGCGGAGCGAGAGCCTAAAGCTGTGCTACTAACAGCAGGCATGTACAATTCAGCGTATTACGATCATGTCTTTTTAGCCCAGCATTTAAACATCCAGCTTGTCGAAGGACGCGATTTAGTCGTACAAGATTTGAAAGTCTATATGAAAACCATCTATGGCCTACAGCAAATCGATATTATTTATCGTCGAATTGATGATGATTTTTTAGATCCTACCGTATTTCGTGAGGATTCTTTATTAGGTGTTCCGCATTTAATGGCAGCCTATCAAGCAGGTCATGTGGCAATCTTGAATGCCGTGGGAAATGGTGTGGCAGATGATAAAGCGATGTATGCCTATGTACCTGAGATGATTCGCTATTATTTACAGGAAGAGCCGATTCTACCGAATGTGAAAACCTACCATCTAGGAGATGACAGTCAGCGTGAATGGGTGCTAGAGCATCTTGACGAGCTGGTCATTAAAAATGTGGGAGCCTCTGGTGGCTATGATATGCTAATTGGTCCACATGCTAGTAAGGAAGAGATTGCTTTGTTTAAGCAAAAAATTATAGAGCGTCCCTATCAGTACATTGCACAACCAACGATTAAATTATCCAGAGCGCCTGCCTTCCAGAATGGACGATTTTATCCTTGCCATGTTGATTTACGTGTCTATGTTATGAAGGGTGAGGATTGCTATGTGTTGCCTGGTGGTTTATCCAGAGTGGCACTACAAGAAGGGTCCCTTGTTGTGAATTCATCTCAAGGTGGCGGTGCAAAGGATACGTGGATTTTAAAGGAGGAATGGCAGCATGCTAAGTCGAGTAGCCGACGCGTTGTACTGGATGGCACGTTATAGTGAACGCACACAAACAAATGCACATATATTACAGGTACAGCTGTTGAATATGTTGGAGCAATCAGGGCAAGAACATGATTATATTGATCATTGGGAGGCTGTTTTAAATATTTGCGCCTCTAAGGAGGAGTATTTAGCAAATTATTCAACGATACGTGTCAATCCTTTGATTGACTATCTTCTATTTTCTGAGAAAAACGGTAATGCCCTTCATGCCACATTACGTGCGATTCGGGAAAATGCACGGGTTACACGTGATAGTATGCCAACGGAACTATGGGAAATTCAAAATGCCTTTTATTTAACGAAGCAACAGTCCATACTAAAAAGAGAACGACCAATTCCACTCATTGAGCTCCAAGGTTTTCTACAGAACGTACGAAAGACTTTATGGATGGAGACAGGGTTGATTGAAAGCACGGTGGATCGCGATCTTCCCTTCTATTTTATGCAGGTCGGCAAATGGCTTGAACGAGCAGAAAAAACCATGCGGATGATTGTTATTATCGTAGAACAACAAAAGCTGACAGGTATGTCGCAGTTAGAGGATGATGGTACCTTTTTATTGGAACTTACCGCAGCGAGAGAATCTTTCATGCGGAAGCATCGTCACACCGATTTATTGACGGTCATTCGCTATTTAGTCCAAGATGAGCATTTCCCATGTTCTGTGAAGTTTTGTGTAAAGAAAATAGAAGAAGCTATAACGGCTATTGAACATGATTCCTTATCCTCACGATTATTAACGCTTCAATCGGATATTAGTAGCCTAGTTCTTGCAATCGATCATATTGATTTTTGGCAAATGACTATTGAGGAAACCATAACAATGATGGAGGAAAGATTGTCTCAATTTATGGCGTTTAGTGATGCCTTTTCGACAATCTATCATTTATATGAACCCAGCGTACAACCTTGAAAGGAATTCACCACAGCTCCCTTTCAACAGGCAAGTCAGTAAGCAGAAGGAAGCGGACACGATGAAATTTGAAATTCAGCATACAAATATTTTTCAATATGAGTCTGAAGTCGATCAAAGCTTGAATACCATTCGTTTAAAGCCGCGTAGTGATGAGCGTCAGCGATTATTATCTTATCGAATTGCCATTACGCCGTCTTCCCTGACCCGTGAGCATACGGATATTTGGGGCAATACAGTTGGTTCTTTTTATATACCAGAGCAGCATCAAATACTAGAAATTCATACATCTTCGATTGTGAGTATTCAGCGTGCGCCATTTATTCATCGTATTCAATATTCACCCGAAATGCAGACCATTTTTCACTCGCAGCTATTCTATGAGCATTATTTACCGTATTTAAAAGCAACACATTTTACATTTATGACAGAGCAGCAGCTAGAGGAAGTCTATCATGCGATCGGTCATGCTGAAAATCCTGTGCTCTTTTCGCTTAATTTAATGCAATATTTATATTCGAGCTTTGAGTATGATCCGACAGCGACAAATGTAACGACAACGGCAAGTGAGGCATTTGCATTAAAACGGGGTGTTTGTCAGGATTTCACCCATGTTATGCTGGCTGTTTTACGGGCTAAAGGAATTCCAGCTCGCTATGTCAGTGGCTATTTATATGTCGATGAAAACTCAGCCCTCATTGGTGATATTGCAACACATGCTTGGGTAGAAGTCATGATCCCGGGTATTGGCTGGATTGGTCTTGATCCCACGAATAATGTGGAAGTATTGGAAAATCATATTATTTTATGTATTGGTCGCGATTATAGTGACATTAGCCCTGTGGAAGGTGTATATTCTGGAGGCAAGCATGATTTAACAGTCAAAGTGAATGTCAAAGCATTGAATCATTTATAAAAGGCGTGCAGTGATGGTGATAAATCGCGATTACTGCACGCCTTTATTCGAGGCGCTGCTGTCTTTCTGTTAGCACCCATTTCCGTACATAGCCCATTTCTTGTTGAATATGCTCCAGCGTTTTTTCCTGCTGAAATGCCCGTTGCATGACAGTATAACGCAAATCAGTTGCTCTTATATTCTTCCCTATATCTTGAGCCATCGTTTGGAAAATGCGTTCAATTGTCTTCGTCGTAATCGGCTTCGCTAAACTCGCCTCGCTTACCCAAACCCATTCCCCTACCTCTTGCTCATGTAAATGGGTCGTCTCTTTTTTATATTGTGTTAGCATGTCCATGAGGATGGGCGAACACTTAATTTCTCGACGTCCATTTCGATTAGCTATAAAAAGGGTCGCTTTCTCTTCATTCAAGTGAGCCCATTTCATGCGCACAAGCTCAGCGGGCTTACAACCCGTTTCCATCAACACTTGAACGATACAGCCATTGCGTCTTGCCAGCCATGCATGCTCCTGCGTTTTAGCATATTGAAAATAGGTTGGCCATACGTTGGCAATTTGCATGACCTGTTTATTTGTCAGTACTTGCAGTGCTTCTTTTTGTCTTTTTTTCGGCTGCAAAATATGCTGATAATCAAAAGGCTCCACCCATTCTCGTAAAAAAATAAAATCTACAAAGCCTCGCAATGTCGCTATTTTATGATTAAACGTGTTGATATTACTGTAGGTTTCCTTTAAATAGTCGCAATAGAGCTGTAATAAATTTTTCAATTGATGGTCCACATACAGGTAGTTTTGCTCATGGGCGAATGTTAAAAACTGCTGCCCATCCATATTGTATTGTTTTTTTGTGGCAGCACTTTTTTTCAATGATTGTAGCAGCAATGCGTAGCTATTCCATGCTTCCTTGAGTGTAACCATATTGCCCCTCCTTGATTGCTTTGCGTGTGTTGTTTCTATTTTACTATATTTTGGGTGCGTAGGTTCAAATTCGTTTTATATTATTGTAATGTCGGATAATCTGTATTTTCACAACATGAACCCGCTTCTACCAATCAAATGCCCCTTACGTAATGAAGAAACATATGTTCCTAAAGTAGTTTCTCATAATTTTTACTTTCTTACAATAGTAAATTCCGCTCCCCTGTTGTAGTACAATAAATGCTTACTATTCCCTACATTCTTGTATAACAACGCAATTTTATGTGAAAATTCGTATCATTTCGTGTTTATCGTTGATTGTGTTATATAATAAAGATAGACACTAACATGTAGGAGGCTTTCCGATATGCAAGTAAAAACGACTCGACTGGAAGCAGAAGATGCGAAAATTATTTATCAAGAAACAGCTGGGCTAGCGATTATTACGATTCATCGACCACAGGCAAAAAATGCATTAACGGCAAACATGTGGGATCAATTAGCCAAGATTGCCCTACAAGTATTAGATAATCCGAAAAATAAAGTACTGATTTTACGAGGCTCTGGCCAAAGCTTTACAGCCGGCTCTGATATTAAAGAGTTCAATGCCATCTCTCTTGAGCAAGCTGAAGAAGCGTTTGTACATATGGAAAAGACCATTTCAACCATTGAGCGCCTACCGATTCCAACGATTGGCGTCATCAACGGCCCGGCAATGGGCGCTGGCTTGGAATTAGCCTTAGCCTGTGATATCCGCATTGGCTCCGACAAGGCCAAGCTCGGCATTCCTGTCGGTAAATTAGGGATTACTTTAAATAACAAATTTGCGCAGCGTTTAGTTCAGCTCGTCGGCCCTGCCACAACCAAGGATTTAGTCTTTACAGGACGAATGTTTAAAGCAGAGGAAGCTTTCAAGCTTGGGCTGCTTAACTACTTAGTAGCTGAAAAGGATTTAAATAAATACATGATTCGAATGGGCAAGCTTGTTGCAGGGATGTCCCCTGAATCCTTACTTGCCGTGAAGCAATCCGTTCAGGAATGTCTCGATAGTGTGCCGACCTTATGGCAAGGCTCTTCGCCATTTGTAGGCAGTGATTTCGCAGAGGGTTGTCGTGCCTTTGTGGAAAAACGCCAGCCTCAATTTACCCGTCAGCCAAAATAAAAAACAGGTACTCTTAACGCCAATGTGCGAGCGGAGTACCTGTTTTTTACGCCTTTTTCTTTTGTATAGCTGTTTTAACATGCACATGAATAGCATCTAATTCATAGCCAAAATGTAGATAAAAATCTTCCTGCACCGCTTGTTGTAATGCCAATAAACGGGCTGCTAATGGATAATCAATTGGTAGCTTCACCTGAATAGTGAGGATAGCTTGAACCTGATCCCCTAACACAAATTGTGCCTGCTCCACCTTTTGTACAATCGCCTGTTGGCTACAGCAGTATGTCAGTAGCTGTACATAAACTGGCTTGCTGATTTCTATATATTCCCGCTGAAAATCAGGACGCACAATCGTCGTTTCCCCGATTTTTTCTCGTTTCGATGAAAAAATCTCCATGCCCTTTTGCACCAATCGTTTAAAGAAATTTTGCTCCACTTGTCTATAGGGGATCGGCATCACATGCTTACCCTGTGTTTGACGGATAAAGCGGGCTTTTTGAATTTCCTTAAAAGAACGGACATCCTCCACATCATAATAATGCTCAATCGGTCCTAGCTCTAGCTGCTTGGCAATACTATTCGTCATTTTAGTCGATGTGCCGATAAGTAAAATAGACTGTACCTGATGATGAGCTAGCGCTTTTTGGACAGCCTCACGATGGGCTGGATCTGTAAAAATGGCACGCCGTACAGCGGTAATTGTATTTTTTTCAAATTTAGCAGAAAGGCCTGCAACTCTTACGCCATTCACAATGAGTAATCCATCATCAACAATGGCCTCCACCCCTAATTTATGGGCAAAGGCAAGCGCACTTGTACTTTTGCCTGTGCCACTTGGTCCGCTTAATGAATATACCTTCACTGCCCTCTTCCCCCTTACAAAATCGTTTTCGCATCTGGTGATAACGTGCATACTTGCTTCAAATAGGCTGACATATGGGCATGCTTTGCCATGCTTCGAAACAGTGTGCATGCCGTAAATAGGGCATTCCACATATTAGCATAGTCAGCGTCCGCATAGGTTTTTACATACAATGCCCAATAATTAGCTGACACATAGTTTTTCAAATACTTCCCCATTTTGCCTGTAGATAATTGAAAATCATTATGCTGACCAATTGAGCATTTGATGTCAGGACTGTCTTGTGGTTTCTTCAAGCATTTGCTTGGCATATGGTAGCTCGTCTCGCATAAGACTCATCCCACCTAAAAAACTTTATACTCAGTATAATACAATTTCCTTTGTGAAGGAATTTATAGTAGCTTCTCCCAACAGCAGACAATCTATTTTCGCTAGCCTACGCACGCATCCTCTCCATTATATAAATATTTTCTTTTTTCAGAATATCTGTCCCTTTCTGTGCTTCAGTATGATAAAATGTGAACTACTATTCTGTTATACAACTACAAGGAGTGTACTAGCTTTGAAAATCGTACCATCTAAAAAAATGTCATTATTTACACCAGCAATTTTCGGAGATTTGAAAAATTTTGCGCGCGAGCAGCAAGCAAAAGGCATGACCTTAATTGACTTAAGCTTAGGAAGTCCTGATCTTCCCCCACATGCTAAAATCCGTGAGCATCTTTCCTATCGCGCAGGTTTAGCTGAATCTTACGGCTATACACTGACAGGCACACAGCGTTTTTATGATGCGGTGAGTCGCTACTATAAGCGCCGTAGTAACGTCGATCTAGATCCCGCAACAGAAATTATTCAAACAATTGGCTCGCAAGAAGGCTTAGTGCATTTACCCATCGCCTTTTGTGATCCAGGAGACATCGTCTTATCCACAAACCCAGCTTATGTTGCATATGACGCAGGAATTCACTTAGCTGGCGCAATACCTTATTACATGCCTCAAACAGCTGACAACGATTATTTACCTGATTTAGACGCTGTACCAGAAGATATTGCCCAGAAAGCAAAGCTATTGATTTTAAACTTGCCAGGAAATCCTGTACCAGCGATGCCTTCATTAGCGTACTTTGAAAAAGTCATTGCCTTTGCCAAAAAATATAATATTATTGTTCTCCATGATGCGGCCTATTCAGAGTTCTATTTTACGGGAGATGGCCCCATTAGCTTCCTAGCTGCACCAGGAGCAAAAGAAGTCGGCATGGAGATTAACTCCCTTTCCAAAAGCTTTAGTCTTGCGGGCACACGTATTGCCTATATCGCAGGAAATGCAGAAATGATCGCTGTTATCAAGCAATTAAAATCAAATTTAGACTTCGGTATTTTCGAGCCTATCCAGGATGCGGCTGTCGTTGCACTGGATAACGCAGAGGAAATTACGGAAAGCTTACGTGCCACTTTCTCACAACGTCATAAAACACTGATGAATGGCTTACAAGCTTTAGGATGGGAGGCAGCACCATCAGATGGGGGAATGTTCGTTTGGGCAAAATATCCCTATGCTATCGATTGTACAGAACTAGCCTTCCAATTGATTGAACAAGTTGGCGTTGTCACAGTGCCCGGAACCGTATTTGGTACTGCAGGACAAGGCTATTTACGTTTAGCATTAGTCCAACCAAAGGAACTTCTGCAAGAAGCTGTGGATCGCTTAGCAAAAGTACAATTATTGGCCCAAAGCAAAAATTAGGCAATTTAAAAACCCTTCTAACATTTTGTTGGAAGGGTTTTTCTATGAAGGTTAAATCCACACATCGTTTTCAGCGGTAAGCTCTGATTGTTCCTCACCTGTATTCACGACACCAACAGGCTCTACAAGCAAAATTTTACACTCTGAAGCCGCATAGGGTTTATGTTCCACATTGCGCGGAACCACAAACATTTCCCCTGCTTGCAGGCTTACTTCACCATCTCGGAATTCGATGATTAACTGCCCCTCAAGGACGATAAACACTTCATCCGTATCATCATGCTTATGCCAGACAAAATCCCCCTGAACTTTGACGAGCTTAAATTGATAATCATTCATTTCAGCAATGACCTTTGGTGACCAATGCTCTTGAAATTTAGCTAATTTCTCTTGAAAATTAATCGGTATGTATGCCATTTCCATTCCCCCTTGCTTTGAGTCTATTCATAGCATACCATAATGCTATTTTCTACAGCAAAAAACAGCTACTGCCATAAGAACAGTAGCTGTTTTATTAGATATCATATTTTTGATGAACGTCATCCTCGTAACGGTTATAGCGCTGCTTAAAGAGCTTGAATAAATGCGTGACAAGCACCTTAAAGATTGCATAGCCTGGAATCCCTAAAATAACACCTGGGACACCAAATAACGAGCCTGCCGTTAATAACACAAAGATAATCGTAATCGGGTGAATACTGAGTGATTTCCCCATAATTTGTGGCGAGATAAATTTCCCTTCAATCAACTGAACGATTGTCCATACAATGGCTAGCTTGATTAGCATTAATGGGGACGTGACAAGGGCAATAATGACAGCTGGTGTGATCGCAATAACGGGACCTAAATAAGGCACCACACTGGTAATCATCGCAAGGAAGCCGAGCAATAAAGCATACTTCATGCCAATAATTAAAAAGCCAATCGTCACCATTGCGCCAATACACATGGATACTAAAATTTGCCCCTGTATGTACGAACTAATTTGCTTGTCCATGTCATGGAAAATGTCAGTTACTTCTTTACGCATACGTGGTGGGCACACTTTCAGCATAAATTTCGGTAATTTTTCGCCCTCTTTTAGTAAATAAAATAAGATGAATGGCACCGTTACAAGTGATAGCACAATGCCTGTTAACGTTGATAGGAAGCCCGTAATCCCAGATGCCACACCCTGTGCTACATTGGTCGCCATATCCTTCACTGTTTTTACCATATCCGTTGTGAAGTTATTCAATACTTCATCAAAATTAAAACTAATTTTATCTAAGTACTCATTAAAACGTGAATGATTCAGAAATTCTACAATGTTTTGCGTAAATGCCATGAAGTACTCTGGGAATTCCTGTGCTAAATTGGTGAACTGGTCGCGTAAAAACGGATAGACTAGCACCACGAGTAACGTAATGACACCAATGACCGCAATGTAGAGGATTAAAATACCCCATATTCTTGGGATACGCCATCGTACTAGTATCGCCAGCAATGGGCGTAATAAATAGTAGCCAATGACGGCTAGTACCCCTGGTAAAATCACTACTTCAAATAATACTTGAAGCGGGGTAAAGATAAAGGAAACTTCATTAAACATAAAAATAACACATGCCACTAGTAATAAAATCACCAGTGTAAATAATAGGTTTCTACCACCTAAAAAACGAATAAACTTAGTTGCTAACAGGTTTGAACGCTCTTTTGGTCTCTCTTTTTCCATAGATCCACCCCAATCCAAATGCTCTACCTTTATATTACAGGATAATGTTGGTTTTTGCGAAAAATCACTCTAGTGAAATACCTAAAAAATCGCTTAAAAATGCCTTGTTTTGCTCCACATCGATGACAATGGAATCGCCTGCATGGCTAAAGTTTTGGAATTGATAGCTCCCCTCAATAGGAATGGTTGCTTTCTCAATGTTGACCTTGCCCTTTGATAGCAATTTAAGCACTTGCTGCATTTCCTCAGAGGATGAATAATCTGTTGTGATATAGCCCTGTGCCGCTCCGACGAATTTTGGTAAATGCAACATATTGGTAGGCGTTAATAGCTCCGATTTCAACGCTTCAATGACTTTTTGCTGACGCGCAACACGACCAAAATCTCCTTCCGCATCATGACGGAAACGAGCATAGCCCAGTAGCTCCTGTCCATTTAAACGATGAACACCTTGCTTTAACTCTACGCCAATGTTTTCAGACATGTCCTTTTCAACATCCATTTCCACACCATTTGGCGCTAAAATATCCACTAAGGATTCAAAGTTTTTAAAATCAATTAGTGCATAATGATGAATCGGTAGGCCAAACATATTTGTCAATGTATCCTTCAATAGCTGGACACCGTCTAGATAGTAGGCTGTATTAAGCTTATAGGATTGATAGCCTGGGATATCCGCGTAAATATCGCGCATAAAGGATACGAGTTTAATATCGTTGTTTGCTTTATTCCAGGATAATACCATCATTGTATCGGTACGTGATTTTTCCTCTCCACGTGTATCGACCCCTAAAATCAAATAGTTTTCGATATCCCCTTTGATACTATCACCCGTAAAATCTTCCTGTGCTACTTTCGTGTCATTGGCTAGCTCAAGTCCACTGCGATATTGCATGACCGAATAGCCGACAATCACTATGATACACAGTAGTAATAGTGTGAAAATTGCTCTCCCTTTACGTAATCTACGCTTTTTTGGACGTTGGGAGCGTCTCGTATAATCTTGCTCTTCCATAACAACTAACTCCTCTATTTTGATATAGTTAATGTAACGATTGATTAGCTAGAAAGTTTCATTTTGAAAAGGATCTATTCCATGATTTTCTATCTAATCGTTATTTTACACCCATTTGCGCAGTTTGGAGCAAAACAATGCTATAATATTTTCACAAAAGAAAGGATGATTCAAATGATAGAAAAAGCGACATTTGCTGGCGGATGTTTTTGGTGTATGGTCAAGCCATTCGTCGAGTGGGACGGTATACATAAAGTGACTTCTGGCTATATGGGTGGCCATTTAGAAAACCCAACCTATGAAGATGTCAAAAAAGGAACGTCAGGCCATTTAGAAGTCGTCGAAATCGAATTCGACCCTGCTATTTTTAGTTATGAGCAGCTCCTTGATATTTATTGGATGCAAATTGACCCGACAGATGCGTATGGACAGTTCCATGACCGTGGCGAATCCTATACAACCGCTATCTTTACCTATACATATGAGCAAAAGCATATCGCAGAGGCCTCGAAAGAAAAGCTTGCCAATAGCGGACGCTTTGATAAACCTATTGTAACCAAAATTCGCGATGCTGAACGCTTCTACCCAGCAGAAGACTATCACCAAGATTATTATAAAAAAGAAACGGAACACTATCAGCAAGACCGTGCCGTTTCTGGCCGTGATACATTTATTGCGAAGCATTGGGAAAAAGAATAAGCTAGAGAACATGAAAAACACGTATTATTTGATAGGTAATCAAAAATACGTGTTTTTCTATTGGAAAGCCAATATTTTTCAAGTGATTCCTTGCCTCTCAAAATAACAAGAACGAAAGATACAGAAAGATAATCAAAATCAGCAGAGAAAAAAGACTAGAAATCATATAAATACAATGATTGGAAGGATAAAATCGTCCATCCTGAATTTCTTTTCTTTTTCTTGCATATTGAAAGGTTGCCAAAACGCCTATGATAAACCCAATGATGCAGGCAAAAATGCCAAGGCAAATGGCTACGATATGAATAGAATCATTTGAATTCATTTTAATCGTAAAATGCAAGGAGGTGGTCAAAAACCCGACTCCGACAATCGAAATGCTAGTCCGTATCCAAGCTAAGTACGTTCTTTCGTTCGCTAAATGCTGCTGGGCATACTGTACACTATTGTTCGCTCCTTCGTTCCATGTATTGAATCCCTCCATAAACGGTAACCCTTCCCTATTCCATTTTCAATTGCTACACATTATTCGTTTTTAGCTAAATAGGCTATAATGGCCTGACATGCTTGCATTCCTTCTGGCTGAGGTGAGTAATTGGAAGATAGTTTGACAATGACGGTCTCGGTTTTCGGTGCAATGTGGATTTGTTGATCAAACTTTCCTCGTGCTGAATATCCTCCGTATTGATCATGACTAATCCACCATTGATTATGATAGGAAAACCCTGGAAGATAATGATGATTACTTTCCTCAAGTAATTGTGGATTTCCGCCTTTTTGGATTTCCCTTATGATTGGCACGGGAATAATTTGCTGCCCATTATAAAAACCATTGTTACACATCATGCTACCAAAACGTCCTAAATCACGTAAGGTTGCGCGCATACCGCCACTAGCTATATCTGTGCCAATGCCATCCAAATGCATGCAAGCATTTTCTTCTGCTCCTAATTTAGACCATATATATTGCTGAATTAATTCAGCTAGATTTTTACCTGTTAATCGTTTAATGATCCAGCCTAATGTTTCTGTTTGGCCATTTTCATACTTAAATACCGTACCAGGGGGAATAGCTCGTTTACTTGCTACCATAAATTCATATAGATTTTCCGGTCCATGATAGTTTTCAGGTTTTGGTATCGAACCAGATGCGATAAAAATAGGGGTGCCCCGCCCTATTCCCATAGGCGTATCCGCTTCCATATACTTCACAGGAACTTGCATATCAAGCAATTGCTGAACAGTACCTTCGCCTAGTCCTGTTCCTTCTAATTCAGGAATGTAATAGAAAGCTTTTTTAGTTAGATCTAGTACCCCTTCATCAGCTAGTAAACCCACAATTAACCCGACAAATGACTTTGATGCAGAGTTCAATGCATGAGGCTGATAGAATGGATAGCCATTAAATGACTTGAGGCTCCGCATCTCTTAAAATAAACTCAATTTCCTTCATGCCTAGCTTATCATTTAACGGAACGACCGTAGCTCCACACCGACTGACAGCAAGATTGTAGATAACATTTTCAATACTATTTGGAATGAGAACTGCAACACGCTTTCCGACTTGTACGCCAAGACGACCTAACTGGCTTGCTGCCGCATCAACTTGTTCCCGTAATGTCTTATAAGTAATCGTTTCATTTGTCTCTACACAAGTAAGCGCTGGCTGTCTATCAAATTTATTTAAACTAGTAAATAGAAAAGCTTGAAACGTTATAGCATCCATGTAAACTTCCTCCTTTAGGTAAATAATCGTTTCGAAAGACGATGTATTTATGATTGACTCAGCAATTCTTTAGCTATTATGTTTTTCTGAATTTCAGATGTACCCGTCAAAATTCTAAACATCCGTACATCTCGATACATTTTCTCTACAGGATGTCCTTTCATTAACCCTTGACCACCCAAGATTTGAACTGCCTTGTCTGCCACTCGATTGGCAACCTCAGAGGTATACAGTTTCACCATAGATGCTTGCCCTCTCACGTTTTCACCATGGTCCATACGTTCGATCACATCGTAGAGCATACAACGTGCTGCATAGAGTTCAGTGGCCATTTCCGCTAACATATGTTGAATAGCTTGAAATTCCCCAATTGGTTTACCAAACTGTCTACGCTCTTTGGCATGGTCAACTGCTTCATCTAATAGCCGTTGTGCTACCCCAAGGTAGGTAGCTCCCCAAGACGCTCTGTTTTCATTGATTCTGTTAAGCCCCAGCATCAATCCCTTGCCTCGTTGACCGAGAATATTCGTAGAAGGCACTCGGCATTGGTTAAAAATCAGCTCAGCTGTACTATGTTCTCCCGATATAGGCACTTGAATCTTGCCAAGTTCAAAACCTGGTCGTTCCTCTGTCTGTTTCTCTACAATAAAGGCAGTAACGCTTACATTAGTTGGCTCTACCATTTCCTTTGCCAAAACAATTGCCCAGTCAGCATAGGGTGCAGCGCTAATAAAATGCTTTTTCCCATGTAATATGTAGCTATCACCATCCCGTATAGCTGTTGTTTGAATGGCACGGGCATCAGATCCTGCACCAGGCTCTGATAATGCAAAACAACAACCTGCTTCAGCATTAATCACTGGCATGACGTACTTTGTTAATTGGTCTGGCGTAAAAACGTTTACCATCTGACCAATACGTAAAGGTCCACCGATTTCACCCAAAACATGCCCCCATAAAACCGCGCCTGATTTTGCAAGCTCTTCCTTTAAAACACATAGTCCCTTTAAGCTAAGCGACTGCCCTCCCAACTCCTTTGGTAGGTTGATACCATAAAATCCAAGCTCCTTTGATCGCTTTCGAACCCATGTAATTTGCTCCATCGAAATCTTTTGCTCTGCATCCATTTCATGCTCCCGTTCAAACGGTAATAGTTCATTGTCAATAAACGCACGTAACTTCTGCTTTAACTGATCAAGATAATCAATTGTCCCTGTTGCTTGCATACTGTACTCCTTTCCAACACTCGTTCAATCTCAGAACGAAAACGTTTCCACTTTAAATTTTTAGAATAATAAAAATATTCTCGCTCATTATTTTATATATGGCTGTGAATAAAGTAAAATGGTAAAATATCATAGATACTTGAATATAATTCATATAAAAAGAGGGATGATTGTGCATATAGAGCAATTAAAATATATTGTTGAGGTAGCTAAAACACGATCGATTTCCATCGCAGCACAGAATCTTCATGTTTCACAATCAACGATCAGTAAATCCATTACGAACTTAGAGCAAGAATTACGTATTTCCTTGTTTACACGTTCACGGCTAGGCGCCATACCAACAGCCGAAGGGAAAAATATCATAAAAAAAGCCTATGAAATTGTGATGAAGTTGGAAGAAATACAGGAAGAAGCACAAGAGCAAACCTCCCTCATAAACGGGGAATTGAATATAACGGCTAGCCCTAGCTTCTTTCTGCCCATTTTACTTAAAGCGTTAACAAGCTTTAAAAAAGATTACCCTTCCTTTCGTATCCATATGACCGAAAAAAAGTCACCAACGATTATTGAAGAAGTGATTCAAGGGAAGATCGATATTGGCTTAGCGATGCTTGATGATATTGATTGGAATGCGCATGAAGAATTGGTTTTCGAAGCCTTACTAGAGGGCAAAATCATGGTATGTGTCAGCAAGCATTCTCCACTTGCATTTAGTGACTATATCACACCTGAGGAGCTAATCCATGAAACAATTGTCATGTATGATGGGGTAATATGGAAGGATTCTATTACAAAATTTATGAATAAGTATGGCCCTCTTAATATTTTATTTACCACTAACAATACCGAAGTCATTAAAAAAGCCGTTGCAGAGGGCTTAGCCATCACCTTTTTGATGGATATAGCTTTACAGGATGATCATTATGTTACGAATGGAGAGATTGTCCCCATACCCTTAATAAATTTTGAATCCAATAAACGTTCCTTTGGATGGGTACGGTCTAAGAAAAAGCATTTCTCTTTGGCAGCAAAAGAGTTTTTAAAATACCTGAAAGCGAATATCGCCAAATCAGAATAAGAGCGTCTTTAAGGTGCTTGCCCAATAAAAAAAGTGCCTAATTCTTATGAATTAAGCACTTCAATGGAACTTAACTATTCGATGGTGTTTCCAAATAAGATTGGAGCGCATTAAAGAAACGAATGCCGTATTTTTCGAATTTTACTTCACCAATCCCACTAATATGTCGTAGCCCATCAAGCTCGGATGGTTTTTTATCACAAATTTCACGTAACGTTTTATCCGAAAATACAACAAATGGCGGTACCTTTTCCTCGTCGGCAATTTCTTTCCGTAGCACACGTAAATGTTCAAATAATGGATCATTATCCACCAGCTTCTTCACCGTGACAGCTTCCTTGCGCATGACCTGTCGATTGCCAAGCAGTACCTCCCTGCCTTCTGCTGACACATAAATTGTGGGGAATGTACCGTGCTTCACGGCAAGCAAGCCCTCAGCAATTAAAAATTCAATAAAGTTGGATACATCCTTTGAGGCATATTTTCCCTTTAAGATGCCGTAGGTCGATAATCGGGCAAAGCCAAATTCAGCTATCTTTTGATTTTTAGAGCCAATTAACACCTGTGCCACCATGGTCTTACCGAATTTTTGGCCCATGCGTACAACACAGGCTAGCACCTTTTGTGCATCCTCCGTCACATCTGTTACTGCTCGTCCATCATTGCAGTTATTACAACGCCCACAAGGCTCCTCCTCCTCTTCCCCAAAATACGATAAAATCGCATTTTGGAGGCAGCCCTCTGTATGGCAGTAATCCACCATTGTTTGAAGTTTGGCTAGCTCCTGGGTAATACGCGCTTCATCCTGTGTTTGTTCAATAAGAAAACGCTGTGTTTGGACGTCGCCTGAAGCATACAATAAAATACACGCACTTGGCAGACCATCTCGCCCAGCACGACCCGCTTCTTGGTAATAGCTCTCCATATTACGAGGCATTTGATAATGCAACACAAAGCGTACATTACTTTTATCAATACCCATACCAAAAGCATTCGTTGCCACCATGATACGTGCCTCATCTTTTAAAAATCGCTCCTGCTCAGCCATTCGCAAGTCCTCTGATAGACCCGCATGATATTTTGCAACGGCTTCACCAGAGCGACTCAGCATATCATAAATCGCATCTACTGCTTTTCGAGTGGCAGCGTAAATGATGCCGACTTCCTGTTGATTTTTTTGTACATAATTTTTTATATAGCGTTCTTTATTTTCGCCAATTAACACCGAAAGCGCCAAATTCTCACGCGAAAAGCCTGTCATGACCGTTGCTCGCTCATCAATCGCTAACAATTGACGAATATCATCACAAACTGCTGGCGTCGCAGTGGCTGTCAGTGCTAAAACTGTGGGCTTTTGTGGCCATAGCTTAAAAAGCTTGTGGATGGAACGATAGCTTGGTCTAAAATCATGCCCCCATTGCGATATACAATGAGCCTCATCAATCGCTAGTAATGGCACAGATAAATACGACAATGCTTGAAGAAACGTAGTACTTTCTAGTCGCTCTGGTGCAATATAGAGGAGCTTTAAATACCCCGCACTCGCAAGTTGCATAGTTTCATCCACTTCCTGTGCCGTCAGCGTACTATTGATATAGGCTGCTGGAATGTTAGCCGTTCGTAAAGCCTCTACCTGATCTTGCATCAGTGAAATCAGAGGTGAAATGACGATGGTTAACCCTTCAAGCATTAACGCTGGAATTTGATAGCAAATGGACTTCCCTCCACCTGTTGGCATGACACAAAGGCTTGATTGCCCTTGTAATGTTTGTTCAATAATTTGTTCTTGACCTTGGCGAAAGGTTTCATAGCCAAAATGATGCTGTAGCATTTGTCTTGCTTGCTCCATGCAAAATTCACTCCTCATTTGTGAGACCAAGTAGCTTGTACTCGCCCTGTTCATTTTTTTCTAGCTCATACAGCATGTTGGAGTAGGCAAGTGCCTCCTGTCCAGCAGCATTCGTCAGCATATATTCCGTTTTGGCTTGCACGATGAGACGCTGTCCTTCTACGCGAATATCCTGAATGTCCGTGTCAGCGAAATGAATTTTGGCTTGTTTGGAAGCATAGTAGGCAACCATACTAGCCAAGGTTTCCTGTATCGCCTCTGTCCCGACAATGGGTTTCATGACACTTGCATCCTGAGTTGTCACTGCCCCCTTTAAATGCTTGTGAAACGTATCTAAAAATAGCTTAATTTCATCGGTATTATACGCAAATACATTTTCTCCATATTGTGCGATTGCTTGCTGTACAGCTTCTTTATCCCCTTGTTCGATATAGGGATATAAATTTTTCGATTGGGATAGTCGTACACTAGCTGTCATGCCCTCGTCAATCCATTCATCAATGGATGATTGAAATTCCTTTATAGGCAATATGTATGGCTGGGACTCTCCCTGCTGTTGTCGATTAAAATAAAGACCGACAATGGCTCCATTTTCAGCCTCCATGACAGGGCTTCCTAGAGGTATGGATTGTTCTGCTTTTATAAAATAGGCCGCTACCTTATCTTGGTATTTTTGAATCGTATAAGGTAAACCATTCACATAAACAGCTAGCTGATTGAGCTCACCTTCATAGAGATTAGGCACTTGCACATCCGCTTGATAGGATACTCGTAACATGGCCATATTATAGGCTGTTGACATGACATGAATAGTTGCTGCTACCAGCTTGTCCTCACCAAATTGAACAAGGGCAGTTGGTTTGGATGCCACCAGTGCGCCATTCGTTAAAATATACAGTTGATCATCCTGTTGCTTGATAATAATACCTGCACCAACACCGTGCTCTCCAATTACTTTGACCTCTGGCACAATTTTTTCCTGTTGCTTCGTCACCGCTCCCTCTGTTTGCACGTCTGCCTTTTTATTTTGAAACCAACCTGTACCTATTTGACTGTCACAGCCTGCTACAAGTAAAGCTGTCGCTCCTAAAACGAGCATCTTTTTATACATACCTTCACCAAAACTTTCTATTCAACATTCTCTCTTCTCTATCATAATCAAGGCGTGAGGATGTTTCAAGTTTACATAATATTATTATGAAATTATCAATATTAGAAAAATGCAGCTACTATGCTCAATTCATTTCTTTCTACCTATTAATATTGAGGGAAGACGAAATTTGCTGTGAGAATGGAAGGATATCATACCCTCAAAATAATTTTCACTAAAAAAGACATGTGCAACGTCACACATGTCTCTTACGATGTTTTTTTTCTTAGCAGTCCAGTCGTTGCCAAAATGCCAATCATTAATAGGACAAAGATCAGATACGTCCATGTATGATTACCTGTTAAATCATAGCAAACGCCTATTAGGATGGGGATAATCGCACTTACCATAAAGCCACCTGCTAGCACCATGGATGACCAGCTCGTGGCCTCCTGATCATTTTTGGCTTCATCAAGAGGCAACAATAGACCGATTGGAAATAGTCCACTTAACATAATGCCAATTAATAAAATAGCCAGCCATAGGTACGTACCCGATGTGAGCCACAGTAGCATAAATCCAATCACGCCAACAAAGCTTAGCACTAGTAGCCAGGCCATTCGACTAGGCCATTTTTCCATGAGAAGTGGCACCGTCATATTCCCTATCATTTGCACAACGGACATTATGGTCAACATGGCACTTGCTGCCTCTAATGACAGGCCTTTATCCTGTAGTAGCGGTGTGAGCCATGACATGATCGAGAAAAAGAGCGACGTTTGTAAACCAAAGTACAAGAGGATCACCCAAGCACGTCTAGATGTCCACGGATTACGGGCATGTTCTGTCGCAGTTACTTGTTGCAGCTGCTCGTTGTGCCCGGATGGAATCGCCCATAGCCAGATAACGAGCGCGACTACGGCGAGTATTGACCACATGCCGAGGGCGACTGTCCAGCTATTACCGAACCCCTGATAAAAAGTCACGGTTAAGGCTGCGCTTAAAGTAGCCCCTACGCCAATACCGAATGAATAAATACCGATAACTGTCGTGAAGCGTTCGGGAAACTTTTTCTTAATATAAGCATTTAAAATAGGACCAATCATCGCAATCGCTAAGCCTGCTGCGAAGCTTGTCACGATGAGCAAGAAATAGCTTGCTTGGAAAAAGCGTAGACCATTGGCGACAACAAGGAGGGTCACTAAAAGGGTGATAGCTGATTTCGTGCCCATTTTTCGCTGTAGCGGGACAGCCAAAGGTGCAAACAAGCCCATACAAAAAACGGGGATGGATGTAAGAAAGCTGATGCTTGTAGTCGAGACATGTAACGATGTCATCAGCACATTAAAAAGCGGTCCTATTCCCGTGACGGCTGGTCTCATGTTGAGTGCTACAAAAAATATACTAATGACCACTAAGGTGAGTGAAACGGTCCATTGTTTTTTAGCCATTTATTCGATCCTCTCTACTATTACGCAACATTCATTTATGAAAAACTTGCATCGATTCCTCTATCCTTTTACCATGTTTTCGATGGATGGTCAATGATTGGACCGTTTGCTTTTAAATGGCTAATGTTCATTACATATTTTCAGGGGATTCAATACCCAATAAGGCTAAAGACTCTTTTAAGACAATGGCCACACTATGACAAAGTGCGAGACGTGATGCTTGTTGTTCATCATCTGCTAATATTTTGTGCTGTGCATAATATTTATTCAATAAACGTGCCAGTAGTAAGGCATATTTCGCTATTTGGGACGGATCAGCCTGCTCAAAAGCCATAGCTACCGCTTTTGGAAACTGCTCCAGTAATAAGATAATCGGCCAAGCCTGCTCACCTAATGGTGTGAATATCATGTCTTGAGATGGTGCATTTGCTTTGTCTAAAATGGAGCAAATACGCGCATACGTATACTGCACATATGGTCCTGTTTCCCCTTCAAAATTCATCATTTGCTCAATTGAAAATTCAATATCGTTTAGGCGGTGGTATTTTAAATCATTAAAAATTACTGCTCCAACGCCCACTTGCTGTGCTACTCGCTCTTTATTTGGAAGATGAGGATTTTTCTCCTCAATATTACGCTTCGCCGTCGCAATGGCCTCTGCTAGCACATCAGCTAATAACACCACTTTGCCTTTACGAGTCGACATTTTTTTACCATCCTTCAGCATCATACCAAATGGGACATGCTGTAGACTCTTTGCCCAAGGATAGCCCATTTTTTCGATGACCTGAAAAAGCTGTTTAAAATGGAGGGACTGCTCATTGCCAACGACATAGAACATCTTTTTGGGCTGGTAGTGCTGTTGGCGATACAGGGCGGCTGCTAAATCACGCGTTGCATAAAGTGTGGCCCCATCCGTTTTCGTTATTAAACATGGAGGCATCTCCCCCATCTCCACAACATACGCTCCGTCTGATTCCACGAGGAGCCCTTTATCTGTTAGCTCTGTCACAACAGGTGTCATTTTGTCATTGTAAAAGGCTTCACCTGTAAAGGCATCAAAATCAATTCCTAACAGCTCATATATTGTTTGAAACTCTACTAATGACACATCTCGGAACCATTGCCACAATGCCAGTGCCTCTGCATCACCGTCCTCCAATGCTTTAAAGGCGGCACGAGCCTGCTCATTCAGTGTTGGGTCTTGCTCTGCCTCTTCATGAAACTTCACATAAATCTTTAATAGCTCCTCAATCGGTGACGCTGAAATGGCCTGTTTGTTTCCCCATAGCTGATAAGCAACAATCAGCTTACCAAACTGTGTACCCCAATCCCCTAAATGATTGATACGAATGGCTTGATAGCCATTTTTCTCTGCAATATTTGCTAAGGCATTGCCGATGACCGTTGAACGTAAATGTCCCATCGAGAATGGCTTCGCTATATTTGGAGATGAAAAATCCAAGACGACTGCTTCCATCTTTATTGGCATAGTGCCATATTGTTGCTTGTCGCGCAGAATCTTGCTTAACACCTGTTGCGTCACCTTTTCTTGAGCTAGAAAAATATTGACATAGCCTCCAACGGCTTGCACACGCTGGATACTGTCATGGTTTAATTGACTTGCTATATCTGCTGCGATACTTTGTGGAGACTTTTTCCACACTTTTGCTAGGGTAAAGCATGGAAAGGCCACGTCCCCTAGCTCCAAGCTTTTTGGTTTTTCTAATAATGACAATATTTCCTCTCCTGTTATTTGTTGATTTAATGCGACTGCTATACTGTCCGCGATTTGTTTATTCATCTTGATTCTCCTCCTATCCAAATAAAAAAGCCCTCGCCTCTAAAATTAGAGACGAGAGCATGATAATCCCGTGGTACCACTCTAGTTGCCATGTGACATGACCACTTTCCATTGTTAACGAGGTGACGCCCCGCTATTCTCTACTACTTGTTCGAGAATCTTCTCCAAAGTGCGCTTCATTCATGGTCCCTGCATTAGGCTCACACCATCCCTAACTCGCTTGCCAGTCATCCCATCAATTACTCTCTTTTTCATCGAATTTTTCTATGATTTTTACATATATTACCGGACTTCCTTATTGGCGTCAACCATTTTTACTGTAAAATGACGGTACTTAGCAATTGACATATCGAGATAATTCGATATATTATCGTCATATGGAACCAATTGAAATTTTCAAAGCGTTATCAAACGAGACGAGGCTAAACATCTTACAGTGGTTGAAGGAACCTGAGAAACATTTCCCAAAAGTGAGTATCGAAGGAGGCGTATGTGTTGGTGATATTCAAGAGAAAGCTAAAACTTCTCAATCAACCGTTTCTCACTACTTAAATATGATGCAAAAAGCTGGACTTCTCGAATCTTTTCGTCATGGTCAATGGACATATTATAAATTAAAAGAAGAAACGATTCATCAAATTGCTTCGTTTCTTGTCTCAGATACCCAAAATGATTAATTGGGTTTCTGTTTTAGTTATTATATCGATTATTCACGATAAATAGATACGCTATACTGATTAGGTTTCGCATAATATATCGATTATTCTCGATATATAAATATAAAAGGAGCGTCATTATTTGATGAAAGAAAATACACTTAGTCATAAACATAAAATTTTAGCCTTTACCTTAACATTATTAACTTTTGTCATGGGAACAAGTGAATTTGTCATTGTAGGATTATTAACAGAGGTTTCGACAGATTTAGGCATTACCATTGCCACTGCTGGTTCCTTGGTTTCTGGATTTGCGATTGCCTATGCCATTGGTACACCTATCTTAACTGGTTTTGTTAGTAGATTTGCAAAATATCCACTCATGTTACTGTTCATTGCTATCTTTATACTTGGAAATATAGTAAGTGCCTTAGCTAGCTCATATGGTATTTTAATGACTTCTAGAGTTGTTACGGCTGTTGTCAGCGGTGTGCTAACAGCATTATCTATGTCTTTAGCAAATGATTGTATGCCGAAGGAAAAAAGATCCTCTATCATTGCCTTACTATTTGCTGGTTTTACGATTGCCAACGTTATGGGTGTACCGCTAGGAACGATGGTGGGTCAATGGAGTAATTGGCATATGACATTCTGGTTAACGGCTCTATTAGGAGGGATTGCCTTTGTCATCAGCCTCTTTGTGCTACCTCGGAATAGTAAAGGAACAAAAGGTTCGCTATCAGACCAATTAAGTTTATTTAAGCAACCTAAAATCATTCTAGCATTCTTCATTCCTGTTTTTACGATTGCTGGAACATACACAATCTATACTTTTATTACGCCAATTTTAGAAAACAAACTTGGGATTGATACGAAATATATCAGTATTGTTCTCTTAATCTATGGTTTTTTTTCAATCTTTAGTAATCTTTTAGCTGGCAAGATCGCTCAACATAACGGTCTTAGTAAATTGCGCTATACATTCATCTTTCAGGCCATTATCTTATTTACCCTCTATTTCACGATGTCCTCCACGTGGCTGGGACTCATGAGTATTATGTTAATGGCTGTCATGCTTTATGCTGTGAATGCAACTGTTCAACTATACTTCATGGATCTAGCAGAAAGGTATTCCCCGTCTGCCAAAGACTTTGCATCCTCGTTAACCCCTGTAGCCGTTAATGTGGGCATTGCATTAGGTGCCGCAATTGGAGGGGTTGTTGTAGCCACGGGTAGTCTAGACAAACTATCATGGGCTGGTGGGATTTTAGCACTCATAGCTTCCGTGCTAACATATATAAGCTATCAATTGGATCAAAAGGATAAACAATAGAAAAAAAGAAACATTCCTCAAGAAGAGGAGTGTTTCTTTTCTACATAATGAATAACATCAGCCATAATGGCATACATCTCTTTTAATTTTAGTTCCTTATTGTCAGCGATTTTTTTGGCTACCTGCTCCGTGACCATTCCTTTTTCAACTAATGTATCCCAGCTAGTCGCATTGGATTCACCGATGAGGACATCAGCCAAATACTGGGCTAGCTCATCTCGTTCAATAGCTTCATCGCCTTGATTATAAACTTTATTGATGACAATTTCGAGCTGATCCTTCATTCCTGATGCACTTTCTCCACCAGCACGTAGCATACTCTCTTTTAACATTTTAGCAAACTTTATTTTTGTCGCCTTACTGTCTACTTTTAAGTCATTATCATAGCCACCCACTACAAGGCCATAATTAATGAGCGTTTGAATAGCTTCATCATACCATTCCCCTTGATATGGATAGTCTACAGAAAATGAATCGACATAGGCACCTTGTTTAGTCAATTGCTCTCGTAACGTAGCGATTAATTTTTTATCCTTGCTCATGTCTCTAAAGGTTACATCATGCTTCTGTGCAAGAGCAGCCGCAGTCCCAGCCGCTTCACCTGTCACCATCCCTGTTGGAACAATGCGGGCACTACCAGCCGCGAGTGATGAATAACCTGCAGAGCGTCCGACAACCAGTAAGCCATCAATGTCCTTCGGTACTAACGAACGGAAAGGAATGGCATATTGCTTTGGTGCAGCAATCACATAGCCGTAATCATGAGGTGTTTGTGCTTGCACATCGACTGGATAAGAGGCAATCCCAATGCTATCCCACTGATCACTATTTTTCCAAAGGTCAGCCATTGGTAATTGATACTCTGCCCAAATATGTCTCGTTTCTCGTACATAGAGTTCTTCTGGATAGCTAACAATTTCAGCCTTTTCAAACCCAGGGAAGTTTGTTTGTAAATAGTTTAGAATATGTAGCGTTTCCTTCTTCCCTGCGACAATGGCCGCTTGTTTTGAAGGCTCGTTCAAGCCATCAATACCAAAAATCTGTAGGGCATTAATGAAATATTCATCATCTACACGTGCTAAATTCAACCCTCGTAACCTTGTGCCCTCTTGCAGAGGCTTGTATTCATCATGCAGCTTTGTAAAGCCCCACATAACGGTATGATTTAAATTGGCACCGCCAAATACATTGGATTTAGCTGCTTTTTTCACTTCATCCCAATCGACATTTTTTAAATGCAGCATTAAGGTCACAGCCATGCGTTTATCCTTTATGCCAATATCTTCCCCACCTACAAAGAAAGGAACGCCCGACATGGCAGCAAAATCAGCATCCTGTGTGGCATCAATGAATGATTTTCCTGTCACAACATATGTACCGTACTCATTTTTTAATTCCACAGACGTTAATTGTTGTTGTTTGACATTCGCTTTCACGACCTCGGTTTGCACGGATAAGGTTAAGTTAGGCTCTTCATCGATCAGCTTTTTAAAGGCAGCCTTAGCACCTACAATGCCAAAAGCGTCTTTCCCTCTAACAAGCTCATGCCATTCCTTAAATATCCCCTCACTAATCGAGTTGTTATGGCCATCACGAGGAATGTCGAGGAAATTCAGCATACCATATGTAAATAATCCACCTAACTCTTGTCGTTTTTCGACCAGCAATGTTTTCGCACCATTTCGTGCAGCAGCCACCGCCGCAGCCACACCCTCTGGTTCACCACCGATGACAATGACATCATATTCTGCCTCTATATGTTCAATTGGTTCTGGCTTTTTATACTCATCCACTAATTTATTGTATGCCATAGAGTTTGTTATATCTTTAATAAAATAGTAGCTACCAAACCCAAGTAAAACTACTATTACACAAGTGGCTGTCCATAATAAGCCCTTACCCATAATATACCTCCAATTGTTAAAATTTCCATCGATGTGTTTATTTAATCATCATTCCCGCCTCAAGGGCTGAATGTCCTAGTTGAATGCAGGCATATCATTACCGCAAACGAATAATGCTTTTGCTTACAGTATTCTCTATGAAATTATCATCAAGATAAATGAATGAAATCATTTATGAGGATTGTGATGTTTTTATCCTAACTTTAGCAACATCAATCTAGTATGAATGAAAGAGCAACGAATAGCTGGCATTCAAAACGGGGATGGGCTTGTGGGCACCAGTGATGATTCACTTGACATAAAAAAACAGTCAGAATCATTTTAGACGATACCTTTGTGAAGAAGCAACTAAAATCCCCATGGTAAATGATGTAAAATTTCTATTCTTTTTCAAAAATAGTTAATCACACTACAATATAGACGCCTCACGCTCGCAGAAAGTTACACCAAATTAAATTTTTTATTGTATCTTTATTCAGTTTATGTTTAACAAAAAATGTGGAAAGAACGCCAAACCTTGATTTAATAATGTTTATAGACTATGGAACATATTTCATGCTATACTAGAGCCATTGTGAAAAAAGGAGGAACTTGCATGATTCAAGTTAGTAATGTAGGTCTTCGCTATGGCGATCGTAAACTATTTGAAGACGTAAATATAAAATTCACACCAGGCAATTGCTACGGTTTAATTGGGGCAAATGGTGCTGGTAAATCAACATTTTTAAAAATCCTTTCTGGCGAAATTGAAGCACAGGAAGGGAATGTATCGATGGGTAAGGACGAACGTTTATCCGTCCTGAAACAAAACCACTTCGAATACGATGAGCATACAGTGCTCGACACAGTCATTATGGGGAATAAACGCCTCTATGACGTGAAAACAGAAAAAGATGCTATCTATGCAAAGGAAGACTTCTCAGATGAGGATGGCATGCGTGCTGCAGAGCTAGAAGGTGAATTTGCAGAGCTAAACGGTTGGGAAGCTGAATCAGAAGCGGCTACACTATTAAACGGTTTAGGTATCTCAGATGATCTTCATTACATGCTCATGGGTGATCTTGAAGGTTCTGACAAAGTCAAAGTATTACTTGCACAGGCACTATTTGGTCAGCCTGATGTGCTATTACTCGATGAGCCTACCAACCACCTTGACTTAAAGGCAATTCAATGGCTGGAAGAGTTCCTAATTAACTTTGAAAATACAGTTATTGTTGTATCCCATGACCGTCACTTCTTAAACAAAGTATGTACACATATTGCGGATTTGGACTTCTCTAAAATCCAATTATATGTAGGGAACTATGATTTCTGGTATGAATCTTCTCAATTAGCGCAAAAAATGGCACAAGACCAAAATTCGAAAAAAGAAGAGAAAATTAAAGAATTACAAGCGTTTATCGCACGTTTCTCTGCGAATGCTTCTAAATCGAAGCAAGCAACATCTCGTAAAAAAATGCTGGATAAAATTGAGCTGGATGATATTAAGCCATCAAGCCGTAAATATCCATTCATCAACTTCCAAATCGGTCGTGAAATCGGTAATGATGTCCTAACAGTAGAAGGCCTAACGGCAAGTAATGAAGGTGAAACATTATTCAAGGACATTCGCTTCTCATTGAACAAAGAAGATAAAATTGTTTTACTTGGTAGCCCTATGGCGAAAACTGCACTTCTTGATATTTTAATGGAAGAAAAAGAAGCGGATGCTGGCACATTTAAATGGGGTGTAACGACATCTCAAAGCTACTTCGAAAACGATCATGACAAGTACTTTGAAGGTTCTGAGAAAACATTAGTGGAATGGCTACGTCAATATTCTCCAGATGATGAAACAGAAAGCTTCCTACGTGGCTTCCTAGGACGTATGTTATTCTCTGGTGAAGAAGTGAAAAAATCCCCTGCTGTTCTATCAGGGGGCGAAAAAGTACGTTGTATGCTATCCAAAATGATGCTTGCGACAGCAAACGTTATTTTATTAGATGAACCAACGAACCACCTTGACCTTGAATCTATTCAAGCATTGAACGAAGGCTTAATTCGTTTCAAAGGCGCGATGATTTTCACATCACATGACCATCAGTTCATTCAAACAATCGCTAACCGTGTCATCGAAATCCGTGAAGACGGCTCGATTTTAGATAAGCAATTAACATATGATGAATTTTTAGAGTGGAAAGATAGCCAAGGCTTAAGCTAAGCTTTACAAAAACCCTCTACCCATTGCTGGTAGAGGGTTTTTTGTTTGCTAAATATGTATGTCTTTTGCGTTTATCTGGTTTTTAAAGGATTAAAAGGATTTTTATAGAATAGTAGAGTATAGCATTGATGAGGGGGAAGCTTCGTGAAGAAAATTGCAATTATTTCAGATATTCATGGGAATAAAACGGCATTAGAGGCCGTGTTAACAGACATTCGCTTCAGAAAGATTGACAGAATTTTTTGTTTAGGTGATCTAATCGGCAAAGGCCCTCAAGGATCTGCATGTATAGAGCTTATCCAACAGAACTGCGAACAAGTCGTTCGAGGCAATTGGGACGTATTTATTCAATCCCCTACTGACAATGATTATCTCCAATGGTTGAAAGATCGTTTAACAGCAAAAGACTATCAGTACCTCGGATCCCTCCCCTTCCATATTGACCTTGAGTTAAATGGGCAGCTCATTAGATTTTTCCATGCATCTCCAAGAAGTGAATTTGAACGTATTTTACCGAGTCATCCACTTGAAAAGCGTTTATCTATGTTTGAAAATAATGAAGTAACCAATTCAATCCATTACAAGAAACGCCCTGATATTGTGTTCTATGGCGATATCCATACAACTTTTTTACATACATATAAACAAGGAATTCTTTGTAATGTGGGGAGTGTCGGTAATTCACTTGACCTAACTTCCGCTTCCTATGCGATCCTAGATGGGACACAGTCAAACAATGCCATCCAATTCATTAGAGTACCATATGACCGAGAGGCTGAGCTAATGAGCGCAAAAGAGCTGGGTATGCCTCAATTAGAACAATATTATAATGAAATTATGTTTGCCAACTATCGAAATGCTTAGTGGCGTCTCCATTCAAAAATGAAGAATCCATTTTAATGCCAAAATGGATTCTTTTTTGGTATTCAACGCTGGAAATACCATTGTAGCGCATTCTTATAAAGAATTTTATCAGCAGCCTGTTGATCAAATAGCTGTTGAATCAATTCCACATCCCCATCATGAAAAGGTCGTTTGGCTCTTGTGGACGGCAGATCTGTTCCGAACATGAGCGCATCTGGATTGACGTTATAAATCGCTTGTAACGCATGCTTCACATCTAGCTCCACACGACCAAAGCCAGTCGCCTTGACACGTACTCCCTTATCAACAAGCCTTAATAAATGTGGCAGCCCTTCTTCCGACAATCCTAAATGATCGATGGAGATGGCTGGTAATGCTTCAATGGTGGCGGCTATCTCCGGTAATTCCTTCGCATCGATATAGAGCTCACTATGCCACCCCACCAAATCATAAACCCTTCGTGCAAAGGTATCTAGCTGCGATAAATCCTCTGAGCCACCTCGTTTACTATTAAAGCGTAATGCCCTTATCCCATTGTTATGTAAATGAACAATTTCATCATCCGTAACTGAATAAGGTAATTGCGTTACCCCACAAAATGCGGGACCGAGCTGTTTCAATGCTTTTAATAAATAGGCTTGGTCAAATCCTTGAAAAGACCCTGATACAATGGCACCCCCTGCTATGTGGAGATTCACTGTATCCTTTTGATAATCCTCTACTACATAGCTTGGTGGTGTATATCCTTGATTTTCAATAATCGGAAAATCAAAGTCAATAATATGAAAATGGGCATCAAAAATTCTCATCATTCATCCCCCTTTTTCCTTGAATTTACCATATCATAAACATAAGTAATAGTACGAATTTCTAGTTATTTATCATAAGAAAAACTTATTGATTTACATATCGTTTGCAATATTGTGTTGTAGAAAAACTTTTACCTCCTCCGTATGTGTTAAAGGTAAATAGTGATGACCGTTCTGAATAACTTGAACATTAGCTAGTGGATACCGTAGTTGAAATTCTTTCAGTTTTTCGGTAGTGTATGTATCCAAACTATTTTCTGCTAAGAGTAAATTTAAGGAAATAGAAGGTTGATTGTTTAAACAATAATTGATGGTTTCAACCTCCTTGCTTAAAGCATTATAAGAATCTGAATCACAATGATGTCTGTAATATCCTGTGTCCATTATATAGTTTCCTAAAAAATAGTGTTCAAACTGCTCATAATTCTGTGGTTGTAACCTTTCGATGGAATAGGTAAATTTGTGAACAGCTTCTTTTATATCCTCAAAATTGTCGATTTTTTGTACTGTCATTTCTTCTTGTAAGCCTTGTCGTTCACCTAAAAAGTAATAACCTCCATCTAGTAAAAATAGAGACTGAACAACTTCAGTGTATTGTTGATAAAAAGCCTGTATGATCGTTGCTCCTATTGATGTACCAACTAAATGGACATTTATCACGTCTAAAGAATCTAGTAGATTTTTCAAATTATGTATATAGCTATTAATCGAAATACCCTTTGTGTCATAACCGTTATGTCCTGGTAGTTCACAAACTATCCAACGAAAACTGGATAGTTGCTTTGCCAAAGGTAGATAAAATTCTTTTCGTTCACCTAAAGCTGGTATAGCGAGAATTGTCACTTTACTTTCTACATCCCCATAAATTTCGTAATTCATATGGAACTCCTTTCACACACTATATTTTTGTTATCATTATACAGAGAAAAAATGGTATGAACATCCAATTTCATACCATCCCTTTATCAACAATCTACTGCTTTATTCCTCATACTTTTTAAAGGCTAGCACAGCATTATGACCACCAAAGCCAAATCCATTGGATAAAGCTAAGTGGATGGATTGATGAAGCGCCTCATTTGGAACATAATTTAAATCACACTCGGGATCTGGCTTTTCATAATTGATCGTTGGTGGAATGATGCCATCCATTATACTTTTCAATGTAATAATGGCTTCGATTCCACCAGCTGCTCCAAAGAGATGCCCTGTCATTGATTTTGTGGAGCTGACCTTTAATTGATAGGCATGGTCACCAAAAACGCTTTTAATAGCCTTCGTTTCAGATTTATCTCCCTCTGGTGTGCTTGTGCCGTGTGCGTTGATATAATCGACAGCTGATTCATCGATTTCGCCCATTTTCAATGCGAGCTTCATGGCATTGGCAGCGCCCGTAAAATCAGGTGCTGTAATGTGATGAGCATCGGTTGTGACACCATAGCCAACAATCTCACCAAGAATCGTAGCACCCCTTTGTTTGGCGTGTTCATATTCCTCTAGGAACACGATGCCAGACCCTTCAGACATGACAAAGCCATCTCGTTCGCTATCGAATGGTCGACTAGCCTTTGTTGGCGCATCGTTTCTTGTGGACATGGCTTTCATACGAGAGAATCCTGCAAAGCTAAGTGGATTGATGGGTGCCTCCGCTCCACCTGCTAAAATACCATCCGCATAGCCATGTCGAATCGCTAGGAACGCTTCTCCAATGGCCTGGTTTCCTGTCGCACAGGCCGAAACAGGTGAAAAGCTTGGCCCTTTAAAGCCCGTTTTAATCGCTAGAATCCCAGCAGCCATATTGCTAATCATCATCGGTACCATAAACGGTGACACCTTTCTTGGCCCATTAGCAAGCATAGCCTGATGATTTTCTAAAATCGTCTCAATGCCCCCGATACCTGAGCCAATGTATACGCCTAAACGCTCTTTATCCACCTGCTCCATATTTAAATTAGCTTGCGTTAGGGCCTGTTGGGAAGCGGCAACAGCATATTGTACAAATAAATCATACTTACTGATTTCTTTTTTATCCATATACTGCGTTGCATCGAAATCCGTGATCGTCCCAGCAATTTGCGTATTAATGCCGCTAAATGCCTCCCCTTGAATGTTTTGAATCCCTGATTGTCCTGCTTTTATATTCTCCCATAAGGCTGATACCGAATTACCTAACGGGGAAACAACACCATATCCAGTAACTACGACTCTTCGTATCATGTACATCGCTCCTTTTTGTTTTCGTTTTTTATTTTAACAATTCCTGTAATTGCGCCAGCATTTTGAGAAAGAACGCTTCTCCTAAAACGCGTTTGTATTGTAATGCCCCTTTCGTACTTGAAATAAGGAATACAGCTAGTGCCTCCAAATCATTAGTGGCTTGGAGGGCGCCCTGTTGTTTAGCATCTTTCAGTAGCTCTACAAAAACATCGATTTCCATTTGGCTAAGCTGCTGAAGCTTTTCTTGCATCGGTTGCGGTAATTCTTGATAGTCTGCCTGTAAAGCTGAGATAGGGCAAACACCATCTTGCTCAAGGAATTTTACTCGCTGCATAATAAAGGCAAAAGGCTTTTCCTCAGCTGGCATAGTGGACTCCTTAATCAGTGTATAAGCCCCCACTAACCCTTGCTGAATTCTTTCGCAAACAGCGATCCCTAAATCTCCCTTCTTCTCATAATGATAGTGAATACTTGCCTTCGTAACGCCAAGCTCCTTTGCTAAATGCTCATAACTAAATGATGTGAAACCTTTTTCCTGAATATTCTTCAATGTTAATTCTATAATTTGCATTTTTCTATTTGTCATGGCTTTATACTAACTTACTAGTAGGTAAGTGTCAATTAAAAAAAGGCAGCAGATAAACGATATATCTGCCGCTTGCATGGTTATTGCATTTCCTTTGTTGGTCCCATCACACCAGGTACTGGTAAGCCTGCTTGACGTAGCAGGACCGTCATTTGTCCACGATGATGTGTTTGATGGTCGATTAATACACGTAATAAAGCCCCTTTTGGCATGGGCGCCGTAAAGCCATTTACTACCTCTAGTAAATCGTCATTCGAAAGCTTAGCCACTTCCTCTTTAATACCATTTGCAACGCTTTCATAGGCTGTCACGATCTCAGCTGCAGTCGTTGGTACAGGATCTTCTTGACGAATCATTGGTACTTTTAACCCTGCTAGATAGCTAAAATAACCAGCCGCCCCAACTAAATGCCAACCTAACCAGCCAAGTGTACTATGACCCTCTACAATACTTTGCGCTAGCTTGTCATCTGTTAAAGCCTGTAATACTTGCAGTGTTCCCTTCGATGCATTTGACCATTCTTGTAAAAAATCATCTACTTGTCTATACATATCTTTGCCCCCCATTTTTAACTTCATTTCTATCATAGTTAATTTTCCATTCTGTTACAAGTTTCTAGTATGAAGTTTACATAATATTATTATGAAATTAATTTCTCATTTCATTCGTATAACGCCCTCCATTCACGTATAATGAAAGAAAATAGCGAAGGAGTGTGCTTATGAGATACCATGTTCTCGTACTTTCTCTTGCATTTCTACTTGCTGGCTGTCGTGAAGAAGTCAAAGAAGAGCCTGTGCCATCGCCAACACCACCTGTGGAGGACAAGCAATCAGATGAACAAGATCAAACGTCACTTCTATCCTATTTTCCACCTGATGGATCCGTCGCCTCTTTTCAAGGGGAAGGAAATGAGTTTGCCAGCTTCACACTAAAAACAACCTATCTCGATACACAGCATATCGCGCAAATAGAGAATAATGGTGGTGTGACACTATTAAAAATCTATCGTATAACCGATGCAAGCATTAATCTTGTCTATCGAGAACCCGTTGACAGCAATCCAAGCATGCCAAGTGCAGCAGAGGCAGCTTCTTACCCTGTACTGGAAACCATACTTCAAAAGCCATTACAAGTCGGGACGAGCTTTCAAGGTTGGACCATTGAATCAACGACTGCCACTGTCGATACAGGCACAACGGTCTATCAAGATGTCATCCAGCTAACCCGCTCTAAAGACCAAATGACGACAATCAAGTATTTTGCGAAAGATATTGGCCTAATCCGCACAGAGGATACGATGGAAACAGAGCAAGATGAGCCATTTGTTGTGACATCAACCTTGCAAAAAATAGAATAATTGAATGAAAACAGGCGTCCTGCTTGGGCGTCTGTTTTTTAGCAAAGGGGGGCCATACATGAGTGAAATACATAATGCAACACCAAAGCAAGAAGACTTAACGGAAGAAGAATTTATTGAACTTGTACTCGAGGAACAGCAAAAAGCATTGGCACAGGAGCGTGAAGAACGCATTCATGGAAAAAAGCAAAAAAAACAAAAGCCTCTTGTACGCTGGATTGTGTGGGGTATGGCAATGGTGCTGTTTTTCAATACATTCGCCCTGATTTTTCAAATTTATTCCATACCTGCGCTTGAATTTATCAAGGTTTCAACGAGACTCTCAGCACAAGAGGATATACAAACCTATAAAAAGGCAGTCGTTGAAATTTCGACAGGCTCCAGTAAAGGCACTGGTTTTGCCATCTCTCCTGATGGTCTAATTGTCACCAATGCCCATGTAGTAGAAAATGCCACAACATTATCTGTCGTCTTTCCAGATGAGGGGTTGATGGAGGCAACATTAATTGAGAGCTATCCAGCCGTAGATTTAGCCTTAGTACAAGTGGAAGCAGAGCAGCTCCCCTATCTCCCTCTTGCAGAAGAGCCACCTTACTCGGCTAATGAACATGTCTATTTTATTGGAAATCCACTTGCTTTTACGGGCATTGCTAATGAGGGGACATTGCTAGAATCCATTCAATTAGAGGATTGGCAGGAGCCTGTGATGATGCTAAAAGCACCTGTTTATCGTGGGAATAGTGGAAGCCCTGTCATTGATCAAAAGGGCGAAGTTATTGGGGTGATCTTTGCAACGATGAAATATGAGCCCATTGGACGTGTCGGCTTGTTTGTACCTGTACAACAGCTCCGGAATTTATTAAAAAAGTGAACCTGCTTATCACAGGTTCATTTTTTAGGGCATTATGGGTTTACATAATATTATTATTGATCTTTACTCTCTTGCTTCACAAACTGAGCAATTGGCGATTTCACAGGAATTTTACTGACAACCTCATCACTCACTTCTGCCACCTTTTGCAGCACATGCAAAAGCTTGTCATCTCCTGTCCAATGCTTTTCTACTACATCTGGCCCCAATTTATTGATAATCGTATTTACCACAAAAGTTGCTAGCACCACATCATCTAAGTAGCCACCAAAGCCCAATAGTCCTTCTGGCATTAGATCCATCGGCAACACAAAATACGCAATGGATGCCCCAATTAACGCACGACTCTTCTTATCCACACCCGCATCCGTTACGGTTTTAATTAATAAATGAAATAAATCAGGCACAAACATTAAATACGGTGTAAATTTATTACTTTTTCCCTTTTTCGATCCAAGAAACGCTACTAATTTTGTACGTAGTTTCTGATAAAAATCTTGCTGCTCCTGTTCATCAGGCAATTTTTCTTCATTATTCAAATTCATCTGCCTCCTTCTATGCTAACTATTCAGTATTTTAGCGGGACTACTCGCTTCTATTACAGCTATCCCTCATTCTTGCAGTTCTAACCGCTACTTTTATAGCGCTATCCTTCACTTTTGCAAGCTTATCCGCTTCTTTTACAGCGATCCCTCATTCCTACAGTTCTAACCGCTACTTTTATAGCGCTATCCTTCACTTTCGCAAGGCTATCCGCTACTTTTGTAGAGCTATCCTTCACTTTTGCAAAGCTATCCGCTACTTCTACAGCGATCCCTCATTCCTACAGTTCTAACCGCTACTTTTATAGCGCTATCCTTCACTTTCGCAAGGCTATCCGCTACTTTTACAGCGATCCCTCATTCTTACAGTTCTAACCGCTACTTTTATAGCGCTATCCTTCACTTTTGCAAGGCTATCCGCTTCTTTTACAGCTATCTCTCATTCTTGCAGTTCTAACCGCTACTTTATCGCTGCTATCCGCCACTACTATATATTTAACCTAAAATAGGATTTGTAATCCTTAAACTTTTAAATGATACAAAAAAGACATCCTATTTGCATAGGATGTCTTGGGTTTAACGAAAGTAGTTTTAATTACTGAGAATTAAAGTTTAGTTACGTTAGCAGCTTGTGGTCCGCGGTTGCCATCTACAACTTCGAATTCCACTTTTTGACCTTCGTCAAGAGTTTTGAAACCTTCGCCTTGGATAGCTGAGAAGTGTACGAATACGTCGTTTTCACCTTCAACTTCGATGAATCCAAAACCTTTTTCTGAGTTAAACCATTTTACTGTACCTTGTTTCATTTAAGAAAACCTCCAAAAAATAAAAGTGAACAATATGTAATTTCTTCAGCGAATGAAAAAAATTCACATATTACAAAGAGTACCGAACTAACGCGATCACTTTTTGTAATATGTGAATTCATGTTACCGGTGAAGCAATTAAATTGTTAACTTAAGTATAACTGCCATTCATAATTTTGTCAAATAAAGAAAAAATGTTTTTTACTTTATTTCAAAATTATTTTACTTCTCCTCTATTTTACACGCAATTACTCCATGATATACTTGTGCATCATCATCGCAAGCCTCACAATAAAAGCTTTCATCCTCAGACCAAAAGGCCCAATACTGCTCTTCCTTCGTCGCCTCATTATCATAAGAGGAGCGGAAATGTGCTAATTTTTGCTGTAATGCACGTTCAAAGAGCTCCTTCGTATCAAATGTATCTTCTGTTTGAATATAAGCTTCCCAGCCTTCAAATTTCCACCAAGGCTCATAGTCCGCTTTCATGTAAATAATTGTATACATATTTGCCCATTCCTTGCTGTCATAAGATAGTTTCATTTTAGCAAACACAACTGAAATGTCTATTAAAACCACCTGAATTATGCTATTATTACCTTATTATACATACTTTTTGGAGGTATTTTTATGTTTTCAAGCATTCGACCTAAAGCAGAGCTAGAAGAGCTACTAAAACGTGGTACAGATTTACATGCAACAGGCCGATTTCACAAAACTCTGGCATTCAACCATTTCTCTTCACAGGATGAAGAGCACTTAAAGGCACTCTATCAAAAGCTCAAAGATATTACCCCTTCCATGAATGCCATTTTTCATCATTATTTAAGCGAGATATCCCCTACCTCTCAATTAACCATTAGTGAAGAAAATATTAATCAATATTTAACACAGTTTTTCTTAGGAACACGTGATGATCATTATGTAGACGAAACTGTCAAATTTTTCAATCTATTTCGCAAGCATCAATACGAGCCTGGTAAATTAATTGTTGTATTCAACCAATTTGCCTTCTACATTACTACATATATTTTATACAATTTTGGTATCAAGCCGAATAAAGCATTTCAATATATGAAATCATTCCAATCCGCTGTCAATGTCGATCAAGAGTTATTGGTGGAGGTGTTGACGGAGCGTATTATTGAAAATGTGGTAGGAGAAGTATCCTCTTTAATGGATGTCAATGCCAAAATTATGTACATGAAGGATTTAGTTTTTAGCCTAGATAAGCAAAATGAAGAAATCCAATCCTCTACAGCTGCTACAGAACAGATCGCCGCTTCTATCAATGAGGTTGCGCGCATGTCTTCTCATATATCTGAGAAAACAACCGAATCTGTTGACCATGCAACGAAAGGGAAAAACGCAATTGAGCATGCCTTATCGGAAATCTTTAAAACGGAAGAAACATTTACTTCCATTGTAGAATCATTTTCAGAATTGCAAAAACGGGTAAATGATATTGAGCAGGTTGTCACATTAATCAATCAAATCGCCGATCAAACCAACCTCCTCGCACTGAATGCCTCCATTGAAGCTGCGCGTGCTGGTGAACATGGGAAAGGCTTTGCGGTTGTTGCACAGGAAGTAAGAAAGCTTGCTGAAAACACGGTATCTGCGCTAAGTGAAGTATCTGCGAATGTCCATCATTTAAAGAGTTATTCCAATGATGTATCTAACTCGATTACTGATACTACAGCCATTATTAAAGAAGCAACCGTTGAAGCAAAAGATTCGTTACCATTATTAAATGCCATTGTTCAGGCGATTGAAGGTATTAATTTAGATGTGACAAATACGGCAGCCATTTCCCAGGAGCAAGCAGCCGCAATTGATGAAGTCTCAGCAAGAATGATCGAAATTTCAAGCTTACAAGAAGATATTCGTGATTATAGTCATAATACATCTAGCGATATTCATTTATTAGGGAAAGAAATTAACCGTTTCCGTAATGATCTCATTGCTAACAATAATGTTCAGCTTTCATCCATTGCCCTATTACAATTATCGAAGGCGGATCATATTTTATGGAAATGGCGCATTTATAACATGTTCCTTGGCCTAGAAAACGTTGATCCAAGCGATGTTTCATCGCATCGAGACTGTCGACTTGGCAAATGGTACACAGCACCTCGTACAGTCGAACGTTTTGGTCATTTACAGGACTATCATGAGTTAGATGGCTATCACTTACGTGTCCATGAATCAGCGAAGCTTGCCGCTGAAGCCCATAAAGCGGGTCATATCGAGCAAGCCGATGTGCATCTAAAAGAGGTCGATGAGGCATCTAAGCATGTGCTTTATTACATTAATAACTTAATTGCCTATTTAGAAAAAGAACGTGTCATGCAATAAAAGGAGAGGTTCATCCCTCTCCCTCATTAAGTAGGAGGTATTCCCTTGAACAAACGAGCAAGTATAAAATTTTTTGGTGATGTCTATGGCACAGGCTATCGTTTCTTCATCAAGCAAAAAGCGATTGAATTAGGGTTAAAAGGATACTGTCGATTGAATGACGCAGAGCAAATTGAAGTGGAAGTGGAGGGCTCAGAAAAGGCACTCAATGAATTCCTCCTTTTTGTCCAAAAAGGCGTTAGCCCCCAAGCCGATTCCAATTCATTTTCATTAGAACTATCCCACGATTTAAAAGGCTATATACGTATGGAGTCAGACATTGTTTAATGTCTGGCTTTTTAAATGTCTTTAAAAACACATTTAAAAAGTCATGCTCGTAGGAACATGACCTCATGATTATTATTTGATTTTTATTTTCTGAATCGCAGCAACAAATATCGATTCGTCCGTGATTTTCACATATTGATTTTTAGATTCCTTCATATACCCTTCTTTGTTTAAATACGCTTTTAACTTTGATTTCTTCTCAAAGACTTTTTCTTTCACTTTTTGCTCACTTACTTGATCATCAATGTTTTTAGTAATAGACACCAGAAAAATTTTCGACATGATCTATCCCCCTTTGTATCAGTTACGAATTTACTTGGAAAAAGTTTCATACAAGGCCTTCACTACTTTATTCTTTTGGATGAAGGCGCTCTTCTTAGAGAATAAGCCGCTCATCTCGATGCCGAAGCCGCTCATGGATCGATTAAGTCCATATAATTGTGTAAAAAGAAAAGGGGTCATTTTCTCTCCTCTTGGTTAGAATGTTTTCAACCACGAACACATTTTAAGAGAGGTAGATTAAAAATGACCCAGTTACAGTTTAACCTAGACATGGATCTTTTAAAAGATTCCGTTATGAATTCCACTATTGATGCTGTTGTAAAGTCAGCTATTATTTTAGTCTTAAATGAATTTATGGAAAAAGAAAGAGATGCCTTCCTTCATGCATCTGCCTATGAACGTTCTAATGAGCGTCGTGATTACCGTAATGGGTACTATGAACGTGAACTGACTATGAGTATTGGTAAGATAAAACTAAAAGTTCCTAGAACGCGTCATGGTGAATTTTCTCCTACTGTTTTTGACAAGTATGCACGTTGTGATCAGGCATTTGTTCTTTCTATGCTGGAGATGGTTATTAATGGCGTCTCTACACGAAAAGTCACACATATTGTAGAACAACTTTGCGGCGAATCCGTTTCTAAATCTTTTGTTTCTTCACTCACACAGAAACTGGATCCGATCGTGAACGAATGGGCAAATCGTCCATTAAACACCATGTATTATCCTTTTGTTTTTGTAGATGCCATGTACATAAAAGTACGTGAACATCAACGTGTCGTATCAAAAGCTGTTTATATCGCTACGGCCATTACGGAAGAAAATAAACGCGAAATTATCGGTTTAAGTGTGGATCATGTTGAAAGTTTTGATAGTTGGAGCTCTTTTTTTAAACAACTCAAATCACGTGGACTTCAATCACCTCAACTAGTGATTTCAGATGCTCATCAAGGGCTTCAAAAAGCGATACAGCGTGAATTTATCGGCACTGCTTGGCAAAGATGTAATGTGCATTTTAAACGAAATATTATCGAGAAGCTTCCTAAAAAAGACTCCGTCGATATCCGAATGATGATGAAGCGCATTTTTGAAGCCGTAACCCTTGAAGATATTCGAAAGTTTAAGGATGAATTAATGGACCAATTTGGAAATAATCCAAAGTACGAAAAAGCTCTTACTATCTTAGATGAAGGTTTCGAAGATACCATCCAATACATGAATTATCCAGCAGATATACGCTGTCATATTCGAAGTACAAATTCACTTGAACGATTAAATCAAGAAGTGCGTAGAAGAGAAAAGGTCATACGAATCTTTCCAAATACGCAGTCTGCCTTTCGATTGGTAGGTGCTATTTTAATGCAGTATCAAGAAACGATTTACTCAAAGAAAAAAGGTTTAACCAAATAGAACAAGTATTTTTCAACGTATCTTCCATTCATGGAGTATTCCACAAGCAGTAAAGGCTATCAAAGTGAAAAGAGCCTTTGACAGCCTTTACTGCCTGTGGAGATATAAACCCATGGAAGTTACGGGCAAAAAAATGGTAGTGTTGTTAAATGGATAAACAAAATTTGGCTACACCAATCAAGAGCTATGAATAAACGCTAGGTTGAAAACTTCTGTATAGAATTTTACACAATAATTAGGACTTGACTCATGGATCTCACTTAACCGCTCTCTCGAGGATCAACACCGCTCTCAATTTGAGTAACACCGCTCTCTCTGAGGCAGAAACCGCTCTTGAATTGAAAAAAAGCGATCTAAATGACTCCTTAAGAGGACAAAATCGACTAATTCATCGAAACAACTCACTTATTCTATGTATTATCATTGAGAAAGTTCACAAATAGCAGTAAAATTTATGTAAGGGATTAATTTCAATGAAACTTTATGTCGATTATTTCGTATAAGAAGATAGACATATTGAAAAGCAAGGAGGATGAAACAATGCTTAGTGTCGGACAGTTTTTCTCTAGACATAGTGCCAGCTTTCTTATTTCGCTCACGACTGTTTCTATCGCAGCAATTGCGGCAAATCCTGGATTCTTCCTTGGTGGTTTACTGTTTGCGGGTTCCTATGCGACGAGTACAGCGTTGCTGAAACATAGACAAAAAAAGAAAGTCATGCAAATAGCAGGCATCACAAAAGAAGAATTCAAACACATTGAAACACAAGTATTAACAGCTAATAAGCATATTCAAACATTGAGTCAAAACTATTTACGTGTACGTTCTGTTTCTGCTTTTAAACAACTACTTGAAATGACGCGTATCTCAAAAAATATCGTCAAAATCGTCAAGACAGACCCACGTAAATTTTATAATGTGGAACCATTTTTCTATGCACACCTACCTTCTGCTGTGGAATTAACGGATAAATATACGATGCTTTCCAAGCAGCCGGTGAAGGATAAGGAAATTCAATTGACCTTATCCAAAACACGTGAAACCCTGACTGATTTGAATGATACGATTCAAATTGATTTAAAGGATGCGCTTGCTAATGATATCGATCATCTGCAAATGGAGATTGAATTCGCAAATCGTTCCAATCTTAGACGTAGAGAACAATTGGACTGGCGAGGCGATGATAAATGACAGCAAACGAACACGCATTTCAACTAAATACCATACCAGGGCTTTCTCCACTAGTCCAATCCTATTTAGAAACAACTCCACAAAACGAGGCGATGGCGACTTATGAAACGCTATCGCCTCTTGCGCAAAGTCGTGCATTACTGTATGCCAGTCAAATCAAGTTGACTGATTTTGAATCATTGCTGTCCCTCGGGCAAGATTCACAGCGAGCTCTGTCTCAATTTGCCGACCGCATGCTTGCTCAAGTAAAGCAAAAGGACGTCACAAAAATTGGTCAAATGCTCGATTCTTTAATGCAGACGTTAGATCGAGTAGACCCGACCGCTTTGGAACCGAAGAAGCAAACCTTTTTCAAAAAAATCTTTGGCAAAACCGAGCCTACTGTAAAGCAAACGCTAACAGAATTTGAACGTATTAGTATACAGGTGGAACGTATTGGTGTTCAGCTGGAACGTGCACAGCTTCAGCTGATAAAGGATGTTGAAAACTTAGAGGCGCTATATGCCCATAATCGAGGTTTTTTTGAGGAATTGGCAACAGCCATTGCCGCAGGACAAATGAAGAAGCAGCAAGCCATTGAGGTAGAGTTACCTGCACAAATAACAAGTGTCCAAGCAACCAAGCAGCCACTTGCGATCCAGCAATTAAATGACTTTGCTGCTCAAATTGAAAGACTGGATCAACGTATTTACGATTTACAAGTATCACAGCAAGTCGCCCTGCAAACAGCTCCTCAAATCCGTATGATTCAGCAGGCCAATCAAACGTTAGCAGAAAAAATCGAGTTTTCTATCGTTACCTTGATTCCACTCTGGAAAAACCAACTGGCGATGATGCTGTCCATGCATATGGATCATCATTATGCACGTTTAGAGGAACGATTATCACAGGCCCATGATCGCTTCTCTAGTCCCTCGTTTGAACAGCAAGTTTCGAAATTTAAAGAAACACAGCAAGAGCTGCAAACAGCGATTAAAGATGTATTTGCCCTGCATACGGCAACTGAACAAGAGAAACAACAGCTACAGGATGTGGCGGGTGCTAGCAGCTATCGGCGAGATTAACGAAAAAATGGGTGGCTCAGTAAAAGTTCTGAACCACCCTGTTTGTTTTTATTCAAAATAATCTTTATAGTAGCCACCGACATTACCTGTATTGTCGATGATAAAAATGAACTCTTCTGTTTCATTTTTCACTTCATATTCTTTCCCTACTGTTAATACGTTGGATACTAAGTATTTTGATGCATTTGTATGTTTGCAAGTAACCGTTCGTAATGTTGGCGCATCTTTCCATTTTAAATGTAACATATTCTCTCTACCTCTCTTTACTAGCAAAAGCTAATGTCTATTGCTTATTCTATAATATTTTTGGTCTTTTGTGGAGAAAAAAGAAATACTATACCTATTCTATCCAAAAAAAATGAAAATTTGAGGTGTTATGATGAGTTTTGGTGGTGTTCCGCAATGGTTTTTTATCATTGCTGTAGCATTCGCAATCTGCTTTGTGCTTTATGCAGAATGGAATTCTAGAAAATAAGTGAGTCCAACTGGTTGGACTCACCTTTTTTGTGCTTATTTTAAAGTACGCTTTAAAAATTCCTTCGTACGTTCATGTAATGGATTAACTAACACTTGTGCTGGAGGGCCTTCTTCGACAATTACGCCTTTATCCATAAAGACAACACGATCTGCCACTTCTTTGGCAAATTCCATCTCATGTGTCACGATGAGCATCGTATTGCCCTCATCTGCTAGCTGACGCATCACCTTTAATACCTCACCCACCATTTCTGGGTCTAATGCGGATGTTGGCTCATCAAATAGCATTACATCTGGATTCATCGATAAGGCGCGAGCGATGGCCACACGCTGCTTTTGTCCGCCTGAAAGCTGACGCGGCTTGGCATTCACATATTGATCCATGCCAACGATTTTCAAATATTTAAGCGCCGTTTCTTCTGCTTCTTTTTTCGAACGTTTTAACACTTTGACTTGGCCCACTGTGCAATTACTTATGACGTTGTGGTTGTTAAATAAATTGAACTGCTGGAACACCATGCCTAGATGTGTACGATATTCTTGAATATTGTGCTTTTCATCTAAGATGTCTTCCCCTTTATAAATAATTTGACCGCCACTTGGTGTTTCTAATAAATTAATGCAACGAAGCAGTGTGGATTTACCAGAGCCAGAGGAGCCAATTAAACAAACTACCTCCCCTTTTTCCACTTGGAAATTCACATCTTTTAACACTTGGTTACGTCCAAATGATTTACTTAAATGTTCGATTTTAATGACTGCCATTTGTGCGTCCCCCTATACGGCTTCTTTTTGTTCTTTTTGATAGGCATCAGGTCCATCTAAACGTTTTTCAACGTAAAGAAGAATGCGTGATGCGGTAAATGTCATGATGAAATAAAGAATACATGCAACAAAGAATGATTCGAAATAGCGGAAGTTGTTACCTGAAATTGATTTAGTTTGGAAGAATAATTCCGTTACCCCAATGACATTTAAAACGGCTGTATCTTTAATATTCATAATTAATTGGTTACCAGTCGCTGGTAAGACGTTACGCGCTACTTGTGGTAAGACAACGTGAATCATAATTTGGAAGTGATTCATACCAATTGCTGATGCTGCCTCGTATTGACCATTATCAATCGATACAATACCGCCACGAACAATTTCTGCCATGTATGCCCCTGTATTGAGGGAAACGACTAAAATACCTGCTGTAATAAAGTGCATATCGATACCGAATGCGATATCTAATCCGTAGTAGACAACCATAGCCTGTACAATCATTGGTGTACCACGGAAAAATTCAACATAGCATGTCAGTATAAAATTAATGAGCTTTAAGCTATAAAATTTCACACCTTTTTTACGAACTGGAATCGTATGCATAATTCCGATGAAAAATCCGATAAATGCACCAATAATTGTACTAATACTCGAAATCAGTAACGTATAATACGCACCTCGTAAAAACATTTGCCAGTTGTTTTCAATAATTGAAAGTATCCATTCAAGACTCATGATGTTCCTCCTAACAATGTCATCTTGCTTGCTTATATCTTTTGTGTCCTAGCTCTTTCTACCATTCTATGTTTTGTCACGCTAGGACATTATCATTATGTAGAGAGGTTCTCATTTTGATAATGATGAAATGATCATGCACGGACTAGCAACTAGCCCGTGCCTTGTCATTATTGTGCTGCTGGTTGTTGCGAAATAGCTTCTTCCATAATCGCTTGACGATCGTCTTCCGAAATGCCTTTTAGGACTTCATTGATTTTTTCACGATTTGCGTCGTCCTTACGTAAGCCTACAGCAATTGAAGTATTTGATGGATCTGTATCAAAGCCTTCTTCAAATGCTACATATGTGAACTTATCGTTGGCAGCAGCAGCAGAAATACCCTCTGGACGTTCAGCTACATAGCCATCAATTTTACCTGCTTCTAAAGCCACACGCATTGCTGGGAAGCTTTCCATTGCCGTTTGTTTTTCTACGCCTTTGATTTGATCAATCACTGTGTAGTTTGATGTATTTAATTGTGATGTAATTTTAGCACCTGAGAAATCTTGAATTGATTTTGCATCTTCATATTTACTACCTTTTTTAATAACCATCACAAAATCAGAAGTGTAATAGTTTTCTGTAAAATCAATCGTTTTCTTACGTTCTTCTGTTGGTGACATCCCTGCGATAATCGCATCAATTTTGTTCGATTGTAGCGCTGGCACTAATCCGTCCCACTCCATTTTAACTATGACTAACTCTTTGCCTAAACCTTCAGCGATTTTTTTCGCCATTTGTACATCATAGCCGCCTGCATACTCTGCATTATCCGCTATTTTCACAGCGCCATTCGCATCGTCTTGCTGTGTCCAGTTGAACGGTGGGTAGCCAGCCTCCATTCCAATTCGGAATTCACCGCCGCCTTCTTCTTTGTCAGCTCCAGCATCACCTGAACCGCCCTCTTTTTTGTCACTTGTGCCACATGCAGCTAGCACAATTACCGTCATGATAGAGATCATTACTAACAACCATTTTCTTTTCATGAAAAACTCCCCTTTTCTGTAAAAAAATAAGACAACTGTACTAAAAAAGACCTAAGTATATTGAACTTAGGTCTTACCTTTTATGACAGTTGCCCAAATCCTCACTATAATTTCCATGTTTCCGAGATAGCACAACCTAGTAAATCTGGAAATCCATTTACTAGGACAGTCCTGCACTTATTCACTGCAGACCCAGTATAAAAGTACGAGCTCCTTTTATACTTCGGCGATATTTCCTTCTTCATTGCGTCTTCGCTTGCTTGAACTCTACAATGAACTAATAAATACCGCGCCTCTACCTCACTGGTAAAAATTCGTGAGGTTTGTTTATTTAATTGATATTTAGATACTACTATAAAACTAATATGTTCGTCAAGACAGTTTTAACATTTTTCTGACTAATGACAATATTAGGGTATTGTGCGTTCTCTATCCATTTTAAATCGTTGAGCTTTCATCGATATTTCCGAAAATTACAACAAATTTTTATTAGAGCGCATGTACTCTCTGTGAGAAAAGTTGCGTTTATTTCTTTTGGCTCCTCTAAACGATATAACATTCGTACTCTTTCAAAATAGAATCGGTCAAAACCTTTCGTCATGCACAAAAAAACCCTGCTGAACATTGTTCGCAGGGTTTAATGGCATTATGAATTTAATAATAAATCTTCAGGATTTTCGATCAATTCTTTAACTGTTTTTAAGAATCCTACAGAATCTTTTCCATCGATGATACGGTGATCGTAAGAAAGTGCTACATACATCATTGGACGGATTTGAACTTCACCATTTACGCCAACTGGACGGTTAACAATTGAGTGCATACCTAAAATACCAGCTTGCGTACCGTTCATAATTGGTGTTGACATTAATGAACCGAATACACCACCGTTTGTGATTGTGAATGATCCACCAGCCATGTCATTTAGGCCTAATTTTTTATCACGAGCTTTTGTCGCTAAGTTAGCGATATCTTTTTCGATTTCAGCGAAGTTTTTGCTATTTGCATCGCGTACAACTGGTACGACTAAACCTTCTTCAGTTGATACAGCAATACCGATATCAAAGAAGTTATTTAAATGAATTTCATCGCCAGAGATTTGAGCGTTTACGTATGGATATTTTTTCAGTGCTGCAACAACAGCTTTTGTAAAGAATGACATGAAACCAAGTTTGATGTCGTTTGCTTTCACAAACTCTTCTTGTTTACGTTTACGAAGTGCCATGATGTTTGTCATGTCAATTTCGTTGAATGTTGTTAACATTGCTGTTGATTGTTTCACTTCTAATAAACGTTTTGCAATTGTTTGACGACGACGGCTCATTTTTTCAATTGTTACACGGTCAGAATTAGCTGCTGGTGTGAATACTACTGGGCCACCTGAAGTTGCTACTGATGTAGGTGCTGCTACTGGTGCTACAGCTGGTGCTGTACCATGTGCTGCTACATCTTGTACACGTACGCGTCCTTGTGGATCTACTGGAGATACCGCTGCAAGGTCAATACCTTTTTCACGTGCAAGACGACGTGCTGCTGGCGATGCAACTACACGTTCACCAGAAGTTTCTTCTACTACTGGAGCCGCTGCTACTGGTGCAGGTGCTGCTTGTGGCGCTGCCGGAGCTGGAGCTGCTTCAGTTGGTGCTGCCGCTGGAGCTGCTGCTGCGCCTTCGCCTGCTTCTACTACTGCGATAACTTGACCAACTAGTACAGTATCGCCTTCTTCAGCTAAAATTTGTGTTAATACACCTGCTTCTTCAGAAATGATCTCAGCGTTTACTTTATCTGTTTCAAGTTCAACGATGAATTCACCTTTTTCAACGCGATCGCCCACTTTTTTTACCCACTGTGCGATACTACCTTCTGTAATCGATTCTGCTAATTCAGGGACTTTAATTTCAGCCACTTTCATTTCCTCCTTTGATTAACGTGCATGACGCACATAGAAGGGCTACTGCTTAAGGGCAAGTAGCCCAGTTTCAAAAATTGATATGTGATTATTTAACCTTTACTGACTCAGCAACCGCTTCTTCAACAAGAGCTGCTTGTGCTGCTTTATGAGAATCTGCATCTCCTTCAGAAGTTGAGCTCATTGCAGGACGACCTACATAGCGAAGCTTTTTACCTTCTGAAAGTGCATATAATGTTTCTAGTGCATAATTCCATGAGCCTTGGTTTTTAGGTTCTTCTTGTACCCAAACGATCTCTTTCACATTAGGATACTTAGCAATGATACCAGCAACTTGCTCTTTTGGGAATGGGTAAAGTTGTTCTACACGGATAATGTGTAGGTGATCGAAGCCTTCGCCGTCTTTCACGCGCTCTGCTATGTCGATCATCACTTTACCAGTACCTAAAACGATGCGCTCTACAGCTTCTGGTTTAGCGCCTAAGCCTGGTTGTTCAATCACTTCTTGGAATGAACCATTTGCTAATTGCTCAGCATTCGCCGCAGCTAATGGGTGACGTAATAATGATTTTGGTGATACGACTACAAGTGGACGTACCCCTTCTGTACCTAATAATGCTGCTTGACGGCGTAATAAGTGGTAGTAGTTTCCTGCATTTGAACAGTTCGCTACAAACCAGTTATTTTCAGCTGACATTTGTAAATAGCGTTCCATACGGCTTGAAGAGTGCTCTGGACCTTGACCTTCATAACCATGAGGTAATAGGATAACGAGGCCAGATTTTTGACCCCATTTAGAGCGTGCCCCTGAAATAAAGTTATCAAACATCACTTGTGCCATATTCGCAAAGTCACCGAATTGTGCTTCCCATACTGTTAGTACATGGCTGTTTTCTAGATTGTAACCGTACTCAAAGCCTACTACCCCAGCTTCAGTCAGTGGAGAGTTGTATACTGTAAAGGATGCGTTCGCACCAGAAATATGGTGTAGTGGTGTGAAGACATTGCCGTTGTTTTTATCATGTAGTACTAAGTGACGTTGAGAGAATGTACCACGTTGAGCATCTTGACCTGTAAAACGTACTGGTGTACCGTCTTGGATAATCGTTGCATACGCTAACGTTTCCGCATGGCCCCAGTCAATTTTTGCAGATGCATAAGCATCACGACGTTTTTCTAAAATTTTACCAAGCTTTTTCTGTGGCTCGAAGTTTTCTTCAAACACTAAAAGCTCTTCATTGATTTTTTCTAAACGCTCCGCACCAACTGCTGTATCGATTTGTGGGAACTCTACTTTTAATTCTTCTGGCATTTCTAAATGATGATGATCATCTTTATCTGCCATTTCTTTGACATGGTCATAGGCTGCTTGCATTTCTGCATAGATCGCTGTATCTAGGGCCGCTACATCCTCATTAGATACAAGACCTTCTGCCACTAATTGTGCACCATATAATGCACGCACTGTTTCATGTTTAGATACTAATTTATATGTTTCTGGGTTTGTCACTGTTGGATCATCTGTTTCGTTATGACCATGACGACGGTAACCTACTAAGTCCACAATGATGTCTTTGCCAAATGTTTGACGGTAGTTCGCTGCAAAACGACCAACTTGTGCTACTGCCTCTGGGCTATCTGCATTGACATGGACTACTGGCACTTCATAGCCTTTTGCTGGGTCAGAAGAGTATACAGAAGAACGAGAATCATAATGTTCAGTTGTGAAACCAATCATATTGTTTGCGATAATGTGGATTGTTCCACCTGTTGTGAAGCCTTCAGTTTTAGCGAAGTTTAACACTTCTGTTACAATCCCTTGACCTGGGAACGCAGCGTCACCGTGCACAAGAATGCCTAAGCCTTTTGTACGATCGAAGGCAGGTTGCCCTGGTTTAGACGTATCATCTTGTGTGGCACGAGTAGCACCAAGTACGACTGGATTGCCCACTTCTAAGTGAGATGGGTTGTAAGCCAATTTCACATTCACACCAGATTCACGGTTATAAGAAGCACCCATGTGGTATTTCACATCACCTGTCCAACCTTTTGTAATTTCAAGGCGGCCATGCTCTGGCATAAATAAATCATTGGAAACATGTGCAAAGTCAGAGAACATCATGTCATAAGGTTTATTTAAAATGTGTGTTAAAACGTTTAAGCGACCACGGTGTGCCATACCAATACGGACGTTTTTCACATTTTTCGCTTCTGCCGTTTTAATGATTTCATCAAATAGAACGATTTGCGTATCTAAGCCCTCACCAGAGAAACGCTTTTGCCCTACAAATGTTTTATGAATAAATTTCTCGAAATTTTCAACGCGAGTTAAACGATCTAATAAGGCTTTCTTCTCATCAGCAGATAATGCTTGTTTGAATGAGCCTGTTTCGATTTGCGCTTGAATCCAATCACGTTCTTCAGTAGCTACTACGTGACCATATTCAAATGCTACTTTATCTGTATAAATAGCTTTTAAATATTCGATTGCATCCTTACCATTTTTCACGTTTGCTGGCACATCTTTGAAGAAGATTGCTGCAGGAATTTCAGCTAAATCTGCAGCGCTTAAGTTGAACGCGCTTTCTTCAATTTGAGCTGTTTGTAGTTCACGGTTTTTCAGAGGATAAATATCTGCCGCTAAATGACCGCGTGAACGAATTGCATCTGCTAGTTTTACAGCGGCTAACACTTTTTTGTAATCGCCAGCAGGAGCCGCTGCTGTATGACTAGCTACAGCTACTTCACCTTCTACTACTACTGGTGCACCAAATTGTTGGAATAAAGAAACTAACTCCGGTTCTACTTCTTCAGGAGACTGTAAGAATAAGTCGTATTGCTCCATCACATATCCTAAGTTAGGACCAGAGAAAGCTGACCATGGAGAACTTACAGTTGTAACGTTGTTCGACATGAAAAATGACCTCCAAATTTTGCCTTTCGGCAGTTCCATTAATTAAATTGCAATTAATTATATAATATTTAGCCGTTCTTTAAAAGAATGTTTCACACTACTTTTCCATATTTTAAAGAACGTTTTTTCCATCTCAATCTTACTACTCTTCACAAAAAATACAACTCTTTTTAGCAAATTAAGCAATTTTTTTCGCAAAGGATAGAATAATGAAATAAAGCATGTATTTTTCTTAATATTTTAGCGGGATTTTCAGCAAGAAAACGGTTCCAATATTAACCTCACTCTTGACTTCTACCGTTGCATTGTATTTTTCAAGTAACATCTTCGAAATACTAAGCCCTAAGCCCGTTCCACCAATTTGACGATTTCTTGCTTCGTCTACTCGATAAAAACGATCAAAGATAAACGGAATATCCTCTTCTGCTATTCCTATACCATTATCAGCAATTTCTAAACATGCATAATTTCCAGCAACAGAAATAGAAATTTGTATCTCAGGAATTTTTTCACAATAACGAATGGCATTCTCTATTATATTACGAACAATTTGACTTAGTGCATTTTCGGAGATAAATAACAGACCTATTTCACCATGCTTCGACAGCAAAATTCGCGCTTGTGGATGAACAAGCTTGAGCTCATCCATCACTGCTTCAATGACCACTAGTGCATTTGCCTCACTTGTCTCATCTTTTTCCTCACGCCGTGCAAGCTCTAATAATTCCTCAATCATTTTGCGCATACGAGCAATTTCTGTTAAGGAGGTATCAATGGATTCTTCTAATATGGCTGGATCATGTTTGCCCCATCTTTTTAAAAGAGAAAGATGTCCTTCAATTGCTTGGATCGGCGTACGTAGCTCATGGGAAGCATCGGCGACAAATTGCTGCTGCTGGGTAAATGAAATTTGCAGCTCATTCATCATGGCATTGTACATTTTCAGTAAATCACCAATTTCGTCATGTGATGTATAGGTTAGCTGTATAGGCTCATTAAACCCTTGATCCATCACCGTTTTCATGGATGCACGCAATTCATGTAATGGCTTCATTAAATAGTTCGCCAAATAATAGCCAATAGAGCCTGATAACACTAATGCGCCTAATCCTGCTATCAGCATGGCGGTCAATAGATAGTGCATGAGTGATTGAAAACTAGTTAAAGGATGAATCACTTGAATATAGCCTTGGAAAAAGCCCATCCGTATCGGTTCATTGATGACCAACACATCCTGCTTATCAATGGTCATCTCAAAAATCTCTTGCAGCGAGCTAAGTGGTGCAGCAGCAGAGGTATCATTGATTCGTAAAATATCCACCCCATCTGCATTAAATATTCGGACTGTCTCATCGCGATCCGCAATCGATTTGAGCAAGCCCGTATTTTGCTGAATTTGCTGAATGGTAATAGTAGGACCCTGCGATTCTAAAAAAGAGATGATATCCTTACTTGTCCGATTGACCTTACTCTCCTCATCGTTTAATAACCATGTATGCAGAGAAAGATAGACGACTACACAAATAATTGTAAAGCTAATAAAGATGACACTGCTTGAGGTCAGCATCCACTTTTTCTGCAAGGATTGCTGACGTAAATAATCTTTTAACTTATTCATTCTCGCATCACATACCCAACACCGCGAACGGTTTCAATATAATCGTTCATCGTACCAGGGAGCTTTGTCCGTAAATGTCGGATATAAACATCTACCACATTGGTCTCAATATCCGTATCATAGCCCCAAACGGATGTTAAAATATGCTCTCGCGTACAGACTCTATTTTTGTGCTCGATTAATAGTTTCAGTAAGTCATATTCTGTCTTTGTTAGGTCAAGTTTATTCCCCTGAACGAAAACTTCATAGGCTGCTACATCTATTTCAATATCCCGTAAGCATAAAGATTCACTGCTTGTCTGCTCTGGTGTGACACGACGTAAAATCGTCCGTATTCTTGCCAGCAGCTCCTCAATTGCAAAAGGCTTGACGATATAGTCATCTGCCCCTGCATCGAGGCCCGCTACACGATCCATCACAGCATCTCGTGCCGTTAATAAAATGATGGGCACCTGTGATTGTGTTCGGATACGACGGCAAATCTCAATCCCATTAATGCTCGGTAACATGACATCCAGTAACAGTACATCAAAATTTTCAGAGGTTGCCATAGCCAAACCTTCACGACCATCAAAGGCAGTTTTCACTTCATAGCCTTCATGCTGTAATTCAAGTTCGACAAAACGAGCAATATGCTTCTCATCTTCTACCAACAATATCTTCTTAGACATCGTATCACCTTCTATTCCAAAATAACGATGTAGGATTTTTATCCCTATACTGTTATAGCATAACATCAAATAAAAAGTCTGTCTCACAAGGAAATCCTTGTGGACAGACTTTTTTAGTGTATGTCGGAAATGGAGAGGTTGTTTTTCCCCAATTCTTTTGATTTATATAATGCTTGGTCAGCTAAATCCATTAGCTCATCCAAAGATTGGGCATGGTCTGGGTAATAGGCAATGCCAATAGAGGCTGTTGGTGTAAATAGATGGTCCTCTATCATCCAGCCTTCTGCTAATTCATCACGGATGCGACGAATAATATGCATAATTTGATGATGTCTTTTTTCTTGCTCTCTCGTTAAGCCTGTTAAGATGACAATAAATTCATCGCCACCTATTCGAATAACCATGTCGTGACTTCGGACTGTTTTGTTCAAGCAACTGCCAAATCGCTGAATAAACGCATCGCCTGTGTCATGGCCGAAGCCATCATTTACTTCTTTAAAATCATCGCCATCTATATAGAGCATCGCCACACTAGTCTGATTTTCATTTGCTTCAGCCAGGATTTTTGGAAACTCCTTTTGTAAATAGCGCCGATTGGGTAGCTGTGTTAAAGCATCATGATAGGCTAGATACAGCAAATCATTTTCCCTTTCTTTGCGATGGGTAATTTCACGAGACACCATCATAATTTGCGAAACCTTTTCACGTTCAGGATCATGCACAACCGTGACATTCCCCTCCGTCCAAATCGGTGTCCCATCCTTCGCCTTCAGCAATAGCTCGAACTGTGAATCGGTTTGTCCTGTATAATTATTCAAGAATGTCTGCCATTCGCCCTTACTTTCCCGATCAATAATGTCACTGTAAAATTGTCCTTGTAGCTCTACATTTTCATAGCCCAAATAAATACCATAGGAAGGTGAAGCATAAATAATGATGCCATCTTCATTTGTAATCACAATTAAATCGTTTGTATTTTCCGTAATGAGTCGGAATGTACGTTCAATATTTTTTAATTCTGTGAACATTCTTTTCTTATCGGTAATATCATAGTTAATGGTTAAAATTTGTTCAATTTGACCAAACTCATTTTTTAATGGTACGATGGTTGCTTCTACCCAATAATCGGCATGATATTTTGTTCGATAGCAAAGCTCTCCACGCCAAATCCCCACCGTATCCAGCTTACTTTCAATTATTGGTAAAAGGTTTTGCCCACGGAACCGAGGTTCAATTAATGCGTAGGGCTGACCGATTAACTCCTCAGCCGTGTAGCCAGAAGCCTGTAAAAACATATCACTCACTTCAGTGATGTTGCACTCATGATCTAATACAGCAATGGCCGTCGCTGAATTTAATGCAGATTTAAATACTTCTAGCCCATGAGACTTCGAGCGTAGTTCTGCTTTTTGTAAAGTAAATTGTGTAAAATCTTGCATAACAAGAAATATGGCAAAGGAATTATCGTCCTGCATCACTGGTGATAACGACAGCAAATACATGCGTTCCTGCTGGTCCAATGTATGCAATTTAATAAACTTTTCACCCACATTTTCTCCTCGTGCAGCTTTTTGTAAACAAACTTGAATTTGTTCCACTTCTTCTTTTGGAATAATCGGTAAATCCACAAACATTTTTTGTTTGACCGTTTCATTATCTAGTTGAAAATCTTCCATAAAGCTTGAATTCACTTCGTATACTATGCCCTCAGCCGATAAAATGACCGTAGAGAAAAAGGCATGATCAAACATGGACCGCATAAATAAAAATTTATCTTCAATACTGCGGTCATAAAGTATTTCCTTCGTAATGGCTAATATATAGTCTTCATTCTTATATTTTAACGGTCTGACGGATGTTTCATATTTACGAACCTCCGACTGAACATATGCATAATCTACATAGTCAACCTGTTTATGTTCTCTAATTGCCTCATGATAATTTTTCTGAATGATCGAAAAATTACGCTTTGAGGTAACGGCCGAAATCATTTTGCCAATCGCCTCATTCGATAACAGATCTCGAGCTGCTTGATTTAAGCGAATATATTGATAATCGTCCCCAACTTTTTTCACGAGAAAAGCAAAATCCTTGCCAATAAATAATGAATTAAAGAAATCTTCGCTTAAAATATACTCCATGCTGTCACCTCCAGAAAAGCCATTGCCATCATGATAGAAATGTTCATATGTATGTTTCATTAGATTAAAATTAATACTACTATTATAACATAAAAATAAAAAATTACCTTTCTAGAATCATAAAAATTATATCCTTTTTAGGATAATTTTTGGTATATTACCTATTCTATCAAGTCTCTATTCCTACTAAAGGATTAGATAAATGATTAATATTAGATAAAATTGATAGGATAGGCTTAATGCTAAAAAACAACAATATTATTGATAATCTCGTTTCTTTTGTCAGAATTTACTGACTATTAAACTCAAATTTTGTTTTTTTACGAGCAAAATGATTGCATCAAACAGATTATATGTTATATTATATTTAAAAAACTAGCCTTTTTTCGGTATGGTCGAAATCAGTAAGACAGCGGGAGATTATGGAATATCATAGTTATAACGTCTAGTTCTTTGGGTTTTAATTCCAGTACGAATTTTAGTTTTCTTCTTTATGCTTCAACGGAATTGTTTTAACTACCCTAGTAAAGGAGGCGTTTCGTATGCTTAAACATCGAGACCTGCATGAATGTACAGAGCTTTATGAGCTATTATCACACCCTTCTGTATTCCCTTTTGTCCGTCAAAAAGCCACATCTGCTGATGAATATTGGTTTATGACAAAACAACTGATTGAAGAGGAAGCGAGAGGACTCGCTATCTCGAGGACCATAACTGATGATTGGGGTCAACCAATCGGCACCATTAGTATTCACGATGTGGAGGACGGTGCAGGCTTTCTAGGAACGTGGATTGGACTCCCTTACCAAGGTAAAGGTTATAATCAAAAAGCGAAAATGTTATTTTTGAACGAATTATTTTTTGACTATAATTTCCATACGGTATTTCTCCGTATTCGAGTTGAAAATTTAAAATCACAGCGTGCTGCTTTAAAGCTACCTTATGTAGTGAACGCCAATGAAAGTCACCCAACATTATTAGCACAGGTCAATAGTGGTGAGGCACAATTTGATTTATTTAAAATTCCAAAAGATTTATTCTACCTAACAACGGCACATCAAATGCAAGAAGGCGAAGAGCAAGCAATGTAGTGTGCGATATAGATAAAAGAGAAGCTATAAGGTGTTGTCATTTTGACCTGCCTCATAGCTTCTTTTCTTTTCAAATAGCACTTATTTTTTGTAACGTAAAATTAAGGACGCCATTTCATCTGGTGTTTTTGGTTTTTGCGTTTTTGCCATTGTCTCTACCATCGCCACTTTACGCTCTGTTAGTGTATGAACAGACTTCATAAAAGATTCCTTTGTCAACTCTTCTTCCTGTAACACTTCTGCATAACCTTGTTTTTTAAACAAGTTGGCATTTAAAATTTGATCCCCACGGCTTTTTTGCGCAGAGAGAGGTACTAATAGCATCGGCTTGTGAAGCGCTAAAAATTCAAAGATGGAGTTAGAGCCTGCTCGTGACACAATAAAATCTGCAGCATGCAATAAATCAGGTAACTCCGTTGTCACATACTCAAATTGCTTGTAGCCTGGCATCGCCTCTAGTGCTTGGTCATAGTTTCCCTTTCCACATAAATGAATGATGTGAAATTGCTTTAGAAGCTCTGGTAAGTTTTTACGCAACGCCTCATTTAGGACAACAGAGCCCAAACTTCCACCCATCACAAGCAATACAGGCTTCAATGTGGAGAAGCCGCAGAAAGATAGCCCCCTTGCTCTTTCCCCCTCAAATAACTCAGGACGAATAATGGAGCCTGTGCAAGTCGCCTTTTCTTGCGGTAGATGCTTTAGTGTTTCTTCAAAAATCGTGAATACATGAGAAGCAAAAGGCAAGGCTATTTTGTTGGCAAGACCAGGTGTCACATCGGACTCATGGATGACGACTGGCACACCTGCCAATTTCGCTGCCATCACAACGGGTACAGAGACAAACCCTCCTTTTGAAAAGATAACATGTGGCTTCACTTTTTTTATAATACGAAAAGCCTGCATCATTCCAGCAAGCACCTTAAACGGATCTGTAAAATTTTTCATCGAGAAATAACGACGCAATTTACCACTCGCAATGCCATAAAACGGAACATTGGGGAACGCCTCGCCAATTAATTCTTTTTCAATACCCTGCTCAGAGCCAATATAGTGGACATCATAACCAAGTTCAAGTAAAGACGGGAGTATCGCTTGGTTTAACGATACATGGCCAGCTGTCCCACCACCGGTTAAAATGATTGTTTGTTGTTTCACACAAATTCTCCTATTCCTTAAAACCATTGTAGTTAGCACTACTTTTTGTTTACAGTGTTCTATTTTACTATATGCGGAGGAAAAGATATAGATGAAGCATGAAAATTTCAGCTTTTCTCTCTTTACATATGCTATACTTGTTCATTATGTTCATGAAGGAAGTAGAAAATATGTATCAAACATCCACAATTAAGGAAAAATACGCGCTACTCTTAAAAATGATTGTCCCTATTTTAGTGACACAGGTAGCCATTTATCTTATTTCATTTTTTGATATTTTAATGTCCAGTCGCTATGGGACGGTTGATTTAGCAGGTGTCTCGATTGGTTCCTCCATTTGGATGCCGATTTATACAGGACTATCAGGTATACTTCTTGCAATTACCCCCATTGTCTCACAGCTTGTCGGAGCCAAAAAAGAGATGGATGCAAAAAAGGCAGTCCAGCAAGGCATTTATGTTGCGATACTGCTGGCAGTCCTTATTTTTACAGGACTCTTCTTTGGCATCGATTGGATACTTAGCAAGATGAACTTAGAATCTGCTGTACATACCATTGCAAAAGGCTATATCTATTCGATGTGTGCTGGTCTTTTACCACTCTTCTTATTTTTTGTTATGCGTTGTTTTATCGATGCCCTTGGCCAGACACGTGTCACAATGATCATTACCTTAATGACGACGCCGATCAATATCGTGCTGAACTATATCTTTATTTTCGGCAAATTCGGTGCACCTGAACTTGGTGGCATCGGGGCTGGTGTAGCTACAGCGATTACATACTGGCTAATATTCCTGATTACTGTATGGATTATCGCCAAACGAGTACCATTCGAACGTTTCCGTCTGTTTCATGATTGGCCTAAGCTTGAATGGCTTCGTTGGAAGGAAATTTTATTGATTGGTGTACCAATCGGCATTTCCCTCTTTGCAGAAACGAGTATTTTTTCTGCCGTTACCATGATGATGAGTAATTTTAGCACAGAAATTATCGCAGCCCATCAGATTGCCATCAATTTCACCTCCCTGTTATACATGGTTCCGCTCAGTATTTCTATGGGCGTCACGATATTAGTAGGTTTTGAGATTGGGGCTGGTCGCATGCGAGATGCTCGTATGTATAGTTATCTATGTGTCGGCACTGCGATTTTATTTAGCTTTATTTCTGCTTGCATCTTATTTATCTTACGTGAGCCTGTAGCCCATATGTATACGACTGATCAGATGGTTCTTGAGTATGCCGTACAATTTTTAGTCTATGCAGCCATTTTCCAGCTATCTGATGCGATTCAAGCACCTGTACAAGGGGCATTAAGAGGCTATAAGGATGTCATGATCACATTTATCATGGCTATCATCTCTTACTGGGTGATTGGCTTGCCAGTTGGGTATACCCTTGCTACGCATACAGATTTCGGCCCGTTTGGCTATTGGATTGGACTTGTGGCAGGTTTAACAATGGGCGCGATTACCCTATTAATCCGCCTGCTGATTGTTCAAAAAAGAGTCACAGTCTAACGACAAAAATCGCTTTTCTCCAACTTGAGAAAGGCGATTTTTTAACGTAGAACACCTGTACGAATGATTTTCACTTGAACAGACGGCACTAGCTGTAAGGAAGCATATTCAGCATGCCAGTCTTCTTTGAACATTTTCGGGTGATAAGCGCGAATATAGCGACCAATTCCTAATGTATCAGACTTTTGATTCTGAAGAATACGAATAACCTCCTCAAACTCAGCCTGCACATGCTCTTGAATCATTTGTTGAACATCCTTAAAAATCGGGTCTTTATATAAATGATCTTGGGCGAATTCTTCGATTTCCACCTCGACTTGGTAATCCATCGTTATTCTTCTTAGTTCCTCATTCACTGCCCATTTACGCTTTATATGGATGACATTTGCTGTAATCGGCATTTCTTTCCCGTCATGCTTCCACATATAGCTCATACGTGCTTGTTTGTTCGATTGATTCATTAAGATAAGCATGATGAGCGATTGTTTTGGTGTTAATACTGTGCCTGTAAACGTTTGACCTGAAAACAAGGCTAATCCAGCCACCACAGCATGTTGTTTATCCTCACTCAGCTGGAAATAAGGAAGTACGATATCAACGGTCTGTTCAAATAGCATAGAGCCAATCGTCTGTAAATCTAATTTCGGAAAAAATGTATTTTCCTCTGTGCTTTCGATAAAGCGTTCATAATAGGAGCCAGCACTTCCTGCTAAATCCTTTGTTAAGTCAATATATGGTTTGACATCCCCTTCTGTTATCGCCACTTTAATGGAAATCGGATTTTTAGGATCACGAAAATATATGTCCAAGACATCATAAATGGGTTTCCTCACCGTATAATCGGCTATTAGGATGGTTGATAGCTCCGATAAATCCAGTGTTTGCTCAACTTTCAAATTGGCATTCGTGCGCACGTCTCTCGGTGAAATCCCGTCCGCTTCAATCACTTCATTTTGCTGAGTTGTTGTATTCGGATAGGCATAATAACCTTTATAATCCCCAACATATCCTTCCACACCAACGAGCGTCACAACAGAAGCGTTTTTATAAAGGCGTTCATCCCAACAGCCAGCCACTAGTACTATAGATAAGATGATGATACTCCCTTTACGAAACACGTTTTCCCCTCCATTTATTCCAACACATAATGATTATTGGTAGTAGAAAAGTAAACACTAGTAATACATAGTGTAAAGAATTTTTGATAAACTCAATTTGTTGAAATTGCATTACAAAGAGCGGTAGGATTGCTAATAAAAGATGGTAAATGACAATACTCCGCTTCGGGTGCTTCCTCTTTTTAGAAAAATATAGCACGCGAAAGGACAGACCAAAAATCATGACCGTGACAATAGACCACGATAGCCAAATATAGACGAAGAAAATATCAAGTCTTTTAACAAATGTCACTTCCTGTGATTTTAAAATATACATGATTGGCTCTGGGATCAGTTTAATTTCCTCTAGGGCAAAGAACATTTGCGTAAAAAGCACGGAAATCATATAAAATACAAAAAGGACCAATTGGTAGATGAATAAAGGCCGACCTTTCACTTGTGTATCTTGTTTTAGAAACGTTCGATAAATAAGGTACATTTCAATTCCAAAAAAAGCATAGGTACTATGAATCAAGCCCGTCATGATTAGTTTCGTATTGTGCCATTCAACGGGAAAAAGATTACTCCACGTTAAATCTGGAACAGCAAGCATTAAAAAGATCACGAAGAGGAAAATGATAGGTATGAGCATGACACCAATGTTAATGACCGTTTCTGGTCTTACAAGATTGGCATACAAGGACAGCCCTACAATCATCCCAACTACAAGCCATTCAGGTGTTTGCGGTAAGACCCATGTGGCTAAAACATACCCCATATAGGCAATCAATACAGCGTTTAAAACTAGCCAATAGATTTGATAGACCCAGCGAAAAACTCCATTTAAATAGAAATACGGATAATACTGTTCAAACAAGCATAACAGGCCATAATGAATGACACTCGCTAAAATAAAAACAACCCAAGCACTGTGTTGACTGTAAATGATTAATGGTGTTTGGAAGGCAATGTAGACAACACCTGTTTGAATGATAAATAGTAGTAAAAAAAATTGCGCCTTGGATAAAGAAAAATTCATGGTGTATCCTCATTTTTTAGCTGTTCATCGTTCGGCGGTTGAAAGGAAGTGACTTGGACTGTTGGTTTAATGAATGGCCAGCGTAAAAAAATTTTAAACACCGCTTTCGGCTGAAAAGGTACGATGGGTGAAAAATACGGCTGTTTGATAGATGTTAAACTGATAAGATGAATGAGTAAAATAACAATCCCCACGACAATCCCTAAAAACCCAAACAATGAGGAGAGTACCATAAACGGAAAACGTAGCATACGTATCGTACTATTCAATTCAACAGATGGCACAACATAGCTTGAAATAGCCGTTAGGGCGACGACAATGATCATTAAATTCGACACTAACCCCGCACTAACGATGGCATCTCCTATTACTAATCCCCCGACGATTCCAATCGTTTGCCCAACCGATTGTGGCAAGCGAATACTCGATTCTCGAATGAGCTCCATAATAATCTCCAGTATGAGGGCTTCGATTAGTGGTCGATAAGGAATATCGTTGACATCATTTTTCACTTGATTACTTAATTCTAAGGGCAGTACCTCAAAGTGAAAGCTAATCACTGCTATATAAAAAGCTGGTAAAAAAACCGCCGTTATAAACGACAGCAAACGGACTATTTTATAAAAGGTACCAACGACAACCCGACCATTGTAGTCATCGGGTGTTTGGTAGAAAGAGAAAAACGTCACAGGACCAATTAAGGCAGAAGGGGAAATATCGGTCATGATCACAACCTTGCCCTCCACTAGATTAGCTACCACGCGATCTGGATGCTCTGTATTTAACAATTGAGGAAATGGCGATAGCACCGAATCCTCTAAGGCATCACTTAATTGACCTATACTATAAAAATAGTCGATTTGAATCGCTGCAATTCGCTTTTCAATCTCCTGTAAGGTCTCGGGCTGTATAACCCCATCCATATACAGATAATAGGCTTTTGTTTTAGTTTGATGACCAATCGAGAAAGATTTTACGACAAGGGCAGGATTATTCACTCGCCTTCTTATCAAGGCTAAATTGGTATCCGCACGCTCAATAAGTCCCTCATGGGAGCCACGAAGAATATGTTCGTTAATCGGCTCTTCGAGATTTCGACGTACCTCATTAATGATGTTGAGTGTCAGCATCTCGCCCGTGTCAGGCAAAATCACGAGCGTTTCACCTTGGCAAACTCGTTCAATCGCTTGTGGCAAGGAAAAATTTTGCAATGTCGTAAGTAAGGTTTCACTCCAAAAAGGTTTTTCTGTATCTAAACGTGCATAAATCGTATCCAGTATTTTTTGAACTTCTTTCGCATCAACTAGAGAAGCGTAAAAGCATAAAATAGCCGTATTCCCTTCATGCCAATCTATTTGTCTGATGGTCAAATCCGAGGAATGGTAGAATGCCTTTTGCAGGCTTTTCATCATATACTTCACTTTATCCATAAAACGCCTCCTCTACTGGAGAGTATAAGCATTTATCTTCTATTTCAAACGCGGAGCTAGCGGGATTCAATGCCATGAAAAAAGATGCCCTTAAGAACAAATGGGCATCTTCATGATGTGCTATTTTTTAAAATAAGCTTCGATATCCTCATACATAAAGGGTGTTCCCTCTATTTTTTCATGGTTATTATGCAAGGTTGTCATTCGATTGATGATCGGGGCTAATTTCCCTTCATCCTCCTGCGTCAAATTGAAGGCGACTCCATAAGAGTAGATTTGATATTTTTCTTCTAAAGTCCATCTAAATGTACCCTCTAAGTTAAATGATTGATTCATCAAAATAAAGCTAAATTTAAACTTCATCGTTTGATTGACTGGTAGCTTTAAAGAAGAGCGAATCTTCATGCCTCCTAAGCTAATATTTTCGATGATGATAGGGGTATGACCGATATTAATTTTTTGCTCATTCATTTCGATAATCGTCATGAAGCCCTTCACATAGGCTGGGAATTGGAAGCGGTAATATTTGCGTCTTTCCACCACGGGTTTTTTATGAGCAATGGCTTTTGGCGGTGTTAAAACGCCTTGTGCCAGCATTTTTTCAAAGGCTTTTGCAGGGACCGCCTTCGCATAGATGCTGCCTTGCACATAATCACATTCTTGTTGCTTTAAAAAGATAAATTGCTCGTAAGTTTCGACCCCTTTTGCCACTACCTGAATACCGAGCATTTTTGCTAAATAAATCGTTGTGGAAATGAGCCCATTTTCAATCGGACGATCATGACGAATTTCACGAATAAACGCTTCATAGATATGGAGTGTCGTTGGTTGGAATGTTCGCAATGATTCTAAGGATGAGTAGCCTGTTCCAAAATCACCAATGGCAATTTTGACACCGATTTCTTGCAGTTCCTTTAAAACGGTCATCACACTTGTACTATTTTTTAAGATGGTACTTTCGGTAATCTCGAACTGTAAATAATGCGCGTCAATCGAATTGATCTGTAATTGCTCTTGTACAAACTGAATAAAGCCCTTTTTCATCAAACGAATCGGCGATATATTAATGCTAATTGTTCGCAACACATGTCCTTGCTGTTTCCAGTGCTGTAACAAAGCACATGCTTTTTTAATCACCCAATCCGTAATGATATGAATCATATGGTTTTCTTCGGCTAATGGAATAAATTCACCAGGTGATACAAGGCCCCATTCTTTATGGTGCCAACGGATTAACGCCTCTGCCCCATAAATAATCCCCTTTTGCGGTTCTACCAATGGTTGAAAATATAACTCAAATTCCTCATTTAACATTGCTTGTCGCATATCGCGATCTAACACGTAATGCTTATAGGAAGTAATATCTTCGGTAAAGGCATAAATATGAAAGCGATTCCTTCCCTGCTGTTGCGCGTAGCACAAAGCAGAGTACGCATTTTCTAACAAGATGTTTCTCGTTAAGCCTTCCTCTGGATAAAAAACAATACCAATGCTAGCAGATAGGTGCAGGCGATAGTCATTAATGGAAAGAGGTGTTTCAAAAGTTTTCAGCAAACGGCTAGCCAATGCGTAAATATGCTGCTTGCTCACATATTTTTTAATGACAATGATAAAATGCTGATTGTCTAGGCGTGCCATGTAACTATGATCATCGGTTAGCGTTGAAAAATAGTTGGTCACCGTTCGAAGAAGCTCATCACCAATTTTCGTACCGAGCGCATTATTTAATACATGAAAGCGATTAATGGAAATATATAATAGCGCGAAGGGTTCGCCAGCTACGCATAATGTATCGACTTTATCATGCAAGCTCAACCGATTCGGTAAACCAGTTAATTCATCATAATACACTAAATAATTCAGCTTCTTTTCCCGTTCGATCTCCTTTGTAATATCGGTTACTAAGCCGAAAATATGGTTCACCTCGCCCTCCTCATCTAGTCTTGGCACAATTTGTTCCAGTAACCACTTGGTCTGGTTATCACTTGTGAGTATACGATAAATCACTTGATAGCTCTTTCCTGAAGCGAGATGATCCGTATATGCTAATACTTCCTCACGATGAGCAGGATGAATCATATTAATCCATACCTCTGAGTCTTCGTAAAGCTTGGCTAACGGAATCCCTAAAATGCCCTCTAGTCCTTTAGAGGCGAACAGCATATTCCCCCTAATGGAATCTCGCATCCAAATCCCTGCATCTAAATTGTCAAAGATAGAATGATAATTGGCTAGTGTGTCATTTAACGTTTGCTCAAGTAGTTTGAAAGCCGTTTCATCTTTGACAACCCCTATCATCTTAAAGGGCTTGTCATCCTTCCATATCACTTCGGCAGCCGCTTGTAAAAAACGCAGGTCATTGGTTTTTCCGTGATAAATACGAAAGTCACTGTCAAAATTAGTCCCTTTCCGTGCATGATTAAATGCATCATAGGTCCTTTCATAATCATCTGGATGAATGAACTGGAACGCGCGATCAATACCATCATTATCTGAACGCTCAAAGCCAAAGATATGATAAAAATTATCCGAGCAATACAGTTTGTCATGCTGAATAAAGTACTCCCAGCTCCCAACTGCCGCAATATGCTGGGCGTAATTCAAATGCTTCTCATGGAGCATTAACTGATGTTTCATGGCTGAATAAGTGGACATATCTTCAATGATTAAATAGAGCCCCTCCGCCTGATTATCATCATTTTTGATCGGTATAAACGTCAGCATGAGGCTTAGATTTTGTCCTTGATGCTGTAGCCTTTCAATATCAATTTTGACCGACTTTCCTCGTAATGTTCGATTGAACGCTCTTTTTAACCGTTTATAATCTGCCTCGGTCAGAATTTTCTTAAAATCCTCTGCATGACTAGGTCGATATTGTAATAGTTGATAGAGTGCCTCTTGATTCACATAAATAATTTCACCATCTGCCGAAAACACAATCATCATATCGGGGTGATACTTGGCAAAGGACATGGCATATGAAAACAAACGATGGTCTTGAGCTGTGGCCAGCGCAATCGTATGCGTACTTTCTTCTTTTGTAAAAAATTGCTTTAATAAATTCGGCTTTTTCATTCATCTCACCTCTCCCTACTTTTTACCCACTACTTATTTATCAATTCCCCAAAATACATTTTAAAAACTATTATTTTAAAAAGAGAAATAATTATTTCACCGACCTTTTTCCGCTGGGGAGGCGCTCTTTTTATGGAGGGTGACTATTTTTGATTGGAGGGCGCTCTTTTTTGATTGGAAGACGCTCCTTTTTCAGGCGGAAGTGCTCTTTTTATCAGGTTACGCGCTCCTTTTTCAGGCGGAAGCGCTCTTTTTATCTGGATAGACGCTCCTTTTCTAGGTGGAAGCGCTCTTTTTATCTGGATAGACGCTCCTTTTCTAGGCGGAAGCGCTCTTTCTATCAGGATAGACGCTCCTTTTCTAGGCGGAAGCGCTCCTTCTATCAGGTTAGACGCTCCTTTTCTAGGAGAAAGCGCTCTTTTCATCAGGATAGACGCTCCTTTTCTAGGCGGAAGCGCTCCTTCTATCCGGTTAGACGCTCCTTTTCTAGGCGGAAGCGCTCTTTCTATCAGGATAGACGCTCCTTTTCAAGGGAGAAGCTCTCTTTCTATCAGGATAGACGCTCCTTTTCTAGGCGGAAGCGCTCCTTCTATCAGGATAACCGCTCCTTTTCTAGGCGGAAGCGCTCTTTTCATCAGGATAGACGCTCCTTTTTGAGGTAGAAGTGCTCTTTTTATCAGGATTCCCGCTCCTTTTCGAAGGGGAAGCGCTCTTTTTATCAGGATAGACGCTCCTTTTCTAGGTGGAAGCGCTCTTTTTATCAGGATTCCCGCTCCTTTTCGAAGGGGAAGCGCTCTTTTTATCTGGATAGATGCTCCTTTTCTAGGTGGAAGCGCTCTTTTTATCAGGATAGACGCTCCTTTTCTAGGCGGAAGCGCTCTTTCTATCAGGATAGACGCTCCTTTTTGAGGTAGAAGCGCTCCTTCTATCAGGTTAGCCGCTCCTTTTCTAGGAGAAAGCGCTCTTTTCATCAGGATTCACGCTCCTTTTCGAAGGGGAAGCACTCCTTATATCAGGATAACCGCTCCTTTTTGAGGTAGAAGCGCTCTTTTCATCAAGATAGCCGCTCCTTTTCAAAAGAAAAGCACTCATTTTATTAAGATACGCGCACTTCTTTATCATCAAGGGCACGCTTTTTTATAGGGATTCCGCAAAGCTCCTTTTACAGTATTTTTCCTTAGGGTACAACGATTAATTCCATATCCAGTAGCCATCGATCCATGGCTTGCTTCGGATAATAGACTTTCTTCCCTACCTTCACATGAGGGATTTCGCTTATGTAACTATTTGATCCATCTGGGATTTCTGTTAATTTTAGCACTTCTCCTACATGAATCCCTAAATAATCCGCGGCCTCTTCTTGTGATAATAGCTGGTGTTGCACGGGTTCTTTTGGTTGCTCCCTTAAACTAGTAGCGATGAGCCAGCTTCCTATCACAAAAGAGATGGCCAATGAGAAAATCGCGATGGCTATGCTATATTGTTTCAATTTTATCCCCCCTTTCTCATCAAATTTTACCATTAATTCAATAAAAAAAGATGCTCTATAAGCCTTTACAGACTTGTAGAGCATCCTTCTATTAATAAATGATTATTTTTGGATAAATTGTTGTGTCCAGTAGTTACCTGTTTTCACGTAACCTACACCGATGTGCGTAAATTTACCGTTTAAAATGTTCGCACGGTGTCCTGGTGAGTCCATCCACGCTTGTACTACTTCTTGTGGAGAACGTTGACCTTGAGCAATGTTTTCACCTGCACCTTTATATGTGATGCCTAAAGCTTTCATACGATCAAATGGTGAACCAAAAGTTGGGCTCGTATGTGAGAAATATTTGTTTGTTTGCATATCTTGTGATTTTTCACGAGCTGCAGCCATTAATTTCGCATCTGTTTGAAGTGGTGATAAACCAGCTTTTGTACGCTCAGCGTTTGTTAATTTTACTACTTCTTGTTCAAATGCGTTCACATCTGAAGTTGTTGTTGATGGTGTTGAAGTAGTTGGTGGTGTTGCTGGCTTTTCGTTTTGTGATGATTGATTATTATTTGGCTTTGTTGGTGTTGTATTATTTGTTGTTGGCGTCTCTTTAGATGGTGTAGATGCCTGTGGAAGTTTGACTGTCCACTTATGATTGTTGTTTGACCATTTATAATAATAAACTTTACAGTTCGTTGATTGCTGTACGGAATTCCCCTCTGTTGTATTTGCAGCAGCAGAAGCTATTTGAATTGGAGCTGCTAAAAGAAATGTTGCACAAATTGCTGTTAGTGTTTTTTTCATGTTTGCAATTCCTCCTTGTCTGCCACTAATCGTAAGGGATGATTTTCATTAAAATCTTACCAACATTTGCTAACAACGCCAACGAAGAAGAAAATGCGCGGAAAATCACGTTTTTTTCGCGCTATTTTTTAGCAGGTTTAACCAATCTATGAAATACTTACGTTTGAAAGAGGGTTGACACCCCTCTTAAACTAGTAGATATTTTCGAAAACATGAATAAAAAACGCATGTTTTATGCACTCGGTTTTTAACCTCTTTTTTTCATTGCTATTGTTGAATCGTCCTAGAGACAGCTAGTGTCGTAGCCTATTGCCAATCTTATATTACATTTATGTTACAAGAGCGTTACATTTCATTTACATAAAAATAAAACAACCTGCGTAAAACTACACAGGTTGTACATGGCAGAAATTCATAGGTTGCTTTCTTCTTCAATTTACCCCAATAACAGGTAATGCACCAACATCCTCTCCAATAATAACAAGTTTTGCTGGCATTTTTATATATTCTGGGAGCCATTGGACCATTCCATAAGCATATTGGAACAACATTGGGTTTTTGATGCCCTCAATCGGGACATAGCCTTTCATACGATAGATCGTTTCGGGTAATGCACGCACCCAATCCTCAAACTGCTCCTGTGTAAATTCCTGATCTGTGAAATCCACTAAGCGGGAGCCTAGCTGCATTGAGGCTATCGGCGCTTTGACAATGGCTGTTTTATCAATTTGTGTCGTTGCCTTTAAGCCTTCTAATAAGCTGAGCGGTACGCGTCCATTTGTTGTTTGCAAAATAAAAGCATGTGGGTTCAAGCCCTGCAGTTCATAGACGACCTGCCCTTGCTCTGCCTCTGTTAATAAATCGGTTTTATTTGCTAATAAGAGGTGTGCGTGGCGAATTTGCTCCATAAATAAAGAGCGCACTTGTGGTGTTAATGTATCACGGTGTAGCCAGAGCTTAGAATCAGCCACGGTGATAATGCCTTTGACATTGAGCTGATCTGCAAATAGCGGTGAAAAAACAGCATCCAATGCTTCTACAGGATGTGCTGCGCCTGTTGTTTCGATAATGAGCACATCAAAATCACTATCTAATAGAAGAGATTGAATTTGTGCCTCTGTTTTTTCAGCACCAGAACAGCAAATACAGCCCTCTAGCATCTCCTTGAGCGGGATATCCTTCTCCACTGCCTGTGAGTCAAATGGCAGCTTCCCTAGCTCATTCATAATAACAGCAGGCTTGTATTTCTTTTCTTTTAGCTGGCGAATGACATCTGTCAGCATGGATGTTTTGCCACTCCCTAAAAAGCCACTAAATAGGTACACATCTTTCATTCTAGTTCCTCCTATAAAAAAAGCTGTCGCAGATGCCGTGAAAGACGACTGCTGCGACAGCTACACTGTTAGTTTGTTGTTTCCTCCGTTTTTTCAGCTGTTCCTACAAGGAGCTCTTTCGCTTTTAATAACTGAGGATCATCGGCTTTCATTTTCGCACGTATAGCATCCATTAATGCATACGTTGTATTGCCTGTTAAAATACCTGTTTCTTCAAGATTACTCGCTGCTTGTAGTTCTTCTACTGCATGCGCTGTATTGTCATCGAAGATTCCATCTACTTCACCAGGCTCATACCCTAGCACTTGAAGCATCTCCTCTGCTGCTTTCACAGAGTCAGATTGTAGGCCTGTCTTCATTTCTAAAGAGGCGTTCAAGTATGGTAAAGAGGCATACGATGGATAACCAACTTTAACATCAGGCTCAATGCCTTTTTCATTTATCCAGTTGCCGTTTGGCGTTAACCATTTACCTGTTGTAAATTTCAGATTCGAGCCGTCTTTTAATGGTGTTACATTTTGGACAGTCCCTTTACCGAAGGATGTTTCACCTACAACTTTGGCACCGACTGATTCTTTTAATGCTCCTGCTAAAATCTCAGAGGCAGAGGCACTACCACTATCGACAAGTACTGTAATTGGTAGGTTATATTTTTTACCTGCAATGGCATTTGTAATTTGAGGCTCTGCATCTTTTTCTTGTACCTGCACAATCGCTTTTCCTTCTGGTACAAAGAAATTAGAAATATCGACAGCAGCCGTTAAATAGCCACCAGGATTTTGACGTAGATCTAAGACAATGCCCTTCATTCCTTTGCCTTCATACTCAGCAAGGATTTTTTCAAGCTCTTTGGTTGTTTGTTCACTAAATGATGTAATTTGAATATGGGCAATATTGCCATCAAGCATTTCACCATAAACGGTTTCTACTGGGATATCGTCACGAACAATGGTCATGTGAATAGCCTCTGTATTTTCGCCGCGTTTCACCGTTAATTTCACTGGTGTTCCTTTCTCACCGCGAATTAAAGCAACCGCTTCTGTTGCACTTAAGCCCTGAATGCTTTTCCCATCAACTGTTAAGATAATATCTTTTGGTAATAAGCCTGCCTTTTCAGCAGGAGAATTTTTGATAGGTGACACAACTGTAATATAACCATTACGTTCTTGGATTTCTGCCCCAATTCCTTGGAAACTCGAAGATAAGCCAGAATTAAATTGATCTGCTTCTTCCTTTACCATGAAATCGGAATAGGGATCGCCTAATGCCTCAAACATACCATTGATCGCACCATCGACCACTTTTTCATCATCGATATCTTGGTAATAGTTATTTTTCAGTAAATCAAATGCTTCATATAATTTTGTAAATTCCTCTCGTTCAATCGGAACTTTCACTTCTACTACTTTCTTATCACCAAAGGTTAACGCAAAAATCGTTAAACCTGCTGTAATAAGAATCGTAAAGAACATTAGCATGATAAATTTAAACGGTTTTAGTTGTATAAATTGTCCTGCCGGCTTTATTTCAGCTGGAGTCGGCTCCTGCTGCTGTTCTGTACTTTCTTTTTTCTGTTCATCCATCTTGATTGTCACCACTCTCATTTACACTAACTTGTTGTCACACTACTACCATCTTAACAGGTTATCCAGAAGACGAAAAGAAAAAGACTGTCAAAGTTTCATGACAGACCTTGTCCTATCATGCTTCATTCTAACGAGCATTCCAGCACCTATTCACCTATCATACTACTAAGTTTAGGCATATTATGGTACTGCCTTTTAATTTTACTCATTTCCTAGGAGCAGTCAACAAAAAACTCAAAGAATCATAGAAATGCTATAAGAATAAAACGTGCCAGTGTCCCAAAAAGTTGCATCCAATCAGGAATTATTCAAGAGATTTTGCAGTTTTTTATAAATGGAATGCACGGTTAATCGATGGAAGGAAATCAATTGTCCTTTATAAACCACTGAAAAAATACCATATGGCGTCGGTGATTTCTCCATCAGCTCTTCTCTCGTTTGAAGATCCACCAACTCTGGCAGCAGCCCTAATTTTTTTGCAGCTAGTTGAATATTCTCTGTTGCAACGTCTACATAAGGACATTGAAAAGAACGTAAAATCGTTAAATGAGGAAACCTCGTTAATCGTTCCTGCCAATTATCAGGAAAATATGGCAGTTCAACGCCTTCATGAAATGGAAACACCCATAATTCAAAAGCATCGAGTGCTGTTGCAATAGGTTGAAATTGGTGTTGTAAAAATAAATCCTTGCTTGGTGTCCAGGAAGTTTGGTCATTGGTGATGACCACCACTCCCTTTTTCCCACGTTCCTTGGCATCCTCTAAACATCTCTTCAATAATTGTGTACCATAGCCCTTGCCTACTGCACTTACCCATAAACAATGAATCACCACATAGCCATCTGCATGCACAACCCTTGAAGAGTATTCCGCATCTGTATATTCTATAAAACCTACTTGCTTTTGATTTTCAAGCACTTGTATGTAATGTAAGCCCTTTTCAAATTGTTGATTAAGCCATTTGTTTTTGTTTTGATAGCCCACTGTTTTCTTCTTGCTTCGTAAACAATAGCTGCCCATTCCCTCTAGCAGCTCACCATTCATTTCAATCAGCTCTACTTGCGCCATGACTAGTCCCCCCAATACGTTCATTGTGCTAATTTTACCATTTTTAGTGATTCATTCAAATACAATAGGAATCGCCTTTTCACTTGTTGCCGCATATGATGCAAGTAATGACAAACGTAAGGAGGCAGAAAAATGGGAAGAAATAATAAACAGAACCAGGACAATGATTCAATGGATATTTATATCGCAAAGTTAGCCTATATCGGCACAGCCATTTCAACGTTAGGGGATGGCATACAGACCATCGCAGCTGGTCTAGCCCTAGAGTCACTACAAAATGCGAAGAATGATTCTTCTCCAACAAATAATGGTGATCAAACAGCCAAAGTCGATAACATGCAGATGCAAATCGATTATTTAATTGCTGAGCTGAAGCAAATCAAAAAAATGTTAAAATAACCTTTACATAAAGAGTAGTGCTGAAGATGGATCACTTCAACACTACTGTTTTTTTTCCATTTTCTTATTTGTCCTTTGGATTTCCAATAATTCAGAAACCGTCACAAACTGGTAGCCCTGTTTTTCAAGCTCTGGTAAGATTTGCTCCATTGCCTTGACTGTTTGTGCTCGGTTTCCCCCACCGTCATGAAAGAGTACAATATTGCCTGCCTTTACACCTTTTAATACCGTACTCACGATGCGATTGACACCAGGGCTTTTCCAGTCAAGTGTATCTAAATGCCAGGACCACATCACAACTTTATAGCCTTCTTTTGCGATGGCATCAATCATCGCATCGGTATATTGTCCTTCTACTGGTCGAAATAATGTTGGCTGATAGCCTGTAATGCCTGCAATCACTTCATCTGTTTGTTGTATTTCCTTCATTAAATTAGGTACATTTGTCTTGAAAGGGTGTGTAAAGGTATGATTGGCCAATTCATGCCCTTCTTCATACATTCTTGTAATCAGCTCAGGATTTTTTTCCGCATTTTGACCGACAATAAAAAAGGTTGCTTTTGCATGGTATTTTTCCAATATATCAAGGATTTCTGCTGTATATTTGCGATGTGGCCCATCATCAAATGTTAAGGCAATGATTTTTTCATCTGTCTGAATTTCCCAAAGAATTTGACCTGCTTCCTCATAATACTTTCTTCCTTTATTTTCAGAAGAACTCACTTTTACATAAAAAAGCGACACCGTGATGAGACTAATTGGTAGTAAAAACAATAAAAACTTTTTCACATGTTCACGTCCCCAAATAATTTTTTCGTACTTTATTATTTGAGGATTTCATAAAAAAATGCCTACGTTTCGCATTCATCCATTAAAATTTGCTGGTGGATATGATGTTCCAAATGTTGTATATACTCTTCAATCAACCATCCCAAAGTCCTTTGTTGCTGATTGATCATACATGGAAGGCTTAATGATTCTTCAGCTAGGTGTTCCAGCACATACATGATTTTTTTGTTTAAGCTTGTCCATAACAATAAGATATCTTCTATTGGTAATTCCTGATAGCCCTGTAACGCGACCCATTGTACTTGGTCGTATGTAGTCACTACATAGGGTGAAGCTTCATACTGAATTTGAAGCAATCGTTCAAGATGGACCGTAGCCGCATCACATAAATGACCGATTACCTCCTTTTTGGACCATTTTTTCGGAGCAGGTCGTTTTGTACTTTCCACTTCTGTCATGACATGAAATACTTCTGGCACTTTTATAAGCCAATAATGTAATTGATCAACTGTCTTTTGCATGAAGGTCACTCCCTTCGGAATCAATGGTTACGTAATAATCCAATAAAGCAATCACCGCCTGCACCCGCTTATGTTCGAATTCAATTTTAAAGGAAATCCATATAATGACGACATGAAAACTCAAGACGGCTAATGCGACGATTTGGACAAGTGACATGCCTAACAGGAGCTTACTATTTATGGTGATAACTATGAACGTAAAAACGGATAGAATGACACCACTCATTGTAATGAACATGGGCTTCATACGTAGTATCTCATTTGCCTGTGCTTTTAACAGATGGACGATAAATCGCAGCTCCTGCCTTGTATATTGTTGCTGAAAAATAACAAAATAGGACTGATACACATCTTTATCAAGCTTTTTATGCAGTATATTTTTATGCATCTTTAGGACAAATTGATCACAGAAACCGTGCGCCAACGCTTGCTCTGGCTTTAACTGCTCTTCATTTTTTTCAATAATGGCGACCCTCAAACCTCCTCACCCTCTCATCATTAAAACTTTCACTTCATTCACTATATGAAGGAAAGAGAGTCGTGTAGTACGTTATCAAGCAAAGTCGTTTATTATTGATTTTCTTTTCGCCGTCCTCTACTCAATCCGAAAATAGCTGTTGCGAAAACAAAAACCGCCGTACAGAGCCACATTGTCAACCCATTCCAAGCGCCTTTAGCAATCGTACTATTCACCAATAGCGTTATTTGCATGATACAAATGGCGATATAAAGCATAAATGTGTAATTCAACGGAGCACCTCCATTTTTTTAAGATCCAAACGCAAAAACAAGATCTGTTTCACAAACAATTTCTCCATCTACGGTGGCAATTCCTCTACCTTTCCCAACTGCTCCCTTTACTCGTGTGATGTCTACCTCAAGACGCAGCTGATCACCAGGCTTTACTTGTTTCTTAAAGCGACAATGATCAATTCCTGCCAATAAGCCTAAACGCCCCTCATTCCCTGCCTTTGTCAGCATAATTATTGCACTAACCTGTGCTAATGCTTCAACAATTAACACACCTGGCATCACAGGATACTGTGGAAAATGACCTGTAAAAAACTCTTCATTGATCGTCACATTTTTCATTCCAACTGCGCGCTTTCCTTCCTCTAATTCCATAATACGATCCACCAAAAGAAATGGATAACGGTGAGGCAAAATAGCTTGTATTTGTTGACCTGTTAACATATGAATTCCTCCAAAATATTTTTATACCCTTATTCTAACACTAAATATTAGTACTAGGTAATAAAATCTAATTGGTAGTTTTCTGAATTATTTTTCATTATTTTTTCAATATTTCTTTATCGACAGCCACACAACAGCTAGAATATAATATTCCATGCATTCACCCTAGAATGATTAGTTTATTAGAATAGGATGGTTTCGCATGTTATCGTTTATCGCAATAGTTCTTTTATTATTTTTAATCCCAGGTCCTGCGGTGATTATTACCATTACGCAAACATTAAAAAGCGGGAAAAAGAATGGTATTTATACCGCTTTAGGCATCGGTCTCGGTGACTTGGTTCATACATTAGCGGCTGTTTTAGGTCTTTCCGCTATCTTGATGAAATCAGCCACTGCCTTTGAAGTGGTGAAATATATTGGTGTGGCATACCTTGTTTACTTAGGTATTCAGATGCTCCTCACAAAACCAAAGAAAATCGAACAACCGACTGTCGAACAAAGTCCTGCTAGTACGTCCTTCCGCCAAGGCTTTTTAGCAGAAATTCTCAATCCAAAGACGGCACTGTTTTTCCTTGCCTTCTTACCGCAATTTGTTCAGCATAACGAGCAATCTGTCACAAGCCAATTGCTAACACTTGGTATTACATTTGTCGTGATGAGTGCTTTATATACAATCCTACTAGCGATTATGACAAGCTTCATTGGCGAAAAAATCTTTACGAAAACAAGCGGTAGCTCACGCTGGCTTGAAAAAACAGTTGGCTTCGTTTATATCGGTCTCGGTGTCCGTTTAGCGTTACAGACACAAAGTAGATGAATTGGAGAAGAACACAAAAAAGTGTTCTTCTTTTTTGGCAGGAAAATGGAGAATTTTAGCCAATACATACTAAAAAGGAGGCTTGAACTTGAATCAACGCCAAGAAAATTTATTTCAGCAGTTAGCACATTACCGTAGCGAGTTACTCCATTTACTAGAGCATGTGTCAGAAGAAAAGGCAAACATCATTCCAGCTGGTTTTCATCATCATATTCGCTGGAATATGGGCCATATTTATCTCGATCAATATTTATGGATAGAGGCTTTAACAAAAGAAAAGGATGCGGAGCTAGACGTTTTCAAGAAATGGTTTGGTTTTGGTACATCGCCTATACATTTTGACGACGAAACGCCAACCTTTGAGGAGTTAAAAACGTATTTGGCTCAGCAACCCTCTCATTTAAAGGAGCGCTATGGTCATCGATTGGCGGAAGAATTCCCACCTATTGACATGGGTATGCAGACCATTGAACAAGTACTCCTACGCACCATCTTTCATGAAGGGATGCATTTACAAGCAATTTTAACCATTCATCGATGCCTAAACGAAGCAACAGACCCCGTTTGATACTCGGTCTGTTGCTTACTTGTTTATTGATAGTTTTCAAGATAGTTTCCTTTCTCAAAAATTTCTTTCGGACTTAAGGCGGTCCATTCCTCTATCGATACATTGGGATGCAAATCAAGATAGGATTTTACCATTTTATAGCCTTCACTGTAGCCATATTCATAGGGTAGACCATTTCCACCTAAATTGATTTCAGTTGCACGATTCAAGTCCCTCTTTTCGAGATCTCCTACAATTTTTGACCAATAAAAGTCTTTGGAATTGAAATCAATTTTCCTTAAATCCATTTCGGGATTGACTAATTTTTCAAACATAACTGCTTTTCCTTCAAACACCATATGGTCCAATACGGTTCCTTCAGTTTTTGGGCGATTTTCAGTCAAAACACTATGATGATATTCATGAGGTATTGTATATCTTATATATTCATCATTATAATATTTATTGTATAGAACAGTTATTTTACCTGACCCTATAGCCACCATGCCAATCCCTTCATCTGTAGCAGGAAAAACACATACGGTTGTTTCATTTTTTGTAGGAAGAAAATCAGAAGCTTTGAAAAGAGCTTCTTTAATACTCCTTTCCGTTGCTTCCCTTTCAATATTTTCACTTAATAATTGATTATCTTTTATTTGTTTAGGCGTTATGTTTAGCACCAACTCAGCCAAGTTTATATATTCACCATTCTCAAAACATGCACTATAAACTGGATCAACGACCTCTTCTCGATAGATGTCCAATGGTGAACGATCTGGGTCACTTTCTACCTTTTCTGTATAGTTTTGAAAAAGCTCATAAGCATGAATTATTTTAAATGGTTGCTTTGTTTTTGGATGTTCGAATGAAACCGTGATACTTTCTACATCTGGTTTTTCATGGGAAGGCTTTTCTGTTTGTGCACAGGCACTAAGCATGAAGCATAGCAGCATTAATACGACAAAACCCTTTACATAATTCATCCTTTTCATCCGTCCTTTTCATCAATAAATCTTTTAACCATGCTAACGTTCGTCAACGATATGCCTTGTCGTTCGACTGTTTGTGTTTGCATGATTTGGTACCCTTTTCGTTCAAAAAATGGTCTCGCTGTAAGACTAGCATCTGTGGAGATATGAGTAAGACCAAGCTTTTTTGCGTCCGCTTCTAGTAAATCTACTAAGGCGGAGGCAATCCCCTGACCCTGGAAATCCTTATGGACATAAAGACGATCTAAATAACCCTCCATTGTCATATCTCCAAAGCCAACAATTTGATAATGCGCCCTTGCGATATAGGTCTTATTATTTCTTAAAGACTGCTGCCAAGCCGCTACGCTAACTGGCTGCATTGCTAACGGTGCCCAAGCCTCCAATTGTGCCTGTGAATAATCTTGAGCGTTTACACTATGTACAGTTTCGTAAAATAATTGCAGAATTTCTTCTAAATCATCGTCATGATAGTTTGTAAAATCAAGCATTTATACACCCCTTTTCTTGTAATCTATTATACCAATGATAGGATATTTATGTAAAATTATAGTAAGCTTATAGATCAAAGTAATCTATAAGCTTTTGTTCTACTGTTTCGGTGTATTGGCTGTCAGCGGATTCGCATTGGCGACTAATTGTACAGGCGTCGTTGTTTGTTGAAAGCTATCCTTCTGTCCTTGATTGGATTTCCCATAGCCTTTCATCACAGCAAATAATGCCGCACCAACAATGCCCCATGTCAAAAACTTCATTCAATAACCTCCTTTCAGCGTTAGTATTCGAGAACAAATACAGATTATACGCTGTCAAAAAGTAGCTATAGCGATGAAGACTTTGTGTCATTGTATATCTGATGATATAAAGAGATTAAAAATAGTAATATTTTTATTATAAACAGAAGAATATTATGGTAAAATTTCGAAGGTGGTAAGTGTTATGAGTAAAGGAGGTTTATTACCATGAAGAAAATTTTTACAGGGCTATGTCTAACAACGATGCTGTGGATGGCAACGCCCGCTGAGGCTGCAACAACACAAATCAAAATCGACGATGTTGTGGTACAATCTGATACAGCACCTGAGCAAAAAAACAATCGAACAATGGTGCCATTGCGTGTGATCAGTGAAAACCTTGGTGCGCAAGTTCATTGGCAGGATGCCCAAATCACCCTTTCAATGGATCAAGCAACCGTTAAATTGAATCTAAATAACCGAACAGTCATTAAAAATGGTGAAACAGAGCAATTGGATGTACAGCCATACATGAAAAATAATCGCACCTATGTACCAATCCGCTTTATTGCTGAAACATTTGGCAGTCAAGTGCATTACAATCAAGGGACAGTGAATATTACGACTGAACCATTGCTAATTGAAGACGAAAAAATCAAGGTGCTTCGCTATGAATATCATATGACAATGGGTGGTGTCATTCAGGATATTAAGGGCCATGCCTATCACCAAGCGCTTTTCAACATTTTCCAAGAAAAGAAAGGCGACAAAGTAGAGGCTCCGAAAGAATATTATTGGCACTTTAATCTAGAAGCTCCGGGATCTTATTATAAGCTTGGTCAATTTGATTTTATGAGCCATGACAATAACAGTGTCAAACAATATGATATTTATACATTAAATCAACCTTTCCCTGAGGAACTATTACAAGGCTATCCTAAAGTTCTACTACATGATACAACAGAGGATAGCTGGTATTTATTCTCTGAACAAGCTGTAAAGTCTATTCAGCAACTGATTCAAAGTGCAGATAACAATGGATTTAGCAAAATTATTAGTAATACAGTCGCTTAAAAAAATTTTTTGATGGCAGCTATACGCAACATATTCTGTATGAAAATGTGCAAAATATTCATATCAACGATTGATTGATGGAGGTTTGCCTCATGCAGAAATTCCTGTCATTAAGTATTGTGCTACTCTTCCTTTTATCTGCTTGTTCGTCGGAAGAAGCTCCACCCAGCGAAGAAGCCGAAGCTAAAGAACAGACCGTAAATGCGCAACCAAAAGAAAACCTCCATGCCTTGGGCTATGACAAAGGTTGGACAATGGCTGAATAATGTAAAAAGCGTGTTTTGATAAAATGATATCAAAACACGCTTCTATAAACTATCTTTGTATAATTTGAATAAGGTTGCCACATGTATCATTGAAAACTGCTATTGTGACCTCCCCCGCTTTTGTCGGTTTGATCGTAAATTCAACGCCTTTCTCCAGTAAACGCGTGTACTCCTTGTCTAAATCAGCGACTCCAAACATCGTGGCTGGAATTCCTTCAGCGAAAATCTTGCTTTGATAATCCTTTGCGGCAGGATGCTCATCTGGCTCAAGTAATAGCTCAGTCCCTTCTAAATCATCAGGCGACACAAGCGTTAGCCATCTATGTTTTCCTAATGGAACATCCTCCTTTTTTACAAATCCTAACTTTTCCGTATAAAATGCAAGTGCCTTTTCCTGGTCTTGTACAAAGATACTGTTGACAATAATGTTCAATTTATTTTCCTCCTTTTGAGTCGTTAAGAAGCATCCTTCACATGAAAGCTTTACTCTACCCATCCTTTCAGCAAATCTTTAAGCGGTTCTTTATTGAAAAGAATCACTCGATATTTTCCCTTCCGCTGTGATATGACGAGTCCAGCCCCCTCCAATACAGAGAGATGTTTAGCAATCCCCTGCCTCGAAATAGAAAGTTCATGTTTCATTAGAAGACGCACCGTCAGTTCATACAACGTCATCTCATCCCGCTCAGCTAGCTCATCTAATATAAGTCGCCGAGTCGAGTCCCCAAGTGCTTTAAAAACAGCGGCTTTGTCCCAATTCATAGCTCGATTATAGGCAACTATATGGTTGCATGTCAACTATAAGCAACTTGTGGGTTGCATGAGTTTTGTACGTGTGGACTCCTTATTTGAACGGGGTGAATCTTTTAGGAGCGGAGGTCTCTTCATTTGGAGCGGGGGCTATTCTTTTTGGAGCGGAGTTCTACTCATTTAGAGCGGATTCTTACCTTTTTGGAGCGCTTCTCTACTCATTAGGAGCGGCTGCTCTCCTTTTTGGAGCGGCTCTCTACTCATTTAGAGCGGATTCTTACCTTTTTGGAGCGCTTCTCTACTCATTTAGAGCGGCTGCTCTCCTTTTTGGAGCGCTTCTCTACTCATTTAGAGCGGCTGCTCTCCTTTTTGGAGCGGCTCTCCACTCATTTAGAGCGGCTGCTCTCATTTTCGGAGCACTCCTCTACTCTTTTGGAGTGGCTACTCACTTTTTTGGAGCCGGTCTCTACTCATTTAGAGCGGCTGCTCTCCTTTTTGGAGCACTTCTCTACTCATTTAGAGCAGCTGCTAACCTTTTTGGAGCGGGTCACTACTCATTTGGAGCGGATTCTTACCTTTTTGGAGCGCTTCTCTACTCATTTAGAGCCGCAACTCACTTTTTAGGAGCGGCTCTCTACTCATTTAGAGCGGCTTCTCACTTTTTTGGAGCGGCTCTCCACTCATTTAGAGAGGCTGCTTACCTTTTTAGAGCGGGTTCTTACCTTTTTGGAGCGCTTCTCTACTCATTTAGAGCGGCTTCTCACCTTTTAGGAGCGCTTCTCTACTCTTTTGGAGCGGCTCTCCACTCATTTAGAGCGGCTGCTCTCATTTTCGGAGCACTCCTCTACTCTTTTGGAGTGGCTACTCACTTTTTTGGAGCCGGTCTCTACTCATTTAGAGCGGCTGCTCTCCTTTTTGGAGCACTTCTCTACTCATTTAGAGCAGCTGCTAACCTTTTTGGAGCGGGTCACTACTCATTTGGAGCGGATTCTTACCTTTTTGGAGCGCTTCTCTACTCATTTAGAGCCGCAACTCACTTTTTTGGAGCGGCTTCTCCACTCATTTAGAGAGGCTGCTTACCTTTTTAGAGCGGGTTCTTACCTTTTAGGAGCGCTTCTCTACTCATTTAGAGCGGCTTCTCACCTTTTTGGAGCGCTTCTCTACTCTTTTGGAGCGGCTTCTCACCTTTTTGGAGCGGATCCCTCCTCATTTAGAGCGGCTACTCACCTTTTTGGAGCGGGTTCATCCTCATTAGGAGCGGCTGCTTACCTTTTAGGAGCACTTCTCTACTCATTTAGAGCGGCTGCCAACCTTTTTGGAGCGAATCCCTCCTCATTTAGAGCGGAATCTAACCATTTTGGAGCGCTTCCCTCCTCATTTAGAGCGGAATCTAACCATTTAGGAGCGCTTCCCTCCTCATTCAGAGCGGCTGCCAACCTTTCGTGAGTAGGCCTCGACCGCTATAATAGATAAAATAACAAAAGATCCTCATGATAACTAAAAAACAGCAAGCCCGAATTAACTCACTCAGGCTTGCTGTTTTCTTCTATAGGTAGCACCGTGGAATATTTAATTTCCCGTAAGGATAAATTCGTTTGAATTCTAGAAATCCCCAGCTTATTTAATTTTCGAATGAATTGATCCAAGTCTTTACGATCACGAATGACAACCTTTAACAAATAATCATAGGCACCTGTTAAGCAATGACATTCCAAAATTTCGGTCATTGTTTTCAAGCTGTTTTCTAGCTCCTCTATTTCCTTTTCCTGATGAATATTGGTGCTCATAAAAATATAGCACAGTAAATCAAAACCTAATTTTTCCTGATTTAAAATCGCGACTTGTTGATCAATATAGCCTTCATTTTCTAGGCGTTTCACCCTTGTATGGGTTGCTGGTGGGGATAAATTCACCCGTCTAGCTAATTCTGCGTTGCTAATTTGAACCTCTCGCTGCAAAATGGCTAAGATTTGCAGATCCACATTATCTAATCCTTTATTTTTTATATCTTCCATTGCTTTCTCCTCTTTTGATTATTTTTAGACAAGCAAGTTTTGAACACAATTACAAAACATTATTTCAATAATCGTTAAAAAACTTTCAATTATTTCAAATTTCTTCATTTATACAAAATATTATACTGGAAAATCACCAATAGTGCTATGATTCTTATTATACATAAAAGCAAAAGGAGTGTTCCTATACTGTGGTCAAATTTTATATGGGCTTAATGCTCGTCACAAGCTTACTATGGGGAGGCAATTTTGTTGTGGCTAAGACGCTGGTGGCGCATGCCTCTCCGATGACATTAACGATGGTCAGATGGTTGATTGCGGTGATCGTCCTTCTACCATTGGTTTGGTGGAAAGAGAAGAAATTAGTTCCTGCCAAGTCGGCTCTTGTACCTTTATTCCTAATGGGCATTACAGGTGTTGCCTTATTTAATATTTTTCAATTTTTAGCATTGGAACGAACAACCTCCACGAATGCTGGTCTTATTTCAACGATGAATACTATGTCCATCGCCCTTTTTTCCTTTGCCTTTCTGAAAGAAAAAATAAATGGCTTGCAGCTTTTAGCGATGATCCTCTCTTTATTTGGTGTTGTTCTTGTCCTTTCAAAGGGAGATTGGCAACAATTACTGAACTTCCAATTGAATACAGGGGATTTATGGATGGTGGCAGCCGTTTGTGTATGGGGACTTTACTCCGTTTGCAGTAAGTGGGCTATGAAAACAACCTCTCCTTTAATGGCGACATTGTATGCAGGCTTGTTTGGGGTGCTCATCCTAGTTCCATTCACGATTACGGATTTTACCTTTTCCAAAATCGACTACTCTTTCATTCTTTCAATTCTTTATACAGGGGTCATCTCTACAGTAGTTTGTATGGTCCTTTGGAATATTGGCGTTCAGCAATTAGGTGCCACAACCTCTGGTATTTTTCTGAATTTTAATCCCATTTTTACAGCCCTGCTCGCCTTTTTATTTATCGGAGAACAGCTAAGCTGGCTGCAAGGCATTGGGGGAATCATCGTGATTATGGGGTGCTATTTATTCACATATTTTAAAGCGAAGACGCCACAGGCTGTGCTCTAATTCCATCTCTTTCGGTACATGCAGGAACTACGGTAATTTAAAATAAAAGATGCATTCCCCTCTCAAAACTCAACGAGAGGCAATGCATCTAATGGATTCGTTGGTGTTTTTGCTAGTACAACAAATGAAACCGTAGTCCCTTCGTGCAGCTTGCTTGTAATGCGCAAGCCCTGACCGTAATGGTGTTGCAGTCTTATATGGGTATTGATTAAACCAATACTTCTAGAATGTCGCTTTTCCATCTGCAGTAGCTTCGCCAATTGTTCTTCATCCATCCCAACGCCATCATCCGCTACAGTGATTTCGAGATGGGTAGTATAATCGATCATACGAACATGAATCGTTCCACCTTCAGCACGCTTTAAGATTCCGTGCTTTAATGCATTTTCAATTAAAGGCTGGATAGTCAATGATGGGATGAGGACATCTGTCTCCGCTTCTAGTTCCCATACGACCTGGATACGCTCTCCAAAACGCTCCTGCTGAATATAGAGATAGGCTTGAATCAACCTAAGTTCATTTTCTAGCGGCACAAGTGCTTCCACGTTTTGAAAATTATAGGACTCTCTTAAAAAATCGCTTAATGCCTCTACTAATTTACTTGTTCGGTCACTATCTAATTCACTTAACGTTAAGATGGCATTTAATGTATTAAAGAGAAAATGTGGCTCGATTTGTGCCTGAAGCCAAGCCGCCTCCATACGATGTAGCTCTTGAATAGAGCGCTTCACCTTTGTTAACGCCTCTACTCGGGATCGTAGCTCTAAGGCATCCACAGGCTTGATGACGTAATCATTGGCCCCTGCTAAAAAGCCATTTTCAATATCATGTGGCTGACTGCGCGCTGTCAACAATAAGACAGGTAAATCGGTCATCGTAAATTGCTTGCGAATACTACGTACTAATTCATATCCAGACATCTTCGGCATCATCACGTCTGAAATCACTAAATCCCATTCCTGAGACCAAATGCACGCTAGAGCCTTCAAGCCACTTGTTACAGTCACTACTTCATATTTTTCATTAACTAATATCGTTTCGATCACTCTCAAGTTGATGGGCTCATCATCCACGACTAAAATGCGAGGACGGTTACATGCTGGCAAGCGTTTAGTCTCCACAGTGGACTGCGAAGCCATTCTTTCCTGGCTCTTGTGTTCTTGATTATTCTCATCGGTATCGTAGCTATCCGCTTCATCCGATAAAGGTAATGTAAAGGCAAAGGTTGAACCTTGTCCTACCACTGACTGTACCTCTAATGTTCCACCATGTAATTCAATAAGTCGTTTACTTATGTTGAGTCCCAGTCCAAATCCGCCTTCAATGATGGTTTTACTAACAGTCCCTTGTTCATAGGGCTCAAATATACGCTGCATTGTCTCCGCATCCACACCAATGCCTGTATCGGCTATAACAATTTTAGCCATTCCCTCTCCTGTCGTATAACCAGATAGCGTAATCGCCCCTTCATTGGTAAACTTCACTGCGTTATGTACTAAATTAAAGACAATTTGAATTACTCGATTTTCATCGGCTAATACCTTGTGAAAATTTTTTGGAATTTGGTTAACAAAATGAACAGGCTTCCCCTCCATCATAAAGCGGAGCATATCTAACACAGCCACAACAATTGTGTGTATGGAAACAGTGCCTAGATGGAGCTTTTTCGTATTTTCCTTTAGATTCATTACATCCAGTAAATCATTTAACAATAAGGACATGCGTTTTCCAACAGCTAGCACTGTTTCTAAATCATTGACACTTTTATGACTAAGGACAGCTGCTTCACGCTCTAACACCGCTTTTGACATATTGATAATGCTATGAAGTGGATTGCGCAACTCATGTGACGTACTAGCCAAAAATTCATCCTTTAGTAAATCTGCCTTTTGCAGTTTTTGTGCAAGCTCTTTTGTATCGGCATGCACTTTCACATAATCCTTAAACCATAACGTGGCTAAGCAGGCAATCGTGATAATCAAATCAAATGGATACGAAATCACCTTGATTCCAGTGATCAGCAGCAAGACATCCCATAGAATACTATTGACAAATGCGAGTATGGCTAAAAGAAGAAACACATTATGACGAATATCTTTTATTGTCCTTCCTAGCATTAACATCATCGTAATCACAATCGGAACAGCTAAAAGGACAATATAAACACCTTGTATTGTCACAACATAACGTGTTGGTAATAGCATCGCCAATACAGATGCACAGGCACAAATAAGGGCAAACCCCTGTTTAGTACGATTTAGATGGCGGGGCAACCATGGCTCGATACATTGGAGGAGCGAATAGCCAATGCCAACCATCGAAAGATGAACGAATATAAAGCCCCAATCATAATTGATTGGAAACCAAAAAGAAAGAAGCTTATCATCACTCCCTAAAAGATAATAAAACATAATACTAATGGTTAAAACGGAAAAGAATAGTAAACGTCTATCCTTATTCCCAAGCAAGTACAGAATGACAGAATAGATCGCATGTAAGATTAAGACAACTGCTACGAGAAGCTGCATCGTGATAGATAATTGTGTTTCCCGAAAAATCATCTCTTCTCGTCCGAATTTAATGGAACGCACAATACCACCATTACGTGGGTCTTGAAAGTTAGCAACCTGCACAATAATGTCGATTTCACTTTGTCCCTTTGTTTCAAACGAAGCGGTAAACGGGACATTTTTGGCAATTGTTTGCTGGCGATTTTCACCTAGTTCCCCTGCAGCCGCAATTAAATGCCCATCCACATATATTTCCGCAGCACTACGAATACTAGGTACCCTCATACTAAATGTAAAAGCTTTTTCAGGGTCTATCAATAGTTTCAAATGATAGGAGCCATAACCATATGGTGTCAATTCACCCTCTTGAAAAACTTCATCCCAGCCATCTGGAACCTGTATATAGGTCGGAGGCATCGGAGGATTGTTCTCGTCCATCAACCAACTAGATGGATAAAATGCCCATTCACCATCAAGTGTCAAGGTGTGATGCTGGAAATCGAAATCTCGTAAATCTATTTGCCCCCCTTCAGCATATGGTTGATGTGATTGTATAAATAATTGTAACCATAGTAGTCGCGAGCCTGTTAACAAGAGAATAAATATGGTAATAATAACAGCAATCTTTTTCATAAGCGGCCTTGGCAAAAGGGGATGTTTTCATTGCTTAATGACGTCACAGCATTATGCGTTCCCTTTTTTTAGCGAACGGCTGAAAAAACAAACGAGTATGCACGTTTATCCCTGATGCTACGCCTTCAGTACAAAAACAATTCCCTTTTGCAAAATTCACCTCCTAGGTCACGTTCCCCTAATGATTAATGTACAATCTATGAACCCAACCATTTTACTAATCGTACATCTACACCTACTGAACAATCGAAAAACAAGATGAGATTAGCCCTAGACTACGGGTATAATGAAAGAAAAACCCAAAATTGATTGGAGATACCATGAACATTCGATTAGAAAAATTAACACAGGATGATTTTGAAAATTTATATGCATTTGAGGTTAAAAATAGGGCGTATTTTGAAAAAACAGTACCAAGCCGAGGGGATGACTATTACCATTTACCAAATTTCATAAGGAAAAATGACATGCTAGTAGAGGAACAAGCTAAACAGCTGTCTTATTTCTATCTAATAAAAAATGAACTTGGACAAATTTTAGGAAGAATGAATGTAACCGATATTGATAAGCAGCAACGATTAGGTCATATCGGTTATAGAGTGGGAAAAGAATATAGTGGAAAAGGGGTTGCCCATACAGCCTTACAATTAGTAGTAGACCTTATGCGCCAGGAAGGCATTCTCGTCATGGACGCACAAACAACGACGAATAATATAGCCTCTCAAAAAGTATTAGAAAGAAACGGCTTTAAAAAGATGGATAGAAGTGGGGAAACATTTGAAATGAATGGACAAAACTTCACATTCACTTATTATCGGTGGATTAATTCGTAGGATGATCTGACAAACCGTATTGTCAGATCATACAATTTAAATGGATGTGCCTAGTCCAATGAAACACCTTCAATGGCTGCTTTCAATTCTTCTAAGCTCTTGATCATTTGTAGCAAATAATGATATTCAGCTGCATTCATATGGTCACCATGCTCTGTTATGTATCTTTTTATACTACTTTCCATCGTTTGAATTGCTAGCATAGCTTTATAGTGAGCGTCAGGTGCTAGTTTTCTACTGTTTTCTGTATTTTGTTGGTTTCGATTTTGGGGCACTGCGGTTTGATAGCTCCTTTAACATATCGCATACCTTTATAGATATAAGGATATACATATTTTGCATGATAAACGACTAGTATCTAATGATAATTCTAGTATAATAGTTATCCATTTATCCCTTTCTAATTGTAAAAATACAATTATCGAAGCCTATTTTATAATATTACACTCTACAAATTCTATACAACGTAAAAAATCAAGATGAGCAGCTAGCCCTCTTGATTTTTTGCCTGTTGAACCAATAGCTTTTACATCTTTTGTGGGGGAATAATGCCTGTTACAAGTAAAATAAAGAATACTAAACCAATAAGGAAAAATACCAGTGAGGCTATAAATACGGGGCCAAGTGTAACCTTGAACCGCTCTCGCTCATGAATGATTCCTGTTTGTGCACTCACTTGGGATGCGAAAAGCCTTGACATCGCTCCACCGCTACTCGAAAAGTAAAATGTTCCTAATGTAAAGGCTACGCCCGTGAAAAACATCACTTCGATAAATCGTACAGAGAACATTGTGGCAATCCAATACGTCAGCGATATTTCTACAATCCATGCAATGATAATAATAATAATGTGTTTCCGCTGCATTCAAAGGAGCCCCTTCCTTTTTTCTTCAGCTACATCTACGTATCATTTTGGAAAAAGTTTCATTTTTCTAACGATATTGTCTATAAGACTTTTATTGTTCTTAGAGGCCCTCAATCAATTGTGTTAATTCTTGTTGATTGAGTTCGCCTTTCATACTGTGCTGTAATTTTCCTTCTTTATCAAAGATAAAGGTACTAGGATAATTCATCACTTCAAATGTTTTCTGTAGTACCCCCTCCTCGTCTAGGAAAATAGGAAACGATAAATCATAGGTATCCTTAAATGCTGCCGCCTTCGCATAGCTGTCATAGGCTGTGGCATTGATGGCTAGTAGCTCGACATCCTTTGATTTTTGTTGATAAAATGCCTCTAATTCAGGTGCTTCCTGTTGACAAGGTCCACACCAAGATGCCCAAAAATTCACAATTAATATTTTGCCCTTATATGCTTCAAACGTTGTGGAGGATTGATCTAGCTTTGTTAAAGCAGTTTCATAATTAATTTGTTTGGTGCCATCCTCCAAAACGGTCATAGAGGGTGTAAGAGATTCTTGAAAAAAAACATTTTTTAATGCCATACCAATAAAGATTGCGATAATGAGTGCTGAAATAATGAAGCCTATTTTTTTACGATGCATACAACTTCTCCTTTTAAAATATACAATTAATTGTATATTTTACCATACAATCTACTAACAGGATATGAACTTTTTGTAAAACATAAAAGTAGCCCCTACTTTGAAAGTAAGGGCTACGCATATTGTTGAAAAACAAAACCATCAATAGAATTTTTAAGAAAGGTGAAAATGGTTTCCGTTGCAGGCTACTTGCTTTCCTGTGGGCGAGCGCCGAGCCGCTTCCTCCGCTCAAACCTACAAAATGTTAACTTTTTAGCAACGGTTTTCAAATAAAGTGAAGGTCTTCACTACTCTTTATGAAGGGGTGTTGTCACTACACATTGAAAATAAGAGCCTATCTAATTATATAAATCATGGGCTAATTTGATTACTACGGCTAGCTAGTATGAAAGATAAGGAAAAGCCACTTGTGCAGAATGGTTGATTGGAGTGGAGCCAGCGTCACAGAGGAGACCCTGGAGCGAACGCAAGTGAGTGAAGCGGCTCATCGGACGCTCCCTGGAAAGGACGCTGACAGAACGGAAAGCAACCTCTCACCTTGCAAAATTGCTTTTTCTGCCGTTGACATCATCTTTTTTGCAACAACATGAGTAGCCCCTACTCTGAAAGTAAGGGCTACGATTTTTTTACGTGAAAAACGTTCTATTTTTAATGGCGATCAAACTAACGAGCAGAAGCACACTAGCTGAAAGGAAAAAAACAACTCGTATCCCATACCATTCTGACAAGATGCCCATCACTAATGATGAAAGGCCGAATACCCCTGTCACAATAACATTTAGAGATGTATAAACAGTAGGTAATTTTTCCTTGGAGACACTTGTTTGAATGATGGTTTGCTGTGGAATGTTTTTTAATTGTCCACATAAGCCAATCAGCAGAGAACAGAGTAAAGCCATAAATGGTGTGATACTAACCGCAAAGAATAATGTAAAAATAGCGGATAACAGCGCGCCTACACTTATTAGCATAGCTTTTTTACGCGCAACAAATTGGGTCCATTTAAAACAAATCATACTGCCTATCATCATGCCAATAAAAAAAATGCCGTTGAGATAACCCCACCATTGAGAAGGAGCCTGCAATGCTTCTTCTACAAAAACGAGTAATATCGCTGCGACCCATACAGCTCCTGCCATCGATTCCAGTAAATCCATACGCGCAGCTACTTTTAGTACAGGCGTTTGGTGAATGGTTTGCCACCCTTCCATAATTAACGACCATTTCTTTGTCTGTGGACGTTCGATACGTGCTACATCTGGTAGAAGCTTTAAAAGAAATGTTGCGATGAAAAAAAGGATGACAACACCCCATATAAGCTGTGATGGCGTAAAGAGAAGAAGCAAGGAACTACCAACGAACCAAGAACCCACCTGAATGGATTGGATAACCGTTTCAGCCATACTATTTGCTCGTAACAAATCCTTTTCCTCCACATAATGAGGCAGCAAGGATTGACGAATGGGATTGGCACAACCATCCAAGAACGCAACCATCGCAATCAGCAAAAATACAAAGACAATCATCGGCTGATCGCCAACCCATTGTACATACAAGGCGAGACCCAAAAGGACAGCGGTTTTAAAGCCTTGAGAAATGGTTAGCAAATGATTCAACGAGATTTTCGTCGTCATAATAGGTGTCAGCAGACTGGAAATCAACATACAAGATGTAATAATAAACGGTACGAAGGAAGTAGCAATAGCCGAATTGGTTAAACGATAAATTATACTAATCACGCTTACTATATAAAGAATATCGCCAATATCCGCTAAAGCTTGACCTGTCAATAAAAGTGAAAAAGATCGGTTTTTAAACACGTTTTATCCCCCAAAAATAAGATTTTAACTTTTCTTGCGGGGGATTTTTAAATTGGACGAACCTGCATGTCTGAACTCCTTTTTACGCCTAGTTGAAAAAACAATGGGGGACTTCATTTTTTCAATTTCTACGCGTGATTTTGATTGCTTTACCTTTTAATTTCAAGAAAATTCTAATGTATTTATTTTAGCATCACTTCCGCTGTGTTGCCAGAACACAAAAAGACCAGGCGCTCTCAAAAAAATTGAGTCCTGGTCTTTTTGTGAAAAGTGAAACCTACTAGTTTGCTTTAGTTTTTGTATTCTACTAGTACAGTAGTCGTGTCAGCTTGGCAAAGGTTACACATTTTTGAGGGAATTTTCACAAAACCTAATTTCCTTCTTTATTCTTTGAACCCTTTTAAGCTGTACGCCTTCAAAAATGAGTTGATAGATATCCGGCTTAGAGGTACTTTTCCAAAAATCATAGCCATAGTGGGCATTGAAATAATGGAAGATGATTGCCATTATATTGCCATGTGTTCCGATGGCGATTGTTTGACCTGCATATTTCTCTAATAAACGAATGATTTCAGGAATGGCACGATTTTGGACATCCCTGCTCGATTCACCACCGTCCAAACAGTAATCGAGGTCATGAAAGGATTTTTTTATCGCATCATCTATTTCTTCGGCTGGAAGTTGATAGGCTCCCTTTAACTGTTTTTCTCTTAAACTTTCAATTGTCTGTATCTCCAGCTTGTGAGCATCAGCCAATCCTTGGATTGTTTGGATCGCTCGTGTATAAGGACTTGAAACAATCACATCTATGTTAAATGAAAGGAGCGCTTTCGTTATTGCTCTCGCATCTTCCTCACCCTTTTTGGATAAGCCTCTTGTACGTTCCTGTCCAAAAATAAAGGGCGATTCTGCATGTCTAATCATAAAAATGGTTGTTTCCATTGCAATCCCCCTTAACGCTATTACGTATTTGCATTTCTCCTCGCAAAAGTGGAAGGCTTATAGAATACCTTGTAAGTATCGGCAAGCTCAGCTTTCACCCGTTCTGTTAACTGCATTCCTTGCTGATTAAATCGATCTTCCAATTCAACTCCATGCGGAAAAATGCCGTCATTCTTCCAGTCAATCCATTCTCCGTATTGTCGAATCCATATGTCTAGTTCGTGTTTTAATTGGTCTGACAGTGGGACATCCTCTATATTTAAATTACAATAGCAGCGATGACACCAAATCGGGTCTGCCCCTATATCCCCTTCTACTCTTAGATGATCGGTCATTTGCGATGGACATGCACATTCCATATGTGAATCGGCTCCTTTTCACTAAATTAACATTTACAATAATACCCTTTTTCAGATTCTATTTCTATCAAAACTAGTGAATTAGAATATCCACGTAACATGAGGGGAGAAACAGTGCATTGGATTGATACAAGCTCTGAGAGACGCAATAAAAAAATGTATCCAATACTTAAACCAGGGCTTACCTTTATGATAAGTCCTGGTTTTTTGCTTAGTTGAGCTTAAATTGACCTACCTGATTATTTAATTCTTCCGCCATTTTTGCCAGCTGATTGGAGCTATTCGAAACTTCCTCCATCGCACTCGAAGTTTGCTGCATCGTTGCGGAGGTTTCTTCCACCCCTGCTGCAGATTCTTGAGATATCGCGGCAATTTCTTCGATGGCTTCATCAATTCTTACAGAGTTTTCTACTAGCTGATTTAAGTTTTGAGAGACGCTTGTAATGTTAGTGGCCATCTCTGTCACAGCACGGTCAATTTCGACAAATGTTTGATTCGTTAAAGAGATTTGTTCTGTCCCTTGTTGTACCTCCTCATAGCTGCGCTTCAAAGAGTTTGTAACATCATTGGTCTCCTCTACAATTTGCCCAACGATTTGCTCGATATCGATAACAGACAATGACACCTGCTCTGCCAATTTACGGACTTCTTCTGCCACCACAGCAAAGCCCTGACCTTGCACACCTGCCCGTGCCGCCTCAATCGCCGCATTGAGTGCCAATAAATTTGTTTGTTTTGCAATATCATTTATGACAACAACGAGCTTGGAAATATCCTGTGATTTATGATTTAAACCTTCTACTTTATCCACTGCGTCATGGACGATGGCATCAATTTTTGTCATTTGGTTGGTAGACGCTTCAATTAAATGCTGGCCTGAATTCGTTAAAGAAAGCACATGATTGGAATTACTTTGTACATGCTGACCATTTTGACTCGCTTCATTCATTCGAATAACAAAATCACTCATCAAATTGGAGAGGTCACTCGTATTATTTGCCTGTGACTCTGTACCCTCTGCAATATCATTCATTGTCAGTGCTACTTGCTCGGTTCCTGATTTAATTTCGATGGACGATTGTAGTAGCTGTTCACTGTGTGCAGCAACCTCATTGGACACATCTTGAATTCGCTGAAGCATGTCCTTCATTTTCATATTCATCGTATTGGTTGAAATACTTAATTCGCCAATTTCATCTTTTGCTTTAATAGTCAGCATATCATGGCTTAAATCACCCTCCGCAATCAGCTTCACTCGCTCTGAAATTTGCTTAACAGGTCTAGAAATCGACAAGGCAGAAGTGAGACCTGCCCCGATTGCTAATAATACAACGATACCAAATGCTACCATACTAATTGTATTCAGACGGTCATTATTCTTTATTAACGTTTGCCCTGCCTGACGAATCGACTCCTCGCGTGAGCTTGCCAGCGATTCAAAGCCTTCACGAACCGCCCCAATCTCATCCTCTTTACTAATTAGGTTTTTTACGGCTAATTCGGTATTGCCACCTTCATAGATTGGAAAGACATTTTCCTCCACATATTGACGCCATGCCTTTGCTCTTGCCGCAACCACCTCTAGTTCTTGTGATTCAAGTATTTGACGAGCTTTTTCTTCATTATCTAAAGACAATTTTGTATATTCTTCATATGTATCTTTATATCCTTTTTCACCTGTTAATACATAGCCTCTGGCAGCACCAATCCTCACTGAAATGGAGTTGGCTAAGTGCTGGTCGACAATGGACAATTCAAGCTCCCGATGCACCATATCTTCAATCTCTTTATTCATTTGTATATTTGAATAAATGATATACCCACTTTGTATCATAATCCCTATTAGAATGATGAAAAATCCGAATAAAATTTTTGTCCGTAATGATTTGAACTTCATAACGATCCCCCTTAAATTATTCAATAATACACCTTAAAATGAAAATTTTTACACTTACTAATCTGGTAATACCTTCCCTATGACTAAGCAAGAGAATATGCCTTCATAGTTACTATGTATCAGTTAGGCGTTTTTATTATTTTTACATTCGATTTATGATTTCTTTACTTTTCCGCAAAAAATTATTATTTCAAATTTCATTATCCATAATTATTACACCACCTTTTCCAATAAATAGGTACATACACATAATTTCTAGAAAATTCGAAATAAACATACTGTATTTTTGTAAGGATTATTTTACTTCAAATTTCCTAAATTGGAAAGAGTGTAAATTAAATTTTTTAATAGATGGATTTTTATACATTAATTTATTTAACAATGCGTTGCTCTACTTTATAAAAAGACAAAAAAACTAGGGATTGTTGAACAATACCTAGTTTGCTAACATCAATATAATTTGTGCTGGTGTGCTAACACCCGATTAGTAGCCAAAAAGCAAAAAACAACATTGTCCATATACCTTCCAAAATTATTAGAACGACACGAAGCTGGCCCTCTAACCACAAAGAAACACTTGCAACCATTATAATAAAACATAAAAGTGCGATAGCTTGTCAGTCTAACAATGTATAGAGAATCACTATTGCTATATAAGGAATAAACTAGTTTTTCAGCTTGGCGTTTATCCATTTTACGCTCTTTGATAGGGTAAAACTTAACGCTTTTTACGTAAGCTCGTGAATAATATATAAATCACGATGAACAGAGCCATGATTCCTACTACTTTATAGAGATTTAGGGTGATGTTTGTTTGACGTTGATATGTATATTCCCCATCATTTATCGCTTTAAGGTATTGCCCTTTGTCCACTTGTACCGCAATAGCTATCTCCGTATCGATTCCCTTGATGGCAAAATACTTTGTCCCTTTAGGATAAGTATTTGAAAAATTCCCCTTATATTGTTCCATATCTGAATATTTTGTTACCGCTCCAATTTCATTGTCAATGGATGTCACTTTTTCTTCTGTCATTTTATAAATTTGACCATCCCACACTACAAAATGATAGACCCAGCTCGTCGCACCAGCGTTCATAGGTATAAATAATAGTATTACTATACTGCACAAACAAAGTCGTAGATAGCGCATGTACATCCCTCCTTTCCATCATCTCACCTATTAGACTTACCATGGAAGAAAAAGTTGCACCTCGACTTTTTCAATTGACTTCTTTATAAGCAAATGCTAAATTTACTAAAGCAGTAATTTACTAAATTACTAAATTTGAAATGACAAGGAGTACGGATACATGAAAATTCCAACACATTTAAAACATAAACCTGTCATCGTGGCTGAAAATTATGCCAATATTGATGGGCGCACGGCCTATCAAACAGATGCCCAAGGGCTTTCACTTGGTCTGGCACAATGGAATGATCGAGGAAAAGTTGATATTTCTGCGAAGGTTTGGCGACATACAGGTGGCAAATGGTCTCGTCAATCAGAAGAACTACCCCTCCATCGCGTGCTTGATCTTGCTATTTTAGTGTGTGAAACAGAACTTTATTTTAAGGAGGCTTATCGTCACGAGCATTTATATGATGAAGAAAACCCTGTGATTAATCGTGTAGGCCTACAGGGTGATGCCATGACAGTGGAAGTTTGCACAGAAAATGAACAGATCAAAGAGGATATTCAGCTTTTTCAGCAAGCACTTAATAATGATGGTGAGCTAATTGGGGAACGCCTACGCACACTATCAAGAATCTTAAAAGAAATGGGTTATTAAAACTCAAGAGGAACTTAATTATGAATGAACAAATGTTACAGGATGATCGGCAGCTACGCAAAGCCTTTTTCAATTTCTTGATTCCCGTGATGCTAGCGAATGTGCTGCAATCCGTCGGCCAAGTATTTGCTATGTTTATCGTTGGACGCAATTTAGGGGTCGATGCCCTAGCAGCCATTTCCGCATTTTTCCCGTTTTTCTTCTTTTTAATGGCCTTTGCGATTGGCATTGGTTCAGGAAGCTCTATTTTAGTCGGGCAAACATTTGGGGCTGGTAATCATGCTAAAATGAAAGAGGTTGTTGGTGTAACACTTGCTTTTACAACCATTTTATCCATTGCTGTCGCGATTTTTGGTGGCTTTTTCATCGAATGGATTTTACGCTTTATGCAAACACCTGCGAATATTTTAGACATGAGTATTAGTTATGCCAAAATATTATTCTTCACGTTACCTATTATGTTTTGGTATTTGGTGTATACAACCTTTATGCGTGGAGTTGGTGATTCGAAAACACCATTCCTATTCTTAGTGATTAGTGTTGTGTTAAATATCGCCTTCCTACCACCTTTAGTATTCGGCTGGTTGGGGTTGCCTGCGTTTGGCTTAAATGGGGCTGCCTATGCTTCCGTGTTATCCAACCTCGTGACAATGATCCTGTTGTTAGCCTATTTGCATAAAACAAAGCATTTACTACGCTTTGATAAAACAATCCTACAGCATTTTAAATTAAAGAAAGATATTTTAACTTCCTTATTAAAGCTAGCCGTTCCATCCAGTATTAGCATGGTTGCCATTTCAGTGGCTGAAATTGCCGTTATTGGCTTTGTCAATGCCTATGGTTCAGATGCCACTGCCGCTTATGGCGTTGTCAATCAGGTAGCTAGTTATGCACAAGTCCCAGCAATGAGTATTGCCATTGCCACATCTGTCTTTGTAGCACAGGCGTTAGGGGCCAATTCTACGGAGATGATCAAAAAAATCCGTCAAATGGGTGTGCGAATTAATTATCTTCTAGGTGGCGCAATCATACTCATTATGTATCTGTTTGCAGAGCCTATTTTGGCTTTCTTTATCGATTCACATGAGACTGTGCAGATTGCCAAAAATTATTTATATTTCGCCTTTTGGAGCTATTTAATTTTTGGACACACACAAACCGTTTCTGCTACGATGCGTGCCACAGGTGTCGTATTATGGCCAACCATCTTCTTAGTCATTACGATTTGGGTGGTGCAGGTGCCATTAGCGTTCTTATTATCTCACCATACGTCACTAGAGTTAAACGGTGTTTGGTTAGCCTATCCGATCACCTTCTGCGTCCATTTCATTATGCAATATGCATACTTCAAGCTAGGCTGGCAAAAGCGAACATTAAAAGCCATGCTGAGCGAATAAATCGAGGAGGATATGCCACGTGTGCATATCCTCTTTTTATTATGGCAACAAAATAACCAGGTACTCAGAAATTGAGCCCTGGTCATTTTGTGAAAAGTGAATGTTACTACTATGCTTTAGTTTTTTGTATTCTACTAATAGAGTAGTCGTTTACCATTGAAAAAGGTTACAACAAATTTCAAATTTTTTTCTCGCTTTTTTCTGCTGGCAGCACGAACCATATGAAGGCGATAAAAATAGAAAAACTGATTAGCATGAAAAAGGTATTCACATTAAAATATTGATTGTTGACATGAATGGTTAGCCCTGAAGTGATGTCTAAAAGGTATTGTTGATCTGCATAACCATATCGCTCAATCAAGGCTATCTCAATCACTTTTCGGTAATTTGCTAGCGCCAATCTTTGATAAATAATACCTGCCAAAATATGAATAAACGTGAGGAATAAGCCAATCATTATAGCTCGTCTACTTAGTCCGTACTGGCGGATAAGCCTCTGCCATAGCCAAACCATCACGAAAAATAGTGGGATTACCAGTATAAGTAACAATAGTGCAGGATTGCCATTACCAGAAGAAGAACCAGGGACTGCCGTCATTTGATTGATACCTATAAATAGGACGAAAACTAGTAAACTAATACAAAGTAAGAATAGTTTAATCACCTTCAATATACATCCTCCTACAAAACCGTATCTAGATGCTTAATTCTCCTTGCAATACTTGAACTGCTTCGCCTGCAATCGTAACCCTGTCGTGATGAGGTGTCACATAAATTACACCACCCCGTTTGGAAAGCTGCTGACTTACAAGCTGTTGTTTGGTTAATTTCTCCCCCCAATAAGGCCCTAGTGCACCATGACTAGACCCATTCACATGATCTTCGTCAATGCCTTGTGCTGGAGAAAAGAAGCGTGACACGATATCAATGCCCTCTTCCTTCGACTGACTAGTTAGACATATCCCCCTAACAGGAAACTGCTTCATCGCAGAAAAATCTGGTTCAAAGTGTGCAATAAGGTCATCATTGCTTACTTCCACAATATAATCCAATTCGGTCCTCCCAACAAAGATGGGCTTACATCCTAACCAGTCCTCCAATGCGGAAGGACATACGATTGCTTCAATTTGATACTTTTTAATGGCGATTTCCACTCGTTCATGTTGCCACTTGGCATGTAAGGGACCACTAGCCGTATGAAATGTAATCGTGTGCTCCTTAGCCACTATTCCCTGCTGCCAAAGCACAAAAGCACTAGCAAGGGTGCCATGACCACAAATGGGTATTTCCATATGCGGTGTAAACCATCTGAGCGAAAAATCATCCTGTTTTTTTTCAATAAAGGCTGTTGTCGGAACAGGTATCTCCTGTGCAATTTTTTGCATGGTCTCCTCAGAAAGTTCTTCATCTAAGAGACATACTGCTGCGGGATTCCCTTTATACAGCTCTGTCGCAAATGTATTCATAAGACAATAAGCAATACGAGTCACAGTTCTCACCTCTTTTATCTGATCATACCTGAAACAAGTCTCATTGGATATCATTTCCCAAATCTTCTTTAAGCTGCAGGCTCTTTATAAAAAAGCCATCTTTTGTCTAAGCTAACACTATAAAATATAACTGTAGAGCTATTCGAGTGGAGAAACCATGAAAACCTATTTCAAATTGTTAATGATCATCGGATTGACAACCTTACTCGCTGGATGCTGGGATATTACGGAGCCACAAAGAATGTACTATATCAATGCAGTAGGTGTAGACTATGAAAACGACGAGTATATTGTCTATTTACAAGTGATTAATTTCGCCGATGTTGCGAAATCTGTACAGCCAAGTGCGAATGTGGCCCCTGCTGAAGTCGGGCGTGCCACAGGAAAAACAATAGAAGAAGCGATTTACAAATTGTATCGTTCCTCGGACCAGGAAATTTTTTGGGGGCATATGCGCTTTATTGTCTTTTCAGAGCGGGCTATGGAAAATGAACATATTATTCCAGTCATTGATACATTTATACGCTTTCGGGATACAAGGTATCAAATATGGGTGTATTGTACAAAAAATCCAGTCGATGAAATACTGCTTGTCACACCTATCTTAAGAAATTCTTTATCCTCATCAAAATTAAGTAACCCAATCAACCCAACAGAACAAGAAACATTTATCGAACCAAAAGACTTAAGAGATATTGTCATCGGTTTAAATGAACCAAGTCATGAAGTAACAATTCCCTATGTGTCCATTAAAGACGATTGGCAAACCGATGAGGAGCAGGTGGAAGAAACCTATTTTTCAGGAGTTGGTGTTCTATCGAAAGATGGCTTTAAGGGGTTTGTGCAAGACAATGCTGCTCGCGGCAGTCAATGGATGCATAACTATACAAATCGAGGGGAGATTACCTTTCAATTAAACAACGATGACCAGGAAGAGCTAACGGTCAGTATTGAGAAAATACATGTCGATGTGAATCCACTTGTCAAACAAGAGGATGTTACATTTGAAGTCGAATTGAGAATCAATGCGACCATTAATGGTTTTAAAGGGAAAGTAACCGAAAAAGAGCTGGAAGAGCTTATTATTGCAGAGGTGAAAAAGGAAATTCATGAAACCTATAAAGAAGGCTTAAAATTAGATGTCGATATCTATCGTTTGTCAGAATATCTCTATCGCGATAACGTCAAGGCTTGGAAAAAGTTCGAGAAAGATGGAAAAATTCCTTTATCAGAGGATTCCATCAGTAAAATTCATGTGGAAGTAGCCAAAATCAATCCAGGACGAAAAACATTTACAGAAACCATTAGTAAATGACCAGATGCCCTCTTAGGAATCTGGTCTCCATTTTATTTTATCAGTGAATACATATAGGTATCATGTGGCACATTATTTTGATGCATATATTTTTTTAATAAGCCTTCTTGTTCGAAGCCTATTTTTTGCAATAACAGATTAGAAGCTTCATTTTCTTTAAACACAATGGCACCAATTCGTACTAAATCCATCTCTTCAAAACCATAGGAAATGGCTCTTTTCACAGCTTCCTGAGCATAGCCCTTTCCCCAATATTCAGGGAAAAGTGCATAGCTGATTTCCGCTCTTCGATGCTCTATTGACCACTCTTGAAAGCCGATTGTACCAATAATCCCTTCTTGTTCCTTTAATGCAATGCCCCATTTAATACCGCGTTTTTCGGTAAAATTGTTAGCAAAATTTTTAATGATTTGTTGCACCTGTACTAAATTCGTTAAAGGTTGTTGTCCATAATGACGTAAAACTTCAGGATTCGAAAAGCAATCAAGGAGAGCTTGTGCATCAGGACTCGCCAATTCTCTTAACACTAATCGTTCAGTATGTAATATAGGAAACATCGTATACCTCTTTTATCATGGATTTGTTAATCAAATTTTACATTTGGCAACGAACGATTTCAATCTTTATTTCCATTAGATGACATCTTATTAAAAGGACAAGGCCAAACGACCCTGTCCTTTTTGTGCGTGTTAGTTTGCTTGCGCATCCCGACAGCTTAAGACTAACATAGCCATCTGAACATACTCTATACAAATCCTCTACGAGTTCTCAACATGCTTCTGCATAAAATCAGCCAACTTGACCACAATAAGTTCTAAATCAGTCAATGCGAGGTGAACGAAATGGAACATTTTCCACTCATACATACAAATTTTTGGGATGCCGTCATTGCAGTACCTGTCGTGATGTTGATTACGCAACTCATCAAGAAAATATGGCATATTAAGCCTTTCTGGGTTCCGACCATTGCATTAGTCGTCGGCTTACTCATTTCCATTTTCATCAGCCATCGCCATAATCTTCTTGCTGGACTATTTATGGGCTGGTTTTATGGCTATGCAGCAATTGGGAGTTATGCTTCTTTAAAAACTTCTTATATTGCCTATAAACAAAAGAAGCAAAAAAAACAGAAGTACACCGCTCCTTAAAAGGGTAGCTATTGCACCAATATGTACAAAAGTTTATACTAAATTTTAACATTTACAATTCTACTATTAAGTTACTTTTTTAACAGAAAGATTAATTGGAGAGGAGGAAAAAACATAGCTGAACGAGATCTTACGCCTGAAGAAATAAATGCTATTTTATCTAGGCAGGAAAAATTAAATCGTCCTGCAAGCCAAAAAGATATTCAGGCTATGATAATAGCGATTGCTCTTGAATTAGACAAAGAAACAAAAGCTGAAGCACCGAACGAACAAATCATTCAACAACTAAAGCAATTGCTAGAGCATCATACGAATTACACTATATATATTAATGACAATTCAGCCGACAGCATTTTTTATTCTTTTTCCCCAAAGAAAAAAAGCTTCGTTACTGAAAATAAGAACGACATACAATTTCTTATTATTCGACCATAGTTGCACACGCCAGAAAAACGGAGGAAAATCACGTGTCTAAAATCATTACTTTTGCCTTCAATACCAAGTATAAAGAGCAAATCCAAGAAACATTTTCATTTGAGCAATTAGGGATAAATGAGCAATTACCTAGCGATGAAATGAAAAAGCAAATCGATCAGCTATTTGAAAACTGGGTATGTGATCGCCTCAATCTTTCCTACAGCATCGTTATAGAGGAGGAAGATCTATGACCACTCTATCCCCTTCTAGTAACTTCCATTAAAATTCGTTACATCTGCCTGCAAACGGTTAACGAACACTTGGATTTGTTCCATCGTCACGATTATACATAATGCAGGGCCACATTCTCTTGCTCCGTAATGATTCCTCTCATAGGCATCTAGGACAAACATTAATTTATAACGAGGCGCTGCTTCCTCCCTCTCCTCCTCAGGGATTTGAAAAATACCATATCCAGGGTAAAAATATTGCCCATAATGAGGGATATGATAGATGCATAGTCCAGGATCATGCGGCTCCAGCATACTTAAATGGGTAGGCTTCAATTGCGTCATGTCTTCTAATAATTGAAGAAAATCTCTTTTTAAACAATAAATTTCAGTATGTATGGCTGGGAAAGCTGGTCCATAGCGAAATTCAATGCGGAATCTTACACTTCCCTCGTTCACCAATATAATGTTAAGCTCTACCTCACAACAAGGATTACTCGAATATTCTTTTAATAGTGCCATCCTATCTCTCCTTTGTTCTTCTCTCTACAATATACTACGAAACTAATAATTTACCAAATAAATGAAAATATACGCATTTATGTATGATACAATAGAAGTACTTTTCATTTTATGGAGGTGAAGGTGTTGAAAAAATATTTGGTGACAAGCATTGTACTAGGAGCCCTCTTCCTTACAGGCTGTAATAATGATGACGAAGCAGCCTCACCACAATCTACATCAGTCGATGAACAAATAAAAGATAAGGAACCAGTCATGGCACCTGTTCCATTAGTTTTGACGCTAGCACAGAAGGAACAATATTATAAAGAATATTCGACTATTGTCAATCAATTAAATGAAGAGTATGGTACAGGCTTTAAACTAGATCCCATTACAACATTTTCAGCGGATTATTGGCTTGAATTAAATGATTTTGAGGACATGTTAAAAGGAAGAATCGACACTTCATTTGTCGTGGTCGATAATAAGGAAATTTTTTCACCAGTAAAAGTACCAAAATTAGTGAAATTACATATGGGATCACATCAAACAATCATTCGTGTTGATGGTACATTTGACACCCAACTAAACAAGGATATTCCTGGTGGAAGACAGCTGTTCTCGGTTATGCATTCATTGTCGTCAAAAATTGAACAGGGCGAAGGCAACTGGACGCAAACAGGATATGACCCTTCCATTAAAGATCAAGGCAGTGCTTACAATATTACAATCGGTGGCTACTATTCATACAATGGTGTATCCTCGCCTCATATTATTGAGGTCGAATATTATTGTAATATATATGGTGGCATTACTTAATAACTAGTAACAGAGCTTGTCTGCAATCTTTTTTACAGACAAGCCCTATTCTTTTATAAGGTAGCCTCTATTCCTTTCATCATATCAAAAGCTCCCTTTGATTTATTGGAACAAACGACAACTTTGATGGACGACGCAGGATAATAAGCTGAATGGAAGCACACCCCAGGATCATATCCCATTACATGGTATTTTAGTATAGCTTGTTCACTGTTCTTCTTAATCCATACACCATAGCCATAACCATCATTTTCATTTATTTCTATATGAGGTAAAAGCAGCTGATTCGTTAAATCTTCATTTAAAAGCTCAAAGTTCATGAGCGCACACCAGAACTTTGCCATATCCTTCCCTGTGACAAATGCTCCCCCATCAGAACCACCTTTTACAGGTAATGAATAGATATTGGTTTTCCAGGTCCCGTCTGGGTTGTCTATATACCCTAACGCTGTATTAGATGGCAGAGAATCAAACGAAAAATAGCCAGATTCCGTCATATTCACCCGATCGAATAGATGTTGCTGAATGTAATCGGAAAAATCCATCCCAGCGATATGCTCTACGATTAATCCTAATACAATATATCCTGCATTGTTGTAATGAAATTTCTCACCTACTTTATGCTTCATCGGTCGATTCTGGAATAAAGGTAAGAAATCACGCAATGTTCGAAGCTGATACATCGGATTTTCAACCCACAACGCTTCAAAATCCTCCATTTCTTCCTCATCAAAATAATCGGGTATGCCCGAAGTATGTGTTAGCAGATGAGCAACGGTTACTTGCTCATCGAAGTGCTTAAAATGTGGAGGCAGACAATCACTTAATTTCGTGTCAAAAGAGAGCTTCCCTTTTTCAATAAGCTGACAAATAGCGACTGCAGTAAAAATTTTACAGCCAGAGGCAATGCCAAAACGAGTTTTAGCATGATTATCGATTTGTTCTGAGCGATTCGCATAGCCAAAGCTTTGGCTGACTAAGGCAACCTTCTCTTCATTTTCCACTAGAACTGTACCTGAAAAATCAACCTTCTCTTGTATTTCCATTACGATATGTTGTAGTTTTGTTTGCATAAGTATTCTCCTGATTTTCTTAAAATTACTAAATAATAGATTTTTTATTTTAACCATATCGTTTTGAACATATTTTTACAAGTCTATTTCGTTTCAATCATGAAGATCCGCATAATCATGTAACGGAAGGAAACAATAAGAAAAAAGAGGATGTGTCACTGTGGAATTTTTTCATAGTCATGAATCACTTACGGCGATTCAATGGATTCTCCGAGCCATTATCGCTTTTTTCTTCTTACTTTTCGCGACAAAAATTATGGGGCAGCGTTCTATTTCTCAGTTAAGATTACTGGACTTTGCCATGGCCATCACACTTGGGAATATTATCGCACATCCCCTATCTGATGAAGGATTAGGAATGAAGGGTTCCATGATTACCATGACCGTTTTAGTTTTGTTATACCTTATCGGTGTTTTTATAAGCCTAAAATGGATAGCCTTTCGCCATTTGATAGACTCACCGCCAATTCCCCTTATTAAAAATGGGCAAATTATTAACGCCAACTTACGGAAGGCTAGAATCTCTGTAGATTTGCTTTTATCCGAGTTAAGAAAGGAAAAAAGTGAAGAGGTTCAAAATGTAGCGCTGGCATTGTGGGAACCAGACGGATCTCTAGTTTTTTACACACGCCCTATCAAACACCGACACGGGCAGATATGAATTTACAGCCGGAACCCTTTTTTCTTCCGATTGTTCTTATTAAAGAGGGAAAAATTGATTACCATGAGCTAAACAAAACCAAGCATTCTGAGCAATGGTTGAAGGGTCAACTGAAAGCAATCCATAACCTAGAAATAAAAGATGTCCTTCTCGCTACAGTAGATCAAAAGGACAATTTGCATGTATTTGAATACGAATTAAAATAAAAAGCATTAGGCTCTATTTAATCCCAATGCTCAAAGAAGATATTCAAGTCAAGTCGTCTTGGTTACATGTCGATTGTCCATCAATACATGGAGCTTACGCTGGATATACCATTCCATCACGATGAAATTAGGCACCCAGCATAGCCAGGCGATAACGGCGTAACTATACTGAAAATGATCAAAGCCAAATAATACCGTAAACAAAGGTAGCCAAATTCGTAATGTGACAGCTGCAAAGGTTAAAGCATAATTTCTTAACATCCATTTCTGATGGCCTTGGATGTTTCGTTTTTTAATATGGACCAGCGCTTGAAACATGGTGATGAGCCACCCTATAGATAATAAAGCAAAGCCTAGCTGTGCTACCCAGCCCCCTGTTGCGTTCAGTGCTAAATAAAGTCCTGCCAAGCCACCAAATAAAATACTGACCATATAAATACTGCCTAATATTCTATGGCGCTTCACATTTTTCTCTCGTAACCTTGATGACAATGTAAAAGGACCGATGACTAAGGCTAATACACCGAATACAATATGTATATAGAGCATCAAATACCAAAATGAATTCAATGTAGCACTAAGCATGAGCTTTAATTGAACAAATCCCGCCTGCCGTGCATCGAATAGTAAATATTGAACAATCGAATAGCCCGCTATGAATAATGCCAAGCCGCATACAATCAACCACAATTTCTTTTTCATTTTTATAGCTCCTTTCTATGCTAGCGTACCATTGCAATTTCCTATCTTTTAACACAAACAAATAACAGGTCGTAAAAAGCATATAAGTGGACGTTTATGGACAGTACAACGAATTGACCATTATGTAGTGCAGGCTAATAGACAGGCAAAACGCTCCACCCCAGGGTATTTTTCACCTAAACTCGTAATGTGAAAGCCGAGATTTTTATAAAAGGTCACAGCGTCTTGATCTGTTTCTGCATAAATGGAAGAAAAAGCATGATATTCTTCTACATACCGAATCATCTCACGTCCAATGCCCTTTCCACGAAAAGCGGGCGATACGGCAATATGTTTAATTTCACAGCGATTTGCCTCTCCTTTAACGATTCCTATACAACCGACTAAATCTTGCTCGATGGTATAGCCATACAACACTCTTTCTGGATTTTGGATATATAATGGGTATTCCCTATCCACTTTCTTTTCGGAAGTAGCATAGGATAATAATGTTTTCACTTCGGGTTGAATCTTGCTTGATTGAATCAGTTTCATGGAATTCTACCTTTCTTGCGGTTCATTTTAACTTACTAATAATACCTTTAAATTACTATATTAGTAAATAATACTTCGATACTTCCATAATATACTAAAACATTATCTTTTATGTTATGATGACTTAAAAGTTGAGGAGGGAGTCCCTTGCTGGTTAAAGGCTATAAATTTAGTTTACCGCTCTTTTATTGGCTACTTTTCATACCCATCTTTTTGAGGACGAGTTACAAAGCATTATTTTTTGATTGGCACATACAAAAATATACTTTTCATGAATTAGAAGATTTCGGTCGTTATGTAATGATACTAGCAACAAGCTTGATTGAAGCTTTTATTTATCTACTCATTTTTCGATTGATTGTGTATTTGCTTCAACTCGTATTTCGACAGTCTAATAGAAATCATAGCTAATGAGTAGGAAGAAGAAATTAAGACATTTAAGGGTAGCCAACTACTCGGCATACCCTATTTCTTTGTCCACCTCAGTTAGGATTGAAGTGATTCCACGTAATGATTTCCGCCTCATCTATGTTAACATTGCCTAAGCTCAAGAGATGCGGAACATACGCAAAAAGCCCAAAGTTCTTGCCTTTTTCTTTTTCCGTTTGGAAATAGTCAATGGTTGCTGAAGGTAGCTGTGCCAGTTCCTTATAATCATCTATCGACAATAATTTTATATCCTCTGCAGCGATTGCCCCTGCTGGCCCTTTATAGTGTTCCTTCGAATACATGTATATTGCATTTTGGTTAGGCGCAAGTTTTTCTATTGGAATTTGATAAAACATAAGGTTTTCTTTCGTTTCAATACCTAGCTCTGTTAACTTCTTATAAATATGATTAGGGTGGATAGGTAGGAAATGGACAACATCATGCCACAAGCAATTTAATGGAGGGATTTCTCTTGATAGCAATTTCGTTCGCTCAGGATGGTCAAAATACTTTTTCGTATAGCGTTCATATAAATGTGGATACATTGCCCCTAGCCTATTTAATGGCATCAACTCCTGACCGACCATGTCACTTGGAACCATATGATAAACATACCTCTGCATGACAAGCACCTCCACCTAACTATTTCTTCATACATTTGGAAATTCCTGTTACAATGATTGTAAAAACAGAAAGAAGGTGCATGATGGAATTATTGTTTGTCATTGTTATTTTTGCTGGGATTTTGGCGATATATGATTCGATTAGACGAGTCAACAATACTATTTTGGAGCAAACTGAGGAAATAAAGAAATTACGAGAAGAGCTGAAAAATAAAAACTAGAAGGGCTAATACTTTTGCTTTGGATAATCAATCGAATTGGCAATATCAATCAAGACTTCAGCTGTTACTTGATCTGCCACATCGCGATCAATACTAAAGACATATTGCCAATCGTCTCTTTCAAACACGAGTAAATGAAAACCAAATCGTGGATTTTCAATATAGGCAGCCTCACTGCCATTTTTCAGCTTATATACATCCGTTTTATATTTTTCAAATGACATTTTATGCTGAACGGGTCGAACCTTGATTTTAAAATGATTTTGTGGCAATTGATCACTGATCATGACCACCTCCAGCTGATCATTCATTTCCCCTTCTAAATCGCTAAACCTTCCAAAATGATGTGTAAAGCTGATTGGCGGTACTCGTAGGGGTAGCTTCAGCTCTTTATTATAGTGATGTTCGAACTCTTTAACGGCTACCTCTATTGTTTTATAGCCGATTTCAGGAAGAAACGCTTCAAGAGGTTGTGGCGAATCACTGTCCTTGGCAGAAATGAAATGAAGAGGGAAAACATACGTAAATAAAGCTAGCCCAATAAGAATACGCTTGTTCATTTTACCGCTCCTCTATCCTGTTTAGATACAGGGTAACCTGCTGAATCAGATTTATGCTGACACAGACCATTAATACAATGATATCGAAGAAACTTTAGAGAAACGCATGTAATAAATTTGATTTTTAAATACTATCTAGTCAAAGCAAATAAAGAAAATCTTTTCAGCGATGGATCATTTGTTTTATTAGCTATAATGTAAATAGTATTTACAAATTTATGTAATGATCTTCCAACAATAAAGGCCACTCATCATGAGTGACCTTTAAAGGTTTATTTCATTCTTATTGTTTATTCGTCAACATGTTTACAACTTCTTTGATTTGCAGCTCTAATGAAATGGGATCATTGCCCCAGAATAAATCTGGATCTAGCTTGAACACTCGGTCATTCTTCACAGCGTCTAGTGATTTCCAAAGTCCTTCGCTCTCACCCCATACTTCTGAGATCAAATCACCCTGGTCGATGAAGATATAATCGCCCGCATATTCAGGAATAACCTCGTACGAAACTTGTCGATAGGCTTCTTTCCCTATCATTTCCTTCTCTTGTTTGGCAGGTGGCTTTAATTGCAGATGCTTATAAATAGCTTCACCGCCCCTATAGCCTCCGTCACCGTAAATATAAAATCCTTTATCTACTACGAAAACGCCCATCAGTGCAAATGTGTCATCTGGCTTCACAATATCCGCAAGCTGTGCTCGTGCTTCCTCTGCTGTCTTATCTAGATGCTTAATCCATTTTTCGGCTTCCTCTTTTTTATCTAAAGCATCACCCAAAAGACGCATAATTTCATAAATATCACCTGAAGAGCTATAAGGGAGCGCAAGCGTTGGTGCGATTTTCTCATACTGCTGAAGAATCTTTTCATCACTCACCCAAGTGATAATTAAATCTGGTTTCAGCTGAACAATTGTCTCCAATGATCGCTCTCCAGTAGATTCAATTCCATCAATCTGATCCTGTATGACTTTGTTCTCCAAATCCCATTGCGTAGAACCGACTGGCTTCACCCCTAGCACAAGCAGCTCTGGTAAATAGCCATCCGTTACAATGCGCTGCGGATTACGTGGCATTTCAAGCTCTCCACGTTGCGTTTTAATTATTTTTGTTGCTGAGTCTGATGTTTCAGCTGTTGAGGAAGTATCCTTATTTGTCTCCGTTTTCGTGCTATCATTTGCATTGCCACAGGCAGTAAGTATAACGATTAAAGCAAGAAATAATATGGTTTTTACTAGTTTATGTAAGTACAAGATTGTACCTCCTTGTTTGATAATGATTATCATTCGCGATGATATGTTCATTATAAAGACAAGTTTGTACAAGGACAACGCCTATAAATTGGATGTTGTATAGGGAAAATTGTTGGATTTAACTTTGATTAGTTAACAATTTTACCATTACATCAAGTTGAAGCTCCAATGATAGACCATCATCAAACCAAAAATCATTTAGCTTCAGTAAGTGTAGTTGGCAGCCTTGTTCATACACTAATCGTTGCCAAACAGAGCGCTGCATCAACTTTTCACGGAAAGATTCCGTATCATCAGCCGGCACAATTAAAAACATATGACTTGCCGCGTACAATGGTACGTCCTGTTCTTCGACTTTCAGATGTTTACCTGTTTGCAGTACCTCCTGCTGAATACGCTGAGGCGCACTGAGTCCTAAAAGCTGATATAAAGTATAGGCGGAGCGAACGGATAGATAAGGAATCAGCCATAAATTATCGTGCCCTAATTCATAGATTCCTGCTGTCATCCCGGGCTCTAAAAATGGTTTGATGATTGTTCTCGCTTCCTGAGCTGATTGCTGCAACCTCGTCATCCAATCCTCAGCCTCCTGTGTTCGCCCAAGCAGTGTACCAAGCAATTGCACTTCCTCAAGCTTGTCTAGCTGCCCCCAAGGAAGAGTCAAAACAGGAGCGATTTGTTCGAGAGCTTTCAGTATATCAGGGTAATTATATAAATAAGTGGGAGCTACGATTAGCTCTGGGGCTAGTTGTCGCAACACTTCCATTTGATCAAAGGATTCTATCTCCACAATATTCGGCAAATGCTTGTGCAATAGGTGGGATGATTGAAGCAGCTCCCGTGTAGTCGCAAGGGGTTGAATATTTAGAGCCAGTAATGCTCCAAGAAATTGAATACTGACGATACGGTTTGTATGTCTCCTTTTGCGAAAACTACTAGCTGAAAGGTGAACATACTTGGTGAATGTTTTCCCCAAATACGAGCCATCTGCGAATCCTGTTTTCAATGCAATATCCTGCAATTTGTCATTTGTGCCGAGTAGCATACGCTTTGCCTGATCAATCCGAATTTGATTGACGTACTCAGCAAAGCTCCACCCTGTTTCCTTCTTAAACAATGAGGAGAAATAGCTTTCGTTAAAACCAGTCATATTGGCCATAAAAGAGCGTGTTAGTGGTGCTGCAAAATGCTGTTTAATATAGGTAACGGCCTGCTGAATGGCTTGATCATGTGTCACGAAACTGATATCGATACGCTTTCTTTCAAAAATCGTATCGAGTAACTCATGCAGGAGCAAATGGAGCTTAGGAGTAGCACTTACCTTTTGTGTCTGCTGAAACTGCGCCATCAAATTTTTCAGCAGTCCTTCCGCATATCGAGGAAATTCCATAACCTGTCCATGCCCTGGCAAATGTGCTGTATCAGCCACATAAATTAGCGTGTCTTGTTCCCGTTTAGCCAATCGATAACTGTTAAAGGATAGACAGTAAACAGGAGCAAATGCTTCTCCCTCACTTGGGACCATATGAAAGTCCTGTTCTGGATGCAGAAGCAAGACAAATTGCCCTTTCCCTATTCGACAACTACGCTTCTCTGCTCGAATGGTAATCGGTTGTGTAGGAATGATAATCATAGGAAACGGCCCTGTCAGCATAACAGGACAAATCGTTCCCTCATCGGCTAGTAGCCTTGCATCCAAAAGCTCATAGGTTAGCATTATATACCTCTTTCTTTAATTCTTCTATGTATCTCTCAACCTGTAATTTATCTGCTTCTTTATTTCCAAGATCTTTTTATCCTATGCAATTATATTATATCCCCTATTGGAATTGATAATTTCCTTTTCTATATCAATGAATTTATTGTCAAGGCAGACCTATTCATTTCTCCAAAGAAAAGGGATTGGTTAGGTAAATGTACAAAAAGCCTAACTCTTTACGCATAAAGTAGCCATATATGACCGAAAGGATGTCCTGTGTGGGGAAAGAACAGAAACATTTAAAAAAATTCAAGTTCAAATCAAATCCAAATTGTCATTGTCGCTGCTGTTGTCCTTGTTGTCGTTGTAATTGTAAGCCCCCATTTTTACCCATACCACCAAGCTGTCATTATCTCGTCTATGTGACAGATGCTGGGCAGCTCGCAACGCCTGATAATAGAGTATCTGTGATCGATACCGCAACAAACACAATCGTCGCTACCATTCCAGTAGGAACTGCTCCGCTAGAAGTAGCGATTACACCAAATGGCGCTTTTGGTTATGTTCCAGCGCTCTTCTCGGATAATGTAACGGTTTTTAGCACGGCCACAAACTTGCCAATTGCTACCATCCCTGTAGGCATTAACCCCCTTGGTGTCGCCATTTCACCAAATGGGACGCTTGCTTATGTATCCAATCACGGATCGAGCACTGTATCTGTCATCAACACAGCTACCAATACCGTAACCGCTACGATTCCAGTAGGGCTTCAACCTCAAGGTATTGCCTTTACGCCGAACGGTGCGTTTGCTTATGTTGCAAACGAGAATTCAAATTCAGTATCTGTTATCAATACTGCAACCAATACGGTGATTGCGACAATCCCTGTAGGAATTCGTCCTAGATCCATTGTTTTCACGCCAAGCGGACAATTTGCTTACGTGACAAACGAAAATAGCGGCTCAGTATCGGTCATTAATGCCACTACAAATACGGTAGTGAATACTATCCCTGTCGGAGCAGGCCCAGTAGGAACAGCTATTACACCTAATGGAACACTTGTTTACATTGTGAATAAAGGTAATAATACGGTATCTGTTATCAGTACAGCCACCAATACAGTGATTGCGACAATTCCAGTAGGATCATCTCCAGACCAAGTAACCATCCTGCCAAATGGAACACTCGCCTATGTAACAAATCAAACAGATAATACGGTGTCTGTCATCGACATAGCAACAAACATGGTAATTGCCACAATCCCAGGATTTAACGGCCCTACTGGTATCAAAACCGGAACCATCTGCCTATAATTTCCCAAGAAAAAAGCAACCGACTATTCCCTGTCCATCTTAAAAAATGGTCGGTTTTTTTGTCGGTTGCCTTTGTTCATTATGATATTAGATTGGTATAAAACGTTGAGTTAGTCTTGAATTGCTGCGTCTAATGCTACCACAATCATATCATTGAACGTTGTTTGACGTTCTTCAGCTGTTGTTACTTCACCTGTAATGATGTGGTCACTTACTGTTAGAACAGAAAGTGCTTTACGGCCGAATTTTGCAGCTAATGTGTAAAGAGCTGCTGATTCCATTTCTACTGCTAGTACGCCGTATTGAGCTAATTTTTCGTTTTGGTGCTCGTCTGAGTAGAATAAATCTGCTGTAAAGATATTCCCTACTTGTAAGTTAAGACCTGCATCTTTACCTGCATTGTATGCTTTTAATAAAAGGTCAAAGTCAGCGATTGGTGCGAAGTCGATAGCACCGCCCCAAATGATTTGGTTCATACGTGTATCCGAAGTTGCTCCTTGCGCTAAAATCACGTCACGCACTTTTACATCTTTTTGAATTGCACCACAAGTACCTACACGGATTAATTTTTGTACATCATATTCTTGCATTAATTCTGTTACATAGATAGAAATAGATGGCACACCCATACCAGTTCCTTGTACAGAAATACGTTTCCCTTTATACGTACCAGTGTATCCGAACATATTACGTACTTCATTGTAGCAAGTTACATCTTCTAAAAATGTTTCTGCAATGTATTTTGCACGTAGTGGATCTCCTGGAAGTAAAATTGTGTCAGCGATTTCACCTTTTTTTGCATTAATATGAATACTCATACTGCAATCCCTCTTTTCTGTCAGTTATCACTATAAATAATACTGTGTTTCTGTCATTTACGCAATGCTAGACGTCTAGCAACTTCAAAATTATTTATAGTTTTCGTACAATTAAGCTTGTTCCTCATAAAGCGTCCACAAAGAATCAAAGGTCTCGATTGTTAAGTTTTCCGTCGCGTAGGTTTCGATATAGTCGGACAACTCATTAAAGTCTGTGCTCTGCTTTGGAAAATTATGCTCATGAAATACTTCCTCTGCAAAGCGTACTTTAGGGTCAGACCAATCACCACCTCGATAGGTTAGGACATATAAATAAAAACTTTTCTTCATCAAACAATTTCCCCTTTTTATGCATTGGCTTTTCGCTAGTGTATCAAAAAAAATAGCGTTCGTCATAACTTCCACTACTACTATATTTTACCCAATTATGATTTTAGAACTATTTTCATGGTCGGTCCTGACTTTTGTCATAGTTATTTTATCTGAAAAATTTTAATTTTTAGAAATAACGATAGAAAAATCTAGCAAAATAAGATAAAATTGAAATCGACTATTTAAAAAAATAGGAAGGTGATGGCGATGAAAAAGACTAAAAAAACTCATGATACAGCGAAAAAACGCCCGTCTCTCTTTACTTTTAGCTTTTTTAAGAAGAGGAAAGCTTCTACACAAGGGGAAACCGGGAACAATCCCCCTCCTATTAAAGAAAAACGACAACGTTTTTACCATTTAATTCGGGGTAAAGTGCTTATTATGTTTGCACTTCTTATTGTAATTAACGGTATAATGGGTATATTGTCCTATATCAATATACAAAATTTGCAGCACCAAATGGAAGACTTCACTAAGAAAAACGTGCAGGAGCAACTAACGGTGAATCAACTTGCCTACGAGATTGCTAGACTGACCAATTTAGAACAATCATATTTGATTACTGGTAACGGCATTTATTCCACTTCTTATCATTTAAAAATTGATACCATTAATAAAAAGCTGGCTGCCTTGAAAGATCAATTTCAAGATCGACAAGTGGAACTAGGTCATATGCAGGCAATCGAGCAATATTATAAAAATTACCTTGATTATTCAGATAAAGTTATGACAATGCGTGATGAGCTCGGTCTTGAGCAGGCTCGTAAGCTGATGATGGGTGCTACTGGGGAAACAATGAAAACGCATATCGATAAAAACATCGAGACCATCAATACCGTCATGGACGATTCCAATAAAACAAAATTAGACAAGCTTAATCAGCAGGTAAACCTTTCGATCACGACGTTCTTTCTTGTATCAATCGTTGGCTTTTTAGCGATTGTGATTTTTGGCTTTATGCTATTTAAATCACTGAAACGTAATACACAGGCGATTAATGACTCTATCCTTGATATTGCACAAGCTGGCGGCGATTTGACAAGACGAGTAAATGTGCGTAATCGTGATGAATTTTCGATTATTGCAGCCTCAACGAATACGTTAATCGAGTCGATTTCCAACTTAATTCGACGCGTAAGTGAATTGGCCGATCATGTATCAAGCAGTAGTCAGGAGCTGATGTCGTTAGCAGATGAAAATGCGCGTACAATTCAGGATATAGCGGATGCGACAGCAGATATTGCGAGTGATAGTGACAATACAATTTCCAGTATGAATAGTGCGCAGCAAAAAATGAGCGACTTAGAGCATTCGATGCACCAATTAAATGAGCAAGCGAGTGCTGTCCATCGTGCCTCTGTTGCCATGCAGCAAGCAGCCGATGAAGGTAGCCGCTCTGTGGAACAATCGTCACTCGTGATGCAATCCATTGAAGAAACAATGGCTTCTACAACGTCTACTGTGGAGGCGTTAGGTCGTAAATCGGCGGATATTACGTCCATTATCGGTACAATCACGGCCATTTCTGAGCAAACAAACCTTCTCGCTTTAAATGCGGCGATTGAAGCGGCGCGCGCTGGCGAGCATGGACGAGGCTTTGCGGTCGTAGCCGATGAGGTGCGCAAGCTAGCAGAGCAATCCCAAAGTGCAGCAAAAGAGGTTACATCGATTGTCACATCCATCCAAGATGAGGTCACATCGATCATTGCCCAAAATCATGAAGGTGTGACAACGGTCATCCGAGGCGTTGAAGTGACCAATGAAACAAATCAATCCTTAGCCAATATTTTGTCGCATACCGAGGAAACAACATCCATCATCGCAGCCATGGTGGATAAAATTGCGACAACACTTGAAAATAGCAATGCGGTGGCAAGTGACTTCATTCATGTCAATGCCTACGCAGAACAATCCGCGGCCAACACCGTAACATCTGCAGCAGCAGCCACACAAGGCTCCGCATCCATGCAGGAAATCAACGCCGCAGCCACTGAGCTCGCCCAACAAGCCGATAGCCTACGCAACCTCGTAAGCGAGTTTAAAGTTTAAGATTTTTGAATTGGAGAGGGAGAACCAATATTTTCGATTGGTTCTCCTTTTTTAATTTATAGGGCTATCCTTCATTTTGAGTATTCTATCCTTCTATCTGCGGGGGCTCCTCCTAATTCGTGGGGCTATCCTCCACTTCCAGCATTCTATCCACTACTTTTTCAGTTCTATCCTTCACTTTTAGAATCTTATCCTTCTATCTGCGGGGGCTCCTCCTAATTTGCGGGGCTATCCTCCACTTCCAGCATTCTATCCACTACTTTTTCAGTTCTATCCTTCACTTTTAGAATCTTATCCTTCTATCTGCGGGGGCTCCTCCTAATTTGCGGGGCTATCCTCCACTTTGAGCATTCTATCCGCTACTTTTTCAGTTCTATCCTGCGCTTTTAGAATCCTATCCTTCTATCTGCTGGTTCGCTTCCTAATTCGCAGGGCTATCCTCCACTTCCAGCATTCTATCCGCTACTTTTTCAGTTCTATCCTACGCTTTTAGAATCTTATCCTTCTATCTACGGGGGCTCCTCCTAATTTGTGGGGCTATCCTCCACTTCCAGCATTCTATCCGCTACTTTTTCAGTTCTATCCTGCGCTTTTAGAATCCTATCCTTCTATCTGCTGGTTCGCTTCCTAATTCGCAGGGCTATCCTCCACTTCCAGCATTCTATCCGCTACTTTTTTAGTTTTATCCTTTACTTTTAGAATCTTATCCTTCTATCTGCGGGGGCTCCTCCTAATTTGCGGGGCTATCCTCCACTTTGAGCATTCTATCCGCTACTTTTTCAGTTCTATCCTTTACTTTTAGAATCTTATCCTTCTATCTGCGGGGGCTCCTCCTAATTCGTGGGGCTATCCTCCACTTTGAGCATTCTATCCGCTACTTTTTCAGTTCTATCCTTTACTTTTAGAATCTTATCCTTCTATCTGCGGGGGCTCCTCCTAATTTGTAGAGCTATCCTCTACTTTTTCAGTTCTATCCTTTACTTTTAGAATCCTATCCTTCTATCTGCGGGGGCTCCTCCTAATTCGTGGGGCTATCCTCCACTTTGAGCATTCTATCCGCTACTTTTTCAGTTCTATCCTTTACTTTTAGAATCTTATCCTTCTATCTGCGGGGGCTCCTCCTAATTCGCAGGGCTATCCTCCACTTTGAGCGTTCTATCCGCTACTTTTTCAGTTCTATCCTGCGCTTTTAGAATCTTATCCTTCTATCTGCTATTTCTCCCCCTCACTTTATAATGACACAAAAAAACCTAGCAAGGAGCTACCTTGCTAGGCTTTACTATTTAAATAATGCTAGGTATTCGCCATAGCCTTCTTTTTCTAAATCTTCTTTTGCGATAAATCGAAGGGCTGCTGAGTTTATGCAGTAGCGTAAGCCGCCTTGCTCACTTGGGCCGTCTGGGAAGACATGTCCTAGATGGGAATCCGCTTCTTTGCTGCGTACCTCCACTCGACGCATGCCGTGAGATGTATCGAAATGCTCGGTTACCTGTTCTTTTTCAATCGGCTTTGTGAAGGCTGGCCAGCCACAGCCGGAGTTGTATTTATCGAGTGAGCTGAATAAAGGCTTGCCAGATACAATATCTACGTAGATGCCTTCTGCAAAATGGTCATCGAATTCATTGCGAAATGGTGGCTCTGTACCATTTTCTTGTGTCACATAATATTGCATTTCAGTTAATTCTTTTAAACGCTGTTCTTTACTCATGCTTATTCCCCCAGTGATGCTCCTGAAACGCTCGACGACCGGATCCAATCGAATAGCGCTCATAGTGCATTGGATTTTTCTTATAATACTGCTGATGATAACCCTCAGCCGGATAAAACGTAGTGGCTGGTAAGATTTTTACCATAATTGGTTTATCAAACTTGCCAGACGCTTGTAAATCCGCCTTTGAACGTTCAGCTAGCTCACGTTGTTCTTCGTCATGATAAAAAATGGCCGTTGTGTAGGATTCTCCACGGTCGTAAAATTGCCCGCCTGCATCTGTTGGGTCAATCAATGTCCAATAAATCGCAAGTAACTGCTCGTAGCTATATAATTCATCATCAAATGTGATTTGTACAGCCTCTACATGCCCTGTTGTTTCAGAGCACACCTGTTCATAGGTAGGATTCACAACATGTCCACCTGTATAGCCTGAAATCACAGAATCAATGCCGGGTGTTTCGTCAAAGGGCTTGACCATACACCAAAAACAGCCTCCCGCAAATGTTGCATATTGCTTTGCCATTCATTTCACTCCTTATTCACCAGGAACAATAATTTCCAATAAGATTTTATCCTTTGGTAAGTCCAACTCTTTAGCACGTACACGTGATCCAGAAGCAATGTTAATGCGCGATAAATCAATATAAATTTCGGCTTTATTCGGATTCACGGTAATCCATGAGGGAAATTCCACCGAATCGCGCATGATTTTCATCGTCGTCTCCGGTGGAATGTTTAATAACCCGACATTCATGCCCGTCTGTTTTAAAATAATATTCCCCTTGTCATCCACAATGGGCTCAAAATTCATGGAAATAGGGATTTCCGTATAAAATACCGTTAGTGTGCTGCGTAATTGAATATCATCCCCAATTGTGAAATCAAGTGGTAAAGGTGAGCCTTTCGCTGCATCCTTTAAATATTTTTTTGATATCGATTCTAATTCCTTTGTTGTGGTTTGCACCACGAGTACATTCCCTTTGCTTTCACTTTCACCTGCTGAACTCTTCGCAACATGGACGCCATCCACTGGTCTAGTTGCTAAAAAAACGACGAGGAGGATTGCAAAAAGCACTGTGCCCGCTAAGGCAAAAAACGCGACTTTCCATTTATTCATTTTGTCACTCCTCGAAGCCTATTGCCTTGTTAATCTTTTTTTCCATACCACACTGCTCCATTGCTGCTAGTATACGCTCTGTCATTTTTTCATACCCCTTTGCATTGGGGTGGAAAAAGTCTGTATGATAAACGAGCTCTTCATTTGAATCAAACAAATCTTCTACTGATACGTAACAAGCATTGGAATCCTTGCTGGCTACTTCCTCAATCACATTATTCCATTCTGTGATAATCGTATCAAATTCATTCGCCTCATTGGTCACAATCGAAAAGGGATTATAAAAACCAATGAGTAATAAGGGCACTGTCGGATTTTTTGCGCGAATGCCTTCTACAATTTTGCTGTAACGTTCTTTATAAGCCAGCAATTCCTTATCAAAAGCGTCACGCTTCAAGTTAAATAAATCCTGCCTGACGACCTTCATGACATCATTGCCACCCATTGTTAAGGAAATGAACTGTGCTTCTTGCAGCTCTTCATCATAATGCCCTTTTTTCACTAATTTTAGTAGCTGATCACTGCGTCTACCACGTTTGCCCCGATTATCGACCTCCACATCCGAGATCGAAGGCCATGCGAGCAATGAATCTGCTAATCTTCCAACATAACCGTCTTGACTATACTCATCACCGACACCATCTGTCAACGAATCTCCCAGTGCCAAGTAATGTAGTTGCTTTGCTTGTTCTTCATCAATTTGCGATAAATCCTCTGCTGATGGCTCAAAAAAATGTTCAAAAATTTGCGTCAACATATTCTTAGATGTTTTTTCCTCATCTTCTGTTTGTTGCTCATCCTGCGGCATATCTTGCTCCGTTCCTGCTTGCTCACCTTCAGGCTCTGCTTGCGGATTCGGTTCATCGATTGAAATTGCACAACCACTTAGTACTAAGACGGTCAAACACGACAACATAAATCGCCAAATGTCCATTTGACCACCTTCCATCCCTTTCTATTACTTCTATTATAGAATAGTTTATGCCGCAATGAAAAGTGACTTACCCTTAGTTCTCCATAATTTTGTGTTCTTGCCAAATTTCCTCACTCAATCATGGGGTGTATGTATGGATAATGTGTGTTTATTCAGTGTACCTTTATGCGGAAGTGATGATCATTAGGAGGATTACTGATTGTATTTGTTGGCAAAACGACACTATTTAAATGAAGACGATCATACTTAGTGGTTAGCCGCTCATATCAGGCGAGAAAGCGATCACACTTTGTTTGAAGACGCTCTTACTTCGTGGTAAACCGATCATCTTTGTAACGAAGACGCTCTTTCTTTGTGGGGAAACGATCACCATTTGATCGGAGACGCTCTTTCTTAGTAGCCAAGTGATCTCCATTTAATCGGAGGCGCTCTTTCTTAGTAGCAAAGTGATCTCCATTTAATCGAAGACGCTCTTTCTCACTAGCCAAGTGATCTCCATTTGATCGAAGACGCTCTTTCTTAGTAGCAAAGTGATCTCCATTTGATCGGAGACGCTCTTTCTCACTAGCAAAGTGATCTCCATTTAATCGAAGACGCTCTTTCTTGGTAGCAAAGTGATCTCCATTTGATCGGAGACGCTCTTTCTTAATAGCAAAGTGATCACTATTTAATTGGAGACGCTCTTTCTCAGTAGCAAAGTGATCTCCATTTAATCGAAGACGCTCTTTCTTAGTAGTAAAGTGATCTCCATTTGACCGGAAACGCTCTTTCTTAGTAGCAAAGTGATCTCCATTTGACCGGAGACGCTCTTTCTCAGTAGCAAAGTGATCTCCATTTGATCGGAGACGCTCTTTCTTAGTAGCAAAGTGATCTCCATTTGACCGGAGACGCTCTTTCTTGGTAGCCAAGTGATCTCCATTTGATCGGAGACGCTCTTTCTTAGTAGCAAAGTGATCACTATTTAATCGAAGACGCTCTTTCTCACTAGCCAAGTGATCTCCATTTGATCGGAGACGCTCTTTCTTGCTGTTCAAGTGATCACCATTTAATCCAAAACGCTCTTATTTAGTCGGAAACGGATCACGGGTTAATTAAAATGGCTCATCTTTCACACAAGTCCGCTCATCCCTGGTGTGAAAGTTATGGTTGCTACGAGATCGACGTATAAAAAAAGCCACTACATTTACTTATGTAGTAGCTCCTTCCTATTATTCTGCAAAATAAATAAAACCGATGGCTCCTGGACCTGTGTGTGTCGAGATGATTGGGGATGTAAAGGCAATTTCTACATCGTTAAAGCCTGTGTCTTCGATTAACGATTTTAATGGGTTGCCCATCGTTACTAGACCATCTGCATGGGAAATGCCGACTGCCTTAACCGTTTTTCCGGCTGTGTCTGCTTGGAATTGTTTAAATAAGAAATTGACTACTTGCTTATGACTACGTACCTTTGACACAGGGTTGTATACGCCCCCTTCAAGGTTGGCAATGACTTTGATGTTTAGGAGAGAACCGATAAAGCCTGTTCCTTTACCGATTCGACCGCCTTTAATTAAGTTTTCGAGCGTGTCCACAATCACATATAAATGCGTATTGTCTCGTACCTTTTCTAAACGTGCCACGATGTCCTCTACTGTTGCGCCTTCATCACGCATGCGGATTGCCTCACGTAGTTGGATAGCCAAACCAATCGCGATAAAGCGAGAGTCAATGACTGTCACATCGGCATCTGTCATTTGTGCTGCTTGACGTGCAGATTCTACTGTTCCACTCATGCCGCCTGTCATATGGATGGAGATTATTTGATCACCATCTTTACCTAGCTCATCATATAATTCTTTAAATTTCCCTGGTGCTGGCTGCGAACTTTTTGGTAAATTTTTCGCATTTTTCATTAAGCCTAAAAAAGACTGTGGCTCTAAGTCCACACCATCTGTATATGTTTGACCATCAATTTGAATCGTTAAAGGCACGATATGTATTCCATGTTGTGCTACTTCTTCTTTTGTTAAATCACAAGTTGAGTCCGTTACTATATGAATTCGTCTCACTTCGACACATCCTTTTACTTCATTAAAATTTATTATATAGACTAATGAATCATTATGTAAACATGACATTTGTCATTAGGCAAAACCTTGTCCTCGCTTGCATGTAAACGCTACCTTGGATACTATAGCGTTTTCGCCTACCTCTTGTCTATCAATGCCCCTCAAAGATTATGACAGCCTTATGACATTTTTGATATGAAATATATGACAAATGTAAATGTTCATGTACAAATTATTGGGGTATAGTAAATGTATGAACGAAAGGAGTGTTTCAAATGGTTGATTCATTTGACTATAAATCATGGAGGGAAGAGCTGTGGAATGCCATTACACATGGTATTGGTTTCATCGCTAGTATTCCAGCACTGGTTGTTCTACTATTAGCAGCCGTACAAACAGGAAATGCCCTACATATTACAACCTTCAGCATTTTCGGTGCGTCTGTCATCATTCTGTTTTTAATGTCTACCTTGCTACACAGTATGCCAGAAAAATATAAACACTTTTTCGCTATTTTGGACCATTCGTCCATTTATATTTTAATTGCCGGCACCTATACGCCATTTTTATTAATTGCCGTTGGTGGTACTCTAGGATTGACGTTGCTATGTATTATTTGGTCACTGGCTGTGCTTGGTGTGTTGTTTAAATGTTTCTTTATTAATCGCTTTGAAGTACTTTCATTGATTTTTTATATCGGAATGGGCTGGTTAATTATATTTGCCATTAAGCCTGTTTATCTCTATTTAGGGTTACATGGCTTTGCTTTACTGCTAGCTGGTGGGCTGTTCTATACGATTGGGGCCATCTTTTATGCATGGCGTTCACTGCCCTTTAACCATGCGATCTGGCACCTCTTTGTGCTAGCTGGCTGTGCCTCTATGTATGCATGTGTTTATTTTTATCTATAATAAAAGCAATCGCTCATTGTGAAGGGAGCGATTGCTTTTTCGTTTATTTACGTTCAAAAATTTGATATTGGAATGTATAGCCTTCTGGTGCTGTTTCAGGCTCCTGTGAAGAGACTTGGACAAAATCCTGCTCATAGCTTGGGAAATAGGTATCTCCCTGAAAGGCGTGATTAATTTTTGTGATATACAAGCGATCAGCCATCTCCATCACTAAACGGAAAATCTGCTCGCCACCAATAATCATTACCTCAGGTACATCTCCAGCTAGCGCTAAAGCCGCTTCCAAGCTTGTCACGATTTCAATGCCCTCTGCCTGATAGTTTTCATCACGCGTAATGACGATGTTGCGTCGCCCTGGAAGTGGTCGACCGATGGATTCAAATGTTTTACGTCCCATAATCATAGGCTTGCCCATTGTTTTTTGTTTAAAATACTGCAAATCCCCTGGTAAATGCCACGGCATCCCATTGTTATAACCGATGACGTGGTTGTCATCATGTGCCACAATTAAAGAAATCATACTGTCCCTCCAAATACGTTCATCCTTTTTATTATAAACATAATGCGCTGATTTCACCTCATTTATAAATAAATAAACTTTTTCTAAATCAAATCCTAGTAAAATTATACGAATAGTTTATAATAGAAATAACAAACCTCATGATAAAGGAATGATGAAGATGACTACTTTAAGAAAAGAAGCTGTTCACTATATAGAAGCTCAGCGTACTGGTACACCTTATTACAAAGTGACACCACAGGAAGCGAGAGCTATGCGAACGGTTACGCAATGGCAATCCGCCCATAAACCGAAGCTAGCATCCATTGAGGATCACAACATTACGGTGCGAGATGGCGCGCAAATTACAGTTCGGCTTTATACGCCCGTTGTCGGTAAAGCATTACCAGTTATTGTTTATTACCATGGTGGTGGCTGGGTCTATGGCAATTTAGAATCTGTCGATGCAGGCTGCCAGCTATTAGCAGATCAGGCACAGGCGATTGTGGTGTCAGTGGATTATCGTTTAGCACCCGAATACCCCTTCCCAACACCCTTACACGATGCCTACGATAGCTTAGTATGGGTGCATGACCATATTGAAGCAATAGGTGGAGATGTAAGTCGATTGTCGGTTGCTGGGGATAGTGCAGGTGGAAATTTGGCTACAGTCGTTGCGCACTTAGCTACTGCACTGGATGGTCCAACGCTACAAGCGCAAGCACTGATCTATCCTGTGACAAATGTCGATTTTTCAACAGTATCCTATCTGGCATATGGTGAAAATTACGGCTTAGATGCACAAGCCATGCAATGGTTCTCTCAGCACTATACGGAGGAAGCAAACTTCACGAATCCATTTGTGTCCCCTCTTCAGCTAGAGGATGTCCGTAACATGCCAAAAACATTGATTATCGCGGCAGAGGCAGATGTTCTCTTTGATGAGGGTCTAAGCTATGCACAAAAGTTAAAGGCTGCTGGTGTGGCAGTCGAGCATATTACAATGCCAGGATTAATCCATAGCTATTTCAGTAAAATGAATTATTTTGAAGACGCAACAATTGAAACCGTGACAAAAATTGCGCAATTCCTGAAATAAGTTTGGCTATCCCGCTCAAACAGTGCGATAATAGAGCAAAACGTTTTTTAAAGGATGACACTATGACACAAATAATGGCACTACAAATACAACAGCCCTTTTCTGATCAATTAAAAAAAGGCTACCCTCTTATTTCAAAGGATGCGGTCGATGCACGACGTCTACCTGCTGAGCAAGGAACACTCCTAAAGCTCATGGATCACCATAACCGTTTTATTGGAACAGGTTACTACGGAATCCAAAATAAAGGGATTGGCTGGGTGCTAACGACCGATGCGAATGAAACCATCGATAAACCTTTTTTTATGAAAAAATTCAAAAAAGCCATCGACAATCGTGCTGCATTCTTCAACAATGAAAACACAACAGCCTTTCGTGTATTTAACGGTGAAGGAGATGGCATCGGCGGTCTAACGATCGACTTTTTTAACGGCTACTACATGGTGAGCTGGTATAGTGAGGGTATTTACTCATTTAGAGAAGTGGTTTATGAGGCGCTTGCTGAGACAGTGAACTACCAAGCGATTTATGAGAAAAAACGCTTTGATAGCAAAGGGCAGTATATCGAGCAGGATGATTTTGTGATGGGCACGCCAGGCGAATTTCCCATCATGGTAAAGGAAAATGGTATGACCTATGCAGTGCATTTAAACGATGGTGCCATGACAGGGATTTTCCTTGATCAACGTGAGGTGCGATTAGCTATTCGTGAGCGTTATGCGAATAATACTGACATGCTGAATACGTTCTCCTATACAGGAGCATTTTCTGTGGCAGCTGCTCTAGGAGGTGCCATCAAGACAACGAGTGTAGATGTAGCCAAGCGCAGTCTAGCCAAAACAATTGAGCAATTTAGTGTCAATCATATTGATTATGAGGCACAGGATATAAAAGTCATGGATGTCTTTCATTATTTTAAATATGCGCAGCGTCATGCTTTACAGTTTGACCTTGTCGTTTTAGACCCACCTAGCTTTGCACGTACGAAGCAAATGACCTTTTCAACGGCAAAGGACTACCCTAAATTACTGAAGGACACGATTGCCATTACCGCTAAAAACGGCATCATTGTGGCTTCCACAAATAATGCTAGCTTCGGTATGAAAAAGTTCAAAGGCTTTATTGACCAAGCATTTAAAGAAACTCGTACACGCTATAAAATCGTGGAGGAATACGGTTTGCCGAAGGATTTCCGAGTACAACGTGAATACCCTGAGTTTAATTATCTGAAGGTCGTGTTCATCCAGAAAATCGACTAACCCATCGAGAATCACACCTTGTTGTGATTCTTTTTTTATGTGATGAACACAACGATATCGTGAGAAAAAAGGAGGATAATTGTGAAAAAATTTTTATTCATATTAAGTTTGTTAGTATTAGTTGCATGTTCAAATGATGAAACTAAATATGATGGAGCGCCTTTAAAAATGGCTGTAGTTGGTACTATCCCTGAATTAAATAACGAAAAAATTCATTTCGAAACCATTGCATTAGATGAATTTAGCGAGGATACATTACATATTTCCACAAATTTTGATGCTGTTATGATAACACCCGTGATGTTTGAAGAAGCATCAGCTGATAAATTGGTTAAAGCTTATGAAAACGCTAAAATCCCCATTGTTTTTTTTGATTCACCAAAACGTCATTTTCCATTTACAAGAGAAGGAACTACATTTGAAACGGCTCATTGGGAATCATTACATAACGGTTCTCATACAACAATTTATTTATATGATCATGATGCAAATCGAGAAGATGTTTGGTATTTCTATATGAAAGGTGAGAAAGGGTTAGATATCCTTTACAAAGAGATTTTTCAAACGATTGAAACGTTATAAACAATCATACAGGGCTTTTCTATTAAAAATAGCCTAAGAAGCTATGCTCTTCTTAGGCCACCCTATTATAGATATTTCACAAACCAATCACGAATATATTCAAGTCGATTAATTCGTAATGTGGGCTTGCCGCTCCTTGATAGTTCATGATTCGCCTCAGGGAAACGAACGAATTTTGTTTCTTTTTTCCGATACTTTAAGGCAATAAATAATTGTTCTGCCTGCTCAATTGGACAACGATAGTCTTTTTCACCATGTAAAATCAATAATGGTGTCTCCACATTGTCTACATATTTCAGCGGTGAATGATGCCATAGCTTCTCTATATCATCGAGTCCCGCTTGAATTTGCCAGTCTGTAAAATAATAGCCGATATCACTGACACCCGCAAAGCTAATCCAGTTTGAAATGGAGCGCTGCGTCACAGCCGCTTTAAAGCGATTTGTATGGCCCACAATCCAGTTGGTCATAAAACCACCATAGCTTCCACCTGTTACACCAAGACGGTCTTGGTCAATAAAATCATAGTGCTCCAAAGCGTAGTCTACCGCTGCCATTAAGTCTGCATAATCATTGCCACCATAATCGCCACGTACTGCATCCACAAATTTTTGGCCATAGCCATGACTACCACGCGGATTAGTATAAAGCACTGCAAAGCCTTGTGCAGCAAGGATTTGCAATTCATTAAAGTAGGTGTTGCCATACATCGCATGTGGACCACCATGGATTTCAAGAATAAGAGGATACTTCTTCCCTGCTTCATAGCCAACTGGCTTCATGATCCAGCCATTGACCTTCCAGCCTTCAGCGCCTTCCAATTCAATACTTTCGGGAACAGCTAATGTTTTGGTCTTTAAAAATTCTTCATTAATTGACGTCAACTGTTCTTTGTCACCTGTTTTTAGGTTTACATAAAACAAATCGCCTGGGTTTGTCGTTGTGCTAATCGCTACAATAGCCTGATCGTTTTGCGGATCAAGTGAAAAGCCATAGACATATTGATCATCATGAATAGCTGGGTAAATTTCGCCATCTACATTTCCGAAATAAATCGCCGCATTGCCGTGATCTGTGACTTGGAAGTAGAAGCTATGATTATCATTCATCCATTGCACGCGTGGTGACGCTACACCTTGCAGGAAATCACCGATGACAAAATCACCAACAGGCGCATCGAATTCACTTGTTACACAGTTTAGCAGTTTTTGCTCCATGTCATATATCCATAGCTTCGCTTGTGTGGCATTTTCAAATTCACGTTCTCCACCTACAAAAGAAAGGAATCGGCTATTCGGAGACCAAGCCGTTTGGTAATATGCACCACAGCCTTCTGTTAGCTTGCGGCTCTGTTTAGTTTCTAAATCCAATAAATAGATATCCACATTAAATGAGAAATCCAAATCCTCCGCTTTATCGGCTAAGTACGTAAGGTATTTGCCATCTGGCGACCATGTACCCAGATGGAAGTACTCTTTTCCCTCCGTCACTTGCTCTAGCTCTCCTGATTCCACATTGACAAGGGCAATATGAACAAACTGCTCCATATCAATAAATCCACCAGCATCCGATTTGTGCTTCATTTTCTCGATTTCTAGTGGCTTGAGTTCTTTGTCCTTTTTCTTCTCATCCTCCGCTTTATCTTGGATGGTTTCATCTTTCCCTAGGACAACTGAAAAAGCAATTTTCTTGCCACATGGGGACCAGACAGGTGATGTTGCCCCATTTTTACAATGTGTCAGCTGTTTTGCCTCACCACCTGCTTTCGATAGCACATAAATTTGCGATTTACCTGTTCTCGTTGACAAAAACGCAATTTGGCTGCCATCTGGTGACCAAACAGGGGAACTTGTTCTATCCTCACCAAATGTCCATTGCTGTGGCGTTTTGTCCTTCAAGTTTATGTAAAATAAATTCGAGATATAGTCGTTTTTCTTCTCGTCCATACGAGTCTCTACATAAACTACCTCAGTTCCATCGGGTGATAGCTGTGGATCTGCTACTGATTTTAAGTGATAAAGATCTTCTGGTTGAATCCCTTGTTTCGATGTCATGTTCTTGCTCCTTTGTATTGTAATTTTCTGTGCCTTACTACAATACTTCGACACCCTAAGTAATATTCCTGCTATTTAATAGAATTTTTTACTAGTTCCCAATATTCTGCGGACTTTGTTCTGCGATAAAATTTATAAAAGGGTTCATTCGGGCGAGCATGCTCTTTATAAAGGCCTATCATGTACAGTAAAAAATCTTCAATGTGCTCGACACCTACCCTTTTAGCGAATAATGTGCCAGCCTGTGCCTTTGCCCCCATCGGCACAGCACCTAAATAGACATCAAAGCTTTCCTGCTGATACACGAGCCCAATATCATCATAGACTGCATTGTAGCAGGCAGATGCACAGCCATTGATATTGACACGTACTCTTGCAGGTACCGTTATCCCCGCTATGGCGTGATAGAGCTGTTCGGTTATCGGAGCTGCCTCCATTTTCTCACCATCACAAAAATCGCAAGCCTTCATGGCAATAATGGAGCCAGAGGGCGCAACATAAAGACCCGCTTCCTGTAAGGCTTGCACAGCTTCTGTCGCATCGCTCGTTGGAATGGATACGAGAATACTATAGGAGGCGGAATACTTAATCGCCCCCTTTTCGCCAGCAATTTCGGCTATTTTTTGAAATTGCGCTGGCGTATAATGCTTATTGATAATGCCAGGGCTAACTGCTAGACGGGTAAATTCACCATCACGGTTTAGTGTTTCAAATGTTTGATCTGGTACGTTTTTTTGAAATGCGTTCATTGATATCGCTCCTTATGAAAAAGGAGCTAGCAAAGCGCTAGCTCGAATGGTTTAAAAGTTTTCAGGATAGAAGCCCTTCGCTAAAATTTCAATGGCCTCTGCCGCACGAACCCCTTCAGACGCTGCTGAAAGTGGCAGGATGACAAAGTGCTCATTCTTGACAGCTTCCATCTCCTTTAATGCTGGATCATTTTTTAAGAATTGGATCTTTTGTTCTGCCGTTGTTTCACCGTAATCAATCACGACAACAACCTCTGGATTACGATCTACTGCATCTTCCTTCGACACAGTTGTCCAGCCTGATTCCACATCACCAAAGATATTTTGACCACCCGCGATTGTCACTAGCTCATTCATAAAGTTTTGACCAGCTGTAAATACATCCTTTTCACCGCTATCAAACACAAGAACACGTAATTTTTCGCTATCTTTTGGTAATTTAGCTTGTACTGCCTCTACATCTTTTGTCATTTGCTCAATTAAAGCTTCGCCACGATCCTCGATACGGAAAATCTTCGCGATATTGCGAATATCAGTGAAAATATCTTCTAATGTTGGTTTTGTCATGTTAGAAGCCGTATGTAAATACGTATGAATGCCTAATTCTTCAAGCTCCTCTGGTGTGCCAACGCCCTTTTCACCAAAACCACTTTTCCAGCCTGCATATAGGAAATCCGCCTCGGCATCAATCACTTGCTCCTTCGTAGGGTATTGATCTGAAAGCACAGGGACTTTATCGTATGCCTCTTGGAGTGGCTCATAGATTTTATCATCTAAGTAAGCCGTCCCAACCATAGAATCCTCTAAGCCAAGCGCCAGCATGATTTCTGTCACATGCTGATTTAAGCTAATCGCTTTCGTAGGTGCTTCCTTATATGTTTGGGTTGTGTCATTATTTTCAATGGTTACTTCTGTTGCTGCCTCAGATGGCTCAACCTTTTCACCTTGTGCTGCTGATTCAGTTTTGTCCTTTGCATTACAAGCCCCTAAAATAGCGACCAAGGCAATGATCATCATCAGCCATATACTTTTCCATTTCTTCATGTCCTTTTCTCCTTTGTTGTTAAAATATAGAAAGAAATCAGAGACTTCTTTGCTACCAAGGTGGTTGGAAGGGCATAAAAAAACCCTCTTGTCGCCAAGAGAGTAGCATAGTGAAATAACGGTATCATCATTACCTTTATCACTATCCCCATCCTCGTGGTTCTTAGTCAAAAAACACATACTGGCAGGTATCCTGGCTTAGGTTCATCATCTATACGCCTTCCCATAGCTTTACTACAGTGGCATGCTGTATAGACTCCCCATTTACAGTTGCGGGACAGCATCGGAATTGCACCGATTTCCCTTTTAAGCAAATGACAAATGCCATTTGCACCAATACGTTCTATTATGGTCAATACTATTGATAGACTAGCGTAGTATGACGCTAATTATGCAATCATCACTATATTAGCACTATTTCGACAAAAATACGAACTATTTTACAAGAATTATATATGCGAGTATTCTGTTACAATGAAAAGATAGCAATCTATAGAAACGAGGATTTCTTATGTACAAAACAATCGGTGTACTTGCGCATGTGGATGCAGGGAAAACGACCTTCTCTGAGCAAGTGCTTTTTCATACAAATAGTATTCAAGCCCGTGGTCGAGTCGATCATCAGGATACCTTTCTCGATAATCATGAGCTAGAGCGCAGGCGTGGGATTACGATCTTTGCCGAGCAAGGTCGCATGAGCATTGGCGATGATACATACACATTGATTGATACACCTGGGCATGTCGATTTCTCCCCTGAGATGGAGCGTGCCATTCGTGTGATGGATTATGCCATTATTATCATTAGCGCTGTCGAAGGGATACAAGGCCATACAGAAACGGTGTGGCAGCTTTTACGTAAATACCATGTCCCAACCTTCTTCTTTATCAATAAAACGGATCGTGAAGGAGCAAATGTAGGAGCTGTCATGAGCCAGCTTCGTAAAGATTGCTCTCAGCATGTGTTGTTCGTCGATGAACCGCTGCGAGCAGATTATGTGTCAAATAGCATCATGGAATGGCTGGCGGAGCGTGATGAAAAATTTTTGGATGCCTTTCTGAATGAGTCATTAGAGCATGAACCATGTCTTGCTCAGCTACAGGCCATGATTAAAAATGAGTGTGCCTTCCCCTGCTTTACAGGCTCTGCCTTAAAGGATGAGGGCATTCAGGAATTTCTTGACCAGCTTCCCCTGTTAACGGCTACCCAATTTGACCAGAATGTCCCGTTTGAGGGAGAGGTTTTTAAAATTCGTCATGATGGGCATCAGCGTTTAACCTTTATGAAGGCTGTCAAGGGCTCCTTACATGTGCGGGATGAATTTTCATTTGGTGAAGTGACAGAAAAAGTGACAGAAATTCGCCTTTATAATGGCAGTCGCTTTGAGTCCGTTCAACAGGTTGAAGCAGGAGAGATTTTCGCTGTGAAAGGGCTGAGTCAGGCAAACATTGGAGATCGAATCGGTACAACGACGCTAACACAGCCCTATGAGCTTGTCCCAACGCTACAGGCAAAGGTTCAATATGCGGGCGATCAGCATATCAAGGAAGTGCTACAGATTTTCCGTTTACTTGAAGCAGAAGAGCCTTCTTTACGTGTCGTTTGGCAGGAAAAGTTCCAGGAAATCCATGTCCATATTATGGGTGTCATTCAATTGGAGGTCCTGACAGAGGTATTAATGAGACGTTTTTCATTAGCCGTCTCCTTTGGCGAGCCGCAAATTTTATATATGGAGACCATTGCGACGAAGGTGACAGGCTATGGCCATTTCGAGCCACTCAAGCATTATGCGGAAGTTCATTTATTAATGGAGCCAAATCCACGTGGAACCGGCAATACCTTCAGCAATGCCTGTCATGCAGATCATTTATCCGTAGGCAATCAGCGCCTTGTTGAAAAGCACCTGTTTGAGCGCGATCATCATGGCTTACTTACAGGCTTCCCTTTAACAGATGTTCATTTTACGCTTCTAACAGGTCGCGGGCATAATGAACATACATCGGGCGGCGATTTCCGAGAAGCTAGTTTCCGTGCGCTGCGCCAGGGACTAGAGCAAGCCCAAAATGTTCTACTTGAACCCTATTATCGTTTTAAAATGAAGGCTTCAAACGACTTTATCGGCCGCATGATGACTGACGTTCAGCAAGCAGCAGGCACATTTGATGACCCGATATTATCCGAAACAGATGTGGTGCTAACAGGTCGCGCGCCCGTTGCCACTTTAATGAGCTACAGCACAACCTTTGCTGCCTATACAAATGGGAAAGGTGCACTCACACTCCAATTTGATGGCTATGATATATGCCATAATACAGAGGAAGTAATTGCACAGATTGGCTACGATAAAAATGCCGACCCTGAATATAGTTCCTCCAGTATTTTTTGTGCAAAGGGCAAAGGATATACGGTTCCGTGGCATGAAGCACAGGCAGCCATGCATTGTTTATAGGGCAGGAGTCGGCCTACTCGCTCGGGAGTGTTTTGCTTGCTTTCGCGGGTATTCTTCGCTCAAGCGCGGGTATTTCTCTTGCTTTCGCGGGTATTCGTCGCCCAAGCGCGGGTATTTCTCCTGCTTTCGCGGGTATTCTTCGCTCAAGCGCGAGTATTTCTCCTGCTTCCGCGGGTATTCATCGCTCTAGCGCGAGTATTTCTCTTGCTTCCGCGGGTACTCATAGCTCTAGCGCGGGTATTTCTCCTGCTTTCGCGGGTATTCGTCGCCCAAGCGCGGGTATTTCTCCTGCTTCCGCGGGTATTCATTGCTCTAGCGCGAGTATTTCACTTGCTTCCGCGGGTACTCATAGCTCAAGCGCGGGTATTTCTTGCTTGAACGTGAATATATTTCGATCCTGCATTTAAATGAAAGCAAGCCCTCCATAAAGCGGAGGGCTTGTTCTTATAGTGCACCGACGGCTTTCTTTGTTGGTTTGTCCATCAAATAAGCGGGTTCTACTATCACGTAGTCATGCTTGTTCGTAAAATCAATCAGTACCTTGCCTGGGTGACTTTTTAAAATTTGTAGATGATCAATTAATTGCAGTAAGAGCTCGTGCCCATTGCCGCGTGGATGCCAGTTGAAATGATAATCATTTAACGCTTGCACCGCTTCAATAAACTGGGCATATTCCTGCTGCACGAATGCGATGAGTTTGTCATGGTGAGACGCTAAATCGTGTAGATATGTTTCATAAAAGCGCATGACAATCGAGCATAATAAGTCATTGACACGAGCGGCACTTAAAACAGGCTTTGGCTCCAATGTTAGACGATCAAGGTTGGGCTTTGCGCGTGTTGAATCAATGCGCGTAATTAAGTGATACGCTTCCCCATTGACCTCATAGACAATCGGATTGGTCGGCATATACATCATAAAATGATTGGTCTTTGTTTTCAGCTCATCTGTTAATGCTGCTTTTGCCAAAAGATGACCGTCCACATCCCCATTTTGTATCCAAATAATTTCTTTATTATATAAGATTTGTTCAAAGAAGCGATCGTTGCGAATCAGCTTCGTTGCTAATAATTGATCGATCAGCGATTCGACCACCATTCTTGTTTTCGCTTTCTTGGCAACTTCTGTGCGTGGTTGCTTACAAATGTTCATATCTTCATAAGGCGTTTCCAGCGTTGTCGTTACATGAATATTCGTCATACGTGCATCCCCTTTGCGTACATATTTTCAAAACAAAAAGGACTCCCTACGTTTTGAGGAAGTCCTTCGCTTTATCTTCTTTCATCACACAATGCCAAACAAACCCTAAGTATGTGTGAACGAGTCCGATTGTGAACCCTTTCATTTACTATGGGCGTTTGACGTACTGTGACGAACAGAGCATTCTGTTTTGTCAACATGCCACCTCCTATTCCTCGTAGGTTACTGGTGTGTACTCATAACAGGCAGGTCTCCTGACTCATGGTCATCGCTTCTTTTCTCCTTCCCGTCCAAAGACAGTGGTTGCTGAAAAGTCGCTCACATTTACAGTTGCGGGACAGTGTCGGATTTGCACCGACTTCCCTTTTAAGCAAATTGCACGCAATTTACACCTATTACTACACGCTATTCAGTTGTCATAGGAATCGAGTGTACTCCACATTCCTATTAGATTACTAAAATCAATTGTAAAGTAGTGTTTTTCTAAAGTCAAATATCATAATATTTTCCAAACTACTAATCATCGTTTCTTAATTTTATCTAACAAACTCTGAAATTCTGACAGCACGTCTTCACATTTACTTTGATCGTAGTATACTTCCGCAGCTTCATCGCGGGCCATCTCTTTCGAAATCCCCTCGGATTTTCTACGCAGCATATACTGAATAACCTCGATTTCTTTACCGCTATACTTTCTGGTCTTTTCCAACGAATCAGCAAAATTGTCGTCTACTTCACACATTAAATCCGCGTAACTAGTTAATGTTTTGTCCGTAATATTTAACTTCTCTAATACGTCCTTTACCGAATGTCTTCTTTTTAACATCCGTATCACCTCCATCTATTATTCGGAGTATATACTGAAAGAAACCGCATGAGAATAGGCTTTAGCGACTGATTGACGGCTTTTAAAAAAAGGTATTTACGGCACTTTTATTTTAGGTTATTATTTATGTAACATTTGAAAAAACGAGTTACGAGCGCAGGAATCCCTTGCGCTCATTTTTTTAACGCAAAACTGACGCAAGTTCAATCGGGATAACTCACTTCTATAAATTTGAAATATTAACATAAACAGCCTAATAATAAACGCACCTCAGACAAACTTACACGCACAACTATCCGATTCAACAATTCTCGAAGCCTCTGACATCGCAAAAACCGGCTTGTTTTGAAAATGGTATCTGTAATTATCGGACAGCAGAAAGCGCCTGTAGGAAGTCGGTGGCTTGGGGGGATTTTCGAGTCATCCAACGTTTAATTGACGCAATGAATATCAAATGAATATTTATTCATTTCCAACTTCCCATAAGCTTGATTATGTAAACTAAAATATACGTAAAACCATTCATATAACAATGTTTCTCTACTTCTGCGCTGAAACAACATATACACAATCTTATACATCGTTAATATGCCGCAATTCTTGCGACTATCTCTATTTGCACATGCGTTACAATACTGCATAAAATGCTGTATAAAATACCGGTTAAATTGTCAGATAACGATTTGTTTTCAAGGTAGCGCGTCCGCCAGCACGTTCTGCCCGATGTTTCCTCGTATTTCGGAATTAAACGGAAGCCCTAACGCCATTCCAACGCATAAAAAAAGAGCGAAGCCAACACGTAGCCAACTCCGCATTTATAATACTTTACCGCACTAAATCGTTGATATACCGCCTTTTAATATCGATTTTTAATATTCGCTAATCGAGCTGCAACTGCATCTGGATCCGCATTAGGCGCTTTAATCTCAACTTCCGCCTTATCAACTAGCATACCCATCGTTTGCATGTACAGTTTCATATGCGAAGCGTTGCCGTCCACACAACCTTGAATAAGCGCCTGCATAACGCGCGTACGATTATCCGATAAATACATATCTGTTACCGCTGTCTTATATTCTAACATCGCAGGCAACTGTCTCCATTTACGTAATGTCCGGTCAGATATGCCAATTTCCTTTGCAATTTCAACGTAAGAACGACGCTTACCTTTCGGTAATAGGTCGTTTTCGTAAATCAACTCGGCAGCCTTCGCCTGATCGGCCGTCAATTCTTTTAAAATACCTTCTAGTTTGCTCTCCATTTTAATAGCTCCTCTCGTTTGTCAGCGTAGTATTTATCATAATTTCCGTCATAGTCGCCTTTATAGACATCTTCGGAATAAACGGAATAAGGCGTTTCCTCAATGATACTTACAAGCATATCCGCTAAATTTGCGTAATGCATTCTGCTGTCACCGTTAGTAGCGATCAGTAATAAAGCAGCAATCAGTGTACACGTAGAACCTAGTATTAAATCCTTCGCTTCTCTCGCAACTTTTAGCATCTCTAACCACTCATTAATACGGTCTTGTTCACCCAATGGTATAATTTCCTTTGCTGTTAAAACTAGTTCTGTATATTCTGCTAAAAACTGCTTTATATCTACTAAATTACGTTTATATGCTTGTTCTGCCCAAACGTCACTAACCGATGGGAACGGAACTTTACAATAACCTCGCTTCACATCTGACGCATCAATCTCTGCCTGTAAACGCTCAATGTCCTCTTTTAATTCTTCAATTGTAGATGATCGCTTCATTTCATCGCCCCTTCTTTCGTTGTAATAGAAAAGGCAAGCAACGCTATAAAAGCCGATGCCGGCCAAGTATCATTTATTATTTACCGTAGTAAAATCGAACGGAGACTCGCGACTAACTACTTCTGGATTTACCGGAAATTGCTTATAAACGTTATGACGATCTTTCAGCCATATCGCGATAGAACTCTTAGCCAGTTTGCACCATCTCCTGTTCGATTAATTTCGCTAGCTCAAACGCTATACGATGTATGTCCGCCTCTTCACGTACTGTAAAGTTATTACCAGAGATAACGACTCCTCCGCCAGTGCCGTTTCCTCCGCCACCTTCCGAATAATCACGATTTTCACGCGCAGTTAAAACGCGTTCATCCTTATGGAGACGCGCTGTATATCCGTCATATGGCACGGAATCTAATCCGCTATAATGCGATTTAGCAGCTCCGCCGTCCTTGCCTGGTATCAATTTCTTCGCCCAACTTACGGCACCAGAACCGATTTTACCAATCCAGTCTGGCATTTTAATGTTTCCTAAAATTGCTGCGAAGTCCTTTAAGTATCCTGCCGCTGTACTAATCCAACTGCCCACAGTTTTGAATGCGGGAGTCAGCGCTTTAACAATTTCCGTAGCTGCTCCGAATGCTTGCGTAAATCCTCCGGCTAGAAACGCTACAAACGGACCTACAATCGTATCCCATACTAAGCGCAATATCTTAAAGGCTGCGCCGATCGCCGCACCTAGAAGTTCAAGTATCGGACCAATCACCGTCCACATAAGCTTAAAAGTTTTCATAACGAATGTAATCGTAGGTGCGATAATGTTATTCCAAGCGAGCATTACGACGTCAGCTACGATTTTTAATGCGTCCCACAAAGCGCTAAGAATAGGCTGTGCCGTTGACCAAAGCGTTTGCAGTACGGGCAACACGGCTTCAACGAGGCTAGTGAATACGCTAATTACCTGCTCCTTTATCGTTGCAAAACGTGATGTCATTGCGCTGATAGCTTCAGGAGAAATTAGCATCTCCAGTACGCCTTTAAATCCGCCAGATTTGAACGCAGTCATTAGTCCAGAAATCTTCGCCTTAATTCCGCCAACTAACGAGTTAATCTGATTCGCAATATCAGGCGGAAATAGTGCGCTGATTAAACCGCCCGTGCCGCCCGTCTTAAATGCGGACCATAACGATTTAACCTTGCCGACTATACCGTCGATTGCTCCTCGGAACATTTCGCTATTGTCGTAGAGCGCTTTGAATCCGACTACTGCTGCGGCTATTCCCATTGCTATAAGTGCTATCGGATTTGCCAACGCGGAAATTGTTCCTACTACAGCTAGCGCAGCTACAAAAGTGCCAATCGCTCCTGCTACGTATGCTATTTGTGTTCGCCATTTCACGAATATATCGTATAAAGCAATCGCTTTATCTGTGGCTTTAGCAAGCATACCTCCCAATTTATTGCTGAGAGAGGTAGTATCAAGACCATCAAACATTTTATTTAGTCGTCGTAAGAATTCTCCTAGTTTTGTATTACTCTCCATTCCCATGTTTCTAAAGAACGTCTGTGACTTCTCTTCAAGTTGCGACCACAATCCTTTTGTCGTATTCCCCATCTTATTAACCATTTCATCAGTTACACCCATTTTGGTTAATAATTTATCTAAACCAGCCATCTTAGCAGACATGCCGTCCATTTTAGTGATTTTTTGCAATTCCTTTTTATCTAGTCCAACTGCTTCGTACATTGAAACATAGTCACCTTGCATAAGCTCTTTTGTTGAGAAAGCTGCCTGTTGAGTGTCTACGCCAGAAAGCGCTTGTATACGTTCAACTAAACCCCAAACTTGTTTTAATTCATCAAGGTTCTTACTGATTCCTATGAATGCCTTTGAGTTTGTCATCATATCTGTGCTGTTCAATACTGGACTATCAATAGCAGCCTTTTCGACCATTTGAAGATACTTTTTTGCTTGTTTATCATCACCAAACATCCCGCTAATAGCCATCGCATTTTGTTCGTAGTTTGCTGCAGCGCCTATAGTTGCGTTAAACAACTTGGCCGCCCCATTCACACCAGCGTATGCCCCCATTAAACCGATTAAAGAACTTTGCATACCACTAAAACTTGCACTAAGCCCATTAGTTCCTGCACGTAAGCCTGTCATACGAGTAGAAAAGCTGCTCATACGATTGGATGTAGAAGATACAGCGCTACCAAACCTATTTACCGCTGTTTGTGCTCGACTTACTGATTCACCTGTTGCTCGACTTGTTCGGTTCATGCGGTCCATCATCGATGTAATCTGTCGAAGCCTCGAAGTCCCCTGGTCTCTTACGCGAAACACCGCGGTTAAATTTACGGCCATCTAGTTTCCTCCTTGCGATGTGCAAGTCTTTTTAAACGACCTAACTCTTTAGCAACTTCATTTCCGTTCCTACGCGTTAGTTTTGCGTCTGATTGCTTTCCGCTAGAACAATATCTGATCGCCGCATTCACCGTCATAATTACTAATCGTTTTAAATTTTTGTGTACCTCTAGTTGAGTCGCTTTTACTTCGTCTTCAAGTTCTTTTAACTTTGGTAACATCGACTCACGCTTACTTGTAACTGCGTCTAATAAAGCTCCCGCTAGTAATGTGGCTTTTGTTAAAATTTCTATTTCTCTATCTATGTTACTCATTTTCCGTAGCCCCCTCGCATTTTTTGCATAGAAAAAGGCGCCCTAAAATAGAGCGTCCTGCTGCGAGCGTAAAACCCGCACAATAAGAAAAAACCGCAACTCTTTTTAAGAGCGCGGTATTAATCGATACACGATTCTGCTAATTCAACCAAATTGGATAACACATTATCCGGATATTTTTCATCCAGTCTCTTAAGACATTCTGCATATCCCTTACTTTGAAATTTATAGGCCAAATCATCGAAAACCGATGATAACCAACCAATTTCTTCTTCTGTGCAACCGTCTAAAAAACATATGGTATCGTTCACGTCATTAAATTCTAAAATCAATTGATCCCAATATTTATAAATTGCAGGATCATTAATATGCAACTTTTTCATTTTTTCAATAATACTTGATATGTTTTGTCCGTCAATCATTTTGAACACCGTCCTTTAAGTTAAAAATAAATCAGTTCCAGTTTTTTGTAAATAAAAAAAGAGGCGTCGTGGCTTCTACCGGCTACGACGCCCAAAATCGCGGTGCTACAATACCGCTTTGTTCGGAGTTTGGACACCAGGTTTTTCACGCCTAGTGCCCTATGACAATTTACAGCCCCATAGGTAAGACACGACTCACGCCGCATCAAAGGCTTGGTGGCGGAATAATCCGCCGTAATAAAAAAGAGGCTGCGAAATTAATCGCTAACCTCTTGGAAATTGTTACACTAGATTTTTAATTCTACCATGCGCCGACTCTTGTTTGAACTCAAGCGTGTACTCGCCTACGATAAAACCACGTCGATGGTCGCCTGTGATTGCAGTGTCTTGGTGATGGAAACCACGACTACCTAACGGCTTAATTTTCGTACGGTTAATATCGATGAAGAATAATTCCGTCGGTTTTACGTTATCATTCATAATTACTGGGAAACGGCCAAACTCTGTGACGATGTGGTCCACTACTTGACCTCGACTAGTTTCAGCTTGGACAATACGGATTTTATCGCTTTGGAGGTCGCTGATTGCACGTTTTTGATTAGCCGATACAATAAACGCATACTGTCCACCACTAGCCAGACCGCCTTTTTCAAATACGGCTTGCACCAAGTCTCCCAGCATTTTAACTGCCACTGATGCGCCTGCAGCATCGATTACATTCGTTTTAATTAGTTGTCGTAATCCAGCCATATGTCGCACAATGCCGTTGTCTAGCTTGATTCCGTTGATTAGTGATTTTTCAAGTTGTAGTGCTACCTCTAACTGTTTCTTCGCTTTTTCGTAGTTATAAAGGTCATCTACTCCGTACTGCTCAACCTCTTGCGCTGAACCTGTTACTTCTACTGATTCCATAAAGATTTGCGTTACGTTATTTTGTGGAGTACGCGATTTGTATCGCGATTTCGGTGCGTCTGCTCCCTCTGGAGTCATATCGTACTGGAACTCGATTTGGGCATCTTTAACGATTGCAACCGCAGTAGTATCCGCGTATCCACGCTCAACTGTCAACTTCTTAGCCGAAGCATCAATCGCAGTAACAAGGACTAACTCCTCGTCAATCTGCGCGACTGAATGAACTACAAAAGGCTCTACGCTTTCTACCGTTAATTCTGTTGCTGTCAATGTTGCTGCGGTTGTTACCTTCGTTTTTGTATCAAACATTTTATCTTCGTACCACTGGTGGATCGTATTTGTTACTGGATTGCTGAAACCAAGTAAATTAATTAAAGGTGTTTGGTTTGGATTGAGTAAAAGTACCTCATCTACTACAGACTCTTTCTTACCTACTAAGTTTGTTGTATTGATCGCGTTTGTCATTATTGTCGTCCTCCAAATTGTTTAATTTTTTGTTTTAATCCGCTGAATGCGGCAATATCTTCGGGTGAGCCCGTGCGTTTGGCTTTAGCCTTCGCTTGTTCAAGTACAATCTGTTGATCAGTTTTATTTCCATTACCGCCGTTTGTTGCTGTCCCAATTGGTGCCGGCTTTGGCTTCATGCCCTGCAAAATGCCGAGCAGTTCGTCGAGTGCATCGCCTTCTAGCTTTGTAGCATCTAGGAACGGTTGTAATTTATCGAAGTCTTTAACGCCCGATTGTTCGACCTTCTGCGCGAATATCTCTGCTTTTTGAGTCGCCTCTTGTTTTGCTATTTGTGCTTTTAGCGCTTCAAACTCAACTACTTGCGCTCGTAACTCGTCAATTTCCGATTGTTCTGTTGTTGGCTCGTTTACTTGCGTTTCTAGAGTAGGTTGCTCGTCCAGTTTTTCATCTATCACTTACTCACCTCCCTAGAAAGCGCATCTGCGTATTCAGCTAATTCCCTTAAAAGTTCCTCAATTCGTACTTTTAATATCTCGGGCTTTTCGCATTTTTTATGCTCACGAGCTAAACGTTTAGTAATAATTTCATCAAGTTCTCTCTGTGTAAATAATTTTTCTTCTACTACTGGTTGTTTTTCTTCTGTCATTTTTAAATCCTCCTTTTAATAGGCATCGTCCTCACCGACACCTTGCTTTTTCAGCTACATATATTGACATGAATCTGTCGTTTCGCTTGATTTAAGCGACGATAGAACACTAGGTAAGGTGTTTGTTCATCTCATCACTAACCTGTGTCTAACGAAGGCTTTTCTTCGATTTCATGTACACCTTTGTTAATCCGATTTTCTATACGTTTTGCTGCTCGATAGTCCGATTCAGGAACTCGCCACTGCAAACCAACAACTCGTCCATTCTTTTGATACGTTGCTATGATTGACCAATCGCGTGACCGTTTAATGTTACGGATTTCACGAACATGCGTGGTATCGATGTAGAGCGCGAAGTTTCCGTTATCTAAGCGCCAAAAATCAGCTGACAAATAAAAACCTCCTTTACAAGACAGTGTTTTTATGTTAATGTTATATTGGATATTTATATGAATTTTTCTTTAATATAGCTAAAAAAGAATAGAATTCATCCGTTTTTTCAGAATGAAATATTTGATTAAATGAAACTAAAAAACTTTCACTTGGATTTCTTCGCATATTTTCAATATCATTCACTGCACTACGAGAAAAACCAAGTTTTTCTGCAAACTCTCTTTGCGTTAGTTTCTTATGTTTACGCATGCCATAAATTTCCCACAGAATATCCATTGTTTCCCTCCTCATTTTGATTTATCGTGTTTCATTTTGACGCTACTACCCTAAAAATAAATGCGGGCTTAATCTGCCCTTAATACCTGTATAGGTGATTTTCCGACGTATATTTCACTTCTCCAGTGGCAATATTTACAGTTAAAAACGGCTTAAATTCAGGCTTTTCAGCACGTTTTTGTTGTTTACCTTTCATCGGCGACGTGGCAATTCCTTTTGCATTCCTACGTTCAATCGCTTCTAAAGGTTTTGCTACCTCACGCATCCTAGCTGTGTCTCCAATATGTTCAGTGGTCTGCTCTACGTAGAAATAAACAGGTAAATAGGAGCCATGCTTTTTATATCGCTCAGTGGCGTCATAATCTGCTTTTCTGCAAGTATCGCAGCAATAACGACTATCCGTTCGTTTAACATCTCCCTGGCGGATATTATCGCCTTCAATCGCAAACATATTTAAGCAATATTTGTAACGGCAACTTCGGAATTTCTTTCGCTCACTTCTGTAATACTCCCAATCTAAACGGTCAGTGTACGTAACTAAGGCTGAATTACTGAAAATCAACAAGCGCATCAAATACGTAGCGATTGAATACCACTCCATGACAGATCGAATATCGTTATATAAGTCGTGCAAAGTAAAGTCAGAACGTTCGACATATGAGCGATCCGTAACAGGTGGACATATGCGGGCCTTTTCTTGGTCGGCACTTTCTGATTTCTTTACTCTCTGCAACGCCTCATATTCTAACGACCCCTTTGGCGCACGCTTTAAATACACCTCATCAACATTCGCAAATCGTTCTAGGATCGACGGCTTTTTCGGCTTCGGAAAATCCTTACTATACAACGGTTTATGTCGGGCTTTTAGAATCTTATGTGTGAACACAGAACCAGGATATACATTTTCGTACGTTATCGTTTTTCCTTCTGCTTCTGCGATTTCAATTAATGCACGACCCGCTTTACTTAATTTAGCTGCGACTGCTTTCGTCATTGGCTGGCCTCCATTATCGTGGTGTAAAAATTTAACCACACGTTGTATTTTTTGTTCATGCTCTTTTAAATACCATCACTAATATATGAGAGTGATAGATAGCGTTTATTAATGCACTCTTTTAAGCATTAATGAGCGCTAAATGTTTTAAGTCTTTATAGGTAAGTCTTTATAAGTAATTCTTTATACGGTACAGAAATTGCACCACAGTAAAGTAAAAATTACACATTGGTAAATATATATTCACAAAAGACCTTGCTTCGCTGCCCTACGTTTAGCTTCAAACTCCTCTTTTCGTTCATGCCTCTGTTGAATATCTAATAGACGCGACTGTTCATGCTTAATTCTTTTCTCTAATGCCTCTGGGAATTTGCGCTCAAATGTAGATCGGTCATCAATAGGTCGCTTAAAGAAGTACACATCGTTACCGTGAGTGGGATTGCGCTCAACTATAATTAAGTCCAATTCCTTTAAAGCCCTAATTGCTGAACCAACCGTGGTCCGACTAATACATATCGCATCCGCTATTTGGTCATGCGTCGGCCATGCGTAGCCTTCGTTATGGTTGTGACGGAGCAATAAGTACAAGTAAACAAGCATCGTTGAACCAGTAAATTTCGGATGAAACGAATAAGTTTCGAAAATTGTGTTAGGGACGCCCGTCCACCCGGCATCATACTTAAACGGTAAAGCCTTTTGTACAACTAATTCTTTTGGCGCTTCTGTCTTCTCTGTCATAAAATCGTCTCCTTTAGCAGTTTAGTAGATTGGCTGCGGATCATCATCGTCGTCTGCGTGATTGTGTTAATACCGCTTGTAATGCTGGCGAATCTTCGAAGATAAATACTTGATAGCCATGTAAATTACGGCAAGGTTCTGTCCATAATATGCGGTGACCACTAGCGGCAAGCTCGTTGGCAAGCCGTAGTGATCGGATAGCTTTCGTTTTCATGCGTGAACCTCCACTACTTCGAATAAACTCGTAATCCTCTCCTTGATTTCTGCTCTATTTTCGTAGTTCGACTGAGCCAATGCGCTTAATGATACCTCACTCATTTCGTACATCAATTGCAGGAAATCACCTAACGTATTTTCGATGTATAACTCATGAACGTCCTTAACTATTCGATAAACTTGAATCGCTGATAATGGATTGCCCCAATATAACGTGTATTGAACAGCATCCATATCGTTATAATGAAGCACGTCGATTATCGTTTGAAAACCTTCGTCAGTTTCAATTGTGGATTGTTCGATAATTACGTTGTTACTCAGTAGAGCCTCGTTGTAATATAAATAACTTTCTTTCTCCTCATTGAATACGCGGTTTAATGTTTGTGTCATAATAAAATCTCTCCCTTAGTTAATTAGTTTTTTGTATATGATCGCCGATTGATCGACGGAATTGCCTTCTACTACATACTGCACGGTAAAATTTAATTTCGTTAACACTTTCGGTTAAAAATTTGCCTCCTACTTTGTATACCCGAATGAAAATTCAGTTTCGGACATGTTTTGATAATTTCTTCCTACTTCTTATTCCCACGCAAAAATTAATTTTGATATCACTTTTTATAAAATTATCAATCTACTATATACCGCACACTAAAACGTCGTGTTTTGGGACAAATTGAATGAAAAACTTGTTCTACTATATAAGCGGACTTGGATTACCCACTTTGCAACAAGCTACGAGAAAAACTTTTATTACTTTATATTGGTCTGTAAATTGCCATTCCGTTAACACTTTTAAAGAAAAACTTCTTCCTACTGACTTATATCCACAAAATTCCCGTTTGTCGCACTTTTATTAATATTAATTTCCTTCCCCACTAAACTTATAGCCAAAAAAAATGAGTTTCGCACACTTTTACGTAAATTAATTTTCAAAATGCGGTACCATTGCGATTACGAGCTTGGTTTCTACCACCTTAAGCACCTCCTTACTCTACTTAGTGGAGTTACAAGAGTTGAATCGGGACAATCTTTTTTATAAAATATCAAAATAAGTCTAAATACCTACTAACTATATCGAAGTTATAAAAAAATAACGGTCCTCATGTGCAGCATGAAAACCGTCATATATATATAGAAACTAGTTCGTTAATTCTCTCTACGTTAACGGAATGTCGCCAACCACTCCGCTAGTTTAAATCTTTACAAAGTCGCCTGTATGTTAAATAGCTGAATACTGCACTTTGCAATACTGTTGTTATTCTGTGAGCATCGCCAACTGCTCTGATGTATGTAGCGCAATAGAATCCGTCTATCTGCGCTCCGATCGCCTTCACTCTGCATTGAATCGTCTCCAATTTATCCAACCGTCGTGGCAAGTAAGACGTGCCTAATCGTCCGATTACATATTAAGGAAATACTTTCGGTGATTGCGCAAGGATCACTAGCAATTCGATAGGTTCTGCGGTATCCAATTCGGAGAAGATAGAGCGTGCTTCATCATCCCACTTGAATAAAAGCTCATTATCACCGATATACAAAATCGCATCATCTTCGTATCCTGGTTGCTTAAATACTTCTAGATATACGCCATCAATAATCTGCGTTCTTTCAACTATATAAGAATATCCTGGCTCAACTTCGAAAATTTGCATTTTAGTAAACATTAGATAACCTCCAATTACATCAGAATGTATTTTATGCACATCGCAATGTGCTTTATAGATAATATAATATACACTACAATGTGCATTGTCAACAATAATTTGAAGTAATATATACTACAGTGTAAAATGAAATAAAAAAGGAATGTGATTAGATATGATTAAAGTACATTTATCTCGTTTATTAGGTGAGAAAAGAATGAAAATTTCTGAATTAGCAAAAGAAACAGGATTACATAGAAATGGTCTTACACGCTTATATAACGAGGAAACTGATGGAATAAAGTTCGATACATTAGAGAAGGTTTGTAAAGCTTTAAATTGCGATATTAGCGATCTAATCGAAATAGTAGACAACAAAAAAGACGACGGCCAATAACGGCTATCGTCCTTTTCTTATTTTCACTACCATGATAAAATTATGCACTTCTCGCTCGAATTGTTTTGCTTTAAGTTTAGTTATTATTTTTTAGACAAATATTTAGTATCTCAAAAATGATCATACAAACACAAGTTACAACACTGACAATTAACGCAGCTACTTCCACTGTTTTATCACCTGCCAATTAGAAAAGTTTAAGAATAAAACGTCTAATAAAATCAGCAAGCTAAATTTCGAGACAAAGAAAAAAGAGAAAAAAGCAAACCTCGAAACAAGCTAAACACTAAAAGTCTTTATTAGAGAAAATTAGTGTTTGGCAGGTCTCCTGGCTTTGCTTCATTCTCTGATTTCCTTTCCATGCGAATGCACAGTGGTTGCAATCATCGTCAGCTTTACAGTTGCGGGGACAGCGTCGGAATAGACCGAACTTCCCTATTAAACTACATATAGTAGTACCAAAACATAAATTTGTAATTTTATTTTATTCTGAATATAGAATAACTCTTTATGAAAATTATGTCAATATTTTAAAGAAATTTAAAGCTTCATAGAAAAAGCACATGCCGACTAACGGCTACGCCTCTTGTGTCTTTTAAGTTTTAATTATCTTTTTCTCTACGTTTTCAATAATCACTCATTATTTTGTACCTAGAAATGTATTCTTGTTCCGTAATTATTTCCATTATATCTTTTGGTTCGATTTTCACTTTTGGATTTACATAAGAATAAAGTTCGTATACTCCATCCTTTACTATATTGAGCGATTTTTGGATTACCCATTTCTTTACTTTTGCTTCTATTATCTCGTTCGGTAAGTATTCTAAATTATCTTTCGTGATTCCGTATTCACTATCCCAATCAGCCTCAAATGTAAAATATATATAGTAATTCAGAGGTTGTTTAAATTTAATTATGTAGTGCTTATTGTTTTTATCTTTAACCCAATCTAGTTCAATTTTTTCATCCTTTAAAAATCTTGCTAAATCAAAAAGAATCTCAGGCCTTTTTCTTGTATTACCGCCGTATGTAAGCACATTTCTATGACTTAAAAATCCATTAATTTGAAAATCACCATAAAATTTATGAATCACACGATTCCTATATTCATCTTCGTCTTCCAAGCAAAATCCTTTAGTTTCCTTACTAATATCCAATTTATTACCTTTAAATAAAATATACTTCTCATCGATATTAATTTGGATATCCTTATTTTTTAAATAATCTCCTATTGGGTTTTTTTGAGACACAGCATCTTGCAGGTTAATTATCCCTTTTTCTTTAATTGACTTACAATTGTCAATACTGGCTGTACTATGTAAGCTAACTAAATCAATATCCTTTTCTAAAAGTTTTTCATCTTCTATATTAAACGCTTCCAAAAACTCTATTACATCTGTGCTTTCTAAAACAAAATCTGAAATTTCTTCTTCTGTTAAGTCTAAAAAATCTACTAGTGATTTAATGTTGCTATTATAATCAGTCATATCAAATATCAAACTTGAACACCTCCAAATTAAATTTTACTAAATTATCCTAGTTCATTATATAGAAATATCCAAAAACCATATATTTTGTTTGACAAAGGTACACGATTTTTCAACAGAATGGCTGATGAAATTAGGAAATAGGAGAAAGTTGTTACCTTACATCTAACAAACACTAGATTAAATAAAAAATGCGGAAGGCTAAGCCCACCGCTTTTAAACATAACTAACATCCTGCGAAATTTTTAATAATTCTATCAATGATACTTCTAACATCCATAGCTTTTTGTTTAGTAACATATTCATCCCTGTATTTATTCGCATGAACAATATTCCTATATTTTCTAATTTCGGTTAATAACGTAGCATCACTTTCGTTAACTAACCGTCTTTCTTTGGCCAAAGTTATCAAGTCATTTAATGTTTTGTCCATTTTACCTAATTTTGCTGCTAATATCCCTTCTAATACTGCACCACTTAATAGTAAAGCTGACAACCAAACACCATTTTCAAAATTACTTTCAAGTTCTTCATAAAAGGTAGCGATACGTTTTCTTAAATTATCATTTATTATCCACGGAAATAAAGCCTCATAATCTTTAATACCATGATAATGTATGATCATAAATAAATCAGCTACTTCTGCTTTTTGAAAATCAGTCTGATATTCAATTATATTCCCATTAACACATTCATTAGCAAGAACTCCACTTAAAGGATCCCAGTGTTCAGTTATATATTCTATACTATAAGCACTTAATATAGGAATATGTATCTTCCACAAATTCAATTGAGTCGTCTCGTCGATTCTAGTTTCATCTATTTGAGAAGCCTTAATTTTAAATACACTTGACCTCATAATGACCTCCTTAAATTCCTTTTAATTAATATTAAACTATTTTTCTAAATAGTAACACTCCTTAAAATATAAACATAAATATCCACTTGACAACCGCACCCATTTTCAGCAGAATAGCTGCTCGCTCCGGGAAATCGGCGCAGAGAGGTTACCTATTATCGCTAGACACGTAGAAATACGCGAATAGCAACAATAAGTAACAACCGCATATTTCAGCGTCATAGTGACGTCCTGGGTTTCTCGTATGCTCCTGTTAGATTGGGATATTTCTATCCGTATGTACTCGTCTATTTATCGTCCTAGACGTGCGGTAGTCCTTAATTGAGCGTATTTGTACGCTGATTGTCCGCTTGTACATGCTTACCCTAGCCGTAACTAGCCGATAAACCATGCCGCGCCCTTAATGGTGGCGCTCACCAATTCATCGCAGCCGTAACAGGAAACGGCTTGTCTACGATATAGCCGAATTTACTGCGTTGGCTCGGCTAACCTGACGTGTTTTTTAATGACGCTTAACGGCTGCTCGTCAGTGAGCGTTCCTAAAAAAGACAATAGGAAAGCAGGCCTTTGCATTTTACGAATTTTCGAGGTAAAATAAAGGCATATAATCGCTCATATTCAGTTGTGAGTGAACACTATTTGCCTGCCAGCGATAGTGTGATCGTTTTGTTAAGGTCTAGCGCTCATAACGCTAGGCTCTTTCTTTTATCTATAAATCAAAATCATTCAATGGATTGTATTTCTCATTCTGTTCGTGTAGAGCCGTTCCCCATAGTGCGAGGTACTTTTCTGTCATACTGAGATTTTTATGTCTTAAAATTTTTTGAAGCGTGAAAACGTCTCCGCCCGACATCAAAAATCGGTGACTAAAAGTATGTCTAAACGTATGTGCTGAGAGTCGAACATCGGTAAAGTTCATGACTTCTTGTAACTTCATAAACATGTTTTTAATCGAATCGTAGGTCAATTGAGTATTGTTGTACTTTACAAATACAAAATTTGATAATATACCAAAGTGCCGTTCACAGAACAGCTTATATTCCAACAATTCCTGTAGTACCTTTGATGTTAGCGGTACAGTTTCTTGTCTACGATTTTTACCATAAATAGTCATTAAATAGTTTTCTGTATCAATATCCGACCATTGCAAATTCAGCAGCTCTCCAATGCGTATTCCTGTTCCAAGTAATGTGGTAATAATGCAACTATTCCTAAAAGCTAAAAATTGCTTATCTTTCCCTTTTGTTCGCCTGTAATATGCCAGCATTTTTCTAATATGAACATCAGTAAATACCTCAATTTGTGTATCTTCTTTCATCTTGCTTATTTTGATAATTGGATTCTTTAACAAAAACTCATTGTCTTGTAAATGATTAAAAAATGCTTTCAAATGTTTCAGTTTCGTATTTATAGTAGGTGCTGCGTTTCCACGTTCGTTTTTACAATAGAGAAGATAACTTTTGATAATTTTGGGTGTAATATCATCTACATCGACTATCTCTTTTTCATATAGCCATCTTTTAAACTCCCTAAAGAAAGCTCTGTAACTATGTAAAGTATGTTTACTTAGATTTTGCAGTTCCTTTTCATCCAAAAAATCCTGTATAGCGAATTTTAACAACACAAAAAAGACACCCCCGTTTAGATTAATGAATCTAAAGAAAGTGTCTTCGTTAATTAGAAAAGTGGCTGCGTAACCCCACTATCCTAAATCTCATTATGTAGACTCGAAAATATTGATATGACAATGTTTGTAGCGTATCACCATCCCATAGTAAAAAGCTATTCCTCGTAGGTTACTGGTGTGTACTCATAACAGGCAGGTCTCCTGACTCATGGTCATCGCTTCTTTTCTCCTTCCCGTCCAAAGACAGTGGTTGCTGAAAAGTCGCTCACATTTACAGTTGCGGGACAGTGTCGGATTTGCACCGACTTCCCTTTTAAGCAAATTGCACGCAATTTACACCTATTACTACACGCTATTCAGTTGGTAAGGAAACGAGAATACCTCGTTTTCCTATTAAAGTATTAAAATTAATTGTAAAGGAATGCCATTTAGAAGTCAATTCTTGCTCGATTAAAACACAATTTCATTCACCGAAATGGTCCTACACCTTTTGGAAACCAACAATCCTACTTTGTGGAATAGATGAATTATGTTCTATGACAAATACCTTGGAAAAATGGTCGTAATAGGTTTTATCATGAGCTTTTGGAGATAAAATAATTAACTTTCGATTTAACTCTTTTGCATATAAATGAAATACTTTGTCCTTGCGTTCATCATCTAGTGCGCTATCAAATTCATCAAGTACGATATAGCTTGGGGCAATCGAGAGGTTTTGCAATAAAGCTAAGGCAAAGAGGAGCGAGCTTAACGATTCCTCCCCTCCTGAGACACCTTTACCTACTTTGCCATTTCGTGCTTTCAAGCTAACATCCTCCATAGTACCCTGATGACCGATTTTACGAGCTTTCACATAAAGCAAGTATTTAATACGCCCTGCCTTCTCTTCTATTCTTTCTTTTTCGATATGTCCCTCAAAATGAAAAAGATCCATATACTTTTGGAACAACATATTAATCTTTGTTAAATACATATTAATGGTCGTTTCTAGTTTATCTTCTAAATCTGCTGCAAAACCCGCATTTTGCTCAAGAAGTATTTCAGCACTTGCTAATTCTGCATTTTTACGCTCAAAATCTTCTTTCATTTTTTCAAAATTTACTTCAGCATGAATATTGACCTTTTCTAGGCGTGCCGCTTCGAATGCAGCAGCTTTTTCTGCATTACCATGAATTAACCTTGCCTCAGACCATTTAATGGAGATGGATTCATCAACAACACATGCTTCGACAGGTAAAATATGCTCTAATTCCTGTAGTTTTATTACTAGACTTGCTTGGCTAGCCTCTAATTGTTCGATTTTTTCTTGCGCTCTCACCATACGTAGCCGACAGTTTGTTAGATTACTATTTATTAATTCAAGCTCTGATTCATGATTTTGTTTTAGTAATTTTAGTTGACGTTTATCATTGGACAGCTCCTCCAATTGCTCTGTCCATTGCTGATACTCTCTTTTGGAATCATTAATTGTTTTGCGTAATTCTTTTAACGTTTGTTCCATTTGCTGTACCTCGATTTGTTGCTCTGCCACTGCCCCTAGCTCCTCATAAATGCGGCACTCCTTCTCTAGCAATTGCAGCTCTTGAAAATGTTCTGCCTGATGTTTTCTAGCTGTTTCCCGCTGTGCTTCCATTTCCGCTTGCTCATCATAAATTGCTAACAATTGCTCTGTTAAAGCTTTCTGTTGACTTTCGTAGGCATGCAGTTCACTTTCCTTCAATAGCGTACTTTCAGCCTGTTGAATTTTGCGCAAGTCTCCATGCAATTGGTTAATTTGCTTGATATTATGATCATACTGCGCATTTAACTGTACTTGACGCTCTTGCAGGTTGTTTAAGTTACTCGCCTGGTCTTGTAAGGTTTGTTGAATAGCTGCATCACTTAGAATAAATTGCAGTTGTTCCTGTGCGCCTCTAGCACCACGTTCATCTATAAGCGTACCTGCCTCAATTCGAGGCGTTGAAGTGAAAAATTGCTCGATCCACCACAATGCTTTATTGGCATAGTTTTGTAGTTGCTCAGATAGTCCGCTACGCATTTGTAATCCTAAATGAGGGATATTGTCAATCATACGATTTGGTATGAGCTGCTTTAATGAAACATAATACAAATCATTCAGTGGCTTATAGCTCGCTGCATTATAAAAAATAGCGTATTTAATCGCTTCAATACTTGACTCTAACTTTAAAGGCGCACTTGGTGTCAACGAAATTAAATCACGTAATGTATATGCCTCTATACCTTGTCTATGTAAGTCTTCTAGTCCTTGTTGTTGACGAGCAGATCTTACTTTATTTTGTTGTAGCTGCTGGATGATTTTCTGCTTCTCTTGGATGGCGGAAGATAATAACTGTTTTTCCTTTAAAAATTGATGTTGCTGGAGATTTGCAGCATCTAGTTGACTTAAAATAAAACGGCTACTTTGATATAAATGGACGATCTTACGTGCTTCCACTAGATCTTTTTTCAGGTTTTCGAAATGTATCGTCACTCGTGCGCTTTCACTATTCAAAAGTCGTTCGTTTTCTCTTAATTGTTGTTCTTTTGTTTTTAGTTGCTTATCTTGCTCTTCAACTTGTTTTAGTAGAAAGGCTGTTGCTTTTTGTTTTTCCCAGGTTGTTTGTTCATCGAAACGTAGTCGCTTTGCTTTATCGGAAATTGATTCTAGCTGTGCAGAAAGCTCACTATATCGCCCTAGTAGTGTTTTTTCCTGCTGTACTTCCTCATTTAATAATGTCTTTGACTCAATAATTTGTGCTTCAACCTGTTCGCACTCATTCACTACTTGAATTAAATGTTGACCTGTACGCTCCTTTTCGTGCAACAGTAATTTTTGCTTTGTCCCTATTTGTGCTTCTTCTTCCTGCAATTGCTGAAGAATAGCTTGTGTATCAGAGCATTCATTTGAATATTTTTGCAGTAGAACATTTGTATATGTATAATACAGACGACCGTTTTCCAGAATACGTTTTTTATTATTTAAAAAGGCGTTGAGATCATTTTCTGCAATGGTTAGATTATGTTCAGCTGTTTTTACAATGGACGATAAATGGATGATTTCTTGTTTAGCTTCTCTAATTCCTTCTAATGCCGCTTCCCATTCTTTTTGCATATCAGCAATATGAAACATATTACTAAATTGACGAAATCTTTCCTCAGGGTTCATGGCGGCAAATTGGTTCACTTCTTGCTGATACCAAATTAAATGATACAAATCTGGATCAATTTTATATTTAATTTGTAAATCTTCTTTGTAAGCTCCGAAATTCCGTCCTGCTATATTGCCAGAAGTATAAGATGTTATGTTCGTTAACGTATCTTCTGAATCTCCTGTTGTTATACGATACTCTTTTTGCAAGGCACCATTTTTCACAGCTTGTTGTACAATTAATTCAAATGCAATAAATGGCGGCGCATCAATGCGGGTCATGCCTTCATTTTTAAACACTAACGATAATTTCGCATACCATGCTTCATTTGCTTGTAAATTACTCGAGCGTAGCCCTTCAATATCTACTTTTGCAGAATATAATATAGCCCCTATGCAAAACGTTAATGTTGACTTTCCGACACCATTTGGACCTGTTATTAATACGTGTTCATCGGCTTCACCTAGTATCACCCTTGTTGGTGGATAGTCACGTACACCCTGTATTTTCAACACGTAAGGAATCATTCTTTGTCCTCCTCCACATGTAAGTTATAACGGTTAAAAAATTTCATCACTTCTTCTTTATTCAACTTTGTTTCTTGCGCAAATTCGACTGTACGACGTAAAAAAGATTCGGAGAATAAATGAACACCTATTGTTGTTAATTGATATGCCTCTTCTGAAGATGCTTCATAATCTTCAACAGCTCCCACCTTTTTTAATTGGTCGATATTACTTTTCATTCTTCTATTAGCATTTAAAGACTCATGGCCAAAATCAACTAAAATTTGATGTACTAATGTAAATTCATGGCCTAATACTTCTTGCTGGTAAAACATATAGAGTAAAATCGCCAATGCTTCACTACTCAATGTAGATTTTGCATTTTTCGCTGTGATTCGCATCATGACAACAACACGATCACGCCTCTCATCATAAATAATTTTGAAATAGCGATTTAAAGCTCCATTTACGCGATCTATAAAGGATTGCAAAGCATTGTCGTCATTTTTTATACCTAATAATTTTTCTAACTCCTTCCGACGCAATCCATAATTCGCTCCCTTAATAGAGGCAGATGATGAAAACAGTAATTGCATAAAAGCCAATTCTTCCTCTGTCGTTAAATAGCCTTTTAGATGATCAATCATCGCTAAAGAGCTTATATATGGTATATCGTTTGTCGTCATCATTAATCCACTCCCATTCTTTTTCAAAGTTTGCCGTCTCCGCTTTAGGTGACCTGTCTATTTTTTTACTGCTTGTTAAAGCAGAAACAGCGAGCATTGATAAAACGGCATCATGCCATTTGTTCGAGCTAGCTCGCACGATTAATTCCTCTATTTCACTCTCTCCATGGTCATCTAAGTAACTTTCTATTTTCGTTGTGTCGATTTGGGCCTTTGTCATTTGCCAAGCAGCTTGCTCAAACATTTCTTCAATGGAATCTCCCACCATTTCTACTTCTCTATATTCTGGCTCCTCTCGGTCAATGATATCTCCCTCACGTTTTGGCTCATAGGTGGCTAAATAATGGATAGCATCATTAATATCTTGATGTCCTATAGGTGCAGCAAACTTTACCGGCATCCACATGCCATCAAATGTTTCTTCTTCATATTGATTTTGTTCCATAAAGCTAAAGATATCATGTGCTGTCGGGATATTACTATGCAAGGGTGGGTTATACATCGCCAAGATGAAATTTCGTACTTTTTCAGGGGAAATAGCCTCTTCCATCGGTGTTAATTGCATCGTAACGAAACGCACATATTTAGTTAATACGCTTAAACTTAATGTTGTGCCCTTTGTAATGGCTGCCGTTCCACGGTGCATCAAGTCACTCATTACAAGACTTTCCTCTATCGTTTGGAATTGTGCTAAACGCTCCGTCATTTTTTCCTCTAGCCCCAACATTAACTGATTGATTTTTTCTAGTTGTGGCAAGGCATTGCGATCAGCCAAAAATTCAAGCTGTCTATTTTCTAATTGCTCAACGGCTTGCTCTACATTATAAATCATCGACGCAATTTTATTTCCACCTGAAATGCCTTTATCATCATAGGCTGCACTAATTTCTGCATCACGTCTTGCCTGAAATAGTGAACGGCCAATATCATCTTGTAAATAATAAGCAAGTGCATCATTTCCCATACGAATTAAGCCATCCATCATACGCTTGCCTCTGTCCATTAATTTAATTTGCCGCGTCTGCTTTACAACCCAATTATTGCGTTCTAAAATATGGAGCACACGTTGAATGTACTGAAGCGTCGGTGGCTCAGAGTCATTCTCATATGTATGGCGGTAGCGATAATAAAGCGTATCTTCATGATCAATCGGATCTCCAATACCTAAAGATGCCGTATTTAATAATTGAATAATATTTAAAAAGCGGATAATTTCCATTGGTGAATCATACATTTTTTCCGTGCTTAAGTCTTTTAAGACAGCTGACAGAGAAGCTAAATCTCGCATTGATTTCATAAATTCAGCTGAAAAATAATCACTGTGAAAAATCGAAATGGGTGCATTTACATCCACATTTTCCATTCGTTCACTCCTCCCAATTGTTGCTCTTGCTCATGACGATTTTCATGCTGAAGCCACTGCTCGTAAGTTTCAATATCCGTAAAAATTTGCGAATCTCGTCCAATAATTTTAAAGGGACAAGAAAGAAGCTGAATAGCTTTTTTAGCAATTGTTAGTCCTGCCTCATCATAATCCGTCCAAATCAGTACTTGTTGTATGGAACTTTTAAGCAACTGTTTGATAAATTGCTTATGAGCGGATCGAATTTGCCCATCCAAACAAAGCACAAATGAATGGCTTTCTCGTAGAAATTCACTTTCCGTTGCCATACGTGTTAAAATAGCCCTATTTTCCACAAGCCATAGTGTCGTGTTGGAAGTTGTAAATGTCGTTTGTAACACTGTATTATCTGTTGTTGCATGAACTGCACCAAGATGATAGGAGGCTAGCTCTGATTGTGCATGTCCAGTAAAATAGATTGGCACGATTTTTCCTGAGCTTACAAGGCCATAAGACGGGGCATCGATGCCTAATTGTGCGAGATGGGCTAAAAATTCCTCTCGCTCCTGATCAAACATTTTCGAACCACCAATTCGATCTTCATATGTCGCACCTATTTCTTTAAAGTCAAATAAGTCTTTTTGCTGAGCAAGCTGGTACATAGCAATACAAAACTGCATAAACTTTAATTGCTTTACACGACTCCAATAACGAGGCATTGCTTCCGCTGACAGTGCATGTAGAAACAGTGGCGACATTTGTAGGTCATCCGCTTGCTTTCGTAACTGTTCTAGTTGTAGCTCATATTGCTGTTGTTCTTTACTTTTACGATATTTAAGCGCAAACAGATAGGCGGGACCCATCCGATAGACATCATCTTTGATACTTATACCATCTACATGATAACGAATCTCTCGTATTATCCACCCTTCCTGGAGCCAGTCCTGAATCGTTTCAAATGGTTCATTTAGTAGGCGATTTACTTTTGGTGAAAATTTATATTTCACAAGCTCCTGTGGAATAGTTGTCTTCCAAATGGGCTGCTTTGCTACTTTGATTTGGGCAACCTTTTTGTAAATACGTGCGGACCTTCTTACAATCGTTACTGTTTGAATAGGCCCTTGGTATTCAACCTTCTCAATTTTTTCACCTGCCCTCAAAACAACTTCGTTTAAAAATTCAATTGAGGTCTTTTCTTCATATTCCACTATAGATTCCCCTTTATCTCTTCAAGAGACTATTTATTGCTTTATTATACTATGTTGGACAGGGTATTACTTATCGAATTAACGAAGGGCTAGTCCTCTACAACAAAAAAAGCCTCACATAAATGTGGGCTTTCATAACCTATTGAATCCTCACGTCCCCAAAACATACTGCGCTAAGACGCTTTGCACTTTATAAATATTTGTCGCCTTATTGAAGTTTTTTTGAATCGGCAACGGACTGCCAGACACCCATATTTTGAGCTCTGCATCTAAATCAAATGTACCGGCTGTTTCTACTGAAAAATGAACGATATTTTTATAGGGAATGGAATGATACTCCGTTTTCTTGCCAGTCACCCCTTGCTTATCGATGAGGATTAATCGTTTATTGGTAAAAATAAACGTGTCTCTAATAATTTTATAGGCATTCTTGATTGTCTCGTTTGGAATTAATAAATCATGGACCTCCTCCTGTAGTTTTTCTAAATTCACCTCGCTTGCATTGCCGATTAATCCATCAAATAAGCCCATTATCTGTCCCCCTTTCGCTGTCGTTTATTTAATGTATTACAAAAAAGTAAGAGCTACGACAGAAAATGATGGTATTATTTAGCATACAGAGGGGGTGAGAGGTTGCGAACAATGATGATTGCTTTATTGTCTCTAATAGCCGTTGTTTTACTAGGATGTAATGAAAATAGTGTACCCGATGGTGATGTAGCTAAGGTCAGCATTTCTATTGGTGCTAAATTTTACAAGGTGAACACTGATTTTTTTAAAGAATATACGGATGAAGAATCACTTACACTATTCCAACAAGTCATTGCAACAGCGGTCAAAAACGAGGGTATTGTCGATATGGCTAAACCTGAATATGATGTACAAATAGTGGATACGGCAGGAAACAAATATGGCTATCACCTTTGGTTAGGTGATAAAGATCAAAACAGTAGTTTGATGCATGTCAAGGATACCCATTCAATTTACACAATTTCAGAGGATTTCACTGAGAAATTAGCTGCGCTGGTTCGACAATAAAAAACACTTTCCACGTATTCTAGGAAAGTGTTTTTACGATCAATTAGTGCCATTGTGTGGCTTTTCGTAGTATTGATGGAGGTGCTTATTTAGGACTAAACAATCTTGAAAATATCTATTTCTTGCCTAGACACGAAATTGATTTGTTAACTTTTGTAAGTTATCGGCTTGAACACTTAAATCCTGTGTGACATGATTAACAGCTTGCATAGAGGCTGTTTGCTCATCCATTGAATGTAACACAGCTTCTGTATAATTCGATAGCTTGCCCATGCCAGCTGCGATGGTTGTCACAGTGGATGCCACTTCATTGGCGCTGCTTGAAAGCTGCTCAGCTGTCGTCGAAATATCCTCAAGCTGACTCGTCATCTGACTAACATGCTGTGAGATCGTGCCAAATGATTTTGTTGCCTCGTCAATGACATAGACCCCCTGTTGGACATTTTTCAAATCATCTTCCACTGATGAAGCGACCTGTTTTGTATCACTTTCTATTCCCACAACTAAATCTACAATTTGTGTAGCGGAGTGCTTTGATTGCTCTGCTAATTGGCGTACTTCTTCAGCTACAACGGCGAAGCCTTTACCATGCTCTCCAGCGCGTGCTGCTTCTATCGCCGCATTTAATGCTAATAGATTCGTTTGATCCGTAATAGCTGTAATCATGTCTGTCATCGATTTAATATCTGACATTTTAAGGGATAATTGCTGCATCAGCCCACTCGTTTTTTCTGTTGATGAGGAAATGAATTGCATTTGTTCTTTTGCCACATGTAAAATATTTGCACCATTTCCCGCTATTTCGCTGGCATCTTTCGCATGCACGAACACATCTTGTGTGGCTACTGTAATTCGCTCAATTCCATCAACGGTTTCTTGCATAGACTGGGCACTATCATTCGCAGATTGCGCCGCTTGCTTCAAGCCGTCTGACGTCTTCTCCATTTGTTGATCGACTTCTTCCACAGCTAGCGTAATTTCATTCGTACTTGCCGATAATTCCTCAATGCTTGCTGATAAATCCGTAGAGCTGTGTGCGATTTTTTGTGTCATTGTTCGTAATTGTTCCTGCATCTCTAAAAAGGATTGCGCTAGTTGAGAAATTTCACTATTGTCACGAACCTCAATGACAACTGTATCTAATTGGCCTGCCGTAATCCCTTGTGCTGCCTCTGTTAATTGTTTGATAGGCTGTATCACTTTGTAGTGGACATACACCGTGTAAGATAGTGTAATAGCGATTCCTACAATCGTTAACACGGTAGAAAACCAATCTAATGTCGTTACATTGGCTAAATCGATGAATAAAATAATAATCATTAAAACATTTAAAACGGAAAAGCCAAGTAAACTCTTTTTTCGTAAACTCATAACAAATTCCCCCAACTAAAATATGTCTTCCATACCATTATTATAGTTGAATAATCCTAAAACGCATAAGGATACGCTCTATTTTCACATGAGGAAAGGTCTACAAAAAAAGACTGTAGACAGCCTTTTAGGGCATGTCTACAGTCCATCATTTCTCGCTTTATTTTAATTTCATGATACTAGAGCCCGCAATACCTGGGTGTGTCATTTCATAAGGATCTAAAATTAAGTCTAATTGTTCTTTTGTTAGGACGCCTTCTTCAATGCAAAGCTCACGAATGGAACGACCAGTTAGAATGGCTTCACGTGCAAGACGTGCTGCTACTTCATAGCCAATATGTGGGTTTACAGCAGTTAGTACCCCTACACTTTTCTCAACATATTCTTTCATGCGCTCTTCATTTGCTTCGATATCTTTTAAGCAGTTTTCTGTAAACGCACGGAAAACATTATTCATAATGCTAATGGATTGGATTAGGTTGAACACTAATACAGGCTCCATTACGTTTAATTCTAATTGGCCAGCTTCAGATGCTAGAGAGATTGTATGGTCATTCCCGATTACTTGGAAGGCTACTTGGTTCAGTACCTCTGGCATAACTGGGTTGACTTTACCTGGCATAATTGAAGATCCTGGTTGACGAGCTGGTAACAGGATTTCTCCTAAGCCTGCGCGTGGACCAGAAGCCATTAAACGTAAGTCGTTAGCAATTTTAGACATATTAATCATACAGATTTTTAAAGCACCTGATACTTCTGTATAAGCATCTGTATTTTGTGTCGCGTCCACTAAATGTGTCGCACCTTTTAATGGTAAACCAGAAATTTCAGCAAGATGCTCATCAACGGATTTAATGTAGTCTGGGAAGGCATTTAAGCCTGTTCCGACAGCCGTTGCACCCATGTTCACATCATATAAATTTGGACGTGTTTGACGAATGCGTACGATATCACGGTTAATCACGCGGCAATAAGCTTCAAACTCTTGTCCTAAGCGAATTGGCACGGCATCCTGTAAATGCGTACGACCCATTTTAATGACATGTGCAAATTGCTCTGCTTTTTGATGGAAAACCGATTGCATATAATCCATCGTTACTAATAATTCATCTATTAAATTTAACACAGCGATATGAATAGCTGTTGGGAACGCATCATTTGTTGATTGTGACATATTAACATGACTGTTTGGACTTACTGTGTGATAGTCACCTTTTTCTTTCCCCAAAATTTCTAGGGCACGGTTGGCGATGACTTCATTAGCATTCATATTGATGGATGTACCTGCTCCACCTTGGATTGGGTCTACAAGGAATTCTGCATCCCATTTGCCATCAATTACTTCTTGTGCTGCTTCGACAATTGCCTCACCAATTTCTTTTGATAATAGGTGTACTTCCATATTACTTAAAGCCGCTGCCTTCTTCACAATCCCCATCGCCTTAATAAGTGAAGAGTGAATTGTGTAGCCTGTAATTGGGAAGTTTTCCGTTGCACGTAATGTTTGAATTCCGTAATAAGCCTCTGCTGGTAATACGCGCTCACCTAAAAAATCTTTTTCTATACGTTGTGTTGACATGATTGTCGTCTCCTTTTATGTAATACTCACACTTGATAGTAGCTAATAAAAGTCGTATTGTAAACAGTCATTTTTCTGTAAACGAAAAAAATCCTTCAAAAAAGCAAAAAAATCACAAGAAACCGAGCGCATTTCCTACGCTCGGTTGCATTTTATTATTTATTTGACGTTACTGTGAAACGGCTATTGACATGCTGTGGGTTTTCTAATTCATCTACGACAGCAACGGCATAATCGGCATAGCTGACATAGCTTTCCCCTGCATCATTTACTAATAAATGGTCGACACCTGCTGTATAGTGACCTGTACGTGGTCCTTCTGGATCGAAAAATGCAGATGGACTGATAAATGTCCAAGTAATGGATGATTGTTGCAAATCCTGTAGGTTATGTCCTTGATTTTGCGCTGTCGCTAAGTATATTGCTGGGAAATCTGGTGTATCCATCACACGCACTTTTTTCTCTGGGTCCACAAATAGACTGCCCGCTCCCCCTACAACCACTAATTTTGTAGCAATACCTTGGAAAATCGAGATCAAATGACGCCCAGCTTTTACATGTAACTCTTCTTGTCCAGCTGGTGCACCAAATGCATTGACAACCACATCGAAGCCTTTTACATCTTCTTGTGTCACATCAAACACATCTTTTTCAATTACTGGAATCGCGGCTGTCGCTTTTGCTGCTGAACGAACGATGGCTGTTACGTCATGCCCACGTTGTAGTGCTTCCTCTACTATTTTTTGTCCTGCTTTCCCTGTTGCACCAATTACGGCAATTTTCATGATTTATTCCTCCTAAGGTTTAGTTGTAACCATTTTAGTTACAGGTTGGATACAAGAAGACCATCTCCGTCTAAGTACGAAGCTGATCTAGCACATCCTGTAGCGTCTGTGCTTGTAATTGCTCTTCCATTGCCTGCCACACAGATGTATAGACACCCTCCAATGTATGCTGGATTTTTTGACCTACTGCACACGCTGGATTCGGCTCATCATGAATCGCAAAAAGCTGCTCTGGTCCATCAATCGCCTGATAAATAGCTAATAGTGTTAAATCCTTTGGCTCCACTAACAACTCATAGCCAGCCATGCCAGAATGAGAAGAAAGTAAGCCTGCTTTTTTTAGCACACCAATCATTCGTCTTACAACGACTGGATTGGTATTGACACTTCCAGCAATAAAGTCAGACGTTAGCAGACTTTTATCAGATATTGTGGCAATGAGCGAAAGAATATGGATCGCTACCGAAAATCGACTGTTCACCATATGTATCACCACCTGTTGTAACTATTATAGTTACAGGTACAGAAAAAAGTCAAGCACTGTGACCTGTATGTATTGTTGCCCGTTTTTCTGTTGCTAATGTATGGCTTATATTTTTTTCACATAAATCACTAATTCCTGACGTATTTGGCCATTGTCCTCATAAAAATCTAAATTGTGAAATTCATATTTAAAGTGACCTCCAGGAAATGTCACGCTTTCTCCCTGTGCTGCTGCCAAAATGCCTGCTACATCTTGTGACACCATATGTAACAGCTCTTCCCCAGAAAAAGAATCGATAAAAATAACGTTCATAAAAAAACACCTCCACAGCCATTATAGCTTAGGAGGCGCTTACATTTATAGTGTTTCTTTATAACCTTTCAAACGAATCTCTTCGATGATTTGCATCATTTCCTGAATTTGCTGCTGTGACAATTCGATCGAGTTACAGGAAAATGCATGCTGCACAGAACCCATGCTTTGTTCTGGATCACCTGGCTGTCGATCATATTCATCTACTAGAAGTACCATTGCATTTTTCACAACTATCACCCCTACAATATAATGGACTAATACCATTATACCAAATAATGCTAATTATACCATAATAACTATAATCAATTTCTCTTCATCCAGTCATCCAACTACCTACCTATTTCGTAAAACAAATCGTTAGACCTAATTATTTGTTTGAAAAAACAGCAACCATAAAGGCTGCTGTTAGTATTATACGGCAATCGGTGCTTTAATCGCAGGATGTGGATCATATCCTTCAATGGATAAATCCTCAAGCTCTATATCGAAGATCGATGTTTTATTTGGATTGATGTGCAATGTTGGTAGGTTCCTTGGCTCACGTGATAGCTGTTCTTTCACTTGCTCCACATGGTTCGCATAAATATGCGCATCCCCAATGCTATGAATAAATTCGCCAACCTCTAGTCCGCATTCATGTGCAATCAAATGTGTTAATAAAGCGTAAGACGCAATATTGAATGGACAGCCTAATAATGTATCTAAGCTTCGTTGCATTAACTGACAGCTTAATTGACCATTTGCTACATAAAACTGGAACATGACATGACATGGCGGTAATGCGGCTTTACTGCCCTTTGCCCCCGCATTGATCACATCCTCAGGATTCCACGCATTGACAATAATACGTCGTGAGTCAGGATGATGCTTAATTTGATCAATGACATCCTGTAGCTGGTCAAGGCTTTCGCCATCAGAAGTTGTCCAATGGCGCCATTGTTTGCCATAGACATTTCCAAGATCTCCATATTGCTGTGCAAAGGCATCGTCTGTTAAGACACGTTCACAAAATGAAGCAAGCTCTTTTTGATACAATGCATTAAATGACTCGTCTACTAAACAGCGACGGCCAAAATCTGTCATATCTGGCCCTGTATAGTCGTCCGATTCCACCCATTTTTTGAATGCCCATTCATCCCAAATGTGGTTATTATGCTGCAATAGGTAACGGATATTGGTATCCCCTTTAATGAACCATAATAATTCACTTGCTACAAGCTTAAAAGGCACACGTTTTGTCGTTAGAAGAGGAAAACCTTTGCTTAAATCAAAACGCATTTGATAACCAAAGACACTGTATGTACCTGTCCCCGTTCGATCCTCTTTCTTCGTGCCATTTTCTAATATATGTTGTAGTAAATTTAAGTACGCTAATTCTGGATGCGTCATTTTTCTTCAACAGCTCCTTCAAGTTTGCTGTTGACCATTATACCATTTCACAACGAATTATTGTTGAGCTCCCTTGAAATTTCACTTTCTGTTGTGACGAAAAAAGTGGGAAGCAAGATGATATTCAGTAAAACAGGGCCAACGATCACTAATAAATCAATGCCCGGACTAAAATATAACCCAAATGCTGTAATCAGGCCCGATAATACAAGGAACACGATTTGCGCGACAATGATTAAGATCGGCACCAATTGATACAGGTAATTGAGTTTACGGAACTGATGCAGATTGTCTGGGTTTTCAATGATTTTCCTTTTTAAGCGTCTAGACAAAATGAGACAAGCAAGCAGTTGGACACCCATAAAGCAAAAATAGATCACACTATATAGAAGCAACTGACTTTTTTGGATTGTGCCATCAAAATGACCCACCCTTTGGTTCAATAAGTCATGGACCGCTCCCTCATAAACATATTCACGCTCGCTTAAAAAAGTAAAAGGCTCCATAAAGCCAAGCGCTGTCCAATCCTTTGTATTGACAGTCCAATTGGATAATTTACTCGCTAAAATGCGCAATTGAATAGGATCTTGCTCGCCAAACATCCCTACGAGGTTACGATAGGGAATCGCTACTTTGAGCTGACCATCTTGCTTTTCTTGATATAAATCCTGAATATAAAAAGTATAGGCAACATCGGATTTATTGGCCTCGTAACGGGTCTCTCCAATTTTCCAATGATTAGCTAAGGAGGCTTGAATGCCATTTTTCATTTCTGTATAGGGCACATCCTTATGTAAATGCTTCGGAATCTTATAGACAAAATGATGATCACTGCCAATAAGACCGATTTCTACTTCGACTTTATCTTGATTCACCGTTTTAGCCATCGTGGTCAATGGAATGGTGATCATAGCGATGAGGAAAAAAAGAATAAGTGTTAGAATACCTTTTTTCACGCAATCGTCCCCCTATTCGTCACTAATGATTAAATTTACCGTATCATAGCCATGTCCGAAAACACTATTTCGTTATTCCGAAAAAACAATAGTGGTTTTCCGAAACACGTTATTTCGGTATTCCAAATTTATCAATAATTAGCGATAATATATAGGAGATTCTAATCATAAGCAAAATCGAGGTTTCACAATGAAAAAATGGACATATTGTATTTTTCTTACATATTTAATACTTGGTATTTATGTATTAGGTATTGCCATCAAAACACCCTTTATTAGTCTCACTCTTGAGACGACAAATGGGCAGCCTATTTTTGTGGATAGCTATTACCCCGAATGGGCACAGCAAAAAAATATTGAAAAAGGAGATATCATTGTGGCGATCGATGGGGAGCCAACCATGGAGAATCGCTACGTTCAGCGACAAATGGTCGTTAGAAGTGCCAATTCATTAACGATTCAAAAGGCCGATAAGAGCATTCAAACCATTGCAGTCCAGCATCGAGATATGCCAGAAGAATTATATTTGCAAATTTTGTTCCCAATCTTTTATTTTCTCCTAGCTTTCAGCGTCGCCCTTTATGTTTGGCGACGTAATCAAAACAATCTTGCAACGTTTTTATTAATCCTGTTTTTATTAACCTGTTCCATGGCCTATATCAGTACGGGCGCATCAGCAAGAGGAAATATCATTGGGATGTTTGTCATTGGCATTTGTATTATTTTATGCATGGTTCTCTTTATTCACTTTTTACAACACTTTTTCAAGTACCTACGAATCAAATGGACATACCCTCACAGTAAATGGCTATACTTATTAACGCTTATCATCCCTGGCTGCTATCTAATGGAGAGCGTCATGCCCGCAATACGTGAGGTCACGCCTATCTTGAACTTAAGTTTATTTGCTGTCCTTGTGCTGTATGCTATTTATATTTTATTAACGAGTTATTTACGCACAAAATTGGCAAAAATTCGTTTAATTGCGCTTGCCTTTATCGTGCCGTTTTTGCCCTTTTTATCATTTTTCGTTACACCTGAAATTTTAGGACATAAGCCGATATTACACGCTGAAATCGCCGCATTGTTTTTATTATTTATTCCGTTCTCTTTTCTGTTCATTCAGGTGAACGAACGATTATTCGATATTGAATACCAATTATCACGATTACGCTATTATTCAACACTAGCCTTTTTCAGTGCGCTTCTGTTGACAGCGGGAATTGCCCTGTTATTCTTGGGACAGCTATCCATCGTCCATGTCACAAGTATTTTTTTACTTGTCTTCATGGTGATCATTGCGAGCTTCTATATAAAAGAGCGCATTGATTTTAAGTATCGAAAAATTATCTTCTCTTCTACTGGAAATTATGTACATAATTTATATGCGGCTGTTCAGCGCATGGGCAAAGCAAAAAACCAGCAAGAATTATTGGATCGTTTTAAATATGAAATTACCGAGAAGCTTGGGACAACAGCGTTTCATATCTGTACGATAACAGAAGATTCTCCACAGCATGTAAGCCACTATACGCAACTACTGTTACATGATGCTGGAGAGGAAAAAATCATGCTAGAAATACGACATGCCCTGCAAAAGGAAGAGCTCCTTTGGTTAGAATTGCTTGCGCTGTATGTGTCGATGTTTATCAATAATTTACAGCAAATTGAGGATTTAGTTCAGGAAATTCAGCATATGAAAAACACCAGTGATACACCGCTTCCTTGGCTCGATAAATTGCTATGGAATATTATTGAGAAAGAAAAGAGTATTTTAGCACAGGAATTACACGATACCATTTTGCAGGAGCAGCTTCATTTAGCCAGAGAGCTTGATGTCCTTGCCGGCTCTCCTACTATTAAAAAGGAAACCGTGCTAGCTATTCGTGAACAGCTATTAAACGCAACAAAGGACTTACGAGAATATTGCGAGAACCTAAGTCCCCCACTATTGGATACCTTTGGCTTACAAATGGCGTTAAAAAAACTCATTCAAAAGGTAAAAATTCGGGCTGACTTTTTATTAGACGCACAAATTGATCGTGTGCACTTCCAGGATGTCACCCTTCATCTCGTGGTCTATCGTCTCGTTCAAGAGCTGTTAAATAATGCAATCAAGCATGCCGAAGCAACAGAGGTTTCGCTACAATTACAAGCAATTCCTCAAGGCTTTATCCTTCAATATGATGATAACGGTATTGGTTGCGACATTGACGACTTAATTCAGTCCTCTGCATCAATGGGCATTAATGGCATTCGTGAACGTGTCCGTGCTTTTAATGGTGACATCACCATCCAATCGAGTCGTAATGAAGGCATGCATATTTTTATACAAATACAAGAGGACGGGGATTCATATGATGAACATACTTATTATAGATGACCATCCTGTCGTTTTAGATGGTACGAAAACATTGTTGCAGGATTTAGCCAATGTTCATATCGAAACAGAGCAGGATAGCGCAGCTGTATTATCAAGAATGGATACAGATACCTTTCAATTATTTTTAATTGATATCAATATGAAGCCAATCAACGGCATTCAACTATCAGAGATGATCAAGAAAAAACAACCGGAGGCATTGATCATCCTTTATACAGGCTACGAACTTTCCGATTATTATGAGCTGCTGATTGAGAAAAAAATTGACGGCCTACTATCAAAGCTGGCGACAAAGGAGCAAGTCATCCAAACCATTCAAGCAGCCCTAAGAGGTGAGATTTTACTAGCAGCTGATTTCTTAGACTTTGTCCAGCAACGCACCAACCTGCCGAATGTTCAGCAGGAGGTTTTACTGAGCGACAAGGAACAGGAAATACTCCAGCTTGTTGCCCAAGGCTGCACAAATAAAGCCATCGCCTCTGCAATAGGTGTCACCCAGCGTACAGTGGAGAACTATTTATCCAAGCTATTCGTCAAGCTGAATGTAGAGTCGCGGGCAGAGGCTGTCATCGTTGCGAAGGAAAAAGCATGGATTAAATAATGAGGAAATAGCGTTTCTTTACTATAAGATTACAAATGTAAATTTTTCCTTACTAAAAACGGAATTTACTGGATATACAAACAATTCTGTACTATAATAAGGGTAATAATTACATTACTTCATTGCGATGATTAAAAACACGTATTCAAAAGTAATATGAGCTTTTGAATAGGTTTTTTATATGTGATAGAAGCAATTGATTGTTGAATTTTTTTGGGAGGGTGTTTACATGACACAAGGTACAGTAAAATGGTTTAACGCAGAAAAAGGTTTTGGCTTCATCGCAGTTGAAGGTGGCAACGATGTATTCGTACATTTCTCAGCTATCCAATCTGATGGCTTCAAAACTTTAGAAGAGGGCCAAAAAGTTGAATTCGGCGTAGAAGAAGGCAGCCGCGGACCTCAAGCAACGAATGTAGTGAAACTATAATCTTCACTTAACATAGACGTGCATATAAAAAGAGACATTCGTAAATGGATGTCTCTTTTTCCCTTTCAGGATTTATAAATCCGAGTTACTCCCCCGCTATACCTTTACGATCATCTTATCAACTTGCGAAGGTAGCCATTCCATCCTGACTAATATAAATGAATTTGATAATACTTTTTTGGTCGTCCACGCGTGGTGGATATGTTGCTTGGTAATTCGTGTGCTAATTTTTTTTCATGGAGCTGCTTTAAAATGCGGTTGGCAGAGCGTACCGTAATGCCGAGATGAGTGCTGAGGAGTTCCCCACTGACGATCGTTGTCGTTAGTTTTTCCAGCATCGCTTCTATTTTTTGTAGTTGTAATAAGGGAATATCATATGTCGTACTTAAATTTTTTAGATGCTGTTGTTTTTCATCGTCAAACTGTAGCATCGTTCCATATAACAAAGGGCCGATTTCTCGTGTATTTTCAATAATATACCCCTGTGTTTCCTTTGAGGAGCAGAGAGTTGCGGCTTTTTTAGCAAACTCCTGACTATCAATTAAAGAATCACCAATCCCCCACCCTATTCTGACAGGAAAAGATAGTTTCTCATTTAAAAAATCAACTAAATGACAATGTGAATAACTGTTCGTTGTACTTAAAAATTGCTTATATGTCGTGATAATCGCAATGAAGGACGCCTCACGATGCACGATAAATGAGCTGGCATACAGTTGTTTGAAATCTAAAATGGATTTATATAAGGCAATTTGCCGATATTCTAAGTCATCTATATTCGATTTGTCTATGGGAATTAAAATATGCACTACCACAACTTTATTTTGGTTAAGCTGACGGATTTGCAGTTGATTCAGAAAATGATCTAATGTTAATTGCATGGCATATGGAGACGGGTAAAAAGCGATAAATGGTATATTTTGATCTGCTAAGCGCTCACGTATTTCTGCAATGCGGGTAAAGCTCAAATCAACCTTGTTTTCCTTATGCAATTGTATGTGCCATTCAGCAGCTTTATCGACAATATCGCTACTTGCGTACTCGCTCATCGTTTGGCTAAAAAGATAAGGTTTTTTTCCAATCGACCATTCATGAATGCCCAAATAGCCATTTTCTTCATAGCAAAAGTCGATGGCAATGCGATTCATCGCAATCTTTTTTTCATAAAAAAGCTCCGTAACGGTACGGTAAAAATCACGCTCTGAAATATCAAAATAATGCATGGGTACCGTTGCTTCTTGAAAATGTGTTTGAGCATAAAAATATGGTATTTGCCCGCTAAAAAGCGCTCCATTTCCCCCTTCCAAATACTTTTCTAAAAGCTCATTCAAATGTTCAAAATCAGTATAAGCATAGTAATGAAATTCACAAAAAGAGGGTTTAATTTTTTCAAGCTGTTGAACCCATGAAAGCGAGCGTTTTGCGGTAAAAACATTAATTTTATACATACAGATAGCTCCTTAATAAAAAATAAATATTGAAAATAGTCAGAAAATATGGTTTCTTTGTATAAAGGACATAGATTTTCAATGTCTTAAAATAAAGACATTGGATTTTTAAAGAATAAGTCTAATAAAGTATAAAAGGAGATGAAATTTATGCAAGGGAATTCACAAACAATTAAGAAAAAATCTTGGATTGACAACATGTTAGATAAAATCGAGCGTGCAGGTAATAAGTTACCAGACCCTATCACGTTATTTATCATTCTAGCAGGTGTAGTACTAGTTTTATCATGGGTCTTTTCCATGCTAGGTATTTCAGCAGTTCAACCCGGTACAAACGATGTCATTCAAGTAAAAAATCTACTAAGCCAAGAAGGTCTCATCTTAATTTTAACGCAGATGGTTTCAACATTTACAGGCTTTGCTCCTTTAGGGTTAGTCATCGTGACCATGATAGGTATCGGTTTAGCTGAGCAAACAGGTCTCATTTCGGCTGTCATGAAAAAAATTGTGATGTCAGCACCTACAAAATTAATTGTACCTTTTATCATTTTTACAGGTTTAGTTGGTAACTTAGCTGCTGACGCGGCATTTATCATTTTACCACCCATTGCAGCCATGATTTTTATGAGCGTTGGTCGAAATCCATTAGCAGGCTTAATTATTACATATGCAGCTGTAGCTGGAGGCTTCAGTGCCAACATATTAATTAGCTCTCTAGACGTATTATTATTAGGGATTACAGAATCAGCAGCACAGATTGCAGACCCTGCGTACACTGGTCGGGCAACGATGAACTATTACTTCTTAATTGCTTCGACTTTTTTATTAGTCATTATTGGTACATGGGTTGCAAAAAAGTTTACAGAGCCTCGCTTTGGTACGTTTCATGGTGAAATTGAAAAGCTAGAGCCCTTGACAGCATTAGAAAAGCGAGGGTTAAAATGGGCTGGAATCGTAACCGCAATTTATAGTCTAGTGATTGCTTTTACAGTCATTCCATCGAACGGTCTTTTACGTGATCCTGCAACAGGTGGCTTTTTAAATTCACCTTTCATGTCAGGCATTGTACCCATTATGTTATTCTTCTTCCTATTACCTGGTCTTGCCTATGGTATTGCAGCGAAGGAAGTTAAAAACGATAAGGAAGTTGCAGAGAAAATTTTTAAATCCATTGCTGATATGGCGCCCTTTATTGTATTAGCGTTTGCGGCTTCACAAATGATTGCCTTTTTCAACTGGAGCAATATTGGTTCTATTTTAGCCATTAAAGGTGCGGAGCTTTTACAAGCATTAAATTTTACAGGTTTACCAATGATGATCGGATTTGTTTTAATTTGCGCCTTTGTCAACTTATTAATCGCCAGTGCTTCTGCAAAATGGGCTTTACTTGCACCGATCTTCGTACCGATGTTCCTATACTTAGGCTATTCCCCAGCAGTTACACAAATGGCCTATCGTGTAGGTGATTCGATTACAAATCCCATTACACCTATGTTACCGTACTTCGCGATTTTACTGTCGTTTGCAAAGCGCTATGATAAAAATATCGGTATCGGTACGCTTATCTCTTCTTTATTACCGTTCTCAGTGTTTTTCGCAATCGGTTGGATTATCCTCTTTGCCATTTGGTTCCTACTAGGTCTACCGCTTGGCCCTGGAGATTATATTTACTTAAAATAAGGAGTGTTATTAAATGACAACATTACAACAACAGTTAGCAGATTTATTAAAGCAATATGAAGAAGAGACGATACAGCTTCGTCGTCATTTCCATGAAAATCCTGAGCTTTCCTTTGAGGAAGTAGAAACGCCGAAAACCATTGCTGCCTTTCATCGTGCATTAGGTCATGAGGTTCGTGAAGGTGTAGGTGGCAATGGTGTTGTGGCGAAGCTCGTTGGTGGTAAACCAGGCAAAACAGTAGCATTGCGCGCAGATTTTGACGCTTTAGCCATTACGGAAGAAACCGGCTTACCTTTCCAATCGAAAATTAAAGGACGTATGCATGCTTGCGGCCATGATGGACACACAGCTTCCCTGTTAATTTTAGCGAAGGCGTTCAATCAAATGAAGGATGACCTAGAAGGAACAATCGTCTTTATTCATCAACATGCCGAGGAGCTTGCGCCAGGTGGAGCGATTTCGATGATTAAGGATGGCTGCTTAGAAGGTGTAGATGTGATTTTTGGTACACATTTATGGGCACCCACTGAGCTTGGTAAAGTCCAAACAGCTAAAGGCCCATTAATGGCTGCAGCAGATGGTATTTATATAACGATAAAAGGCAAGGGTGGCCACGGTTCAAACCCAAGTGATACCAAGGACTCCATTGTCCTGGCAGCACAGTTTATAACAAATTTACAGCAGCTTGTGGCACGTCGTATCAATCCATTACGTCCAGCAGTAGTGTCGATTGGGCATATCGAGGCATTAAATCCTTTCAATGTCATTGCAGATCAAGTGTACATGAAGGGTACGGTGCGCACTTTCCATGAGGAAGAGCGTCGGTTGCTAGAACATGAAATCGAAGAGCTCTTAAAGGCCACATGTTATTTAACAAAGGCAGACTATGAATATGAGTATGTGCGAGGCTATCCGCCTGTTGTGAACCACGAAGCAGAGACTGACCATATAATCGCGTCCGCAGAGAAAATTGCAGATGTAGAGTCTGTTGAAATTGTTGATCCGAATATGGGTGGTGAGGACTTTGCCTATTTCTTAGAGGAAATCCCAGGGGCCTTTTTCTTCACAGGAGCAAAAAATCCTGATTGGGAAGAAGTCTATCCGCACCATCACCCGAAATTCGATATCGACGAGCGCTCCTTACGAATTGCCGCCAATGTCTTAGGCCAAGCAACATTAGACTATTTCGCAAAGAATCATTAAAAAAGAGCATTACGAAGTGCTAAATGCATTTCGTAATGCTTTTTTCGGTTGGTTATTTTAATAAGAAGAAAAGGCAGACCAAAGAGGTTTTCTCACTGGTTGGAACGGTTACCTTATTGGGTAGAGCGCTTTCTCTTTATTTTGGAGCGGCTTCCTTATTCGGGGGAGCGCTTTCTCCTTATTTTGGAGCGGCTTCCTTACTGGGGGGAGCGCTTTTCCCTTACTTTGGAGCGGCTTCCTTATTTGGTGGAGCGCTTTCTCCTTATTTTGGAGCGGCTTTCTTATTCGGGGGAGCGCTTTCCCCTCACTTTGGAGCGGCTTCCTTATTAGTTGGAGTGCTTTTCCCTTACTTTGGAGCGGTTACCTTATTAGTTGGAGCGCTTTCTCCTTATTTTAGAGCGGCTTCCTTACTGGGTGGAGCGCTTTCTCCTTATTTTGGAGCGGCTTCCTTACTGGGTGGAGCGCTTTCTCCTTATTTTGGAGCGGCTTCCTTATTAGTTGGAGCGCTTTCTCCTCCATTAGGATCACCTCTCACACATTTAGGAGCGGCTTCTCCTCAATTAGGATCACCCCTCAACCTTTTAGGAGCGGATTCTCCTCCATCAGGATCACTCCTCACCATCTTCAGAGCAACTACTCCTCCATCAGGATCACTTCTCACTCACATAAGAATAACTCCTCTCACTCAAAATCACTTCTCACCTTACTTCAGAGCGCCCACCTTCAGCTAGGCATAAGAATGCAAGCCGGCGATGACTAGGTTGACAAATACTTGGTTGAACACGATGATGCCGAAGCCGATGATGGCCAGCCAGGCTGTTCTCTCGCCTTCCCAGCCTTTGGATAGGCGGAAATGGAGGAAGGCTGCGTAGAATAAAAAGGTGATTAATGCCCAGACTTCTTTCGGGTCCCAGCCCCAATAGCGACTCCAGGCAATTTGGGCCCAAATCATGGCGAATAGTAGACCACCTAATGCAAATAATGGGAAGCCGATGACAACAGCGCGGTAGGATATTTCGTCCATTAATTGTGGCTGTACACGACTTGTCCATGGTTTTAATAAGGCACTCACTGATTTTCTTGTGATTAATCGAATGACACCATATAAAATAGTACCAACGATAAATGCCCAGACAATCGAGTTTAATTTCTTGGCGTCTATTTTGTTTGTGATTTCGACTACACCTACTGCATCACCTTTTTCGGTGACGGCACCTTTATTAACAATCAGGGGCATCATGGCGTAAGTGGCTTGTTCTTGCTGTCCCTGTGCATTATCGAATTGTACCTGTACCTCTTCTGTGGCAACGCTGAAAAAAGTCGATACGCCGATAAAGCCAATGACAACCACCAAACAATACAACACAAATTCAAGCCCGTATGTACTGATAGATTTTTGAGAAACATCCAGTGTTCTTAATAAATAAATCAAACCTGTGGCAAAGGACACGGATAAAATGGCACTAGAAAAGGCCACTGTCATGACATGAATAGTTAACCAGTGACTTTGCAGAGATGGAACAAGTGGCGATACTTCCTTCGCGAAAACGCTTCCATAGCCAAGGATGATTAGTGACACAGGAATAGTAAATAAGCCAACTACGATTTGCTTATATAAGAAATGGATAATTAAGTAACTTCCTGTAAGCATGATGCCAAAGAACGTCATAAATTCATACATATTGCTGACAGGTGCATGGTCAACCGCTACCCATCTCACAACAAAGTATACGAGCTGTAGGGTAAAGGCTAGATAAGTGAGCAGTAATCCTAGCTTACCGAACATTTTCCTCTTCGATTTGACCGCAAGCCCTAATGACACAATAGCAATGAGCAGTAAAATAAAGGCAATAAATAAGGCATTGCTACTAATGGATAATAAACTTTCTTGATTCAATAGAATCCCTCCAACGTCTTTTTTTCGGAATTTGCTTCCAACTACTAAGAACGTTACAGATTGCAAGAAGTGCCATGTTTTCCCTTTAAATATTTTTATTTTGAAGAATTGTTACATTTTTATGACATATAAGGAAAAGGAGTGAAATGAATAGAAGAGTCGTGGTAGGAAAATCATTATGTAGAAGGATTCGCAAAGACATTATCCCATTAAATGGAAATAAACTTCATCTAAAAATGATATGCCTCTATCTACATCCTACAAAAAATTGTAATAAAAGTCTATTTCTTTTTATCTCTACATGGGACAATAATGATGCGCACAATTGACATAACGTTATGTTTCATCAACTGGAGGTTTTTAATGAAACAAAATATTTATGATAATCCGATATTTTTTCATCAGTATAAGACATTGAGACAAAAAGCATATAATTATAATCGTCTTTTAGAGCAGCCCACTATGAAGGCCTTACTTCCACCTTTAACAAATTTACGGGTACTTGATATTGGCTGTGGTATGGGTGATTTCGCCAAGTATTGTATCGACCATCAAGCCAAGCATGTAACCGCATTAGATGTGTCGAGCAATATGCTGACCATTGCCAAGCAGGCGCATGCTCACCCTCGAATTGACTATCAGCTACAGGCAATAGAGGATTATGAAGCACCCTCGAATAGCTTTGATTGTATAACCAGCTCCCTATCGCTTCATTATGTCAAAGATTTTGATGCGGTAATTGCTCAAATTGCTCACATGCTTCGTCCTAACGGTGTATTTATTTTCTCTGTGGAACATCCTATTGCTACAGCTCGTCACACAACGGAAGATAATTGGATATATGATGACCATCATCACCCTCTGCACTACGCAGTGGATCATTACCAGGATGAAGGCTTGCGTGAGCAAACATGGTTGGTGGAGGGTGTTGTCAAATATCATCGCACCTTAGCAACAATGGTTAATACATTGATTGCTCATGGGTTAACGATTGATAAAATCGTAGAACCGATTCCAAGCCAAGAAGCCATTCAACAGCTTCCTTCCATTGAAAAGGAGCTACGCAAACCGTCCTTTTTATTTATCAAAGTAAAAAAATAAACGAAAGCCTCACCCTATGTTTGTGGTGAGGCTTGTTTCATATAAATCATTTCTGGGTCTCCCTCATCTAAATTGTCAATAAAACCACTTTTGACAAAGCCTAGGTTGTGAAAAAGCTGTTGCATCCGCTTATTGGACTGATTTGTAGAGGAGAAAACTTTTGATGTTTTAGCCATGTTCATATAAGCCATCATTAAGGCAGACGCAACGCCTTTTCTGCGCTCGGACGGCTTGACAATGACTAAGGAAATAAAGCTATAGCCAAAAAAGTCATTGCTAAATAGCAGAAACCCCGCAATGGTATCGGCGGATTGGTAGAGCAAACAGCGTTTCTCTTCGATAGCTTGTTGAATTTCTCCCTCTCTGGATGAATCACCAATCACTTCTTGATCGATTGTATAAAGTGCTTGTAAATGCTCTCTTTTTGCTTCGATGATATGGTTCAATTATTAACCTCCTTCAAATAATAGCTCATCACCTTTAGCTCCTCTCGAAGTCCCTTCGCCTGTCTGCCTTCATCGACAAAGCCGCAACGCTTATAAAGTTCCTGTGCCGCTATATTTGGCACATTCACCCCTAGCACCAGCTCATTGATGTGCGGGAAATGCTTGCGAACAAAGTCAGGTAATAAGTGGAGTGCCGTTTTGGCGTAGCCTTTTCCCTGCTCATAAAAATCGGTGGAAAAGGAACGGATTAATAGCGCCTGTTCATTGGAGGAGTAAAGCGTCACCCCTTCTTTTTCATGTAAGATAAAAAAGGTGACTAGCTTGTTACCATCCATCGCTAAAATAGCATGTCGACTATTATCCTGCTTAGCAAGTTCAATGCTCTCTTTTGGAGACTTAGTATAGCGGAGCTGCTCTTCTGTTAGCGTATATTGTTCCACTAAATGCTGTGCCTTGTCCTCATAGAACATGAGCAGCATGGTCATTCGAATTCCTCCTCGTAAATAGCGGTGAATTCATAGTCTCCCTCTATAAGTTGCAGTAAATATTCCTCAAAGGAAGCCGCGATCACCTCAAAGCTATCAGGATCATGCACATAACGAACCACCTGACCAACTTGCCCTGCTTCATTTGGCGTAAAATCAATATATAGGCTCGATGTGCCCCCATTATTCATACAATCCGCAAAGCATAAACGTTCATTTAACGGGACATGCATATTAATCTTTTCATCTACTTCAACATACGCTAAAAATTCCTGATAGCGCTCATGAATCGTTTCACGCTTGTCATGGTAATCTTTTACGATTTGCTCCACCGATTTTAAATAATACGGGTAATCCCCTAAATCAGAGCCTAGTACTAGAACACTGATGGTTTCTTGCCCATGCTGACAATAATAGGTACCATTGACATCCTGTAATAGCTCAATCAATGCTTGTGGGCAATTCGGAAATACTTCTAACAAAGCCTGAATTTGTGCATCTGAAGCACCAACAGCCTGTTGTAATTGTTGCTGCTCCTCCTGTGGTAAGTAGTGTAATAAATTCGCAAAATAAGCTGTACGCATCTTAATCCCTCTCTCTCTTTAACTATGTCATATTTTAACATAATTTCTTCCATTCTCTTAGTCCCTCATGCTACTATGGAAGTATGCACAAAAAAGGGGTGGGTTTATGAGTGTGAAAAATGCAGTAGACGTGAAAGTATTACAAACAATCGATGGGTTGTAACGCTACTTGCAGCCCTTATACAAGGGAGAATACAATAATGGAACACTATTTAAAAACATTTTTAACAGGTCAATCGATCACTTTACAGCAAATGACTTCTGCTGACCTAGAGGCTTTTATAGCCATCGAAAGCGAAATCACCTCTTTGCTACTTGCTAATGATGAGATTCCTTTTCCACAAACTGTAGAGGATCACACCGCTTTCTTTAACAGTATCAGTGGGAAAAAGGAGGAATTCTTTTTCGGCATTTATGAAAAAGCGTCCCATCAGCTGATTGGCTCCTGTGCCGTTTATTCAGTGAATTGGCAAAATAGCACGTGCTCTGTGGGGATTTCAATCGGAAAAGAGTGGCACGGCAAGGGCTATGGCACAGATGCAATGAAAACGCTTATTGATTTTATATTCCAATATATAGCTGTTCAGAAAATCAAGCTTCAGGTTTTTAGCTTTAACCCAGCAGCTATTCGCTCCTATGAGAAATGCGGCTTCACAAAAGAAGGCATTTTACGCCAAGAAATTTTCCGCTTCGGTACATTCCATGATGTAGTAGTATTTGGCCTCTTACGCTCCGAATGGGAGAGAAATTAACTGAATAGCACAAGAGAGATACTATGCTTGCTGTAGTATCTCTTTTTTTGTTCAGATCTCTTGCCACACACGTGTTACTTCCTGTAAAGATAGCCCTTGAAAGGATAATCGATAGATATCTGGCATACTTAACTTTTGCCAAAATGCGTAATCGTACTGGGCATCAAAATAGTGCATCATTAACACCATGATATTGCCATGTGTACCGATCACGACAGACTGCTGCGGATGCGTGAGAAGGATGTTTCGCAAACTTGGAATAGTGCGAGCCATCGCCTGTTGATTGGACTCCCCTCCCGCCCATGCAAAGCTTGGCTCATGCCACTCCCGCTGAACTGCTGCATGAAAATCCTCCAGCACACCACTAGAAAGCTGTCGTTCTTTTAAAGCATCGATCGTTTGGACGGGTAAATGTCGAGCGTGTGCAATTCCCTCCACTGTTTGAATGGCTCTTCGATAGGGACTAGTATATACCGCATCGATTCGTTGATGTTTCAATAGATTTGTGACACGCTCTGCATCCCTTTCTCCCTGAGCAGATAGTGGACGATGATATTCATCCACTGAATAATGGGCATGTGCGTGTCTAACAAAATAAATTTCGGTCATCTGTTTCTCCTCTTTAATCTTTAGCTAAATGAATCTTCCAAATCCCCTCTTGCTGTTGCAGAGCATATGTTTTGATATAGCGCTGACTCCCAACGGAAATTTCCAGTTGAACGACCTGTAAATCAGGGGTGCTCGATTCATTAACAGCTATTCGATCATAAAATCTATACATGAAATAGGTAACGAGCAAATCACCTGCAAGTGAATCCGTATAGTATTGCTTAAACAATTCTTTTGTAGGGAATGCATCATTGCTGTAAGTAATCGCATATAATGCATCCATACGAGGTTCCTCCACTAAATCAAACATCATTAGCAGCATTTCCTCTGGCGAAAGGGTCTGCAAATGACGAATTTCTCCATCGTTTAAAAATGCTTGATAGGCCTCTGTTTTTTCCACAGATAAATCCGCTACATAGCTAAATTCAGTGGATGTGTATGTTGATGTCATCTCCTTGTCATACACAATGGTCGGTTCCTGTAAGGGCTCCTCCCTTTCACATGCCGTTAGCAAACTTAATAAAGCAATGATCGAAACCCGTTTTTTCATCATGCGCTTGATCACCTCATCTTCCATCAATTATTCCATTAATTTCAAAAATTCTCAACATTTCACCATAGACAATGAAATGTCCACATTTCTAAACAACATAAAAGGGAATTTGCTAAAATGTGACAAGATATGAATTTCAGGTAAAATTATCTGAAAATTCAATCTCTGATTACAACTTTTTTCTTAGTATAAAAGACTTAAGGCTTCTTTTTTCTCCTTAATATTTTCTAAAATAAAACAAGTGAATAACCCTATCCAGCACATGAATAGGGTTTTAAGTCATATATTTAATTCAATAAAAGGGGAATTTATCAGTATTTTTTATCTATAATAATCAAACATTTTCAATCAAGCTAAATAGGATGAAGTACCTTATCTATGACTAAATTACGAATTTGATAAACAAAACACAATATGACATTTTTTTTAATATAAGTGATATACAATGAAAAAGTTGAATCGAGGTCATCGAAATTTATTTCAGGAATATGGATAAAAAATTAGGAGGAAAATATCTTGGTTAACTTATTACTTAAACAATTCTTGAAGGCGGAAATTGAGATCAAACGAAGAATTATGTATAAAAAAGCAAAGGATCTTGGTTTCACCCACCCTACTGTTGTAGATTACAGTCAAGAATTGGATGTCTTACTTAATAGATATTTAAAACAAGCACAAGCTTCCTAATCATAACGAGGCATATAATAAAAGAAAGAATAGATTGGATAAAGCCAGGCCATGTTTTTATTGGCTGGTTTTATCATGGCTGATACATGCATTCACCTAGCCATTTCTCTGGATGTATAGAGAATGAAAAAGTAGGCGATGTTTTTGATAAGAAAACATTTGGAGGTTGAATAATGCATGTATTTATCTTAACTTTTATGGTTGTTTCCAAAATATTAATGCCACCTCAACATTCAGTAGACCATACAGCACCCACACTTTGCACACCAACTGAAATAAATACACTATATCAATACCCAAACAACCAATTTCAATCGTTTCGTGATGAGGACAAATTTTATCAGCAGCTTAATCGTGCGATTTATGAGGAATATCCCAATGCTGCATTGAATATTCGTCAAAAGATGGCTTTTAAAGATGTGGCAAATGCGACAAAACGTTTTTATTTACAAACAGATGATAAACAGGAAACAATAGACCTCTCTCAACATACTTTTATTCATCCCAATCGACAAGTTTATTTTTTAGCATCCTTTCAGCACAATACCGATGAATCCTATCGTAAGTTTCTTGTCATCGACGCTGAAACACAAGAAGTAATCGTGGGACATTCGCTTTTTCAAGAAAGTTCCAAGCACCTTTAATTCATTGTATGCACATCACGTAGATTCTAGTAGTCATTTCAAAAAAATAGAGGTAAAAATTTCTTAACATTTAAAAAGCTTGCAATGAATGACGAACATTCAAAGCAAGCTTTCTTTGCTGGCTTAAGCTAAACTTTTTTGTTGAATGGCTGCTGTAACTTCTTCTATTAATTGCTGTAGTGACTTATCAGTGGAATCTTGCTGACCATGTCTGCGAACAGCTACACTTTGGTTCGCTACTTCCCGATCCCCAATGACTAAAATATACGGTATTTTTTGCAATTGGGCTTCACGTATCTTTTTACCGAGCTTTTCTTGGCGCTCATCTAATTGCACACGGATTCCTGCCTGTTGTAAGGCTGCTACTACCTGCTTGGCATAGCCTTGATGTGCCTCTGCTACACCAATGACTTGCACTTGCTGTGGTGCAAGCCAAGTTGGGAATGCTCCGCCAAAATGCTCGATTAAAATACCTAAGAAGCGATCAATCGAGCCAAACACTGCACGATGGATGACAACCGGTCTCACCTTTTCGTTGTGTTCATTAATATACGTTAAATCAAATTTCTCTGGTAGCTGGAAATCAAGCTGAACCGTTGCACATTGATGACTGCGCTGAATCGCATCTTTAATATGGATGTCAATTTTCGGTCCATAGAAAGCCCCATCCCCTGCATTAATTGTATAGGCAATGCCTAAATTCTTGAGGACATTTTCCAGTGCCGCCTCCGCTTGATTCCACAACGCCAAATCACCCATATAATCATCTGGTCGTGTCGATAATTCAATCGTATACGCAAATCCAAAGACATTGTACACTTCATCAATAATATTTAATGCAAGCGCAATTTCATCCTCAATTTGTTGTGGTGTTGCAAAAATATGGGCATCATCCTGACAGAATGTCCGTACACGTAATAGACCATTCAAGGCGCCACTAAATTCATGTCGGTGCACTTGCCCGAATTCTGCCATACGAATCGGTAAATCCCGATAAGAGTGGAGGGCATTTTTAAAAATCAGCATATGTCCAGGGCAGTTCATGGGCTTTAAGGCAAAGCTTTGGTCATCTACCTGTGTGAAATACATATTGTCCTTATAATGATCCCAGTGACCCGACTGCTCCCATAGTCGTTGGTTCATCATCAACGGTGTTCGTACTTCCCTATAGTCATATTTCGCTTGTAAATGGCGCAAATATGATTCCAGTTCATTGCGTATAATTTGACCGTTGGCTAAATAGAATGGCATGCCAGGTGCTTCCTCCGAAAACATAAATAACGATAGCTCTTTACCTAGTTTGCGATGATTCCGCTTTTCCGCTTCCTCCAAAAAGACAAAATGATCATGCAGTTCTTCTTTTGTGGCAAAGGCAACGCCATAAATACGCTGAAGCATTTGGTTATTGCTATCGCCTCGCCAGTAAGCGCCCGATACATGCATTAATTTAAAATGCTGTAATTTGCCTGTAGACGGGACATGTGGACCACGACATAAATCGTAAAACTCTCCCTGTTCATAAATCGTAACTAGCTCATTTGCAGGAATTGCCTCCAACAGTTCGAGCTTTAACGCATCATGGGCGAATAATTGCTTCGCTTCTTCACGTGAAACCTCGCGTCTATGAACCGGTATATTTTCCTGCGCAATTTGTTTCATTTTCTTTTCTATTTGCTGCAAATCACTCGGTGTCAGTGTATCTGCAATATCGATATCATAATAAAAGCCATTTTCAATGACTGGTCCTACCCCAAATTGTGCATGAGGATAAAGTCGTTTAATTGCCTGAGCCAATAAATGGGCCGTAGAATGGCGAATGACCTCGATCCCTTCCTTTGAGCTTGCATCGTACAATGTAATTTGAGCATCTTCCATAATCGGGCGCGTCAAATCAATGATGGTTCCGTTAACACTCCCTGCGACTGCCTTTTTGCGAAGTTCTGGACGAATCGCTTGTGCAATATCGGTTAGTGTCACACCTTTTGTAAATGCTTGCTGTTGACCATCTGGAAATTGAATGTGAATACGTTGATTTGACATGTTCTCTACTCCTTTTTTAGTAATAAAATCAATTACACCTCGGCATAATTGTGTAGATAAAAAAAACACATATCCGCCCCTAAGAAGGGACGAGTATGTGTTGATTACCCGTGGTTCCACCCAAATTCCCACTAGTTTACGTGCTAGTGGCTCATTGATTTTGCTGTAACGTCGCAAAAACGGTGCAAGTTTCCAAGCACGGCTCCAAGGTAGTAAGATAGGATTACGACATTAGGAAGCTTGCAGCCAAGGCCTCCCTCTCTAAAAATGCTTCATCGAATCTCTTGTCCTTTTCATTGCCCATTTCATTTTTGTATGAAATTGTTAATTACTATAACGAATAGTGGATTCTTTGTCAAACACTAAAAAAATTTAGCGATGGACTGGCAATGGGCGTTCTGGACGTTGTACACAGTAGTGACAATTCGGGTCATCACATGCCTCCTCCTGCCATTCATTACACATCGCACAAAAATAACTATCGAATGAGTCATCATAGATTATGGAACTTTGACAAGCCGGACATTGTTGCTTTTTTTGAATCGCTCCGCTGATCTCTAGTCCATCAATGATCACTACATCACCACGCTGCTCAATTCGCATATTATTATTATCTCCTAGTTATTTTTCACATCTAAAGCCTCACTCTCAGATTGCCATTTCATCTGAATCTTTGGCTTCGCATCTCGTTTAAAAATTTTCTCGCTTTCTTTTCTTGTGAATGAATAATACCCTTCTTTAGTTAACTGCGCATCATCCAACGTTTGGGATTCCTTTGCCCCTTCGATCGTGATTTGTAAAGGTCCCAAATCATTGTGATCACCGAGATAAAATAAGCGCAATCCCTCATCCCCATTACTATGATAGATGGCTTTCCAATGTTCACTTTTTGCGATATAGTGAATCTCCTGCTCAGCACTTTGACAGGCCGTTAATAGGATGACGAGTACCATCGGAAAAATCCATTTTTTCATTGAACATTCCCCCTAACCTTGTATGGTGACAGCCCATCCTGTAGGCTTTTCTTCAAAGACATCTTCGTATTCTGTAAAAACAAAATGAAGTCCCCTTATATCATCTGGCAAGGGTGGTGTCACAACATACGTACTGCTTTCATGTCCATTTGTGCCACTTGTACCTTTACTACGGCATTCATAGGACGCATCGATGAATAGACCCAAATGATTTCGTTCTAATTTTTGCTGAATCGTTAGCTGTGGTTCTTGCTGCTCATCCCAATCGATTAATAATTGCACCACACTTGCATTGTCATATTGACGAATATAGGAAACCGTATACAAACGCTCTTTCTTTTCTACCGTTTTCAACACAGGGATATAGTGACGGAAGCCTGTTGGTTCTACCTTAGGTGTATAGTATTTTTCTGATTTCATCAACTGGAAAAACATCGCTAAATAAGTATCATCGAAACCATATCGCTGTGCCCATTCCGAAATGGTGTCATCCGATGGAAAGCCTGAAGTATGACTAGATTGCGCTTTTCGTTGCTTTAAAAGTGCACATATTTGCTCATCTATTAGGATAAGCCTTGAATTATTGTATTTGCTTTGTTGTTCGGACATCTATATCCTCCTCCATCCTGCAAGTCCTTCTTCTTTCTATACGTTATTTTCCCCAATTGGTTCCATAAACAGCCTATTTTTACTTGTAAATACCAAAAAAGCTACCCAATACATTGGATAGCTAATTCGTCACCACATCATTGTGCCAGCTAGTTGAGTCTGATAATTGATATGTAACCATATTGGCTGTAACAGCGAGAATAACACCGGCTCTAGACATATGAGAGGCATTTGGCTCTTCCAATACAAGGACCACATAGCCCTCTCCTCGCCCTTGCTCATCAATGGCATTCGCCGCATTGATTTCAAAGGTGGAATACGTTTGCTCATTCGTCGCATACAGAATTCTTTCATCGTGATACACGCCATGTTCTTTTAGATTATAGCTGACAGGCATCCATCCTTCAGACCATTCAATACTGCCTATCATCTCTCGTTTCCTTTTGGCAAGCCGTCCAATGGAATACGTAAAATATATTTTCATAATCGCTTGATTGTCTTCATTTTTCCCTTCACAGGTGGCTGTCACTTCAAGCATAATATCGTTTTTCGAAAGTTTTTTGATAAACACTAAAGCCACAGTGATAACACAGATAAATAGTACTATACCCAAGATGATAAATGCCATTAGGTCCCTCCTAGTATCACAATTGCTGTTACTACAATATTACCATGACTTAGGAGGGATAGGAGTTTTTCACCAAACAATCTTAGGAATTGACACAGCCATAAAGGATAAGACAAAATTTGATTTATTTGTTGGCTTGAAGCTCAGCAATTAGCGTAAAAGGTATTTTTAAATACTCATAGTGAATCGTTACTTTCTTGATAGCAGCAGCTTGAACTTGAACAGCGTAGTGCTGTGGCTGCTTGCCAATGGCCTGTTGGTCTATGTATTTTTGAGGCAAAATGGTTCGCTGTGAAAATTTATGAAAAGAAATATCACTATTTCCCTCTAGCTTTGTTTCTGCCTCAAAAGGTTCTGACTTACTAATTACAAGCTTTGCGCTATCAGGAAGCTGATCATTCACCAGTATTTGCTTCAGCTTAATTTCACGCAGCCCTGTATTTTCAAGTGCAATGAGTTTAACTGCTTCATTGCCTTGTTTAGTGGTGAAGCTTTGCATGACCAGTGGTGGATTGCTTTTGAGATAAATCATAAAGATTGCTCCGACCACAAGCACACTCAGTACTAAAATAAATAGTATTTTTTTCATACTTACCCTCTCTTTCCTCCCAACAGTATAACAAAAAACAACCTGACTTATTGACAGTCAAGTTGTTTTTGTAAACGTATTTCATCTCGTATTGGAATACCGTCATCACCAATAAGTGGGATAGAAGGCTTATAGGCCCTTGCTTTTTCGACTGCATTACGCAGTATTTCGATTAAACAATAGCCACGTTTTTGATAGAATTTCAATGCATGCAAATTATCGTTTGTTGTAATGAGTGAAATGCTTTTACAGCCCTGCTCCATTGCTGCTTGTTCTATCGCTTTCACAAGAGCTGAACCGATGCCTTTCCCCTCAACCGTACTATCTAACGAAATGATTTCACAGTCCTCTTCCCGCACGATATAGGTGATTAAACCGATCATCGTCTGTTGCTCATTCATAAAAGCAAAGCCCGCTAATTCACTACAGTCATAAATACCACTGGAAATGACCATCTCCGTTGAACCCCAATGTTCCTGAAAAAACTGGCGAACATGTTGGTTTGGTACTTGATGTATGGCAATAATCGTCATTTTATAAACTCCTTGTTAAATAGAAATATGAAAAACCCCTGCAATCGCTTTTTGTATGCCTAAAAATACAGCCCAAGACAGCACACCAAGACCAATAGCTAGCACAATATGCATGGAGGATTTCATCGCCATGTAAATCACAAATAGCATACACATTGTTGCTGGCAAACCAACGATAACGCCCACTGTAAAGCGCTGAATATGCTCACTCGACTCACTTTGCACCGTCAGCCAAATAATACTTAAAATACTCACCAATGGCAACGCTGCAATAATGCCCCCATAGGTAGGAAATCTTCGTGCTACCTCCGTCACAACGCCAATGATGGCAGCTGAACTCAAAATTTTAAAGAATGTATACATTATTTTGCCACCTCACTTAGACGTCGAAATGCCTGTAGAATGGCTTGCTGTTCCTGTTCAGTTAGCTGATTAAGTGCATGCTGTAGCTTATCATCATCTAGCTCAGAGTTTTTCTTCAGCACTTGTAGCCCCTCTGCTGTCAAATGCAACATGACCTTACGCTGGTCATCACTTGCACGTTCCTTCATCACCCAGCCATGACGCTCTAGCTTTTTCACATGCTCAGACGCCGTGTTAGGAGAAATGTTTAGTAACCCCGCAATATCACGCACCGTCACTTCCGCTTCCTTTTGAATCATTTGCAAAATACGCACGCTCTGATGGGAAATAACATCTTCATGTGTTGTATGTAGATGATAGAATATCGTTGTAAAATAGTCATTTATCTCTTTAATCATCGTATTAACTCCTTTAATATATCGTTCTATGCGATTATATCGTATTTTACGATACATTAAAAGTTCCCTCGTTAAAGTTTATATTTTCAGATATTTCTCTTCAGTAACCTGAGTATTTGATAGCCATCAGAGGGTAATCCTGCATAAGGCTTATACCAGTTAGGATAAATTAGCGGGATTGCCGTCGCAAGAAATTGAAAGGTATTCAAATAAAAAAGGCCATTGAAAAAATAGTGTATCCCTGCATAAGCAGCAAAATAACGGGCTAGATAGCTGGCAATAAGCAACAGCAATAAAGTCATAATAGGACCACCCGCCATAAATCCGAGCATCTGCTTGCGTCTTAAGCTACTCCCCTTTTGTAGCGTACAATAGCCAAAAAATCCCCATCGAATATGGAAATGCATGCGACCTATACGACCGTTTTCAGGAAGATTTTTTGCACCTAAATAAACCTGGGCTCGTTCCTTTGAACATACTATAACGCCTAACGCATGGCCGATTTCATGCAACAGCGTGGAGAATGGTATGCCTACTACATATAAAAGCATAAAGGATAGTATGGACATCACTACTCACCCCTTCACAAATCTTCTATCTATTTTTCATAATCATCTATCTTTCTGCGCATCTTGCTACATATTATCAAGAGGTACTTGTGGGCACTTCCTTTCTACAGTATTATGACTCTATTCTGAATTTAATTGAGGGCATCCTATGTTATACTTTCTCTATTTTTTAGTAGGTGGCACGATCATGGTGCTAGCGCTGCTACTCAGCCAATCGAAATATTTATTTTTGTCAGGTATCATTACAGCCTTACCGATTTTGACGCTCATTAATATGGGCATGCAAATGAAAAATATGAAAGAAGATACCTTTCATACCGTCCTACAAAACACGGTATTTGGAGCGGTTGGCATGCTGTTATTTACTGTGCTCGCGTTCCTCCTAACAAGCTGGTTTAAACCAGGCATTTCCGTTATGAGTGCGCTTGCAGTCTATGCTGTATTTATGCTTTCTGGTAAATATATTTTGTCGATGTTTGCCTAAAGAAAAGGAGCTGCCTTTTGACAGCTCCTCATTGATTACCTATCTTTTAATCATTTTCACGTAAACACCCTGCTCAAACCGTTCCAACGCATAGGCATTCATTGTTTTGACTTTGTCAGATAGATCGCTCGCCTTCCATAATCGCTGTTGATGATAGACAGCTGGATCGATGAGTCGCACTTTATTCCGAAAATGAATGTCATGGTTCTCTTGCTCCTCTCTTACCTCTACATGTTCATGTAATTGTTGTAAAAGAGCTAGAATGTCCTGATCATGTGAAGCCCTCATGTGCCCCAGCAGTTCAAGATCAGTCTTTTGGAAATCATCCAGTGTTAGAATTTGTTTTTCGAGTGCTAGCTTTAACACGTCCGCTAACGTACTAGTCGCATAAATATTTAAAGGGTGCAGAAAAAAATCCAACACTTCCTGATAATAAATTTCCACAAACCATTCTGCGCGCTCAATCGTTTGAACACACAGTTTCCCCTGAAAAACAAATAAGTCTTGTAAAAATTTTTGAATATCTTCTATGGCAGCGTGGCCATAAAAATACATATCTCTTAATGTATAATCTATGCGATCCGCACACAATGCTGGAGCAGGTTGTTCAAGTAACGACCATCTGGATGTATCTAGTTTGTTCTCTACCTCGTAGCCATATTTTTCAAGAATCGCAGGTATAGAAGACTGTTTGATAACATCCATGAATAGCTCTTCATGATAATCTTCCGCCTCATTCTCCAGAACCACATCCACAACATGGGAAAAAGCGGTATGGGACACATCATGCAATAAGCCTGCTACCTGCTCCTCCAATGACCCGCCAAACTGTCGAATAAGCAGCATGACGCCTATCGAATGCTCAAATCTTGTAATAGTCCACCTGCTATTTACTAGAAAGCCTGCCCCAGCCTGATGAATTTCCTTTAAGCGTTGAACTGGCTTACTTACAATCAATTCCTCTAACAAACCATCTATCTCGAACTCCCCATATAAGGGGTCACTAATCAGCATTTATATTCTTCCGACTAATCACAAAGACTCCACCACAATGCGATAGTGGGTAAAATGTTAACTCACAAATTTCCTGTAAGGCGACCTTTAGTTCCTCATGGACAAAGTAAAATTCATCCTCATCCCAGTATCCCTTGCTATTTTGACGGCATTGCTCCAGCTGCCCTCTTGTAGAAAAAGCAACATCGCCAATTAATAGCTGTCCATTCGGCTTTAGGTGCTGTAATAATTGCGTGATATACACGGCCTTTTGCTCATCTATAAAATGATGGAGCGCATACGTACTAATAATCGCATCATAGGGCTGCTGTAATAGCTCCTGTGGCAAGCCATTCGTTAAATCCCACTCCATTAAGTGAGCCTCTGGCATTTTTTCCTTCGCAATGGCAATCATGTTCGATGAAAAATCAAAGCCATAAATCGCGTGCCCATGTTCATAAAGCTTTGCCGTTAATACCCCTGTCCCAAAGCCAATATCTAAAACCGTAGAAGTGGGAACAGCCATCACTTCATTGAAAATTTTATTTAAAATCGCTTTATAGCCTGCAAATGGATATTGATTACTTTCCTCACTGTGTTGAACCGTTTGATCATATCCATCGGCCCATAAATCAAAACCTTGTTTATTTAATAGCATAGTGCCTCCTACAATGTATAAATTCTCCAAGCATTCATTATTTTACGTGCAGTCATCTGTTTCATAATAAATCCCCCTTTATTAACCAATTCAGTCCATTATACCAATTTTTTACCTATCGAACAATTCAGAAAATAAATACATAGTGGCTTTTTGTAATGTGAAATATTTTATTTTTTACTTATATCTATTATCATTCTAGATAATATCCTATTATAAATTCCCAAATTATTACTATATTTCATTTATTACGATATAATAATTATATTGGGTAGTTAACCTACAAGAAGGAGATGATTTAATGCAAGTGACAAACAAAAAGGGATTATTATGGATTAGCATTATAGTGACTTTATTGTCCATTTTCTTTGTATCCTATGGTTCTAACAAATTTGGAGCCCCTTTTCAATTTCTAAGTTACATCGGTGAAAATGAGTTATCCTCCGCATTTTCTTTATTTACCAAAATTGGTATTACTCAAATTCACTTTCATATACTTTATTTCTTTCTAGATGTTACACTTATTTACTTTATTCTTTCTTATGGTAGAAAAATAATTAGTTCATTAAAATTAAGCAAACAATCCTAATTTTTTTCTTAAGATGCTCTTCAATCGCAGGACTAACGCACAATTCCATAGATTATGAGCATAATAAATTTTATAATAATAAACAATTGCACTTTGATGACGAAACTAAAATGTTCTCATAAAAAACGCGTACTATCGTCGTACCCGATTTATTTATGTGTGAAATAAAAGCATACGCGATACACCCTACAAAAATCAGCAAAACAAAAGAAAAATGAATAGTGTCCTGCATATACTGAAGATGGAACTTATTATATACAAACAATTTCGGCTACCCTGTTTTCAATGTCCAGAGAATGGTCAAGATTTGTTAAATTAAACGATTTGAAAGAGATAAATTTGCATGACCTTCACATCTTATGCCATTGTAAATGGATTAAATTTCACAACAATTCAAGAGCAATTAGGGCCATCACATGTTACTATATCTATAGATACTTATGGTCACTTGACTGACTTGAAGATGTTTAACAAATTAATGTAAATTGGTCGCCTGTTTAATTCAACCTATTATAAAACCCATATAAATCAACGTTTCCTTTAAAGGAGGGATCGAAATGATCGCATTCACTTGTAATGCATGCTCTAGAACGACTTCTTTAGGTCAAAGAGGTCAAGATTAAGTTATACAACTAACAGAAATTGAATGATCTCTTTAGGCCAAAAAGGAAAAAAATAGCCTAAGAAACAGGAGAGATTTCAAATGGAACAACAAACAATTCAGCCGTTTTTAACGGTTGCCAACTATCATTTACTCGAACAGCAATTAAATAAAATTTTACATGCACTGACGACAACAAAGGATAAAGACGTTATCCTAGCAGTACGTGGCCTTGTTGATACGGAGGTAACGACAAAATTAGCATTATCAGCTGAGGAAACAAAGCTGATTGAACAGCTTTTTGCTATCACAGATCGTGCACAGGGTGAGGCATTTTTAGAGCAATTAAAACCCTATGTCATCCCGTTCAAGCCCGTGACAACTAGTACGCTTAAAACCTTATTTAAAAAGGAAAAGAAGCTCAAGCTACCAAATCTAGAAGCACTCGATTTTCAGCAAATTTGTTATCTTGCTTGGGATGATGCTGGTACACATCGAAAATATGTTGTCCTTGAGCAAAATGGGCAGCTAAAAGGAATCAAAGGGCTATTCGCCAATAACACGGTTCGCGGCATTTGCGCTATCTGTAATCGCCATGCAGATGTTGGCTTATTTACTACGTCCATTAAAGGGCAGGTGGTTGGCACATTTACCAACCACAGTAATTACATTTGTGCTGATAGTCAAACATGTAATGAACATGTTACAGATATGAACAGAACAGTGGAATTTTTCGAGCGTATCACACAAAAATAAATGAACAAAGGCAGAGATGTTGTGCAAGCAACGTTTCTGCCTTTTTTTCTCTGTGACCTTCGTCTAATCCACACCTACATGTACCTGAAAATCCACCTTCAATCGAGGATAAAAGTCCTCTCTCCAACTCTTTAGTTCTTGATAGGAAAGCTGTTGTCGGAAAAGTTGACCAAATCCGAAAAGATCCGTTTGATTGGACTGCGCCTGTTCAAACATATCATAAAACCGTTTTTCTATAAGCTTCGTTAGCTCCTTCGTGATTTGCTCATTGGACACATCTTTTGTGCGCTCTAAAATCGCTATTTTTAATGTTAAATGACTTGTCACAGTGGGTATGCCATTCTTCAACGAGGCTTTATTTTTAATGGCACTATTGATCACCATCATACTCGCCAAATCAAAGCTTTCTACTTTCCCCTTTGCATTGAAGTTTTGAAATAGCTTAGTTAGCTGACTTTCATCCGGATTAATCTTTGCCATTAATTCACCATTTTTCAAAACGCTAGAGCCCTCATAGACTAACACGGTATCGTTTCCAGCACGTACAACTGGAATTAGCATATCTTTTGTGTAGGAGTACAGACTTCGGTATACTTCCCAAATATGAACGCTTGTTATCTCAGGTGCCCACCCTGCCCCTTTGTTAAAGTAATTATAAATGGAAGTCGCATTCACCCCTAATTTATCATTAATGTTGGAAAGAACTTTATCGATTTTATCATCCGTAATGGCTACAAGTGCTCTTGAAGGGATTTCCTCTGAGTGCATTAAAAATTCAATCAGCTCCCTCATTTCCTGTTGATTAGCAGCTAGGTTGCTTTGAATAATAATTAATTCAATATGCGAGTAATCCACCGCTTCTTCAGAGTTTGTTCGAACTTGCCCCAACACCTTTAATACCGTTTCTGCTTTCCCAGTAACAATCCTCGATACTTCATTTTCTTTTTGTGTAATTGGAATTTGTAGTGTCACTTGATAGTCTCCATTTTCCTTCGCAATGCCGATAACCAAGGGCAATAATCGTTTATCTATATCTTTAACATCCCAGCACCCACCAAGAGAGGGTAAAAGAAAAAACATACATATAATCAATGTTTTATAAGGATGATTTTCTTTCATCGCTCGTCCCCTTTCTCTTGATCACAACGCCATAGATGTAAATCGTTATCGGGAGAATTAGCATAAAATAAACCTGCGCCCCTCTATTCCATAAAATCAGCGTATTTGTCCAAACTTGATTTGGAATAAATAAACCTGCAATATAGCCGATAATTGAAAAGATTATAATCCATAAGGCTGATTTTACGCGCAGCTTGCTGAATAATTTCTGCATAATTTGACTAATCATCCATAGCATGACCGCATTAAAGATCAGCATAAAGCCAATCGAAGAAATACCAAAGAACATCGTTTGCCGATTAAATGCAAGCCACCGAATATCCACTGAATCCATCGCTATGACAAACGGTAAGGACAGGGTAACGACAGTTTCTTGTCCAAAAATAAAAAGTGGAATATAAACAAAGGCTAAATAAAGGATGATGACAGAAAACCAGGCTATCAAAATATCTCGAAATACCAATGGTTTGTTAGAGACCATAAATCCTAAAAATAAAAATGCCGAAAATCCCATGAGATAATAGAACTCCATATCTAATAAGAAATCAATCGATGCATCCCTTATAGGGAATCCATTATGAAAATCAAAATTCACAATGGAAGAAAAACTGATGAACAATATAAAGGGAATAATCATGAAAAAAATAAACACAGAAGACCGCAATATTGTCCCTAAACCTTTTGTAGCTGTATAAGCCGAAATAAAATAAAGCAGTAACGCTATCGGCCAGTGAGGTGTCCGTAGCAAAAATAAGGAATTAATCACCTCTGTATAGGTACGGATATTAAGTGCAACAAGTACCGTTAAATTCAGGACAAATGGAAGAAGGATGACGAAAGCAATCAGCCTCCCCATTTTTAAATAAATATCCACAATATCCTCATTGGGAAAATAATTTAACCCTTTCATATAGAGCAAAATTAATAGTAGCTGTAAAACACCCTGACACAAAACAACCAACCAATGGCCCGTATCTGTCAACTTATAGATCAGCTCAGGATAAAGTAAAAAGCCAAAGCTTAAATGAATAATAAAGAAAACAATCGCGATTTGAAACCGATGCGTCACTTCGTGTCCCCTTCTCTTTTCATATGGAATGTCGTATAGGGAATATGGAATGAGGTTAAACTTGCTAAATAAATGCCCGTAAGCGCTAAACCAGTAAATATACCAAGAATGCCGAAAATCGATGCTAAAATTAAAATCGGGTATTTTAGTAAGCGTATATAAAGAGAGTTTTGGATACCCGCAACAACTGAGCTGGAAATCACAATAGCGGTAATGACAATCCCTAAGAGCGTACTGACTAATTTCGCTTCCACCATGGCTTGACCTAATATGACGCCCCCTACCATGGAAATAGTCGGCCCAATACTTTTAGGAAGTCTAACAATAGCCTCCAGTATTAAATCAATTAATACAACCATGATGATCGTTTCAAGCAAAGCGGGTACAGGAATCCCTTCTCTGCTTTTCGCCACAAATAAAGCAAGATCGAATTTAAATATCTCAGGATTAACAGATACTAATGCGACATACAAGGCTGGAAGGATAAGCGTCAGTACCGCGCCTACCACGCGAAGAACTCGAAGCATAACGGATAATATATAGGGGAAATTCCGATCATTCACAATACTAAACATATCTAGCAATAGATGTGGAAAAACAAGGGCAAAGGGATAATTATCTAATAAAAGGACAATTCTATTCTTCTTTAAGGAATGAATGGCCTGAATCGGCACTTCTGTCGGAAAGAAATGACTTACAGGGCTCCATTTGCGTAAACCAAAATGCCTATTAAGGTCATCAATGGATTCAATATCCGTGCCAATTTGCTTTAATTGCTCATTAACTTTTTCGACCAGATCATTCGGTGCTCTTCCATTAATATATAGCATGGACAAATTGCGTTTTTCTAGCTCACCCACTTGAAAGGAGCAATGCAATAGCCTGTCTGTTTTCAGTCTTTTTCTAATAAGCCCCACATTTGTATTCAAATCCTCAACAAATGCATCAATCGATGCTTGTATAGGACTTTCATTTTTCGGTTCATCAATACTTCGTGTTAAATTAAGGGCAACTGGATCGACTATCGCGTTTCGTTGATCCTTTTGTATGACGATGATCAGCTTCCCCTCTAACACAGCGTTGACCATCTGTTCACTCCCCACATCCAATCGATCGCTAAGATTTGTCAAAAGCTCTTCTACGGACGCAGCAGAACTAGCCATTTGCCGAATGTATTGGTTAGACTTTGGATAATCAATCAGTGTTTTAAATCCCATAAGATAGATAACCGTTTGATGTATAAGCTCTTCTTCAATGAAAAAATCATCGTGATCGGCAAATTTAGACCTCATTTCCACCATCAAATTTTCCATTTGAGTACCCCACGATCATCGAATTTTTCTTATTTTGAGAGATAAACAATGTTTTTATACAAAGGATACAAGCTGTCCCAAAATCTAATCTTTGTGTAAGTTCGGATTACGATCAATAAATTCCTCTACGTCATCCGCTAATCTGTAGACAAGATGAAAATAGTGCTTTTCTGTCATGACACCCTTTTTTCGCCACTTTTGCATTTCTTCATAATGAAATTGATAAAAATAGCCTTCTACATCTCTTCTGGCAATCCCCTTTTTCTTCGCCATTTCTGCAATCGACAGACCTTTCGCCCATTCTTGATCATATTCCGCCATTGTCATGCCCAAAAATTTACTTATGGCATCATAATCATATTTCACATGGTATACCAGCGTTCCTTCCTTATTTTCTTCTGCATATACAGATGCCGAAAATGAGAAAACTACGATAAATAAAAGCACATACACTTTACAGGCATTTTTCATTTTGGAACCTCCAAACTTTTTGAGGTTAATGTGTGAGGTTTCCGGAAGATCTATGTCATCATTTATCAATAAACAACCAGTGACCTCCTGTTTTACGGTAAATGAAAAGAATCCGTTTTGAAAAAACATTAATACAATTTTTATTACAAAGTTTAACCAGTTCTAATCGTATTGTTCTACCTTTGCACCCGATTGCTGAACTGTTCCATAACGATGAGGTTGTGACACGCTCTTAAACTATTATAATTTTCCGAGATATAAAAAAGCCGATTCTCCAATGTAATCGACTTTTTCTTTCATTCAACAAGGAAATTGATGTTGGAAAATATATTTTGAGGACTTAATTGTTGAAACATTCTTCACCCATTCCTCTTACCAACGAGTATCAACATTTCTAATAACCACCATATCCTCCATCTCAGACTGTTAAATCATTTTCTGACTTTTTATTCATCACTTCTTGTAGAAGCTGTTGGAGGACAGCAGCAAAAGCGGCGATAATCGACGAAGTAAAAATGATGATGAGTCCCATTATGCCAATAGGAGGGTCAACATTTTTTGCGATAAAATGGAACATCGGCATACCTAATACATACAAACCACTGATAATAATCGCACAGTACTTGATGTTCTTTAACGCCCTTTCAGATAATTCCGAGAACGCTGTGTTCTTGTCAATGTACCGTAGAAGATTAAAAGCTTGATAGAGCGCAAAGTAAAAAGCCACAGCCGCTCCATACATCACGATGAAAATAAGATATTTCATTAAGGAAAAAGTTGGATACAATCTTGATGCGAAATTAGCCATAGGAGGTACTAAAAATAGACATAATGCAAGAATTGCAATCCCAGCCAGAAAAATAACTACCCTTAAGAAAGCTGTTGAAACTCGTTTACCATTCATAGGAAGCACCTCACTTATTTAATAACAATACCAATTTAACACAATACTTATCGTTTAACAATATATTTTAATTGTTTTTAATTATATTATTATTGTTATTTATATATTCTCTTCAAATTGACATTCATTAAAATAGTCACAATAAAAAACGCGCCCCCTCATTAATGGATTGCGTTATAAATTTGATTTTATTTATTTAACTATCAAATATAGATTTAATTTCTTGCATGAAACACCCATTCAGAAAGGTGTGACCATAGTATTTATAGTATATAAACGAAAATTAATTGGTGTGGAGAAGGGCTTGAATTTGTGTTAATTTCAGTTACTGTATAACTTACTTTTTCTCTAATGGTTTGAGAAGTTTTGATATAAATTAATAGAGCCCTACTACATTTTATTGTAGTAAGGCTCTTTAAAGCTGTTTAATCTCTATTGAACGAACTCGCCCGATTGTTGAAAATAATTAAACCAATTAACTATCCATTAATCATCTTTTTTACTTATACCTATTTAATATTTCTTTTGGAATATGACAGTAATCATTTGGACATCTAGCTAGTCTATCTTGATGTTCTTCTGCGCTTCTTACATAGTTTGTAAGAGGTAATACTTCAACCACTATCAGGTCATAGTCATGTCTTTCACTGAGGAATGCCTTCGCCTCCTCTAAATGTTCAGGATTTTCACTATACACGCCTGTTCTGTATTTCTCGCCCACATCCTGACCTTGTTTATTCAAACTGTAAGGATCAATGATTTCAAATAAATATCCCATTAATTCCCTGATTGTTACCACTGTCGGATCAAATCCTGTTTTTACACATTCGGCATACCCATCATAATCGCCCTCAAGCGTATGACTTGTACCATTAGCTCTTCCTGCTTCTGTAAAAGTAACGCCGGGCAGCGTTTTTATAAAAGCTTGTACACCCCATAAACATCCACCTGCCAAATATACTACTTCCATATTGACTCTCCTCTTTGTTAAAAAATAAGAATTCACTCCAAGTAAATAGCTTAAACAAATTTTATATTTCTCTTAAATGAAATTTCTACAAAAGCATAAAGTAAACCTGCAATATCCAAAATGATAATCGCACTAATAACACTTAAAATATATGCTTCTATAAAAAGAAAATCATATATTTTTTCAAAAGTAAACGCTCCTATTACGCCACTGATAAGGGCAAAGATAATGTTAGTGGGATTTTATTTCCTGCGACTACTTCTAATCCAAATGCTGCAATTGAAAACAGCAAGCCAAAAGGTACCCATATGATGAAACAATGATAAAAAGTTTTCATATTTTGATAAGGCTAATCTCTCATCTTTAAATAAAAAAGATCAGGTCTCAAACTCATTTGAGTAGCTGATCTTTTTGTGTGCTTAATATAGCGGTCCGTTATAATGAAAAGCTCTTCAAGAGAAACGGGAGAATTAAAAGAAAAGCTGAGACAGTAACCAAAGTGGTGGTGCTTTTAGAGGATAATTTTTGTCGATGTGGACCATCATAAAATCCCGAAAATTGCAGTTTATTACGGTAGAGGACAAACAATAAACTATATATCGCGATTCCTCCCAGCCATCCTGCGTAAGAACCATCAATATTTATTCCTAAAGAGGTATAAATAAGCCTTACGCCTCCCCACATTACGCATCCAATAACGAAAAAAAGCACAATAATTCTTATTAATTCTAAAAATATTTTCAGTGTGGTCAACCATAATACTCTTACTTTCTTCACGACCTCTCTCTTGCTGTGTCTATCGATACAACATGTCTACGTGTAAAATTATTATAACACTTCCTGAATTAGTCATTAAATGGTTACTTACCCGTCGTTTCGTAAAACAGTTATAAAGCCCTCCAATATATCATGACTAATGGAAAAACCTTTACGTTGATAGAACTTTAGGGCATTTTCATTGCCGTTGGATACAAAAATAAAATAGTCTTCTACATCATCAAATTGTTCCAGCCATTGAATTGATCTATTAAAAAGTGTAGATCCAACCCCATATTGTCTGTATTCTTCTTTAATGAAAAATTGAGATAAACAGCCTACATTGTTTTGGCTAACTGAAGACATATTGAAAAAAGTAGCAAAATCATTGGCATAGGTTTCTTTAGGAGAAATCGTTGAGTAGGCATAGCCAACAACCTTCTGATTATCTTTCGCAACCACAATATGATTAGCAATCGCACTTTCTATCGAAGGTACCATCCGTGTTTCGTAATTCATCGTGTTAAACAGTTCTGGCTTGATGTGGGCTTGTGATTTCTGAAAGCTCATCAGCTCATTACATAAATCTCTACAAATATCAGCTTTTTCATTAGGTATTACCTCGTATGTTATCGTCATGTTTATCTCCCCTATTCTTGATTATTGAACTACCTATCAATATAATGAATTTGTTATGTTGCAACAAGTACGCAGTAATTGTTGACTAAGTCAGGAAAAACTGATTAAAGGGGGTTTTACGATGAATCGTGTAGATGCGGAAATTACAGATAAAAAAAATTGCCCATTAAATTATGCATTCAGTATAATTGGCGGAAAATGGAGACTCCCTATCATTTGGGCTTTATGGAAAAATGACACGTTACGGTACAATGAATTAAAACGTATCGTTGATGGCATTACCAATATGATGCTATCTCAATCGTTAAAGGAGCTGGAGGAATTTGGAGTCGTTACTCGTACGCAGTATCCTGAGATTCCACCAAGAGTCGAATATTCACTAACAGAAGAAGGAAAAGACCTAGTGCCCTCACTAGAATCGCTAGCCAAATGGGGTAAGCATATGCAGCATATGTAATTTGAGCCTCGCGAATTCAAATGAAAAAGACCAACTTTATGATAAAAAGCTGGTCTAGTAATGCATTCATTTATGCCTTGTTTTGCATCTTCATAAAAAGCCAGAAAAGATTAGCGATTTCTTCTGCTTCATATTTATAAATTGTTTCAGCGAAAGAACTACGAAATGGCTGGAGCATGATCTCTAAAACACTCATGCGTGGCGTTTCTCTTTTCATTTCATCCAAAAGCAGGCTGGAAAGTTCGAGTGATTTTTGCGGAAGTTCGATAGTCGAAATTTTTTTATAAAATTTCTCTAATTTCTCTTGAATCTGTTTGCTTGTGATCGATTTATAGGCTACATCCTTCTCTAACAAATTCATTTCCTTTGGTTCCAATAAAATTTCTCCACTTTTAATCATTTCTGGCAGAAAACTTTCTACATATTTCAATGACCGAGTGACCACTTTTTTTAGATCAATCGTCATATTGGTAGCCAAATTCCAATAAAAAGATAAATATTGGAATGTGCCAAAAAAGACGACCGCACACTCATAATAATAGTGCTTTCCCTCTTCACCATAAATATCGTAGAATCTGTTTTTTAACCAGGTGATTTCATGAAAGCGATGTTCTGCAAGAATTTCTTGCAACTCTTCATCATGCAAAAAGGAGATTTCTCGAAATAAAGGCATTAAGTTATATTTTTCTTTAATTTTTAATGTAGCGATTAATTGTTCAATCAAAACGTCTACATCCTCTTTTTTCTTGCCAACTAAAATTTCCTCTTTTAAAACATTTCGTTCTTGGCGATTTTGCTCTAATACGGCTTTCAGACATTCATTTTTAGATGAAAAATAATTATAAAATGTCCCTTTAGAAATATTTGCTTTATCTAAAATATCCTGAACCGATGTATGCTGATACCCTTTTTCAGTAAATAATTGTAATGTTGATTCGATAACGATTTGTTTACGATCTTTCATACATTTCTCCAATCTCAAAACACAATAACGAACATACTACAATTATACTAGGAAAACTAGATTTCTTAAACTATGCAAATTGAATATAAGGTGTTGAAGTAATTTTTCCCTCCCCAAAGCTCCTGACAATTGAATACTCTATTGTCCTTGCATTTCCTGTTAAAACTGACAACACCTACCCGTATTGATATAATTTGAATGTATGACATTAATAGAAAGGTTCGTGAAAAATGGTGATAAAAGATGTTGAAATTGTGAATAGACAGGAATTGAAATTAATCGGATTTTCTACAAAGGCTAGTCTTAATGAAGATATTCAATTGAACATCGTTAAAAATCTCCGTGAAAAGGTTATAAATATGTTTCCACAGATTAAAAATCAGGTTAGTGAAAGCATCTTTCTTATACAGATATACGGAGAAGATGAATGGACGCCAGATACGCCTTATACACATATTGTTGCCGTAGAAGTACAGGATTTTTCTTGTATACCAGAAGCTATGATTACCCATACCATTCCAGACGGTGAATATTTATTATTTAAACATCAAGGTACAGAGGAGGATATAGATAATACCTATCTTTCTATTAATGATTGGTTAGAACATAATAATTATGATACGCAGCGACCTTTTGATTTGGAGCATTGGCTAGATTTAAATTTATTCAATTGTAAGGACAATATTATTCATATCTATATCCCTTTAACGTATTAAATAACCTTCCTTATTCTTTAGATCCTATTGGTTCTTTAAGGGTTAGCCCATTCTTGTCCACGCACCTTTCACTAGACTAAACCTTTATATTCCAAGGTTCTCGCACAAAAAAACACTCGTCATGTAAACGAGTGTTTCGTGTCTTTTATGACAACCACTTTGATGGTGTATTTTCCGTAGAATTCAGAGGCCCAAGCCGCTATTTTTAATATTGCCATGGTCTACTTGACAGGGAGCAGTTCAAATTGGTGCCTGGGCATACATTTAGTCATGTAATACAAAATGCAGCATAATGACATTCACACATATCTTTAGTTCTATATCTTTATCCATTAATTGTTTTTGTCTGAAGTCAATCAGCTCTTGTTCATCTACATGAATCATTTTCGATACAATGTCAGTTGATAACATGTAATCTTTTAACAGATCATTCAATAGATATGTTGCCCTCTCTCTCGCATCGAAGCTTCCAAATCCATGGTTTAACATAGCTAATTTATTCTCAATAATTCCCAGCTTATCGTTTGTCAAGTTACCTTTATTGTTCATTAAATTTTCTATCTCATTTATAGGCAAATCAACTATTTTTGAAAGTTGCTGGTAATTGAGTTTCAATTCCTTGATTAATTCTTGAAAATCTTCTTTAAGGTAATCAAACTGCGATGAATTGGTTACAAATGCTATTTCTGCTTCGTTCTTAAACTCCCCCATAATATGACACCTCTCCTATTATTTACTACACTAATATAATACTATATACTTTTTTTGTAATTAATACATATTTAAACTTTTTCCACTAGTATTAATTTTAATCTTCATTGAATTTATGCCAACAAACATGTTGAAGTAGTTATGAGTAAAGGCTATAAATTCAAACCTTTTACAGGAACAATAGCTTACCTTTATATACCAAAGCCATTATGAAAGTGCCTTCGTAGTTAGTGATTGATAGCATCGCATCACCTTCTTTCGCAATAAAAATACGCTACTCGATGTGAGTAGCGCTTACTGAAACGATAGGGAAGAAGTAGCTCTTTCTCCCTAATGGAAGACTTATCTGAAAAATCATTTATGTTGCTATCCATTCATATTGAATATCAGCTAAATTTTCTTCGTTTTCATGTCCTCTACCGATGATTTTAAACCCATGTTTTTCATAAAACCGTTGTGCATTTTTATTTACTTCAAATGTGTATAATGTTAATCGCCCACTTGATTGTGCTTTTACTTTTTCTAGTAATGCATGACCTATACCGATTCCTTGATAATCAACATGAATATATAGTTGACTTATTTCGCTTTCGTTATAGGCAGTCATTCCAACCACTTTTTCATCAATTAGCGCTAAATCGATTTGAAACTGTTCAGCTACTATATGATTTAAAAAATATACGTGACGTTCAAAGCTGTGAATTTCTTTCTGACCAATAGCCTGTTCCTTACTATCTCGCCACATACCCACTGTTTGTTCAGCGTATTTGGGATTATACTGGGTAATTATTATTTTGTGTTGGTTCACTACAGCACCTCCTTACAATTGGTTCACTGTATTATCTATGGTTCTCCTGATTTGGTGAATTGCACAAAAGCCAGTTCAACATTCTACCCCCATTCTAATCTTAACCACTTTAAATAATAACAAGGTTTGATGCAATACCTTCTCCGCATTGTGATGAGAAGGTATAACTTAATGAACTACTACAAACATTGATAGATCAATGTTTTCGCACAAAAAAACACTCGTCATGTAAACGAGTGTTTCGTATCTTTTATGACAACCACTTAGGTGGTGTGTTTTTTTCCCAATAGATATCGCCAAGGTTGTAATGTGCCATGAAGTCGTCCTCGGCACTGTGGTAGTGGAAGTTGTAGTAGTAGCCTTCCTGTGGTCTTTTTTCTGTGCGTACATGGAAACGGATTAAATCTGTGCCCGTTTCATTGTTGAAGACATTGAAAATTTTCTCACCATAATTACCACTTGGCCTTTCAGAGATGGTTAAAGATGCGGCAGTTTGATCATCAAGATTAGCCACCGTCATCGCAATGGCTTCTTCCATTTTTGGAAAGATGATGCTGTCGAATTCATTACTAATTTTAGGACCAATTTTTGTGCCAAATTTTATGTACGATTGTTCTCTAGCTGCATCCACGAGCAAGGCATTATAATCGATCGCTTCCTCTTGAATTTGCATCTGTTCGTCACTGCTATCATCACGTTCAGCAGCTAAAGCAGTGCTTGTCCCTGACTCAGGGCCGATGGATGCACGGTTCGAGGGATTTTGATCAAATGCTTCCCAAATCTCATGTGTAGGCGTTATTAAGCCAAATGTTAAAAACGCAACCATGATGACTATACTTTTCTTAACCCACGTTTTCATTTATTGTCACCTACTCTTTATGTACAAATTGGTAATTCTCCTATTATTATATACGTTCTCGCCATTAAAAGGTTTCATATTTCTATAATTCATTGTACAATATTTATGAATAATGTGTCGGTTTTTTAAAGGAGGTACAAAGCATGAGCATCGTAATGGGTATTGGTCTTTTATTAATGTTAGGTTATTTATCATCTTTATGTTTCACGGACTAATTTTTATTTTGTAATCTGTACCCTACAAAGCCCTCAAAAGCCTGTTACATATAGCTTTTGGGGGCTTTTTATTTTTTCTTTATCCTGCATAATAACGCAAAACAATGCATGAGTTGGGGCTAAAATATTACTTTGTAGCGTGTTAAGCAAAAATATTAAAATTACCCCTTCCACGGTTATTAAATAAAAGGAATTGGGGTGGTTATCACGTTCACGGCACCTAAGGTCAATTCAAATACGTATCAATGTTTTTTATCACGACTGGTTAGCCTCTTCATACCAGTACCTTCGTATTTAGTGATTGATAGCATTGCATCACGTTCTTTTATATTAAAAATACACTACTCAATTGAGTAGCGCTTTCTGAACAAAATGAAACAATAATATTTTATTTTAGTAGAGGAACCAGACGCCAGTATGTTAAGCATCTCCAAATCCATTCCACGGGTCCATAATAAAAATACTTTAACCATATATTACTAATAATTATTTGTGTAATCCAAGTAATCATGCATACTCCATAGATAATTAATGATGGAGAAAAATAACCAATCAACATTGGTAAGATAAATATTCCTACCACAGTTTGACCTAAATAATTACTCATCGCCATTCTTCCGTAAGCTTGTAAAGGATATAAAATATAACTTCCTCTTTTTTTCTTAACCAACCATAATAATAGAAGAATGTATGTTAGCATTAATGGCAGTTGTGAAATGATTAATAAAATGTGTGCTGGCTTATGATGAGTGATCATGAACTGCGCAATGACGGAAATTACAGAAATACTTCCAAGGGTGATGAGCAACCACTTGTGCATTCTGGGACGCATTTTTAATTTCTCAAGAACATCCATATTCATTAAAGTGTAGCCTTCTATAAAATAAACTAAAAATGATGTTAAAGCCGTGATTAAAAGTAGGATATCTAATATAGGGGGCATATCCGTCTTTCCACCATATAACCAATCATAGGCAAATACATTCACTAGTATGCCTATGATATGTAAACTAAAAGTTACTTTAAACAATACTTTTGCAGGGACTTTGTGCAAAGCAAATAGTACTAAACCAACTAAAGCATACGGTAGTAACACATCCCCACCCCAAACTAACGAATGAAGGAATCCTATCACTGCAAGTACAACCATTCGGCGAATAAAAAGTATAGAAGGTTTTCCTTTTTCTTTAGCACGGCTTAAGAAAATAGCTGCACCTGCTCCAAATAAGAGAGAAAAGATAGCGTAAAACTTTCCTGTAAAAATAATATCAATCCAATTACCGCCAGATAATAGCTGACTACCTATGCCTGCCCTTTGTATAAAATTGAAGATATTTACTAAGAAAATACCTATTAAAGCAAATCCTCTAATGATATCAAGTTCATATATTCTATTTTGATTGGGTGAGTTTTCTTTCATTAAATTCATATGATAACTCCTTTCACAAAATTAATAATAGAATTTTGATATTACACCTTACTAACTTAAACCTTACATAATCCTTAAATTCTATTACCTCGGTCTTACCACCTTACTTTTTCGAAAGTTGATTTTCATGTTAGTTCAATATAAAAAAGGCTGTACCCGCCAACAAGATCCTTTTTCTAATAAATCATTGATATTTTTCTCAGTAAGCTTTTTAGTTGCGATTGTTTTATTAATCGAAAACTTACAACCATTTTTATACTCACTGCATCCTAAAAAAGTTTTACGATTTATCATTTGACCTTTCTTAACTCTAATTAATCTAAAAGGCACTTTCCTTGTTTCCAGGAAAGCGCCCGATTGTGGAAATAAAAATTAAAATCTAATTCTCCTTTAAATAAGGGTTTTTATTTCATGTGTTTCTTTTTCCAATCTACTAACGTCATCATTTTTTCGTTATCAGGAAGTTCCATATCTAGTGGTGTTATTAATTCTAATGAATTGCCATCGGGATCATAAAAATAAACAGCAGCATGATGTGGATTATTTTTAAATACTAACGGTTGCATCTCTGGAGAGAAACCAAATGAGGTACGAACTTCAGTATTTACAGATTCTAACCACTCCTTTACTCTTTCAATTTCACACCTATCTACTTTATATGCTACATGACGAATGGATGGATGATATGGAAGATTTACTGTTTCATTTTCCCAAAGGCCTAACCAACTTTCCCCCTTTCCAATCCTCTTTGTTAAGAGTGTAATGATAATGAGTTTGTTCTTCAATTTCAATTTCTCTATTAAAACGAAATCCGCATTTTTGAATAACTTTATTTGAGCCTAAATTGTGAGGTAGAACAACTGTATTAAGCAGCTCTACATCTGTATTCTCAAACAAATATTTTATCAATCCTTTTACTGCATTTGTTGTGTATCCACGACAACTGTATTGCTTTGAAATTGCATAAACAACTTCTCGGTTTGGTTCACTTAGCTCTTCTTTTATACCTGTATTGCAGAAACCAATAAATTCTCCAGTTTCCTTCAATATAATTCCCAACTTCAAGTAATTAGCACCACTAATATTAGGTACAGCTAACAAAAACTTTTTATTTTCGGGTATTTCATAATTCGTGACCCAGTTTAATCGTTGTTCTTTTGTTGAACGCCAATCTGGCAGAAAATTATAAACTTCAGGTTGTGAGGTTAGCTCATAAATAGCATCAGCATCTTCAATTCTAAATTCTCTCAGTAATATATCACCACAATCTATTGTAAATAAATTGTTCATATTTCTCCCCCTATCCCTTTGCTAATATTCATTTTGCAAAAAAACAATTCCTTAAGTAACAATGTCCGCCCAATACATACTTCCACTTTAGTTCATTAATCTAGATAAACTACGTCTGGGTCTCAAAAATCAATTAACTGGTTGCCCTTACCTTTTATAAGAGTTGATTAGATTATATCTGACTTACATTACTTGAAAAAACCTCAAACTTATTTCATAAAAGAAAATAAGCCAATGCGGCATAAAACCACATTGGCTTATTTTAAAAATTTGTTCTTTTTCTTTTCTCTTTTAATACAATTCTTTGAATACTTTTTGATGACAAATAATATTTTTCACACAAAGAAGCTATATTCAACCCCGATAAATAATCATTATATATATTAGAATTTCTTAGATCCAATTCTCCTCTGGTAGCAGTACTGGACCCCCAACTCTTTTTACTATCTTTTCTTCGTGGGATATAAATATATTCACCATCAACATATTTCTGTATTAACTCCACCAACTCAGTTGGAAGTATATGTTTTGCTTTTTTATAGCTCATTTTTGCACTCCTAATTTTTAGTATTTCTTTTAGGAAGAGCAAAGGCTACTTTTTCAATTATTTTATTATGCAATAGCCTTTGCTATGCAAAAATAGTATTCCTTCTCATACACTCAATCCTCCTTGCAGTTTAGATTTTAATATAATTTCGCTTTACATTTAATACATATTATACCATATCTATTTTTGATTTATAAGAATCCAATCCCTTAATCTGCTTCAAAAATTAGTTGTTTCAAAATAAATATCAACACTTTATTATTAAAATTTTCAACTTCTACAAATTGTTCTCTATGATAATAAATTTGTTTAAATTCGTTACTAATAAAGAGCATAACACCATCCGTAAATATGGACAGTGTTAAATAAAGTTGTTCAATTTGCATTGTAAATTCTTTTTTATGCTAAAAATATATCGTTTAATTTGATAAGTAATACAAAAATCACATTTATTGTGGAAAATTTTATTTCACGGATTATTAACTAGCTTTTTCCGTTTCTTTTATGTCATTTATCCTTAACTAAACACTTTATCCCTAGCATTCTCTACGATCTTTCCTAATTCTGTTTTAACACGTAAAAACGGGCCATCACCTTTAATATACATTCCAATAATAGTTTTTACTATAGGATCGAAATTGCTTTTGGAAAGCTATAAAACTTAGGAGAAGGTTTTGTCATGCAAGGATTTAAAGACAGATTTCTTGACAATCTTCTACGTGGATATTGTATTAGATAATGCGAGCCACGTGTCCTAAACAAGTTTGATACTGTGCATTAGGAAAGAGCGAAAAAATGGTACTTACTATGCCTTTTAAGCCAATAAAAGACTTCCATCCCTTTTATGAGTTCCGTGAGCTGGTCCTTCCCCCTGACCAATACCTACACCTTGAAATTAAAAACTATTTATTCAAATAATCATTCCATAATCCTTGGATTTTCTGTGGTATTTGTATACCTATTTCTGAAAATTTTTCTTTAATAAACTTATAACAATCTAAACTTTTTTTTCTTTTATTATGTTTAATTAAAAATTCTAATAGTAAAAACATATAATGTTCATTAAATTCATCTAACTCTAATAATTTCTGTAAACAATTATAGGTTATTAGAAAATCTTTTGAATTTGGATTTGTAATGTATCTTTCAAGTGCTTGAATTACTTTTTCTTTTAAATTTATTTTTAATTGAATGGACCACATATATTCATCTTGTGCTAAAAAATCATCTTCATAAAAATTAATAATTTTTTGAATAGACGCTCCATCATGACTAACTTCTTGCAGTAGTTGAATTAATTCATCATAATCACTTTCGATTTTTAAAGTTAATTGGTAATGATTATTCGTCATTTGTATAGCTTTTTCAATGCCATTTTCCTTAAAAAGCTTTCTTAATTGATATATAGAAGTATGTAAATTCTTTGTGGCTTTCTTTAAATCTAATTCTGGCCAAAGCTCTTCTATAAGTAAAGCACTTAATACAGGTTTTTTTTGATGACTCCATAAATAAAGGAACAATTCTCGCACTTTTTTAGTTCGCCACTTTACCACCTCATGTTTAACATCTAGTAAGTAAAAACTACCAAGAGTATGTGCATATAACATGCTATCTTTTAAATTCTTTCTAAGTGTTACTTCTTGTTTCCACTTTTTCTGAGACTTATTCAATGCTTTAATTAAACGCTTTTCATGTACAGGTTTTAATAAATAATCCATAGCCTCTATTTCAAATGCATCCACGGCAAATTGTGCATGGGCCGTCACAAAGATTATTTGTAAGAATGGGTGTTTTTGTAACAATTGTTTAGCCACTTGCATACCATGCATGTCGATCATTTCAATATCTAAAAAGACAAGGTCAACCGCCTCCTTTTCAAGGAAAAGAAAGGCGTCTACTGCATTTGTAAATGCCCCTTTGATGTCAATCTGAAATTGAGTAAGCCGTTTTAACATGATGCTTAGAACATCGATTGCCATTATTTCATCATCAACAATAATTATTTTCATACTCCACCACCCTCTGGTAATAAAACGACAATAGTAGTCCCCTTTCCTTCCTCGCTGTATAAACGTAAACTGGCATTTTTCATTAACTTGAATTTCTTTAAAGGATTCATAAAGCCAATACGTGTACTTTCTTCATTTATCAGCAGTTGAAGTTTTTCCTCAGGGATACCAACACCATTATCATAAATTTTAATGCAGACAAACTGCCCCTCACGCTGAACACTTATTTCCACAGTACCGCCCTCTTGTTTTTTAGAAATACCATGGAAAACAGCATTTTCAACTAAGGGCTGAATAGATAATGCAGGAATCATTAAATTAATGGATTCATCAATATCATATTTAATCGTTAAACGATCACCAAAACGCATCTTTTCAATATATAGGTATGCTTTTACCAGCTCCATCTCTTCATCAACAGAGACAAAACTATTGCGGTAATAAACATTGAGCTTGGCTCGGAAATATGTTGCCAAACAATAAAGTGCTTCCCGGGTATTGTCCATATCCGTATAGCTCAAACCAATAATTGTGTTAAGTGTGTTATACACAAAATGCGGCGTTACCTGTGAATACAAATAATTCATTTCCACTTCTATGGCATCTATTGAAGATTGACGAACAGCTAACAAAGATTCAATGCGAATAAATAATTCATCCGTTGAAACAGGTTTTTGTAAGTAATCATTTGCACCTACCTTTAAAGATAGCACTAAATCAGAATGCTTCATGATTGCTGTTAAAATAATGATTGGAAGTTCCAACATATCATAATGTTTGCGTACTCGTTTACATAACTCATAACCTGACATCCCATTCATCATTAAATCTATTAACATACAATCTACTTTATTATTTTTAATATAATCTACAGCATCAAAGCCATTATCAACAGCTATCACTGTATATCCTTTTACAGCTAAAGCGTCAGCTAAAGCTTTAATATTGGTATGATTATCATCCACCACAAGTATTTTTTTATCATTTCCTTTACGAATAAGTGGTAAGTTAAGCTGGAGAACCTCAGTAGTTGTATGTGTGACAATTGGAGGTTGGTCCAGACTTACGTTTTCACCTGTTGCAAGTGGCATCGTAAAAGTAAATGTTGTCCCTTGTCCTAGTGTACTTGTCACATGAATGTCACCATTTAATTTTTCTACAATATTTTTAGTAATACTTAATCCCAAGCCAAGCCCTTCTTTTTTATGTTGATTATTTACTTGATAAAAGGCATTAAAGATTCGATCTAAATCTTGTGCAGGAATGCCAGCGCCTGTATCACTCACTTGGATCACCATATGCTCTGCACGGACATAAGCCGTAACTACAATTTCGCCATTTTCTGTGTATTTCATGGCATTGTGCAGTAGATTATAGAGCACTTGCTTAAAACGTAATTCGTCTGTCAATATAGCTGGCAACGATAAATCAACCTCATCATGTAAACTTACTTGACTATTTTTAGGCATCACACTACGAATTTCTTCTACTACCTCATTGATAACATCGATAGGTACATGACGAAGGGAAACCCTTACTTCACCAATCATTTGGTTAGATGAAAACAATAAATCCTCTACAAAATGTCCTAAACGCTGTGTCACATTATGAATCAAAATAACTTGCTCCTGTTGCGTCCGTTTCAAAGGTCCTTGCGCACCTTCCATCAAGGTTTTTGATAAATTTAAAATACCATTAAGGGGGGTACGTAGTTCATGTGATGTTTTTAGTAGAAATTCATCCTTCATTTGATTGTGTGCCAGCAATTCTTCTGATAAAGTTTGGATTTTCTCAAAAGCTTGATTAGCCCTGTAATTTAATAATGAAGCAAAGCCGAATAAGATCAGTAAAAACAGCACAAATTCTGTATAATCAATCGGTACACCAATTAAAAAATTAAAAACAAGTAAAATCGTATAACAACAAATAGCGGAAATAACGATTAACATATAACGAACACCTTCAAGTCGATTTAACATCACTTGGATCAGTATCCCTACATTATAGAAAACAATAGGAGCTGTAATACTGATATATATTATTTTTCTTAGGAACATTTCCAAATCAGAAGATGCTCTTTCATTTTTAGTAATTGGATTGTAAATACCGTAAAAAACAAACACAATACCGAGTAAGGCGACAATCATATAAACGACCTTTCTCTTTTGTAATTGTGGATACATCGAATAAATAAATAGTGTTAAAGATAGGAGCGCTATCGGAATCGAACCTAACTGTAAACGCAATTGATTGACAGTTTCAAAATCGGAAAATAATAGGAAAAAGATTTTTTGATTAATGAACGACATATAAAATCCTAATGAAATAGTAAAAAGCCCAAAGAACAATTCTTCAATGCGTTTGCGATTCTGTACATAGGTAAAGATATAAACGATTCCAATAACTATATGCCCAATGCTTACTAATGCATCTAAAAACACTTTCCAATTATAATACTGTTGAATAACCTCCTCCGTTCCAAATTCAATAGGATAAACAATACCAGACTGAGCAACATTGTAGTTCACCACATGTATGACAATATTTAATTCATTGTTATCACTTTTAGCATAGACAGTATATTTATCATCATTTTCAGCTTCATATTCACTTAACACCGTACTTGCTTTTCCTTTAGCCCCTACTTCTATACCGTTAATAAAAACACGACTAGCCTGTCGGATAGACCGAATATATAAGCCGTAAACTCCCTCCGTTGGTACCTTTATTTTGACGTGATAGGTGCCAACAGCAAGCCCTTCTTCATTTGGCTCTACATATTTGTCCCAATTAAAGGGGATATCTAGTGTAAGTTGTTTATTTTTATAGTTATCAAGCTTTTCCCACGAAGGAATTAAGACGTTTGGATAAAAAGCCCAATCTCCTTCTAGCTTTATTGGTTTTTGTAGTTGCTCCTCCTCAATTTTCACAACACCTTGGTGAACCATTTGAAGATTATTATTAGAGTAATAATGCCAATTGCTAAAGAAAAAAACCAAAACAAACAGCATGATAACACTCATAATAATTAGCATATTCTTTTTCATTATCACGCCTCCGTAGACGAGTAAATTCTTATGTATGTTAACATCTTATTGTTTATGATTCAATCAACTCCCGTTGGAATATTAACATAGAAAACATGAACAAAATCTGAACAATGGATTATTTTAATATTTATAGTTGAAACTATTTCCCTTCAAAATTAATAAGCAGGCTAAGAAAATTCTTCCTTGCCTGATTAAACTTTCATTACTTCGAAAGTTGATTCTTTACCATCCCTATCAACAAGATACATGTGAAAATTAGCTACTTCTTCGATTTCCTTAATTGCCCAATGTGTGACTTTGACATCTGGGAATCTTGGTTTTGTCACTCCATGTAATGGACCGCGTTCAAACATACGGTTCATCATCACGACAGGGTGTGCACGTGTTAAAGCTGCATTTGTTGCAAAGTTTCCATCTTCCAGACCGTTGAGGGTGCTACAGCGCGATTTGCTTCAATGATCCACTGTGTCTAGTGGCCTTTTGTATCCTTGAATGTAATCCAAAACCTTTTTCTATAGAAAGTTGTTTAAAGTTGGCTGAAACTGCGACCATTTCAGCATGTGTGATGTTGGCATTTGCATGGAATTTATCATGTTGATCACCATTCATAAATGCCCTGTTCTTTGACTGAGGCAATCGCTCAAGCAGCACTATAATCTTTTTCCCCATCTTTGAATGGTGCTTTATTTACTGTTTGTCCTTCTGTAAAGCCTAAAATACGTGCAATCATGATGGCTACTTGTACACGTGTTACATTCTTATCAGGACTAATATTAAGAACCATTCGCTCAACCTCTTCAAAAGGTTTAAAATTGCCATGTTATACGCTAGCTCCTTTTTGACAAGAAAAAGGACTCACCAGTTTTGATGAATCCTTAACTTTGGATAGATTTTACGAATCTTGTCTGCATTAACAAGAAGTTTTAACACTAACGTTCATAAAATCATTTGCCTTGATTTCTATATGTTTTTTGTTCTTTCGTTAATATATTTTCTTGCTGCAGATAATCATTTATATCAGAAACAGAAAGATCATTCGCAAGTTTTTTTAAAGATATACCGCTATCAACTAGCCATATGAACTCCTCGTCAATGTTTTAGTTTTTATCTTTCATAACATTTTCATCAACTTCTATTACCGCAGTTATTTTTTTAGCCATACATAAATCTACCACTATAAAATGAAATAACGCTAGTCGTTCAACTCACTTCCAAAGATTCACCATTTTTGATGATTCCTGTTTACTCTAAAACTTAATTATTCTTTTCACTTTTTAAGGACAAAATTCCAATGGGTATCAAACCAAATCTTTGTCTATTTTCGATTATTTGCACCTTCACAGTATTCCGAATTCAATTTAAAACCAACCTAGGAATGTTTTGTATTGTCATACGCTAAAGGTGTACTAATGCTCCCATGTAGCTATCTAACAATGTGTCACCTGGATTAGTGTAAGTTAGTAAAAGATACTCAAGCAGTGATAACGGTTTTTGTGTCGGGTGTCAAGTTTTACTGTCACTAGGAAAATCAAGTGCTGATTTAGGAATTTTTTTCTTTTCAGGATATGTGGCTTAGTTTCATTTCTATCTCTAAGTACTTTCATTTTATGAGAATTTTTTATTAATACAGGTTTTCAATATATCTTTAGAAAAACAAACTAATTAGTGCTAAAATAGCAGGTCCACCTTGTTTTAATAGAATCGACTTAGAGCTTGTTACGCTTCCGTACAAAGCGACAATGATCACAAAGATTAAAAACATGGTGACAACTTCAGTTTGCTGATTAGAGAAAAATAAACCATACAATAAGGCGATCGCAATCAGACCATTATAAATGCCTTGATTTTTGAAAAGAACTTGGACATTTACATTCTTCAATGTTTCCTCAGACAGATTAAATGTTTTCGCTGTTCTTTTAGAAGTAGTTGCAAACGTTTCTAAATACATAATATACAAATGCTCAGCTGCTACGACTAAGCTTAAAATAAAAGTTAATGATGACATCCTATTCACTCCTAAAAAATCTTTAAAAAAGCAATGTCCGCAAAAGAATCAGGGACATTGCCTTATATTATTTATTAAACCTTACAATTCGATCTATTGGTAGGCGTGAAGAACCATACGCTGGGGCAGCTGCTTCACCAATGGCTAATAATAAAATAGGAATTTCATTTGCTGGTAATTCCATGTATTCAGCGAATTTCGCTTTATCAAACCCACCCATTGGAACGGTATCATAGCCCATTTCCTTCGCTAATAGCATGATTTGCATAGACACTAAGCCAGCATCAAAGTGTACGATGTTTTCTAATGTTTTTGTCGAAGCTGAGCCATACATTGCCAATGCATCTTGTGCAAGCTTATTGGCAATTTGTTCAGGCATGTAGCCTAATTCCACATTTTTTGCATAGATTTCCTCAGCATTTACGTACATTTCAATATCACCAATGACAGCAATTATGGCAGAGGCTGTTTCGATTTGCTCTTGATTAAATGAAAAGAAATTAATATTCTTTTGGATTTCTTTATCATCAATGACAAGAAAGCGCCATGGCTGCATATTACTTGAGGAAGGTGCTGAAGTAGCATCCTGCAACAGCTGCATGATTGTGTCACGCGAAATTTTAGTTTGAGCATTGTATTTACGTACAGATTTACGCATTTGCATAATTTGTTTTAGTGGTGTAGTGGATAACATGTACTTTCCCTCTTTTCGAAAATTAAACTGCTTTTATTGTTACATTGATATTGCCCATTGTGGCTTTTGAATAGGGGCATACCGTATGTGTGACCTCTAATAATTCCTGTGCTTCCTCCAGTGCTAAGCCTTCAATATGTCCTTCAATGTCAACAGCAAGCACATAGTCAAAAGAAGCTTGTTCCATTAATTTAACTGTTACTTTAATTGTTGATGCGTTTTTTAGTTTCTTTTGGCGTTTAATTAAATCCAATGCACTATTAAAGCAGGCACTATAGCCAGCCGCAAATAATTGTTCTGGGTTTGTCACATTGTCTAGTTTGGAGCCTGGTGGTGCAATTTTTAACGATAATGATTGATCTTCTGCATAGGATGTGCCACTACGGCCACCTTCATTAATCATTGTAGTTGCGTATAATTCTTTCATAATTAAAAACCCCTTATCTTTTGTTGTTAATTAAATTGTGTACAATCTAATTTTTACAAATTGAATTGTACACAATTTAATTGCGTTTGACAAGTAGGAACTTTATTTTTAATATAAATGGTAGTAGAAGAACTTTAAGAGGGGATTTTTATGCCTAATCATTTAGATAATCAACTGTGCTTTCTTTTATATGCAACATCAAAGGAAATCACTCGACAATACACCTTATTATTGAAGCCATACGATCTTACTTATACAGGCTATATTACTTTATTAGCTTTAGAGGAAAACGAACAGATAACCGTGAAAGAATTGGGACAACGTTTATTTTTAGATTCAGGAACATTAACACCATTATTAAAAAAATTAGAGGCAAAGAATTACATTTGTCGTGAACGTTCGAAGGATGACGAACGACTAATGAAAATATATTTTACGAATGAAGGCGCAAATGTACGAAGAAAACTTCCAGAAGTGTCTCGCCAAGTGATGAAGCAATCCAATATCTCAGAGCAGCAATTTGTACAACTGAAAAATGTACTTCAAGATATCGTATACAACGACTGGAAAATAAAAGATGAAAATTAAGAGAACTGTTTTTCGAAGTTTAGGTTTGTCATAAGCGGCGTATGTATAAGAATGTGCAAGTAAGAAGGATCGGGGCTATATTGGCTTCGATCTTTTTTTGTTTTTCCCCACCCTCTTTGTGACTCGATTTAAAGTAATAACGCTTAAATTTTAGTATACTTACATTTAGTGATTACTTTAATTTGCACCATAGATTGAGGCTAAACTAACGAAATTAATAATATTGGAAGTAGAGGTGTTTATTGATGAAAACATGGACGAAGACTATAAACATAAATGCCCCCATCGAAAATGTTTGGAAATTGCTTGATGGCTCTCTAGCTGATTTGCAGAAGATTATGCCACAAGTAATTGAAAACAAGCCTGTGAACATAACGGAAGAAGTGGTTGGTAGCGTTTATCGCCAAAAATATAAAGAAGGAAAACGTATCGAGGAGTATGATGTAGAAACACTTGAATATACGAATACACCCGATAAAAAAATATTGAAGGTAGGCTTTGTACTCGCTAATCTGTTTGAAATTACGGCTTACTATGAATTAAATAAAATAAATGAAACACAGACTTCCTTTACTTATACCGTAACAAATAATGCGTTGAAATGGTTCGTCAAATTATTTTTATTGTTTGCTTCGGACAAAGTAGTCGTTGAATTTTTAGATCGTGTCAAAAAAGTCGCCGAAGCACAAGAATAGCACCTAAAAAAATAAACCGTAGAACTCCATGTGATGAGCTTCTACGGTTTATTTATTACTAAAAGTCTGAACCCGTAATTTCTTTTAATTTACCGTTTTCTTTAATCTTTTTAAGGCCTTCATTTAACTTATCTAAAAGCTCCTTGTTCCCCTTTTGGACCATGAAACCATAGTATTCTTTTTCAAACGAATCATCTTTGATTACTTTAATCTTGTCATTTGGATGTGCCTTGATATATTCATAAACAACTGAATTATCACCAATTGCTGCCTCTACGTTGCCATTCAGCATCTCTTGAATAGCGATTGGTTGATTTTCGAATGCAAAAATGTTTGGACTAGATTCACCCTGTAGCTTGTTGGCAGCCATATGACCAGTTGCATTAATTTGTACGGAAATCTTTTTATCCTTTAATTCATCTAATGATTGGATCTTTGAATCTTCTTTCACCACGATTAATAATTGAGATTCGTAATACGGCTCAGTAAAATCAAATGTTTCCTTACGCTCGTCTGTAATTGTAATCCCTGCACCACCGATATCTGTTTCACCATTTTTAATTGTTTGGAATACAGGCTCCCAACCAATACTTTCCCATTTCACTTCAAAATCCATCTCATCTGCGATTGCTTGTAGTACATCCACATCAATCCCTACAATTTTCCCTTTATCGTCTAGTGATACGATAGGTGCAAATGTAGCCTCAGTGCCTACCTTATAAACTTTTTTACTATCTCCATCACCTGATGATGTATTGTCCTTCGCACCGCAACCCGCTAAAACTAGCGTGAAAGCTGCCATAATTGTTAGCAACACCATTATATTTCTTTTCATAGCCCATCCCCCTAGTTTGATATTTTTCCATAATGCGTATTATTTTTCGCAATTCGGAAATGTAAGACTATTACGTAAATTATAGTGACAATATTCTCTTTAGACAATACTTTTTTTGTATAAAAATAATCATTTCTTTATAAATAGAAATATTCAACCTTATTTTTAGTATAAAAAGAATTTATTGGTAAAAAACAAGGTGGATATCTATCCAGTTCTTCCCTTAAATTAGATATGCAAAAAAAATCCTCCTAAGGGAATCTTTCATAGTGTTGAAAAACAAAGTAATCAATAATATTTTTAGCAAAGGTTTTCAACTAAGTGAAGGTGTTCACTACTCTTTATGGCACTTTGCAGGACGCTGGCGGAGCGGAAATCAACCTCTCGCCTTACCAAAAGATCTTTTTCTGCTAGTGACATCATCTTTTTTCAACAACATGAAAAAGAATCCCCTAAGGGAATTCTTTTTTGACCATTTGGACCTTCATCGTATCGGATTTTCGAAATTCCAATTTGTATAAATGGCAGCGGCCTGAACTGGGTGTGCGGAGGTATCTTCTGTATAGCCGCCGATTAAATTACCTACTCTAAAGGTAGGCTCAAAAAACTGTTCCTCCTTAGGTGGCGCTGTCGGCCCATCTATTCCTATTTTGGTTTTGTCTGTAACGACTACTTCCATGCCATTATCCAACGTAAAGCTCAGCCCATCTTCTCCGACATCTGTAATGATCCCTTCGATATTTACTAGCGCACTGGCTGCAGGAGCTGAGTGATCCGCAACAATTCTCTCCGTTAAATCTATCGGTGTATCATGATTTATATTGACCATAGCAAGGACAGCAATCACTGCACAGGCTACTAAGCTTCCTACACTTATTTTTACTTTTTTCATAAATGCCCTCTTTTCTTTTTTCTCATATTCCATCATTTCCTTCTGCATCTTACGTTTAAATTCATCAGAAGCATGAATCTGCTTCATCACATTCTTATAAGCATTCATCACACTTTGCTCCCCTCTTCTAGAATCGTCTTCAGCTTCATGCGTGCCCTTCTCAGCTTTGAGCCTACTGTGTTGACGTTGATCTCCAATAAATGAGCAATTTCTGCCGTTGTGTAACCTTCGTAATAATGTAAATAAACAATGACTCTCTCTTCTGGAGGAAGCTCAAAAATTTCAGTGAGAACCATCTGCTCCTCTTTTGCAATAAAGGTCATTTCTTCTGTTATTGGTACCGTCTTCTTGACACGTGAGGACTTAAAATAATCCTTACACTTGTTAAATGTCACTTTAATGAGCCAAGCCTTTAAATGTGCTTCATGAGCGAACGGCTTTTTCTGTCTCATAAGTGTCAGATAAACCTCCTGCACAATATCCTCCGCCTCAGCCATATTTTTGGTCTGTTGCACAGCAATTCGTATAAGGGTGTCACTATATGTTTGAACAATTTCTTGCACACATAGGCCAGCAAACTTTATCATATTTTTCACCTAACCTCCTTCACGACATAATACGATTCAACTTCAATTATTCGTGCAACAGATACTTTATAGCTTACATTTTAGTAAAAAAGAAGAGACCATTCATTAGACATCACAAATGAATCTTCCCTTCTTATCCGCTATTAGGTTACTGAATAAGACATGCAAAAACCCGCAAACCATAGAAGATTTGCGGGTTCTCTCTCATCATTGCCAAGCCTGATTGTCACACTGCCATTGCTTGAAAAATTCATCCTCAGCCAAAATAGCTTCATAAACAGGGTTAAAAAATTGTTTCAGAATCCCTGTTGACTCGAACGTAGGATATAGCTCGATTGTAAAATGATAACGATCAAATAAATCCACAATATACGCCTGTAATTTCCGTCCTTCAATAGTTTGCGTTTGTAGCAATTGTTGTACTTCATCTATTGTTTTTTCAGTCTTCTCTAATGCTGGATACTGGTATATTTCGATAAATTTTTGTGCGATCACGAATTCCGTTGGATATGTATAAAGCACCGCTGCCTTACGATCTAGCAAGCTCGGAAAAATAATGGTTTTCGGTGTTATTCGCATGTTTTCGTTAAAGGTAACCCTTACTTCTATGTATGATGTCATTTGGCCCAATGTAGCTGGAATGGTTAAATGAATACTGTCATTCGTTACAGTGGATTCAATTTGCTCTGCGTCCCATTCAATGCCATCCTCTGGTACTGCCATCGAGCAAATTTCTTTAAAGGCCTGTTTGACAATTTCATGTTGATGAACACTCGCTTGAGCTGTCAGTGTGACTTCTTTGGAAGGCTTCACCAATCCATTTGTTAATGCAAATAATAGTAGCTCTCCATCTAGATAAAATTGTTCGTCATAGGATGATGCTGATAGACGATAAAGTAGTCTTTCTTGGCAATAACGTGCTACTAGCTGATCCATATTGTCTTGCCGTGATGTAGCCATTTCTGTTAATTCTGTTACTACATTCGTAGATAGTGTGTCGATATTTTCCATAGACATCCCTCACCTTTTTGATTTTTCTGATATCTTCATTGAGAATTTAGATTTTTACTAAAATTCATGCTTTTATTATCACTTATTTATGGATGAGAGTAAACGGTAATGTATACCAAAAAAGCCTGTCATAGTTAGACATGACAGACTCTAAAAATTAGACAAGGGGCAGCCTCGCTGTTGCGAAACTACCCCTTTAGCATTTATAGGTAACATTCTCGTAAATTGTAAAAGTCTCAACCCAATCGTCTGGGGAATATTATCTTGAAACCAGATTCGTTTCATCACCGCGGTAAAATTCCACTGTGTGCCTTCTAACTTAAGCAACGCAAACCCTACCATCTTTTGCGTCCTTGCAGCCCCAAAGCATGCGCCAGTGTGAATAAGTATCTACAAAAACAAAAAGCAGAATGCCAGATTACGGAAATATGCTACCTAAAATAGCACGTTTCCTATTATAGCATCCTATTTTATAAATGTAAAGGTCAATATGTGATTACTACGGAATGCAAGCCAACACACCATTGACTAGAAGGCTTGTGCAGATCAGGGTTCGCACAACTCTATTTACATATTATTCCAAAAACTTTATTACCCTATGCTAAAAAGAGGCTTGTCTCAAGAACAAGCCCTTATACCTCTAACACACCATAATGAAATTTTGCAGATACCCGTTCATGCTGCTGAAAGCCATAGGTCGCAAACCACTCTGATCGAAAATGTGCCTTTAACACCACACGCTTTTTCGCCACACGCTTGGCTTCATGAACCCATTCATCCGTTAATGTCGCATGCTCCCCTGCTAGCCGTAGTGCCTGAAAATTATTGGCCTCTGCAATAACCTCCTCAAACATCGGGTCCATATAGACCACATCAAACACATTGTCTGGTAAGGTTTTTAAATAGTGAACAGCCTCAGACTGAACAACCTCAATATGCCGCATACAGGCAGTTAACGGTAGCTCGGATGTATCATAGGTTTGCATCCCCTGTCTAACAATAAATGCCACATTCGGATTCGCTTCCAGTCCCACAACACGACCTGCTTCACCCACTTTATAAGCCGCTAACATAGCATCCGCCGCTAAACCTAACGTACAATCCAGCACCGAATCCCCCAGTTGAAGCTGTGCCGCTTCCAAAAAAGGCTCTGCCTCGCCACGGGCAACACGCTTTAATCGAAACGCCGCAGAATTGGGATGAAAGAAAAACGGCTCCTGTGCCCCATAGGCATAATACTCGTAGCGATTCTTCCCAGCGACCATCACATGTGTCTGTAAGTCCTGTGAAATCTTGCGAACAGAGCGCTTTTTCCGTGGCTCAAACGCAGCACCTAATTCCTGGCACGCAAAAGCAGCGAGCGCCATCGATATATCGTCTGGTCTGCCCGCTGTCGTCACAATCGTTTTTAGTTCTCGCATGTTTGCTCTAGCACGCCAGTTAAATGAGAGACAATTTGCTCCACAGGGAATCCCTCAATTTGTTCACGTGGGATAAAGTAAGCCAATTCCCCATCCTTTAAAATCGCCATAGATGGCGAGCTAGGTGGCACATCCTCAAAATAACCACGCATCGCCGCAGTCGCCTCTGGGTCCTGCCCCGCAAACACCGTCACAAGATGATCTGGCTTCACCGCTGCAATCGCCTCACGCGCTGCTGGACGAGCAAGCCCTGCCGCACAACCACAAACCGAATTAATCACCACTAACGAAGTCCCCTTCGTCTCCGCCATAAATTCATTCACCGCATCTGCCGTTGTCAGCTCTGTAAACCCAGCCCCCACAAGCTCCTCACGCATCGGCTTCACAACCTGCTTCATATATTCATCATAAGCGTTCATGCTTTTACCCTCTTTCATATGTATTCGCAAAGCTTATTATAGCAAGGTTTCGCATGAAAGTACAAAGACATGCTTTTTGCCTGATTTCGGGGGATTTCGGAGGAAAATCCGCTGTTCAGGATTCAAGATATGACTTCACACTCTTTTAGAATGGCTGGGACAACTGCTAAAACACTATCAATCATAAATGTACGTTTGGCTCGCCTTGTAGGAATTGCCAGCAATTTTAATAATTTTGATACGCCTCTTTGACACGTTGCCATCCTTAGCTAAGTACATCATATTTAAAAATTGGTTACGCTGCATTGCTTTAATCAGTTGTTCTTTCATCATTCCACACCGCTCAACAGGAACATTTGTTCGATTTATTTCAGAATATTAGTTAATGGAAATAATTACATATAGGAAATAGAGCAATACATTGTTAAGATTTTATAGATCCAACATTCTATGGGGAAATTTCCAGAATTGAAATTGAGGTGAATTAAATGACGTTCGCATCGTTTGGATTATTATGTATACCCATTTTTTATCTTTATCAAATTATCTTTTACTTCTTTTTCAGAAAAAAAGAACCTAAAGAATCCACCTTAAAGTATTACAAATTTACCTGCGTGACCAATTTCTTGATTTTTTGTGCCACTAGTCCATTAGGGCTTTTTATCGGTGTTATGGCAACTGATAGCGGAGAATTCCCTCTGATTTCATTCATTTTAGGATTTTTATTCATCACTGGTTTACCATTACTTTTCTTCATTTGGTCACTAAGAGATTTTCTGATTTTACATAAAAAGTAAGATAGGCAGTAAATAAAAACATAAAAAAGCCCATTACCAATTAAGGTAACGGGCATCTACTGTTAAGCGCTACGTTGTGCAATGATAATCATCAAACCTTCAAAATCACCATCCGTCAATGTACCAGCATCAAATTTATCTAGATGTGATTTATCAATAAGCCTTTTGTCCACTGCTTACTTAAGGTAATCACGAACTGCCGCTTTGAGTGTTTCATTTGTAAAGCGCATTGTATCATCATCCTTCACTACCAATTTAGCTGTATTGTCCTCCACAATTAATTGCACTTGGTATTTGCTATGCTAGTACTTTGTCATCGTAGCAAGCCTAAAATGTCTCTGGAATAGCTTTAATTTGTATATTGTGATATTGATGTCTGCTGTTTAATTAACGAGCACCAGTAGTAATCTGATAAATGGTACGCATTTTTGTCTTTTTTATTGGGAAAGTAGACATCCACTCCGTTTAAGCTCTCTGAATGAAGAAGCTTTAATCAAAAAATTCATTAATTTCATTCTCATTTAATAAATAGATTCCTGTGTCCGTTTGAATAACAAATTGATTTTTGTAGTTTAAAAACTCAAATGGCTTTGAATTCAGGGCAATATAGGATTCGATTTTCCCGCTACTAGGATTAAAAATTACAATTCGCTTATTTTCCATATCACAAATAGAAAGCTTCCCATTCACATAAGAAATATATTCTGGGTAATCTAAACCTTCAAGCGCATGATCACAATAAATTACCTGAAGTTCATTCCTTATATCTTCTGTTTTTCGTGCAAGTTCTTCGTCGGTAGTATAATGATAGATTTTTTTTATTTCAAAACTCGGAAATCTATACTTTACAACAGAGTTCAAAGTCGGGGATACAGCCCAGATTCCTTGGCCATCTGAACAAATTTGATACAGTGTATCATAATAGTCCGAGGTTTCCAGCACAATATATTGTACAAGCTCATCATGCTCATTAAAATGCAGTAGGATATTATGGGGCCAGAGAAGACAAATTGTTTCATTTCGTATAGTACAAGTCATAAGATTAGTAACGTCCGAAAAGATATTATTTGGTATGATACTAAAATCATAGTTATTTTCCCAATTTTCACCAAACGTATAGTTATAGTACTCACTCAAACTAATTAGCTTTCTTTTTCCCGCTTCATTTACCCAACACTTCGCTATACTTTCAATATATGAAAAATTCGATTCTTCCAATTGACGAGATATACTACCCCATCTATTATCAAATTTACTATTCGCATACAATTCTCTTGAAATTTCCTTTAGATTTTCACCATTATATTGATAATAGTAAGTTTTATCCTCTTTTTCAGAAAAACTTGCGAAAGATAATGTATTTTCATTTTGTGTAAGTGAATGACCATTCAAATGCAATTTTTTCATGAAATTTTTCATCCTCGTTATTTTATATGATAATCCAATTTGCCTCTGGTTCAGGGGCCTTTAAATCATATCCATTTCTCCATAAATAGTAATTCATCTTTTTTAAAGCCTTGTTTCTCATAGAATTCTTGAACTTCTTCATTATTTCTTTCTATTAACAAGTTAATCTTTTCACATCCAATTTTTTTAAAACGCATTTCTAATTCTTTGATGATTTCCTGTCCAATTTTCATTCCTTGGTATTCAGGGTCTACAGCTAAATGGTTTATCCAACCTCTTCTTCCATCATAACTGCCCATTACTACGCCAATAATAAAAGAATCTTTCTCCATGACAAAAAATAACTGCGGATCTCTTTTTATTTTTTTCTTCAGTCCTTCAAGAGTATCTGAACGGGAAATAATCAATCCAGCCTTTTTCCATAAATTAATCACTGAATCAAAATCATTTAAAGTAAATTCTCGAAAATTCATTTATAGTCCTCCTTGTGAATAAAAATACAAATTAATAAATTATTATTCGTTTTATGTATAGAAAAGTCAACCCTTTTGTACAATTTCCAATAAATATGTATACTTAAAATTTTATGAATCTATTCTTTAAAAATTTTCCTTTCAATGAGATCAAATATTATTTTATATCCCCTTTCTTATCTTCATTAATTTCAATTATCTTGTTATTCTTCATGTTGTCCCTTGTATAAAAACTAGATAAAACGCTTGTCATATTGATTCATCTACACTGTTATTCATAAGCTTCCCTTTCCTTTTATCAATTTTAATCATACACTTATGTTAAAATTTAACTATCAATAAATATAAGGGGCATTTTTATGGAGATCATCATAACCAAAATTTTTAGTGAGATTAGTTACATAGCTATCATTCCTTTATTAGTGGTTACAATTAAAAATATTATCGATAACAGAAATCTTTCAGAAATTGAAAAGTTATTAATGACTAACTGGAAAAAATTTAAAATGGATTTATCTAATTATGGATTTTATAATTTTGTTATTTTAACCATAGGCATTATCTATACGGCGTTTAGTAATCCTCATTTATTAGACAAAATTTTTCCTTCTATTACAGTAGGTCTACTAGTAGTTGCAATTGTTTGGTTTCTTCTGACATTTACTTTTATTGTATTGTTTAATTCAATTTCTTTAATAGAAAGAAACTTAACTTCTTATGATGAGTTTTTTATTATGCTAGGAGATGAAGAATGGGAAATTATTAAAATGAAAAGTGAAACTTCAATGTTAGTAAAAAAAGACAATAAATATATGTTTATAGATGACTGGAATAACAAGGTGATATATACCCAACCAAAAAAATCTATTCCATTAAAAAGAATCTATATGCTCTTGCCAAACACTAAAGTAATGAATAGAATTATTTTTCCCACAGTTTCTGTCTTTTCACTATCAGGATTTATTTCTTGTTTTTTTATAAAAAACTTAATGCTATTCCCAATATCATTTCTCAGTGTTTTTTCGATGCAAACGTTTGCAATGATATGGTCTGATTATTACCTATACTCTAAATCTAACAATCAATAAAGTTAATCACTGTTCTTCCCCTCACCAAGGGGTTTTTAATTTGCTTGAAAAACGGTGTGATCAGCTTATAAATAGATTAATAGCAACCAGTATTACGCATTTTTCTATTCTCCCTAACGTTCCAAGTTGTTAGACGTTCTTTTTCAAAGCTCATTTCTTGTCTAACTTCTACAGATTCCGTTTACCATCTCTTATAAATACACAACGAAGTTAACTGCGCTTGTAAATAAATTACTAAAAAAGTAAATATACTAAATCTTTTCAAGTCCTGTACGATAACAAGTATGGAACTAAAAATGTGAATAGGAAGGTGACAACTTATCATGATTACGACGAAATTTTCTAATATGCAATATTTAATGTCACGTAGGTCCTCGTCTAAGTATTACGGGTTGACGCGACAAATGAGCAAAGAAGTTAAAGCTACATCAAAAGAGGATCAAGAAAAAATAAATAATGTAAATAAAATACTTGAAGAAAGTAAAACCTCTAAACTATCTACCAAGCAAATTGAAACGTTAAAAAGCGCTGTAAAGCAAGGGTTATTAGGATCGAATTCGAATCATTTAAGCCCATTAGGTATGTATAACTATAAAAAATCAATCGCAAGTTCGAATTCAAACTTAAATTCAACTTTAAGAGCTTATCGAAATTCTATCTAGTATTAAAACACCCTTTAACGTATTAGAGGGTGTTTTAATATGGCGAAATAATAATATTCAATTCATTAAAATCATCATTAGTCACTCTTCTTCCGACATACTGCCTAGCATTCCTGCGAGTAATTGATTGCAAAGCATATTTCCTTTCAACCTCATATCCTGTTTTTTAATAATCAATCAATGACTTTTGAATATCCACCTTTGTGAAATGCATCGCAGCCTCATCATAATCAAACCAAGAAATTTATAAAAAGAATCCGCTAGTGCACTGGGGCATAATCCTATGATCACTTATATCACCTTTCCCCAGGAAATATTGATGCCATTTCGATGTTTCACGATAATGAATTCCGTTTCATTATCAGCACTCATTTGTATTTTATAATAACTTCCTGATAATAATACATATCACCGTGACCTGTTTCCTTGACGACAAAATGCACTTGATTATACAGCTAGCAATCCGGTCCTGCATGTAAAAGCGAAAATGAAATAAATCCCAGATAGGCAGGTGGAAAACATGAATAAACATTTTAAGAAATGATGAGATAGTCCACCTGGTGGGAATCCAATCTGTAGGTAAATGCCATTCATACTAAGAATAAGCATTAAAAGTATAATGGATGCACTCACAATAAAGCATACAAACCAAAGCTGAACATCACGTATGCGCTTAAATTCTTTCATTAAAATCCCCTGCCATTTGAAACTTCCACAACATAAAAAAGGTCACTTTCCTATTAGTGACCCTTTCAACGATTATTTAAAATTCTGTGGTTTTACTACTTTAAATGAAGCAACTTCGCCACAGTTTTTACAAAAAGTCATTAGGAGTGGTGACCCTACTGCCATAATTGCGCCAATAGGTCTTATATTGCCTTGGCTTGTAGTACCACCCACCTGTCCAGTCGTAAATTTATCTCGACCACAAGCCTTGCAAACCAATTTTTCATTCTCCATCTCATCACCTCATTATGTAACTTATGGTAATTATAACATAAAAACACTTAGTATGAGCGATGAGCGGGTCTGACCCATCAAATCATTAGCCTCTTGTAACAAAGCCCTATAATTTGAAGTCTACTCTATAAAATCTCTTGGAATATCAATAAAAAAAACATTCTTATTACTCATTTTGTTATTTCTTGTAGGGTGTAATGACACGGTTAAAACGGAGGGAAAACGTTTGCATTTCCTGATGAAATACAAAAAATAATTGTGATGGGACAAGGGGTAAATAGTGAGGACATCGCCATAATGAAAATACCATGCAAAACGCTAATTTAACAGAACCTCATACAGATGAAGGGCCATTCTATCAACTGGAAGTGATTTATAAGGATTCGATAGATGTATGGTATTACGCAAGCTCAAATAGAGGGCGAGTTTATCTAAACGATATGTATTCTTTGAACGAAGAAGCGCTCCCAGCTTTCATCAAAATGATGGACAATAATTAACGGACCCCGCTTCTTTTAAATCAAGACAAAGCTTTGAACGGACACATAGATTGAAAATAAAGATACGCCCATTAGGAACCAACCAGACACTGTTCTCTGTCTTTGAAATTCTTGAATGCCTAAAGTGAACATGAAGAAGCCTAAGAACAATATCATGAGGTCATTCAATTGGAAATCTCGTGTGATTAGACCGTAGGCTGCGAGAGAAATGCCTGTAATTGAAAAGATAATTTTCAAACGATTTAACATAACTTTCCACCTCCCATTTTAGTTTATCATACAATAAATAAAGTTTATAGCTAACTAGAAGGTCATTCGTATAACTACATTTCCATAGATAAAGGCATATGCTCGTCCATAGATCGAACATATGCCTTTATTTTTAAACTTTTAACGACCCACGGAAGCCTCTTGCGGCGTAGTAGGAATCTGCTCCATTGTGGTACATAAAGACCATGTCATAGCGACGGTCGCAGAAGATGGCACCGCCGAGCTTGCGAATGTTGTCAGGTGTTTGTACCCAGCTGGATGTTTTTAAATCGAATTTGCCAAGCTCCTGCAGATGGCGATATTGCTCCTCTGTTAACAGCTCAATACCGATGTCCTTGGCAACGTCCATAGCCGTGTTTTCAGGCTTATGATTTTTTCTAGCTTCCAATGCTTCACGGTCGTAGCATAAACTCCTGCGACCTTTAGGGCTTTCCACTGAACAATCATAGAAAATGAACTCGTCCGTGTTTGCATCATAGCCCACTACATCTGGTTCACCGCCTGTTGCTTCCATTTCGTGGAGCGACCATAGTTTTTCCATTTTAGCCTCTAGCTTAGCTTGGACATTTGCCCAGTCAAGCCCTTCATGACGAGACGTATTTTTCTCAAAGCGAGCTTGCAAAGTATTGATTAGTTCCTCGCGTTGCTCTTGTGATAATTCCTTCGTTGTCATCGTTGTCTTCCCCTCGCTTATTTAAATGACAAGCCTTCTTCCTCCAATGATGATCTCATAATCGGTAAGGAGGCTGGTCCAATACCATGCATTTTTACTATGTCCTTTTCCGTATACGTAGATAGTTTTTCCAACCTATCAATGCCTGCGTGCAGCAATGCATTTCTTGCAGGTGAACTTAGTTTGGAAAGGAAGCCACTACTCGGTTTATTTTCCTGATCACAGGTAGGGCAGCTTGGACAATCTGTGCTTTTGTAAAATGTATGCCCTTTTTCGCAAACTTTTAGCCTTTTTTCTGCCAACACCATCCCTCCAAACCTTATGCTATTGTTCATTTTAACATATTTCATCGAAGGAATTGCTAGCGGAACTTAGAAGGCCTCGATTTGTTGATCTGTTAAGTTTTGTGCACCCATATATTGAACTTTCGGTGCCCCATCCATATATTTCACGACCGCATATCTTTGGATCTCTGGTTTTAACCAAATGCGTGCTTCCTTCGGCCAACCCGCAATATCCTTCGCAAACATTTCCTCTGCTGTGATATTTGTATCTTTTGAGAGCGAATATTCAGTATTATTAAATTCATTATCTAAAATGGTCACATAGTATAAATCATCTCTGACTTTATAGACATCTTGAAAATGACGGTCAATAGCGTCGAAATAAAAGCCTGTTGGATATATATAAAACTTCCCTCCTTCATAAGCTATAATGGACTGGCTCTCTCTGGATGGGAAATTCATATTCTCTATATCTAAGTCAACGCCAAATATTTCTTTGTATTTTGCTTTGACAGTTGCCCCATCAAAAACCATTTCACCCATGTCGGAATACTCATGGTCAAGATTGTACTTTTGAATAACATCTAACATTAAAAATTGGACGACTTCACTGGCTTGATGATGAATGCGTCTCGTTGTACTAAATTCATCTAACGATGTAAACTTTCTATAAACGCCTCTGATGCCTCAGCTATTCGCTCATAGTCAATACTATGAACATAGTGAGATGAATCTAACTCAATTAATTTACCTTTATCAATCCTTTTAATAAAGTCATTTTGAATTCCATTCCACTTTTGATTGTCAAAACCAGTCCCCTCACCATTAGATGAAAACAAAAGTGTAGGAATGTTCGGGATTCCAACATTTTTGACTTTTTGTGCATTTGCTTTTATATGATGTATTTCATTGACCATATCTTTAGTCAATGTTCTTCGATAAAAAATTACTTTATACAACGCTTTCTCTTCATCTGTTAAATTCCCATATTTTATTGCGTCACTTTCCGATAGATTTGGAATCCACCTGATTAAACCAGTAGTTGCAGTTAAAGCACCTAATCGAACAAGGAACATATTGATAGCTAATTCTTCATATACAGTTGGAACAGCCATATCTAATCCAATAATAGCTTTTATTTCATCAGGGTCGTCTTGCGCCCATTTCAAGGCTTCAATGCCAGACATAGAATGAGGGAATAAAATATACGGTCCTTCAATTCCTGATTTAAAAAGAGCTTCTTTTGTTTCAGCTAGAATTGTATCAATATCTCGATCAGTATCTGTAACTTCGCTAAATCCATAACCTGCCTTTTCAACAACAACAATTTTATATTGATCGCTCAACAAAGAATAAAGTGATTTAAAATCTAATGTAGGTGAGCTTGTACCACCACCAGACATAAAAACAAGAGTATCTTCTCCTTTTCCTTCTGTATAAACATGCATTTGATGGCCATTAACTTCTACAAGTTGCCCAATTGGAACAAATCGTTCTTCTTCTTTTGACAATTGTATTTTATGATTAATAAAGCTCACAGTAAGAATCAACACAAAAAACGAAATGATTATTGTAAATATGATCAACATCATACGTTTAAATCCCCTTTTCATATTTCTCACCTATATTCTTCATTTTATAGCAAATTGCTCTCTCCCCTTATCCTGTCCAATAGAATGACTGACTAGTGTTGCAATCGTTTCCTGCACTTTTTATATAATTAGTTATCGGTCATTTTACACATGTAATATTTCGAAACAGCCTGAATGGTTAGAATGCAACTAATCAAAGTCGATAATAAAAGTTCCATGGCTTCTTGCTGATTCCATATAAGTCCATGTCGCATGAGCAAATAAAAACCACTTGCCAACGCATGGCAGGCAAATAGACTTCCCCAGATCACGGCCTTGGACCTTTTATAAGCATTACTGCCCCTTAAATACCTCATATACAAAAAACAAACAACACCTATTCCTATGATAAACAGTGATGTCTGCGCATAGGAGGATGTCACGGTCATCGGTTCTTCATTTGGCATATCCACATAAAGAAGGTTACCAAGGTGAATCATGTTAAAAATCAGTAGACAAATCAGCACATATAAAAAGAATAGCCATTCAGCTATCATCAGGAACCATCTCATTCTTTTTGTCTCTACCATCTTAGTCTAATAACCTTACATTCTTTTTATTTACTATATATCTACAAAAAGGACAAAAATAATCTCTCGCTATGAAAATCGCACGGTACATTTCTGACCATGGAATGGTATCTTCACAGCGATCACATTCTACATAAAGATCAGGTAGTAAACCCTTATCTAACAAGACATCCCATTGCCTATTGCTTAATTGATCTGGTCCATTTTTTATAACAGCCATAATGATTACCAATACTTCCCCATCATAAATTCGATTGAATTTCACTAATTCTTTTAAATAAGCGATACATTTAGTCGGTTCACTTAGGATTTTTTGCTTTAGTTTTTCCCTTCGCATGTAACTCCCGCTTTCTTTTCTAACTTCATTCGCAAAAATAACATATCACTCTCTAATTATGTAAAAAATTAAAATTAAGTAAATGAAAAAACTTATTCTCTTAAAGTGATAGGCAAGAAAGTTTTCAGCATTTTTTCAAACCATAGGGTAAATACCATTTCTCCTTTCTGCCAGCATACATATTATATGTTGTAGAAAGGAGGGATTTTCAGTGGGATACAACGGAAACGTAGGTAACATCAACAACAGCTGCTATTATGGCGGCGGCGACTCTGGCGGTGGCGGCTATTACGGTTCAACATTCGTATTAATCGTCGTTCTATTCATTCTTTTAATCATTGTTGGCGCTTCTTTCATGTACTAATCATCCCAATTAGCACCTAACCTTTTACAGACTTCTATAGTCATGTAAGGTCATTCTAGCCATTTTATAAGGGTCGCTTTTACCAGCCTAGTGACCCTTTTCCTTTTCAGACAGGCGTGCGATAATGAAATTTGAAATGGTAAATGGAGGTGAACCCTACATGTGGAGAGTAATAAAAGGATTACTAGGCATCGCCTTGATTATGGTTGGTCCTATGTTGATTGTTATTACGGTTGACGATACAGTATTTCTCAAAAATATATTATTAAGAATCATTGGTGGTGTGTGCGTTTTACTTGGCGTTCATTTATTACATAAACAATTTCATCCGAATTCATACAAAAGTAAACCTAGGTACTCAAAATAAAGAGCACTTGGGTATACTTTTTAATTTAGAAAAAAAATTATTCCTTCTCAAAATATTTTGGATCTATTTGAAGAAGAATTGTATTCATATCATAAAAATTTCCTGATTTAAATTTATCCTCATGAGTAAATCCTTGTTGATTTTGAATAAATGCTAACCAGTCATTTTCTAACTCACTACTATTTCTCCCATAAACTTCCTCTATTTTTTTTGCTAGTTCTTTCTCGTTGTAGATTTGTTCAAACTTTTCCAGTCCATAGGTATCAATTAAATATGTAACAAATGAAGCCGCATACGTGTAGCTCATCTCCATCAGGACTTGATTCTCTTTTTGATTTGATAGTTCTGGGCGAAAATAGACATCATCTTGATTTGGATCAATTAGCTTACTAATGGGAATTAACTTATCTGAATCCAAATAATGCTTCATGTATTTTTCAAAGTATAATTTATTTTTTCCATATTGATCCTCCATATAACTCGCAAAACCCTCTTGCGTAACATAGCCATGGTCTGATTGGAAATTGTCGCCATAACCAAGTAAAGAATGGGTCATTTCATGGACTAGTGGATAGATATCTTCATTAACGCCAACTAGTTCGATTTTCGATGCACCGCCCCAAGATAGTCCGTCTTCCATAAACCATACGTTGATGTGCTCGGATGGCGTGTAGGAAGTATGTATAGAATCCTTTATATGGTCGTATGCCGTCACAATTTCATCCTTTATAGCCTCTACTTTTTCTTGTGGAACACCAATCTCATTCTTAATCTCAAAGGTTATTTTGCCATCCTTTGTCACCACAATATTTTCATCGTTTTTCGCTTCCTGTATTTGATCTTTAGGTTGAACGGTTTCTGCTGTACAGGCTGTTAATAGCAATGTACATAGAAGGATTGTGCCTCTCCATTTAGCCATAATTTCCTCCTAAAAAGTATTTTCCAATTTATACGAAACTTAAAAACCAAAAGTTTCAATTCCAAAAGAAAAATAAGGAAAATTAGTCAAAATTATTTATACTATTAGTAGATAAGGCAAAAAGGAGGACGCAATGAACAAAAGTAAATATATTCATTACAACTCACGCTATGGCTGGGATTTAAATGATGATGCAAATTTGGAAATGCGGTTATTCGCCAAAGCACAACGCAAACAAGTAACCATTCTCAGCTATGGGTGTGACTTAGATCATCACACAATAAAAAAAATTGCTCGACATTACCTCAATAGGAAAAAACCTGACGCAGCAGAAGAAACACTTGAAATAAGATATGATACATATGATGCTAATTCTAATAAGCATGAAGAGAGTCAATACTATTGGAAAACCTATTTCATTAGTGAAAGAACATTCGCTGCTTTTCTACAAGCGCTACATCGATTACCTGGTACGCATATTCGCTGTGAATTTAATGTGCGGGGACATTTTGAGGTGATTTTAAATGGTGTGGAATTTTCTACACGCGTATTAAAAGCCCTTGATTTTCCATCTATGTATAAGGAAGATTTAAACGGACGCTATCTTTTATTTATCGATACAGAATCACCTGATAATGAAATGATACGTCATAAAATACACTTGCTCCCTAAAGAGCTACAAAGTCTTTCACTTCCTTTAGATAGTTCACCGCTACTGTGGGAACTATTAGTAAAGGACTGGATAACAGCCATTCTTCGATACGAAGTGTAAACTTTAGCTTATTCAAGATGATGGACTATAAAACCAGTCTTACGCCACAGTGTAATTGCGTCCAGATTTTTTTGAGCTTGCTCGAAAAGCTCCTCTTCCAAATCTGTGACATCCGCTGGGGCTTTAATCTTGATTCAGTCGATGTTTGGACACCCAAAGAGAACAATTTATGCATTCATCTCACCGCCTATAGAGGTGGATATTTTCTGCTGAATCAAAATAAATAGTAGTGTTAAGCGAATTCATTTAACATAGCACCTCCCGATTTGTTACGAAGGGGCACTTTCATCGGTGCGGTGCCGCTTCTATTTTTTGGTTATTGCACACTTCATCGCCATCCATTACGATAGAATTTATTCGTTATGATGGGATGTGGAATTATGTTAGAATTTATTGTTAATTTTTTATCCAATACCTATGTTAGTCAATCACCTTTACATACAAGAAAAATTGATCAAAATATAGCAAGGCTACAACAATATGATTGGTTTCAGACCATTTATTATGATGATCAGTATCGCAGCTTATTTTTTGCGAATCGTCACGTCAGAAAATATCTTCAAAGCACTATTCGTGTCAAGAGAATGATGAAGAAAAAGCAGGCGCAAGCACGATTTATCCGATTTTTAAATAAGCAATTATAATAGAAGCCTACAAATTGGTTGTTTACGGTGAAATAGCACTTAGCTAATTTCTATGAGGTCCATTTTCAATCATCATCATCTTTCATACTAGCCGTAATGTAGAGAAGTGATGCGTGACAACACCACTCCATAAAGGATTTAAGAGTTGGAGTGGAAGGCTACTTGACTCCCGTGTGATCGCGAGACAGACAAGCCTCTAAACGGAGCGATAGGCTCGGCGCTCGCCCACAGGAAAGCAAGTAGCCTGCAATGGAAACCATTTTCACCTTCCACCAAAATTCTATGGATGGTTATGTTATTTGTTTTTATATATCGCAAGCATATAGTGTTGAGCTACTCTACATCGGTACTTCAATAATACATACTTCATTCAATAAAGGTAACAATACAATGCATTAGGTAAAGATCACAAAGAGGTGTAGAAGAAAATGAAAAAGATGTTACTCGTCTTTATACTCCCCCTTATACTTGTTACTTCTTTTCAAACAATATCCGCTTCAACAGCTGAACCAACACAGGATTCTAACGAGCTGAGATTACAGGATATGCTCATGCTATTGCTTACTCCTTATATTGAAAAAGATTTGACCAATTATTATTCAAAGATTAGAAAGGATGTTTCCCCTCATGTTACTCCCTGGAAAATTGAAGTGATTGAAACAAAAAGAAATCATTTCCGAGGCTTTAAATTGCAAATTACTTTTGAAATTGAACCTACAGATGGTGGACAATGGATTCCAATAGGGAAGGATCGAATGACCTATGAAATATCTGCAGGACCTGAGGTTAAATTAATCCATCACACGCACCTAAAGACGTATAAATATCCACCTGAATAATACCTTCCCATTAAAATCATTTGCTTGTCCCTTTATTTAATGTCATGCGATTTTTTTCATCTGTGGTAGATTTAATCATAAAAGCACCCCATCAAAGCTAGATGTTGTGTCTTACTTTGATGGGGTATTTCATCGTTATATTGTTTGACTAAACTGTTCATGTACTATCAATTTATTTTCTATCTCTTATTTCTTCTAGTATTTCTATTATGCGATTGTTTTGCTTTTCAATCGATTTTAACCTTTTTTCAATGATGCTTGAAGAGAAAAACACAATTAGTACAATCGCTATTCCAATTAGTAAATCCATTTTGATTCCCCCATTATCGATGTCAATTTACTTCATACTACATACGTTTCAAAAGACTAGTTGAATAAAAAAAAGATGGCTCTATATGGAGGCCATCTTAAAGTAAAGTATCCGTGGTTGCATATTAATTGAATGATTAACAACGATGAATTAACGGATTCGAGCCTTACGGAAGCCATCGAATATACTGATTGCGGCATATACAACAAATATAATGATTACGCCGCCAACTATCCATATTTCAAATTGCTTAGTTGATGTGCTAAATAAATGACTCATGTACGTAATAAATTCTTGGTTCATTAAATTCGGATTACTTACTATCACAATGGATACAACGGTTGCGAAAAGCTCCACAATTGTATGAAAGATTGCCACTTTTTTCGTCCATTGCCCTTTCAGTAATTTGTAGAGACCTAACCCAATTTCGAGAGCAATGACAACGAGCACAATGGGCCAATAACGAAGTAAAACATCCTGATTGAAAGCTGGCATTACGAATCTGAGTCCATCCCCACCACCTTCATATACACCTAATAGATGATTTGCATAAAAATAAAAAGTTGCCCAAATGGCCGTCCACATTAAATAGCCAAATACTTCGAGCTTCGTAATTGCTTTTTTCTTCGGAATATAAATAACGGTTTTCAAATCCTCAGGGGTCCATTTTTTAAGACTTGCTGACAACGGATACTGCTCTTTTCCTTTATCTGTTCGTTCAATAATGGCGAAAACGAGCGTTAGCCAGAAAAAGACGTTGATTCCTACTTCGATGATTCTCCATATTCCTTCACTGATTATCGTGATGACAACATTAAGAATCGCTTCTTCTCCACCAAAACCAATAAAGTATTCAGCAATCATCGAGATCACTGCAACGACAGCGGCAATTGGAATAATCATTTTTAATAACGAGATGTATACATCAAAATAGCGTGGGCCAATTAAATGCATGGGTTGATCTCGATAACCACTCGCTAATGCTGCTGGGTTTCCTAATTTCTCAAGAACATCCTTTACATCATTCTCATTGTAATCATCAGGCAGCATATCCCCAATGGTTGATCGTAACTCAAGTGCGATATCCTCACGATTTTTTTCAGGCAGCCTCCGCGTGACTTCTTGAATATAAATTTCAGTCAGATTCATCTTTATCCTCATCTCCTTTTAGTAACTCATAAAGTTCTTTTGAATTATTAATCCATTCTCTTTTCAATTGCAAAAAGACTTCTAATCCATAGTCACTTAATACATAATACTTGCGCGGTCTACTCTCTGATGTTTCCCAGCTACTCGTCACTAACTCCTGTTTTTCTAAACGGCGAAGCAATGGATATAAGGTACTTTGATCAATGTTAATGCCCGAATCCTCTAATAATTGAACAAGTGAATACCCATACTGGGGTGTTCGTAATTGACTTAAAACGGCTAATGTCAGCGTTCCTCTCCTAAGTTCTGTCGTTAATGAATTCAGTAACGTACTCATTCACTCACCTCAATTCCACTTACTATATGACATACACTGTATAACTTATACTATGTATCGTACACTATTGTTGTTACAACAACAAGCAGTTTTAATTTCCTTTATAGAAAAAATGCCGTTTTTCAACACAGAAAGGTGCTCAGAGGTGATTCGAGCTGACTGGGTTTCAAACGTTGGTTGACAGGAAAGGTCTGCGTTCCGTTAATTAAAGGTCGAACAACTGTATTATTGTGAAATTTCCAATACATAACACTTCAGACATTAGTCTGAAGACAAGAAATGACAATAGACTGTATATTGTATTTATACTTTTTAACAATAAAAGTATTAGGATAAATCCTAGACAACCATTACGTATAGAAAAAAATTACTACTAAAACGTTCAAGTATCTTAATTTATAAAAACTATACGTAATGTGTTTGTTAGATTTGTACTCGAAAAATTACATCTTGTACAACGGAACGTACAGTGATGTTTTTATGCCCTTTTGCTATGGATAAAACTGTATGTTCAGACCGATTAACTATTTGAAATACAAAGTGTCGAGGTGATTTCTATGAAAGAGAAAATGCATTTTACAATTTTAAGTAACGATTCAACTGACGGAGATGGAGGTTACGGAGTAGGTACCCTTGATCTAAATAATGTAACGTCAATTATTATAGATTGTGAAAAAGAGCACGTGTTTATAGATTTAGAAGCCTTACACGGACGAAGTCAAATTGAAAAAAAAGTTCGTTTTTCCCCAGATCTAGCTCATGCTAGCAACGATTATTCTCGTTACTGGATAGTGTGGGTAGCGATTCAGGTTAATCAAAATGGCCCTTATTATGCGGGATGTACCGCAAGTGAAGTACGGGTATCAAAGGAAGAACGCCGTATCAAGCTTGGCTATAAATCTTTGCCAGAACAAGTAAATTATTTAGATAAGGCACTGAAAGGGAAATTTCTCTTGCAGCATATAGACAGTAATTCAAAAAAACTACTCAATCAGTTTTTATCTGGATTTAATGAAGCGTATTGGCAACACTCACCTGAAGAACTGAAACAACAATTGTCTGTATAGGAGGATTTAAAATGGCATTTGTCATTACAGAATTATGTAGGGATGAAAAAGCGGCTGTCTGTTTGGATGTCTGTCCAGTAAATTGCATTGTTATGACAGATACCCAATATGTAATTGATCCCGATCTTTGCATTGATTGTGGAGCCTGTGAATTAGTTTGTCCAGTAGAAGCGATTTATTTTGAGGATGAGTTGCCTTCTGAATATCAGTCAGCAACCCTGCTAGCACGCAATCATTTTCGAAACTAAATTGATATAAATTGAATAGAAGCGAGAATGTCCTACCTAAAAAAAAGCCGATTTCCTATACAAGAAGAAATCGACTTTTTCAATAATGATGTACTTATCCTAACTGGCGTTTAAATTGTGTAATGGCGAAGAAGTAAGCGAGGACCATGATGCCGACGCACCACATAAGAGCGAGCCAGATATCGTTACTAACAGCCCCTTCATATAAGAGGGCACGTATCGCATTCACGATTGAGGTAACAGGCTGGTTCTCAGCAAACGCACGGATAATTTTAGGCATGGTTTCAGTGGGAACAAAAGCCGAACTGATAAAAGGTAGGAAAATTAGCGGGTACGAGTAGGCTGTTGCTCCCTCCATAGACCCTGCTGCCAATCCAGGAATAATTGCCAACCATGTCAGTGCTAGCGTAAACAGCCCAAGTATGCCAGCTACCGCGAACCAATCCAAGAGATCCGTACTAGAACGGAAACCCATCATGAACGCAACAAGAATAACCACTACGACAGTAAGCGCGTTGGAAATAAGCGAGGACAACACATGCGCCCACAATACAGACGAGCGCTTGATAGGCATGGTGATAAAACGCGCCATCAGCCCACTCTTTCTATCTGTAAACAGCCGCGCGGAAGTATAAGCGCAGCCAGATGCGATCGCCATCAGCAAGATTCCTGGCAATAAATAATTGACATAGTTGTCTGTGCCGGTCTCTATTGCCCCACCAAATACGTAGACAAACAGTAGCATCATCATAATTGGCGTAATTGCCACGGTGATTATTGTATCGGGGCTGCGCATAATGTAACGCATTAAACGCCCTAGTAATACCCATGTTTTGCTTTTCATTTAGATCTCCTCCTTTTTGCCAATGATAGCGAGAAAAATGTCCTCCAATGTTGGCTGCTTCTCAATGTACTCTACTTTCGCTGGCGGGAACATCTCTTTAAGTTCTGTAAGGGTACCAGTCGTTATAATTTTTCCTTCATGTAGGATGGCAATACGATCCGCCAGTTGTTCGGCTTCCTCCAGGTACTGGGTCGTTAGCAAGATGGTTTTGCCACCATCAGCAAGTTCCTTGACTGTTTCCCAGACTTCCATTCGTGCTTCGGGGTCAAGCCCTGTCGTTGGTTCGTCTAGAAAAATGACTGCTGGCGTCCCAATCATGCTCATGGCGATGTCAAGTCGGCGCCGCATCCCGCCAGAATAGTTCTCTGCCCGACGATTGCCCGCATCGGTAAGGCTGAATCTTGCGAGCAGATGGTCTGCGGTTTGAGCGGCATTGGAAACTCCTCGCAACTTGGCAATCATGATCAGGTTTTCCCTCCCTGTAAGCATACCGTCTAAAGTGGCGAACTGCCCTGTGAGGCTGATACTCTGTCGAACATGATCCGCTTGGCGCTGGACGTCAAAACCGCAAATCCCTACTTTGCCACCATCCGGCTTCATCAAAGTGGAGAGGATGTTGATTATCGTCGTCTTGCCTGCTCCATTTGAGCCTAGCAGTGCGAAAATTTCGCCACGCCGCACCTCAAAATCCACCCCCTTTAAGACTTCCTTTTCTTTAAAAGATTTTTTTAACCCTTTTACAGAAATCGCATCTTTGCTCATCCTTTTTCCTCCCTTTTTAAAAATCTCTTTGCAGAGTAGATTGCCCTTCCTTAACTACTAAGTATGACTGATAATCTGTATAACTTAGTACCTTGTGCAATTAAAACTGAATAGCGAAGGCGATAATGAACAAGTAGCTATTCAGTCGGTATTACTGATCCAATTATTTTTTTCCTAATCGATTCAAAATGCTTTGGTTTAAATCTTCACGATACTTGGCGATATAGGTTTTTGCGTTTGCCACTAGCTCATCAGCAAAGGACGCTACATCTTCTCCAGTGATTTCCAGCACTTGTCTGCCTTCCGCAGCTCCACCTTCGAACAACTCGATCAATTCATATTGCATGTGCAGCATATCCATCCCATTGCCTGCGGTGAAATTCCACATGTAGTTTTGAATTTTTTTAAACACAAATTGGTAATCCTCTGGCAGTTGTTCGACCCGTGCCATCATCATCTTGTACTCTTTTTTATCACCCATCATTTTTTTGAACAATTCGATCACGTTATTTTCCTCCTTTGTATTATCAAGCTAAAGATCAGACGCATTATCATATGAAACTAAATAGACTTTAGAGCATTGATTTTTGACGATATAAAATCCCATTTTTCCCAAAATAATTTTAGTTCGTCACGTCCAGCCTCATTAAGTGAGTAAAACTTGCGGGGCGGTCCCATATCGGATGGTTTCTTTTGAATATGCACCAGTTTTTTTTTCTCTAAACGCACGAGGATGGTGTAGACCGTCCCTTCCACAACTTCAGTGAACCCTAGCTCGTTCAAGCGTCGGGTAATTTCGTATCCGTAGGTTTCATGACGGCTAATGATTTCCAGTACGCAACCTTCCAGGGACCCCTTCAGCATCTCCGTTAAATTTTCCATATGCAGAACCACCTCTATTTGCTTCACTATTCTGTATAACTTAGTACTTAGGTAAAATTTTTTCGCTTTTGAGAGCTATTAAGTAATACTTATTACAACTACATAGTAACACCAAGTAGTCAGGGTGTCAATTACTTTTCTTATAAATTTTTTGATGCCACTATTCACTACTATTCAATAAAGAAAAAGAGCTGCCTACGCAACTCCATGTTCTTTCATTAAAATTTCACAATCTTATCAGGCGACTGACAACAATTTTTTTATCTCATTTGTAATAGGCAAAGATGGTGTGAAATATAGGACACCATCTTCTATTTTTCATGCTACTTAACGATTGCTAAAATATCCTTTGGCTCATAAAAAACGTAATCTGCCTCCTCAAAGCCAATGGTGGATTTAGCTCCCCAATGGGCAAGGGCAAACTTGGCTCCTGCTTGCTTTGCGCATTGGAAATCATAGATGGAATCACCAATATAGATCGCATCTTGTGGTGCTACCTGTAATGCGTCCAGACATTTTAACAGAGGCTCTGGGTGTGGTTTATGCTTTTCCGTATCACTGGCACTTACAATCTGGTGGAAATAATCACTTAACCCAAACGGATCGAACTCATCCACTATCTCTTGCGCTGTCTTAGAGGTTACAATACCCATTTGTAGCGGCTTTGTTGCGAGGTGCTGAATAACTTGCTCTATATTTTCGAAAACAGCCACTTCATGTGAAAACTCAAGCACTGCAGCAGACCATTTCTGATGTACAGCTTCTATGTCATCCATGTTGAGCCTCTGCAACGCATCTTTCCCTGGGATGCCTAAAGCAAATCGTAGCGCCTCAAACGGATAGTCTTTTTGTGTTTCCTCTCGTAAGGTTCTTTGCAATGACTGTAAAATCGCTTGCTCTGTGTCCAAAATCGTTCCGTCTACATCAAAAATAATCGCTTTCACCATGAATAGCCCTCCTAGTTACAGCACGTTCTTTACATATGTGCATAATTGCTGATACATTTCCTCTTCATAATCCTTCTGGCCTCTTATAAATTTCTCCTTTAAATTATAAAAACAAATTTCAAGATATTCCTGATTATGATGCTGCTGAAAGGGTTTCCTCGCTTTTACTGGTCCTACTCCATCAAAGTAGTGATTCATTTTTTCGTATGTTCGAATTTGATAGCCCCGCTTCTTCATTTCATCCATGACTTTTTCTGTATACAAATACAGGTCGTCTTTCGGGTATTCGTATAGATAATTAATCAAAATATGCTGATCCTCTTTAGCAAAGATGCTATTTAGCTCTCTCCACTGTGACAGAAGTTGTCCTTTTGGTAGATACGCGATTAAATCTACATGCCATAACCTCATACGTCTTCCCCTTTCTATTAATCAACCATTAATGTAAAATATTACTTACTATACTAAAACTGACGGAGGGATAGTATGGAAATAAAAACTGCAACGCTCGAAGAAATCCCACAAATTGAGCGTTTATACCAAGCGCTTTTTTTAGAAATGTCCATTCTTCAACCTAAATATATCAAACCTGCCAAACAAGATGCCAATTTTATCAGGTATACAATCATTGAAGATGATTCAGATATTTTAATCGCAACATTCGAGAACTAAGTAGTAGGCTTTTTGCTTATTCAAGAAACAACGACCCCACCCTACTCTTGTTTGGTTGAACACAAATATGCCTTTATTGTTGATGTGATAGTTGAAAAATCTTACCAAAGCAAAGGAATTGGATCTGCTTTATTAGATGAAGCGAAAAAATGGGCAGCCTATCGTCACTTGGATTATTTAGAGTTAAATGTATTGACTGAAAATAAAGGGGCTAAATCCTTATATGAAAAACATGGGTTCAAGGATACGAACCAGACGATGCGTTTAGAATTTTAAGTATGTGATGGGAAAGAAGGGATTTCAATGGAAGAAATGAAAACCGTACAAAAGAAAGCCAACCTCATAGTGCCTGTCTTTATTGGCATGGGGTTAGGTGCGTTTATCGGTTTACTTGCCTATGTAAAAGATTGGCTATAAAAAAAATAGACAAAGCTCCTCAAACGGCTTTGTCTATTTTTCTGCTAAAACACTAGATTAATTTACTTTCTTTCAGTAAATCATAAATGATTGTATCTTTTGTTTTGTGAATACCCAATTTACCGATTTGCTTTAAGATAAATGGTGCATCAATATCTGTTAATTTTTTGCCATCCAGTAAACGAGCCGTTGAAGCTAACAACGTGCGAACATCAAAGGCAGATGCAAATACTTCTGGCACTCCACGATCAATCGTTAATAATTGATAGACTGCCTCCATCGCCGTTCTTACTGAATATTCAGTGGTAAAGACTGTATCTCTTGCTGTTTCACTAAAGTTGCCAATGAAGGCTAGGTTAGCGGAACCTTCTGGCACAACTAGTGGACGATCGCCCATTGCTCTTGGCATGAAATAAGAGGTGATGTAAGGCATATAGCATGGAATGGTATTACAAGAATTTTGCGCAATGTCTGGAATTTCATCCACCGGTACACCCATATGGTATAACCACTCTTGTGCAATCTCAATGCCTGTACATTCCGTAATACTTTTCTTAATAAAATCACCTGGTTTGTTTGATAGTAAGCCATAAATCCAAACAACTAATTGATCCTTTGGTTGATTTTTAAAATGAGGTTGTCGATTCAATGTATAGCTTAGCATCCAATTAGAATCGGTAGCTGTGACAATCCCTCCTGTTACAACCTTACCAGCATATGGGTCCCTTTTACTGATTTTTTCAATATAAGGAGCCACACGATCGTCTAATGTCGTAAGAGTAGCTGAAACAAACCAGCTTTCCTCTGGAAGATTATCACAGAACTTTTCTGGTCGCCCAAACTCTTCACCTTGAGCAGCGATGTTTTTCCATAGCGACCAGCTGCCACCTAACTCTTTATTTATAGGGGCTGGTGTATTATTATCCCCGTAGGTTGTGCTCTCCGTAATACTACCATTTGTCACAAACACTAACTCATTTTCTGTTAGCTCAATATTCTTTTTCACACCATCTTTTCTTAACACCAATGTATGAGCGACTTTTTTGTCTCCTACCTTATCAACCAAAACATTTTCTACAACCGTATTATATTGGAAATCAACATCATGACTTTCTAAATATTTAATCATTGGAAGCACGAGTGATTCATACTGATTATACTTTGTAAATTTCAAGGCCGATAAATCTGGTAATCCGCCAATATGATGAATGAAACGCATAATATAACGACGCATTTCCATCGCAGAATGCCATTTTTCAAACGCAAACATAGTGGACCAATAGAGCCAAAAGTTCGATTCAAAAAATTCCTCTGAAAAAACATCTGTGATTTTTTTATCCTCTAATTTTTCCTCAGGGGTAAAGAATAATTTAATCATTTCTTCAGAGGATTGATCGGATAAGGTGAACTTGCCATCATCCTCTAGTCTTTGTCCTCTATCCTTTATTAATCGACATTTTGAATAGTTAGGGTCCTCTTTATTTAGCCAATAAAATTCATCTAAAACCGAAGCATTTTCTACTTCTAACGAAGGAATGGAACGGAATAAATCCCATAGGCATTCAAAATGATCTTCCATTTCACGACCACCGCGAATAATAAACCCTCTCGTCGGATTAAGTATGCCATCAAGACTACCTCCTGAAATATCCAACTCTTCGAGAATATGAATATTCTCTCCTTTCATTTGGCCATCACGAATTAAAAAACATGCCGCTGAAAGCGAGGCTAGTCCCGAACCAATCAGATAAGCAGATTTTGCATCTACCCCCTCAGGTTTTTTAGGACGTGCGAAAGCTTCATAGTTACCATTGCTGTAAAACAGATCGATCATCGGCCTGATGGTAAATTGAGCTAAAAATTAACAAAAAATTCAAATTCGAAATTTGGCTGCCAATTAGCATACCCTTCTCATTGGACATAACAACTGTTTGTATTTTTATAAAAGAGAATAAAACATTAAAACGCCGAACTAATCCCCATAAATTCTACCTTAAAAAGGAAAAATAAAGACAGCATGTTCCTACTAGATTTGCATAATTATTATATCAATAAATCATTTTAACCTTCATAATCTTTTATGTTTACCCAATTTCTCGTTACCCCGTTTAAAATTACCCGTAATTTTAGCTAACAATAACTGGACTTCCTTAATCTGACCTTTCACTTCCTGAATTTTTGCTAGAAGACGCTCAGCCTCTTTCTCCTTGACGATTTTAATTTGCTTCCCTTCATAATAAATAACGACAGTCCCCTTTTTGGTCATTTGATAAGTAAATGGTTCCTCGTTTAGTCTATTACGTTTATCGATTTCACTCATCGCTTCATCCCTCAATTTCTTAATAATAATGAATCTTAGCTAAATTCCAATATGTTATTATTAACATATATTATATAAAAATGGTATTTTCAGGGTCACTTTCAGCATAGTGATAAGGAGAAAGGTATGCATATGGAATGGTTGAATGTTCAAACACTTATTTGGTTGTTTCCTATTTTATTTATTATCCATGACTTTGAAGAAATTATTATGATAGAGAAATGGTTACATCACAATCGTCATAAGCTGTATGAAAGATTACCCCCAAAAATAGCCGATAAAGTGGTGAAACAATTTTCAATGACCACAGCACAATTTGCTGTTGCTGTGTTATTTATCTTTTTATTTGTCAGTCTCTCTACCATTCTGGCTAACTACTATTTCCTAAATGGAGTCACTTTTACTATCTATTTTTTCACAGCTGTTACACTTGTTTTCTTTATCCATGCTTTTACCCATATTGGACAATCGCTGTTCTTTCGTTCCATTACCCCAGGAGCGATAACATCAGCGATCATCATTATTCCCTATAGTATTATTTTATTTAAATCTTTGTTTACTAGTGGCATCCTTACGTGGCCTATCGTTTTGATAAGTCTTCCTTTTGGCATACTATTTTTCCCCATTGTCTTCACTGCTCATTGGATAGGAAAAAGAGTGGTGTAGATACATGTTCATCGTGAAAAGAAAGAAAGGAGGAAATAGAATGGCAAAAATTCCGATTTTTTTAAAATTGATGATTGGTATTGGGATGATGATTATCCTAGCCTCGTTGTACTTTTTAAAAGACCATCCTTATTATTTATGGGTTAGGTGGACAGGTAATATGTTATTGATCGTAGGCATTGTATGGATTCCATTTACGAAAGAAACGGATAAAAAACAAGTAAATACTTAGCTGGTTTTATCTCCTTCACATAGACCTTCGTTTTTTTCTGGAAATACGCCTACAATTATAATAATATGATAAAATCAGATAAAAAAAGAAGGTCTTTGTATGTTAGAAAAACTGAATGTATTTCTCCAAAAATACATTGCGATCCTGACACCATTAAGTTTAATTATCGGTGTGTTCTTAGAAAGCATTGGACATCATTTATTATTCCTCGTCTCCTGGCTATTTGCCTTCATGACATTTTCAGGAAGCTTACATATGAAATTTAAAGATGTAAAAATTTTCATGAAGCATCCAGTACTCATTTTATGCTCCATCCTTTTTCTTCATCTCTTGATGCCTTTATGGGCGTATTTCTTGTCCACCGTTTTGTTCGATGACCATTTGTTGACTGTTGGTTTTGTCTTAGCGGTTGCACTCCCAACAGGCGTAACGAGTGTTATTTGGATCAATATTTGTAAAGGAAACTTACCGTTAGGCTTATCGATTATTTTAATTGATACACTCCTTTCTCCCATCATCCTCCCCTTCATCCTCTATATCGTTTCGGGTGAAAAAATTGAGTTGGATGTGGCATCCCTGATTCTGAACTTGCTGTGGATGATTGTCTTACCTACGATTTTAGGTATTTTAGTGAATGAACTTTCAAAAGGAGCCATCCCAAAAAAAATCGGTAAGAAGCTTGCTCCTTTTTCCAAGCTATGTTTATTTGCAGTTATATTGATTAATAGTAGTGCGATTGCTCCCTACTTAAAGGATATCAACATGCATCTCTTATTCGTGGTGCTTTTAGTGTTCTTGCTTGCTATATCGGGCTATCTATTTGCTTACCTCATTGGTCGATACCTGTTAAAAGATGGCCCTCAAATGGCAACCTTTGTTTTTACTGGTGGCATGAGAAATATTGCCGTCGGTGTCATTGTGGCCACAACATATTTTCCAGGTAAAGTCGCCATGCCTGTTGTGTTCGGTATGCTATTTCAACAGGTGCTAGCCTCCGTTTTTAGTAAGATGGTGACAAAAAGCACCGTTGTATAGACAGTGTTCTTATTTTAGCTTTGCACTTATACTAAATAGGAAAAGCTTTTATTTACATTTGAAGGGTGTGCTAATATGTCATACAATTTCCAACTTACATCACCAAAAATACCTACTAATCTTGACAAGGCAAACTTTCAGGATATTTTTTATGATGAAGAACCCTATTTAACAAATTGCATGATTGCTGATACCGTCATGGATCACGAGGATGTTGAACGATTAATCGTCTCTAACGTTATCTTTAAAAATGTCACATTCATCAATTGTACCTTTCAAAAAATTGATTTAACGGATGTCGTTTTTGAAAACTGTGATTTATCTAACTCCAATCTAAGTGAAGGCATCATTCATAGAGTGGCCTTTAAAAACTGTAAATTATTGGGGTTGAATTTAACTGAAGCAAACCTTGGCAATGTTTCATTTGAAAATTGTCTTGCAAACTTATGCAATTTCCCTGAAGTGCGTTTCAAACAAGTATTATTTGATAACACCTCCCTACAAGGTGCTAATTTTTATGATTGTTCACTTAATAAAGTGGCGTTTCAGGAAAGTAATCTACATGATGTGGATTTCTCTCAAACTTCGTTAAAAGGAATAGACATCAGTACATGTCAATTTAAAAGACTGCAAGTCACTCCAGAAAGTTTACATGGGTGTGAAGTCTCTACTGAACAAGCGATAGGTTTTGCTTCATTACTAGGCTTGAAGGTTAAATACTAGTTTGAGGGCTTAAAAGTTTAAGAAAAAAATGAAGCGCTTATCCTAATTCACGGATAGCGCTCACTACTTTTTCAGTTGTATCCTTCACTTTACAGGCTATCCCCCTATTTTGCGGGACTATCCCTCACTTTGAGCGTTCTATCCGCTACTTTTTCAGTTCTATCCTGCACTTTTAGAATTCTATCCTTCTCTTTGAGGGCTATCCCTCACTTTGAACGTTCTATCCGCTACTTTTTCAGTTCTATCCTGCACTTTTAGAATTCTATCCTTCTCTTTGAGGGCTATCCTCCACTTTGAGCGTTCTATCCGCTACTTTTTCAGTTGTATCCTGCACTTTTAGAATCCTATCCTTCTATTTGAGGGCTATCCCTCACTTTGAACGTTCTATCCGCTACTTTTTCAGTTGTATCCTGCACTTTTAGAATCCTATCCTTCTATTTGAGGGCTATCCCTCACTTTGAACGTTCTATCCGCTACTTTTTCAGTTGTATCCTGCACTTTTAGAATTCTATCCTTCTATTTGAGGGCTATCCCTCACTTTGAGCGTTCTATCCGCTACTTTTTCAGTTGTATCCTTCACTTTCGATTGTCTTTATCTAAAAGCTAAGATAGTAAATTCCCATGGGATATTTTCATTTTTCCAACCACGATGCTCATCAAATTTCTTTAATTTGAAACCTGATGTGATAACAGCATTTATTATTTCACTAAGTGTATAAAACCGTATAGATACATCTGGAAAGTCTTGTTGTTCATGCTCATCAAAGAAATGCTTATACGCTAAGTCTCCATTTTGTAATTCTTGGTCAAAATAACCTTGTTGGATTTGATATTGGATTTCAGCGTTAGGTCCTTTAACTATACATCTTCTTAAGGGATGAAAATCACTGAGAATCATTTCCCCACCATCTTTTAGTAAAGAAAACAGAATCAACATGAATTTATCAATATCATTAAAATAGTGTAATATGCCTCCTTCTAAATAAATCATGTCAAAATGGCTTCTATACTTTGTTAAGTCAATATCATCAATATCAGTGACAATATAATGAATAGAGGTATTTGCATGTTCTGCTAATTCTAAGGCATATTTTTGGTTTTCTGCTGAAATATCAAATACGGTTACTTCAGCACCTAATAATGCTAATGGTACTGCTTTTCTGCCATTTGAACCGCAAATATTGGCAATCTTCTTTCCTTCAATATGTTCAAAGTATTGTTTGTGCTTTTTAAGACATGCGATAGGGTTTTCTAATATATGAATAGCCAAATCCTTAGGGGTGCCGTTGCTTTTATTCCAAAATTCATATGCTCGATATTCCCACGCCTTTTTATTTTTTATGCTTTGTTCATTCATCTTCAGTATTACGCCTCCTCAGTATAATGTTGATTAGCTTTTAATATTTGTTATGGTATTCGACACCTAAAATAAAAATGACGCCTATCCATGTTCCAGGATGGCGCCCGATTGAATGACACAGTTAAAGATACCTAATTTTAGAAGGCGTATAATTTTAATAGCTCATGGATTGATAAACGAGAAGTAGCGTCCACTTTAACAAAATACGGTGATTGCCACTTTTTAGTTGCGATTGCCTGTTTGCTGGTGGGCGTATCCCAACTAGGGTAAACTCTAATAGCCATTTTCCCCTTTGTATTAGCCATTTTAAGGATGTTTTGTTGTAAAAGAACTTCTTTTGGAAATACAAATTGGCCAAAATCACCATTATTATGAAAAGTGTTTATTACCAATAAATCAGTGGCGTTCTCATATGAGAATGCTTGGTTTTTATTAGCTGCATCCTTTTCCCAAAAGGAAACAAACTGTCCTACCTTGGTAGGTGTTATTTTTGCGACTCTAAATCGAACTGATTTCGAATCCAACTGAAACATCCCAGCCCCGTAATCAGCATTTTGAGTTTCCTCTTGGCTGTTTTTTATAGTCAAATGATGAGGTGCATAAAGTAATTCATTTACATATGTTAACGCTTTATTAAATTCATTCATAGTTTTACTCCCTATCTTATACGACGAATACCAGTCTATCATCTGCGAACTTGTTACTGTAATTTAAAAAAGCTGTATATAAATGAAACAAAGAATAACAATCAAAACATGGATATGCCAATGTTTTGATTGTTATATTGTGTCCCTAACTTACATTTTTGATTTTATATACTTAATTCATTTCTTCTGTTAAAAATCTTTCTCCAAAAGTTGTCATTGTGACTTTGGTTAGATCAACCGAGTGAACTCTTTCATTGTTATATGTATCATCATCGCCAAACCAATAAATTGTAACATCAGCAATATATGTTCTATCATGCATATACTCAATAAGATCTGCCCACATGTCTAAATTAAAATTGTAATCTGTATGAACAGGTATATGGCCATTTTTGATTTCATTTAAGATATTAAGTATTATTTCTTTGTTTTCCAATTAACAACATCACCTTTCCGAAGCGATGTTTGGTACTGCTCAAAGTAACATTAGTTTGTGATTTTCATATCCCCATGTGATAGATATAATAATTGCCCTCAGACAGTTGTTTAGATATAGAACTCATTTTTTCAAATTTGGCTATCGCGTAGTCTCTATCGAAACGCAGTAATTCATCCTCAGAGTAATCATGGTAATAAATCATTTTGAGGATTTCCTCTGGACCATTTTTTAATAAATCACACCAAGCAGTAAAAATCGAAATAAGGCAAGGAGCCGAATGTTCTTCAAATAGGGTGACGCCAATGTTATTAAAGCCTATGTCTTGAGGCATGCCAGGCAAGCTAGGGTTCCTGCATGGAATCCATGTAAGTGAATCAAAAATATATTCAACTAGGTTGTCTTCAAGTCCAATGTATTCAACAATTAAATCTTTGAATTGCTCTTTATCTCTCCAAAAATATTGAAAAAATTCTTCATCTTGTGTTTCGGTCTTTTTTATTAAATAAAAATCATGCATAAATACCCTCCATATGTATTAAAACCATTTAATGTAATTAATAACCATCTTATCATATAATGTTCATTCACTTGTTTCAAATATTTATCTTCGCTGTAATAAAGTATGCTGCTTCGTTAATTGAATGAAATATAGCCCCCAAACCATCGTTTGATAACAAAAGTTAAAAAAATAGGGAAACATTGTGGCATCACTATTACTTAAGATTTTTAAAATGTAGTTTAATTGATTTACATTGATCCAAAACGGTGCGCTACTAAGAGTGGGAGGTTCTTTTGGACCAGAATTTTTTGCGAAATTGGCTACTAGTGACAGCGCCTGGCTACATCTTATTGGAGGAAGGCTCCTTAAAGTGGTTTAAAAGTTTCTTTTACACACTTGACTTTCCCCTGTACTGGAAACTATATACTTACATTAAGTTATTAGATTGGAGGTGATATTTTGTTTAAAATCAGTGAATTTTCCAGGCTAAGCAAAGTATCCTTAAAAACATTGCGCTATTATGATCAGATTGGCATATTAAAGCCGAGAAAGGTGGACGATGACACCTGCTACCGATATTATTCAGCAGACCAGCTACTTGAGCTCAACCGAATCTTTCTCTATAAGGAATTGGGGTTCACCTTGCCACAGATTATACGTTTGCTCCATGAGGATATTACGTTAAAAGATATTCAAGGGATGTTTAAGCTGAAGAAAAATGAAATCCAACATATTATCGATACAGAACAAGCCAAGCTCGCACGGATTGAAGAGCGTATGCAACTTTTAGAACGAGAGGGACAAGTGGAATCAGATCAAGAAATCCGAATCAAGGCAGAAGGTGCTCAGCAGTTTCTTTCATTGAAAGCACGTGGGAGAGAAGAAGATATTCCAGACCTGTTTCGTACATTTAATCAATTATTAACAAAGGAAATGCGCCATTTGGCTCAAAGTCCCCAGGTCGTTTTATGGAAAGAAATAGAGGAAAAAGAAGACGAGTTTGAATTTGAAGTCGGGTATTTTTTAACCAAGGAGCTTCCATCATTCCCCGATACATTTCAACTACGGACGCTTCCTCCAGAGCCGATGATGGCCACAATGACCTTTCGTTCGGATTCTAACTTTGCTTGTACAGCCTGTGTTGATTTAGCTAACTGGATTGTGAAAAATAACTATCAGATCAAGGAAAACGAACCAGGTAGAGAAATATATTTGCCATTATCTACAACACAAAACGTCCAATTAATGGAAATACAAATACCTATTACAAATAGATAGCTGAAAGAAGAGTGAAATGAGTTGAAAAATAATCTGATTATCTATGTTTTATCGCTTGTTGTTTTTCTAATCGGAACAGTTGAATACATTATTACAGGCGTGATTGAAATGATTGCTGTGGACTTTGGAGTAACGATTTCAGAAGCTGGGTTATTGGTGACTTTATTTGCCCTTGCAGCAGCCATTTTCGCTCCAATTCTCATTGCGCTCACGATAAATATGGATCGCAAAAAGTTGCTCCTGGCTACCGTTAGTGTGTTCATTGTCAGCAACGGATTAATGTTTATAAGCCCTTCTTATGAATTTGCACTATGGATACGAATTATTCAAGGGGTTAGCGGTGGAATCGCTACAGTGGTAGCCATGGCAGTAGCTACGCGACTAGTTGAAAAAGAACGAAGAGGCCGTGCTATCGGCATAATTTTGATGGGCCTAAGCAGTTCGCTCGTGCTAGGTGTTCCAATTGGCACCTTTTTTAGTGAAATGTTTGGATGGAGAGTTTTATTTATATTGATCGGTTTATTAACCATTTTGCCATTGCTTATCATCTATACAAAGGTTCCAGTCATCAAGGAGGAAGAAGCTGTTGCCCTCAGGTCGCAGCTCTTCATTTTAAAAGATTCAAAAATTCTAACTGCCCTGGCTATTACTTTATTTTATGTCGGTGGATACGCTATCCTATTTACTTATATTACGCCTTTCTTGCAAGCCACATCCACTCTTTCTATGACCGAAATAAGTGGCATTCTATTTCTGGCGGGAATTTGCAGCTTCGTTGGTTCAAAAGTGGGCGGACAATTGGCAGATGCAAAGGGTTCGCGATTCACCATTTGGTTTGGATTGCTGTTACAAGCAGCAACACTCCTCTTATTCGCACTATCTGGTAGCAACCTCTTTGTATTGATCTTGGTTTTAATGATTTTTATGGTAGCAACATGGAGTATTTCCCCTGCCCAGCAGCTCCTTCTTGTCACGCTGGTACCTCGAAATCCAGACATTGCCCTAAGCATAAATACTTCCTTTATCCAATTTGGTTTTGCACTGGGCTCGGCATTAGGCGGATTTGTCATCGGCCATACCTCTGTCCTAAATTTGAATTGGGTAGGTTTTGGTACTGTAAGCATCGCTTTATTTCTTGCTATTTTGCTATTCAAAAAAACCCCTATTGCTACGAAAGTAAACTATTAAATAGCACCAATTCTACCTTTATATTAAAAATCGGCCTATTCAATATAAAGGTAGTTTTTCTAATCCAATTAGGAATGAATGAGGCCAACCTTTAGTAAAGCTTCCCTTTTGTCAATATACATGAAGGGTCTCCTCATACTATGCCCCTGCAGGAATATGTACTCTTGATTAAAATCATTTCATACGTGGTGATATAGGTCAGTGCCGTAGAGTGGGCAAAGTTTCGGCTATCTGCAATGCCTTCCGTTGTATCAACATTCTCATACCCAACGAATAGGAAGTAAGTCGCCTATAGTCAAGATCGTATTCTCTCCTACCATGACTTCACATTGATAGTTATCATCATGAATTTGACAAATAAACTCCCTACATCTTCCGCACGGTGGTATGATTGTTCCATCCTTGTAAACTGCAATGACTTTTTTTATTTTACTTTCACCATCCGTAATCATCGCTGCTATGGCTGCGTGTTCTGCACAAAATCCCATAGAGCAAGGCGTATCGATACACACCCCTTTATATACCTTATCATTTTCACATAAAATCGCAGCAGCAACAGATCCTGCATAAGAATTTTTTGAAATTTGTATTGGATTTAAGGCACCTTTTGCTATAGTATATAATTCTTCAAACTCCATCATTTCCATCCCCTTATTAATCTAATTTTTTATTTTCTGTTTAACTAGATGATTTAGCTTACTGTTAATTTATCTGACTCCATCATATACTTAAGTAACGAAAAGGAGGCTAGAAAATGAAACATCATCCTTTGTACCCATGGCAAAAAGAACATCATAAACGAGTAAAAGATTTCCATAAAAATCACGCGTTAGCAATAGAAAATGGCGAGAATGGCAATGGGTTGTTAGTTAAGTGGGAAAGATTTCTCTACCATAAGGGAAAAGCTCTTTTTAAAGCTGCCAAATAATTAGCTGTTCTTTTTTAGGACAGCTCTTTTTTTGATTTTAAATCTCTTTTTGCATAATCTCCTTAAAATGTTCAGTAAAGAATTCTTGACTAACAACTAATTAAGCCACAAAATCACTAAGACTTTTTATGTTATAATTTACACAAAATACATATTAAGGTGATTCTAATGACATTTATCAGAAAATACTTGAATATTGTTTACTTCGTTACACTTTTTTTACTTTTATCTGTTTCGGATTATTTCAAAAAAGGTAATTGGGATTTTCTTAATAATCTCTTCTTTTCTTTATGGGCAGTACTTGTTTATGCTTTTTTAAATTGGGCATGGGGTAGTAAAAAATATGAAAAGAAATAGCATATTGTGCAGTATCATTGGTCCATCCTGAATAGATAGAGAGACCTCTATATAAATAAAGACTGAATCTTTACAGCAACTTCTTTTGGTTTAATATCAATTGTCAACAACTTTTCAATCTCTACCCATATCGGTAGATAAGTTCCACTATCTTTATTGCTGTCTGAGTATTCTTCACCTTGTCCTGTTCCAAATTTACCCCCAATTATTTCTGATAAGAAAAAATATTGATTGCCATTAAATTTTTCCTCTGCGATACAATCCTTGACCCTAACTATTACGCCTAATTCCTCTAATGCTTCCCTCCTTGCAGTATCTTCAGGTTTTTCATTATTCTCCATTCCGCCGCCTGGAAAAACATAATAAACGGTACCGTCTCTTTCCCTTCTAATAAGTGCAACCATTTTATTTTCAATTATTACAACCGAACTTCTATCTCTCATGCTTATAACCTTCTTTCAAATTTCCTAACAATTAATTGTACTATTAATTCCTTTTTATTTACTGCACATTATCCTCCGATAGTGCAGTAAATGCATCATTCCATATTTTCATATATTACCCAATTATGTTATCCTTATATAGGTAATTACCTATATATCAGGAGTTGTTATGCAATGAAAACAATGTCTACACTTGGATGGATCATATTTATTTTTGGCATTACTTTGCTTATAAGTGGAGTGGGAAGATTATCTGGTTTCTTTGAATATGATTCAGTTATTCCAAACAAATCTGTTGCACTAATATACATTTCTATGGGCTTTTTTGTCATGTTTATTTCTTACTTTGTGAAACCCAAAAAAGAAAAAGGTTAGTAGTTTTACCAATCAATATCTTTCAAGCATGTTCCTTATATTGTGCAGCAATCAAACCGAACCATATTTTTAAATATTTCCTAATGATGTTATCATTAACCTAATATCAGGAGTTGTTATGAAATGAAAACACATTCTAAAATTGGACATATCATATTTGTTTTAGGCATCTTATCGCTTTCAATCGGATCAGCGAGATTAACTGGTGCCCTAGAATACAATTCATTTATTTCAAATAAATCTTTTGCAGTACTATTCATTGCCCTAGGTGTTTCTGTTATGTTCCTTTCATTCTTTGTAAAACCTCAAAAAGATAAATAACTTTACTGAACAATTTCTTTCAAATATTCAATAATAATGGTTTTAACCCCTCATCCACGTTAACCTTAAAGCGTGATTTGATTTACATAAATTGGAGGTGTACAAATGCTTGTTAATTTACGTTTCTATATACAAGTGGTTTCAACAATTTTAATTATGATCTTTGTCTTCATGAATTTTTTGGGGCATTGGACCGCAGACAGATTCGTTCAAATTATATTTTTCTTTAGTATGGTAATCGCGGTTTTCAGTGTCGGTATGGAAACAGAGAAAAAGCTAAAAAACAGAAGCTGATTGGACGTGCTAATCGGCTTTTTTATGTTCAATCTTTTTAAAAATTCCATTTCAAATCATCTATGGTAAAAATAGATAATTACTGGTATATTATAGGTTGTATTCTATTCATTTCATGAAAGGTGGTGCATTGATGGATAAAACACTGGAAGATTTACAAAAGGAAATGATCGTTGAAGTAAAAAAAGGATTCCCCATTTTACTTTCTGGTGCCGTTGTCTTTTTACTTTTCACCCTAATGCCCTTAGTTTTGCCAATAGAAACTGTACATTTAATTTGGATATTTGGCTTGGGCGCTATTTTTCCAATCGGTATGTTCATTAGTAAAATTCTTGGTATTAATTTAAACGCTACTGGTAACCCTTTAGGGACGTTAGGAGGAATCGTTGCTGCTCCTCAAGCTTTTTACATACCTGTATTTATCATTGTGTATATGAACATACCTGAATACCTTCCCTTCACAATTGGTTTACTTGCAGGCTCTCATTTTCTTCCTTACATATGGATTTATAAAAGTAAAGCTTATTTATTTGTGACTTTAGGCGTCTGTTTTTCTGCTTTGATTTTAGGTGGCTTCTTTGTTGATCAAGCTTTCACACTTGTACCTTTAGCAATCTCTATCGTGTATGGAATGGGCGTTCTTTTGATTCTAAGAGAGCTTAAAGTCAATCCGATTTAATCACCTTCCTCAAGGTGATTTTTTTTTTGGACACTATCTATCGTTTAATTATTCCAGACCGCATTCAACCTGAGAAATAAAGTATTCATTTCCTATCCCATGCTTGTTCCTTTACAATAAACGTATGCATAAATGAAAGGATGGATGGATTTGCTGTTTCCATATCGTAATGATCTTAGGAAAACGTTAATACCTTACCTAAACACTCTTGATGAGGCGTTTTGGTATAAGAAATCCGATTTTTATCCAAATAATGTAGCTTGGGTTATTTCTCATTTATCCAGTAGCGAAGACTATTGGGTGAATGAAATTGGTCTAAAAAAACCTTGTATGTTAAACCTTCACGATGATTGTTCGCCTAAGGAAATACTAGATAGCTATATTGAAATTAGAAATTATACGGATAACATTCTACATACATTAGACGATTCGCAGCTCAATCAATTAGTCGAGGTGCCAAAGTTTTCCGATGGTTGGACACCACCTTCCGTACCTAAACTTAACTGGTTGTTTCATCATGTTTACTCGCATGAAGCTTACCATGTTGGGCAAATCTCTGTTATCGCGCACCTTAGTGGATTTCCAAAGCCATTATTTTAATAAAGGCAAAGTAATGAAAAGAACAACTTGTTTAAATGGAGGAACAGTAATTTGAAAAAATTTCGTGGGAAAAAGCGTTATTTCCGTAACTTATGGCGAGAAACAACGGCAGACCCATATGATGTAGACTTTGGCAAAGAAGGTTGGTTTGACTTGTGGCACACCCACCTTGATTTTTACGGGTATGGCAATAATGGTTTGAAGATACGAAGAGAGCATATAAAAGCACATATCGCCTTGTATAACCATTTATCAGAAAAGCTTTCGACACTCGGAAAACCCTATCAATTGTGGATGGAGTTCGTGGAGGAAGACGCTAGTTTGGATTCAGTAAATATACATACGCCTAATCCAGCTGAGGACAATTTTCCACTAACAATAGCAAATGTAGATTGGAATTGCCCTGTCCCCAAATTCTTTAAGGATTTAATAAATCTGAACGAATTGAATGTAGGACACTATAAGCAGGAATCAACTAATAGCTATTTCATCCAGTCTAAAAATAATGGGGTGAAATTATAAAGGCGGAAACCTACAAAAGGAAGGCTTCCCCCACCATACTCTCTGTTGTGGTGATTAACTGAATGTAGGATACCTCGTCTAATTTGGATGGTTTGTTCTTCATGTTTCTTCCCCCCTATCTCGTATGGAAGTAATGCCCTTTGCATCCCTCTCCCCTTGGAAAACAATGTATATTCTATTATACTTAATAAAAAATGACTTGAGGATGGTGGATGATTATGATGTTTGCTCCATTATTTGAACAGGATGTACCAGCACTTCTTCTTCCTTAACGGTAGAAGCGCTTTTTCTCCGTTAAGGGCATAGGTATCTATGAAAACGGAGGAAAAAACATGAGAAATCTAGTAATCGGCGCCATCTTTTTATCGCTTGCCGCAAGTATTTGGGGTGCTATGTATGTCGTCGTTAAAGTAGTGGTGGAGGTTGTGCCACCATTAGAGCTTGTTTGGATGCGTTATTTAATTGCGGTGATTGCACTCGGTATCATTGGTATCGTGATGAAGCAATCTTGGAAAATAGTGAAAAAAGATTGGTTGATTATTTTTCTTGTTGGACTTATCGGGAACACCATTTCGATTGTTACGCAGGAAATGGGTACAATGCTGTCCACTGCGCAGATGGGGGCAATCATTACAGCAACAACTCCTGCTTTTATGGTCGTCTTTGCCCGTTTGATTTTAAAAGAAAGCATTACGCTGAAAAAGTGTTTGTCCATCGCTCTTGCCACGATGGGCGTGGGGATCATTGTAGGTAACGGTCAAATCGACGTGACACAGCAATTAGGTGGACTCTACTTACTGCTTGCTGCCTTAACGTGGGCATTGATGTCGGTATTCGTGAAAAAAGTGCCCAGCCATTACTCACAAATTGTTGTTACGACCTATACATCTTTGATTGCCGTGATGCTATTGACTCCTTTTGTCCTTCCAAGGCTACAGGATTTGGATCTAGCAAGTGTTTTGCAGCCAACGATTTCAGGGGGCTTGCTCTACCTAGGTATTGTCTCAACTGCTGGTGGTTTTTTACTGTGGAATAAAGGGCTTCAACTAATGAATGCGTCTAGTGGTGGCCTATTTTTCTTCTTTCAACCTATTGTTGGCACATTTTTAGGCTGGCTCTTATTGGGAGAGACGATCGGGCCTTCCTTTTGGATTGGCTCCCTGTTAATTTTTAGTGGCGTTTTTATTGTCATTCGAGAGGAATAAATCGAAGTGCGTTTCTATGTTAGATAGAGACGCACTTTTTGCATTCCTATAGTCATCGAAAATCGTGGTAGCACATATATTGCAAAAGCTTAAAGGAGCTGATACTATTGATCACCTTTTTAAATAACTTAAAGGATTTTACTTTATTAATTTTTTTACTTGCTAGTATGATCTATTGTCGACAGCTAAAATTAACGAAGTGGCAACGAAAATTATCGCTTGGTGAATGGAGCATGTATATCCTCCTTTCTATTGCACTTCCCCTTTATGCCGTGCTTTATCTTGCTTTTCTTTTAGGGACATAGGAACATGAAATTTTTGGAGGAATTTCATGTTTCAAACAGGCGAATCACTGATTTTTGCTTTATTTTCGAGTGAATAGCATTTTATAAAACGCTCAAGTTCGCTATACTATAAGCAGTCTATATGGGAGGTTTTTGTTTGTTCAACTTATGTTTAAGCATTGTGAGTACGCTTTCTTAATACAGGGAATGTAGCAAGAAAGCACCATTTATAGATTTTCAAAAGAACAGGAGATTACAAATGGACATGATTATTAGACAAGAACTCACAGCAGATTATCAAACAACGGAGGCCATCGTGAAAAGTGCTTTTTTGAATGAAGCATACAGTGATCATCAGGAGCATTTGCTGGTACAGCGCATTCGCCAAACAGATGCCTTTATCCCTGAGCTATCACTCGTTGCTATTCAACAAGACGAACTGGTTGGTCATATTCTTTTATCAAAAATTCACATACTGGATGGTGACAAAGCTGTGGAATCATTAGCTCTTGCCCCTGTCTCAGTTGCACCTTCTCATCAGAAAATGGGCATCGGCAGTCAATTAATTCGTGCGGCTCTCAAAAAAGCACAGGAGCTAGGGTACTATTCTGTCATTCTGTTAGGTCACAAAGATTACTACCCAAAGTTTGGCTTTCAACCAGCAAGCAACTGGCATATTCGAGCACCGTTTGAAGTACCAGACGAAGCATTTATGGCTCTTGAATTAACAGAAAATGCACTTGCCGATGTGCGGGGTATTGTGCGTTATTCAGAAGCTTTTGCATAATAAAAAGAGAGGTTGTCCTAAAAATAGGCAACCTCTTTTATTAATGATTTTTTACGCTATAAAGATGCTAGCCAGTTATTAGTATCAGCGATGGTTGGGTTAGCGAGATAATGGCCGCCTTCAATTTGCAATGTTTGGCCCGTCATAAATTTTGATTCGTCAGAGGCTAAAAATACGACTGCATGGCCAATATCATCTGCTTCCCCATGATAAGGTAGCGCATTAAATTTTCCATAGATCGCTAGCATTTCCTCTGGCATATTGTTTTTCGCAGCTGGTGTTAAAATAAGCCCTGGTGCAACCGCATTACAACGAATATGATCCTTCCCAAATTGTGTGGCAATGTTTCTCGTCATATTCACCACCCCTGCTTTTGTTGCCCCATAGGCTGTACGGATTTGGTCACTGGCGAATGCCGCCATAGAAGCCGTATTAATAATTGAGCCCCCGCCCGCTTTTTGCATATGCGGAATCGCAAAACGACTGCCAAGTAAGATGGATTTTAAGTTCACATTCACTAAACGGTCCCACTCGTCTAAATCAATATTCAATACATCTAAATCTTTCTTCAGGTTAGTTAAACCAACATTATTAAAGAGCACCGTTAATGAGCCGTATCGTTCTACCGTGAAGTTCACGGCCGCTTCAATGGAGGAAGCATCCCCTGCATCAAGGAAAACCGCTGCCGCCTCATACCCTTCTTTGACTAAAGTAGCTGCCGCCTCTTTTGCCCCCTCTACATTGAAATCAGCAATGACTACTTTTGCGCCCTCTTTTGCTAATAAGCTAGCTGCGGATAAACCAATACCAGAAGCCCCACCTGTCACTAATGCCACTTTATTTTTTACTCGATCCATTTTTAATTCCTCCTTCAATCACACGAAAAAGAGCGAATTAGCTCTCTTACCGTTAAATAGTTTAACATTAAACTATTTATTTTTAAACTAATAGCCTTGAATGTGAAATGTATATTTTCAATCTGAATCGAGATACTTAAAAATAAAGTACTTTCAATAAGGACGTGCAAGCAAATGCGGAAGAAAATTACTTTTTCACTATTTATTTTTTTAATTTACCAAACCATTGATCATGTTAGCGCGCATCCTCAGCCGCCCACTTTTGAGGAAAAATTTGATGAAGCGGGCTATCAATCAGTAGAAGCAGCTGTGAAGGAATTTGAACAGTATTATACTAAGGTCAAACTGCCAACTGTTTTACCCCCATTTTCCATCACGCATAAATTTGGCCGATTTTACAAAGATCATGAAGATGGCATAAATGATGCACTAAATATTCTCTATGTTCATAACGAAATGAAACAGCATATTTTTAAAATCGATATTCGACCTATTCAACAAAAATTGAGCTTTTCAGGAAAAGCCTATACACTGCAGGATGGTAGTCAGGGGATTTATTTTGAGCACCTACTTTTTAATTTCTTTGTCTTTGAAGAAAACCATTTACAATATCTTCTCAGCATTTATAAAGATGTCACGAATCATGAAACACCCAATCTTTTCGTTCAAATAGCCAATTCAGTCAAGTCAAATGAAGTATATTTTCCTTCATCTATACAATGAATAAGTTGTTATGCTATAATACTTTAGAAAACCTCAAAGGGTATCAACCAATTCTGAGCTACAGTGATGCATATCGCTGTAGCTTTTTCTATGTTATAATTTCCTTAAACTTACATTATGAGGTGAGAACATGGAAACGAATACATATAGTTGTAAGGCCTGTGGTGGTCAATCTTTTTCTGAAGGGAAATTAGATGGCTATGCGGCTTTAAGACCCGTGAATAGCATCTTTTCTTCTGGCTCTCCTCTTATTTTTACTGTCTGTACGCAATGTGGAGAAATTGCCTCTATTAAAGCCACAAAACCTGAAAAGTTCAAGTAAAAAACAAGAGAGCATCATTTCAAGAAAAATGAAATTTGCTCTCTTGTTTTATATTTCTTTATTATTCTTCTTCCCCCATTGATACGGCTTTTTGGACCAATTCCACATCCAAATAAAGAAATAGATGATGACCATCGTTATCACCATCATCGTCACATTTTCTCCCCATGTAATCGGCTCTTGCTTCCTCCATTGGTTCACCGTTCTTACAAGGAAGTACATAACAGGATAAATAAAATGAACTACTTGATCCCGTCGCATCCAACACGCCTCCTTTTAGAAAAGGTGATTTCCCTACTGATCAATCATCGACGCAAGCTTCATCATCGTTTTCCAATTGCGAACTGTAGCGGGCACCTCCAGCTTATGCAGGTGTTGACTAAGCTTGGCATTGCGAATGCTATCGTAAAATAACAGATAGACATCTCTGCCCTTGATAATGCAGCGCTCTTTTTCACTTACATATTGTAATAGCTTAGCACTGTTTATTTCGGTTGGAGCTACTGGTAGTAATGCTACATGGAGACTTTCCCCTGTAGCTGTAGCACTTGCGTCTGTTAAGTCTTGCTCTGGGAAAGGACAATTGTTCACAATCGAGTGGAACTCATCAGCTGTACGGATGATCACTGTACTTGTGATAGTGAATGTAGTTAGGATGGTATCTTGAATTTGCTGTTGCAAGCGTTCTTCAGATTCACTTGATTCGAACAGGATATTGCCACTTTGAATATATGTCCGAATATTTTGGAGTCCTAGTGGTTGCAGGGCATCTCTTAATTCAGCCATTTTTAATTTATTGTGCCCACCTACATTAATGCCTCGTAAAAGTGCTACGTATTTCGTCATTCGCTTCCCCCTTTCCTTTTATCTATAGTATAGCAATAATTAGGGAATAATAGGAAAAAACTGCACCCTTTTATTCAAGGTGCAGCTTGATTGGCTATGCTAATCGGTGAATGTCGTCTATTAAACGCTCCACATTTTCTTTTGTCGTAGCCCAGCTTGTGCAAAAGCGCACAACCGTATGAGTATCATCGTATGTTTCCCAAATAGAGAAGGAATATTTTTCTTCCAACGTCGGAAGTAGATGGTTTGGTAAAATCGGAAATTGCTGATTCGTTTTCGAGTCATAGCGCATTGCGAAGCCTTTGTCGAGAAACGCCTGTCGAATCAGCATCGCCATGTCTACAGCATGATGCGAAATATCCATATAAAGCGTATCTTCAAATAGCGTTTCGAACTGAATTCCCAATAATCGACCCTTGGCAAGCAGCCCTCCTCTTTGCTTGATCATGTAGCGGAAATCCTTTTGGTACGCAGGATTCACGATCACGACTGCTTCCCCAAACAATGCCCCCATTTTAGTGCCACCAATATAAAAAACATCCACAAGCTTAGCGATTTCTGCTAAAGATAAATCGCTGTCTTGTGCCACGAGACCATAGCCTAAACGGGCACCATCTAAAAACAGCGGTAAACCACAGTCTCGGCAAACTTCACTTAAAGCCGTTAATTCTGCCTTACTATAAGTTGTGCCATTTTCTGTAGGATGAGATATGTACACTAAACCTGGCTGCACCATATGCTCATGCGTACTGTCCTGCCAATGCGCATCATAGCAAGCTTTCACCTGTGCCGCCGTTAGTTTACCATCATCGCTAGGCAATGTCAGCACCTTATGACCCGTTGCCTCAATGGCACCCGTTTCATGCACCGCAATATGCCCCGTACTTGCAGCAATAACGCCCTGATGCGGCCTTAAAATAGACGCAATAACGATTGTATTCGTTTGCGTACCACCAACTAAAAAGTGAATGTCTGCCTGCTCCGCTGCAATGGCTTTTTTAATAGAGGCTCTTGCTTGTTCACAATGCTCGTCCATACCATAGCCCGGTGTTTGTTCTTCATTTGTGGCCACTAATCGTTGCAAAATCTGTGGATGGGCACCCTCTGCATAATCATTTTCGAATCGTATCATCTCTACTATTACCTCCAAATTCTCTCTATCTATTACTCTATCTTACGCCTGTTGCCTTATTTTCGCTATTTGTTTAGCTGAAAAAATACTGAATAGTAAATAGCTTCTTATTTATTGGGCTAGAGATTGTCCTCCAAAAGTACAATGACGCACCAAACCTTAGTCGAGGATGCTGAATCTATTCCGTTCTTTTCAACAGATGTAGATATTTGTGAGGCGATGAAAAATATCCATTCAAATATGTACGATAGAAGAGATCCGAGACAAGCTGATCTCCTCTTCTTTTGGATCACCTATAATCCACTTTGGAGCGGTTTCTTCCTTAGTTGGATCATTTTGGACCCACTATGAGCGGGTTCTTCTTATTTTGGATCACTTTGGACTCACTTATGAGCGGGTTCTTCTTATTTTGGATCACCTTTTACTCACTTTGAAGCGACTTCTTCCTTAATTGAATCATCTTAGACTCTCTTTAGAGCGGCTCCTTCTTATTTTGGATCACCTTGGACTCTCTTTGGAGCGGCTTCTTCTCATTTTGGATCACCTTGGACTTACTTTGGAGCGAGGTCTCCCTTAGTTGAATCACTTCGGCATCACTTTCGAGGCGGCTCCCCAGTTAGATCACTTTGACCTCACTTTGGAGCGGGTTCTCCTTATTTTAGATCACCTTGGACTCTCTTTAGAGCGGCTTCTTCTCATTTTGGATCACCTTGGACTCTCTTTAGAGCGGCTCCTTCTTATTTTGGATCACTTTGGACTCTTTTTGGAGCGGCTTCTCCTTATTTTGAATCACTTTAGCCTTACTTTGGAGCGCGGTCTCCCTTAGTTGGATCACTTCGGCATCACTTTCGAGGCGGCTCCCCAGTTAGATCACTTTGACCTCACTTTGGAGCGGGATCTCCTTATTTTAGATCACCTTGGACTCACTTTAGAGCGGCTTCTTCTCATTTTGGATCACCTTGGACTTGCTTTGGAGCGGGTTCTCCTTATTTTAGATCACCTTGGACTCTCTTTAGAGCGGCTTCTTCTCATTTTGGATCACCTTGGACTCTCTTTAGAGCGGCTCCTTCTTATTTTGGATCACTTTGGACTCTTTTTGGAGCGGCTTCTCCTTATTTTGAATCACTTTAGCCTTACTTTGGAGCGCGGTCTCCCTTAGTTGGATCACTTCGGCATCACTTTCGAGGCGGCTCCCCAGTTAGATCACTTTGACCTCACTTTGGAGCGGGATCTCCTTATTTTAGATCACCTTGGACTCACTTTAGAGCGGCTTCTTCTCATTTTGGATCACCTTGGACTTGCTTTGGAGCGGGTTCTCCTTATTTTAGATCACCTTGGACTCTCTTTAGAGCGGCTTCTTCTCATTTTGGATCACCTTGGACTCTCTTTAGAGCGGCTCCTTCTTATTTTGGATCACTTTGGACTCTTTTTGGAGCGGCTTCTCCTTATTTTGAATCACTTTAGCCTTACTTTGGAGCGCGGTCTCCCTTAGTTGGATCACTTCGGCATCACTTTCGAGGCGGCTCCCCAGTTAGATCACTTTGACCTCACTTTGGAGCGGGATCTCCTTATTTTAGATCACCTTGGACTCACTTTAGAGCGGCTTCTTCTCATTTTGGATCACCTTGGACTTGCTTTGGAGCGGGATCTCCTTATTTTGGATCACTTTGGACTCTTTTTGGAGCGGGTTCTTCTTATTTTGGATCACTTCTACCACATTTAGGAGCGGCTTCCCCTTATTTTGGATCACTTCTACCACATTTAGAGCGGTTTTCCCTTATTTTTGATCACTTCTACCACATTTTGGAGCGGGATCTCCCTTAGTTAGATCACCTCTACCACATTTAGGAGCGGTTTCTCCTTATTTTGGATCACTTCTACCACATTTAGGAGCGGCTTTCCCTTACTTAGGATCACTTCTACCACATTTAGGAACGGCTTCCCCTTATTTTGGAGCACTCCAACCACTTTTCCAGAGCGGTCACCTTCATTCCCCGCCGGAGCCACAGGATGAGTCACTCGTTGTAGCACTAGAATCAGTACACTGTTGGCTGTCTTGGGAGGAAAGATGTGCATCGTTTGTTGAAAAATCGTTTGTGGAATGGATGTGGTGGCTGTGCTCGTTTGATTTGCTGTGATTTTTATTTGCATTACTGACGATGCCTATGACAACGACCACGCCAACAAACACGATAAATATAATCATTTATTCCAACTCTTTTCATTCATTCTATAAATTGTAACATTAAATCAACGCTCGGTAGTATAGTTCTATGTAAAAGTGGCGATGGCTTTGTCTTCTCTATGCTTGATAAAAGAACACCACAATCCAAAATGATTGTGGTGTTCTTGTTATGATTGCGATTTGCGTGTGGCGGATTTTTTTGAACGATTCCCTTCGTTCGAATTTTTCTTTTGCTCTTGTGTTAAAGCATTTTCTTCGCGCACATCTAAATCATCTGGACTTAAATCTGTCGCTAATTCCGCCAACTCTGACTGACGTTTATATTGTTTGCCCTTTGTCAAAATGATCACCTCCAAGTAGTATTACATTGCCCTATTTGGTTTGATCTATTCCCAGGACGGTATGAAATGATTATTTCTAGCTAAACTAATGGCACCATCTGTTGGTTCAAAAGATGGTGATACGCTTGTAAATCTTGGTCGTATAATTTCTGATAGGTCGCTAGGCTATGCTGTTTGATATAGTGAAAGTCCTTTTCAGGAACGAGATGATGTGTATGATTCAGCATCCATGCATTCGTCCAGGCCGTTTGCTCAAATTGCCGATTCATTTCATGTTCTTCAATCAGCATGGCTAATAGATGTTCCTGACGATATATTTCTTTTAAGGCATGTTGCTTTTTCATCGTAAAGATTTCCATTGTACATGGAAGAGATGCCTGTAATGCTTCTCGATCCACAGCATGACCTAGCTCATGTAGGGTCATTGTTTTGACATACACTTCAAGTGAAGTTGGGAGCATTAGCTCATTTCTTGCCTCTACTAGTCGTTTCGCATCAAAACCTACATAATCACCAATAAAGTTATAGCTCATATTCATACCTGAATCATCTTGTTTTATCTTGACCGTCATGTTCACAGCCTGCACGACGGATTGAATTACCTGCAATCGTTCTTTTTCTTTATGTTGTGTCATTCTCTCTATCCTCATTTCCTCTGAAAACAAGTAGAAGCGGATTAAATATATACTACCATTAGGAGAAATTCAACAAATTTATCCTGTGGATTGAGAGGAACTTAACAACAAAAAAGGCGCCTGTAGTGAAAAACTACAAACGCCTTGTGTGTGAAGGGTTTCAACCTATTTAAATGTGATTAGTTATTATTGTTATGTCGACGATTTTGGTTGCCATTGGAGTCCTGACTACGCTGTTTGCTGCGTGCCTCTCCACCTTTACGGCCTATCTCGCCATAAAATTCTTCGCCGTGGTTATCAGCCGTAGCTTCTCCATCTTTGCGACCATTTTCTTCATAAAATTCATGTCCATGATTTTTAGACGTAGCCTCGCCGCCTTTACGTCCCGCTTCTTCGACAGTCATGTTTTCATTGTTGTTTCTGTTGCGATTGTTTTGCTTGTTAGCCATTTCTATTCCACCTAAATATTTTTTGAGCTATTTATATTCCCAGTCAAAACATATCGAAATATATTTTTTTTAAAAACTAATTTTCTTATTGTGATAGAACACTGTTAGGCGTTGATTGCTTACTAGCCCTTCGATCATATACATGTACCCTTTCCAATATAATACTAATCTATAGATAAAAGAAGGGTGATGGAAAAATGACGACTCTCACAAAGCCATCCATTGGTTTAACACAATTTACAGACTTCACAATGAAGGGAAGTGCAGCTAAGACAAAGTTTGTGAAGGATATAAAATATCAGGGAGAGTACCATCCAATAAAAGATTATTGGAAAGCATTGCGTGATGGATTAAAAAAATATCATGAACAACGCTTTAATGATGCCTATTTACTCGACATTGTGGATAACGCCCTTCCTGCACGCCAGAAAAATTACCAGGAAGCCGTTAAAGCCTATATAAAATTCTTAAAAAATAAACATGTTCAGTGGTTTGAACCAGGGAAGGCGAATTGGTATTGTGACGATTTAATCGTTCGTTCCAATCCTGAGCTTGGCTTAATCATTGACGATGTGCCCTATTTGATTAAGCTGTATTTTAAAGGAAAAAATGAGCGTATTGATAAACATAAATGTCGATCTGCCCTCACTCTTCTAAAAGACTCCCACTATGCGATTGAACATCCTGATTCGGTTAAACATGCCATTTTAAATGTGCAAAAAGGGCGTTTGATTACAGATGATGAATCAACTGATTATCATCAAATTGCCCTCGAATCGGATGCAGCTCAATTTATGTTTATTTGGAATAGACTCTAGCTAAAATGTGGATTTGGAAAATGCCAAATCCACATTTTCATTTCATATAATAGTAATTTTTCTATTCTAAAAAAATATATGAACGTTACTGATTGTTTTCTTTTCTGTTTGCTAGGAGTAGCTTTATTTTGTCAGCAAGCCCAAACCAAGCTGGAATAAAGATTGGCATCATCATAAACGTCAAGATCACTAATCCAATAATCACTGCCATCGCTACCTGAATCAGCGTAATAACGCCCGATGGCATTAATGCAGCAAATGTGCCACCTAAAATAACAGCCGCAGCTAAAATAACACTTCCCATCTGTAGGCTTGTCGGAATAATTTCCTTCAGCCCTGCTTGTGCTGTTTCGTTATAGCGCATCATCAAGAAGATGGAGTAATCCACACCAAGTGAGACAATCATAATGTACGTAAAGAATGGTACATTCCAGCTAAGCATGTCATAACCTAGCAGCTGCTTCGCTATCATTTCAGTTAAGCCAAGGCTGGCAAATGTAGCGATTAATAAGCTGGCATTAATAATAAGCGTTTGTAAAAATGAGCGTGTGATCAACCATAAAATCACGCTAATGCCAGCAAGCATCAGTACTGCACTTCGTATAAAGTCAGCTGAAGAAATTTCTTGTAAATCGATATTACTCATTGTTTTACCTGTTAAATAGACGTCTGCTTGCTGCAATACAGAACTTTCCACATAGCTGTCCACTCGATGCTTGATGTCACGCATCATCGTCATGGCTTCTTCCTTATAGGGATTGACCTCCAAAATAATCATGAAGGTTGCGGCATGACGATCATCTGTCATATAGGCATTTAAGCTTTCCTGGAATTCACCCTGTAACACCTCTGTTGGCACAAAAAATGTTCCCGTTTCTTTGTTTGACAATTCATGTAAATAGCCATTTGCATCATCTAATCCTGCGTAGATGTCTTCTAGCCCTTCTGCTCCTTCGCCTAATCCATTGCGCAGTTCCACCATGCTATCCTGTAGGCTGTTTAAATGTTGTTGTAATTGCTGTTGCCCTGCTTTTACCTCAGCTAATCCATTGGTTAAATTGTGAGAACCAGCCGTTATTTGATTGGCTCCTTGTGCGGCTGTCCCTATTCCTTGCGATAAATCATTGACACCACTTTTTAGGGCACGAGCGCCTGCTTTTAATGTCACAATTGCTGATTGGGCATTAGCTAAGGAACTATTGGCTTGCCCGAAAGCCTGTGTTAATTGATTATATTGGGCTGACAGCGATGCAATATCTAATGCATTGAGCGAACTTATTCCCTGCTGGGCAGTATTTATAGTTGTTTGGATATGGTCATCATCTGCTGCTTCCGGGTTTGCTTGGACATATGCATTCATGGCCGCTAAAATACCTTCAAATGCTTGTTTAGAGGACGTGATTAGCTGCTCGATTTGAGAAAAAACTGGACGATATTGTTGAAAGCCTGTATCAATTTGTTGATAGGAGGTTTGTAATTGATTGAGTCCTTGTTGAAGCTCCCCAAGTCCCGCTTCTAAGGCTGCTGCTCCGTCAATTAAATCGGTAGAACCATTTGTTGCATTGTCTAAGCCATTCGTTAATCCCTGTAAAGCATTCGTTAAATCACTAGCCCCATTCTGTAATTGTATGGTGCCATTAATTAAATTTTGGACACCACTGACATCTTGTTCTTCCGATAATTGATTGGTGGCATCCTGTAGTCCTTTTTGAATAGAACCGACACCCTCTTGTGCTTCTCCTAAACCCCCCTTTAGTGTATTTGCTTGTTCATTCACATAAAGATCAGCGATACGCTCCCCTTCAGGACGTGTCGGAGAATAGACTTTTGCTACACCAGGTGTATTGGCAATAATGCCTGTTAATTCATCTAATGCACGTAAATAATCAGTGCTTGCGAGCGATTCCTTTTGTTGGATAACAAGTGTTGCAGGCGCACTCATACCAGGCTCATAATGTTTTTCAATCAAGCTAATTGCCTGCTTCGATTCATATTTGTCGTCAATTTCTACTAAATCGTTGTAATTGAGTTCCCCTGCGTAATGATAAATAAATGGCAAGGTGAGGATACAGGCAAAGATAATGCCCACGAATGGTCTTGCAAAGGCATTTTTCGCTAAAAAACCCCACAGCTTATTTTCAGTATGCCCTGCTATCGCCTTACTTGGCCAAAACAGTTTAAAGCCAAGTAACCCCATAAAGAATGGATTTAATGTCATCAAAACGGCCAATAAGACACAAATGCCAATCGCGATTCCACTGACACTTTGATACAAGGAGAATTTTGAAAAATACAGCACCGTAAAGCCTATTAACACAGATGAGCTGCTTAGTAATACGGTTTTCCCAGCTGTTTTATAGGTGTTTTGTATCGCCTTTAAGACATGATTCGTGTTAGCTAATTCCTCTTTAAAGCGAGTAAACAAAAGAATATTGTAGTCAGTACCAATCCCAAATAATATGACGACTAAAAATACTTGCGTAAAGTTAGAAAACGGAAAATTCCAATAATTAGCAAGTAAGGCGATGATGGATAACGATACAGCATAGGCTACCCCTACTGTTAAAAGTGAGATAAATGGAATAATCGGTGAACGGAAAATGATCACCAATATCGCAATGATAAAGACAACTGCAATGATTTCGGTCTTTTTCACACCTTCTTGTGTTGTGGAAGAGAAATCATCCATCACAATATCGGCTCCTGTTACATATGTATCCACTGATAAATCTTTTACTTCCGCCTTTAATAACGCTGCCGCTTCACTGGCTGTACCGATCTTTCTATCAATTGACAATTGTGCCATGACGGTTGTATGGTCTTTACTAACTAATTGATTTGCCGCCTGCTCACTGTCTGTATGGAAGAGCGCATTTGTGATATGAAGCTTTTTTGTGTTTAAATGATGAAGTACCCCTTCGATTGCCGAATAATCAGCAGCTGTTAAACCCTTATCTTGATGAAATACATAGACAAACGAATAGGTATCCTTTCCTTCGTTTTGAATATCATTTAACAGCTCTGTGCCAATGACGCTCTCTAAATCACTAGGCAACGTGATTTGTCCTTTATCTAGTACAAGTTTTTCAAGATTAGGCATTACCATCAGCATCACGATAACTGTTATCACCCAAAAAACAGGACTCAATATCCATGACTTTTTCATGCTTTTCTTCCTTTCCAATTAGAACTGACTATACTGTATATCAAGAAAGGAAGAGCAAGATATAGACAGATGATGTGATCTGTAAAAATTCAGACAAAAATGCAAAATTGTAAAAAAGGTGATCCATATGAAAAAAAGTGAAAAAACAAAAAGGCAATTAGCCAGTGTCTTAAAAGACTTAATGGTCCTTAAGCCATTAGAAAAGATATCGATACAGGAAGTCATGGAGAAAGCACAATTGAATCGACAGACGTTTTACTATCACTTTGAGGATATTTATGATTTATTGAAGTGGACATTAGAGCGAGAGGCAATTGAGTTGCTGGATGATTATAAGGATGAAAGCCTTTGGCAAGAAGGCTTTCGAGATATAGTATTATACTTAGAGAAAAATCGAGCGTTTGCGCTTAATGCTATTAATTCCATGGGTCATGAGCATTTTAATCGCTTTTTCCATCAAGAAATATATAGCATTATTGAAGACTTCGTGAAGCAAATTGCGGAAATGTGCCAAGAGGTGGAGAAAAAATATATGAGTTTTGTGACCCATTTTTTCACCGTCTCCATTACGGCTGTAACCATTAGCTGGCTACAGGGCGAGCTTGATTTTTCCGTTGAAGAGCTTATTCAAATGGTGGATCGGTTCTTAAGTGACCACTTAGAAGGAACGAAAACGCTATATGGCATAAATAATACTAACTGTCTCAAGGCAATCGATTAAAGAAAAGGAAGTGCTACTATGAATGCTGAAATGGTGCTGCAGGAGCTAGAGGCTCTAGGCAAGGAACGGACGAAGAAAATATATATGTCAAATGGCGCAAATGAGCCGTTGTTTGGTGTGGCAACAGGTGCGATGAAGCCCATTGCGAAGAAAATTAAAATCGATCAGGCTCTAGCAGAAGCGCTTTATGCCACTGGCAACTATGATGCCATGTACTTTGCTGGTGTCATTGCAGATCCAAAAGCCATGACTGTGGAAGATTTTAATCGTTGGATCGAGGCAGCTTATTTTTACATGCTGTCGGATTATGTCGTAGCGGTCACTTTAGCGGAAGCACCGATTGCACAGGAGGTGGCAGATGCATGGATTGCCAGTGGTGAGGAGCTGAAAATGTCTGCGGGCTGGAGCTGCTATTGCTGGCTATTAGGGAATCGCAAGGATAGCGAATTTTCCGAGAGCAAGCTGGCTAACATGCTGGAAGTTGTAAAAAATACCATCCACGACGTACCCGAACGTACAAAATCAGCCATGAATAATTTTCTATACACAGTGGCTATTTCCTATGTGCCGCTCCACGAACAAGCTGTAGCAACAGCACAGGCAATTGGTCCAGTGGAAATGAAACGAGACAACAAAAAAAGCACGCTGCTTCATGCTTATGAAACAATTCAAAAGGAAGTAGAACGAGGTAGAGTGGGCTTTAAACGTAAATATGTAAGATGTTAATCAGCACACTTAAAAGGCATCTATCCCACAAGGATGGATGTCTTTTTTAGATAAAAAACAAATGATTTATAATATATTTTTATTGATAAACGATAAATTTTGTTTTAAAATCAATGTACCATAACCAGTGAGGTGCTTTGAATGAAACATAAAAAAGGGTCAACTCTTTTCCTAAAGAGTGTGATTATTCTATTTGGTATACCTGTATTAGCGTTAGGGCTGTTTTGGTTACCTGGGGTGGCCAGCAGAGATGCAGCGGCACATCCTGAATCGTCCTATTTGTCCTATCTTTTTTTAATCTATGTATATACACTATGCATTCCCTATTACGCTGCGTTGTATCAAGCTTATCGTCTATTAACGAATATCGACCAGCATCAAGCGTTCTCCGAATCCTCTATACGCGCTTTGAGAACGATCAAAAATTGTGCTTTCACCATTGTTCTCTTCCTTGTGCTAGGCATTGCAGCGATTATGTTGATGTTTACTGGCAAGGAAGATATTACAGGAATTATTACGCTGTCACTGATCAGCATCTTTGCCTCCAGTACGATTGCAACCTTTGCAGCCGTTCTGCATCGGCTGCTACAAAAGGCCATGGATCTTCAGTGTGAAAATGAATTAACGGTATAACCAAAAGGCACTAACCAGTCTGGACTGTTAGTGCCTTCACGTTGTTGAAAAAAGATGATGTCAACGGCAGAAAAAGCAACTTGGCAAGGCGAGGGGTTGATTTCCGTTCCGCCAGCGTCCTTTCCAGGGGGCGTCCGAGGAGCCGCTTCACTCACTGCGTTCGCTCCAGGGTCTCCTCAGTGACGCTAAATCCCCTAGGAGTGAGCTGGCTCCACTCCAATCAACTATGCTGCAAAGTGTCTTTACTTTTTTCATAGCAGCGATCAAACAGCCCATTATCTGTATTCTTAGAGGAGATAAGCTTTTATTTTCAATGTGGAGAAGTGATGCGTGAGAACACCTCCACTTTATTTGAAAACCTTTGCTAAAAAGGTAACACTTTTATGGATTGGAGTGGAAGGCTACTTGACTCCCGTGGGATAGCGAGACAGGCGAGCCTCTAAACGGAGCGGTAGCAGAGGAAGCGGCTCGGCGCTCGCCCACAGGAAAGCAAGTAGCCTGCAACGGGAATCCATTTCTACCTTTCAATTGACTGTTTTGTTTTTCAACACTAAGAAGGCACTAACCAGTCTTGACTGTTAGTGCCTTTCATTGTATCGAAAGTATCCGCTAAAACTAATTTCCTATAAAAACATATCAAAATTCACTTTTTAACAGTATAATAATTACATATTTTATAAATAGGAGGATTTATATGAAGAAATTGGTTTTGTTGATGGCGATGTTTACGTTATTTTTCACCACAGCCTCTATTGCAAGCGCACATCCAGGGCGTTTAGATGGCAATGGTGGTCACAACTGTTCTGACAAATCAAAGGCTAAAGGGCTTTGTTCAGGCTATCATTATCATAATGGCAATGGTGGCAATAATGCAGGGTCTTCCTCAGGCGGTCAAAGTCATGCTACGCCGACACCTAAGGCAACGGTAGCACCCGTATTAACGAAGGTTGCTGTCTATTTAAATGACGTGAAGCAAAATTATACGCCTGGCGCTTATATGAAAAATGGCACAACCTTAGTGCCGATGAAGGCGATTTTTGAATCTCTTGGGGCAACGGTTAGCTATGATAGTGCAACGAAAAAAGTGACGGCAACAAAGGACAGTAAAAAAATTGTGATCGGTGTGGGGAATAAGACGGCTTATGTTGATGCAAATGGTGCTTCATCAACGATTACACTCAGCCATCCAGCTGAAATTTATCAAGGAACAACAATGGTGCCTTTACGCTTTGTCAGTCAAGCACTCGGCGCAAATGTATCATTTGATGAGGCAGCACTCGTTGTCTATATCTCGACAAATTAATGGACAGGCTATAAGCAGTATGCTCCTATAAGGTGCTGCTTTTTTTATTTTTACTTAAAGTTAAAATCATACTTCTTGTTGATTTTGCTAGCAATTGTTGCTAAAAATAAAGCCACTGTCATATTTTCGACTTCATTTGTATACCATGCGAGCTTAGCACCATAGTTCTTTTTATTATAATTCACTTCCAATGGCCAGAAATTCTTTGTTTTATACGTATAATCAAATTTTACATAGAGTTGCTTACCATCTGGACATTCCATCACCACCTGGTATAATGGATTTTTTCTTTCTTGTTCAAATTTTACTTTTCTTATTTTTGTTAACATCAAAACCCCTCCTCTCTTCTACTACATTCGACAAAAGTTTGAAAAAACCTTTATTCAAAGAAAAAGGATAAAGCTCATGATGATAGTTGAGCCTTATCCAGTACAATTAGTTGACTATAAATTTGTCGTAATAGCGCTTCAGCATGGTCGCCATTTGCTCCCGTGTCAAGGCGCCTGCTGGATTCATGTTCTTACTTCCATCGCCTCGGATAATGCCTTCGTTAGCGGCCCATTCCCAAGCCTCTTTATGGGCTGCGCCTACCTCTCTGCTTGTTTGTAAACTAGCTTTTTCAGCTAGTAAGCTTTTTAACGTCTCGATCTCTTGTTTTAGCTCATTGTATTGCGACACTGTTAATCCCTCCTCAAGCCCATTTTTAATATCTTGCTGGAACTGTGCTTCTGTAATCCCCATACTTTTTAAATAGTCAAAAGGATCTTTGTGTGTAGTGCCTCCTAGATTTTCCGCAATCCATCGATGTGACTTAATGCCATTACCGTTGCCATCTAAAACAGTAGGAACCCCTGCCTCTATGGCAAGCTTACGTAACAGCCAAATATAAGCGGCATAATCCTTCTTAAATTGTTCCTTGTCAGCAGTCCGTGCCAATTCCACCTGGGCATAGCTATACGGATTTCCCTTTGGACCACAGCCATATTGCACGCGATTCACAGGGGCTACTTGTACGATTCGTCCACCACCGCCCACCCAGTGAGAGACGAAGGCATTGGCTTTATTTCGATTCATATAGGCAATTTCGTTTTCCAATGCTTTTGGGCCTGTATTGTTGCCATTACCTGATTCATGGGCCACAACGTATTTTACTGCCGTTAGCGCCTGATTCGGTAACCCTGACATCAACTGTTTTTCAATAACATAACTCATGCTGCACCGTCCTTTCCTATTATTTTTTTAGCGACTGACGCTATGTGATGCTTTTCTGCTATTTGCGGTAGTTAGGGAAAATCAACCGTTGGTAAGAGAGTGTTTCTTACGGCATTACTTCACTAGCTGTTATTGTTTCACCTCTCTTTCCTCGAAGCTATGAAGTGTGAATGTCACAATGACATCCACTTACTATTAGTAAATGCTCACACAAAAGTGATTTCTAGTTAGTTGTGCTCTTTTACTATTTTTTCAATATGATTTTATAACCTCTTTTCTTGATTCCAAGCATTGACAAAGTATTGTTTTCTGTAGTATTTTTGATCTTCTAAAATATTGAAAGTGAGGAAAGATAATGTGCAGGCAATAGAGATGATTCGTCAATTACCAAGCTTACATGGCTTTACGGAACTAGTTAAAATTAATAAAGGCTATTCACCTGATAGTAAGTATCTCGTAACAGTTGGTGAAATGCGCTATATGGTGCGTATAGCAGACCTAGTGCATCATGACAAACGTGCAAAAGAGTTTTCTTTGCTCCAAGACTTAGCAAAACAGGGTGTAAGAACGCATAAAGCCGTAGAATATACCCTGTTTCAGGAAGCCAACGTATCCGCAATGGTCGTTAGCTTTTTAGAAGGCACGCCAGCGGATGAAGTCATGCAGGATTTTACTGACGCAGAGCAATTTCATCTCGGTCTTGCGGCTGGGGAGGAATTGAGAAAAATACATCAAGTGAGCCCCCCACAAATAATCCATTGGGAGACAGCACAGCTTAAAAAATTCTCTGCTTATCTTAGGGCATATCAGCTAGACTCCTATCAACTTCCGCAAGAAGCTAAACTATTGCACTTTATTGAAACGCACTTGCCACTGTTAAAGCAACGTCCCATTACCCTGCTTCATGATGATTTCCACCTTGGTCACATTATTTGTAAGGGCCATACTTACAATGGGGTTATTGATTTTAATGGCTACGATGTAGGTGATCCTTATCATGACTTTTATAATCTTGCCTTGTTTAATAGGAGACATAGTATCCCCTTCTGTATCGGACAAATCGATGGCTATTTTTCATCTGCACCAGACGATATGTTTTGGCGGCTGTATGCCCTCTATGCCGCGATGACTGTCTTTTCAACCATTGTTTGGACACGCCAATATGATCCACAATCCTTTGACGATGCGTTGGCAAGAATTCATATCATTTTACAGGATCATGATAACTTTTCTTCGATGAAACCTTTATGGTATGCGGAGAATTTATTCGTTCCGTAAGAGGGCTAATATTTTTTGCCGTTCCGCTTCAAAATCCATCGTTGGTTGCGATGTTGGTTCCTCCTCATAACGCTGATGAAACCACTTCGGAATGATCTCCTGCCGTCTGCCCTTATAAGGTGGTGACACTTGTTGCTTGCGTGCTTGAAAACGCTGTTGCTCTATCGCAATATCTGCAAGGCTCTTTATGTTCTGATCACACCAATTTTGTAAAATTTTTTCTACATACCGCCAGCGTAGAACATTGTGCTCCACCGCTAGCTTCATCGCATGTATGACCATTTCCTCCGAAAAAATAGTGAGCCAATGACGTATTTTGCTAGTAATATAGGCTGTTAGTGTGCCAAAGCCCTGTTGCTCGAAAAAATGGTAGGCAGTGGTAGTAGACTGCTTATCATCTCTATCTTTTAGTAATTGCTTATTTAGTAATTCATTATTTAGTAGTGTGGGCTTTTCCGTTGATGGTGTAGCCGTTGACGGCATGGCCGCACGTTTGGGAGCTTCATACACGAAAAATTCCACCTTACCGAACTTGCCATCCTTTGCTCTCTTCTGCACTTTTTGAAGATAGCCCGCCTCTATGAGTTCAGCTAGAATGCTGGCTGTCGCCTCCCGTCCACATTTACTACGTGTGGCTAAATCGGCAAGACGAAAGTGCCAATCATCTGGTAAGGACAGCATATAGGCAAGCAGGCCCTTAGCTTTCCAGCTCAATTGACCATCATTTAAAAATGCCTTATCCAGCACAACAAAATTCTGCTTTTTGACTACTCGATAAATCATCATGATCCCTCTTTCCATCTGATATCCTTTCTAACTATATAAAGAAAATTTTGAAAAAAAGGGACATAAAAAAAGGACATGCCATGACAGCATGCCCTTACAAGCAGGTGAAAAGTGAATAATGTTCGAGATTTGGATAGTGATGGGTAGTGGAAGCAGAAGCTAACGTTTGCTGCTGCCCCATTTTATTCATAAAGCTCTTTATAGACGATGACTTTTAATGCGGCAATCTCTTCATCGGATAATTTGCCTTCCACCATTTGCAGGGCTTCTTCCTGTGTCATCGAGCCGTCCTGCAATTTCACACGCATGTCGTTCAAATCCGTAATGCCCACTTTTTGAATTAATACTGTCGTTGCCTCTTCTTTCGTCGTAAACGGTAGTGTACTACTATCGACCGTTTTCGCCTCTTCCATATAGGCTTTTAATTGTGGATCATTTTCAATGGTATTTTTGATTTCTTCCTTTTGTCCGCTATTTTCTAATTCGGTAGACAAGGTATCTACAATTTTTTCAGAGACAAATTTTGTGCCGAAATGCAGCACACCATACCCCACTACACCAAGGAAAATAACGATCACCACTAGAAATTTAATGAATCTCAACTACGCTCACTCCTTTATACACGTTCATCATACTATATGGAGCGAGTGTTGAGAAACAATTCTCCCTAGAAATTATGTAAAAAAACCCCATCTATGGAGATGAGGCTTATTTGACGTATTTCAAATACTTCCGCACAAATTCTACAATGTACAGCACTTCCTCTTCCGTCATCGAAAGCAGCTTACAAACACGTTGTAGTCTAGCTGGTAATGCTAATTGCTGGCGTACCTGATGCATATACATATATTTGCATTTTCGTGGATTTACTTTATCTCGTATTTGCTTGTATCGCAGGTAAGCATAGCGAGCAAAGGCATTGAGCATCTCCCGCTCCTGCTCATCACGCTCCTTCTTTTTGGCCGCCTCATCAATGATGTCCGTTTCAAATGTCCGTGTACCATCTGTTAATTGCATAGTACCACCTCTCTATTGCAAATGTACTCCTCCCTATTAAATGCATTAAAAAAAGCCACACCTAGGGTAGATGTGACACTTTTTATGAATTTTATATGTAATGACTGGTGGATAGCCTGTAGAATGTGGTGGGTGTGATTCTAAATGTGGTAGATAGAACGTGATTTCTAATGGATAGAATTGCTTGGAATGGATTGTTGATTCTAATTGGTGGATACCATTGCTTAGAATGGATTGTTCTTCTAAACTGGTGGATATAATTCAAAATGTAGCGGTTAGGATGATTATTCTGGCGGATACAATACTTATTTTGACGGATAGAATTCTCCGAATGGATTGCTCCTCTTAATTGGTGGATACAATCCTAAATGTAGCGGTTAGAACGCTTATTCTGGCGGATACACTGCTGATTTTGACGGATAGAATTACTCAGAATCGATTGCTCCTCTTAATTGCTGGATACCATCCTAAATGTAGCGGTTAGGATGATTATTCTGATGGATAGAATTGTTCAAAATGGTTTGTTCTTCTAAACTGGTGGATATAATTCAAAATGTAGCGGTTAGAACGCTTATTCTGACGGATACACTGCTTAGTTTGAAGGATACAATTGCTTAGAATCGATTGCTCCTCTTAATTGCTGGATACAATCCTAAATGTAGCGGTTAGCATGCTTATTCTGACGGATACAATACTTATTTTGACGGATAGAATTGCTCAGAATGGATTGCTCCTCTTAACTGGTGGATACCATTCTAAATGTAGCGGTTAGGATGCTTATTCTTATGGATAGAATTGTTCAAAATGGTTTGTTCTTCTAAACTGGTGGATACACTGCTGATTTTGATGGATAGAATTGCTCAGAATGAATTGCTCCTCTTAGTTGCTGGATACAGTTCAAAATGTAGCGGTTAGAACGTATAAACTGCTGTATATAATTCTAGATCTGACGGTTAGAACGCTTATTTTGATCGATACAATCTCTCAGAGTGGATTGTTCTTAATGTCACTTCATAGATAATAAGCAAAGATGGCGACAATAATGTTTGGTATTGCTAATAGTAAAGCGTTATTCATCAGGTGATTGCGTTCGTTTCTGTCTTCTTTTGTTTCTGTTGCTAAATTGGCACGCATTCTATCTCCGCTTGCTATGGCTCCTGACATTAACATGGCAGAAACGATGAAAATTCCGCCTAGTAAACCTGAAAGCAAATGCGCTTCCTCCTTCCCCCATATGAGGATGGAGCATATAACACCTAGAATGGACAAGATGGTTCCAATGCCTATATACTTCATTTTCAGCCCCCCTTATTTTATTATACGGCTGATGCTCTTTTTCGTTTCATTAAACTCCCATTTACCTTTACAGAATTTTTCCTTTTCATTAAACTAGCTATAAGAAGGGCGGTTATGCAAATAAAAGATCAAATAAGAGCATTAACGAAAAATACATTAGATGATTTAGTACATAATAACTATGAAAAACTTCAACAAGAGAAGATATTAACAGAGGAAACCACTATTTTTCTGCAAGAGGTTTTCGCCTTGCAAGGTACCTTAACATGGCCACTGGATGAAGCATCTGTAGATATTGATGTGTATGAAATGGATGACCAAAGTTGCTTTATATCAGAGATTCGCTATTTATGGTTTGATGATGAAGAAAGTGCCGTGATTCTTTTTTGCAAGGCTTATACAAATGCAGATCAAACAGAGATCACTGCTTTTATGATTGATACGGTTGATGCCTAGTATAGTATGCTCGCCAAACGTTCATAGTAAGTATGGTGTGGAGCTCACGCCGAATCATACGACGGAGGGATCAATTTATGAATGGAATTCGTGAAGGTTTAATCCCCACTATACTCGGGTCAGCTGTTACGGCGGCAGGCTATGCAATGAAGCAAAAACATGGCTCTAACAAAATGGTGGCCAATACGATTTTTGGCTTTGGCTTAGCGCACATTGTGTTAGGTGCGATTGACCTGGTAGAGCATCGTCGTTAACGAGAGAAGGGCACGCTATGTGCTCTTCTTTTTTTGTATTTTTTTCTATTAAATGCTAACATTGTCATAAAAGCTGAAGGAGTACAAAAATGGCGACAATAGAAGATTTTACAGCACTTGATATACGAATTGGTACGGTATTAGAGACAGAGGCACTACCAAAGGCTCGGGTTCCTGCGATTAAAATGAAAATTGATTTCGGTGAAGAGCTGGGCATTAAACAGTCTTCTGCACAAATTACGAAGCGTTATACACCCGAAATCATTATTGGAAAGCAAGTTGTAGCGATTGTTAATTTCCCACCGCGTCGGGTTGCTGGTTTTAAGTCAGAGGTGCTTGTCATTGGTGGCGTGCCTGTGGAGGGTGATGTGATCCTGTTAACGCCCGATCAGCAGCTGCCAAATGGAACGAAAATACAGTAAAAGCCTCTCGCATTACGCAAGAGGCTCTTTTTTCTGAAGAGGAATCCAGATTTCACTAGTAAAGGTTGGTGAGGAAAAATCGGTGCTTGCATGGTGCACGATTTCTGGACCAGCAATCTGTTCATAGCCAGAAGATGGGAACCATTCGGCATAGATGCGACCCCATGTTTCCTGCAGTGTTTGCGGAAATGGCCCGACCGCTTCAAAGACCGCCCACGTACAAGCGGGTACATCCAACTGTGTGAAATGGTGAGACGTTTCTGTTGTGGCCACGCCGATATAATGATCAAGCTCACCCTTCTCCTCCATTCTGCCCTCGGAAAAGTTGGCGGAGGCTTGGATGATTCCTTTTGGTTCTACATTAGATAGCTTTTTTAGTTGCGCAATATCCTCCATTGTTAATGAACGTGTCATTTCGGTTATTGCTGGATTTTCTCCTTGAAAAACGATGGGTACTCTTTTCATAAGACCCACGATGTGAAACGCTTCTTTTTGTTCGAGTCGGTAATTCATTTCACAACCTCCTTGTATAGTAAGTTGGAAGGTCATCCGTGGGAAAGCTTTTAAGTGTTGACCACTTTGCCTCGCCTCTGATGGGGTGATGCCATGCATTTGCTGAAAGGCTCTTGTAAATGCATCTGCAGAGCGATAGCCATAGCGAATCGCGATATCGAGAATTCTCATAGATGAATCCGACAGTTCCAGTGCAGCAAGTGTCAAGCGCCTACGACGAATATACTCTGATAGCGAGATGCCTGCTAGAAAAGAAAACATTCGTTTAAAATGATATTCCGAGCAATAAGCTAATCTCGCAGCCTCTTGCACATCAATTTCCTCCGTTAGATTGGCCTCGATATACGCAATCGCCTCATTCAACCTTGTTAAAGAATCCACTTCTATCACCTTCCTTATCACTACTTTAGCAGGAATAGCCCCCTTCCATCCGACAATTGGTGCACCATTTAGTCGCCTTTCAAAAAATAATCTATCGAACAGGCAAATAACTAACTTTCGAAGCTACTTTCTCATACATATAATAGTGTAAAGCTAATTTTAGCCTTACACCTCCTGACTTGATACATAGGGTCACTGCTCGCACAGTGGCCCTATGAAGATAAAAGATCGTTGTATCGCACCCTAATTTTTGTTACAATATTTGTAAAAATTACGATAGAGCTGGAGGCAGCAACATGGATCGCCATTTCCAGTGGTACAAGTATATAAAATACATACTCATACCTATATTCATTTCAAAATTCTTTCATTTTGGTATACCGAATGGGCAACCTCTATTCATTCTTGAATACGCTCTCCTATTCGGGGTAAGCTTTTTACTCATTATTCTACAGGATTTTTTCACGATTAGTAAAAAAACAAATATCCTACTGCGTTTCATTATGCTGATTATTTTACTGCTTTTATTCATTACCGCTATTGTCTATCAAGCGATGATGTCTATTATTTTTTCAATCCTACTACTCGGCGCGTCAGGTTTTGCCCTTTACTTACATAAAAAAGATGAAGGAGAACAATAAATGGTACATGAAAATAATAGTAAGCGATTACTTTTAATCATCGGTTGGGTCAATGTTTTGCTTGCCCTTCTCCTATTCCAAGCTTTTTGTGGGCTCATGGCTATCTGTATGGGGATCGTACTTAAAAAGGATTATCAAGCACCAACCCATGGGCTGGTTTTGATAGTAGTCGGTATCGTGAGTACGGTTATAGGATGGATGCTCAATCACTTCTATATGTAAAAATGACCAAGAACCTAGATTCTTGGTCATTTTTTATTAGCGATAATTATTGTGTGTAGGTTCAAATAGTGCTTCGTCGGCGTTTCGCACCAGTGAGAAATGATCCACGTTGTAATGGCCGTGCAGGATGTCATTATGATGGGCAACCGTATCTTCTGGTGATAAGTATTGGGAACCATTTGTTGAATGGCCATCTCCCACCAGTGTGACATCAAAGCCATGAATAGTTGCCGCTCTTACTGCTGTATCCACGCAATGCTCAGTTTTGCAGCCCATCATCACCAAATGCTCTACCGCATTGGCCTGTAAATAATCGAGTAAACCTGTCTTATAAAAAGCATTTGTAGCCAGTTTATCAAAATAGACAGCTGTCGGTGGTACATGAATCGCTTGATGTACCTGAAAGCCCTCCCCTTCTCCACCAGCTACATCCTGATCACGCACAAAAATAAGATGTGCGTTTGCCTCGGTAGCTTTCTGAATCACGGTATTGATTGTCTCAAGCAATTCATCCTTGCGATAGACGGCTTGTTCATCCTGATTTCCCTCGATTAATTCTTGCTGTGCATCAATGACTACTAGTGCTTGCTTCAAAAGCATCTCTCCCTTATCGTTTGCTAACAATATTTTACCATTAATAGTTAATTTGTGATATGCATTATTTTTTAACTTTTGAAACCGTCATGCCATCCCCAATCGGTAGAAGGACGGATTCAAGCTGTGGATGATTCGCCACTGTGACATTGAACTTTTTCATAATGGCTGTATAGCGCTTTGATGCTGCCTCAGGGTCTGCTACACTGCCCCCTGCAAGGACATTATCTGCCACAATGAATGCACCAGGGTTGGCCAGCTTAATGCAATAGGCTAAATAATTTTCATAGTTATCCTTATCGGCATCAATGAAGAAGAAATCAAAACGCTGTCCTTCTGCTACAAGATTTTCAAGGTTCTCAAGTGCAGGACCAGTCCTATACGTCACTTGCTCGGCAAAGCCTGCCTTGGCAAGATTTTGAGCAGCTAGCTGTGCATAGTTCTCCTGTAATTCTAGGGAGGTCAATGTGCCCTCTCCTTCGATCCCTCTTGCTAAGCAGATGCCACTATAGCCACCCAGTGCACCAATTTCTAAAATAGCCTTCGCTCCTGTAATTGACACAAGCATTGTTAACAGCTTGCCTGAGGATGGGGACACCGAAATGGCAGGCATGCCGTTTTCCACAATAGAGGATATGACATCCTCTAACATGGCATCGTGCTGATAAAATACCTCATCGATATAATTATTCATTTGTTTCATGTGCATGTTCTTCCTCTTGTAGACTGTCCGCTATGTCGTTTGTTTCATTTTCTTGAATATCAAACAACTGGCTAAATTCTTGGATAACCAGGTCGATGGCTTTTAATTCCCCTACTAAAATTTGCTGAATGGATTGAAACTCTGGCTGCTCTAATTGCTGTTTAATGGTTGCACGCTTCACATGCAGCATTTCTAGAAACGATATCGCTTTACCTCGTCGGAACGTTTTCGCTCCTCGCTGTGGTGCGCCTTCCATGCCTCTGTGACGACCTCCACGGTGATGTCCCTCTCTCATATGCTCTCTAAATCCTGATCCTCTCATTATTCGAACACTCCTTTTTGTATACATTTGTATACGTTGATTTAAATACATTGTATACAAACGTATACATATTGTCAATTAAACATAATACTTTGTTGCTCCATCATATGTTAGACAAGAGGAAAGACATATTGAAATGGAGGTAAGTTGAGTGAAAAGGGTTATAAAATATGTTTTGGGCATCGGTACTTTATTGATACTGTCAGGCATATTTTTGATTGGTGCACAATCTCACTATAATCAGAAGGAAATTAAAATAGCTAGTAAGCTATGTCTTGAAAATGGCGGACAGCCCACCATCATACGAGATTATTTGGCATTGAATTACTCCTTTTCATGTCAAAAAAACTGAGGTTGTACATAATGCATGCTTTCAGGCAAATGGCTAGCTAACAAGACTACTTTTACATATAAATAGTAGTGTGAAGCAAATCTAGCCTTTCCACAGCGCTCCTGTTTTGAGGTCACTTTCTCTTGGAAGGTGGCCTTTTTTTATGAAAAAAAGACGTCATGTCGACGTCTTTAATGTTTGATCGATATCCTCAATCAACCTATCCACTTGTTCCTTTGTTATCTTGATGACATATAGTTCTGTCGTTTCGATTCCATCATGGCTTGTTAGGTGTTTAGGATATTGATAGTTATTTGATATCTCCTTGTCCATATCATCACCTCTTCAATAGATATATTCGACATAAAGTATAGCAAACCTTCTATAAAAAGGAAAATAACAGTATATTTTTTCACTAAAATGACAACCATATGGACAGTTTAGCATAAAAATAGGTCAAATCGATAAGTTCATTTAGACTATCCTTGTGTAAAAGTGATTATTGCTTACCAAATTTCGCAATTTTTTTGAGGTAGAATGACCCGACAAAAACAATGAAACTTCCATAAACTTTCAGCATCACATTTCTAACAGGCGCCTCCTCAATGGTTGTACTGAGAAAGGCACATCCTACGACAATGATGATTATCCCGATGATGGCATGAATACATTTCACTATAGCTCCTCTTTTCTAGTAGGCAATACCGACGCGCGTTCTCAAAAAATCCTCACGAAAGATTTGTTGATAGGCAAAGTCTGCTGTATCTGCTACGGAAATTTGGCTGCCTCCCTCTGGCAAAAAGTTGCGTTCAACGCGATAGTTTCCTGTCCAGGCCCCATCAGGTAAATAGGTAGGACAAACAATCGTCCAATCCATAGTAGATTGCTGTAATTGTTCAAATACACGTTGGTGCTCCTGTGCAGCAACGGTCGATTTTCGTTTCGATTCAGTCGATTGATAACGAAGAATAGTCGGTGTCACACGACTTTGTAAGATTCCTGCTGTTCCGATCGTAATGATTCTTTTCACCTGCTGCTTTGTCATCGCTTCAAGAATCAACGGTAAACTAGCCGATAATGTATCGCCACCATCTGTATTTAATGCACTGACTACCACATCGACATTGACCATTGCCTGCTCGACATCCTGCTTGTTTAAAACATCGCCTTGGATAACACGCAGCTGTTGTTGATGGTGCGTTATTTTATCGGGATTACGGACCAATAGAGTGACCTCATGCTGATCCTTTAATGCTAGCTCCACCATATGGCTGCCGACACGTCCACTGGCACCTAATATTAAGATTTTCATTCCTCTCACCTCTGTTATCATTATAACGCAATTCCCTTTATATGTAAAAAAGGCACCGATAACAGTGCCTTTCTCCTCGATTAGTCACGCTCCAGTAGCTGAACATTGACCATAAATAGATGCATATTATTCTTTTTGGATAGCTCATCGATGATTGATTGAATCTCACTTTCTGTACTTACATCAATTTCTTCCCCATCGTGTAATTGAATCGTGATGACTTGATGCGCTGGAGAATCTATTAAATAACCGACTGTACTATCAGGCGAGTAGCCTGCCGCTCGTATCGCCTGTATCACCTGTTTGGTAAAATTCGTGGCTTGTAATTTTTCGCCAAGCTCCTCTGCATAGGGAGTCGCACTTTCGGGGTTCGTGGCTATAATTGAAGGCTGTTTTTGTGTCATCCACAATGAAATCACGACCAGTAAGCACATGAATAGAAAGAAGATGTGCAGGATTCTCTTCATACATTCACTCCATTTCTCCATGAAATTTACAGGCGGCAGTCTAGCAATCTTTTGCCCTGAAATCTTTTATTGTTCTCACAGCTATGTATGGCTATATCTCCATTTAGTTTTCGAAAAATAATTTTCCACTGTTGCAGAGGGCAAATTACCAACAAGTCATGTTTGCGGCTTCATAGATTAGAAATGTAAAGGTTAGCGCTACCATTACTAAAAAACTAACAAAAAGGGAGATTAAAAGATGCAAGATAGTAGATTTAGTCAATATATGAATTGGAATCAGAAAAAAGAAAAGTGCTGTGAACAATATGTAAAATGCTATTGTCATTTAGAAAAAAAATGTGAGCACAAACAAGAGGGATGCAAATGCAAACAGAAGCCTGGGCATTGTAAATGGGAACATAAACACGAGCGATGTAAATGCAAGCATAAGGATGACCATTGTAAATGGGAAAAGGAAGATTCCTGCTCTTGCAAAAAAGAGGAGGAAGATTATTACGAAGTTGATTATTCGAAGGATCACCACTGTAAAGGCTGTATCTGTCATCTATTAAGATGCTTATCACCTGGCGCTTTTGTAGATGTTATTTTAGCAGGTGGCGGTAGCTTTGCAGGTATTTACTTCATCAGCTTAGATCCTAAAACTTGCTGTGCAACATTTTTTGAGGTAGATGCGGCAGCTGCATCACCACTTATCATTGATTGTCAGCAAATTATTGCCATTAGAAGCGCGTAAATGTTCCAATACCCTACTTGACACCAATTCATATACCATAAATCCTACCACTACAAGCACATTTGATCTTCTGCCAGGTTCGTGAATCCATACCTGGCAGAATTCATATTTTTTCAGCTATTCATTGACAATGACTTTGACAATGGGCTCTAGTTTTCCTCTATTTACATCGCCAAGATAATCAACATCCACTACGACAGCTCGTGGCTCAAAACGTTGGATACATTCAATGAGGCGTTTCGTGTTTATTTTCTTCAGACGTTGGAAGGGTTTACGAATATCAGACCTTGTCACATACTCGCGAAGCGGACAAGGGATCGTAAACGTCGATAAAATAAATGCTACATTTTGTAAAATACCTTCCACGCCTGTAGCATTACCATTAACATTACTTAAAGCCGTTACTTGATGTGTCATTCTATCAACCTTTCTTCTACGTTCATACAATTAGTACTTTGGAAAAAGAGCACTTTGTTATTTATGCTTGCTCATTAAAAATTATGAACGATTTGTTTTTATGTACCCCATGTTATTTTTATTCAAACAACATCTTAGTTGATAGGCTGACCTACAAGCTTAGCGTGTGATGGCGTAGTAAATAACATACAGCCAGCTAAAACAGCCATGGATGATTGCCCAGATGATGGAATGATGCACACTCCATGAAATCGTAATCGCTAAAACCGATCCAAAGCCAATGCCATTTTTGACCACCGTTTTATGCTCCACTTTTTTCACCTTCCTTGTTCTTTTTATCTCTCCATCTTGCCATCGCATTATGTTTCCCTCCTATCGTTTTCTATGTTTATGCATGAGCGAACAAGGGCAATCTGAAAGAAAGGATGTGATGTTATGACAATTTTCATGCTGGTTGCCACGATTGGAATCCCAAGCCTTATGGTGTATCTTCAGCAAAAAGGGGCAATCTTTCGCCTTCTTTTCAACATACTAGGTGTCATTGCGGCAATCCTGTTTAGCACGATTGCCGCTACAGCTATAACGAACATTATTCTTGAGGATGCGGTCTTTATGACAACGATTCACGCAGTTTTCTTAAACCCTGTATTTCTGATTACCGGAGCGTATCTCGGCTTATATCTGATTTACCGATTAATCATGATGACCATTCAGGAAAGAGACTAGTAGAAATCACAATAGACGTGCCAAGTCTGAGTTGTTGGATTGTAGAAAAAATAAAAATGGCCATGATCCACAATGTTCAAATGTGCTTTCGCATCCGAGGCAATTTGGAGGACAAACGGTGCATCATCACCAAAATCCATGCCACTTTGACAAAAGCTTGGATAGCCACCAATTTTATGGAGCGGATAAAGGTCTTCTACAATATCCTCAAAATATTCGAGCTGCTCCTCATGCTCCAACGTCAAAATCTCTTCCTCCAATTGAGCAGGAATACCGCCCCCATCCCAGGTTGGATAGTCATTCGTGACATGCTGGGGTATGAGGGGAAACGCGCGAATGTGTTCATGCTGCCATTCACGCTTTACTAAGCCTTCCAAAGTGGTGTACGTTCTAATGTCAAAATAAGACCTAAGATCATCCTCCACGAGATGATCCAATAGGCGTTCATCGACAAACAGCGTGATTAATTGAAACGGCTGTAATGCTTCCGGTACATAGGGAAGGTCTTTTAGAAAGAATATAGCAAGCGGCTGATAGCCAGATGGTGGTTGCTCCTCTGGTAAGGACCAGCCGACATAGCCAATCCAGCTTTCCAGTAAATCATGTGTGGGGCGAATACCACCTGTTTGAAAAATCGTTGCCTGCTTAGCTAGTTGAGCCCGAATATGTTCAATTGTCATCCGCTAGCTCCTTTTGTCGACAGCAGCAATCTGTTGTATGGTCATTCACCATGCCCACTGCCTGCATAAAGGAATAACAAATCGTACTCCCAATAAATTTAAAGCCATCCTTCTTCAATTGCTTGCTCATACGATCACTAATGTCTGTCGTCACAGGCACTTCTTTGATGGAAGCCCATTCATTAATAAGTGGCTTATGATCCACAAATCCCCAAATATAGTGTGAGAATGAGCCATGCTTTTCTTGTATTTGGAGATACGCTTTGGCATTTGTCACCACGCTAGCTATTTTTAATTTATTGCGTACAATCCGTGTGTCTTGCTGTAATTCCTCTAGCTTGTCCTGTGTATAAAGAATAATTTTTTCCACATCGAATTGATCAAATGCCTCACGATAGCCTTCACGCTTTTGGAGAATCGTCCACCAGCTCAGGCCAGCCTGTGCCCCCTCCAAGCAAAGCATCTCAAATAAATGCTGATCGTCATAGACCGGCACACCCCACTCCTTGTCATGGTATTCCACATACAAAGGCTCATCTAGCTTGACCCAATCACATCTTTTCATTTTTATACCCTCCATTTTATGTACTCCTTACTTAATAGCTGTAATGCAAAGCCATCCTTTACTTGATTTTTCCGTGACATAAACGGTTTGAAAACCGATACGTTCTAATAATTGCTTCGTCGCCTCAGGTGTTTGATAGGCTTGCATATGATAATTCATTTTGTAGAGCTCTGCTATCATAATAAATTTCCCACCGTTTTTCAGTACCCGCCATACTTCCTCCACATCGTGCTCTAAGGATGGCCAAAAATAATGCGTTTGAAAGGCTGTAATGGCATCAAAAAACTGATTATCGTATGGAATGTTGGAAACGCTCGCCTCTTTCACAATGACGCTACCACTAGCAACACGTGCTTCATTCAGTTTGATCGATTCCTTCACGGCCTGTGCAGAAAAATCGATCCCATAGATTATACCATTTGGATTCAATTTGGATAAAATTTGGAGCGTTTTCCCACCACCACAACCTATGTCTAACACACGATCACCATCATTGATGGCTCCTTGCCTGATGAACCATGCATTCATACCGCGATGAGCGATATTCATGATTCGTAGCATCGATGAGCCCAGCCATCCATTTGGTTTTTTCGCTTGTTCAATTAACGTTTGTAAGAGTGACATTATTGGATTCCCCCTCTTGAAGTGCGGATGTTAAAATAAAAAATAGTTCTTTACTAGTTTGTACGTGCTTCAAAACGTTTTGTTTCATTTTTTACCAAGGAGGAGATTTGATGATACAGCAAGCAAAGCAACAAGACGCAAAAGCTGCAGCCACATTAGCCTTACTGCTCTGGCCCAATCATACACTAGAGGAATTTACAGCAGATATGACACAGCTACTAAAGGGAGAAAACGCAGCCATCTTCCTTGCCTATGAGGAGGACAAAGCAATTGGATTTGCCCAATGCCAATTGCGAGCGGATTATGTAGAAGGCACCGACACAAGTCCAGTCGGCTATTTAGAAGGCCTTTTCGTGATGGGGGAATACCGCCAGCAAGGCTATGCAAGACGGCTTGTGGAGCATTGTGAGCAATGGGCAAAGCGTAGGGGCTGTCTAGAGTTTGCCAGTGACTGTGAATGGCACAATGAAGAAAGCCTACAAGTTCATCTTCAGCTCGGTTTTACAGAAGCCAATCGCATCATTTGCTTCACAAAAAAATTATAAAAATAGCGGACAAAAAAATCACAGGTGCTTAAAACAAAACACCTGTGATTTTTCGACATTTTTTTAATTTAGATATGTATTGTTGGAAATATTTCGTTCGCGCTCATCTATGATTAAATGGATCATTAATGCGAGTTGTTGTTCGATTCGCATATTGTTTAGATGAAAGATATCAGCAATCACATTCTTTTGCTTCTCTGCTAATTCCATTCCCTCAAGCAGTAACATAATTTCTTCTTTTGTCAGCCCAAACATCCTCATATCACCCCAATACTCTCTCTATTTATTATTGTAAAATCATTACACACATTTCATAATTAACGCATTTTTATCTTATTTCATGTACCATTTTTACTAATTATAGGCTAAAACATGGAAAATAATCAATGTATTATCCACAATTATTTAATATTTTTTTACATTAAGTAAAAACTTTATTATGTTTATTATAACTTATACAGGCATTGTATAACTTTTCCTGTGGAATATTTCAAAATATTGCAGTAATTGCAACGAGACATCTATACCATTATAAAAATATTCATGCATTTTGTCGAATTATAGAGTTTTTTTGCACAAACTAAAGAAAATTAACAGCACAAACATTTTCCTTTACCCATTTTTCACAAGAAAGAAACCTAGATATTCGCATCCATAAAAAAAGTAATTTCAAAATTGAAACTACTTGTCTTATTTGTATAATCGGCTTTTATATTATTTTTTTAATATCATGTTTCACTATTTCTATTTTCTTGTCCCCCATCACCTGCATGCCCTCAATTTGAGAAATCTTGGATGCTGTATCCTTTTGCCATGTCGCGGGCTGCACATGCCCTTGCACAAATAATTGGCTGTTTTCCTGTACCACCGCAGGAGCTTTTACTGCAGCTATATCCGTATGGCGCATTTCCAATAGAGATTTATTGGAGAGCGCTAAAAATGGTCTAGCTGCTTCATCCACCTTGCAATTTTCAATACGTCCCATTGATTGATCTGACCAGATCATGGCATAAGAGCTTTCTTGACCATCTTTAAAATAGCTATTAGCTACTTCAAAAATCGCATCAATGCAAGTAATCCCGTTTCCTTCCATTTGTTCAAACGTGCAATACTGTGTAAATAGACGAGCATTGTTGATATAGACATGATGGCTTTGCAGCTCTCGAATCGTTGTATGCTGCATCATGATTTTGGCATGCTCATTACCATAAATACCACCCGATTGTCCAAATTGAATAGTCGATTGATGCAGCTTTAGTCCACTAGCATCGACAATGATATGAAATTGCTGATGGTTTTGAATTTTACATTGGTTCAACGAAACATCTGCTTCATCCACAATGGTAAGCCCTACTGCCATGCCATTTCGGACATGACATTGATAAAGCTCCACCTTGCTATTTTCTATCAACACCTGCGCCTTGACATGACGAGAAATTTGACAATCATAGAACTTGGCGTCCGATTTTTCTCCAAGATAAAGCCCATGACTTTGACCATCTGAAAAAATACAATCAGATATCATTAAATCACTGCGATGAACCACCATATTCGTATCGAGATGCTCTTTTATTTCACAGCCATCCATCCTAAAAGTCGTGCTATCAAATAATTGAATGCCTACCCCTTGCCCTTGATGAACCAGACAATTGGTCATCGCAATCTCACTCGACGCAGCCATCACTTGTGCCTTGTCATGCCCATGAATCTCACAATCCTCCATTGTCATCTTGACATGGCGAATCGCAAAAATACCATGCTTCTTCCCTTCCAACAGCATACAATTCGTCAGGCTCAGCTCACAGTTTTGAGCGATAATCTGTGCCTTTACATGATGCTCAAATGTCGTGTCGACTAGAATAACACTGGAACCATTCGCCACACGCAAACCAAAATGATTCAGCGGCGTCGCAAGCACTGCACAATTTTTCATCAACAAACTACCATAGCTCACCATGATCTGCGTCCGTATCAATTGCTCCTCAATCACACAATTCTCTAGCTGTAAATCGCCTTTCACATACAGCCCCTGCCCTTGCCGAAACCGTAAATTACGCATCGCAACATGTGTTTGATAGCGAATAAAAACGCCACCCTTGATCGTCACATTGCCAACCCCATACAACGTCAGCCGCTTGGCAATATCCAAGCTTTCCTCATAAATCCCATCCCGAATTTCAATCATATCCCCTGGCGCTGCCTCTTCAATCGCCTGCCCGATACTTTGATAACGATGCATAATACTCCTCTTCACCACAAGTACAGCCATTTACACACTCCTAACCAAAAAATGTTCGTACCCTATTTATATACCGAACATGCTTGTGCTTATTCAATTTTGTGTAAAATTACTGGAATATGCAGGGGTTTAATTGGAATGTTTGACGGTTTAATGAAAGAAGGATGGTTTTGGGCAATAAAAAATGAACAGCGGTTGAGGGTGTGCTGTTCGTTTTTTCGGTGGTTGGTAAGATTCCACTTTATTATTGCAAAACTTAAAAGCTAGTTACAAGACATGAAATCGATGAAAATTTATATTCCACTTAGTTAATGTAAAACGTGAAGGGCTTTTATTAAGTCAAGGGGGAATAAATGAATTTATATTCCACTTAGTTAATGTAAAACCAAGAAACACGCAACCTTTTTAAAGAACTCACAGATATTTATATTCCACTTAGTTAATGTAAAACGTGATGATGCTTTTACAACTAAAACTACAGACGACATTTATATTCCACTTAGTTAATGTAAAACAGTATCGCATTTACGCCTGGCACATCGGCAGAACAATTTATATTCCACTTAGTTAATGTAAAACGATATCGAGAAAGGTACTACCAATGCGCCGTAAGTAATTAATATTCCACTTAGTTAATGTAAAACATAACCTTTACCAAATATTTCTTTTGCCGCTGATCCGTATTTATATTCCACTTAGTTAATGTAAAACTGATACCTTGAGGGCTATCGAAAAGGATATTACGTACATTTATATTCCACTTAGTTAATGTAAAACTTGGTGTGGTTGCTGGATCTACATTTGCATTAGCATTTATATTCCACTTAGTTAATGTAAAACACGGATTCGAGGAACCGGGTGAGAAGACTGGTGAATTATTTATATTCCACTTAGTTAATGTAAAACTTACTCGTCCTGGTGTTTTTCCGTATCAGCGTCAAGAATTTATATTCCACTTAGTTAATGTAAAACAAATTTAAAGCTGAGATGCAGATTATATCTAAAAAAAATTTATATTCCACTTAGTTAATGTAAAACGGAAGTACACCACAGCCAACAACTTCAAATAATAAATTTATATTCCACTTAGTTAATGTAAAACTTAAGGGTGACAAGGTGACTATGATTCGTGCTCAATTTATATTCCACTTAGTTAATGTAAAACGGTCTGACCATGTTTTTGGCACTAAACGACCTTCATATTTATATTCCACTTAGTTAATGTAAAACCTCGCAACAGCTTCAGTTAAAAATGCCTCGTACACATTTATATTCCACTTAGTTAATGTAAAACGTGATACTTGCGTATAGTAAATCTATCCCTGCAACATTTATATTCCACTTAGTTAATGTAAAACGATGATGGTGATTGGGTGCTAAATGAGCTTGTGCAATTTATATTCCACTTAGTTAATGTAAAACAAGTAGATACGATTGATATTCAAGTTTATAACCTCAATTTATATTCCACTTAGTTAATGTAAAACTATACTTAGGTTTATTTCAGAGATAACTATAGTATATTTATATTCCACTTAGTTAATGTAAAACGAAATGCCTGTGACTACTACGTTTAATGCCCCTAGATTTATATTCCACTTAGTTAATGTAAAACGATACAGCAACATGGGTTGACTATAACGGAATTTTTGAATTTATATTCCACTTAGTTAATGAAAACAGTTAGTAACTTTAAAACCTTTGCCGTACTTATGAGATTTATATTCCACTTAGTTAATGTAAAACCTTGATACAGCTCCGACACAAACAACTGTGGAAGGATTTATATTCCACTTAGTTAATGTAAAACAGCACAAATGATGATTCATAACGTCTCCACATCTGCATTTATATTCCACTTAGTTAATGTAAAACGATAAGTCCTTGAGGGAAGTTATTGAGTTAGTATATATTTATATTCCACTTAGTTAATGTAAAACGAAATTTTTACAAAAGAGCCGACTATATATTTCGTATTTATATTCCACTTAGTTAATGTAAAACGTTATTAATAAAAATACTCTTTTTTAATACAGCATCATTTATATTCCACTTAGTTAATGTAAAACCCACCTTAAGCATACTCAAAAAACCCTTATTTTTCAACGCTTTGACGGGCTGTATATTACGACAAATATGATTATTTGCAGTCAATCGGTAGTCCAGAAATTTACCTTTACAATTAAAGTGCTTTAAAGCTAGATATGATAAGCTTTAAAGGGATTTAATGCTGTAAAATGATTCACTGCAATACTACAAAAAAAGAGAATCTGTTGCATTCAAATTGGATGAGATAACTTGAATGCGATTGATTCCCTCTTTTCATGACCAGTCATTTGATAATATAATAGATATCTATAAGAACATGCTCTCAAAATCTTTCTCGACCCCATACACAGTTTTTTTCATGTTTTTTGGATTGGCAATTCGGTAAACATAAATCGAATCAATATTCGGATTAGCCTTTGTTGCTAATTCAGCTAGGCATTGTTTTAAAAGTCCTTCTGTAATTTCTCCTTCAAATAAGGAGTTTTGTGTCCACGTTAAATATTTTTTCAATACTTTATGGACTTTCCCTACTCGTTTTACATCCACATCATACGCAATCAGCACATACATGTTACCACCACGCTTTCAATGCTTTATAATCTTCATCACCAATCAGATGTTTAATTAATTTATAACATTCTAGACGAATTAAAAATCGGTAAGAGGTTTGTCTGTTTAATTTTCGATGTTTAATGGTTGTGCTCATTCGTTTTTCGAATTCAGCAATAAAAATTTTACGTCCTGTTTCGTTTAATAAGCAAATATGTTCTTCGATATATTCAAAATGTTCCGCACGAATCATCTTTTTGTTAATTAACATAAAAATTAAATTATCCATTAACAACGGTTTGAAGATTTCTGCAATATCCAGTGATAGGGAAAATCTTCGAGAACCTGGTTCATGTAAATAACTAATTGTTGGGTTTAATTGCGTTTTGTACATTTCAGATAATACAGCTGTATACATTAAACTATTGCCAAATGAAATAAGTGCATTAATTGGATTTGTAGGCGGGCGTTTTTCCCTCTTTGTAAATTGAAAATCAGGATTTTTAATAATTGCATTAAAGCATTGATAGTAAGTAAAGCGAATTTTCCCCTCAATGCCCATTAAGGTTTGTATATCCGTAGCATCTGCAACTTGTTTCTTTAGTTGCGTTATTTCATGGATGAATGGCTCTACCTCATCTTTGTAGCGACGAATATTGCGTAACATATGATGAATAGCACTATAGACAAATTGTTGTGCAATATACAACCTTTTATTCAAGTCAAGCACATGGGCTGCTTGCTGGACATCAACAAAGCCCGCCACTTTTTTTCGTCTAGGTGTGTAACTACCTGAATAGTAACCGTAGTAATTATAAAAATGTATATTCACATCTTTTTGATTCATCAGATTTAAAAAAGGGGTGTTAAAGTCCATTTCCGCAAATACATGTAGATTTTCTGTATTTTCAATTGGTAATGTTTTTTTCGTACCATCTTCGAATACTAGATAAATAGTAGAATCTTTTCTTTGGATCCTTCCGTTATTAAATAAATATACATTTTTCATTCCTCTTCACCTACCCAGCAAAATGAATAATAAGCACATTTTGTACAATATCTTAATTTTTTCTTCTTAGGAGGCTTGTCTAGCTGAATAATTTGTTGGATTTGGGCTAACCATTTAGGGATGGCCTCTCTATCCTCTTCCGTTAATTCAATTTCATCAACACGTTTTTCTTTTGGATAATGTATTTTGCCTTTTCGATATATCCCCATTTGCTCAAGTACGAATAAATAATATAGAATCTGCGCCTTATCAGCCTGTTCCATTTTACTACTAGATTTCACTTCTCCAACATAATGCTTGTCCATCATATCAATGCGAATTAAATTTTCTATCAATACTTCTTTTGACTTTTGGCGTTGATAGGACGTATCATGCAATACTTTCCCTTGTTGTACTTTATCATCCTCATCCTCAAAGCCAAGTTGATGTGAATGTAACCATAGTTTGCGCTCGCATACTTTCAAATATTGGACTTGCAAACCGTTTGCCTTTAAATCGTCCCATTGCATATGCTTTCACCCCTTTTATGGTTTTTTCCATAATTATTGAAAGAAGGCATCTACATCATTTGCAAAAATTAAGCCGAGTTCCTCTGTATATTGATAGGTCACAACTGGGTATTCTGTATAGCGATCAACTCTAATTGTTGAAGTAACCTCTCCATTTTTCCGTTTTCTTGCATTATCATACGCCCAAGTTGCGATAGGCACTGTGAATTTTTGCAATTCCATTAACAAATTAATCTTCGTCTGCCATGCTAATCTTTTAGATAATTCATGCTTTATATTCTCTATTTCTAATTCATTTTCCCTATAAACGCCATATGGTATCACCAATTGATTTTGAATATCTCTTAAGGTCGGCTTATTCTCCTCTTGATAAGGTAATAAATCCTCATACCAAGCTAATGTTTCATCAAATGTTTGAATATATTCGCACGCTGCTCCTAAAGCTTCTCTACTATACACTTGCTCCACAATCTCCATTTTAATTTTCTCATCCATTAGCTGATTGTTATATTGCAGTAACACCTCCTTAGATTTAGAGAAAATTGTAAAATCAACAACAGATTTTTTGTTGTTTGCAATACCTGATGGCAATGGATCGCCTGTAAAAACGTAAATATTCGGTATGTTTTTTACATAATCTCGCGTTCGATAAATACGCCCCATCCGTTGAAATAAACCTGATGCCTCCGAAAGCTCAGTAAATAAAATATCAAAATCAATATCAACACTTGCTTCTACTAACTGTGTTGTAATCCATATTCCCGTTTTTAGGCAATCTTTGTTTCCTAATGCTAAAATCGCATCTTCCTTTTCTTGACGGTGCTTGCTGATAAAACGGCTGTGTAAAAGAGAAGCCTTTATCCCTGTTTCTTCAAATTCTTTATATAATTGCTGTGCTTTCGTCACCGTATTTACAATGATTAATACCTTTTGTTCCATTGGATACTTTAAAATTTCTTCTAGCGTTAAATCCTTTTCAACAATTTGCATAAAATGACGCTGAATTGGCTGATTAATGGTATTTAATTTAAAAAATGGGTCTTCTCGTTTTTCAAACGGAACTCCCAATCGTTTTAATGCTTCTATGAAAAGTGGTGGCAATGTGGCAGTCATAATTAAAAACTTACCGCCTATATCCGTAATATACTTCAACCCTAATACGATAAAGGCAGCTAATCTTGCGCTGTACATTTGAATTTCATCAATAATAATTTTGCTATAGGCTAATGTGGCAAGTTTCATTTCAAAGCCTGGAAATAACCCCACAAAATCAATAATTTGATCAATCGTTGTCACTGTAAGCGGCATAGATAGATTTTTCGCATGTGTGATCGTTATTAAATCAAGGTCTTGCTCATCCGCACGTTTGACATATTCAGCATGCATACCGCTATGCAGTAATCCTGTATTCTTTTTGCTGCAGCCAATTTCATTAATCAATCGGTCATAAATCGCATTGATGGACACTTTTAATGGCAGCGTGAAAATGCCCTTGTCATTACCAAGCCACAAAAGTGCAGCTTCTGTTTTCCCAATACCTGTTGACGCAATGACTACATGATTATCTTGTTGTCGAGCATATAGATAGTCTTGTAACTTATTTCGAGTGCGATTTTTATCACTAAAATATATTTCCATCTTTTGTGACAAACCATCAGAAGGAATTTCAACTTCATAATTTCCACTTGCCGCATAATCCAACTTATTTAATAAACCCTTTATGCTAACGAAACGATACAGATGCTCACGGTTTCTAAGAAATTTTCGATCCGTAAATTTTCGATAATCAAATTTAGGTTCCTCACGAATATTAAAATCACCATTTAATAGTGGCACGTATTTTTGTAAATCCTTTTTAATCTCATCACCACTCTCGTACATATTTTGCTCTGCCCGTTCGTGGTGATAATAAACAGCTAAAATTAATATCGTAGCATCCTCTTTACCATACCGAGTGATTAGATTTTTAATCGGCATAAATGCACAACTTAAGTAATTGTGAGGAATTTCATTTAATTCAGGGAATACATCCTTTATACGCTCTCCTATTGCTCGTACTTTATTCTGAAATTTGGTATTTGCCTTCCCTATATCGTGATACTTCACCGCTTGTAGTAAAATATCCCAATCTTTCTTTGACAATGCATTTGGATAAATTTTACGAAATGTTTCCCATCTATTAATTAAATGGTTCGTATGCTCAATAATCGTTTGTGCAGCGGATGTTTTTGTTGCAGATTTTGCTAGTAGCTTTTCAAACATCTACTAACCTCCTTATAAAAAAAGAATGGAGAACATTCCCCACTCTTATACTAAAAATACGGTATAGCCATCTTTATCGAAAAGCACTTTTTCATATGCAACAAGATAGTTAGTTGAAGAAGCCGGTACATGGGAAACAATCACTTTTTCCCACTGACGAATGTGCTTTCCTTTAGCGATTTCTAATAATTTATATGTTTTATTTAAACGATAGGATGTACCGACTTTTCCATAAATATCACTCTTGGTCATCGATTGCGGAATAAAAATATCAAAATCAACTTCCTTGTCTTCTTCCATTTCTTGAAACTCTATTTCTACTTCCTTCACCACATTAATCTGCAATAAATCCTCACGTCTACCAAGTGATAAATATTCAGCAGGTGATTTTAGTGCGTCGATAATGATTGGAATGTATTGCTTGTCCTCTGGTACAATATGCAATACTAGTTCGACATCTACTAATAGCTCTGTTGTGGAAACACCGCGTGTAATACCATGTGCTTTTCCATCTGATAACTCCACTTTCAACTGATGGCGACCTTGCTCGTATGAACTACCAGCAAACTCATAGCGCGTCCATAAATCATTGACCTTTGCATGATATTTTCCCTGAATACTCACCTGCATTGGCACATAACTTGTAAAGCCACATGCCGCATGCACCATGCCAATAACAGTTGAGTACGGGGGCAGTGGATATGATTCCTTTAATTGAAAACTCGTAGGCTTTTTGTAGTTCACTAGGTTCTGATAAGCCTCAATCCGAATCCCCTTCATATGTTCACCTGCTTACTTATAATAGTCTGATACAGCCTGCTCTAGCTGCGCGAAGAAGTCTGCCATTGGTTTGGCTTGTAAACTTTGCTCAATTTCCTCGTCGTTTGCTAATAATCCTTTGACTAAGCCAACATGTGTATGTTGTTGAATATGTGAATCCAATGCTAAAACTCCCTCAACCGTTGCAACGGCAAGTTTATTATTTTGAAGCTTTAACCGATTTTCGAAAAATGGATTTTTTAAATCATAGACACCACCGATCGCAAAAATTGGCGCTAAATTCTCTCGACGCCCTTTTATATCGCGATATAAAAATTTTAATGTACGTAATAAAGAAATAACACGCTCAGCACGTTCCTCTAATGGAATTTCGATTTGATCGTTTGTATCAATCCCAATCTTATCTAAATCCACCGTCAGTGTGTAAGCATAAAAGGATTTATGAATTTCACTTTGTGCAATATTTCCACCTCTTAATTCCTCATTAGCTGTTGCACTTTTATGGCGGTCAAACAACCCTTTATTCGTTAAAAATTCTAAATCTGTATTATAACTTTCCAATGCGACAGCATTGGATAAGCGTACAACGGCAGCACGAGTTTTCGTTGGCTTTACCGTTTTCATATAGCCGAACAAATCAATTTCAGGATAATCTGCGATTGTTGCCTCTGGGTGAAATTGAATAACGGAGCCATCCATACCTAATGGCGTGTGATTAATATCCATTTGATCGACAATGTTATAACGCAATGCTTGACGTGAAATATACGTGTACACTTCATGATCTCCGCGGGAAATTTTTTTCAAAGAAGCAACGTTCCCAACACCCTCACCATAGTTGGCACTTTCTGCTTCAACTATCATACTGACTGTTAATCCTTTTTTATTCATTTACTTGCTCCTCCTTTGCCATATCCTCTTTTTCGAAATCTTTTCCATTTAATCCTATTAAAAATGCGTAGCCAATTGTTTGGAATTTTTCAATATCACTTAGTGTTGTTGTGAAAAATATGGGTATACCTAATTTTTCATGACGTTTATAGCTATACGCTTGTACAATTGTTTCCATAAATTTATTGGGATTCTTTACTTTTAAAGCATTTAACAAACGGTGTGAAATAGCATTTAATTTTGTTTCTTGACCTCGATATACTTTTCTTAATTCGTAGCCGCTAATCCGAATACTTCTTAACTCTTTATCTGTCATATAATGTGAACCTCCCTTTAACCCAAAATTTGAAATTTTCAGAATTTTATAGATAGAAAAAGTATCCGCATATTTTCCATCGATTACTAAACGTATTAAACGATAGAGTAAATCACTAAAACGCTGTCCATTATAAAAACGTCGAATAACTTCTTGATAGAGGCTTATATAGTCTCCATTTTCCTTAACAAATTTCCCCGTCAAGTAATGGAAGTCATTCCGGCTATCATACAGCTGCTGTGCTTTGTCACGGGATAACATATTGAATGTATAAGGTCTGGATTCATTATTTTTGTCATATTTAACAATCTGGATATTATCAATTTCTACATTCTTCTTGTTTTCTGCGTGTTGATACATTTCATTGATAATTTTTGAATAGGCCATTTCCTCCAGCTTATCGCGTGTATATTCTTCTCCTCTATCATTGCGCAACTGGATTTTATTGTAAGATAATAACTCTACAATGGATTGATTGCTATTGATAAAGAGACCTATCCCATTTTTCAATGTGAAACCTAATGGCAGACAACTATACACAATATTACAGATTGGACAAATAAATAAATTGCGCTGATGGTTCCAATAATGCGAGGACTTTCTTGCCCCATCAACCCCTAAATTTTGTACCCAAGTAAGATCAAATGCCTCTGAGATAGACTTCATTTTGTTGTCACAGCACGCACATGTTAATTTATTTTTTTCATACTTTTTTTCATCTTTCTTTGACGTTAGAAAATCTTCAGCAGGTTTGATGAAGTAATTAAAATATTCATCATAGAGATCCTTTTTACTCGCATTGCTATTTAGAAAGGAAACATTGGACCAAAAACTTTGAATAACTTGATATGTAAGGACACGTGGGATGATAAATCGCTTTGCATCCTTATGCTTTAAATGCTCGACAATTTGTAGTAATGCGTCCACAGCGTCTACAATTTGCGGCTGTATTTGTTCCAAGGTTTCTTTTTTCCTCTGTGTTACCTTTTTTAAACTTTTTGCAGCCTCTAAAAAATCAAATGGAATCGCAGACAGAAATGGATAGACATTCTTATAACTATTCGATGACAGCCAGTACTTCACTTTTTCAATATGGACATTGAGCCGTTCTAAGTTTTTTTCATCTCCTATGTCAGTTTTCGCTCTTAATAAAAACTCTACAATATTAGAATTAGTCATTTTATGGTAATTTGTTTCATGTCCATATTGAGCAGATAAATAGGCAAAATAATGTTCTTCAAAGTTCGCTAAATTGCTTTCTGGAAAACTAATAGTCTGATGATCGTTCTTACTATACTCTAGTTTTGCATAGTCAAATACACGGCAAAGTCCCAAAATACTTGCATTGTAAATTGTTTCATCTAACTGTAGTTCAATCATTCACTTCACCTCCTATTCATTCACCATTTCAATGCAGCCTAGCATTTGTGATCTTCTAAAACCAATACCCGTCTGCGTTAATAAAGCTAAATCTTCTGGATGTCCTCCTAGTACAAAGCTTCCCTCAAAACCATTCAAATAAAGAATTCCTTTTTCATTTAAATTTTTAAACTTGTCATGCTTTAACTGCACAACTTTTTTATGCATCATGACTGGTGTAAAAACAAGTGGCTGATGTAATGTTCGCCCAACAACAGATTTTAGGCATTCATTCGCCGCATAATTCAATTCCTTCTCATAATTAGGATCATCAATATTTAAATATTGATTGTTTTTATCTTTAATAATGATGGTGCTGTTTGTTTTAAATAGAGCTTGAGATTTTGTAGGTAATTTTTCAGATAAAAATTTAACATGCTTAATGTGTAGGGTGTATGACTTATATTGCATTTGCTGATGCTCAAGTAAGCCATTATACAGAGTTATCATAAAATTTATATCAGATGAAGAAATGGTCATGCGAATGTCTTGATGGATGATAAATTCATCACCTTCTAGCGTATAACCATTTAAATAAATCGCTCCTGTAAAAGGACGCATCGCCTTGTTAGCATGATGTTCCTCAAAGCTATACAAACTTTCCTTTAATTCTTGATTGAACGAAGATAGTCCAGCTTTAACTATACTCCCAGCTAAAAAGTGATAGTGCTTAGGTATTTTCTCCGCTTCCATAGTAATCTGCAACCTCATTTGGCTTCACCTCCTTTTATTTCATAGACTACTCCCAGATATAGTAAAGTTAATTTAGTAAGGATATATTTGGGATTTAATTTACATTTATAGTAATTTATCTTTTATATTTAGTCAATATTTTCTAAAAATTAAATTATTATTAAAATTATATAGGATAATAATTTACTTTGGGATTTTATTCTCATTTATTTTCTTAGCTTTTCTTGATAAGATAGAAAAATCTTGTTTAACTAAGTGGAATTTAAATATATATTTTTAAATAAGGTTTAATTTTTTAGAAAACTATCTCATTTTTATTAACTATGTGGAATTTTACTTATTTCAACTGTGTACTTCCTTTTAAAAAAAACAGCAAAAGAGCCTACTTGAGACGAATTCGAGTAGGTTTTTTACTTAGCTGATTACGATTAGTGATTCTAACTAAACTTCATTTAACTTCCTTTACCCTCTTCAACTACATCTAATCAAAAAACTCACAGTAACTAGTAGCAACCAAGAGCCTATATGCCTCCCCAAATATGAAATTCACATTGAAGGTGTTAAAGCACTAAGTATACGACGATTGCTCATGATGGGGAGGTAACACGAGTAAGGCAAATTTATAAAGCATGAAAATATTTAACGTAGATACAAAACTCCCTATGAGCATGTGCTCGTCATGAACTATTACTTGAATGGAACGGATTCTCCCCTCTTTATATAAAATTGCAGTGAATCATTTTACAACATTAAATCCCTTCAAAGCTTATCATACCTAGCTTCAAGGCACTTGGATGGCAAAGGGAAATTTCCGGACTACTGATTGACTGCAAATGAATCATATTGATCGCAACATACAACCCGATAAAGCGTTGAAAAATAAGGGTTTTTTGATTATGATTAAGGTGGGTTTTTCATTAACTAAGTGGAATTTAAATTTGTTTGAGGAATTGTTTAAACGCAAAGAGGGGTTTGAGTTTTTCATTAACTAAGTGGAATTTAAATTGCAACTCTTTTGTAACGGCGCTTGCTACTTCAGCTGTTTTTCATTAACTAAGTGGAATTTAAATGTGACATAATACCAATGGTGGCAATTTGGAGGATGAGTTTTTCATTAACTAAGTGGAATTTAAATAATGAAACACATTCAATCCTTCAACTAATCTTCCAGTTTTTCATTAACTAAGTGGAATTTAAATTTGATAAGACTACCAGTTGGATTTGGGTCATTACTTGTTTTTCATTAACTAAGTGGAATTTAAATTGAGCAATTTTAAGGGTCTTATCTGGACTATACTTGTTTTTCATTAACTAAGTGGAATTTAAATTTTCATGGGATTCCATAAAAGATGCACAGGCTAAAGTAGTTTTTCATTAACTAAGTGGAATTTAAATGTAAAGATATAGCTTGTCTATATCTGCGCTAGCTAATGTTTTTCATTAACTAAGTGGAATTTAAATTCCTCTTCCCTTGATAGCTTTTGTTGTTGAAATTGGTTTTTCATTAACTAAGTGGAATTTAAATAATGTCAGCAAAGCTTGCCACAACTTCAGCATCTTTGTTTTTCATTAACTAAGTGGAATTTAAATATAGCTACTAAAATATCAAGTATTTTTTCCATGTTTGTTTTTCATTAACTAAGTGGAATTTAAATAAATTCGTCTAAGATTAGCCATAAGATGCCGGCTGCTGTTTTTCATTAACTAAGTGGAATTTAAATTTTTTCCAAATCCACTCATATCTAAACAGCTTAGAGTTTTTCATTAACTAAGTGGATTTTAAATCTGGTTACGGAAACTAAATTCAATTGAACCACGCGTGGTTTTTCATTAACTAAGTGGAATTTAAATTGATCTTGTGTTCTTATATTCATTTACTAGCTGCCTGTTTTTCATTAACTAAGTGGATTTTAAATGATAAAAATCGTGAAGTTATTGCAACAGATATTAACGTTTTTCATTAACTAAGTGGAATTTAAATGAATATCTCGAAGAAATTGGCAAGCTGGGTGATACGTTTTTCATTAACTAAGTGGAATTTAAATCCAGCAATCATTTTCTGTGGTTCGAATGCCCATACTGTTTTTCATTAACTAAGTGGAATTTAAATTTATTATACACAAATTACTGAAACTTGATGGTTGCAGTTTTTCATTAACTAAGTGGAATTTAAATTCTGTAATACCTCCACAAATCAGGATTTTGTCGTTTGTTTTTCATTAACTAAGTGGAATTTAAATGTAACAAAGCTTACTTGTTCAATGTGTGGACAGTAACGTTTTTCATTAACTAAGTGGAATTTAAATCTCAAATACGCTTTTTCAATAGCAAGTGATAACTTTGTTTTTCATTAACTAAGTGGAATTTAAATAAGAAATTAGAAGATGAGATTTCCAAACGTTACCCGTTTTTCATTAACTAAGTGGAATTTAAATGAAAACATTGATGCTTTAAAGTCGATTATTGATGATGTTTTTCATTAACTAAGTGGGTTTTAAATCAGAATAGGATAAGAAGATATTGTCCAACTGACGACATTTTTTATTAGCTAAGCAGAATTTAAATCCTTAAAATTTATTGTATAAATAAAATTTCCTGTTAAAAAAACCAACAATAACCGAATTTCCTCGGTCATTGCTGGTTTTTTTAATTTACATTATTTCTTGCGTTTCACAAAAACAATAACAAAAATAGCTGCTAGTACAGCAAGGATGGCGATCATCCATACTGTGTTTGAGTTGGATGTTGTGTCATCAGATGCGGCTGCTTGTTGTTCTTCTCTTGGTGTGGCGTTCGAAGACTCCATTTCTTTGGTATCTTCTTTCACCACTTGTGTAGTGCTAATTTGCACATATTGTAGAGTTGCTTCATCTGTGGCGGATGCTTCGTGTTCGTGGCTGTCGCTGTGTCCTTCTGCATGGTCGCCGTGGCTTTCTTCTTGCCCACCGTCATGACCATGGTGGTGATCTGCTGCTGTTGTGAAAATAGAGCGTTCTAGCTGTTGCCCTACCCAGCTTTTGGCATCTGTTGAATCGGCAAAGATGCGAGGGTGTCCTGACAGCATGTATGTTTTACCGTCAATGATGATCCCTGTTTGGTCACCTGTTACCACGTCTTCAATCGTACCCGTTGGTCCTTCTGCAAAGCCGCCCATTTGCATAAGCGTATGTCCGCCCATATCAAATGTAAGGTGCTCTATTAAGAATGCAATGTACTCTTGTTTCGTCATGGTTGCGTCAGGATTGGCTAGCTCTAGTTTATGATGAAAAAGTGCTGTATTTATTTCCTTGTACGTAATATCTCCCTCTAGGGAAGACACGTAATCTTCTTTTTGTGCTGCTTGTGCTAGCTCATCCACTGTCGCTCCTTCAAGACCAAAGAAGCCACCTACCCAGCCTGCAAAGTCTTTGCGGGAGAGGTTGTCTGTTGGGTTTAAGGCCATATCTTTGCCATTGTACCCAAGAAGCCCAATACTGTGTAATACCATAATGTCCTGAATATTGGCATCTGTTTCAGGGACATCTGTGAATAGTGTGCTTTTATCCATCGTATGGGCGTAGGCAACAGGTGCCATGAATAAAGTACTCATCAATAATAAAAGTAAATATTTTCTCAAAATGATTCCACCTTCCAATGCCTTAGTATACAGATGAAATGTGATGGAAGTTTGAAATCTACAGGTAATTTCTAGAGCTTAAATTGACGAATCAGGGCGTTTAGTTGTTCAGCCATTTCTGCTAAATGCTCGGCACTATGTTTAATTTCCGCCATGGAGCTTGCGGTCTGCTCAATGGTAGCCGATGTTTCCTGAATGCCTGCTGCTGACTGTTCGGAGACAGCAGCTATTTCATCAACTGCTTTATGAATCGTGACAGTATTGTGAACAACCTCTGCTAGCTCCACTGACATACCGTCAACGCCTGTGGCAATGGCCTCAATAGCATCCGCAATTCGATAGAATGTTGAATTGGTTGCTGCCATTTGTGAGGTGCCCTTTTCTACTTCCCCATAGCCTTGCTCTAGCGAGGAGGTCACTGCATGGGAATCATCCTGAATTTTTCTCACAATCGCTGTAATATCATCAACGGAGAAGGCGACCTGCTCGGCTAAAGTCCGAACCTCGTCCGCCACCACAGCAAAGCCTTTCCCCTGTTCGCCAGCTCTGGCCGCTTCAATCGCTGCGTTCAATGCAAGTAAATTTGTTTGGGCTGCAATCGTTTGAATGACTGCTACAAGCTTAGAAATCTCCTGTGTTTGCTTACTTAGGCCATTTACCTGTTCCACAGCATCCTTCACCGTATGCTGGATTGCTTCCATTTGTTTTGTGGAAGTGGTCATTAAGTTCCTACCTTCTTGCGTTAAAGCTTTCACATCCTGCGAATACTGTTGAACATCTTTACTGCCGTGATGAACCGTAGTGACTTTGCCAGCAAAATCATTCATGGAGGAAGCGACATCTGATGCATGATCTGCCTGTAGTTCTGTCCCACTCGCCATTTCTGTTACGGTATGAACAATTTGCTCTGTCCCTGTTTTGACCTCTGAAGTCGACTGAAGAAGCTCCTCACTATGTGCCGCCACATCGTTGGACACTGTTTGAATGTGCTTTAATAGACGATTTAAAATATCTGACATCGTATTGGTCGCTTCCATCAGTTGCCCCACTTCGTCCTTCGATTGAATCTTCAATGGCGGCTCACTTAAATCGCCATTGGTCATTTGCTGCATACGCTTGGTTAACGTCACAATCGGTCTTGAAATACCACGAGCACTTAATAGCTCAATTATCACTGCTAGAAGAACAATCCCAACACCTACGATAATGGCGATTCGCTGTTTCTGCTCCCCAGTGGCAATGATGTCCGTCCCTACCTCATTAATGGCTAGCTTTCGTTGCGCCGCTAAGCCTTCGTAGCCTTCACGAATGGTCGTCGCTATGTCATCCATTTTCGTGAGGTTTTGGGTAGCCAGTTCGGTGTTTCCTTCGTCATATACCGCAAATACCTCCTGCTCAATATAACGGTTCCATTCCTTGGACATCTCCGCAAATTTTCCGAATTCGCCCGAGGAAGATAATGCTGATCGTTTTTCTTCGTTGCTTACTTCCTTTGTAACATTATCCTGAAATATCTCTTTATACTTTTCTCTCCCAGACAACACATAGCCTCTAGCTGCCGCTATCCTTAAATCAATAGACTGTGCCTGCTCGTAATCGATGATTAATAGTTGTAATTCTTGCTGTACAATTTGTTCTGTCGCATCATTGCTTTGCTTGATAGCAAAGTAATTGTAAACAATGTACCCCATCACAATTGCGATCACAATGCTAAAGGAAAAAACAATGCGTCTACTGATTGTTTTGAACTTCATCTGCAAAAACCCCTTATTTTCCTAATCTATTCCATCATTAAAAATCTACCATTTAACAAGGACGATTAGCGGTTTTAGGAATTTTTGCTATATTTCCAGAAATAACTTGGTCAATATAATGTTTTTTATAGCATCTTTCATCTTGCGTCTTTGGTACTATCCTTAATCCCAGCCATTGAACATCACGTCGCCAATGGTTTGGCTATTAAAATAAGAGACGTATTTCCATTCCGTAGCAGATAGGCTATGCAATGCTTGATCCTTTGCTAGTGATGTGGCAAGAGTCTCCGCTTCCAAGCATTTACGCATAGGAAAATATTTGTGCAGCAGCGGCTTGGATAAAAAGGTAAAGCTACTCTCCTCCTGCTTGGCAAAGGCGATGTACGGCATCAAACGATGATGAAGAATCGTCAGTGTCTCTCCATCAATTTCGACCACTGCCTGCATATAGATAAAGGGCGCTTTATCGATAAATTGCCTTACTTTCGCTCGTTGTTCGCTTGTCACTAAATGGTACACCATCGACTGAAACATGCGCATGTCCTGCTCAATTAAATGCGCTGCATCGAAACCAGAAATTCCTTTTGTTAAACGCAAGCCATCACTCCTTGTTATTTGTCTCTATATAGGACCTTCTCGTTCGGATGAGGGATTTCCTGCCAATCTACACATTTCTTTCAATATGATAATCAATTTGTAAAAAAGGAATACCCCATAACGTCATCTGGTGGCGTGCTGTCAATGTCTTGTCATCTACTGCAGCAATTTGAAAATGCTCCTGTAAAGGTAGCCTCATCACATTCTTTCCTATCGCCAAATAAATTCCTGCATCTCCATCGTGGCGACTTGTTAGGTGTAGCTGACCATTTTCTTCATAGGCATACAAAATACCAACCATTGTTGAAAACGGGAGTGGCAAGGCAATATTCATATAGGTCGTTTCGTTGCTTGTGTGCTTCGAATAAATGGCGACAAAAACGGTTTGCTGATGCATTGTCCGAATCCATGCACGTGGAGACGGACGGCTATCTTGTACAGAATCGACCTGAACAATGCTGCCCGTCATTTCGATTTGCTTACTGGAAAAGGGTAAATTGAGCTGTTGGAGAAAACGGCTCAATCCTTGATACAAAAAGGCAAAAGGTCGAAACCAAGTCTTCCATTGCACCGTCGCCAACAGACGATAGGACGTCGTATGCTCATAAAAATGCGGAATGACAGGCGGTAGCTTTGCTGTATCGACAAAATCCTGTAAGGCATCGACCAAGCCAGAGTGTGGTATATTCTTATGACGCAGCTTCCCGCGAATTTGGCTTACAGGAAACTCAAACGGACGCTGTGTTGTTGGGGGTACAGCCATTAGCCATGCGATAACCCCTACCCCACCAAAGAAAACACCATTGATTACACCATGGAATTGGAGCATTTGTGGAATGCCAATGGAAAAGTTGCCACTGACACGACTGTAAACATACAGACAAGATCCAAGAATCGTCAGACAGAGCGCTCCATAGGAAATCCTCAGCAATAGCCCCTGCCCAAACGGAAGCTTTGTTTTGAGTGCAACGAAAAACAAGCCATAGATAGCGAAGATATAAAGAGCAACTGCGATGATTTCGATGAGTCTGGAAAAGGCAATACCCATCGCAACAAGGAGTGGTCCTGCCAGCAAAATCATCACCATGACACGATACCCGCTACTATCATGTAATCGACCCAAAAGTCCGACTGAAATGGGTAATAAACAAGCGGAATAATGAAAGTGAATGGCCGTTAACCACGTTATTAATGGTGAAAAGCCAGTATCAATGTTGGCGACATAGGCGAAAAACCACAAACCACCAAGAGCTAGATAGAAAAGCCCCATGTCAATCGCAAACTCTGCACTATTCGTAAATCCTCGCTGTAAAAACCTTTTCACGCCTTGTATGGCTATATAGAAGGTATACAGTAAATACATACCTGCCAGCACATTAGCCAATAAGCCATCCGTCCACCCATGCAGCAGTGTAACAGCTAGCATCATCCCAACAATGATGGCTTTGCCCGCTTTCTGAACATCCACAACCACGGAGACCATGGTGGGGACGAAAATCAGTTGAGCAGCTGTGAGTAACCAAAAGTAACTGGGTTGTCCACTAAGTACAAAGCAAATTACCGTGAACATAATCCCCAGTAAAAAAATGAAATTACTTCGATTGTTGCGTAAATTCTCCAGCATACATCATGAGCCTCCCTATTAATGGATTATGGATGGAGACATGAATGGTGAAGACATTTTTCGATTCATCAAAGCCCTCCTCCACAATGACCCGCCCCTCTATCAATCTAGGCATGGGGCATTCGAAACGAGAGAGGACAAAACGCTGTTTACCTGAACGAATAACTAACGTTCCCTCTCGTGTCACCGTAAAGTGCAAATCGGAATAAAAAAGAGAAGGTGTGCCTAAATAATCTTTCACAATTTTTCGGATTGGATCAATGGTCATCCTTGCATCAAAATGCCTTGTCTTCTGTGGGAAATAAAAGGTGCGCTCCCATAGCACCTCCAGTACCCCACTCGGCAGAGCTCGGCATGTATTCGAAATGGTAAAGGGAACATTCTCCCCTGACTCAGGGAACAGAAATTGCGTTTTCGCTGCCAGCGTATAAAAGAGACGCATCCATTTAGCACCAGATTTTATTTGATGCATCACACCCTGAGCAAAAAATGGTTCATCAATCGGTAACGCATAACGCTGTTGTAGCATCGGATGAAGTCTTGCAAAATCATCCCCTAAAAATGTTTGATAGATCGTCATCCTTGTTGTCCTCGCTTTCTTTTACAGCTTTTGGCACTTGGGACATCTTTACTTAAGCTAAATCCGATGATTGACAACACCCATAAAGCGCTATTAAAGGTGAGTGGATTAAAGGGAGCTTGAATACTTGTCGGGTCCGCACCAATAGCAGCGATCGTCAAGAGTGGAAAAACAATGATTTGTATGCCAAAGAGCCAGCGTTTTCCTCGCGGGTAAAGCCAACACAAGGCAAAAAGGATTTCTGCAACCCCTATCCACACCACTAGCTGATCTGCATGGTTTAGTAATGAAGCCGTCATCTTTAATTCCTGCGGATGCAGATGGACAATCTTCGGTACAAGACCATGATAGAACCAGACAAAGCAAAAGAATATACGCATGAGCATGGTTAAAAAGAATCGTCTATACTGGGCAGCAGGATTTTCTCCTTTTTCTAGCCATCTTTTTAATACATCAAAGCTGAGTGCCGTCGCCCACCCCATTAATGGGCGAAAAAATAGATCAAAGAATGTGCCAAGCTTGCCATAGCGTGTGTCATAATCATATTGAGTTAAAAATGTCAGCCCCTGTTGATGCGGGATATATTGCCAATAGCCCTTTCCCTCCGCTATAGGTGAGCGCTTTTGAGGCGTGCCAAAATGCAGAGAGGATGTTCGCGTGCCATTTTCTTTATGATGCTCCCCCTTGCTTTCTCCCCAGCCGCTTACCTGTAAGCCTGGCATGACCTTCGTTTCATAGGTAAAACGCTGTGGCTCCTCAGGTGATTTTTTCGGACTATAGGTAATGGATGTAAAACGTAAATCCCATTGCTCATGCAACTGAGGATTTTGTGTATAATCCCATGCTTTTTCTATAGGCGCCTGGATGTCTATCTCGACATAAATAGGCTTTCTGCTCATAAACTCACTCCTTTTTTTCGATTAAGCCACTATCATTATAGCAATAAATTGATAACCTACTATTAAATGGGTATGCTTATTAAGTTTCTCAATAAAAATAAAAAACTTGAATCGAAATGACGACTTGCTGAGTCTAATGGTCGAAAAGGAGGCGATTTTCATTACGTGCACCCAACAATCTCTTGTAGCCTTAGCCCAACAAGGTGATGAGCAAGCATTTTATCAGCTAATTGAGCAGGAGCAGCATAAGCTTTATCGCATGGCCTATGTCTACGTACAAAATGAAAACGACGCCGTAGAAGTTTTTCAGCAAACCATTATTCGAGCCTATGAGGGCTTGCCACAATTAAAGGAGCCACACTATTTTGCTACTTGGCTCATCCGAATTATGATTAATTGCTGTAAAACCTATATAGCGAAGAAAAATACAGTTATGCCTGTTGAACCACAAACTTTCGAGGATTTAACAAGCTCATCCCCTACATATATCGAAGAAGAGCTGGATTTATGGCAGGCTCTTTGCCAGCTCGAGGAAAAGTACAAAACAGTGCTATTGCTACGATTTTATCAAGACTACTCGGTCAAGGATATTGCGGCGATTTTGCAATGTCCTGAAGGCACCGTGAAAACATATATTCGCCGTGGCTTGCAAGCATTACGACAACAATTAAAGGGGGCATATCTCGATGAGTGGGTTCAATCCGCTGAAAGAAGTCATTAATGCAATACCCATCCCTGAAGGACGGTTAACAGAAGTGCTACGTGTTGAAGGGATGTCCAAAATTTATCAGCAAAAGCATCATACTGTGAATGCCTTGAAAAATATCCATTGCACCATTTATCAAGGAGAAATGGTAGCGATTATGGGGACAAGCGGCTCTGGTAAAAGCACACTTCTGAATATGATCAGTGCCATTGATGAGCCAACAGACGGCGCATTATTTTTATTTGGCAAGGAAGCTCACGCTATTTATCAAGAGCCAAAAGCATCGCAATTTCGAAAAGAAAATATCGGCTTTATCTTCCAATCCTTTCATCTGCTAAAGGATTTAACCGTCGAGGATAATATTGCACTTCCCCTTATTTTAAATGATGTTCCTAGCAAGGAGATTAAGGTGCGTGTGCAGCACATGATGGAAACCTTGAATATCGCCGCTTGGGCAAAGCATCGACCCCATGAGCTGTCTGGTGGACAAAAGCAACGTGTCGCCATTGCGCGTGCGATTATTGCTAACCCTCCTATTTTACTGGCAGATGAGCCAACAGGGGCTTTGGATGTTCATACAACAGATGAAATTTTAGCGCTGCTCGTTGCTCTGCAAAAAACGAACCAGCAAACGATTTTACTCGTCACACATGACCCCTATGTAGCTACCTATGCCAATCGGGTACTGTTCTTCCATGATGGGGCAATTGTGGATTCCTATCAAAACCAGCAGAATGAAGAGGATTTGGATTGTATTTTAATGAAATTCAAACAAATTACGAGGGGGGATCGCTAATGTTTACGATGCGCAATATTGCCCTCAAGCTATTTCGTGCCGCTTGGGCAAATGTCCTAACAAGTATTAGTATTATTACGATCTCGATTTGCCTGGTGATGACAATGACCGTCTACATTTGGAATGCCAATAGCCAGATGAAGGCCGACATCCAAGCATTGTATGGAGAAATGGACTTAATGGTCGGTTATAATCCCGATCAGCAAAAATTGTTGACAGCATCACAAATAGAGGAGCTTTCTACCCTAGCAGGTGTCACACAAGTGTCCAGTTTATCGCTAGCTCATACAATGGTTGAACAAGAAAAGCACACTGCTTTTTATACCGTTGGCGTGGAAAATGATGACCTTGTGAAAAGCCGCTACCATTTCGAGGTCAATCTTGGACCGAACGATGCCATTCTTTCAGAAAATGTTGCCCGTCTTTTCAATAAACGCGTTGGGGACTCCATTCATATTCAATCAAAGGATTTTATCGTGCAAGAAATTTTACCGACTATGAAAGGCACTGACAGTCCTAATATCATCCTCTTAGCTAATGATGTTGTCAAAGCATGGATGAACAATAGTCAGCCACAAACGGCAGGCATATTTGCGCTCATGAAAACAGATGAGGGTCGTGCCAAGGCAGTAGGTGCAGAAATCAAACAACTCGATGCAACATTACGTGTTGATGTTATGAGTGATTACGATGTATTTAAAAGAAATTTACAGAGCTTAATGGTTTTTATGATTGTACTATCTGTTTTTATTTTACTCATTTCAAGCGTCCTATTGCTGTCCACATTCCAGCTATTATTCTATAAAATCAAAGAGCAACTAATGATTTTACGGGCTCTCGGGGCATCAGTAAAACAGGTTGGACGTATTGTTAAGCTCCAACTCTCACTGATCATTAGCTTTGGTGTTATGCTTGGAACAACGCTGAGCCTTGTGGTGATAAAAATCTGGCTGCCACAATTAATTAGCTTGTTGCATTTACCTAATGCTAAAACAGAGCTTCCTATTGGATTTATACTATTGATTGCCCTTTCCAGCTTCTTGATTCTGCAGATGATGACAAAATGGCAAGTAGCTAAAAGTTCCAGACTATTGCCATTACAAATCGCTTCAGAAAATGAACATTTACATCTTCGTTGGACAAAATGGAAAGCAATCATCGTCAGTATTGTAGGTGTGATCGCTTTACTATTCTTTTTACAAGCCTATTTAGCTGGGACAGGAAGCGATCAAGGTGCCTTATTTATTCTACTCGGGACATTACTCGTATGTGGGATTTTACTGTTACTAATCCCCTATCTATTTACAGTCATCCTTCATCTGGCTTTAAAGCCGATTCGAAAGGTACTTGGCAAAGAAGCCTATTTAGCGTGCCAGCAGCTCATGCCACAAGTACGCAAAAATATGCCCGTGGTGCTCAGCATTATTGGATTAATGGTCATTTTAACCTTTGGCAGCTCATTAATGAAAACCTTACAGCTCAACGACCTTGCCTACACGGAATCACAATACGAAACAGCCGTAAAGATTAATAATGAATTAAATGATCCAACCATCACACCTGCTATTATAGAGGAAATTGAAGCAGTGCCGAGCGTGCAGTATGCGTATGCACAAAGTAATAATGCGTATATTGCCCTACAACTCGGCGAAGAATGGCTACCAGAAAACTATACAATCATTGATATCGAGAAATTTATGCAATTAAAGAAATTGCCTGAAATTGAGGGTGGAAATTTGCAGGATGGTCTCGTGGTGACAAAGCACTTTGCCGAACGTCATCATTTATCAGTGGGTGATCGTCTAACGATAGGTTCCTATGATTTTGCTGCCCAGCAGGATATGCCAACCGGTGAATTACAAATTATAGGAATTACCGATACACCTATTCAACGTGCTGATATAATCGTTGATTGGTCATCATTCCTCACGGCGCAGGATCACCTAATCATCGAAGACATTATGGTCGAAACATCTCACCCTGAGCAGGCATTGGCGGAGCTATCATTCTTGGAAGAGCGCTGGCCAGCCCTGAAGTTTACAGATAAAGCGACCATACTAGCGCAATCCAATGAAATGTTCTTCCAACGCTGGAGCCTATTTGTCGGTGTCTTTGTTATTTTAATAGCTGCCACTGCCCTAGGTGTCCTACAAACATTACTGCATACCATTTATACAAAACGCAGCGACTATGCCATCCAACGATTGATTGGCCTGTCACCAAATGGCTTAATGAAGCTCATACTGACACAAGTCCTATCCTTTGTCCTCTATGGTCTCACAGTCGGCACATTGCTAGGATTAGTTTTAACAAGAATGCTAGGCTTCATTGATGAGGGCTCCCCGATGTCCTATGACTTCTTAACATTAGGCATCACAAGCATCACCCTCCTAGGAGCAACACTCATTGTCTTTACCCTCCAAGGCTACTGGATTAGCCGACAAAAGCTAGCGAATGAAATCGTGGAAATCTAAGTAAAAACAGCCCCTCTCTGGATGAGGTGGCTGTTTTTTTAGGAGCGGGGGGCTTTCTCGGGCGAGCGCTTTTGGTTCTTCTTTGAGCGGGGTTCACTCTTGAATGAGCGCTTCTACTTCTTGTTTGAGCGGAGTTCTCTCTTGAATGAGCACCTTTACTCCTTTTTGGAGCGGAGTTCCTTCTTGAATGAGCGCCTTTACTCCTTTTTAGAGCGGAGTTCTCTCTTGAATGAGCGCCTTTACTCCTTTTTGGAGCGGGGTTCTCTCTTGAATGAGCACTCCTACTTCTTTATGGAGCGGGGTTCTCTCTTCGATGAGCGCTTTTACTCCTTCTTTGAGCGGGGTTCTCTCTTGAATGAGCGCCTTTACTCCTTTTTGGAGCGGAGTTCTCTCTTGAATGAGCGCCTTTACTCCTTTTTGGAGCGGAGTTCTCTCTTGAATGAGCGCCTTTACTCCTTTTTGGAGCGGAGTTCTCTCTTGAATGAGCGCTTCTATTTCTTTTTGGAGTGTGATTCACTCTTCGATGAGCGCTTTTACTCCTTTTTGGAGCGCAGACTCCCCTTCGATGAGCGCTTTTACTTCTTTTTGGAGCGGGGTTCTCTCTTGAATGAGCGCTTCTACACCCCTCTGGAGCGAATTTCTCTCTTCAGTGAGCACCCCCACTCCTTTTATAAATGAAACTCTCCCTAAATTTGAAGAAAATCCATCATTTCCTTTATGATAGCTTCTTGATCCCGTCCTAATGTCATAAGATGCTTAGAATTTTCAAAGCCTTTCTTCCGTTTTCTAGATGATTGAACATGCTGATAAATCATTTCTGCGCTTTTTGTATACCATGCATCGTCGCGTTCACCATAGTAGATAGCAATAGGAATGGTGATTTTATCAAGCTGCTGCATCGTTTCTTGGATAAACGTTTGGAATGCGTTCATCGCATCTAATGGCATGTTCTTAAATGGCTCCATTTCCTGTGCGATTTGAAGCGGTGATTTGCCCTCTATCGTTTTATAATTGTAGGCATAGTCTACAATTCTTTGTTTTAATTGCTCTGGCTCCTTATCAAACGGTACCGATAAGACAATGATCTGCACCAGCTTCTCTAATTGGGCAAGCTTCAATGTGAAAATACCACCGATGGAGAGACCGATGACTGAAATCTTTTGATAGCCTTCATCCAATAAAAATTGATGGGCATTCACTACATCCTGCCACCAGTCGTCTACCTGATAGTGTAATAACTGTTCCGGGAGAGTGCCGTGTCCACGATATAAGGGCGCATAGCAAGTATAGCCTTGTGTATGTAACGCAGTGGCTACTTTTTTCATATCTCTTGTATGACTTGTAAAGGAATGTAAAAGCAATAGGGCATGCTCGTTTCCCTGTAAATAAATTTCTTTTGCTGGTAGTATGTTTAGCACCTCATCAAGCCCCCTTCTAACTTAAGCCCCAACAAAAAGCACAGCCTGTCCGATTGCAATAAAAAAGGCTTCCTGCTGAATGGGGCTGCTGTCTTCAATTTGCAGAGTAATGTCAAAATGCGTCTCACAGAAAGTCGCTTGCCAACGGGCGATGGGCTGCTCATTCACAGTAAAAACAGACCAGTCCTCCATTTCTTTGTTGAGTTTGATTTGCTGTTCGCCATCGGTAATGACTAAATCGGGAATCATAATTTGCCAGCCATCGTAGGCAATCATATAGTCTTTCCCTGTCACCAAATCCTTGCCACGAAAATGCACGCGTCCACGACGGGATACTTTTTTACACGTAAAAAGAGGCTGACCATTGCGATCATTCGCATCAAATCGAACGAAATAACGATAATCCATCGTCTTATCGAATGCTTTTTTTAGTGCATTGGAATACACACGTTGAACGGTGGACGATACCTCCCCTGCTTCATTTAAAATAGTAACGGTCTCTGTTGACTCGATGGCTGCTGGTTGCTTGTATGTATAGGTCTTCAATCTATTCGCTCCTTTAAAACAATTGCTTTCTTAAAGCTACCATAAAATAAGCGCCAAATACAAAGGATGTATTTGACACCCCTATTATGATTATTGTGTCGGCTGACGGTTTGAATGGTAGATCTGTTTCGTTCCCTCCTTCCCTCCTTAGAGTCATTGACCCAAGTAAAAAGTTGCACTTGTATTAAATTTTTTTGAACGCAAAAAAAGAGACTACTTCAATGAAAGTAGCCTACTCCATTTTCTATCGATCTAACTTAAAGGTAATTTCTCCGATGCCCAATTCCGAATTGACCTCTAGCACAACATCCGCCTTGTCATAAGCTTCGTTGACATAGACACCGTTGCCTTTAGACACAAGGCCTTCGACATTAGACGAGCCAATGCCTTTTTCCGTCGTTAATTTGACCCCAACCTTTGAAGGTAAAATGACCGTTGTTTGACCGACGCCTGTTTCAATATTCGTTGTGAAGCTCTTTTTCCAATCGCCGCCTAGATTGACCGTTAGATCACCAACACCCGCTTCAATATCGAGTTTTTCCAGCTGAAGTCCCTGTAAATCGAGGTTGGCAAGAGAGGCACCCGTTTCTACAGTCAGATCCAATGGGATGCTGTCATTCAGTTGAATCGCCCATGTGTTTTTAATATTGGAGAGCCCTAGCTTTGTGGAGCCTTTATGCTTGATTTCCACTTCTCCTGTATCGCCATGTACAGCATAGTCTACCTGTGGGGCTAGCTTTTTTAAATTATATTCTGCATTGCCCTCAACCCATTCCTTTGCACCGCTCGATACATTCATTTCCCCGACACCTAAATCAATGTCTACCTCTAATGCTTTCGCTTTATCCTTTTCCACCAAGATGGCTTCCTCTCGCATCTTGCTTGGCATAACGGAAAAGCATCCCGATAGCACCAATGCTGACGTCCCCATCACGACACCTAAACCAACTAATTTTTTCAACATTATTTCCTCCCGCCATTTAATCTACCAATAATTACATTATATAGGAGTAAGGAAATTAAAATACGACCCTACGCTTGAAATTCATCTAAGACCTGAGACGTAGAGATGGCTAGTCATGCCCCTCCAGCAAAGCCTTTAAATTAGCGAGAGAGGCATCATAGCCTGGCGAATTAAAGCTCACCGTTGTGCCATTGCCCTGCTCGGCTAGCGTAATAGCGATCAATGTTTCAGGAACTTCTAAATAAAAGGCAAATTCCTCATTTTTCTTCACTTGCTGAATCGTTAGCTGCATCGGCAGTTTTTCAGATAGCTGATTATGCGCATTTGGCATTAAGGTAAATGTCATCTTTTCCCCAACAGCTAGTATGGGAATGTCCCATGTGGAGCCTGGTGCGTACCATTGGGAGAGGGATTGCTCCTCCGTAATCGCTTGCCATACTTTATTAATTTCAGTATCAATCCAAATCGAACTGGTCATTCGCAGCAACCTCCATTTCCTCTTTTCCCTTATTTTACCGAACTTTCAGGAGTTAGACTACTTTGGGTTGTTCGATATAAGTGAAAAGCCCCAAGTAATACCATGACAGCGACGAGATCCAAAGCGAGCTGATAACTGGAAAAAACAGCAACCAATAAGCCATAAACTGTTGGTGCCAAGACAATAAAGAACTGATTAATCGTTAACGCTGCACTAACAGTCAGCCCAACAGCTTGAGAATCCGATTGTTCGGTAACACAAGTGATATATAAGGAGTACCAGCCAAGTGCTAAAAAACCAAACACACCGCAAAAAATAATCATCAAGCCCTGGCTATGTATGACAAAGGGCAGACAGCCAATCATCAGAAATGTAGCGACCATGACGAACACTAATAATGGCTCTCGCCTTTGAGCGAAATAGTGATCACTCATCCAAGCAAGCACAATCCTCCCAAGCATCCCACCAAGTAAAATCAGACTTAAATAGCGCCCTGCCTCCGTTAATGAATAACCACCCTCTTGATGTAAATAGCTCATAAAGTGAGCAATGATAATCATTTGCAGGGACATCATGACCATGCCAACAAAAAATAAAGGATAGAGCGCTCGATTGTGCCGAATTGCACGCATCTTCTCTTTAAAAGGAATGGGAGCTGCCGCAGCGCTTACATGCTGTTTTGGTTCTTTGTACAGCAATAAAAATAATAGTCCCCCACCAATCGCCATCAAGCCCTGTGTTAAATGGACAGAGGAAAGATGATGATGATGAAGTTGATACAAATAAGTCAGCACAGTTGAAGCCAATGCACCGCCAATTGGAATACCTGTCTGGCGAATCCCAATAGCAAGTCCTCGATGCTTGTCAGGAAACCATTTCACTATAGCTGTACTGCCACCCGTTTGCGCACTGCCATACCATATTCCCACAACTATTAATACGAGTAGCAATGTCGTATAATGATTCACAGGAATGAGCAATAAGGCTGACAGGCCCAGAATAATTGAACCCCATCCAATAATCTGCTTCTCTCCCTTTTTATCCATGAGATAGCCGAATAGCAGCATGGAGAAAATCGGTCCAATATTGACGGCTGAAACAATCAGTCCTGTTTGGAAGGACGTTAAGTGCCATTCCATTTGATAAAAAGAGGCAACTGGCCCCATCCCGTAGGTCACAAAGGTTGCGGCTGTCTGCGAAAGTGTAGCCACAAGTAAAATGACCCATCGATAATATGTATGCATAATAACCCTCCATCAGGTTTATACCGCTTTGCAGTATACCTTTTCGTTACCTAGAGTTTACGTGGACAGCTAGCGTACGTAAAATGGAGGAAAATGATAGCCGCTATCAAAAAATTCTATAGGTGTGTGAGGAACAACATGAACATTGAAGAAATTGCCTTAAAAATGGAGCTTCTTGAAAGGCAAAACTTGAGTAAATCGGCTGAAATCACCAATTACACACAATCTGCCTTAACAGCAAAGGTGAAAAAAATGGAGCGTGAAATTGGGCAGGAGGTCTTTAAACGAACGCCTCAAGGCTTAAAGCTGACAGAGGTAGGTGATCATTATTTACAATTTTTAAAGAAAGTTGCTCAAAATTATGAGGATTTTTTACATAACATCGGCCCGACGCAAACACACATTCATGTGGGTACATCTCATACAACCATTAAAATCTATGGTCCATCCATCATGAACGCGCTACAAGCCAGTCAAAGTCCGATTGATGTAGATTTCACTGTAGAATCGAGTACGTCCTTAAATCATAAAGTCCATCTGGCGGAAATAGATTGTGCATTAACAAGTAATCCAATCAAGCATTATAGCGATTTACACTATGATGTCATCGCCACTGAAACATTCGAAGTCATCTCAAGCTCTGCTCATATCATTGACTTTGAACAACGGACACCAGTCACATTGCTTGTGTTAAGTAAGGGCTGCATGTATACCCATGCATTAGCACAATGGCTCACTGAGAAGCAGGTTCCTTTTACGATGAAAGAAATCAAATCGGTTAGTAGTATTCTCGATTTTCTTGAAATCGAGCATACATTGGCTGTATTAAATACGAAATTACTAGCACTCTATCCTTGCCCTGACCTTTATTTTTATGAATTAGACAATCTCCATCATATTATTGAAACGGTTTTTATTCATAAAAAAGATGATAGCAAGCAGCCCTTCATCCTGCAATTAAAGCAGGTCATTGAATCCTTGCTTGAACAGAATTAGTTGCAGGATGATGTTTTGTGCCAATATTCTAAAAACCCTATATTATTCATGTCGACTGCACTATAATAGGTTTGTCATTATTAATCTTGTAAAAGTATAGGAGTACATCATGTTTTATTACATCTCGTTATTTTTTGCAGTATTTGCGTTATCCACCTCAGCTATTTTTGTTAAGCTCGCTGATGCACCACCAGCGATTACAGCCTTTTATCGACTATTTTTTGCGATGCTGGTGCTTCTACCGTTTTTATTAGCTCAGAAGGGCTTGCGGCAGGAGCTTGCTAGCCTCTCAAAAAAGCAGTGGGGACTTGGCATTTTATCAGGCTTATTTTTGTCCTGTCATTATGTTTTATGGTTTGAATCATTAAACTACACATCTGTGGCTAGTTCAACCGTCATTGTGACACTACAGCCACTATTCTCTTTAGTAGGCAGTTATTTCTTATTTAAAGAACGATTTTCAAAAGGTGCAATTTTGGGCTGTTTCGTAGCGATCATCGGCTGCTTCATCATTGGCTGGCAAGATTTCCAGATCAGTGGACAAGCCCTTTATGGTGATATTCTAGCCTTTATTGCGGCAGGGATTATTACAGCCTACTTTTTTATCGGGCAATCTGTACGCAAAGATTTATCACTCATTCCCTATTCCATTATCGGCTATGGCAGTAGCTCGATCTTTTTAGCCGTTTATGCCCTCTTGATGAAAGAGTCATTTTTCGATTATTCAGCCTCCACATGGTGGTCCCTTGTAGGGCTGGCTGTCATTGCGACGATTTTCGGGCAAACCATTTTTAATTGGCTATTGAAATGGTTAAGTACAACCGTGATTTCCATGAGTATTTTAGGCGAAACGATCGGCACCTGTATATTAGCTTATTTTATTTTAGATGAGATGATTTCCGTTCAACAAGGCGTAGGGATTATGGTCATTTTACTGGGACTTGCCCTGTTCTTACTACAGCAACGAAAATCAGTTTAAATGGAAAAACAACGGCAGTCTTTGCCGTTGTTTTTTATTGGTGCGTAAAGCAGAAGACGGTGCCATCCCTGTTTGATTGTAAAGAGGCTTCGATGTTCAGCGTTTGCGCAATATCCTGTATGATTTTCAGCCCAAGTCCATCGTGGTCATCGTCAGGATGAAAGCCGATGCCATCATCACACATCGTAAGCTGTCCGTTTTTAATCGTCACCACTAGCTTGGTTGCTTGGGCATGCTTTAATGTATTTTGAAAAACATTATCGAATAAACGCTGTAGCCATAATTCATTGCTAAGCCAAGTTGCTTGTAAATCATCATGATGAAAACTTAGAATAATGTTCTGCATGCGATATAAATACTGCCACTTCCTCATCATCATTTCTAACAATGGCACAAGCTGGACCTCCTCCTGCATGACATAGGACTGTTCACTCGTATCAAAGGACTGTAACTGAAAGGCATTCGTTAAATTCGTGATATATTGAATTTGTGCATTTAAGGATTCCACCAATTTCGGCTGTCCCTGTAATTGATCCTCTAGATAAAACAACTGCAAACGAATGGCCGTCAATGGCGTATGGATGTCATGTCGCAACTTTTGTAGCAGCTCTTTCTGAAGCTCCTGCTGCTGTGCTAGCTCTAATTCCCTGTAAGTTGTACGCTCAATTAAGAGATTGACAGATTGGCTAAGCTGCCCGATTTCATCCTCACTGCTTACGGTTAACGTATCAGGTATCCGTTCATTACTCGCTAGTTTTCGAATTGTTTTATTGAGTAATGTAATTTTGGATAATAAAGAATGTATCGATGTGGAAAATAGCCATGCGAGCAATCCTAAAGCTAACACAAACGTAAGCAACATAACGGGATAGGCAAAGGACTCATGAAACGGGATGCCACCATTTTTCATTTTAAAGGCCTTGTCATATAGAATAGACATGGCCACACTAATGCCTAATAGCACAATGGGCACACTCACAATCGCTACAAATAATAAAGTGCGGTATTTGGTTTTTAAGGTCATTTTCTAGTATAGGTATTCAAACGATACCCTTCTCCATAAATATTTTGCACAATATTGCCTGCTGGGTCCTGTAGCTTTGTTCGAATTTTTTTAATATGGACATTCAAAATATTATGATTGCGTTCATCGAGCGGCCAAAGATAATCGAAGAAATGATCCTTTGTTAACACTCTGTCTCGATTGTCGAATAAATAAAAGAAAATTTTTCGCTCGATCGCTGTCAGGGCAATTTCATTATGGATACTTTGATGAAACACTTGACGGCGCTCCCCATCAATAAATAAATGCTGAATTTGCGTAAATGTACCATATTGTTGTGCCAGCATTTTTTGCATCCTTAGCAACAGCTCTCGCGGATCAAATGGCTTTGTCAGGTAATCCTCTCCGACCATCAATCCTTCTAGCTTACTGTCAATATCATTACGTGCCGATAAAAAAATAATCGGAATATTTAAGCCTAATCGTTTAATGTTTTTGCTTAATTGATAGCCATCCTCTCCTGGCAGCATAATATCCATAATGACTAAATCCACCTGCTGAATCAGTGCCATCATATCCTTGCCATCCGTTTTCCAGATCGCTTCATAACCCTCTCGCTGTACTATTTTTTGGAGCAAATCACCAATCATGTGATCGTCTTCTACAATTAAAATCCTAAATCCCTTCATCTGATCGACCTTTCTGTTTTCATAAATGCCAGCGCTAGTTGATAGATTTCCTCGGGCTGATAAAGATATATACAATGTGTGCCACTGACCTCTTTCACTTGTGCATAGGTGAATTGCTTCGCAAAATCTGCATAATCCTGCCGATTTTGCCTCGTATATTTCGAATGTTTATTGTCTTCCGCAATGGCATCAATCAGTAAGATAGGGGTGGCTTGCGGCTTTGGAAGCTGTTCTGATTGTAAACTATTTTCATAGACCTGTAACAGCTCATTTTGCATAGCCTCATTAAAAAATTGCTTAAAGGACAACGCCTGATAGATTGCCTTTTCCTGTGCCGTTAAAAAAGACATGTTCAATACTTGTGGATTATAGACCTGAGATGGCATAAGTCGATGTACGCCTAGCTTAGTAGCGAGGTGCATTCCCCTCACCATCCAACGATCGACCGTCCCCATTGGATGCTTTACATATTGACTAGGTAAGCCAATGTCCAGCGCAATGATGCCCTTTACTTCATCGGGGTATTTTTGTGCCCAGTAAATCGCCTCTAGCCCTGAAATGGAATGTGGCACGAGGACATAGGGTGGCTCAAGTCCACTTTGTAGAAGTGCCTGTCGTGTTTGCGCTAAAATGGTATCGATACCTCTATCATCATGGGCTACGTCGCTATAGCCATAGCCAGCTCGATCGACTACTGCAATTTGATGATGCTGTGAAAACTTACGATACAGCCCTTTTAGCTCATATACGGGTGCTGCAATGCCTGAGCCTGCCATAAAGACATATGTATCGTCGCCAGTCCCCTCCTGATAAACATGGATGTTTTGACCATCTACATTGTTTAATGTGCCGTTAGGTTGTAAAATAGCTGACTCCTTCTGTACTAAACTATAGTGGTAGATACAAACTATCATCATTCCAAGCACGATGAATGCCCCCATGTAGACAACCATTTTCTTTAATTTCTTTTTCATACGTATCTCCCCTTCTGTTAATACTTGCAAGGATACACGTTAAAAATAAATTTCTACTAAATTTTTGGAGAAAATAGATAAATTTCATACAAAAAAGCTACCTACTAATAGGCAGCTTTCTTGAAATTAAGCATCTGGATAGGTTTTTTGTACAAAATCGATCGTTTGTTGTATAAGGGCTTTTAAGATGTCTTCATCCACATCATCCAGCTTGTTAATATAAACGCAGGCTTTCCCTGTTGTGTGCTTGCCAAATTGCTGTAATAGCTGTTCCCGCTCATCACCTGGGGCAAAATATAAGCTAATTTTCGCTTTGCGAGGGGAGTAGCCAACAAGTGGTGCATCACCTTCATGGCCTGTTTGATATTTGTAATGATATTTACCAAAGCCGATAATGCTTGGTCCCCACATTTTGGCTTCATGGCCTGAGACCTCTGTAAAAATATCCAATAATCGGTAGGCGTCTTCTCGCTTTTTTGGATGGTCTACACTTTCAATAAATTCAATGACACTTACATCGGTTTCTTTGGTCTTTAATTCATACATGTCAATCCCTCGCCTTCTGGAAGATGTATCTTTATTATTCCCTATTCGACCTGCTCTAACAATAGTTTTTGTTGAAGATGACGATAAATGCCCTGCTGCTGCATCAGCTCTTGATGATTACCCTGCTCAACAATTTCTCCCTGCTGAATCACGAGGATTTGATCGGCATTCTCGATTGTTTTCAGACGATGGGCAATAACAAAGCTTGTGCGTCCCTGCATTAAATGCTGTAAGCCTTTTTGAATATCGACCTCTGTTTGTGTATCCACGCTCGATGTCGCTTCATCCAAAATTAAAATATCGGCATTCTCTAAAATGGCACGGGCAATCGCAATAAGCTGTCGCTGTCCCTGACTTAAATTGGCTCCTCCTGCCTGCACGAGAGAATCGTATTGAGCTGGTAAATATTTAATAAAATGATGCGCATTCGCAATTTTTGCCGCTTCCACAACCTCTTCATCTGTCGCATCTAGCTTCCCAAAGCGAATATTTTCACGAATCGTACCAGAGAACAAATACGTGTCCTGTAAAACCACGCCAACTCTTTGACGAATCGTTGCCATTTGATAATGTTCGATATGATGCCCATCAATCAAAATTTCACCTTGATCGACGTCATAAAAACGTGTTAGTAAATTAATAATCGTCGTTTTGCCTGAGCCTGTCGGACCAACAAGAGCAATGGTCTCTCCTGCCTTGGCATGGAAGTCAATATTCTTTAACACAGGCTTGTTTGGCTCATAGCTAAATGACACTTGCTTGAAAACAACATCCCCTTTGAGCGTTGCCACCTTGATGGCATCCGGTTGATCTGCCACCTCTGAAGGTTCATCTAGTATTTCAAAAACACGCTCTGCCCCAGCAATAGCAGATTGGAAGGTGTTTAATAGATTGGATAGCTGATTAAGCGGACGGAAAAATTGCCGTGTATAGGTCACAAAGGCGGCAATAATCCCAACCGTAACAATACTCTTTACTGCTAAAAGAGCACCCGTTCCGATGACGACAGCAAGGCCTAAGTTATTCATAAAGTTATTAATCGGTCCTAGTAAGCCAGAGGTAATTTCTGCTCGTTGGGCGGAGTTTCGTAGATTTTCGTTTTGCTGATGGAACGTATCAATCGTTTGCTGCTCCTTGCCAAACAGCGTAAGTACCTCCGCTCCTGTAATCATTTCCTCAATATAGCCGTTCAGCTTCCCAAGATCTCGTTGTCGTGCTGCATAATTTTTACTGCTGCGTTGAATGATTTGCTTGGTTGTGAAAACGATCAGCGGAATAATAATCAATGTCACGATCGCTAATTGCCAGCTTAGTGTAAACATCGCGATGCTGACACCAACGACAGTTAAAATGGACGACACGATTTGCGTAACACTTTGTGCGAGTGCGGTATTTAAATTATCGATATCATTGGTCACACGACTCATTAAATCCCCAAGTGCACGCTGATCAAAGAAGCGTAATGTCAGCGTTTGAAGCTTTTGAAATAATTCGAGACGCAATGTCCGAATGGTTTTCATTGCCACATGAATCATGACATAGGTTTGCAGCCAAGTCAGTATAGAGGCTACCGTAAAAATAACGGCCAACAGGATGCCTAAACGAATCGTTCCGTCGATATCCTTTTTCATAATATAATCATCAATAATATGCCCAATCATATAGGGCCCTGCAAGACTTAAAAAGGTCGAAGCGATGACAAAAAAGATAGAGAAAAACAGCCCTACTTTTTGCTGCTTGACATAATGCCATATGCGTGACAATGTCTCCCTTTGATTTTTCGCCTTCTCAGCTGGTCCTCCCATACGCGGTCCACGTCCAAAATTCATTTGCTTTGGTTGACTTTGACTCATCCTTGTTCACCAGCCTTTTGCTGTGACGCGTAAATTGCTTGGTAATGCGCATTTGATTGTAGAAGCTGCTGATGGGTTCCTTGCCCAACAATGTCTCCATCCTCTAGTACCAAAATAACATCTGCCTGCTGAATGGAGGCAATTTTCGACGCTACGATGAAGGTCGTTGTGTCTTGATAATGTGTGGCAATGGCCTGCTGCACATGTTGTTCCGATGCACTATCGAGCGCTGACGTTGTATCATCCAGCACTAAAATGGCAGGCTTTCGAATAAACGCACGACTTAAAGCAAGGCGCTGTTTTTGCCCACCAGATAGATTCGTTGCACCTTGTGACAATTCATGCGCTAAGCCCTTATCAAGCCGCTCCACAATTTCACTGGCACATGCCGCCTCTAATGCCTGTTGCATGTCCTCGGCTGTCGCATCATCCTTGCCGAGAAGAATATTTTTTTCAATCGGCCCAGAGAACAATAAGGCTTTTTGTGAGGTAAAACCAATATGCGCACGTAAGGTTGCAAGCGCATACGATTGTAGCGGTTTGCCGTCTATACGGATTTCCCCACCAGTAGGATCAAATAAGCGAGGTAATAGCTTCACAAGCGTCGATTTACCACTACCTGTTTTCCCAATAATGCCAACCGTTTGCCCTGGCTTCACAGAAAATGAAATCTTTTTGAGAACATCCTCAGCTGTCTCATAATAACGATAGCTCACCTGATCAAAGTCAACGGCTCCTTTTATTGGATCTGTCAGTGCATTTTGTGCTTCCTTGACAGCAATGTCTTTATTTAACACGTCCACAATGCGTTCTCCCGAAGGCAAGGCGCGGGCAATTTGCATCAGCACCATACTAGAGGACATCAGTCCATTTAAAATAATCGTTAAGTAGTTGATAAACGCAAGAATAACACCAACTTGCAACGTCCCCGCCTCTACCTTAATAGCTCCTAGCCAAAGCGCCGCTACAATCCCTAGATTGACAACAAACATCGTAAAGGGCACAAGCACGCCGACAATTTGCTCAGCTGTAATGAAACGTTTTGTCAACGCCTCATTTAATTCGCCAAACTGTGCCACCTGCTGTGTCTCACGACGAAAGGCTTTGACGACACGAATACCCGCCAAATTTTCCTGTAGCTTCGTATTGACGGCATCAATTGCCTCCTGAACACGACGATATAGGACGCCCGAATACTTCGTGAAAAAATACATCGCAATAATCAATAAAGGCACGATAATCAGAAGTATAGAAAAAAGCTCACGTGCTGTGACAAACACAATAATCACTGCACCAATAAAGAGCAACGGCCCACGCACAAAAATACGCAGCGTCATCATAAAGGCACGCTGAATACTTTCCACATCACTCGTTAAAATCGTAATCAGCTTCCCCGTCGTAAACGCATCTCGCTCCTTAGCCGAGTACGTCATCATCTTCTCATAAAGAGCCTGCCGAACATCCGACGCAAAATGAATCGCTGCCTTCGAGCTATAATACGAGCAACCAACCCCACCGATCAGTCCGAGCATTGCACTGCCAAGCATCCACACAAACATATTCAATACATAGCGATTATCCCCATTGGCAATCCCCGTATCAATCATATGCTGCATAATGGTCGGCTGAATTAAATCCATCGTCACCTCCAGCACCATCAAAAGCGGCGCAATCAAAGTGAAAAATTTATAAGGCCCCAAATACTGCCCTAACTGTTTAACTGCCTGCATACATTCGTCTCCGTTCTATTTAAATCCCATTCGTTCCTCATTATAACTGAAAATCATTCCCATTTGGCAAATAATTTTTCGGGTCTCGTAATATTCTGGACTGGATTGGTTGGATTGTGTTGGGGGAGATTCGTGAGGAGGAAAGATCTAATTTATAAGCGGCTTTTGGAGGGGAGTGACTCTTTTATTGAGCGGGTTTTCTCTTCTTATGAGCGGCTTCCTCATACTTTGGAGCGGGTCTTCCCTCATTATGAACAGCTTCCTCACATTTTGGAGCGGGGTTTACCTTCTTAGGAGCGGCTTCCATTCACTTTGGAGCGGGGTCACTCTCCTTAGGAGCGACTTCCTCTCACTTTAGAGCAGGGTCACTCTCCTTAGGAGCGACTTCCTCTCACTTTGGAGCAGGTTCTCCCTTCTAAAGAGCGGCTTCCTCTCACTTTGGAGCGGGGTTTCCCTCCTTAGGAGCGACTTCCTCACATTTTGGAGCGGGTTTTCTCTTCTTAGGAGCGGCTTTCATTTACTTTGGAGCGGGTTTTCACTTTTTAGGAGCGGCTTCCTCTCACTTTGGAGCGGGTTTTCCCTCCTTATGAGCGGCTTCCTCTCACTTTGGAGCGGGTTCTCCCTTCTTAGGAGCGGCTTCCTCTCACTTTGGAGCGGGTTCTCCCTTCTTAGGAGCGGCTTCCTCTCACTTTAAAGCGGTTTTCCCTTCTTAGGAGCGGCTTCCTCTCACTTTGGAGCGGGTTCTCCCTTCTTAGGAGCGGCTTCCTCTCACTTTGGAGCGGGTTCTCCCTTCTTAGGAGCGGCTTCCTCTCACTTTGGAGCGGCTTCCTCTCACTTTGGAGCAGGTTCTCCCTTCTTAAGAGCGGCTTCCTCTCACTTTGGAGCGGGTTTTCACTTTTTTGGAGCGGCCTCCTCTCACTTTAGAGCAGGTTCTCCCTTCTTAAGAGCGGCTTCCTCTCACTTTGGAGCGGCCTCCACCCACTTTAGAGCGGGTCACTCTCCTTAGAAGCAGCTTCCCCACACTTACTAGCGGGCTCTCCCTCCTTAGGAGCAGCTTCCTCTCACTTTGGAGCGGGGTTTCCCTCCTTATGAGCGACTTCCTCTCATTTCAGAGCGGGTTTTCTCTTCTTAGGAGCGGCCCCCACTCACTTTAGAGCGGGGTCACTCTCCTTATGAGCGGTTCCCTCACTTTTTGGAGCGGGTTCTCCCTTCTTAAGAGCGGCTTCCTCTCACTTTGGAGCAAGTTTTCCCTCATTATGAGCGACTTCCTCTCATTCCAGAGCGGGCTCTCCCTTCTTAGGAGCGGGCTCCACCCACTTTAGAGCGGGTCACTCTCCTTAAGAGCGGCTCCCTCACATTTTAGAGAGGGTTTTCCTCTCCTTATGAGCGACTTCCTCTCATTCCAGAGCGGGCTCTCCCTTCTTAAGAGCGACTTCCTCTCATTCCAGAGCGGGGTCACTCCTTTGATAAGCGACCACCAGCTACTTTAGATTCAAAGTCACCCGTCTAATGAGCAACACACCTCCAGAGCAAGAATACTATCGACTTAAAATAACCCTTGCTCCGGATTATCTGGCCATGTTCCAAGAAAGGCTCATTTGCTCAAAACAAGCCTTATCACTTTACAGAAATGCGTAGTTTCTCAAAGTTTCGCAGGAAGAGTTTTTGCGCCTGCTGCTCATGAGCAGGATCGATGCCTAGCAAAATGACCGTACAGGGGCCTGCTGATTTTGTACCATCGAGGGAGCTTTCAACTCGTTGCTCCCCAAACAGACGAGCAAATTCTCCTTGTAGCCCCTTTGATCCGACAGGCCATACTTGCTGAACAATTTCTGCCTGCCATGCCTGAAAAATCGGCAGCAGCTGTGCCACATCTTCAGGCTGTGCCAACACTTCTTCGCCAACAAGCGGCAGGCCATAGGTGTACCAGCTTAGCTGTTTATGGTCAAATGCTCGACGCTGCTGGATTTCTCCAAGCATTGTAACAGCTAAGCCTGACTGCAATGTGGACATATTGGATTCCGTACTCCCTGCAATCGCTGGACAGGTAAGACCTGCCTCTGCAAAGACTTGCTGTATGCCTTTTTCATAGCGTGACCATGCGGCATCTCCAGAAAAATTCGCAAGTAGAACTTGAATAGGTAGTGCCTGTGCAGCAAGCTGTTCTAAAAACGTTACACGGACTGTCATGTAGGCTGTTAATTGGTCTGGTGCCGACACAACATCTTGTGGTTTTTGGCCAATGGCTGCGGCATTATCCATGGTCGCAATGATTGCCCCTACTTTCATCGCATTTCTCACTGTACACGACCTGCCTTACGCACAAAAACCTTTGATAGGACGGGCATTACTACCGCAACAATGATTAAATTGATCACCGTTGCCATTAAAATACTCCCAAAAGCACCCCAGAAAAATGCTGGACTAATCATAAAATAAAATGGTAGTGGCGCTACAATACCGTTTAATACTAAGGCAACTGGCCATTTCCAAAAGTGCATGCCTTTTGTATGCATCACCCCGAAGACCCATACGACAATCAACATTTCTACCGCAATAATAATATGTAATGGTCCTAGGGGGAATCCAGACGTTAATGCCGTAATAAAATGGCCGATCAATCCAGCAACCCCTGCTAAGATTGGGGATAGGAAGACAACCCCTAAAAAGGCAGGAGCCGAATCCAATGCAGCCGTTGAAATAAACGTTGGTACCTTAATCATTGCTCCCACTGCACAGATGGCCGCTACCATGGCCGTCAAAATCCATTTCCTTAATTTTTGTCGTTCCATACCTTTCCCTCTTTTCGGTTGAATTCTACTTTATTTTAATTGCTCAGCCATTCCATACCAAATCCGTACAACCTGCTCTGCTTCCTTGAACAAAGCTTGGTATAGACGACCACATGTATCTCGTAGCTGTCGGGCTTGTTTTTCCATTGGCACAACCCCACGCCCCATATCCGTCACAATAAGCACGAGTGTACAATGCTGTTCAAGCTCTTGTAATGTGACTAGCACCTTTTGTACGATTTGTTCATCTTCCTCCAAGTTTTGTGTCACAAGCCATTTTTCTAAGTTCTTCAGGACAAGGACATCACAGGCTGGTGCCACCTCAGGTAGTTCGCCATCCATCATGACCACCTGTTGCTGTTCATACAAGCGCCTCACATAGTCGGTTTTGCCGTTATAGGCACCTCCGATAAAGACATGCATCGTGCTCCCTCCTCCCAAGCCTTTTTAGTAAATGTTAAAACAAATTGTTTGTCATGTGGCACCTGATAGGACCAAAAGGGCTGTTCTGTTGGCGCGAACGCAACAAGTAAGGCACGAATGACTCCGCCATGAACCACTAAATAATAGCTATCCTCATTTTTCGGTAGATAGTGAAATCCATCTACAACACGTGCAACAAAGTCATCAAATGCCTCGCCCTGTGGTGGGGGCGTGTGGTTTGGATCATCTACCCATGCCCGATACTGAGCATTCATTTTTAATTCCTCATAGGTTTTTCCTTCGAAAGCACCAAAATTCGTCTCCCGAAGGCGTGCCTCCGCCTGATAGCTAGCATTGGGAAAATAATGAGCTGCCGTTTGTCGACAGCGTTGTAGATCACTGCCATATACCTTTTTGACATTAGTATCTACCACAGCAAGCTTCGTTGGATCGGCTAATGGTGCGTCCGTCCACCCAAGATAGCGTTTTTCAAGATTCTCTTTTGTAGGCGCATGCCGCATTAAGCACACAGTAACAATGTCACCCATAGCACAACCTCCATCCCTTCAATTGATGCACCCAGTAAATCGCCTGATACCCCGCCAAAATTACGCAACGTAAATTGCCGAAAAATAAAAAGTGCAATGGCTAAAACGATGACTAATACAAGGGGCAGCAAAGAGAACTGGGTGAAGGTGAAAACAACCCCAATAACCAATACAAGCGATAACAGCATGATAACTTTCAATCGATTAGCGTTTATATGAGACTTAAAAAAATAGGCAAGACCTTTTTCCTTCGAGCAATGGAGTGACATGAAATAAAAGCTCATGCCGACCCTTGTTAAAAAAGGAACGAATAGCACCATCCACAAGGCGAACTTCTGCTGCACAAAAAGCTCATGTAGAATAACAAATTTCCCCATTAATAAAAACACTACAGACAATACCCCGAACGCTCCCACACGAGGGTCATCTAAAATCTCCAATCGTTTCTCTCGGTCTCGATAGGAAAAATAAGCATCGCCCATATCAATAAAGCCATCCAAATGCAAACCACCTGTCCATAAGGCAAATAGCCCTATCACAATAAAAGCTAGCATGACTTCACTGCTTGCTGTCCACTGCGTAAGACTATAGAGCACGGCTGCCACCGTCGTCCCCATCAAAGCGCCTATCCATGGTAAGCAAGCGAACATGCCTGTGATGGTAGATCTTGTTAATGGTAGCTCTTTATGTACTGGCAAAACCGTAAAAAATTGAAATGCCAGTAGCAGGCTATGCCAAAAATTTTTCATCGTCTTGCCTTCCTTCTTGATTATTTCCATCTCTTCACAATGCCGTAGTTCATTTCATAGGCCTCCTGTGCCATTGCAACGAACCATTGATGGAATTGTCCGAGCGTTCGTCGATATAGTTCTACCTCATCACTAGCATAAGGTGGCTCATCAAACAGTTCATTGGATACAACAAAAAAAGTCACGTCCTTCTTCAGTAGTGACTGGATAGCCTGCTTGACGACCTGCAGCTTATTAGCTAAACAACCAGGCTGCTGTAAACAGGGTGTCCCCTTGTCATAGCCTTCGTAAAAAGCATTGGTCAGCCAAGTTGTAACACAATCCCACAGCACCACATCTCCATCCTGGAGTGTCTCAAATACGTCAGAAATCGCATAGGGAGCCTCCACCGTCAGCCATTGAATAGGCTGTGCCTGGCGATCTGCCTGATGACGTAAGATTCTTTTTTCCATTTCACTATCTAAGGCAATGCCAGAAGCCAAATAGAGCAAGCGTTTCGCTGTACTCGACTGCGCCTCGTAATGCTGAAGCGCTGTTTGCTCAGCAAAATGGGATTTACCACTTCGAACACCACCTGTAATAAAAATGAGTGGCATGTGGGACACCTCCTATTGTAAATGATGTAGATTGCCAATATCCTTCACAAGCCATTGTTGACCTTGCCGTTCAATCACGGTGACACTTGTCCCATGAATGTATGGGGCCGCCCACAGCTCACTGATGCTGCGCTGTAAAATAGCGTTGATGATGCATTTAATCGTTACAGCGTGGGAGACAATGAGAATTGTTTCATTCTGATGTTGTGCTGCTATTTTTTTTAATGTAAACATCGCTCTTTCTGTCACAGCTCCAAAGCTTTCTGTATGGCTTGCCACAAACTGCGCAGGGTAGTTCGTATATAGCTCATAATCAAGCTTATGTGTCGCCAGTATGTCCTCGATTGTCTGCCCCTGCCATTTCCCTAAATAGATCTCACGTAAATCATCTTCATAGGCAATAGGCAGCTTGCGATCAGTCGTCAAAATGTCCATCGTCTCTCTTGCACGACCACTTGAACTACAATAAGCAGCAGCAAAAGGGATCTGTTGCAGTTGCTTGTGAAGTTTTTCAGCCGCTGCTCTACCATTTTCCGTTAATGGAGAGTCCAGCCATCCCTGTAGTCGATGCTCCTGATTCCATTGTGTTTCCCCATGTCTTACTAGATAAAAAGTTGTCACTTTTCTCTCCCCTTATTTGCATTAAACCAAGCTTGTAGACAATTATGTAAAGAGGTCATGGCCGCCATATCTTTTATACCAATACGGAACCATGCACCCTGTAAACCTTGAAAATTTTTCGTATGACGCAGGACAACACCCTGTGCTAAACAGTAGGTGAAAAAGGCGTCCGCTTGCTGTGTTTTTGGTAATGAGAAGCACACATAATTCGTGACACTGTTGGTTACTTGGCAGCCGTTTTCTTGTAAATAACGATGCAGCCATTCTCTTTGCGCTGTCGCATAGCTAATTGCTTGCTGACAATAGCGCTGTTCATCTAAACAGCTTGCCCCAATGACAAGAGCAAAGGCGTTTAAATTCCAATGTGGCAGCATGTCCTTTAAGGCGCTCACTATAGAAGCATGTGCGACCAAATAGCCAAGTCGTAAACCTGGAATCGCATACATTTTAGTCATCGAACGAACGACAATAACATGTGGGTTTTGTGCACTAAACTGAATCAGCGAATGTGCCTCATCTACCCAATCCATAAAGGCTTCATCGATAACAAGCTCACAGTGAACAGCTGCCCCGTGTGCTATTAAAGCAAGTAAATCTTCCTTTTTCGGCAGGACACCAGTCGGATTATTAGGTGTACAAAGATAAACAGCGTCTGCCTTCACCATTTCCTGTTTTAGCTGCTCTAATGGCAATGTGTAATCGATAAAATCCGTCACGACAATGGGCACGATGGTAGCACCTGCAGCACACAATGTTCGCTCATATTCTGAAAAAGTCGGATGCACAATAATGACATGCTTATTGGCATAGCGTCTTGCTAGCACACTAAAAAGCTCGGAAGCCCCATTGCCTAGTAAAATCGTATTCTTCGCTACTTGATGAAAAGCAGCGACCTTCGTTAAAAAAGGCTCCCCATCTGGATCGGGATAGCGTTGAATTAGCGGATAAAAAGTACGCCAACGTGCCTCCACAAAGGATGGTGGCCCTGCCGCATTGACATTTTCGCTGAAATCATACACCACCTCAGGCATCGTTAAGCCTAATTGCTGATAAACATTGTGCGGATTTGCTCCGTGATTAGGTAACCGCATAAATTAACACCTTCACTGCTAGCATGACAAGCGTAAAGAGGACTGTGGCAATACGCATATGAATAATGGACGTTGCAATATGCTCCTTCGTTAATGGAACTAATTTTTCGCCCATAATCGCTCGATGAGAGACAACCCCCTTATACATATTTTTCCCACCTAGCTGTACACCAAGCTGCACAGCCGTCGCTGCCTCTAAATAGCCACTGTTTGGACTTGGATGCTTCTTCGCGTCCTGTGCCCAACGCTTTAAGCGCTTGCCAAGCGAACGATCTGTTTCATTTTTCGTACCCAGCACGATCAGTAAGCCTGTGATACGACTTGGAATAAAATTCAGTACATCATCCAGCTTGGCTGAAAACATACCAAAGTCTTTGTATTGCTCATTTTTATAGCCAACCATCGAATCCAATGTATTGACAGCCTTATAGCCCCATAAACCAATGGCTCCAAATAAAAAGGCATAAAAGAGTGGAGCTGTCACCCCATCACTTGTATTCTCAGAAACCGTTTCTACCACGCCACGCACAATTTCGTCCTCACCCAGTTTGTCTGTATCACGTCCGACAATCCATGACAGCTTAACACGGGCTTCGGAAAAATCGCCTTTGACAAGGGGCTCATAGACAGCCATCGCCGCCTCCTTCAAGCTACGCTGTGCGAGTCCAATGCCAATCAGAAGCCCTTCTACTAGGATGCCAAAAATAATACTCACCTGATAGCTTAGCAGTAAAATCAGTGTCACCACAAACATGGTTGTGCCAACAACAGCAAGTGCCATCACTGTTCCGCGTAGTTTGCGCCATTTGCCCTTATTCCATAAAGCTGTTTGCGATTGAATCAAGTGTCCAATCCAGCGTACAGGGTGAGGAAGCTTCGGAGGGTCCCCTACTACTAAATCAAAAATAAGCCCTATGATACAGGCAATCACGATAGCTATCATTTAGACCGCTCCTCTTTATCTTTTTTATATTTTCTAACCGCCTCACACATCGTTTCATAAACGCCATAGCCAATGACCTTGCCAAGCATGGTGATGGGGCCTGCATATTGATGGTAGTCCCCTTCTTCTGTCGAGGCAATGAGCAAGCTATCGGTAGATGTACCTGTAGCTTGCGTGCCTGTCGTTGGGTCTGTAATACCTTCATCCACTAACGCCTTCACCTTAGCTTCCGTTGTTGAAATCATCGCCTGAAATAGTGCTTCATCAGACAGCTTGCCATTGATCAGCACCCATGTATTGATGGTGCCTGCATGGTACTGCTCCTCCCGATGAAAAGCACGAGTAATATCCACCGCATTGCCAAGCCCTGCGGTAATCATAATGACAAGGTGGATTCCCTCATATGTAAAGTCACGAATGGTCGCAAACTTGGCTTGGACAGCCGTCATCATAGCCACTGTCTTGTCATGTGGAAAGTGCTGTGCCTGCAAAAATCGCTGTAATTCCTGATGTGGTTGTCGTTCATCATAGGTAATGGGCACTGTTCGATTCATGAGATGCGTATATTGACCAAAGCCTGGGTTATGCATGGCTGAGGATACAACCTTCATGGGTGAAGCCGTTTGAAGGGCAACATAATCGTCAAAAATATGAATGCAATCCTTAGTAAGTATAGGCAATCAATCGCCTCCTCGCGATAAAGTTGTCACGGAACATAAAAAAACAAATTCTTACAAAGAAGAATTTGTACGGTCGATTCTTTATTAAAATTTGAACCTTCTGAACATTTGTACAGAATAACAACTTCATAATACTCAAATTATTTATTTTCTTTGAAATTGTATCATAACTTTGGCTATTGTCACAATTCCATTTTCAAAGTGTTATTGCTGTTTTTGTTTGAGATTCTTAAAGCGGATCACGGAGCCGATAATAATAAAGACCCACCCAATGCCGATGTAAACAATTTTCATTGTTTTTGTCGATGATGGTAAAATATCCATAATCGTTAAACAGACAAAAAGTATCCCGATAATTGAAAAAAGCATACCAATTGTTAAATTCTTCACGAAAAACCCTCCCAACTATGTACGCCCTCGATTTTACCGTATTCTCAGCAAAAAGAAAACACTAATCCAAGCAAGAAGCACTTGGATTAGTGATGATTGTGTCATTATGCTTTTGCATGGGCAAAAAACTCTTCATATAACGCTTGTAAAATGCGGTTTTCATAATCCTGAAGGACCCCAAACACGAGGCTCACCTCAGAAGAACCTTGATTGATCATTTCAATGTTTGCGCCAGTTTTTGAAATGGCTGTGGCAGCACGGGCAGCTAATCCTGTGTTATGACGCATCCCTTCGCCCACAATCACGATCATAGAAAAACCGTGACGCATTTCTACATACTCTGCATGTAGCTCTTCTTTCACACGACTAATAATGCGTGCTTCATTTTCTGGTGTTAGTTGATTCGAACGCATGATGACAGAAATATCGTCTAAACCAGATGGTGTGTGTTCATAAGAAATATTTTCATCTTCTAAAATTTGGAGGAGCTTACGTCCAAAGCCTACCTCACGATTCATCAAATATTTAGAGACATATAAAGTTGAAAAGCCACTGTCTGCCGAAATACCTGTAACTGGACGACCTGTTGCAGGACGGCTTGGTACAATACGTGTACCTGGGGCTGTTGGATTATTTGTATTTTTTATGTTAACGGGCACCCCAATCTTGTAGACAGGCATTAACGCTTCATCATGGAACACTGAAAAGCCTGCATATGATAATTCGCGCATTTCGCGATACGTAATTTCTTTAATTTCCACTGGATCATTGACAACCTTCGGATTCGCGGAGAACACACAATCCACATCCGTAAAGTTTTCATAAAGCTCCGCTTCAACGGCTGCTGCTAAAATGGAGCCTGTAATATCAGAGCCACCGCGGTCAAATGTTCGCAATACGCCCGCTTTAGTGTAACCGAAGAACCCTGGGAACACAATAATTTCTTTTGTGTCTTTTAAAGGGGCTAAATTAGCATACGCTTCAGGTAATGCAAAGGTTCTTTCGGGTAAGTCATTGACTACTAAACCTTCTTTAGGACTGACATAGCGTGCGGGCATATCAATGGCATTAAAGTAAGCGGCAATAAGCTTGGCGTTATTATCTTCACCTGCTGCTTTAATACTATCGATGAATAATTCCACATTTGTTTTGTCACCTTGTACACGTTCACGTAAATCTTCTGCGATTACATCACAAATGGCATCATCAAGCCCCAAACCATCTGCAATCGCTCTAAAACGATCCACAACAGTTTGCAATTTTTCCTCTGTATTCTCTTGTTGTAACGCTGCATTTGCTAATTGTATTAATAGGTCTGTTACTTTTATATCGTCACCAGAACGTTTCCCTGGTGCTGAAACGGCAACAATCTTACGTGCCGGATTAGATTTTACAATGTTTGCTACTTTTTGTATTTGTTCTGCACTTGCTACAGATGTTCCACCAAATTTACACACGATCATATCTATCAAATCCTAACTTTTTCAAATTAATTGTATTCCTCCACAAAACAATTGACTGTACACAGTGTACAAATTATCGTTTCCTACGTCAATACAATTTAAAAAATTCACGCAATTTATCGAGAAATATGGACAATTTTCTTACTGTTTGATTTATTATACGGATTTCACATGAAATAGTTAAGGTTTTTGTGAATTTTTTTTCGTGACGTTCACATAATCGTGAAATTTTCTGTTTTTGACTTTCTTCTATATAATGAAGAAAACGCTTACTCCATTTATGATATGCACAAATATCCACTATGTCTGTGCTATTTTGTATGTATCAAGGATTCCTTCAGCAGGGATTTTTCTTTTATTTATGAGGTTTCTCGCTCGTTATCGAGGATTTAACGGTCAATCGCGGGTATTCGCCTCTCTACCGCGTGTATTTCCCTTCGATTCGCGGGTATTCACGTCTCCACCGCGTGTATCTTCACTCGATTCGCGGGTATTCACCCTCATCCATATAAAAAACTAGGCTCACATCAAGTGAAGCCTAGTTTTGTTGTTACTATTCGATTAAATAGCTGTCCAGCCGCCATCGATTACGAGCTCTGCGCCTGTCATGAAGCGAGATTCGTCTGATGCTAGGAACACTACGCCATATGCTACATCTTCAGGTTCACCGAAGTACGGTAGTTGTGTGTAAGCTTGATAGTATGGCAATGCACCGCCCTCTTCCATCGTAGGCGCTGTCATTGGTGTTACGATAATGCCTGGGTGAACAGAATTCACGCGAATTTTATCTTTGCCATATTCAATCGCAGCCGATTTAGAAAGGACACGAAGCGCACCTTTTGCTGCTGTATAAGGGCTTGTACCAGCCATTCCTACAATCCCACCGATGGAAGAAATATTGATAATTGAACCGCCGCCAGCTTTTTGCATTTCAGGAATCACATATTTCATGCCAATGATACAGCCATTCAGGTTAATGTCCATGATTTTATTCCATTCAGTCATTTCCATGTTGGCAATCGTTTTTGGTGATGAAACACCTGCATTGTTGACAAGAATATCCACTTTGCCATATGCCTTTACAGCCTCCGCAATCACCGCTTTCCACTCATCCTCAGAAGTAACATTATGTTGAAGACCAATAATGTCTCCACCATTTTCTTTAATTTCTTTTACTAAATTATTCAATGGCTCGATTTGTACATCTGTTGCAATGACCTTTGCTCCTTCTTGTGCAAATAGTTTTGCTTCCGAAGCTCCCATTCCCATTGCTGCTCCTGTAATAATTGCTACTTTCCCATTTAAACGACCCATCATAAAACTTCCTTCCTTCTATATAAATGAACAATTCGTGAACACGTTAACAACTAGTTGTATTATCGACACCGTGTCGTTAATATAATTATAACTCGCTATTGAAAAAGGGCAAACAACATAGAAGCCCATTATGACGCTTTCACAACACTCGCAATCGAACTGTTGTTAAAATAGAAAATTTAATACAAGGAGCTTAAAAATGTCGAAAAAAATGGACCCTCGCGTCATCAGAACGCGCCAGTTATTAAGAGATGCACTCGTGGAATTAATTGATGAACAAGGCTATGAAAAAATTACGGTACAAGATATTACACAACGGGCTACGTTAAACCGTGCCACTTTTTATTTACATTACCGTGATAAACTAGACCTTCTTTATCAAAGCTCAGAAGAAACCTTACATGAGCTTGTAAGTAGTATCCATCCAACCTTTGAAGAGAAGGAGGACTTTGATTTATTAAAGAATTATGACCAACCTCACGAGACATTTATGCATTTATTTGAACAAATAGCGCTGAATAATAAGCTATACAAGGTGTATCTCACGGAAAAAAATATCCCTTACTTCTCTGATGGCCTTAAAGACATTATTATCAATTTTATCTCAAGCGGCATTCAAAGTATGGAGCCTGACGATCAAAAGCTGACCGTGCCCCGCGAAATGGCCGTCCGTTTTTATGCCGCTGCCTTTCTTGAAGTAATTGTCTGGTGGCTAGAAAATGATATGCCCTATACACCCAAATTTATGGCGACCCAGTTAATGCGTATTACCATTAAAGGCCCTTATATTAACAACCCTTTTGAAAGATAAAGCAGAACACAAAATTTTCATTTAACAAAAAAAGGTAATCACAACGCATAGGTGATTACCTTTTTCTATTTGTCTGGGAAGTTATACGATTTTCATGTTTAATTCTCTAGTAGGGTTATAGAAATGTAACCATTTATCAGCTTCACTAACCATCCACGCGCCAAATTCATTTAAAAACAATAACAATACGTTTGTATCTGTTGTGGGTGTTATCGCATATTCAAGTGCCCTTCTCATGTCGCTTTCCTTGTCAGGGAAATATTTCGAAAACCGTTTATAAGCGGGGTACAAATCCCTTGTATAGGCGTTTTCCTTCGTTATGACAAGTGCAAGTCCTGCTCTTACTATAATTTTCATAATCCACTTGCAACAATCCTTTATATCCTCACGATCCGAATTATCTTGAAGGTCATCACAGGCATTTTTTATTTGCCCCTGTAAATGAATAAGGTGGTCATTCGCTAAAGCTTCGTTCGCTTTATATCTTGGTAATTGAGGTATTACATCCTCTCCAAACACACATATACTATGGGTTTGGAGGATGAAACTAATGATTGAAAAAGATGCCGTATTGAAAATAGCTTCTTTGCAGAATACACTTAGCTCAATCCCGTCTACACAAGGATGGTTCTGAGTTAATGCTTGTTCTACTTCTTTTATCCGCTTCAACTGCTGTTTATTAGGGTTTTGCTTGGTAATCGCTATTGTGTCTAAGTCAGCTACTCCTTCAATACCTATACCTTTTGGAATCGATCCCCTTATGTATATGCTATGTAGGTCATCTTGAAGAAGGGTGCGATACGTATGAACCACATCGTTGATGACAGGCAGAAAAATAGGGTTGATTTTATGCCAATCTGCATGATTTATAATGTATCCATCACTATCCGTAATACATAAGCTTCCAATTTCTTTAATAGTCGTCATCACATTACTCCTTTTGTAATTTCAGGTGATTTATTCGCTTAAATAGCTAACTATCGCATAAAAATAGGATAGCATGTTGGAAGTCCTTTGAATGGAGATAACCTTCAAAAACGATACTTCCAGCTAAAATATCCGCTTTTACTTTTCATTAAACTCAAATTCAATCTTTCCTTCTACCAAACGAAGTGCCGCATTAAATTGTTTGCCATTCTTTGATTTAAAGCCTTTCATCACAGCTGTTTTCCCACTCTTACATAAATCATGAATGTTTTTTTCCGTTAGTTTTTTTCCTAATGTGTAATAAGCTGTGAATCGGTACGTTATCTACATAAAAATGGACTTAATTATTTTGGACCTAATTAATATGTATAAAAGTCCAAATTATTAGTCAACATAACTAGATTTTCTAGTAAAAGATGGACACAATATTAAAATAACCGTAATATTGAAATTTCATTTATAATTATAATACAAGAAGTTGTAATTATTATTAATAGGAGAAGAGTATATGAAAATAGTAATTGCAGAAAAACCAGACCAAGCTGCAAAATTAGCTGCCCCTTTTTCTTTTACAAAAAAATCTGGTTATTTTGAAGTGAAGCCAAATACTTACTTTCCAGGTGGAGCACTAATAACATGGGCGATTGGACATCTATGTGAACTGAAAGCCCCTGAAGAATATAATCCTACATGGAAAAAATGGACATTAGATACATTACCGATTATTCCAGATCGATTTGAATATAAAGTGACTAAGTCAAAGTATAAACAATTTAATGTGATTAAAAGTTTAGTAAAAAGACCAGACATTCAAGAAATCATTATTGGTGGTGATGCTGGGCGTGAAGGTGAATTGATTATCCGCACCATTTTAAGAGTATGCGGTGTTCATAAACCGATGAAACGTCTATGGATATCATCTTTAACAGAAAACGCTGTAAAAAACGGGTTTGCAAATTTACTACCAGAAGAGAAAACACGCGATATATATTTTGAAGCACTAAGTCGTTCATGTGCAGACTGGCTAATTGGCATCAACACATCCAGATTATACACGGTACTCCTCAAACGAAATGGCGTGAAAGATGTATTTTCAATTGGTCGTGTACAAACACCTACACTTGCACTAATAGTAAAGAGAGAACATGAAATTGCGAATTTTAAATCAGAACCATTTTGGGAAGTGGAAACAGAGTTTAATTTTGATGGAAAAATGTTAAAAGCAAAATGGCATAAAGATAACATTTCAAGGGTTCAAGAGGAACGACAAGCTATTGCGATTGCTAATTTCTGTATCAATAAAAATGTGGAAATTAATAGTATTAAAAGAGAAACAAAGGAATACGCTCCTCCATTGTTATTCAACTTATCTGCATTACAAGCTACAGCAAACAAGGCCTATAAATTCTCACCACAAAATACACTGGATATTTTGCAAAAACTTTATTTAAAGGGCGTAGTTTCCTATCCAAGATCTGATTCACAATTTTTAACGAATGAAGAAGCAAAAACACTACCAAAGATACTAGAGCATTTAAGTAAAATTAATAAATATAAAGGTCTTCTTCCGCCACCGACAAGTACAATTATGAATAATAAAAGATATGTGAATGACAAAAAAGTAACCGATCACCATGCAATTATTATTACAGAGCAAATACCAGACGTAGCAAAGCTAAGTACAGAAGAAGAAAAGATTTATGATTTAGTTGCAAGACAAGTCATTGCAGCACATTACAACAATGCCATATTTTCTTACACAACGATTCATTCCCTTGTCGATAAACGTGCAGAATTTATCTCTAAGGGCAAAGTGCTAATGGAAGAAGGTTGGCGTAAGGTTATTTATCATTCTAAAGATAACTCACCTATAGACAAAGATGAACTGCTCCCCCCATTACATGAAAATGAGCAAGGTATCGTTGCGAAAGCGAACGTAAAGAAAGGTGAAACCCAACCACCAAATCGTTATTCTGAAGGTAATTTGATTACCGTAATGAAAACAGCTGGTAAACATTTGGAAGATGTAGAATTAGAAAAGGTCTTATCGAAAACGGAAGGATTAGGTACTGAAGCTACACGCGCTGGAATTATTGGTACATTAAAAGATCGAAACTATATCGAAGTTAAGAAAAACCAAGTCTTTGCAACGACTAAAGGTATATTACTAATTGAGGCACTGGGTGAAAGTATCTTAACGTCCCCTTCCATGACAGCCAAATGGGAGCAACGACTATCTGAAATAGGTGACGGCAACGCTTCTCCTAAAGCATTTATGGAACAAATAAAAAAGCTTGCTGACAAATTGATTTCAGATGCTAACAAGCGTGAAAAGGAATGGGCATTTAATCAAAATGTAGTAGATAAAATCACTGCAAATAATCCATATAATAAAAAATATAAAAAAGAAAAAACAGTTGTTGGGAAATGTATCCTTTGCGAAGGGTCAATCATAGATCATGGCACTTTTTATGGGTGTTCAAATTATAAAACAGCTAATTGTAAATTCTCGGTTTCAAAGAAAATCCTAGGTAAAACCATTTCACACACAAATATGAAAAAACTCTTGGCCTCAGGTGAAACAGACTTGATTAAAGGATTTAAAAAAGTAGAAAAGACTTTTAATGCACATCTTACATGGGGTGAAAAAGAGCAAAAAATTATTTTTAATTTCCCTCAGTAACCAACAACTTTACTAATATCATGTTGTTTACTAAAAGTTCCTAGTAAAAAAGAGAAACGCACCATTTTTTTCATTGCGAGAAAATGGTGCGTTTTTTAGTTTCTTAGAACAAATGAATTTTGTCCCAGGGACGCTTTCCGCGAGCGCTACTTAAGCCAATAGTCTCAAACGTCGTACTGAAGTCGTTCCATCAATATTAAATTGTCCAATTTTCACCAAATAACAAGCTCTATTTGTTTACTAAAAAGCTCTTTCCGTTCCAGTCCCATTTAAATCAATATTTAAATCAATTTATTAAGTTATAGACAAACCTAATTCATCAGAAATATCTTTCATTAATTTTGACAATACTTTATTACTAGAATTTACATTAACATCTCCATTAAACCCCAAAAGCATATTACGAATTTCACTTTCGTTTTCAAATAATGGTAGGCTGGTCAGTTGCTTAATATTTGAATCTGAATACATAACACTTTGATTAATTAATTCATAAATATAATCATGATGAGAATCATACAACTCTGTTAAATGGAAAACTTTCTCGTTATTTAGTATTTTATCTTTATATTGGCTACCCTGTTCTATATTCAATTTTATTTCAAAATTACCTAGCAATAAATTTTTGGGATCATTTTCATCTAAAATCAGTGTAAAATTTGCATGGTTTTCAAAACCTTCTATATACGGATGTAAATGACTATCAATACTGAAATCCTTATCACCTTTAAAAGAGGAGTTACATACGTAGCAACTCGGTATTAAATTATAAATTGAAAGAGCAAAATAAGGATATTTAGACTTATTATAAAAATGATCTAAAGTAGGACGTGTTTTACCATCCTCCCCTAAATGAGTAGTAGTAAATGAACGGTTACAGTAAGGACAGATAGTAACATTTAAAGCCTTAGTCAATTGGTATGCATCCCACATTGTTTTTTTTACTTTTTGAAAATTATCATAGTCAAATATATCATTAATAATGTTTTTCAATTCAATTTGATTGGGATTAGCATTCTTTTTATCTATATGCAAATCTTCATACGCATGCTTATAACTATTTTTGATTTTGCACTTAATTTTTTGTAATACTTCAGGTGTTCCAATAATAATTTCTTCGTAATTATTATTTAAAAAGTATAAAAATTCTTTTCTTCCTATAGTCAAAGGTTTTTTTAAATATTCTTGTAATTTAGGGTGACATTTACCTTTAAAGTAATTGAGATGTTTATCTAAATATTTTTGATCAATAGCATTTAATTTAATCATCTCTATCCCCTCCTAATTGATGAATCATATTTTTTAATTTATCGATTTCTAATTTCAATTGATTGATTTCTAAATTAGGATCTTTAAGTAAGCTATTTACCTTTGATTTTTCCTCATATAAACTATTAAATTTATTTCTAATTAATGGTTCTCCAATAATTTGAATAAAATTATTAATAATTTCTTTATTCCTCATAAACTCTTCTTCCGAAAAATTCATTAATTCATAGTAATAATCTTTAATTTTTTCACTTGCAAATTTACTAATCAATCCATCTTTAATAAAAAAACTATTTGTATAGAGCGTATGTATATTTCCTGCAAAAGTTCGTTCATTATTTTCTAATACAGTTAATCTTCGTATAAAATCATTGTTTTTTTCAAGTAATATAACATTGTTATGGGGCAAATCAGACAAAATAAATGGCGAATGTGAAGTTATAATAATTTGGATGCTTAGATTTAAATTTTGCTGCTCTATGAATTTTATTAATCCATAGAGAATTTCTTTTTGCCATTGTGGATGAAGATTATTTTCAATTTCATCAATTAATAGATAAATTATTTTTGAGTTTTGATACTTAACTTTACTTAAAGATTCAAATATTCTTGAAAATAAGTTTAAAATTATTTCTTCACCAGAGCTCAAACTTCTCCATCGAAATTCAAATATATCATCAGTTATTTTAGTATTTTTATCTATAAATGATTTTAAATAAGGCGATCTTGTAGAAAATTTGAATTCTTGATCAGAAATCACTTCTATATAATTTGAATTAATATAGCTTAACAACAATTCATTAAGTTCTATAATCCAAGTACACATTTCATATTCGGCAGAACTATTATTAATTTCACCTTGATCAAAAGTATGAAAGTATTTTTTTAATGAAGTGTCAATATTTTCTTTTAATAAATCTTCAAGTAGTTTGTTATCGTGAATACTCAATAATTCCGAAGGTAAATCCTTAATATTTCTATTTTTAATAAATTGAATAATTATCTTCGCAAAGTTTAGTATTAAATTAATTTTAAATTTTGTAATATCATTTTCTCTATGAAAATCTTCTATTATCGATTTCCTTTCGATAAAAAAACTAGGAAAATTATCGAAATAATTTCCCATTAATTTAACAGTTAATTCTTCTGGTACTTTAACTTTAGAAAAAATATATCGAGATGTATCCTGAGAATTTATTTCATTTATAAGTTGCAAATTCCACTTTATATTATTAGATTTGTATTTATTTAATCCTTTTTTAATTAAGTAAGCTGTACTCATATTTTGTGTACTATCTACAGTTTCTTCAATAAAACTACCATTCAATACAGTTGATACAAATACTTGCTTAGTTAGTATAGTTTTTTTCATTTTCTCTTCAAATTTCATATTAGTTTGATTATTAATTTGTATTAAAAAAGGATTGTATAAATAATATTTGTTATTTGACTTAAAAATCGCAAAATACTTATTATTGCTTTCAGTCAATTTTTCTGGGAAAGTATCCATAAGAAATTCATCATGTCTTTCAAGAATTTTAATAATAAGAAATAACAAAGTTGTTTTCCCAACTCCATTTTCCCCTACAATACCTGTAATATTAGTAATATTATTTTTGTTTTGCATGTTAGAATTTAAAGAAAAAAATTTTTCTAAATAAAAAGGATTTTTTCTACTTTTTAAAATATTATCTTCGAAATAATAAGTATTTTCATCCCCAAAATTTAGGGACTGCTTCGAGATTGGTCCATAATTTTCAATCCAAATATATAACATTTCCATTTTTAGCACCTCAATTGGAATTATTTTGTTATATTTTATCAAATGTAAAGATAAATATATATAAAGACTTAAACAAGTTGCATTTATTTATTTATTTATTTATTTATTATAAATCCCTATTTATACCATCACTATATTCTATAGCGTTTCTTTTCTTTCTCTCACCCTTTTAGAGTACTCATACTTATTTTAGTACCCCCGCGATCTATTTTTCCCATCAGAAAAAACGACATCGTTTCTAGGAACTTCATAGCTTCATCTATTTGGTACAGAGTGTACCTCTTGGTCTACCGTCTCAGAGTTTTGCTATCAACTTACCTTCGCTCTACAATCATATTACGCTCCATTTCAGCTACCGCAGGTAATGTTGTTAGGAAGAAACGCCCCATACTCGAACATTCTAATAAGCCTCATTCAACACGTGTACCTTTATATCCTTCTCGAACAGTTGTTCAATCAACTATATATCTTCTTTAGTATTACGCACCAGTAGATCTAATTTAGTTACTACAAGCTTATCCCTGCCTCTAATACTTCTAGTAGCTCATGTAGCTTTGGTCTATCTGTAGCTGTGCCTGAGAACTTTTCTTGATAAATGATTTCGACATTCTCATTATGTAAAGCTTGAATCTGCGCTTTAAGGTCTTGCCCTTGTTGACACACGAACGTATCCATAAACTGTAATTTCTAACCCTCTTTCAGCAATCACTTTTGATACTTAGTTTTGACACGATTAACACATCGATTTTGCAACATCAGATTTCCAGTGTCAATACTCAAGACATTTGGCTTAACTACCGTAATGAAACAATATCACTACTATTTCAATAGCTAAGTACTATTTTGTAAAATGATAGTGATATAATTATTTTGTAGAAAAATATTGAAGCGGTGTTGTAATTTGTTTAATAGCAGTCAAGGTATAAATATCGAGAAAATTAAAAATATTAGTGCGCAAATAAAATCTGGCGCACAATATGAGAACCCAATAATAGAGTTAAAACGTCAATTCTGGGATTTGTCAAATGACGAGGGTAAAAATGAATTTGCAAAAGACTTAACTCTTATGGCCAATTCACAATACGGTGCTGGAAACATTATAGTGGGTATTGATGGTAACACAAGGGATTTACACCATACCGCACTTCCACTTGATGCTGCCGATTTAGCTAATATAATCAACCGCAAGGTACTTGAACCTTTTACAATTGAGTTTAATGAAATTCAGGTGGATGAAAAAATTATAATAGTAGTTCATATCCCCCGTTCTTATAATAAGCCGCATATGCTCCTTACATATAAAAACAGAGAAATGTTCATTCCTATACGGAAAGGAACTAGAACGCAAGCAGCAGATAAATATGATCTTGACTCAATGTACACAGAACGTGAAAAGATTGTAATTCCCCCTTACCGCTTAGAAACACTTATTGGTACAGACGAACTTGTGGTAAGTACTTACCTCTCAAATAACAATATTGCTTGGGGATGTTTAATAAATGTCCTTAATACAGGTTCAAGAATAAATATGGTTACAGGTGGTAGCCTTACAATATATATTGAGGATAGGGAGATTGAAATATTAGATCTTAATTCATACCTTGTTCCAAATATTGAAGGAAAATGGCAAGACATGCGCATTAATAACTTTTTGAAAGTTCCCCAAAACGATGCAACATTTGTAAATTTAGGATTTCATTTTAAAAATAGGTCACATCATAAGACCATTCAAAAAGATATTAATTTGTATTCAGTTCGAATTACCTTAAAAGATGTTACTGGAAATATAAGTTCTACAAATGTTATCAAACTTAAAGAACTGGGGTCCTAGGAGAATACCCCTCTTTTTCTTTTTTTGATTAAGTGCTAATCTTTGATACACATGATTTAAGAGTTTTATCTTTTAAGTGGGATAATTGTGTAAATAATTACGATGTGATATATTTGTGTTTGCATAATTAGTGTCTTAACTTAAAAAGTTTGGATCCTTGAACAATAAACAATTTGATTATTTTAAAGCTTTTCTCTCATAATTAAAAGCTGCATTCATTTTAAAATGTAGCTTTTATACATAATAAATCTATTATCTTATTCTCTATTAAAATCTCTGGATAATTCTGGGAATTCTTTTTTCTATGTCTAAAGATAACGCTGAGTGTTGATTTCTTTTATTTATTTCTATCAGATTGTCTTTTAAGCCTAACTTTTTTCTCATAATTGAATTTGTACTTTCAATCCATATTTTTTCATAATAAGCAACTTCATCAGTTAATTTTTTATTATCTTTCTCCAGATTTTCAATTTTTTCAATAAAGAAGCTTGTATCTTATCTTTTTTATTGAGTATTTCCTTTAGTTTCATATTTTCTTCATGATTTTTTATTATTACTTCGTTCAAATGGTAAAGAGAATATCGTAAACTTTCTGGGATATTATCAAACTTATCGATAATAATATCTACACTTGGAATCGGTATATCATCAACTATATTTGTTTTATTGTTTGTATCAATTTTATTTAATTCAGTAATTACTTCTCCCATTCTTCTTTTCCAAGTTTTCCTACTAATCTGAGTCTCTTTTTCCAATGCTAAGAATGAAATAATGCCCTTATTTTTTTTTCTAAACTCAATTAATATTTTCTTTAATTGAGTATCACTATAATTTTCCGGCTTTCCTGGTTTTCCTGTGGTCATTTTTATAAATCCACCTCTTTATTTTTTGGTAATAGTGAATCTACCATTGCCTTTTGATTAATTATTCGATTAATTATATTTGCATTTGAGAATGCCATCTCTTGATCTAAGATTGAATATGTTTCAGTAATTAAATTAAATTTCATATTTTTAAACATTGATAACAAACTCCGTATCTCCGTCATTAATTGCTGTTCTAATAAATCTGACTGATTTTTCAACCACTTAATTCCATCTTGATAATTTTCGGGTTTAAAAAAATAATATTCGCAAAATCTGCATTCCCCTGGACATTCTTCAGGAAAGTTATTATTTCTACAATAACCATGTTCAACCTCATGTAAATTTACAAAATCACTTATTTCTAAGATTTTAGATTCATCTATTTTATCTTGAAAACTAAATATCCCGTGATTCAAATTTCGATCTAATCGAGTAATACGATTTTTAGAAGTTAAGATATAAACAAAGGATTCAACAAAATGTTCCATATGTCCCCAATAGTTTCTTTGAGTCCCAATCCGAACATGGCCCGCCATTTTAGCAATTGATAACGGATTAATACCCTGAAACATTAAGTTACTCATAGAAAAATGTGTGGTATCTCCAGGGGTAATATAATTTCGATACACTTTATCGTTCTCTTTAATTTTTATAAAATCAGATTCATTCCATCCAAGAACTTCTGAGAAAGTATTGATTCCCGAATTCATAGATGACCCCGACGTAATAAATGTAAAAAAAGAGTTGATACAGTTAATTTTAAATATACTAGAGGATAAAAACGAAGGTAATCTTAGAATGTTGTTGAATGTTTCGAATGAGATTTTTAAAACTTATAAGTAAATTATTAGTACTAACATAAATAGAGTATTTTCCAAAATTATAAAATGCTCTATTTTGACTATAAAATTCATTAGGCAACAACGAGAAAAAAATAATCCTTATTTATGCATTATATATTTGCAATCTCTCAAATATTTCTAGATCAAAAAAGATTATTACACAGTTAAGTATGATATTTTATTCTCCAATATCACAGAAAAATTCTGGCTACAATTTTCAATATTCTCATGTTTCAACTAATATTGAAACGGTACTAACTATAACAAAACAATATTATCTTATAGATGATGAATTAAAAATTTTACTCTTAAAGAATAGAACAGGGCTGCCAAAAGTCAGATAAAATCCAACTTTTTTGCAGCCCCATTTAAATCTGACAAACCGATGGTTATTCGATTGAGAGATTCTATCAAATTACGCTCTTCTACTGAAAGTATCTTAAGATGAAGAATAGATATTTCCCCTAATTAAGAATATTTAATTAAATTCTTGATTCTATAAATAAATTCAGCCGATCTTATAACAGCGATCTTATATTATGCAAACTTTGAGGAGTTAGATTACTACTTAAATTTAATTTCATAGCCAATTCTAACTCGTCACTTTGAAGAACTTTCAAAACAAATTCTTCGATATAAATTTCTATAATGTTTTGTAAAATTGAAATAAGCCCTACATTTATTGACTCATCATATTGTACTAGTTCTCGAAAATTATAATTATCAGTATTTAATGTATCTGTATGATGAATTAATGTGGAATAATTCGCATATAGCAAATCTAAATCATTTTTCCTTCCCACATTACCATCTATCTTTTTTGCCATTTCTTCTCTTGATTGCTTTCTAATGTTTCTTTCTGTCTTTAATGGACAATATAAACTGTAAATAATTCTATATAGCTTTTCAACAAGTAGCCTTAATAAAGCATCTATCATATAAATATCATTTAAAGGTAACAATATTAATAGTCTGCTTGCATACACTTTGAACTCATTTATTAAGTTATAATAATTATTCAATTGAAAACGTTCCGCTTGAAAATTTTCATTAAGGACGTACAAATCATTTACCATAAAATATAATGTTCTTAAATTTTCGCTTTCACTTGATACTTGATAAAACTTTGGATGGTACTCAGACAAATATTCTAAATAATTTTGATATATCCACTCTCTACCCATAAGTTATACCTTATTTCTTGAATATTTATTTAATAACTTCACAGCATTAATTAACTCTATATCATTTTGCAGCGATAATTTAAAAACTTGGTCTAAAAAATCATTTAAAATCAAGATATTATACGATAAACTCTCTTCATCCGAACGCTCTATTTCCCTAATTAGCCTAGCCAATAAAGCCGTTCTATTATCATATAAATAATCTTTGATAGGTTTCTCTACTTTAAAGTTTTCTACTAACACTTTCAAATCAATATTTTTATCAAAAATTTCTGCGGATAAAATAGTAGGAACTAGTAAAGCATAAAAGTCCATTTTAGTTAGATCAATACTATCTTTTAAAACTAAATTCTTACTCTTTTTCCACAATAACTTCATTTACATCCACCTCTGTCTCGCTTATTAACTCTTTACAAATATTAGTTAAAATTTCATTTAACTTACTATCATTTCTATCTATTATTGTTTTTTCAAATGGAGAAGTAGATAGTTTATTTGATTCTTCAAATGAACTATCTAAAGTTTTTATTCCGTTTTGAGTTATCGTTTCTGAAATCAATAATGCGTCCATATGTACTTGCTGCCTTGGTTTATATTTCAAATCTACTCTAGACCAAATAACCCCAATATTTTTCGGTCTAGCATGTTCGAAAATCCCAAAGCGTTGCCCATGCACTATATCTTTAACAACTCGTTCTAACAAATCAACACCTAAACTTGAATAGGCATCTGGTACAGCCGGTACTAGATAATAATCACTTGCATAAAAAGACATTTCCGTATATACAGAATATGTAGGTGGACAATCTAATAAAATAAAATCATATTTCTCTTTTAATTTTTTTTCAATTATGTAATTTCTCAAGACAAATGGAGTTTGAGAATTTTGTTGTCTTTGCAAAAAGACTGTTTCTAGTTCTCCCGGTATCAAATGAAGATTATCTGAAAGCTCTAATATTATATGTTTCTCTTGAAGACCGGACATATCACCTTTAAATAAATTATCAATTGAGCATTTATATTCAACAATTGGCTTGCCCTTACTATCCTTTTTGATTTCACCATTTTCATCATATTTGTATACAACAGATTCTTTCCCTAAATTTTCTAATAGGGATTGTGTTAAGTTTGACTGTGGATCAATATCAATTAATAATACCTTTAATTCGTCCGAGGTACCATCATCATTTAATCTACAGAATTTTTCTGATAAAAACAATCCAATCTCTCTACATAAAGTTGTTTTACCTACGCCTCCTTTCATATTAATTAACGAAATAACAGTTCCACGCATACTCATCAAGTCCTCCTAATAATAATAAAATAAAATATTTAACAATTATATTTTACCATTTATTATATATTTCACCTTATAATTTTTATAAGTATTTAAAATAGAAATCGTTGTTAAACAGCTACTTCACATTTATCATCCAGATAAACGACATTCTAATAGGTATAACCAGGGGCGTTTGAAATTTACTCACTTTACATCAACAATTTGAAGTTAAAAATTTTATTTACCTTTATACCCTATTTTGATTATGTCCATACGTAGAATACTTTCAGACCATACACTCAATTAAGTGTATATTCCCCAGCCTTTGGAAGCGCATTTTTTTCGTCGTCTATTTTCCAATTCAATCCATAAACTTTTCAACGATTGGTTTCGAATGCTTTTAACGTCGTTTTCGACGTTTCCCTAGAAACATGTTCTTACGGGCTTACGATTAAATTAACGATATTAACCTTGATATGAGAACAAATTCAAAGAGCATGTTTTGAAAAAAGATTGATCAAAACATGCCCTTATTTAAGGTAGCAGATTCAATTCTATATAAAAAGTCAAAAGAATAAATTCTATCTATATTATTCTTAAGAAGCTATTATTACTTTATTCTAAAATGGGATTGTAACATTACTTTCACTAAACCAGATATTTCACATCTCGATGGGTGTGGTGGATTTAAATAGTCCTTTGTTAAAACTTCAATGTCTCCTGTAGGATGCTTAGCTTTCAATACATATATTTCATCTGATTTGTCTAGCATTTGTAATACTTTAGCTACTTGCGTATAGTATAATGGAAGTGTAAATTGTTTAGGCATTCCCCAAGCAAGTATAATATATTCTGATTCTCGTATTTTACTTTCTATCATACTCATATTATTATCTAATATTTCGGTCATGAAATTTTCAGACTTCAATTCTATAATCCTTTCGAAATCGCTTAATAAATCACTACTTTTTGAATTATAGATAGGTAATATGTTTAGTATATTAAGATATATTATGTCTTCACCCATTTGACCTTGTGGTAATTGATGAAACATTTCAATAATTTTGTTTACTGTCGTGTCAGATTGATCAGAATCAGCTTTAGAAGGATTCATCATAATAATTGAAGCTATTTTTTCCCCTTTCTTATTTAATTCAACTCTTAATAATTCTCTTTTATGGATACAATAATCGTCTCCTGTTAAAATTTCTTCTTTTTCGCATACAGGTTTGCCTACTAGATACTCTTTATTATATGATACCATGTTTCCTCCTCAAAAATTTCATAACTATAGTTTTTCTATAAGTGGATATGCCATCATTTGAATCATAATTTTTCTAATTTCCCTTGCATTGTTTAAAGAAGAAATACTACTTTTAAGCTTCTTTTTTATATCCCAGTTCTCAATTATTTGCTGATCAGTAATATTAAACTTTTGTAATTCTTCATCATACACTCTGTTTATAATGGCTTCTTTAGCTTCAAAAGATAGTTCATCAAAATTAATAAAATGATCAAAACGCGAAAAAATAGGAGCTCCTAATTTTTCTTTAATCTCTGTTTGACTCAGGTAATTTGAAGTGCAATTACAATAATTTCACTTATATTACTTCCTATTGTTTTAGACTATTTAAGTTATCTTCTAACAATTATAGTCTATTATGTCCACATTTGTAATTATGTCCATTCACTTATATAGGTAAACTTTAGAAAACCAATGATTCTTAGAAATTTATTAATTATGTCCATCAATATTTTATAGATAATGTACGTGGGTAAGAAACAAGCTTTTTCTCATAAAGTGATTGCGTAAGTTTCAACACATGTGATGGACTGTATTTCCAACGTTTATTGGCAGCCGCTTGTAATGTTGATAGCGCATGTAGTTTAGGTGGCGCAATCCGCTTCGTTTTGTTCGTGACACTTGTAATGAGACCTGTATCCTGCGGTTCAATCCCATGCTGTTGCAATAATTGCACTGCCTCTGCACGCACTTTGGTCTTTAGCTTCGCCTTCCCTTTATATACACCATTTTGAGCTTTAAAAACCCCTTCGATTTCATAAAATTTTTCCGGCTTGAACTGTTCAATTTCCTGTTGTCTTTTATAAATTAAATAGACAGTTGGCGATTGCACTCGTCCGATGGAGATACTGCCCTTGAAGCCTTTTTTCTGTAACAGTAGCGTATAAAGACGACTACAGTTCATACCTACTAACCAATCGCTAATTTGACGCGTTTTGGCTTCTTGGTACATAAGCAAGTCCCGCTCATTACTTTGCATATGATTAAACCCTTTTCGGATTTCCTCCACTTCTAATGAATTGATCCATAATCGTTTAACTGGCTTATTTACTTTCGTCATTTTCAAAAGGGAGTAGAAGATATTTGAACCCTCACGTTCACTATCGCAGCAGTTATAAATCATTGTTACTTGCGGATTACTAAAGATTTTTTTGACTGCATTAAATTGTGTATACATTTTAGAGACCACTTTATCTTCAAATTTTTGCGGCATGATTGGTAATGAAGCAAGCGACCATTTCTCCCACTCCTTCTGATATTCTTTTGGTTCCTTTAATTCAACAAGATGACCAACCGCCCAGGTAATAACTGCCCCATGAGGAAAAGTAGCACATGGTTCCAGTTCAATAAAGGTTTTCTCTTTTTGTTTCACATTAAATGCGTCTGCATATGCTCTTGCTTGAGATGGTTTCTCTGCTAAAATAGCAATTTTCCCCATTAATCATCACATCTTCTTTACAATATTTTAATAGCTTTTTCTATAAAAACATAAAACTCAACTAATCAGATTAGTTGAGTTGATAGTGAAATACCTTACTACTATTTTACTTTAAACAATATAAAATAGCACTTACTAAAATCTTTGACCACTTTCAAAGCATATTATAAAGAATCGAAAATTTTCTTTACCCATTCAAGATACGCTCGCATATAGTATTCTTGCTTAAAGCCATGATTCTGACCTTCTGCTACAATCACAGTCACATCCGCACCTGCGTTTCGTGCGGATTGAATATATTCCTGTGGACCTTTTACCTCAATTGCTAAATCCTTTGTCCCATAAGCAATAAATTGTGGAATATGAGCTGTTCGGAAATGCGTAGATAAATCTGTCTGCTTCAAGAGCTCTTCACGCTTTTCTGGATTTCTGACATCCTCATCATTAAAAGAGGCAAAGAGCATGGGTACATTATAGCGATACGTCAATGCAGGGTAAATCATCGCGGCGGCTGCTACTTGATCATCAACTGCATCGATGACATCAGGCTGATAACGAGCAGGAAACAGATTTTCTCCCTGAATGAGGTTAATAAAGCTACCTGTTTGATAGCCTCCCGCACTAAAACCTATCAACCCAATTCGATCTGGATGGATACCATAATCATTGGCATGATAACGGAGATAACGGACTGCTCGCTGAACATCTAGTTGTGGAATAGGCCACTCATACGGATTGGAACGATAGTGGAGAACGAATGCGTTAATACCTGCCTTATTTAATGATACAGCGACTTCCTTTCCTTCCGCTGTTCCACCATCCATTTCCTTAAAGCCATACCCACCACCTGGAATAATAATGACAGCACTGTCACCATTCGCTACTGTATAAGGAATCAGATAGGGCTCATCTTCATAGGTTGATTTTTCATAGCCCCCTTCAATTTCATGGATATAGGTAAAGGTATCAATGGCCGCTTCATTGTCTTTATAGTCTTCTCCCACAATGCTAGTGGAAAATTTGAATGTCGCTAGCAATCTATTAGGATTCCCCTTAATAGTCATATCATCTAGCTTACTTCCCGAATGATTCCCTGCCACTTCTTCTCCCCAAATCTCCACCTTGCGTTCAATATCCGCAACTGGCTTGCCTGGTTTATTCCCTAACGGATTAATCGCAAGAATAGCGTATCCAATCCCTATAAACAAAGTCAGTATAGCTAGAAAAATCCCCACTATCCTGGCTATTTTCTTCGCTATTCTCATCATCATAACCTCCATTAAATTGACTTATGTATCGTTGACTATCGACTCCTACTTAATCTAATTCTACATAAAAAGACCAGAACCTCACTTATTTATGATATGAGTTCCTGAAATATTTACTTGTGAATTTTGGTATGTCAGTATCAATTACAAGGGTTATAATGTGCAATTGAAATTCTTATTCAACTAAGGCTGAAATAGCTAAGCAAGGAGATAATTCAACCCTCAGCATCTAATGTCGGGTTCAACTCGACACTTACTTTCACGGCAGATATTAATCGGTTTACTCTTTAGTATAACGGGTATAGAATTATTGAAATTAAAGCAATGTTGTATTCTTCAATTTTCTAATGCATTTACTAAAATAAAGACCACAAATATTAAAAAGGACTGCATACATACCTTGTAATGACGTAAACTATATTATAAAAAGCACTCACACTAATTTTTCGGAATATGAGGTAGGTATTGTAAAAAAGAAGGAGAGATACGATGTTTGATCAAGCTGCCTATTTTATTTTTAGAGCCCTGTTAATTTTAACGGTTTTGGTTGTTGTGGTTGGAATCCCTCTTGGTGAAACACTGATTAGAAAAAAATAGGCTGCATCTAAACGGATGCAGTTTTTTGATTTTACTCATACTTCATTTCGATAATAATTGGGATTGGTGAACCATATAGAAGTATCAGAATGGATTTTCACCTTTTATAAAAGGGATAAAAACTACATAGCTTGAACCAATAAAAATGAGCCAAAAAAGTACTGATGTACGTCGCTGTTTAAAGAGAATATTTTCCCGAAAAATAAACAAACCAACAATCAACGAGTATAAGACGAATAAAATATAAGAGAGTCCAAACCAGTTTACCCATACGTTTCCTGTAAATTGAATTCCAAAATTCTCGTATATAGGTCTTAAAATAGAAGTTGTGAAAAGTAAACCAATCGATAAGATTACAATGATTTCAAGTAAACTAAGTACAGCTTTCTTCAATTCTTCCAAACCTCATTTCTACTACCTTTTAATGATGGATGTAAAAAACGAGGCTAGATTCTACTCCTTATTGAAGTACAACACCTCGTTATCACAAAACAATATTATTTACCTTATGGAACTGTATTACTTATAACTGTCACAAAGCCGTTCAACGAGGCGTTATCAATTAATTGAAGTATGCCTAGTCTTGAGGAATCACTATAGACATACCAATAATTTTCAGTAGTATCATGCACCAAAACTCCGCCCAAGTCCCCCGTTGAAGAATAAATATCAAATCGTTTGATACTGTTCCCCTCTTCATCTAAAAAATCATATTGCGCATTTTTATCATAGTTCCCTACTGGAATGGGATGAGAATCCCATGGATTATAAGCAGGTGCTTCAACTTTATTTCTATTATTTTTTATAAAAGTATTATAAATAGCTTCGTTATAACCATTCCCATTGATTTGCTGTACGACTCCGCCTAATGTCATATGATATTCGTATTGCAATGCTTTTACTTTTATACCATCAATAAAGAATGGCTTTGTCTCAATCGTTACTGTACCGTTTTTGTAAGTGACTTGGCTGCCAAATGTTTCGGCAAGAAAACGCATCGGAACAAAAGTACGATTATTTTTCATGTACGGCTTTACATCAAGCAGTTCCGTTTTACCGTTTTTTACCATTTTATTACTATTAAGTTTCAGTATTACCTGCAGATCGTTTTTAGTAAGCGTGATTTGAGAATTCGTCCATGTGACATTTGCCCCCAAATTTTCACTAATTACACGTAAAGGAACCATTGTCCGATTACTTTTAACTTCTGGCTTCACATCGGATGCAATCGTAACACCGTCAACTTTTATGTGAAAATCGGCTGCATATGTAGGTGACGAAGTCATGATGAGAAGCAATGCAAGAAAAATGCCTGAGAATACTTTTTTCATCTTTGAACACCCCTTTTCTTATATATTCTTCCAAAAAATCTATCCCCTACCTCACTAAATATTTTACCATAAAAATCCACATATATTTCTGCTCTTTATTCAATCTACATGACCCAATAAAAGAAGACGCGTTTCGAAATAAACGCGTCCGATTGTTATAAAAAGGGTTCTCCTATATTGGAGAATGGGGTTGGATTGGGAAGGTTTATGCTTCATAGGTCGACCAAACAGTATCAGCAGAACATCAACGCAAGCATTTTAGCGTGAATTGATGTCCTTGCATTAAAGCTAATAAATTCCTCTACTAAAGGCTGGCTGCCAAATTCCTTGGGCATTTTTCTCCATACCTAGCTCTTTTTGTCCTTCGAGTGAAATAAATTTTACAACCCCTGTTGTAGCTGTTTGTTGCTCAAACTCTGCATTTTCTAACCCAGCAAAGAGGTTTGCAATAATAAGGCGATTTATTTCCTTTGTAAACAACTCCTGACGTACGATTTTCGTTTTCTCATAATAACTTCGAACACTTTCTGTTTCATCGTTCCTATTTGTTGTAAACAATGCTTCATATGTTTCATAATCTTTTTCAATATCACTCAATAAAAACATTTTAGTAATCGCTTGTGGTGTCATATTTTTTAACTTTTCAATATTATAATCCGTTTTAAAGGCATTAAAAACTTGCTGCTCCTGTTCAGTCAATTCAAATGTTAGCTCAAAATTTTGGAATCCTACGACCTTACCTACTAATTGCCCCTCACTAATTTTCATAATCGTGTGGCCTTCGTCAGTGTCATAAACAACCATTTCTTTTTCTTTCGCAGAAATCGATTTGTCATTGAATGGCGCTGGCCTTGTTCCAAAGTTATGAAAAAAGTAAGGATTCTTCAATGGGTCATTGATATCCTCTTTTTTTATTTGCTCATTTAATCCATGAACCTTTAATGGGGTTTCCTCTACTAAAATTTGCCCTTGCTTCATTGTTACATGATCATTACCTAATCCTAATACAGTTGAAACGACAAGCCCATCCGTTCCATAAAAAGCAATATAATCTCCATACGTAATGGGGGCTTCCTTATCGATAATCATTGGCAAAAAATGCAGCATCCATTGTTCCCCAAGTAGATGGGCATATTTCGGCTCAATTATATCTAAAGAGGAAACATCATCGACAATCGGTAGTAGCACATTTTGCTGACTTGCAGTTTGTAGGTTATTATTTTGAGAAAATTCAACGAATAGCATGAACCCAATAATGAAACAAGCTGCAATAGATACCGAGACGACCTGCCAGTTCAACTTTCTTTTTATTGGTTTCGGTTGCAATATGCGTTGCTTTATATCATTTGTAAATGGAGCATCTTGTCGCAATTCTTCTTTTAGCTTGGCTTTAAAATCCTTCATAAAATAGTGCCTCCAGTTCCTGATTTGTTTTCAACAATTCTCTCGCTCGACGAATCCTTGTACGAACGGTGTTTTGTGAGACATTTAATAAACTAGCAATTTCAGAAACATCAAATTCTTCATAATAAAACAGGACAATGACTTCCCTATAATGAAGTGGTAATGCGAAGACAATTTGCTTTAAAGCTGTATAATCTTCAGTTGCTATATACGTTTGCTCCACTGATGGTTCAGTTTTGCCTAGTGGTAAAAGTTTTGAAATAAATGATTTTCTCTTTTGTTTTCGTAGTTCATCGTGACAGCAATTAATAGCGATACGCGTTAAATACGTTTTCAATGAAGCATCTTTTCTGAAATCGTCTTTATGTAATAAATACTTCATTAGGACGTCCTGTGTAACTTCCTCTGCAAGCTGAAAATCCTTCATATATAAGTAGTTAAGATGATATAAATATTCACCGTATTGTTCTACGATTTGTTCCAAAAATAACTCACCTCGTTTCCATCCTACTACTTAGACGCTCGTTTTCTAAAAAATTGTTCAACGTTTTCAAATAAAAATTTGTGAATACACAAAAAAAGCACGAAGGTTGTGTAATCAACGTTCGTACCTTTTGGCGAGGTCAATTATTTATACAAGTAGCACAAACAGTTGATGCAACAGCATTTATACTTACATATTGTATATCTACCCATAAATAATGCCCCTTTTCATGAAGAAAGACGCTTTCCTATTTCAGAAAAGCGTCCGATTGTGGAAGATCGTTATTCAACTATAACCTTAGTTAGTTCAAGAAGGACTGTTCTTTTTTAGATTTGTTCAATAGATCTATTCTTTCTTTCATACTTTCGTTCTTACTAATATCCCACCATTCAACGACCACATAAATCTCATTTATATCTTCAAGTGTAACAAAGTCACCGTTTTTATTGATATATGGGCCTTCAATAGCACCAGTTGTATATTCTGCTATGTTCATCTCACCAGTAGCTGAATTAGTATGAACCACTGAATCATCATTATCTATAACCACATGCGCTTCAAAGTGGAAGAAATCGGTCATATACTCATTGACGTTTTTCATCTTTAAATTCCCAAATCCTGCTTTAACGTCTTCTGGTGTTATAACCATTTCATAACCTGTTAGATTCCAGCTTTCACTTTCACCCATCAATAATAAATAATAATGATTACCACCTTTTTGAGCATTACAGCCAGATAGTACAAAGAAAGACAACATCAAATAAATCCAAGGCACTAAACCTTTTATATATTTCTTCATTAAATCCCCCTTTGAAACATTCCTTCTATAAAATTTTAGCATAAATATCCAATTCTCCAAAAAGAATGCTATTCAACAATCTGGCTCTTTAAAAGAAAAAGACACGTTTCTAAATAAACGCGTCCTTTTCTGGAATAATAGCTAACGAGTTACTAAATATTCATAAGCTATTTGTATGCAACTTGAACGATTTGTTGTTCACCATTCTTCTCAAAAAACTTATAATTTTCCATCCCGATTTTTTCCGCAACTTTTTGTGATAGAATATTTTTTAAGGTCGTATATGAAAATATTTCAGAATAGCCCAAAATATTAAACGCATATTCCTTACAGGCAGATGCCGCTTCTGTGGCATACCCCTTATTCCAATACGCTTTAATAATGTGAAACCCGATTTCAGGTAACCTTACACCGTCGATGTTCTGCATTGTTATGCCACAATCACCGATAAATGTATCCCCTTCTTTTAAAACAACCGCCCATAGTCCGTGATTATATTGCTTATAATTTTTCTCATTCCATTTGTTCCAATTTTTAACCTCTTCTTGGTTAAAAGGATGCGGGTAATATTGCATAGACTCTGGGTCGGAAAGCACTTTCGATAATTCGTTCTGATCGTCCATTTTTAACTCTCTAAGGTATAATCGTTCCGTCTCAATTATCTTCAAAATAACCACCCTTTGCTTTTAATTTATTTTGCCACAAAATGGCCCTTTAAAATGAAGAAATGAGCCAAATTGTGGAAGATCGTTATACGGCTAAAGCTAGATTTCCTTTCAATTATTACAGGGATCCTGCTTATAGCAATATAACAAAAGAATTTTTATTATTTAATAAACCCCCATAAAAGACACTGACCGAAAGCCCCTTAAATTCCTATTTTTTATAATTAACAGGTAAATGGAGGATTATAAACAATAATAAACGCTATTTCCAAGGGGAAACTAATAGTTTACACCCTTGCAACGATGTGGTTCTTTCGTTTTTTAGTGCAATTAAATATACTGTGGATAGGAGTTGATCATATGTATTTTTCTTCAAAAATAAAAGAAGAACGTCAAAAGCATAATATGTCACAACAACAGCTTGGAGAAAAACTTACTATTAGTAGACAAGCTATTTCAAAATGGGAACGTGGAGAAAGTTACCCTAGTCTTGACATGTTAATTAAGTTAAGTGACCTATTTGATATTACGCTTGATGCATTAGTAAAGGAGGATCATTCTTTGAAAGAGCAACTCATAAAAGATAGCCAAAAATTAGTCTATCCACGCTGGAAATTGTTTTTTGATATTCTTCTAATCATTGGATTCTTAATCATACTAGCTAAGATATTCATTGTAATAGGTAATAAGTTATTTGATTTAAACATTGTGTTCTTACAGGATTCTCTGTTATTTCAGATTGGCCCGTTTTTTATGACGATCATTGGAGCAATTGGCAGCGAATCTCTAGCTAAAAAATACAAATAACCATTACGGAACTATAGTCATACACGAATCGTAATGGGAGTCCCTTCAAACTATCTGAAGGGACTTTTTTCAGTATTTATCTTCTTCAAATTTGCTCCGGCAGCTTCTGAAATACTTTACCTATTTTCATGATTAGTTATCACATTTATTAATAGTAAGGTAAAGCTAACCTGATCACACATACCCTCATTATATATCTAATGATCGCTCCTATCCCAAATGGCTTTTTTATTGTCTCGTCTAACAAAAATATACTTTATTTAGCCCTATAATTGATAGGTTAACACCTCAATCCTTGTCTACAGCTAACATACTATGTATTGTAGAAAGGAGGGATATATTATGGGATACTGTGGAAATGTAGGTGGCATAGAAAATGGTGGCTATTATGGCGGCGGATCTAATAATGGCTCAACATTTGCCCTAATTGTTGTTCTATTTATTCTTTTGATTATTGTCGGCGCAACTTTCTTAAAAAGAGAAGAAGACTGTTAATAAAACCCACGAGCTGTAGCGTGTGTACCGCTGCAGCTCTTATTTCTAGAACATCTATCTGAATTGAACGCTTCTATCACAAAACTTTTGATACATAAAATAACACTTAGAACATCCTATTCCCAGATACTAGGCTCTTCTAATCTTTTCTTTCATCTTGATCACTTTCTAAATTAGAAGGTGGTCCTGTTATTTTACAATGGATGGCCATTTTTACAACATCACGTCCTAGTTGAAATGATTAAAAAGTAATAAGTAACATTACATTACATACATTAATATTGGTGCCTCGCACGCACTTTTTATAGGCTGTGGCGTTTATTGAAAGCCGCAGCTTTTTTATTTTTGTAAGACAGAACTAGCCAATCCAAACTTGAGATGCAACAAGCAAAACCCGTTAATGGTACATATTAATATTGTCCCATGTTAAAGGGTGATTTTGCTCTGTTTGAAACGCATGCTTCGGATTTACCAGATAAACGGAATTAACTTTTTTGTTTTCAGTTTATATACTGTAAATTGTTCTCCATACTTGCTCTGTAGATAATCGTCGGATTTGGGAATATATCCAAATATAAATACTAAAATGAGACCAAGTGGTATAAGTAAACTATAAATATTGTTAGAGATGAGCGCTAAACCTAATACCCAGAGGCAATCCCCTAGATAATTAATATGAATTGCATATTTAAATAATCCTCCCGTATATAGCTTTCCTTGATTAGCAGGATTGTCTTTAAAAGGCTTTCTTAACAACTCTGAAACGGTGTTTAGCATACTTCCTCCTACAAATAATACCCAACCTAAAATAAGTACTACTCCATTTGGATCTTGATTACTAGTAATCATTAAGATTGGGAAGCCTAAATAATAGATCCCAAAAGCAATACTGTTCATGATAGCTTCTTGCCATGCTATTCCTCTAGTCAACCATATAAACATCATAGCCGTTAATCGTAAAGCTGTAATAATCAAAGCAATAAAAAGCCCTAGTGCAATGCCTGAGTTGTCATAAGTAATGAAAAGTAAATAATATGCAATGACTAGATAGATCATTTCAGCAACTACAATCAAGATTTTTTCTTTTATCGTTGGCCGGTTAATGCCATACATTGTAGTACACTCCTTCAACTATTTATTGGATAGGAAAATATACTTCTACAATATTATTCTCCTCCGATGTACGATATGGATTCGTTTGATAAACTTCAAACGGCGCCCCATTCAGATTATAGTGATTCTCTTTAATCCACATATGTAGCTTTGTATGAATAGACGGTAATTCATCATAAGAACCAGTAAGCGTCGCCATTGCGCAAAGACCGGGGTTAAACACTTTTGTTTCATTTGTGGCCTCTGCCAAGGGAATTGCTATTTCTACATCATATTTTTCTGGTACATATTCTGCGCTATGAAAAATGGCAAGTGGTTTCGCAATAGGTGCTAAATTTGCAAACAAAGCTCTACTCAATAATTCATTAAAGTGTAATAGAAAATCAGCGGTATTCATTTGTTTTCGTTGAGATAATAGATGAAAGGTCAAGTGATTCATCAGTTTAATCTCTATTTTATCTAAGTACCCCATGATATGTTCCGCTTTATTTAAGCATTGAATATCAAGCTCTAATTTTTTTAATAGCGAACAATAATCAGTTATATGTTTTGTTAATTTTTCTTGCTTGGTTTGCATTTTAGCGTTTAAAAAGTCCGTATCTTCCAAATTTGCTAAAATAACTTTGATTTCTTCAAGCGAAAATAAATAGTTTTTTAATCGCGTAATCAATAAAGCCGTTTTTAATTGGGAAAGATGATAGTAGCGATAGTTATTTTGACTGTCTATGGAAGCTGGCTTTAAAAGCTCAATTTCATCATAGTATCGAAGTGTCTTCAACGTAAGATGTGATATTTTCGAGAATTCACCAATTGAAAGCATAATCATCACCTCCTTTCATAAATTACTTTAAATATAATGTTTCCTGTAAGGGGAAGGTCAATAAATATAGCTAGTCTTCGATTAATTTTTTACTGGCTGCTGCCTGAGCTTCAAAAAAAATGACCAGGTACTCCATTGAGTGCCTGGTTACTTTTGTTTAGAATTTTTGTATAAATAAGCTTCCATCAGATTGAATCTCAGCATAAAACACTTCTTCTATCTCTTTTATATTGGCCCTGCTTAATTCATTTTTTAACCAATCTCTACTTTTCCCAACTTCCAACAAATTTTTAGGTAATAATTTTCCATCCGTAATTATTTCAATCGGTAAATAAGTCGGTGGCGAAGGATATATGTTTAAGTCACTTTTTTGTGTCCCTTGATATTCTTGCTTTTTGAGAATACTAAGTCTACCATCTGGTTCTAGAATGGCGAAATCAATTTCTGTTATTGAAAAGATTTGATTTTGCCTAATCAACATCGTTAGGTCATCGATATTCACACCTGTTCTTTTTAATGCTTTTCTGTCTATCTCGCCATGTTTTATAATAATTGTAGGTTGACCATCAAGGAATACTCTAATTTTCCCCGACTTAAGACTTATATAACTGATTATTATAGTAAGTAAACACCAAATTACTAGGCTAAGTAGATCCTTTGTGTAATCTTTTGTACTAAGAACAACCATATTTGCAGCCATGGACCCTATTGTTATTCCTGTTACATAGTTAAAAAAAGTTAAATGACTTAATTGTTTTTTTCCTAAAAGACGTGTAAGAGCTAGAAGGACAAAAAAAGTTATAATTGTTTCACTAGCTATTTGTAAGTAGCCTATATCGTTCATTGTTTCACTCCTATCCATAATAGAATGGTCAACTATTTAAGAAAATACACAAATAGCCCAGGCTCAACATTAATGGAGTGCCTAGGCTTTAATAATTTTTCACTTGTGCTTAGCATAGCGTGAATCTTGATACGCCTTTGTAACACTGCGTCGTCTTTCGCCATGTCCATCCTATTTAGATAGGCGAATTGTTTTATAATGGAACTTTTACTCATTTTAAAGTACAGAGAGAAAAAGTAAATAGATGTAAATTAAAAAAATCTAGCTGTCCAAGTTAAAAGAGGGCGTAAAAATGGGTAGTTTTTCATAATACTTATGGTCTTGTTTATCATTATTGCGAATATGATTGCGTTTATAGCGTACAAAAAAAGAATAATCTTTATTTTTCTGCGTTCATACTATTACTACTAGCAGTCTTCTTTGGTGCTATTGGCGGGACTTTAGTGGTAATGGTTATTCGCGATCCTTTTGTGTTGTTTTATAGCATGCAAATAGAGTACTTTTTATTGATCAATAGTGTTATAAAGAAGAAATTAATTTTCGTTCCTAAAACTAAAGCAGAGGTTTTAAATAAAAAGAAGCATTCCTTCCTCTGAAAGAAACACTCCTTTTGTAATCATAATATTTAATCAAAAGCTAGGCATTGTTAAATAAGTTTATCATCATCTCCACCTTAGTATCCTCAAACCCTTAACAGTAATAGTTGAGACCCGCAAGCAAAATTAAATCAAGCTAACGATCGCAGTATATCATCGATTTTTTTGCTGTTGGAAATAATTCCATTATTCATCCATGTTAGAAAATCAACCTCGTAAACACGGTTGTTTCTAACAGCGGGCAGATCGCGCCACTCTGGCTTCTGGAGCAGTTCCCTCTCCTTCCCTTCTTCCTGGCTATGCCATTTATCGAAAGTAATGAACAGGTGATCTGCGGTTAGCATACGCAGGTCTTCTACAGTGAGAGTGAACATACCCGGCCTGTTCGCTTTTGAAGCTACACCTACTGCGGAGTGGGAGCGCAAACCAACATCGCCATAAAGAACTGTTGAAACAAAGGCTTGCCCTCCTTCCGTATATTGGATGATTTGATCCGCCGAAATACGCAAAAAAGCAACACTCTGCCCTTTCATAAGATGACTCAGCGTTTGACTCGCACTCCTTGCTTTGAAATCATAATTTGCGATAGCTTCATCGGCCAACTCCGCCCGCCCAAAATAATCAGCGACGGTACGTAGCAATGTACGCCAATTATTGGTCTGCTCACGCAGGATGCACGTGTTGGATATGCGTCGGCACTGAGCATATTGCTGTTGTTCGTAACGATCCACAAGCAATATCAAATCAGGTTTATAATAGGAAAGCTCTTCAAGATTGTCGCTGTTCTCCTCAAATGTCGGAATATCGTTTAAGCCTAGATAATCTTGTTTTCCCCATTTCTCATGCCGATATTGGGCGATAGGCTCCATTTCCAGCGCGACAATGAAATCCTCCAAATATGGCGCTACTACTCTAAGCTTTCCCTTACGACTGAGACGGTATTGTCCGGGCGATATGCCTACCGTCTGCTTGAAACGGCGGCTGAAATAATATTCATTGCTGAAACCTGCATTTAGCGCAATATCGAGCAACTTGTCATCGGCGCTCACCAGCCACTTCTTGGCTTGATTAATCCGTACTTCATTCAAGTACTGGAGCGGTACTTGACCAGTAGCTTCTTTGAACAAACGGGTATACTTCCAACGATCAATACCTGCGAGGGAGGCCAGCTCTTCCACGGTCAGAAGCTCACGGTAATATTGATGAATGTGCCGTATACTGAGCTCTATCCCATGATGCTCGGTATCCGTTCCCTTCTCTTCAATTACTGGTGCATTTTGGTGGAATAGAAAGAGCAGCAACTCTTGGAATTTTACAAATCGTTGGAACAGCTCGAGCTCGTCGCTCGCTCTGCGGAGTCCATATAACTCATTAAGGAGTTCCATTGTCTTTGCGAAGGGTGAGCAGGCAAGCTCTTGCTTATCAGGCAGTAAACCCGAAGCTGCATCATAGCCTCTCGTTTCAAAGCGCACCTGGTAGTAACTGCAGTTCGAAATCTTTTGATCAATAGTGAAATATCTGCCTTTCCCCTGTAAATAACATTTTCCTTGTCCCGTGCCACTCATAATAAAGAGGAGTTCATAACTTTCCTTATCGTTCCTATTGCTGCCCTCCGAATCATTCATTTCAGCTTGATCGCCCACAACGATGAAGCGGATGGATCGCAAAACATATTGGACTAATGGGGCTATCTCGGCTTGTTTGCACTGTTCAATATCCATTGTTACTAACAACCGCCCTTTAATTGATATTCATTCTCAATGAATATAGTGTAAATCAAAAAGAGCCGCCCATCAACCTTAAACTGTACTTTTTTAAATTCAGAAAAAAGAAGTTAATGTAGAAATGTCCAATAAATACTTTACTAAAAAAGTACAGGAATAATACAATTCAAATCTACAGGCTAGTGATTACATATATAAGAATGTAACCGTCATTTTATTGCGAAAACTGAAAATGGTAAATTACCTAGAGAAATTTTTAAAGCAGCAGGTTTAGATGTTGAATTAATTGGTTTAAAGCGTAGACAGAGGAAACGTTGGCGTACCGCTTTTCGTATAACTGGAGTTGAAAGTTTACAAGCTATTCGAAAAACAAATGCAAGACGTTCGTCAGAAGGTGAATTAAGCTTAGCGGGAAAAATTGTCAATGGAAGTTGAAAAAGCTGCCGCAAAATACAGACGGCAGCTTCAAAAAAGTGACTAGCCTTTCTTAAGATTATCCTTTATAAAGGGGTCAGTTAAATTTCCAACTATGGTGATAAGTCATGCAAAGGAACGTAATCACCCTATTTCGTATTAAGGAGCCAGTAATCGAAGTAAATCGTCCAGCTTCAACTCGTTAGCCGTAATGGCTCCCGTCTGCCAATAGGATCTCTCAACTGGATATACATGGCCGTTCTTAAATGCAGGAACGGTCTGCCATAACCGATCTACCTTCATCTCCGCTAGAGCTTTCGCGTTGCTCTCTTCCTCCCATGTCCCATTGGATGGAAGTAAAATTATATGGTCCGCGTCAAGTTCAGGAATGACCTCCTTCGACAAGACGATATTGCCCTCCGTCATTGCCTCGGCGAACCCCGGAGCCTTCAGTCCAAGATCCTCATACAAAATTTGTCCAACAAACGTGTTATGAATGCCGAAAATATTAATCGATTTGTCTACGACGTTCATTCGCAGAACAACAACCTTCTCATCGCCAATCGCCTCGTTCAGCTTCGTTTTCACATCCGCAATACGTGCATCGTAATCAGCAAGAACCTGCTTCGCCTTATCGCTTAGTCCAAGCAAATCGGCGATTAAGGTCAAAGTTTTGCGCGTATCCACAAGTACATCATCCGGCAATCGGAACGTCGGTGCAACCTTAGAATAGAGCTCGTATTGTTCAGCATCTACCTCTCCAGCGCCGATAATCAAGTCTGGCTCGGATACAAGCAAAGCCTCGATGTTCCCAGTCACGTCAAACAATGGCACATCCAGTTTCAAATAATCCTGTTTGCCCCACATCGGGTTATAGTATTGCACAATGGGCGTTACCCCAAGTGCAACTAAATAATCTTCCCGATAAAGAGCTGAGACTCGCTTCGGATTTTTCGGAATCTCTACCTCTCCGAAGCCATCTGTTACGACACGTGTTTCGGTTTGAGGCGTGCCTTCACTTGAAACTGCCGTTGCGTTTGCAGGCTGATCGGTCGTCCCAGCAGCTTGATTGCCTGTCGAGGCGCAACCTGACATCGTAATCATTCCTGCAGTTATAAGCGATATCCATCCTGTTTTCATAAGCATCAATCTTGCCATGATTAAATTCACTCCCATAATTTATGTATAGTAGCAAAACAATTCGATTATTTATAATGATAATCATTATCGTTTAGCCTGAGTAGATAGTACCCCAAATTGGTTTACATAATCAATACACATTCTCTACGACTGGCTTTATACAAACTCGTCACTTCCGTATAAAGGAAAAACAATAAAAACACGCATGAACCAAACGGACGTCATGACTTTTTGCGGTAGTTTGACCCTAAAAAACGGATGCGAACACCTTATAGTAATCAAATGGTGATTAAAAAAATATGGTAGTATATGTGCTCTCATCCACTTTACATATTATTAATCTATAAAGGATGCCCCACTCCAAAGTCTATTTATAGACATTAAATATAGAATGGTAAAAGTTCCAAATTCCAGCAATTTACTCATTTAATTAAATGGCCCTTGAATGCAAATAGACGCATTTCTTATTAGGGAAATGCGTCCTTAAGTGTGTTTCCAAACTTTCATTTGGAAACGTTAATTGAATTTATAATGTATTTAGTATTCAAGAATAGACAGTATAGTAATACTTCAGACTATTCATATAAAAATACCTGATTTTTTAAGCACAGTTGAAGCAACAGTTATCCCAAGTAATGATGAAAACACCAAACAACAAGAAACATACTCGCTATCCCCCAAGCAGTGGTACTCCATATCCACAAAACTACAGATTTAGCTTTTGATGAATTTTCCTCTTCTTCCATATTTGCTTTTATAAAAGCGACCTTACTTTCCATACCTTTTTTCATAGAAGTGAGCACAACAAATCCAATTATTATGAAACCAATAGTTAGCCAAAGTAATAGGTCCATCTTTACACTCCCTTTATAACATTGAATTTCACCGCAATTTATTATAGTAATTAGATGCTACAAAGATAACAATAACCCTTGTGTTAATTCAAGTGCGTTTTAGTATATAAAATACCCTGTGAAAATAATACATAATCACCTATTAAAATACTGAAACTTAAAGTGCCAAAAGCTTTATTTGAAAAGCTTTTCCAAAAGAACCTTATTCAACAATAGGACCCGATTGCTGAATAAGGACTGTTACTTAAGTTAATAAAATTGTTATAATTTCCCAATATAAAAAGCCAATTCTCAATTGAAGTCTACTTTTTCTTTCACTAAAGCTTCCTGTTAGTTGAACAAGGTATCATTACTTTTTAGATAATGGCTTCAGCATATTAATTCCAGCAATTTCAAATCCAAGCTCTTCATACAGTTTACGTGCTCCTGTGTTACTACCGAAAACATGAAGTTTAAAATAATAGATTTCTTTTTGGATTAAGAAATTTTCTATACAATTCATAGTTTCTGTTCCAAAGCCTTTACCTCTGAAATTTTCAAAAATATAGATTTCATAGAGAAAAGCACTTTTTTTCTCTTCCTCCATTTTCAACCAAACAAAGCCTATTACCTTTTCTCCTCTTTGGATATTAAAAAGGTGATGATTAGGCGTTTTAATTCCATTAGGTAGTAAACCTTTTAATTGTTTAAGTGCTTTGGTAGAAGGGTCATCTCCCTGTTCATGTATATTTTCAGATAATACATCCGAATATCTTTCAATCTTATTTTGGAAGTAACTCTCAAATTCATCTTTAGACATTCTTCTTAATAAAATTTCATCCATTATTGTCTCCTCGATTTGTTTGACTTTTCGATAATGTAACGTAAATCATGAACTATACTGCGCTACTCTAATAAAGCGATTCCTCAATAAAGAAAACTCATGTTAAGATAAAAACGCAAATGTAATATGTATTGCTTTACTCAACAATCTGACCCTTAAATGAAAAGGAGCACGTATCTTTTTAAGAGTTGCGCCCGATCGTAATATAAGGTTAGTCAAAAAACAAACTATTTGTGTCTAGGAAAGAATGATCTTTTTCGATTCTCATTCTAAAATGGTTCATTATTCTTATTTGTTCTTCCGTTAACCTTTCTTTATTCCAGTACATATGCATTAAGCTGTACTCAAAGACTTCTTTTAGTTTTATAAATAAGGGCAGCTTTTCTAACATTTCCTTCGGGAGATCGTTTTCCTCTTGGTATCCCTCGATGATTGCTTTTGTAATACCTCTGTCATATTCAATGATGTTCCCACCACCGACAAATGAATACTCTATGGCGCTATATATGGGAACAGCTAAATCAAAGATATAAAAATTCTTCTCACAATCTTGAAAATCAACCATTGACAGTTTTACATCACGATCTACTAATATATTCTCTAGCCACAGGTCACCGTGTAACAATCCATAATTGGACTTGTCTTTTGGCATGTTTTTAATCTTTGTTAAAATTTCTTGTGCAACAGCTCTAATCGTAGTCTCTTCCTCAGGAATATATTTCAAGAAAGCATATTCCTCATTTTGATACCAATCCTTGATATATCTAGTCGGATGTATCTCTTCAAATTTTCTAGAGAGGCGATGTAATTTACCAATTTGCCTGCCTAGCTCTTTTAAAACATTTGCCTGCCATTGGTTTCTTGATAAGTGTTTACCTGCAGCAGATTCATAAAGAACCGTTAATACTTCCTTGTGATTAAAGGCTATCTTTTCTACCTCTTTACCATTGATTGAAACGATTGCAGGTGATACACCTAGCCCTTCTTTATGTAGGTAGTTTGTATAGGTAACCTCTTCTAATTGCTCATCATAACCTTTGTAGTTTGTCATTCTTGCAAAGTATTCACCTTGTTTTGCGGAACACCGAAACATTTCATTTGTTACTGCTTCCACCTTAATAAAATCCACTGGATATATGTTATTGAGCAATTCTAGTATTTTTTGTTCCATAACAGCGATCTCCCGTCTCAATAAGTTAATTAACGAGTTACAGATGATATGTAAACTATATCATAAATTATCCAATTTTTACGTTTTTATAGCCAAATAATTAAGCATACGTCTTGTTAGACGTATGCTCACTATTAGAGACCTTCAACTTCAAGAAAAAAGACCCTTTCCTTTTTACAGAAAGTGCCTGAATGCGGTATAAATATTATATTTTTACTAAGACAGCGTTAACAAAATCGGTTTTTACTTGTGGATATTTGTAGGCTGAGACGTTGATAACTTACATTTCTTTCAGAGAAATCCTATTCTACTAAGGATTCTGTTATTTGCCTATCTTTTTAATTGCCAACATCGAATTGTCCTGAATGATTCCTGTATCTACGAAACCAAATGAAGCGTATAATGTTTTTGCTATGACATTACTTGTTCGATAAAAGAGGGTTATATATTCTGCTTCTCCATTTGGCATCGTTTCAATATCCATCAACATTTTTTCAAAAGAAAGTTTGCCGTATCCTTTCCCTTGGTAACGCTTATCGATCATAATATGCCAAATAAAATAGCTCTTTTTCCCGTAAAAGACTTCATTTTCAAATGATTCATGATCCAACGTATCATAAATATACATCAAAAATCCCACCGCAACTTCATCGACATAAATGGCCAAGGGAGTCGCTGGTATACCATCAGCGTTCAACGCATGAGCGTCTGCAAAGCTTCTAAGGTTCGTCGTTTCGATAAAGTCTTTCTGGTTTTCTCCAACTTCAAGTGCTATTACTTCCTCTATATTATCTCCAGTTATTTTTCGTAATTCAATCATTTTTTATCCCCTCTCCTAAGACAACCACTTCCACATATGTCCAAAAATACCCCAAATGAAATTCCCATAATTTACAAAAATTATACAGAAAATTTTCATCAATGTAAACTGAGTTCTAATCCTTGTGCCGCAAATTGAATGGAAATAGAATCCTTTAATGACATAACTAAACTTCATTTGGGAACAGTATTACCATTTGCTAATGTAGAAAAATTATTAATCTTGAGATAGGTGTAACCAATCGAATTAACCAAAAGGATTTTTTAACAGATAGCTGAAGAAGTATCGGTTAAATGACTACTTTTTAACTTTTATTACTTTGTATCCAATAAATAAGATGAAAAACCAAACGGGTGCGACATATAGGGCAACACGCATATCTGGAATAAACGCCATTAACACAATCACCATTAATAAGAATGCAATGGCCATATACGTAGAAAATGGATAAAGTGGAATTTTGAATTTCAGTTGGGCTACTTCCTCTTTCGTTTTTGCCTTTCTAAATTTCAATTGGGCTATTAAAATAATCATCCAGCTTGTAATGACTGCAACCGTCGCAACAGCAGAAATATAGATGAACACTTTTTCAGGTACTATATAGTTTAAGACAACTGCCATTAATAACACCGCTGAAGAAAATAAAATCCCTCTACGCGGACTACCGTTTTTGCTTACTGTTTTAAAATATTTTGGACCATCTTTTTGTACCGATAAGTTGTGTAGCATACGTCCTGAACCGTATAAACCACTATTAAATGCAGACATTGCTGCTGTAATGACAACAAAGTTAATAATGTGAGCCGCTGCAGGGATGCCGACGTAATCGAAAATTTGAACGAACGGGCTACCCTCTGAACCAACTTCATTCCAAGGATAAATCACCATCATAACGCCTAATGCACCAATGTAGAAGATTAAAATACGCCAAACGATGTTGTTAATAGCTGAAGGAATGGACTTGCTAGGATTCTTTGCTTCCCCTGCAGAAATACCAACTAATTCAACCCCACCGAATGAGAACATAACTAATACTAGTGACATTAAAATACCATGGAAACCATTTGGCATGAAGCCACCGTGTGCCCATAAATTATCGAAGCCCATTGCTTCACCGTGGTTGCCAGTACCGAAGAAAATAATGCCTAATCCGAGAACGATCATACCGATAATCGCAACCACTTTAATCATCGCAAACCAGAATTCGAATTCCCCGTAAGCTTTTACATTTGCTAAGTTTACAAGCATCATCATGATAAGTACGACAAGTGCAGTTACCCATTGTGGAATATCGGGGAACCAGTAGTTAATGTATACACCGACAACTGTTAATTCTGCCATGCCCACGACAATCCACATGAACCAATACGTCCAACCAGATAAGAACCCAGCAAAACGTCCTAAATATTTATTCGCGTACGTACTGAACGAGCCTGACACAGGTTCCTCTACTGCCATTTCACCTAATGCACGCATAATGGTGAAAATAACTAATCCGCCAATTAAATAACCTAGTAAAATAGATGGCCCAGCCATTTGAATGGTTGAACTAGAGCCATAAAATAAACCGACCCCAATGGATCCGCCAAGTGCAATTAATTGCATGTGACGCGTACTTAATCCGCGCTTTAGCTGTGAATCTTGATGATTGTCTTTCATAATGTCTAACTCCTACTACGTTTAGATTTTCAAATAATTTGCTCAAAAAAGGAATAAAAAAAACGCCCTCTTGGATTAACCAAAAGGACGATTCAACTCGTGTTACCACCTTTAATTTATAAGCAATTCACATTACTTACCTTAAGAAGTACGGTCATTTGACGATACTCTCGCACATGATTACGGATGCTTACCGTTGTAGCCTACTTAGCATGATCTTTTCGGTACACAGCTCCAAGATGAATTCTCAATCGTTTTACATGCACCTCTCATCAACCGGTAACTTTCTGTTCGTAAAAATAATTGATACTATTTCTTTTCATAGCCTTTGTTCTATACAAATATTTTTGAATTGTTTCTCATTTTACAGAAAAAAATTATTTTGTCAATATAATTCCCAAAATTTCTTCCTAACCCGCTTACATTTCCTATGATATTTTACTATAGCGTGGTTGATTCTTTTAGCAATCTCACGAGAAAGAGTAGATTTTCGCTAAATAAAGCGCCCGATTGTTAAATATTAAAAGACCCGAAAGTCGCCGTTCGCTTCATTACACCCTCTTAAAACCTAAAATATATTTCAATCAGGAACAGGAAACTACTATCCTACTTTTTGTTCTTTCGATATACAATAAAAGTAAGTCCATTTAATAGCAATGTAAAAATGAGAAGGACGGCTGTGGCGATCACTACTGCACGTGTGGTGTCCATTAGTGCCGTCCAATCCTCAACTTTTACTAAATGATAATTATAGAAAATCTGAAAACTAATTGAAATAGCACAGGCACTGATGCTGAGAACGGAAAGGATGCCCCAATTATTATATTCATGTTTTTTATTTCCCATGAGATAAATAATTGGCAGTATCCAAGCGATTAGTCCAAGTAAGAGACTGCCAATATTAAGCCAACCAATCATATCGAATCCCTCTTTCTATTTTTGTATTGTTGTTTAACAATACTTAACGGTAAATTGTGGGAAAGGTTTCAATTATAAACACTAACTGGATTTAGCCTATATACAATATCGCCCTTTAAAAGAAAAAGACGCGTTCGTAAATAAACGCGCCCGATTGCAGAAGATTATGATTCTATTAAAACTGCCATTATAAATTTTATATTTTAGCTTCACGTGTATATTTATAGAAGGAGATATTTTTTAGAGAAAACTTGACTATTAATAATCCAAATACTCCACCTAGCATATTAAATAACAAGTAGATAGCATCTACAGGACCAAGGTTTCTTGTAGTTAAATTAAACGACCCCAATAGGAGACGTAAAAACTCAATACTTAAACAACACAATATCACTATAAAAACGGCTTTCTTTACATTTTTTAAATTGAAAAGAACGAATAAAAATATACCTAAAGGGAGTAATAATAAAAAATGATAAAATATAGCTGAATAGCTCCATAAATAAATATTGAAGTGGATCGCATCAAAAATTCCAAACCAGTCATTAGCTGTAATAAAACGTCTACTATTGTCTGCTGGATTTTGAGGTATAAGTGTTAATCCCCCTACTTTTATTTGAATTAAGCATATTAAATGATAAAGCTGTATAGGATCACCCGTCTTTGATTACGCTTGCTTTCTTTTCTAAAGTAATCAAGCAATACATCGATAAAAATATATAACAACAAAACTAAAAATCCTAAAGGAACTATATTATATAGAACGTAATTTGTATGCAAGTAAACACCTCCTGAATTTTGTAATAAATCTTATTTTAACAATGTTAGTCAAATAGCGTTCTTCCATTCAACTGATTTTATATAGCCTTATTCATGAAGAAATTTACTTCTCACATTTGAGAAAAGTGCCATAAGTGGAGTTGCCCTTTTAAATAAATATGAGAATTTTATAATAAGTTTGATTATTTTCCACTATGTTATTCAAGAATAGCGCCTGATTGTTGAATAACTTAGGCAAAAATTATTTCTTTTCTTTGTCGGTCCATAAAACTTTGTATATAAATGCTAGTTCAGCTTCTTCAATACCTAAGGGCAGTTCCCCAGTTGTGCCACCTCCAGAACGCAGTTCGTTTTTAGTAGTGCCTAGCCATGCTGTTAAATAAATAGGTTTATTTTTTTCTAAAGTCATTTTTTCGTCGATTAGCAAACCGAAAGAAGATGTTGTCATGTTATTTGAATAAAACGTTGTAGCAAGCCCAGAAGGTATACCATTTAAAAGTTTTAAAGAATGATCTTCGTCTCTATTGTCAATTATTCCAAAAGAAATAAGGCTGTCATTATATTTTGTTTCGAGTTCATCCCAAGTCTTTAGTAACTCCTCTTTAAACTTACCGTTTTCAAACACTTCCACTGAAAATTGCAAATCATCATCTTCTTTCAAAGTGCCATTCAACTTAAAAAATTCAATTTGCTCTACACCTGTTTTACTAATTAATAAGGTTTCTTTTTCACTCATGTTGTAAGACTCAATGGTTAATTTCGAATTTGATGGAGATTTTTTTGTTTCTACTCCTGCACACCCTGTTAACAACAATGTGATAACTATAAACAAGCAATAGTTTTTAAAATAACGCATATTCGCTCCCCCAATTGATGAATGTTTCATTAAATTATTTCAAATCTTATCCATTTTTTTGCAATACGCATTACTCCAATAAATGGCCCTTTTCATGAAAAAGGACACTCTCCTATTCAAGGAAAGCGCCCGATTGTTTAATAGAGGATTGACGCAAATAGAACGTGAAGAAAGATATCTGCTGACATATGTGCAATCATTGCATATTCTAAGCCCTTTCTCCAGTATAAGTAACCAAACCACAAGCCTAAGAGCCCATTTAACACCAATGCCCGTATGACAATAATGGTAGATAGATCGCCGAATACTTGTATTGTCGCTGGCAAATGCCCTAATCCAAATAGTATTGCTACAAGAAAAATTGCAACATAGTAAAAACTAGTAGGAATGTTATCCTTTTCTTTTTTTGTTATCCTGGCCAATAACCATACAATGAACGTCATGCCAAACAATCGCAGCATTAGTTCTTCTGTCATTCCTCCGTATAGTGAAGCAAGTAAACCTTGCCACCAATTTGGTGAGGGAAGTTGATCCATTGGAGCCCCTATCAGAGGGCTAAATACGAATAAATCAAGAAGAATGATCATAAGGCTTCCAATGAATGCCCCAACAATACTATTGATTAACCACTTTTTTGAAATATGTACTCGTGTCTTAGGATAAACAATTCCATTTAATAGTGGAGCGTTTAACCCTGTACGATTTTGAAGTCTTAAACCAACCAATATCAATACAAACATATAAAAAACTTGAATAGTTGAATTGATAATAATGATTAATGAAATTGGACTATCTCCCGGTACAGATTGATTGTCCATTAAAGTTATCGAATATGGAATGATAGCGAATATTCCTATTATATTTAATATTGTAAATAACAGGACTAGTTTTATTCTCCAGTTTCCCACGTATACACTCCTTTCAATAGCCTATTTGATTTAATCCGATGACTATAATAATCAAAATCACATCAATCATAGCCAAGACCCCAGAGATTTTTCCGACTGTATCCCCAAACCATATGGTAAAAATAGACGTAAAAATGGCTATAACACCTATCATCATTAAGAGAATACCAACTCTATTTTCTAGTCTTTCTTTATTAACCGGTTGCCACGTTTCCCTAAAACCTGCAAGAAATGAAAATGCCTGTTTTGTCCGAACAATATTGCCGGCCCAAATTACAAATACACCGAAAACTAGGCCAATTCCCATTTCCATTACTTTTGTCCTCCCTTTTCATGAGCAGTTATTTTTACAAATTTAACCTATGTATTCAACCAAATGACCCGTTTATGAAAGTGGCTTTTTATAGTACTTTACGTCACTTTTGTTTTAATCATTTGGTCAATTATAACATATAAAACAATATTTAGTTTATAGGCATCCAAGAAGAGGTTTCTTAAACATACTTGTTATAAACAACCATCTTTTAATTTCTCACTAAGATCTTTGTTGTTTGCTTGCAACTGCAGTTCTTCAACTAAACTGCTTAGTTCAAGTAAGTTATTAATAATTAAATTGAAAAAAACCAAACATATTCGGTAATATAAAGATCAAAAATAGCCCTGTAAACGAGTAGGTTATAAATCTTTTTCTATCTATACCCACTCTTAATTCCCAGAGTCCCAGACATACTAAATACAAACCTAACAACATACTAATCATTGGTAATATTACTATATAAATATTCATTTCATTTTCTCCTTTTTTTTATTATGTATCACTTTGAACTGCCATAGTCCCTCAACTTTAATACGTCTGAAATGAACAGAAGTTCCAAAATTAAATAAATTATCCATCTAAATTCACAAAAATTTAAACTAAAGTGCTCCGTTATTTTAAGTACTTTTCTTTACTAACACCAATTTAGTATTTTTTTCAATCACATGACCATGTATATTTTCACTCCTATATACTATTTTCGGAAAATTTGATAAATTGAGAGGAAGGAATGTGTTGAGCGTTACAAAAAAGGAGGCTATCCAAATGAGTAAAAAAGAACTTTTGCAAAATGGAGTCAATCAAGTTTTTTACGAAGAGGAATGGTACCCACCGTTATCAGAAGCATTAAAGAATCTCACTGCTGCACAAGCATGTTGGCAACCAGAAGGAAATGCAGCGAATACGATTTGGGAAAATGTAAACCATTTACTAATCTTTAAAGAGCGCTTAGTTTCTCGCTTACATAAAGATGACACATTTGTTGCTCCACAAAATAATGATGAAACGTTTGTCCAAGGTGGCGCTCATGATGAAGATGCTTGGCAAGAAACCGTGACGCGAACGCTTCAAGTACATGATGCCTTACAATCTTCATTAGCATCCCTTCAAGAAGAGGCATTAGATCAACCTAGTCCTGCTCTTCCAGTTTGGCAACAATATCTAAATATCCTGTTGCACGATGCATATCATACAGGGCAAATTGTCCAACTTCGTAAACTACAAGGTTCATGGCCAGCTAAGCGCTCATACTTATAAACGAAGATTAAAACGGCTTGCATATTGCACACAATAAAGCGATTTAAAAGCAGATGCCCCCTGGAGTTAGACACAAACTATCAACTGTAGGGGGCTCGTTTCATTATCTCTCGCAAGCCGTGTGTCCACCTTTTGCGAGCTTGCGCTAATTAAAGCCTGTTACATTTTTTTGAATACCCTGTGATCATCTACTTTAAACAGCTGCCGATTTATTCCCCTCTTCACCCAATGATTAAGTCATTTACCTTTTCCTTACATAAGAAAAAACACCCTATATAAGCGAGCAAACTAGTCCAATGGTGAAATGGATCGTTTGAACACTTACATTGAGTGTTTTAAAAACCTCTAAATAGTGGGTTATGAAAGTTATTGAATAGCGTTTTGTATGTTTAGACAGCCCACATGCTTATGCTTGTAACGCCTCAATTGCTTGAGCTACTTGCTCTTCTGTTAAATTGTGACGCACGATGTAGCGGTTGCGTGCATGCTTTGTACATTCGATTGTACAGCCACCTAAATGCTTTGCTTCATTTTCCTCAGATGCAATGATTTGCTTGTTACATTCTGGGTTTGCACAGTTAATGTAACGTTCACAAGGTTCTCCGTCATAGTGATCACGACCGATAATCACATGCTCTACTTGATTGATTGGCACCGTTAAACGCTCATCAAAAACGTACATTTGACCGTCCCATAATTGGCCTTTCGCAACAGGGTCTTTTCCGTATGTTGCCACACCGCCATGCAATTGACCGACATTGCCAAAGCCTTCACGTTTCATCCAGCCAGAAAACTTCTCACAACGAATCCCGCCCGTGCAATACGTTAAAACATTTTTCCCTTCGAATAGCTCGCGGTTTTCACGTACCCATTCTGGAGTATCACGGAAGTTTTTTACATCTGGTCGAATCGCGCCACGAAAATGGCCGACATCGTATTCATACGTGTTACGCACATCTAATACTACTGTATTTTCATCTTGCATTTCAGCAAGGAATTGTTCTGGTGACAGGTAACGACCTGTTAATTCATGTGGGTTTACGTCTTCTTCTAAGCCTAAGTTGACTAACTCAGGACGTGGGCGTACATGCATTTTTTTGAATGCATGATCATCTGCCGCATCAATTTTGAAGACAATGCCTTCAAATAATGGGTCAGCTTGCATGTTTGCCATGTATTGCTCTGTTTGCTCAATCGTACCCGAAACAGTACCGTTAATACCCTCATTGGCTACTAAAATACGACCTTTTAAACCGATCTCTTTACACATTTCTAAGTGCGTTGCTGAAAACACAGCTGGATCTTCAATCTTCGTGTAATGGTAATATAATAATACTTGATAATTCATTGTTTTCCACCTATCATTTCAATATTTGCAGGATATTCCTGATAGTGTCTTTTACGACCTATTAACAATAAAGGATAATCAGTTAATATGCTATCGGTAATTAGACTGAAATGAGTATCAATATATTTTTCCACATTCTGGACTTGTAGATAAAAAAAGACATATTCCTTCCTAAAGAAATGTGCCTGATTGTTGCAAGAAGAAACTTTTCAATAAATTCTTTTTATATATCTTTACTGAAGTCTTTCAGCAATTATCTCAATACGAGAGTTTGGAATCTTAGCGTGTTCAAATAAAATTAGCAACAGGACTTTTCAGAATATAACCAGGGAGAGTCCTTTTCATACAGAGATTATTCAATAATCCAAGATATTGATATCTTTACGAAATCTTAGTAACTAGTTAAAAATTAGATTTCATCAATTTAGCTTGTATGATTTACTGGGTGATTTTTAGCAAATAACACCGCTCCAAGAACAGCTATGTGCTCCCATTATTTATTCTAAAGCGACTTAAACAAAAAAGACGCATTCCCCATTTTAAAAATTGCGCCTACTTGTTCAGTTACTTCATGATAAAACTGACAATAACTGAAGTATGATTCCCACATGATTATCAAGTAATTATTTGAATAACAACAATAATATAATAAAAAACGAAATAAATATATTGATAAACGATAATAAATAGACTAATATCATATTATTATAAAATCAATGAGGTGCTTCATATGAATGTTAAACTAAGTTCAACTTTTTTCTTAAAGATCGTTGCTTTTCTAATGGGCATTGCGGTACTTGCTGTATGTATATATTGGTTACCTCAAGCAGCTATACAAGATGCACAAGTGCGTCCAGGAGATTACTCGATATATCCATTGTTAATATGTGCCTATGGCGTATGCATTACGTTTTCTGTTGCATTGTATCAAGCATATAAACTATTGAGTTATATCCATTTAAACAATGCTTTTTCAGAGTTATTCCTTAAATCCTTGAAGGCTATAAAAAAATGTGCTTTTACAATTATTTTCTTCATTTTGTTGTTAATCGTTTACTTAAGGATTTTTGCTATGTTCACAGGTGAAGACGCAGCAGGTCCGATCGCACTTGGTCTAATAGCGATTTTTGTAACAGCTATCATCGTAGCCATTATAGACGTACTTCAAAAGCCCATAAAAAATATCCTAGAAAAAATGTAGGTGTTTATTTTGCAAGTATAACTACTTTCCCTACCGAATTATGACCCTTAAATGACACAAAAATTAGACACTATATGAAGTTAAGTAGCTAAGAAGGATTGAAATCGGTATAGTACCGAGCTCAATCCTTTTATTTTCTCTTTTATACGTTTCTGATTTTAATATTCACTATATAGTACAAGATCTCGCTTATTACTCAACAATATGGCCTTATTCAGAAAGACACTCTCCACATTGATGAAAAGCGCCCGATAATTGAAAAGTTCACTGCCTATAAACAGTGAACTTTTCATACTTGATTTATTCATTAAGGTAGCTGTAAAACTTACTCATTAAATATTTGTCTATCTCTCCTAAATAGAGAAAACCCAATTTTTCATTCAATGCTTAGCCATTTTTACATAAATAACTGTATTCAAATCGATCTTTTTATAAAAGGTTATAAAAATTAATAATCAACATTTAAATTTGGTAGCAATGGTTTGTCTTCAATAGGTGATGATAAGGAAATCAATGTAGTAGAATCGCCATACCTCATGCTATCATTTTCAAATAATTCAAGTTCCTTTGTTGATTCCACTACTACCTTAATTAGATAATTGTATTCTCCGCTAATTCGATGACACTCTACTACTTGTGAAGCTTGCATACAATAATCAACGAAATTATTGCACTTGGTAGTCCGGAAAAGGATAAAAGCAACAATGGATTTTCCGACTTTTTCATTCGATACTTTAGCCCTGTAGCTTTTTATCACGCCTTGTTCTTCTAGCCTTTTTACCCGCTCTGTTATTGCTGGTTGAGATAATCCTATAAGTTTTCCGAGGGCAGTCATTGACAACCGAGCATCTGATTGTAAATGCATGAGTATATCTCTATCAATACTATCCATTTAAGCACCCCTTCATATCATTTACGATAGTGATATCAAATTGTAGGACGTATATGACCCTGAAATCATTATATTATAATTTAAACGTGATAGCATCAAATTACATTGTTTTTATAACCAAATATAAATTTATTCCTTTATTATCAAATGTAAAATTCAAAATCTGATTAGTATAATTAATCCTATCAACTAATCAGGAGGCCTTTTATAAATGGATAATAATAGTGATTTAAGTAAACAAAATTCTTATGCAATACCCTCAGAACGTCTTCCTTGGGCAGGTTTAATGGCGCTCGCTATGGCTGGGTTTATATGTATCCTTACCGAAACTATACCTGCTGGTTTACTAATAGAAATAAGCAAAGGACTCGGTGTGTCAGAATCCCTTGCAGGTCAACTTGTTACAGCTTATGCTCTTGGTTCACTCATTGCAGCTATTCCTATAACCACTGCAACACAAGGATGGCATAGGAAGCCCTTACTGCTTTTGTGTATTATTGGATTCCTTGTATTTAATACTATTACAGCCTTATCTTCTAGTTTGACCTTAACTTTAATCGCTCGCTTCTTTGCAGGTGTAACGGCTGGAGTCCTGTGGGGGCTGACTGCGGGATATGCACGACTGATGGCGCCAGAATCACTAAAAGGAAGGGCAATGGCCGTAGCCATGATTGGTACGCCTCTTGCATTAGCTTTGGGTGTTCCTACTGGGACATTTCTCGGTTCCCTTGTTGGCTGGAGAAATGTCTTTGGCATAATGTCACTTTTAGCAGCATTACTGATTTTATGGATTATTTGGAAAGTCCCAAACTTCCCTGGACAAACATCTTCAAAACGAATGACTCTTCTAGAGGTTTTTATTACGCCTGGAGTTCGTCCAATCTTGTTTGTTGTATTAGCTTGGATACTTTCGCATAACATGCTTTATACTTATATCGCACCATACCTTTCCGAAGCAGGACTTGCCAAACGAATTGATTTGATTTTACTTGTTTTCGGTATGGCATCTTTAGTTGGAATCTGGGTTATAGGTATATTCATTGAGCGTAGACTACGTACTTTAGTTTTAATGAGTCTGGTCGGATTTGGATTAGCATCATTCGCATTAGGTATCGGAATTAGTCATCCTATTATCATTTATAGTGCTGTAACTGTATGGGGCTTAACCTTTGGTGGAGCAGCAACACTGACGCAAACAGCCATAGCAGATAATGCTAAAAAAGGTGCGGATATTGCCCAATCTATGTTAGTTACTGTTTGGAATCTCGCTATTGGTGGCGGGAGTGCAATTGGAGCAGTTCTGATAGAATCATTTGATGTGAGTTCTTTTCCATGGGTAATGTTTATCCTCATTCTTCTTGGATTCCTAGTAGCATTTCGTGCAAATGTTTATGGGTTTCCTCAAAAAAACCAATAATTAATTCCTTGTAAAGAACATTGTCATCCTCCTTTAAAAAGAATAACTAAAAGGGGTACTTCATATTCCTATACCATGTCACTGTAGGTAGAAGTTGATCTTTATCGGATTATTTCTAAAACATGGCCCGATTGCGCTGTAGATTAAACTAATACCGTTCTCCAAAAATCGTAAGCTACTTACTTTCCATAAAATAAAAGAGGCTACCGAAATAATATGGTAGTCTCTTTCTTTTTTTAATCACGTATCGTTTCTATTTAAAACACAATCCCAATAATAATCGCTGATAGAACACTTACAAGGGAGGCACCGTATAGCAGTTTTAATCCAAAGCGTGCTACCACATTGCCTTGCTTTTCATTTAACCCTTTTACTGCACCTACAATGGTACCAATCGAGCCAAAGTTAGCAAAGGATATGAGGAAAACAGAGACAATGGCTGCTGTACGCTCACTGAAGCTATCTTGGATTTTAACGAAGTCCAGCATGGCAACGAATTCATTTGCAACAAGCTTTGTCGCCATAATACTACCAGCATTCACAGCTTCATGCCAAGGTACACCCATGACAAAGGCAATTGGGGCAAAGACATACCCTAGGAAACCTTGGAACGAGATGCCGAAAATGCCATTAAACACACCATTAATGAGGGCAATTAACCCAACAAAGCCTACTAACATAACCCCGACAATGATGGCTACTTTAAAGCCATCCATAATGTATTCGCCTAGCATTTCAAAAAATGTTTGCTTTTCGCCTTCCTGCACTTCAATTATATCTTCCTCCGCTTTCACTTCATACGGATTAATGATCGAGGCTACGATAAAACCACCAAACAAGTTTAATATTAAGGCAGCCACTACATACTTAGGCTCTAGCATCGTCATATAGGAGCCCACAATGGACATAGATACCGTTGACATCGCAGAAGCACATAAGGTATAGAGTCGATGCTTTGGTAAAAAGCCAATTTGGTTTTTCACTGAAATAAATACTTCATTTTGCCCCACTATTGCCGCTGCAACCGCATTATAGGATTCTAGTTTACCCATCCCATTGATTTTACTTAATACTAAACCAATATACTTGATGATAAACGGCAGGATTTTATAATGTTGTAATATGCCGATGATGGCTGACATAAAAACGATTGGCATTAAAACATACAGGAAAAATGTATGTGCACCCTCATTCGCCATTCCACCAAATACAAAATTCGTACCCTCGTTGGCATATTCAAGTAGTTTTGCAAAGCTATCAGCAAAACCTTTAATTAAAAATTCCCCGATACCTGTTTTCAGTAGAAGAAACCCTAAAACAAGCTGGATAACAATCATCACAATGATTGGGCGGTATTTAATCTTTTTCTTATTATTGCTTGCAAGCCATGCTAAAAATAGCACGAGTAGTAGACCTACTATCGAAATGATATAATGCATGTTGTCCCCTCCGTTACGAACAATGTTTTCAAATGTTTTCTCTTCCCATCCCTTACTCCTCGATAATTGTGTGTAGAGCAATGTCCACCATATCAAAAAAGGACTTTTCACTTTCCTCGTGCGTTAAGCTTTCATTTGTTAATAATTGACTACCTACCGTCAAAATAGATAATGCCTTTACCCCATATTTTGCGGCTAACGTATAGAGGGCTGTGCTTTCCATTTCTACCCCTAGCACACCGAATTCCATAAACTTATGAAGCCTGTCTAATGTTTCACGATAAAATTCATCTGAATTATAAATGTTGCCAACAAAGACATTTCCCTTTTTCCCTTGCGCTAGTTGAAACGCTTTCATTAATAAAGAAAAATCCGCAATTGGTGCGTAATTATTGCCGTAGAAAATTTTCTCCGTCAAATTGCTGTCTGAAGACACGGCTTGGGCTAAAATGATATCGCGGATTTGAATGTCCTTTTGCATCGCGCCACATGTGCCAATACGAATCAATTTTTTCACGCCATAATCGTTGACCAATTCAGTACCGTATATACTCATCGATGGATTGCCCATGCCCGTCCCCTGCACTGAAATCGGCACGCCTTTGAACGTTCCTGTGTAACCATACATTCCTCTTACTTCGTTATAGCAATAGACATTCTCCAAAAAATGCTCTGCTACAAATCTTGCACGTAAAGGGTCTCCAGGTAATAAGGCACGCTCAGCTATTTCTCCCTTTTTTGCTCCTAAATGTCTACTCATTTTCATTCCTCCAAAAACTTGTTATTTATCTCAAATTCATTAGGTAACCGTTTTCATTTACCAATAAAAAAATACCCATAGCCATTTCCAAACCGATTTCTTCTACAAGAAATCCGTTCAGAAACTACTATGAGTATAAGATTTAATGATCATAACAAACTAGACCAGATTGTTACGTAGTGTACGGGAAATAATTGACCAAATTACCGAAGCAATTCTTGACGAATATTATCTAAATCTCTTTTGGAGGGAATCGTGGATATAATAACAACCGGCACTGTCGTTAAAGCAACTGGAAAATTACTTATAACAAAATCAATGTCATGCTGCTGCACCATTTCATCCGTTAGCCCCTTCATAATAGAGGTATTAATAATCAACTGGTCCCCAATTTCATTTTTGATCAAATTAGCTATATAATGGCGGATTGAAAACTCCTCACCAATGACCAAGAAGGCTCGTTTACTTTTATAACGTAGCCCTGAACGAACAAGCAAGGTAAGCTTGGTTAAATGAAAGTCATTATACAGGACAGAAGGGTACGCATTTTGCCACGTTTGCATACAGGTCTGCATATCTTGGTAAATTTGCTGACATTCAATTTGAACATAGTTTGTTAAATTACTTTGTGAAATCATCAGCCATTCAGGGATGGCATTATCGATGAAAAGCTTGTCCAGGAACTCATAAACCTCCAAGCTAAACCGCTCATTCATATCTAGATTAGGGTAAGCCTTTGCTAATAAGGTGAACAGCTGCTGCGCCATTTGATCAATCTCTTTATTCTTATATAATTCGATTTCCTTCATTGGCGTCATGTCTGACCCTTCATAATAATGATATTGGCTTAGACTAAATAGAGATTGCATAAAAAACCGTTCACTCTTTGGTAATTCAATCGAAAATTTTTCTTCCAGTGCCTGTGCAAAGTCTTTTACTGGCAAATAAAACAGCCCACTTTCCCAAGCGTAATCACCCTCCGTAATTTTGACATAGTTGCCCTTTCTTACTCTTTCCAAGACAATGGCCACTAAAAAGGATAATTTCCTTTTGGAATTGATAAAATAAACAATGCTTTGCTCATGCTCTATATGCGTGATGTATTGATTAATAAAATCAAAGTCACTATTGGTAAATGGCCATCCTGTAAACTCATAGGCATCACCATATAATTTCCAATAAAAGTAGCGGATATTCAATTCATTTCCCTTTACGGCTGGCGTCGAGTATGTGATGCGTAGCTTATACGGCTTCAAATCATGATTATTTAGTTGCATGATCAGCTTCTTCAACGAGGAGGTGCTCATAAACATGGCTTCTGCCAGCTCCTCCATTGACAATTGTTTCCTATTTACAAACAATACATGCATTAGTCGATAGAAGATGGTTTGCCTGAGCATGCTAGAAAGCACTTCACTAACGGTTGTACTTCGCCCATCACGTTGTAGAAAAATCCCCTTCCCTCTAGATACTTCAATAGTCATCGCTGCTGGTAATTGCTGATTAATCTCCTCAACGAGCTTACGTATGGTCTTATCTGAAATATGTAAACTTTTTTCAACCTCTGCTAAGGTAAACCATCTTTGTTCAGAATCTAGCAGCGTTAATAATTGACTAGCTAATTTGAATTCCTTATCCACGTTCTCACCCTTATCCATCATTCACAAAAAGGAACATACATCACTTGCTGTATGTCCCTTTTCGCCTTTATTTCATATACGTATTCAATACTTTTGCGATGTCTGTATTAAGCTTGTTGATATCGACCGCTGTCACGGGTTGATTGACAAGCTGATATTTTTCTTTTAGTTTTATTATTCTGCGGACGCTATCATTTATGCGCTCCTCTGTTATTTCCCCATTGCTGACAGCTGCTTTCACCGCTTCTATAGCTGCTGTAATATTGGCATACTCATGGGCAATTAAAATAATATCACTACCAGCCTTGATCGAATCGACAGCTGCTTGCCCGATCGCATAATGATTTGTGATAGCTTTCATCGTCATATCATCTGTCATGATAACACCATCAAAGCCTAGTTGCTTTCTTAGCATACCCGTAATAATTTCCTTCGACATCGAGGAAGGATACTGTGGATCGATCTTTGGCAATAAAATATGAGCGACCATAACGACATCTGCACCATTGTTAATGGCGTCTTTAAATGGGACAAGCTCTAGCCGATTCAAGTCGTTCAAGCTTTTTGCCACCTTTGGCAATTCGAAATGGGAATCCACTGACGTGTCACCATGCCCAGGGAAATGCTTGACGACAGGAATAACCTGCTCAGACTCCAGACCCTTCATTGTCTGAATGCCTAATTTGCTGACGATAGCAGGATCATTGGAAAACGAGCGATCTCCGATAATCGGATTATTCGGATTGCTATTGACATCTAATACAGGCGCAAAGTCCAAATTGAAGCCAAATGCCTTTAATTGCTCCCCTAATAATTGACCTATTTCAAATGAAAACTTAGATTGGTTAATGTCCCCAATTTTTTTGTTCGTTGGGAAATTTTTTAATGCACCTGGTAATCTGACTACTTTGCCACCCTCTTGGTCAATGCCAAGGAAAAGTGGTAGCTGATTATTCGCATTGGCAGCCATTAAGTCATTCATCAATGTGACCGTTTGCTGGGGTGTTTCAAGATTATTGCCATAAAGAATCAAACCACCTACTTTAGCCTTTTGAATGAGGCTTGTTGCCTCCTGCTGGAGCGTCGTACCTGACACACCTGCAAACATTATTTGACCGATTTTCTCGTCCAATGTCATCTGTTCCACCGTATCTGGTGCTTGTGGTTTAAGTTCCCTATAAACCGAAATATGATGAACCGCAGGATTGGCATCGCTGTCAGTCGGTTTCGGTAAGATCCACTTTAATTGATAGCTGGCATTGACTTGGTAGACAAGAATAATTTGATTGGTCGTCGGATCCTGATAGTAACGAACTTCATCAGGTTCACCCAATTTATTTTTAATATCTGCTAAACGAATGCTTTTAATATTCTCTTTCGATGAACGAATATCGAAGGCCTGTGAACCTCGATAACCAATCGTCACATTCTCATAATCTTCATATTGTCCATTGGCTGATTCAGTGACTTGCTGAGGTTCTCCCCATTGCTCATGAACCGTTTGTTGTTCAGTATCTCCTACTGCAAATGGCACATCTGGTATTTTTCCTTCTTGCGCGAATTGAGCAATGTCCTGTATGAGGGCCTCCATATTTTCTGAACCACTTTCCTGTTCGGACGCATCCTCTTGAACGGGCGTTGTCTCAGGATTTCTAGTCGGTTGTGTGACTGGCCTCATTTTCATGCCGAGAAAAAAGACCAAACCCATTAACATCAGCACAAGAACTAACAGCAAACCACGTCTTTTTTTATGCATGTAAAAACCTCCTTCACCAAGCAATATGGCGACTTCGAACAAATCTATCAACTAACGTTATCATAACTGCCACCTGAATTCAAAGCTCACGCTATGAACAGAATCACGGCCTTCTATAGAAAATATTATCGTAAGCTAGCAAAAATGCAAAAGAAGATGTTAAAATATTCACATAAAGGGGGATGTAAGGCATGGGGAAATTAAGCAAAAGAAATATATTGTGGATTGTGCCAATCGGTATCTTAGGGGTATTTTGGTACTTTTATGGCCCACAAAAGGATATTACGGACAACGAATACATTACATATGTAAAAAACTATTCCTATGAAAATAGTACAAAAACATTAGAGAGTGCCTTTGCCTCTGCCTGCGAAAATCCATATTGGGTTTATTTTGAAACACAAAAGGGACAGGATGTAGTAGAGTTCGAGGGCGATTGTACGGTTAACAATGAAGTAGCCAAGATCAATGTACAATTTCTTGTAGACAACGACATCACAAGTGTCCAATCAGGTGCAATGCTTGTCGATAGTAAAATGCAGGAAGAAGCAGACCGAGATCAATTTTTACTAGCACTTGCTCAATAATGAATGGTATGTAGACCCTTATAGTGATGCTATGAGGGGTTTTTTTGTGGAAAAAGGATGGAAGCGGATAGAATGAGGTGGATAGAAATTCTAAAGTAGCGTATAGATCGTGGAGATTGAGGGATAGCCTTGTGAAAGCGGATAAATCAAGCTATGTGGTGGATAGCAATCCTAAAGTTGCGGATAGCCCTTTGAATGTAGCGGATAGATCGCGGACATTGAAGGATAGCCCTGTGAAAGTGGATAAATCAAGCAAAATGGTGGATTGCAATCCTAAAGTAGCGGATAGCCCTTTGAAAGTAGCGGATAGATCGTGGAGATTGAAGGATAGCCTTGTGATAGCGGATAAATCAAGCTATGTGGTGGATAGCAATCCTAAAGTAGCGGATAGCACTTTGAATGTAGCGGATAGATCGTGGAGATTGAGGGATAGCCTTGTGAAAGTGGATAAATCAAGCTATGTGGTGGATAAGACTCCTAAAGTAGCGGATAGATTACGTAAATTGAAGGATAGCCCTTTGAAAGCGGATAGATCAAGCTATGTGGTGGATAGCAATCCTAAAGTAGCGGATAGCACTTTGAATGTAGCGGATAGATCGTGGAAATTGAAGGATAGCCCTTTGAAAGCGGATAAATCAAGCAAAATGGCGGATAGCAATCCTAAAGTAGCGGATAGATCGCGGAAATTGAAGGATAGCTCTGTGTTGCTAACGTATCCTCCTATCTATTTTTAGTGTAAAGGAAGCTTTTAGTTTTACTAATCAATATAAAAACCCATGCATATCTCTGCATGGGTTGAGCTACTATTAACCATTTCTAGTAGAATGGGAGGACTTTAATATGGTCCGTTCAATGATTCTAATTTCGTTATTTAGTTTTGTAATCGCCGCTTCAATTTGTTGATAGCGCTCCATTCGCTTGACCTTCTCTGTTGGAATGGAACCCTTTAGAGCAGCCTGTCCCGCGTATAAGCTTGACAGTAAATCTAGCTTTTGAAAATAAGCTGTGCTGTATTGCTCCATAACACCCAGCCCCTCATCTGTTACTTTTTTGCACGAACTTATGAATTGTTGTTCATATAAGAACTATAACCGAAAAAAGTAACCTCAAAACTCCATCTAAATTATTATTTATTATCCATTTCCAAGTAAATTATTATTCTATAAAAGCGCTAAAGCTACGTTATTCATCTTTTTTTAATAAAGAATAGATAAATGTATCATGTGCTTGTCCCTTTTGATACATATAGTCCCTCAATATGCCTTCCTGTTGGAATCCAAGTTTAATCAATAGCTGAGTGGATGACTCATTTTCTAAAAAAACTACGGCTCCGATACGATTTAACTTCATATTCTCAAAACCATAGGCAATCACTTTCTGCACAGCTTCTTTTGTAAAACCTAGTCGCCAGTAATCGGGATGAATTTCATAGCCAATTTCTGCTCGCTGATGTGCAGCCGACCATAAATGAAAGCCAACTGTACCAATCACTTCATTCGAATCTTTTCGTTCGATTCCCCAACGAATCCCACGCTTTTCTTCAAAGGTTTTGGCAAATTGCTTAATTAATTGTTTGGCCTGCTGTGTGTCGACAAAGGGTTCCTGCCCATAATAGCGTGTTAAAGCCTCATTGGAAAAACAACGAAAAATCGCAGGAACATCCTCCTCTGTGAGTTCTCTTAACCTAAGTCTTGCTGTTTCTAATACTGGAAACATCCTGTTCCCCTCCTCTACCATCCATAACATTCTCTACTCTTCCTTCAAAATCCTTTTTTGACAACATAAAAGTAGGCTCGCACGTTTGCTTAGCCGAAAGCTTGTGCTGCTAGAGCAAATAATGTTTGATTTCGAGTAGGCATTCTTTTGGCATTGCGGATCATGACAGGCGGTGTGGCAGCCAGCGTAAAACCACTTTGTTGTAAAATTGGACTCAGCTCCTTGTGGACAGACGGACAATCGATACGTAATTTCCCCTGGTAGCCCTTAGCCAATTCATTGATAATATAATGCGCTATTTCCTTATCTGGCGCTACGATTGGTCCTAAAAGAAGATAAATTGGCCCTGCGATTGTTAAGCCATAGCCAATCATTTGGTTGTGTTGATTTTTCACGACAACACAGCGCTGTGACTGCTGAATTCTTTTACGCAAAAAGACGCTTCTACTATCCCCAAAGGCTGCTGCATCAAGTTTAACAAGCTGTTCAAAATCCTGTTCTTGCAATTCATTGATGGTGCCAAAACAATTTGCTTCCCTTGTCGTCTCTACAAATTTGTTCGCCAAATATTTATGTACATGTTCCACAGTCGTGAAGCCCATTTTTTGATATAATGGTTCTCCTTCTTTCGTAGCTACGAGCATAATGGCTGTGTCATCTGAAACACTATCGATACAGGCTTGTGTAACAATTCTACCTAAGCCAAAACCTCTACATTGTTCATGCACAATCACCATGCCAATGGAAGCTACATTTGTATCATAGAGAATAATGGCTGCACTAGAAACAATTTTTCCTTCCATATTTTTATGTCCAACTATTCGACCTGCTGCCATGATCGTTTCTATTTCATGGGCATCGTAATCCCATCCAACTGAAGCTGATAGCTCAATTAATCCCTGAATATCGGTAGAAGTAAATAATGTTAGCTCAAAATTCAATTAGGTTCACCCTCTATCATTCAAATTAAAAAAGAACATTTGTTCTATTTTATAAAATTCACCTTCTATGTACAAGCAATTTCTCTTAATAATTGATAGGTTTAGCAATTATTACTATATAAATATTGTAAAATAGCCTATAATAGCTACTAGACTATGCACTCCTACTTCAAGCATATAAAGGTGATTTCAACATGACTTCTTATGAACGTATTCTTATAATGGTCCCGCCGTTTCCCTAGCTACGCAATCTACTTGTAACTGACAAAGTAGAATTTTGCTTGTAGGAGGGCAATATGTTGAAAAAACAGGCAGTACCATCTTTATTATTAATGATCGTTCTTGTGGCTTTTCCACAAATTAGTGAAACGATATACACACCATCTCTACCGGATATCGCAGCTGCACTTGATGTAAACTTTAGCTCAGTCCAATTAACCTTGAGCATCTATTTTATTGGCTTTGCATTCGGCGTTTTCTGCTGGGGATGGATTTCTGATTTTATTGGCCGTCGACCTGCCATGCTAGCCGGTTTAATTTTTTATGGAATAGGTAGCCTACTCTGTTTTTACGCAGAGACAATCCCTTTTCTGCTAGCTAGTCGGTTGATCCAAGCGTTCGGTGCCGCAACTGGCTCCATTATTACGCAGACCATTTTGCGTGAAAGCATGACGGGGAATCAACGCCATGCCATGTTTGCTCAAATTTCAGCCGTCATTGCCTTTACCCCAGCGGTAGGGCCGTTGATTGGTGGTTGGGTGGATCAAGCGTTTGGCTTTCGAGCTGTGTTTTTTGTCCTTGTCATCATGAGTCTCTTGTTGTTTATTTATGCTTATTGCAGACTTCCAGAAACAACCGATCCTGCAACAAGACAAAGAACGGCGATTTGGCCTGTCGTCAAACGCATTTTTGCTTCACCCATCGTGCTTGTCTATGGATTGCTAATTGGAGGCATCAATGGTATCCTTTTTAGCTACTATGCCGAAGCACCCTTTATTTTCATCGAGCATTTTCAGCTGTCACCAGGTCTGTATGGCTTTCTTGGTATCATTGTTGCCCTTGCTTCCATTATAGGGGCCATGATTTCAAAACGGCTCGTCATCATCCAGCCACCACAAAAAATCATTCATGTTGGTTGTTTAGTGATACTTGGTGGCACTTTACTTTTGACCATCGTCTGTACGCTGCCATTGCATACGAACTTGATGGCCATCGGTATGATGATTACTGTTTTTATCATGCTGTTAGGCTCAGGCATTGCACTTCCGAACTGTCTAAGTCTAGCATTAGTAGACTTTCAGGATGTCATTGGTACAGCAGGCGCTATCTTTAGTCTCGGCTATTACTTACTCGTCAGCGCCATCACATCTGGTATGAGCTTGCTACACAACGGTTCTTTACTAACAATGCCACTTTATTTCTTAGGTCTATCCTTCATGATGTGGCTTTTTGGGAGAAAGTTTATTCGATAATGGAAGAAAGCGGGCTTCCAATCCTATGGCTTTTAGATTGATGAAAGACTTAGAACAAAACCTCTTCTCCGAATAGAAAAAGTGGGTGAAATTTTACTCTTCGTAAAATTTCACCCACTCTGATTATAGACTTGCCTAGCTCCAAATTTTTCCACTCAAACTGTAAATGCTAATGACAAAGATTGAACTATGTCAGTAGGAATCGTGTAGTGGTCTAACTATCTCCTGATGCATAAAACTGATATAATAGATATACCATTAAAATGAGGGGTGTTATTTATGAAAGAAAATTCATCCTTGGAACGTAAAAAGCAAGTGCAATTCGCAGTGGGTATGGCTGCCATTGACGGTGGAAAACCGAGCGCATTTACACAAAACCTCTTAAACCAATATGAAAATGGTCAAGTATCATCCAGCCAATTGAAACAAGCGATTGTTGAAAAATATACAAGGGCTTCACAGTAGTTTATGGACCCATATATTTATCCTAATACAAACGTCTTAATCAACAAATTAAATATTCGAGATGGACAACAATTGATTGACGTTGAAGCACAACTGTTAATCGCTGGGATTATAGATATTTCTTCTATCACGTATGAGATTGACTTTCAAAAATATGAAAGTCTCCAAAAGATTCATCACTTCCTTTTTCATGAGCTATATTCATGGGCTGGAGAATTCCGCACAGTCAATATTTATAAAAATGAACATGTTTTAAATGGATTATCTGTTGCTTATAGTGATAAAGATCACATTGTATCTGATTTAAAAACTATTTTCAGTTGGTCTAAATCTAAGCAATGGAAGTATTCTAATCCTCGCCTAGTAGAGGACTTTTCTTCATTTATGACAAAGCTTTGGCGTGTTCATCCTTTCCGAGAAGGAAATACACGAACAGTATCGATTTTCATGAAGCTTTTTGCTGAAGCAAATAGTCTAGACTTCAATGCTCAATTGCTCTCACAGCATGCAGGATATTTACGAAATGCACTAGTTCTTGCCGCAGTAGAAGAAGCTTCGGAACCACAATATTTATTGAAGATGATGACAGATGCACTGGATGTAGCTGATTTCAATAAATTCAAGGCTGACGATGAAACGTCTAGTAATTATCAAGTAATTGGGCGTTATGATGTTTCCAAGTATAAAGAAAAGCCCTTTGAAACGGATTAAAGAATGATTTCATTTACCGATTAAGTATGTTTTAGTTATTTTATACACTAAAAAAGATGGTGATTGTAATTGAATCATCATCCTTTTCGTATTTATATTCCGCAAAAGGTATCAATTAATTCATTTAAAACCTGTCTCAATGGCTTTCATTTTTTTCATATGGATAACTCACTCTTATATTCTTAGAAAAAACTCATCCCAATTGAAATTTAGGTTTCTAAACCCCTATTCAATCGAAGATGCATTTTTTATTTGTCTATACTGTTGAAATCAGTCCTTAGAATCAAGTTTTCTCTTTTCTTGAATATCAGCTAGTTTTGTCCCAGGTTCTTCTCCTATCCTTGAAAATAATAATCCAAAACTTCCTGAGCGGAATGGAAAACTTTATTGCTTTGCGTTTTATAAAGAAATTTGGGATTCGTACAAGCTTTCTCCAGACTTTTTGCCTGCTTTAGCTTATCCGTCATTTGCTCGATAATATCTGTATAGCCATCAAGCTGATTTGAAATTTTCGGTAGCATCGTCGGTGAGATATCGAGTACAATAGAGACTTGATCCTCAGCATAACTATTTAAATTGATAAAAAAGCATTCTTCCAAATGCTTTGAATGTTTATCTACATTAATGACAGCCTCTTGATAATTGGCGATTAACCCCGTTGAGGTATTCGTAATCGTAAAGCCTTGTTGTGTCAAATGCTGTTCAACTAGCTTTAAAAACTGCTCCACCTCTGCATCTAGTTTCGGTGTAACATTGGATTGAATTAAATCATTACAATTCTGATAAATGGTATCAATTTCAGTCTGTTTGTCTACAAGTAATTTAAAATTGGACATTGAATACACGCTTCATCTCCCCTTTTTACTAAGGTAGACATTCATGAAGCGTTTTAGTCATGATCACAAAAAATAACAATTAAAAGGAGAAGTCGATGATTAGAAATTCTGTCAAAGCAATTATCATCACGGATGGGAAGCTATTGTTAACAAAAAATCAAGATGACGAGGGCTACTTTTATCTTTGCCCAGGTGGCGGACAGGAGCATGGAGAGACCTTCCACAAAACGCTACAAAGAGAATGCCTTGAAGAAATTGGCTCCTCCGTTCAGATTGGAGAGCTACAATTTATCCGAGAATACATCGGACAAAATCATGAGCATGCCGCCTTTGACGCAGATGTACATCAAGTAGAATATTATTTCCTATGTCAGGTACAGGAGCAAACCAGCCAACCAACAAATCCAGATAGTCATCAAGTCGGAACACAATGGATTCCCATTGAAAAGCTTCATACTTATAGACTTTACCCTAAAGCCCTTATCCAACCACTACAACAATTTATTCAAGGACAACAAACAGCTATTTATTTGGGCGATGTCAATTAAAACAGGCTGTCTATCTCCATAGACAGCCAATTCTTAAGCTAACACTTTCACCATCGTATAGTAGCTACTGCCTGGAGGGTAATCTTTAATTTCTCCCACTACTTGATAGCCATGTGCCTCGTAAAATGTACGCGCTTGAAACGCGTAGGTTGTCAGCAAGGCTTTGGTTGCCCCCATGTCCTTCGCTACCAATTCTGCTTGTGCTAAGAGCTTTTTGCCAATACCCTTTCCACGATATTCTTCACTAAACCAAAATTTATGTATTTCCACCCATCCCCAGTAGATCTCAGCCGTTAGACCACCTATCCATTGCTGCTGTTGATCTGTGACGATCAACTGTAAAGGACGAACCGCCCCCTTCTGTCTACTTTCACGATGATAAGAGGAATGCTCATTATTGTAGGCACGAATTTTTTCGCTTAAAAAATTCGTAAAATCCTCATGCTGTTCACGTAGAACCTCTACTTGATATTCCATTTTGCTCCTCCTACTCCTGGTAGCGTTTTATAAGCTTGTCTTGATGAGCCGCAAATATCTCTTCTAGTGGAATATCATATTGATTGGCAATGACTATAAGATTCCCTAGGACATCCCCTAGCTCTTCAATCAGCTCCTGTTTATTTTCCTCAAAGGACTGTGTTTTTTCATCTGGTCGATCTCTACCAATCTCGATTGCTCGAATCGCCCTCGCTACCTCACCTGTTTCTTCTGCCAAAAAGCCAATACGTGTAAAAATATTGAGCTCTGACCAGCCACGTGCTTCATAATAATCCTTTACCCAGCGTTGAAATTCATTTAGTTGCAATTCTGTTTCCTCCATTTCCTTCCTCTTCAAAATAAATTATACTATAAAAGAATTTGATCAGATATGGAGGAAATCAACTATGAAAAGTATTGCCGTATTTTGCGGATCCAGTCTAGGCGCTTCTGACGCTTATCGTCAAGGAGCCATTTTACTAGGAAAAGAATTAGCCAAAAGACAAATTACCCTTATCTATGGTGGTGCTTCTGTAGGCATCATGGCAACAGTAGCGAATACAGTGCTAGAAGAAGGCGGCAAGGTCATTGGGGTGATTCCGACATTATTAGAAGAACGTGAAATTGCGCATCAACAGCTGACAGAACTAATTGTTGTGAACACAATGCATGAACGTAAAAGTAAAATGATGGAATTAGCAGATGGCTTTATCGCCCTTCCTGGTGGACCTGGAACATTAGAGGAATTTTTTGAAGTATTTACGTGGAATCAAATCGGTCTGCTTCAAAAACCCTGTGCTATTTTCAATATGGAACGCTATTTTGATTTATTAATTTCATTCTTTGACCATATGCAAAATGAACAATTTTTAAAAGCCCAATATCGTGAGGCACTTATTGTCGATGAGGACGCAGCAGCCCTATTAGATAAATGCGAAAGCTTTGTTCCTCCAGCTGTGAAAACCTATGAATTAAGCAAATAATAAAGTGATGAGGTTGGACCTAGTTGGACTAACCTCACCTTTTTCAATCTCCAAAATTTGGTTGAAGAGCTAGGAGGAGATGACTATGCGAAACAAAAGATGGATCTGGTCGTTCGGATTACTAGTGATCATTTTGCTGCTCGTGTTTTTTCGCAAACCGCTCATTTCCTTTCATGATGCTGTACCTGAATGAAATACAGCTAATATCCAACTTGTTTTGATTTCAGATACGAGAGAAAAATCGTATTATCTGGACGCTGAGGAAACAGAGCAACTGATCTCGATACTAGATAATCTAGTGATGAAAAAGAAATTCATACCGAATATACCCGCATTTAATACGGATGCTTATATGATTTTCAATTCTGCCAATGCAGAAGAATCGTATACAATCCAAGTGGATTATGACAGAAATATCATCGGTATTAACGTGCATCCTAAAAATATGAAGCAATACATTCTTGCGGACAATGCTGATTTATTTTTATTTGTTCAAAGTTTCTTAAACTAATCAGGAGGGATTCGAATTTGCTCGATCCTCTCCTGATTTTTATGTAGGAAATCATACACTTCATTTTTCAATCGATTTTATCAACCCGCCTCCTTTTCACTGCTACCACAGCAATCAATACCAGCCCGAGCTTCACCAGCCCAATCATGGCATACAGACTAAAGGAAAGAATCGCTGGTAATAATACCAGCCACCACGACCATGTAATGACATCTGTTAGCTTTAATACGACAAAGAAAATGGTCAACACTTCTGCAATGCCCATCTTTTCACCACCTTACAACCCATTCTTGACTATATAGTAACTATATACCTTACGATAAGGAACATCGAAGGAAAAGTTTTCACTATTTTTTCTAAATCATACAACAGGAGGAAGTACGATGACGAATATTTTTGTAAAAAGTGAGTTTGCTCCTTTAAAACGAGTTGTCATGGCGCAATCGGAATTTGCTTTTCCAGCGAAGGATGATCTAACAGATGATGCATTTTTAACAGAAGAAACATTGGCACTTTATGCAAACACAGATACACTCGGTAAAAATTTCAAAGACGTCTTTCCAGAAAGACAGCAGCAATGGGAATTGGAAAGAGCCAATTTAAAGAAGGTATTAGAAAAATACGATGTAGAAGTACAAGTACCAAGATGTTTAACAGACTATGAAAAAGAGACAGGAAAAGAAGATGGCTATAGCAATTTCTTCGTTCGCGATCCCTTTTTCACCATCGGCCATTTCTTAATCGAGGGTTCCCTTCGATTCCCACATAGACGCAACGAAGTTTTGCCAGTGCGCAATCTTTTAGCACAGGAAGCAAACGAAAATCAATGTTTCTATGTCTCCATTCCAAAGCCTGATATGGCAGATGGTCTGGATTCTGAGGCTGGCCCATTTTTAGAGGGTGGCGATGTGTTAGTGTTAGATAAAACGATTTTCGTCGGAAATTCAGGATTAGCCTCCAATAAAAACGGAGTGCAATGGCTGCGTAATCTGGCAAGTAACGTTGATTATAAGGTGGTCGAAGTGCCGCTTCATCCAACCATTCTCCATCTCGACTGTGCGCTAAGCTTGGTTAGAGAGGGTCTGATGATTGTTTGTGAGGAAGCGCTCGTAGACGGCATTCCCGAACAGCTACAGGATTGGGATAAAATTCACGTTTCTCTAGAGGATGCCGCAAGACTTGCTACTAACGGTTTACCAATTAATGAAGAAGTCTATATTACAGATAAAGAATTTACATGGATCGGCGAGCAACTAGCACAGAGAGGTATCACAGTAGAATATGTTGATTTTACAATCTCTCGAAGCTTTGGCGGTTCTTTTAGATGTAGTACACAACCACTATTACGGACAGATCTCTAAAAATTATCCATCTCCTCTAAAAAAATAATATGAATAATGAGCTACCTGAAATGGCACATTATTTGTAGGAGGTGGACAAGGAATGTCTAGAATTATTGGTGTTGAACAATCATTATCAAATATTGAGGATGCTTTAAAGGCACAAGGCTATGAAGTCATCCAGCTTCGTAATGAAGAGGATGCAAAAAAATGTGATGCTTGTATCATTACAGGTCAGGACCGCGATGTTATGGGAATTAGTGATCCAGTCATGGCAGGTCCTGTCATTGATGCGGATGGACTTTCGGCAAACGAGGTCGTTCAACGCGTCCAAAAATATTTCCACTAAAACCACTAGTGCTGTCTCCAAGTCATTTTTGACAAGAGCAGCACTTTTCTACATACTAAATGGTCTCTACTTATAATACCTTGCGTTCTTGTACAAACTAATATACACGAACTTTAAAAAGTAGGGAGACATATGAGCCAAAAAAAGATTGCGATTATTATTGTCATGCTTACGACTACACTACTGATGTCAGGCTGTTGGGATGTCACAGAGCCACAACGAATGTATTACGTACAAGGTGTAGGGGTTGACTATAAGGATAATGAATATACAGCATACTTACAAATTATCAACTTTGCTAATGTAGCGAAAACAGAATCCGCTAATCCAGAAGCGGCACCTACCGAAATTGGCCAAGCGAAGGGAAAAACAATAGAAGAAGCCATTTACAAATTGTATCGTTCAATGGACCAAGAAGTATTTTGGGGACATATGACCTTTCTTCTCTTCTCCGAGAGTGCTATGAAAGATGAGCGTGCTATTGCGGTTATTGATACTTTTTTACGCTTTCGCGAGACCAGATATCATATTTGGGTTTACTGTACCCAAGATCCTATTAAGGATGTTTTATTAGTTTCTCCATTGTTAGAGAAATCACCAACTGCAGCCAAATTAAGTAATCCTAAAAATACAGCTAAGCAGGAGTCATTTGTAGAGCCTGTCAATTTAAGACAGCTAGTCATTGGCTTAAATGAGCCAAACCACGAAATGAAAATTCCTTACGTAACCGTCAACGAAAACTGGGAAACAACAGATGGATCCAAAACAGAAACCGTTTTTGCTGGTGTTGGTATTCTGTCAAAGGATAGTTTTAAAGGCTATATTAAAGGCAAAACGGCTCGTGGAATCGAGTGGATGAATGATGAAACAAAGCAAGGTGAAATCACCGTTGAATTAGAAAATAATGAAAAAAGTGATTACTTAACCGTTGATATTAAAAAGCTAGATGTTAAAGTCAAACCAATTGTCAAAGGGAATGATGTAACATTTGAGGTCTATTTAAAATTCGATACGATTTTAAATGGATTTAAAGGGAAGCTCACACCTAATCAGGTAAGAAAAAAAGTAGAAAAAGCAGTCAGAGAAGAAATCATGACTACCTTTGAGGAAGGGCTAAAGCTGGATGCAGATGTCTTCCGCCTATCCGAATATCTTTATCGTGGTAATGTAAAAACGTGGAAAAAATTAGAGAAGGATGGTAAAATTCCATTAAGCAAAGACTCCATTAGTAAAATCGATATTCATATTAATAAAGTAAGCCCTGGCCGTAAAACATTTGCAGAGACGGTTACCGAATAATAGGTAGAGACCATTCAAATTGGCATGGTCTCTTTCTTATGCCCAACTTGTCATGCTATATTGGTAAAGATGAGGAAACTTTAAATAGACAGGAGTTCGAGACGATGATAAAAGGTTTTGGCGGCATTTTTTGGCGAACAAAGAATCTAGATGCTATAAAAAAATGGTACAGCGAAGTCTTGATGTTGGAAATAGACGATTGGAATGGGACAATCATGAAACCCCAAGAAGGCAATGAAACGATCTTTTCTTTCTTCACTGAACAGGACAGTTATTTTCCCATAGAACAACAAGTAATGTTGAATTTCCAAGTACATGATTTAAACGAGATGATAAAGCATCTTGAACATCTTGCTGTTCCCCTTGCAAAGCCTCTAGAGAGTAGCGAATTCGGAAAGTTTATTTGGATTAAAGATCCAGAAGGTCGACTGATAGAGCTTTGGGAGAAATAGTTTTTAATCTTTACTAAATACGGCCACAATAAGTAAGAGCATGTTTTGAAAACATATAATCAAAACATGCTCTTTAGGTTTTAAAAGCTGCACGGCTAAACCCTTTGCTTTTTCTCTTGGAGCGAGGGGAATCCAGCTCGAGACCACAACCATAATGGCGTATGAATATCGATTGGGGCTATTCCTGTGCCTTTGAGTGCTTGCTCCCAGGCATTCGCTACAACTTTACGATCATTTGCTCCCCCATCTAACACCTCTTCCATACATAACCCCAATTTAACAGTTGCTTTCATTATATGTGTATCTGGAGCGATTGTTATAAGCTCCCGAGAACGCCACTTAATAGATGCGTAGCTCTCCAAAACATATAGCCAGTAATTGAAAATTTTAGGTCCAGATAAATAGGGGAATTCCGCTTTGCGAGTATGTTGCATCAGCTCTTTTAAGATAGCAATATCAAAGTGAGTAGATGCTATCAGCCCCTGTACATCTCCATTTGCAGAGGAATTTACAATACCTTTCGCTACTCGTTGCCAAATCTCAGGATGTCGATTAGGTTGTAAAGCAACACGATGAAGCAATAATGCCTCGCGTAAATCATGAATATCACAATTTGAGACGATTTCAGGCTGAAAAATCCATGCTGTTTTTTCATCTTGATAAGCCTTGACAACAGATTCCCACAACGCATAAGAATTTCGTTGATAATTCAAAGCCATTGCTAGCGTTAGCACATGAAGTAAATCTGCATCTTCTACAACACCCTTTAATGCATCTTCAGGCATTACTTCCCCACCAAGATCTCCTTCTTCATACATCTCCAATAAGGTTCTAACATGCTTTAATAATTGTTCATTTCCCATTTAAAATCCTCCAAAGCTTGCCTACTCCCTATCATACCTCAAACCTAAATAATTTGGATTGAATTTTCCAACTATTTGTTATCACGCAATCCTATCTAAGTGCTATTGATGGTATTTTTTTGGTTGTACTGAGTGAAGAAGTCTAATGATGTTGTTCATATAAAAATCCCCTTTAAATAAGACGTGTAAAATTAAGGTCCTTCTTTAAAGGGCAATTAACAGAGACTGGTCCTTCTTACTGGATTAATGGTTTGTTTTCTTATTAACAATATAATCTCGGTAAACTAACAGGGCGACAAGAAGAAAGCTTAGGCTAACAAGTCGGAAAATCATTTCTATACTCATCCATTCAGCTAACATCCCTAAGATGAATGCGCTCAAACCGACCCCAACGTCAAAACTGGAAAGGAAAGTGGCATTGGCTGCACCACTTTTGGCTTCGCTTACTTTTTGAACAGCCCAAGTTTGTAAGCACGGCATTACGGTGCCATAGCCTGCACCGAATAAAATCGCTGCGATAATTAGTGTGAGATTATTTGTCGTATAGGACAACATGATTAATGATAGGAAACCGAAGATGGCTGACACAATGATGATCGACCACGGTCCATGCTGATCAAACCATTTCCCTGTAAATGGACGTATTAAAGTGGAAACAATTGCATTGATCAGAAAGAATAGAAAAATATGTGCTAATCCCTTTTGTTCACCAAAAAGAACTAAGAATGTAATGATGGCGCCAAAACCAAGCGTCGTCACGACTGTCAATAATGCCTGAAACCTTACCTCTTTTTCAAATAACGCTTCCATAAATCGAAATGGCTGCTTGTCATTTTGAGTAGGTGCCGTTGAATGCACTAATGAAAGCATTAGGATCGCAAATAAACTGAGTAAGGCAGATGACCAAATCAAAGTATGAAAAGAAAAGGAACTATAAATAAGGATCCCGAGACTTGGTGCAACAATCGCTCCGACTGTTGTTGACACCGAGAAATAGCCCATTCCCTCTCCTAATCGCGCTTTAGGAATGCTATCTACAGCCATTGTACTATTGGCTGTCGTCGATACCCCCCACGCCGTTCCATGGAAAAGTCGCAACAACAGGAAAATCCAAATCGTATTAAGCAATGGATACAGCATTGTAATGATTAGTAACATGATACTTGCAACAATGGCTAGTTTTTTTCGCTTATGATCAATTAAATAGTATCCTATAAAAGGTCTTATCGTAATGGCGCCTAGTGTAAATACCGTCGTCACCAAGCCTACTTGCATTGGATTGGCGTTTATGCTTAATAAATAGGCTGGTAAAATAGGCAGTAGCATTTCAAATCCTATAAAAATAAAAAAATTACTTATAAATAGAAAAAGAAATGATGAAGTAAAAATTGGTTGTTTTTTCATCGTATAATTCCTCGCTTCTAATTGTTTTTTCTAAATTAGAAGCGCTAGGAACACTGCAACATTCCTTAATTGCCTTAGTTTTTTTAGCAATTAGCTCACCCTCTCTCAGTTGAATCACAACAAAAAAGACGCCATAAAACCGGCGTCTAGAAATTACTTTGTATCGTTAAAAAGTCATTTTTCACACATGACTGACAAAGGCAAAAAGCTTCCGGTTACTAATCTCAATATGCTGTTTTCTTAAAAAACCACAGACTGGTCCCTTTGAGCATAAATCATCTAATTGTAAAAATGTCTTTACCTCAATGGCCGTTCTTCTGAAAATCGTTTCCATGACTTTTTGCCTCCTCTCTCAAAATCAATTCATAGCTTATTATAATTTAATACTAGTCTCCCATAAAAGCAAATCCAAAATTGAAACGATGTAGGAGACGCAAAATGTTTTCCCCTCATCGCCTATCTATAAGGTTCTTTCATTGTCTCCGTCCCTTAATTGAACATGTACCTTGGAGGAGCCCCCACTATATATATGATTAGGGACATTTGTTACATCGAGTAATTCCTTTAGATGAATAGATTTTTCACGATTGGCCTCGATTGTCACATGATATGGCCCTGCAATATTCATAAGCGAAGTCATACGCTCATCATCTTTAAAAAAATTCGTATCGATAAATTGTAAATCAAAGGACACTGCTTCATTGCTTCGATTATGTAATACAAGGGTGCATTCCCCATTCATTAAGTCTTTTCCCACCATATCAAAATGACAGTTACCGTCTCCTTTATATGAAATGGCCATAATGCCACTAGCAAAGGTTTCTTGATATGCCATAATGAGCAAATGGGGTAAAAATGAATAGAGTAATACTACGATGACAAATGTTCGAAAAAGATATTTGTTTATGCTCCTAAGTAGTATAATCATGGCGATTATAAATAAAATCGAGCAAAAAATGCCAAGTAACACGTATCCATCCTGTGTTTCGATGGGAATTGACATGAATGTAGTATGTGCAATCATCGCTTCATTGTAGGGATACGGAAAAAATAGACACATACATATACCCAAAATAACGATTGACCCGATAAACGCCTTTTTATTGTTAACCATATGCTGCCTCCTTTCTAGAAAATGGCTAGGTGACATACAAAAATATGTACATACCAAATTTACCATATATCCCCTGAAGAAGGAATGAAGCCTGTGAAAAACATCAATTTTATCGTCAATCCGTCTGAAGGCTGTAGAAAATTTCCAAAATTAAGGTAAATTGATATAATAAAGCAATAAGAGGGAACTACAAGAAGAAAGAGGATGTTTATGTTGGGTATGAAAATAATTTGGTGGGCTGTAAATATTGTATGGTTATTGATCTTTTCTGGCATTGCCGTATTTATTGGGGCAATGAATGTTGATGGTGCTGGGATTGCACAAACACCTGAAAGTAAATTGATCTCATTCGTTATTTTGGGCCTCATGTTTCTAATAGTTGCGCTTGTGCAATTAATTTTTCTTTATTTTATTAAAAAAGCACAAAGCTCATTTATCTAAAATCACTTAAAAAGAAGCGAGTGGCTATTTTAGCAATCGCTTCTTTTTCTCACTCACATTGGCGCGCATAACTCCCTAAAATTACAGCCTCGACAATGCCATTTTTCCTGTGTTTGTTCAAAGTCCTCGATGTCTACGGGCTCGTTGGAGAAAATATCTGCCTGATACTTTTTCATTTCTAAAACACTGCGCTGAAATGTATACAAAATATTCTCCATATCGAAGTCAGTAAAACTATATTTCTTGCGTTTTCCTGTTAATAAATATTCATTATATACCTCGATTTGCGCCAGAGACACACGGTATTTCTGCTGAACATAGTAAGCGTAGAGCGCTAATTGCTGACGGTCATCATCAGACTCCCCGCCCGTTTTCCAGTCAACAATAACCCATTTATCCCTCAGTTCATCATAATAATGAAAGTCCATAACAACGAATACCTGGACATCATCCACTTTCATGGAGCGGAATTGCTCTGGTTCCCCTATACGGAGAGAGCCTTTTTGTGAGGTGATTTGCTGGAATGTTTCGCTCATCAAAAAATGGCTAAAAACAAGTCGTAAACGTTCTTTATAGTCTTGCACAAGCTCAGGAGAAAGTGTGCCTTGATAATAAATTTCCTGCATCATATAGTATTTATTCGGTTTTTGTCTCCAAAATTCAAGACGACGAGTGGAGTCGATAAAGGCTGCATTAAGCTGCCCGCGTGCCAATTGAATCAACTCCTCTACAGTAGGAGCTTTACCTGTTTGTAGATAATCATTAATGGCCTGCTCAATGTATCGATGGACAATTTGCCCAAATAAAATAGGCATTGATTGTAGCTTTTTTAAGCGATACACCTGTTGATGATAGGGCTCCACATTGTAGCTGAGCCATCCGTTATGTGAAAAGTAATATTCAAAGCCATATTTGCGGGCGCAGCTTGTCAATGTTTTATGACGCGAGAGCGACCACGAAAAGGTTGGATAGGGTGAAATTTCAAACAGGACAATCACCTCCTAAAGCTGATGGATGAAATCATAAACAAGCTGTATGATCAGCACAATCGTTACAATACGCAGTAAAAGCTTTACCTGATTTGCTTTCACTTTTCTCGCGAGCACGAGCCCAATTTGTGCACCAATCGTCGAGCCAATCATTAAAATAAGCGTTAATGGCCATTCGATTTTCCCTGTAGCAATATAGGTAATCGCTGCTCCTGAGCACATTGCAAATACCCCTACCCGTGATAGCCCAACTGCTTTAATATAGGAAATCTTCTCATGTGCATATGTATAAAGCGCCAATGTACTACTGCCAGGGCCAAACATGCCGTCATAAAAGCCTACCCCAAGAAGGATAGGACCGTTTTTTCGATTCATCGTAAAGCGTTCCTTGTCGCCAAAATCAGCCCCACCCATAAAGGACATGACAAGCGCAAAGCCAAGTAAAATAATCGCAATGAACGTCAATGTTTGACTGCTCATGAATGAAGCGAAAAGTCCCCCCAATGTACCACCAATCAAAGAGACAAGTAACACCGAACGCATTTCGGTCCAGGCTAATTCCTTACGTTGATAAATCGTATAAAAGCTTGAAAAAGCACTTACCATATTGGACACTTTATTCGCGCCAATAGCCGAATGGACGGGTACACCCATAAGCATCATCGTTGGCAAGGTAATTAAACCACCGCCCCCAACTAACGTGCCAATGACATTCCCTATGATGCCAATTAGTAAAAACAACAAGTATTCCATAATATCCTTCTTTCTCTAACACAAAAAGCAATCATTCTATGATACAGTATAACAGATTGTTATTATCAATGATGATGGAAATGAGGAGCAAGGATGCATATACAACAAAAAACACCCACACCACGCTTTTGTCACCAGCTAACTGTTATCGTGTCTACTATTTTTCTAGCTGGTATTACAGCAACACTCATTCAATATGGCAAGCTCCCTGCCACGATTCCTGTCTTACAAAGCTTCACGAGTGACCAAGCCCAGTTCGGACCAAAAATCGCTATTTTTTATTTACCCTTTGTCGCACTCATGCTCTTTTTACTTTTACACTATTTAGAGATAAAAGCCGCTTATCCTGTGATGCGCAAAAATAAAGCCCCACTGTCCCATAGACAACGACAAAATGGCATCCTTACCTTTTGTCTCATCAAAAATAGTATTCTATTGTATTTCACCTACTCCCTGTTCAATGATCTTACGGTAGCTCTAGGACGTGAACGTATTTTACAGCAATGGCAGGCTTACCTATTTCTGTTGCTGTTATGTGGCATCTTCATGATGGGGATTGTGCGAGGCATTTTGTTGGCTAAAAAAAGTTAATGTAAAAAAAGAGAGCATGTTTTAACAATGAACATGCTCTTCTTAGACTAATTATTATTCAATAGATGTCATTAATTCATAAAAATATTTTTTCTCCTGCGTCTCATAAAGCTTATACCAAGCATGTAATGTTTCTGGTGTAAAAACATCGAGTAGCCTCAAAACATGGTAGGCAAATCCCAACGGTGCAATGCCTGATGCCGTTACTAAATTCCTTTCAGTTACGGCTGGCTTCTGTTTAAAATGTTCATCCCCAATATAATGTGGACAAAGCATCTTCAAGTATTCGAGATCGTTGCTCGTATGTTGTCTTGTATCAAGCAAACCAACCTTTGCGAGACCAAACGTTGCACCACAAATTGCAGCTACGAAAACATTTTCGTTCAACGCTTTTGAGACTTTATTCAATACAGGCTCATGAATAGACTCTAGCCATGTGTTGCCTCCAGGAAGAATCAAGACATCCATGCTATTCAAGTGACATTCAGCAACGGCCATCGTCGGAAGTATGGTGATGCCGCCCATTGTCGTAACAGGACTTCTATCAATCCCTACAGTCATCACCTCTAAAGGCTCTAACCCCTTTTTAAAATATCTACCTGTATTTAATTCGGCCATTAAATACCCTATCTCCCAATCTGCCATCGTATCAAATACATAAAGATATACTTTTCTTGTCTGCATAATAAACACTCCTTTAAATGAAACTATCCTTAGTATAAAAAAACTTTACTGACATTCTCCGTCAGTAAAGTTTTCATTTTCATAAAAATGTATGAGCTCATATAGAACATCAATTATTTTTTGCTTTAGACTTATGGGTTCTACTACTTGGATTGCTTTTCCATAGGGAAAAAGTAAATAAGGTACATATGTATGTAATGCTTCTTCATCTAATAAAAATATTGCGTTCTTATTGGTGCGTTCTTTGAGGTGATACTTTAAAAACCAATCCTGACTGATCGCATCCACAGCACTTGTCTTTCCACAAATGATGAAGGGCACAAGGTTCTGTTTATCTTCGACTTGGGGAAAAAGGCTTTTCATAAAAAAATCACTGGCAGAGAAAGATTGTGGTCGTTGGAAGGGAATGACTGTTTGATGCAGACTGCTAATTCGGCCTACTTTAAAAGTACGGATTTCATTTCTTACATGACAAAATGCAACGACATACCAGTTTTGATTCCAATAAACCAAACCATATGGATTAATCACCCTAGACTTAGCTTGCTCTTCATTATTAGTATGGTATTCCATTTCTATAGATGTTTCCTTTACTATACTCTCTTCTAATTTTTTTAATAGTGGCTCCAATGAGGATTCAACAGGTCCGATTATCTCGAAACCTTGTAAATGCTGTTGAATCATTTTTTCTTGCTCTTGATTTGAATACATTGTAAGCTTTGCTGTTGCACTGTTTAATGCCTCATCTAAAAAATAACCAGCTTCTTTTGCAAAAATAGAAGCATGAAGTAATGCCGCTTTCTCGTCAACATCAAAAATAAGAGGACTTTTAATAAAATTATTCAACAGGGTATATCCTCCATGATGACCGGTTTCAGCTATAATTGGGACACCACTGGCAGAAAGGGAGTTAATATAGCGGTAAACGGATCTGATATTAATCTCTAATTTTTCAGCAATTTCTTTCGCAGTAATTTTCCTACCTGAATTCAACATCCATAAAATCTGCATCATATGATCCATTTTAGACAAACATTTTCACCTCATCGAATTAATTTATAATTTATGGTTTCTGACACAAAATCAGGCTACCTGATACTGTTATCAAGTAGCCCTTCGATTATACCTTTACCAATTCATCTTCCATTTGCTTAAAATTATGTATTAAACCGTACTTCTGTATGCCACGTGCTTGTTGGATGCTGGCATCTGCGAATTGGCGGAACTTTGCTTGATCCTTTATTGTACAGGCATGGACCGCTTCGATTGCAGGTTGCATCCACGGCTGTGTTAGTTTATCACTTCTCATATCGGCGGATCGACCTTCAAGCGCAGCAATATAGCATCGTGCATAGCTAGTTAAAGGCTCCTTTTCAATTTGTCTTGCAGCTACTTTAGCAGCACCAAGATTCTCCTCCATAATCGCCTTAATAAAGAGATAATTGTACTTGATAGCTGGTTGCTTGTAGTGATGAATGATGACATCGATTGCCTGAATCTGTTCCTCTTTTGTCCCGTAAGCTGATGCATAGAGAGCAGCAAATATAGGCTCTTTTCGATGATTTTTCACCCATTGATCCACCTGCTCCATATTGTTTGTGCGATATAAAATATGTATATGGCGATAAATCATCCCAATCGCAATCAATGCAAATATCCCGAGTGAAATGGATAGACGAACACCCGCTAAGGACAGCGTCAGTGCCAATAAAATAATAGCTAAATAAAAGAATGTTAATTTAACAATTTTCATATTACCTCCTACTGTAATTTTCTACGCATTTTACGAGAAAAAATATAACCTGCCCCTATAAAAAAGATCAGCGCCATCACTTTCATAATGGGAATAATAAACAGCTTGCTAATAACGACTACAACGAGGATATAATAGACAACCATTGCCAGTAAAAATAATGTCAGCTTATTCACGAGGTTCCCTACTTTCCTTCAGTGCCGCCTCAATCGCTGCTAAAGCTTTTGGCCCCATTCCATGAAGATGAGCTAATGTAGAAAGCTCCACTTTTTCTAGCTGCTTCAATTCTGTATAGCCCACTGCATGTAATGCGCGAATTGCTGGTTTTGCTACTCCCTTAGGCCACTCTGTCATGCTTGCACGTCCCTTCACGAAAAAATCTTCTCTGCCCTATTATGCAAGTGACAGCAAAGAAATGCAAATAAGTCAAAATTGAAACATATACATGCACGCTGCTATGAAATTCACAATACTATGGATACACCAGCTAGTGACAATGGAACCCCCTGCAACTCGTTCATTCATCCACCCCATCAAATAGCCAGCAAGCGCTGTAGTAAGCACGACTAACAAGATCACGTGAAGCGAAAGCAGCGACCATAGCATGGCCCCATGAACACAGCCAAAAACAATACTTTGCACGAGATTACCTACTTGAAAGCCAAAAAATTTCGCCAACCTCTTCAATAAAAAGCCGCGAAACAATAGTTCCTCTGCTAAACCTGTTTGAATAATGGCGTAGAAAAGTGCTGGAATGATCGCTGCCACACCAAGGCCCGCAAATTGATTCGCCGCTAGTAAGGAGCGATCAATATAGAAAAAGATTAGCGCAAAGCTCGGTACTACAAGCACAACAATGGAAAGTACAAAGAACATGGCATACCTTCCCTTATGCACAATAATGGGCTTTTGCAAGCCTATCCACGTTAAAAAGGGCTGTTTTTTTCTCGCTGTGCAAAGCCACCAAATAAACGGAATCACTGAAAATAATATCACTTGCAAAACGGCACTGATTAAACTATTCATCATTCTATTTCCCCTCCTGTTTACTACAAGCATAGAAGAAAGCACCATTTTTTTCAACAGTTATTTAATGATAATCGTTAAATTATTTATCTTTATTATTAATTTTTTAATGCTTTACAACGAAATGCGCTGGCTACAGCCTTCTTCTTTGTCTTTTCAGTTATTTTCATTTATACTCTATTACAGACATTAAAGGTCTGTAATAGAGACGATAAAACACTGGAGGCTATCACAATGGGGACATTATCTACACATTTATTAGAAAAGGCACGAACTTATGAGCAAAGCACGCGGATTTCCGTGCCTGCCTATGACACATTATTTACCATGACACAAGCCTATTTCCGTATGCATTTAGGGGAACAAGAAGCATCCTTACTTGTAGTAGGAGCGGGCGGGGGCAATGAACTTTCTGCATGGGGACCAACAAACCCTAAATGGACGTTCACCGGGGTTGATCCTGCTGTGGAAATGCTCCAAATCGCTCAACATAAAGCCGTACAACTCGGTATTGAAAGTCGTGTTCAGTTACTACAAGGAACGATTGAGCATTTGCCACAAACGACACCGAAATTCGATGCGGCAAGCTGTATCCTCGTTCTTCATTTTATTGAAGATCGACAGGAGAAACGCCGTCTACTACAAAACATTCGCAAGCAATTAAAACCCGGAAAGCCTTTTGTCCTCGCCTGTGCCTACGGAGAACGAGAAAGTGACGAGCTACAAGATCGCATCAGTATATGGCAAAGCTACTTTTTAGATGCTGGCTACACAAAAGAAAAGGTAGAAAACATGGGCAAAGTCATCATGAATATTTCTTTCTTATCTGATCAAGAAATCCAACAGCTTTTAAGTGAAGCTGGCTTCCAAAACATTACCCGCTTTTTCTCCTCAGGCCTCTTCGCAGGATGGATGAGCCACGCCTAAACACAAAGCCCCCACCATTTATAGTGACAATGGCGGGGGCTAGTGTTTATTTTTGAAGGGTTAATTGATCGGGTTCTACACTTGGTGGAGCGAATTCAACTTGGTTTGAGCGCTTTCGTTCCTTTTATGAGCGGGGTTTCCTTCTGTTTGAGCACTTTTGCCTCATTTAGGAGCGGCGTCTCCCTCAGTTGGAGCGCTTTTGCCTAGCTTATGAGCGGAGACTCCTTTAGTTTGAGCGCTTTTACCCTTTTTATGAGCGGATTCTTCTCCAGTTGGAGCACTTTGGTTTCATTTTGGAGCGGGTTCTTCACTTGGTGGAGCGCTTTCATCTCATTTATGAGCAGGGTCTCCTTCAGTTGGATCACTTTCTCCTCATTTTTGAGCGGGCTCCTCCTCAGTTGGAGCGCTTTCTCCTCATTTAGGAGCGGGCTCTTCCTCAGATGGAGCGCTTTTGCCTAGCTTATGAGCGGAGACTCCTTCAGTTGGAGCGCTTTTACCCTTTTTATGAGCGGATTCTTCTCCAGTTGGAGCACTTTGATTTCATTTTGGAGCGGGGTCTTCACTTGGTGGAGCGCTTTCATCTCATTTATGAGCAGGGTCTCCTTCAGTTGGATCACTTTCTCCTCATTTTTGAGCGGGCTCCTCCTCAGTTGGAGCGCTTTCTCCTCATTTAGGAGCGGGCTCTTCCTCAGATGGATCACTTTCTACTCATTTACGAGCGGTTACCCCTTCAGATGGATCACTTTCTACTCATTTAGGAGCGGGCTCCTCCTCAGATGGATCACTTTCTACTCATTTACGAGCGGTTACCCCTTCAGATGGATCACTCTCTACTCATTTAGGAGCGGTTACCCCTCGAATGTAAGCACCTCAGACACTTTATCAGTAGCTCCCCACCCACCACATAGAAAAAATTCACCAATAAATACTATAATAATAAACCTTTTCATCAATCGTCATGCCCATTTTTTCATAGAGTTTCTGTGCTTGGACATTATCGGTGGCGGTTTCGAGCAACATGTAACGAGCCTCCTCCTGTTGACAATAGGTGTAGCATTGTTCCATTAAAGCCTGTGCCACGCCTTGTTTTCTGGCTTGTTTCGCCACAAATAAATCATTTAAGAGAAATGCTCTTTTCATAGCTACGGATGAAAAGACTGGAAACAGCTGTGCAAATCCGACTGGCTCCTCCTCCAGATACGCGAGGAAAATAATAGACTCTGCTCTCTCCACTCGCTCCCGTATAAACTGTTCAGCTTGCTGTATATCAGACGGTTGACCATAAAATTCACGATAGGCATTAAATAATGGGACTACTTCCCCTATCGTTGCCTGTGTCACTGTAGATATTTTCATGCTATGACTCTCCATTTCTTTTTTATTGTCCTTCTAGTATGATGATAGTAAGTAATCTGACATTTCAAAAGAAACAGTTTCAAACATTTTAACATGTCAAGGTGGTGCCCTATGGACGATTTTATCTTTCTATTAACAGAAAAAGAGGCAAAATATAAGCAAGTGTACCAGCAAATTAAAGTACTGATTACGCAAGGTACACTGCAAACGGATGATTCCCTGCCCTCCATTCGAAAACTAGCAGAAACTTTACAGGTCAGTCGTAATACTACATTAACTGCCTATGAACAGCTTGTGGCAGAAGGATACATACGCGGTGAAGGTCGAAAAGGCTATTTCGTTAATGCACTGGAGCAGGTTTTCCTACAGGAGCAGGAACAGCCTCTTATGTCAGAGTCAAAAAGTAACGCTACATCATACCTCGTCGATTTTCGCGCAGGGGCTGTGGATCAGCAGCATTTTCCTATGAAAGCATGGCGCCAAATCGCCAATCAAGTATTACAGGAATCCACCTGTTACGAATACGGAGAACTGTTTGGAGAATCAATGCTAAAGGAGCAGCTTGTGCCGTATTTATTGCAAGCAAGAGGGGTTTGTACAACGAGCGAAAATATCATCATTGGCAGTAGCACACAGCAAATGCTACTGTATCTTGGCTTTTTATTAAAAGACCATTTCCCAAGCATTCTTTTGGAAGACCCTGGTTATAACGGTGCACGTGAATCCTTCCAGTTACACCATTTCGAAATAGAGGCATTGCCCGTAATAGAAACAGGAGCACAACTTGATGTACTCCAACACTGTCAATCTCGCTTGTTGTATGTCACCCCATCACATCATTTCCCATACGGTGTGTCCATGACCATTCAGCAACGACAAACTTTAATACAATGGGCTCAACAAGTCGGTGGGTATATTCTGGAGGATGATTATGATGGAGAATTTCGCTATGCGCAACAGCCATTTCCTGCCCTTGCCTCCATCGACCCTTCACGAGTAATCTATCTTGGCACCTTCTCCAAATCGTTTTTACCAGGTGTACGTTTGAGCTATATGGTGCTACCCAATGCACTGGTTCAGCCATTTAAAGAGCGATTTGCTCAATTTGAACAAAATGCTTCGTCCCTCCATCAACGCACAATGGCCCAATTTATGGCTCAAGGGGAATGGACACGCCATATTAAACGAATGCGTTTGACGTATAAACAAAAAATGCAGCACCTTGTGCAGGAGCTACAACGCCAATTTGGTCAGCAAATTTCTGTGTTGGGCGAGCAATCAGGACTGTATGTATTAGTGAAGATGAAGTCTCTACTTTCAGAGCAGCAGCTCATTCAACGAGCGGCGTCTTACGGTGTGAAGGTTTATCCGACAAGCCCGTTTTTTATCCATCAAACAAGAGATGAACCTATGCTGCAATTAGGCTTTAGCAAATTAACGATGGAAGAAATCAAGCGAGGCATCGAGCTGTTAAAAGAGGCGTGGCAGCCATAACCGTCAACGTTATGGCTCTCCCCCTCGCTCAAAAATAATCAATAAATGTTGGGATACCTACTGGTAAAACCGCCTCCAGCAATGCAATTTCCTCTGCACGTCCCTGTAATCGTTCAATTCTTTCTAAATAGGTTGGACGTTTATAGCCTAACAGCATAGTAGCCAATGTTTGCACCGTTAAATGCACAGCATTCGCATTCAACGTCTCACTCACCTTTTGCACGGAAAGGTTTCCATCTTTCATTTTGATGATGTAGGTACCATTATTCCACGCCACAGTACGATCAATGACAGCTAGCTGAAGCTCGAAACCCTGGCCGATAAATGGATAGCGCAGTAAAAATTCTTTGACATCGACAATTCTTGCCATGAAATAAGGCGATACCTTTTGAATGATCTCACTGTCCTCTAATAGAAAGGCTACCGCTTCATTGCCCGTTGTTTTCCCGTAGACATTATAAACCATCGAGCTGTGAGCCGAGACGAAATTCCATAAACCTTTACGAGCCTCCTCCTGCAAATATACGATTTCATCAATGTAATAATTTTCCTCCATAATGCGATAGAACATGTAGCCCTGTGCCACATCCTCTTCATCATAATAGACCGCCGCCTGAAGATTGACATCACTATCAATGAATTTCTCTTCCCAGAAATCCTCCTGAAATTTCTCGTTCCAGGCAATACTATTGCGCACCATTACCCCATGCGTTTTTTGTGCATAGCGTGCGTAGATTTCCACAACGTCCTCATGTTTCGGATCAACACGACGAATTTTCCCGTTTAGCCCAGCATAATGAGGCAGCTGTGTATCCTTCACTTGAAACTCCACAATGTCACTCATAATTTCCCATCCCTTTTTGCGGTAATAAGGAATAGAATATGGAAATAAATAGGATATAAACTGTCCTTCATTTCGCATACTTTGCAGGCTTTCAATGATCAAGCTCTCCATTAAGCCATGTCCCGAATACTCAGGGTATGTCCCAACTGCTGTGATGCCACCCATTTCATAAATTTTGCCATGTACATTAACCTCAAAAGGCAAACTTAAAATTTGCGATACAAGCTGTGAACCATCAAACCACCCGATGGCATGCCCTTCATTAAATTGCCTGCTCTTAGCATTCACAAAACGACGATCCTTGTGAATGGACATTGACATTTGAAAGACATAATTCAGTAAATCAATGGACTGTGCCATTTCATCTAATCGAATTTCTCGCATGATTAAGCCTTTTCGTTGATTCATGATTCCCTCTCCTCATCAAATAACTCTCTTATTATGGTCTGTGGCGCATCTAAAAAACGTTTTGTAACGATGTAATGAATCGTATCCTCATAGCGAATGGATTCAATTTCTCCTTGATCAAAACTATAAATTGTTGCATTCGGATAGCCAAGCAAAATGGGTGAGTGTGTGGCAATAATAAATTGTGCCTCATGCTCTAGGTCCTTGATAATTTTCAGCAAGCTCAGCTGCCTCGTTGGAGACAATGCCGCCTCAGGCTCATCCAATAAATAAATGGCTTTACCCTTAAAGCGATTCATAAATAACGCCAGAAAGGATTCACCATGGGATTGATGGTGCAGAGATTTTCCTCCAAAAGCAGCATATTTGTTTGGATGGCGATCTAACAAATCAATATGACTGGCAAATTGATAAAATGTTTCCGATCGAAGAAAAAAACCATTCGATATTTTCGGTAGCCACGACAAACGAATATATTCCCCCAACGAAGATTCCGCCTTATGTACTTCATATAAATTTTGACGACCACCACCCGCCGTATTGAAATCGCAGCGATCCGCAATCGCCTCCAGTAATGTTGATTTTCCCGAACCATTCTCCCCAACAAAGAACGTCACATTCGTCGGGAACTCCAGCTCATGCAAATCCTGCAAGCTTGGAATATTAAAAGGATACACCTGCTTATTCGGAATTGTATCCTGTAACACCTTACATGATTTTAAATACATCGCATTTCCTCCTTACTCTTATTATAGCGAACATCCCCCTAGCTGAAACGTAATCCACCCACCTGTTTGATTGAAATTACACTTTATTATGTATCCATCCGAGCCAACCACCACATAAATTGCCTAAACTAGCTGACGAAGTCCCTACCATTTTCACAAATTGCTATGAGATATTTCCCGAGAAATAAATAAAAAACATGTCGAAAGTTGCAATTCCCACACGTAAAATCATGTCATATTTTTGATTTTCTTATAAAACAAACGGAGGCAAACCTCATTCTGGAGAATTCCTTCCGAATGAGTAAACGCGATTTCCCTGCCATTCTGAGCGGTATTTTCTATTATTTCCAGTGATTTGCTGCTGGATCATCTTGAATAAGAGCGGGATGCCTCGCTTTATGATCACTTGGTGTTCCTTTTTGAGCGGGGTGCATCGTTTGATGATCACCTGGCATCCCTTTCTGAGCGAGGTGCACCGCTTTATGATCACTTGGTGTTCCTTTCTGAGCGGGTTATCTCGTTTTATGATCACCTTGCGTTCCTTTTTGAGCGGTTTTCCTCGTTTTATGATCACTTTGCGTTCCTTTTTGAGCGGGTGGCCTCTCTTTATGATCACCTTGACTTCCTTTCTGAGCGGTTTCCCTCTCTTTATGATCACCTTACATCCCTTGCTGAGCGGGGTTCCTCACTTTAGGATCACCTAGAGTTCGTTTCTGGGCAAATCCATTCACCTTTAGATCACTTTAACTACCTAAATTGATCCGATTCAAAAAAAGGCTCAATACCTATTTCTTTTAATAAGAATTTCCGATGACTTCTTTTATCTATCAAATGTTGTTTAGGGATTAAAATTTCCTCCCTTAATCGCTTAAACAAATTCGGGTTATGTTCAGGAAACCATTCCTCATAACTGATCCCTTGATTCAGTTCAATCTTTATTAAAAATAAAACAATATCTTCAAACATATAGGGGAATTCTTTCTCTATCTGCTCATGATGTGCTAACAGTGCAGAAAGATAATCTTTAAAACGATAAAATCGCTTCTGGTCTAATGGATTCGAGCTCCATTTTTTATTTTCCTCCCACTCCTGTATTGGCTGAAATACCTGAAGAGAACCTGTTTCCCAGGTACCCAGCATACAAGTAAATGCAGCGATAGCGTATTTTCTTGTTTCATAATCTGGATCTCCAAAATATTTATAGTATTCCTCTCGATACTTACTAAAATTTCCGCTAGTATGATAACCCCCAATAGCAAAACCTTCCAATCCCCGTTTTACTTGTTCGATGATATTATTTGCCATCCTTCTTTCTAGCCTCCTTTTCTTTACTATCTAGTCATATTAATCTAACGTGATATTAACATAATTAACCAATAGGAAAAGTAATTTACTTTCGAAATATTATTTTCATTTATTAAATCTATTCCATTCACCTACAATATGATTATTAAGCATTGTATGGTATTCTACTCCTCTTTTTCCCTCACTAAGTTATAAACTTCTATAAGAAATTAATTACTAGTTTTCCTCTGTGCCTGGCTCTCTTAGTTTATGATCACCTTGCGTTCCTTTTTGAGCGGGGGCTTCACTTTATGATCACCTGGCGTTCCTTTCTGAGCGGAGTGCATCGCTTTATGATCACTTGGTGTTCCTTTTTGAGCGGGGAGCATCGTTTGATGATCACCTCACGTTCCTTTGTGAGCGGGGGCATCGCTTTATGATCACCTCGCGTTCCTTTGTGAGCGGTTTTCCTCGTTTTATGATCACTTTGAGCTACTTTCTGAGCGGGTTCCCTCTCTTTATGATCACTTTCAGCAACTTTCTGAGCGGGTTCCCTCTCTTTATGATCACTTTCAGCAACTTTTTGAGCGGGTTCCCTCCATTGATGATCACCACTAACATCTTTTCGAGCGGTTCCACTCATTCTTTGATCACCACCTTCAAAGTTCTAACTATTATCCTCCGCTCATAAATTGAGTAACAATCAAAAGTTAGAAGGAGAATCGTGATGTTTGTGACTCATTATTATGAAAACAAGACGTCCGTTTTAAGTCAATTGCTCGTCAAACTGCCTGCTGTGGAAGAGGATATTCGCATTAAAGGGCGCAAGGCAAAGGTGTTGGAGGTACTTCAAGTGGATGACAACAATTTTCATGTGAAGATATTGTTCGAAAAAATCCCTAAAAAGCAGCCTCTTAAAGAGCTTGGGAAGAAAAAGAGATAGTCGACTAAAACAGGTTTATTCCATTAAATTTCGGGAATAAAATAAGCACGGATTGCGAAATATTCTCACCATTAAATTTCTTCAAGCAAAACCGTTGACTTTTTAATTGATAACAATTATCATTATCAATAGATTATTTCTTTTCTCCAAATTGCTTAATTCAGAATCCCCCTCTTTTTTGAATAAGCATGTATCAAACGGATATTCTTACATCAGACTAAGAGTATCCGTTTTTATCTGTACATGAGGAGAACTTTACATACTAAAGGAGCTGTTTTGACATGGATTATCGTATTGAAAAAGACACTATGGGTGAAATTAAAGTACCCGCTAATAAAATTTGGGGCGCGCAAACACAGCGCAGTAAAGAAAATTTCCAAATTGGTACGGAACAAATGCCAATCGAGCTTGTGCAAGCTATGACGATCTTAAAGAAAAGTGCTGCGATTGCGAACAACAAACTAGGCAAACTTTCTGATATTAAAGCAAATGCCATCGTGCAGGCTTCAGATGAAATTTTAAATGGTCAATGGGACGATCAATTCCCTCTTGTGGTTTGGCAAACTGGTAGTGGTACACAATCCAATATGAATGTGAACGAAGTCATTGCTCACCGTGCGAATCAACTATTAAAGGATGCTGGCGAAGCTGACTGCATTCATCCAAATGATGATGTCAATAAATCACAAAGCTCAAATGATACATTCCCAACAGCATTGCATATTGCGGCTGTCTTAAAAGTAGAAGATTATTTACTTCCAAGACTACGTCTATTAAAAGCAACATTGGAAGATAAAGCAGCTCAATTCAAAGACATTATTAAAATTGGCCGTACACATTTACAGGACGCGACACCTCTTACACTAGGTCAAGAAATTAGCGGTTGGGCAGCCATGCTGGCAAAATCGGAACACATGATTATTCAAAATATTGACTATATGAAGGAACTTGCAATTGGCGGAACAGCGGTTGGTACGGGTATCAATGCGCACCCTGAATTTGGTGACCGTGTAGCTGTGGAAATTAGTGAGCTTACAGGCAAACAATTTACATCGGCTGCAAATAAATTCCATGCTCTAACAAGTCATGATGAAGCGGTTGTGGCGCATGGTGCATTAAAAGCTTTAGCGGCTGATTTAATGAAAATTGCCAATGATGTTCGCTGGCTTGCAAGTGGCCCTCGCTCAGGTATCGGTGAAATTACGATTCCAGAAAACGAGCCAGGCTCTTCGATTATGCCAGGTAAAGTAAACCCTACACAAAGTGAAGCCATGACAATGGTTGTCACACAAGTAGTTGGGAATGACGCGACGATTGCCTTCGCCGCTTCTCAAGGTAACTTTGAACTAAACGTCTTTAAACCAGTCATCATTTACAACTTCTTACAATCAACGCGCCTATTAGCGGATACAATGAAATCATTTAACGACCATTGTGCAGTAGGCATTGAGCCAAACAAAGAAGTACTTGATCACAATTTACAAAATTCCTTAATGCTTGTAACAGCATTAAACCCATATATCGGCTATGAAAACGCAGCAAAAATCGCGAAACAGGCCCACAAAGAAGGCACGACTTTAAAAGCAGCAGCCATCGCAAGTGGCTTACTAACAGAAGAACAGTTCGATGAATATGTAGACCCAGCAACAATGATTTATCCGAACGTCAAATAATAAAAGCGAAAATAAAAAGATTGAGGCTAATGTGCTTCAATCTTTTTATTTTATAGAAAATATCTTGAGAAAAGCAAAATTAAAAGCATGAATCCCAATAGAAACCGAATTCATGCCAAACCTCATCCTTGTATCTACTCTATTTAGTCACTCTATTAATGAGTTGTTTATTCTTCCTCCTACTTAACATCTTCATAGCCTTTATGTATTGTTGAAGGGCTCCCATTAGGTATAAGACTCCTATGTAATCCATCCTCCATTACAAATGCTTTTAACAAGTTAAAATTCTCTCAGCTTATCTTATCCAGCTTTAAATTAAACGACAATTCATCGTCAATTAGACTAAATGAATCCGTTTTTTCTTGTTTGAATAATTTTACAATATAATGATAGTAGCTTGTTTCTACTTCAAGTTCATAATTTAAATGATCTCGTATGAATTGGTCATCTTGACATCTTGAAACATCCCCAACTAACAAATCATGTTTTATTAATTCTTTCGTGTTATTAGTAAAATCAGAGACTACGTATGAAAGAACATTGTTCTCATATCGTAAGTTTTCAGAAGCACCTGAATAATTTAATAAAGATAGTAATGTCGTATTATTAAAATTTTGTTGATCAATTAAAGTTGAAACCTCCATTAAGTAAATCGATTCAAGGTGGTCATGATAAGGATTTTCAATATCTACTCTTTTATACATTGCTTGTTTCTCAAAGGGTCTAATTCTCCCCGTTTTTACTAGTAAAAAATGATTTTGATTGCTTAGATAGATGTTTTTGGACGTATCTAATCTAAGTAAATTATCTCCGTTTGGAAGGAAAGGATTTAATCGTTTTATCTCTCCCCTAGACGTGTTTACTAAAAAAATACATTGATAAAAAGGATGTCCATAGTTAATTGCTCTTTTCGTAATCCAATACAACAAATATTGATGATTAAGGTAGATTAACTTGGAATAATAGCTTTCATCCTTAAGTTCTTCAGAAGAAAAATAATTGTCTAAATGTAATGTGATAGCATTTATTTGACTAAATGTTTGAAGATTCATTCTATAAAAGTTTATGTTATTTTTATCTTTTAGACTAAAACAGAATTCATTATTCACCGTATCCAAAGCAAACTCGTCATAGCTGGTGTCTAATTGATGTATGTTTTTGATAGTCCCGTTTTTTAAATTAATCTCACAATGCGCAATACTATCATGTTCTAATAAAATAGCCTCAAACTCTTCTTTAATTTCATTTGTAGGAATTAGCTGATTGTTGCTCAAAAAATACTCCTCCCAACATTTTGTCTGTTAAAAGCCACTACTCATTCTAAGCGTGACTTCCTAATAATCACTTTTCAATAATGAAAAAATAACAAGATCGACGTACTTCCCTTTTTCAAATTCATGTTGCCTTAAAAGACCTTCTTGAGAAAAATTTAATTTTTCCAATAGTTTGATCGATGCTGTATTTTCTGGTTCTATTTTTGCCTCGATTTTATTTATCCCCATTGATGTAAAGGCAAAATGGATGATCGCGCTTAAAGCCTCTTGCATCACACCCTTCCCCCAATAGTCAGGGTTTAAATCATAGCCAATTTCTATACGATTATGCTCTTTTTCATAATTCAAATAGCCACATGTGCCAATCACTTTGTTGGTCTGAATTTCTTCGATTACCCATCTTAAGCCTGTCTGTTCTTTGAAAATTTTCTCATACCAATTGATTTCATCTATAGCATCTTCCACTGAAGCGAACAATGGTAATGGCAGATACTTCACTACATTTTCATTAGAATAAAGTCTTAAAATATCTTGGCCATCATTCATTCTTCCTTTTCGTAGGATGAAGCGTTTTGTTTCCAATGGAGGAAAAACTGTAAATTCGAATTGTGTATTCATACTAACTCCCCTTTTTCACCATTTATTGGCACTTTACTATTGAATAATAACACAAGAATCTCTCATTCCTCTCTTTTACCTCTATTACAAATCCTTCGTTATTATAGTAAATTAATTACAACCAAATAGCACCAACTCCGTCTAATAATTGAAAGGGTGTGGAGGATGCTTGAACATGTGAGAACATCAATAGAAGTTAGTAGGGATTGTAGTAAGGAGGAGAGGCTTGAATGGTTGATGAAGGCGTATGGAGATGATATAGCACGTCTAGCCTTTACGTATATGAAGCACAAGCAGCTTTCGGAAGATATTGCGCAGGAAGTGTTTATAAAGTGCTATGAGCATTTAGATAATTTCAGGAATGAATCTTCCTATAAAACATGGTTATATCGAATTACTGTCAATCTATGTAAAGATAAATTAAAAAGCTGGTCTTATCGAAATATCGTTCTGACAGAATTTTTCTCAAAAATTAAGAGTACTAGTCAATCCCCTGAGTTGGAATTAGTTGGACAGGAGGATAAACGTTTGCTTTCTGAGAAGATTCTTGCTCTACCTGTACGATATCGAGAACTCATTATTTTATATTATTATGAAGAGCTGTCCTATAACCAAATAGCTGATTTGTTAGATTTGCGTTTACAAACCATTAAGTCTCGTCTTCATAGGGCTCGCCTTTTGCTAAAAAAGTCAATGGAAGGGTGCAAGATGAATGAATGATATATTTAAAAATATAGGTAAAGCGTTAGATGACACGGCATTAAAGGACATTCATTTTAATGAGAAACATAAAGAAAAAGTGCGACAGAGGCTTCGAAAAGGCCATAAGAAACAGCACCCATTTCAATCCATTTTCAAACATTTGTTACCTATAGCTGTTATTGGTCTTTTTCTTATAGGCGTTAGCTATTTTATGGTCACGGAGCTGACAGAACAACCAGTTGCTAAGGGTGACCGTTCACAAGAACCTACATTGGAAACGAATCTTTATATCCCCCCGATCCAAGAAGAATTTTATGGTGAGATAACAAAAGAGGATGTCGTGAGTAAATTATTGAATTCAATTGATTATTTTCACTCAGCAGCTGGAAAATTTGAAGAACATAAAATTTTTCAAGACGGTTCCACTAGAACATTGGGTGTTACTTATAAAGTAAGTACCAAAAACGAAATTGGTGGCTATGAAAAACTGATCGCTTTAGATGATAACACGACGGGGATTAAGAACGATACACAGGAGTACTTTTATAACAACAAAAAGAGCTGGTTAAAATATACAGCGCTTAATGGTCAAAAAATTTATACAGTTAGTGAATCGAAACAGAAACCAAAACGAGACATAGTTACGCCTGAGCAAGCTTTTAGTATTGACTTGCAATATCCGCCTATTTCATATAATAAATTGAGGGAAAGACCTTCATTTGGAAGTTCAAGTATGTCGTTGTTCGCTTATGAGAAAGCTGCTAGTTATTTAAGACATATGGGAGATTGGGAGATTGAAAAACAAAATGAAGCGTTATTAGGTCATAACACAATCGTATTAGCAGGGAAAATGGATAAAGAGGTGACATATAGTGATAATTTAAAAGGCACGACAGAAGCGTTTCGTTTTTGGGTGGATAAAGATACTGGCATTCTCGTTAAAAGTGAAACATATGACCAAAACGGTGAGCTGACAAGCTATGTTCATCCAGAAAGGCTTGAAGTAAATGTACCGATTGACCCACAAGAATTTATTCCGAACTTAGATGGCTATCAGCTTCCTAGCAAACATAAAAAAGATTGAGGCTTACGCTTCAATCTTTTTCCTGTTGTTGCAAAAAGATGATGTCAACGGCAGAAAAACCAATTTTGCAAGGTGAGGGGTTGATTTCCGTTCCGCCAGCGTCCTTTCCAGGGGGCGTCCGAGGAGCCGCTTCACTCACTAACGTTCGCTCCAGGGTCTCCTCTGTGACGCTAAATCCCCTAGGGAGTGACGCTGGCTCCACTCCAATCAATCTTTTTGCAAAGTGTCTTTACTTTTTTTCATAGTAGCATAGCGATCGAATAGCCCATTAACTGTATTCTTAGAGGGGATAAACTCTTATTTTCAATGTGAAGAAGTGATGCGTGACAACACCCCTTCATAAAGAGTAATGAACGCCTTCACTTTATTTGAAAACCTTTGCTAAAAAGTTAACATTTTGTAGGTTGGAGTGGAGGGCTACTTGACTCCCGTGGGATAGCGAGACAGGCGAGCCCCTGCACGGAGCGGGAGCGGAGGAAGCGGCTCGGCGCTCGCCCACAGGAAAGCAAGTAGCCTGCAACGGAAACCATTTTCACCTTTCACAAAAATTCTATTGATGGTTTTGTTTTTCCTTTATGAAGGCTTTAGTTTTTCAATGTCATCAAACATTTCTCATCTATTTCTACCTCATCTACTGGAAGTGGATCTAACGGAAGTTCGAATTTTTTCTCATGGTCCTCCCCTTCTTCTCCTATCCAGCAAATATAGATTTCGCAATAATCTCCTTGGGGAAGGAAACTTCTTAAGAAGTCACATACATGGAGAAAAGTTCTTTTGGCTTTTTCATAGTTATGTGGGGAATACACTTTATTTTCGTTATGCATTTGCCAAATGGGCTCTCCCTTTGTTTCGATTTCATATATATAGGGTGTTGTAAAATGCTTTGCCTGTACAATTTGGCGATTCTCTTTATCTGAGAAAAAATAATTTATGTCCACTTCATTTTCTGTATACTCATCCTGTATTTCAACTGGGAAATTGAAGCCTATATAGGTTGCCATGCTCATGTGCTTGCTCCTCCTATTAAAAAAACCCTGTAAATGTACAGGGTGTCAGCAACGTAGCTGTTGATAGTGTAAGTAGACACGCTTTTGTGTTCGTGCCTCTCCGAAACTTTCTGGCATCACCATTTCCTTGAACACACTCTGAAGAAATGGCTTGAAGGAAATAGGCTTCATACGACGGGTTGTCCGCTTCTTTTTGTGAGGCTTGCTACCGTAGTTGGTTCACTGTAATGGCTGTTGCTTTGATCGTTTGGTGTTGCGGCGGTGTTTTGGGTTCAATATAGAGCGTTGTGTAATACGCATCCGCAATGACAATCACGTAAATAATAAATAATAATCGTTTTGTTCAATGGTTCAAAAAAATCATTTCTCCCTTTTTTATAGCTGACAATTTAAAACTTGTCTACTTATCATACGAGCCATCTATCAAAAGGTTTCAAAAATATTTTAAGGGAGACAAATTTCTGTCTCCCTTACGCCTCTAAGCTTCTGCCACCATCATTTTCCCAACGATCAATATCCCAATGATCTTCTTCTTTTTCTCTACTGATGCCCATCGCATTCAATGGAACGAATGACATTTTGCCCCTCACCCTTTTCAAGCGTTCTTCTCTAGTTTATGAAGGGAAGAGGGTTTTCGTTCATCGTAAAATAGGCTTAATTTTAAAGCCTAAGGCAATCGCAGCCCCGATGCAGCTAAAAAGACAGCCTAAGATTAAATAAATACTGAGTGTTGATTCCCCAATGACAACAGAAGCAATACCGCCAATCACGGGAAATAACGCCACCATATAGCCACTTTTTGCCCCACCAATTCGTTCGACTAGTTTTAAGTAAAATAACCATGCAAGAAAAGATGCGATAATCGTTAAATACAACAGAGCCGATAAGTAGGTAAAGGATTTGGGTATCACGACTGTTTGTCCCTGTAGCCAAACAATGGCACACATGACTGCACTGCCCACTGCAAAACCAATGGCATTCGCATAAATGGGGTTTATTTGATGTTTGGCATTTCTGGCAGAGCTTGCATCCCCGATGGCTGTCAGGACAGTCCCTACAAAGGCAATCAAAACTCCTTTTAACTCCATATTATGTAAAGATGGATAAATCAGCACCCCCACGCCGATGACACCTAAAATGCCGCCAATTAAAACACGACGATGCAATGGCTCCTTGAGAAATATCCATAGAGCGATGGGTGTTAAAATGACTTTTAATGAAAAAATTAATGTGACAATAGCAGCCGAGCTCCATATCGTCGCATAATACAGCGCTAAATAGCTGAATGCAAAATTACAAACGCCAAAAACAATGATAAAAGGTACATCGTGCTTTTGAGGTTTACCCTGTGGTTTCATGAACCAAGCAAGGATGAAAAATAAAAAGGCTGTCATCACTAAACGATAGGTTAAAGATAGTTCTAAACTGACTGGCGTTCCTTGAATTTTGACTGCAATAAAATTAAGACCCCAGACAATTAAACAAAAGATATACATAAAATTTGTCATGCTGTTTCAAATTCCTTCTACGTTGCTATTCCTGCCATCTTCCCATAATGATCGTATGATAGAACATACCATCTGCAAGGCATTTATCATTTTTCACAATGCCTTCCACTAAAAAGCCCATTTTTTTATAGAGCTGTATGGCTTTCTCATTGGTTTCTAACACTTCTAGTGCTATTTTCCGTACACCATTGGCATCTGCCCAAGCAATGGATTGTTGCAGCAAGGCTTTTCCTATGCCATAGCCCCAAAACGCTTTACTAACACCAACACCAAATGTGACTTTATGGGCAAGCCTTTTGAGTGAAGAGCCCTCACATCTTGAGAACCCAACGATTCGATCACCGACAACCGCTACTAAACACAGATTTTTGGGGCTTTCGATGTCTTTTTGAATAAGCTGCTCAAAGCCTGCTCGGTCAATGAATGCCTCGCCTTGTTCACGATCGAAGTTTTCCGTTTCACCGTCTAATTGCAAGCGCAAATCCGATAAGGCTTGGGCATCTTCGAATCGGGCACAGCGAATTGTATAGGATAGCTCTTTTATCTGAAGCTCTTTCTGGTCAATCAGCATGTTGAAGCCCCCCAATAGACTGAATTCGCACAAAACGATTATGCCAAATAGATTCATGATGTTGAATAATTTGCGGTGCTGCCAGTACATTACTATCTAAGGTGCTATGGGCATCTTCTATTAAAATATTATGCTGGTAGCCATGACTAAAAGCACTGCGGATTGTCGTATCAAGGCAGAACTCTGTTTGAGCGCCAGCGAAAATCAATTGGTCGATGTGCTGCGCTTGTAAATAAGCTGCAAGCTCCGTCTGATAAAAAGCGTCCCATGTTGTTTTTTGAATCACTTGATCTTCCGCTTCTCTTTGTAGTCCATGATACAGTTCCCACCCAGGCTGACCTAATGCAAAATCAACATCGTCTGCTTCTGTATGCTGAATAAAAATTATCGGTACTTCATTGCGCCGTGCCCATGTAATGGAGGCATTGATATTTTTGATAATGGCTTCACTGTTCCAAAGATTTTGTTGGCTATCTAGAAAGAAAGCCTCTTGTATATCGATAATGATGAGTGCTTGTTTCATAGCGTTCTCCTTTATCCAGTAATAGTAACCTTTTTAATTGTACAGAAAACGATCTTCCATTAAAAGAAAATTTTGAACAACAAAAAGCACCTTCACAACATGGTGAGGTGCTTCTACTCCTATGTACAGTACCATCTAATACATGCCACTATTAGATGGTGTCATGCGCTTGCATCATTTGATATAGGCTAATGTTTGATAAACTTGGTGAACCGAATGATTAAATGCTTGCTGTTCCTCTTCGTTTAAATGCAATTCAATTACACTTTCAATGCCATCTCCCCCTAAAACGACGGGGACACCAATGCAGGCATTGTTTACTTGATATTCGCCCTGTAAATACGTAATGATGGGCATTACTTTTCGTTGATCCTTGACAATCGCTTCGATCATTTGGACAATGGCGGCGGCTGGGGCATAGTAAGCACTGCCATTGCCAAGTAGGGAAACAATTTCGCCTCCGCCTTTTCGGGTCCGCTCCACTATTTGCTCAATCTGTGCTTGTGGCAGCAATTTTTCTAGTGGAATTCCCCCGACATACGTATAACGAACGAGTGGCACCATTTCATCGCCATGCCCACCCAGGACGAAGCTTGATACATCCTCAACAGCGAGCTGAAGAGTCTGTGCAATAAAGGTATTAAAGCGCGCTGTATCTAAAACACCTGATTGTCCCATGACACGATTTTTTGGAAAACCTGTTGCTTCCAGACAAGCATAGGTCATGGCATCGACAGGGTTACTTAAGACAATAATATAGCTAGTTGGAGCATAACGTTTAATCTGTTCACTTACTGTGCGGACGATTGCCGCATTTGTATGAATTAAATCTTCTCGTGTCATTCCAGGTTTTCTTGCAATACCTGCCGTGATAACCACAATATCAGCATGAGCTATTTCCTCATACTTTGATGTAGCCGTCACCTGTACATTAAATTTTTCTATCGGTCCAGCTTGAAGAATATCGAGTGCCTTCCCCTTTGCAGCATTTTCTAAGTCTGGTAAATCGATAAGCACAGGATCTCCAAGCTGCTTCTGTGCGACCATTAAAGCTACGGTTGCACCTGTATGTCCAGCGCCAATGATGGCGATTTTGGGTCGCCTAAAGCTCATTTGCCTCACCCTCCTAACGACATTGCATGACTACTTGTCTGCCTGCTCATCCTCTACAGGCTTTGTTTGTTGAGCCTTCTGGCGAGCGCTTGTTTTTTTGGCTCCTGTCTCCGTCACTTTTGTATGCTGTTTTTCAACAATAATCGCTGTGAATACTTCATGTGCGGCTCTCGGAATTACATGTGCGCTTAGTAGCTTGCTCGTTCGCATTGCTGCCGCTTTGCCTGCCTCTACAGCAGCCTGTACTGCACCAACATCTCCCTCGACAATCACGGTTACGATACCACCGTCCACTAGCTCCTGTTTCACTAACTGGACATTCGCTGCTTTTAGCATGGCGTCCGCCGCCTCAATAGAGCCAATCATGCCATACGTTTCGATCATCCCTATCGCTTCCTTCACTGTGCTCACCTCACGATTCATCTGTGCCATCTATAATTCCCACAACAATCGCATCAATCGGACAAATATTGGTCGTTGAAAAACTTCGTACGGCTGCACTGCCCATTGTTAAAATGACGTCATCACCGACACCTGCACCTATTCGATCTGCTGCAACAATTTGTTCATCACTCAATTGACCATCCAGTTTTTTTTGTTGGATAATGAGTAATTTCAATCCCTGTAGCCCTTCCTCTTTACGCGTTGCCCAGATATTTCCGACCACCGTTCCTATCCGCATGCATCCTCATCCTTTTTCGTGAAACTGAAGTTCAATTCCTAATTTTGTCACGGTCTCCTTTGCCAGTGCCGTCAATCTTGCCTCTTTTGGGACTACCACTGTCTTACCTTGATAATGGCTTAAATCGCTTGCTGTTATGATTTTGTTGTTGATTTCAATTGGAGGCCGGACAGGGTTATTGAACGGCTCTCCTGCCACCTTGCCTGTTATAATGGTACCTGTTTCGCCCTGTTGGATGAAGCCTGCGTTTGCTTCATCTGTATCAATATGCATTTCTAATTGATAATGAGCTGCCACACGAATTTTCACTTGCTCAAAGGTAATGGGACGTCGCCCTTGCACCTTTACGGATACGGATTGACCGTTTTGAACCCCTAAAAACTGTGCATCAGTGGGTGTCATATGAATATGTGCCTGTGCTATAATGACTCCCTCCTGTAAGACCAAGCTTCCTTTTGGCCCTACCAATGTACAGCTAGCTGAGCCAGCAATCGCGCCCGATTCACGTAAGGGTGGTTGGATTCCGAGTGCAATGGCATCGGTTTGACTAATTTCAATTTGTGTAACTGTGCGAGCTGGACCTAATACACGTACATTTTGGATGCTTCCTTTTGGTCCCACCACCTGTAGCGTTTCCTGTGCTGCAAACTGACCAGGCTGAGCTAATATTTTTTGTACACTCAGCGTTGCACCTTTACCAAAAAGGTGCTCAATATGCGCTTGTTGTAAATGAATATGCCTTGCAGAGATACCTATGGGGATTTCATTGGGTGTAGGAGCGGCTTGTTTTTTGAGTAGTAATTCGGCTATGATATCATTGACAATTTGCATGATTGCTTGCTCATTCATATAGCCACCTCACTCATTATTGCACCTTTAGCATCGCTTCCAATTCTGCATGTGGTCGCGGAATCACATGCACAGATAATAGCTCTCCAACACGTTGTGCAGCTGCTGCTCCTGCATCCGTTGCGGCTTTCACAGCCCCTACATCCCCACGGACAAGCACAGTAACGATACCGCCACCCACATGGACTTTACCAACAATATTGACATTTGCGGCCTTCACCATCGCATCAGCCGCTTCAATAGAACCCACTAAACCCTTTGTTTCAATCATCCCTAATGCACCTAAATTCATCTCGTATCCCTCCCTCTCTTAAAATGCTTCTGCATCTTCTGGTAATGTTTGACCGCCATCAATAATGATCGATTGGCCCGTAATAAAACCAGCCTCCTTACTACTGAGGAACAATGCGGCATACGCAATATCCTCCACACGACCGAGACTACCATATGGAATCGCCTTTGCCATCTTCTGTAGATAGGTTTCACCAAGTCCATCTAAGCCTTCTGTTGCAATATTTCCTGGTAGCACGGCATTGACCGTAATCTTATAGGGTGCTAATTCAAGAGCCGCAGTGCGCATAAACCCTAATTGAGCTGCTTTACTTGCGGCATAATGGGTCCATCCAGCATAGCCAGTCACTGGGCCCGTTATGGACGAGGTAATAATGACCCTGCCAGCATTCGCTTCCTTTAAATACGGGATGCACGCTTTAACAGCAAACATCGTTCCTCTGGCATTGACATTTAATACCTGATCCCAATGGTCGGGCGTCATGTCCTCTAGTTTTACAGAGGGAAAAATACCAGCATTGGCACATAAAATATCGATGGAACCAAAAGAGCTAGCAACCTCCGTAGCCATGTTTTCAACAGATTCATAGTTTTCAACATCAACAGCGGTAGCTGAAGCTGAAAACCCTTGCGCTTGTAGTTGATTTGCTAAATCTGTGGCAGCTTCCATACCTCTTGCCGCAATCACCACATGAGCACCTTGCTGAGCAAAGACGGTGGCAATCCCCTTCCCAATTCCTTTACTACCACCAGTAACTATGACAACCTTTCCCGTTAAATCGACCTTCAACTCGTTCCTCCACCTTTCCTTTTATCCATTTTAAGTACTTGGCTTTTTCGCAATTTCTGTGACTAATCCATTCACCGCAATATCTGGCCGTAAAATAGTCGATGAGGCAATCCATTGGTTGGCTGCTTTAGCTAGTTGTGTGCCAATGGCTATCGCTTCTTGAATGGCCGCTGTGTCCCCTTCAATGGCAATGGTTACTAGAGCCAAATCGATGGTTTCTTGTCGAAGTATTCGAATATCCGCTGCTTTGAGCATAGCATCTGCGATTCGTATTGAAATCGCAAGCCCTCTTGTCTCCACAATACCAATCGATTTCGTCATGTAGCAACACTCCTGCTAATATCTTTGTATTGTCATCCCTTTTTCCTGAATTATTTCTTGTGCAAGTGGTGTAAGTTTTGTGTGGGCAGGCAGTGTCAGCTGTTGCCCTTTGTACGATTGAAGCATCTCGGCTGTTACATAGTTTGCCTCTATACTTAAATGAGTAGGTTCCTGTTGCTGCTTTAAAAATCGAATAAGCTGTGCAAATAACTGAATGTCACAGCCAAATTCCTTTAAGCGCTCTATATGGTGCAGCAACATCTTCATGTAAGGATTTGGTTCCTTTGCTGAGACAACAGCAGCTAATTTTTCATCGGGAATTAAAATCGCTGTTTGAGTGCTAATAAGCAACTCAGACAGGTACAAGGCTGCCGGTGTAGTAGGCAAACCTTGTGCGCTGCTGACAATAAATGCTTGATCCACTTCCAGAAAAACAATGGCATCGTAAAACAGCTGAGAGGTGCTAGTAGTGTCGTTTACTTGCCACTCCTCGACATGGCAATAGCTTTGTAATATGTCCACTTGTTTCTTAGAGGTTGCCGTGTAAGGATGAACAAGTAAGATTCTTTTGTGCCTCGTATCCATCAACGATGTGACTACTTCTTCGATGATTCTCTGTAATTCTTTTACATCCATACTTGTCACTCCATTTTTATCAGCTTGCCAATTGAATGCTGATGAAGGGCAGCGGCATTCGCTTCATCTGTATCTACATGCATCTCAAGGACGAATTCGGGTGAGACACGTACAACAACATTCATTAATTGCAGATGACGTACATCCCCACAGATTTCGACCGTCACGATTTCCTTATCTTGGACATTGAAGGCAACAGCATCCGATACGCCCATATGAATATGTGCTTGGGCAATAATCAATCCTTGCTTTTTATGGCGTGTTCCATGCGGTCCAATCAATGTGATCGATTCAGATTTTTCTAAGTCACCTGACAGACGAATCGGTGGTGTCACGCCAAGCTTGATGGCATCCGTTTGGCTGATTTCAATTTGGGTTGCTGTGCGAAAAGGGCCTAAAACCCGAACCTTGTCAATTTGACCTCTAGCTCCCTTTATCGTTAGGACTTGCTGTGCGGCAAATTGACCGGGCTGGGAAAGTTCCTTCCATTTCTGTAAAACAGCCTCTCTCCCAAATAAATGATAGAAATCCTCCTCATTTAAATGGCAATGACGGGCAGAAATCGCAATCGGAATACTTTGATTGGTGACATCAGTGGCATGTATTTGATTGTTTGTCATCACAATCCCTCACTTTTCACTTAGGTAAAATTGCGTATAATTCCGAATGAGGGCGTGGAATGACATGTACGGATAATAGCTCACCTACACGACGTGCGGCCTCAGAGCCTGCATCGGTCGCTGCCTTGACTGCCCCGACATCACCTGTCACCAGCACCGTCACAATGCCGCCCCCAACATGTACTTTTCCTACAATATTGACGTTTGCAGCCTTCACCATGGCATCTGCTGCTTCAATTGATCCGATTAAGCCTCTTGTTTCAATCATGCCTAAAGCTCCATTTATTTCTACACTCATTGCTATTTCCTCCTCTAATTACTTAGCTTTGTTAGTACTTTCTCTACAATCTTTTCAATGGTCAACCTGTCAATGGATGCCCCTTCATTTGCTTGCATCGAAGGAGCCTGTATATTTTGTGGATGCTGTGGGGGCGGAATTGTTAGTGCCTTCACTTCATAGGCCACTCTTTTTTTATTCACCAAATGACGAGCAGAAATATTATCACTCGTAATATTCCCCCCATATGCCCCACAGCCTAATGTAAAGGAAGGGGGTAAACTTGTTGTACCGCCCGCAGCACCAACAGATGCTAAGGTATTCACTAAAATTCTGGACACAGGCATTTGAGCGGCGAACTGCTTAACAAAATGTTCATCCTGAGCATGAATAGCCAGGCTATGTCCTCTCCCTCCAACGTCAAGCAAGCGATGACAAATCTTTACGGCTTCCTCCTGAGACTGAGCTGTATAAAGACCTAAGATCGGGGATAGCTTTTCCATTGAAAACGGAAATTCCTTCCCTATCTCATGTTCCTCCGCCACTAACACGCGTGTATGAGGGGGAACCTCAATATTGGCCATTTGGGCGATTACAGTTGCTGGCTTTCCGACAATTTGGCTATTTAATGTACGAGCCACTGGCGAAATCACCTTTGCTAATTTTTCCTTGTTCTGCCCACTTAGTAAGATCGCCCCATTCTCCGCTAAAGCCGCCATCACCTGAGCTTTTACCTCCTGATGAACGACAATGGCTTGTTCTGTGGCACAGATGGTACTATTATCAAATGATTTACTATCGATAATTCGTTTCATCGCCTCGTTCACATTTGCTGTGCGATCAATATAGACAGGAACATTCCCAGGGCCAACACCATAGGCTGGTTTCCCTGAGCTATAGGCAGCTTTAACAAGCCCTGCTCCACCTGTTGCTAAAATCAGCTGTACATCACGATGATGCATAAGTTCCTCTGTACCTTTTATTGTTGGATGGCTAATCCATTGAATGAGTCCCTCTGGTGCACCGGCATGAACGGCTGCCTGCTGACAAATCTTTAATGCCTCAATGGTGCAGTTGACGGCTGTTGGATGAGGACTAAAGACAATGGCATTTTGCGCCTTTAAGGCAATGAGCGTTTTAAAAATGGCTGTTGCTGTCGGGTTCGTGACAGGTGTAACTGCGGCAATGACACCGAATGGATAGGCCATTTCCACCTGCTTTGCTACCCTATCCTCATATATAATGCCAACTGTCTTCTCCTGTCGGATGGCTTCATAAACACCTTGGGAAGCCAACTCATTTTTCATTTTTTTATGTTCAATAATCCCCATCTTTGTTTCCGTAACGGCTAGTATGGCAAGGTTTTCTGCTTGTTTATAAGCAGCTTGGGCAATGGCCTCGACAATTCGATCCACCTGCTCTTGTGTAAAGCTAGCATACATTTTTTGCGCAAGCGAAGCGGCTGCTATCCCGTCCCTTGCCTCTTGTATGGAAAGCAAATCTTGGTCTCTCACCATATGACGAACCTCCCGTCATGTAAATTTTTTTAGCGCGATTAAGTCGTTCGTATTGGCTGTAGAGGCAGTGCCTGATGATTGCTGGTGCAAGCTTTGCCAATGTTGTAATTCATGCGCAGATAATGCTTCATAAGCAGGGGCCGTTGCTTGCTGTAACTGATGATTTTCTTTTATTAATCGAAATGATTGCCATTCCTGTAATTCTTCGTTTGATAATGTTTGAGAGGCTTGTGTTAGTTTTTCCAATACCAATTCAGTAATTTTGGCAATTAGCTGATTGTCCATATGCTCACTCCTTTTCGATTAGCATGGTAAAAACAGATTCGTCATACGCTTCAATAATGGTGGTCGCATCAGGTAAATAATCCTTTGGGTATGTGGCTGGAGGTATGATGCCAATCGAAAAGCACATGCCAGCATTTTTAGCAAAGAGCATATCTGCATTCGAATCGCCAATCATCACGGCTTTCTCAAGTGGTACTTGAAATTGTTCCTTTGCAACATATGCTAAGTCTGGGAAGGGTTTACTGGATGCAGCTTGGTCACTTCCTAGAACGAATTCAAAGTAGCCTAATAACTCTAGCTGTTGTAAGTGTGACTTAGCTCGTGCTGTTTGATCAGCTGTGATCACCCCTAATTTCATCCCTTGATTTTTTAAAGTCTTGATGAGAGAGCGAATACCTGGTAATGCCTGTACCCTGCTATTTTCCTGCTGTGATGTGGCTAAGTTGGAAGCTGCTCTCGCAAGTGTCACCCCTTTGCTCCAAGGGATTCCCTGCTGATAGAGTAAAAACGCCACAATCGTTTCAGCTTCTTGTATACTTCCAATGGCTAGAGGACTCGTTGGATCAATGGTTGTTCCATTGTCATGAACCCCTATATTTTTCAAAAAAATTTGTAAGGAAATACGGATTTTGAAGTCTGGATTTTCAGTTAAATTTGCATATAAATTTTTGGCCCAGTCAATCCATAAAGAATCCATCTCGATAATCGTTCCATCCTTATCAAAAATGACCCATTCCACTTTTGTCATAGGAAAACCCATCCCTTTGTTTATTCTCGTATCGCTTCGATTGGCGATACTGGTACTTGCACCTCTACCTGCACCGTGGCTTCCTTCGCAAAACGTTCCTCTGGTGCATCCTCGTTAATACGATGTCTTGCCCACACCCAATAATAAATACTTGCCACAGCAAAAACAGCCAAACTAACGATGAAAAAAGTCAAATTCGCAAAGAAGCTCGCAAAGATGGCAATAACAGCTAGCACGAGTGAGACAATGGGCGTAAATGGATACAGCGGTGTCTTAAAGGTACGCACTAGATGTGGCTCCTTTTTACGCAAAATCAACACCGATAAATTCATCGTGATATAGGATACCAAGGCCCCAAATGTAGAAATTAAAATCAAATCATCTGGATTAAATAAAAGGACTAACACTAACCCGATAAAGCCTGGCAAAATAATGGCCATATACGGTGTCTGACGCTTTTTATGCATCTTCGATAACATGCTTGGCAAATAGCCTGCTCGTGATAAGGCATAGACCTGACGAGAATAAGCCAAAATGACACCAGAAAAGCTTGCGATTAAGCCGACTAAGCCAACAGATGCTAAGATTTGAGCCAACCAATACGTATTCCCAAAAACGGCCGCAATCGCTGCTGGCAACGGATCTTCAGCAACTGTCATGACATCAATACCAGCTAGCCCGATAGCAACCGTTGTTGTCAAAATGGACAAGATTAGCAAGGTCACCATACCTGAAATTAACCCCTTTGGCATATCCTTTTGCACATCTCTTGTTTCCTCTGATAGCATAGGCAGCATCTCGATTGCTAGGAATAGCCACATCGCATACGGTAATGCCTACCATATTCCTTTAAACCCACCTGGTATAAGATCACCATTCGCAGGGAATAAATGACCCACATTAATTTGTGGTAAGCCAACGAAGTACATTAGCACTAATAGACCTAACGCGATAAAGACAAGCACCATTTCGATTGTGGCATATTCCTTAATACCAATAATGTGAACACCCATGAACAGAGCATACATAAAGGCAGCTGCCACCACTGTCGGTACGGCTGGAAATAAAAAGCTAATATAGCCCCCAATACCAATCGCGATAATGGGTGCGGCAATGACATACTGCAGCACGACACCAATCCCTGTAATAAAACCGATATAACGACCCATCGCCCGTCGAGCAAATGAATAAGGGCCACCTGCATAAGGTAACATCGTCGATAATTCAGAAATACCTAAGGTCATCGTTAAATACATAATCGCCATAAATAATGTGGCAATGAGCATTCCTAAAAAACCAGATTGACTTAAACCAAAATTCCAGCCAAAGTAGTTACCAGAAATCACAATGCCGACGCCAATTGTCCATAAATGGATGGGTGTAAGGGCTTTCTTTAATACGATGATTTCATCCTTTTTCGAAGACATGTTATTCGCCACCTTTTATCGTTATTTAGTTGTTACGGTCTTGATACCTTTCTACATAAGCTTTCACTAATGCATCGCTCTGAAGCGTGTAGTTTTCACCAAGTAAGCGCGTTGTCTCATTATCACGACTACCAATCCAGGAAATAAGCTGTAGTCTTCTCATTAAAATAAATGTCGGAATCATCTCTTTTTCTTCATCTGTTAATGATCGAATTTTACTGTAGCCCTTGATCCATGAAACGATCAACTCATCAAGATATGGCATATGCTCAATAAAGCTCACGGATGTAGCTAAATCATATAAAAACCAACCAAAACCACAATCATCGAAATCAATCACCTTAATTTCATCACCATAGATGAGTAAATTAGCTAAGCGTAAATCAGCATGGATAAGACCAAATCGTGTTTTATCTTTGCCAAATGCCTCTAACTTCCTTTGTATGATATGTGATGCTTTCTCATATAAGGCAATTCGTGTAGAGGTCATTCCAAGTCCATCCTGCCATCTCGCCCATTTAGGGGATTGGCCTAAAATCGTGTCATAATTCCATGTCATGCGTTGAAAGGCTTGGTAATAATCATGCTGCTCGATTGTATGTTTATGGAACATGGCTGTAATTTCGCCTAATGTTTCAAATTGTTGAATTAAGTCTTCTTCATTATTTTCATCAGGAGCATTTCCCTCTAAAAATGTAAATAATGTGCTATAATAAATCGTGTCATTATACGGATGAGCATGTACGTAGTCACCGTCATCTGCTCGCATCGGTAATGATACATCAATAGGAGATTGCTCATGGAGCGAGTTTAACCAAGCAATCTCCGCTTCGATTTCTTCTTTTTTATGGTAATTTGGACGGCTAATCCTCAGAATATATTTTTTACCCTGACCATCTTCTACGAGATACGTCGCATTTTCGGAATAATCAATCATTTCACAAGATGCTTCTACTAAACAACTAAACTCCTTTAACGCGTCATTTGCGGCTTGATGAAAGTTGGAAAGGACCATTTCTAAATCTACGAAATCCATTTGACCCATCTAGAAAACCCCCTGTTTACTAAAATGATAAGCTTTCTTCCCATTAATAGCGTGCAAACTTTACAAGCTGTGCTGCTTCTTTAATACCTGCCTCACATTTCTCCAGCAATTCATCACAATACGCTTTATCACATAATAACCCTGGCTTAAATTGCAACACACGAGTATCTAGCATCGAATAAATGGCCCATACACCATGCTTGTACAAGGAGCTCATGACATATTTAGCCCCTTCAGGATGATTAAACTCTAGACCCATAACAACGCCAAGCTGACGAATGCCCACAAAGAAATCAGGATATTGTTGTTGAATACGCTCTAAGCCACTGCGTAGGTAACGCGCAACATATTCTACATTCTTTACTACTTCAGGACGTTGGGAGATTTCTAATACTTTCATCGCCACTACACAACCAAGTTCTGCGCCACCAAATGTAGAAATATGGGCTAGTCCATCTTCTTCCATCCAGCCACCTGCTCGTTCATTGACCACTGTTGCCGCAATTGGATAGATGCCGCCACTCAGACCCTTTGCCGTCACCAGAATATCTGGTTTCACACCATAATGCTCAATTCCCCACAGTTTACCTGTTCTCATTAAGCCCGTTTGCACCTCATCTGCAATATATAATGCCCCGTATCGCTCACATAGTGACTTGACATCCGCCAAGTAATTCGCTGTTGGCAACGGGAACCCATATGTCGCAGGAATGGTCTCGATAATGACGCTAGCTACATCCCCTTTTGCAAGCTCTCGCTCCATTGCCGCAAGATCATTGAATGGTACGTGTACAAATTCATGTGGACTGCCTTCACTTAAAAATGGCTTTGAATAGCGTTCATTACCAAGTGAAACCGCAAGACCTGTGTGGCCATGATATCCATTTTTAATTGAAATCGTTTTCTTGCGTTTTGTAGCATAACGTGCACACTTTAGGGCAACATCAATTGCTTCACTTCCACCACTAGAAAAAATAGAGTATGTTAAACCCTCTGGTGTGCAAGCTGCTAATTTTTCTGCTAATTGTGCACGTGCAGTCGATGGAAAATGATGATTTCCAATATCAAAATAATTGGTTCCTTCCACCAATGCCGCAATGACTTCTGGGTTACGATGTCCGAGATTATACGTACCGCCATTGAGATGCGCATTCATTAATTTTTTGCCATCCACATCGTAAAAATAATAGCCCTCTCGTTTCCCGATAACGACATCGACACCATCAATTTGCCACTGTTTCGTTTTTCCTGGATTCCACCAGTCAATTGATTTTTGTAAGGTTGCCTGTTTATTTGCAAAATAGTCCATTGTTTCCACCTTCCTATACATTGACTTCATCCAATATTTCACCTGCGATGAATAACTCCACTTTTTTCTGCTGTAAACGTTCCTGCCATTGTGTAGAACTCTTTTGATCCGTAATAACCATCGAAACGTCCTCTAAATGACAAATATGTGCAAATGTAGAGATACCAAATTTCGTATGGTCTGCTAAAATAATCGTATTTTCTGCCCGCTCTATTAATTTCTTTGAAATCGCGGCGCCCGTAATATCATAATCGGTAATACCATCGGCTAAAGAAATCCCGCCTGCCGCAACAAAGGCTTTATTTGCCTTTAGTTGATTAAAAAATAAATCAGCTAATGGACCACCCATAAATTTTTGACGATGCTCATACTCTCCCCCCGCAAAGAGCACCTTCCCTTGAAAGCATTCTGCCGCTAAGGATAAAACTGGGAGCGAGTTTGTGACCACGATGACATTGGGCTTATCACCTAAATAACGAACGATTTCATAGGCTGTTGTACCATGACCGATAAAAATCACATCTCCGTCCTCCACAATACTTGCAGCAGCCTTACAAATCCTCCTCTTCTCTATATTGTTAAGTGACGTTTTCTGTTCAAAGGTCCGTTCATACTTTTCTTTTGCCTTCACAGCACCCCCATAGACTTTGTGTAGAAGCCCTTCCTTCTCCAATCGATCCATATCTCTACGTATGGTCTCGCCTGATACGTTTAATAGCTGTTCTGCATCACTTACCTTCACTTTTCCTTCTAAATCTAAAATATCTAAAATTACTTTTTTACGTTCCTCAAACGAAAGAGACATACATCATCACTCCAAACACAAAGTTAAATCCAACACAATCCACAAATTCAACATTTTATTTCTGTATTTATGTGGATTTGTTTTGAATTTTAAATAATAGTTCAACAATTGTCAATACTCTGAATTTTATTTCCTGTACTATTTTTTCTCTTTAAAGCAACATATTTCTCCAAAATGCAGAATAAAGACTCCACAAAAAACCAATTTTATTTGGCTTCAATACCTTCTCAACCCTTTTTCAAAATATTTTTCTACAACTATTTTGTCATAAAAAAACCCCTTTCATGGTAGCAACCATAAAGGGGTATGACGAGATTATTTTGTTAATTCCTCTACAAATTCAACAGGTACATAGGTTTTGCCAGATTCTAATAAAGCAGGGGCTACTTTAAATTGGCGAAGTGCTTTATTATAACCATATTCTTTTTGACCTCGCGTAATTGTATACGAAAGGGCTCCTTTTGAAACAATGGCACCTTTTGGCGTTACTTCTACTTTAAAGCCTAGCTTTTCAGCGATTAAGCGTAGCGGCACCATTTTCGTTCCTTCTACTTCGTAAAAGTCTTTATTAATAATTTCTTGAACCGCTGAATCAACTGGAGCTGGCTCTGGTGTCGGCACTGGGTCCACTTCAACAGGCTCTTCCTTCTCGATTGTATCTAACACAATCACTTTGGAAGGTGGTGTTTGAGCAGGGATGCTCATCGTTGCGATTGTGTAGAACACCACTAAATGCTGCTCTTTTAAATCGTCCACTTTCACATCTTTGCCAGTAGCACTTGCCAGCTTCGTGTCTTCCCCAACATTTAATTTGAGGTTATTTTCAGTATCCACTAAATCTTTATTGAAGAAATCCACTTCCACGCTACCCATTTCTTCCGTTTCCACAATGATTACTTCTGGGTTGTACTGTGGTGGATAAATTGCAAGCATCGGCTTCTTCGCATAAGAGTAAGCTGACACCTTATCTCCTTTTTGAAGTTTGACTTCTTTGCCCATATTGTCGAAAACTAATGTGTCTTTATTCGCAATCATAATATTGGTATTGTCACCATCAACCACTGTATAGTATGTGGCGTTTTCACGTACTTCTACGCTGTCAATTGTACCTGTCACTTTAATAAAAACAGGCTGCACTTGTTGCACCGAAGTTTCTGCGTTAATCACAGTAGCCTCCCCTTCGTTCGCTGATGCAGTTGGAGCTCCAATCGAGCCCCCTAATAATAATGCTGACATAGCAAATGGTACGACTTTCGTCATTTTCATACAAAAAGCATCTCCTTCATTTTCACGAGTTCATAATAGTAGTCGTGTTCACATGAAAAAGGTTACAATTTGGCCCAAAATTTTTATGGCTCGAGCTTTTGCTTTCGCGAGTATTTTCTCTTCGTTCGCGGGTATTTGCTTTCTCTCCGCGAGTATTTCCCCTTCGTTCTCGGGTATTCGCTTTCTCTCCGCGAGTATTTCCCCTTCGTTCGCGGGTATTCGCTTTCTCTCCGCGAGTATTTCCCCTTCGTTCGCGGGTATTCGCTTTCTCTCCGCGAGTATTTCCCCTTCGTTCGCGGGTATTCACCCCCGATCAGAAGATAAATCGCAGTCGATTCAGGATGCGTTGTAAGAAGTATTGGTTTTCGCTTTGCTGCGTTCTTAGCTCGCGGGCGACGTCGGGGTGGTCGGTGATGACGCCGCTGACATTTTTTTCGATAAAGGTTTGCAGGGATCGGTCGTCATTGAGTGTCCATACAAATAAATCGGTCGGGTGCTGCTTCAATTCTTCGATAAGCTGCTCCGTTACCCAGGATTCCTCCAATGCGATAAAATCAACATTTTCCTCCATTGGACCAATATTGAGTGCATAGACAATACCGACACGTAAATTTGGCACCAATTTTTTTAATTGTGTCATTTTCTGTACATCAGCGGATTGCACATAGTAGGAATCTAGCACCTTGTATTTTCGTAGCTTCTCTACTAATTTAGGTAAAACATCTTCTGTTTCTTGGCCATGTACCTTTAATTCGATTAACAGCGCCACATCTAGCGCTTTAGCAATTTCAATACACTCATCTAATGAAGCAATTTTATCGCTAAAGCCATTTTGATGAATGGTTAACGTTTTTAGTTCGCTCAGGGTCATATTCGCAATGACACCGTTTTTACCTGCTAGCCTTCGTAATGTTCGATCATGGAAGACGACGAATTCGCCATCCACGGTTTGCTGAATGTCGATTTCAATTAAATCTGCCCCCGCATTGGCTGCACTCACCAATCCACTAATCGTATTTTCTACATTGCCAGCGACATAGCCGCGGTGGGCAATAATTTTTGTGTCTGGAGCATAGACACTTTTCTCTAATGAATTGATATTCATCATACTTAATACGAGAAAAACAATGCCACTGATCAACAGCAATGGCTTATAGCGCCGCTTCCGATGGGTAGTAGCGCTGACTTTACCCATCACCGGCGTATTATACGTAATGGCAACCATAACTTGTGAAAACATCGCCTGTAAGTAACTAAAAAGCACCACAAAGACCATTTCCAAAAAGGCAAGTGTCAGCCCAGCTGTAACCAATGCGGCACTTGGCATTAAACGTTCGATTAAATAGAGCGGAAACGTAGCGATCACTGTTATCCCAAGCATCATCAACAGATGTCCTGTTAAAAGCATCGCTAATAGCACTAAAAGTTCAAATAAACCTCGCTTAGAAAAATGCCAGCTCTGCTTAAAGGAACGCAAAATAGAGATGTGCGGCTGAATTGTAAAAATAGGTAAGGTTAAAATACTTCGAATACCTATCAGCACCACGATGCTTGCCACCGCAGCATATGTTAGTCTACCCGCTCGACTGCTCATGATTTCTTCAGTTAGAAAATGTGGAAGGGAGATGGATTGGGTCAACGTAAGTGGTAGCATAAAGGAAGCTAGTGGCATTAATAGTGCTAGATAGACGATAAGAAACAGTACTTGCACACTAAAAAAATAAACAACCTTGCGATTTAATTGTTGCCATAAAGGAAGAAATCGATAGCGAATTCCCCGTTGCTGATGAAAGGCCATGAGAAATAAAAAGCCCATCTCATAATACACAAATAATAAAAACAGCAAAATTAATAGACAAATCATCATGATGACAAAGGGATGGGTCACAAAGCTTTGCCAATTTTGCTCGGTAATATGTGTAAACCCTGTTACTCGTAGCATGAGCTTCAAAACGATAGAGGTTACAGGGATCATCATTAAAAACTGAAAGATTCTAATTAATGCGAAAACCTGTACATAATCGAATCGATATACATAAATATTATGAACAGCCTGTCGCATTACTTGTCCTGCCTTGTGCACATACTCACCCCTATCATGCTGTTAAAATCGCTCTCTACTAACGTATGTTTTGACTGCTATGGCCCATTCCTCAAAGCCAATAAAATAGCACGCCTCTACATCAAAGCAGGAATCGATTTTTGTATTCATCGTGACATTCTCCATTTTTTTGAAACTTTTTAGCATGCCACCCTGTATATAACTAGATACCCACTACAGAAAGGAGCGCAAACATGAAATTCAATCTTGGCGATATCATTAGTACAACTGTTCTTTTATGTATGTTTCTAGCAATCTTTTTCGTGATGATTCATATGATTAAAAAAATGAAATCTACCGCCCCTGTGCCTCCTCCACCAACCATGCAACAGCAAGTAGAGGACTTAACAAAACGTGTATCGAACTTGGAACAACAAATAACAAAACTAGCTGACAAACAATAGCCCCATGAAAAAAATCGCTGTGAAGGATAACCTTCTCAGCGATTTTCATAGACAATCTTACCATCCACAACCGTACATGCCACTTGTATGTGTGGTAGTTGGTCCGTCTCTACCGTAAATACATCCTCTTGCAAAATCGTAAAGTCTGCTGCATAGCCTTCTGCAATTTTGCCACGCCTAAATTGCTGCCCAATTATTTCAGCCGCCCCTACTGTGTACAAACGGACTGCCTCAAATCGTGAAATTTTCTCATGAGGATTGTAGCCTTCATGTGTCTCCCCAAAATTTCTTCTAGTGACAGCCGCGTAGATACCGTGCAACGGATTTGGTACTTCAATCGGAGCGTCACTGCCACCTGCCACAATCAGCCCTCGGTCAAGAAGGGATTTTAAAGGATGTAAGCCCTGTGCGCGCTCCTCTCCAAGTCTCGATAGCTCTGCTTGATATTCTCCCTGTACAAATTGCGGTTGCATATCCACTGCCACTGGTAATGCAGCTAGCTTGGCTAATAGTTCCTCATCGACTAAGCTACAGTGGATGACCCGATCAAGCTGACCATCCTGAGGAGGATTGTCCGCAAAAACATCTAAAATCATGTCTATCGCTAAATCACCAATGGCATGCACAGCAACGGTTTGTCCATATTGGCGTGCTAGCTGAACATAGCTTGTTAATTGCTCTGTTGTATGAATAAGCATCCCCGCATTATCTGGATCATCACAATAAGGCTGACGTAGTGCAGCCGTGCGACCTCCAAAGGCTCCATCAATAAAAATTTTCATCGCACCAAACGCTAAAAATGGTGATGGGGTTAAATCCATCTTCGCAACCTCTTCAAAGACTGTATGATGCTGTAATAAATGCACCTTAAAGGATTGCTGTGCCTCTACGATTTTGCGATAAGCCTGAATCGGCTGGCTTGGCGGTCCATAATAGCTTAAATCCTCTGAATGTCCCCCTACTAAACCATAGGATTGCAATGAGGCCACCGCCTTTGTCAGTGCATCCTCAATATACGCAGGTGTAATATGGGGCATATGGTTAACAATTAAATACAATGCTGCATCCTTTAACACACCTGTGAGCTGACCATCTACTTTGTCAATAACACCGCCCTCTGGCGAAGGGGTAGCATTTGTAATTCCTGCAAAAGCGAGTGCCTTGGAATTGGCTAAGATTAAATGGTGACAGCTCCGTTTAATGATTAAATGAGCATTTCCAAGGGCATCTAGCTCCGCTAAGGTTGGGAAAATGGGCTCCTCAAATTGGTTTTCATTTAGCCCAATCGCAATGACCCATTCATGTGCTGACGCCTCAGACATTCGCTCTTGAAGCTTCTCAAGTAGCGCCTCCTTACTGGTAACCGCCGATACATCAAGATGCTTGAGTTTTTCTCCGTAGCCAATAATATGTAAATGGCTGTCGACAAAGCCTGGATACATGATATTCCCCTCTAAATGTTGGATAGAAGCAGCTAGTGGCGACAAGCTCTCTACTGAGCCTGTCGCCACAATTTTTCCATCTTCAACAAGGACTGCATCCACTGTTTCACCAACCTGAGCCATCGTGTAAATCTTACCACCTGTCCATAATGTTGCCAAAACAATTCCTCCCATGTCCTATGCTATTGCTTCAATTAAGTGCGCTCTTTCTAAGCGACGACGAACAATGACACCAATCCATGCTGCAAGTACCGCCTTGACGATCCCCACCACGATAAATGGTGCAACTCCACCCATAAAGGCAGCTGTCCATGTATAATCTGCTACAATTTTTAACCACACTGTCCCAAACGCTAATGTAATGATCATCCCAATGATATTCGCAATAATAGCTTGAGCAAATGTAATACCAAATTTATCTAAGTATAAGCCCATAATAATCGCTGTGGCAAGGAAACCAACAATGTACCCACCTGTTGGACCAACTAAAATTCCTAGTCCACCTGACATACCACTAAATACAGGTAAACCTGCTGCTCCTAGTAAAATATATAATAGAACAGATAACGTGCCTAATCTTGTCCCTAAAATCGTCACGATGATTCCAACCGCTAAAGTTTGACCTGTAATCGGAATAAGTGGTAATGGAATTGTTACCTGTGCTAAAACCGCGATAATCGCTGCCCCAAATGCTGCTAAGACGTATTGATATGTACTTCCTTTTTTCAATGTAAAAAGCCTCCCCTTGTGCGTTAACTAATAATAAAAATAAGTTAACACAAAGATAAAGCAAATGAAAACCATTGTCAATCTATTTTAGAATAAAAAAAGAAATTGCTAGATTACAATAGCAATTTCCTCATAGTGTTGAAAAACAAAACAATCAATAGAATTTTTGTGAAAGGTGAAAATGGTTTCCGTTGCAGGCTACTTGCTTTCCTGTGGGCGAGCGCCGAATCGCTTCCTCCGCTACCGCTCCGTTTAGAGTTTTGCCTGTCTCGCTATCCCACGGGAGTCAAGTAGCCTTCCACTCCAATACACAAAAGTGTTACCTTTTTAGCAACGGTTTTCAAATAAAGTGAAGATCTTCACTACTCTTTATGAAGGGGTGTTGTCACTACACATTGAAAATAAGAGCCTATCTAATTATACAAATCATGGGCAAATTTGATTACTACGGCTAGCTAGTATGAAAGATAAGGAAAAGCCACTTTTGCAGAATGGTTGATTGGAGTGGAGCCAGCGTCACTCCTAGGGGATTTAGCGTCACAGAGGAGACCCTGGAGCGAACGGAAGTGAGTGAAGCGGCTCATCGGACGCCCCCTGGAAAGGACGCTGGTGGAACGGAAATCAACCCCTCACCTTGCTAAAAGTTCTTTTTCTGCTAGTGACATGATCTTTTTTCAACAACATCAAGAAATTGCTAGATTACAATAGCAATTTCCTGTCATAATCATTACCATAAAGGTTCATTCATTGGATCTTTTTCTTGTAGCTTAAACACATATGGCGCAATTTGATAATGGTAATAGAACATCCCTACTAAAAAGAAAATAATACCGATAACAAAATGTTGGAAAACATGCTGCAGCATAATCAACAAAGGTACTGGCATCGTCATCACACCACTGATTTGCATCGATTTTTTTGTGCGATATTGTTTTTGTCCACAATGAGGGCACATAATTTCACTATTTTTGCGATATAATTTACGTGCATCCTTCTCAGACCAGCTTTCCCCACATTCGATACAAACAGGTAAACCATAACCCTTTTTCACTAGATAACGTTTGACTATAAATGTCGCCCCTATAAAAATGCTCAGTAAAATAAAGCCTCTTACATAATCCGAATCAAAAAGTGACCACCAATGCCAAGTATCCGACTGTAGGCTAGCCGCTTGGTGGCCTGAAGTACGTTGCTCTTTCTGTTGTGTCAAGATATAGCTAAAACCGATGACAAAAATAGTAAAGGTTGCGAGCACGAAACGATACGTCCATTGACCGCCTGCTTTGCGTTGAACCTTTCGTCGTGCTTTTTCCGCGATTACTTGTTTGCGCTGCTGTGAGAGCTTGACATCTTGTAGCTCCTTTAATACATCCTCTTTAAATTGATTCATGGCGTAGCACCTCCCAATCAAAGTCACCCATTGCTGTTGCCAGCTGTTTACGAGCTCGCTGTAATCTTGTGCGAATCGTTGCTTCCGGACAGTGTACAAGCTGTGCAATTTCCACTGTCGACATCTCCTCAAAATAATACAAAATCAAGACCTCTCGATAGGCAACTGATAATGTAAACAATGCCTCCGTTAGCTCTTTTTTAACGGATTTCTCTAGCATCTCCTTTTCAGGTGTCATAGCTGTTGTGCGCCCCGTGATCTTTTCAAACAATGACAGTCGTTTACTTTTCCAACTTCGTAAATAATCGTGACTTCGATTAACCGTCATTTTCACTAAATATGTACGCAAGGATGCCTCCTGACGAAACTGTCCCTGCTTTTGATAAAAGGCGATGAACACATCCTGCACGATGTCATCCGCCGTTGCCTTATTTTTTACATATAGATAGGCGACCTTTAGTAAGTAATCACCGTGCTCCTCGATTATCTGTTCAATATCCATCATTGCCCTCACCTACTTTCTACACTACTGACGGACGCCATAACGATTGCGATTCATTTTTCACAAAAAAAATCCGTAATTTTAAAATCATTACGGATTTCTTCAAGCTAAATACCTATTTTTTGCATAGTAGAGACAACTTTGACCATTCGATCGTCTAAATCATTGCCTGTGAATTCAGGCAACCGCAGTTCATTCACAATAGCGCCATCAGACATAAAAAGGATACGCTCTGTTCTTGCAGCAATTTTTGGATCATGTGTCACAAGCATAACCGTTGTGCCTTCTCGATTAATGGCAACGAGTAAATCCATGATTTCCTGAGCAGACGTTGAATTTAAAGCGCCTGTGGGTTCATCTCCAAAAATGATTTGTGGGTTGCTAATCAAAGCGCGACAGATGCCTGCTCGTTGCAGCTGCCCTCCAGAAACCTGGGTAATATCTCGCTCTGCCAAATCTGCAATCCCCATTTTGTGCATGATTTGCAGCGCCCTTTCTGTCAAGGCCCTCACATTTTTTCGCTGATCACGCATGGCAGGTAACAGGATATTATCAAGGATATTCAGGCTTTTTAGAAAGGTCGGCTGCTGAAAAACAAAGCCCATTTTCGTTCTACGCAAATCAGCCAGTTCTTTGTCACTTAGTGCTGTTAAATCCATTCCATCAAAGATAACCTGACCATGATCAATACTGTCCATCCCACTAAGGGCATACAACAATGTCGATTTCCCACAGCCAGATGGCCCCATAATGGCAATAAACTCCCCTTGATTGATTGCCACTGAGACATTCATTAAAACCGGATGCTGGTCATTGCCTACTTGAAAAGACTTTGCAATTTGTTCTCCACTCACTATATTCATAGGTTCTACTCCTTCATATGTTCTATCATTTTTACCTGCCCTGCCCTTGACGTACCGAATAACGTGGCTAGCAGTACGACGCTTATAAGCGCTAGTGGGCAAAAAACATAGGCTGCTAGTGGATTAATCGTAAAATCAAATGATGCCGCCCCAAATGAGGCAATGACTGTACTTGTTAGAAATTCGCCTAGCGTGTTTGCGAGCAACGTCCCCATCGTAATGGCTAGCAGTAATACAAAAACCGAACGCGCCGCATATTGTGTAGCAATATCAGCATTCGTAAATCCTAAAGCTTTCATAATAGCGATAGGCGCTTGATCCTTCGTAATCAGCATATTCATAAATAATAATGTCACGAGCACACACAGCAATAGAGCTATGACGAGTGCTGCACGGGCTGCCTTTTCAATGGCATGAATCGTCGTACCAAATGTTTGATTGATATAATCATCAATCCCTGACACCTTGGCAAAAGAGAAAGTTTTTGCATATTCCGCCCTTTTATCTGTGACGAGTGATGGATCTGCCATCGTACTATAAATAACACTCCACATGCTTTCCGTAGAATGATCAGAGAAAGCTGCTTTAGCTGTCTTGCCGCCATTTGTAATATCTGAATAAATACCGCTGACCCTCAACTTTTTCTCCTCATCATTGAGGACCACTGCTATCTGATCGCCAACCTTTTTTTGAAGCTCCTCTGCATTGAGCACCGAAAGCGCTACTTCATTAGGGGCAACCGGTGCCTTACCATGCGCATATTCTAATGGGAAGATCGTATGGTTACCCAGCTCTATTTTTAGGTTTTGCGCTGATCCGTCCTCGGCAATCGTTGTGAACTTTTTCGTTGTCAAAACAGTGTAATTCTTGATGGCTGTGTCATGCTCAAGCGTATCGATCACCGCTGCCACCTGCTGTGCATTTTGCTTACCTTGTGGGATATCGATTCGGATGTCACTATCCCCAATACCCATATACGTAATAAAGCTTTTAGCCGCAATCGTGTTGTGTAGATTTTGAGGGACGATGATAATAAATGTTGCTAATAATAGCACGGCAAGCATTGTCGCATAAAGACTTTTTCGGGAGAGCACATCCTTCATACCAAGAAAAAGATTAATTGGAAGCCTTTTATTGGAGCTGAGGTTCAAAAATTTTGCATGTTGCACTTTACCTTGCGTTGTACCGAAGCGAATAGCCTGTGTGGCTGATAGCTTGCGAAACTGTTTCAATACTGAATGTACATAGCCCATTATCACCATAAATACGAGCATCAACCCGAGACCCGTGAACAGCCAAATTTGTGAGACATTGTCCGTTTCTCCCATGAACAAGCGAATATTTTCTAATAGCATATCTCGAAGCAAGAAAGAGCAGGCAAAACCAAGCAGGCAGCCAATTACAGCGATCACGCCATACTTGGCTAGATACATTTTCTGAATATCCCCAACGCGTAGGCCAATCGCTTTCATCACACCGATTTCTCGAGTATCCTCTTCCATTTTAGTGAGCAATGTAAAACGGATACACATAAAAGCAATAGCGACTACAAGGATGCTGATTAGTAGGATGACAGCAATCATGAGTCCATCCGATATGGCATTCAGCATTTGAAAAAGCTGGTACGTAATGGTCGGTCCGTTTGCTTCGAGCCCTGCCCCCATATAGGCTTCTTCAAAACTCTTTAAATCCGCCAAATTTTTTAAACGAAACTCGATTAAGTATTCAACTGTGCCCGCTCCCTGGATTGCTGCATAATCTTGTTCACTGACAAGAAAGCGTTTAGATGAAGCTAGCATAGAATTCATCTGTGAATCCCTTAGAAACCCAGCTATTGTAAAGGTTTGATCATGGACCACCACACTATCACCCAAGTCGGCAATGCCGTCCTTCCAATAGCTTACAGGTACATAAATGTCACCATTGGATACTTCAATCACGTTTCCATCAAGGTCCAGTAAGTAATCAAATTGCTCACTTTGCGTGCTAAAACCATTGTCCTGCACACTATGTGCCAAAGTGGTACCCGCAATATTAATCTTCGAGCCCTCTACATCTAGAAATTCATTCATTTGAAATTCATCTACATATTCATTTTGCTCTGCAAATTCAGTGAGCTGCACTTGGTCGATTTCCCCTGCATGCATTTGGAGAAAATGCGACGTTTCTGCTTGCTTCATCAGCGTATCAATTGCACTTGTCAAATGGACGATCAGTACTGCTGATAATGTGACAAGCAAAGCCGCTGCCGCCACAAATAATGTTGTCATACCTGTTATTAGCTTGCTATTTGCCATATCATTGCGCACAATTTTCCAATACATAGGTCACCTCTTTGTAAGTTGTTAACTGGCGTCAAACCTAACAATACCTAAAAAAATTAGTTCGAACTGCCTTCCTCTTCATTCCCAAACATTTGCATCATATACAGTAAGCTACCACTTTCCACTCCTAGCATTCGTTCAATATTAAACATCAATGCTGGGATACGGGTAGCTCGTTCCTCATCTGTCATCAAGACAAGATCATCATCGAATACCGTATTGGTATAAGCGATTATCATTTCCATGCACTCATAGGGGTAGGGTGTTTGGTAAATACCTTGCTCAATGCCCTCACGAATAATGGACGTGAGGATCGGCGGTACTTGATTGATGACCACCTGCTGTATCTTGCGATGCATCAAAGCATTTTGTGGCTTATGAACATGCTCCATCATTTCCTGTCCACCATGTTCATTTTGCATATTCAATGCCATGACAACGCGCAATATACGTTCATTTACAGCGATGCTTGTGTCTGCTGCAACGGTTTTTGCCTTTGCGAGCATCGAGCTTGTATAACGCTCAATCAGTGCATCCATAATATCTTCCTTGGATTTAAAATGATAATAAAGGGTGCCTCGAGCAATACCTACTTTTTCCAAAATATTACTGGTACTAGTGCCGTCAAACCCCTTCTGCGTAAATAATTCATCCGCTGCATCTAATATTTCATTTCTGCGCTCATCTGCTTTTTTCATTTCCCTCATCAAGACAACTCCTTATAATAGACCGACTGCCTGTCAATTTATCTTACCTTTATCCTAGCATAGGACGACTTCTGTTGGCAATAATTTCTACAAAAAAAGAATCTGCTTTACGCAGATCCTTATTTTTGTAGGTCCTCGTTCTTTCGATATTCCAAAATATCGCCAGGCTGGCAATCCAATGCCTCACAAATAGCCTCTAATGTTGAAAAGCGGATGGCTTTGGCCTTGCCGTTTTTTAAAATCGAGAGGTTTGCCATCGTGATGCCAACCTTTTCTGAAAGCTCTGTTACACTCATTTTTCGTTTCGCCAGCATTACATCAATATTAATGATCATTGCCATAGTATTCACCTCAAACCGTTAGATCATTTTCTGATTTGATATCGATGGCATTTTTAAGAAGCTTTTGCAGCACAGCAGCAAAGACTGCCACGACAAAGGAAGCAAAAATAATGACCATTCCGATAAGTATAAGACCTGGTGCATCGTCTACTTCTGCAGCATAGTATATCAGTGGCATGCCAACCACGTAAACACTACTAATAATAATTGCACAATATTTGATCTTGATTAAAGCTTTCACTGACAGCTCTGAAAATGCAATGTTTTGGTCAATATAGCTTAGTAGTTTGATTGTCGTAAATAGAGCAACAAAATAAGCGATGGCCGTTGCATAGACGCCAATTAAAGCAACAATGGTTAGGACCGGAGAATGCCCCACTGTACCCAAAGCAACACGAGGCACCACCCATATACATAAGGCAAGAACGGGTATGCCTATTAGAAAAACAGCTATCTTTAAAAAGAGCGTTTCTCGTTTCATCTTACGCACCTCTTTTATTTATTCTCCCGTTAAATTTACCACAAAATTTATCGTTTTTCAATAAATTTTTATTCCAATTCAAGATGTTATTAGATACCCAATATTTGGTTTACTTTACTTTTTATTGTGCTATAATCAATCCAACCAACGAAAAGGGGGCATTCGATGATTTATTCACCTACAGAAAAAACGATTGAAACTCCGCGTTTAATACTTCGACTTTTTACAGATGCAGATGCACAAGAAGTAAGTGTTTTATGTAACAATTATGCGATTTATAAAAGCACGCTGAATTTACCTTATCCTTATACATTAGAATGTGCATTGTCATGGATTTCCACGCATCAACAAAACTTTGAGGAAAATCGAAGTTACGAATTTGCGATAACAGACAAACACAGCGGACAATTATATGGAGCGATAGGGCTGTCAAATCAATCTCAACATCAAAGGGGAGAAATCGCTTATTGGATTGGAGAGTCCTATTGGGGAAATGGCTACGGAACAGAGGCGGCTCAAGCGATTATCGAATTTGCCTTTCAGGAGAAGCAGTATCATCGTATTTATGCCCAGTATTTTCAATCCAATCCCGCATCAGGGAAAATCATGGAGAAATGCGGCATGCGCTATGAGGGAACATTAAAGGATCATGTTTATAAAAACGGTACTTTTGAAGATATTGTGTTTTACGGCTTGCTTAATCCATCACACTAGCAACACTTCACGAAAGAGGCACTTCTTCTGTAGATTTGCCTCTCTCTCTTTTAAATACCATTTCCCACATCGCAATATTGGTTATAGTGCGTAATTTGGTTGCGGCCGTTACGCTTTGACTTATAAAGCGCTTCATCCGCATGCTGAATGAGCTCCTCTACTTTCTGAATTTTGCCATGATTGTTCGTACTGACACCAATACTGAATTCCAACTGAACGGTTTGATTGTTCACGGTAAGTGACAGTGCCGTTAAGGTTTGATACAGGTTGTCGGCCAACGTTTGCACCGATTCACCTTCCTTTACTTGACTCAACACAATAAATTCATCTCCACCAAAACGGGCGACAATGGACGCAAAGGGCTGAAAAAAGTCCTGTAATGTTTTGGCTGTATTCGTCAACGCATCATCGCCAAATAAATGGCCATTCATATCATTGATTTCTTTAAAATGATCTAAATCCACCATCATCAAGGCCAATTGCTGATGACTTTCAGCAGCTTTTTCGACCATCATTTTAGCCTGTTCATCAAAATAGCGACGATTGTAGATATTCGTCAAAGGATCGATATAGGCATTTTTTTCAAATTGCTTCTTATGATCGTTATATTCCATCTCAAACAATACATGTGAATAGTTTTCACGCTGAATTTCTAACAAAATATTAATATATTCCTTTTGTATCGCGCATAACACGATTTTATTGCCTTGCTCCTCAATTAGCTTCACTAACGAATTATAAATTAATTGAAGCAAGGAAAGATCATTGTTTTGCAAAGCATAATGCTTCGTCTTTTGGTATAAATCTATGGCCTCACTTACACGTCCCTGTCTTTCACATAGGAAGGCATAGGCATTGAGAACCTCCAGTTGTACTTTCGAATAAGGTGGATGATGAATCGTTGCCATTAATTCTTGTAATATTGTATTGGCTTCTTCAAATTCTTCAAGCCAAATAAGCGCCACAGCTAGGTTCGTCTTCGGATGGATAATCCCTGTATAAGGCTCTTTATGCTTCATTTCAAACGCATTGGCGTAGTATAAACTCTTTAAGGCAAATTCCTTAGCTGTCCGATAGCTACCCATGGATATATCTAAGTCGCTCAGATTGTTGTAGATTTTCCCCATGCTCTCCACATGCTGAATCGTTTCAGCAATTTTTAAGCCTTTCAACATCAACTCTTCTGATTTTTTTAAATGACCAAATGTTCCCCAATAAATGGCCGCTAAATTGTAATATTGAATTAAATCAATATCATTGCCATGTTGAAAAGTTAACTCACGATATTGTTCAAGAACGCTTATAGAAAGCTGTAGATCACCCGTTTGAAAATAACTGGCACAGCTATAACGTAATAGAAGAATAGCCTTATCATACATTTCAAGCTTAATGGCACTTTCAATTGCGGCACTACTTATTTCTATATATTCTAAAAAACGATCCGCATTATATAACTCATTCAGCGTAATCCATAATTCTTCAAATTCTTGTGCGTTCATACCGCCCCTCCTTTTCTTCATCCCTACTTCTTTAATACTACATTTGCCCTTGAAATATTACAATTCTTTGGACTCATTTATTTTTTCGATATTAAGTAATTCATCCTAATGTTGAAAATTATTGTGTATTTTATCCTAGATTTTAAAAAAGGTTATTTTAACATGGTACTTTCACTATAATTTTCTCCAAAATAAAAAACAAGCCTCTTTCAAGAGACTTGTTAATCTTCTATACCTAGGATGGCTTTTAATTCCTTCGCTCTGCTGGCACTCAACTGAATTTCTCCGCTCCCTACCTTTTGAAGATAAAGGGAACCACCATAGCCCCTCCACATTTCAATACGGACACCTTCTATTTCAAATGAATAGTCGGGTGGTCTTTTCATATAATTTGCAGTCTTCCAAGGAATATCGTGTAAAAACTCAGCGACCTCTTTGTCATTTTCCAGCTCAAGTATCCTTGTAACGGTTGGCTCTAATTTTTCCAATTTTGATAATAAACCATATTTTCTTACGACTCCGTCTTCCTCAATGCTCCCTGTTCCCATTGAAGTTAAAGTAATATAATCTCCCTGCTCGACAGGAAATTCATCCAGCACAGGATACCAATCGGCTTGTTCATATTTTTCACTAAGCTGTTCCTCCGTCATATGCTCAAGATTCTCAGGAATCACCCCTTCAATAAATAAGAAAACATTCGATTCAACCTTTGCAACTGTTCCGACCATTGAAGCACCATGTGAGCTGGTACGTATTACAATGTTATGTTCCTTTTGAAAGGCTGTTGCCTGCTCAGTATAATGCGCTTGGAAGTACCGTTTGGCATCAATATTGGCTACCTCTTGGTAAGCATAAAAAGTTGGATATTTTTCTTTATATAAGGCATATAGTTTCGTTCTCGTTGTATACATCGGCAGAAGGGGTTCGAGAAATGTTTCAACATACTGTTTCGGTGCTAATCCTTGAAAAAGTGCTTCGTATTCAGATGACTGATAAAGCATTTCCAACTGTTCTACTTGCTTCTTTCTCTCCATCTCAAGCTCTGCCTTTGAATAATCAATCCCTAATGATGTCGCAAAATAGTAGGCGGCAACGAGCTTCTCATATGAAAGGTAGGACTCCTCCTTATAAAATTCCTGCTCTTTCCCTGGCCACATGGTCTGATTAATACGTTCGAAGTGCTCAAGCTGCCTTTCATGAAATAGTGAGGACGTTTGCTTTGGTTCGTTCGTAAGAAGCTGCACCATCACAAACCCTGCCATACAAAGTGTCAGTACGACGGTTAATAGGGTGAATCGAAAAGGCTTCCTTCTATTGATAGACTGTTGTAGCACATGTTTTTTAACACGCTCTTTGCTTGCTGTCATATCACCCGCTACTTTGAGTAATTCCTTGTGTATCTCATTCATGTCTAAGCACCTCCCATTCTTCCTGCTTCAGATGAGGCTTTAATGCTTCTCTTGCCCGTCTCAATCTTGTCTTCACCGTATTCTCAGCAATGCCTAGTAGCTGGGCAATATCATGAATCTTCATTTCTTCAAAATAATAAAGAATGATGGGCTCCCGATAGGTTAGTGATAGCTTTAAAATAGCTGCCCCAATTTGAGAACGTTCCTCTGCTGCCACAAGCTCATCCCGTTGTTTATTCCCCTGCACAGGAAATATTTTTTCTTGTAATAGTAACTTTTTATAATGCCAGCTTTTTAAATAATCCTTGCTTTGATTAATCGTTAGTGTCGATAAATACGCACGTAACTGCCCTCGTTCTTCATAGCCACGCTGAGAAAATTTAATAAAGACCTCTTGCACAATATCCTCAGCAGTTTGTCGGTTCTTCACATAAAAATAGGCGAGACGTAATAAATGCGTTGCATGTTCTTCGATCATTTCTTCAAGTATGCCGTCCACCTCCCCTTCTTACACTATAAACGACTGCCACTGACTGACCGTTTCATTTTTTTCAACTTTTTTCCTCCAGCACCTTGACCTTGGAGTATACTCCAATGTTAGGATGATTTTAGGAGGTACTTACATGAAAATTAAACAATTCGCCGAGAAATTTCAATTAACAACCGATACCGTTCGCTACTATGAAAAAGAGGGACTCTTACATCCTCAAAAACAAGACAATGGCTACCGTGTGTATGATGCCATGTGTGAACATACAATGAAATTTATTATCGTCTTACGCCAGCTAGGCTTTACGCTACAAGAAATTAAACATTTACTGACACTCGAACAAAAGCCTATTTCAACAGCGTGTAATGAAGAAACGGTTCAGCTATTTTCCACAAAGATTGCCCAAATCGAGCAGCAACTACGATTCTATCAGCATGCGCTTCAATCGTTACAACTGACAAAAATGTTAATGGCTGACGGACAGTTTGAAAAAAATCAAGAAAAAATTACCTCACTCATTGAGGATATGTATCAAAATTTACTGGAAGGTCGTGGTTAAATGAAATTACGTCAAATCATCTCTTTCGAATATCTCATTGCCTTTATCATCACCGTCTTTTTCTTTGGGCATCTCGATTTTTCATGGCTTTATTTTATTGTGTTTTTATTGCTTCCTGACATCACAATGGTTGGGTATCTCATCAATACAAAAATAGGCGCTCTTTTCTATAATATAGGACATAGCTTTGTGCTACCTGCCGTGTTGATGGTCTTTGGTTTACTAACGTCTACACCCATACTTTTGATGGCTACCCTCATTTGGCTCGCCCATATTTTCTTAGATCGTGCACTTGGCTATGGTTTAAAATATGATGACGCTTTTAAGAAGACGCATTTACAGCAGATTGCGTAATGAGGAGGAAAGTATGAATAGCCATTTAACACTGCGATTTTTAGTAGAAACGGGTTAGAAAAATCTCCTAATTAAATGCTCTCTTGGGGTGGGATTACCATTATTCATCATCGGGATATGGAGTTGCTCTCTTTAAGCTAGCTGTTCTTGTTTTGTATAAAACAGGCAGAACACTAATTGCAAGCATGGTCATTTTCAGTCAACTAGTCTCCTTTCTCTTGCATCAAAAAACCAGCCGCCCTGCACAAACAGTTGGCTGGTTTTAGCTAATTAAACTAATAATAGTATGTGGTTCATGTTTTATATCGTCATATTTATTGACCATATCCAACACGATAGCTCCATCCTGTGTTATAGCATACACCCAGACGGCATGAGGATTTTGTTCTACATAATCCTTCCATGTAAATACTTCTGTAATTTTCGTTTGACGAAGTTGTGCACCTTGCTCTATCAGTTCATTGAGCTGATGAATATCATGCTGTGCATCGACAAGAAGCTGTCCCCCGTACTTCCGTGAGTAATTTTTAGGGTCTGTAGAATGTAAAGCCGTTTGAAAAATATTGAGACGCCCTAATTCTGGAACAAAGTCTGCACAAACAAGGACATTATAGGCGTCCTGCTTTGTTGCTACAATTAGTTGATCATATGGGGATAAATCAACATAAAACTCAGTATGCTCGCTTAAAATATCACCTGTTTCCGTCTTAATACCATTTTGTCGAGCATCAGATAAATCTTCCCATGCACGATCCATCATCAACACATCAATTCCGTTATTTTGCAGGGACGTTGCGAGCTGTGTTGTAAATGGAGAAGCGCCTACAATCACAATACCTTTCCCAGTGGAAGCTTGTAGCTCTAATTTTTTCGCAAGCCAGCCAATGCTAAAGCCATGGGCAACCACTGTCGCAAAAACAAGTGCTAATGTGAGCGCTGTTAATAATTGTGCACTTTGAAAACCTACGTCTTGTAGTGCCGTTGTAAAGTAACCTGAAACGGTTAATGCTACAATCCCTCTCGGTGCAATCCACCCAATTAAGGCCCGTTCTTCCAATGTTAAGCCCGTATTAATGGTCGCAATCCAAATCGATAACGGTCGAACAATAAACATCATTGCTAGCACGAATAGTAGCATACGCCAATCAACGATTTGCCATAACGTATCGATGGTTAAAGACGACGTCAGCATAATAAAGACACTTGAAATTAAAATAACCGAAATATTTTCTTTAAAATGCAACAGCTCATGATGACTTGTTAAATGCATATTGGCCATCACAAGCCCCATCACTGTCACAGCCAATAAGCCCGTCTCGTGCATGATGGCATCGCTTAGGGCAAAAACAAGTAAAATAGTAGCAAGTAACAGAGGTGATTTCAAAAACTCTGGAATTAAACCACGCTCCAAGCATTGCCCCATTACATAACCGACGACCCCTCCTAACAGGGCGGCTAAAAAGGCGGAAACAAAGAAAACGGTAAGGGATGTCCCACCTTCTAAATGATATATGCCCAAAACGACCTGATACGCAAATAGCGCTAACAACGCGCCAAAAGGATCTACAACAATTCCTTCCCATTTTAAGATAGCTGCTGGTCGCTCCTTCAATTTTGCCTGTCTCAATAAAGGCAAAATAACGGTTGGACCTGTTACAATAAATAATCCACCAATGACAAAAGAAACTGGCCATGATAGCCCTGCAACAAAATGCGCGGCAGTAGAGCCTGCAATCCAAGCGATGGCTGCCCCTACTGTAGAAATACGTAATATAGACTTCTTAAAGCCACGTATTTCTCGAAAATCAAGGCTTAAACTTCCTTCAAATAATATAACGGCAACTGCCAGAGAAATAATGGTATGAAAAATAGGTCCAAATGTCTCTTTTGGAGACACTAACCCTGTAAACGGACCAATAATTAGCCCAGCAATACTCATAATGACAATGGCAGGCATACGAAAACGCCATGCTAACCACTGTGAAAACAAACCGATAAAAATAATAAAAGGTAACTGAAATAGTAAATTGTCAAACATATGTATCACCTACATTATCTTAGGATAAATATATATTCCCTAATTTTAGAATGACTAAACCTGCTACCTTATATTCTGTACGCATTGTGCCAAAATTATCACTTTACCTCATCATGATCATGAACGTAATCACATTATAAAGCGCTGGCGCAACCAAAGCGAACGCTAAACACACCACTGCTGCCCGTTTTGTGTTCTTAATATCACGGTCATCGCCTGTCTTTAGATGATGAAAATAAGTTAGTGTGAAATAAAAGCATAAAATCATAAACAAGGGGAAAAAGAGTTGTTGAGCAAAGCCATGTAGAAATGTAGCCATTGATGAAAACTCCTATAAGTATCCTCTTTATATAAATATTGTAATATACGAACAATATTCCCGCCATAAAAAAAGCAGGATCCTCCACGCTGACCCTGCTCCTAATTATTTAGATGAATCGTTTTAACAATGATTCATATAGACCCACCATTAATAATCCAATTAATATTGGAATGAGGGATGTAAAACTGAAATAAAAGCCTACGTCCTGATATTGTCCCGTAAAGTGAAATTGTAGCCAAGTCACCTCATATGTTTCTCCTACCCCATATAGGAAAATAGTGGTAAATAAAAATAATGCCAGATATTTTAGTCCTTGCGCTTTTTTCATAGTATCACCTCATTGTACAACGGTCATTTGTTGCGCATAGCTTAAAAGATCCTCAACTGTTAATGCTGGATTTTGCCCAACCATACTATATTGGTAGCCGTTTTCTTGCCAAGCAAGGGAACGGAAATTTTCACCATCCATAACTGTGCCTTTTTGTCCACGAATATCTATTTCTTTTTCATTTAGAATGGGACCAATATCTGCAACGCTAGCATCTGCTTTAAAAATCGTGACAAAAAAGGCTAACTCTCCATCTAAAACATAATCGAAAGAGTATTCTGGTCGTTCCTCTATCCCTTTAACCATGGTTATGTTATCTAACGTTAGACCATTTACTTCTGGCACTAATAAAAACTTTTCAAGCTGCTGCTTTACGTCGTCTAAAGAAATGGATGCTGAAGTGTCCTGTCCGCTAATTTCCTGAATCGTTACATCCTTTGGAAGATCTAGTGTAAATTGTTGAGCATCTATTTTTTCACCAAAATTAAGCTTAGAATACTCAGTGATCATATGAGTACCTGCACTATCTGTCTTCATTTTTAATGTCAGCCAAGTTTTTTTGTCAATCCATGCTTCGATATCTCCAAATAACGATTCCGTTTTCTTCGTTTTTGCGACGATTTTATAGGTATCTCTACCTGCAACCTTCTCTTCTCCTGCTATCTTAATATCATGCGTATCTTTAACCATATTAAAAATAAGCTGTACCTGATCTTTAGGTGATTGCAAGCTGTCTAATTCATGTTGTGAATAATCCATTGTGTAGGCTGTCTTTTCAGTGACATCATAGCTAATCACTTTAGCGTCATTTTTGACTGTGATAACATGTTCTCCATTATCACCTGTCATTTCTATCCGTCTATTGCTATCCTTTACCCATTCCTTCACTTGAGCTTTACCACCTAGCTCTCCCATATCTAACGTATATTCGCCATAGTAAGTGAGTGGCTCTTTCGATTCTTGAAGGGCTTGGTCGATAATTTCCTGAGGTGTATAAGATGCCTCTGAATTACAGCCCACTAAACTAAATGTCATCACAGCAATTAAGCCTGCTGCTTGGCAAGATTTTTTCCAATTCATCATTCATTTACTCCTTTATAAGGTGGTAGCCAGCAAATTACCGCTGTTCCAATGTTCTCTCTAGAAAGCAGTTCGACAGTGCCACCATGTTTTTCAATAATTTGTTTTGTAATATTTAAGCCTAGTCCTGTTCCTCGTTCACCAGCCTTTGATCTCGCATAATCTGCTTGATACATAGGCTCGAATAATTTTACAATGTCCTGCTGTGGTATACCTCTTCCGTGATTTTGTACAATGATATACATTCCCTCTTGCTTGTTTAAAGCCGACTTCAAGAAGTCAAAGCCCCATTTGGGATCGTTTCCAGCCTTGACTGCCGCTAAGCAGATTGTTGTCCCCTTTTCCCCATAACGCCATGCATTGTTTAATAAATTATCAATGACACGCTGAAGTTGTTTAGGATGCACAGCATAGAGCCCATCTACGGCACAGAAGACTTTTAATGTAAATCCTTCTTCCTCACATAAAGGTTCATAGTCAGACAGGGCCATGTCAAAAAATTCTTCTCCATCCACAGCAATGAGCTCTAATGTATAGTTCGTTGATTGAAGTAATGTAAACATCATTAAATCCTCTAGCATATGCTTCATCCGATCTGCCTTCGTAACGATGACCTGCTGATATTCTGCCTCCTGCTGTTCTGACAAGCCTTTATTTTGTAAAGATTCCGCATAGGCTTGGATGGCTGTAAGGGGTGTTTTCAAATCATGGGAAATACTTGCAATCATCATTTCTTTTTGCTGTTGTTCCGCTTTTAAAGAAGCTCGAGTCTTTTCAATTTCATCCTGCATCGCCTCAAATGTTTTGGCGAGTGCCCCAATCTCATCTTTTCTTACGCTTAGATTTGATTTAACATGCTGACCTTTCGCAAAATTACGCATTTGCTGCATCAGTTCACGTAATGGCCGATTCAGTTTCCGATGAAGCAACAAGATGACAGTTAAATAAATGATAAGAAATAACAGGATCGTGCTTGCGATGACGAGCCACGAACGCTTTTCTACACCCTTTACCCAATCTGTTCGTAGTAATTGAATTTCATAGATGCCAAGCAAATCACCTTTTAGATATACAGGCTCCTTGTATGTAAAGGCGTTATATGCTTGCTGTAAATCATATAAACCATTTAACATGCGCTCTTTCCCTACATAGCCCGTTAGCAAGGGGTTGGAGGAATATAAAACATAGCCAGATTTCGTATAGAGGGTAATCGCCAGCTGCTCATTGGTAAGTTCCTCTATTTCCTCAAAATCGGCATTTTTTTGATAAAGCACTGGATTGTCAAGGACATCTTTTACCTGATTTAGCTCTGTCCACTTGTCAAAGTACTCCGCCACATTTTTATCTTGGTAATAAGCATTAATCCACACATAAAGGCTATAAGCCCCTACTATGGGTAATACCATTACAATAAAAAACATAATTAGTAACCACGCTTTTATTTTCATAATGGTTCACCAATAAAACGGTAGCCCTTACCCCACACAGTTTGAATGAAATTTGGGTTTTTCACAGAATCCTTGAGCTTTTCTCGCAAAGCCTTAATATGCACTGTGACAGTATGAGTGTCCTCTAACGTTGCTTGCTGCCAAATATGCTGATACAGTTCTTCTTTTGTAAAGGTTTGACTCGGATTTTTAGCTAGCAGCCTAACAAGAGCAAACTCCTTTTGAGTTAATGCAATTTCTTGCTGATAAACACATACTATTTGTCGTTGCCAATCTATTGTTAATCCATTCGCATAGGCAGTATGCTCTTCTATCACGTCTTGCTTGTGGTAGCGTCGCCAGCGTCTAAGGTGAGAGGCAACTCGTGCCTTTAATTCTTCTAAGCTAAATGGTTTAGCGATATAATCGTCTGCCCCCTGCAAGCCCTCCACTTTATCCGCATCTTCCTTGCGGGCACTCATCATTAGGATCGGCACATCACTCTCCCAACGGATATTTTGACAAACCGTTAACCCATCCATTTCTGGCAGCATCCAATCCACTAGCACTAAATCGAAAGGTTGCGTTTGAAAATCTGCCAGTCCCTCAAGGCCCGTAGTAGCCCATGTCACATAATAGCCTTCCTGCTCTAGCGTATCCTTCACAATGCGTCCAATTGCTGTATCATCCTCAATCAGTAGTAACTTTTCCTTCATCATTTTCCTCCTGTATTCACCTTACTACGGAAAAAACGATTTTCTCCGAACTTTACACTTTCTTTATAATTACCTTAGAGCGTATCCGCACTTTACACAAGTGGCGGAGGCTACCGATTTCACCGAAGCAGTTTTTCTTCCTGCCCGGGCTATCCGCCACTTTTGTGGGGCTATCCTTCACTTTGCCGCTCCTATCCGCTACATCCTTCATTTCTATCCTATCACCTGCTTCCATTTTCCAGCACAAAAAAAGGAATGCACTGTGATTGTGCATTCCTTAGCGAACTAGAAAAATAAACTTAAAATATAGTAAATCAATGCTGCCATGACAGCAGAGATTGGCATCGTGATGACCCATGTTGTAACGATTTTGCGTGCCATTCCCCATTTTACCCCTTTAACACGGTGTGCTGTTCCGACACCCATGATGGATGAAGAAATAACATGTGTTGTGGATACAGGTAAATGGATTAATGTTGCACCAAAGATAATCGATGCAGAAGCTAAGTCTGCCGCTACCCCGTTCACTGGGCGGATTTTCATGATTTTACCGCCAACGGTTTTGATAATTTTATAACCACCGACAGAAGTACCAAGACCCATCGCAGTTGCTGCTGCAAAACGTACCCAGAATGGAATATCATCTCCCTGGTGTAGGCCGCCTGCGATTAACGCGAGGGTAATAATCCCCATCGCCTTTTGCGCATCATTTGTCCCGTGTGTAAAGGATTGCAAGGCTGCTGTCCCAATTTGCATTGTGCGGAAGCCTTTATTCGTGCGATATAAATTCATATCTTTGAAGATGACCTTCATTAAGGTCATCATCAGGAAACCAGCGGCGAACGCTAGTAATGGTGAAAAAATAAGTGCTTGAAGAATTTTAATAAACCCAGCATAGTTCAAAATATCCAATCCTGCTGCGGCAATAGCTGCCCCTGCAACAGAACCAATCAATGTATGAGAAGAACTCGATGGAATCCCAAAATACCATGTTAATAAATTCCATGTAATCGCAGATAATAGGGCTGCTAAAATCACAACAGAACCTGTAATATCGCCATCATAGGCATTTAAAGAAAATGGGTCCACAATATCTTTTGTTAAGGCTTTGGCTACCCCAACGAAGGTAATCGCTCCGACGAAGTTCATAACCGCTGCCATGTACACCGCAGTACGTGGCTTTAAGGCACGGGTTGATACAGAAGTAGCAATGGCATTTGCTGTATCATGGAAGCCGTTAATAAAGTCGAACACAAGTGCGAAAATAACGACTAATATGGTGATTAATAAGATCGTATCCATTTCGTACACTCCATCTTATGCATTACGCATAATTATTGTTTCAATTGTGTTTGCTACTGTTTGACAGCTGTCCGCGATATCTTCAAATTGCTCATAAATATCCTTGAAGACAATCAGACGCATTGGATCTTTTTCTTGGATGAATAATTGCTTCATCGAAGAACGGAAAATTTCATCACATTCACGTTCATTGTCCTTGATTTGAATAGCATGTTTACGCATTTCCACAAGCTTTTTACTATTTAACAATTCCATGGCTTGTACCATTTCGTCTGTGCTCTTCGCAATATATGTGAGGAATTGACGCATTGGCTCTGTTACTTCTGTTAAGTTGTACATATTGAAGTGCGCAATACAGCCTTCCATCCCATCAATTACATCATCCAATTTATTCGCTAAGGCTAAAATATCTTCACGCTCAATTGGCGTCATAAAGGATTTATTCAGCATGACAATGAGCTCATGGATTAATTTGTCGCCACTTGTTTCGTATTGCTTCATTGTGTCTGCAATTTCTTTTAGCGCATCTATATCTTGAATACGGGCATTATGAGCATAATAAATACCTTCATTCACGTTTTTCGCGATTTTTAATAATGACTGAAAAAATGGATCTTGCTTATTTGAGTTGAACATCCTGTTCCTCCTGTTGAAAATATATTGTCGATTTCTGAACCATCATAACAAAACATTTACACAATTCTACAAAATTTTAAACACGTAGCTGTTGATTTTACAAAACTGTAATATAAAATTCGCCACATTTATTTTCAAGCTATTTTCCAAGTTGCAAACGTTGGAAATCAAATATTAAAAATCACTATTTTTTCTTTAAAAACGACCATTTTTTCTTTTATTTTTATAAAAATACTTGAAATAAACTTTTTTCTGCTTATTTGTTTGCCCTGTGAAATGTTAAGGAATTGTAAACGAAATTTACATGAAAATGCTGGGATTTCATTGTTATTTTTTGACTTTCGCAGTACGCTATGTTAAAACGCAATGGAGAAAGATGGAAGCATACCTATGGATATTGATTTATTTTCACTCACACTATTATTACCACTTGCTTTTATCGCATCTTTTTTAAATGCGATTGTCGGAGGCGGTGGGCTCATCTCCTTACCTGCATTAATGGCCGTTGGTTTACCTCCAAGTACAGCCATTGCCACAAATAAACTGGCCAATACGATTAGTAATGGTACAAGTATGCTCACTTTTTTACGTGCAGGGAAAGTAGACATCAAGAAAATCGGAAAAATCCTTCCCTTTATCTTTGTAGGATCTTTACTCGGTGCCTTTACTGTCCATCTTGTATCCCCTGCTATTTTAAAACCACTTATGCTTGTTATGCTCGTCCTTGTAGCTGCTTATACAATGTTTAAAAAAGATTAGGGACAGCAATATCAAGAGCGTGTGCTTAGTACAGCCAAAAATTTAGCCTTTATAGGCACATTTGCGGCTATTGGCTTTTACGATGGCTTTTTTGGACCTGGTACAGGCTCATTTTTTATTTTTATTCTATTAATGATGGGCTATGATTTTCTGCAAGCTGCTGGTAATGCCAAGGCTTTTAATTTCACCTCTAATTTAGCGGCATTAATCATGTTTTTATTTTTAGGAGAAGTTCATTTTCTATATGGTTTTTCGATGGGCTTTGTCATGATCTTTGGGGCCATCCTTGGATCCAAATTTGCGTTGAAGCGTGGAACGACCATGATGCGTGTCATCTTTATTGTCATGACCTGTTTATTAATTTTGAAAAATGCATGGGATTATTTCTTGCATTGAAACCGCCAATTTTCAGTCAATTGACAAAAAATATTAGCGTGCTATAATACTTTTGGGCTTCACCGCATTGAAGCGCAGAAGTATGTATTAGGAGGATTCACATGTTTCGAATAGAAGCAAAGAGTAACCCTCGATTTCTTGAGGCAAGCTTTATCACTATTTTAATTATTGCCATAATGGCTTATAGTATTGGCTATTTAAAGGCTACGCCACATATCCCGATTTTTCTTGTGATTGCCATTTTACTCGCTTATGGACTACTGAAAAAAGTACCCTTTCGCGATCTTGAAGGTGGTATGATTGCGGGTGCTAGCGCTGGACTTGGCGCCGTTTTTATTTTCTTTTTTATCGGCATTTTAATTTCAAGCTGGATTATGGGTGGAACGATCCCAACCCTTATCTATTATGGCTTTTTAACTGTTTCGCCAAACTTTTTCTTTGCCATCGTGTTTTTAATTTGTAGTATCGTGGGTATTTCAATTGGAAGCTCGTTGACAACTGTGGCGACGGTTGGTGTGGCATTTATGGGCATTGCCGGTGCTATGGATATCTCCCTAACGATTACAGCTGGAGCGATTGTTTCTGGCGCCTTCTTTGGTGATAAAATGTCACCCTTATCCGATACAACCAATCTTGCTTCTGGTACAGTTGGTGTAGACCTTTTTGAGCATATTAAAAATATGGGCTGGACAACCATTCCTGCTTTTCTTATCTCCTTTGTAATCTATGCTATTATCTCGCCAACAGGAGCTGCTACATCCTTTGAGACTGTGGAACAATTTAAAGAAGGTTTATTGTCTACAGAACTTATTCATTGGTATACATTATTGCCAATTGTTGTTCTTGTTATCATGACTTTTTATAAGGCACCAGCAATCATTACATTGGCTGTTGTATCCATTATTGGAGTAGGCCTTGGCTCTCTACTTGACCCAGTTCCCGCTTCAGATATCTTCAAGATTCTGTTTGATGGCTATGTCTCTCAAACTGGTAATAAAGATGTAGACGCCTTGCTCACTCGTGGTGGGATGAATAGTATGCTATTTACAATCGCGCTTGTTCTACTTGCTTTAACAATGGGTGGTCTTTTGTTCACATTAGGCATTATTCAAAGTATTTTAGCGAAGGTGCAAAGTTTATTTAAAAGTGCTGGTTCTGTTATTACAGGTGCTGCTATTACAGGCATCGGTGTCAATTCATTGATCGGTGAACAGTACTTATCCATTCTATTAACTGGTGAGGCCTTTAAGGCTCAATTTGCAAAGGTTGGTCTTGCACCAAAAAACCTTTCACGCGTCATGGAGGATGCAGGTACGGTCGTCAACCCACTTGTGCCTTGGAGTGTTTGTGGTATTTTTATCGCAAGTGTCCTCGGTATTTCCACATTGGATTACCTACCGTTCACCTTCTTCTGTTTACTTGGACCAATTCTTACGATCTTGTTTGGCTGGAGTGGCAAAACATTAACAAAGCTTTAACCATAACAAAAGGTAGCTGAAAAAACATCAGCTACCTTTTTAGTTTACTCAAAATTTTTATGCTTGCGGTATCTTTACATTTGGACCTCGTTTTTTCAAATCATTGAGAAACTCCAGATAAAACTTTCTTACTACCTTGACCATGTGTTTTATAAAAAATTTTAATCTCTTATCGGATCGGAAATTTGATAGCCTGTAAAGCTAGCTGTTGTAGAGAAAGTTCTAATTCCAATTTGGAATCAAAATTCATGATTTTTCGCATTTCTGATTTCTGTTCTCCTTTGCTATGCTCAACTAAAGGAGATGAAATAGGATGACAACAAAAACAAAATGGAATGCTCATTTATATGATGAAAAGCATGATTTCGTGTCAAAATTGGGTACAAGCTTAGTCGATCTACTAGCGCCGCAGAAAAATGAACATATTTTAGATGTGGGTTGTGGTACAGGAGATTTGGCTAATGACATATCAGCATTTGGGGCTTCTGTGATTGGAGTAGATGCCTCGGCTACGATGATTTTAGCTGCTCAGCAAAAATATCCTGCCATAAATTTTCAAACAATGGAAGCTACAGCGATGCATTTTTCTCAGCAATTTGATGCCGTTTTCTCCAATGCCGCACTTCATTGGATGAAGGAACCTGATGTAGTTATCGAAAACGTCTATGGCGCACTGAAGAACGATGGACGCTTTGTTGCTGAAATGGGTGGACAAGGTAATATTGCATCCATCGTTTGGGCCCTGCAAAAAAGTATGGAATCTTTACAATTTCCCTATATCGACCACTATTTCCCTTGGTATTTTCCAAGCGTCGAGGAATATCAATCAAAATTAGAAAATGCAGGCTTTCAGGTCGAGAATATCACACTCTATAAACGTCCTACACCACTTCAAGGGCTGGATGGGCTTCGCAACTGGTTGGTGATGTTTAGTGATAATCTACTACAGCACTTAACGGTAGATGACAAGGAGCAGGTGTATGCGACATGTGAGGAATTATTAAAGCCAACTTGCTTTCACCACAATGAATGGGTCATTGATTATTATCGTCTACGTTTTATTGCGCGTAAAAAATAGTTCAAAAAAGGTTACTAGCCTGTCCTAGTAACCTTTTTTTCCACGCTAAGAGCGAGGCAGCAATATCACGATAACGCCGATTAAGCATATACCAGCGCCAATAAAGTCCAAGTGATCGGGCTTTTTGCCATCAATGCCCCACCCCCATAAAATGGACAGCACGATGAATACCCCACCATAGGCTGCATAAACTCGCCCAAACGTTGGAAAGGACTGAAATGTTGCGACCACACCGTACAGAGCAAGTGCAAATCCGCCAATAATGCCCCAATAAAAAGGTTTGCCCTCTCGTAACCAAAGCCAAATTAAATAGCCTCCACCTATTTCGCCAATTCCCGCAAGAATAAATAATAATATAGCTGACATACTGTATCTCTCTTTCTCGTTTTAACTCTATTATACATGTCTTACAAGCTCCAATAGGTAATGGTGTCCGTCATACCGATTAAAAATAATAGGATACCTGCCATCATTTGAATAGCCCTTCCCATTTTCATACTTTTGCGTAGGATAAGACGCTTGGCATCAAAGACGTAAATCAGCAGAAGCATGATGATAAGCGGTACAGCCGTTGTTACGCCAAAAATACTTGGGAGGAGCAAACCATAGGAAGTGCTCGCCACAAGGGGCATTAACCACACAAAGAACAAGACAAACATAGTGGGACAAAAGGCAATCGAAAAACTAGCGCCCATTAAGAACGAGCCGAATTTCCCCTCTTTGACTACAGGTGGCAGCAGCGATGTTAAGCGTTGCAGAAAGGTTAATTTGAATAAACCGATTAGCACCAGCCCTGTTAGCAGCATCATCGGTCCAATAGCCTTACGAAAAATTGGAAAATAAACGGTCATCTTTGTTTCAAACGATTGTCCAAATAGCCATGCACAAAAGCCAAGTCCACTAAAAACAACCACTTTCCCTACAATAAAAAATACAATCTCCTGCCAATTACTGCTCTTTTGAAGTGTTCGATTGCCGTAAAATGTAATGGCACTCATATTACCTGTTAATTGACATGGAGCAAATGCGCCTATCAAGCCAAGAAGAATGGCCAGCATCAAGGCAGAATGCTCATAGCCCTGTACAAATTGCGTAATGGGCTCACTAATAAACTGACTAATGGTGGACAACATACTATACATATCAACACCCTCTATCTATCCTTTATATTAAAATAGTATAAAGGAACATTATGAATAAACAGTGCAGATAGCAGCTTTACCCATACACGCTATTACATGCTTCTAAAAAATCATCATAATCAGCTGAGACATACTTTGTAAGCAAATAGGTATCCGATACAATATGGGAAAATTCTTTTATTGAATAGCTATGTAGAAGATGTTGCTGACAATCTGCTTCAATCACACTTTTAGGCAATAGGGCGATACCAAGACCATGCTTGACGAAATGCTTAATCACCTCTGTTTGATTGATATGCATTGTTTGATGGCTGGCAAATTGCTGTAGCACCTGTTGAACCTCCTGCCAATAGGGCGCATACGCATGGGTGAAAAGTGTTTCCTGCTGTAAAAGTGTGAAAGCATCCTTGTCCTTTTTAGCCATAGGGGCAATCAAATGCAGTGGTTCCTGTGCGAGCATCACCGTGTGTAGCTCACGAGTTGAGGTTAATTTGGATAAGCCAATATCGATTACACCAGTAAATACCGCTTCCCCGATTTCATTGGATTTTAAAAGTTCTATCACTACTTGAGTAGTTGGCTTTCGGCGCTGGAATGCTGTGATAATGGCTGGTAATGTTGAATTCGCTATTTGTGGAGCAACACCAAGCGTAAGTTTAGCGGTGTAGCCCTTTACGAAGGCATCCATCTGATGTAGCCCTTCATCTAAAGCGGACAAAATTTTTTGTGCCTGCTGACTAAAATAAGCACCGTGCCGATTTAACGTTACCTGTTTGCCCTGTCGATTAAATAATGGCGTTTGCAATGCCCTTTCTAAATGCTGGATGTGCTTCGTCACGGTCGATTGTGTAATAAATCGTTTTTCAGCTGTTTCTCGAAAGTTTTCGGTTTGTGCTGCCACCATAAATGTGCGTAGCCATTCTGTTTCCATCGCTATCCCTCTTTCGTTTTCAACTAGTATAGCGAAAAATTTGGAAGTCTTGAAACCTTTTTTCAACATAAGCGTATGTATAGCTAACGATGTCAGTAGGAGGAATGAAAGATGTCTTTTTTTCATAAAGCATTAGCAAGTATTGGAATAGGTTCAGCAACAGTGGATACAAGATTGGAAAAGGAAACTTATCATGCTGGAGAGGTTATGCAGGGGGAAATCATAGTGCATGGCGGTCAAGTCGAGCAACAAGTGGATACCATTTATTTATCCGTCAATACGACGTATATTCGCGAGTCGAATGATCACAAACATACAGAGGTTGCCGCACTACAAAAAGTCAAAGTAACAGAGCCTTTCACACTGACGGCTGGCGAAGAAAAGGTCTTTCCTATTTCATTAACACTACCATTTGAAACACCGATTAGTGCTGGTAAAACACAGGTTTGGATTCAAACGGGTCTGGATATTAAAAATGCGGTCGATCCGAGTGATAAGGATTATATTCGTGTTGAGCCAACAGCGCTTGCAGGACATATATTAGATGCGATTCGTGGATTAGGTTTCCGTTTACGTGAAGCTGAATGTGAACAAGCCCCTTCACGCTTCCGTGGCTACTATCCATTTGTCCAGGAATTTGAATTTGTACCAACTGGACAATTTAGAGGTCATTTAGATGAGCTAGAAGTAGTTTTCCTCTCTCAGTCCAACCATTCTGCAGAGATTTTAATGCAAATTGACCGCAAAGTAAAAGGCATTGGTAGCTTTTTTGCTGAGGCATTAGATATGGATGAAAGCTATGTTCGCACAACCATTACGATGCACGACCTACCAACACTGCAGGCGAAGCTTCAGCAAATTATTTCAAAACATGCCTAATGAACTAAAACTTCAGACTTTCACTTTTGAAGGACAAAAATTTAATTTCAACATAAATAGGGTACGAAATCACAATGATTTTCGTACCCTATTTAATAGAATTAGTTTATAAAATCACATAGCATTTGTCGTGCCTTTTTTAGAATGGGCATGTTTCTAATTCCCAATTAGAGGAACTATCAATGACGAAGAACCGAAACTAATTAATTTTATTTCTTCACTCAAGCAGTAAGATCACTTAATTAATTTTTCTGGTTTTTTTACTTTTATTGAAGCAACTTCTCCACAATCCAAACAAACCGTAAAGATTCTCTCAGAACCTATAGCAATTTTCTTATCAACTGGACGAAGATTTATGAAATCCATCGCTTCTACAAATGAATCTCCTCCACAACTTTTACATTTCATTTCCTTAATATCCATATAAATTTTCCCCCTGCTATATCTTGTTTTTAGTACATTTATCATGGGTATTGATTTCCTTAATTGTCTATACATCGTATGCAAATTAGATTAAAGTATAATAAGATACATATTTTTCTGTATATATAAATTATATAAAAATTTACTATTAATGTATATATTTAACTCATAAATAAGTATGTAAATTCTCTATAAATAAGCAACCCTTTTATAATTCAGCTACTTTTTTTACAATCAAAAAGGACGGTGAAATGTTTCGTGATTAAAGCGGCATTATTTGATTTAGACGGAACATTATTAAATAGAGATGCATCTGTCCAACTCTTCATCGAGCAGCAATATGAGCGATTGAAGGCGGTTCTCGGTTGCATTCCAAGGGAACAATATATAACTCGCTTTATTCAATTAGATAAGCGAGGCTACGTTTGGAAGGATCGCGTCTATCAGCAATTAGTGGAGGAATTTCATCTTGCTCATATAACGTGGGAAGCACTTCTTCAAGATTACCTAAATGAATTCAAATATAGCTGTGTCCCTTTTCCTAACCTTATTTCGATGCTAGAGCAATTGAAAAAGGATCGATTGGTTTTAGGCATGATTACAAATGGCTATGGGCAATTTCAGATGGACAATATAAAGGCATTAGTAATTGAGCAGTATTTTGATGTCATTTTAGTTTCTGAATGGGCAGGAATGAAAAAGCCCCATCCTCAACTATTTTTGAACGCAATCGAAAACCTGAATGTGCTGCCTCATGAATGTGTTTTTATCGGCGATCATCCTGAAAATGATGTCAAAGCTGCTCAACACGTAGGAATGAAGGGCATTTGGAAAAAGGACAAACAATGGGACGATGTTGAAGCGGATGCCATCGTGGAGGATTTATTAGAAATACCTATAGTCATCAACTCTTTCAGCCAGTAATGCTACAAAACCCATCTACTTGGTAGATGGGCTATCGTTCTATCTTATTTCAATGCTTGCTTTACTTTTTCTAGCACTTCCTCAGCTGTCGCTAACTGTAAAGCCTCCGTCGCTAAAGTCTGCATCTCTGGGACAGATAATTGCTTCAGCAAGGCGCGTGTTTTTAAAATCGATGTGGCACTCATAGAGAACTCATCTAAGCCTAAGCCTAGTAATAGAGGAACAGCTAGCTCATCGCCTGCCATTTCTCCACACATCCCTACCCATTTCTGTTCTTGATGGGCAGCTTTAATGACCATTTGAATTAAACGTAAAATGGCTGGATTATACGGTTGATATAAATAGGCAACTTTTTCATTCATGCGATCTGCAGCCATTGTATATTGAATTAAATCATTTGTGCCAATGGAGAAAAAATCCACTTCTTTTGCAAAAATATCAGCCATTACGGCTGTCGATGGAATTTCAACCATCATCCCGACCTCTATAGATGAACCTACTGCAATACCTGCCGCTATCAGCTTTTCCTCTTCCTCAAGCAAAATCGCTTTAGCCTCACGGAATTCTTGAATGGTCGCAATCATGGGGAACATAATTTTTAAATTTCCGTAGACCGATGCTCGAAGGAGGGCACGCAATTGTGTGCGGAATAGCTCCTGCTGGTCTAGACATAGACGAATGGCACGATGACCAAGGAATGGGTTCATTTCTTCCTGCAAAGGTAAGTATGGCAAGTGTTTGTCGCCACCGATATCCAGTGTTCGAATAACAACTGGCTTGCCCTTCATTCCTTCCATGACTGTTTTATACGCTATAAATTGTTCTTCCTCTGATGGCAAATTTTCTCGGCCCATATATAAAAACTCTGTACGATACAGGCCAATTCCTTCTGCCCCATGACGCAATACACCATCCAAATCACTTGGTGATCCAATATTAGCCGCTAGCTCCACATGCACGCCATCTTTAGAAACAGTTTGCTCATTCACTAAAGTAGACCATTCCGCCTGCTGTGCACGATAGTTTTGCGCCTTTTCCTGGTAGTGCGCAATCACATCGGCTGTTGGATTCACTAGGACTTGACCCGCCAAACCATCCACGATTAATTGATCGCCATTCTGAATCGTTGTCGTAGCAATCCCTGCTCCTACGACTGCTGGGATTTCTAAGCTACGAGCCATGATGGCCGAATGGGATGTTCGCCCTCCAATATCGGTAATAAAACCGAGAACAAAGTTGCGATCTAATTGGGCTGTCTCTGAAGGAGTCAAATCATTCGCTACGATAATTACCTGTTCGTTCATATTGCTTGGATTTGGAATATGTACACCGAGTAAGTGTGCTAATATGCGATTTGTCACATCTCTAATATCTGATGCTCGTGCACTCATGTATTCGTCATCCATACCTTCAAATAATGCCACAAACATAGAGGATACTTCATGCAATGCATATTCCGCATTCACCGCTTCGTCTGCAATTTTTTGATTGATGGGCCCAATTAATTCGGGATCATGAACCACTAATAAATGTGCCTCAAAAATTGCAGCTTCTTCTGCACTAAATTTTTCGAATGTTTGCTGTCGAATAATAACTAGTTCTTGTTCTGCTTTGGCAAGAGCGGCTGTTAAACGTTGCTGCTCCGCCTCGATATCAGGAACAGTTGTTTTAGCAAATGTTAAATCTGGTTGGACGAAACGATATGCTTTCGCAATGGCAATGCCGTCTGAAGCGGCAATACCAGTGAGTTGTGTCATTGTGCAAGCCCCATTTCTGTAATGAGTGTCGTTAATGCTGCTAATGCTTGCTCTTCGTCTTCCCCCTCTACAGCAAGTGTAAATTGTGAACCTTGCTTTAAGGCTAATCCCATCACACCTAAAATGGATTTCAAATTAGCTGCTTTTTCTTCTGTGCGTATTTCAATAGATGAAGTAAACGGTGTTGCTTTTGCCACAAGCTGGCTTGCTGGTCGTGCATGAATACCTAAAGGATCGACTACTGTAAATTGTTGTGTTTTCATAATTTATTCTCCTCTTCTTGTAAGTCTGTTAAAACAATAACATTTGGATGTTTGGATAAAACAGTGGCTGGTACATCTTCTGTATAATCAGAAGACAGTAAACGCTCTAACACCTCACGCTTAGCTTCTCCCACTGCGAGTAACAAAATGCATTTTGCACGCATAATCGATTGAATACCCATTGTATATGCCTGTGTTGGCACTTCGTCAATGGAAGAAAAGAAACGCGCATTGGCTTGACGAGTGGATTCTTCGAGTGTCACAAGATGTGTTAAAGAAGCAAATGGCGTACCAGGCTCATTGAAGCCGATATGACCATTTTGACCGATACCAAGTAATTGGAAGTCTAATGGATATTGTTGCAATAATCCTTCATAGCGAGCTGTTTCCACTAGAGGATCTATTGCTAAACCATCCGGTAAATACGATGCTAGAAATGGTTTTTGGTTAAATAAATGTTTGCTCATATAATAGGCGTAGCTTTGCTTATGTGTTGCCTCAAGCCCGACATATTCATCCAAATTAAAGCTAATGCTCTGTGAAAAATCAATATCTGTTTGACAAATTTTAGCATACAGCGGTTCCATTGTTCCACCAGTAGCTAATCCGAAAGTTGTTGCGCCATTATTTTTTGCTTCCACGATTGTTGCTACTGCATGTGTATATAAATCATCCATTGAGGAAAACCTTTTTATTTTCACCACATATCCTCCTTTGTGCCTTAGAAATGAATGCGCTGACCATATTGATCAATGAGCGCATTGTTATTGTTTTCCCCTAAATTACTGCTACCAAACACAGGTATGCTTGCGCCCTGTGCATGCATCAGCTCAATGATTTGAGCGAATAAAGCATTTAATAAAGTTGCACCTAACACTGTTGATACAGGAGCATATTGCAACTGGTCAACGGTTAACACACCGTCGCCTAATGGCACATGCGTATTCAATACTTCATCTACTACTTGCTCTAAACGCTTGCCTGATGAATGGCGTGATGGCTGCTGTTGATATTCGAGCGACTGCAGTGATATGGTCAAAGCGCCCGCTTCCTTTGCAAAAATAGCCATATCAATGGGCGCTGGATTATTGGCAGAGGTTGAAATGATGATACAAACATCTTGGTCATCAAATTGCAGCTGATTCTTATAGGAGGCTAAAAAAGCCTGTTTTTTTTCATTTTGTGAGGATTGCCGTGCACCCTGATGTAGCATTAACGATTCAATGTGTATGGGTTTGACAGGCACTAAGCCACCTGCTCGGTAGTAACATTCCTGTGCTAATAGCATGGAATGACCAGAGCCAAAGAGCTGAATGATGCCTCCCTGTGTGAGACGTTTAACAATTTGCTCGGCAATACGCATCAGTTGATTGCTTTCCTGTTGTGCCATCATTGTTAAATATCGATTAACTTGTTGAAAATAGGTATTCATGTTCTATCACCTTTTCATTTCCATCGTTTCATGCTAGATGTTTGCATAACTCCTGACATTATTGCCCATCACCAGCTAGCATTGCATCATAGAAGACCTTGCCCGCCTTAATCGTTTGATGAAGCTTTAAATGTTCATCCAAAATTACCGCATCGGCATCATAGCCTTGCACAAGCTGTCCCTTATTACTTAGCTTCAATTGCTCTGCAGCATTAAAGCTGGACATTTTGACAAGCTCCTCCAGCGTACAATTCGTAATGTGACGCATATTCCGTACAGCTTGATCCATTTTTAAAATACTACCTGCTAAAGAACCATTCGATAAATGGGCGCCTGCCTCTGTTACATGTACTGTTTGACCACCTAAATCATACGCTCCAAATGGCATGCCCTTTGCGCGCATCGCATCGGTAATTAAAATCAGTCCGTCTGCTCCCTTTAAGCGATAGGCCATTTCCACCGCGCCTTCATGCATATGGATAAAATCAACAATCAATTCTGCCTTAATCGCATCTAGCAGCAGGACACCACCAACTACACCTGGATCTCGATGGTGGAATGGACGCATTTGATTGTATAAGTGTGTTCCCTGTGTGGCACCTAATTGAACCGCTTGTTGCATTTGCTCAAAGGTAGCATCCGAGTGACCAATGGAAACAATGACACCGCTAGCAGAAATACTTTGCACAGCTGCCATGCCATTCGGTTCTTCTGGTGCTAGCGTAATTTGCTTAATTTTATGGCCACTGATTTCCTGCCATTTTGTCCATCTATCCAAATCTAGCTCGACAATATATTCAAGAGGCTGTGCCCCTGCTCGCTGCTTTGAGACAAATGGCCCTTCGATATGAATACCTAGTACCTCCGCTTCGTCTGGCTGTGGCTGGAACTGCGCCACATTTTCGATAGCTCGCTCAATGTTGTCATAGCTTTGTGTCATCGTTGTGGCTAAAAAGCTTGTCGTGCCTTCTTTTAAAAGGGATTGGGCCATCGTATGAAGCCCTTCATCTGAAGCATCCATTGTATCAATTTGAGCGGACCCATGAATGTGCATATCAATAAATCCTGGCAATAAAAATTTCCCTGAACCATCTAGCTGATCTACATCATGAATATCGAGATGGGGAGCAATTTGCGCAATTTTACCATCCTTCATCCACACGTCTACCTGTTCATCTCGTCCATTGGCATTCACCACTGTGATATTTCGAATGAATAAACTCAAGAAAAACATCTCCTTCTTGAACAAGGGCTGTCGAAAAGGCATCCATTTGCAATAGCTCATTGCCTCTGTGTACCTTCGCTAACAGCCCCATTAGTCGTTACTTCTTCATTGTAATAATATTTGTTGAGCCTGCTCGTTGGTAGCCCGTTTTTTCAAGTGTAATCTCTTGCCCCATTAAGCTTGTAAAGACAACTGGTGTGATGACAGAAGGTACTTGGCCTTCAATCTGTATGATGTCTGCTTTTAATAGCGCATCCCCACGCTTAATTTTTTGACCATCTGTAACGAACAGTTCAAAGCCTTCACCATTTAGTTTGACCGTATCTAAGCCAACATGAATTAATACTTCCATACCTGTATCTGATTTCAAGCCGATTGCATGCTTTGTTGGGAAAATCATTACTACCTGACCATCGAATGGTGCATAAACTGCTCCATCTGTCGGACGAATACCGAAACCTGGGCCCATCAAGCCTGCTGAAAATGCCTCATCTGGCACTTCTGTTAAAGGTAATAAATCACCTGTCATTGGCATCTCGAAATCACGGAATGTCATAGTCTCGTTCTTTACTGCCTCTTCCACGACAGGCTGTGCAGTAGGAAGTTCAGCGTTGGTTGGTGCTGGATTGCCTTTTTTCAAACGCTCTTTCATGGCCTCAGCTAAAAACTCTACAGATGTTCCAATAATTACTTGAACATTCGTTTTACTGATACGCATTACACCTCGTGCACCTGTTTGTTTCAGTGTTTTATCATCTACAACATTCGCATCCTGTACAGACAGACGTAAGCGAGTTGTACAGTAATCCACTTGCTGAATATTGTCTTTTCCACCTAATGCTTCAATTGTATAGTAGGCACGTAAATCGACATCATTAGAAATAGTAGCATTTACTTCGCCATCCTCTTCCTCATCGTCTTCACGTCCAGGTGTTTTTAAATCTAATTTTTTGATTAAAAAATAGAAAACAACAAAGTAAATTGCCCCAAAGCCCAAGCCTAACGGTAATAATAGCAATGGTTTATCTGCTAGCCCTAAGTTGAGCAAGTAGTCAATTAAACCTGCTGAGAAGCCAAAGCCGTCACGGAACCCAACAATATAGGCAACTGCAAGCGAAATACCTGTTAATACCGCATGGATACCATAAAGAACTGGTGATAAGAACATAAATGAAAATTCAATCGGCTCTGTAACCCCTGTTAAAAAGGCTGTTAAAGCGATGGATACGAACATCCCACCAACGATCGGACGTTTTTCTTTTTTCGCTGTAAAATACATCGCAAGACATGCTGCTGGTAAACCGAACATCATAATGGGGAAGAAGCCAGCTTGGAAATGTCCAGCTGATGTGTCTCCTGCTAGGAAACGATTGATATCCCCTTTCACGATTTCGCCTGCAGCATTCGTAAATTCACCGAAATCAAACCAAATAATCGTATTGATTACATGGTGTAGACCCACTGGAATTAATAGACGGTTGAAGAAGCCATACATTCCTACGCCAAGTGATCCTGCCCCGATCATCCAATTGCCGACAGCATCTATGCCACCTTGAATTGGTCCCCATACGATCGCTAAAATACTCCCTAAAATCGCCATGGTGATGGATGTAATAATTGGCACAAAGCGCCGTCCACCAAAGAATGATAACCATTCTGGAAATTTCACATTATAATATTTGTTATACAATAAGCCTGCCGTAATACCGGCAATAATGCCACCAAACACACCCATATTTAATTCTTCATTAACAGTTCCTAAAACGGCTATTAAAACAAGATGCGCAATTGCACCTGCAAGAGCTGCGCCGCCACTGCTATCGTGTGCCAATCCCATCGCAATACCGATGGCAAAAATAATTGGTAAATTCCCTAGTATGGCATTACCAGAAGCGGCCATAATACTAGCAATGTACTGGATTGCTTCATTCGGTACGGCCCCAAGCATATCCCCTGAACCTAAACGCAATAGTAATGCTGCTGCTGGTAATGTAGCAATTGGAAACATGAGCGACTTACCGATTTTTTGTAAGAAAGCAAACATTCATTATCCCCCTTTGGTATAGTTGTCTAGACCACTTTAGTAAAAAAAAAAGCGTTTTCACTAAGTTGCTATTATTATAGGCGCAATTCAAAAAAAAATAAATACTTTTTTAATATTTCGTGATGTCAAACAAAAAAACCGCACCCTAATCTGAAATTAGGGCACAGTTCTTATTTAGCTTATGCCGTGACATCACGTTTCATAAAGGTTGAATAACTAATGACAAGGAAAACTAATGCGTAAATAGCAAGTACTGTTAGTGAGAAGGGCATCGTTACATCAGCAATGATAGAGCCTCCACCATGTTCATACTGTGTTAAATCAGAATGTGTTAGCCAAATATATTTGACGATGTCATATCGGCTTAAGAACATGACAATCATGCCGCCTGTAAAGGACAGGAACATCGTTAAACCGATTGCTAAGGAGCTTGAACGGAACACAGAACCTATCAAAAAGGCAAATAATGTAGACATTACAAAATCGCCACCAGATAATAGATAATGATAGGCTAAATCACCCCATACGCCCTTTTCAACAACCTGTTCATTGACGATTTCTAATTCGACACCTGTTCCCATGCCGAACAAGACTAAGCCGACAAGCGCACTTACCACCACGTTGACCACATACAATAACAAACCAAAGAGGAATGTTGTCAGTAATTTAGACGTTAACACTTTTGCACGGGACATTGGACGCGTTAAGAGCATTTTAATCGTCCCTGTTGAAAATTCGCTCGATACAATACTCGCTGCGGTAATGACTGTAAATAAAGTGACAAGCGTTAGCATGCCGCTTGTAAAGGACATAAAGCTCACAAGGCTACTATCCTTTTGACTTGGTGCATCATTAGCTAAACGATATTCAGAAATAGCCATCTGCTCTTGAAAGTATGCTTTATCTTCCTCCGTTAAATCTTCACCTGCTAGCCTCTCTTTATACGACTGAATGGCCTCCTGCTCTATGTCCTGCCAAGAGCCTTCTGTCGGGGATTTTACTTCATAATATTTTGTGATTCCAGCTGGAACAAGAATGACAAGAATCAGCATGGCCACCATTGCCCATGTTCCTTTTTTATGCCATAATTTCATCCACTCATTTTGAATTAGCTTCAGCAATTTGTCCGCCTCCCGTCATTTCTAAGAATTGATCCTCTAATGTTTTTTGATGTGGCTGTACAGCAAATAATTGAATACCCGCTTGGACTAGTTGTGTAGTCATGGCTGGGACATCCTCTTTCTTCATTTCCACCACATAGCCTTGATTTTCTGCTACAAAGTTAAAGTCACGCTGTTCCAGATAAGCAGACACCTGCTCTTTTGGCTGTGCCTCCACATAATAAAATGATGAGCTTTCATTGTGAATATCACGCAGATCAATTAGCTGCCCATTTTGGATCACGGCCACACGATCACACATCAATTCAATCTCAGATAATAAGTGACTTGAGACAAAGACGGATACGCCCTCTTCAGAAGCAATCTTACGCAGGTACATACGAAACTCACGAATACCAGCAGGGTCTAAGCCATTCGTCGGCTCATCTAAAATCAAAAACTTCGGTCTGTGCAATAGCGCCTGAGCTAACCCTAGTCGTTGTCTCATACCAAGTGAATACGTAGAGACCTTTTCATGGATACGATTTTCGAGCCCAACCTGTTGAATAACCTCCTGAATTCGTTCCTTTGTTACATTTTTATGCATACGCGCAAAATGTAGTAAATTTTTATAGCCTGACATAAATTTATACATTTCTGGATTTTCTACAATGACGCCAACCTTACTAATGGCTTCCTCATAATGATCCTTAAGTGAAAGACCATCGATGATGACATTGCCCTCTGTTGGATGCATAAGTCCTGTCATCATTCGGATCGTTGTTGTTTTCCCCGCTCCATTCGGTCCTAAAAATCCTGTAATTTGGCCAGGATATAAATCAATGTTTAACTGTTGAATTAATTGCTTTCCTCGAATCGTCTTCGATAAATTTTGCAATTGTACAATTGGTTCAGTCATATTTTTCACCCTTTCTAATCTATTTCGACTTGGCATAATGGCGTCTGGCTATTGAAGCCATCCTGCAATAATGCCTTACTGACAATTTTTTCTTCACCTTGAGCTGTCGATGTCTTTTACTGAAGGACGATAAAATCCTTTCATCCACTCGACTGCATCCTTATTCGCCACATCACGTAATGTTTCGACTTCCTCATAGGCCGTAATAGCGCCCGCCTGCAATAAAATAATTTGATCTAAAATAGGCTCTACCTCATATAATTCATGTGTGGATAGCACAATCGTTTGATTTTCAATATCCGTAAATTGAATTAAGCCCTTAATCAGCTGCTCTCTCACTATGGGATCTAGCCCAGCAAACGGCTCATCCATGACATAATAAGGAACCTCTCGCCCAAGGGTTGCAGCCATTTTCATACGACCACGATTGCCCTTTGACAATTGGCGTAGCTTCGCGCCTTTATCTACCTGTAAAAATTGTGCGACGATACAGGCCTTATCATAGGAAAAATCTGCAAACTGTGAGGCATAATGCTGGAATAGCTGTTCACCCGTGTAGTACTCAAAAAACAAATCCGTATCGGGCAAATAAGCAATTTGGTCAGCACTTCTACGTGTGACGGGCTCACCATCTAGTGTGACCTCACCAGCAGTAGGTCGTAGTAAGCCAGCTAAAACTTTCATGAGCGTGGATTTACCACTACCATTTTCCCCAACTAGTCCAATGATTTGTCCAATCGGAAAGGAAAAGGATAGATCCTGTAAAATCGGCTTTTTCTTATATTGAAAAGACACTTTTGATAGCTGTAACATCCCTTCACCTCACGCTTTATTTTTCAAAACCACTAGCATCTCTTCCTTGGAAAAGCCTAATGCCTCAATTGATGTTAAAAAATTTTCAGCTAGCTGGTTTTTCATCTCTTCCCGCAATAACTCAATGCGTTCCTCATTGCTCGTAATAAATGTACCCTGTCCTCGTTTGGTTTCCGTTATATTCATCGCCTCTAACTCCTTATAGACACGTTGCACCGTATTGACATTGACACCTGTTTCTACTGCATATTCTCGAACGGAGGGAAGTCGATCACCTAGTTGCAACTTCCCCTTCAAAATGTCCCCACAAATTCGATCGACAAGCTGGCTATAAATGGGTTTATCACGCGAAAAATCCATCGTCATCGTAAAACCACCCTTTCAAGCCACTTCGATGCTGCTAAAAAGAGCAGTAGCAGGAATAACGTAATGGCCACTTCCTCGACAATATAAATCGAGCCCAGCATCCATTCCATTGTCATCCCTTTCGCTTTTGGTAGGTACTGTTCAATATGGTGAAGCGAAACTTCTCCATGGAGGAAAATCGTTCGATACAGCTGACTCTCCGTCACCTTCACCCAACCAGCTGTCGTTAAATAAAACGCAACCATTGTCAGTACAATCGAAAAACGACCGATTAGGCGCTTTAATTGCAAATAAAAAGCTAAAAAGAATAAAAGCACGATAAATAGCATTAATTGTAAAACTGTCAATATAATAACAATTATTACCAAAATTAATAAAATTTGTCCAGCACTCGCTATTAGCTCATCTTTCATATGGAAAATGGCTATACTCGTGAAAAGGGTATTAAAGAGGAGATATCCTACTAACGAACAAACTAACTTTGCCCCGATAAGCTTCGTAATGGAGCTTGTTGAATGGAGCCAGCTCTCCTTTGCTTTAATATCCAATCGCATCGACGCTAAAAATTGTAAGATAGAATAAAATCCGCCTAGAAAAAGGACGAGTATCGTAAAGGCAAATGCTAGCTGATGCTCATGTGCAAAGAGATTGACATACTGATGTAATACATAGGGAACGATCCAAGATAGCGTAAGACCCATAAATATCCCTACTAGAAACCATGAGCGATAAAGCACCCATTCTTTTTTTAAAAGTCCTACAAAACTTTTCAATCACAACACCTCGTGTCATAGTGTACTAGTCACATATTACACTATGACTTTTTAGTTAGCAAGTGGCAAATACAAGAAAAAGGAAATTCCTATTGCTCAGGTCTTTTCCTTCTAATCGTCTTCCATTATTCCTTTATCTATGCTTTACTCTTTATAGGATAATATTGGATATTAGGAGGGAGTTTATGAAATTTATTCTTATCTTTGGACCACAAGCAGTTGGGAAGATGACTGTTGGACAAGAATTAGCTAAAATAACAAATTTGAAGCTTTTTCATAATCATATGACGATTGATTTAGTGGGACATTTTTTTGATTACGGCACGAAAGAAGGAAAAAGATTAGTAAATTTGTTTCGTCAGGAGATATTTGAAGAAGTATCAAAGAGCAATATGTATGGCATGATTTTTACTTACGTTTGGGCATTTAATCTACAAGCTGACTGGGATTATGTGAAGCGAGTCTCGCAGTTGTTCGAGTCCAGAGGTGGTATTGTTTACTATGTGGAACTTGAGGCTGATTTCGATGAAAGACTTGAACGTAATAAAAGTGATAACCGACTTGTACATAAGCCATCCAAAAGAGATATAGAATGGTCTGAGGCTGACTTAAAAATATCAATGGAGCAGTACAGGTTGAATTCTTTAGAAGGTGAGATTCCTTATTCAAATTATCTCAAAATCAATAATACAAATTTGAGTGCACCAGAAGTGGCGAAAATCATCAAGAAAAGCTTTCATTTCTAAATTGATAAGAATCCTCTGTTATTTATTTGTATCTACACATTTTTTTAAGGAGGTATTCATCTATACAAAACAGAATATATGGATAGGACTCTAACACTAAGCGTAAGGTGGTACTGGAATGGATAATAGAGTTGTCTTTGATTTTGAAATTGACTTTACCAATGGTGGTGGCCTACAAGGGCAGGAATTCCGCCTTGATATTGATGGGGATGACATATCGGACGAAGAGCTAGCTAAGTATATTGTGGAAGATATGAGGTTGCTCATGGTTGGTAAGGTAACAATCCTTAACAAGAAAATTATTAAGGAAAAGCATAAACGAAAACTGCTTGATGAGCAAGAAAGGACATGAAGCTTGTGAAGGCGATACTATTTGATTTAGATGATACTTTACTTAATCGAGATCATGCTGTCGATAACCTGTTTCATATTATGCTAGAAAAATACTATGGAGCTGTTGAGCATTCTGTAAAAACTGACATGCTGCAACGATTTAAAGAATACGATAAAAGAGATTATGGCAATGCCGATAAAACAATTGTTTTAACATCGTTTTTTGATGCGTTTCCACCAGCCTTTCAAATGCCTCGTCATGACATGCAAGATTTTTGGAATCAGCAGTTTCCATATTGCTTTTCTATTAATCAACATACGCTGAAGGTTATCCAAACAATGAAGAAGCATGTACAGGTTGGCATTATCACAAACGGCTCTACTCAGCGACAAAAGGCTAAAATCACGCATACAGGCTTAGCGAGTTACTTTGATGTTGTCCTTATTTCTGAGGAAGTAGGATTTACTAAGCCTGACAAACGCATATTTGAATTAGCCTTAAATCAGCTTCATGTACAACCAGAAGAAGCCCTATTCGTTGGGGATGACCTAGAAAAGGATATTGCTGGTTGTCAACAGGCAAAGATGAAGGGCATATGGTTCAATCCTCATCAACTCACGAATCCTACTGACATCAAACCAGATGCCGAGATTCATTCATTTGATCAATTAATAAAAGGAAGAGCCCTGTTTAACTAGGACTCTTCCTTTGACTGTTAGACCATTTTCCCTACTACTTTTACCTTTAATCTTGTTGCATTTTCTGGATGATACGCTAGAGGGGTTTCTTCTACTTCCACTAGCTCAATCGTATCCTCAAGAGCACCTGCTAATACGGCTTGTTTCACAGCCTTGTTTTGTGCATCCTTTAAGGATTCCTGACGTGGTTCTTTGGAATAAATATAAATTTGCTCATATTGACCACTAATTTGCGCAATCGAGGCACCGATGGCATTCGCTACACCACCGTATTCAGATTTTACAATAGTAGAAACGCCACGAATTTTGTCTGGCACAATGATTCCACCGCCGCCCACTAAAACCAGTGACACATCCTCTGAGGAAGTTTTCATTTTATCAATCGCCTGCTCCAGTAAGGAAGAAATTTCTTCTTGAACGGCTTTGGCAAATGCTTCATCAATATGGGCAACTAACGTGGAATCGCCTACGTCTGCTAAGCCTAAACAGACAGCGATATCCGTTGTCGTTAAGGTCGAGCCACCAAAGACAAGGGCCTCTTCACTAATTTTATAGCCTACACTATCTGGCCCAACAGTAATTTTGTCATCATTCACACGAACAATACTACCACCGCCAAGTCCTACTGAGATAATATCGGGCATTCTAAAGTTTGTACGGATGTCCCCCACTTCTACCGCAACAGAGGATTCTCGAGGGAAACCATCCTGTAATACGCCGATATCGGAAGTCGTCCCCCCAACGTCCAATACCATTGTGTTTTGAATTTGGGATAAATACGATGCCCCACGAATACTATTCGTTGGTCCACAAGCAATTGTTAAAATCGGGAATTGCTTGGCATAGTCGATGGACATTAATGTACCGTCATTCTGGCATAGATATACTGCTACATCAAAAATACCTTCTGCTTGCAACGCCTGTACAAAGCCCTGTGTTGTTGTCTCGATCACCTTACATAATGCAGCATTTAGAATCGTTGCATTTTCACGTTCAATTAACCCGACAGAACCAATTAATGAGGAGCAGGAAATCGGGAACTCCTCGCCATAGACCTCTTGAATCCATTCACGAACCTGCAATTCTTGATCGTTTTTAATAGAAGAAAAGACGCCGACAATCGCAATCGATTCTACTTGACCACGCCATTCCTCTAATAGCTTTGTAATTTCCTCCTGATCGAGCGCACTTAATAATTGACCATCATATTCATAGCCACCATGTGCAATCGCATAATTACCTGATAATTTATCAATCATATCGGCTGGCCAAGCGGTATAAGGCAGTACAGAGGCCGTCGCTGGATAGCCTAATCGAATAACACCGACTCTTGCTAGCTTTTTACGTTCAACAATCGCATTGGTGCATTGTGTCGTTCCTAACATCGCATGGGTAATTTTTGTTTTGTCAATATTTGCGCCCTCTAGTAATTGTTGCAGAGACTGTTCAATACCCGTTTTAATATCTAAGCTGGTTGGTGATTTCACACTGTAAATGAGCTGACTATTATGGTCTAAAAGGATGGCATCTGTGTTTGTTCCACCTACATCGATCCCAATTTTATACATGCTCTGCTACCTCCTTTTTCACCAATTCCTCAATTGGCGTATACTCATATTCATAGCCAAAGTATTTTGGTCCAGCCGTTTCAATCCCTTTTGCTGTACGCCATTTTTCATGTGCTGGTAAGCCAATTACACGCACACGTTTGCCGTATTTTAGACTTTCTGTTGTAACAGGCAATAAGGTTTCATAATCCACCAAGCAAATTAAGTCTGGTGTCATCGCAACAACCTGTTCGTTTTTCTCCGCTAATAAGTTTTCGTTTTGGAAATGAACCTTCATCTGATCATTTTTATAAGATTCAATACCTTCAAGATTCATTTTACCTAAGTTAAAGCCACCCTTTGTTTCACGAATAACATCTACTATTTTTCCTTGGAAAAGCTCATATCCTTCCACAAGCTTTAAAAGATTTTGTAGCTTATCGTTCACCTCTTGATCTTTCGAGGCAATAATTTCACCGATTTTTTCAGAAAGCGTCACAATATGATGTACACCGCTTTGTTTAATTTGTGCACCTGTTGTTGGGTAGAGGCTCACTAATGAACTAGCGCCCATTTCCACTGTTGCTGTTCGTGCGATACGCTCTGTCCATTTATTATCAATCGTTTCAAAAATACCAATATTCCCTTTTTCATCTGTGATGGCCATTGGCGTTGCCGAAATCCCATCTAAGTGGAATGTCACCATTTGTAATTCTGGGAATGCACGTCCCATACCATCACAATCAATCAATGGTAAGCCAAGCTGTGCAGCAACTACAATGGGAATCATCGAATTGACCCCACCCGCTTCCATTGGATAGGTGCCTGCAATTTTTTCCTTGCCCAAATATTGCGCGAGCTTTTGGAAAACTTTCACGAACTCATCGCCACGTGGGAATTTCTCTACTAAAACTGATGGTGCTCCCATCATCGCGGCTGGAATGAAAAAGTCATCATCTGCAATTTCATCTACAGAATACAGCTTCACAGGCCCATTTTTTTCGATGGCAGAAAGCGCCATTAATTTCCCAATGTAGGGATCGCCTCCCCCACCTGTTCCTAGAAATGCTGCGCCAATGGCAATATGTTCAATAGCGGTTTGATCTAAATATCTCATCTATGTTCCCCCAATATGACCGTTTTTTGTACAGATACACGATAGCCAACATAATAAATCACGAATGAAATAATAATGCCGATCATCGGTTGGTTTGGTAGTGCTGGCAATGCAGGGAATAAGGAGAATACCACTGGCATACAGGCAATCACAGCTCCTACTAGCCAAGAAAATACGCCTAATCGATTGACCCCTTCAACTTCATGCCAGCTATCTGTTTTGCCTTTATGAATGACCCAGTAGGACGCAATCATCACCCCTGCAACAGGTGGAATCATCGCCGATAAAATTGACATAATCGGTGTAAAATAATTTAAAATCCCCACAACGGCTAAGATTGTGCCAAGTGTACCCGCCACACCAATTGCTAATCGTTCTTTGTTTTTGGCAACATCGAATACATTTATTAAGGCAATACCACCTGAAATCGCATTAACCAAGTTGGTTTTCCATGTCGCTAAAATCAGACCAACCCCACCAATAAAGGGTGTTGCGATATGCAGAAAGACTGCAGTAATATCACTTGTTTGATAGGCAATCGTTAACACAGCTCCCACAGCAATCATCAGCACACCTGCTGGAATAATCCCTAATGTAGCGGCTTTGAAAACATCTGAACGTTTTTTGGAAAATTGCGAATAATCACCCGCTATAACAGCCCCTAATGCAAAGGACCCAATCGTTACAGCTAAACCATCCATAAAGCTCATATTGCCCTGTGGCTGATAATCCCGAATGAGCTGCAGCTGCTCGCCAGTTAATGTTTGACCTAAACCGTACAGGCAAATAATGACGAGTAATGGTACAGCAATATAGCTTAAAATACGTAACACTTTCATACCATAAAGAGCCGATACGACCATGACCATACCACTCACGAATGAAGCAAGAGGAATGGGTATATTCAAATGATAGATAGCTAATAAATTCGCTAAGGCAACGCCACACACATTGGCCTGAATGCCAAACCACCCTAAGCAAGCAATGGCTAAGATAATGGATAATATTGTACGAGAGCCTTTTTTCCCAAACACTTGCCCTGCGATATGGACAGTGGGTTTTCCTAAATCACTGCTTTGCATGCCTTGCAATACCATGATGAATACGACAATGGCATAGCCTACAAAAGCGACAGCCAGTGCCTTTGATAAACTCATATTGGTAATCAGTGCGTTACCTACTAATAAACTAGGGATACAAATCATGGCACCAGCCCAAATAATGCCTAAGCTATACCAAGATTGACCTTTGTTTTCATTTTGCATGTGACTCCCTCCTTATTGGGGTTTAATGTTTTTAATTATAAAAGAAAGGAAGGGCACGAGTCTTTTGCGTAAATGAAAAAAATAATCTGAAATTTTGTTCAAAATGACAAAATTTCAGATTATTCTAATCATTAATCAATCGATATAGCATGCAAGCCATATAGGCATCATAAAATTCCGAGTACACGGTAACATCCGTGCCAATCAGCTCGCTAATTTTTTTAATGCGATATTTCACCGTGTTTTTATGAATATAAAGGAGCTCTGCACAGCGCTCCACACTAGCGTTTGCATCTAATAAAAAGGTCAACAATGTCTGCAAGGCATCCTGATCACGTAAAATGGGTTCTATCACAGACAAGTATTCCTCAATCATTTCCTCGCCCTGCTTACTGACATCAATGGCCCTTTTCATAGAGCGAACTTCCGCTGCTGTAAACAATTTTCGCATTGGGTAAATGGTATGAGCCTTGTCCCCCACCTGATTGACCAATTGATACATTTGACGAACAGACTTTGTATTTCTCATTTTAGGTGCATAAACAATTTCTGCGATTTGTGCATCATACTGGGTCGTTTCACTATATTCGATGGCAATTTCAAACTCATGATGCTTATAAAAGCAATTCCCTACCAGCACGATCATACAATGGTCAATGCATTGGATCACTCTTGTTTGATAATACTTGGAAAGCTGTTCTTCCAATTCATCGCGAATTCTTTTTTCATCTGCTAAATCATGCATGTAGACAAGCCACATCATTTGAATGGCGGAAACATCAATATGAAGGAGATTGGCTAACCGTCTCATTTTCTCCCCTTCATCATTAATAATGGCTTTGACTAGGGCGTATTCACTTACCTCATCATGCTTATCTCCCCATAAATTTATGGCTACTTGTACAACCTCACTTACCTTTTCAATCGTCTTAGCGGGCAGTTTTGTATTTTCCTTTATTAAGAATAAAAATAGCGGCTCGCCATTTTTTTGATGCACTCTTTTATAGTCCACGACACAAGAGACATCACTTCTTTGTAGCTCTAGCTTGCCCGTTTCTCGATGGAAATTGGATTGAGAGCATTCTTCAATCACATTCGCCACATCTAATGATGAATTTCGAGGCCACATCACCTGGTTCACAATTTCAAAATGACTATTCGTGAGCACGATATTGGCTTTCAAACGATCCGAAAGCATTTTCAGTGTAATTTCAACACTTCTTAAATGCTCAGGCAGTAACGATACCTTTTCTAATGTCTCTTTGACAAAATGATCATTTACGCCTTGATTACTAACGATGGCTTCCATGACCTCATAAATAACCTCATTATAGCGCAGTGAATAATCATTTCTTGGCATACAAATGATAATAAACCCTTGCGCCTCCGCTAACGTCAGCACTTCTTCTGGAATATCGGGCAATACAATGCCGACATAATACAAAATCAGACCTAGCTCTCCTAAATCATGTAAATGCTGAATCGTTTCACATTGTTGCTCCACGCTATCTCGAATGGAGTAAAAGGAGCTAATGACAAGCTCCTCTGCATACCATTCCTCCTGTACACGGTTAATAATTTTCGAATAAAAATCAACATTCGATACCTCTAGTACAGATAAGGATGATACGGTACGATGCAGATTATCTTTACCCGTTAACACCTCTGCCCCTCGAAAGGATGGCAATTGTAATAATTCATTGACCGTTACCCCATGTTCCACCACCACTTTTCTTTACAACTCTTTTGAAGAAGAATACCATATCCCCTACTATCTTTCAAAATACAGTTTGCTCTCTATTTTAACTGCTAGCCTGATAGTGTTAAAATAATAATTAATTGGAAAAGATTAGAGAGGAAAATGAGAATGTCGAATCAGACAAAGAAAGAGACAACAGTTGGTACAAAAATCCGACAAAGCCTACAGGCAGATTGTCAAAGTTGTTTTGGTTTATGCTGTACCGCATTAAATATCGTGGCTTCCAGTGATTTTGCGATTAATAAGCCAGCAGGCACGCCATGTCCTAATTTGCAGGGTGACTATAGCTGTCACATTCATAGCCAGCTGAGAGAAACAGGCTTTAAGGGCTGTACCGTTTTTGATTGCTTAGGTGCAGGACAGCAGGTTTCACAGGTGACATTTCATGGACAGGATTGGTGACAATCCCGTGAGCATGCTGACAAGATGTTTCGCGTTTTTCCCATCATGGAACAGCTTTACGAAATGATTGCTTATGTAGCGGAGGCATTGTCCTATCAGGTGGATAATACGCTTTATGAGCAGCTCCTTGCCCAATTGGAGCAGCTACAGCAAACAACAGCACTAGAGGCTGATGCCTTATTAGCACTGGATATGGTAGCGATTCGTATGCCGATCAATGCACTATTGCTCCAAACAAGTGAGCAAATTCGTCAGCTTAGCGTAAAGGGAAAGACTGCTAGCAAATTGAATCAGCGTGGAGCTGATTGGATGGGCAAAAATTTAAAAGGCAAGGATTTACGAGGGACTGATCTAAGGGGTAGTTATTTAATTGCAGCTAATCTTCAAAATGCGCATTTACAAGTAGTAGATTTCATCGGGGCCGATTTACGAGATGCCAATTTGCGCGGTGCTGACCTTTCGACAAGTCTGTTTTTAACCCAAATGCAAATCAATGCCGCAAAGGGGGATCGTTCGACTAAATTACCTTCCTATATTAAACGACCAGCCCATTGGCATTAAAAAAGGTAGATGGCGTTTTACACTCATCTACCCTTTTTCATTAGGCTTGTTTCTTTTTATAAAGCACAGTCGCTGCCACTAACACGAGTAAAATAGCTTGGCCAATGATCGTTTCCACTGTTGGATAGAAGCCAATGAAGCTAATAACAGGTATGCCATCAACAATGGTTGTGGACAGATTATCTGTGAGTTGCAATGTGTGCAGACTGACACCAATAATTTTAAAGGCTAAAACGTAAATTAAAACGGTTGCTACTGCAAAGAATTTATGAATGGGAATTTTGCCACTTGCTTTAAATAACACGACTGCCAGTACAGCAAGAATGACCAGTGCCACTACAATTCCAAGAATAAACTGCGACGTTTCCATTTTTGGTGCAATCCCCGCATAAAAGACCAACGTTTCTGCACCTTCACGGAAGACCGATAAAAAACTAATCATAGCCATCGCAAAAATAGAGCCACTCGAAATGGCATTGCCCATTTGTTTGGAAATGTAGCGGTTCCAGCTGACTACACTTGATTTGCTATGCAGCCAGATACCAACACCGATCATCATCGCTGCAGCAACTAACCCTACATACCCTTCCATTAATTCTCGATTCGTATCAATCGTTGCTGAATTCAAAATCGTCGACATAAGGATGGCAGCAACGGCTGATAATAAAACGCCGACAAATGCGCCAACATAGATCCATTTGCGCATCTTGTTCTGTCCTGATTTATTGAGGAATGACACTAAGGCTAAAATAATGAGTAATGCCTCTAGCCCTTCACGTAGTAAAATTAACGCAGCGTCCCAAATGGTGTAATCGGAATCCCCCTGAATCAGCTCAATTTCAGTACGGAAAGCATTTAATTTTTTTGTAATTGCTTGCTGATCGACGTTGGATTTTAATAAATCACTCGCGATAATCGGCATATCACTTTCAATTTTCGTGTAAAGACTACCATTACGTGTGGAGATTTCAATTTCTACGCTTGGCCAAATGGTAATAAACTCACGTATTTTATTTGAAGCTGCCTGGTAATCACCAGCGTTGACAAAATCATTGGCCTCATCTATATAGGCAATTAATGTCGCTAATGAATACTCCCCCTCTACCACTTCGGCTGTTTCTTTACCAGCTACAAAATCCTCAATCGTTTGCTTTAAAGCAGCAAATTGAGATTGCATAAGCGCTACATCAGGCTCCTCAGCAGAAATAGAGATACGAAGAAATGCCATTTGTGTTTCGATTTGCCCGTACATTGCGATACTTTGTTCACGCACAGGTCGCTCATTTTTATTCCATTTACTATTAAAATCTTTGTAGGCTTCCTCAATGGCCTGAATGTCACCACTTGCTAAAGCTTTTTCAAAGTCTGCCATAATCGGCTTAAACTTTTGCCCAAACTCTGCTCGCTGTGCCGCTTCATCCACTGGATTTTCAAGCTTTTCTAAGGCACGCAATGCATTCGACAGTGCTGATAGCGCCTCTAAACGCTCGTCTTTGGATGTCGCTTCAGTAGCTTGCGCAAGGATTTCATCAACCTTTGCTTTTGCCTCTTTCTGCTCTGAAGATACTTTAGCCCAATCAATAGCAAATTGTTCAAGTGCCTGCTTGGCCTCCGCCTCTTTATCCTGCTTTGTATTCATCAGTGCATCACTAATCGCAATATAGAGATGACTATAGGACTGCGCAGCTTGCACAGGTAAAGCTAAAGTCAGCATAAGGGCAAACACGATACTACAGCGCGTTAAAAAGTGCTTCACCTAAATAACTCCCCTTTTGTACACCAGGGAAGCAAGCAAACACGGCACTGCCTCGATGGGTAATGTACTCATTCATTTTATCCATACGCCCTAAGCTATTTTGGATGGTTGTAAATTGGGCTGGGTCTTTTTGAAAAGAGATAAAGATTAGCCCCGCATCATGGGTCCCTGTATTCGACATCACGCCTGACGCATAAGAATAAGAGCGTCGCAAAATACGCGCACCTGATTTCCGCGCCAAATGGACATGTGATGTATCAGGCATTATATAATTGCCCTTATCATCCTTTGCCTCTACATTAAAATCATCGAATTCCTTTGTTTTGCCAAAAGGTGCCCCACTGTCGCGGTAACGGCCAAATGTTGCCTCTTGATCTTTCAATGATGTACGATCCCAAGTTTCAAGATGCATTTGAACTTTACGTGCAATTAAATAAGAGCCACCCTTTAACCAGCCTTTATCCACCCACACGACCTCATTTAAGTCTTTTTCATCCGTAATGACTGGATTTACAGTACCGTCCTTAAATGCGAAGAGGTTTCGTGGTGTCCCTCCACTAGCTGGAAACGAGTTAAAGCCCGCCTGTGACCATTTTATTTCTACTTTACCTGAAGCAGCTCGTACTAGATTACGAACAGCATGGAAGGCCACCTGCGGATCATCTGCACAAGCCTGAATACACAAATCACCACCTGTGTATTCTTTCTGTAGCTGATCTTTAGGGAAATGTGGTAAATCCTTTAGCTCCGCTGGTTTTAAATGCTGGATGCCCAGTTTATCGAATAATGAAGGCCCGACACCAATGGTAATGGATAGATTAGATGCATCTAAGCCCTCTGCCTCTCCGGTATCGCCAGTTGGCACTCTTGTATTTGTCGATACATCGACCATGACTTCACCATTCATTAAACGCACCACAAGGGGTGTCCATTGCTGGAACAACGCTTGTAGTTCCTTCTTTGATGTCACTAATACATCTAAAGAAGCAAAATAAATATTCGTCTGTACAGGTGTCACGATACCCGACTGATGCTTGCCATAGAAATTGACCTTATTGCTAGCCGTCGTGCTATCTGCTACTGGCTCAAAGACATCATAGCCCATTGCTTTCATGACACCACCCAAGCCAGAGGCACCGATGGCAACACCTGCCACACCGATACCTGTTAGCTTTAACATATCACGTCTAGAAATTTTTTTATTTATAAATTTTTCCTCGTTTGACGTTGTCATTGTTTATGTTCACTCCAAAATGATACCCATTTGACTTAATGGTTCTCCAAGCTGATTCACCGCTGCTGCCAGTGCTTTTGTGTTTTCCTCCGTTAATTCTTCGTAAGATATATAGCCACCATCAGCCGTTGTATGCTGTGCTAATAAATCGTCTACTGCTTTGAATTTTTCATCAAGTGTTGCCACTAATGTAGAATCTTTTGCTTCTAATTTTGAGCGTAAAATCTCAAAGATTTTTTCTGCGCCTTCAATATTCGCTTTAAAATCATAAAGGTCTGTATGAGAGTAAATTTCTTCCTCACCTGTAATTTTAGATGTTGATACTTCATTTAATAAATCTACTGCACCTGTAATCATTAAGTCAGGTGTCACTTCCACTGTTTGCACAAGTGCATGCAATTCCTTCGCATCTGCAAGAAGCTGATCTGCTACAGCCTCATAACCTTTTGTTGTATTTTCTTCCCAAAGAGCATACTCAAGCTTATGGTAGCCTGACCATTCTTCCTCACCCTTACCTTCTTCTTGAATATCTGCTAAACGTCCATCGATGCGAGGGTCAAGATCACCGAAGCTTTCCGCAATTGGCTCAGAGCGTTCAAAATACATACGTGCTGGCGCATACGCTTCCTTTGCCCCTTCAATATCGCCTGCTTTGAATAGGTTCACAAATTTCTCTGTATCTAGTAAAAATTGATCCATTTGCTCTAACGCAAATTGTTGATAGGCTGATAATTCAGAAGATAAATCCACCTCTTTTGTAGCTTGCTCCGCCTGTTCTGTTGCTGGCTTATCTTCTTTTTTTACTTCTTCTGTATTGCCACAGCCAGCCATTAAAATGCCTCCTGCTACTAATACCGACAAAAATGATTTGTTTTTCATACTTCGTACCTACTTCCGAATTTGTTTTATATTGTGATGATAATGATTATCATCATCTATTGCAACAACTATTTTTGTAAATAGAAAAAAACGTCATTTTTCAGTTATTCTTTACGAACAACTAGAAAAAAGACGTTTTTTCTACAATATAATGATTCTAATCTACAAAATTTTTGCTTGTTTCAAATTTTCATGTTTTCCATGTAAAAGGTAATAAAGCACAATCGACACTAAAATAACAAAGACCATCGAGAAGAAAATCGAGCTGTAGCCCATAGAGGGTACAAATAAACCTAAGAAATAAGGCCCGACACCTAAGCCTAAATCATAAAAAATAAAATACGTAGATGTCGCAAGTCCTAAACGCTCATTTGGTGTTACTTTGATGGCAATTGCCTGTGCCACCGAGTTGAAGTTTCCATAGCCAATCCCGATACAAGCGGCAGCGATTAAAAAGGCAATCGTAGTTGTTGCTGAGCTAAAGGCATACATGCCTATTGCAAACAACACTAAGCATGGATAGATAATGATATTTGCCCCTCTTGTATCAAGCAATTTCCCTGTAAATGGACGTGTAGCCAAAATGACAATAGCATAGATAATAAAGAAGTAGCTACCTGCTGATACTAAATCTAGCTCCTTTGCATAAAACGTCATAAACGACATGACACCTGAATACGCAAAGCCAATCACAAGTGCCACAAAGGCAATCGGTACTGCGCGCATTTCAATAAAGTTCGTCACTTTAAAGCCAGCCTTCGCAGCTGTATCCTTCGCTTTTTTCGGTGCATCTGGCACGGTCACCATGAAATACATAAAGAAACAAATAATAGCTAAAACAGAATCGACTGCAAAGATCATACGATAATCTTCAAACAGCTGTGTTAATAATATGCCGACAAATGGGCCAATGGCTGTGGCTAAAATCGCACTTAGGCTATAATAACCAATCCCTTCCCCACGACGCTCTGCTGGTAAAATTTGTGCAATAATCGTACCTGTAGCTGTACTGGCAATTCCTAGTGCAATCCCCTGTATTAAACGATTGGCCATCAGCAGTGGTAGACTGCCTGCTATAAAATAAGACATCGTTGACAACATAAATAATAGCAATCCGCAAAATAATGTTTTTTTGCTACCCCAGTCACCAATAATACGCCCTGTCCCAAGACGACCTAATAGTGTCCCGATAATAAAAATGCTCGATACAAGCCCTGCTGTACTTGTAGAGGCATTAAAATGCTCCACCGCATAAGCCGCAATCGTCACCATTAATAAATAAAAGATTAACGTAATGGTAAAATTAATAAGTGAGACAATTAAAAAATCCTTTGTCCATAGTTTCTTTCTGGTTGCTTCCACGTTACTCTCTCCTATTGATTGATATTCATACAAATTCTTGCTAAAACCTGTGTCGCAATGTCAATATCTTGCTTGGGCACACCTGCCAGTGCCTGCTCAAAAAACGGACTCAAATGCGACTTTATTTCCTGCACAAGCTCTTCCCCATGCTTTGATAGATGTACAAGCTTTTCACGCTTATCCTTACCTGCCATCGTTTCCACATAGCCCAGCTCCACAAGTTTATGTACAAGCTTCGTGACACTTGGCTTCTCTATAGACATGAAGTTCGCGATATCTACAAATGAATGTGGCCCCCTATCATTCAAGAAACGAAGCACTGCCCACTGCGAGCTATATAACTGATAGGGTTCAAGCTGTACATTCAGCTGATTAATAAATGGCCGATACATTAAGCGGTACTGATTAAAAAATTCCTGTTCAATTGTCACACTATCACTTCCTTTTAAATTAGTTAGCCTAGCTAACTATATACCCAAAATCTCTATTTGTCTAGTAGGAAATAAGCGAACCCTCGCTCAGAAAGGAGGTAGATTTAGCATACTTTTCGGAGAATCCATCCTCATCTTGATGCGTGTATCCGCCACTTTCTCTGCTGTATCCACCACTTCTCACGTTCTATCCGCAACTTTTCTTGTTCTATCCACTAATTTATTGTGTATCCTCCACTTTCTCTGCTGTATCCACCACTTCTCGCGTTCTATCCGCTACTTTCCCTTCTCTATCCACCTACTTATTGCGTATCCTCCACTTTCTCTGCTGTATCCACCACTTCTCACGTTCTATCCGCTACTTTTCCTTTTCTATCCACCTACTTATTGCGTATCCGAGTCAAGTCCTAATTATTGTGTAAAATTCTATACAGAAGTTTTCAACCTAGCGTTTATTCATAGCTCTTGATTGGTGTAGCCAAATTTTGTTTATCCATTTAACAACACTACCATTTTTTTGCCCGTAACTTCCATGGGTTTATATCTCCACAGGCAGTAAAGGCTGTCAAAGGCTCTTTTCACTTTGATAGCCTTTACTGCTTGTGGAATACTCCATGAATGGAAGATACGTTGAAAAATACTTGTTCTATTTGGTTAAACCTTTTTTCTTTGAGTAAATCGTTTCTTGATACTGCATTAAAATAGCACCTACCAATCGAAAGGCAGACTGCGTATTTGGAAAGATTCGTATGACCTTTTCTCTTCTACGCACTTCTTGATTTAATCGTTCAAGTGAATTTGTACTTCGAATATGACAGCGTATATCTGCTGGATAATTCATGTATTGGATGGTATCTTCGAAACCTTCATCTAAGATAGTAAGAGCTTTTTCGTACTTTGGATTATTTCCAAATTGGTCCATTAATTCATCCTTAAACTTTCGAATATCTTCAAGGGTTACGGCTTCAAAAATGCGCTTCATCATCATTCGGATATCGACGGAGTCTTTTTTAGGAAGCTTCTCGATAATATTTCGTTTAAAATGCACATTACATCTTTGCCAAGCAGTGCCGATAAATTCACGCTGTATCGCTTTTTGAAGCCCTTGATGAGCATCTGAAATCACTAGTTGAGGTGATTGAAGTCCACGTGATTTGAGTTGTTTAAAAAAAGAGCTCCAACTATCAAAACTTTCAACATGATCCACACTTAAACCGATAATTTCGCGTTTATTTTCTTCCGTAATGGCCGTAGCGATATAAACAGCTTTTGATACGACACGTTGATGTTCACGTACTTTTATGTACATGGCATCTACAAAAACAAAAGGATAATACATGGTGTTTAATGGACGATTTGCCCATTCGTTCACGATCGGATCCAGTTTCTGTGTGAGTGAAGAAACAAAAGATTTAGAAACGGATTCGCCGCAAAGTTGTTCTACAATATGTGTGACTTTTCGTGTAGAGACGCCATTAATAACCATCTCCAGCATAGAAAGAACAAATGCCTGATCACAACGTGCATACTTGTCAAAAACAGTAGGAGAAAATTCACCATGACGCGTTCTAGGAACTTTTAGTTTTATCTTACCAATACTCATAGTCAGTTCACGTTCATAGTACCCATTACGGTAATCACGACGCTCATTAGAACGTTCATAGGCAGATGCATGAAGGAAGGCATCTCTTTCTTTTTCCATAAATTCATTTAAGACTAAAATAATAGCTGACTTTACAACAGCATCAATAGTGGAATTCATAACGGAATCTTTTAAAAGATCCATGTCTAGGTTAAACTGTAACTGGGTCATTTTTAATCTACCTCTCTTAAAATGTGTTCGTGGTTGAAAACATTCTAACCAAGAGGAGAGAAAATGACCCCTTTTCTTTTTACACAATTATATGGACTTAATCCGTATCCTCCACTTTCTCTGTTGTATCCGCTACTTCTCGCGTTCTATCCACCTCAAAAACTATGAAAGCAACTCATTCAGACCGCTTGAATGAGTTGCTTAGTTTTTAATATCCTTATTCCATAATCCAGTACTTCCTATGTTTTTTGACACCCTCTGCTTGCAAAGGGAGTTGCTGTAACAACTTGTACGCTAAATCGGGCGAGTCAATGCCAAAGAATTCGCGGAAGCTTCGATTGGTTACCTGCTGCCCGACTAGTAATCGGTAATCTTCCAATGTTCGCATCAGCGCTTCTCGATCCACCAATCCACAGCGTGGGCAAATCCATTTTTTATAGTGATACTTTAATCGCTGTCCCGTACCACATTGTGGACATAACACACCTTTCACCATTTCCTGAAGCGGCAGCTCTACCTCTTTTTTCAACTTCGTGTGTAGGGATAATAGAAGGTTCGCCAATCGCAAAAGATCTACACTTTCGCTAGGATGATGCCGCTCTATCCATTTTTGGAAATAAAATCGTAACCCTGTCACATGAAATATAGGTTGCCTCTCAAAACCCTTTGTTAAAATGCCATTTTTCGTTGCCAGTACAACCGCATGAACAACAGGTAAATCGATACGTTCTCGCTGGAACAGTTTTTTCATCCAAACCACATGTCGCTCCAGCTGAACAAATGGATTAGCCATTCCTTCCACCGTGCCATCCATGGTCGTACGTGTAAACTGCGCAAAAGAGGCATCATATGAGAGATTTCCTGTTATATTTTTGATTTCTAGGATGAGTAAAAAATGGGGACAGAGAAAAATGGTGTCCATTTGATGGGTAGAGCCGAAGCCATTCGTGGTTTGAAAATCATGGAGAAAATAATGGGGGGTTGGTAAATCGATCTCAAGCCATTCTGCATCGACACGCTGTTCACCAGCAAGCCCTGCTTGGACACGGCTCAACCGTTCACTATAATAGGCGTAGTCATTGTGCGTCTGCGGCAATCTTCGTAGCATCACCTCTAGTATTTTCTGAGAATCCGATGGTTGTCGTGCTAATAGAATCATGTATTCACCTCCTGCCCTGATTATATAAAAAAAGAACCTCAACAAATGAGGTTCTCAAAAACTTAAAAGATAGATATTGCAAAATCAATTTTTCACAATTTTTAGTAGATCGAAAGACTGTTCTTTCGAGCAACAACTAACGTTTGCTAATACGTTTCTACACATTCTTCCGCAATAAATACAGGAAGTAGGGTGCGCCAATAAACACAACAACAATACCAGCAGGAACTGTTGCACTTGCAATGGCTACACGCCCAATGGTATCAGCCAGCATTAGCAAGCTTGCGCCAATGAATAAGGTCAGTGGTAAAAAGAATTGGTAGCGTGGGCCAACAAGCTGTTTCGCAATATGCGGAGCCATCAAACCGATGAAGGCTACACCACCTGTTACCGATACAGCAGCTGCCGCTAGCGCAACGGCGACAATTAATAATCGCAAACGTTCTCGCCCAATATTCATACCGAGGCCGACTGCTGTTTGCTCCGTCATGGCCAAGACATTTAACACATTCGCTTTATAGAAAATGTACGGGATACCCAGTACAAGCCAAGGCACTAACGCCCAGAAAAATGGCCAATCTGTGCCCCACACATTTCCGGCTAGCCATTGTGCAATAAATTGTACATCACTACGCTCAGCGGAGGAAATTAACACCATCATGACCCCTGATAAGGCGGATGCTACGCCAACCCCTACTAAAATAAACTGCACAGGATGTACGCCCTTATTACGCTGATAAGAGAAAAAGTAAATGCACAGGGCTGTCACTAAGGCACTACAAAAGCCGACAATCGGTAAAATATAGGCAAAGTGAGGAAGGTCGCCATTTACTAGCAAATAAAAGACTGTAATCCCAACACCTGCCCCAGCACTTATGCCAATAATCCCTGGGTCCGCTAAATCATTGCGGGTCACCCCCTGCAATACGGCACCCGCCAGCGCTAATGCCATACCCGCAGCCGCTAGCACAAACATTCTTGGTAAACGAACGGAAAATAGCACGAACGACTCTTTAAAACTACCATCGCCCAACAAGGTCGGGATAATTCGATCAAAAGATACGGATGCGGCACCTAATGAAATCCCCATTACAAAAATGAATAAGGTGACCACTAGCCAAATGAACAACCATTTCCGTTGTTTTTTTCGACCTTCTTTAAACAAATTGACGTCCTCCCTTCCGCACTAAGAGTAGGAAGAATGGAAGACCTATAATCGAAATAATGGCCACAACTGGCGTTTCATAAGGTGCGTTAATCATGCGACCTGCAAAATCAGCCAATACCATAAACCAGCCACCTACAATGGCGCTCATTGGTAAGACAAAGCGATAGTCTGTCCCTACAAACGCGCGGACAATATGCGGCACCATTAAGCCAACGAAAGCTAGATTTCCGACAAGGGCCACAGCAGAACCAGCCAGAATAACCACCACAAACATCATGATGCCTTTTACGAACGTGGTGTTTTGTCCAACCCCCACCGCTACTTCCTCATTTAAGCTTAAAATCGTTAATTGACGACTGAAAGCAAATGATAGGAGTAGACCGATGATAATAACAGGAACGATTAATAATGCCTGCCATGTTGTGCCAATAAAACCGCCACTTGTCCACATCGAAACATCTTTGGAAATTTGAAATAAAATGCCTGTTCCTTCTGCGATTGCCTGTAATAATGCCGTGACAGCCGCACCAGCCAAAACAAGCTTCAACGGAGAAAAGCCTTTTTTAGTAGAGGCACCAATCCCATAAACAATCATCATACCAATACCAGCCCCAACAAAGCAGGCTAAAATTAACGTATAATACGAGAACTTCGGAATAAATGCCATCGTTAAAGCAAGGGCAGCATTTGCCCCTGCTGTTAAACCAAGCAGCCCTGGATCAGCTAATGGATTTCGTGTAACCCCTTGCATAATCGCCCCAGCGACAGCGAGGGCACTCCCAACAAAAATAGCTGCAATGATACGCGGAAATCGAATTTCACGTAAAATCGTGTAATGTTTGCCACCACTTTGTCCAACAATTGCTTGAAAGACATCTTGAATGCTAGTATTCGCTGCCCCTAAGCACAGCGAGATACTAGCAGTGCCAATTAATACAAGCAATGCTAGCAATACTTGAAGCCAAAATGGAAGCTTTCGAAACTTTGTCATTTGCCTTCGCTACTCTCTACTAATTATTGTAAAAATTTCTCTTCAAAGAACTTCAGTTGATGTTCTAATGTGATAGGATCGTTGAAGTAAAAGGCATTTGCATTCACTTCAAATAAATGACCATTTTTCACTGCTTCTAAATCTTTAAACCACGCTGCATCTGTAAAGGAATTATCTTGATCTTGGAACATACTGAAGATCACATAGTCACCAGCGTATTCCCCTAAAACTTCTTGAGAAATAGCATAGTAACCAGGCTCTAACGCTGTTTCTTTTACTTTTTCAGGCATTTTCAAGCCCATTTCTTGATATAAAATCTCTGTTCCACGGCCCCAGTTATCGCCATAAATATAGAACTGTTTATTGAAGTTTTCTGCCACTGTTACAGTCGCATCTTCACCGATTTTTTCTTTAATTTTTTTACCAGCTTCTGCTGCGCGTGTTTTAAAATCTTCTACCCATGCAGTTGCTTCTTTTTCTTTATTCACAACTTTACCGATTTCAATGAACTGCTGTAAATAGTCTACTTTACCATACGTAAATAATACTGTTGGCGCGATTTCTGCTAATTTATCAGCATTTTCAATCCCATTTAAGCCAATAATTAAATCTGGTTCTAGCTCAAGAATTTTTTCAATATCTGTATTTTCAACTACGACAGCATCTTTAATCCCGTCTTCGAAGTTCGGATTTTTCGCTGCCCATGCATCTACGCCAACAACATTCACATCAAGCTGTAATAAGCTTCCTACAAAAGAAGATAGTACAACTACACGTTTCGGATTTGCTGGTACTTCAACAGGACCTGACTCTGATTGATATGTGATTGTTTCTGCTGATGTTTCTTCTTTTGAGCCTTCATCAGCCTGCTCTGTTTTTTCTTCCTTATTGCCACATGCTGCAAGTACTAGGACAAGCATCATAAACATTGGTAATAGCCACTTTTTCATTGTTATTCTCCCTTTAAACGGTTTGTAATAAGTCATATGTAATGCACATTGGTTTGTTTGTTCGTGGATCTTTGCCAATGACTGCATCAATATTAAATACTTTTTTCAAAACTTCTGGAACCATCACTTCTTCAGCCGTTCCGAATTTTACAAGCTCACCCTGTGAGAGCGCTACAATATAATCTGAAAAACGTGCCGCTTGATTTAAATCATGGAGTACCATGACAATGGTGCGCCCCTGTTCTTCATTCAGTTTGTAAAGCAGCTCTAAAACTTCTAGCTGATGAGCCATATCTAAATAAGTTGTCGGTTCATCTAAAAAGATAATGTCGGTTTCTTGGGCCAATGCCATCGCAATCCATACGCGCTGACGTTGTCCACCAGATAAAGCATCTACAGTTTGTAAACGGAATTCTTCTGTTTTGGTTACCTGTAAAGCCCAGCCAATCACATCTTTATCTTTTGGTGATAAATTACCGAAGCCCTTTTGATAAGGAAATCGACCGTAGGATACAAGCTCTTCCACTGTTAAACCATGTGCACTTTCTGGACTCTGTGGTAAGATTGCCAGCTCTTTTGCCAATTCTTTTGTGTTCATCTTGGAAATATTTTGACCATCTAATATGACCTGTCCACTCTCATGCTTTAAAATCCGTGTGATGGCCTTTAATAAGGTTGATTTTCCACAACCATTTGAACCAATGATTGTTGTTATTTTGCCATCGGGAATTTGCAGCGATAAGTCATGCACAATTGTTTTATTCTCATAACCAACACGAATCGATTCAACTTCTAAACGCAAATCGGACCCTCACTTTCTTTTTACTTCTTTCCATGCTATGATATTCAAAGCTTAAAATGATAATCATTATCACTAGAATTAGTCTAGTTTTTTGATAAGATTTTGTCAATTACTTTTTTACTATTTATTAAGGATGTGGCAATAAAAATGCAGCATGTGTATGATGTGACAATTATTGGCGGAGGCCCAGCTGGCTTATATAGTGCCTTTTATAGTGGTTTACGTGGTTTAAAAACAAAATTACTAGAAAGCCAATCACAGCTTGGCGGAAAAGTACTACTTTATCCCGAAAAGCTGATATGGGATATTGGAGGGCATCCTCCTGTGTTAGGCGAACAATTTGTCAAACAATTAATCGAGCAAGCCAAAACATTCGATCCTACTATTTTGACAGATACAAAAGTAGATTTGATTGAACGTCACGATGATATTTTTGTGATACATACAGCAACTGGTGAAAAACATTATTCTAAAACGGTGCTGCTCGCTGTTGGTGGTGGCATTATTAATCCTCAAAAGCTAACACTTGAAGGCGCTGAAAAATATGAAATGTCAAATTTACATTACACTGTGCAATCGTATAAACGTTTTGTCGATAAGGATATCATGATCTCAGGTGGTGGCAATGCAGCCATTGATTGGGCTGTTGAGTTAAGTCCGATTGCCAAAAGCGTGACGGTGGTTTACCGCAAAGAGAATTTATCCGCTCATGAAGCCACTGTACAGGAAGCACTGGATGCAGGTGTGCGTATTGAGTGTAATACATCGATTACCAAGCTTTCCGCGAATGCTGATAAAACCGCTATTCAATTAGTGACATGTGAAAATACGATAACGAAGCAAAGCTATACTCGTCAAATCGATGAGGTAATCGTCAGTCACGGCTATAATCGTGAGGCATCTCTTGCATTTGATGAGGCCATTGACCTCCCAAAAAAGGATGATTATTATTTTGAAGGAAAAGCAACAGGCGAAACGGCACAGCCTGGTATTTTTGCGGCAGGTGATATTTTATCGTTTGATGGAAAAATCAATTTGCTACTTGGCACATTCCAGGATGCAGCCAATGCGGTCAACTCCATTAAAACGTATTTAGAACCGACCGCCTATCGTCATGGCATGGTGTCCTCACATAATGAACTATTTAAAGAGAAAAATCGCTCTATTATCGAAAAGCAATTGGCCCCAGCCCATTAAACCCAAATATGAACCCTCTTAAGATCATTTTCTTAAGAGGGTCTTAGTGTTGAAAAACAAAACAGTCAATTGAAAGGTAGAAATGGATTTCCGTTGCAGGCTACTTGCTTTCCTGTGGGCGAGCGCCGAATCGCTTCCTCCGCTACCGCTCCGTGCAGGGCTTCGCCTGTCTCGCTATCCCACGGGAGTCAAGTAGCCTTCCACTCCAACCTACAAAAGTGTTACCTTTTTAGCAAAGGTTTTCAAATAAAGTAAAGGTGTTCACTACTCTTTATGGAGGGGTGTTGTCACGCATCACTTCTCCACATTGAAAATAAAAATCCTATCCCCCTAAGCATACAGATATTGGGCTATTTGATTGCTATGCTAGTATGAAAAAAAGTAAAGACACTTTTGCAGAATGGTTGATTGGAGTGGAGCCAGCGTCACTCCTAGGGGATTTAGCGTCACAGAGGAGACCCTGGAGCGAACGGAAGTGAGTGAAGCGGCTCATCGAACGCCCCCTGGAAAGGACGCTGGCGGAACGGAAATCAACCCCTCACCTTGCAAAGTTGCTTTTTCTGCCGTTGACATCCTCTTTTTTCAACAACATGACCCTCTTAAGACCATTTTCTTAAGAGGGTTTCTAGTTTTTATCTAAATAAACTTAGTAACGATCCCATCTGCCTCAACATATTAACTCCATTTGTAATCGTCCCAGCATGCCCCATAATCGTATTTAAATGATCTGGTAAATTTCCTAGTCTAGGGCCTTGTTGTTGTTGATTGGGAGAATAGTAAGGTTGCACCATTCTACCTCGAAAAGGTGGGCCAAAATATTGCCTATTGTTTGGCGGATATGGGCCCCTTCTAGCATTCGGCTGAAAATATGGCATTTATACACCCCCTATCTGAAAGCTTCTCACTAGTATATGTGCAAATATTAATAGCGAATTAGACTTTTGAAGAAGAGGTTAAAAATAATAAGGGAACCATACTAGTTTCCCTGTCATACTATAAGAAAAAAAGAAGGTGGTACTATTCAAGGCTCTCATTATCTTACCTTTTTAGCTAAGTTCGGGGTTGGAGGCGCACATCCAGGGGGCATCAATCTATCAAAGGCTGTCTTGCAAGCAGAGAATATCGAGCAAAACGCACATATTTTAGATGTAGGATGTGGTACAGGACAAACGGCTGCTTATTTAGCATCTTCCTATCAAGCAAACGTCACAGGTCTCGATATTCAGCCTATTATGATAGAAAAGGCTCGTCAGCGCATGCAGAAAGCGCGTCTACCTGTCAGTCTTCTGCAAGGCTCTATAGAACAAACCTCGTTAGCGAACGAGTCATTTGACTTGATTCTAGCTGAGTCGGTTCTAACCTTTGTTAATCTACAGCTGGCTTTGCAGGAAATTTATCGTTTATTGAAAAAAGGTGGCCGCTTCATTGCCATTGAATTCACCATTCCCAAAACACTTCGCACTAAACTTACAGAGGACATCCAACAATTTTATGGCTTTCAGTCTCTCCTCACAAAAAAGGATTGGGTAGGACTACTACAACAGGCTGGTTTTCATGATATCCATATACAAAAAAACAAATCCATCTCATCCAAGCCTGAATTTCAAGTTTCCACAGATATGGAATCCGAGTTCTATGAAATGATGGATCAGCACATCGCCATGAATGAAAAATACGAAAAAATTTTAGACTATCGCATCTATACCTGTACAAAATAATGAGCCAGCATCCAAAGCGTTGCTGGTTTTTTGTGCTGTCACAGCATATTTTATGACACCTGTCATCAAGATCCTTTGACTGGTGTGAATAGGTTTTCTTTTGAGATTTTCTTATCCTTAAGGTAAGAAAACAAAGAAAGAGTGATCGAACTTATGCAAACGCAACAAAGACTTCCTTTTATCGATATGTTAAGAGGCTTTGCCGTTTTAGGAACGCTCGGCACAAATATTTGGATTTTTGCCTATTTAGGAGATTTATCGTATATCACAACAAGTAACTATTCTGGTTGGTGGTCCTTCCATGATTTTTTACGAATGGTCGTATTATTTTTCGTTAATGGTAAGCTGCTTGGACTTTTAACGATTATGTTTGGGGTGGGCTTACAATTAAAATATCAGCAAGCCTTACGTAGAGGCACAGCTTGGCCTGGCGTGTATCTGTGGACTATCATCTTTTTAGGTTTGGAGGGGCTGCTACATTACACGCTTGTGATGGAATATGATATTTTAATGAGCTATGCCGTCACAGCATTCATCGTCTCTTTTATTGTGCGTTTGGGAGACAAGGTCATGACAGGCGCCTTCTATCTTTTTGGTGGCTTTCACGTTCTATTGATTCTGCTTATTTTTATCAGTACCTTACAAGGAGCAGGAGTTTCCTTAAATGGTATGGCGTCCGTTGCCACGCTATATGAACATGGCACATGGCTTGCGCAGGTACAGCATCGTCTAACAAACTTTTTATTTTATCGCTCAGAAGCTATTTTTATTATCCCAATGAATGTCTTTTTATTTTTACTTGGCGTGAAGTTCATGCGTAATGAGGTATTTTCACCAACAGACAAAGGACGCCTTGCTCGACAAAAGCTATTTAAGATTGGTGTATTCATTGGCATTCCTATCAATCTGCTTATTTTTATTCCTGGTGGGCTTTTTGATTTACCTGTTCGCTATCTATGTGCCCCTATTCTATCTATTGGCTATATTGGAATTTTAGGTAAACTGGTAGAATATAAGAGGCTAGATTGGCTTTGGCAGCGCTTTGCCTATGTCGGCAAAATGTCTTTAAGCTGCTATGTCCTCCAAAACGTGCTTGCGTCGATCATTTTTTATGGCTGGGGGCTTGGCTTAGGCGGGCAAGTCAATAGCTTCACCGTCATTGGTATTTGGCTATCTCTATCAATCTTACAACTAGTCATAGCATTCGCTTGGTTACAGCCATTTCAAATGGGTCCGATGGAATGGCTTCGTAAAAAAGCCCTTCAAGCAATGACACAGCAATCAGCAACAAAGGATGGTGCTAGTAATAAAAATATATCCAAGAGAACAAATTAAGCATTATTTAATCATTGATACAGCTTCTGTCATTTTCTTGATCACTATGGTGCTATGGTCTCATTCCCTTCCCTTAACTATGAAAATAGCAGTGCTCCTTTTATACCTAATAGCCTTCTACATTGCTTTATGGCATCGAGATGGGAGGCTACTTGTTGCATCACTAGTAGCCTTTGTCCTTATCACCTTACTTGGCATTTTAGTCGATCCTTTTATGCTTATTTTTGGCTTTACCTTTGCCGATTTACTAGGACGGGCAAAATCAAAAAGGCATATTGCCTGTGGAATCGTAGCCATCGCTGTTATGTTTTTGACGGTCATGTACATAACAACAGATTCATTTTTACAAAAGGAGTCACTGGTGCTAGTACCGATTATGATGTTTCAGCTGGTGCTCCCGATTCTCATTTATTTTGTGGAAAAGTCGAAAAATCTGCAAGCCGAACTGGCTGACGTGAATACACAGCTTGTTCAGCAAGAGGAACGACAGCGAATTGCTAGAGACCTTCATGATACAATCGGTCATACACTCACAATGATTAAAGTGAAAACCGAGCTAACGACAAAACTAATCGACCGAGATCCTTCAAGCGTGAAGCCTGAGCTACATGATATATTAGCCACTACCCGTACAGCCTTAAAACAGGTACGGGAGCTTGTGTCTGAGATGAATTTTATTTCGTTGCAAACGGAGCTTGTCCATTGCCAACAGCTTTTACAAAGTGCGAATATTACGACAACCCTGGCCAATCAATGTCCTCAAATCGTACTTTCTAGTGTGGAGGAAACGATGCTCGCTTTATGTGTACGAGAAGCCACTACGAATATTCTCAAGCATAGTCAGGCAAAAAAATGCCATATCACCATCCATTGTCATGCTGGACAATATACCCTTGTGATGAAGGACGATGGCATCGGTTTACAGTCACAAGGACGCGGGAATGGCATCCACTCCATAAAAGAAAGAATGCATATGCTGCAAGGCTATGCCATGATTGACAGTGACACACCAACAGGCACAAGTGTCACACTTACTTTACCAATTCAAGATGGAAAGGAGCCTCTAACATGATACGTGTATTACTAGCAGAGGACCAGCAAATGTTACGTGGTGCCTTGACTTCGCTCTTAGCATTTGAACCTGATATTGAGGTCATAGCCGAGGTGGCAGATGGTCAACAAGCATGGGAATTTATCCAGCAGGAGCCACCAGATATTTGCCTCGTCGATATCGAAATGCCCCATCTGTCAGGGCTAGAGCTTGCTGAAAAAATACAACAGGCCAACCTCCCTTGCAAGGTGATGATTGTAACAACCTTTGCACGCCCAGGCTATTTACAGAAGGCAATCGATTGCGAGGTACACGGCTATCTATTGAAAGATGAACCGATTGATTATTTAATCGCTACTATCCGAAAAATCATGCAGGGAGAAAAGGTGGTCAGCAAGGATTTAGCTGCTTCCTTATTTATGAAGGAGCAAAACCCTTTAAATGAACGAGAAATAGCGGTACTTCAGCTAGTCAAAGAAGGCTTGACTACAAACGAAATCAGTAAGCAATTATATTTAACAAAGGGCACAATTCGCAATTATTTATCAACCTCTATCCAAAAGCTACAAGTGGAATCCAGACAGCAAGCCGCTCAGGTAGCAGGTGAAAAAGGCTGGCTATAAAAAAATCTCGCCACAGCCGTGACGAGATTTTTACGATGTTAAACATTATTTCACGGAAACGATTATTTTCCTTGTAGCACTACATTTGTCGCTGTAGCCCAGTTATTTAATGGGATAACAGTATAGCTGACATTTGCCTTCAACGTGCCACCGTTCGCTAGATCAAAAATGCCCACAGCACCTTTACGTGATGAATAACGATATTGCGCTTGCAATGTGCTTCCATCATTTCCTTTTAGCTCTACACTTCGGCCAGCAAGTAAATCAGATGGTGGATCGTTTCTTAATTGTAATTCAAAGGATTTTTCATCTATTGCTTTCGCTGATTGCAGGGCGAATGGCGCGATTTCATTCGCTACAAAGCTCTTTCCATCTATCTCCGCCCATTGTGCGTACACACGGTAAGTCACACCTGATTTTAAAATTTTGCCAGCAGGAAGTCTAAATTGAGGAGCTTGTCTGCCATCAGCTGCTTGTGTAAATGGTACATAATTAGCGACAAACGCTTCTCCCTCACTTGTTTTCACTGTCACATAGCGATCACGTAATGAAGAAATAACATCAAAGCGTTTTCCGCTAGCATCTCGATTATGACGATCTAAGCTAAATGCTAAATCTCCACGACCCGCGCGATAGGCTTCAATAATGTTAGCATAGTCTACTACGCCATCCTCCTGGAATGATTCCAACGTGAATGTATCGTTTGTGACTTGCTCCACATGGCGTACATACACCTTTTCATCCGTGCCCTCAAAAACTTGATTGCGTTGCTCTTTATAGCTCAAAGTATAAATAAAATCATCTTCTTGGAATGTTGTCGGTACAATATATGTACTCTTAGAACCTGTCATTAAGCGTGGCACATTGACAATCGCTAAATCCCCATTAAAAGTAAAATGTTTTTTAATGGCAACTAAATTATTTAGGTCTACATCAGCAGCTGCTAATGACTGATTAAATGTAATTTGTAGTGTCATCGTATTTAATGGTTTGATGTTTGTTATTTTAGCTACTTGCTCATTTTCCGCTGCTGCTACCGCTTTATTGCTTGCTGCATCCACATTTAATGGCTCGCCTACGGTTACTAGACCTGCTGATAATACCGATATAGCTAATGCTGCTGGGACAAGACGTTTTCTTAATTTCATTTGTTGAACTCCCCTTTATGGTGTTATTTGGTTTACAAAATTTATCATAAGGTCCATATCTAAACTGCCAATAAATAAATGATTAAAAAAGAATTAAAAAATAGGAAAAATAATTTAAGAACAAAAAAACTGTAGAGAGCCGTCTCTACAGTTTGGGTTATGTCGCGCCTGCTGCAAGGAGGATTTGTTCGATCTCTTTAAATCCTCGCTGTTTTGCATGTTGCAGTGGTGTCACCTTATTTTGATCGGGAATATTCACATCAGCACCATGTTCAATCAGCAGTTGTACCACGGTTTGCTGTGGTGCATTGCCGTTATTTAAGACAATTGCCTCCATCAGGGCTGTCCAGCCTAAATGATTCACATGATTGACGTCCATGTCAGTATTGCTCAATAGCTCCTCGATGACCTCCACATGACCATGTTCTGCTGCTGGTATGAGTGCTGTTCCCCCATATCGATTTAAAATAGTCGGATCGGCACCAGCTTGGATGGTCATTTTTAAAATAGCCAGATAGCCTTCCGCCCCTGCATAGAGAAACGGCGTATTTTGCTGATTATCCTGAATATTAACATCTGCTCCTGCATCTATTAATAATTTCGCTGCCTCTATATCCTGATTATAGGTAGCAATCATTAAGGCTGTTCGGTTATTTGAATCCTGAGCATCGATATTCACGTTTTGACTTAAAACATGTTGAAGCCCATCGATATCTCCCTTTTCAGCTGCCTTCAACAACGCACTCGACCAATCTGTTTGCACCACTTCACTATGCTGGATCGTCTCTGTATCATGTAAGGCACACCCTTGTAGTAAAAATGTTAATGCGATGATAACTGCCTGCCTCTTCTTCAATTTTCATACACCGCCTTTCTTTTCCTCAGTGTAAGTGGTAATGCTAAATTCCCCATTAATGAATTCTTAAAAAAGTCTAAAAAAATCCCCCGCCACAAGGACGAGGTAGTTTGTACTTAAACATTGAAGCGGTAGCCTGCACCCCATACTGTTTCCAAAAACTTGGGCTGTGCTGGATCTCGTTCAATTTTTTCACGGAGCTTTCGGATATGAACGGTGACAGTCGAAACATCTGCAGCGGATTCATAGCCCCAGTTTCGCTCATAGAGTTGCTCTTTACTTAAAACTTGATTGGGGTGTTTGACAAAAAAGACGAGTAAATCAAATTCCTTTGTTGTAAAGGCAATTTCATCCCCATTGACAAACACCTTTCTAGCCGAAGTATCGATTGTAATGCCATGAATGGACATCATATGATTCGTTTGCTGATTGGTTGCCAGTCGCTCATATCTTGATAAATGAGCCTTGACCCTTGCCACTAATTCACTCGGACTAAATGGTTTCGTAATATAATCATCCGCTCCTAGTCCAAGACCGCGAATTTTATCAATATCCTCTTTTTTAGCTGAAACAAATAAAATGGGAATATTGTGTACGGCTCGAATCTGTTTACAAATTTCAAAGCCACTCATCCCAGGCAGCATAATATCCAAAATGATTAAATCATAATTGCCTTCAAGTGCCTGCTTTAGTCCATCCTCTCCATGATGTTGGATAGCTACTGTAAAACCATTAATTTCTAAATAATCTCGTTGAAGCTCTGCTATGCTCACTTCATCTTCAATTAGCAGAATTTTTTTCATGATGATTCACCTTCTCCTCATCTTTTTTCAATGAAATGACTATGCTCGTCCCCTTCGTTAATTCGCTCTTTGCCCAAATATCGCCGCCCATTTCAACAACGATTTGTTTTGCAATGGCTAACCCTAAGCCACTGCCACCTGTTTGCGAATTACGTGAAAGCTCCGCACGGTAAAAACGATCAAAAATATAGGGTAATGCGGCAGGATCAATGCCTGCACCATTATCTGTTACCTGAATAATTGCATCCTCTGCTCGCTCATGCAATGAAATAATAATCTGTTTATACGGCTTATCCATATATTTTTCGCTATTGCTTAATAGGTTCGTCAAGACACGTCTTAATTTATCTCGGTCCGCCATCGCAAAAAGCGGCGAGCCTGCTGATATATATTGTAAATGAATGTCTCGTGCAATAAAATCAAAGCTCGCATCCTCTACATAATCATGCATATATTGCTGGAGATTGACGCTTTCCATTTGGAATGGAATCTTTTTTAAATCCAATTTAGAAAATAAGAATAGCTCATCAATTAATACATCCATATCCTTTGCTTTTGTATAGATAGTTGTTAAATATTTATCCATTTTTTCCTCTGTATTCGCCACACCATCTTTAATGCCCTCCACATAGCCGATAATAGAAGTCATTGGCGTTTTTAAATCATGGGAGATATTGGAGATGAGCTCTTTCCGATTTTCCTCATATTGGAGCTGAAGCTGGATTGATTCTTTTAATTTGACTCTCATTTCCTCGAATGACCGATTCAGCTGTCCAATTTCATCATTCGAGTAGGACGCAATCTCAAAATTCAAGTCGCCCGATTTAATGCGTTCCGCCCCTTTTTTTAATGCTGAGATCGGTTTAATAATACTTCTTGAGACTAAATAATTTAAAAAACCAATAATCATCATAAATAAGACAAATAAAATACCTAAAAGAATTGGTAAAAGTTCTCGCGTTACCTCCGCATGGGAACTAACCTCTCTCAAAACGAAAATACTTCCCGCTGTTTGATCGGGGAAATAAAAATCAAATTTGACATACGTATAAAAGGCCTGATTTATCATAATCGTGTCACGAGAATTAATATTGGTCGCTTCAAAACCAGGTAAACTTTGAAGCAATAATTGTTTATGCTCTTTCTGCGTTGAATAAACAATTTGATGATCTTTTCGTACCACAATCTCAATCGAAGGCGCATTGATTTTTTCTAGCTGTTCGAGATCTAAAAGCTGCTGGGGATTATTTTTAGCTAGCCATTTTAAATCTAGAAAGGCATTTTCCTCCACCGTCGTCAAAGGTTTTTGGACATAGGATTTTTTATAAAAATGCTCAATTGCTTTGACATCGCCCGTAATGGCAAAGGAAAAAAGAAATACGGCTGCTAGTAAAAGTGTGATGGCAATGATAATGACACCCACATACGATAGCAAAAACCTTGTTTTAATTGACATCTACATTCCCCCAATAAGCTGAAACTACTAGCAATGTACCATACAAATCTTAAAACTTTATAAAATCATGCTGAAAAATCTATAAACAATTTATAGTATTGCGCTCATGCTAGTGAAATAAACAAAAAAAGATACGGCACAATCCTGCTATGCCGTATCTCTATGCTTTATTTAGTTTCTTCTGCTCTTAACTTCTTCTTTGTTTGCCAGCCTAAAATGAGGAGTTCAATCAACACCACAGCGATTAATGAAGCACCAAATAGTGGCATTACAATCCCTAAAATCACAAGGAAAATGATGAATGGCATGGACATTTTATGAGAAATTTGCGGTGGTGCAGACAGCTCCCCTTTTTTTCTACGTAAAATCCAAGTGCGAATTCCCCACATAATTACAGCTAAAAAGGCTAGACAAACCACTAAATTTAATAGCTTATTCGGCCAGCCGAATAAATGCCCCTCATGTAATGGGATACCCCATGTAAAGAATTTGGCTAGCATGCCATAATCGTCATAATTCACTTGATCGATAAACTTCCCACTATACTGATCAAAATACATTGTGGCTTCGGCTGTAGGCTTCACATCCAGCCCTGTTACACCAGAATTACTAGCCTTCGCCACTGTATAGACACCCTCACCGTTTGACGGATAAATAATCGAATATGGCTTAGTGATATTCTTGGCATTGATTTCTTTTTCAAGTTGAGCAATCGTCATTTGGCTGTCGTTCGTATAACGGACAGCGCCACCACCATGATGCTGTGCATGTTCTCCTTCTGATGTGGGTGCCTCTAATTGACGAGTGGCCCATGGCATTTCAGAGACATCAGATGTTGGTGGCTTTTGTTGAAGTAATGGATACCCAAAAGTAGGATTTTCTGAAGCTATATCTGCTAGCATCGAACCTTGAAAAGCAGACCATAATAGCCCTGTAGAAATAAACATCACCATTGGAATCGTAATGATTGTCCCAACAAGTGCATGCAATCTCTTACTTTTTTGTCTCTTATTCTCCGACTTGCCCTTCTTTAAGAGATTTCCTTTGAATGTCATATAAAGCCCTGACAGTAATAAAAAGATCGTCCAACATGCCGCCAGTTCTACTAAATAGTTCACAAAGGTACCACCAATAAAGAGGGAGCTATGCGTATTTCTCATAATATTTGAAAATGTATAATCGGCATCCTGACTACCAACCATTTGATTGTGGTCATCTAAAAATACGTACTTTTGTTTAGTGCCATTTGATAAAGTTAAACGCGTATTATAAGGCTCCTCCAACATAATCACTTTTGTAGTAGAGTATCCAGCAAATGCCGCCTCCGCTTTTTCCACGGCCTCATCAATTGTTAAGACCTCTTCCTTATGGCTCTCACCAAAGAAATAATCGTCATATAATCGGTTTTCTACATCTGTAAAAAACAAATAACCAATCCCACTTAATGTGAGAGACAGCAATAAAGGCGTAATAAAAAGTGCTGCGAAAAAATGCAGTCGCCAAAACCTTGAATAAAGCAAATTTTTCATATTTGATCTCCAATCTCTCTATTTATAGCAGATTAATTATATAAATAAAAAGTGAAATATGAATGAAGTCCTAAAGGCAGTTTTATGACAAACAAATGTATTCCAATTGGTATTGTTATTAATGTAGCCAAAAAAATCATAGCCAAACCTGCAAGTTCGGCTATGATTTCGGTAAATTACAAACTCATATTGACAAGAATTTTACATTGGCTACGGTCTTTTGTTAATGCCTCGAAGCCTTTTTCCACGATATCTTCTAAAGCAATTTGGCTTGTGATGACAGCTTGTCCATCAATCACACCACGAGCAAGTAATCGAATCACTTCAGGGAAAATATTCACATAGGCGAACGAGCCACTAAGTTTCACTTCTGGTGAAACCACCGCATTTGGGTTAAATTCTACAGGTCTTTCCCAAACGCTGACGATTTTAAATTCGCCGCCTGGATGAACAGCACTAACACCGCTTGTAAATGTTGCTTGCACACCTGCTGCATCATACGCAACATCTACCCCACCAGTTGTTTTTTCACGAATAAACGCTACTGCATCTGTGTCGATTGGATTCATGACATAGGTCGCGCCTAATTCAAGTGCTTTTTGGCGTCGTTCATCCGAAACCTCTACGACAAAAATTTCGCTTGCCCCCGCAGCTTTCACAGCCTGCAAGACTAATAATCCAATAGGACCTGCGCCAAAAATGGCCGCTGTATCACCAAGCTTTAATTGACTTTGACGAACTGCATGAACCGCTACGGCTGTCGGTTCAACAAGTGCGCCTAGCTCTAGGCTCATATTCTCAGGAAGAAGATGAATGTTTTCCTCTTGCACGACTGCATATTCAGCAAATCCTCCAGAAATCGTATAGCCATAAGATTGACCACGCTTACATAAGTTGGAATAGCCACGTCGACAATTATCACATTTACCACATGGGATTGGTGGCTCCACTGCCACACGATCACCTACTTTTGTCTGTGTAACGCCTTCTGCAACCTCTACAACGACACCTGCAAATTCATGACCTAAAACGGGTTGTGTACGGAATGCATAAGCCCCGCCTACATATTCATGTAAATCACTACCACAAATTCCAGCAAAGGCAACTTTCACTTTCACCATGCCTGGTGCTAGTGCTGGCAGTTGTGCCTCCTCTACTCGAATATCTTTTATTCCGTAAAATTTTGCTGCTTTCATCTTATTACCTTCTTTTTATAATTTTGTTTGAAGACCATGTAACACGAAATTGACAGCAAGCTCCGCAATCTGTTCAGGTGTTGCTTGTAAGGAAGAACGATTTAAAAACGGATTGTTCAAGGAATACATTAAGGTCCCCATAATAAAGTTCAACGCAACATCAAGTGACTCGAAGTGAATGGTCTGCTGCTCCTGACAAGCCAATAAAATTGTCCGAAGCTGCTCCCAGGAAGGTAAAAACACATCCTTTAGCATCTCAAGCCTTGGACTATTCATAACAATTTCTTGCTGTAAAATATCAATTAATTCATGCTCATGGATTCGGTAAAGAACAAAGTTTCGACAAAAGCTATGAAGCGCACCGATTGAATCTTCAACATCATAATGAGCATTCATAAAGGTGTGGCGTAGCGGTTCAAATAATGCATTAAAGACCTTTTCCTTACCACCAAAATGATAGGAAACAAGTGCAAGTGACACATCTGCTTCTTCACAAATTTGTCTCACCGTTGTACCATCAAAGCCCCTAGATGAAAACAAGGCTTTTGCCGCTTGTAAAATTTGATCCTTTACCTCTTTATTTTTTTCTTTTTGATCGATCGTACTCACCTCTTTTTTGAACAAATGTTCAAAACGATTGTTCAACGAAATTGTACGCCTCCTATAAATAATTGTCAAAGCATGCGCTTATTAAAAAAGGCTACTTCGTTTTTCGAAGTAGCCAAACATATTCTATCCTATTAATTCTTTCAAAACATTGGCATACGCTGCTAAAATAGATGGCTCATGTGTAGCATCATGCCCAACATATTGTTCGACAAGCTCCTTTAAAGGTCTAGGCTCTTGCATAATTTCAAATTTAAATAAGCTTTCATAGTACTCAACAACTTGTGGATTCATGTGGACCGCTCCTTTAATTTTTTACATAAAAAAACATCTTTCCCTCATCAGAAAGATGTCTACTATGACAAATACACGACATAATACGATGGCTGCCAACTCGAAAGAAGCTTTCTATTAAACATAGAAGCTACCTTTTTAGCAATCATCGTACTATGAGCATGCAGGAGAAATTCTCTAGTCACACTCAACACCCCCTATCCGCGTAGGTTTTTTGGCTGTACTAGATAAAGGCAGGTCTCCTGGCTCATGTTCATCACACCTTTCACCTTCCCATTACGACTCGTAACAGTGGCCTTTTGAAATGTGCTCCCATTTACAGTTGCGGGACAGCGTCGGATTCACACCGATCTTCCCTTTTAAACAAATCCAAAAATCGGATTTGTACCTCTATCCTATTATTCCGTTTTTATTATTATACCATAGTATTAAATCTTAACAGCATAGAAATGTCGCGCTTTCCTTCAATTTTGAGGTTGTATCCACTAGTTTTGGCGTGCTATCCTTCACTTTTGAGGTTCTAACCACTAGTTTAGGAACGCTTTCCTCTACTTTTGGATTTCTATCCTCTACTTTCGGAGTTCTATCCACCTGTTTTAGAACGCTTTCCTCTACTTTTGAGATTCTATCCACCTGTTTAAGCGCTTTCCTTCTCTTTGATGATTCTATCCGCCAGTTTTGGAGCGCTATCCTCTACTTTCGGAGTGCTATCCACCACTTTTGAGGTTCTATCCACTAGTTTAGAGGCTATCCTTCTCTTTGATGATTCTATCCGCCAGTTTTAGAACGCTATCCTCTACTTTTGGAGTGCTATCCACTAGTTTAAATTCTATCCTTCTCTTTGATGATTCTATCCATTAGTTTAGAGGCTATCCTTCTCTTTGATGATTCTATCCGCCAGTTTTGGAGCGCTATCCTCTACTTTCGGAGTTCTATCCACCTGTTTAAACGCTATCCTTCTCTTTGATGATTCTATCCACCACTTTTAGAACGCTATCCTCCACTTTTGAGATTCTATCCACCTGTTTACCAGCTTTCCTCCTCTTCGATTTCAAATATTTAGAAATTACTCTATAATTAAGGAAAAAGGGGGCGTTATGAGATGATTATGGGTTTACATCATGTGCAAATTACGATTCCGAAAGGCTGTGAGGAGCAGGGGAAGGATTTTTATTGCCGTGTCTTAGGACTTCAGGAATTGGAGAAACCGGACTCACTTAAAGGTCGTGGGGGATTTTGGTTACAGCTTGGTCAGCAGGAGGTTCATGTGGGCACGGAAGATGGCTTCGATCGTTTGACAACAAAGGCGCATATTGCGTATCAAGTAGCGGATATTCAGTATTGGAGGAAGAAACTCGCAGAACATCAAATCGAGATACTCGATTCTGTGCCCATTCCTCATTACGAGCGCTTTGAATTCCGTGATCCGTTTGGCAATCGCGTAGAAATGATACAGGAAATCGTGTAAGCTGCCTCGTTTTGGGGCAGTTTTTTTCATGGAATTGTTCCATATTACATCTTACTGAAACATTTGTAATAAAACTGTAAATTCCCTTGATAAAGCCTTTTATAGCAAGTGTTGAGGCCCTACCTTCCGTTACCCTGGTAACATTTACCGCCCAGAAGCCCTACATTTTCATGCTACGATTATTTCCATGGCAAAGGTATACAGGAGAAATCCTACTAGATGCTTTAGGAGGTTATACACAACATGAATAAACGATTTTTATCTACAACACTTGCATTAACAATTGGATTTAGTTCATTTGGAATGGTGCAAACAGCGATCCAGCCGATACAAGTAGAGGCTGCGACAACCAATGCCCAGAACAACGCACAGGCGGTAGCTGCAAAAGCAGACCAATTAATTCAGACTGGTAAAAGCTTAATGGGGCAAGCAACATACAGCAATTCGGTTTACAAGCCTACATACCCATACAAATTTTCTTGTGCTTCATTTTTAATGTACATCTTCGAGAAAAACGGGGTAGACCTTGGTACGTATAATGAAAATTATATGATTCAGCAAGGGACCTATGTAGCGAGAAACCAATTACAAAAAGGCGATTTAGTGTTCTTTAAAAGTAAAAAAACAGGGACTGATCCCGATCATGTCGGTATGTATATCGGAGACAATAAAATCATCCACATGGCTGATACCAAACAAAATATTGTTATCTCTGATTTAAATAGTAAGCCGTATTATACGGAAAACTATGTATCTGCACGTAGAGTATTACCTACCCTACTATCTGCCAATCCAGCTACAAAAGGCGATAAAATTGTAGAGAATGCCCTCACATATAAAAACAAAGTAACGATTAGCTCAACAACAAATGAGGCTAGTCTACGCTTTACAGCTCCAACTTTTGTTGATTTCATCTATCGTAAAAGTGGTGTGACACTCGGCTCAACTTCATTAAACGATTTAATGAGTCAAGGATCTACTGTGGCACGTGCTAACTTGAAGAAGGGTGATTTAGTCTTCTTTAATAGTGTTAAAGGCTCTAAAACACCTTCACTTGTCGGAATTTATGCAGGTGATCATCGTATCATTATCCCTAATTCAGATGGTGTGATGACAAGAGTGTTATTTGTAGATTATTATACTGAACATTATATTACAGCGAAGCGCGTTTTCTCTGATAGCACCTCTACACCCAGTGTAAGTGCACCTTCAGCAAGTACATCTGCCGATAAAATTATTGCCACTGCTTCGGGCTTAACAAGCAAAGCAAAATTCGGTTATACGTACAATGAGAGTGCACTGACTTTTACAAGTGCGGGTTTTACTTATTATGTCTTTAAAAAGCATGGTATTGATTTAAAAGATAAACTAGCAAGTAAACAGGCTTTAGTAGGGACACGTATTCAAAAATCACAGCTTCAAAAAGGGGATCTACTGTTCTTCTCTACGAATAATGGTGGACAAGAAATCACTCAAACGGGTATTTATATAGGGAATAACCAATATATTAGTATGACAACTAATAATATTGTGAAACAAAACATTTCTTCGACTTGGGCACAAAAGAATTTTGTAACCGCTCGACGTGTTTTAAAATAAATTAGGATGGGGTGTCTCACTCATGTTGAGACACCCTTTTTCTATGCGTTTTTCAGTTTATTGGCAAATTCAATCATGGATCTACTAGACATTGGTCCTTTTATTAAGACAATCGTGTCTGCATCAAGCTTTGGTTTCAATAATTCTAAAACGCCTACTACCTCTTTAAACGTATGAACCTCTGCGCTGGTTCCATCCTTTTGTGCTTGATCGGCAATTTTCTCTGCCCTTTTGCCGATGGTAATTAATGTATCGATCTTTCTTAGTGCTACCATGGAGCCGATTTCGCGATGATATTTTTCTTCAAAATTGCCTAATCGCTTAATATCCCCTAAAACGAGAATGACTTTTTTGTCTTTTCCTACCGTATCTAACACTTTTAAGGCTGCCTCTACAGATGTCGGGTTATTTGTCCACGTATCATCAATAATCGTACTGTCACCAAGTCCTGTCGTAAATTCTAAATGTCTTGCCATCTGTTTAAACGTTCTTAGCCCTGCTATTGCCTGACGAATGGTCAGACCCATTTCATGACTAGCTGCGATGGCGGCTAAAGCATTATAGACCTGATGCTCGCCATAGCCAGGGACAAATACATTGTACGTTTCATCCGCTACTTCTAAAACAAACTTCATACCCGTATTGGCAAACTCTACTTTCGAAGCCTTATAATCTGCCGTATCCTGTAAGCCAAACTTGATAATCTTCCCTTTAAATCTTTTCAATGAGATTTTTTTGGTATTGGCATCATCAGCATTGATGATTAATGTGCCATCCTCTTTAATACCTTCCACAATTTCTGATTTGGCCTTAATATAGCCTTCCAGATTGAGACAGCCATCTAGATGATGCACACCAATATTTGTAATAATCCCGATAGTCGGTTGATAGATCATACATTGATGTTTAATATTCCCCGTATTCCCTAAGCCTAATTCAAAGATAGCGGCTTGTGTTTTATCATCAATGCCCGTCAAATAAGGTAGTGATTGCCTTGGCTCGTTTTTACTGCTGACAGATGCTTGCACTTGCCAATGTTTACTAGCAATATGTTTTAACATCTCTTTTGTTGTTGTTTTACCACAAGTTCCTGTTAAAGCCACAACGGGAATTTGAAAGAGTCCACGATAATACTCGATAAATGTCCAGTAGGCCTGTGCAACACTTTTTACTTGTAAAACGGTTGTATTCGCTAGTGCATTTTTTAACTCTGTAGACGGTTTATCGGATATGATGAGAGACGGACCTTTCCGATCAATCTCTTGCCAATTGATTTGATCGTTTCGACTAACAAACATAAGTGAATGACTTTTTGTTAAATCATGCCGATTATAGTAGATTGCCTGCTTAACAGACCATTGATCTGATCCGTGAATGAGCTTTCCCTGTAGGACATTCCTAAGTTTTTGCACACTAATAGATTGCAAGTGTACTACGCCTCCTCTCTTTATCAATCTTGTAGATGACTTATTTTTTCTCTTGATCTAGCGTGCTGCCTTTTGATCAATTACTATACCTTATTAGCAAGCTCTTCTATATGGCACAGTCAATATCCTATATGGAAAGAAGCTAATTTGCAGGTGGTGGAGGTTTTAGCTTTAGCTCCGTTGCTAGTGTAGAAACCTGTTTGCTATACATATCTCCCTTAATGAGAATGATGGTATTTTCATCGACAATCTTCTGCAATAACGGATAGACTAGCGTACTATTTTTAAATGTATAAACAGGTGCGCTAAATCCTAGCTTTACTGCATGATCAGCCATAATCCTTGCATGCTCCCCAATGGTAATCAGGACATCCACGCCAATACGTTGGATTAATTCGCCCGCTTGTTCGTGAATAATATAGCCCCACGAACCTAAATCGGTAATCGTACCAATAACAGCAATCTTCTTCTTGCCGTCACCTAGCTCATTCAACACTTTTAAGGCTGCCTCTAAGGAAGTGGTTGTAATACTCCATGTATCATCCAATAACATGGAATGATTAATGCCCTCAAAGAGTTGCAGTTGTTTTTTCAATTGACGGAATGATTGGAGCTGTTTTGCTGCGACTGGAATAGGCATCCCCATATCGTACACTGCGGCAATGGCAGCAAGGGCATTATAAACCTGATGCTCCCCAAATCCTGGCACATGAATGTCATAGCTTTTTCTGTTATGGTGCAGGACAAATTTCATTCCCTTTTGATAATAGTGGATATGGCTCGCTCGAAAATCACAGGAATCATGCATTCCTACCTTAATCAAACGCCCACGAAATCTCGAAACATCTATTTTTTTTGTATTCACATCTTCAGCATTGATTATTAATGTACCTTTTGGATGAATGATATCTAGCATTTCTCCCTTTGCTTGGATATAGCCTTCTAATGTTTTGCAATAATTTAAATGATGGGCTCCGATATTCGTAATAATACCGATTGTCGGTTTGAAATATTTCCCCGCATTCGTGACATCTCCTGGTGAGCCAACTGCTGTTTCAAAAACGGCAGCCTCTGTTTCTTCCTCTATACCTAATAAATATTGCAGGGAAGCGGTTCTAGAATTACTGCTAAGTGTCGTCGCAGTCACTTTCCGATCAGCCGAAAGAATATGTTTAATCATCTCTTTTGTCGTTGTTTTACCTGATGTACCTGTGATGGCGACAATCGGAATATGAAACTGGCTGCGATAAAAATGAACAAATTTCCAGTAGGCCTCTTCTGCATTCGCTACCTGTATCATAATGACATGGTTGGGAATGTCAGTTGGTCGATAAGCTCTATCGGTCACTAGCACCAGAGGAGAAAGTGGCTCTAGACTTTTCCAATTGACAATACGTTTACTTGTAAAAAGGGCCGTATTGGACTTTTTCACTTGTTTTAATCGATAAGCCCCATGCTGAATCAGTGTATCCTCTGACCCGTGCACTAGATAGCCTGCCGTAATCATTGCTAAATTTTTCACCGAAAGAGGCTTCATATCTTTTCTCCCTCCTTTCTTTTCTAGTATATGTAACCTCTTAAAAGTTGCTTGGATGTAGACAAGATACATAACTAGAGGAAATCTATTTCATTGCATATATATAAAGGTGATTAAGTATCTAAGTACCAATAGAAGGAGTGATATACCTGAAAGCCATTGTATTTATCGGTACAAACAAATCTGGGTCTAGTCGTGAAGCAACAAGGGCAGCAGAAAAATTAGGCTACTTCACAGTACTTTTCACAAATAATGAAAAACAACTTCAGCAGCGCAGAGCCTACCCCGACATCCATAAAATGATACTCATTGATACTTTTGATATCGAGAGCATGAAAGATGAAATAGAGAAACTAGGAAAAACCGGATTAAATATTAAAAGTATCGTGAGTTTTGTTGATCCCTTTGTCCATGTTGCTTCAATGTTATGTGATGAATTTTGTCAAAACTACACATCCTCCAGCGCGATTGAAACCATGGAGGATAAAGAAAAAACAAGAAAGTTTTTACAAGACCAGCCATATTCGCCAAAGTTCTCGCTCATGAAACCTAACGAACCCATTGCTAAAAATTTGACCTTCCCATTAATCGTAAAATCTCCTAAATCAACAGGCTCAAAAGATGTTTTACTAGCAACGGATGCCGATCAGCTCAATAACCACCTCAAAGCACTACGCAGTAAAAATCCCTATGAAACCATCATGATTGAAGAATATCTAGATGGTCCTCAATATTTAGTGGAGGCGGTTGTCTATCAACGACAACCACATGTCATTGGTATTATTGAGCAGGAAATTACACAAGGAAAACGATTTATTATTACAGGCTATGGTGTACTAGTGAAAGCCCCTCAAAACATCCAATCAGGCATCGAGGAGGTACTTCATTCCATCGTCAAAGCCTTTGGTATTGAGAATGGGGCGCTCCATTTAGAGCTTCGATTAACCCAAAATGGTTGGAAACTCATCGAGATCAATCCTCGAATTTCAGGTGGCGCCATGAACAATATGCTACAAGCAGCACTAGGTTTCAGTTTAGTAGAAGAAACACTGAAGATTTTGCTAGGAGAACAGCCTAATCTGCAACCAAGACACAAAAAATTTGTCTATACAAAATATGTCATTGTGGAAAGTAGAGGAATTTTAGAAAAGGTTATTGGCAGGGCAAGAGCGACAAAATCAACTGGCGTCGTAGAAGTGTATGTCAAACCAAGAAAAGGCACCCTCCTCACCCCACCTTTGTCGATGGGTCACCGTTACGCCTATGTCATTGCAGAAGGTGCAACCTTGAAGGAAGCGAGAAATCACGCCATCAATGCAGCAAAAGAAATAAAATTTATTTTGAGAGTTTGAAAAAAATATCCCGAATAATTGCCGCTAGTCAGTGGACAGTTACTCGGGCTTTTTTATCTTCAGAAGTCGTAATCGTTTATTCTTCTTTAAACGTTTGATCTAAAAATTTCACGGTTTCAAACATATTGGTTTTACTTGCACCTTTTACGAGAATGGTATCATGAGGCTTAATGAGCTTTTCAAGAAGGACATGCAATTGGTCCTTATTAATAAAATGGTGTACTCTGGCTGGGTCCATGCCCTTTGCGATGGCAGCATTACTCATTTCGTCGGTCCTAAAGCCATAGGTAATAAATTCATCGATGCCTATTTCATGCACGTACTCCCCGACCTTGCGATACTCCTCTTCTCTCAAGACACCCAGTTCTCGCATTTGCCCAATAATGGCTACCTTGCGATTCGTTGCAATATTCGTCAACACATCAAGCGCAGCACGAACCCCCTGCGGATGAGAGTGAACCGTATCATCAATAACCGTTATATCATCACGGCAATTATAAATCGTTAAGCGTCTTGGCGGTTTTTTAAAGTTGAGCCCTGCCTGAATATCAAGGGGACTAAACCCTAAAAGATCAGCCACTGCCACTGCATTCAGTGCATTGTAAACATGATGTTCTCCTAAAATAGGAATATACAAATCTATTTCTTGCCCATGTAGCTTCATTTTAAAGGACATGCCGACATCTTTATATTGCAAATCATATGCACGGTAATCCGCTTCTTTTTTAATGCCCACCGTGATGATTTTCCCTTTGAATTGCTGTGTCTCTAAGTATCTTGAATTGTCATCATCTTGATTGACAATGAGCAAGCCCTGTTGATCCATACCATGAATCAATTCCGATTTCGCCTTGGCAACGCCCCTAACATCTCCATCAAAGTTCCCAACATGCGCTAAGCCAATATTCGTCACAATACTAATATTCGGCTGGATGATGCTACAGTGATTGGTAATAATGCCTGGATAGGCCATACCGTACTCTAATACAACGGCCTGATGCGTATCGTTGATCTCTTCCTTATGCTTTTTCGTATGCTCCGTCGTATTCCAATAATCCTTTGATTCAAATACATTCCACTTTTTCGATAAGATGGAGCCAACAAATGCCTTTGTTGTGGTTTTCCCTGCACTTCCCGTAATCGCAATAATTGGCAGGCTTTTCTTTGTCTCCACCTGCTTACTTTTTTGTTGGACAATTTTCTTTTTCAGAGGTTTTTGATTTTTCGCAAGATACATCGCATAGCGAATGGAATGAATGACCACATCTAATTCCAAGTAAAAGGCAGGGGGACAGCCTGGGCGCCAATTGACCTCATACATCCAAATTTTTTGATTTTGATCTAAGCCCACATCAATGCCAATTTCATCAATAACTTCCCCAAATTTCGCCATTTGAATTTCATCCAGATGATGCGCCAGCGATAGCGAAAAATGCTCCAGCATTCGCCGAATATTATAGGCCTCTTCCTTAAACTCCTGCTCCAAAAAAGGATCTAAATAATTGGTATAGCCGCCATTGTTAATATTCGGTATGATGGAGCCATTCGGTGCAATACGTGGATACACCGTCGTCACTACCCATTTACCTTCCCCATTTTTTTGGACATGCAGACGGAAATCATAGACCTGACCGGATCTAGTAACGGATTGAATATACGGCTGCATAATAAAGGTGCCAGACGCAAGTTGCTCCTTTATCAATGCATCCAATTGTGGTTTTGTATAGGTTGTCGTGATGCTATCCTTTCGAACCTCAAAATACTTGGCTCCCGCCTTCATAATAAAATAAATGCCCTTCCCTTTTCGTCCATCAATCGGCTTAAACACAACCCGTTTATAATAATTAACGAACTTATGAAATAAATCGGCATCCTTTACAATTTCAGAGGGAATCAAATATTGTTCAAATTCCTTCGCTTCCTGTAATCGTTTCATCACATTCCATTTGTTCCCGATTGAATGCGTTGTAAATGGAATCTCCTCTTTTAAACGGTCAATAATCTCTTTCGATACAGATAATTTCTCAGGGCTTCCTGCATTATAAATTACATCAGGAAAGGGCATCGTTTTTTCCTGCCATTGCCCATCCTCATAGACCTTTGCTCGAATAGAACGTTTGGCAAAGTCCACACTTTTAGGTGTGAAGTAAAAAAACGTTGCGCCTTCAGCTTTCGCAACTGCTGCAAAGGCATAGGACTTGAGCACTGTTGTTGGATCAAGTCGATGATGCAGCATACCAATAATCGTCATAGCTAAACTTCCTTTCATTAGATTCTCTCTCTATTACATTCACTTTGTATCCCTTGCATATAGACAGATGCTCTAGCTTTAGTAGTTTAATATGGCACTACCATTTCGGCTCTATGATAAATTTCCCCTTCAACATGTCTGGCTTTAAGAGCTGAATGGCCGATATCCCACTGAGTTCAATGGATTTTTCTATACTTGTTTTTTCTAACCTCACCACATCTGCAATCGAATTTGTATCGTTTCCTTCATAATCAAAAGCACGCAACAACGACACTGTGCCACGGCAACGCTCTCTATCAACAGCCTCAATGCGGAAAAACTCTGTCTCAAACTGTTTCACTGTATCCAATAAGCTTAAATGCGCACCACTATGGGTAATTAGAAAAAATGGAATCGTATCACTCCCGACAATTTTAATAAGTAGCTGACCAAAATATTTAGAATGAAAATTCATCATGATATCCTGAAGATCCTTCAAATCACTTAAAGCCTCACATAAAAAGTGATTTTTTTTCTTATCACTATTCAATTCGTAGCCCCCTCTCTAGTTTGAATATGCGATTTGATCCGTGTAAGTTGCCCTCTCGTTATCATATGTTGCGACAAAAAATATGGCGACTTCTTCACAAAGAAACTAAAAAAACCTCCACCATTGAATGGGGAGGCTTTTGCCATTAGTTTATTTTGAAAAGCATGCTAGGAAATCCTGTATAGTACAATGTTCTAATGTATCCACTGTGTTGTGTTTTGTATTGAACGGTAATTGCTTGGTAATCTCGTTCGGCATGACCACTGTATAAAGCCCTGCTGCTACTGCGGCTTGTGCGCCATTCGGTGAATCCTCAATTGCAATAGCTTCATTAGCCTCTACACCCAATTGTTCAAGCGCCTGCAAGTAAAGCTCCGGATCAGGCTTAACATTTGTCACAGTGTCAGCGGTACAAAAGCAATCAAAGTAATGTCGGATACCCAGTTTATCGACATATAGATCAATCCATTGACGACTTGAGCTACTAGCAAGACCAATTTGTAAACCCGCTTCCTTTGCCTGCTGTAGCAACGTTAAAATACCAGGTCTAAGCGTTCCCGTTTCCATCCATTGTGCATGGCGTTGCTGAATGGATGTTTGAAATGCCTCCACATCCAATTGTATTTGATGATGTGTAACAAGATATGTATAGGGATTAAAAGTTTGAAGATTAGTACCAAGGCACTTAGCATAGGTTGCCAACGATAAGTCAACACCACATTGTGCATAGGCATCTCTAAAAACGTTATACCACGCCGTTTCTGTATCAATAATTGTACCGTCAAAATCAAAAATTAGAGCTTTTATCATCAAATTCTCTCCATTCCATGCTTTGCGTTTTCATCGGTTGATTGCAGTGAGCTAAGCCTCGGTTTTGGCAGTGCTATCCGTTGAATCTGGCCTGCTAACCGTTGATCTGCTATTTCTATCCTTCAATTTAGACACGCTATCCGCTACTTTCGCATCTCTATCCGCCTATCCTCATGATTCCAACTCTTTTGCAAAGCTATCCACCACTTTACTATTTCTATCCTTCAATTTAGACACGCTATCCGCTACTTTCGCATCTCTATCCGCTTATCCTCTTGATTCCAACTCTTTTGCGAAGCTATCCACCACTTTGCTATTTCTATCCTTCAATTTAGACACGCTATCCGCTACTTTCGCATCTCTATCCGCTTATCCTCTTGATTCCAACTCTTTTGCGAAGCTATCCACCACTTTGCTAATCCTATCCTTCAATTTAGACACGCTATCCGCTACTTTCGCATCTCTATCCGCTTATCCTCATGATTCCGACTCTTTTGCGAAGCTATCCACCACTTTGCTAATCCTATCCTTCAATTTAGACACGCTATCCGCTACTTTTTCATTTCTATCCGCTTATCCTCTTGATTCTGACTCTTTTGCGAAGCTATCCTTCAATTTAGACCTGCTATCCGCTACATTCTCATTTCTATCCGCCTACACTCACGATTCCAATTCTTCTCCACCCTTATCCCCCTGATTCAACAAGATAACGCCTCCAATAATGAGGGCTATGCCGATCGCAGAATAAACAGTAAACATATCGTGCCAAATGACAATGCCTACCAGAACGGTTAAAGCTGTGCCGACACCTGACCAGATAGCATAGGCTAAGCTTAAGGGCATGGTTTTTAAGCAGAGCGATAAGCTATAAAACGAAATACCATAGCCAATTGCGACCGCCAGTGATGGAGCTAGTACAGTAAAACCGTCTGAGAATTTCAGCATGGTTGTTGCCAAGACCTCGCTTATAATCGATAGTGTTAAAAATAAATAGCCTTTCACTGCTGTTCAGCCTCCTAATGACCACCCGCAAGATTGAGTACCACAACACCCATAATAATGCACAGAATCCCTAATACCTTCTTGCGATTAAATCGTTCCTTATAGAGGACAACACCTACAATTGCGGTTAACGCTGTCCCTAAACCTGCCCATATTGCATAGGCTGTGCCAATAGGAATTACTTTTAATGTTAAGGCTAAATAATAAAATGCCGTCCCATAGCCAACTACCACACCGATTGATGGCCCTATTCGTGTGAAGCCTTCCGTACGCTTGAGCATAGAACTGGCAAAAACCTCTGCTATAATAGCGAGCATTAAAAAACTAAAAGCCGTCATTCATAAAATCCTTTCTGCTTTGCTTCTAGATGTGATCTTCTTCCTCTACATATTCCAAGATGTCTCCTGGCTGGCAGCCCAAAGCTTTACAAATGGCATTTAATGTAGAAAAACGTACGGCTCTTACCTTGCCCGTTTTTAAATTAGAGAGATTGACAATTGAGACATCAACCTTCTCTGCAAGTTCACTCAGCTGCATTTTACGATCCGCTAGCATGCGATCTAAACGAATAATTATAGTCATGTTCTCACTTCCTAAGCTGTTGCATCATATTCATCCTGGAGAAATGCACCGTATCGGAAAATACGTGCAATGGTCCAAATCACCACACCACATAGTAATAGAGTCCAATGAATGCCTGTAAAATGATAGCTAATCCCCTTAATCAAACCCGACTCTACAAATCGGGACTCCAGTTGGAATTGTTGCATGATTAGATAGACGGTATATGTACGAAATGCATTCACTGTCAAGCTCAATACCATCACACAGTAGGCAATTCTCTCCATTTTTTTACTATTAGCAAGTGAAAATATAATCCCTTTGGATAAATTACTTAAAATATTCCTTACTTGTACAATCATAATTAATAAAATAGCTATGTATATTGTAGCAGTAAAGAGGAAGGTCACGACATCTTTTTTTGAATAGTGAATGTCCCTTGTCACATGGTCTGCCAGCTTCATTTCCAATCCTTCTAACTGAACGGCAGCTGTCACACTCCCCTTTGCTAATAAATGATTCACTTGTTGCTCTGATACTACCATTGCCCCTACCATAAAAATCGCAAGCATCGTCAAGGCAAAAATCATCATCACCATGATGATGGTAAAAACGGTACGAAGCCCCTTTGTCATCCATCGAAATTCTTTACTTTGAATTGTTTGCCCCATTGTCAACATCTCCCTCCCTTCTTTCTATTATACATCCCTTTTTATTCCTATCAATAATTTTTTAACGTTTATCATTAATAAATTATTGATAAAAATAAACCCTCTACAGCTAGAGGGCTTATTTTAGTAATTCTACCTTTACTAAATATTCTTTTGCTACTTCTGCTGCAAGCTTTCCTTCTACATTCACTTGATAATTCATTTCTCGCATTTCATCATCTGTAATGCGATCAGCTAGTTGATTTAATGCTTTTCCAATCTCTGGATAGTCAGTCAGCGTTTCTTTCCTTAGTAAAGGCGCTCCTTGGTATGGTGGAAACAATGCTTGGTCGTCCTCCAATACGCGTAGCTTGTATTGACGAATTTCACTATCCGTTGAATAAGCATCGAGCAAATTAATATCACCTGATTGTATCGCCTGATAGCGAAGCTTTGGCTCCATCGTTGCAAGCGTTGTAAAGGCAATCCCATATCGTTTTTGAATGCCCACATAGCCATCCTCACGGTCATTAAATTCTAATGTAAAGCCTGCTTTCACCTTCTGCTCTATCGGCTTAAGGTCAGAGATTTTTTGCAGTTGATAGCTCTCAGCTAGCTCCTGTGATACAGCGAGTGCATACGTATTGTTATAGCTCATGGGACTAAGCATGACCATATCGAATTGCTCCTGCATCCCCTCTTTTGCCTGACGATAGACGTCCTCTTGGTTATGATTAATCGCTTCTTCCTTTAAAAATTCCGAAATGGCTGTGCCTGTAAATTCAGGATAAATATCAATACTGCCCGATTTTAACGCATTGAAAACAAATGAGGTTTTACCAAGCCCTGGCTTTAATTGCACCGTTAAATCTGTCTCCTGCTCAATCAATAATTTATACATATTGATAAGAATCTCAGGCTCCGCACCAAGCTTTCCTGCAATGACAATTTCATCTTGCTGTTTACTGCTTAGTAGCGGGAAGAAAATCATTACGAGTGCCGCTAAACTAATGGCACTCAAAGTCGTCATTGTTTTTTTAAAGGACAGGGTTTCTAATTTTTTGAGCGCCACATCAAAAATCAGGGCTAAAATAGCGGCGGGAATGGCTCCTATAAGAATGAGGGCTGTGTTATTTCGGTCAATCCCAAGTAAAATGATATCCCCTAAACCTCCTGCACCAATTAAAGCCGCTAATGTTGCAGTCCCCACAATCAGCACCATTGCTGTGCGAATACCAGCCATCATAACAGGCATAGCGAGTGGTAGCTCAACCTTTACTAAACGCTTTGATCGATTCATCCCCATCGCTAATGCCGCTTCCTTCAATGATGGATCGACTTCATTAATCCCCGTGTAGGTGTTTCGTAGAATAGGCAACAGCGCATAGACGACTAACGCAATAATAGCGGGAACTTTCCCAATACCGAATAAAGGAATCAATAAGCCGAGCAACGCTAAGGAAGGAATTGTTTGCAGCACCGCACTGACCCCAATAATGCTTTCTGCTATTTTCTTTTTATTGGTTAAATAGATACCTAGAGGAATGGCGATGAGGACAGCAAAAAATAGCGCAATAAAAGAGATTTGGATATGCTCTAGCAATGCCGCTAGTAGCTGTGCCTTCCGTTCCTGAAATACATCCACCACATTAGCCACCATGTGCATGTCCTCTTTTCTTAGAATCCTCTGCTAAATAACGCAGCATAGAAGCTCTTGTCACCATGCCAATGCGCTTGCCATTCTCTTCGACACCCAGCAAGTCATGCTTCGCTAATTTTTCAAGAAGCATCGTAAACGAAGCATCGACAGGAATCGTATCCTCAAAGTCGTTTGTGGCTACGATTGGTTGTAGCACATCATGCATCGTAAACCATTGATCTGTCTGCTTGCCACCAATAAACTGTTGGACAAAATCATTTACAGGATTTTGCAGCAATTGCTGTGGCGTGCCTATCTGAACAATTTCGCCATCTTTCATAATACAGAGGCGATCCCCTAATTTCAGCGCTTCCTGCATATCATGAGATACAAATACAATGGTTTTCTGGATGGTACGCTGCATCTCTAGTAGATCATCCTGTAGTTTGGTGCGACTGATAGGGTCTAGCGCACTAAAGGGCTCATCCATTAAAATAATCTCTGGATCAGCTGCCAAGGCTCGAACAACGCCAACCCTTTGCTGTTCGCCTCCTGATAATTCCTTTGGTTTACGCTGACGATATTTTGCAGGCTCTAGCCCCACCAACGCTAATAGTTCGTCCACTCGCTGATGGATTTTCTTTTTACTCCATTTCTTCAACTCTGGCACAATGGCAATGTTTTCTTCAATCGTCATATGTGGAAAAAGGGCGATTTGCTGTAGTACATAGCCGATACTCCAACGCAGCTCATGGATATTATAATCGCTAATTCTTTTATCATTAATCCAGATGGTGCCTGCTGTTAAGGGGATTAATCGATTAATCATCTTTAATAAAGTCGTTTTGCCACATCCACTAGGACCGATAATAACAAAGAATTCACCCTTTTTAATTTCTACATTTAGTTCTTTGACAGCTATTTGGTCGTTATCATATTGTTTTGAGACATTATCAAATGTAATCATCTGTCATCTCCTTTAGAATTTGCTCATGAAGTGCGTTCACTTTTTATATTTCACCAACAAAATTCATTTCAAACATTTGTAGATAGGTGAAGCTATTTCATTCTAAATACCTCGCCTTTGGGCACAAATGGTAGCTTGGCCCCTTGTGGTAGTACGAAGGCATGCTCTCTTTTAATGGCTAAACGATCACATTGACCATCTGTAATAATCAGGATAGGACCATCCTTGGGAAAATCCTGTGCTTCTTCAAGTAGCTGTATACCAGGCTGTAATACCGTGCCGCCTCTACCTCTTACTTTCACTTTCGTTAATAGTTCTTCAGGTGCTAGATAGCCTGTGTCATAGGCAACAGCATCACAAAATATAACGCGAACAAAGGGAACATCTCTAGTGATGCTATAGCTCGCTATTGTGCCGAGTGCTTTTCCTAGTAGGAGGCGATCCATGGAGCCTGATGTATCAATAAGGACTGCGAAAGTGCGCCCATCTTCCTCTCCGCTTTGATGAATCCATCTTGGTCGAGCGATATCCGGTGTCGATGCTTGCCTTCTACTTGGGCGTGCATACGTTCTCACTTTCTCTATTGGTTGAAACATCCGATCAAACCATTTGGCTAATGCCACATCCCAAGCAATAGGAGGCTGTGCTAGGCTACGAATTTCCTCAATGAGCCCTTGTGGCAAGTATCCTCTCTCTTGAGTCATATGATAGCTTAACCCTTGACTTAATGCCCTTTTATAAAAAGCATCCAAATCCACGCCTACCTTGCCTTCCCAAAAGTCTGGTGGATTCGTTTCGATCATATCTCCTATGCCCTGCCCTCGAAAGGTTCTTAATTTGCGATACACCCTAATATCCGTAACAATGCGATCATAAATAGATTCTGCCGAGAGCCCTTTTAATGCTGGATCATATAACCCGCCAAATGCTGGCATCTCGCCGATTTTCATATCGATGAGCCAGCCATTGATAACATAATCACAAGCAACATTCCATAAATAGGGATCACGTCCTTGTCTGCGTGTCGCATGGCTTAATCCCGCATGAAGTAGTTCGTGTGCCAGTAAAAACCGCATTTCCTCATCGGTCATGCCCACGGCCGTATTCAAGTAAATCTCCTTTGTTTCCACTGCAATGGCCGCGACTGAGATATCCATTCTTGTACAAATAAGTGGATCTTCAATTATTGTAAAGTCAGCTGCTAAAGCACCAAATAAGGGATAGGAACTCATAAACCAAGCCTTTGCGCGCTGTGCTTGTGTTACCCTCGTTGTGCCTCCTAATGTATTTTCTACCCCACCTGCTACCCGGATGGCACTTTGCACTGCTTTCGATAAGCCTTCTGCAAATAACGCGGCGAAATTACTATTGCCTCGATAAAGATAGCCTGTTTTATTTTGTGAAATAACAAAATCCACTTGTCCTGGCATTGTACTATAGCCTTTCAAATCGTTTGGTACACCTTCGCGTAAAAATCTATCATACAATTTTTCCTCAGAGCTAAAGGCTTCAAAAAGTGGATTACTCATTTCCTTTGGGGCTTGACCAAATTTTAGCTCTGCTAAAAACTTTGTTATATAGCAGTCACAGGCGATATTCCAAAGCTCCTGCTGCTCTTTTGGTTGATGATGATGCAAGCCAAGGTGTAGCAAACAATGCGCTATCACATAAGCCCATTCATTTGGCTGTCCTTTTTTATCCTGATTCACATAGATGACACCTGCGCTTGTAACGTAAGCCCAATCCTTTTGTGGCATACTTTCGTATTGCATGTAAACAGCATGTCCTAACGCCTCGAACAGGGGATGTGTACAGACAATGTCATGCCCACGTGCAATGGCTTTCTCATTTTTATGCTCCTGCTGTGATGCTTTCTTTTTTTTGGCCATAAGCTAACCGTCCTTTTTGGCTACTAAACGTGGTAAATCTCGGATAACCTCCAGCATAAACCAGGCAGGTAAGGCTTCACCCTTTTGCTCTGACACAACCATCTGTGCAATTTCTAAGCTGATGGATGATAGGTCCTTGATCAAGTCCTTGGCACGAAAGGCTAATTGCCGTTGATTTCCCTTCAAAGTCGTATGCTCGTTCGGAAGCTCCTTCAGTAACTGAGCACGGAAGGATTGTGCCATGAAATAAAGCAAATCTCTTTCTTCTGGTTGATCGGGCCAACGTAATTCTCCTTGGATAATTTTGGCGAGATCATATTTACTTCGCACTTGCTTGATAAAGGCTTTAAATTGACTGGCAGTATGCGCAGATAGGCAGCTACTTGCTAAGAGATCGATAGTTTGTTCTTGCAAGCTGTTACCGTATGCATACAAACAATCACTTAGCATATGCCATGAACGAGGTGTGGAGAAGGGTTCTTCTGTTTTCGGTGGTTCGTTCCATAAATGATCGGGACGCATTTGAATATACTCAATCACATATGGATGTAGTTCATGTGCATAGGCCCATTCAAGCCAATCCTTATGCGATGCCCTAAGCTGAACATGGACCATCCGATTGATTAATGCGGAGGACATCGGTTTAACAATCGCGTTATCCTGCGCTCGATTGCCTGCACCAATAACAATCGTGCCCTCTGGCAATCTAAACTCTCCAATTCTGCGTTCATGAATAAGACTATAAAACGCTTTTTGTACTTCCTGTGAGCAAGCATTTAATTCATCTAAAAAAAGGCAATAAGGTTCATCGCGTGCAATCATTTTAGGTGGACAAAAAACACTGTAGCCATCCTTAATCTGTGGAACACCAATAATATCCTCAGGTGCTAGCTGACTGCCCAATAACGACACACAGGGCAAGCCTAATTCACTAGCGAAATTTTCAACAATCGCGGATTTCCCAATGCCAGGTGCTCCCCAAATAAAGACCGGTCTGATTGTCGCTACATTCAGTAGAAAATCATATAGTTGTTTTTGTGTAACACTAAAAATCGTATTCAATCAAAACTCCCTTTCAACTCATTGTTTTAAAGGTTAATAATACCATTTTCTATGAAATTATTCTTGTCTCTACCATTCTATGAAATTGACTGTCAATTACTTGCTGTGAGAAGATAATAAAAATTGTAATAGAGAGGTCGTGACCTATGTATAATGGCTTTCAGTTTATGGCGATTTCACAACTAGCTCAAAGGTTTCCAGCAGACTCTTGGTGGGCAAAGTTTTACAAGGATTTTAGTGAAGATGATCTAGTAGCGTACTATGAGGGCGATTTGACACTCTCCTCCCTTAATTTGGACTGGGATATGCCTTTTCCACAGCAGGACAAGACCATTCTCATTTTCATCAATGGCCATTTAACCGTAGACACCCTCTATAATTTAGAGACAGATGGTGCAATTGGGCTGATGGTGATGGGCAATGTAATGGCTAAAAATATAGCAATAGGTGGTCAGGAAATCTATGTGCACGGGCATCTGACGGTCGAGAATATTTTATGTGGCTCATACAATCATGGCGAAACGATTGTGAATGGCAATCTTCAGGCAGCAATATTGGTTCAGGATGATGAGTATCGCATCAGCGTAAAGGGCAAGAAGTCGATTCCTTGTATCGTAAATATATGGCACGGAGATGGCGTTTTTCAGGAACTCCCTATCCGTATTGAAGACATTTTAATAGAAGAGATATTTTTTCCTGAGGATGAGGATGACATCGGCTTTTCCTTCACTTCACTTGTGCAAATTCTTAAAGAAGGACGTTCCGCACTCACTCAATTTACAAGCGTTCCTCAAAGGACAATAGCATCTCCTATTTATTTCACGCACCCTTCGATTAATGCGGAAAACATACTAAAGCTGACTTCATGTATTCTGATGACACCTGACAATCCTTCATTCGATTTGACGGAACAGGATGTTTATTTCATGATCCAGCGTGCACATACCAATGCTGATGGTGATGTACGCAATGACAGTGTTTATATGAAGACCGCACAGTGTCACTATTTTATTTGGCTTAATGATGATCAATCCGTCTCCCTCCTGACAAAAACGCTAGATGAAGAAGCTGAATGGTGGGATATTACAGAATCATCACAGGAGCATTTAGTGGATATTCAGGAGCACTGGCTGATGCTGTTAACTTGCATCAATGTAGCAGAGCTTTACTTGCATACAATCGAGGTGCGAGATGTACACCAAATGTTCCAGCATCCTGCAATTCAGGATTTAGACGAGGAGCATGATGGATTCTGGGATGGTTCCAAATGCTATAGCTTCCGTCAAGCCTATTTAGATGAGGATGGTGATAGTATACATGCTCGTATTGAAATTCAGACGCCTGACGAAGCCTATTATTTTTATACGCTCGAAAATGAAACCTATGTTTCCCGTCATTATCAGCCTCCTAACGATGTTGGTCGTCAAGAGCTATCCTATTTGAACACGACACAATGGGAAGCGTCCGAGCGATATTTTGAGATATTCAAACAATTTATGTCTCAGAATTTTAAGATAGATATCGGAACTAATTAAGGCAAGAAACGTTCTATTAATGATGAAGTCTATTCAACTATACATCTCTTTCACTCTCTGTAATAATGAGAGATAGCTAAACTTTTAATAGAAGGGAGGGAGATGTGGTCACGACCAACATCCAGCTACAATGAAATACGTGCTAAATTTTTTTAAAGGACTTATGATTGCCGTTGTTGTTATTTGTATTTCGTTTTATATGGTGACACAGTTATTTAATACGACTGAAAGAGAAGAGTCTGTGGTTATTGATGATCGTCCAAGTGTGGAAGAGTTTATCGGTGAGATTGCAGAAACGGCACGAGATCTTGGTGCTGACAATGACTTATATGCATCCGTGATGATTGCTCAGGCAATTCTAGAAAGTGAGCATGGGCAAAGTGGACTTGGCTCTGCCCCTAATTATAATCTATTCGGTATGAAAGGCAGCTACCAAAATAATTCCGTCACACTCGAAACAACAGAGGATGATGGGTCAGGCAATCTTTCCACGATCATGGCTGCCTTCCGCAAATACCCTTCCTATGAGGCATCCATGCAGGATTATGTAAAATTAATGCGAAATGGGGTTTCTTGGAATAAAGATTTTTACGCAGGCGTTTTCAAAAGCAACACGACGGTCTATACAGATGCAACGAAATTTTTAACAGGCTCTTATGCAACTGATTCGGCTTACAATGAAAAATTAAATACATTGATCGCAAAATATGACCTGCAACAATATGATAGTCCAGTAAAAGATAAGAAAACCATTACGGTGGCTGATGGCGATTCACTTATGAAGATTGCAGAAGCCTATAATGTGAAAGTGACATCACTGAAACAATGGAATCAGCTTCGAACAGATCGACTGGAGGCAGGCCAACAACTCAATATTTATCATTATTAACCCAAAACGTCCATGACTCACCAACGAGTATGGACGTTTTTTCTCATGGAACTAATCCGTTTGGCAAACGTCTTCATGTAAAATTACAGAAAGGACAGGAAAACAGTGAAGCGTACACAATTGCTCCGTCTTCTCGCCGTGAACCTTGTGCTCTTGCCATTGATTCAGCTTAGCTACAATCTATATTTCATGACAAAAATAGCGGAGGGTTCTTTTCATCTTATTATTTTCCCCACGCTTATTATTTTATTGAACCTCTTGCTATGGTGTAGTCGACAAAGAGTAGCATCTTCTATTCATTGGGTCTTTATCTATGTCGGACAAGGCACCTCTTTAGCCTGTTATTTTGTGTGGCATTATTGGCAATTAGAGCCCTATCCAGATATGCCCCCAGGTGAAGCAGCCTTTGATTTATGCATGCGTACATTTTTAATCGGCTTATGGCAGCTCATCGGATTAGTACTGATCCAGCTCAGTACGTTCATCATCCTGAAAATGGGGATGACCCTCAAGCATCATTCTAGTAGGGAGCTCAGCTAGTCCTTCTGTGCGTTAAATAAAGTACCTACTGCTAGTATGGTCGTGGCTAAATCCTGTCGATAGAGGGGATGTTTGGCATCTAAACTATTAACCGTTACTTCATTACCACCCAACGATGAATGGACATACAAATCATTTCCCATATATAAAGCAATATGACCTGGAAAATAGATTAAATCACCCTTCTGCATCTGGTCTTGGTCGATGCTAACGATCGGGAAGCCCTCTACTATTCGGGCATCTCGATAAATATAGACACCGTTTAACAGATAGGCCATCGAACACAAACCAGAGCAATCAATACCGAATGGCGATTTGCCACCCCAGCGATAAGGGGCCGTTAAATAGCTGAGCGCTGTTTCCACAACATTTTCTCGGAACTGCTGCTCCGATAATGACTGTACTGTTATTTTAGGCTGTAGCCATTTTGTTCGAACATACCCTGTTTGTCCTGATACTAGTTGTACGGCTGACCATTCTTCAGGTACTGCTTCGTCTGACATAACACGAATGGATGAGCCTTTTACTAGCGTTAACAGCTTTGTACTTTGGATACGTGGTTGCTGTAAAACATCGGCAAAGCTTTGACAAATGACATGCTGTGCTTCTTGTTGCCACGTAGATGCAAGTGTTGCCTCTTGCAGTAAGTGTGCCCTCTGACAATACCCCTCGTAACGATAGGCTGTTCGGATAAAAACCCAAGCTTCATTGACATCACTGACGATCTCTACGGTCATCCCATACAGTACTTCATCGACTAATTCAGAAGCTTTATCTGGCATGGCATGCAAACTTGCCATCATGGCTGTAACGATAGCCATCATCCCTGTCCCCCTCTCACTTCACCAACTGGTCATAGACAACTTTTGATAGACGACCAATGAGTTGGCGCGCCTGATCATTGTCCGTCACGTTTGTTATAAAAACGCCCGTACTATAATCAACTGTGCTAGTGTAAAATATTCCCACATCATGATCGACGGTATCGAGTCCGCCTGTTTTATGTGCCAGTCGCACTTCATCTACTAGATAGCGCTTTAGGGAGTCATGTACACGCTGACGACTTAAAATAGCAATGACTAGTTTACTGTAAGGTGGTGATAGTAGCTCTTGCTGATAGATACGCGTATAAAGATGTGCCATATCCCTTGCTGATGTGCGATTATCTATGCCCTTTGCTAGACAATCTACATCCATCATTTTTCGCTGTAGCAGCGTGTCCTGTAAACCGATATGCTGAAAATAGTCATTCAAATATTCCATGCCAACTACATCGATTAAGACATTCGTGGCTGTATTGTCACTCGTAATAATCATCCAAACAAGAAGTTCATAGAAAGTGCTTTGAGTAAGTCTTTGCTCACTAATCACACTAAAATCCACCCAATCAGTTGGTGAAATTGCAAGCGTAGAATCAAGTGATCGTTTATTCTCCTCTAAATATGAGAGCAAGGCTAACAGAATCGGCACTTTGATTAAACTTGCACTAGAAAATGACGCCTCGAGCTGATGACCAATGAGCAACTGATTCGTTGTTAGATTTTTAATAAACAAATGTACGTTGTAGGGCGATTCTTGAATAAGTGTTGTAATCCGCTGCTCCATAGAACACCTACTCAACCACTTGGATGCGCTGATTGTCCGCATCCATCGTGACAGTTCTACCTAAAGGTAGCGACATCGTTGGTAAGCAATGACCACATGTCAACTCGGCAATAATTGGCTTCCCTAGAGGCACTAGAATTTCTTGAAAAATAGTTTGTAATGATAAGCAATGTGCTGGCTTTTCGGGATTTTCAGGTCCACAATTTGTCCAAGCTCCCAATAAAATGCCTGCCACGTCATCTAGCTTTCCTGCCAGTTTTAATTGTGTCAGCATACGATCCACCCGTTGCTCCGTTTCATCGATATCTTCTAAAAACAGAATTTTATCTCGTGTATCAATTTCATAAGATGTGCCAAGTGAAGCCGTCACTAATGTTAGGTTGCCACCGATGAGCTGACCTGTGGCTCTTCCAGTAACAAGTGTGGACATGGGCTGGTTAGAGGGATTTTCTAGGTAGAACTCCGTTTTTTCATTCGCCATAATCTGTTGAATGAACGACTGCCATGTATAGTCATCCATCTCCTGTCGAATAAATTCCGTGGATGGCATCGGTGTATGATAGGTTACAAAGCCACATAGCTGATTAAAAGCTATATGTAAAGCGGTCACATCACTATAGCCCGCAAATACTTTTGGATTGGCGCTAATCATGTCAAAGTCTAATTGCGCTAAAATTTTCGTCGCCCCATAGCCCCCACGTATACAAAAAATGCCATTAATCGTTGGATCTCCAAACATACGATGAACATCCGCTGCCCGTAAATCATCAGTGCCTGCTAAATAGCCATGTCTTGCGTGACAGGTTTCCCCAACCACCACATTCAGTCCTAGCTTTTCAATAGTCGCAATAGCAGGCTGCAGCTTTTCTGGTGGTGTGGCTCCAGAAGCACTAATAAGACCAATTGTGTCACCTTTTTTCAATGCCGTTGGACGAATCATACCTTTCCCTCCCTTTTCAGTGAAGTACGATAATGGGCTAGTTCCTCTTCATTGGCTAAAATAAAATGACCTTCCTCAATTTCAACGAATGAAGGGGGATTTTCCTCATAACGATGCTGTGACGGATCATACACCTCTACAACTTTCTCCCGCTCCTTATAGGGATTTGGCTCTGGTACTGCTGATAACAGTGCCCTTGTATAAGGATGCAGCGGATGGACAAAAAGCTTTTCTGTTTCCGCTAGCTCCACAATCTTCCCCTTATAAATGACCGCTGTACGATCGGTAATAAAACGGACAATCGATAAATCATGGGCAATAAATAAATACGTTAAATGTTTACGCTGCTGCAGGCTTGCTAATAAATTCAATACTTGCGCTCGAATGGATACGTCCAAAGCAGAGATGGGCTCATCCGCAATGATAAATTCAGGCTCCATCACTAAGGCGCGGGCAATGCCAATTCGCTGGCGCTGTCCACCTGAAAATTCGTGCGGAAACCGACTGGAGAACTCTGGCAGTAGCCCTACATTTAATAAAGCAGCTCGAACCTTTTGCTGACGCTCTGCCTCATCCTTATATTTTTTAGAAGGGTACAGTCCTTCCGAAATAATATAATCCACTTTTGCTCGTTCATTTAGGGAGGCCATTGGGTCCTGAAAAATCATTTGGATTTTCTGTGTAATTTCTCTATCCCAATCTTTCGGGATTTTGCCCTGTATGCTTTTGCCATGGTACAAAATTTGTCCCTCTGTGACCTCATTGATGCGCATAATCGCTCGACCAATTGTTGTCTTCCCTGAGCCTGATTCACCTACAATGCCAAATGTTTCACCTTTAAAAATATGAAAGCTGACATCATCAATCGCTGTAAACTTATTTTTTCCTTTGCCAAAAACAACGGATAAATGTTTTACTTCTACTAGCACCTCTTTATCAGTCATTCGCATACTGCCTCCCCTCGTCAAAAAATGCTTGTAAGGCAGCTGGAGGCTCTACCTTTGGTGCAAGTGGATCTAATAACCATGTGCGGGCATAATGGGTATCACTGACCTGAAAAAAAGGTGGCCGCTCGATAAAGTCAATTTTTAATGCATATGGATTGCGTGGGGCAAAGGCATCCCCCTCAATTTCCTGAAAAAGATTCGGTGGTGTGCCCTTGATGGAATACAATTGTTCCCCCTTGGAGCCAAGCTGAGGTAAGGACGAAATAAGCGCCCATGTATAAGGATGTTTACTATGAAAGAAAATTTCATGTGTTTCCCCGACCTCGATGACATCGCCCGCATACATCACAGCAATTCGGTCAGCCACCTTTGCGACAACGCCTAAATCATGCGTAATATAGACGATTGTTAAGCCGTATTTTTGCTGAAGATTTTTTAAGAGCTGTAAAATTTGCGCTTGAATAGTTACATCTAATGCTGTAGTTGGCTCATCACAAATTAATATATTCGGCTTACAGGCAATGGCAATCGCAATAACAATGCGTTGGCGCATCCCTCCTGAAAATTCATGCGGGTATTGCTTATAACGCTTTTTCACGTCCGTTATGCCGACATCTGTTAGTAGTTTTAATGTTTCCTCATAGGCTTCCTTGCCTCTTAAGCCCTGATGCATCACTACACATTCTTCGATTTGCTTCCCAATGGTTTTAAGCGGGTTCAATGATGTCATAGGATCTTGTGTCACCATCGCGATTTCCTTGCCTCGAATACCCAACCACTCTTGCTCGGTCGTGAACTGCCCTAAATCCTGTGCATTGTAAATAATTCGCCCCTGCTTAATGCGGCCATTTTTATCAAGCAAGCCCATAATGGCTTTCATCAGCACGGATTTACCCGAGCCTGATTCGCCCACAATGGCTAAGCTCTCTCCCTTGTATAGGTCGAGTGAAATATCACGGATCGCTGTTAAAACTCGACCACGTAGCGTAAACTGAATCACTAAATTTTGGATGACTAATACGCGTGATTTTTTAGCTGTCACTTGTTTCCTCTCCTTATACATGGTTTTTCGGATCTGCTGCATCAGCAAAGGAATTACCAATAATATAAAATGCGATCGTAATAACACTTAACACAATACTCGGGAAAATAAGCTGATAGCGTAAGTCTGGTGACATCATAAGGACGCGTCCTTCATTGATTAAATTTCCTAGGGATGGCTCACTGATCGGTAGCCCTAAGCCGATATACGTTAAAAATACTTCAGCCCCTATCGCAAAGGGTATGGCTAGACTCATGCGTAGCATAATGACAGAAATTAAATAAGGTAAAAGATTTTTTAGGATAATACGATAATCAGGTGTGCCTAAGCACTTTGAGGCTAGGTTGTATTCACGGTCACGCAAAATCACAATTTGATTGCGGATAAACCTCGCCATTTCCACCCAACCCGTTATACACATTGCAATAATAATCGTTGAAATACTTGGCCTTAAGATATAGGACATTAAAATGAGCACAATGGTTGTGGGAATATTATCTACCACATTATAAAGCTGTGTAATAGGCGCTTCTAATTTCCGCGAAAAGCCCCACAGCGTTCCAATCGTAATGCCCACCACTGCCTCCACTAAGGCGACAACACAGCCAATAAAGAGAGATGTTCGCGTCCCTGCCCAAATACGAGACCATAAATCCTGACCAATGGAATTCGTGCCAAACCAAAATTCTGCATTAGGCGCAATATTACGTGCCTGCATCCCTGTTTGTTCATCCAAGTAAATCTCAGTCGGTGATTTTTGCGCCGGTAAATAGGGCTGAAAAATAGTAAAGCCAACAATGATGATCACCCCTACTAATAAAAAAACGGCCAGTCGATTTTTCAAAAAGGATTGCCAAGTAGAGCGCCAATAAGAATAATTTGAATAGCCCGTTTCCTCTGCCTGCCTTGCGTCCACTTCCGCAAACTCAAACAAAGTTTCACGGGATTTATTTGAAATATTATTGATTTCATTTGTATACATCCCCATTAACGCACACCCCCTCCCTTGCCTAATTTAATACGAGGGTCGACAAGTGCCATGGCAATATCCCCTAAAATAAGTCCGATGATACCAAGGGAAGAGAACACTAACACTAGGCCTTGCACAATCGTATTATCCTGTCGCTGAATAGCATCCACAAGCAAGCCCCCCATCCCTGGAATGGAATACAACGATTCAATATAGATCGAGCCTGTAATCGTAAACAGAATCGTAGCTGGTAAATATTGCGCCATCGGAATAAAGGCATTGCGTAATACATGCTTGAACATCAATGTCCGCTCCTTCACACCCTTCGCCCTTGCTAGCTTAATATAGTCCTTGTTCAGTTCATCGACCATATAGCGTCGCATCCACATCGCATAGGAGGCTGTTGGAGCTAAGGCCATGGACGTAAGCGGAAGAAGCCAAGTAATTGGCCTATATTCATCAAACAGCATCGGTAATTGAAAAAGTTCTGTAATATACATTTGAATGACTAAGTAATAAACGGCTGCAGGGACCGCAACAACAAATACGATATAGCCTGTCCCAAGTCGATCCAGCCACCGCCCCTTACGATAGGCCATCAAAATCCCTAACGGTACACCAATCAGTAGTGATAAAGCGACTGCTCCTAAACCAAAGAGAAGTGAATACGTCATTTTATCTGCAATGATCGTCACAACCGGGACATCAGTACGATAAGTCACCGATTTGCCTAAATCCCCCTGCAGTAAATTTTTGTAAAAATTCCCTAGCTGGACTAAGATCGGATCTCGCAAGCCCAGACTTGTTAAGTAAATTTCCTGCTGAGCAGGTGACATTTTATCGGCGGCCGCTCCTAAATAGCCTTCCTCTGGCATTAGCCGTAATAATGAAAAGACAATGGTGATGATAATAAAAAGGGTTAAAACGGATTGTAAGAGTCGTTTTCCTATATACTGCAACATCGCGCCATCCTCCTTTGTCAAAAAGACGAAAGGAGATGCCGACTATTCTTTTCGGTATCTCCTTTTCATCTACAAAATGCTACTACTTTTCAGCATTGGCTAGGGCTTCCGCACGTTCTTGTTCCCAATCGGCAAGCGCCTTTTTAAATTCTTCATTACTCATTGACTTTTCTAGCACTTGCTGGCCTTTAAATTTCTCTGCTGTTACACCAAATGGCGAATATTGTGCCTCGAATGGATTTAATTTAGAAGCCATATAACCACTACCACCAACTGAATACGGAATAACAAAGGCTTCCTCAATTAAAAACGCTTCTGCCTTCGCAAATAGCTCATAGCGTTTGGCTGTATCGATTGTTTCTTTCGCTTGATCCACAAGATTTTGATAAGTCGTTTTTCCATTTGCCTCTTTATAACCCTCTGCTAATTCAGGCTTATTGTAAGTACCATCAACAGTGAATGGATCTGTATACGTAGAAGGATCTGCATAATCAGGACCCCAGTTCGCTTCTAAAAGCGCAAACTTGCCAGGTCGACGCACCTCTGATAGGAAGCCTGTCGATGGACCCGCCTCTACGATAATATCGACATAATCTGTCCCAAGCAATTTCTCCATTTGCTGCTCGACTACTTGAGAACGATTAGCCCAATCTGGACTGCCCGCATTATAGGGCATTAATACTTTTACAGGGAATGTTCCCTTACCTGCTAATGCTGTTTTTGCCTTTTCTTTGTACGCTAGAGCCAGCTCTTTATTGAAGGAATCTTCATTGGAGATGGATGTAAGTGGTGCTAGTTGTGTATAATCCACCCCTTCCACATCAACAAAGTTTTTCGGTGTAATGGTATTGCTCAGCAAATCTGCTGGATTATAAGGCTCAACCGTCAGCATCGCAGATACACGATCAAGCGCATGGAATAAGGATTTGCGGAAATCTTTATTATTGACAGCGACCTTCCAATTATCAGGCTCGTATTGTGCGTCAAATTGTGGGTTGAAGTTGAGTGCATAGAAGTAGGTATAGAAGTTATTTTGTGTTTGACGAACCTGTGATTTTTTCTTTTCATCTTTAAACCATTCATCAATAATGGAGGTTGGGATACTAGCCGAATCGATTTCGCCACGTAAAAATAGCTCAGGTGCCACTGTTGCTGCTTCTTTATTGTATTTATAGCGGATACGCTCAATCAGCACCTTGTCTTTATCCCAATATGACTCATTTTTTACAAGAACGCGCTCATTTTGTGGCTCAAATTTATCTAAAATATACGCGCCATTATAAAGGAAATTTTCACGTGTCGTACCAAAGGCCTCCCCTTTTTCCGCAATGAACTTGCCATTCACTGGGAAGAAACATACATAGTTCAACATAGAAAGAAAATAGGGTGTCGGCGCCTCTAAAGTATATTCTACTGTATGTTTATCTAACGCCTTTATGCCAACTTCCTTAAAATCTGTCATCTCGCCGTTATAGAAGGCCTCTCCATTTTTTACCACCGTTGCAATCCAAGCTGTTGACGATTCATTTTTAGCATCAAGCACATAGTGCAAGCCATCCACAAAGTCTTGTGCCTCAACATCTGCATAATCCTTGCCCTCATGTGTCACCCATTTCGCGTCATCACGCAGCTTGAACGTCCACACGGTAGCATCCTCATTCGCAGACCATTCTTTTGCTAATCCTGGCTGGACCACCCCATATTGATCGTATTCTATGAGCCCATCCACCATATTCGCAGCCACCGCAAATTCATTTGTTTCTGACGTCTTTAAATAATTTAACGTTTTAATTTCCCCTGAATACACCACACGATATTCCGATGCTTTTTCACTCGATGATTCATCATTGCAAGCTACACAAAATAATACGACCAGACATACGAACAGCAACCAATACTTTCTCACAAGCATCCCCCTAGTCATCTTTTTATAATGAAAATCCTATTGGCAGGATGGATTGTACCTTCAATAGGATCATTCAAACATAAGCTAGGTCCGTCTAAATCGACCATCTATCGATGAAATGAACAACGGTACATACCCGTTGTCACGGTTATGAGATTTAATTGTTGGTTCTATCAACTATTAAACCACTTGGACAGCGTGTCCCACTGCTTTTTGAAGGTCTCTTTAAGTGGGAGGAGTTCACTGGGTTGAGCTGGGTTGAGCGCTTTTCAACTATTTGTGAGCGGGTCCTTTACTTTTTTGATCACTTCTCACATAATTGTGAGCGGATTCATCCACTTTTTGATCACTTCTCATTCGTTTGTGAGCGGGAACCTCATCCTTTTGATCACTTCTCACTCGATTGTGAGCGGGGACCTCCACTTTTTGATCGCTTCTCACTCTTTTATGAGCGGGAGTCTCGCTTTGATCACTACTCACATGATTCTGAGCGGGGTGCCCACCTTTTTGATCACTTCTCACTCAATTGTGAGCGGGGTGCCCACTTTTTTGATCACTTCTTACTCGATTGTGAGCGGGGTGCTCAACTTTTTGATTACTTCTCACATGATTGTGAGCGGGGTGCCCACCTTTTTGATCGCTTCTCACATGATTGTGAGCGGGAACCTCATCCTTTTGATCACTTCTCACTCAATTGTGAGCGGGGTGCCCACCTTTTTGATCACTTCTCACTCTTTTATGAGCGGGGACCTCGCTTTGATCACTTCTCACTCATTTGTGAGCGGGGTGCCCACCTTTTTGATCACTTCTCACACCTTTTTGAGCGGGGACCTCCACTTTTTGATCACTTCTCACTCTTTTTTGAGCGGTTCCCTCACCAAATTGATCACTCCTCACCTATCACGTTAAAAATTGCAGGAGACGTAGCACCTCATAAAAATCACCGGTCATGAACTCTACGGTATTGTGTGGTTTGAATTTGGCATGAGGATAAAAAGAATTGCGATAGGCCCGTGTATGGTCGCGATAAATAATTTCTACTACAAAGTGTTCTGGCAACGTTACCTGTAATGCGGCACGGGGCACCTTCATAGAAGACGCTACCAGTCGTTTGGTTTCCATGATGGTTAGTTGCGGACTGACATTTATCGTTGCGTTGCCGATGCCTTCCTTAGTGGCGAATGTGACAATGTGTTCATTGATGGCCTGAATCTCTTCTGTCAATCCCACATCTCCACTCACGAAGGACACGGGCACACCGTGTAAGGCTGCTGCATACGTATTGATTAGAAATTCGCTCGCATATTCGCCATTAATTTTGACGTCGGCATACGTGCAAAGCGTGTGGGCTAGTGGGTTACGCTCACTTCCTCCTTTACTGTGGTAGCCGATAAAAATGGCACGGTCAAAGCTTTGATCGAGGCCCGCTACCATACACATAGGATCGTATGTCCAGCCACGGATGACTTTACAATTGATTGGTAAATTGGAAATGTCTAGATTGCGGGCTGAATCATGGGCATCCTTTAATAAAATTTCGGTTGCTCCCCCTGCTATCGCTCCTTCAATGGCTGCTTCTACTTCTCGCGTCATTTGTCTTTGAAAAAATTGATAGTCAGGCGCATTTAACTCGGTTTCACTCCAGGAAGTTGTTCCTGTAATCCCTTCAATATCTGCACTAATATAAACTTTCATAGAAATCGAAACTCCTTTACATTGTGATTTTGAATTGTTGTGTGTACTGCTCCATAATGGGCTACCTGTGCCTGAACACGTCTAGCCCATGCCACATTGCCATAATCGTAATTCCACCATTCCTCCGCATAATTCGTAAATCCAGCAAGTGTCATACAGTTATACAGCAAACGACGATGCTGATAGGCTAGGGGATTTTCTTCCGTATACTGTTCAAAATAACGGGTCGCAGATTTTTCATTCATTGCATCAAACGCTGTCCCAAGATCCAAGGCTTTACCATGAATATCAGCTAACGTCACGTCGATGGCACCGCCTGTTAAATGGGGAGCTAAATGGGCTGCATCTTTACTTGGAAACGCTACATACTTTTTGGTTGCTTGCACAATCGCTTGTGGTGATAACTGCGGCATCATTTTTGCTAATTGCTGTGAAAAATGGCTAAACAAATACTGCTGTACTTGAAAGGGACGATAGCCATCATAAAGTAATAAGCAATACCCCTCAGGTAATAACGTTAACGCCTGCTGCAAACGCTCATAGACACCTTCTCGCACATAAATAGCTCGTAAACTATCAGGAATCTGTTGCTGATAGTAGATTGGCTCCATCACTATTCTAGGATGAGCTGCTGAAATCTGGATAAGCGGCTCATCGTTTTCACGTACAACTGGTGATGTTGAGGGGTTTCCATTTAGAGACGGCGCTATCGGTTGAAAAAGGTTCATATTAATAGAGCCCCCTTGAAATAATTAGATAATTCAGTTTTTTAAGTTGAATGTTATCACATCTCTCTATCATTGACTACATAAAAAAAGAATAATTACAAAATAATGGATATACTCTTATAATGAAACATATTCCAGCAATTTACGGGGCGAAAAATCGCTTTCATCCTCTAATTAAGGATTTTATTCATCTTATAGCTCGCTCATGCTAAAAAAACAACGAATCCTGTTTGGTGGCATAAAAAAAGCCATTGAAACACGAATATTGTCTCAATAGCTCTTTCTATTATGCCTGATGAAATGAGTATGCTTCCACCGTATGACCATTGCGACCAATTGTTGTCTGTGCCCGAGACAACGAATTAAGTATCGCTTCCTCTGTCGCTTCAGCAGCGGCTGTAAACAATTGATTCATGATAGGATGATCCTCACGTAGCTGTGTTCTTGTCTCAACAAGCTGATCAGCGGTATGAGGAATACAATGTGCCGTCGTGAAGCCAATCACAATATCGCCACTACCATGTGAAAAATGACTGCCTGTCCGTCCTAAACCGATACCACAACGTTTAATGACGCGTGTCAATTGTCGGCTACTCAATGGGGCATCTGTCGCAAGGACAATGATAATGGAGCCATCTGTTGGTGATAAGCTTGATTGGTTTTGAGCAGTTGCAATTTTGTAACGCTCGGCTAAAAACTCTGCGCTTTGTCCGAAATTACTAAGAACTAGGCAGCCTACTGTATAGTTGACTTCATTTGATTGTGCTTTGACGATGCGAGAGGAGGAACCAATTCCTCCTTTATAGCCGAAGCACATCATGCCCTTCCCTGCTCCAACAGCGCCTTCCTGTGCCATCTGTGTAGAGGCTTGACGAATGGCTTCTATGGCATGAGCAGGTGTCACTGGACAAGCTCGAATCGAATTGAGATAACTATCATTACATTCACCCACAACGAGGTTAATGGTTCCCGTTGTTAGTCCAATGTCTTCATTTCGGTCAAGCATATAGCTTAATGTTCCTTGGGTAACAGCTGGTACGCCAAAAGTATTGGTTAACATGATAGGCGATTCCAGTACACCTAGCTCATTCACCTGCACAAGTCCCGTTGTTTTCCCAAAGCCATTTAGCACATAGCTTGCCGCCGTTACCTTTTGCTGAAATACATTACCACCATGCGGTACAATGGCTGTGACGCCTGTACACGCATAGGCTCCATTCTGATCTAATGGCTCATCCAATGTAACATGTCCCACTCGGACTCCTACTACATCGGTGATGCAGTTTTTCTGTCCAACTGGTAACACGCCAATTTCAATGCCCAATTGTCTTACCTTTCCCTGCATATTATGCCTCCTCCTGAATCGCCATTAACACAGCAGCCTGTGCATGGATAGCTGTTGTATCAAATACTGGAATGCTGACATCCTCCTGCTGAATCAGTAAGCCAATCTCCGTACAGCCCAGAATCACCCCTTGTGCACCCGCTTGTACAAGCTCCTCGATCACTTGGATATAGTACGCTTTAGAGGCTGGTACAATAGTGCCGAGACACAATTCATCATATATAATTCGGTTTACTTCCATTCGTTTGATGCTATCTGGCACAATGACCTCAATATCAAAGCTCTCTACTCTCGCCTTATAAAAGGCTTGCTCCATTGTATATTTTGTGCCAAGAAGCGCTATTTTCTGGTATCCCGCTTCTTTAATTTGACTAGCTGTAGCATCTGCAATATGTAAAATAGGAATGGTAATGGCAGTCTCGATAACATCAATGACCTTATGCATCGTATTGGTACAAATGATGACTAAGTCTGCCCCTGCACGCTCAAGTGCTTGCGCTGCTTGTGCTAGCACCTCGCCTGCTTTGTCCCATTCTCCGTTAGCTTGCAAGTGCTCAATTTGCTGGAAATCTACACTATACAAAATACATTTCGCAGAGTGCAAGCCCCCTAATCTATGTTTCACCTGTTCATTGATCAGTCTGTAATATTCAGCAGATGATTCCCAGCTCATCCCACCAATTAAGCCGATTGTTTTCATGACAACAACACTCCTTTTTTCTATTATTATACGCCTATCTCGCACCGAAATAAGAGAATTTTCCAAAAGTAATATTTAAGGCTTGAAAAATAGTAGATAAAAAGATTTTTCACAATTAAAAAATTACAAATCTCAAAATTTTATTATAATTCATTATTTTAGAAAAGTTGATTTTTTATAAAAAACCAGTGTAGACTAAAGCGTATTGTGAAAGGAGGACAACTTATGGAATGGATCTCAACGATAGTAGATAGCGGAAATAATATTTTATGGACATACATCCTCATTATCTTACTTTTAACAGCAGGACTATATTTTTCATTCGGTACGAAGTTTGTACAAATTCGTCTTTTTCCTGAAATGTTTCGTTTAATTGTAGAAAAAAGAGAGGGCGATTCGGGGGTTTCTCCGTTCCAGGCCTTTACCATTAGTGCTGCTTCACGTGTCGGCACAGGGAATATTACAGGTGTAGCCTTAGCCATTGGTGTAGGTGGACCTGGTGCAGTATTTTGGATGTGGATGATTGCGATTTTAGGGATGGCCACTGCCTTCATTGAAAGTACCTTAGCACAAGTGTACAAAGTAAAGGATGGCGATACGTTTCGTGGTGGTCCTGCCTACTATATGGAGAAGGCGTTAGGTCAACGAAAGCTTGGTATTATTTTTAGTATTTTATTAACATTAAGCTTTGGCTTTATTTTTAATGCTGTGCAGGCCAACACCATTGCCACTTCAGTTGGCGAAGCCTTCGATGTAAGTCCTAAGATCATCGGGGCGATACTTGTTATTTTAACAGCCTTCATTATTTTTGGTGGTGTCCATCGAATTGTAAAGGTGACACAAATTCTTGTACCTGTTATGGCCATCTTCTATTTACTTGTAGCCCTTTTTGTGGTGGTGACCAATTTATCGGAAATCCCGCATGTTTTTTCATTAATTTTCACTCATGCATTTGGCCTACAGGAAGCTGCTGGTGGCGCAATTGGGGCAGCAATTATGCAGGGCGTACGTCGCGGTTTATTTTCCAATGAAGCAGGGATGGGGAGTGTGCCGAATGCTGCGGCGACTGCTAATACCTCACATCCTGCTAAACAAGGACTTGTACAAAGCTTAGGTGTCTTTTTTGATACGATTATGATTTGTACAGCCACAGCCTTTATTATTATTTTAGCTGGGTTATATGATAAGGGTGAAAGTGATGGCATTATTTTGACGCAACATTCTTTAGCTGTTCATGTTGGTGATTGGGCTCCTTATTTTATTGCCATCTCCATCATTTTCTTTGCTTTTAGTTCGATCATTGGTAATTATTATTATGGTGAATCCAATATTGAATTTATGGACGCACATAAAGTTTGGATGTTTAGCTATCGTATTTTAGTGCTGTTTATGGTCATGCTTGGCTCCGTCGCACAAGTACAGCTTGTATGGAACCTTGCTGACCTCTTTATGGGGCTGATGGCGCTCATCAATATCGCCATCATTATGATTCTCGGTAAAATTGCCTTCCTTGTGCTAGACGACTTTACAGAGCAACGAAGAGCAGGCAAAAACCCTGTCTTTTATGCAAAATCAATTCCAACCTTAAAAAATACAGACTGTTGGGAAGAAGAAGATCGATAAAACAACTAACGCCACTCCGAAAATTGGAGTGGCGTTGTGCGTTAATATTTAAACTGACTAATCAGCAGCTTTAATTCATCGGCCATATGTGCGAGTGCTTGCGCAGAGGCATTGATTTCCTCCATTGAGGCTAATTGCTCCTCTGTTGAAGCTGCTACATCCTCAGACGCCGCTGCATTGCCCTTCGCGGAGAATGCCAAATCTTCAGTTACTGCTGCTACCTCCTGAACTCCTGCTGACATTTGCTCAGAGGCAGAAGATACCTCCTCCATTTTCGGGGTAATTTCATTCATACTTGTCATAATGACTTGGAATTTCGCAATGGCTTCATCGGAAATATGCAAACCACTTTGCACATCCTCTGTAACCTTCGCCATAATACTGACAGATTGCTCCGTTTCTTGCTGAATACCTCGGATAAGCTCAAATATTTGTTTGGCTGATTCCTGTGATTGCTCTGCTAGCTTGCGCACTTCGTCTGCCACGACTGCAAAGCCTTTCCCATGTTCACCCGCTCTTGCTGCCTCAATGGCTGCATTTAGGGCCAGTAAATTGGTTTGATCTGCAATGCTTGTAATCACATCTAAAATAGATGTAATTTGCTGAGAACGTTCATGCAACGTCTGGATTTTCGCATTGGAATCTGCTACGGATAAATGAATGGATTGCATTTGATCCTTCGTATTTTGCACAGCTTGTCCTCCCTCGTCCGCCTGTAATGTGGCGTGCTGTGAAAGGTCTGTCACAGCAGAGGAGATTTCTGCAATATGCAGAATGGCAGTAGCAAGCTCATGTAATGAAGCTGCATTTTTATTGGCACTAATCGTTTGAGAATCAGCGCTTGTGGCAACATCCTGAATGGAAATCGCCACTTTTTCTGTTGCAATGCTAGTTTGATTGGCATTGGCGGTTAGCTCTTCTGCTGAAGAAGCAACCTCCTCTGCGTTTTGTTCGATTTTTTGAATCAGTGTCCGTAAGCTTTCTTGCATATCATTAAAGGCTTGGCCTAATTGACCAATCTCATCTTTCGACGTAATTGTCACCATTTCCGTGAGGTCACCTTTGCTGATTGTGACAGCACTATCCTTTAGGGCTTTAATGGGTTTAATGACAGCCTTCATTACAAAATAAAAGATGATGGTACTGATGATAATTGCAGCTATGAGGACAAGAATTGTATGATATAGGATCGAGGAAGCGGACTCATCAATTTCTTTAGCAAAAATTGTTCCTGTTATTTTCCAATTCGTCAGTTCATTTGTCGTATAGAATAATAGACGATCATCGCCATTAAAGACATACTCATACGTACCTGATGGACTTTCGTACATTTTATCAAGGAAGCTTTCTTTCAGCTCCCCTCCCGCTTCAAGGGTAGGATGTGAAATGACCATCTTGTCTTCTCCAAAAATAGAAGGATAACCATTTTTTCCGATGCGAATAGAATCTGCAATTTTTTGAAGATCGGTTAACTTAATATCAATTGCCACAACCCCAGCATGATCTTTCGTCTGCTTGGCAACTGTTACCACCATATCACCCGTTCCTGCATCCTTGTAAGGGTTGGTAATCAAGGTTTCTCCTTTTAAAGCTGTCGCCTCTTTATACCAATCTCGATCTAATGGATTATAGTCTGCACCATTTAATTTTGGCTCCTGTGTAAAGCGTCCGTCATTCATGCCAATATAAACACTTAACACATCAGCATTCAGCTTTGTATATTGCTGGAATTTAGACACCATCGATGCTTGTGCTTCTTCATATTGTCGCGCATCTATTTCACTACTGAACACATTGATGTCACTCATTTTCTCACTAATCGTTTTGTCAATGAGCTTATTTAAAATGCCTACACTTTCATTGGCACTAAATAAGATTTCTTCTTCAATCGAGTCTTTTGCAGATAAATAAGACAAACTCCCAACAGATATGACAGGGATAAGTAATACTAGCGCAAATAGCGTATAAAGCTTGCCCTTAAAACTGCTAAATAGTTTCTTCATATATCAATCTCCTTTTTATTTCTCTCCCTCTCTTTATCTGCTTAACATTTCTCCCAAAGCTTTTATCGGATGAAAAAAATTTTTTCCAACATTTTTACGATTTTCATATTATTCAGGCTTTATCGACAAATAAAAACCCCTGTAACGAGACAGGGGTCAGTTGAATTTAGTATTTAAACGACTGGATGGATTCTTGCAGGTCTATCGCCATTTTTGCTAGATGGGTAGAGGCTGCTGCTACCTCCTCCATAGCCGCATTTTGCTCCTCTGAAGAGGCTGCAACACTTTGCACATGGTGGCTTGATTTCATCGACACTTCACTAATATAGTCGATTTCTTGCACTAACTTTTCAATATCATGATGGATTGTTCGAATGGCTGCAGTTACTAATTCGGTCTGTGCTTGTACATCATTAATCGCATCATCAATTTGTATAAAATTATCTCTTGCCACATTGACCTTTTCACGACCTACATGGACAGAATCATTACTGTTGACCATATCTTCTTCGATAATTCTCGTGCTATCGGTGATTTGGGCCACTACTTTTTCTATATCGACGGCAGCAAGATTCGACTCATCTGCTAGCTTGCGGACTTCCTCTGCCACAACCGCAAAGCCTTTTCCATGCTCCCCGCTTCTTGCTGCTTCAATAGAGGCATTGATTGCCAGTAAATTGGTCTGTGTTGCAATACTCTTAATGACATTTACCGCTGATACAATCGCCGCCGTATTGTCATCTAAATCTTGCACCCGTGTGTTAAGCTCACTTGTATTGGCAGAGATTTCATTCATTTGCGCTGTAACATCATGCACAGAAGAACGACCTGTATTTGCCATATTTTTCGTGTCGACTGTTGCCTGATTCACGCTTTGTATGCTTGCAGAAATATCATTCATTTTCTTCAAAATATGGGCAGATAAATTTCGTACATCCCCTGTTAAAGTATCCTGCTGATCAATACCTTGCGCAATATCATGAATAGATTCTGTTACCACCTCTGTCGCCTGAGTAACCTCCATGCTGCTTGCCGTTAGCTGTTCCGATGTCGCGGCTACTTGCTCGGAGGAGTTTCCGACTTGTTTCATCATCAGCCGAAGTTTCTCTGACATACTATTGAAGGAATCGGCTAAATGTGCAAACTCATCCTTCGTTTTAAATTGTAAATGCGTATGCAAATTACCTTCTGAAAACTTATCCATTTCTACCACTGTTTGTTGAATATTTTTTGCGATTCGTCTACCAAATATTGTCGCAATGATGATACTTATAAAAAGAGATATAGCTGCTAGAGTCATAATTTCGATGCCACTTTTTTCTCCTTTTTGCTTGGTAGCTTCAATATGTGCTAGCATGTCTTCCTGTTGAGCCGTTGCCATCGTCTTTCCAAAGACAACCAATTTCTGAGAGCCTTCTCCTAGAATCGGTAAAGCCATTTGTTGTGCTTGTTGGTGATCTCCACGTTGATAAAGTGGCACAATCTGCTCATCTATGGCCTTTTCCCAATCGGCAAGCTGCAATAAAAATTGGTCAAAATCTTGATTGCTATCGCCTATTTCTTGAAGTCGATTAATTGACGTATGTAAGGTATTGCGGATTTCATGATGATTGTTGAGCATTTCTTCCTTGCCATATAACATATACCCACGAATAGCTGCATTCGCTCGTACAGTTTGGAACGAGATATCTTGATATAAATGAATTAATTCCGTATTGTCTTCGATTTCTGCTAATGTCTGATTATTATTATTCAAGTAGTACATAGCAATGCCTGAAATAAGCAGTAAAAAGATGAGGACAATACCAAAAGCAATTTGCAATTTCCGTTCCACAGTTAGTCTCATATGATTCCCTCTATTCTTCTATAATCCACTTGAGTATAGCCTACCTGAATCTATTAGCCTATAAAATCTATGCCTCTCCTCATAAACTATCGCTAAAATTTAACAATAATGAGAACTTCGCCTCCAATCTATTGACAATAATATCCACTATTTCGCTAGTTGAAATAGGAAGAAATCATTTTAAAACCGTAAAGATAACACCAAAAGAGCGGAAGAAGCAGGAGCATTTTCAGAAAATGACCTCTTTTTTCTAAAAACTCCCGAATGCCTGAAGTCAGCATAATCGCACTCAGTAATAGTAAGCTATGCTGAGCCCCATAAATCTGCAAAGAGAATGTGATGACCAAAGGCAAGATGGCTGGATAAATAGAATCTGCTAGTGATCGCTTGCCCTTCAGATTGGTGGGAATGCTTTCTTTCTCTGTAGATTTAGCACCTGTTAGTTTCTTTGCAAGCATAAGGACAAGACTAAAAAATATAATCGTATAAACAATAAATAATAGCCATGGCATTGCGCTTTCCTCATTCAACAAACGAAAATAATCCACAGCTTCTTGTGCTTGGAGCTCATAATACTGTTTCGTCTTCTGATCCATTAGGAAGCATCGTTCATCCTCGACTATTACTTTCAAGGCCGTTTCCTTGCCATTATGGAAGCGTATGTATAAATCACTTACTGAAGAATTGTTGGCTGGTCGACTGCTAGGGTCCTTCTTCGTCTGTAAAACTTGCTGAAGGCGATCTAAATCTTTCACCTCATAGCGATCGACATAGAACACTTGCTTTAATGGATACAAATGTTGCTCTTTGCCATTACTCCCAGATAAATACCAAGCCTCTTCAATGGATTGAATGGGACTATGCTGCAGTGGTACTAGCTCCTCCCGTTGCCTTTCATTATAAATGAAGAGTAGTAGTGTGCTTAAACTAAGGATAATGCCTAGTATAAGTGTATAAATATAGCCTCCCTTGTGCATGCTTTCACCTCCTTTGTCATATATAGTAATTATTGTAATATACGGTTTACTCCCCCAATAAGTTTCAACTCTACTTAAAATAGAGGGGATGAAGTATGAGTAGACCAGAATTATACGTACATTTAGTAGTCGGTCCTGATTGTGATTTTGAATCCATGGCCATTCGAGCGGCACTGGAATCCTTTGGTGCAAGAGTGACCCTTGATTTAATTGGCAGACCAAATGATTTAATTGACATTTTATCTGGAAATAATCTTCCTCACAAAATGGATTATTTGCTATTGAATTTTCACGGCGATGAGGGACGATTTTGTCTGCCTGAGCTAGGAGAAGAGGTATATGAAGAAAATGAACCAAGACGTATCTTTTTTGAAGGATGTCTTAACCTATTGTCAGCTACAGGATGTCAAGGTCATTGCGGCAGGCTGTACATTAGGTTGGCAGCAGCTAGCGACAGCCTTTTTAGAGAGTAGCTGTCATTCCTACTTAGCACCTGATGATGATATAGAGGGTAACGCCAATCTCATGTTTCTGATTCGCTTTTTCTATGAGATAATCACAAATCATAGAAATCAGCAGAAAGCGTTTGAACTCGCTCAAGCGATCGATACCGAAACAGCCATTTACAAGCTGTATTTTGCATAAAAAAGATCGTAGCCCCTACTACTGGCTACGATCTTTCTTCATTAATGTTGATGTTTGTCTAGCATGGCTTCCGTAAAAGCCTGTGACTGTCCTTTAGGAATACTGAGTGTTTGCCAATCAGTGCCCTTTACCTGTTTCGCGATATAAATGATTTGACCGACGTGCTGTGCATAATGCGCCATTTGTCTTTCAATGGCATCAATGACCGCTAGCCGCTCCCCTCTAATCGTGACATCCCCCTGCAAATCAGATTCTGTTAAACTCGCCAAGGCCTCTAAAAATACTTGCCAGCCCTTGTCCCACGCTGAAATGATCGCTTCTTTGCTGTGAAGACTATCCTCAAATTCATCATCTCGATTTCTCGTAGGCTTTTCTCCATCTGTCGTTAAAAAATCGGTCCAGCGGGAAATCATATTCCCACTTACATGCTTCACAATCACTGCGATACTATTGGATTCTTCGTTATATGCCCAGTGCAGTTGTGCCTCTTCTAATTGGGCAAGCGCTTTATCCCCTAGCTCTTTCACACTTTGAAATCTTTTCTGGACAACTTGTAAATAGGTTTGCGCAATCGTCATAGCCAAATCTCCATCCCCTCTTTTCTATCATTCTATAATAGGTCAAAGCGAATGTCTCATTAATTAATCGTTAACAATAAAATCTCTTGCAAGGATCGCCATTTTTTCTTGAACCTCCTGTGGGTCCCCATCTAATTGATACCCGATATGATAGACATAGCCGTTATAGTAAGAAAAAAACTCATTGGCTCTAGTCGTCATTTGAAAGATTCGCTTATCCGCTTCATCGTAATTATAATAAGTATATACATAACCTCGCTCTGGTGACATCTCCCGATAATACAGAGGATTCATAAAATTTAAGCCTATATTCGAAACTTTCATCCCTAGCGTTTCCTCCATATTTTTGGACTTCACATAGCTCGCTAAGGGATTATACTTTACATTTGTCACGGTAAAATTAATAAATTGTAAATCCACCCCCGTGGAGGATTTTTCTTTATAGCTAAATTGAAATTGCGTTTGTTTGCTACCATCCTCCATTTTTGCTGATACCGCATAGACCTCCTGAATATTTGGTTGAAATGGCAAATTCTCAGGTTCAATGAGATGAACGACGTCCTCCAGCGATGTTGCTACTGATTGCATTGCCTCTAAACCTTGAAGTGGTGCATAATATTGGATATGTTTTGCCTGACTTAAATAATTAGCAAGTGGAAGAAAATTACTGAATGCTGTGTCTTTTCCCTCCACCTCTGTTTGAAATAAATCCGTGAATGTAGATGTTTCCCCTTCATCCTGTGTCGCCAGCTCATCCACCGGTTTTGCGGCTTGCCAGGCAATGAAAAATAAAATAGAGCAGGTAATCATCATCGTAACAGCACGATATGTCCACTTCGACTTGGACATTGTAGGCTCTTGCTGAATCTGCTGTCGAACCTTTTGAATGATTGCCTCTTTATGTGCTGAAACATCTTGTAGTACCTGCATTGTATGCTTATCCATGGAAAAGCACCTCCCACTCAATATGTTGTAACTCTCCTTTTAATAGCTCCTTTCCTTTCTTTAAGCGTGATTTCACAGTACCTTCGGGAATCGCAAGTAGCTCCGCAATCTCTTTAATCGTCATCTCCTCCAAGTAAAAATAGACAATCGCTTCTCGTTGCTTAAGAGGTAAGCTTAAAATAGCATCATCTAACAGAGCTTGTTCATCTTGACGAATTAGTGTGTCCTGCAAAGTTGATTTTTGTTTGGTAAAAAACTTATGCTGCAATGTAATTTTCCTGTATGTCCAGCTTTTTAAGTAATCCTTGCATTTATTGATTGTCATGCGAGCTAAGTACGCCTTCATCTCTCCTCGTTCCTCATAGTGTTTTTGATGATAGAACTTAATAAAAACATCCTGCACAATATCCTCGGCTATTTGTAAATCCTTTGTATAGTAATAAGCAATTCGAAACAATTGCTCCGTATGTATAGCCATTAGCTGCTCTAATTTTTCATTATCAGACATGCCTTCTCCCTCCTTCTACACTATAAACGACTCTCAACCAGAAAAAGATTATTTTTCCAAATAGAAAAGCGCATAAAAAACCGCCTCAACCATTTGAGACGGTTTATTGTTACTTTATAAATTTTCATCAATATATGTTTCAATATCAGATGCTATCGTATCAATCGGTACATCTTCAATATTTTCAGCATAGCCATTATACATTTTGACGAGTACACCATCTTTATCGACTAAGAAAAATTGATTACCATGAATGACTTGGTCACTGTTAGGGTCGTTTTTCACTAAAATCTTTGTATTTTTTACCGCAAATTGTTCGATATATTTCTGTGAATACCCTGTCAGAAGGTTCCATTTAGATTCATCTGGAACATTGTATTTACTAAGATAATCCGCTAACACATCTGGCTGATCAACATCTGGATCTACCGAGAAGGCAACGATATTATAGTCCTCTACGCCTTTTTTCTGAAGCTTTTCTTGGACTTGAGCCATGTTTAATGACATGGGCGGGCAAATAGACACACAGTTTGTGAAAATATACATGCCAATCCAAGGCTTACCTTTTAAGCTTTCAAGTGAAACCGTTTCACCACGTTGATTAACATGTTCAAAATCGGGTATTTCCAGACTATAATCTGCTTTAAATTTTGAATTTCCACATGCGCCTAGCACAGATGCACAGGCTAAAAGCAACACTAGCCCTATTAATTTACGTTTCATGTCAACACTCTCCCTAACCTACACTATCCCCATCCTAACGTAGGTTGTAAGCGTTGACAAGAACTTCTAAGTGACAGCTTTCGTACATCTTTGTGAAATCCATTTCATTTTAATGAAACGAGTGCAGCATGAATCGCATCAAGCTTTACTTCGACGCGGTGCAATAAATAAAATGACACCAAAATCGGAAAACCGATATCGGATATCATGTTCAACCACTGTTCCATTCGTCTCCTCCTCTCTTACGCTAAAAATGGTCTTTGCACTGCTCATTGCAAAGACCATTTTTGAATTATTCTGTTGCTACTTCAAATTCTGTTACTTGACGATCTACAATACGGGCTCCCTTGATGGCTGACAGAGCAGCACCTTGCCCAGTAAAAACATTTTTAGCCATGATTGTTGCCATTGCCTGCTGAATTTCAGTCACTGTGATATTCGGCTTGGGTGCATCAATCGAAAGGGTTGTCGTTTTCCCATCAGTTGTTGCAAATTGTAACTCTAGAACTTGTGTCATTCTGTAATCCCTCCTTAAGATAAATCGTGTGTTTCCTGTTTCGCAATGCCAGCCAGTGACTGTGATGAAAGACTAGCAATGGCATGAGCAACAGCTAGCAAATCGTCCGCGCTATGTGTGTTGTTCACATTTCGATACGATTTCGTTGTGAACGTAGGCTCATTGTTCTCATCATAGCCATCCACATACTTGAGACGCAGTGTAGCATTTACAAAGTTAACGTTAGCCATCAAGCATCACCTCCCTTCTGCACACTATATAATGGCGAATTGCTAAAAAAGGGACATTAAGGATGAATTTTTTTTCGGAAGCTTTTATAATAGAGTGAGAGAAGGCAAAGAGGTGAACGATTTGTTACAAGGTTGGTTTTTATGGTTTATTTTATTTTGGGTTGTCGTCCTCATTTCATTGATGGCTATTGGCGGATTCTTCATGTTCCGCAAATTCCTTAAGGCACTCCCAAAGCAGGATGGAAAATCAGATTTAGATTGGCAAGAATATTATTTAGATAAAACCGTTCACTTGTGGGGACAAGCTGAAAAAGATTTACTCTATGAACTCGTAAGCCCTGTCCCAGAGCTTTTTAGACAAGTGGCTAAGGAAAAAATAGCAGGAAAAATTGGCGAGCTTGCATTAGAGGAAAAAGCAGCAGCCATTAACAATGACCTCATTATTCGCGGCTATATCCAAGCAACACCAAAACGCGACCACAAATTTTTACGCAAAAAATTAGAGCAAATGCAAATTGACATCTCCCCCTATGAGCATTTATTCGAATAAGTACACGCTGCACAAAGGTTTGTGCAGCGTTTTTACGTAGCTTCGGAATGCTATCGATCGTTGTTGGGCGTTATAACCAGTGTTTTTGAGATGCTATCCTTTATTTTTGCTAAGTTTATCCTCTACATTTGGATTTCTATCCACGCTGTGCTGCTCTATCCTCTACATTTGAGGTTCTATCCGCTACTTTTTATATGCTATCCTCCACTTTGCTAGTTTTATCCTCTACATTTGAACTTCTATCCACGCTTTGTTGTTCTATCCGCTACTTTTATGATGCTATCCTCCACTTTACTAGTTTTATCCTTTAAATTTAAATTTCTATCCATATTTCACTTTTCTATCCTCCACTTCTGAGGTTCTATCCGCTACTTTTTAGATGTTATCCTCCACTTTGCTAGTTTTATCCTCTACATTTGAATTTCTATCCACACTTTAGATTAAGTCCATATAATTGTGTAAAAAGAAAAGGGGTCATTTTCTCTCCTCTTGGTTAGAATGTTTTCAACCACGAACACATTTTAAGAGAGGTAGATTAAAAATGACCCAGTTACAGTTTAACCTAGACATGGATCTTTTAAAAGATTCCGTTATGAATTCCACTATTGATGCTGTTGTAAAGTCAGCTATTATTTTAGTCTTAAATGAATTTATGGAAAAAGAAAGAGATGCCTTCCTTCATGCATCTGCCTATGAACGTTCTAATGAGCGTCGTGATTACCGTAATGGGTACTATGAACGTGAACTGACTATGAGTATTGGTAAGATAAAACTAAAAGTTCCTAGAACGCGTCATGGTGAATTTTCTCCTACTGTTTTTGACAAGTATGCACGTTGTGATCAGGCATTTGTTCTTTCTATGCTGGAGATGGTTATTAATGGCGTCTCTACACGAAAAGTCACACATATTGTAGAACAACTTTGCGGCGAATCCGTTTCTAAATCTTTTGTTTCTTCACTCACACAGAAACTGGATCCGATCGTGAACGAATGGGCAAATCGTCCATTAAACACCATGTATTATCCTTTTGTTTTTGTAGATGCCATGTACATAAAAGTACGTGAACATCAACGTGTCGTATCAAAAGCTGTTTATATCGCTACGGCCATTACGGAAGAAAATAAACGCGAAATTATCGGTTTAAGTGTGGATCATGTTGAAAGTTTTGATAGTTGGAGCTCTTTTTTTAAACAACTCAAATCACGTGGACTTCAATCACCTCAACTAGTGATTTCAGATGCTCATCAAGGGCTTCAAAAAGCGATACAGCGTGAATTTATCGGCACTGCTTGGCAAAGATGTAATGTGCATTTTAAACGAAATATTATCGAGAAGCTTCCTAAAAAAGACTCCGTCGATATCCGAATGATGATGAAGCGCATTTTTGAAGCCGTAACCCTTGAAGATATTCGAAAGTTTAAGGATGAATTAATGGACCAATTTGGAAATAATCCAAAGTACGAAAAAGCTCTTACTATCTTAGATGAAGGTTTCGAAGATACCATCCAATACATGAATTATCCAGCAGATATACGCTGTCATATTCGAAGTACAAATTCACTTGAACGATTAAATCAAGAAGTGCGTAGAAGAGAAAAGGTCATACGAATCTTTCCAAATACGCAGTCTGCCTTTCGATTGGTAGGTGCTATTTTAATGCAGTATCAAGAAACGATTTACTCAAAGAAAAAAGGTTTAACCAAATAGAACAAGTATTTTTCAACGTATCTTCCATTCATGGAGTATTCCACAAGCAGTAAAGGCTATCAAAGTGAAAAGAGCCTTTGACAGCCTTTACTGCCTGTGGAGATATAAACCCATGGAAGTTACGGGCAAAAAAATGGTAGTGTTGTTAAATGGATAAACAAAATTTGGCTACACCAATCAAGAGCTATGAATAAACGCTAGGTTGAAAACTTCTGTATAGAATTTTACACAATAATTAGGACTTGACTACACTTTACTTTTCTATCCTTCACTTCTGAGGTTCTATCCGCTACTTTTATGATGTTATCCTTCACTTCGCTAGTTTTATCCTCCACATTTGGACTCCTACCCACGCTTTGCTGCTCTATCCGCTACTTTTATGATGCTATCCTCCACTTCGCTAGTTTTATCCTCCACATTTGGACTCCTACCCACGCTTTGCTGCTCTATCCGCTACTTTTATGATGCTATCCTCCAATTTGCTAGTTTTATCCTCCACATTTGGATTTCTATCCACGCTTTGCTACTCTATCCTTCTCTTTACTAGTTTTATCTGATTGAAGCACAAAAAAACTACACTAGCTTCAGCACTAGTGTAGTTTTGGGATTGTTTTTTTGACTTTTTTAAACTGGATGAGCATCGCGATACGCCAAGGTACTAACATGGCAAAGGCTAATATCCAGAACATACCTGCTAATTCACCGACATCGATGGAGCTACTTAAAATCATTTTCGCCACCACTCGGAAAATTAACAAACCGATTAATATAAATGCGAATGCTTTTGATCGTTTTAAATAAATATCTCGACCCCTTACTTCAAATTTCGAAGTGGCAATTAATATTATCGAGAACACCATTCCTACCGCGGTTGCCTCTAAAATTTGCATCGGTGGCACACGGAATTGTTCAAATAAAAACATCAGTGCACCGGAAGACATCGCTATTGGTGGAATAATAATTTTCTTCTCATTTGTCGGCATTTTGGAAGCTCTCATTCGTATGACCATTACAAAGCTCCCCATAAGAATGGCCATAATGGTCGACCCTATAACATAATAGTGAGAAGGGATACTGCTTAACATAAAAAAAATCCTCCTCTAATGTCTAATTAACAATTTTGTCCAAGTAATTGATCAGCTACAGCCTTCAATCTCTCTGGTTCAAAAGGCTTTGTGATAAAATCCTTTGCCCCACTCTCAATCGCCTCGACGATTAATTTTTGCTGCCCTAATGCTGTTACCATAATGATTTTTGCATCTGGAAATTCTGGGACAATTTTTTTTACGGCTGCAATACCTGTCATAACGGGCATCGTTACATCCATTGTCACTAAGTCTGGTTGTAACTCACGATACATCGCCACAGCTTCCTTACCATTTACTGCCTTACCGACTACTTCATAGCCCCATTCTGTAAACATATTACTGATTGCAACACGCATAAAAAGCGTATCATCCACTACTAAAACTGTAGGCACATGTTCATCTCCCTCCACGTTAAAGTTCGGTATGCCTCTTTAGTTTAACAAATTAAAAGCCTGTAAATCCACCGAAAATAGGTTGTAAAACGCGTGTAATATACGTTAAGCCATCAAAGAATAATAAAATCCCAACGGCAATCATGATGTACCCGCCGATTTTTACAATTTTCTGGCTGTGTGTACGAATCCATGTCATGCGTGAAATAAAGAAAGATAACACGAAGAATGGAATTGCGAACCCTAAATAATACGCAAACATATAGCTAAAGCCCGCACCTGGATTTGTACTTGCTAGCATAATAATCGATGCAAGGATTGGTCCTGTACATGGTGTCCAGCCTGCCGCAAAGGCAATACCAATTAAGACGGACCCAAAATAGCCAGATGGTCTATTTTTAAATTGGAACTTTCGATCCTTCATTAAGAAGTCTATTTGCAATAACCCTACAATCATTAAACCGAATACGACGATTAAGATCGCTCCAACCTGTCGTAATAATGTTTGATAATTGAGGAAGAATTCTGCTGCAAATGAAGCACTTAGTCCAATAATGATAAAGATAATGGAAAACCCTAGTAAAAAGAATAGTGTGTGGAAAATGGCACGTTTTTGTAGCATACCTTTTTCTGATTTTAGCTCATCTAATGTCATACCCGTTATGTACGATAAAAATGCTGGATACAGTGGGAGAGTACATGGTGAAATAAAACTTAAGAACCCTGCACCAAAAGCTAAAAATACGTTAATATCAGATCCCATATTTTTTAATCGCTCCTTACAGTTACTGCATCCATCGTACCAAAAAACAAAATAAAAAGCGCCCTTCTAGTTTGTGAACGTTTCATGGCAAAATGATGAGATTTTTGAGAAGTAGCATCAAGCTACTTCTGCATTATGCGCTCCTGTTGATTTTCTGTCAACAAAATCCGCCAATCTTCCCCCTTTTCAAAGAGAGTATAGCTAATTTTTCTAGCTTTTTCTTGACATTGTCGATTGCTTGTCGTTAATGTTGAAAGAAGCTTCAATATTTCAAATACACTATCACGTCCATGTTATAGTAAGAAACTATTTATTTTTTCATTCATCAGCAAATCTATCTGAATATCATGTCATCTGACGACCTTATTATAGGCTTATGTGATGCATTATATTTTCCCTAAATTTCGACAGTCCTCTACTCTACACAAAGTGTTCATGTTCAACCATGAGTAAATGACTTATTTTCATGTATAATGATAGGAAATGAGCGAGAAAAAGAGGTGTAGCCCTTGAAATTAAGAAAGATTAAACCAAAAAAAATTTATGAAGAAGTATCCGAAATCCTGCATGAAAAAATACGAGCTGGTGTCCTCAAGCCAGGTGATAGGCTTGACTCAGTTGAGCAGCTTGCTGAACAATTACAAGTGAGTCGATCCGCTGTACGGGAGGCATTATCTGCTTTAAAAGCGATGGGATTGATTGAAATCAAACAAGGCTCTGGAACATTTGTCAAAAGTGTGCCAGCCAATCAGCTTGATTTTCCTTTATCCACAGCTATGTTAACGAATAGACAGGATATTGCTCAATTATTAGAAGTGCGTAAAATTATTGAAGTAGGCGCAGCAGGACGTGCAGCGCTCCATCGTACAGATCAGGATATTCAGGCAATGCTACAAATTTTAGAGGATATGAAGCAGGCCCATGGGGATGGTGAGCTTGGTGAAAAAGTAGATTATCAATTTCATGCAGCTATTTCCAATGCCTCTCAAAATCCCCTACTCGCTACCCTTTTAGATCAAATTTCGGGATTAATGATTGAAACGATGAAAGAAACGCGACGAATTTGGTTGTACTCCCAAAAAACAACGAGTGAACAATTATATGACGAACATATGCAGATATTCCTCGCGATTAAACAACAAAATGAAGAGCTAGCCAAACACGCAATGGCATCACATTTAAGCAATGTTGAAAAAGTGCTATTACAATATTTCGAAACGACTGAATCCAATTCACACTAAAATTACCTAGTACCCTCTAGGTAGTTTTTTCTTTTCTGAAAATTCATTAAAAATGGTTTTATCTCGTTATAATTTATTGTATGATTAAGTTATCGATAAGTCATCAGATGACCAGTTGTTTTAGAAAAGGAGCGATGCATATGAAAGTCACACTATTTGCCACTTGCTTAGTGGATATGTTTCAGGGGGATGTAGGAAAGGCCGTTGTTGAAGTATTAGAAAGACTTGGCTGTGACATCGATTTTCCAGAGGATCAAATTTGCTGTGGGCAGCCTGCTTACAATAGTGGCTATGTCAAGGACTCGAAAAATGCGATGAAAAAAATGATCTTAGCCTTTGAGCATGCTGAATACGTCGTCTCCCCTTCTGGCTCCTGCGCTTATATGCTGAAGGAATATCCAGAAGTTTTTAAAGGGGACACGACATGGGAGCCAAAAGCGCAAGCATTAGCAGCTAAAACCTATGAATTCACAGAATTTATTGTCAACGTATTAAAGATTGAAGATGTGGGTGCCCATTTAGAGGGCAAAGCTACCTACCATACGTCATGCCATATGACCAGATTGCTAGGTGTGACAGAGGCACCCTTGCAATTATTAAAGAACGTCAAGGGCTTACACTATGTGGACCTCCCTGGTAAGGATCGATGCTGTGGATTTGGTGGTACTTTTTCAGTCAAAATGGGCCATATTTCTGGAGAAATGGTCAATGAAAAAGTACACAATGTAGAAGAAACAGGTGCTGATATTTTAATAGGCGCAGATGCTGGCTGTTTAATGAATATCGGTGGTCGCATTCAACGTCAGGATAAGCCAATTAAAGTGATGCATATTGCAGAAGTATTAAATTGCCGATAAGAGGGGGAAATAAACATGGCCATGAAAACAAGTAATGATCGGTTTCAACAACGTGTCACAAAAGAGCTAGATAATCAGTTTATGCGTCGTGCGGTTTCGAGTGCCCAAGAACGTTTTCAAACACGTCGCCTTCAACAAGCAGAGGAGTTAGGACATTGGGAAGAATGGCGCTCACATGGAGAGGAAATCCGCAAGCATGTTTTAGCTAATCTTGATTATTACCTTTATCAATTAAGTGAAAATGTTGCCAAACGAGGCGGGCATGTGTTCTTTGCGCAAACTGCACAGGAAGCAACCGACTATATTCAAAGCACTGCTAGAAAGAAAAATGCGGCAAAAATTGTGAAATCTAAATCAATGGTGACAGAAGAAATTAACTTAAATACGGCTTTAGAAGCACTTGGTTGTGAAGTGATTGAGACAGACCTAGGTGAGTATATTTTGCAGGTGGCAGATCACGAGCCCCCTTCGCATATTGTGGCGCCAGCCTTGCATAAAAATAAGGAGCAAATTCGAGATGTTTTTAAAGAAAAACAAGGCTACAGTCAAACAGAAAAGCCAGAGGAGCTTGCCCTTTATGTACGTGAAAAATTACGGCAGGAATATTTAACGGCCGATATTGGGATTACAGGCTGCAACTTTGCTATTGCCGAAAGTGGCTCGATTACACTCGTCACGAATGAAGGCAATGCTGATTTAGTAACAGCATTACCAAAAACACAAATCACGGTTATGGGGATGGAAAGAATTGTTCCTACCTTTGAAGAAATGGAGGTCCTTGTTAGTTTATTAACAAGAAGTGCGGTTGGTCAAAAGCTAACGAGCTATATTACAACGTTAACAGGCGTAAAGGACGAAGAGGATACGGATGGACCAGAGGAATTCCATTTAGTCATTGTCGATAATGGGCGCTCTGCTATTTTAGGTAGTGAGTTCCAGCCTATTTTACAATGCATTCGCTGTGCTGCCTGTGTCAATGCTTGTCCTGTCTATCGTCATGTTGGTGGGCATACGTACGGCTCTATTTACTCAGGTCCAGTAGGTGTTGTCCTCTCCCCACTTTTGGGGGGCTATGATGATTTTAAAGAACTGCCCTATGCTTCTACATTGTGCGGTGCTTGTACAGATGCATGTCCTGTTAAAATTCCTTTACATCAGCTCATTCATCGCCATCGTCAAGTCATTGTTGAAAATGAAGGCAAGGCACCTGTTTCTGAAAAGCTTTTAATGAAGGCATTTGGTTTTGGGGCTTCCTCCCCTACCCTTTATAAAATGGCGACAAAAATGGCTGCGCCTGCAATGTCTCCATTTACTAAAGACAATACCATTTCTAAAGGCCCTGGCCCATTAAAAGCATGGACTGAGGCAAGGGATTTTCCTGCACCAAGTAAAGACAGCTTTAGAGACTGGATGAAGCATCGTACAAAAGGAGGCGGGCAATAATGACTGATATGATTCAGCATCGAGAAACCTTTTTAGCAAACATTGCGAAGCAACTCGGACGTTCACCTAAGACAGAGCTGCCACGACCAACTTGGCAGTATCAGCCACAAGAGCGTGTGCTCAAAGATGCGACAAAGGACGAATTGGTAGAGATTTTAATCAAGCAATGTGCCAACATCCATACTCATATTGTCATTTCTAGTACTACTACACTTCCACAGGATTTACAGACTGTTGTTGACAATTATGGAGGGCAGTCCGTTATTACATGGCAGGATAAACGGTTCCAAGACTACGGATTATCTGCACTCATGAACGAACAATGGCCACAAGCCAATATTCAGCTTTATGAATGGGACCCACAGCAACCCGAGGAAAATATCCGCCAAGCTGAAAAAGCAAATATCGGGATAACCATTAGTGAAATGACGTTAGCAGAATCGGGAACAGCCGTGCTCTTTAGCAGCAAGGATAGAGGGAGAAGCATTAGCTTTTTACCAAAGAAGTCGATCATTTTAATTCCTAAAAGTACGATTGTGCCTCGTATGACACAGGCAGCTCGTTGGATTAGTGAAAAAATCCGTCGGGGTGAAAAAATTGCCTCCTGCATCAACTTTATTACAGGACCAAGTAACTCAGCCGATATCGAAATGATTCTTATCGTTGGTGTCCACGGCCCTATTCAAGCAACCTATATTGTCATTGAGGATCAGTAAAACAACAGGCATGCATTTCACTGCATGCCTGTTCGTGTTGTTGAAAAAAGAGGATGTCAACGGCAGAAAAAGCAACTTGGCAAGGTGAGGGGTTGATTTCCGTTCCGCCAGCGTCCTTTCCAGGGGGCGTCCGAGGAGCCGCTTCACTCACTTCCGTTCGCTCCAGGGTCTCCTCTGTTACGCTAAATCCCCTAGGAGTGACGCTGGCTCCACTCCAATCAACCATTCTGCAAAAGTGGCTTTTCCTTATCTTTCATACTAGCTAGCCGTAGTAATCAAATTAGCCTATTATTTGTATGATTAGAGAAAGGATAGACTCTTAATTTCATTGCGAAGAAGTAATTTCACTTTATTTGAAAACCTTTGCTAAAAAGTTAGTGGGTTGAAGTGGAAGGCTACTTGACTCCCGTGGGATAGCGAGACAGGCAAAACTCTAAACGGAGCGGTAGCGGAGGAAGCGATTCGGCGCTCGCCCACAGGAAAGCAAGTAGCCTGCAACGGAAATCCATTGCTACCTTTCAATTGACTGTTTTGTTTTTCAACACTAACAACAGGCATGCATTTCACTGCATGCCTGCTATTTTAAGTTGTTGTGTTAGCGACCCTTTCCGGTAGAGCTGCTTTTTCATAATACTCTGGATGTGCCTCTTTTAAAATAGATGAGCGTAGCATCACAAGTGAAATGATAATAATAATGACACTCGTTACTGGTAAAATAATCGTAGCTGGTAATGTATCATATAGCATGCCATAGACTACCATACCGATTGGCATCATGGACATTGCCATCGTTTCCATTAGCCCAAAGACACGCCCACGGTACTCTTCCGCTATAATTTTTTGCATATATACCCCAATCGGCATATTAATACCCATTTCGAAAATTGCGAAAATAAAGTAAATGATGAGGTAGAAGATCACGATAGCTATATAGGAAAAATCAGTGACTAATGGGATGACTGCTAAGCCAACACTTCCCGCCAATAGCAGTAAGCTGATTTTCGAAAAGCGTAAAGGTACCTTTACTTCCGGTCTTGTTGCGAAATAAAGGGAGGCCAAGAGCATACCTAATGCACCTGACGCTTCAATAAAGCCAAAGTGTGTGGATTTTATTTTTAGCAATTCGATGATGATGTACGTTCCTCCAACAACGATGGCAGAAAAGAATAAGTTGATCCATAATGCTACCCACATAATGGTTTTAATGACGTTACGTTGCTTGATGTAATGAAAACCGCTTTTCAGCCCTTCCCACATCTTTTCTTTTTTCGTATCTTCCCCTCTTGTACTATAGAGGTTAAAATCCATTGTTGCCTCTAAACAAAAGGCAATCGCATAGGCCACCATATTCACCATTAAAAATACATCCATATTAAAAAATCCATACATCATACCACCAATAACTGGTCCCCCAATCGCAGCTATGGACATTGACATTTGGTTAAATGACATCGCACGCTGTAATCGTTCTGGATTAACAAGTGTGGCAATAGCAGATGAAAACGTTACACCCGAAAAGGCTGAGCAAATAGTATTAAAAACAGTAGCTATGTATATAGCATAAACGGACATTCCTACTGTTTCTGTATAAAGCAATAATCCTCCTACTGTCAAAATGGTGCCTGCCTGCGCTATTAATATCGTGCGTTTTTTTGAGAAATTATCTGCGACATAGCCTGCTAAGGGTGCCACAAGTGCGCGTGGTAATACGGAACAAATCATATTCGTCGCAAAACTCATCGCCGACCCAGTCATCGCTAAAATATATAGGCTAAAACCGAATGCCATCACATTTGCACCCAACATGGCAATCATTTTACTCGCTGTGAACGTCCATAAATGATAGGTCGCCTTTTTTAACTTTTCCGCTTCATTCATCTAAATCCCTCCGTTATTTAACTAAATTAAAAAGTTTAATTAGGTTAAACAAAATATACCATAGTTCCCCCTTTTCATGCAAGCAAAAGTTTAATATAATTAAACAAAAGGAGGCGAGGCAGTGGACTCTTTAGGCACACGAATTCGCAAATTAAGGAAAGAACAAAAATTAACATTAGAGGCACTTGCCGGTGATCGTCTAACTAAAGGAATGTTAAGCCAAATAGAAAATGATAAGGCCAAGCCTTCCATGGAAAGCCTTGACTATATTGCTGAACGTTTAGGTGTAAAAGCTAGTGAATTACTGGAAGAAGTAACCCCATCCTCCATTCGCCAGCTATTAGAGCAGGTGGAAATTTTATTTGCAGAAGTAAAACGTGGTGATACAGATCATCATCAAGAAATTGTCGATTTGATTAAGCCGTCTGTGGAGGGCCTACCTCAAAGCTATGAAGCAGGTCGCTTATTATATATTTATGCAGATGCCCAGTATGAAGCAGGATTATCGACATGGGAAGCCCCGCTTCTGCAGGCACGCACTATTTTTAAAGAAATTAATTTACTCAGCCATTGGTTTAAAACATTTGTCCTACAAATGGCTATTATAGCGGAAAAGCGTCAATATGAATTAGCCTTCTCCTATATGTTACAAGCAAAGGAGATCATTGAACAGGAAGATTATCAGCTTGATTCGCGTGACACCTTATTAATGGCCTATTACACAGCCACGCTACAGCTTGCTATCGGTAAACATGAGGAAGGAAAAAAGTTAATTAACGAGACGATTATCAATGCCCATAAAAATCAACTGTTCTATCAAATCGATGATATGTATCGAATTGGCGCTTATTGTGCCATGGTTGACCATGACTTTGAACAGGTTGAGTATATGCTGATGAAGCTTGATCAATACCGTGCTTTTGCTGGGCGGGATGAGGTTGATGCGTTAATTTTTGTCATACGAGCACATTATTACAATAATTACGTTCATCATTATGAGCAGGCACTTATAGAAGTAGAGCGTTTTAATCAACTTAAACATAAGGAATTTGACAAGCTAGATCCCAACTATATTTATTTTGAAAAAGGAAAATCTTTATATTTACTTGGTCGTTATGAGGAGGCAAAGGCCGCCTTTGATCACTATACAAAAATACCGATCTTTATTAGTCATCCCTATGATATCTTGAGCGTACATGAATGCTTTTCCTATAAAGCCCTTTGCTATGCACACTTTGGTGAGCTCACAACAGCCTATGAAATTGCGAAAATGGCCTACACAGATTCACTGGATTTAGTGGATTTACCCTATAAACGAAAAATTGAGGAAGTCTATCGAACAATTAAGGCACAAATTAATTCCATAACTTAATGCGTAAAGGGATTGCACGAGGCTGTGCAATCCCTTGTTTTTACTGCTGACGATCGTTCTTTATTTGTTTATGGATCTTACGTAAAGCCTTTTTCGATCCCCGTTCGATATCATGCTGAAGCTTACGTTCTTGATAGTCTACAAATAAAGTCTCTAGATCATATCCTTCAGGGTATAACTCCGTTGCGGGTAAGTCTAGGGTAAGTCGCTTCACATTCACCTCTAGTATTTGCCCCTGATAGAATACGCTGACTTTATTGTACGGGTTCATTTCTTCGTACACCAGTCCCACATCATCATAGTCCAATAATTTGACACGATCCCCTTTTGCAAATGCATATGCCGCTGCCATGCTTTTTTTCTCTTCTTTAGGCTTTCTAATTTTACTGTCCTGAACGAGCGTCAGCTGATATTCCTTGTCATTTATATAATCCTTTGCTCTTTGTAAAACAGCTTCGCGGACATTCATTTTCTTGGAAATCCATAACGCATTGCTTTCTCCAGACGTGCCGATGAGTAATTGATACAAAGGCTCTAATGTTTCAGGATGGAAGCGCATTGCCGCATTCATAAAATCAGGATGCATCTCAGAAAATCGTTTAATTTCACCATAATGTGTAGTCGCAACAGTAATGCAGCCCATTTGATAAAATTCCTCTAATATCGCAATGGCCAGTGCGGCTCCTTCATTTGGCTCTGTTCCACTGCCAATTTCATCAAACAGCAATAGCGTATGATTATTAGCGGCTCTCATAATATCGGAAAGATTTTTCATATGCGATGAAAACGTACTTAGTGCATTTTCTATACTTTGATTGTCGCCAATATCAACAAAGATATGATCGAATACCGCCATTTCCGTTCCTTCGTCCGCTACAATATGGAAGCCCGACATCATAGCTAATGTTAAAAGGCCAATGGTTTTCAACACGACCGTTTTGCCACCAGCGTTTGGCCCTGTAATAATGAGACTACGATAGTCTTTCGCAATGGAAAATTGAAGGGGCACCGCATTTCCTGGTAATAATGGATGCTTGCCATTGATCAGTTGAATATAACCGTAATCATTTATACGCGGCTCCCTTCCACCAATTTGTCTACTAAACTTCGCTTTCGCAAAGACCAAATCATATTGGCTAATTAACTCCATGTTAATCGTGATAGCATGCAGATGTTCCATTAATAGCCCTGATAAAGTCGCTAAAATCTGATATTCCTCCACCGCTTCCTCAGCCTTTAAGGTAGCCAATTCTACATTTAATTTAGCCACAACACTCGGCTCCATAAAAACGGTTGCCCCTTTTGAGGATATTTCCACTACTGTTCCCTGTACATGATTTTTATAGGTTGCCTTAATCGGAATCGTATAGCGATCATCCTTTTGACTGATAAAGAATTCCTGAATATACGGTTTATTGGCACTGTTATTCAAAAATTTCGTTAAGCGCTCTTTCAATTTTTCCTCTGTCGTTTCCATATGATGACGAATACGCTTTAATTCACGACTAGCAGCCGAATCTACACGATTGGCTTTGATCGCAAAATTAATCTCCTCCTCCACGCTCTTCAATTCAGCCATAGAATGAGCGTAAGAAGAAAGAACGGGCGCAAAAAATTCCTTATCTAACATAAATTTTTTGATGTTGCGACAGCCTCGTAAAAAATCGGAGATACTCACTAGCTCACTGGGGTCAAGAATCATCCCCTTTTCAAGCTTCGTCATGATATGCTCAATATTCGATACCCCTAAAAACGGAACATGCCCCTCTGCATCCAATATAGCACGAGCTTCTGTTGTTTCATTCAATCGATTTTTTACCACTGCTAAGTTTGAGCTTGGCATTAATTTATCTAAAAGCTGTTTTCCTAACCCGCTGACACAGTAGGATTTAACGATGTCCTTTAATTCATGATATTGTAATTTTTCAAGCGTAGTTTTATTCATTTGTTATGCTCCTCATTGTAATGTTTTATCATACATGAAGATACCTACCCAATATTAGATAGCAATGATGGTTTAAACAACATAAAAAAGCTGTGAGGAATCCCCACAGCTCTATCTTTAAAAGGCGCATTTTCCCGGCATCACAAATAAAACTTCATCTAATTGAAGTTTCTATCCTGTATGCCACGCTTGATAAAGTATTGTAGGTATCTACATAGGTTGTTGAAATAGGTCCATGACAAAATAAGGGGTGTCCATAACATAAATCCCCGGCTGTCGTCATTGCCACTATTTCATTCAATTTTTACCTAGTTAGAACCTACCGCACTCACAAAAAAGCACCTCTCATTAATTGATCATTGTTATCTAATTATTGACATTTTACTATATGCCGGTTTGAAAGTAAAGGTGCCAATGCTTCAAAAGGTTTTCTCCTATTTCTGTCGAATTTATCAATAAGACTTTATTTGGAGGGAGTACCTAAATGCAACAAAGAATTATCCATTACCTATTCACCTTTCTTTTCTTCTTTATTTTAATAATCCCTACAACCTCTGTCACTTCCACTGTGATTGGTGAAAGAAATGCAATGGGCTTTCATTATGTAGTCTTACAGGAGAATGATCACTTTAAGTGGGATATTGCCCATAAAGACAGCCAAAAAGTCATTGTGGAGAGTCCAGACAATGCGGGGTTATTAGCGCAATATAGAGAAGCCGTGAATGAGTTGCACTCTACACTCATTGTTAGCCTCATTATTCTCATCATCGTCTTAATTGCTGCCATTATTTGTTGGCTCTTCTTTAGAAAGCAAAAGCATGAGCTGAAAAATCCAGCATCCATCGTATTCGTTCTACCATTCGCTCTAGCGATTATGATAGTTTTCAAACAGTCACTCCATCTCAACCAGACAATTCAACAAGCTACCTATATTTTTCACCATATTAGTGGATGAATTTTATCGATCTATCGGAGACGATTAAACAAAATAGCAGGCAATCCAACAGCTCAATCCGATAAAAAAATAAAACATTTTTGTGTACCAATAGGGCATTCTATCAAATACTAGGGTAAATAAATCCCAAATGAAAGAGCCGCTAGAGCCCAATCCCTCATCTTTATGTACGCTCGCATTATGTCTCATCCCAAAGGCTATAAAAGCCAGTCCAAAATGGCTAGTAAAATATGTTCCAACTTATTACACCTCTTTATTCATATCTCCAATAGAGTAGCATGCAAATCGTACTAAACGAAGAGGGAAAAATGACATAAAAAAGACCTGTAGAAAAATCTACAAGTCTTTTACGAAACTGATTTATGATGGGCTTTTCTTGTCTCGATAATTTTGGAACCAGAGAATAAGAGTAATGCCGCCCAAATAATGCTGAATGCAAGGAGCTCAACTTGACTAAATGGCTCTTTGTATAGCACGATACCTAAAATCAAGACAATGGTTGGCGACACATATTGGATAAACCCTAGTAAATATAAAGGAATATTTTGTGCCCCCTTCGCAAATAAAATAAGCGGGACGGCTGTTACTAAACCACTGAAGATCATTAAGATATCTGTTTTAACATCGACATGTAAAAACAGGGCTTGATGGGTAGTAAACAGATACACATAATAGCCTAATGCAAAGGGTAAAATCAATAACGTTTCAATGGCTAACCCTCTTGTAGCATCCAGTGTAATTTTCTTTTTCAGCACACCATAAATAGCGAAAGATAGCGCAATCAATAAAGCTACCCAAGGTACTGAGCCGTAATTGATTGTTAAAATAATCACCGCAATAAATGCAATTCCTGTCGCTACCCATTGTGCACGACTGAGCGATTCTTTAAAGAAAATTACCCCAAAAATAACAGACAAGAGCGGATTAATATAATAACCTAAGCTCGTTTCAATGAGATGATTATGTGTCACTGCCCAAATATACAAATACCAGTTCATTGAAATGACAAAGGACGCACCTGCAAGCTGCCAGAACTGCTTTTGATGTGACCATAAATATTTTAGATCTGCTACGAGATCCTGACGCATTCGAAATACGATAACTGCAAGTACCGTAAAGACAAAGGACCAAATGACACGGGATAATAAAATCTCCATACTTGGTACATGCTCAAGTAGTTTCCAATATAGAGGGAATGCTCCCCAAAAGGCATAGGCAAAAAAGGCAGCCAAAACCCCTTTTTTCTCATTTGACATGGACACTAACGCTCCTACTCTGATTGAAATCGATAAACGATTTCCTATAATCTTAAACTAGTTAAAGAATAGACTCATTATAGGACTTTGAGTGGCTGCTGTAAATGCCAAATTTCTAGTGCCCTTTAAAAGCTGTTAACCTTTCTGTTCCGACTCTAGCTCAGAAATATACTTGCGTACAGTACTATAGCTAATCTCGGGATTGATTTGGCGCTTGATGCGAATATGGATTTCTTTAATCCCAACCCCTTGCTCACGCATATCTCGAATCATCGACTTCAAAGGCCCCGTCAATGACTCTCTTGACATCGCTGTATATTTACTTAGTTCAATGAGAAGATCCGTATTTTGTTGGCGGAGCACCTTCATTTCCTCCACCACACAATTATATTCTGTTACCTTTTTCTGTAAAACTGTGTTTTGCTGCTTGAACTTTTGCAGCTCTTCTGTTAGCTGTGCATTTTGCATTTTTAGCATTTTTCGTTCTCGTTCTAACCCATTTTGCTTGTTATCTAAATCTCTATTCATCGCATTATATAACTCTTCCGTATGCAGCAGCTCTAAATAGCGGCTTTGCGGCACAATCATTAAGCTATCTGTCGTGTATAGAGCAAGCGTTCCGTCTTTAAAAGGCTCATACGATAATGTAGAGGGCTTTATTTTATTCGCCATTTATTTTTCTCTCCTCCACGAAAAAATACATGATATCGAATTGCTTTGTTTCGCATCTTTCCGCTTCCTTCTTCATTTGATAATCATTCTCATTTAACTTTATCATAATCACTATTTTGCTTTTTGTCAAAGAACATTTCCATCTTAGCGAATATTATGGCAAACCCTTGGAAAGAGCCTCTCTACCTGACTACACATTCCATATAAAAAGCCTCTTGCAACAATAGCTGCAAGAAGCTTGGGCCTTACATTTTTTTCAGTTTTTCATATTCCAACTGCAAACGTTCAATACGTTTACGACCTTCTTCACGGTTTCTTGCTGTTTCTGCTTGAATTTGCTTCGTTTCTTGAATACCAGCCATAATTGTTTGCCACGTTGTTTCAATCGTTTCGATTTTAATGCTTGGGCTACCAGCTTGACGTGCGATATTCACACTGTTCTTACTAATATTTTCAGCATTACGGACAAGCATTTCGTTCGTACGGCGGTCCAGTTCCACCATAGAATCCGAAATCAGCTTTTGACGCTTCAATGTGACTGCGTGGATCAGCCCTTGCTTAAAGATCGGAATCGTTGTGACAAAGGCAGAATTAATCTTGGCAATCAAATGATTGTTCCCTTGCTGCATTAAGCGAATTTGTGGTGCTGATTGGAAGGATACTTGTTGTGCCATTTCCAAATCATAGCGACGTTGCTCTAATAATTCCACAGCGCGAAGCATTGTTTCATATTCCATGGCTGCCAGTTGATCACCTGTTTGTGCTTTTTGCTCAAGTGCAGGTAATGATGCGCGAACCTCTTCTGTTTTTACTTCAATCGCAGCAACAAATTTACTTAATGATTGGAAGTAATTTAAGTTTTGATCATACAGATTTTCCAGATCAATGGTATTACGCTTCATTTCCCCTTCGTATTTTTGGATTTCACGGTAAATGACATCCACTTCTTTATTCATGCTGTCATACTTAGATAAGAACCTTTCCAATTGCTCTTTTCCTTTGTTAAAGAGCTTGGAGATGAAACCGCCCTTTTTCTCTTCCGCAAAATCCTGTGGATCGAATTTATCCATAATTTTATTCAGGTTATTTAATAGCACACTCGATTCTTCCAGCTTACTAGCTTTCATCGTTGCGAGCATTTTATCTGAAAAGGTAGAAATGCCACTTGCTGTTTCTTTACCAAGCTCTAGCATGGCAATTTGATCTTTGACATCAATTTTTTGTGCAAGTGTATGAACCTCTGGATCTTGCTTTAGCATCAGCTGATTTTGAGCGATTTGTGATAGCTCCTGCTCAGATACAAGTACCGGCTTTTGCTCAGGCGCCTGCTGTAAAAGTGGATTTGGCTGTAATAAAGGATTTTCTGAAGCGAATGGGTCCTTGGATTTTAAAAGATCATTGTTGAATTCAGACATACGTTTTACCCCCTGCAATTTATCTCTACTAAATACTTACGATTACCATGTAAAAAAGTTTCATTTTCTATAGTATGAAAAAATATGAGTCTGCTATACGATAGCCATTCTGGTGAAGCTTATATTGCACGCTGTATTGGTTAGGGTGAGTATTATCAACAAAAATGTCCATCTCAGTACGATGGTGGAGAATTTCTTCTATTTCATTATTCATGGGACAAAGCTGCTGAAGTTTTTGAAAGAACTGCGCTTTTTCCTCAGGTGTTGCTAAACGTTGATTTGGTGGGAGGGCAAGGAGCGCTTCCACCTCTGATTTAGCTAACATGGTCTCACCCCTTTGTTAAATTATAGCTTCTTTCTATGCAAAATTCGACTAATTCCGTAAATTCCTTTACATTGTTTGCTAACTATGGCTTCTTGTGACCAAAAAAGCAGCTACATCATGATGTAGCTGCCCTAGTGTTATGTTGTTACCTTTAATACCGTTTTAATTTTTTGAATGACGCCGCCAGAGCTATATGTCAATACACTACGTTTATAGAACGATAAACTAAATAGGTATACGACGATAATCGTTGCGACTAAAATTCCTAATGAAAGTAATGGGACAATGCCACCAATATCTGTAGCGCCAATACGCATTGGCATGATCATACCAGAAGTTAGTGGGATATAAGAGAAGATTTTAATGATAATTGTATCTGGATTACCCATACCTGTCAGCATAACATAGAAGCCGATCATTGTAATAATCATAGCAGGCATTAATACTTGACCCGCTTCCTCTACTTTCGATACTAAAGAGCCAAATAATGCGCCAATGATGAGATACAAGATAACCGTTAACAGTAGGAATACGATGGCATAGATGACATAGCCAACAGACAATTCCTTGACAATACTAGCCGCCGCATCCCAAACCATTCCGCCTTTGATAAACTTCGCATAGATAAGGAACACTACTGCAATAATGCCCATCTGTGTTAAAGCGAGCAATAAAACGCCTGCAATTTTTGCTTTAAAATGTGTCGCTGGTTTGACACTTACTAAAAGCATTTCCATTGCTCGTGAGCCTTTTTCAGAGGCAATTTCAGTTGTAATCATCGATAGGAATGTAGAAATAAAGAAATAGATTAAAATCCCAACCGCATAGGAAACCACTAGCCCTGATTGCTTTTCTTCCTCACTTTTTCCACCTGCTGATTCCTCATTTAAGTTTTTCGTTGAAATCGTTGTTTGAGCCGCCATGATTTGTGCTGCTTGCTCAGGCGATAACGATAGTTGCTGTACAGCATAATGCTGACCTGCATACTGTAATAAGGATGATAATGTAGATTGATCATTCAATTTTAGTGGTGTGAACGTAGCAATTTCCGCATGTAACTGACCATTTTGATCGTTAATCGTCACAATAGCATCGAGCTTGCCGTCCTTCACTCTTTTTTCGAGGGCCGAAACATCTTGTTCATCCTGAATAAAGGCCATGTCTCCATTCGAGACAAAAATACCACTTAAATCGGCAGAGGTTTCATTGATAATCGCGATTTGCTGTGCTTCATCATCGCCTGTGAATAGCTCCTTAATTTCTGACCAGAAGACAGCCACAGACATGACAAGGACATATAAACATGTCATTAAAATAAAGGATTTTGATTTAATTTTAGCTTTGTATAATTGCTTCATTAATAAACTAAACTTCGACAACATGGCCACCTACCTTATCTTTAAAGATTTCATCTAACGATAAATAATCTAAGCTGAATTTTTCAATATACTTCCCATTGGACAGTTGCTCAAAAATACTTTGGGCAAAGCTTTCGTCTGCTAATGTAAGCACCGTTTGCTCCTTCTCTACGCGCACATCCTTAACACCCTCTAGTGCCAATAACTGTGTCGTTGACCAATCCGTACGAACAGCAAGTTTTGTTTTACCATATTGTTTCTTTAAATCTAGTAAGCTTCCAGAAAATAAAGAAATACCTCGTTTTAATAAGCACAAATGATCACAAAGCTCCTCGACATTGTCCATTTGGTGACTGGAGAACAAAATGGTTGTGCCCTGCTTTTTCAATAGTAGAATCGCATCCTTTAGTAAATCTTTATTGACTGGATCTAGCCCACTGAATGGTTCATCTAAAATTAAAAACGCTGGTTTATGGATGAAGCTTGCAATCAGCTGTACCTTTTGCTGATTCCCCTTTGACAGTGTTTCTGCCTTATCCTTACGTTTTTCTTCTAATTCAAATCGTTGAATCCAAAAATCAATTTCCTTTTTCAGCTCTGCCCGTTTCATGCCACGTAGCTCGCCAAAAAAGTAAAGCTGCTCCTCCACCTTCATCGTCGGGAAAATACCACGCTCCTCAGGTAAATAACCAAGGACATCTCGGTTAATGGCATTGACTGGCTGGCCATCCCAAGTAATCGTCCCCGCCGTTGTTTCCTGTAAATCTAAAATCATTCGGAATGTCGTCGTTTTCCCTGCACCGTTTTGACCAATTAGACCAAAAATTTCACCCTTTTCAATGGTAAAATTTAAATCATCCACAGCTGTAAAATCCTTGTACTTCTTTGTAACATGCTGTAACTGTAACGTCATGTTGTCATCCTCCTTATCCTTCAAATATATGTAAGTCTTGTTTCAAGCCTTTTTTACGATTTTCATTTTTTACTATAGGAATGAATAGCAGTAAGGCTACGATCAAATTCATACACCCTACACTCGTGTTTATAGGTCCTACAGCAGATTCTCGTAAACCTAGCGATAGATTATAAATACCCATGATTAAATTTAACAGTAACACTGTGATAAAAATGCGATTCATTGATTTAATATAGTTAATTTTCGAGGAAGCATCCGTAAATATCTCAAAAGGTCCCTCTGATTTTGGTTTTCGATAATAGGCCCATCCACCGAACTTGGACACACATTCGATATTCATAGCGTCTAGAAACTCAAAATAATCCTTCGATTTTCTATTAACAAATTCATTCCGATAAATATATTGTCCTGGTGTGCCTTGTTCAAAAACAAAGTAACCTACGACTGTTTTTTTCAGATTCCACCCCCGATCTGCCATGTCATTGACCCATCGTTCTTCCTTTTCGAAATCCATAAAAAAACGATACACTCTTTTTTTCATTTGCATCACCCCAACTATAAAGTACGCTTCCTTTTTCATTATTTTCTGATTTCCCGGAAAATAATAGACGCTTCGTTAATCCGAAAATACATTTAATTCTCTCTTTAATCGATTACGTATACGCATAAGCTTATAGAATGGGAGGGCGAATAATACAACAACCACAAGATTCAGCGTATTTAACGCAAATCCTACCCAGTCTGTTGTTTGCTCCGAAAAATCACCAATTAAACCGATGAGACCAAAGAACAAATTAAGAAGAATAAGAGAAAGCAGGATCATCATCTTTTTTGATAGGTTACCAATCTTCGTTTTTTTATCTGTATACAGCTCAAATGGACCTTCCTGTGCTGCTTTTCTAAAAAACACAAAATTGCCAGAGCGATCTACTTGCTCAATGCCAGAGGATTTGAGAAATTCGAGATAATCCGCTTCATAGTGCGTACCGAACCGCTCTAATTCATCATGGCGATAAATATAGCTATTTGGTTCTCCACGTTCAAACGTAAAGCGAATCCATGTGAATTTTTTCAAATGCCAGCCCTGACAACCCATGTCATTGACCCACTTCTCTATTGCATAGGGATTAATCATCAATCGATATTTATGCATATTATTCAACTCCTCTCGTTATACGGATACCATTGTCAAAAAGTTCCCTTAATCTCAAAATTTCATATTCAACCATTGTTTTTCCAGTTTCGGTAATCATATATTCTTTCTTTCTGCCATCCTCATCGAGTGCCTCTATCCAGCCTCGTTCCAACAATGTTTTAATTGCGCCATATATGGTACCTGCCCCTAAACGCACTCGCCCATTGCTCATTTCCTCCACCAATTGCATAATGCCATAGCCATGCCTCGCCTCATATAATGCTAATAAAATATAATAAACGCCTTCTGTTAATGGCGGATGCTCCTGTGTCATTCAAATCCTCCTCTATATCGCCTATCAATATATCGTCAGTCGATACATTTAAAATATATCAGCAGTCGATATAATTGTCAACGCTCATTTGTGATGTTGCAGTTCATCGTACACTATGCTAAGATGTAAGTAATTACTTGCATGGAAGGAAGTATATTTTTGACAACGAAAGGAACTGCACAACGAATTATCGAAGCTGCTCTACAATTGATTAGTGAAAAAGGCTATACAGCTGCAACTACCAAAACCATTGCAGAATTAGCAGGTGTCAATGAGGTCACTCTTTTCCGTCATTTTGGCAACAAACGCGGTTTATTAAAAGCCATCATTGAGCAATTTTCTTATTATCCTCTTCTACAGCAGGAGATCAATCAAAATGTAACGTGGGAATTAGAAAAGGATTTATTAAATTTCTCATTGAAGCATTTTCATTTTTTAATGTCGATTAAAGATTTTGTCATGATTGGCTTTAAGGAATCCATTCAGTTTCCTGAAATTAGTGAGGAAATCGCCAATCTCCCACTCCTCATCAAAAAGGAGCTCATTCACTACTTTCAAGAGATGCATCAGCAAGGAAAAATAAGAGAAGTTGATTTTGAAGCAGCAGCGTTATCGCTAATTGCTTTGAACTTTGGTCATTTTATGTCACGTGCTCAACTTGGAACAATCGTGTCTGACCTACCAACTGAAGAACTTTTGCAAACTAGTGTTGCTATTTTTTCTAGGGGACTCGTTTCCTAGAAAAAATTTTTCTAATCAATGCAAGTAAGTACTTACTTAATTAGGAGGAATAAAATATGACAGGTTTACAAGCATTATTGCGAGTTCGTGAAACCTATATCGGCATTATTGCAACCATTGCCTTTCAATTAATCTTCTTTACGATTTGGATGACTGCCTATGATGGTGTCAATGAAAGAGCGGAACAGTTAAGCATTGGCCTTGTTGTGGAAGATACCGCAATGGGGCAACAGGTAGCACAGAACATCAAAGGCTCCATCCCCTTTTCAATGGAGGACTATTCATCAATGAAGGAAGCAGAGAGTGCATTAAACGAACGTCAAATTAATATGATTATGCAAATTCCCACTGATTTTACAAATCAAATACAAGCAGGGAAAGAGGCAGAAATTATTTATGCGATTAATCAAGCCAATGCAAGTGTAGCGAAAAATATGATGGAGGGCGTAGCAAAGCAATTAACAGAAGAGATCAATCAAACCCTTTATCCAATGCAACAAAATCAAGCAGTTGAGGCCTTTGCTCAACAATTTGCTCAGCTTCCCTTCGAGCAACAAACTGCCCAACAAATTACCACTTCTGTCAAAACGACTGTAATGAATGTCAAAGCCCATGCCGTCGACGGAACCATTGTTAAAACCAATGATGTGAAAGGATTTGCCGCAAACTTTGTGCCACTTATGGTCATCATCTCCTCCTTTGTGGGCGCGATGGTCATGATTATGCAACACCAGCAAGCAGCACAGCTCGTTCAAGAAAGCCTATCAAAATGGCAATTATTCCTCGCACGACAGCTACTCAATGTGGGCGTAGCCTTTACATTGCCATTGCTAACAATTGGGCTGATGCACCTTTTTGATATTGCTAGCCAGGAAAGCCTGCTGTCGATATATTTCTTTCAAGCTGTGATGTATCTCGCTTTCCTTAGCTTGGCCCAAGTATTTGTCATCGCCTTTGGGAATTTAGGGATGGTATTTAATATTTGTGCCCTCTCACTCCAATTAGTAACATCAGGCGTCCTTGTACCAAAAACCATGCTATCTGAAGGATACAAGCAGGTCGCTGCTATGCTACCAGCTACTTATGGAGCAGACGGCTACTACACCATCATCTTTGGTGGTAGTACCGATAATCTCCTGCAAAACAGTAGCTCCTTAGGCATCATCATCTTCGTAACACTAGCCATTGCTACGTTGATCGTCACATTCAAGCCTGCCCCCGTTCGATAATTTGATAGAAAAGAGAAGGTCTACAAGTTGATGTAGACCTTCTCTTTGGATGGGTTATCCGCTACTTTTTCTGTTTTATCCTTCAATTTGCGCGGGCTATCCGCTACTTTCTCTGTTCTATCCTTCAATTCTGGCGTTCTATCCACTACTTCTTACTCTATCCTTCACTTCAAGCGGGCTATCCTCTACTTTTCCTGTTCTATCCTTCAATTTGAGCGTTCTATCCACTACTTCTTACTCTATCCTTCACTTCAAGCGTGCTATCCACTACTTTTCCTGTTCTATCCTTCAAATCGAGCGTTCTATCCACCGATTCTCACTCTATCCTTCACTTCAAGCGTGCTATCCCCCACTTCTCACATTCTTCAAAATAGCTGCTAGCTGCTGATTTAACATGGTCACACTATCGCTGAAATCGCCGCGATACCATTGGATGATGAGACCGATGATGGCGTTTGCTTGATAGGCGCTATAATAGTCAATCGAAATATGATCCTCCATTTGATGCATGCGATGTGTGGTAATATCTCGTTTTAGCAAGGAATAAATGCCATCAAAGAGCATGTAATAGTAGGTCAGCGGAACATTTTTAGAAAAGACGATCCGGTAAAACATTTTAAAGCGTTCAATATGATGAAAAATACGGATTGTATTGGGATCTAATTGATTGGTGTCCAGGGTGGTGACGGCACGATAGGGTTCTTCATAGGATTGATATAAATCCTCCATAATCTCCTGAAAGTATTCTTCAAAGAGCCCCTCTTTTTGTTCGTAGTGTAAATAGAACGTGCCCCGATTGACCTTTGCTTCTCTACAAATTTCTGCAATGGATATTTGCTCCAAAGGTTTTTGGCTCAGCAAGGTCAATAAGGCATCGTGGAGAGCTTGCTTCGTTTTAATAATTCGTAAATCCGTTGTACGCAATTTTTTCAGCTCCTTATTAAACAGTTTGTCCAAAAGTGTTGAATACTCAACACTTCCCGTTTTTTTGCATATTGAAATCGCTTTCAACTTTATTATATGATTTTAATGAACAGATGTTCAATAACTAATGAAATTACCATGAGGAGGTCTTTGAGATGAGATTAGAAGGTAAAGTAGCCATTGTGACAGGTGCAGCTTCAGGTATGGGGAAAGCTATTGCAGAAGGCTATGCAAAAGAAGGCGCTAAGGTTGTCGTTTCAGACTTAAATTTAGAGGGTGCTCAAGGGGTTGTGGATGGTATTCAAGCGGCTGGAGGGACAGCATTTGCCATTCAAACAAATGTCGCATCAACAGAAGACTTACAACGTTTATTTGATGAAACGAAAACGAATTATGGTCAATTAGATATTTTAGTCAACAACGCGGGTATTATGGATGGTATGGAGCCAGTTGGGGAAATTTCTGATGAACGATGGGAAAAAGTATTTGCAGTGAATACAACAGCCGTTATGCGTTCTATGCGTATGGCAACAGAAATTTTCCTTGCACAAGGACACGGTGTCTTTGTCAATAATATTTCTGCTGGTGGCTTATATGGGGCACGTGCAGGAGCGGCTTATACAGCTTCCAAACATGCCGTTGTTGGTTTAACAAAAAATACTGCGTTTATGTATGCGGATAAAAATATTCGCTGTAATGGTATTGCGCCAGGAGCAGTGATGACCAATATCGCCTCTTCTATGACAAATATGAGTCAAACGGGTGCTGCACGCCAAGCACTTGGTCTATCCATTAATCCGCGTGCTGGTCAGCCAGAAGAAATCGCTCAATTAGCTATTTTCCTAGGCTCAGACGAAGCAAGCTTTGTGAATGGACAAGTGATTGCCGTGGATGGTGGCTGGACAGCTTACTAATCCATTAAAAAACACGCACAGAGACATTTTCTGTGCGTGTTTCTTTCATTATATAACTTTTCGAGACGGAATCATGCTTCCAATTACTGCCCCTATTAACGCTGGCAGTATCCATCCTAAGCCAATATCATAAAAAGGTAGCATCGCAGAATAGTATTTCTCTACTGCATCCAATATACCTAACTTCGCATCTGGCACACTTTCTACCAGCGCTTTATAGCCGTCAATCAGGCTAATGAAAAATGTAAATATCATCGCTATGGCATACACTGTTTGCTTATTCTTAAAGAAGGATGAGCTTAGAGCGAGCAAGATTAGGACGATTGCTAATGGATATAAGAACATTAAAACTGGAATAGCATATTTGATAATATTGTTTAAACCAAAATTCGCAATCGTAAAGGATACAGCACACAACAGAAACACAAACCATTTGTAACTAATTTTTGGAAATACCTCATGGAAAAACTCACTACAAGATGTAATTAAGCCGATACTTGTTTTTAAGCAAGCGAGCACGATGATGACCGCCAATAAAATAGCTCCAAATGAGCCGAAATAATGATCGGCCACTGCCGCAAAGATTAAACCACCATTATCAAAAGTCCCGACAGCATTAATACTGGAAGCGCCCATATATGTTATGAGACCATAAATCAGCGTCATTAAAGCCATCGCAAAAATACCTGATGTCCATGTAGCCTTGGCAATTTCCTTACGATCTGTAATCCCTGCACTTTTAATAGCATTAATGACAACAATCCCGAAGGCTAGTGAGGCAAGGGCGTCCATCGTATTATAGCCTTCTTTAAAGCCTGTCATAAAGGCAGCATCCATATATGCACCGATTGGCTGCTGGAAATGGCCCATTGGCTTCGTAATGCTTGTAATAATTAAAATAAATAAAACAACTAAAAATGCAGGCGTTAAATATTTACCGATATAATCCATTATTTTCGCTGGATTTAAAGAAAAATAGTAGACAATAGCAAAAAATATAAAGCTAAATACAGCTAGTAGCAGTGTTGCATGCTGTGCTTGAATATATGGCTCAAACCCTACTACAAATGGTACAGTTGCTGTACGTGGGATGGCAAAGAATGGTCCGATTGTTAAGTACAAGGCCAATGAAAAGATGATGCCAAATAGAGGATGAACACGATTGGCTAGATCTCGTAAACCATTACTACCTGATAAGCCAATCGCCAAAATTCCGAGGAATGGTAAGCCGATAGCAGTCACTAAAAATCCGATTAATCCAAACCAAAAATTAGTCCCAGCAAATTGACCCATTTGAATAGGAAAAATGAGGTTCCCTGCTCCAAAATACAGTCCAAATAACATTGTTCCAATGACTGCGTAAGTTGAAAAAGGTATTTTTTGTTGCATAATTGATGTGCTCCTTAGAAGTTTTAAACTATAGCAAATTATTTTAATCGAATGATTTTTCACTACAATTTCATCATGTTATCAAGCATTTATTATAATTACAATAGTTTTTTCGTTTATCCAGAGAGATTCAACAAAAAAAGAGCTGCCTACTGACAGCCCCCTCCTTAGTTTGCAACTGACCATTCAATATGATCTAAAAATTTGTAAACATCTTCATACACTTTATCGCGTTCTTTATCTAATGTAATAATGTGACCAGAATTTTCATACCAAATGATTTCTTTGTCATCTGTTTCTACCGTATTTAAAATAAAAGGTGCACTTTCTTGGTAGAGGTCATCATCTAATGAACCTTGTAACACAAGTGTTGGTGCTTTGATTGTTGATAATTCTTCGCGCGTTTCCGTTGTTAAACGTGTTACGCCATCCAATGAATCTTTTGGTGAAATACGTAATTCATGTAATTCTGAAATAATTTGATCTTTTGATTTATTTTCAAAGTGTTTATATAAACGAGCATAGTGGTACAGACGTGTGAATAAGCCTTTTGAATTATCACGTGTAATCGGTGCACACATCGCTACACATGCTTTTACAGGGAATGTCTCTGCCACTTTTAATGAAAAGACGCCACCAAGTGAAATCCCAACTACAGCGATTTCTTCATAGCCTTTCTCTTGTAGGAAGTTATATCCTTCTACTACATCGTTCCACCAGTCTTCTGGTTTTGTTTCTAATAATGCTTCTGGTTCTACACCATGCCCACTATAGATAGGTGCATGCACAGTATAACCGCGTTGAGATAAAAATTCTCCTAGCTTTTTCACATCTTTTGTGCTACCTGTGAATCCATGCAGTAATAGTACGGCTTTATTGCCTCCCTCGATTGTTAGAGGTTGTGGCTTTGTTAACTTCATTTTATGATATCCCCTTCACGGAAATTGATAATTGTGTATTTTATGTGTCTATCTTATCACCCTTTATTCATAATGTACAATTTATAGTTTTTATCAAATCAATGTGTATTGTGCATGAATGATGTCAACTTAACGGCTGTACTATCACACTTTCAGCTACTTAACTTTTCCATTCTGCTAAATAATTGCAACGTCCTTTTAAAATTTTTTTGCTCCCTATACTTCCCGTCTGTTTCCCGTTATAATGCAGATAACTTAAAAATAACGAGAAAAGAGGTGAAAAAATGGAGTGGCAACAATTAGAATATTTTGTAACCGTTGCAAAGTTAGAGCATATGACACGGGCTGCCGAAGCATTAGCGATTTCACAGCCAGCACTTAGTCGTTCAATTTCAAAGCTGGAGGAAGAATTAGGTGTACCGCTTTTCGATAGACAAGGGCGCTCGATTATGCTAAACCGATATGGAGAACTGTTTTTATATCGTGTACAGCGAATGCGTAAAGAATATGAAAAGGCTGTTTTAGAATTACAAGAGCTGAATAATCCAGAGCTTGGAGAAGTATCACTCGGTTTTTTACATACACTTGGAACGAGTATTGTACCGGACTTGATTCGCGCTTTCCGTCAAAAACACCCCCATATCCGTTTTCATTTCACACAAAACTACTCCCATTCACAGTTAAAACAATTGCTGGCGGGTGAGTTAGACCTGTGCCTACTAGCTGCGATTGATACAGAGCCGCCAGTTTGCTGGAAGGAATTATGGCGAGATGAGCTCTTTATAATGGTCCCGATTGACCATCCGCTTGCTGATCGTAAAAGCATCAAAATGAAAGAATTGGAGCATGAAAGTTTTGTCTTAATGAAAAAGGGCTATGCACTTCGCCGCTCTGCTGATCGCTTATTAAATGCTGCGGGCATAAAGCCTAAAATTTCTTATGAAGGTGACGAAGTATCGACCATCGCTGGATTTGTTGGTGCGGGGCTTGGCGTTTCCTTGCTACCAGATGATGAGGATTTAAACCCGAAAAAAATCGTTAAAATCCATGTTGAGGATATGGTATGTGAACGCATTATCGGCATGGCCTGGATAGAAAATCGTTATTTACCACCATCTGCACGTCAGTTTAAACAATTTGTTTTCGATTTTTATGACAATAAATAGAAAGAGCGAGTGACAACATCATCTAGATGTCCATGTTACTCGCTTTATTTTCTAAAAGGCACTGTTTCACCATACTAGGGAGGTAATAATTTGAATTTATTACTTAATACATTAGGTTTTTTTGTATTTTTATTTACCTTGATCGTATTGTTCATTTTTGTTATCAAATTAATGATTTTCTTTTTTAAACAGAAAAACTTCCCTAAAAAAACATTAACAGTACTATTGACAGGTTTAGTCCTGTTTTTGGGAATATTTATGTATATCCAATATTTTTTTACGTTTAGTACTTTAGATAAAAAAAATACGCAAAAGGTGCCCGAATCTGTGTCATCTCCTACAGGAAAATATACAGCGCACGCTTATTATGAACCATATGGTGGTGCAGGTCCAAGTGGTGGTGTTCATGTATGGGTAGAAATTTTAAATAATAAAGCTCACACAAACAAAATCGTCTATTATGCAGAGGCAAAAAGTCAATTCTCGATGAAATGGCTAGATGAAGAAAAATTATCCATTGTTAATAAAGAGCCTCATTATACCAACTCAAATAGAAGTATAATATTAAGTATTGATAAAGAGATTTATCATGAAAATGGCTTGGCTTGTCAAAGTTTGTTGATGAAAGCTGAATATGAAAAGTGCTATCAACATGAAAACGGTTTAATTAATAGCCGTACACCCCAACTTGAACCAACAACTTCTTGCATTTGGAACAATAAAAAATCAGGCTTTGTTCGCCTGATTTTTTATTGTTCATTCATTTAAATGTATTAAAGTAATTTAACCTGATAGGAAAAAATATCCGATGTATCGCCTTTCATTGCAAATACGCCTTGTTCAACGAGCGTTAGCAAGCGATACTCTACAAAGTCATTTCCTACATAATGGACAAATGTTTCAAATGTCTGTGCCAAAATATGCGTGGGCATTAGCCACTCTTCATTGTGCTGTATATGCAAATTTTTTGCACTGGCGATAATGTAGGCATCCATTGCATCTTCCTCTACATGATGCAATCGTTCATTTTTCCACAGGCGTAGTGTACCTGGCTGTTCTATGATGTGTGCCCATTCCTTAGCGAGTTGCTGACATTCTTGCACAGAGAATCGTTTGGCACTAGGGCGGAGCTTCATTAGCATTTCTGAGGAAAGTTCTCCTGTATGGCGAATGTCCATATTGGGTTGAATACTCTTCATTGCCTCTGTTGCATCAATGCCATACACCATACTGCATTTATGAATTAACTCACTCATTACATAGCGCAGTCCAATTTGTTCATGGGTGTTGTGACTATACCAAATCCATACATCCACATCGCAGGGTAAATTGGCGATTTTCTTCTTCCAGTTTTCATACATATCATCGTACAATTGCTGGTCATCTTCATCCAAAATATGCGTGGCTAACCAAGTTTTACGTTCGTCAAAGTTTTGAAGAGGTCCAATCGAGAGATCGTCATGGACACTTAGAACTGATTCATTTCGCTGCAAACGATGTTGACGAATTGCAAGTTTCATAGAACCCTGTGTTGCTAAGCTAAAGGTAATATGTAAAATAGCCATGTCCATTCCTCCCTACTGTTTGCTGATAGCAATTTGTATTCCAATAAATGTAAATAAGATACCTTGAACCGTATTCAATCGCTTAGCAATCGCAGGTTTCCCAATAATGACTTGTCTAACTTTCCCTGCAAATATACTAAACAATGAAAATAATACAAGTGCTTGTATTAAAAATACAATACCCAAAATAAGCATTTGAAACGCCACATGTCCTTGCGATGGATTGACAAACTGTGGTAACAGCGCTAGGAAAAATAACGATACTTTAGGATTTAAAATATTCATTAATATTCCTTTTTTATATAATTTAATATAAGCTTGCGTATTTTGCTGTTGCAAGGTAAAAGGGTCTCCCTTAGCACGAAAAGATTGCCAAGCTAAATATAATAAATACGCTGCTCCTGCAAATTTAACGATTGAAAAAATAATAGTCGATTGATAAATAATCGCAGAAATACCGAGTACTGCTGCACTAATATGAACAAGTAGGCCCGTGCATAATCCAAGTGATGTCGCAATACCCGCTTTTTTATCCTGTGTAATACTTTGGGCAAGCACAAATAAATTATCGGGCCCTGGCATAATGGTTAAAATAATCGCAGCCCCTAAAAACGCAAATAACGTTGAGATTTCCAAAACTTTCCCTTCCTTCAACTTCTTTTAAAAAACTATTTACATTATACTACATGACGTTGTTCACACTAGATGTAAGTTTATGACTTTATCCAAAACTTTTTTTGAATTTTCGTTTCACAAATTATGCTCGTTCAAGCGATACTTTTCTTCCCTAATCCATTATAATAGTAGAAACTCATGATAAAATAGATAACTTCCATAAGAGGTGATTGATAATGGCAGTAAGTGATATTGTTTCGCAATATGAGGATGAGCATGGACAGGTGTACTATAAAATGAAATCCCATGACATTGAGGTGAAGGCCACCCAGAACGCTGGTTTAGCCCCTGTCATCACGTATTGGATGGCTGACAAAGAGATTACGGATTCCATTCGAAATTTACGCTTCAGTCCACGTGCCCCATCTAGCTATATTCAAGATTATGAAGAATTTCAAGCAATGCTTTATGCGAAAGAGCAACGAGCCATTAACCAGCTTTATGAACAAATGAGCATCAAACCAAAAAATATGTCCTCTGGGAAACAAGTCATTTGGAGCTTCTTTGTCATTGTGTTGGCTATGCTTCCCCTTTTCATCGCGATTTGGTGGTTTAAATAATCGATTAGGTTGCCTCTTCATCATTTTAGTGCATCCCTTTCTTAATTTATCAAAACTTTCAAGTAATTTATCCATTCAGCTTGACAGACTAATAGAAGTAGTGCATCCTTTAGTCAATAGATGAGAAAACGAACGAAGACCAGTAATTAGCCACTGCTTGAAAAGAGAGCGATGCCCATCGGCTGCAAGGCATTGTACAAGAAAGACTGATGAAACCTACTTCGTGAATCGTCCTAGCCAAACTAGGCGCAGTCTCTAGCGTTATGAGAAAAGTGGAATGTCGCATGATATTCAATGTAGGTGGTACCACGGAAGGCAAGTCTTTTCGTCCTAATTTTTAGGATGAGAAGGCTTTTTTTGATTCAGTAATGATGGAGGTAGTGAAATGGAGAGAAAAAGGATCGTTGTTAAAATTGGCAGTAGCTCTTTAACGAACGCAAAAGGTGAAATCGATAAAGTTCGCTTAATGGACCATGTACAGGCAATCGCTGAATTGAAGAAACTGGGACATGAAGTTTTACTTGTCTCGTCAGGTGCCGTAGCGGCGGGCTTTAAACAACTTGGCTACCCTGCTCGTCCTGTGACGGTGAAAGGAAAGCAGGCAGCTGCTGCTGTAGGGCAGAGCCTACTCATTCAAACGTATAGTGCTTTATTTAGTATTTACGATATCATGCCTGCCCAGATTTTACTGACACGCACGGATTTTTCTAAAAAAGAATGCTATAAAAACGCCTATGCCACTTTCGAGGAATTGTTAGAACGATCAATGCTACCGATTATTAATGAGAATGATACTGTGTCTATTAGTGAGTTAACCTTTGGTGATAATGATATGCTGTCCGCACTCGTAAGTGGGCTTGTCCATGCAGATCAGCTCATCATTTTAACTGATATCAATGGCCTTTATAATGCCAATCCCAATAAAAATCCAGAGGCAGAGCGCATTGATCGGTTAACAGCCATTACGGATGAGCTGTTAAGCTTTGCAGATGGTACAGGGTCAAAAGTTGGCACGGGTGGCATGGCCTCTAAGCTACTGGCAGCACGAACAGCGCTCCGTGCAGGAGTGAAGGTATTTATTGGAACAGGTCATGGTGCACAGAAGCTCGTTGATATTTTAACAGGACATGGTGATGGCACGTATGTGGAGCATGATGAGCTTGCCGTGTTAACAAATCATAAACAGTGGATTGCACTTACGGAAGTTTCTGGTAAAATTTTTATAGATAGTGGCGCTGAACAAGCTTTAATGGACAATGGCAAAAGCTTATTACCTGCTGGCGTCTATCGTGTTGAGGGTGATTTTGTCAATGGTGATGTTGTAGAAGTCTATAGTGAGAAGGACTTATTAGGACGTGGCGAAGTGCTGTACTCCTCCCAAGAGCTTATCTCTGCCATGGGAAAACGGACAGATACATTGTCGAAATGCCCTATTGAGGTGATTCACCGAGATAAGTGGCTGAAAATTCAAACAAATTAAGGAGGAATGACAAATGACAAATGAAATTCAAGAAAAAGGACAACGCGCTAAGGCCGCAAGCTACGTGTTAAATATTAAAACGACCTGCGAAAAAAATGAAGCACTGAAAAAAATTGCTGAACAGCTATTAATCGATCAGCATGACATCATGGCTGAAAATGCCAAGGATTTGGCACAGGGTGAGCAACAAGGCATGCCTGCTTCTACGTTGGATCGCATCATGCTCAATGAAGAGCGTATAGCGGCAATGGCAGATGCCATTCATTTACTCATCTCCTTAAACGATCCAGTAGGCACAATTGTTGAACGTATTGATAAAGACAACGGTCTACGCATTGAAAAAAGAATCGTGCCGCTTGGTGTCATCGGTATGATCTATGAGGCTCGACCAAATGTCACAGTCGATGCAGCGACACTTTCTCTGAAAACGGGCAATGCAGTCATTTTGCGCGGAAGCTCCTCCGCTAAGTATTCAAATATCGCTCTTGTCGCAAGTATTCATCGCGCCCTTGCTAAAACATCCATCCCTACCGATGCTGTGCAATTAATTGAGGATACAAGCCGCGAAACAGCTAAAGAACTATTTCATTTAAAAGAGTACTTAGATGTACTTATTCCTCGTGGTGGCAAAGCGCTGATTGATTTAGTTGTCAATGAAGCGACTGTCCCTGTACTCGAAACAGGTGCGGGCAACTGTCACATTTACGTGGATCAAATGGCGGATTACATAAAAGCAGAAAAAATCTGTCTGAATGCTAAAACACAGCGTCCTTCTGTTTGTAATGCAGCAGAAAGCTTACTCATTCACCCTGCTTGGTTTAAGGAACACGGTGGCCAGCTTTTAACGTCCCTTCACAACGCAGGCGTAACGATCATTGGTGATGACCAAGTATGTCAGCGTTTTGAAGCTGCCCTTCCAGCTACGGAGGATGATTATGCGACAGAATACCTTGACTTAAAAATAAGTGTTAAATTGGTAGAGAATGTCTATGAAGCTATTGAGCATATTCATTACTTTGGGACGAATCATTCTGAGGCCATCATTACAGAAGATCAATTAACTGCCGAGACGTTTTTAAACAATGTCGATGCGGCGGCAGTGTATCATAATGCCTCTACCCGCTTCACGGACGGCTTTGAATTTGGCTATGGAGCAGAAATCGGCATTAGTACGCAAAAGCTACATGCCCGTGGGCCAATGGGCTTGCCTGCATTAACATCAACAAAATATGTTATTCATGGCAATGGCCAAACTCGTGAATAGATGGTTTTCTTACTTAATAGTTTAATAAAAAATAGAAGGAAGGTTTCGTATGAACATCTCAGCAATCATTAAACTAACAGTCTCCATGGCGCTGTTTGGTTCCATCGGCTTTTTTACCGTTCATACTGGTGTTCCCGCTACAGAGCTTGTCTTTGTTAGATGCATTTGCGCAACCCTCTTTCTAGGTGGCATGTGGCTCATCACGGGTGGACATAAAACAGAAGTTTGGGATAAGAAAGAAATTCTCCAAACACTTATTTGCGGTGTCTTTATTGTGTTAAACTGGGTATTTTTATTTAAAGCTTTTGAAGAAATGTCCATTTCAATTGCCATTTCCATCTATAATTTAGCCCCTATATTTGTGTTAATTTTAGGCGCTGTTTTTTTGAAGGAAAAAATGACCATTCAGGCACTTGTAGCAACAATCACTTGCTTTATCGGTAGTATTTTTATCATTGGTCTCAATAATTTTGTGTCGTTATCAGAGTTTATGCAATCTGGCTTTGTCTGGGCATTACTGTCAGCAGTATTTTATGCCCTCACCATGCTAACAAGCAAAACCATTACGAAGCTTAGCTCCTATGCGTTAACCTATATTCAAACAACGGTTGGAATCGTGATACTACTTCCTTTTATCGACTTCTCGCTGTTTGATGGATTAACGACAAGCAATTGGTTTTATATACTTGGTACAGGCTTTATTCATACAGGATTTGTTTACTATTTATTTTTTGATAGTATACGCAGTCTTTCTACCATTCTTGTATCCGTATTAGTTTTCGTCGACCCTGTTGTCGCCATTTTACTAGATATGCTACTGCTTGATTTTATGCCAAGCTTTATGCAAACGATGGGGATCCTTCTCATTTTTGCTGGTATTTTTTATACGATTTATGTTCCGAAGAAAAAGCGGCTACCACAGGAGGTCTCATAATGGGCAAGCTCTTCACAATTGGGGAATTATTAATTGACTTTACACCGACACAGCAACGCGGCTCCCTTGCCAATATCGAGCATTTTACTAAACATGCAGGAGGAGCCCCTGCCAATGTAGCCGCTGTCTGTGCAAAGCTAGGTCAACAGGCAGCTCTTCTCACACAAGTTGGTCAGGATGCCTTTGGTGATTTCCTGATTAAAACGTTGCAGCAAGCAGGTGTAGATACGCAGTTTATTCGTCAAACAACGGATGGCGAGACAAGTCTTGCTTTTGTTTCATTAAACGAACATGGCGATCGAGATTTTCAATTTTATCGCCGACATGCTGCAGATCTCTTGTACAAACAGGAATACCTCCCCTCACAGCTATTAACAGCGCAAGATATCGTTCACTTTTGCTCTGTTAATCTTGTGGGGAGTCCTATGAAGCAAGCACATCTTGCCTTTATTGAGCAGGCACATCGAGCAGGGAGCCTCGTATCCTTTGATCCGAATGTGCGCCTTCCTTTATGGCAGGATGAGGCTGCGTGTCGTGAAACCATTTTAGCCTTCTTACCTAAAGCCCATATTGTCAAGCTTTCAGAGGAAGAGCTATTGTTTTTAACTGCACTAAAAGATGAACAGGCGGCTGTCCAAACATTATTCCAGGAGCATGTAGCCATCATCATCATTACACATGGCGCTGCTGGGGCTACTTTATATACGAAGAAGCATCATGTGAAGGCTCCTGCTGATAAGGTACAAACCGTTGATACAACTGGGGCTGGTGATGCATTTATAGGCGCTATTTTAAGTCAATTTCTCCATCATGAACTATCATTGGATTATGTGGTAGCCCATTGTGAGCAGCATGCGATGTCACTGCTATCTTTTGCAAACCGTTATGCAGGCATTTCGACAACCAAGCATGGGGCGATTCCCTCCTATCCTGTACTTTCATTAGATATGAATCTAGGATAAATCGAAACTTTTTGTCCTTATTGTTCGTATGTACTAGTGACAGGTCAATTAAAGGAGGACTTATATGGAATCGATAACAAAAAAACGCACAGCAGCATTTTTAATCGATACAGCTATTTCAACGGCTGTCACGTTTGGTGTTGAACATTTCCTACGAAAAAAAGTAAAAAATGAGGCTGTTCATGCACTTGTTACGCCAACTGTCGTATTGTGGGCACTAGAATATGCACAACTTCGTAAAAATGGACAAACCATTGGCTACAAAGCAATGGGATTAACACTTGAAAATGAAGATGGTCGTCCATTAACAGAAGGGCAAATTATGAAACGCATGGCTTATCGAGACACCATCAGTACGTTTGATTATCTAAAAGATCGCCAAGCCTTTGAGCAACAGCATGGACAACGTCTTCCTCATGACAGCTTTGCTGGTACAGTTGTAAAGGAAAAATAAATGAAAGCTGCCTAATTAGATTGGGCAGCTTTCTTTAATTGGAGCATTTTGCTAAAGTGTTAATCTTCCTTATCGCCTGAACCATTACAAAAAGTAGGAAGGAATTATACTGCCTCTTTAGAGAAGTACGCTAATCTTTCGCAATAAACTGCTGTATATCATTCGATAAAATCGCTTTTTCTGAAGGAAACCAAAAATAAGTAGTGCCATCAAATTGGATGCCATATTGAAAAGCAATGGCTTCGTCTGTATAAAGGAGTACATCATAACGACTTGTATCACCATTTGGTTCAAAGGATGGGGCTAGTTTACTGTTGGCTAAAATCGACTGTATAGCTTCCATGTCAGACGGATCTGTATAGCTAGCCGTTTTTCGATTGCCTTCTTCCAGAGAGAATGTGTAAAATTCTATTTTCTTCACTTGTGCTAATGGAACCTGATCAAAATGCCGTCGTGGCGGCGCCTCATCTCTTACCATATAAATTCGATAGCCATTAATCACCGACTGATCCTCTACCGCAATGGCATCGTCAAGACCCTTTATCGCATAAAGCTTCGTTCCTTTCTCATGAAAGGCTGCATCGCCATCCTTAAAACGATAGGAGGTCCTTTTGATCTGATCAGCCACTTTAAAATTAACTTCCCCTATTTCCTTATCAATGAATGAACGATCGGCTAACGCTACTTCATAAACAGCTTCATATTGTTTACCATCCCATTTGATTAAATCGACCCATTCGATTATGACTTGACTACCGCAAGCAGTCAGCAACAAACACATGGTACAAAGGAATATCCATTTCTTCAACAACATCCCCCCCTTTTTGCAGTAGACCCAAGCAACAATTGAAAAGTTACAAAGTATTCCGCTAATCTGGCATGTTAGTGAAAAACGGTAATTTCATCTACTACCAGTATTTCTTCATTAGAATATGGGGAATGCCACAATCCATAAATTCTTCGCCTTCACGCTGATAGCCTAATTTTTCATAAAAGCCCTCCGCATAGGACTGGGCATTTAATTTTGCTTTTGTTAGTCCTTTATCTCGTGCAATTTGCTCTAGGCCCACAATAACTTCTTTGCCAAGGCCAAATTTGCGGTATTCTTCCAATATACAAATACGCTCTAATTTGCCATAGCCGTCCACAACTCGAAGTCTACCTGTTCCAACGGGTTGCTCATTGTAATACACCAAAATATGGTCGCATGGAGCATCTAGCGCATCAAATTCATCATACTCTTCTTCCTCAGGCACTTGCTGCTCTTCAATAAAAACGTTTCGTCGAAAATCGAACGCTGTTTGTAATTCCGCTTCAGTTGTTACTTTTTTTATACGCATAAACTAATCCTCCTAGTTTCTCCTGCCTTATCATCTTCCCTAGGTGCAATTTCACTTCGAAGATGATAGTATTAGTATAGAACGATTTTTATTGCAATTACAATAAAAATCTCAGGAGGATCGAACATGAAAGAAATCTTACGTGAAATAGGTGCCATTGCACGGGCATTGGACTCGATTAGCAATATTGAATTTAAGGAATTGGATTTGACGAAGGGGCAATATTTATATGTCATCCGTATTTGTGAAAATCCTGGTATTATTCAAGAAAAGGTCGCAGAGCTATTAAAGGTGGATCGTACAACGGCTTCACGGGCTATTCAAAAATTGGAGACCAAAGGCTTTATTGAAAAACGGATTGAACAAGGCAATAAGAAAAATAAATTGCTCTTTCCAACAGCCAAAAGCATGGACATCTATCCTTTTTTAAAACGGGAGGGCGAATATTCCAATGCTCGTGCGCTTGAGGGATTTTCCAATGAGGAGATGGACAGCATTCACAGTCTACTAACACGTGTGTTGCATAACATCGAAATTGACTGGGAAGAGGTAAAAAAAGGGCATAAACGACAGTATTAAAGACGATCCCATGTGGTTTATCGCACACTTGGAATCGCCTTAAGCTAGACATTGGCTGCAAATACTCTTTTTAATACAGCAACCATAAAGTCAAAGTCCTCGTCTGTACAGCAAAGCGGTGGACTTAACGTAATGATATTATTGAAACCTTCGACTGTATCACCATTTCTTCCAACAATTAAGCCATTTGCTTGACAATCAGCCATAATTTTCGCTACAAGCTCAGGCTTGGCAGGTGTTTGAGATTGTTTATCTTCGACCAGCTCGATGCCAATGAGTAACCCAAGCCCACGTATATCGCCAACGAAGGGCAGCTCTAATAAGTCTTGCAAATCATGTAGGAATTGAATTCCTAAATCTCTTGCTCGTTGCACAAGTCCTTCTTCTTCCAGGATTTTTATATTTTCTAAGGCCACTGCACAAGCTGCCGGATTGCCGCCAAATGTATTAATATGGCGGAAATGACTATAGCCGTCCGTCTCTTTAAATTTTTCATAAATCTCTTTACGTATAGCTGTAATGGATAGTGGTAGGTAGGCACTCGTTAATCCTTTCGCCATGGTAATGACATCTGGTCGAATATCAAAATGCTGATGGCCAAATAGCTTACCTGTCCGTCCGAAGCCACATATAACTTCATCCATGATGAGTAATACCCCATGCTTTCTACAAATGTGCTCGACTTCTTTGACATATGTTGGATGTGGAATAAGCACTCCACCACCCGTGATGAGTGGCTCCATAATGACAGCCGCAATGGTTTCTTTTTGCTCCCAAATAATCTTTTCTTCCATTTCTCGGGCAAGTGCTAAGCTGTATGCCTCAATGGACTGCCCTTTTGGACGACGATAGTGATCAGGTGGAGCAACATGTAAGAAGCCTGGTGTCAACGGCTCATACTTAAATTTACGTAATGCTTGTCCTGTAGCAGCTAAAGCCCCAAGTGAACTGCCATGATAGCCCCGATAACGAGCAATGATTTTGTAGCGGTTCCCTTCCCCATTTTGTTGATGGTATTGACGTATTAACTTAAACGCCACCTCATTCGCATCTGAGCCACTATTGGAATAAAACATCATATAGTCATCATCAAGTAAGCTGTTAATTTTTTCAGCGAGTCTGATGGCAGGTTCATGGCTTTGTGTTAGGGGAGCATAGCAGAGCTTTTTCAGCTGCTCATACGCAACCTTTGCAAGACGCTCACGCCCATACCCTACATTCACTGCCCATAAGCCTGACATGCCATCTAAAAAGCGATTGCCTAAACTATCTGTAATCCATGCCCCTTCTCCCTGTTCAATAATGGGCGGTGCTTTGTCGTTGTGCATGGACATGTGATGCCAAACATTTTCATGATCTTTTTGTTGTAAAGTATGTGTAAACTGATCATTTCGCTCCATATCATGACCTCCAATCGTCTATCATCGGTGCCTTTTTGTCTATCACCATTTTCCCTATTAAGCTAGTTAATATTGAAATTTTCTGATTTCTCTAACATAATGAAATAGACATTGTACATTCGAAGGGCAGGTGCTAATTGATGTCGAAACATCCTCTACTCGTACGTGATGTCCTCAAGCGCAAGCATTTTGAATCGGCGAAGCTTATCGCAGGGCAGCATGGCCTTGATCGACAAGTATTGTGGACACATATATTAGAAATTAAAGATTTTGACACATTGATCAATGGTGGTGAATTAATTTTAACCACCGGTGTCGGTTTACAGCTAGAACGAGAAACACAAATCGCCTACTTACAAAACCTTATTCGTAATGAGGCAGCTGGTCTTTGTATAGAAATTGGAGACTATTTTGACCATGTCCCCGTAGAATTGATTGCCATGGCAAATGCCCATCATTTCCCTATCATTATCTTTGAAGAAATTGTACGATTTATTGATATTACGCAAGATTTGCACACGTACATAATTAATCAACACCAACAGGCACTTACACAGCTAGATACACTATCCAAAACTTTTATGGAATTATCATTAATGCCCAATGGTATTTTAAAAATATTACAAGTGCTCCACCAAGATGCAGATGCGCCATTTTTATTTGTCTCAGAAGATACAAAAAGCTTTTATTACCCGATGGAAGCTAAAAAATACTTACGTGTCATGGAAGAGCATTGTCAGCAGTTAGAACTACAAGAGCCCTTGCACCTTTTGTCCTTGGACAAAGACCATTTTGTCATTATTCCTGTTAATGGGCTTGGACAAGTTTGGGGCTATTTATGTATGCATTCTGGACTGCCAAAGCCGAGTGATTACACCTTGTTAAATCTTGAACGGGCGACCATGTCGATAGCCCATATTTTAATGCGTAACCGTATGCTTCAGGAGCGACAGCAAAGCCGTGAGGATGAATTTATCCTAGCCTTAATTCAAGGTCAGCCAGTAGATATTCAATACTATCAAAGCTATTTACCAATCGAAAGTCGTAATTTATTTTACCGAGTCGTCGTGTTCAATCTACATGATGAGGCCAATACTGTGCCTGAAGAAGAATGGCAGGAAATACAGCTCCAAAATGCCATGTATGTTCGTTCGATTCTGAAAAAGCTAGGGTTTTTCCCTACTGTTTCTGTAAGACAGCATGAGATTATTATTTTAGCCTTTTACATTGCGGCAGATTATATGAAAGACAATCGCGACGCCTTTGATCAAGCGATTTCACAGATTGTTGCACGAAAAGCAGCACAATTTTTTGAGCAACTTACCCTTAGCTGTGGTATTAGCAATGTCTATCAAACGATTGAAAGTGTTCATCTGGGCTATAAGGAAGCCAAATCAGCCATCCACATGCAGCATCATCAATTGACGAGCTCCATCTATTATAAGGATTTAGGTGTTTATCGATTGTTATTACAGCAGGATCAAACAGCCCTCCTACAATTTGTAAAAGATTACTTGCAAGAAATTTTAGTATTAGATCAAAAAAGTAGCCATGATTTATTTCAAACATTAGCTGTGTATCTAACCTGTAATGGGGCTAAAAATGATACGGCAGAACAACTGTTTATTGTCCGTCAAACACTCTATAAACGAATTGAACGGCTGGAAAGTATATTAGGTGCTGATTTTTTACAAGCTCCCCATCGCCTCAATATTGAAATGGCTGTTAAGGCATATGAACTGTTGCAAAAAACAGCACCTGATCTATTACGATTTTGAACGTGGGTCCATAAAATCTCGTAAAGCATTACTGAGCATATATAAGCCTAGAACAAGAATCGTAATGGCTCCACCAGGGGCGTACGTATACCATGGGGCACCGATTAAATAGGCTTGTGAATCTTTTAACATTCTGCCCCAGCTAGGGTTTGGTGGCTGTACCCCAAGCCCTAAATAGCTCAATGCTGCCTCGGCCAGCATAGCCGTCGCAAATGTTACGGTTGCCGCAACAATAATTTGCGATGAAATGTTCGGCAAAATATGGCGGAACATGATGCTATAAGGCTTAACCCCAATTAATTTCGCTGCCAGCACATATTCTGAGTCACGTTGTTGCACAAAGCCACTGCGGGCAATCCTAGCAATAGCAGGTATCGCGATAATGCCAAGCGCTATGGCTGTATTCGTTATTCCTGGGCCGAATACCGCTACAAGCATTAATGCTAAAATGATCCCTGGAAAGGCCATTAAAGCGTCCATCGTGCGCATAAATATTTCATCGACCCAGCCACCAACATAGCCTGCAATCCCGCCTATGAGAATGCCAAACACCGTTCCGATTGCAACCGTTAATAGACCAACGGCAAAGGCTGTTTGTGTCCCCTTCATAATGCGGCTAAAAATATCTCGCCCGAATTCATCTGTTCCAAACATATAAGCACCACCTGGACCACGCAATTTTTCCGGTATATTCATCGCGTTGACATCATGGGGTGTATAAAAAAAGCTAACAAGCATGACGAGCAGAAAGCCAACAATGACGAGGAGACCAATGACTAAATTGATTTTTTTAGTATAGCGCTGTAGTTGTTTCATGGTAGTCACCTCTTAACGTAATCGAATTCTAGGGTCCAACACAGAATATAAAACATCGACGATAAAATTAATCATGACGACAGCTACTGTAATATACATAACGATCCCCTGTACGAGTGGGAAATCGCGATTACTGATAGCCGTAATCAATAATTGACCAATCCCTGGTAATGAAAACACCTGCTCCACAATAATCGTCCCTGCCACAACCTCCGCCATAATCAAACCAAAAACCGTCAATATCGGGATCATTGAATTTTTCAAAACATGCTTATACATCACATTTTGTTCAGACATCCCTTTACTGCGTATTGTGCGGACATAATCGAGCTGGACCTGCTCCAATATAGCTGTACGGACATAACGAAAATTCACCGCAATTTGGGGAATCGCAATCGTTAAAGCTGGAAGTATGAGCGTACTGAGCGCCCCTGCTAAACTTTGTGTCCAAGGAATATAGCCACTAATTTTAAAGAAGCTGAACTGTAAGCCAATGTAAAGAATAAGCATCATCCCAAGCCAAAAGGAAGGCACGGCCATACCGATTTGGGTTACAGTCGATAAGGACACATCACTTAATTTATTTTGTCTTCTTGCTGCAAACATCCCTAAAGGTAAGGAGATGATTAAGACAATGATAAGGGTGAGCCCTGCTAATGACATGGTGACAGGAAGTCGATCAAATAGTAATTCTTTTACTGGCATGGAAAATCGAATGGAATTCCCTAATTGCCCTGTCAATAAGCCCTTCATCCAATCCACATATTGTTCATAAAGAGGACGATCCAAGCCAAGCTCAGATCGTAAATTTTCAATTTGAGTGGGATCCGCTTCTGTCCCTAGCATCGTTCGAACCGGATCACCAGGTAATATTTGAAAAACACCAAATGTAATAATGGATACTAGAAGGATGGTTGTTATTAACAGGATGATTCGACGTAGGATATACATCATAAGCACTCATCCCTTTCTAGTTTGAAAACTTGACCTCTGACATATCGTGGAACCAGAATGGATAGCTCTTCAGCCCCGTCACTTGTTTATCAGAGCCCCAAACGATTTGATAATCCGCAATATATACCGCTGTCGCCTGCTCTGCTAAAATTTCCTGTGCACGATGATAGTAATCTATTTGTTTGGCTTGATCTGTTTCCTTTAAAACATCGGCCATAATTTTGTCGTATTCTTCATTTTTAAATAAGAAGAAGTTTTCACTATCATTTGTAGAAATGTAATCATTCAACACTTCAAAAGCAGATGCACGACCCGTTAAATCAATCGTTGTCATTGCATAATCACGACCAAAGTAAACGCGATCTAGCCAAATTCCCCATTCCACGACTTCAATTTCTACATCAATGCCGATTTCTTGCAAATTAGCCACGACAATTTGTGCAATGTTTGAGTAAATATCATTGTGTGAAGACACTGTAATTTTTGTTTTAAAGCCATCAGGATATCCCGCTTCCGCTAATAAGGCCTTCGCTTTTTCCACATCTCGCTCATACATGCTTTCTAAGCCCTTCTTTTGGAAATCGCCCATTGCTGGACTCATATTAGAGCCAAGTGGCACGGCGTAGCCTGCAAACACAGAGTCAATAATATCAGCTTTACTAATAGCGTAATTGATTGCTTGACGAACCTTCACATTATCAAATGGTGCCTTTGTTTCGTTAAATGTCACAATAAGAGATGAGTTATTATTTTGATGTGATAAATTATAGCTTCCCTCTACCTCGCTCACACGGTGCCAAGGAACACTCGTTAAATCAACTTCATTGGCCATCAAGCTCATAATGGCTGCCTGATCATCTGATTGGAAGGCAAAGGTTACTTTATTCAAATAAGGTAATCCTTCCTGCCAGTACTGCTCATTTTTCTTAAGCTCTAAATTTGTACCTGGTGCATATTTCACAAAGGCAAATGGGCCTGTACCAATTGGATTTTCATTATGCTTCCCATCATTGCGCTTCGGAATAATAGCTGATTGTCTTCCTGTTAATGAATAGAGGAAATTTGAATTTGGCTCTTTTAGCTTGATCACAAATGTACTCGCATCAGGTGCCTCTGTAGATGCCACGTTATCAAAGCTATTGGACATTTTTTCCCCACCATTTTTTCCCATTAAACGGTCAAAGGAATATTGAATATCCTCCATCGTTAAGTCATCACCATTATGAAACTTCACACCTTGGCGAATTTTAAACGTATACGTTAAGCCATCCTCAGAGATTTCATGGCTTTCAGCAAGTCCCTCTTTTAACGAGCCATCTGTTTCAGGAGCCATTAGCCCCTCAAAGATATTAAGAATCATTTGATACGAAATGGACGCTGTCGCTTTATGTGGATCTAAAAAATCTGGATCATCATTGACACGTACAACAATTTCCTGTGGAACATCTGCTGCCGTTTGACCATCCGTAGTTGTCGTATTTTTCTCTCCATCACTTGAACACGCCGCCATAACGATTGCCATTAACACTGTTATTAGTATCAATCCGCTTTTTTTCCATTGCATGGCCGTTCCCCCTTTTCCTAAGTGCTTATCTTTTGAATGCTTGTATAACTTTCAACATCCGCCAATCGATCAGCGGCTTTAATACCAGCAAGAATCGCTTCCTCCATCACCTTTGTTGCTAGTTGACCTAAATAATCAAGTGCATAGGATTGATCGCCCGTCCCGAGCACAAAAATCGTATCGCCATCCAGCATCGTATGAACAGGATAAATCGTTCGTGCTAAGGCATTTTGTGTAAGCTGCGCAATCTTTTTAGCCTCTGCCTTCGTTAGCTTGGCATTCACTGCCACCACACCAATGGTTGTATTGGTACCAGCTAATGCCTCTGATTGCGCATGCTCCTCCAGATAGGCACAGCAATCCACCCATTGACCAGAATGCGCATCTCTTGCTCCAGCTAAAATTTGCCTTGTCGTAGGGTCCTTGACATCTCCTACTGCATTGACAGCCACGATTGCACCTGCTACAAGACCACCTTTCCCCGCATAGGAAGCACTACCAAGCCCACCTTTCATCGCAAACGCTGGACCTGCTAATTTGCCTACAGTTGCTCCGTAGCCAGCGCCTACATTGCCATTTGGAAATAACCCAACTTGTGCTGCTTGTGCCGCTTCATAGCCCATTTGTGCAGTAGGTCGAGCATGCGGATCACCGATAAATAAGTCAAAGAGGACCGCACTTGGCACAATCGGTATTTTTGCCACACCTGCATCGACCCCAATCCCTTGCTCCTCTAAAAATTGCATCACACCTGTAGCAGCGTCTAATCCAAACGCACTGCCACCAGCTAAACAAATGGCATGGACTCGATCAATCTCATTGATGGGATCTAACGCGTCTGTTTCACGAGTACCTGGTGCAGAGCCCCGAACATCCACTCCACACACCGCCCCGTTTTCCACTAATAGCGCCGTGCAGCCAGTGATGCCCTCCTTGTTTTCACGATGTCCCACCTTAACACCTGGCACATCTGTTATATTGCCAAACATCATCAACACCTCGATTCTTAAATAAATTTAATATTCTGATTATTAATCATACAAAAAGCAAGCTACGCGTTGATGATCATTTTCATTCTGAAGCACCGGTCTTTCCTGATGACATCTTTCCATCACAAATGGGCAACGTGTATGAAAGACACAGCCGACAGGTGGATTCATCGGGCTTGGTAACTCGCCCTGTAAAAGTATTTCTTGTTTTGGCTCATCAAAATTAACCACTGGTATCGCAGATAGTAATGCTTGTGTATAGGGATGCAATGGATTGGCATATAGCTCCTTCTTTGTTCCAACTTCTACCACTCTACCTAAATACAGCACTGCCACACGGTCACTAATATGCTTCACAACGCTTAAGTCATGTGAGATAAATAAATAGGTTAATTGAAATTCATCCTGTAAATCCATCATGAGATTGAGCACTTGCGATTGCACCGACACATCCAGTGCAGATACGGGCTCATCGGCAATAATGAATTCTGGATGAATCGCTAATGCCCGTGCAATCCCAATTCGCTGTCGTTGTCCACCAGAAAACTCATGCGGAAACTTTTGCATGGCATCCTCAGGTAGCCCTACCTTTTGTAACAGCTCCCTCACACGCTCTTTTCGTTGCTCCTTCGTCAAGGTTAATTGCAGCTTCATCGGTTCTTCGATAATAGAACCGATTCGCATCCGAGGATTGAGTGAGGCGAAGGGATCCTGAAAAATCATTTGCATTTGATTGCGGTAACTTTGCAGCTTATTCCCCTTTAAATGCTGGATGGGCTGCCCTTTATACAACACTTCCCCTGCCGTTGGTTCAACGAGCTTTAAAATTGTTCGTCCAAAGGTGGATTTTCCTGAACCTGATTCGCCAACAATACCAAGTGTTTCTCCTCTATAAATCTCTATTGAAATATCGTCAACTGCCTTGATGACTTTTTTCTCTTCCTTCATCGACTTGCGCTTCACAGGAAAGTAGGCTTTTAAATGATTAATTTCCAGCAAAACTTCTTTCTTCGTCATGAGCCAGCTCTCCTTTCTCTGTGAATAAATGACAGCGCACCTTATGTGCCTCTTGAATGTAATGAACTGCGGGTTGCTCCTGATGACAATGCTGCATCGCATGTGGACAGCGAGGGGCAAAGCGACAGCCGTCAGGTAATGCATATGCTGGTGGCACAGTCCCAGGAATCGACGGCAGCCTTTTGACATCTGTTTCAAGGCTTGGCATCGTCTTTAAAAGAGCCGTTGTATAAGGATGCTGTGGATTTAAAAATAGCTCTCTTACTGGCGCTTCCTCGACTATCTGCCCTGCATACATCACCATGACACGGTCAGCTGTTTCTGCGACAACACTCATATCATGGGTGATGAATAAAATGGCTGACCGATGCTCTTCCTTCATTTTCAGCATTAGCTTTAATATCTGTGCCTGTACCGTGACATCCAGCGCAGTAGTTGGCTCATCCGCAATCAATAGCTGCGGATTATTGGACATCGCGATGGCAATCATGACACGTTGCCGCATCCCGCCTGATAATTGGTGAGGATATTCAGCGATGACCTTTTCTGCATTCGCAATCCCGACTTCCTTTAAGAGCTGAAGCGCTTTATGCCACGCCTCTTTTTTTGATACCTTTTGATGTCTGCGTATGCCTTCTATCATTTGATTGCCAATCGTAAAAACGGGATCTAAAGAGGTCATGGGCTCTTGAAAAATCATACTCATTTCATTACCACGAATACGGCTCATCTCTTTATTTTTATAGCTAAGTAGATTTTTGCCGTTGAAGGTTATAGAACCTGCTGTAATTTCTCCTGGTGGTATGGGCAGCAACCGCATGATGGCTAAGGATGTAATGCTTTTGCCACTACCCGATTCACCTACTAGTGCAACGGTTTCTCCTTTGTGAATGGCAAAATTTACATCTTCAACAACTTTAGCCTCTTTTCCATTTTTCAGATGGAATTTGATTGATAATTGATTGACCTCTAAAAGCACTTCTTTTTCTTTTGGCTGTTCCATATGCGTCCCTCCATCTCAGTGTTGATTAGGTGGTGCATAGCGTATAGCGATGTTTTTCATTTGCGTATAGTTTCGCAGTGCAACAAAGCCCTTCTCTCGACCAATTCCGCTTTTTTTATAGCCTCCAAACGGCATTTGAATGCCTCCAGCAGCCCCATAATTATTGACAAATACTTGGCCAGCCTGCACACGACTTGCCACATAATGAGCCGTATCAATATTTTGCGACCAAATGCCCGCCACTAAGCCATAGTCTGTGCTATTGGCTAATGCGATAGCTTCTTCTACAGTGGAAAATGTCAAGACGGTTAACACAGGGCCAAAGATTTCTTCCTGCGCTAATGGATCTTTTGGATCAACGCCATCTAGTATAGTTGGCTGTACATAAAAGCCATTTTCATAGCCTGCCAATGTCAATGGTTCTCCACCCGTAACTACATAGCCATCTACCTTTGCTTGCTGTAATAATGCAGTGATTTTCGTATATTGTTGTTCATTTAGTAGCGGCCCCATATCCATATCCGCTTCACCTGGCCCTACTTGTATCGCTTGGAATTTTTGCGCTAATTGTGCAATGAAGGACTCTTTGATACGTTCCTCAATGAGTAAACGTGCCCCTGCTGAACAAGTTTGACCAGCATTTTGGATAATCGCACGTACAACCCCCTCTAATGCCTGCTCGATGTTAGCATCCGCAAAAACAATATTAGGTGATTTCCCTCCAAGCTCTAATGTCACAGGCACAACATTTTCCGCTGCCGCCTTCATCACCGCAATCCCTGTTGGAACAGAACCTGTAAACGTAATATGATTAATATCGGGTTGTGATGTTAAATAAGGGCCAACATCTCGTCCCAAGCCCGTAATATGCTGGAAAATCCCTTTTGGTAGCTTATCCGCGAACCATTGTGCAATGGCATGGGTTGTCAGCGGTGTATCTTCCGCACTTTTCACAATGACTGCATTACCAGTCGCTATAGCCGCTGCGACACTTCTTGCCGTAATTTGAATCGGATAATTCCATGGCACAATATGTACCGTAATGCCGACTGGCTCTAGCACTACTGCATTTAATAGCCCATCCTCAATCGGAATGGTATCCCCCATCACCTTATCCGCTGCACCGCCGTAAAATTCAAAATAGCGAGCCGCTGCTTCAATATCTGCTCTTGCCTGTGATAAGGGCTTTCCTACATCCCGACATTCGAGTAAACTCCATTCCTCAGCATGCTTACGAATATAATGAGCAAATTCGATCAATAACTGCCCACGTTCATAGGCTTTCCATTGACGCCAGTCCTCTCGTTCAAATGCTATACGAGCTGCACGTACTGCCTCTTCTACATGTTCTTTACTCGCGTTACTAATTTGTGCAATCACTTCACCTGTTGAGGGATTCTTAACATCTAGGTATGCCTCTGCATCACCGTGAACCCACTCGCCATCTATCAACATAGGAATTTTTTTCATCGTACCCCTCCTATAATCCACGACCACCATCTACATGTAATGTCGTCCCTGTAACCATGCTTGCTGCGTCCGACAGTAAATAACTAACTGCCCCTGCTATATCTGATGGCTTCACCAATCGCCCAAGTGGGACAGACTGCACAAACACACTTTGCTTCGTTTGCCCTACATCAGCACCCTGTGCGGCAAATTGACCAAGCATCTGTGTGTCGGCTGGGCCTGGATGAATCGTATTAACACGAATTTGACTGGAAGCAAGCTCAATCGCAAGCCCTCTTGTAAAGCTCTCTGCTGCACCCTTCGACGCAATATAGGCTTGTAAGCCCGGTCTAGGTCGCACCGCTGAAATCGAGGCAATTGTAATAATAGAACCCCTTTGCTGTTTTTTCATAAAAGGGACCACTGCCTTTGTCGTGATAAATAAACTTTTCACATTCACATCCATCAAACGATTCCATTCATCCATCGAGACCTCTTCAATCGGTGTAGCTGACTGGGCAATGCCCAGTGCATTCACAAGGCCATCAATTCTGCCATACTTGTCAAAAACCTGCTGGCAGATGGCTTGCACACGCTCCTCCTGCAACACATTGACTTCAAAGCATTGGAGGGCATCCTGTGCAATATCGGATAAGGCATCAATCGATAAATCAAGCCCTACGACTCGGTTGCCCTGCTTTAATTGCTCTTGAATAATGGCCTTGCCCATACCGCCTCCTGCACCTGTAACCACAATCACCTTTTGCTCAACTGTCATGCTAAACACCTCCTGCTGTTAACGTTCTATTAATGATTTCCTGACAAATCGCATCGCCCATTTGTGCTGTTGTCGCTTGTCCACCAATATCTGCTGTTTTCACAACGCCTTCTTGCAGCACTGCTGTAATAGCTTTGACAATGAGCTGTTCTAAATCTGGTCTACCCTGATGTCCAAGAAGCAAGGCAAGCGACCAAATTTGTGCGATTGGATTGGCAATGCCCTTGCCTGCAATATCTGGTGCTGAGCCATGAACAGGCTCAAACATCGATGGAAAATCCTTTTCTGGATTCAGATTGGCCGATGGAGACAGACCAAGTCCTCCGACAATGGCAGAGCCTAAATCAGATAAAATATCGCCAAACAAATTGGACGCCACCACCACCTCGAAATCCTGTGGTCGTTCTACAAAATAGGCAACTAATGCATCGATATAAATGGATTCAAGCTGCAGTGCTGGTGAGCTTTGGGCCACCGTTTTTCTTGTATGCTCGTCCCAGAATTTCATCGAATGAATAATGGCATTCGATTTTGTCGCACTTGTTATTTTGGTTTTACCGTGTTGCTTCGCATAATCACAGGCGGCTTGGACAATCTTTTCAATCCCCATTCGCGTCATGATGGTATTTTGAATCGTCATTTCCTGTGGCTGCTGCTGGTACAGTCGACCACCACTGTCCGAATATTCGCCCTCTGCATTTTCACGGAAGATCACAAAGTCAATCTCTTTGCCGTTAGCCAACGGAGACGCGATCCCTGGCAGTGATTTAATAGGACGGAAATTCACATATTGCTGGAAATGTTTCCGAATGGGCATAATCAATTCCCAAACGGTCACATCATCTGGCACACGTGCATCACCAATAGCGCCGAATAAAATCGCATCAAATGTTTGAAGTGTTGCCAGTGCATCCTCAGGCATCATATAGCCATGCTGCACGTAGTAATCGGAGCTCCAAGGAAAAATGGTAGTTTTGATGTGTAAGGAGCTATGTTGTTCTTGCAAACAATTTAAAACTTTTAACGCTTCCTGCATCACTTCTTTTCCTATACCATCTCCTGGTATTACCGCTATTTTGATCGCCGTCATTGTGCATCACCCGCCAAAAATTTTAATGCTGCCAAACGGTAAATTGCCGTTGTTTCTGCCAACTCTTCAATATCTACATACTCATTGATTTGATGAGGGATTTCTCGATCTCCTGCACCAACCGTTACAATCGGAATACCATGCACATGAAGAAACGTACCATCTGTCGCACCTGGAACACCGTTATATTTTGGTTCCTTTTCTGTTACCTCTGCCACAGCTTCATAAATAGCCTGTACAACCGGGTCTTCCTTCGCTGTTGCTGTTGCAGGTCGGTTATCAAGGACCGTTAATTCAACTTTGAAATCAGGATCATTTGCTTGTAATCGTTTAATAATCGCTTCGATTTTGCCCAGCAGTTCATCATGATCCTGCGCAGGCACCGTACGAATATCGAGCGTCGTCATACAATGATCAGGAATGACATTGATTTGTGCATCGCCTTTTACCGGCGCACGTAAAATCGTTGGTGTAATAGAAGGCCAATTCAGCATTGGATCACGCCCTAACCGTGCTTGCTCCTCTTTTTCTAATTTTTCAAGCTCTACGATGAAACGTGCCATACGCCAGTTAGGATTGATACCGCTCCACGAAATGGCACCATGCGCCATTTTACCAAAAATATCTACTTGTAAACGAATAGCCCCACGCTGGGCAATACACACATTATTTTCCTGTGGCTCACAGATAATCGCCCCATCCACGCCATCAGCCCAGCCATTTTTAATAAAATGTTTAATGCCAAGCATAAGCCCTTCTTCATCACAAGGAATACATAAAATAATCTTGCCCGTAAACGCCTCTTGATCTAGTAGCAAAGACTGACAAGCCGTAATCATACAAGCAAGATTCCCCTTTGTATCATTCGTTCCCCTGCCATACATACGCCCATCGACAATTTCTGCTCCAAATGGATCATAGGCCCAAGCCTCTCGATTGCCCTCTGTCACCACATCCGTATGTCCTTCGAAAAGTAATGTTTTCCCAGGCTTGCCCGAATCAATAATACCAATGACATTTGGTCGCCCTGGCACAACCTCCTCGATATGCGTCTCGATCCCAATATCTCGTAAATACGCCGCTACAAAAGTTGCCACCTCTTGCTCATTGCCCTTCGGATCGTTCTCACGGTAAACGCTTTCAATGCGTACGAGCTTCTGTGTTAAGGCAATGACCGCCTCACGATCACGCACATACGATTTCGTTGTCTTTAAACTAGTTACTGTCATGCAAAGGACCTCCTATTTTTAAAGAATATTCTGAATTTATGTTATTTTAACATTGTCCTTTCTCTATGAAACTAGACAATATGTTAATGATTCAAAGTAGGCCCTTAACTTTTTGTTTAGCAATAAATCACTAGAAAACAACATTTTTTTCTGTTTTACGCGTTTTTTCGATCCATTCACTGAATTCACTGAATGCAGGAGATGATTGGTTTCGATAGGAGTGGTTTTGGATGGTTGATAGATTTTTAGTTTGGAAGAGGGCAATACTTTTTTTGGAGCGGGGTTTCGCTTCTTAGGAGCGGCTTTCTCACCTTTTAGAGCAGGGATTCGCTTCTTAGGAGCGGTCTTACCCCTTTTTAGAGCGGGTTTTCACTTCTTAGGAGCGGCTTTCTCACCTTTTAGAGCGGATATTCGCTTCTTAGGAGCGGCTTTCTTAACTTTTTGGAGCGGGCTTTCGCTTCTTAGGAGCGGTCTTACCCCTTTTTAGAGCGGGTTCCCACTTCTTAGGAGCGGCTTTCTTAACTTTTTGAGCAGGGATTCGCTTCTTAGGAGCGGCTTTCTCTCTTTTTGGAGCAGGCTTTCGCTTCTTAGGAGCGGCTTTCTCTCTTTTTAGAGCGGGAATTCGCTTCTTAGGAGCGGCTTTCTCTCTTTTTGGAGCGGGGATTCACTTCTTAGGAGCAGCTTTCTCACCTTTTAGAGCGGGGATTCGCTTCTTAGGAGCGGCTCTCTCTCTTTTTGGAGCGGGCTTTCGCTTCTTAGGAGCGACTTTCTCACCTTTTAGAGCGGGGATTCGCTTCTTAAGAGCGGCTTTCTCTCTTTTTAGAGCGGGCTTTCGCTTCTTAGGAGCGGCTTTCTCTCTTTTTAGAGCGGGTTCTCACTTCTTAAGAGCGGCTTTCTCTCTTTTTAGAGCGGGCTTTCACTTCTTAGGAGCGGCTTCATCATTTTTGAGAGCAGGTCCTCATTTCTACGAGTGGCTCTCTCTCTCTCTTTTTAGAGCGGGTTCTCACTTCTTAAGAGCGACTTTCACTTCTTAGGAGCGGTCTTACCCCTTTTTAGATCAGGTTCTCTCTTTTTAGAGCGACTCCTCATTTCTTACGAGCGACTTTCCAACTTCTTGGAGCGGACCCTCACTATTCAGGATCAACTTCACCCACTGATTAGAGCAACCCCCAACCATTACAAAACAGAAAAAAACCAGCGTCTGCTGGTTTTTCCTGATTATTGTTGACGGGATTCGGTCATTTGCTTCCAGACCGAGCCTTTTGCTTCTTCGCCCTGTTCGATACGGGCAATGGCCATTTTCACTTGTAGCTTCACTTCGAATTCTTTGTCATCCTCAGCAGCCTTCAATGCTGGTAAGGATTGCTCCGTGCCGACTTCATATAAATACATCGCTGCGCGCCAGCGAACCAATTTGTTTTTATCCTGTAAGGCTTGTAGCATGGCTTCTTCAAATTCTACTAAGCCAAGGTCACTCATGCAGTCACCTGCTGTTCGGCGTACCGCTGCGCTTTTATCCTGTAGGGCTCTTTCTAAATAAGGTACAACAGCCACATCCTCAATCATGCCTAAGTATACTGTTGCTAATCGACGAATGGACATTTGTTCATCCTGTAAGGCCAAATCCAATAGCGGTAGATCTTCTAGCTCAGGGTCAGCCATTTGGTCAAGTAATTGGAAGCGTTTCTCCCATTCTGGTTGCTTGAACTGCTCCACCGTCACTTTTAGTTTATCCGTTTTCAACACTGCTTTTTCGCCATCATTATTGATAGCTGCGACAATTTCTGCTAAACGGTCAGCAGAATAAGTGACATCAATCTCCTGTTGGACGGTTTCTGCAATTTCTTCCAGCTCACCGTAGCGAACACCATAATCAATCCACTTACGTTGGAAAATATAGTTTTCATCTACTGCTGATTCAATGATTTGATTAAACGCATCGACAAAACGGTCACCACAGCTAATACGATACTCGCGTTGATTATCAAAAACTTTTACTTGTAAAGGCACCTGCTTGTAAAACTGTACATGCACGTAAACCTCTCCATAAAATTCATTGGCTACAACGGTTTCTTCTTGTGTTTGGACATCTTCCCCTAACACTTGACGAATACTTGCTAGAATGCCTTCCCATGCATATTTGGCATTACGCTCAACAGCAAAGAAATCGGCTACATGGTAAACGCCCTTTACTCCTTCAATCGCTAAAATAGCAGCAGCCTCGCCAGTTGCTTCGTCTTTATTATCTTTTGTAAAATTATAGCTTTTCCCGAACGGTAGCTCTGTATCAACAACAATCTTCATAGAATTGGGACTTGGCGTCGGTTCAATTGTAATAATCTTCATGTCTATCGCTCCTTATCCGTTAACTATTTCATCTAAATAAGACCATCTTTCAATCAGATGCTCATAGTGTGCATTTAGTTCATCCAACTTGGCTGTTAATTCCTGTAACTTTGTAAAATCTGAGCCTGCATTCGCGATTCCTTCTTCGGTCTCCATAATGGCCGTCTCCGTTTTTTCAATCTCGTCTGCAATCGTTTCCCACTCTTTTTGCTCTTTAAACGATAGCTTTTTCTTATCTGATTTTGGCTTTTCGGACTTGGCCTTTTCCACTTTTGGCGTTTCTACTTTGACAGTTGCTGCCTGCTCACGTTTCTCCAGGTACTCACTGTAAAGATCCAATGTTTCTTCTACCTGTCCCTGACCATCTAGTATCCATAGCTTTTTCGCAATACGGTCGAGGAAGAAACGATCATGGGAAATCGTGATAACAACGCCAGGGAAATGCTCGATGAAATCCTCTAGCACACCCAATGTTTCAATATCCAGGTCATTGGTAGGCTCGTCCAGCAACAGAACATTCGGTTGCTCCATCAATAAACGTAATAAATGAAGACGCTTGCGCTCACCGCCCGATAATTTTCCAATTGGTGTGCCGTGAGCATGCAGCGGGAATAAAAAGCGCTCCAGCATTTGAGCGGCTGAGTAACGAACACCCTCTGCATCCGTAATATCATTTGAAGCCTCACGTATATATTCAATCATGCGCTCATTTTCATTCATTTTCGGCAATGTTTGCTTGAAATGTGCCAGCTTCACTGTTGATCCAACAAGAATTTCACCTTGATCTGGTGTCAGCTCTCCTGCTAGCATGTTCAATAAAGTTGATTTTCCTACTCCGTTCGCACCGATAATGCCAATTCGGTCACCCTGCTGTAGTAAAAATGAGAAGTTTTCAAGGATTTTTTGCTGTCCAAAGGCTTTCGAAATATTCTCAGCCTCCAGCACTTTACGACCAAGGCGTGTTGTTGCAAGTCCCATATCCAATGAAACATCCTCTGATTTGCGTTCTAGGTTTTCTTCTAGCTTTTCAAAGCGTTGAATACGAGCCTTTTGCTTGGTTGAACGCGCCTTCGCACCGCGACGAATCCATTTTAATTCTGAACGGTAACGGTTGCGATCCTTCTGCGCAGAAGCAACTTGCATTTCCTCACGAATAGCTCGTGCCTCTAAATAATCACCGTAATTCCCTGTATGACGATACAAGGTTTGATTCGCTAACTCGTAAATATGTGTTGATAATTCATCTAAGAAGTAACGATCGTGGGTGATGAAAATCACTGCACCCTTTAGTCGTAATACCATCTCTTGAAGCCATTCTGTAGACTGCACATCTAAATGGTTGGTAGGCTCATCCAATAAGTAAAGATCCGCTGGTTCAATTAACACCTTCGCTAATGCAACCCGTTTTTGCTGGCCGCCTGATAGCGTTAGTACCTCTCTTTCAAATGTTTCAATCCCTAGCTTTGTTAAAGCCGTTTTCGCAAGGGCATTGACATCCCATGCCTGCTCTTCATCCATGCGCTGTTGCAGGCTAAATAACGTCTTTTGTAAACTTTCGGATGTAGGGTTACTTGCTAGTGCAGCAACCGTTTCCTCATATTGACGATTAAGCTGTAAAATGGGCGAATCGCCTGCAAAGACAGCCTGTAAAACCGTTTCCCCAGCATTAAATGTCGGCTCCTGTGGTAAATAGGCGACACGGTATTTATTCGGGCGATCTACTGTCATCGTATCCGCTTCCATGTCCCCAGCTAAAATGGATAACAGGGTTGATTTTCCCGTTCCGTTTATACCGATTAAGCCTGCTCGCTCTCCCTCATAAATGGTAAATTCAATATTTTGAAAAAGCGTTTTATCGCCCACCGTTTTGGTTAAATTTTGTACGATTAAATGACTCATTCCACTATTCCATCTCTTTCATGTTAGGTATTGTCCATGCCCACACGATTTTTATGTAGACGATTATTGATATCCACTATTCATCATAACATCAAACGGCAGGTAAACAAAGAACAACAAACTATCAGCGAGCCGGTGAAATGTCCTGTAAATAGGATTCCATAAGCTGACAGAGCTTGATGATTCCTTGTGTTAAGTCATGCGGTTCAGGATAAGAATAACTAATTCTCATATGGTGATATTGAGGCTCTCCTGGATAACAAGCTGAGCTTGGTAAAAAGGTAATATGGTTTTGTTGAGCCTTCCATAACAGCTCATCCGTATTACCATTACGAGGTAAAGATACCCAAATATTGAGCCCACCCTTTGGTTCGATCCACGTAACGCCCTTTGGTGCATGCTTATTCAACAATGCAATCGTCTGATCCCTTCTTATCTCAAGTGCAATACGCAGTTTTTCTAAATGGGCATGCATTCGATCTGAACGTAAGAATGGAATCAGTGCCTTTTGTGTTAATAAGGGGTTACCCGAATCGGCACTGGATTTGGCAGATAAAAGTCGTTGATGAACGGTACCTTTTGAAAGAATAGCGCCGATTCTACAACTTGGGGCTAACGCCTTACTAAAGCCTTTTAAATAAATAACATGACCACTTGTATCTAAAGCTTTGAGCGTTGGTGGTGGGGGGTTATCGTCAAAATAAATTTCATTCCATGAATCGTCCTCTACAATAAGAAAGCCATATTGTTGGGCAAGATCCAGCAACTCTCCCCTTCTCGCTTCACTTAGAACTGTGCCTGTAGGATTCTGAAATGTTGGATTTGTATAGATAAGCTTTGGTTGTTTGCTTAGGCATAGTGTCGCTAGAAGAGTTGTCTGCATTCCCTCCTCGTCTACTGGTATGGGAATAATGTGGGCCCCACGATTTCTAAAGACATCGATGGCTGCTGTATATGTAGGGGCTTCGGTAATAACAATATCTCCAGGGCCAATAAATGTTCTAGCCACTACATCTATCCCTTGTTGTACACCGTTTGTCACAATAATTTCTTGCGGTGTTGTGGCAATGTGATTATATTCTTGGACATAGTCTTGGATCGCCTTTCGTACTTCTTCATCACCCTGAACAGTTCCATAACGAGCCACAATCTGAGGATCTGCCTGTAATATCGCCACAATTTCATTCACCAAATAAACAGAGGGTAATAACCCTGGGTGGATAGTAGCACTTGAGAATTTCATCGCGTAGTCCATTCTTTTATTTAACATAGATTGAGAACGTTGAATGTAATCAGGGATCGTTAATTGCCAGTTATAATCACTGCAGGTCTCATTTGTGCCTCTTTGTCCTTTTTTTCGAACAAATGCCCCCTTGCCATGTATCACTTCAATATAACCATTTCTTTCTAATAAGGCATACGCCTTACTGACCGTTACAGGGCTCACTTGATTTTCTTTTGAAAAGCTCCGAATAGAAGGTAATTGGCTCCCTTCCTGTAAATATTCTGACCTTATTTTTTCTGCAATGATAGTTGAAATCTGATTGATTAAAGATTGATCGGACTGACGATTCAGCTTTATTTCCATTGGACCTCCAACTGTTATAGTCTTCATTTGACTGTTATACATATCACTATATAGTGTAGAGGCAGAAATAGCTAAGTTAAAATGAAGGGAAATGATGACACATGACGAGCATGAAGCAAGATCAGGAAAAAATAAAAACGCTTTTAATGGATGTAGTTGATCATGCAGCCAATTTTTTTACTAATTTGGAGCATAGAGCTGTAACGAACCATTCCTCTAGCCTTCCTACGTCAATACTTCCAGAAGTGGGTGAGGGTGCTCAGGCAACACTTCAATATTTTACAAAGCAATTTGCTGAGGGCTTAAATAGTAGTGCAGGTTCAAGATACTTGGGTTTTGTCACAGGTGGATCTACCCCTGCTTCGATTGTCGGAGATTGGTTAGTAAGTATTTACGATCAAAATTTATCCCATTCTAAGGGCTCTATTGCTGGTTCAATGGAGCTTGCGACAATTGACATGCTAAAGGAGTTATTGCTACTGAGCGATGATTATCGAGGAACATTTGTCAGTGGGGCTACGATGGCTAATTTTGTAGGACTGGCTCAAGCAAGGGAATGGATTGCACAATACTATGGAAAAAACACTGCTTTGGATGGTCTATATGGTATCCCTCCAATAAAAATTGTTAGCGGAACGCCCCACTCAAGTATTGTCAAAGCAACTTCTATGCTTGGCATGGGTAGAAATTCTATTCATACAATCCTATGTCAGGAACAGCGGGAAGCAATTGACATCACAAAATTCCAGCAGTTTCTTGAAGAAAATCAACATGAACCTTGTATAGTTGTAGCAAATACTGGAACTGTCAATACGGTTGACTTTGATGATTTACAAGCGATTGGCGCGCTAAAAAAGCGATATCCTTTCTGGCTTCATGTAGATGCGGCTTTTGGTGGCTTTGCAGCGTGTTCACCAAAGTATCGTCACTTTGTCGAGGGCATGAATTATGCAGATTCTATTACAATTGACGCCCATAAATGGCTGAACGTCCCTTATGATGCCGCTATGCAATTTACCCGTCATCAATCATTGCAAGCAACCGTTTTTCAAAATAATGCTGCCTATCTTGGCAGTTCCCTTGAAAATCCAGATTTTTGTGATCTTACACCTGAAAATTCACGTCGATTTCGTGCGCTACCTGCTTGGTTTTCTTTACAGGCCTATGGTAAATTGGGCTACCAACAATTAATAGAAGAAAATGTATCACTCGCACAACAGCTTGGTCAAAAAATAGATGATAGTCCCTACTTTACATTGCTAGCACCTGTTCGGCTAAATATCGTGTGCTTCGCAGTCAATCATGAGGCACTGACAGCTGAAATGAACCAACAATTTTTAACGACTTTAAATCAACAAGGCAACGTATACATGACACCAACTGTCTACAAAGGTATCCCAGCTATTCGTGCGGCTTTCAGTAATTGGCGCACTTCTCCAGCAGACCTGACAATCATTTGGGAAGCATTAACAACAGCGATTGGTAAAGAAATAACACGATGAAGGTTTCCTCACTTGTTGCTCCTCCCATCTATTATGTTAGTAAAAAGTGATTTTTAATGGCGTTAGCAGTCGTCATCAATGGATGTGCTATGCCACTTGCGATAGGAGTCGTTTTTTTGTCATATTGAAAGCACTCCTCACAATTTTAGTGCTACGAAGGCCCTACCCGAATGAAGCACAAAAACCGCCCTTCTCATTGAAAAGGCGGTTTTTGTCCTATATGCTACTGACCAATTTCGTGCTGGAGTTGCTTTAAAAAGCTTTCCATAAATTGATGGCGTTCAAGTGCCATTTGTTTGCCCTTTTCCGTCACCATTAAATCTTTTAGCAGTAATAATTTCTCATAAAAATGAGTGACAGACGCGGTATTTTTTTGACGATATTCTGACTCTGACATAGTTCTGCGTGCTTCTTCTTCCTTATCATAAAGCTTGCGACCTTTTGCTCCACCATAGGCAAATGTTCTGGCAATGCCAATGGCCCCAATCGCATCTAAACGATCTGCATCTCGGACGATTTTTGCTTCCAATGACGTTGCTTCTAGCTCATTTCCACCATTAAACGACACTTGCGCAATACAATCTCGAATATGCTGCTTTTTTTCCTCGCTAACAGGTAATTCCGCAATAAGCTGTTCTTCCTTGTCCTTGCTATCGGTATACTTTTTGTCACTGACATCATGTAAAAGCACCGCTATTTTCACAACTTCTTCATCTGCTGTTGGCTCACAATGCAAGATTGCTAATGCATTTTGATAGACGCGTTCAATATGTTGAAAATCATGACTAGCATCAAATTGCTCATATATTTCACGTACTTTATTCATTAAATGATTCATAGTCTACACTCATTCCTTTCCTACAAAATTATACTGTATTTTATTACATAAGAGGTAATCCGAGAAAATAAAAAATCAAACCCATTTAAATTGACTAATTTTTCAGAATATTGTATGATAAACGTACAGAACAGCTATTTGTTCTGTACCTCATATTTTTCAGCAATGTACAACAGCTGTGTGTTTAACAGATTTAACATTAACTTCAGCGGGCTTACAATTGAATAACCTGTTTAAAAGATGACGTGCGTATTGTAAACCAATCATCTAAACAAATAAAAGTGAACACTTTCCCTTAGAAATTCTTTGTTTAACCCGCATAGCCAAATGTACATGCCGAAAATGTGAACAACAAGTTAGTTTGTTGCATGACCAAAAGGATTTCGCCAGATGTAGCAGAAGTGCATTGTTTTTTCATTAACGGTTGTTACCTTCTACTAGTCAATACCTTGAGTATGTATGAACGTAGCTCCTCCCTTTAATGAAAATCATACACGAACCTTGCTTACAGCTTGTGAACACCACGTTCGAGGAGTCGTGCAAATCAGAATTAAAATTCATTTAAGCCATCAATGTATGAAGCGAAAAAGGAAGTAGGAACGATTGTGATAAAATGTATTACCCTCCCGCTGAAGGACAAATAAAAGCTGCCCATCTTACATTCAAGTAGATGATGGCAGCTTTTACTGTTTTGTATTCTTTCTTTATAGAACGTCTTTGATCACTTCATCGATTTCCTGTAAAAGTGCTTCGTTTTGCATTGTTGAACTTAATTTTAAGTTCGATTGGTCTACATGAATAACTGCGACATGCATCCCCTCTTGAATACTTGCACTTGGAACAGGCATCATTTTATCCGTATCGAACGTCATGATGAGGTCTGGGAATTTAGATTGTACCTGTCCTTCCTTCGATAACGTCATATATTCATTCCAGAACGTTAGATGGTAATCACCCACTGATAATTTTCCTACATCAAAGCCATTATCCTTCATTAACGAATAATTCATGACTTCACCTGATACGATGTGTACGCCATTCAAATGCTGCAACACATTGGCTAATTTTTCTTCAAAGATTTGTCCATTTAAGAAGCGATAGCCAAGCTCTATGGCCATTGTAATCGCATTTGGCGCTCCATGTTTTTGTAAATAGTCAATCGTCACAGGATTTCGAGTTACCCCTACGAGCCCGCCTGCTAAAATAGACGCTTGGCGTGCTGTTTTTGCGGTGCTGTGTAAATTCCCTTCCACAAAGCCCTGGACGGCGAAGTCATCTTTCCCTCCTGCATAAAATTGTACGGATTGATAACCTTGTTGTTCATGGAGATTTAAAGAACCCATGATTCCTGTTGGATGTGCTCGCCCATTACAGGGAGCATCTACAACAGGTACATTTAATAAGACGGACTGCAACCAGCCATTAATCGTCGTGATGGCACCATTTTCATTGGTAATGATGCCCTTTAGACGTTGATTGGTATGGTTGTTCATATTGCGATAGCTCCAACAAAGCTGTTCATTCGAAATATATTGATCGACTGCTGATGGCGCACCTACCATTGCCACACAGGCAACTAAATCTTCTTGGTTTAATTCGTTAATATCCACGATTTGAGGTTCTCCTGCTGCAAAGATTTCCTCCACTAGCTTGAGTCCTTCCTCTAGGAGACCACCGCCGCCTCCACCAAGGATCGCTCCTCCATAAACCGCAGCAATCCCATCCTCATACGATAATCCTTTTGCCATTCATCATTACTCCTTTCTATTTCCCTATTTTTAGAATAGAAGAGAAGAAGCTATACAACGCATCTCCAGCGATGACACCCGCTGCAAAGACAGTCATTTCAGATTCTCTCTTACCTTTCGTCACATATGTGAAAATAACACGAAGTAAGATACCAGCTAATACAGCCCAACCAGCAATTGGATTGACAAGTAATAAACCTGTTGCAAATAAGATACCCATTTGACGTTTTGAACCACCAATTAGCTGAATTAACGCACCTGGAATCGCCCAAATCATTAATTGTTTCGCTACATCGCCCGTAACGCCCGATTGAATTGTAGCTGCATATACATGGTTAACAGGTGCTACTAAACCTTGTGCAAAATAAGATTTATACGAAAGTAGCACAACGACTGCTGAAATGGAGAAGGCTAACATACCAGCAATCATTTGCTGTTTACGTCCTTCTTTTTCTAAAGCAGGATCACTACCATTTCCACGTAAAATAAAACCTGTTTTTAAGTCATAGCCCATATCAGCAAATGCTACCCCTGTAGCGGCACTATACCCTGCCAATAACGCAAGCGCTGGTGCTGGGAAACCAATTAAAATACCAACAATCAGTGTGATAAACGCTACTGCAAATGCTGGGAACCAACCTGCATGCATCGCTGCAATACCAACGATCAGCTCATGGACAAATGCAGCAATTGTTGCAAAGATGATGAATCCTATTAGCATTCCGAAAGACATATGTGTAATAATCCCACCTAAAATGGCGATTAATAATGCAATGGCTAAATAGGCAATAAATCCAACACCAAAACCTTGACGAATTTCTTTTGCATCTTTTGAATAGCTTAACTCTTCTGACTTTTTCGCAGAGCGTTTATTCAATAATGTAAACGCTACTTGGAAAAGAGCCACGATTCCTGCACCAATCATAATACCGTGTGGAATATAGTAAGCATTTAAATCAATATTAAATAATTGAACAGAATAGCCTCTTAATAAAAGACCAATTCCAAACATCGACAGCGCCCAAATATTACCGATGAACGCTACCCCAAAAGCTGACATTGGAATTTTCAAAACAGCTCCCACGATACCGATTAATACACCACCAATTAATACCTTTGCATTCTTACCGCCTTTATCGCCCGCTTTAATGGCTTCAGCAGTTGCAATCCCTGGTGGCCAAGTACCTGCTGCTGGGAAAATCTTTGTATCGAAAAATTTATATAATAATAAAGCATCGACAAACATCGCTAAAATAACACCGATAAACAATGGTAATACTAAATTTTCATAGCCTAATACATATGGAATACCAATTGGCAACATTAAGCTACTTGCTGCACTAAATGTAGCTGAAGAAATCGCCGTTTGAATAATATTTTGTCTGTGCACGGATTTAAAGGCAATGAGTTTGCCAATCGGTATTCTTCCAAGAATCATCGCAAATATTGCCCCAACGATCGATGTATTGGCAGAAATCCCTAAAGTCGTAATCAGTTGTATCCCAATAATTGCCCCCACAACAGATGTTAAGACGATCATTAGTAGAGTTACAGGCTCTAAAGCCCTTGGATGTAATACTTTATTATTCATAGTGTCAGCTCCCCTATTGTTGTTATAATTTTGAAATGTGTGATTGTATTTGCTGAGCTACTTTCACTAACTGTTCAAGCATATTTTTCTCCCTTTGATCATCTAAATCATATACTAGCCCAGAAATCGTAAGAGATGCAGTGATTTCTTTTTTATAGTTAAATAACGGTACACTGATGCCAAATGCATGTTCATTATACTCCCCAACAGTAACACACCAGTTGTTTTGGCGAATTTGTTGCAGCTCTCCCTTTAATGACGCTAGGAAAGAAATATGCTCTTCTTTCGATTGTTCCTCCAGAAAGAAGGCCATTAATTCTAGCTGCCTGTCCTCGTCTAAATAAGCAAACATTACCTTACAGGAAGCACCGATGTAAAGGGGTGTCTTTGTTCCTAAAGACACCGCATACTTTACATTTTTATTGCTTTCGGCTATTTTCGTTGTGACACCGTATTCATTGTCCATATAAGTAAGAAATACTGATTCATTTATTTCACTGGCAAGATTTTGCATCAATTCATAAATGGTCGAGTGAGGGTCTTTGGAATTCGATAACACATCATAAAAAAGGTACATTTTATAACCCAGTTTATATTTTTTCGTGTGTTCATCCTGTATTAAATAACCCGCTTCTGTAAATGTATTAATGGTTCTTTGCACGACACTTGTCGGCAGTTTCATCATGCGTGAAATCTCACGAACACCCAATGCATTTTCTGTCGTGGCAAAACACTCTAGTATATCCAATGAGTTTTTTAATGTCTTGACAGTCATTTATTTCTCCCTTTAAGCGTTTTGATAACCGTAGCGCTCTTTCGCTACATCTACTGAAATATATTCATTTAATAGATCACGTTCAATGGCCTCTGTGCTTCGTTCATGTGGATGACCATAACCACCGCCAGTTGCTGTAACAAGCTCAATACGGTCGCCTTTTTGCAATTCATAATTGGCAAGTACGCCTACTGGTCCAATTTTCGTTCCATCCTTTTTATGAATGATTAAATAGTTGTGAGAGCCTTCTCCACCACCATTTAAACCGAATGGCGCAAATTGATGTCTACCTAAGTTTACAGAAACCTTTTGACCGTTATGATTGACTGTATAAACGCGACGCACACCTAAGCCACCTCTAAATTGACCAGCACCAGCACCGTCACAATTCAAGCTATATTCATCAATTTGAATACCGTATTTTGTTTCGGCAATTTCAACTGGAAGATTATATGTTTCACCATCTCCCATACAGTATTGCCCACTTTGACCATCCTCATCATTCGCTGCGCCCCAGCCACCGACAGATGGCTCAACAATTAGGAATGATTCATCATTTTCAGGATTTTTCCCTGTGAGAATAAACGTACAAACAGACTGTAAATGCCCTGCTGATAATCGTTCTGGTAAATGCGGTGCAAGAGCTTTCCAAATTAGATCAGCTGCCCCAATACGTGCCTCAAAGTTCATCGATACAGGATGTGGACGTTTAGCGGAAACAATGGAATTGTCATCTGTGATAATCGTTAAGCGTTTAAAGACACCCTCGTTAATTACGTCAATATCGCCAAGTAATGCTAGGAACATAACGCGCACACTTGCCATTAAACCAAATTGCGAACAGTTCATTGGTACATTGACCGCCGGATGTGAGCCTCTGAAGTCACAAATAAATTCCTCATCACTGATTGTGACTTTCACTTTAATTGGATAAGGTCCACCTTTTAATGGGTCCCCTTCAATAAAGTCCTCCGCATAAAATTCACCTTTAGGTAGATGTTGAAGCTCATGCTCTACAATTTTCTCACCCTTGTCCAATAATTTTTGAATGGACAATTTCACCGATTCCGCACCAAACTTCTGACAAAGCTCTGCGATTCGTTTTTCACCTGTTTTTAAGGCGGCTACTTGTGCAAACATATCACCGATTGAAAGCTCTGGTAAACGAACATTCGTAGAAATGATTTCATAGACTGCATCGTTCAGCTCACCTTGATGATAAAGTTTGACACCTGGTAGCTGTAAACCTTCCTGATAGATTTCATTAGAATTACTTGTAAACGAACCAGGGTCCATTCCCCCTACCTCTGTCCAGTGTGCTTTATTGGCAGAGTACGCAATAATTTCACCGTTATAGAAAATAGGTAGAACTAAGCCCACATCCGATAAATGCGATCCACCTCCAACATAGGGGTCATTGATAATAATGACATCACCTTCATGTAGTTTTTCCCCATTATCAAATTTTTCAATAACACGCTGTACCATTGGACTTAACATCCCAATAAAGCTCGTTACACCGTTCCCTTGACTAATTAAATTCCCCTTGGCATCAGTTAAACCACAAGCGTAGTCTAATACTTCATAGATAACTGGGCTCATAGAAGAGCGTGCTAGGGCCACAAACATCTCATCTCCTATGGCTAGCAATGAATCTTGAATAATTTCTACTGCAAAAACATCTTTTTTCATGTTTTATTTCCCCTCCATCTCTACAATCAAGTTGCCGTATTTATCAATTTCAATCGATTGTTTGTCATTGATTACGACCGTAGATGTTGGATTTTCCACAATAGCAGGACCCGTAATGACATAACCAGGTACTAATTTTTGTTGGTCATAGACATTGACCTCTACCCAACCTGTTCCCTTCACATATAAATTGCGTTGTGCCTTGACACATGTGGAACCATCGATAGATGAGAAGTCTAGCTCTTTAAATTGAACCGCTTCATCTTTACCGTAGATTGTAAGATGTAAGTTGACTAGCTCAATTGGTGTAGCTGGTAAATCAAAAGAAAACTCTTGTTTATGTTTGATGTGGAAGGCTTCAGCTAATTCTAGTAGCCCCTCTTCATCAAGCGTAATAGTTGATGCATTTAATTTAACGGCATGCTCTTGACCTTTATAGCGTAAATCATAATTAATTTCAAAATAATAATGATCCTTTGATAATGGTGCATCTGCATAGGCATTGGCAATCACTTGATCAATATTTTCTTGAATCGCCGCTAGATGATGATGATCGAACCCCATTAAACTTGTTTGAATATAATCTTGTCGGTATTCAGTCATCATCATTCCTAATGCTGAGAAGACGGATGAACCATAAGGAATAATGACTTTTTTCATGCCTAGTTCTTCTGCTAGGTTAATCGCATGTAGTGGGCCACCACCACCAAATGCCACCATAGTAAAATCTTCAGGGTCATAGCCTTTACGAATAGAGATCAGCTTCAGTGCGTTTAACATATTGGAGTTTGCAATATCTAAAATACCTTGTGCTGCTTCTTCTGCTGACACATGAAATGGTTTCGCAATTGCTTCAACAAGAGCCTCCTCCACTTTGTCAATAGATACTGGGTTATCAAAGTTTTCTAAGGATAATCTTCCTAAATAAACATTGGCATCTGTAATTGTTGGCTGTGTATTCCCTAAGCCATATGCTACAGGTCCTGGATTTGCCCCCGCAGAATCTGGTCCAACCTTTAATGAGCCAAACTGATCTACACGTGCGATGGAGCCACCTCCATTGCCGATTTCAACAATATCCACTACAGGTGTTTTAATCGGATAACCTGCAAATTTTTCATTTTTTTCAATATAGTAATCTGTTGTGACATTGACTTTGCCATCTGTAATAAGCGAGCATTTTGCTGTCGTCCCACCCACATCAAAGGCGATAATATTGGATTCATTGAGAAGTTGGCCTAATTTTGCTGCCCCAAACATACCTGCTACTGGACCAGATTCTACAAGGTTAATTGGCAGCTCCATCGCTTTATCAAAGCTTGTTGTTCCGCCATTCGATTGCATAATTTTTAAATGGTCTGTAATGCCAATTGTGCTTAATTTCTCTTTTAAGCTTTTTAAGTAGGCATGTGCAATGGGCTTTACATAAGAATTAAGGACCGTTGTGTTTGTTCTTTCATACTCTCGGTATTCTTTAATCGTTTCACTTGAAAGTGTGATATACACTTCAGGCCAAATTTTTAAAATAGCTTCTTTTAACTGTTGTTCATGAATTGGATTTTTATAGCCATGTATTAAGGAAATGGCTATCGCCTCAACACCCAATTCCTTAAATTTATGAACGATATCGCCAACTTCCTCGGTATTAAGCGCTTTCATAATATTTCCTTTAAAATCGATTCGCTCATCAATTTCTTGTCGTAAATAACGCTCTACAAATGGTTCTGGCTTTTTATATTTAAAGTTATATAAGTCTGGTCGATTTCCACGAGCAATTTCTATGATGTCACGGAAGCCTTTTGTTGTAATTAACCCGACTACGCCCCCTTTTCTTTCCGTTAATGTATTGATGATAACCGTCGATCCATGAATAAATGATTCAATTAAAGAATCTTCTGTTACATGTCGTCCTAATACATTTAATATGCCATCCTCAAAATGACCAGGTGTCGTATGGCCCTTATCAAAATGAAGATTTCCTTTTTCATCTGTGAAAACTAGGTCGGTAAAAGTACCGCCAATATCTGTTGCGATTTTCAAGACTTCATCCCTCCGTGTTCCTATTATCGGTACAGTGTTCCGAATTAGAATTAAATAAATTATATTTAAAAGAAAAAGAAAATTCAATGTATTTTTTAAATAAAAATTCATTTGACAATTGTCCTTCGTTGTAAAAATCCGCTCTTTCTTTCCAAAATCAGAGAACTATTAATAAAAAATACCAAACACATTTATATAAGGAAAGTTCTCGTGTTTTTTCTACAATATAAAAAAGATCCTAGTTTTCACTAGAATCTTAAAATCTTTTAAAAAAAAATTAATTTTTATGAATTTTTACTCATGTAGCGGGTGAAGGAATCAACTAAAATTTCACATTTATACCATGTTTGCATTGTGGATAGACGATGAGTTAGGTCACTTCCAGACAATGCAGCGAACATCTAGGAACCCAGTTTCTCCATTATCGATAAAAAAAGCTGCCCATTTAACTTGGGCAGCTTTCAACATGCATTTAGAACAATCCTACCGCATGTCCTTCATTATCGACATTCATACGTAGGGCAGCAGGTGCTTTTGGAAGTCCTGGCATTGTCATAATATCGCCAGTTAGGCACACTAAGAAGCCTGCACCAAGCTTTGGAATAACTTCACGAATTGTGATGGTAAAGCCTTCTGGACGACCAAGTAAACTTGGTTGATCTGATAAAGAGTACTGTGTTTTCGCCATACAAACCGGAAGAGAGTCCCAGCCGAATTTTTCGATTTGGGCAATTTGTTTTTTAGCTTGGTCTGTAAATTGTACATCTTTCCCGCCATATACCTTTTGCACAATCGTACGTACCTTTTCTTCAATCGATTCTGTTACGTCGTATAAAGGTGAGAAGTTGTTTTCTTCCTCTAGCACAGCTAGTACTTGCTCAGCTAGGGCTAGACCACCTTTACCGCCCTCTTCCCAGACATTTGTACGAGCAATACGAACATGATTTTCCTGACACCAGTTCAGAACAGCTTCTAGCTCAGCTTCTGTGTCCGTGATAAAACGATTTAAGGCAATAATTGGTTCAACGCCAAATGTACGAACTGTATCAACATGTTTAGCTAAGTTTTCAATTCCTTGTAGAAGTGCTTCCACATTTTCACCTACAAGCGCTGTTTTCGGTACACCACCATGCATTTTTAATGCACGAATTGTCGCTACGATAACTACCGCACTTGGTTTAAAGCCAGCTTTACGGGCTTTAATGTTCATGAATTTTTCAGCACCTAAATCAGAGCCGAAGCCCGCTTCTGTCACCACAATATCAGCTAGCTTACGAGCTGTTTGTGTCGCCATAATGGAATTACAGCCATGAGCAATATTCGCAAATGGACCACCATGGATAATGGCAGGTGTTCCCTCTAATGTTTGGACTAAGTTTGGCTTAAAGGCATCTTTTAATAATAGTGTTAAGGCACCCTCTACCTGTAAATCACGCACAAAGACAGGCTCACGCTCAAAAGTATAGCCAATCACGATACTTGCAATGCGCTCGCGTAAATCCTCAATGCTTGTTGCTAAACAGAATACCGCCATAATTTCAGAGGCAACCGTAATATCAAAGCCGTCCTCGCGCGGCATGCCTTGAACAGGACCACCTAATCCCACCACTACCTTACGAAGGGCACGATCATTTAAGTCCATTACACGCTTCCAAATAATGCGTCGTGGATCAATGTTTAATGCATTCCCTTGATGGATATGATTATCAATGAATGCAGATAAAGCATTATTAGCTGTTGTAATCGCATGAAGGTCACCAGTGAAATGTAAATTAATATCCTCCATCGGTACTACCTGTGCGTAGCCACCGCCAGTTGCTCCACCTTTTACGCCCATTACGGGACCCAATGATGGTTCACGTAAAGCAACCATCACTTTCTTATCTAATTGATGAAGGGCATCTGCCAGTCCTACCGTTACCGTCGACTTCCCTTCACCTGCTGGGGTTGGACTAATGGCTGAGACTAATACAACCTTTGCATCCTCGCCCTGAGCTGTAATTTTTAATGGATCGATCTTTGCTTTGTAGCGTCCATACTGCTCAAGGGCATCGTCTGGAATACCCGCAGCATTGGCAATTTCCGTAATAGGTTTGATCACTGCTTGACTAGCGATTTCTAAATCTGATAATGGTTGATTTTTCGTTGTCATTTGGCATCCTACTTTCTATGTTGTTCATTTCCATTATAGTCTTAATTGTGAAAAAAAAGAAAGCCAGATATACGAGCATTTCGACAATCGATTGACAACTTTGTTCAATTCCTGTATGTTCTAAGAGAAAATGCAATTTTTTCACATTTTCTCAATATAGCACGACTTAGTTAACTTTATTTTACATTCAAGCGCATTGGAGGCGAATGCTTATGCAACAGGGGATCGTAAAGTGGTTCAATAATGAAAAGGGTTATGGCTTTATTGAATGTGATGATGGCGAAGATGTATTTGTTCATTTTACGGGCATCCAGGAGGAAGGCTTCCGTACACTTGAAGAAGGTCAAAAGGTTTCATTTGATGTTGTGGAAGGCAATCGTGGACCCCAAGCATCAAATGTTGTAAAACGATAAGCAGAATGGGGCTATCCGTGTAGTTCCAGATTAGCAGCGGATTAGGAAAAGGATCGTTTCCTTCATCCGCTTTTTGTGTTGTTAAAAAAGCTTAGTGACCCTTCCATGTTATAATAGAAGTAACAATACGTAAGGAGGGATTTTGATGCAAAAACAAAATAAACCAATGACAGAAGTTATTTTGAAGCATAAAGAACGACAAAGTGTAGCAGAATTTGCCGCAACACTGGAAACAATCGCAAAAAAGCTTAAAGAAAATGGTGAATTCACTTTTGTTCAAGGCACAGAGCCAACTGTTGTTAGCCCTAGTGAGCAGCTCAAAATCGAATACTCCTATACAAAAAAGGGCGACAAGTATTCATTTGAAATTGAATTGGATTGGTATACAGGTACAGAATCACCGAAAAAAATGACGATAGAATAATAATAGGCAACGAAAATCCACTTCTCTGTTGAAGTGGATTTTTCTATCAAATAGAAAGGTGAAGATAGAATTCCGTTGCAGGCTACTTGCTTGACGCTGACTCTCCGTGTAGGGTTTCGCCGGTTTTACTAATCAAAAAGCCTTCCACTCTAATCCACAAAAGGGTTATCGTTTTAGTAAAGGTATTTACAAATACAAATGAAGGGTTTTCACTTATTAGTGGTTGTCGTGACTAATTACTTTACACTATGGAAATGATAAAAGATTAATAAAGTCAACTTTTGTAGCAAGTTGATTGGAGTGGAGCCAGCGTCACTCCTAGGGGATTTAGCGTCACAGAGGAGACCCTGGAGCGAACGTAAGTGAGTGAAGCGGCTCCTCGGACGCCCCCTGGAAAGGACGCTAGCGGAACGGAAATCAACCTCTCGCCTTATGAAAAAGTCTTTTTCTTCTAGTTCAGCAACATGTAAAAATCCACTTCTCTGATGAAGTGGATTTTTCTCATTATCGATTTATCCAATAAAAAGCGCCTGGGCAAACTAACGTTTCCTTTGTACGTTTTGGATCTTTTAATGTCACGCCAAATGGTCCTTCTTTGACATGACCGAGTGTCATGGCTACTGCGCTCTCTTCCTTATAGAAATCTAAACGCATATTCGGTAGCTGTAGTGACATATACTGCTCATATTGCACAGGCTCTGGTAGCTGCAACGCCTCTTGCCACAGCTGGACGGTTGCCTGCATGTCCTTGACATAGAATTGGATGGATTCCATCGTTATAGCCTGTTTTACATCAATGGCACCACTTGCCTTTAGTTGAGCCAAACGCTCTTCATCTTCCTCCGCCCATTCAATCAAAAATGGAAAATCGATTGGAAGATCTGGCTCGCCAAAATGCAGTAGCTTCCATTCTACAACAGTGCCATCTGGTCTTGTTCGGCTACATGCATCTGGCCCATATACTTCATAGCCCAATGCTCGCAAGCGCCGACCCTCTTCCTCAATATTTTTTGTGCGCAGGGCAATTCGAGAAAATCCCTGGCGCTCTTGATCACGTTTAAACGTATAATGTAGGGAATATGGGTATTGTGCCGCTTGCTCAAATAAATCACGATCATAGATAGCAATTTGTTCAATATAGCTTAAGCCAAAGTAGCTTAACGTATTATAAGTCCCCCACATCGTGTGCTGCCCACCATTCACTGTATGGACATTTCGTTTATTGAAGAAAACCTTTATATTTTCTGGTGATTCCACTTGATGAACCAGATGATCAAAATATAAAGTCATGGCCATTCCCCTTTCTTTCCCCATTACCTTTACCTGTATGTTTGATTGGTTTAAAATTTACTCAAGAAAAGGAGTTACTAGTAGGATATGAAAAAAAGTTTCGTTTACCTACAAACTCCGTTCACTAATTTCATAAAGAGGTGATTTGAATGACAGATTTAGTAGCTGCTTTTAAATTAGCATTAGGTAATTATCCTACAGGCGTAACAGTTGTCACGACATGTCATGACACAAAACCTATTGGCTTAACCGTCAATTCCTTTGCATCTGTTTCAATCGACCCGCTCCTTATTTTGTGGTCACTCGATAAAAAATCTCAGCTCCATCCTTATTTTACGGCTGCGCCAAATTTTGCGGTCAATATTTTAGCGAGTGATCAAGAACATTTATGTACACTATTTGCAAGTAAAATCCCTGATCGCTTTGCACAAGCACAGTGGTCAACTTCCTCTTTTGAACTACCGATTTTACATGATACAGCAGCTAATTTACAATGTAAAACGTTTCAGCAAATTGATGCTGGCGACCATACCATTTTTATTGGGCAGGTGGTAGACATTACAAATGCTCAAAAAGAGCCTTTACTTTATCATCGCCGTCATATCGGTTCTATACCAAAAAGCTTTTATAGCTAGCTTTTACACAAAAAAGGGCCACTTGTAAGCAAAGGAAATCCTTCATGCTTATAGGTGGCCGTTTGACATAAGTTCTACTGAAATCATTGTTATTTTTTCTGCGGAAATCTCTGCTTTTCAAGCCTATTAATTTGCACAATCACACCATCTTGAATCGTAATATGCACTTCACCAAATTCAAGATTTTGAATCGCCTTCGCAATTGCCTCTAATTTCTTATCATCTACTTTTACCGACTGAGCCATACGATACACCCCTTCTTTTTTATCCTTATTGATCATAAAGAGGCCAACGCATCAAACTGATTGATAGCCCCTCCTATCTCTCAGACACCATCTGTTGGATTTGGCACCTGTTTTTCGGTTGCCGAGGCTTCATTGGGCCAAGTCCCTCCACCTCTCTTGATAAGAGTACTGCGTTTCTTGAAAATAATTCTATAATTCTGCTATAGGAATGTCAATACAAAATATTAGAAAACCTAGTTGAATACTATGAAATGTAAGAATTTTATAGGCTATTCACACATAATCCTACCGTATTGTATGCTATGTCAATATATCTAACCACAGAAGCAAAGAAAAAAACTGCACAGAAATATAGCCTCTGCACAGTTCTTGATTTTATTGTTCTTGTAAACAGGCCATTAAAGCTTGTGCGGTCTGTTGCTTCCCCATCACCTTGATTGGTTGGCCTTCAGCAGGCACGATCCAATGAGGCTCGTCCCCTCCGTATAAAGACTGGGAGCTATTTGCTACCATAAATTGAGCATTGGCTGTTTCCATACGCAGTCTTGCGCGAGCTAGCAAGAACTCCTCATCATCCGTCGCTTCGAGCTTAAAGCCTACTAATGTTACCTTTGGTTGCCAGCCCTTGATTTGTCCTAACACTTTTGGCGCCTTTTTAAAATGAATAATAGGTGGTTCGTCGGAAGGCATTTTCCCCGCCTCCTCCATTAAATTACCTGATTGATCATACACCTTGTCAATGACCCAATCAGAGCCAGCAGCAGCCATAATGACGATATCGACTTGTTGTTGGACAGCATGACACACCTTTTGTCCTAAATCCTCTATGCCTTCAAATTTTATCAATGTCATTTTGTTGTGGTTTTCTGGGAGCTGTGCAAAGTAACCATGCATATATACTACGTTAGCGCCAGCAGCCAGCGCCGCCTCTGCTAAATAACAGCCCATTGTGCCTTTTGATAAATTCGTATGCCCTCGTACACGATCCCATTTTTCAAGTGTTCCCCCACTTGTAATGAGTACGGTTTTGCCTTGTAATGTCCCCATACACTCACCTATTTTCTGAAATATATACAAATACTATTTTAACGTAATGTAAGGATATGCTTCAATAGCGACTATCGTAGGGAGCTGTTTTGTTCATTTAACCAAGCGCTTAAAATCTCTGCAAATTTCTTTGTAACGGGTGAAGCATGGTGTTTCATAGCAATCCCAATGGTGCGGTAGCCACCTTGCTTTAATGGAATCGCTTTCAATGTTGGTGGTAAATTTTGAATAACCAATTGGGGTAAAATACTAATCCCTAAATGATGTGAAATCATAGAAAGAATCCCTACCTCCTCAGAAAGCTCAAAGCGAATATTCGGCTTTATATGATATTGCTCTAATAGCACCTTGACATCATTTGTCCCTTTATAGGAAGTCATAATAAATGGCATATCCTCTAGGTCTACGATATCAATTTCTGTCTTATCAAATAAGGGACTATTATCGGAAACAATACATAATAATGGGTCTTGTTGTAACTCAGTAAATTGATATTGCTCTGACTTTTGACCATTCAAGAACCCTACTTCCACTTCACCACTTAAAAGCCATTGTTCAATTTCATAGTAATCTCCCTCTCGTAACTCCACCTGTATTCCTGGAAATTGATTATCCATAATTCGAACAATTTCTGGCATCCAATTCGAAGAAATACTTGAAATTACACCAATTCGAACCTTACCACGTGTCACGCCAAGAATATGAGCTGCTTCCTGTTGTAATAATTCCTGCGCATCCAAAACCTGACGCATTGCCCTTAGCATCGTTTGTCCCTCACTCGTTAATGTTACACCTACACGACTTCGATGAATGAGAGCAAAACCAAATTCTTTTTCTAAACTTGACACGGCATGACTCACAGCAGACTGTGTTAACCCTAGTGCATCAGCTGCTTTTGTAAAGCTTGCCACCTCTGCCACCTTTGTTAAAATCTCGTATTTAACTAAGCTCATCCGCAATCCCTCTATATACATGAATTTTTTTAATCCTATTCATTATAAACATTCGTTTTACTAATCACAATACAAGATATATAGTAATTTTTAGTATAAAAACTGTTTTAGTACACAGATGGTAGGTGAACATAATGAGTATCCAAGGAAAAGCAAATGTATTGATGGTTATTGTCACAATGTTTTGGGGGCTCTCTTATACCTTTATGGTCATGGGGCTAGAAACATTGGCAGTTTATAATGTGGTGGCATTGCGTTGTATCATCGCATTTTTCGTAGCAGGACTTATTTTTTACAAACGGATGATCAAAGTAAATGGTAAAACATTAAAATATGCGGCTATTCAAGGCTTTTTATTATTCATTGTGTTCGCGTTAAGTTTATTTGGTTTACAGTCTACTTCTGCTTCAAATGCTGGCTTCATCTTGAGCCTAACAGTCGTGTTAGTGCCGATTTTCAGCAGCTTTATTGAAAAAAAATTACCTTCTCGAGCAGTTAGCTTTGCGATCATTTGTACGATGATTGGTATTACTGTCTTAACAGCACATGGCTCATTCACTTTCCATACAGGTGATTTATTAGTAGCCATTGCTGCGGTATGTTATTCAATTTATTTACTTTTAAACAGCTCATTCACACGAAATGTAGAATCCATTTCATACGGAATTTATCAGCTTGGCTTTGCTGGTATTTATGCGCTTGGCTTAACATTTCTATTCGAAACACCGACATTGCCAAATTCCACAACATCTTGGATTGCTATTTTAGGGCTTGGCATCATCTGTAGTGCGTTTTGTTTTGTTGGTCAAACTGTTGCACAACAGTATACTTCTGCTACACATACAGGCCTTATATTCTCCTTAGAACCTATTTTTGCCGCTATGTTTGCCATGATGTTTATCGGAGAAGGCTTAACTATGAAATTAGCGATTGGTGGTAGCTTCATTCTTATTGGGAATTTAGTGGCTCAATTAGAGCACTTCCATGCCCTACGCTTTATAAAGAAAGACGCACAAGAAAAAGTCATACAATAAAACAGAGTGATCACTGGGATCACTCTGTTTTTCTCTTTATAAAAATCTTCTATATTGCTCTGCCTCTGCCATACGCTGTTGATTTCTTAAACGCTCCTCTTGCTCTTCCGCTGTCTCTGGATAGGTTTGAAGCGTATCAACATCATCCTCGTGTTCTGCATATAGGACAATACTTCCTTGTTCTACAAGATGTGCATAGTAAGCGATTTGTCCCTCTGACAGATTAAATCGTTTTAAGCCCTCTGTAACAGCTGAGTCGCCTGTAAACCAAGATTTGAATTGGTCTACCCAATTTCCAGCCTCATGTGTTTGCACATCGGCATCCCATTTTACATCCTCAAACTGTTGGGGATCTCTCGCAATAATATGGATATCGTCTTGGTGATAACCTTCCATTCGCATATGCTCTAAAATGTGAAGCATTTCATCCCTTGTATGGGCCACCTCAATTTTTGGATTTTGTTCATTCATCATGTTCAATTCCTCCTAAGTTGTATGGCTTACTAGGTAATTACCCTCATGGCAAACAAGCAAACCCGTTTTATGAAACTGTAATAATTGTTATGATGCCTTAAACTATGTTGCTGATTTGACATAAAGCGTTCAGGGCAGAAAAAAACATGCTAGAGAGGCTTTCTTCTCCAGCATGCTGAACGTTTCATTTTTACTTGTCAAGAAAGGCTTTTAACATCCATGTATGCTTTTCAAGAGACTGATACATCGCATTGAGTAAATCCTCTGTACGGTCGTCCCCTTCTTCTGCGGCTAGCTCCATTGTAGAATTCAAAGCTTTCATCAGCTTTTGGAAATCGGAAATTGTCGTTGCAACCATGTCCTCTGTCGTTTCATCACCTGTTGCTTCTTCTACATAGGATAGCTCTAGATGCTCTTTTAATGTCGCCACTGGCTTGCCATCCTTTGATAAAATACGCTCTGCTATTTCATCTAAATTCAGCGTTGTTTCATTATACAGCTCTTCAAATTTTGCATGCAGTGTAAAGAAGGCTGGCCCTGTGACATACCAATGATAATTGTGTAGCTTTGTGTAAAGCACAGACCATGTGGCCACTAGCTTATTTAATTGTTTGTTTAAGTTTTGTGTCATAATCCATTTCTCCTCCAATATGTCTTGTTCTAGCCATTAGTATGAGTAATAAAAGATGTTGGCTATACACACATTGTTCCCGACCGACAATATTTCAAACATACTTCATGCGAAACGACCTTCAGTAAGAATATTGCAACTATTCTATGAAATTATTTCACTTTCCGAAATAGTTTCGTTATAATGAAATCACTTACATGTAAAGGGGTGTCCATAGAATGAAAGTTTTACCATTACGAAAAGATGTTGCAGTAGAAGAAACTTGGGATTTAACAGATTTATTAAGCAATGAGGCTGATTTTGAACCTACCTTGGCACAATTAGTGGAAGATGCGCTTAGCTTCGAGCAACAATACAAAGGAACAATTACTGATGCACAAAAAGTAATCGACGTGTTAACAGCCTTTGAAGAGCTACAAAAAAGATTTGTTCCGATTGGCACATATGCAAGCTTAAATCTCGAAACAGATCGCACAAATGATGTAGCACAAATGCGTGCCGCTAAATTTGGTACAGCTATCGGAAAAGTTAGCAGTGCTCTATCCTTCGTACGTAGTGAGTTACTGGCATTGGATGAAGCTGTTTTACAAGAAGCAGCAACATCAAGCCCTCTTTACAAACGATATCTAGAGGAATTATTAAAACGAAAACCACACCAGCTACACCCTGAAGTGGAAAAAGCGCTAGCAGCATTCAGCCCTACATTTGACGCGCCCTATAAAACGTACAATACGACGAAATTAGTGGACATGGATTTTGGCGAGTTTGAAGCCAATGGCGAAAAGCATCCCCTTAGCTTCGTCCTGTACGAAAATGACTGGGAGTTTGAAGCAAATGCAGATGTACGTCGTGCTGCCTTTGAAGCATTTTCAAGCAAGCTACGTGATTACCAGCATACAACAGCACAAGTATATAACACACATATTCAACAAGAAAAAACAATGGCTGACCTAAGAGGCTTTAACTCTGTTATTGATTATTTACTATTTGATCAAGATGTCGATCGTTCTCTCTATAATCGTCAAATTGATTTAATTACAAAAGAGCTTGCCCCGCATATGCGTCGCTATGCAACGTTAATTCAAAAAGCCAACGGTATCGACCAAATGACATTTGCAGATTTAAAAATTGCGCTGGACTCTGATTATGATCCTAGACTATCGATGGCTGAGGCAAAAGAATATATTGAAAAGGCATTAGCCGTTATGGGTGAAGACTATAATCAATTAATGGATAGAGCCTTCAATGAACGCTGGATTGACTATGCGCCAAACAAAGGAAAATCTACAGGGGCATTTTGTTCAAGTCCGTATGGTAGCCATCCGTATATTTTAATGTCATGGAATGAACAAATGAATGAAGTCTTTACACTTATTCACGAGCTTGGTCATGCTGGGCATTTTGCAAATACGTATGAACATCAATCTTATCTGAATAGTCGACCATCTTTGTACTTTATTGAAGCGCCATCAACAATGAATGAAATGCTGTTAGCGAATTATTTACTAACACATAATGATGATCTACGCTTTAAACGTTGGGTGATTTCTAATATTGTAGCGAAAACATATTATCATAACTTTGTTACACATTTACTAGAAGCTGCCTATCAACGTAAAGTATATGAATTAATTGATGCTGGAGAGGCAGTTAACGCAACCATCCTCAATCAATTAAAACGCTCTGTGCTGGAAGATTTCTGGGGTGATACAGTGGCGATCTCTGAAGGTGCTGAACTTACATGGATGCGTCAGCCACACTATTATATGGGCCTTTACCCATACACATATAGTGCAGGGTTAACCATCTCAACACAAGTGTCTCAACGTATTTTAAAAGAGGGCGCTCCAGCTGTTGAAGATTGGCTAGCAGTGCTACAGGCTGGCGGCATAAAATCACCAGTGGAGCTAGCACAAATGGCAGGTGTTGATATCACGACTGACCAACCGCTTCGTGATACAATTGCCTACATTGGCCATTTAATTGATGAGCTTGAACGTCTGACAGTGGAAATCGAAGCCGTTCAGCAATAATTTAACTAGAAACGGTCCTGCCTATTGAAGGTGGAGACCGTTTTCTTTTTTTTAGTTCTAAGTAGAAAAATACGTACATATACTAGAATCAGGGCGTCCCTCTATATTTTTTAGATATTTCAAAATAGACAATTATTTTTCTTCATACAAAAGTACCGTTATTATTAAGAGTACGCAAATTATTTAGCAATATACGATTAACAATGATTAAAGGAAGTGTTCTAATTATGGTAAAACGTAATGATCCATGCCCATGCGGTAGCGGCAAAAAATATAAAAAATGTTGTGAAGGCAAACAGCAAGTAACAGTGGAAGCAGTACAAATCGAAGAATTAGAGCGTGTGCTACAAACATTTTACTTAGAATATCCTGAACGCAAAGATGTTCGTGCCTATATCGAGCATGTGGGCACATGGCAGCCTAAATTAGAGAGCGTTCTACAGCGTGAGCTAATTGAAGCCATCGCTTTAGACGACTTTTTCTTCCATCAAGAGCCATCTATCTGGAAAAATTATCTAAAGAAAACGAAGAAAAAGGCGGTAAGACCTTCTACAGTCAAAGTACTTGAAGATTGGTCTCAGCCGACTTTATTTATTGGTACGGTGTCTGTTGTTGAGGAAAAATATTTCAAGGCTAATCATTTACTTACAAATGAAGAGCTTTATATTCGTCGTGAAAATAACAAACCGATTCCTGAAGGTATGCATGTATTTGCCTTTATCTTACCAGACGGTACGAAGAAATCGGCTCATTATTTAGCTGTGTCCACACTGATTTTCTTCCCAGAGGATCATGCAAAAGTCTTCGAAGATTTCAAGAAGAACTTTGAGGCATCCGAGAAGAAGGTTGGCTCATTCTTAAAAGAAGAGCACCTAGCATTCTGGGAGTTATTAGTATCAAATGGCTATAAAGGTGAGGAATTCTCAAACTTTGAGAGCAATGTCCTGACACAAGTAAAAGACTTCCTAGAGCAAAATGAGCGTGAAACAGCACCGATGCTTGAGCTATTAGAGGACTATTTAATTGAAGGTCAACCGACTGCGCGCAAAGAAGCGGCCATTGCAGCTGGTGCGATTCGTTATGGTCAGGAAAAGGAGCTATTCGAGTCTCTATCTATGACGGTGAAAGAAATCGCTGCGACATTCGATATTTCAGCTTCCTCTCTTACAAAGTATTATCAAGACCTAAGCAGCTATGCTGATACGAAATAATTGTGACAATTAAAGAAGCTACATTTATTAGCATTTTTGCTAATAGATGTAGCTTTTCTTCATGTGTTCATTTACTATAAACTTTTAAAAGCTCTTCCCCTAAGAACTGTAGCTTTTCTCCAACTGAACAGGCTTCAATACAGAAACGATGAGCCCCTGGTTTACCACGGTCTTTACGTAATTGCTTAATCACCAAGCAATCCGCACAATACGTATCATGCAGTTCGTCAATATCCTTCATAACCGTCACTTTCTCCATGTTGAACTCTCGCTCCTTTCACGTCCAAAATTCACTTCCTACTATTATGAAGCGTTCAATTTCAACAAGCAACTATTTTGTTTGCTCCCTACGGATTTTTTTCAAACACGAATTGCCCCACAAGGATGCTTTGCGCCATAGCCTTGTTGTACAATTATAGGGAAGTCAAAACGCAAAGTAGGGATGATATGTTAGAAGTTTATATAGATGCTGCCAGTGCAGGAAATCCTGGGCCAAGTGGGATTGGGTTATTTATTAAAGGTGAAGGCCACCATATCCAAATCAGTGAGTATATTGGCGAAACAAACAACCATATTGCTGAATTCACGGCATTAGTTCGTGGCCTTGAAGAAGCACAAAAGTTAGGCTCCCCTCTTGTCTCAGTACGTTCGGATTCCAAAATCGTTGTCGCTTCTATGGAAAAAGAATATGTCAAAAACGAGGAATTTAAACCTTATTTAGAAAAAGCTTTAGCACTTGCTACTAGCTTTGATTTATTTTTTATCAAATGGGTGCCTGACGCACAAAACAAAGCGGCTGATGCTTTGGCACGCAAAGCAATCCACAGCAAAAATAGCTAACATCATTTCACTGGACTGTTCTTTAAGTGCAGTCCCTTTTTCTTTTCTTATTCTTCAGTTACTTACTATCCCCCAATTTCATTATTTTATGCTATTCAAAAAAATGCTAGAAAACACCGCTCATTTTCTGATTAATCCAAAACGATATTGACATTGTTAGAGTACGATGTTAACCTTTAACACATTAGTAGTTTAGCAAGCGAAAGTGATAGATTATAGGGGGAAACAAAAATGAAACGTGTATTGACTTTATTTATGATGCTGACAGCTGTCATCGTTTTAGCAGCGTGTGGTTCATCAAAAGAAAAGACAGCAGAAAAAGACGAAAAAGCAGCAGATCAAGAAAAAGTTATTATTGGGATCGACGATAAATTTGCACCAATGGGCTTCCGCGATGATAAAAATGACATCGTTGGATTCGATATTGATTTAGCTCGTGCAGCAGCCGAGCATATGGGCGTTGAAGCAGAATTCCAGCCAATCGATTGGAAAACAAAAGAGGCAGAATTACTGAGCGGACGTATTGATTTAATTTGGAACGGTTATACGATTACAGATGAACGTAAGGAAAAAGTTTTATTTACAAAGCCTTATCTTGAAAACTCTCAAGTTGTGCTAACAAAGGCAGATTCAAAGATTACAAAACTAAGTGATTTAGCTGGACAAGAAGTAGGTATTCAATCTCTTTCTTCTGCGGCAGATGCATTAAACGGGAACCCGATTCACAAAGAAGTGAAAAAAATTACAGAATTCACGGATAATGTATTAGCATTATCAGACTTAAAAACAGGCCGTGTTGATGCGGTGGTCATTGATGCAGTGGTGGCAGAATATTACATGACACAAGAGCCGGATACATTCAAATTATTAGAGGAATCACTTGCACCTGAACAGTACGGTATTGGTGTGAAACCAGGCAATGAAGCATTATTAGAAAAACTACAAGCCGCGTTAGACAAAATGAATGAAGATGGTACAGCGTCTGAAATTTCTACAAAATGGTTCGGTGAAGATAAAGTATTAAAGTAATGACAGGATACATCAACTGTAAGAGTTTCCTTAGTGGAACTCTTACTCTTTTTGGAGGGACATCGTTATGGCGGATTACTGGCAAACTATGATATTACCGATGCTAGAAGGGGCAAAAATGACAGTTTTACTGTTTTTCATCGCCATTCTAGTATCGATTCCATTCGGCTTTTTACTAACACTCGCCGTAAAAAGTCGCATAAAACCACTCGCTTGGCTTGCACATACGTATATTTATATCATGCGTGGCACACCACTATTACTACAATTATTATTAATTTGCTTCGGTTTACCTATGCTACCAGTAATCGGTGAATATTTAGTACTCGATCGTTTTGTGGCCGCTTGTCTTGGCTTTATTTTAAATTATGCTGCCTACTTTGCAGAAATATTCCGTGGTGGTCTTCTTGCCATCGATAAAGGACAATATGAGGCAGCCCAGGTACTCGGCTTATCCAAATGGCAAACGACAACACGTGTTATTTTGCCACAAATGTTTCGTGTCGCCTTACCCGCTTTATCAAATGAATCCGTTACACTGATTAAGGATACAGCCCTACTTTATGCAGTTGCTGTTCCCGAATTACTACATTTTGCGCAAACAGCTGTCAATCGTGACTTCACAATTACACCGTTCTTTATTGCTGGTGCAATTTACTTAGTCATGACCCTTGTATTGACCATATTCTTTAAATTGCTAGAAAAACGCTTTAAATTCGAATAGAGGTGACACATATGGCATTAATGGAAGTAACAAATTTGAAGAAATCTTTCGATCAGGTGGAGGTTCTGAAACAAATTACATTTTCGGTAGAGAAGAATGATGTCATTGCAGTTATCGGTCCCTCTGGATCTGGGAAAAGTACAATGCTTCGGAGCTTAATTCATTTGGAAGAAATTGAGGGTGGCAGTATTTTAATAGATGGCGATTATTTAGTGCAAGATGGACATTATACAAGGCCACAGGACATCAAAGCAATCACAGCTAAAATGGGAATGGTCTTTCAACACTTTAACCTGTTCCCCCACTTAACCGTTCAGCAAAACCTCGAAATGGCACCAAGCTTATTAAAAACCGAATCAGCAGAGGCCATTACGAGACGCTGTCAAGATTTATTACAAAAAATTGGTCTTGCCGACAAGGCCAAGGCTTATCCTGCCAATCTTTCTGGTGGCCAAAAACAGCGTGTAGCAATCGCTCGTGCCCTGATGATGAATCCTCAAATTTTATTATTTGATGAGCCTACCTCTGCCTTAGATCCTGAGCTAACAGGCGAAGTATTAAAGGTCATGAAAAGCCTAGCAGAGGATCAGATGACAATGATTGTCGTGACACACGAAATGGGCTTCGCACGTGAGGTAGCAAATAAGGTAGTCTTTATGGATGGTGGTCAAATTATCGAATCCGACCATCCAGACAACTTCTTTACAAACCCTCAAAACGACCGTACACGAGCGTTTTTACAAAAGAATCTTAACTAATTTGAAGGAGAGCTGGCTCATGTCACTCTCTTTTTTATACAGGTCTTTTCTAGTGTTGAAAAACAAAACAATCAATAGAATTTTTATGAAAAGTGAAAATGAATTTCCGTTGCAGGCTACTTCCTTTCCTGTGGGCGAGCGCCGAACCGCTTCCTCCGCTACCGCTCCGTTTAGTGGTTCGCCTGTCTCGCTATCCCACGGGAGTCAAGTAGCCTTCCACTCCAACCCATAAATATTTAACTTTTAGCAAAGGTTTTCAGATAAAGTGAAGGTGTTCACTACTCTTTATGAAGAGGTGTTGTCACGCATTACTTCTCCAATAAGAGCTTATCCCCTCTAAGAATACAGATAATGGGCGATTTAATCACTATGCTACTATGAAAAAAAGTAAAGACACTTTGCAGCATGGTTGATTGGAGTGGAGCCAGCGTCACTCCTAGGGGATTTAGCGTCACTGAGGAGACCCTGGAGCGAACGCAGTGAGTGAAGCGGCTCATCGGGCGCCCCCTGGAAAGGACGCTGGCGGAACGGAAATCAACCCCTCACCTTGTTAAAAGGCCTTTTTTCTAGTGACATGATCTTTTTTCAACAAAAGAAAAGGAATAGGACACGCATGTATCCTATTCCTTTATTACATTATTCATTTGGGAATTTGGGTAGATAAATCATGACCTTAAATAAATCGCCATCTACTTGCACTAAGAACTTGCCGTGCTGGATGTGAATAAGGCTTTCAGCAATCGACAACCCTAATCCGCTACCTTGGCTTGATCTTGATTCATCTCCGCGTTTAAAGCGTTCCATTAACTCATCAACTGAAATATTTAATTCGTATGCTGAAATATTTTTAAATGTCACAAGTATTTCATTCCCTATATCTTCCACACCAATATATACCCTTGATGTAGGCAGTGCGTATTTAAAAATATTCGAGAATAGATTTTCGATAGCGCGCCACAGGAGTTTACCATCAGCCTTCACATACACTTTTTCTGTTGGATGAGCTAATTTAAAATCTAAGGACGAGGCTTCAATTTTTTCATCCATTTCTCCGATCCCTTGCGTTAGTAATGATACGATATCAATCCGTTCTAACTGGACAGGTATACTACCACTTGATGCTTTAGCCGCTTCAAATAAATCATCGGTTAAGTGCTGAAGTCTTTTCGATTTTTGATCTAACACGTCCACATATTCAGCAATCATTGCAGGGTCATTTTCTAATTTTAATAAATCGACATACGTAATAATTGATGTTAAAGGCGTTCTGATATCATGCGAAACATTCGTAATAAGCTCTGTTTTTAAACGCTCACTCTTGATTTCACTATCCACTGCCTTTTTCAACCCATCTGTAATCCGATTTATATTTTCTGCAAGTTGACTAAACTCCCCTTTTCCATCCACTTCAATTCGATGATGAAGATCCCCATTTTTAATTTGCTCTACACCCTCTTTAATGCGGTTAAACGACTTCACCTTTCTCAGCGCCAACCAGGCAGCTATCCCCATCGTAATGGGAAACACGAAAAATGTTGCCGCCACAACTAATGGATAGCCAATGACTAGCAGCACAATTTTCACGCCTGTACTACCACTGTCAAAAACATGTTTCACCAAAATAAATAGCTTTTTGAAAATTTGATAGAGGAGTGTATGCTGCAATAACGATCTATTTTTAATATGCTTTACGAGCGATAAAATCAATAGGAAGGCAATGATAAAAATAGGCACGCTGAAGAACATGTACATATCATGGAATACTTCCACAATCATGGCGATCCACATCGCTGTTAAACATCCGATTAGCACAATATTGAGATCATTATAAAGTTTGTCAATGACATGGAAATGAATTTCTTTATCTTTAAATGACGTTCTTCCAATAACTATGATTAAATACACAAAAGATAAAATAAACCCTGCTAGAAATACCATAAATTCATTCAGAAAGCTTTGGGCAGTCGCTTTATCTTTTTCCCATTCCGACATTTTTTGTTGTAGGTAAGAATCTTTAAACGCTACATACATAACATCTGTCTGTGGGTTCAACATGTCAACTTCATGTGTAAAGTAATCCAAGTATCGACTTTCTTTCACTTCATTCGGATGAAGCTTTTGTTGATAATTTTCAAATAACATATAGGCATCAAAGGATTCAAATTGCTCTTTCTTATTGAGATCACTATTGGAGAACTCATGCTCACCGTCACTCGCATAAAACACAATTCCTTCATAGGCTTCTAGCGTACTGCGTAATCGATAAAAATTTCTTACCTGTTCATTCATACTTTTATCTTTTATTCTAGCAATGTCATTTGCATATATTTCTTGATAGTTATGCTTATTTTCCTCTTCACTCAAATTCGAATTATATCTATAAGAATTACGGAAATCATAATATAACTCTTCTTCGATTCTTCTATTATCCTCTTCTATTAGTGTCTTATCACTTAAAATATATTCTTCACTTTTGTATTTTCCGATTAATTGCGCTAAAGGAGCAATAATGCTGTAACTTTCATCAGCGAATGCTCGGCTTTCAAAATAATGATCTTGATTTATACTACTAAGATGAATCTCATTAAATTCCATGTTGATCATTACCCTCGCGATACCAGTTAAACAAGCGATGGCAATTAGGAAGACAACCACTTTCGTAATGAGTGCATGACTAATACTTCTCAACTTTCTCAACCTTATACCCAACTCCCCATACAACTTTTAAATACTTCGGCTCTTTTGGATTAATTTCAATTTTTTCTCGAATCTTTCGAATATGAACCGAAACCGTATTTTCAGGATTAATAGCCCTGACATTCCATACCTTTTCATAAATCTCTTCAATCGTGAACACCCTACCAGCATTGGCTGTCAGAAGCTTTAAGATTTTATATTGCACTGGTGTCAAATGAACCTCTTGTTTATCAACAGTAATGACTTTTTGTTCATCATCAATCACAAGCCCGCCCGTTTGAAATACAGCACTACTCATCTCGAGACTCCCAAACGTCGTATACCTTCTTAGCTGCGATTTCACTCTAGCCACAAGTTCTAATGGATTAAACGGCTTGGCCATATAATCATCTGCTCCGATATTTAATCCGAGTATTTTGTCATAATCCTCCGACTTAGCAGAAAGCATAATTAACGGAATCATATTATCTTGCCGAATCTTCATCGTCGCCGTAATCCCATCCATTTTTGGCATCATAATATCCATAATAATAAGGTGAATAACGTGATCCCGAATAAGATCGATTGCCTCTATACCATTGTAAGCTTTGAATACTTGATAGCCCTCATTTTCTAAATAAATGCTAATCGCTCTAACAATTTCTTTATCATCATCACAAATCAAAATGTTCAACTACATTCACTCCTCCACCACTTTAGGTTCATGTCAATCACCCCTATAGGATTCGTATAAGGATATAATACTAATTAAATCTTAACAAACTCAGACACTAATTCTTAAGATTTTCTTAGTGTTTTCCTTTAAGCACACTTTATGTCAAATACAAATTCGAGGAATACAATAAAAAATAGAGAGCAGGCTTGAGCGGCTCTCCTTTAATCATCTAATATACAATTCGGTATTATGTAGCTTGAGGTATTAATCAAAATAGGCAGGTTCTTGTGGGTACCTTAAATGACGAAAAGCTAGTTTTATTTATGACGCTGTATTTCTAGCTATTGATAGAGAGGGCAATTCATTTTCAGCAAAGAATGCAACGGCATTAGTTTCCATGCCCTCTTCTGCCTGTCCCCCAATGATTTCACATTGAATAAACATTTTATAGACATAGTAGAGAGATGGTGGATGAGGGTGGCATTTCTTATCAAGTACACTTATGAGTTTGATTGCTTTTACATCAAATCCCGATTCTTCTTTCGTTTCTTTGATGGCTACTTCACTAGGCGTAAGTCCGATGTCACCCCAGCCACCTGGTAATGACCAATCCCCATCCATCTTTTCTCTCACCATTAATATTTTATTGTCCCTAAAAACAACCGCCCTAATATCTATTTTGGGTGTCGCATAACCCGTCTCATTAGCAAATAAATCACATATAACCGTCTTATCCATCTCCGTATGGTGTGCTATGATGTCCACGCTTATTTCTCTTAATGATTCAAACCTTTCTAAGTCATAAATATCCTTCGAATAAGTTAGTCCTGCCTGTGCAATTGATTGTAGTTGTTTTGCCCACTCAAGCCATTTTGGTTCCATTTATTATCACATCCTTTTTTATGATTTCACCCTACCAACTGATTCCCCAAAAATCATTTGTAGTCCATAACAATTAATTTTACATTATTTGAAAAAAACCACTTATCCATGTTATAATTCTTAGTGAAGATGTATATAAGTAAATAAGACCATTGGTGCTGGAACACCAATGGTCCTAGTAACAAGACGAATCGCTTCAAAGGCGATTTGCAAAGTGATGAAAGTAAACCATCTCACATGCTGGCGAGGCAGGGGCGGTTTACTTTTTTTGTGTAAAAGTAAATGACAATGCAAGTACCGAAACAATAAGTGTTGAAAGACTTATCGCAACCATCATTGCTTCAAAAATAGTCAATGGCATCAACTCCTTTCTCTTCAATAAGCTGAATGAGATAGGTTAAAATTGTGCCAACCGCCCATGAAACCTCTATCTAGTTACGCTCTTATTATACCATGTTTTGGTCAATAACGACCGCGCTGCATGACTGAATTTTCATAGCCTATGATCGCTTCTAATAATAAAAACAGTTGGGACAGACCCAACTGTTTTACTATATATTCACTACTTTTTTCGGTTTCATCTTTGCAAGGCGTACTAGATAAATAATAAAGACAACCCCTAGTAAACCTGCACCTGACAAGTAGACTGAAGCATAACCTGCCTGTACGGCCACCATTCCCAAAATATAGGAACCTAGTGCGATCCCAAGGTCAAACATCGTAAAATAGGTTGCTGTTGCGTAGCCACTTCGCTGGATGGCTGTGGATTGAACGGCTAATGCTTGCAAGCTTGTCGTCACAGCACCATAGCCAAAGCCTACAAAAATAGCAGCACTCAAAAATAACACGGGTCCTTCTACAAAAGCGAGCATAACGAGTCCGATGGCGAAGGAGATAATACCAGGAATAATAACAAATTGCGGTCCCTTCGTATCATAAAGTTTACCTGTATACGGACGCGTAATTAACATGGATGCTGCAAACACTGCATAAAAAAGACTGGCCACTGCCATTAAATCCTTTTGCTGTGCATAGACCGATAAAAAGGATAAAACACTGGCATATGAAAAGGCTACTAAACTAGCAATCGCAGCAACAGGTAATGCTTTTCGCTCAAATAAATCATCAAATTTAAAGGTTAGTTTTCCTTCATGGGCAGGTTTCGGTAAATCATCGGTATTGACCGTTAACGCTAAAATTCCTCCTGCTAAAACGCAAATACTCATAACAATGAACAATACGTTAAAGGTACTATATTGAATTAATAATAAGCCGATAAATGGCCCGATGACAACTGCTAGATTCGTAGACATCGTAAAATAGCCTAGCCCTGCCCCTTTTCGTTTAGCAGGAACAATATCTGCGGCTAAAGAACCCGCGGCTGTTGTGATAATGCTAAAGAAAATCCCTTGAATAAAACGAAGACCAAGTAAAAGTCCAAATGGATGAATAAATAAATATAAGACGGTACAAATAAAATAGCCCACTATGGAGAGGACTAATAGTTTTTTCTTACCAAACACATCCAACAGTTTTCCTGAAAACGGGCGCACAATGATAGCTGACAATAAAAAGCCAGACAATAGAAGTCCTGCCTCCTTATCTGTCTGATGTAGCTCCCCTATTGCATAAAGAGGCAAAGTCGTTACAAGTCCATAAAATACAAAAAAGACTGAGATATTCGTTAAAAATAGACTAATGAAACGCTTCGTCCATATCTGTGTATTCTCTTCTTGCTGCATGTCCATCAACCTTTCATTTTTTCCAATAGCTTCAGAAATTGCTGCTGTTCTTCAGCAGTTAATGACCCTACCATTTCTTCTTCAAATGCTAGAATAGTTGCTGTAATGGCTGGTAGGCGCTCCTCTGCTTGTGCAGATAAAGTCACAATCTTTTCTCGTTTATCCTCACCATCTAATCGTTGTACCCAGCCCAATGACTCAAGCCTTGTAATCGCTCTTGTGATACTTGGCGCTTCTACATTTAAATACTTCCAAATTTGCGTTAATGTCATCGGCCCATTTTTATGTAAGCAATATAAAATGGTCCATTGAGAACTATATAAATGATGCTGCTTCAGCACTTCATTTAAGCAATTAGTTAAATAGCGATTTTTTTGGAATAAAGCATGGAAAATTGGATTCATCGCTGTCTACCTCCTGAAAAATTTATTTACCTAGCTAAATAAATACTATACGCTTCATTTTTTTCTTTGTAAAGGAAGTAATTTGGAAAGATGGCTCGATCATCAGCAGGAAATTTTTTGCATGTGTCGAATAAAACTTAGTAGATTCACAATGTAAAGGAGATGGAATCATGGGGAAAAAGGTTTTAATACTTGCAGGAGATGCAGTAGAAGCTTTAGAGATTTTTTATCCTTATTATCGTTGTCTTGAGGCAGGCTATGATGTCACTATTGCAGCACCATCAGCTAAGAAATTACAGACCGTATTACACGATTTTGTAGATGGCGTCGATACATACATCGAGCGACCTGCCTATGGTTTAGAGGCACATGCTTCTTTTGCTGATGTTGATCCAACCCATTTCGATGGATTGATTATTCCTGGTGGTCGTGCGCCAGAATACATTCGTTTAAATGAGCATGTTCCACCACTCGTGTCCCATTTTTTCGAAACCAATAAACCGATTGCAGCCGTTTGTCACGCAGCACAAATTTTCGCGACTATTCCTGAAGTGCTAAAAGGACGTGAGCTAACAGCCTATATTGCCTGCAAGCCAGAGGTGCAGGTGGCGGGCGCAACTTATATTGATGCCAATCTTCATACAGATGGCAATTTAGTAAGTGGGCATGCATGGCCTGATTTACCAGGCTTGATGCGTGCATTTATTGAAAAGCTAGAAGGTTAAAGTACAAGGATGCCCTATTTTAGGCATCCTTGTTTTAGTGTTGAAAAACAAAACAGTCAATTGAAAGGTAGAAATGGATTTTCGTTGCAGGCTACTTGCTTTCCTGTGGGCGAGCGTCGAATCGCTTCCTCCGCTACCGCTCCGTGCAGGGTTTCGACAGTCTCGCTATCCCACGGGAGTCAAGTAGCCTTCCACTCCAATCCACAAAAGTGTTACCTTTTTAGCAAAGGTTTTCAAATAAAGTTCTCACGCATCACTTCTCCACATTGAAAATAAAAGCTTATCTCCTCTAACGAATACAGATAATGGGCTGTTTGATCGCTACTATGAAAAAAAGTAAAGCCACTTTTGCAGAATGGTTGATTGGAGTGGAGCCAGCGTCACTCCTAGGGGATTTAGCGTCACAGAGGAGACCCTGGAGCGAACGCAGTGAGTGAAGCGGCTCATCGGACGCCCTCTGGAAAGGACGCTGGCGGAACGGAAATCAACCCCCTCGCCTTGCCAAGTTGCTTTTTCTGCCGTTGACGACCTCTTTTTTCAACAACATGACAAGGATGCCCTATTGTAGGCATCCTTGTCTTATGAAGTACTTTCTTGAAATTCAATTTTTTCTACTTCTTGCGTTGTGGTTTGATAGCTGATTCTGACATAAACACCAAATTCCTTATCAGGCTGCTTAAGCCAAAGCTTAAACTTCTCAATGGTTGATGTTCCATGTACTTCCTTGCCTTCATGCAAATAATCCACAATCTTGGCCGTAGGATATTTTGCCTTTACCTCTTTGATAGCCATCTGTCCCCATTTTGCATAAGCGGGTGTTTCTTGTTGTGCATTTGCGACCATTGGTGTTTGTATAAACACAGCAAGACAAACAAAAAGAAGTCCAAGTAAATAAAATTTTCTCACTTGAATCACTCCCTTTTTGACTGTATAAAGAAGCACATACGGTAAAAAATAAGAGCTCCAAAAAGTTTTGGAGCAGCTTGTCTTTATTGCTTTGGCAGTTGAGGATTATTATGAATGACTTGGTTAAACTCTGCTGAGTACTCCTCACGATCATTCTTTTTATGTGTATCTTCCTTCTTTTTCTTTTTAAAGCTTGTTTTCCTCTTTTTCGCCATGATTTGTACCTCCGCTATTTCGTTTTATTAGACTGCTGGTTTTTATCATGATTTGTTTTATTATTTTTATTTTTAGCTTTCGCATCAAATTCTGCTGCGAACTCTTCGTTCAAGTTGTCATTCGGGTTGTTATTATTGCTATTACTTCGATCAAGATCTTTGCTTTTGTAAGTACCAAAAGGATTATGTGTTCGCATATTCATGGTTTTACTGTTGTTCCGATTATTACGTTTGCCCACGTAACTTCACCTCCTGCACATAATTTGTTCAAGTAGAGGCGTTACTATGTAGGTAATTTTCTTCGCTATTTGTAAAAAAAATGAACATGACTAATCTGCATTAGTCATGTTCATTCTTATCTGTCTCTAGACAATTGTATATTCTGTAATGTTGAACAATGCTCCGACAGCGCCTGAAAAGCCATGATCGTTTATAAAGACAGGTGTATGCTTCTTCGTGCGTGTATAATTTGCAATCACACGGGCAAGATGAGCATTATTGCTGAGAGTTGATCCAATATAGACAATATGCTGAGCCTTTTTTTCTTCCGCATATTGAATGCTAAGTGTTGTGATGACTTCGCCTACTAGTCCCTGAACCGTCGCAATAATATCCTCGGCCGGATGTTTGATGGACTTTGTAATGCCTACTTTCCCAAAATTACTCGCAGTTAAATGACCATCAATCGGTGTATCCATGCCCTGATAAATGTCCTTAACCAATAAATCAATACTCTCACGATGGCCATTGTCAGCCATTTCTCGTAGCTCATTGTAATCGGTAATACCTGTTGTAAGCGCTGACAATCCAATTAATGTACCACCACCAACGCCTGTTCCGCCAACGCGAATATGGGTATTGCCTTCCATATAATGAATGGAAGTGCCTGTCCCAATATTGGTGATCATACTACGCTCAAAAAAGTAGCCTTCTTTATTTAATAAAAATCGGACACCCTTTAATGTTGCTTCAAATTCCACTATATAATGAATCGATTTCATTGTTTTAATGACATCAAGTAATTGCTCTGTACGTCCCCCCGTAACACCAATATCCTCAATATCTGGATGGTCAATAATCCATTTTTTTACAGATTGCAAATCATTAGACGGAAAGGTTGTTAAAATAAGCTCATTGTGTTGATCTAAATAAGCAACCTTTGTCAATGTGCCGCCTGCATCAATACCTATAGCCTTTGGCATACAATTCTCCTTTGTTTTTATTACGTAACTTCCTCATACAATGATTGCCGTTTACGCGATGATTAAGGCAACTAATAAAGTACATGCCCTCTTTGGTACTAAGGATTTTGCAAGGAGTTTTGTGTGCCAAAATCCTGACCAATTAATTTGTTCGTACAAAAGCTAAACGCTCAGTACAATCCCCCAAATTGTGTAATGACATTTTCGCCCTTTCTAAACTTTAACGCTGTTGAAATGATTGTGCAATAACTTCGTAAACTTTCATGAAAAAATCACGAAAAATATCAAATTTTTTCTAATCGATAGCTGAATTTTAATGCATTTCTAAAGCTTTATCATTATTCTACTAAAAAAACAAAAAAAGTGAAAATGCACTGTTTGAACAGGCATTTTCACTTTCCTATAGCGATTAATTAGCGTGCTGAATAGCCACCGTCAATGACAAGCTCAGCACCTGTAATATAAGAAGCTTCATCTGATGCTAAAAATAAAATAGCATTTGCTACTTCCTCTGGTTGGCCAAGGCGACCCATTGGTGTTGCTCTTACTAACATATCCATTGCTTCTTTTGCTTCAGATAATTTAGCTGTCATGGGTGTTTCAATGACACCAGGGAATACTGTATTAACACGAACATTGAAAGCACCAAGCTCTGATGCCGCTGCTCGAGCAATCGCACGTAAAGACCCTTTAGAGGCTGTATAAGCATTAAAGCCTGCGCCAATAATCGCTGTGTAAGAGGATGTATTAACAATAGAGCCTTTCCCAGCTTCTTTCATATAGTTAGACGCATGTTTAATGCCTAGGAATGGACCAAAAGCATTGATATTATGCATGATTGACCAGTCCGCTTGTGTAATTTGATCTGGTCCTTTTTCGGATGAAATACCAGCATTGTTAATTAAAATATCAATGCGACCATATTTCTCGACAATGGCTTTCGTCACTTCTGCCCAGTTTTCGTCTGAGGAAACATCTAATTTCATGCCCTCTACATTGTCTAGCTCGGAGATTTTTGCTAGGTTCTCTTCATTAATATCAGCCGCAATTACCGTAGCTCCCTCTTGCGCAAACAATTTCGCCATTGCTGCACCCATACCAGATGCGCCACCAGTAATCATCGCAATTTTATTATCTAAACGTCCCATTTTCTAAACTTCCTCTCTTCTGAAATGTGGTTTAACCTATACTTTTGTCCACAATAAAAGTATAGGTTTAAATAGTTTACTATTAAACTATATCATTCTCAGGAAACGTTTTCAAAGAATATCTCTCTAAATATGAACAATCTGTTTTATCTTTCCCTATTTTTACGATACGATATACTATAGATGTGGAACCATTTGAACGGAGGAATACAAGTGAACGAGCAAAAAAGACTTTACAAAGAAGCGATGCAGGTTTTGAAAGATACAAGCCGCACGTTTTATATACCGATTACTTTTTTAAAAAATGATTTAAAGGTGTCTGTGGCTGCTGCGTATTTAGCTATGCGTGCCATTGATGAAATTGAAGACCATGAAGAGCTTTCTAATGATGTGAAATTTGATTTGCTGTCAGCAACGAGCGAATTATTAAAGGACACTTTTAATGAAGAAGCCTATCAAGCATTACTCGCGCCTTATGCAGACCAATTACCTGAAGTATCTCTTCGTTTAGCAGATTGGCTGACATTTTGCCCTGAGGAATCCAGAAAAATTGTGCAGGCTTCCACAAGTGAAATGGCTTTTGGTATGGCAAAATGGTCAAAAGCCAATTGGCAGGTCCACACACGTGAGGATTTAGATGATTATACATACTACGTGGCTGGGCTTGTTGGGACGATGCTGTCTGAGCTTTGGGCATGGGGTGCAGGCGTTCAAACCGATCGCGAGCTAGCAATTGGCTACGGTCGCGGATTACAGGCTGTCAACATCTTACGAAATCAGCATGAGGATTTAGATGAACGTGGTGTAAGTTTCGTACCTGACGGGTGGACACGCGAGGATTTATTTGCTTATGCAGAAGAAAATTTAGCTAAAGCAGATCTGTATATGAAGGATATCAATAAACGTACTATTCTGCTGTTCTGCCGCCTACCACTTGCCTTAGCCCACAAAACACTAAAGGCAATGCAGGAAGGACGAGAAAAAATGACTCGTGCCGAGGTTGAGCAGACTGTTGAAGAGGTACAGGCCGACTAACATCAAAAGCCCCAGTAAACGCATACTGGGGCTTGTCTTATTTAGATTGCCTCAATAAATCTTACAATCAATTCATAGCTCAAATAGATGGATAGCATTGATAACAACATCAGTACAACCCCTTCCACCTTGCTACCTGTTTTCGTTGTAAGCGGAAAACGAATAGAGACAGATGCGGGGAAAAACAATTTGACCCCTTTTTTTGTACACATATCAAGTACGATATGGCTAGCCATTCCGATAATAATTCCAATAGATATCGCTCGATAAGGAATCAACATATGTAATAACACCATCATGCTTATTAAAAACAACAAACTATGTGTAAAGGAACGATGTCCAAATATCGTATTCACTAGCTTTGCGATGAGGGGAAATGTACGACCTATTTTACTACCTCTATGACAAATATCTGGAAGTAATGCACCGATAACCCCTGCACCTACTAGGACAAGTGGGTTATCATTTGAAAACTGTGCAAAGGCAAGACTTGCTGTAATGCCCCCAACGATATGGGTATTCCCTTGCATAAATTACTTCCACTCCTTCTCTCTCTTATATTTTCTTTCTTAATGTAACATAATTCGACACGAAAGGGAACATACATTCCGAACGTACGCTCGAAACTTTTTATTCTATATTTGTATAGCTAGAGAAAATATGGATAAACATAGAGGTGGAGGTTAGATATGAGCGCTTATAAAGGAATACTTTTTATTTTATTCATTATGTGCGGTAGTGCTTTGCTTTGGTATTTTGCCAAACCTATGGCACCCATCCATCCGTTGAACACACTAAGTCATGTCATTGGAGGCTTAGCCATGACTAGTTTATTCCTTGTATTCTTCTTAGCTACAAGAAGTAAAATTTTGGAGCGTTGGTTCTATGGTCTTGAGCGAGTCTATTTTTATCATAAATTACTAGCTATCCTTTCACTTGGATTGATTCTTATCCACGGGCAATTACAAAAAATGGTTCCTGATGAGGAGCTAACACATCGAACGTCACTCAATGAATTCGCTAAAGAACTTGGTGAGCTTGCCCAATATGGCTTTATCATCCTAATTGTTCTTGCCTTTATTGCAAAATTCCTGAAGTATGAGCATTGGCGTTGGCTCCATCGCTTATTACTTGTGCCCTATGCATTCGGTATTTATCATGCTTATTTTTCTAGCCACTATGATTTATTACAGCCCTCAGCTTTAGGTATTTTTACAGCACTCACAACTACAATTGGATGTATGTCTGCCCTTTATATGCTGACAATGTATCAGGATATGTTCTTTCCCTATAAAGGTCATATTTCATCCATTCAAAAGTTGAATCCCAATGTAATGGAAGTTGAGCTGACGCTGGCGAAAAGGCTTGATTTTCGGCCAGGACAATTTCTCTTTCTGAAAATCTTTCAAGAAGGCATCGAAAAAGCACCGCATCCCTTCTCTATTTCTGGGGGTCATGGGCAACAAATCAATATTACGATGAAAGCTGTTGGAGATTATACCAAACAGATCTACAACCTTATTCAAATCCATACAGAGGTGGCTGTAGATGGTCCATATGGTCATTTTGATTTCGACAAAGGGCATGAGCAGCAGCTATGGATTGCTGGTGGTATGGGCATCACACCATTTCTTGCCTATTTACACACGAAGCCTGATAAGAAAATTGACTTATATTATTCTTTTCACGGGCAAGACAATGCCATTTACAAAGATTTTTTACAGGATTATGCGCAAGCAAACGACCATTTTACAGTCACGTTGATCGATACAACGCAGCAGGGCAGGCTCTCTGTTGATGCATTATCCATCCCTGCACAAACAAGTATTTTTATTTGTGGACCCAAAAAAATGATCAAGCATTTCAAATCGGCTGCACCTAAGAAAAATGTGCAGTGGGAAGCCTTTTCTTTTAAATCCTAAAAAGGTGTACACCTCCATATAGATGTACACCTTAGCATTAAATAGTGAACTTAGTTGCTTCTTCTTGCAGATTTTGAGCAAGTTGTGCTAACTGCTCAGAGGCTATGGACATTTCATTCATGGTAGATGCCTGCTCCTCCGTGATGGCCGATACATTTAATGTATGATCATTCGTTGCAAGTGCCTGTTTGCTAATTGCTTGCACTTTTACGGTCACTTCATGCAGATTTTCAAAGGCATTCGATGTCGTTTTACTTGTCTTTTGCATCGTGTTTTGGAGTCCTTCAATTGCGCTGGCAATCGTATCGAAGGTCATGCCTGCTTGCTGGACAGAACCAATACCTTGATGGGCAATTTTTCGACTTTGCTCCATCATCACTACCGCTTCATTCATTTGTTCCTGAATCGTCTGCACGACCTTTGCAATATCTAACGAAGCACGGCTAGTTTGTTCAGCAAGTGCTTTGACCTCTCCTGCTACAACGGCAAATCCTTTCCCTGCTTCGCCTGCTCGTGCCGCCTCAATGGCAGCATTAAGTGATAGTAAATTGGTTTGGTCGGTAATAGCCGAAATGAGCTGACTCATTTGCTCTATTTGAGTCGAATGCTCCTTCAAGCCATTCACTAGATTGGCACTGCTGTCTACCTGTGCATGAAGATGGACAATATCATCCACGAAAGCTTGTATTTTTTGTGAGCCTCCTGTAGCCAGTTCAGAAGTTGTTTGCGATTGTTGGACCGCTTCATGTAAATCATCCATGGCGGTCTTCATATCCCCACCTAATTGTGTTGTTACACCTTCTAACTCCCCGCTCACCTGTTGTTGGGAACTCGTATTTTCTGCCACCTCTTGCATAGAAATAGCTACTTCTGTGACAGTTTTATTGACCTCCTGTACACTTGCTGTTAATTCCTCCGCGGTAGAAGCAACTGTCTCCGTTTCAGCGACAATGCGCTGCATCATCGAACCTAATGCTTCCACAGAGTCATTATAATACAGCGCCATTTCACCAAATTCATCCTTTGTATGAACGGCCATTTGTTGCGTTAAATCACCTGTAGCAAGATAGCCTAAATGCGTATTCATCGTTTTCACTTCTCCACGGATATAACGAGCAAGGAAATAAATACTAATCGCAATAAGTACAATCAGAACGACACTGATCACGATTTGCTGCTGGAGCATGGCCTCTATTTCGCCGTAAAGCTCATTGGTTGGAACAAGTAATATCAACTTCCATGGCATATCCTGTAGTTGCTTAAATTGCAAGGTAAAATCTTTACCTTCACTCCCTGTATGTATCAGCTTTTGTTGCTCAGATAACTGTTCAACAGGTATGTTCAAATACTGCTGAATCGTTTCATTATTTACTTTTTTGACATCAGGATGCGTTAAAATTTTCCCATTTTCATCAATTAAAAATGCATAACCGCTCTCTCGAATTTTCACATCAGAAACGATGGTTTGAATTGAATCTAATACATAGTCTCCTGTAATGACGCCAATGGGAGTAGAATCCTTCACAATTTGTGTACCAAATGAAATAAACATTTCTCCTAAAGCTTCATCGAAATAAGGTGCTGTATGAACTACCTTATTAGATTGGATACTGTTACGATACCAATCTTGCTCATGAAAATGATAGGCAGGATCTTCATAAGCATCCGTAGAGACAATTTTTTCTTCTTCCTTATAGGCATACGGTCCAAAAATTTCACCCTTTGCCGCATCTTCCTCTAGCCATAATCCCATACCATACGTTTCCTTATTGAAAGGCAATAGCTGTTGTACGTAGCGAATAAATTGTTCTCTGGTCATCATACTGTCAGCCGATTCTATTGTTGTCTTTGCACTATTTATAAGCTGAATGTGCGCATGCAGTTTGCTCTCAACGGAGCCTGCAACGTCATCCGCTAGTATAGACATTTCATTTTCAATAGAGCTTTCAAGTTCGTTGGATACGTTCAAATAGTTAAGGAAGGACATACCACCTAAAAAAACAGTGATGACAGGAATAAGCATTCCGATTTTTGCCATAATATTTAAATTTCCTAATAGCTTTTTCATTCACCTTCACTCCCTATCTATTATTATTGCTCTATTTATTCTCTAGTATAAATGGATTACACCTACAAAAATATGTTTTTTTTGTAACTTTTAAATCCTATATTCAAGACTCTTTAATTCGAGCAATTTACTTGGAAAATGAATTTATTTATCGTATAGTAAAAATCGCATCATATCATGAAGGAGACAAAATAATGACAGTGACAAAAAGTTCTTTAAATAAAATTATGCATGAGCGTAAATCCGTTCGTAAATACGATGAAAACTATAAAATTCCGCAACAACAATTAGAAGAATTACTTGTAGAAGCAACATCTGCTCCATCATCTAGTAACCTACAGCCTTGGCGCTTTTTAGTGATTCAAGATGAGACGGTCAAAAAAGAGCTACGTGCTATTGCCAATAACCAAGAACAAGTAGAAACTTCCTCAGCGATTATTGCTGTCCTAGGCGATACAAAAATGTACGAAAATGCGGAAGCTGTCTTTACAAAGAACTTCGATCTTGGCTATATTAATGAGGCAACAAAAGATTTAATGATTAATAACTCGGTCAATCTATATTCTCAACTTCCACAAGAAGTATTAAAAAATATCGTTACATTTGACGCTGGTCTAATTTCCATGCAAATCATGCTGCTAGCAAAAGACATGGGCTACGATACAGTGCCAATGGGTGGATTTAATAAAGAAGCTTTCGCTCAACGCTTTGAATTAGCTGATCATATCGTCCCAGTTATTTTAATTGCGATTGGTAAAGCTGCAGCACCTGCTTACAATTCTTCCCGTATTGAACTAGCGCATATTGCTAAATTCATTTAATACACGTGAAAATAGTCATCTTACGAAGTAGTTAAGATGGCTATTTTTATTTTTTGTGGCATGTCTTGCGCATCTATCATCATAGGATAGTAATGGTTTGCAAGTAGCAACTATCGAAATGAATAAAACGCAAAATGATTCTCGAAAACTAGCATAATAATGGTCTCAAGGATATTTTTTGCATTTTTATCATAAGCTAAGCAAAAAATCATCATTAAAGACTTACACAACCGACTTTATTCTAGTACATTTGTGTGATTTCTACTAAATATTACATATAAATCGTTGTAGCTTAAACACTTGAGGATTGGTATGATTAGGAGGTATTTTCATATGAAGGGAGGTTTTTCTGATGAATTATGACTATAATGATTCTTATTATTACTCAGATTTAGATGCAGCCATGGGTGGTTTATTTTTTATCTTTATACTAGCCGCTCTTGCTATTGGTTTAATTGCCTACATTATTAGTGCACTTATTTATTTTATGACATCTAAAACAAATGGTTTTGGAGATGTAGCTTATATCGCTTGGATTCCCATTATTAATGTATACAGTCTCTTCCTGTTGACAGCTGGTGGGGATACTCGAGAAACAGTACGTGCAACAGCTTTAAAAAATACGCTTATTTATGCGGGCTTGATCATCGTTTCGTTTATCCCATTTATCGGTATTCTCGCTTCTTTAGGAGCAGCAGGCTTTACACTCTATTTCACGTATCGCCTATTCTACCGCTGGTGTGGCGAAACAGGTAAGGCTGTACTATACACAATCTTAATGGTTATAACAGGTGGATTGTTCTTTGCTATCTACGGCTTAATGCGTATGAACAGACCTTTCGTAGCTTAATTCCCTATTTTAAAACCTCTTTACGCCCTCAGGCTAAAGAGGTTTTTTGACGTATTTTCACAGAGTAATGGTGCATTGATTTAGGAATTCCTTTTAACTCAAAGACCCCGCTATATACTAAATAGCGAATTCTATATTCTAAAAAGAAGATATTTGGAGGAGCATCCATTCTTGTTAATAGCGCTGAAATGAATGTTCCAGTGTGAATAAAGTCGGTATCCCCTTGCTCCTCATGAAGTTGTCTGAGCGTTGACACAATCAATTTATCATAATCATTCTCTGGCACTGCTTGAATTTGCTGATGTAGCCATAGACGGCAAACATCCTTTGTCTGTGCTAAACTTTCCCACTGCTGTTGAAAAATCAGACGCTCCTTCGCAGACAGCTTCTTTTTTGCATACAGTTCTATATCCCAATGACGATTTATAGCATCTTGTTCGCCCGTATCGATGAGAACAATCTCATTTGTTTTATCACGTAATAGATAGAGGAGAAATCGTAGTCCACACTGCTCTTCTGCATTATGCCCATACCAAATGTAAATCGGCAGGTTGCTTGGAATATCCTGTATCTCTCTGATTGTGTTCATCAATTTGTTTAGATTTACAAAATCGTCCATTCCATCATTAATATTTTCCCTTAGCCACTTATCACGGAATGCCTGTCCCCTTTTTTCATCTAATTTCCATAATGGCCCGATCGACAAATCCTCAGGAAACCCGATAACATATTTTGGTGGAGCAAGTGCCACTCGTAAAGAGCCTGCTGCAGATTCCGAGCAAACGATATGTACCATTTGTGCTGAAGTCGTGGTCATGACCTGTTGTATATAATCATTAATAATCTCTACCAAATGATGGAGCTGTTCCTGTGCCACAAAAAAAGACCATCCCTGCTGAGGCGTACTTTGCTCATGATAAAACGCCGTAAATAATTCAGATGGCTGAAGCTCAAACCCCTGCCATTCCCCCTTCCTCATCACATCTGTGATTGTGATATATTCTAGCGCTTGAATTTTATATACCAGCACTTGGTTTGTGTCGTATAAGAAATAGATAAATGGATAATGCATGGATGTTTCCATTCCCACAACCTCCTTTTTAAAAAATTGTACCACAATGACAATCTCTTCCATCATTTTTCAAAAAAGTAGTTAGCTAGCACAATAAATATGCTATTATTATAGTTAGAAAATTTTGAATTTCTAACAAAGGGGATTGATGAATATGTATGAAAATATTTTAAGACATCCAGGGCCAACGCCGATTCCAAAAAAGGTTCAGCTTGCGATGAATCGGGATATTTTTAGTCATCGTAGTCAGGAATTTGTAGAATTATACCGAGAAACCATTGAATTAGTAAAGCCTGTTTTTGGTACCACACAGGATATCTTGCTTTTACCATCTGGTGGGACAGCTGCGCTTGAGGCTGCGGCAGTTAATACCGTTTCTGCTGGTGAAGAGGTTGTCGTCATCACAGTTGGAGCCTTTGGTGACTATTTCGTCTCCATCTGTGAGCAATATGGCTTCCATGTACATAAGCTGGAAAAAGAATGGGGACAAGCTTGCACAGCCGAAGAACTACGAGCTTTTTTACAGCCATTACAAAATATTAAAGCCGTTTTTGTTACGTACAATGAAACATCTACAGGTATTTTAAACCCAGTCGCTGAACTAGCACAGGTCATCCAAGAGGAAACAGATGCCCTCGTTATCGTAGATGGCGTAAGCTGTATTGGTGGCGCTCCTGCTGAAATGGATGCTTGGGGCATTGATATTCTCTTGACAGGCTCTCAAAAAGCGATGATGCTTCCACCTGGACTCTCCCTCGTTAGCGTTAGCGAAAGAGCTTGGAAAGTTATTGAAGAAAATCAAACACCTGCTTATTATTTAAATCTACAAAGCTATCGTAGCTGGGCGGAAAAGGGCATGACGCCTAATACCCCAGCAATTACACTGATTTATGGATTGCACGAAGTATGCAAGCTTATTGAACAAGAAGGTGGCTTTACTCAGACAGTTGCCCGCCATGAACTCATGAAAAACATGGTGCGCAATGCAATGAAAGCATTACACATTGAGCTATTAACTGAGGATCAATACGCTTCTCCAACTATTACAGCAATTAAAACACCTCAGGGAATAAATCTTGGTGAATTTTTGACACACCTCAAGCAACACTATCATTTAGATTTTGCAGGCGGACTTGGTCATCTACAGGGTAAAATTTTCCGATTCGGCCATATGGGCTATTGCTTCCCAAGTGACATTTTACAAGCCGTTTCCCTATTGGAGGCTGCCCTACAAGACTTCTCCTATGATTTCGAGCCAGGAGCAGGCGTCCTTGCCGCACAAGAAGTATACTTAGCAGCACACCGCAAAGCACTACAACGTTAAAACAGCAAAAACAGGCGGAGAATTTTCTCCGCCTGTTTTTAAAATGGATTTTAGCTATCTTGAAGTTGCGGTGAGCGTTTGTAGACGCTATCTGAGCGGAGTGGCTCATTTTTTGAGCGCTTTTGACACCTGCTTGAGCGGGGTAGCTCATTTTTTGAGCGCTTTTGTCCCCTGTTTGAGCGCTTTCGACACCTACTTGAGCGGAGTGGCTCACTTTTTGAGCGCTTTTGTCTCCTGTCTGAGCGGGGCGTCTCACTTTTTGAGCGCTTTTATATCCTGTCTGAGCAGGTTTACACAATTTACGAGCGCTTCGACATACTACTTAAGTGAATTCTCACTCTTGACTAACACTTGGTACCCTTCTTGAGTGGGTCTACACACTTCGCGAGCGTTTCGGATTCCTGCTTGAGCGAGTTGACTCACTTCGCGAGCGCTTTTGTCACCTACTTGAGCGGGCTGACCCACTTTTCGAGCACTTTTGTCACCTGTTTGAGCGGGTCACACCACTTTTTGAGCGCTTCTGTCACCTATTTGAGCGGGTCACCTCATTTTGTGAGCGCTTCTGTCACCTACTTGAGCGGGTCACACCACTTTTTGAGCGCTTCTGTCACCTACTTGAGCGGGTCACCTCACTTTGTGAGCGCTTGAGACTCCTACTTGAACAGGTCAACCTACTTCGCGAGCACTTTCCCCCCCTGCTAAAGCAGAATAAAAATAACTCAGGTCACGCCGCCATCCAAACAAAGCATCCTACCATTTTTAATTAATTCCCTTGGCCTTCGCTAAATAAGCAGCTCGCATTGTTGGAGGGACCATACCGCCACCGGTTGCCCATACGAGATGTGTGGCTTGCGGTAGATGGTTTACTAATGCGTGCTTTTCTAGATAGGATTGACCTTGCTGCAGTAAGCGCATGGCTCCAAACATCCCTGCGTGTGCAGATGGTTCTAAAAATAATTCTTCACTTTCCATGGCTAACCCTAGGGATGTAAATAATTCTTCATCTGTCACCGTATAGCAACCACTTATATACGTCTCCATCACTTTCCCTACAAATTTGGAGGCGCGACCGACCGCTAGCCCATCCGCTTCTGTTTTATTATCAAGGCCAATATCCTCTACACTGATTGCATCATGTAAGCCTGTCATCAGCCCAAGGGTCATACAAGGAGAGGCGACAGGTTCTGCAAAGAAAATATGCACATGTTCACCGTAAATTTCTTTTAATCCATAGGCAACACCACCTGGTCCGCCACCTACACCACATGGTAAATACACGAACAATGGATGTGCTTCATCCACTTTAATATTCGTCCTTTCTAGCTGTCCTTTTAAGCGCTTTGCGGCTACAGCATAGCCAGCAAATAAGTCCTTTGAATTTTCATCATCAATAAAATGACATTTTGAATCTTGCTCAGCTTCTTGTCGCCCCTGTTCAACGGCTACACTGTAATCGGCTTCGTATTCAATCACTGTGGCTCCTTTTTCTCGCAATAAGGCTTTTTTCCACTCCTTGGCATCACTCGACATATGTACGACGACATTAAAGCCGAGCTTCTTGCCCATAATGCCGATACTTAAACCTAGATTTCCTGTAGAGCCTACAGCAATCGTATATTGCTGGAAGAACAGCTGCCACTCCTCTGTTGCTAAAAGCGCATAATCATCCTCTTCTTTGAACCTTCCACTTGCCAAAGCTAGCCTTTCTGCGTGCTTTAATACCTCGTAAATCCCCCCTCGTGCCTTGATGGAACCAGAGATGGGTAGAGCATGATCGCATTTTAAAAGCAATTGGCCAGGTATTACCACACCATATGCTTGTTCAATAGCACCTTTCATTGTAGGAATCTCCTTGATGGTGGACTCAATCAAACCATCACTTTCTAAAAGCTCAGGAAATGCTACTTTTAAATAAGAAGAAAAACGTTGCAATGTTGCTTCTGCATCCTCCATTTCGGGCATAGTAAAGAGCGTTGTTTCTGGATTTTTTACCCAATTTGTATTTTCCCACAATACAGTATCCTTATTTGCTAGATCTTTCAACTGCGGATATTGTTCAAATAGTTCGTGTTTCTGTTCATTTTTCACCTGTAGATTCCTCCATTTTATGGGCTAAAATTGCTCGTTCACAAATTTGTCGAAATTTCATTTCAAACGAAATATTGTTTTCTTGTGTTCTTTTTTTAGGTCCCTTTGTTCGTCCTCCTGCCCTTCTAATTTTTTGACCAACATGACGCATATCGAGCAAACGTTCGATGTTCTCATCAGACATCTCTCGTCCATTTTGATCAATCGGATACCCTCCTCGTGCTAAAACCATGGCAGCTAATCCGTAATCCTGTGTAATGACAATATCGTGTTTTGAAAGCGCGTTCACTAGCGTAAAATCAACCGAATCTGGACCTTTGGGTACAATAATTGTTATTACATTATCACGTTCAACACGGTGGGATGTATCGCAAAACAAGATAGTTTCTATCTCAAACTCAGATGATATAGATAGCGCTAAATCCACGACTGGACAGGCATCAGCGTCTATTAGAACCTTCACAATAAGGCATCATTCCTTTCTCGTAATTAGATGAATAACTCAACCCCAAATTATTTCAATATAACATTCTCACAACCTCTCTTGCTCAATTTTTCACAAACTCTTAAAGTATTTTATTGAATAGTTTGAAAAATAGATATACGATACACCTATCAACTAAATGGGGGTTTTATTTATGACAATCACAACTGTTAGCAATGAACAATTAGCAAAAGAATACGTAGATGGCGTATTTGAGCAACTTAAACAACAGAACAGTCATCAAGCGGAATTTTTACAAGCAGCTGAAGAAATTTTTATCTCATTAGTACCTGTATTCGCTCAGCATCCTGAATATATTAAGGCCAATATTTTATCTCGTATTGTGGAGCCCGATCGCATTATTTCTTTCCGTGTAGCTTGGCAAGATGATAACAATCAAGTACAAGTGAATCGTGGCTATCGTGTGCAATACAGCAATGTCATGGGCCCTTACAAAGGCGGTCTTCGCTTCCACCCTTCCGTAAATGAATCCATCATTAAGTTCCTAGGCTTTGAGCAAATCTTTAAAAATGCTTTAACAGGGCAACCAATCGGTGGTGGTAAAGGTGGTTCAAACTTCGATCCGAAAGGTAAATCAGACTCAGAAATTATGCGTTTCTGCCAAGCATTCATGACTGAATTATACCGTCATATTGGTCCTGATGTCGATGTTCCTGCTGGTGATATTGGTGTAGGTGCTCGTGAAGTGGGTTATTTATGGGGTCAATATAAACGTTTAACAAAAGCAAATGAATCAGGCGTATTAACTGGTAAGACTCCTGGCTATGGCGGCTCTTTAGCACGTAAGGAAGCAACTGGTTACGGTACTGTTTACTTTGTTAATGAAATGCTAAAAGACGTAAACGATTCATTCGAAGGAAAAACAGTGGTCGTTTCTGGTTCTGGTAATGTATCGACGTATGCCATTGAAAAAGCGCAACAGTATGGTGCAAAAGTGGTTGCTTGCTCAGACTCTTCAGGCTATATCTATGACCCAGAGGGCTTAGATTTAGATGCCATCAAAGAAATTAAAGAAGTAAAAGGTGACCGTATCTCAACTTACGTTAATTACCGACCAAATGCTACTTTTACAGAAGGTTGTACAGGTATTTGGACAATTCCTTGTGACATTGCCCTACCATGTGCTACGCAAAATGAAATTAACGGTGAGTCAGCTCGTACATTAATTTCGAATGGTGTGAAAGCAATCGGTGAAGGTGCGAATATGCCATCAGACCTTGAAGCAATTAATGAATTCCTAGATGCAGGCGTTTTATTTGGTCCAGCGAAAGCAGCAAATGCTGGTGGAGTTGCGGTATCTGCTCTTGAAATGGCACAAGATTCTAGCCGCGTATTTTGGTCATTTGAAGAAGTAGATGCGAAACTTCATCAAATTATGAAAAATATTTATACAGACAGCAAAGCAGCAGCAGAAAAATATGGTTTCCCAGGAAACCTAGTAGTTGGTGCAAACATCGCTGGCTTTATCAAAGTAGCAGATGGAATGCTTACTGAAGGTGTCTATTAATAACATTCTATTTTCATTGTTTCCCAGGATTTGAATTCGGAATATTCTTAATTTCAATCAAGGTGGTAACGAACATTCGTTATCACCTTTATTTTTATTTACAATTTCGTTATAAAACATATAAATAAACGCTTAAAACGAACATTTTTATTATTAAATATTTAAAACATTCGTGTTATAATTTTAGAGTACTATGAAATATTGGAGGTTTTTTTGTGGAATTATTGTATACAGGTAAAACAAAAAATGTGTTCAAATTAGAAGACGGCCATTATTTATTAAAATTTAAAGACGATGTTACGGGAGAAAACGGCGTGTTTGACCCAGGTGCAAATACTGTTGGTTTAACGATCGATGGTGCTGGCTTAGCTGGTTTACGCTTAACTTCTTATTTTTACGCAAAATTAAACGAACAAGGTGTTCCTACACACTTTGTAGATGCTAACTTTGAAGATGCAACGATGACAGTAAAACCGGCAACAGTTTTCGGGAAAGGTTTAGAGGTTATTTGCCGCTTCAAGGCAGTTGGTTCATTCCTACGCCGCTATGGTGCCTATGTAAAGGAAGGACAAGACTTAGACTCCTTTGTAGAAGTAACAATTAAAGATGATGATCGTTTAGATCCTCCAATTTCTGAAGATGCTTTAGCGATGTTAAACCTGTTAACTCATGAAGAATATGCCATTTTAAAACAACGTACAATTGAAATTTCCAAATTCGTAGCGGCAGAGCTGGCTAAAAAGGGCTTAACGCTTTATGACATTAAATTAGAATTTGGCCGTGATGCGAAAACGAATGAAATTTTATTAATCGATGAAATTTCAGGGGGTAATATGCGTGCTTACAAAGGTGAGCAATATATCGAACCGTTAGAACTTGAAAAAATTATGTTAGCTGAATAATAGAATCATTCTTAAAAAGAGTCGACAATTACGACTCTTTTTTTATGTGCGAGCTTATTTTTATTTTCCACGAAACTTTTCCTTCCTTCACTCGTATATTAACTATATGTAACAAGCAATTATTCTATTATTTTGGAGGTAGTTTGATGGAAAACTTGAATGAGACATCGAAAGAAGAGAGGTCAAAACTAAATCCATTTTTATCGGTTTGGCTGCATCCAAAGCAAACGACTCGTTATATGATTGATGAAAAATCTATTGGCTTTGCTATTTTGGTTTTGTCTATTGGTTATATTGGCTCCCTTATGTCTGGGTTAATTGATTCGGAATTATTTCCTGATTTTTCTCCATGGCTTTTAGTCTTATTATGTGTCGTTTTTGCTCCTATCGCAGGTATGATTGGAACAGCTATTTCTGCACTCATCTCATGGCTATTCGGGAAATTATTTAAAGGTACTGGAACATACTCGGACTTATTTAAAGGATTAACCTTAACAGCCGTTCCATATATTGTACTGGTTCCTCTTTATATTATTTGGTTAATGACTGCACCAGATTCATTATTGGATCCGAATTTCATGGGTACGTTGCCGTGGATTTTTTGGCTAACTATTTTAGTAAACATCGTTATTACAATCTGGTCTTTTGTTATTTCCGTTGGTGTAGTTGCTGAAGCACACCAGATTTCGAACTGGATGGCTTTCTTCACCATCTTTATTCCAGCCATTATTATATTCATCGTCTTATTTGTTCTTTTCTTTGTCATACTCATCGGTATTATTGGCGTTGGCATGGTCTAAAAAATCTCCCCTCTGAAATGAACTACACCCTCAATTATCTATCTGATCATTGAGGGTGTAGTATATCAAAGAGCGGGAGATTTTTTCTACAGTTTAAATTGGGCTATTAACCCTTTCAATTGTAAAGCTAATTCGGATAATTGCGCAGATTGTCCTGCCATATCCTCCATAGAGCTACTTGTCTCTTCCGTAGTAGCCGTTGTCTGCTCGACACCAGCAGCAGATTCCTCCGCTACAGCAGCAATTTCTTGAATAGAATTGTTCATTTTATTGCCATCCTCTGTTACCTTTGATAAATTTATTGAAATTAATTTAACACTTTCCACTACATCATTGACGGAATGACTAATCGTATTAAACGTTTCGCTAGTAGCTTTTATTTGATTTGTTCCTTCTTTGACCTCTTGATAACCATCCTCTAAAGAAGTTGTTACGACAGCAAAATCTTGCTGAATGTTCGTCACAATCGATGTAATGTCGTTAACTGAAAATGCCACTTGTTCTGCCAGCTTGCGTACTTCATCTGCTACCACTGCAAATCCTTTACCCTGCTCACCAGCTCTAGCCGCTTCAATTGCAGCATTCAAAGCTAGCAGGTTAGTTTGATCTGCTATATCTTTAATGACAACAACCAATTTTGAAATTTCCTGTGCTTGGGCGTCTAAATTTTTCACTTTCTGTACTGCATTTTGCACCATGCTATCAATCTTCACCATTTGAGAATTGGAGGATGTCATTAATTGATCGCCTTCTTTTGTTAACGTTAATACTTCCAAAGAAGATTGATGAATATGCGCACCATGTTGATTCGTCTCTTGCAAATCAACAGTAAAGCGTTCCATTAGAGACGTTAATTCATTCGAATGATGGGCTTGTCCTTCTGCACCTGATGCTAATTCATGCATCGTAATCGCCACTTGCTCCGCTCCCTTGTTTACTTCATTGGCAGATTGTGTCAGTTCTTTACTAGAAGTATTAATCAGATCAGAAGCTTGTGCAATATTATGAATCATATCCTTTAATTTCAATTGCATTTGATTCATTGCAGTTGCTAACTTGCCTATTTCATCCTTTGATCGGATGGATATGCTTTCTTGAGATAAATCCCCTTGTGCAAAAAGCTCCATAGCATGAGCCACACGGTTAATCGGTTTCGCCATACTACTTGCATATTGCCAAATCACAAATATCCCCACAATAACGGCAATAGCAATCACAAGGATTGTTAATTTTAAAATACTTTCTGCTGGTTTATTGAAATCAATTAAATAGGTACTTGCGCCAATGACCCAACCCCAATAAGGATCCGTTTCGGTATACACACCCTTTTCTTCTAGTTGGTTTGAATTGGGTAATGCCCATTTATAGCTTACAAAACCACCGCCGTCATTCCCAACAGCAATGATTTCCTGCATATACTTAAACCCGCTGTCATCTTGTTCATCCCAGACATTAGAGCCTTCGATGTTAGGGTGTGCAATGGAGTTTCCTTTTTGGTCAACGACAAATATATAGCCATTATCACCAAGCTTAATATCCTTATTAATTGGTCGCTTCCCTTCGCTATCCTTCTCACCTAAAATCGCAATCTTTACTTTTTCTTGCGCTTCCTCTAAGGATAGATTACCTGCCTCTACCTGTTGATTGAATTGTTCAATCATGGCAATGGTCATTTCAACACTGTTTCGTAAATTTTCTTTTCCTACTGTCTCTAAATTTGCTTTACTTTGTTGATAGCTTGAAAACCCAAGTATTATAAGGGGAATCAACAAAAGTAGCAAAGAGAAAGCAATCAGTTTCGCCTTAATGGATCGAAATTGAAATAATGATTTCATGTGCCCAACACCTCTTTTTATATAAACTTTAGGCCTGAGCTTTGCAATAAAAAGACAAAAATAAGGATTAATTATTCCAAATTTAAAATATCAAACATTACATAATTCCTATTAATCTTATTACATAAAAATACAAACAACAACAACTTTCGAACAAATTCGCCATAAAAAAAAGACAAATCGAGAAAAGCCTATAACTTTTCTCGATCCGCTTTACTTTCAAGGAGGTATTATTTTTTAGACAGATAGTGCTGTACTTTGCTGGAATAGCTCGGATACGCCAGATTCTACAGCTGCCCCACTTACTGCGCGTGAGACGATTGCCACAACGCGCTCATCCAAAGATTTAGGCACAATATATTCTTCCTTTAGCTCCTTGTCACTCACCAGAGAGGCAATCGCTTCAACAGCGGCTAGCTTCATCGATTCATTGATATCTGTTGCACGCACATCTAACGCTCCACGGAAAATACCAGGGAATGCGAGAACATTATTAATCTGATTTGGATAATCTGAACGGCCCGTTCCCATAACACGTACACCCCATGCTTTGGCATTTTCATACGTAATTTCAGGATTTGGATTGGCTAAGGCAAAAACAACTGGATTTTCATTCATGGATGCAATATGTGCCTCTGTTAATAGGTTGGCAACAGAAACACCAATAAAGACATCCGCACCTGTTAGTGCATCCTCCAGCGTACCATGAAGCTTCTCTGGATTTGTCAAATGAGCAACCGCTTCTTTAATCGGATTCATCCCCTCTGTACGTCCCTCATAAATGATACCTTTTGTATCGCACATATAAATATTTTTATAGCCCATTTGCACAAGAATGCGTAAAATTGCAATACCTGCAGCACCAGCACCGTTAATTACAACCTTCATTGTTGCTACATCCTTTTGCACAATACGATTGGCATTAATCATCGCTGCGCCTACAACAATCGCTGTTCCATGTTGATCGTCATGAAAAACTGGAATATCACATTCTTGACGTAGGCGATCTTCAATTTCAAAGCATCTTGGTGCTGAAATATCCTCTAAGTTTACCGCACCAAATGTCGGGGCAAGCGCCTTCACAATGCTGACGATTTCATCCGTATTTTTCGTATCTAAGCATATTGGAAAAGCATCAACATTGGCAAAACGCTTTAGTAAAATCGCCTTCCCTTCCATTACAGGTAATGCCGCTTTCGGTCCGATATCTCCTAACCCTAAAACCGCTGTCCCATCCGACACAACAGCTACCATATTGCCCTTCATTGTATAGTCATACACAAGCGAAGGATTTTTCTCAATTTCCACACATGGCGCTGCTACCCCCGGTGAATACGCCAAACTAAGATCATAGGAATCTTGTACCGGTACCTTTGAGCTCACCTCAAGTTTTCCGCTATAGTGTGCATGCATTTCTAATGCCTTTTTCATTACGTCCATTTTATCCCATCCTTTTCCCTTTTTTTATTGTATTTCAGAATCATAATACTTTGTGAAAATATAGTCAACGAATTTTCTGTCAATTTATTTTTACCTTCAAAAATTCGATTTTTATTGACTTTTAATACATTTTTCTGTCAAATTAAACATTTCACAATCAATTATTTTGAGATAATTAATACAATTCTTGACACATTGTAAAATGTACAAATAGAGCCATTTTGCCTGTTCAACTTTTCACATAGTATTTTTCTTATGTAAATGAGAATTTTTTCACAAACTTATGTAAGCGCATCCATTGTCCTGACTGACTTCGTCACAATTTATCCACATTTTTTCACAAAGTTTTTTGTTATGCAGATAAAAGTATTTGTGAAACTCTTAACAAACCAAAAAAGAGCCCTTATATAAAGGACTCTTTGGTAAAATGATTAAGAAAAGCCGTGATAATATGCTTGGAAGACCATTGTTCTCCTGAAACTTTTGTAATCGGATAATCACGAGGAAAAATTGTTTTGGTGATTTCTTCAACAGAATAACCTTGCATAAACAATTGCTTCACTTTTCCCTCCATATCTTCCAAATAAGCAATTTTTTCTTGTATTTTCGTTCGACCATCCTCTATAAAGCCTGCATGACAGCAATAGACGACATCGAAATCATAGTGGACTATTTTCCTCAAAGACGCCAAGGTATGGACAATATTTTCTTCATCAAGCACAACCTTCGTCTTTGGCTGGATAAACAAATCTCCTGTAAACATAGCGCCTGTTTCTCGATTATAAAAAGAAAGATGATCTGCAGTATGTCCAGGTGTTTCAATAACATCCCATATGGCTGAATTCGTTTGTAATGTATCACCAAATGGTTGGGCAACAAACGCTGGTCGTTCCCCCCACAATGCCTGACGATAAAGTGGATAGTCCCCATCCTCAGCACAGAGATTGACTGAATCACGATGAATATAAATCGGTACATTCTTTTGACGTTGAATCCACGCTGCATTTCCTGCATGATCCTCATGACAATGCGTTAATGCCAATTGCTCTATCCGTATATCGTTAAAAAAGGATTGAAATTCCTGCGACAGTGAGTAGGAGCCTGTATCAATCAGTAACCCATCCACAAAAAAGCTGTACACACTCATGCCAATCCCCTGAACCGCAACTTTCCCGTGCGCACATTGTACACCCCGATGCTGCAGAATCTCTATACTTTTCTCTCGTTTAAACATCCTTCTCCCCCTTTGCCCCTTGTACAAAAAGTGTAGCATAAAATGAATGGTGAGTCATTTTTGCAAGTAGGTAACAACAAAGGATTTGCTCTTTACATGTTTACGAAGTGCTAACACATGAAAAAACAAACGTATATTTACGGCCAATAAAAGCAATGCGCCTAGGAAAAATAATCCCATCTGCCAATCACCTGTAACATTCATTAACAGCGTCCAACTAATAATGACTGCAAAGGCAATCGCTATATATTTTTTCATCACTCTTGTAGTTGGGCCCTGTGCATGATGTTTTTGTTCAATGCTCAATAAAATTTTTCCAAATTCCATTATAATTAGCAAATCAAGTCCTTGAATTAAAACCGTACTCCAATAGAAGAAAAGATGTGAAAAAATGAAAGTACTCATTAAGGTAAGAATCATAGCGCAAGCCATATATGTTTTGATTGGTGTCTTTTCTTTATAAAATGAGAGACTTTTTAAATAGGCCCCATAAACAAGAATATCTTGTAGAAGATTAGCGTATTTAAAAATATTTAAATAGATAAATTGAAAGAAGAGCGCCACTGCAAGCCATTGTAGAAGTTTTATCTGCTGTTTAGATTCACTCATCGTTTTCACGCACCTTTTTCACCAAATTCGTCGTAAAATTCGTTTGCGAATATAATCTCATAGTTAAATAACCATCTGGGCCACTGAAACCGATGGACGTATTGATGTCTAAAGGTGCTTCCTTAAATTGAATTGTCATCTCCAAGCGTTGACCTTTCGTCACTGAAAAAGGAAAATCACTTGCCGTGTAGCGCTGATCATTTAATCTCCATTCTTTCAATAGTATTTTATCCTCTAATGTAGGTGGAACGTAAAATGCATCAAAAACAGCATCCTGTTGAAGGGTAAATGAAATGATTTGCTCAGCATCATGTTGTGACTGACTAAAACTATTATTCATGACCTGATTTTCATAAATGGATGGTTCCCTCGTAAAACGAATTGGAGCAGGCAATTTCATCCCGTCACTTAATACAAGATAAACATTTTTGCTTGCCATCACTTTTTCCAGAGTGTTTAAATCAAGTTGAAAAAAAGCTAAACGAATATTTTGATAGCGTAAATCTTGAGACGTATCCAATGGATAATAAAAGCCATTCACTAGGTTTTCTTGCTCCGTTTGGTAGTATACAATTGGTAATTGCACATCTTCTGCCTGCAAGTATTCCACATATCGACGGTCATCTTTATTCGTAATATACCGTATCTCTAAAGCATTCTGTAAGTTATTCGTACCCTCGATTACAGTAGGTACCACGATTGGTTTTATTAATTGATGTTGTAAAAAAAGCGTACTATTACCGATCATTAGAATCAAAACGACAGCAACACCAATCGTCTTTTTCTGATCAGCGCCAACCTGAAGCTTTTTCCTAGAGATGTATAGTGTGATAAATATGCATAAAATAGCAAATATCCAGTACATAGGAGGGGATAAATTTTCTACTTGTGACATTAGCGCACTTGCCCGCTCATTATCTAGGTGGTGTTCACCCACCATTAATGCCACAAATCCACCTGCTGCAAGTGTTACAGCAGCAGTCAAAATTTTGGGCACCCAGCTCTTAGACTTGTGCTGCTCTTTTTTTGCTTGTTCAATACCTTGTAGACTACGCTGATGCAACGATTTTGGAATGTCTATTTGATCCATCTGCTTTTTTAGATCGTTCACCCTTGCCCCTCCTGTTCCAGTGCCTGCTTTAATTTTTTTAATGCACGATACAAAATGGTTTTCGTCGTCCCTAATTTCAGCTGCAATACCTGAGCCACTTGAGGCAATGTATAATCCTGATAGAATCTCAGCAAAATAACATCCTTTTCCGCCTTTGTCAGCCGTGTCATCACATCTTCCAGCGCCCACCTCTCAGGAAGCTCCTCATGCGGCTCTTCCCCTAGTTCTGACTCCGGTTCATAATCGACAAGCGGTTCACGCTTTTTTAGCAAATTTGTTGCACAGTTTATGACAATCCTTACTAACCATGTTTTCAAATAGGATGAATTTTGAAGAGAATGTATGTATTTAAAGCTACGGTAAGCGACTTCCTGTACGACATCGAGTGCATCTGCCTCATTGCCCACATAGATAAAAGCCATTTTATATAGATCCATTTCATACTGTGAAAACAACTGTGCGAACGCCTCCGCATCACCCTTTTTAGCTCGTTCAACAAGCATTTCCTGCACCCGCTCACCTCCCTTTACCTATTAGACGCTAAAACTACGCCATTTAGCTTTACTAATCAAAAATTTCCTAATACTATGTATCACTACCCTCGATTTGAGTATGCTCTGTCTCCACTTTGATGGATTCTGTCCTATTCTTTGAGCGGGTTATCCGCTTCTTTGAATCTATCCTTCACTTTGAGTGGGCTATCCTCCACTTTTTCATTTTTATCCGTCACTCTAAGCGTTTTATCCTCTACTTTTCACGCTCTATCCACTACAATGCATCCTATCCGCTACTTTAAACGGGCTATCCTTCACTTTTTCATTTCTATCCGTCACTCTAAGCTTTTTATCCTCCACTTTTCACACCCTATCCACTACAATGCATCCTATCCTCTACTTTAAACGGGCTATCCACCACACTACATATAAAAAAACGCCCACCGAAGTGAGCGTTTCTTTTTATTCGTTTGTGCCTTTTTCCACGTCATATGCTGTAATCCAATCGCTGAAGCTGCCTACATATAATTGAATGTTTTCATAGCCTTCATCTGCTAACACAGCATAAAGTGGAGAGGCGGTTACGCCGCTTCCACAGTAAACTACAACTGGTTCAGTAGGTGCCACTTTTTGACGTAATGCATCGTTTGCCTTTAGTTGACCATCTGACTTCAATTGCTCCCAGTCAAAGTTTTTCGCAGTTGGAATATGGCCTGCTACTTTATCCAATGGCTCTACTTCTCCTCGGTACCTTTCAGCAGCACGTGCATCGAGTAAAGTGGCTTTCACTTCTCCATCTACAATGGCTTTTACAGCTTGGCGTGGTGCATAAAGCTCATCCTTCCAAGCAAACTCAATGATGGTTGGTGGATATTTAATAATATCCTTGGTAAACGGCATTTTCGCCTCTAGTGCGGGTGCACCTCCGTTAACAATCACTACATTTGGGAAACCAGCATATGTCAGCATCCACCAGGCGCGTGGAGCAAATGGGGCTGCTCCTTGGTCGTAGACAACAATTTGATCTTCATAGCGTAATCCTAATTCTTGAAAAACAGAAGTCAATTTTTCTTTGCTTGGCATCGGGTGACGACCGTCTTTGCTGTCCATATCTGATAACTGTTGTTCTAAATCAATATAAACAGCACCAGTTGCATGGCCTTCCTCGAATGCTTTTTTGCCTGCCTCTTTGTCCTGAAGATCGAAACGAGCATCGATGAAACGGACGCCTTCAAATTGAATTTCATCCACTGATTTGAATACTTCTCCCATAGGAATCACCTCATGCGTATTGTAATTGTGCGTAAATCGCTTTCCAAGAAGCTAAACGGCTCTCTTCTTGTAATGCTAATCTTTCTGTGTCAATTTGCTCAAGCGCTTGATGATAAATATACAAACGTAATTTTTCGGCTTCCTCTGCAATAAACGTAATCGCCCATGTCATAAGGGAAACTTTCTGTGCATCTAAATAATCTTGTGCATCTGGTTTTGTCAATGTTTCTAATGCCTCGCTCAGCTTCACTTTTTCATTCTTTTCAAAGAAAGCTTTTTGATTGCGGAAATGAGATTTTACGCTCGCATATTTCGAAATCTCACCAAATGGACCTTCAAAATCAAGTAAATTTGGCTCAGAAGATTCAAAGGCTAGGAATGAGAAGCTTCGATTTAACTCTTTCAATTCGCGTACTTCATCTTTAAAGCGATGCTGCATTTTCTTGCTAATGAACTGCGATAAACGGAAGTTTGTTACACGCATTTCTTGTGTAAAATCAAAACGTAAGCTTTGCATCACTTCTTTCAATGCATGCTCCAACGCTTGTTGTGCTGGCATTGCAGCAAATGTAGAAGGATTGTAGCCTTCCTTAAAGAACTCAGGATAACGATAATAAACACGTTGGAGAACATAATACAATAGCTCATCAAGCTCTTGTTTTGTTTCACTCTCTAACATGCTCGTATTCAGTACACTGAACTTCGATTGAATATGTTGTTCAAGTGTTGTTAATTCCTCTAGTCGCTCATCTTTACGTTTTAAGTTTTCCTCTGTTTGTGCGATTAAATCTGCCAAACGTTGCTCTGTTTTATCAACTTCCTCTGCAAGAGCTTGAACTGCTAATGCACTCAATTCATCATTTAAGAATGTATGGAAGTCATTTTCAAACGGTGGCATACCTGATGTTAAATCGGCACCTTCTACCTTTTCTTGCAACGCTAACAGACTGGATACCCCATATAGTCGTGGGAAACGGATGCCAAAGCGTTGTAACTCTGAGCGTACATACCCTTTTACATCTTCCTGTTCTTCATCCGTTGTTGCCAAATCAATCGCATTGACAATAAAGAACATTTTATCTAGCTCAAAAGCATCCTTTACACGACCAAGCTGAATTAAAAACTCGCGGTCCGCTTTGGCAAAAGCATGGTTATAGTACGTAATAAATAGGATGGCATCTGCATTACGAATATATTCAAATGCTACACCTGTATGACGAGCATTAATCGAATCTGCTCCTGGTGTGTCAACAAGTGTCACGCCCATACGTGTTAATGGACTATCATAATAGAAGTCGATATTGTCAACAAAGCAAGATTTATTTTCTTGTGCTACAAATTTTTCAAACTCTTCACGGTCTACGCGAAGGATAGAACCAAACTCCGATTTAAAGGTTGGATAGCCTTCCTTATAGGCACGAATAAATGATTTATGAATATTTAATCGTTCGTCCGTTAACTGAACTGCTAGCCCTTCATCAGCACGATTATAGGCTTCCTCTAATGAAGACACAGACAAGCCAATTGCCGCATAGGAGCCTTGAATGTCCTCTAGCATTTGCTCGGCAGTTTTAAGCTGTACATCCGCTGTTTCATGAGGGTGCTCAGGTGTAACGGGACGAATTTTATTGATGGCTGCAGTTGTTGGGTTTGGTGATACAGGTAATACCTTCGCTCCCATTAAAGCATTTGAGAAGGATGATTTCCCCGCACTAAATGCGCCAAACAAAGCAATCGTAAAATCCTTTTTCTGTAAACGTTCTACTTTATTTTCAAGGTATTGGGCAACTTCGGCAAAGCCTTGAACCTCTTTGACTGCATTGGCAGTATGCAGTGCACGGTTAATCACACCATCGATTGGTAGAGTCGTTGCACTAATAGCTTGCTGAGTTTCTTCTTGTTCAATGACTTGCTCTTTTGGCTTCAGCATGGACTCATCAAACAAGCGAATTTCTGCTAAATCTTGTTTAAATGATTGTTCCCAATTTGTAAGCTGTTGATTGGCAACTGTACGAATTTCATTGCTCGCTTGATGCATAGTACTTGCACTATATTGCTGATAGCCTTCAATTTCAAGGACCGCATTAATGGCATCTACTTTGTCCTGCATACCCGCCATTTTTAATTTTGATGGTGCGGCAGTTTCTGTTGCAACAGCTTCAAGAGTTGTCGCTTGCGCATTTTTCCAGCTATCTGTCTCCTGAATGAAGTAGCGCTTTGTTGCTTCTGCGATACGGTTAGCGAAGTTTAACACCGCATCACCTGTTAAAATAGCGCCTGTTTGAACTTGCTGCTCAATCAATGAAAAAGGTAAGTCAAATACATAGGCATCAATGGCTGCGGCACGTTCCTCATTTAATGCCCCAACGTCCTTCAATGCCTTTTTCATAAGACCTTTTAAATGCCCCGTGATTTGTGCATGGATCACATTTTGATAGGCATGATACGCATCTTCTTTACGTCGGTTTCGCTCTTCCTCTGTTTTTTTCTTTGCAGTAAAGAGCCCCCCAACTTTAAAACCTTCCTGCATGCTTTCTAAATAAAGGCGTAAGCGATCGCGTAAATCAGCTGGCATAATTGCAGCATTCGCGAGTAGCTCCTTACGTTGCTCCTCAAACGTTTCGTTCCAAGCTTCTACTGAGAATAATTCAACCTGACGATTTAATTTATTGTATTGCTCTAAAATATCTTGATGGTGTGCCCAGTCATCCGCACTTAAAATTTCTTCATCAATTGCCAAACGATCCTGTCTTTCTTCCATTAAATAATTGTCATGCTCGCTTTGCAATAAACGCAATGTATTCGTAGCTGTTTGTACAAGCTGCTCCTGCCAATCATTCATACTGTCCATCACAATTTTCTTTACTGCCTCAAAATCATTATGTGGATGCTCAGGCTCTCTTAATGAAGTAAAGAAAACACCTTTCGGTACAACACCCCATGCTGCAAAGGATTGATGAACAGTTGCTTTAAATTCTTCGAAGCTCAATTCATTATCTTTATGCTTATCAATCATGTTGACAATTAAATAAATATTTGGATTATATTTCATTAATTGCTTTGTGAATTGGAAATTTAATTCCGACTGCACATGGTTGTAGTCCATTGTATAAAATACGATATCGGCAATATGTAATGCTGATTCCGTTGACATGCGGTGTGCATCATCTGTGGAATCTACCCCTGGCGTATCCATTACAGTGACACCTAGTGGTAGTGTAGAGGCACTGTGTCCAATCTCAATTTGTGACACCAAATCCCCATTTTTACTTAGCTCTTTTACTGTTTTAAAATCATAGCCAGCCTCAAATTTTACAGGCTTTTCATTGTGCATATAAACAATCGCATAGTCTTCCTCTGATTTATGAACTTTTACGATGTTCGCACTTGTTGGAATAGGACTAGATGCCAGTAGATTTTCACCAGACAGCGCATTAATCATACTGGACTTCCCTGCAGAGAAATGGCCTGCAAAGCCAATCACATACTCTTTTTGCTGAATTTTTCGAGCAAAAAATGATGTTTTATCCATGCGCTCTGTATCACCATTATGCTGATAAATTATGTATTGCAAAGAGGCTTGCTTTAATAGCCCCTCCAATTGTTGTTCAAAATCTTTCATGAAACCAGTAACCCCTTTTTCATTAATTATTCATAATTAGTATTCTACCTTATTCAACTAGCAAAGTATAACACTAATTTAAAGCATATATGCCAACGTTTCCATCCTTAGAAAAACATGTTTATACAAAAAATCTATGCTAAATGATAGATGGTCAACTAGTTCTTTTTATTTTTTCCTCATATTTTATAGTAAGCATATTCGGGGCAAAGTTATTTTTTATGAAGGGAGTGTGATGCCATATGATAAATCCTAAGTCTCATCAAATCATTGAAAAATATTGTTCATGTAACTGTGAGGAGCGATTTATCTGGCCCCGTATAAAAGCAACAAACGGAATACCCATTAATCCTCCTGAAGTAGTCCCTGAAGGTATGATTATACCAACAATCCACCGATATTTTTATATCGTTACAGCTGATCTTGATCTATCGAATGGGGCAACTCTTCCAGCCGATCTCTTTTGGAATGATGAAGCAAATGCTGTTACTGAGTTTACAATTTTTTCACCCAATGGTTACGTTAACCTTTATATTAATGCAGTGATGCAGGAAGGCGGTATTTATACGGTAACCCCAGCCTCCCTGACAATCGTACCCTATAATGCCACATTGTATAGAGGAACACCCATCATTATTGAATCGCTAGGCTTTACAACAAAATAAAGGAAATGAAAGGAGGTGAATCGGGTGGCACTTTCCATTATTAATATTCACGTCAATGTAACAGGTACTTCTACAAGATTTTTTAACGTCTTAGCTGCACCCCTTGCCATTGCAGATGGCACAACAGTCGCTGCAACAACGTTTTTAAATGATAGCGGTACAGCAGCAACAGTATTCCCAGAAGTCGCAAATGGTTACTATAACTTATATATCAATGGTGTTCTACAGGAGGGTGGTGCCTATACAGTTTCTACAACTGAAATAACGTTTAATACTGTCACAGGTACACTTTCTGCTGGTACGCCAATTGTGCTCGAAGCTGTGGAGCTAGTGACAATAATCTAAATAAAATGGATGCCTTGTTTAGGGCATCCATTTTATTGTAATTGCTTTCTGAGACCTGCAATTTTTTTTGCGTAATCTATCGCATGTGGGCCATCTCCGTGAATACATAAGGTTTGGACTGCAACTTTAATTTTTTTGGACTCGACCGACAACACTTCATTAGCAGTCAAAATACCTTTTACATGCACTAGCATTTCTTCTTCCGATTGTATTAAGGCATTTGGTTCCTGTCTGTTCACTAAAGTGCCGTCATTGTTATAGCGTCGATCCGAAAAAACCTCCTCATATACTTGAAGCCCTTTGTCTCTAGCAATCTCTACGATGAGGCTACCAGATAAGGCATATAAAATAAGCTGTGGATTAAAATCATACACTGCATGGACTACAGCCAACGCTTTTTCACGGTCGTTCGCGCATTGATTATAAAGTGCGCCATGTGGTTTAACATGATGAAGCGTACCATTTTCAATCTGCACAAATGCTTGTAAGGCACCAATTTGATAAACCATCATATCGTAAATTTCACCTGGGCTACATTCCATGTTACGGCGACCAAACCCCTCTCGATCTGGATAGCCTGGATGCGCACCAATGTGAACGTTTTTACGAATGGCGCTACGTACAATTTGATGCATGATTGAATGATGTCCCGCATGATAGCCGCATGCAATGTTGATGGACGTTACATAGTCTAATAGTTCTTCATCCTTACCCGTGATAAAAGCATCGTGGCTTTCACCTAGATCACAATTGATATCAATTGACATCATGTTTCCTCCAGTACAAAGTGAATTGTGTTAAACATACGCATTTGCGCTACTTTATGTAAATCTTCTTCATGAACTGTTGCAATAATAGGATAGCCTCCTACTGTTTGAGCATCAGCCATTAGGATAATGGGATCACCACTTTGCGGCACTTGGATTGTTCCGAACTGTGTAGCTTCTGACAGAATATCCTTCATTTCCTGAAGTTGTAAGGCAGGTCCTTTGATGTAGTAGCCCATACGATTGCCGCCGATAAATTGAAAAGGATTTTGTAAAAATTGTTGCTGACTTTTTTCTGTAAATAAATGAAAATGAGGTCCTTTAAACAGTCGAGCCGTTATGGAACTGTCAAAACGCGGACGATAGGGTGCATATAGCCCTCTATTATTTTTTAGAGATGGTGATACTTGCCCATATAAAATACTTCCTTTTGTAATGCATGTTCCCAAATTCCCAAGCGGAAGGTAGGATTGGCTACCAAGCTCATCGTTTGTACGAAAACCTCCTAATGGAGTTAAGTAAACAATAGAGCCTTGATGGACACTCTTGATAGATAATCTATCTCCCCTCGTTAAATGGAATGTTTTCCACATTTCGATTGGTACTTGATTAACCAAGCATGTACCATGTCCTCCTGTTAATACATAAACACAATCAGCCAGTGCCTCAAATTCAAAACCACCTACAAACATTTCAAAAGACGTTTCATCATGATGGTGATGTAAGATTCTTTGAGCTGCATTAAACGATCGGTGATCCATTGGTCCAGATAACGGAATACCAAATGCCCGATAGCCGAACCTTCCTTTATCTTGTAAGCTTCCAAAAACCCCTTGTTTTGTTACGAGCAGAAGTGGCTTCAAACGCTACACTCCTTTGCTTTTCATTTCCCAAAATTGCTGTTTGGTTATTTCATAAAACTGAACTTCATCACCAAGTTCAAATAAAAATGGCTCTTTACCATGAACATCAAATAAATCAAACGGTGTTTTCCCTATAATATTCCAGCCTCCAGGTGAATCAACAGGATAGATTCCCGTTTGTCCACCCCCAATCCCAACTGAACTCGCTGATACAGATGCCCTTGGTTTCTGTAAGCGTGGCACAAACAACTTAGGATCAAGCTCACCTAAGTAAGGGAAACCTGGTAAAAAGCCGATTAAATAAACATAATAGCTTTTGGACACATGCAGTGTTTTAATGTCCTCAAAAGATAGCCCTGTGTAATCCATTACACGCTTGCGATCTAAGGCAAATTCCTCATCATAGCAGACAGGTATTTTTAAAAGACGATTCGTTCCTTTATCAATTGTTGTGGAGGCTTGCATCTCAAGCCACTGCATGCCTAAACGTTCAACATCTATTTTTTGTTTAATATAAGCTGTTACTGTATGGTAGCTTGCAACACTTTCGACTAGGTTATGCCGTAGCTGCTGTTTCAGAAATCGATTAAACGTTTGGACCGCGTAAAAATTTGAGTGGGAGATTTCCTCCTTGAATGCAAAACGAATAGTATTTTGACTAATCCACATCGAATGAGGAAAATCAATGATTGGTTGCACGTACCGTCTCCTCAATACAAAGCGTTACCGCAGCTATTAAATCTCCGATATTCCAGCCGGGAATTTTGCCATGTTGGATTGCTAGCTCAAATGATGCTGGAATATGAATAAAGCCAGCACGAACCCCTTCATGTAGCTGTGCATAAGCAAGCCCCTCATACATAATGTTATTACATAAGTATGTACCCGCTGTATTGGAGATTTCGGCTGGATATCCTTCTGCCTGCAAACGATTCACCATACTGCGAATCGGTAAGTTTGTTAGATAAGCATCTGCCCCCTCCTCATGGATACGCTCATCAACTGGTGTGTAGCCATTATTATCAGGCTCTCCATCTTTTACATTAATGGCAATGCGCTCCGGTGTTACTTTAAAACGACCTCCTGCTAACCCTAATGAAATGATGATTTGTGGTTTCACTTCTTCTATATGTTGTTTTAATTGCTCCGCTGATTGCTGAAAATCTACAGATAGAATTCGTCCGACAATATCATAGCCATCTATCTTCTTTCCCTTTAATGCTTCCACAATTTGCATCGTTGGATTTATTTTATAATCAAGAAATGGTTCGAACCCTGTTAATAAAATTTTTGTCATATTTGTCACCTGATTTCTATCGGACGTTTTTTAATATAGCGTCCAGATTGATTAATTTTATTTACTTTAGTAGAAATTGTAGCTTCAATAATAGCTTGATTAAATAATTTATGTGCTTCAATACAAGAAATTAATTCTTCATCATAAACAATTTCATCGGACACTTCAGAAATGATATCTAGAGCCACCCACTGCGGGTAGCGTAATATACTAACAGATGAGTAAGTTGGCGTAACTTCCATACTCCGATAAAAATTAATATTCCCCATTTCCTCAATTGGGTACTTTTGCGGATCCCATTTTGTGCCATATTTATAGTAGCGTTCACGCCAATAAGCATTTTCTTGGGCAAATGTTGAGCCCTCAAAAAACATATTCACTTTTTCAGCTACTAGTTCTAGATTTTTAGCCTGGACTTCCCTCGTATCATAATCCGCGTAACGACCAATTCCATAAATCTTGGCACTCGGAAGCGTGTAAGAAACAGGGAAAATAGGTGGACATGCATATCCTGCGAATGGTTGAACCCATTCACGAGCAGGAATTCCATGATCATCAATTACTATATCAGGTGCCCATTTTTTTAAGATGAGTGGTAAAACATTTGCCTCGCCAAATACGCTTTCTTGAAATTTGACATGGGCAAACTCTAAACCTACTGCATTAAATCTTGCAGCATGATGTTTCCATTTTGGATGTTCTTTTGTCAAGCTCTCCATTATTTCATAACCATCTGGATTTGATAACGGAATAATGATTATATTAATCTTTTTCAAGATTTCAGGATGGTGACAAATAATATCTTCCATTAGCTCTAATATAGCAGGTGTACTAGATACTTCATTTGGATGATGGCCAGCTTCAAAGACAATCGTATGCTTTTCATTCGATTTTTTAAGTCCTGAATAAAAGTCACTAGTAATAGGCTCAGTCACTTCAAAAAATGGAATGACATTCCCTTTGTAAGATATATCCCCATAATTCAGTTTGACCTCAGAATAATTTTGATACCGGGTTGATAATTGATAAACATTTTTAATTTTGTATTTTAAATAATCATTCACTTTCATTACTTTGAGATAATCACCTAAATACATTTCTACCGTTTCAAATTGCCCTTCTGGATTAAATAAAATTCTTTTTGTAACTGGAACTAGATTGGGTTTTTCATGCCATTGGTATGCCCGTATTACACTTTTAATAGGCTTATAAATATTTTCCTCTATATGAATAGAGGGAATAATGCCACCAGGAGCTTTATAAGGTTGATTAACTAATCGGCGACCGAGCTCATTAAAATAATCTAGCGTGTTAAAATATAGATCTTCGTATAACGCTTCGAAGGATGAGTTTGCCTCTTGCTTAACATTTAATTCTTCTTCAATTCCAGATGAAGTAAAGTCAATTTCGATTCGATCAAATAAAGGAAACAATTGTCCTTGATCGCGATTCGTTACATCAATATTTAATTTTCCCACTATCTGAGGAAGAAACTCATTGATATACGTTTTATAGAAACGCTCACGATCTGACAATATTGCATTTTCTTGAACCAGTTTCCCACTTTCAAATAATCTATACCCAGCTGTAGTTGGATAGACTTTTTTCTGACCGTCAACATAATCCAATTCACTAATTAACGGATTTAGTTCAGCAATTAATACATCATCAACATAGACACTATAAATGTGCTGCTGTGTGCTTGAAAGCTCAAATTGTACATGTTCTTTCGGTACACCATATTGCCTTTCAATCAATTCATCCACTGGATAAAGCTCCATAATCCAGCGATTATGTTGTTCTAAACCGTTTTCACTAATCCCATCTTTACATACTATTTTTACTTGTTCAAAATGGCCTGAAACAGATGGAAGTACTTCCTCTAATATCCAGTATAACCCTGTTTTAAATGCAGAGCGAACTGTAATTGTCTTTAAATTTGAAAATTTCTTATACAATTCTAAACAATATTCATCTCGATTTTTTTTAGAAGCTGTAAGATAGATTTCAGCATCAAGCATTTTATTTGGTTCATCTTGCAAAGCATTTATAATATATGACGCTTCCGATTCATCTTCCCATGTTGTTTCATACAATAAATCCGCTACATTCACTTGTTTTTCATTTAGCTCCCAAACACCAAATAAGCCACCTTCAGACACATGCTTTTCTTTTGCTATTGAATGTAGAACAGTCGGTAAGCTATCTTTTGTACCACAAACTTGAATAACGTTTCTAGAACTTAGCTCCATTAAATTTGCAGTTCCTTGCTTGATGTCAATTGAAAAATGTCGATGATCTTTTGTGATAACTGGTAAAGAAACAGAGGTAGCATACAATCCTAAACGTAATGCAAGATAGCAAACTTCTTTTATAATGGCATTGGACTTTATTTCTTGTTGTAAATTAATTTTCACACTTAAATGCTGTTGTGGATGTGCCTCGTCCTTCTCACCAGTTCCATAGGCTGACCAAAGGTGACTTAAACTTTCATAATAAGATGATGGAATGTCTGTATACGTTTCGGCCATTCCTTCACTTGCTATCGTACTTAACAACGTTGACAGCGAAGACTCAGTCTCATAATAGACTGTAAAGTTGGACCCATTCTGTGAAATAAATGTACTACTATGTTGTAAAAATTCCATTGAGTACTGCTGTTTTGACGCTTGAAATAAATCAAAATCTATTTCATTTGACTCTAAGCCTAACCTCGCACAAAAATCAATTAATCCTATGGGAGCAAGATTTGTAGGTAAGTTTATAAATAAAGAGGGCTTTTTTATCGTTTCATTCTTATGAAATAAAATTGAAAATATTTTAGAGTTCACAGTATCACCTAAACTTTCATATTTGGATCTAAGCGATCTCGTAACCAATCTCCTAGTAAATTAAAGCCTAGTACAGTTAACATAATTGCAATACCTGGAAATACAGAAATCCACCAAGCTGACGTCATATAATTCCGACTATCTGCCAACATGCCGCCCCACGATGGTATTGTCGGTTCAACACCTAACCCTAAAAATGTTAGTGAAGCCTCTAATAAGATAAACTCTGCGATACACATTGTTGCTAACACTAAAATCGAAGAAGCAACATTTGGTAATATGTGCTTAAGGATAATTTTAAAATGTGTTCCTCCGATTGCCTTTGCAGCCTGGATATATTCTTGTTCCTTTAGAGCTAAAATCTCCCCTCGAATTAGTCTTGCAAAACTAACCCAATATGTAAGCCCAAGAATAATGATGATTTTTTCAATCCCTGTTCCAAATACACTCATAATGACAATTGCTAGTAAAATAAATGGCAGACCCAATTGAACTTCAGCTAACCTCATAATTAAATCGTCCATCCATTTTCCAAAATACCCTGACACAATGCCTAGAAACGTTCCAAGGACTAACGAAATGAGCACACCACAAATACCAACCAATAGTGAAATACGAGCACCGTATATAATCCTACTGAGCAAATCTCGTCCAACTTGGTCTCCCCCAAGTAAATATTGAGACTTACCAGTATCGTCTAACCATTTGGGCAAATCTAAACGATGTCCTAAGCTAGCTGCTCCTGGATCATATGGCGCAATATATGGGGCAAATATCGCACAAAGAATAGTCGTGACAACTAATAATAGACCGATGATCCCAGTTGGATTATTTTTAATAAACTTTAAAACACTTATTATTCTGCTAACCTTTTTTATTTCGACTGTTTCTGCTTCCATTATCTGTGTCATTAATTGTCACCTCTTCCAGTGCGTATTTTTGGGTTAATTAATGAATAACATAAATCCACAATTAGATTTACGACAATCATGATAAGAGCTAAGAGAATTACTCCACCCTGTACAACCGGATAATCTCGTTGATTAATAGAATCAACAATTAATCTTCCGATTCCTGGCCAAGAAAATACTTGCTCTACAATAACAGCCCCTCCTAGGAGTCCACCAAACTGTAACCCAACAAACGTCACAGTTGGCAATAAGGCATTTCGAAAGGCGTGTCGAATAATGACAAGCCATTCTCGAATTCCTTTTGCTCGAGCAGTTGTCACATATTGCATCTTAAGTACCTCAAGCATAGAGGTACGAATTAATCGAACTAAAATACCAGATAAAATCAGACCCAATGCAATGGATGGAAGGATCAATGAGCTAAACCCCTCAAAGCCCGATACGGGTAACCATTTTAACTGAACAGCAAAGATCAAGATTAGCATAAACGCTAACCAAAAATTAGGAAAAGAGATACCTAATAAAGAAAAAATACGCCCAAAAATATCAATAGACTTGCCTTTATAAACTGCCGAAAGGATACCGATAGGAATAGCGATTAACAATGCTACAGTCATCCCCCCTAAAGCAAGTGCGAGTGTTGGCCATGCTCGTTCTAACAACATTTCCAAAACTGGACTATTCGAACGATACGATGTGCCAAAATCAAGCGTTACTAAATCTTTCATGAATATGATATATTGCTCCCAAACAGGTCTATCTAAACCTAACTTTGCTGTCAGTTCCTCTACCGCTTGTTGTGATGGTTCCCCTGCACCGAACATGATGCTTACAGGATCACCCGTTAAACGAATGGCGAAAAATATAATTAATGAGACAGCAATTATCACCAACACGGTATGCGATAATCGTCGTAGTATATAGGAAAGCATAACTCCATCCTCCTAATTTGAAATGAAAGAGATAGTATGACAAGCATACTATCTCATAATTTTTTACTTACTCGACAGTGACACCTTCAAATCTAAAACGGCCATCATGAGGTGGTTGGAAATCTTTTATTCGTTTATTCACTGCGTATATTTCAACCTCAGAATATAAATTAACTTCTGCAGCATCTTCGTATAACACTTCTGTCAGCTCTTTAAAGATTTTTTGACGCTCCTCATTATTAATCGTTGCTCGCTCTGCCGCTAATAATTGTTCTACTTTTTCATTTTTATAGGATGGATTCCAGAATTCCCCTTCGTGATACATTAAATAAGCTGTATTATCAAAATCTAAAGTCCAACCACCCCAGCCATTTTTATACATTTGGCCAGCTTTTCCTTGTGGTATTAACTCTGATTGGAATGTAGTATTTTCCACACTATTAATTGAAACTTTTAATCCCACTTCTTCTAAATAAAACGCTACTGCTTGGGCAATTTCTTTAAATGTCCCATCGGTACCTGGAATAAAGAATTCAAGTGTAGTACCTTCGGGAACCTTAGCTTCCGCAAGTAATTTTTTTGCTTTTTCTGGATCATATGGATATGGCTCTAAATCTTTGTTATAGCCAAAAGATAGATTACTTTGGAAAGAACTAATGAGGTTACCATAGCCACCTAAAATTTCCTTCACTATTGTTTCCTTATCAATGGCATAGTTAATAGCTTGACGAACACGTACATCATCAACTGGCTTTTGTGCTGTATCAAAGCGAATTGAATACGCTGTAGGAGTGGACACATCCTTTAATTCAATGAAATCAGTTCCTTCTGCTGTTGCCGCTTGCGAAACTTCTAAACGTGTCATAATATCAATATTTCCTGTTTGTAATTCTGCCAGTGCCGTCGCTGTTTCTGGAATCACTTTAAATGTTACTTTATCTAGTTTAATAGCGTCTTTATTCCAATAATCATCGTATCGCTCAATAACTACTTGTTTATCACGTTGATAATCAGTCATTTTAAATGGACCAGTACCAACAGGCTTCATGTCAAAATTCTCTGCACCCTGTTCTTGGATATATTTAGGTGGTACGATGACAGCACCATATCCTGAAAGCTTAGTCAGTAAAACTGGGTCAATGGCATTTAAGTGCATAGTAACTTCATAGTCACCTGTTACTTCAACATTATCAATTGACGTATAGTTTGAATATTGCGGACCTTTTTGACCTTCTTCTCCTAGTAAACGATCAAATGTAAATTTAACTGCTTCCGCATTAAACGGTTCGCCATTATGGAAGGTAACACCTTGTCGTAGTTTAAACACAATCGTTTTATCATCTATATATTCCCAAGATTCCGCTAACCCTGGTTGAATTTCTAAATCTAGAGAACGACTTACTAATCCTTCAAATACCGATGTTGCTACTGTACTCCAAGCAAGTAAAAACGTATCAATTGGGTCCCAGTTTTGTGGATCTCCAGCCACACGAATAACTAATTCATTTCCACGTGTTGCTGCTGGGTTTTCACCAGATGATTTGCTACCATTTTTACTTTCGTTTTTTGATGATGTGCCACCACTACATGCTGTTAAAACAATCATTATACAAACAAGTAATAGCGCAATCCATTTTTGTTTCTTCATACATTGTTCATCCCCTTTTGTATTTGTGCTATCTATACGCCATATGGATATGGCATCGAATAACCTAGTTCAGCAGATATTGAAGCTGCCGTTTCCCACAGACCTTCTAAAAATGCATTTATTTTTTCTTTTGGTATTAGCGTCTCTATGCCCGCTATACTAATCGAGTATTCTACTTTGCGTTCGCTATTGAAAATCGGTACTGCTATTGATACAGTGCCTTCTTCCAATTCTGATACGCTGTAGGCATAGCCATTTTTTTTCCCAAATTCAATGAGTTCAAATATCTCTTCATCAGTAACAGGTGTTCCACTAGCATATTTTTTACGAGGTTTTTGAAGTACCTCATTAATTTTCTCCTCTGATTGAAAGGATAAAAGTACCCTTGAACAAGCGCCTGCATAAAGTGGTGCTCTTCTTCCCACCCGTGTATAAAGTAAAACCGGTTTTAAACTTTCAATTTTTTCAATATAAAGACCATCTGTTTCATCCAGTACGCTTAGTTGAACAGCCAAGTCAAACTTCTGTTGCAACATCTTCATATACGGTATAGCCAAAGAGCGAATTTCAATTGAATTTGCTGCAATTGCACCTAATTCAATGAGTTTATTCCCAAGTAGATAATGATCACTCAATACTAACTGTCCACCACTTTGAATATAAGGACGTTTTAATACGCCTAAATCTGTAAATGTTTTTAAAAACCTATGTAAAGTCGGTTTAGGAATATCTGTTTCGATTGCTAGCTCGTCTAACCGCCAAGAAGGTTTCTCTTCAGTAAATAACGTTAAAATATTAATACCTTTTTCCAATGTTTTGCTCATGTTAATCGCTCCATTTGCTCTTCATAAAGTAAACAGGAAACTTCATGCTTATCGCCAATTTTTTTTAATTTTGGAGGTGTCACCTTACATATTTCCATGCAGTTTGGGCATCGTGTATGGAATGTGCAGCCCGATGGTGGATTAGCAGGGTTGGGAACATCTCCACTTAGCACAATACGCTCCTTTACTTTTGAAGGATGAGATTTTGGTAATGCTGATAGTAAAGCTTTTGTATATGGATGTTTAGGATTATTAAATAATTCGTGTTTATCTGCCATTTCCACTAACTTACCTAAGTACATTACCCCTATGCGGTCACAAAAGTGATGCACTACACTTAAATCATGAGATATGAAAATGTAGGTCAGGTTCATTTCCTTTTTTAAATCTTTCATAATATTTAATACTTGAGATTGAATCGAAACATCAAGAGCAGATACTGGTTCATCTGCAACAATCAATTTTGGATTGGACACTAATGCTCTAGCAATTCCAATTCGTTGTCTTTGACCCCCTGAAAATTCATGTGGAAAACGTTCTAACTGCTTTTGTGTAAGTCCAACCTGTTTGGCTACTTCATAAACACGTTGCTTTCTCTCTTCCTTTGTACCTATTCCAAAATTCACCAAAGGTTCTTCGATTATTTTAAACACCTTCATACGAGGATTAAGGGAAGAAAAAGGATCTTGAAAGATGATTTGCATATCACGACGTTTTTGACGTACCTCTTTTGGGCTAAGAGTGGCAATATTTTCTCCATTCAGTAAAATTTCGCCTTCAGTAGGTGTAAGAAGTTGGATTAATGTTTTACCCATAGTCGACTTTCCGCACCCTGACTCTCCGACAATTCCTAAAACCTCACCCTCATTTACAAAAAATGAAACATCATCTACTGCTTTTAAATGCCCTGAACGAGATCCTTTAACTGAAAAATATTTCTTTAAGTGTTTAACTTCTAACAATGGACTGCCCATTGACAATTCCCCCTCCCACTTCGTTCTCTTCATACAGCCAACATCTTACCTTGGTACCATTAGACGTTGTAAATAGATCAGGCTTCTTTTTACATTGATCTGTTGCAAATTCGCATCGATCGAAAAATCTACAACCTGAAGGCATATCGGATGGTGATGGCACCACCCCTTCAATTGATGGAAGGTACTCTTGTTCTGATTCAATGTCAGGCAATGAATTTAATAACCCTTTGGTATATGGATGAAGCGGCTGATTAAACAAATCTAGCACTGTAGCCTCTTCAACAATTTCACCAGCATACATCACGATTACTCTCTCACATATTTCCGCTACTACACCAAGATCATGGGTAATTAAAATGATGGACATATCTAGTTTTTCTTGTATGTCTTTCATTAAATCTAAAATCTGAGCCTGAATTGTCACATCTAATGCTGTAGTAGGCTCGTCTGCAATTAATATTTCTGGTCCACAAGCCAATGCCATGGCAATCATAACCCTTTGTCGCATTCCTCCTGATAATTGATGAGGATATTCATTCACTACTTTATCGGGACGAGGAATACCTACGAGACGAAGCATGTCAACGGCACGTTCATGAGCTTCTTTCCTTGAAATTTTTTCATGACTATGAATCATTTCCATAATTTGCGAACCGACTTTATACACTGGATTGAGCGAACTCATTGGTTCCTGAAATATCATAGAAATTTTTTTCCCACGAATCTTTCGCCATTCCTTCTTCGACTTTTTATTAATTTGCTTTTGATCTATGTAAACTTCTCCACCTTGCCAGTTAACCCCAGTAGGTAACAATCCCATAAGTGAAAGTGATGTCATGCTTTTTCCACAACCTGATTCCCCTACAATCCCCAAAGTTTTGCCTTTTTCAAGTTGAAATGATACTCCATTCACAATAGCAATATCTTTTTTATTTTGTTGAATACCTATTTTCAAATCGCTTACTTCTAAAATATTCAAACTCATTTCCCCCTCCGTTCCAAAATATGAAACGCGATTCCATTTTTTAAAATCTTAACAGAAAAAACCGGGTTATTTCAATAGTTTTCAGAAAAAAATAAAAATTAATTTTAATTAAATTATTCCAAAAAAACGTTTAACTCATTTATTCACGATCTTCATTCCTAGAAATACAAAAAAACATGGCCCGAATATTCGGACCATGCCTAAAAATGTTTATCAAGTATTATCTCTTATTTCAAATGTGCAGTCGCCTGTTTCATGACGTATTTCCCAACTCCAATATAGATCACTACAGCTGCTCCAATCAATACGAATGTCATTGCTAACCGCTCCTTCTTAGTTATTTTTCGTTAAGTTTTTAGATGTTTGCATTGAATTTGAAAATCATTCTCATTAATATATTATAAATTTCACGTTAATTCGTCAAGACATACTTTCATCTTACCCTTTTTACATGGTAAGATGTAGAAAAGTCGGAAAAAGGATGCGGTAATGATGAGTAATTCGAAGTACTTTCAAACTATTTTAAACGGGACAATCCACGCTTTAAAAACCATTCTTCCTATGGATATAGAAGTAAAGTCGCCTAGTATTATTTCTGAACCCTTTCAACAGCAACAAATGGGCGTATTAATTGGCTTAATCGGAGATTTAAAGGGACGCGTCATCATTGATTCCTCTCCTGATGTGTTTAGTGGGATTGGCAGTACAATGTTCGGTATGCCGTTAGAGGGAGAAATGCTAGAATCCTTTACAGGAGAATTCGGTAATATGATTGCAGGAAATTTATGTACAGCTGTTGGGCAAGAAAGCTTAGAAATTGATATCACTCCGCCAACGGTGATGGTGGGCACTACAAAATTATACGGTTTTGAAAAAGCATTTGCTCTCCCAGTTTCGGTCCCAAGCATTGGTGCACTAACAGTTCTATTAACAATAGAGGAAGAAGAGTAGAAAACAAGATTTGATAAAGGCCCCAAATAAGACATTGTATGCTCAAGCAGACAGCACACATGTAAAAAACTTGTCATTCGCATAAAAAGAATGACAAAAAAGGAATGCACTTTCCTACCAATCTTTTGTTTTTATTAAAATTAAGCAAAATATAGTACGTCAACAAGCTATCTCAATGACTTTTGAGATAGCTTGTTTTTTTCTCTTCACAATTTTTCACACTTTCTTCACACATTTCCCCTAGAAGTGTGATTTTTTTCACATCAAAATGTAGTGGATTTTTATATGATGACAATAAGAAACACAACAATAAAAAGCGTAGGAGGAGCAAAAATGGCAAACAAAAAGAAGTCAGATGAAAATTTAAAAGGTTCACTCTATGCAGTTTTTGGAGTAGGTATTATCATCATTTTACTTTGGGTGTACTGCTTCGATTTGTTCATTGGACGGTTTTAATCTACGAAGAAGGGACAGAAACATATGCACATACATAAGTATGAGAAATACTGGCTTGTGTTTGGAGTTGCCACTTTAGTTGCATTCCTGATCATTCTCGGTATCGGGGCATTTCATCAAGGCTCCCATCCAAACAATGGTAAAAAAACACTAGATTACGAGAAAGTGAAAGAGACAGCACCTTTTGATAATCCAGGTGTCCATAAGGTAGAAGGGAAGGATTGGGATTACGAAGTGGTGGTAGTTGCTTCTGCATTCAATTATAATCCTCCACAAATTGAGGTTCCACTTGGTGCAAAGGTAAAATTTATCGCGACAAGCGAAGATGTTATGCATGGTTTTGAGGTTGCAGGTACGAATATCAATATGATGCTTGAGCCTGGCTATATTTCGGAATATGTGACAGAAGTCAATAAGGTTGGCGAGTTTTTAATCGTATGTAATGAGTATTGTGGTACAGGACATACGATGATGCACTCTATGCTAAAGGTGGTGGATTCAAATGAGTCACACTAATTCAATGACAAAAGTGGATCGTCGAGATGCAAAGCTAGCAATGGCACATATTTACGTGGCATTTATCGCATTGCTATTAGGTGGTCTTGCAGGTTTATTACAAGTTTTTGTACGTTCTGGTCAATTTACATTACCAGCAGGGATTGGTTATTATCAAGTATTAACAGTTCATGGTGTCTTACTCGGTCTTATATTAACTACATTCTTTATTTATGGCTTCCAAATTGCAAGTGTAAGTCGAACATCAGGTACATTCACTGATACTCAACGAAGACTTGGCTGGATTGGTTTCTGGTTAATGACTATCGGTACAGCTGCTGCCGCAACGATGGTTTTATTGAATAAAGCAACTGTTCTTTATACATTCTATGCACCATTAAAGGCACATTGGATTTTCTATTTAGGTCTTACATTAGTCGTAGTTGGTTCTTGGGTTGGTGGCGTAGGTCAAATTTTACGTTATGTCCAGTGGCGCAAAGAAAATAAAGCGAGCGGACAACGCAGCCCATTACTATCATTTATGGTAGTTGTTAATAATTTAATGTGGTTCGTGGCAACGCTTGGTGTTGCAGCTTCTGTTTTAATTCAATTGTTACCATGGTCATTAGGTTTAATTGAGCGTGTCGATGTGGCATTATCGCGTACCCTTTTCTGGTATTTTGGTCATGCGCTCGTATACTTCTGGTTATTACCTGCCTATATGGTTTGGTATGTAATTATTCCAAAAGTAATTGGCGGGAAAATTTTCTCCGATTCTTTAGCAAGACTTTCGTTTATGCTGTTCTTACTCTTCTCTATTCCTGTTGGGATTCACCATCAGTTAACAGAGCCTGGTATTGATGGTACATGGAAGTTCATTCAAGTTGTATTAACATTCGCTGTAATCGTGCCATCTCTGATGACAGCCTTCTCGATGTTTGCGATGTTCGAGTTACGTGGTCGTGAATTAGGTGGTAAAGGGTTATTCGGTTGGTTTAAAAAATTGCCATGGAAGGATGCTCGTTTCTTCGTACCATTTATCGGTATGGTGTCATTTATTCCTGGTGGTGCAGGCGGTATTGTCAATGCCTCTTATCAAATGAACCAATTAATTCATAATACCATTTGGGTTACAGGACATTTCCATTTAACGATTGCAACAGCTGTTGTTTTAACTTACTTCGGTGCGGCATTCTGGTTAATTCCACATTTAACAGGTCGTACACTTTCGAAGTCTTTAAATAATCTTAGTAATTTCGCTGGTATCTTATGGGCTACTGGTATGACGATTATGTCTTCTGCGATGCATATTGCTGGTCTGTTCGGCGCTCCTCGTCGCTCAGATTACTCAGAATATGGTGGCGCTCAGCAGGCTTATGATTGGATTCCTTATCAAATCGCACAAGCTGTGGGTGGAACAATTCTCTTTATCGCCATCCTAGTGATCATGTATATCGTGGTGAAATTAGCTTGGTTCGCACCTAAAGGTGAAGAAGAATTCCCTGTAGGTGATGTACATGAGCTTAGCGGTCCAACACCAGCTATTTTAGAAAACTTTAAAATCTGGCTTGTTATTTTAGTAGCCTTAATTTTATTCGCTTACACAGTACCAATTATCGATATTATTTCAAACTCACCAGCCGGCTCCAAAGGCTATCAATTGTGGTAAGCATAAAAAAAGAGATTTCTCATTTCCGAGAAATCTCTTTTTTCACATTATAATTGATATAGTTTCGTATATTTTTCTTGTAAATAGTTTGCTAGGTACTTAGCGTTTAAGCCTTCCCCTGTCGCTTCTTTTAACAATTCGAACGGTTTTTTCAATGCCCCATATTGATGGACCTTGTCTGTTAACCATTCGCGAATTGGTAGCAGCTCCCCTTTTTCCAGTAACTCGTCAAAATGAGGGATATCCTTATCCATCGCATGCTTCCATTGCGCTGCATAAATCATTCCTAATGCATAAGAAGGGAAGTAGCCAAACATACCACCTGACCAATGCATATCTTGTAGCACGCCTTGTGCATCTGTCTCAGGGCGAATACCTAAATATTCCTCATATTTATCATTCCACACTTGTGGCAGATCCTTCGCCTGTAAATCACCATTGAACAGGTCACGTTCAATTTCATAGCGAATCATGATATGTAGTGGATACGTTAATTCATCCGCTTCAATGCGAATGAAAGATGGTTCGACCATATTAATGGCACGTAAAAAATCGGCTAATGCAACATCACCAAATTGTGCTGGTGAGAAATGTTGAAGGCGCTCATAGTTATGCTCCCAGAACTTTTCATTTCTGCCGACAAAGTTTTCATAAAATAATGATTGGGATTCATGAATCCCCATCGATGTACCCGTAGCTAATGGCAGACCTGCAAGTTTTTCATCAATGTTTTGTTCATACATCGCATGACCACACTCATGAATCGTGCCAAAAATAGCCGAACGGAAATCATTTTCATCATATTTTGTTGTAATACGAGCGTCACCATAGTTTAAACCAATCATGAATGGGTGGACACTTTCATCCAAACGCCCAGCATCGAAGTCATAGCCAAGCTGAGCAAGCAATTCTAACGATAATTCACGCTGTGCCTCACGCGGGAAATGCTTAAATAACATGCTAGTGTCTGGTTTATTCGATGAATGAGCAATTTTTTGAACAAGCGTCACAATGGATTCACGTAAATCACCAAATACTTGATCTAAGACATCTGTCGTCATATCTGGCTCATATAAATCTAGTAATGTATTGTATGGAGATCCATTTTTAATACCCCAGTATTGAATGAATTTTTTCTGCCATTGAATGATTTCCTCTAAATAAGGTAGGAATAAGGCAAAATTATTGCTGGCCTTTGCTTCTTCCCAAGCCGTTTCCGCCTTTGATTGAAGAATGACGAATTGTTTGTATTCATTCGCCGGGATTTTTTTATTTTGATCGTAATTCTTTCTTACTTCTTCTACTAAACGCAGTGTTACATAGTCAAGATCAGCTTTTTGTGCCTCTAATGCTGCTAAAAGCTCTCCTAGTTCTTCACTCGTCTGCATATCAAATAAGGAGGCTGATAATGTACCAATTACCTCAGAACGTTGCGCTAACCCCTTTTTTGGTGCACCCGTCCGCATATCCCAATAAATCACATTGAGTGCTTCCTCATAATGTTGCATCTTCTTCACATAGTCTGTAAATTGTTGAACAGTCATGCATTCATCCTCCTTTTCACGTTATCAGTTTATCATATTTTCGAAAATTTTGTATATTGTGGACTTTCCAGGTAAATTATTCGGAATATTCCCTCTTTAACTTCTCTATTATTTTGATATATTGAATATCCCCTAATCCATAGTGTGGAAATAGGGAAAACAATTGCTTTAACAGGTCATTTTGAGATAGATTGAGGTGTTTTTTTATATATGTAGTGATCTCATTCTCTTCCTTTAAATAGTTGAAATATAATTGAATGCCCTGATACATGACAGGTATAAGCGTTGTCTTGGGCAGAAGATGGTGCATCAACACCTCTTGATAGACCTCCCCATAAGGTCCAAGTTCTATCTCTGTTTCCTCCACATCATAGGTCATTTCCTTGACCATATAATAATAGATTTTGCCTTGATACCTTTGTTGCTCCAGGAAAGCCAGCACTGTCAGTAAGTTCATCTGACAAAACATATCATCACCAAACCATAAAACGATACATTGATAGTCATTTGTCAGTAATGGCTTCAACGGATTTAATGTCACTTGCTCATATTCTTGTAATGCCACCTGATGCCCTGTAGCACGAAGTTTATTAAATTCTTCACTGAAAATCGGACTAGTCGTTGGATTCGCACACATCGCTTCATTGAAAGGTACGTAATCACTATTGCCCATTAATTGCTGTTTGGCAAACTCCTCATACATCATTTGACCATTTAATACATTCAAGATCTCTCGATCGTATTGCGCATTGATCTTCTCTTGTAACGCTTCAATTTTTAATTTCTGAGAAATATCCATTGTAAACCATCCTCCATCATCTTGTAATTTCAACTTTACAAAGGTTTGTAAAGGTTGAGGAGACTTTCTGTAATCATTCGGACTTATACCGAAGTACCTTTTAAAGGCTCTAGAAAAGGATTCCTGTGATGAAAAGCCATAGCGGAAGGCGATGTCGATTATTTTCTCTTGGGGGTCCTTTAATGCAATAGATGCAAGATAGATTTTGCGTAGTGATCTATATTTTTTAATTGTCATCCCGGTCGTCTGATGGAATTTAAAAGAACAATAATAAGGAGAATAGCCCATATTCTTCCCTAAATGCTCTAATGAAAATCCCTCTAATAGGTGACTTTCAATCCAATCAATCATCTCCTGTACGATACTGTTCATCCACATCCCTCCTACTTTGATTATAGTAGAATCGGTAATTGTTTTTATGATATAAGTTGTGAAGGTGCAATAAAAAAACTGTAGCAAGCTTTTGCGCCTGCTACAGTTGAGAGCTTTCTCTAAAAATGGGGGATTTACGCTAGCTTTCAAGTCATGTTCGGTTTCCAATCAAACATTTTTTTGAGCTATCATGAAGTCTTATGGAAAGAAAGTTGGGGATCCTTTCGATCCATTGAAAAATAGAGTCTGTTTACCCTATTCAATGTTTTGGCAAATAGCAATTACCTGTTTCACAGCCTCTGCAGAATGCTGAAGGGCTGTTTGTTCTTCATTTGTTAGATGCAATTCGATGACAGATTCGATGCCATTGCCACCTAAAATCGTTGGTACCCCTAAAAAGAGATCGTGATACCCATATTCTCCTTCTAAAAGAGCAATAGAAGGGATAATTTTTCGTTGATCTTTGATAATGATTTCAACCATCTGGGCACACGCTGCAGCTGGTGCATAGTAGGCACTACCATTGCCTAGTAAGCCGACAATTTCTCCGCCGCCTTTACGTGTACGCTCGACGATTTGCTGCAGTCGATCCTGAGGAATTAGCTTCTCTAATGGAATGCCGCCTGCATAGGAATAACGGATTAATGGCACCATCTCATCGCCATGTCCACCTAGCACGAAGCCTGATACATCCTCTGGTGCAATGTGAAGCTCCTGCGCAACAAACGTATTGAAGCGAGCAGTATCTAACACACCCGATTGACCAATGATACGATTTTTGGCAAAGCCTGTTTCCTTATGACACACATACGTCATGGCATCAACAGGATTACTCAACACAACAACAATACTATTTGGAGCATAGTGCTTGATTTGTCTTGAAACCTGTTGAATGATTTTGGCATTTGTTGTCACTAAGTCATCACGACTCATCCCTGGTTTACGTGGAATGCCTGCTGTAATGACAACAATATCTGCTCCAGCGATATCTTCATATTGACTCGTGCCTTGAATGGTCACATTGAATTTTTCGATTGGGCCTGTCTGTAACAAATCCAAAGCTTTCCCTTTTGTCGGGTTCTCGGCTTCTGGAATATCAACAAGGACCACATCGCCTAATTCTTTCTGCGCTAAAAATAAACTCAATGTGGAACCAGTGTGGCCTGCTCCAATTACAGCGATTTTATTTTTACGAAATGCCACTATGCCTCACCTCGGTTATCTGTTGCGGATGTTGCTTCTGTTGTTTTTTTCGCCCGCGTTGCTGCTGGTGCAGAGACAGGCTTTTTCTTTGGTGCCTCTGGTCCTTTAATCATTTTAAAGACATCTTCATCAGGTCTCGGAATGACGTGAGCGCCTAATAATTCACCAACACGCATAGCGGCTGCTTTTCCAGCTTCTACTGCTGCTTGTACAGAACCTACGTCACCCTTCACGACAATCGTCACGATGCCACCATCAACAAATTCTTGTTTGACGATTGTGACGTCTGACGCTTTAATCATCGCATCAGCAGCTTCATAAGAACCAACTAATCCTTTTGTTTCGATCATTCCAATTGCGCTACTCATTGTCCTCACCTCTCATTACTTCCGTAGAATCAATAATACCAATGACAACTGCATCAATCGGTAACGGATTTTCTTTCATAATATAGCGTGATGATCCACCACTTGTAATAAGTACATCATCACCAATACCCGCTCCTATGCGATCAGCTGCAACCATTTCTGTGCGAATCGGCTGTTGATTGGAATCAATTGGTTGAATGATTAGTAGCTTTAAACCATTCAACCCTTCCTCCTTGCGAGTTGCCCATACACTGCCTATCACTCTTCCCATTTGCATGAACTTCACCCTCTTTATGCGACACAGCTTGTCTTACTACTCCGAGCGGATTGTTAATGTTTTATTTAACTCTCGCAGCTTATCATAAGCCAATGCTGTCACAATGGTTTTCTTTGGAACGACAATTTCTTGTGCATCGATATCGAGCACTTCTATTTGTGAAAGTAGCTTTTTGTCATAATGATAGACGGATGGCTGTTCTACTTTCTGTACGACTGGCGACTGCTCTTTCAAAGCGATAGCTGGTTCGCTTACTTGATGATACAAAATTTCTGCAAGTGTTCCTTGTTGAATTAACCCTGCATTTGCTTCATCTGTATCAATATGCATTTCTAAGCGATAGCGCTCTGAAACACGGATAACCACATTTGATAAAATAATCGGGCGAATACCTTCCACCTTGATTTGAACTGATTGTCCATCTACTACTTGGAATCTCGCACTATCCGCTGGGGACATATGAATATGTGCCTGTGCAATAATGAGTCCTTCATTTAACACGACACTCCCCTTTGGACCAATCAATGTAACAGGGCTTGAACCTTGAATATCACCAGATATTCTTAGTGGTGGCTTCAGCCCTAATTTCATCGCATCTGTCCAGCTTACTTCCACTTGGGATAAGGAACGAGCGGGGCCAAGAATACGTACGCGCTCTATCGACCCTTTTGGACCTGCAATCACTACAGTTTCCTCCGCAGCAAATTGCCCTGGTTGTGAAAGCTCAGACTTCGGTGTAAGCTGATAATTTTCACCAAAAAGCTGTTCCACTTCTGCTTGTGCAAGATGGACATGGCGGGCAGATACACCAATCGGAATTTTACCGTCATGTGGAGGGGAAGATTGATTTTTTAAGACTTGTTGCAGAACTTCTTCCACAATTTTTTGCACTAAATTTTCTTGCATCTTGCCTCCTCCTTACGATGATACTTTCATTAATTTACCCTGTGCCTGCTGTTCGATAAAGCCAGCATTTGCTTCATCCGTGTCAATGTGCATTTCCAGACTAAAATCATTGGAAACACGTACAACGACACCTCGGAAAGTGACAGGACGATCACTTACAACTTCCACTGAAACTAATTCATTATTGTGTACTTCCAATGCTTTGGCATCTTCTTCTGTCATATGAATATGTGCCTGTGCAATGATGACCCCCTGCTGGATCTCTAATTCCTTGTCTTGAGAAAGAATTTTAATGCCTGCAGAATTGTCAATATCACCTGATTGCCGTAAAGGAGGTGTCACCCCTAGCTTCATGGCATCTGTACGGCTTACCTCTACTTGGGTTGCTGGTCTTACAGGTCCAAGGACACGGACATTATGAATAATGCCTTTTGGTCCCTCGATAGAGACACGCTCTTTTGCAGCAAATTGCCCTGGCTGTGATAAGTCGAAATCCTTAGTTAGGGTTGCATTTGGACCAAAAAGTGCTTGTAAATCTGCTTCACTTAGATGGATATGACGAGCCGAAATGGCCACTGGAAAAGTTTTTGTTGCTGTTGTCACGTTAGCCACCTCTTTATTTTGTTGATTGATTTTATAAGGACAAGTTGAGAGCTGTTCTAAAGTTAGATCCAGCTCTCATCAGAACATGAAATTATGCTTCTGCTTTTGGTAAAATCATTTCTAATTCGTGGTGTGGACGTGGAATTACATGAACTGATAATAGCTCTCCTACACGTTGTGCTGCTGCTGCCCCTGCATCTGTTGCTGCTTTTACTGCGCCTACATCACCGCGTACAAGAACTGTCACGATACCGCCACCAACATGTACTTTTCCTACTAAATTAACGCTTGCTGCCTTTACCATTGCGTCTGCTGCTTCAATTGCTCCTACTAAACCTTTTGTTTCTACCATTCCTAATGCTGTACTCATTTGTCATTCCTCCAAATTATTTATTTTGTAATGTGATTTGTTTTAATACTTGATCGACAATTTGTTGAACCATCGTTGTGTCTAGAGCAGGCTCTTGTGAGACTACCGACTCGACAACGGACTGTACTTCAAATTCTGGTTTTGGCACTTCGACATCTTTAATGCCATACGCCATACGTTTGATATTTAATAAATGTCTTGCTGTAATGTTATCTGACGTAATATTGCCGCCAAATGTACCACAGCCTAATGTAAAGGATGGCGCTAAGCCCGTTGTGCCACCTACTGCACCGATAGATGATAATGTATTGACCACAATGCGTGATACTGGTAATTCAACGGAAAATTGCTCTGCCAATGCTGCATTTTCAGTGTGAATGGAGCATGTATGTCCGCGTCCTCCAATATTTAGCAGGTCAATCATCACCTGCTTGGCTTCTGTACTGTTTTCAACAACATAAAGTGCAAAGATTGGTGATAGTTTTTCAAGAGAAAACGGAATATTTTTACCAATCATTGTTTCGAAGCCCACAAGAACTTTTGTATCGTCTGGAACCGTAATACCAACAGAATCGGCTAGGCAAGTAGCTGATTTACCGACAATCTGGGGATTTACTTTCCCTGGAACTGGCGAAATCAATTTTTCCATTTTAGCTTTTTCTTCAGCATTTAATAGATAGGCACCGTTTTTCTTTAATTCTGTTTGCACTTGCACTGCAATCGCCTTATCGACAATAATGGCTTGCTCCGTTGCACAGATTGTGCCATTATCGAACGATTTACTTTGCACCAATTGACGGACAGACTTTTGAATAGTAGCCGATTTTTCAATGTAAGCTGGTACATTTCCTGGCCCTACCCCATAGGCAGGTTTGCCAGAGCTATAGGCCGCCTTGACCAATGCACCACCACCCGTAGCTAAAATTAAATGAATGTCTGGGTGCTTCATTAGCTGCTGTGTTGCTTCCATGGAGGACATTGTTAAACATTGTAGTAATCCTTCTGGCGCACCTGCTTTTTCAGCAGCTACTCGACAAATATCTAAAGCCTCTTTTGTACATTTCACTGCATATGGGTGTGGACTAAGCACTAAACCATTTCTCGTTTTTAAAGAAATAAGCGTTTTAAAGATGGCTGTAGAGGTTGGATTTGTTGTTGGTACAATACCAGCAATGACACCAAAAGGACTTGCAATTTCGGCTACTTTTTTCATCCGATCATAGCCCACAATACCAACTGTTTTTAAGTCTTTAATATCTTCATAGACATCTCGTGAAGCCACTTCATTTTTCATCTTTTTATGGTTGGGAATACCCATCCCTGTTTCTTGCACAGCCATTTTTGCTAAACGATCTGCTTCCTTAAAGGCAGCATCTGCAACAGCCTTTACAATGGTGTCTACTTGTTGCTGAGAAAATTGCATGTAGGCAGCCTGTGCTGTATTAGCATGTTTAACGGCATCTCTCATTTCCTGAATCGCTAATAAGTCTTTGTCTAATGTGGCCATAAAGCCGCCTCCTTTCTAGATCACTGGGTTTCTAGCTATATTTTCAATAGCTTCTCTGAATGCATGTGCTGCAGCCTCGCATGACGATTGACTGCCCGTTAATAAGCCACCACCAAAATTGGTTTCAGATGGAGGACCAAAGAAAACCTTTAACTCAACATCTGCCGCCTTTAATGCTGCATCTAATCCAACCACTGCCTCAAGTGGCGGTGCGATTAAATAAGCAAGTGGTGTGCCAACCTTTACATCTGCAAGCTCAGCAAGATATGTCCCACAGCTTGCCACGGTATGGGCAAACAAGGCATGATTTTCATTATTATTAATGGCTTCAAAATACGTATCAAATTCGATTTTTTGTTGAATAGCATCAAGACCACTACGAATTTCATCAGGTGAGCTTCCAGCGATGATGCCAATCACTTCACCTGACAATGGACCAGACGCATGTACCGCTCCCGCATAAAAGCTTTTTGCATAGACAACATCGACATCTGCCTTTTTCGTCGCCTCATCTAAGGCAACATACCCAACATCGTCGATTGTCAGTGTGACAAGCCCAATACTATGATGATGTGGCTTTAAATCTAACTGCTCTGCTAGTTCACTGTTGACTCTTGGAATGGTTTGCATCGCCAAGATTTGAGCCATAATTTTTTGAGGATACATATCTCAGCCCCCTAACCTTCTTTTGCGACAAGCTCTACGCCACTTGCCTGATAATGCAGGATTTTTTCTACGACTGTTCCAAGATAAGCTCCCGCTTCTAATGGTGGGATACCACCCTTATGGATATTTGAAATCACCATACGTTCCGCTTCCACTGTGCCAATTCTTGGCTTGAAGCATAAATATGCACTCATCGATTCTGCCGATACGAGCCCTGGACGCTCACCAATTAGGTAAACAATAACCTCTGCCTGTAGCAGCTCACCAATCTCATCCATTAAAGCAACACGGCCTTTATCAATATAGAATGTTGTACCGATGTCAATATTTAAATTGCCAAGACTTTGCTGAAGGGCTAGGTAGACATCTTGTACATTTTCCTCAATCGCACTCGCACTTAAGCCATTCGAGATAATAATCTGTACTTTGGGCTGTGGTTTACATTTTTGCTGAATCAATGTCTTTGATTCCTCTGATAAACGACGCCCTAAGTCAGGTCTTGTAATGTATTCCTCTTTATCTGTGACTTTCGTTGTTACCTGAAAGACATCAAGCTTTTGTAAAAGATCTTCTGACACTTCGCCATACACAGCATCTACCGCAGCAGCATGATCGAGTCGGAATTTTAACCATGTTTTCGTTTTCGGTCTTGTCCCAGCTCTCCCTACACCAATGCGAGCAGGTGTATGTTTTTTAGCAGCCTGCACACTTTCCGTTAATGCTTCTGCCTCAAACTGAAAGGGCTTGATCGGCACAGCTTCGTTTAATGGCTGGTCGAAAGTGACAGAAGCAAGCGTTGGTACTTGCTGTGGAGCTCCATGCTGATATAGCTGAATTAATGGCTCCTGTGATGTTGCTGTAGCTTCCGTTGTTCCTGAAGAACGATTTTCTACTGTATCATAAAACTTAATAAGTGGTTGTTCTGTTGGAGTAGTTGTCACTTCAGGTGCTTGGCTACCTGTATTTTTCTCCATCTTCTCTATGACAAGCTGTGTAATCATAGAAACTAATTGATCATTCACTTGACTCACCTACCTTTCAAAAATGGATAAATCGCCAGCTCTTGCTGACAGTCGACCATTTTCATAAATGCCCATTTTCTCTAACCATGCTAAATACTCTGGTGCTGGTTTTTTACCAAATGTTTGGAGTAATGTAGCTACATCATGGAAGCTCATCGATTGATAATTGAGCATCACATCATCGCCCATTGGCGCAGCAATAATAAAGTTAACGCCAGCTGCTGTTAGCAATACACTTAAATCTTCCACATCATTTTGGTCTGCCTTAATATGGTTGGTATAGCAAATATCTACCCCCATAGGAATGCCATGCATTTTGCCCATGAAATGATCTTCGAGACCTGCTCGAATGACTTGTTTATTGTTGTATAAATATTCTGGGCCGATAAAGCCCACTACTGTGTTCACAATATAAGGATTAAAATGTCTTGCAAATCCATAATTGCGAGATTCCAATGTTACTTGGTCAATGCCCATATGTGCCTCTGCCGATAGCTCTGAGCCTTGGCCTGTTTCAAAGTAGAATAAATTTGGACCAGTACCTGTTCCTTGTTTTTTAATTAGCTCCTCTGCTTCTCTTATTAAATCAGCAGAAATACCGAACGAACGGTTAGCAATTTCTGTCCCTGCGATACTTTGGAAAATCATATCCGCTGGGGCGCCCTGTTTAATCGCCTTCATCTGTGTTGTAATATGAGCTAATACACAGTTTTGCGTAGGAATGGACCAATCATTGATGAATTCTTTTGTAGCCGTAAGTACTTTTTTAACACTTTCAACTGAATCATCTACAGGATTAATGCCGATAACAGCATCCCCAATACCATAAGACAATCCTTCTTTTAGAGAGGCGATGATGCCATCAATATTGTCTGTTGGATGGTTTGGCTGAAGGCGAGAAGACAATGTCCCTTTTTGGCCAATCGTAATATTACACGTTGATAGTATTTCGACTTTATTGGCTGCATGAACAAGATCTAAATTGGACATTAGCTTTGTAACAGCAGCAATAATCTCAGAATTCATTCCTTTACTTAAACGCTTTAATTCACGATCACCCGTGTCATTCGATAAAATGTATTCACGCAGCTGCTCGATGCTCCAGTTTTTGATTTCTCCATAGATTTGCTCATTAATATCGCCCTCAATAATGCGTGAAACCTCATCATTTTCCTGCGGCACTAATGGATTTTCTCGGATATCTTTTACTAAAAGCTCACTTAATACAGCCTTCGCTGCGATTCGTTGTTGAACCGTCTCAGCGGCAATACCCGCTAGCTGATCGCCTGATTTTTCTTCATTGGCCTTGGCCATAACATCTTTTAATGATTTAAAATTATATTTTTCTCCACCAAATATCACCGATAAGTTCACATTCATCCTCCTTACTTTGAATGGAAGGCAAGGGTCTTCACCACAACAGGAACAACGCCAGATGGCAGAACCTCTCCAATGTCGATGTAATCACCTGTTTCCACTTTAATTTGATCGATGCAAATAATTGGCACTGTCGCATTAATGGCTTGTATGGTTTGTCCAATAATTTTTGCGTAATCTGATTGAATGACTATGATAATTGGTATGTCCTTAGAGCATCTTGTCGCCAAATGTTGCAGAATGGCCTGACACAATGCATGTACATCCTGAAAGCTTAAATACGGCAATTCACTAAAATAGAGTGCAAATGGTGAACGATTGTCCTGTATAGAAAATAAATCATCTGCTCTCTCTACGGCTGTCTTCACTGTCGTGTTAAAGTCTGTTGACGTATCTATATGGCAATTAAAGACTGGTACATTTTTTAGTGGTAACACGTGAGCATCCACCTGAATGGTTGCCCCACTAATTTCAGTGGTTTGTGTACCAGCACCAGTCACTGTTGCCCGTGCTGTTTCCTCAGGTCGTAACCATAAAAATGATTGTAGCTGTTCTTGCTGTAATAGCATCTTCGCTAATCTTTCACCAATATCATCATATTGGCGCTGTGTACATTCATTTTCATAAATACAAGAGGCCACACCACCTGTAAAAACGATGGCATCCACAGGTTTATGCCAGTTTGGTAAATGCCCAAGTAATAATGGATGCTTTTCATCTGTGCATTGTCCATGAAGAATCATCGCAAGTATTTGCACCATTTCTTCAATACAATGTGTTACTCGATTATCTTCGGCCGCATCACCGACCGCTAACGGATTAGCCCATCGTTCCATCAATCGCATGAGTGGCGGAGAAATTGATTGAATCTTGCCATCCTTAAATTCAATCAATCTACCACCAACATGTAAGGTACATGTACCAATGACCTCTCCAAATTGCATAACAGCAATATTCGCTGTCCCTCCACCAATATCGATATTGGCGATGACTTTGGATGAATTCTTTGATTGCTGTAAAGTACCTGCTCCTTTGGCAGCAATGATGCCCTCTAAATCAGGACCTGCGGTAGCAACTAAAAAATGACCTGCGCCATCTGCAATGGTATGGACAACTTCACTTGCATTTTCCTTCGTGGCTGATTCACCTGTAATGATAATGGCCCCTGTTGCAATATCAGATGGAGCAATTTGTGCCAATTGATACTGTTGGGAAATAAATTCCTCAATCTTTTTCATATCGATGATGTCTTTATTAATAAAAGGTGTTTTGATAATTGGACTTTGATGCAACACCGTTTTCTCAATAATTTCAATCCTTGGCACATGGGTTATGCCAGCCACATTCTTTAACAGAAAACTACTGACGACCATTTTTGTGGTACTTGTCCCAATATCAATGCCTGCACTAAATATTTTTTCAGTTTTCACCCTACACCTCCCTCTCGCTACTGTGAGCAATACATGAGATACGGACTATCGTGATCCTTGACAAATTGACGAATTTCTTCATGTGTCTTGAGTTGAATCAATGGTTCAATCAATTCAATGCCAAGCTTCTGCCATGAAGAGGTTTTCACGATAGGGCCCTGCGTCATAACATTTTTTAATAAGGCGATAGCCCTTTCAACATCGGCATCAGGGGCATCAATCTTGGTAATCACACCTATTTGTATTTTGGGAATCCCTAAGCTGAATTGCGGAGGGAATACACTCCTTGCTGATGTGGCATCCTGCAAGTAAATCACATGGGTTACTTCCAGCGATGTTGCCATAATATTTCTGTAATACATTGGATTTTCAACATATTCACCTGGTGTATCAACAATCCAGTCATCATAAACGAGTGCTTGTGTTTTGTTGGCACTGCTTTTTTTGCCCAACAATGTATTCATCAATGTTGACTTTCCTGCTTGCACACCGCCTATTATCATTACTCGATTTTTCATATGACACATCCTATGATTTCGTTATTTTTGAAGGTGTATAGCCTAATACCTCGGATAAAAAACGATTGATTTCTAACATCGCCATTTCTACCTCTGACACACTACCTACAATAACGAGACTACCTGTAAAACGATCTAAAAATCCTAGTTTGACATTGGCTGCCTTTGTCGCTAAATCTCCTGCGATAATTACCGTTTCACTTGGCGTACAAGTCATAATGCCAAGGGCACCCGCATCTTGGATACCCAGCTTTTTAAACATTTCTGGATCAGGATTGGCAATAAGGTGACTCAATGTTAGCTGTTTACCCGGCACAAACTCCTGAATAAATCGTTTTTTCTCTTCACTCACACGTCATCACCTCACTTTTTCTTCGTTATGATTTTTGATCTGTTAAATATTCGCCTTCTTTAATAATGCCTGCCTTGCGATCCTCAATTTCTAGCCTTAATGCAGTTGGTACTGAAAGCTTATAGGCTAAAATAATCGCAATCACACCCGCTAAAAACTTCCCTGCGATAACAGGTAAAATAATGGTTGGCTGGAAGTTAGCCGTGAATGATAAGTGATCACCTAATAAGAAGGCAGAACATACACCAAATGCAATGTTAATCACTTTATCTTTTGGTGGCATATGGCGAATCAGTGTAAACATCGCTAAAATATTCGCAATCGTTGCTAGAATCCCCGCACTTCCTACAGAGGATAAGCCTAATTTTTTCCCAGCCGCTTCAAGTGGCTTGGAAGCATACTTTCGAATTAAATACACCATTGGGAAGGCACCCGCTAGCATAATCCCGATATAACCGGCTGTTTCTAATGCTCGGAACTGGTCGATTTCATCAGCCATGATTGGATCGAAGCCCCACGCGCCAAAAATCTTTGTAAAAATACCTGTAAAAATCTCCACAATAGAGAACACTAACACCAATTTAATTCCCGCATCCATGACACGACCGAATACCATGAAGCCAGTAATCATGCCGTTTGGAATAAGCTTTAAGCCTAGTGCGATTAAGATAACGAAAATGAATAACGGTAGTAAGTTAATTAATATTTGTAAAACAGAAATGGCAAATACATATGTAGGAGCCTCTGTTGTACTAATGACTTCACGTACTTCTGTGTTGAATAGCACAATCATGATTGAAGAAATAAATGCACCAATCGGAATTGTTAATACGCCAGCCATAATACCTAGCGCCATATATTTATGATCACGCTTATCCAACATCGCAAGGCCCATTGGAATCGAGAATACAATGGTAGCACCTGACATAAAACCAACAACAAGAGCCATTACCCATCCCTCATAAGACTCCTTTAACGCATTGGCTAATTGGTAACCACCCATGTCCGAAGCTAAAATTGTCGTCGCTGCAATCGCAGGATCTGCACCAATTAACTCAAAAATCGGACTAATAAAATGACTAATAAACCATGTTAAGTAAGGTATAGCTGCCATGATCCCTGCTGCTGGGACAAAAATATGACCAACCGTATGGATCCCATTCATAAATTCTTTCCCAATTCCATACTCAGCATCTCGGATAGCTCCGATTGCCCCTAAAATAGCACAAATCATAATAATATAAACGATAACCGTTCCTATCATTGCCATCTTACTCATCACCCCTTTTTTATTTATAAATTTATATAAAAAAAGGCACTTTAAAGAAGAAATCTCTTTAAAGCGCCTTTGCTTCAACTATTGACTTGTAAGTTGTTAATAATTTGCTGTGCAATGTGCACCATTTCCTGTTGTGTTTGCATACTTTCATTGCGGATCTTACGGTAAGCCTCGTCCTCGCTTATATTTTCAGCCTGCATAAGCAAGCCCTTTGCTCGTTCAATGACTTTCCGCTTATCTAATTGTGTTTGCTTATGTAAGATCTCCCCATTGAGACGGTTGAATTTATCAATTTGATGAAAAGCAACCTCTAGCACAGGCAACACATTTTTTTCAGAAAACGGTTTCATTACATATCCTAATATATTATCCTGCTTCATGTATAGCAACAATTCTTTTTCACTATAGGCCGAGATGAAAAGAACGGGTATACCAAGCTGTTGTTCAATAATTTTACTTGCCTTTAAACCGTCCAGTTTAGGCATTTTAATGTCCATTAAGATTAACTGTGGCTTATGTAAAAAGGCTAATTCAATGGCAGTTTCACCATTGTTCGCTTGAGCTACAACTTCGTAGCCGTTATCTTCTAACATAAACTTCAAATCAATCGCAATCAGTGATTCATCTTCGACAATCATAACTTTCCTAGTCATTTACGATAAATACCTCCTCACTTACAGGGAACTGAATTTGAGTATGTGTACCTTCATTACTAGGGATAATGGAAAATGAGCCAGCTAAATCATATTCTACAAGCCTTGTGATAATCTCCATACCAAAAGATGCCTTCACCTCTTGCATTCCAACGCCGTTGTCAGAAATATGAAGCGAAATTGTAGAATCTTCCTGAATGAATTGAATATCGATGATTCCTTCATCACGTCCAATAAACGCATACTTTAATGCATTTTGCAGTAGCTCACAAATAATGAGTGCTAAAGAGACTGCCTTTTTCGAATGGCAGAATAGCTGCAAATTTTCATGATGAAAGGCTAGTTGAATAGTTGCTGTATTAGACGTACCAATCATTTTATGACCAATTTTTTTAGCTAATGCGATAACGTCTACTCTTTCTTCAGCGTTATCTTCATTTTCTAAAATCAGCTCATAAACCGATGAAATACTATAGATTCGATTTAATGCCTCTTGAAAAGCACTTGCATTCGATGCAGACAGATCATTTCGCATTTGCAAACGTAATAGGCTTGTCACTGTCTGAAGATTATTTTTCACGCGGTGGTGAATTTCTCGTATCGCAAATGTTTTCATCATTAGCTCATTTTCTTTCAGCTTAAGCTCTGTTAGATCATGAATAATGAGTAGTGTGACCTTCTCGTTATAACTGCGAATTGGAATTTTCTTTACAATAAAGGATTTACGATCAATCGTAATTTCTAGGAAAAAGACATCGTCGCCTTTATCATAGACTTCCTGTAAAAAAGGTAAGATTTTATCCAATGCTACATTGTCAAAGTTTTCTAATCCAGATAGCTCCGAAATAAAATGATAGCCAGCAGGATTACTGTAAATTACTTTATTTTCGTGATTTGTGAGAATAATCGACTCTACGAGTAAATCTGAAACAACTGGAATCGGTTGAGAATTAGGTTCAACAATATGTTCAATTAAAGCAAAAGGCATATTTTGAAAATCATCCTTCGGTGTCGTTTGCATCTTCACCATTTTTTCCTGAATTAACACGGCAATTACTTGCTGTTGCTCATTAAAAATCGGAAGCACATTTTGCTCTACCGTAATGCCTTCCTGCGTAATCGCTCTGGTAATGGATGATTTTTCTTTATGTTTAAACGCAGCAAATACAGCTGGTTCAAAACTTTCAAATACGAATTTTCCGATAACTGATTTTTCGTATAAACCAATCTCTTTCTTCGGGAATGCCTCTGCCACAACAATCGCATGCGGTAAATTCTCCAACAGGCAATCTATGAACATATAACAATCAGTCAACTCAGCATAATACGTTAGCGTAGCCTCTATTTCTATTAACTTGTCAATATCCGTTGCCGATAGATTTGTATATTTTCTACACAATGATTGAATGTTCGACAGGTTTAAGCCCCCTATCATGGAATAGTCAGCAAGCAATTTGACTATTCTTAAAAATTCTTGTCATTATTATAAACCTTTTGTGAAATTATTTTCAATACAAAAAATATATTCTTCCACAAGATTTCGTTGCATTACAAAGAACTATATAGCTTAAAAGAGAAATATTCAACAGTTTTTTAAAAACCAATAATTTAACTACATCCATAATGTTATTTCAAAATAATAAAAAGCGAGCTTGCATTTTGAGCAAACTCGCTTTTTTCTACTTTATTTCTGGTACAACCGCTAATATATTTTCAAAGGCTGCACGCTGTTTTTGCTCATCTTCATTTAACAAAATGTGAATGTCACCATGGTCATTTGATGTACGAATTAAGCGTCCCATCCCTTGCTGCAAGCGTAATTGCATGAAAGGTAATTCCACTTCCTCAAATGGGTTTTCGGCAAATGTACGTTTTGCATCAAATAATGGGTCCTGTGGAGGAAACGGTAAATCATAAATAATCACACGTGTTAATGCTTCCTCAGGTAAATCTAGCCCTTCCCATAAATGATATGAGCATAATGTTTTAACTGTTCCTTGCTGGAAATCTCGAACAATGGCTGATAGCTCTCGATCTCCTTCGAATGCTACATACATACGTTCCATTAGCGGTAATTCTGCCTTGAAGTTTAGCATGGCTTGCTTCGACTTAAATAAAATCAATGTTTGTTCGCCATCACGTAGCAATTGCTGAACACGCGCTGTTTTGTCACGTTGCGTAAGCTCATGTAAATAGATTTTCATGACCTCTTCATAATCGAATGGGGATGGCACAGAAAATGATTGGTAATCTCGAATTCCTAAACTATAGGCAATGTAAGAAAAGTCTTTATTGACCGATAGCGTGGCTGAAGAAAAGACGATTGGAAGCTTTTTAGAGAATAACTTTTCTGCTAAAACTTCTGTGATTAAACGAGGCATAATCACGAGTGTTTCTTCACCATCTGTCTCCTCTAACCAATCCACTGCATCTCCTTGTGCGATAAAAATACGTAAAGAAGCCTCATATTGTTCTAAATATTCTTCTGCCATATTTAACTCATATTCAGGGATCATGTACATTTCTGATTCAAAGACGAATTCTTCCATCAATGTTTCTACATCATTTATTAACTGCTTCCCATAAGCCAGCAGTGTTTTTGATTTGTTTATACGTTTACGATCTTCATTGGAAGCAACGATATCATCACGAAGTTGATCAAAAAATAGCTCATGATCATCCTGTAATTTCTCCATCGCATACAGTGTACGTTCACGTACGCCATCTACCATCAAGCGCTCCAATAATTGCACAATGGTCGTCGCCTGCACTTTATACGTCATCGCTTTTTGTGCAGCATACTCCAGTAAATGCCCTTCATCCAACACCATCATTGATACTTCTGGCAGTAAAGCAAGCTGACCTTCACGCTCACGAGATTCCTTTGTAGCCAAATGCTCCATTAAAAAATCTTGCGAACAAATAACAAGATCCGTTGATTTTCGGTAATGAGAACGATGCAATGTTTGCCCACAGCGATTACGCAGATCACAAACCGAGCATTGCATAATCGAATTGTAATTAACCTTTTGCCAATCCTCATCACTGACAGTCGGATAATCACTGCGTTCCCCATATGGATGAACAGCAATCATCGAACCTTGAGCATAAACACCATCAGGGATAGAAAAGGCAATATCGTCAATCCATTCATCCGACTCCACTTTCTCCGCTTCCTCAAAGCGTTTTAAGCACAAATATTGATCTCTCGATTTTGCTAGACGAACATCAATATCAAGTCCTAATGTTTTTTGAAGTTTATAAATATCGCCCCCCTCTTTTACAAGTTGGTCGATTAATGTTTCATCTGCACAAGCAATCAGTGCTGGTTTCCCTGTGTAACGCGCATAAGAGATAGCTGGAAGCAAATAAGCGATCGTTTTGCCAGTTCCTACTCCTGCCTCTGCGAAGAGAACATTTTTTTCTTTTAGTGCTTGTTCTATTTGATAGGCCATAAAAATTTGCTCATCACGGCATTCAAAGCCCTTTTCAGGTAATTCATCATAAAGGACATCGCCCATCCAGTCACCTAATGATTCAAAAAATGAACGGTCCTTTGATAATGCAAATGGTAAAGATTTACGCAATTGATGTTCCCCCTCTAACGATCTGGTGCTATTATACGCGACGAAACGGAAGATAAGAAAAAATCTTATCTTCCGTTACTATTCGTTAATCTCTTTTAGACTTTTGACCCCAGAACTGATAATAATTTGTTTCAATAAAACCATTAAATAATTTACGTTTTTTCGTCGCTTGGCGTCCATATAATTCTTCAAAATTTTTCATGGAGGATAGCATATATACAGACCAAGTTGGATAGTTTTTCATAACCTTTCCGACGTCGCGGATCACCTGTTCCACGACTTCAACATCACCAATACGTTCTCCGTATGGTGGATTCCCAATCATGACACCATCCATTAACTGTGTTGTAAAATCACGTGCTTGCATTTGCTTAAACGTAATTAACTCTCCAAAGCCTGCTTCCACTGCGTTTTCTTGCGCAATGCTGATCATGCGGTGATCGATATCGGAACCGATAATTTCTAACGGCTGATCATAGTTCGCTAAACTTTCCGCCTCATCACGAACCTTATCCCAGATTGCAGCTTTCATCCATGGCCATTCCTCAGAAATGAATTCACGGTTATAGCCTGGTGCTATGTTTTGTCCAAACATCGCCGCTTCCAATGCAATGGTACCAGAGCCACAGAATGGGTCAACAAATGGACGATTTGGATTCCATTTTGAAATTTGTACAAGTGCAGCTGCTAATGTTTCTTTTAAGGGTGCCTCACCTTGTACCTGACGATAGCCACGTTTATGTAAGCCAGCACCAGATGTATCAATCGTTAGTGTCGCCACATCTTTTAAAATTGAAACCTCTATTTTGTAAGTTGCTCCAGATTCATCTAAAAAGCCAAGTCGCTTGTAATGCTGTTTCATTCGCTCAACGATTGCTTTTTTAGTAATGGCTTGGCAATCTGGTACACTAAATAATTTCGATTTTACGGACTTTCCTGAAACTGGAAAAGCAGCATCCACTGGTAGGTATTTTTCCCAAGGGAGTGCCTTCACACTTTCAAATAATTGTTCAAATGATTTTGCAGGGAATTGTCCAACGACAATCTTTACACGATCCGCTACACGTAGCCATAAATTGGTACGTGCAATAGCCGTTTCATCGCCTTCAAAATATACTTTGCCATTGTCAACGGTTGTTTCATAGCCAAGTGCTTTTACTTCTTGTGCCACAATAGCTTCTAAGCCCATTGCTGACGTAGCTACTAATTGATAGTTTGCCATAGATTATTTCCTTCCTTGATGCTCAATTTCCCAATACTCCATAAACTCCATTAGTTCGTTTAACGGGAGTGGTTTGCTGTAATAATAGCCTTGGATAATATCACAGTTCATTTTACGTAGTATATCCACTTGTTGTGCTTGTTCTACACCTTCAGCAACAACTTTCATTTTTAGGCGATGGGACATTTGAATAATCGCATCTACAACTGCCTGTTTTTCATCGAGTGATCCAATATGCTGAATAAAGCTTCGATCAATTTTTAAACAATCTAATGGGAAGCGAACTAAATAACTTAAGGACGAATAGCCTGTCCCAAAATCATCGATTGAGATTTTAAAGCCTAATTGTTTCAAACGAACCAATTTACTGACAGTTTCGTTGGCACTGTTCATCACCGTTCGCTCCGTCACTTCTATTTCAAAATTGTTGGCTGGCATATTATAGCGCTCTAATATGGTTTGGATTGACTCCAAAAAATTCTGCTGTTTAAAGTGAATGCTCGAAATATTAATGGCGACAGGTGTTTTCCAACCATGTTGTTGCATTTGGATCACTGCCTCACATGCTTTTTCGATAATGAGCTCACTTAATGGAATGATTAGACCTGTATCCTCCGCATAAGTGATAAACTCCGCAGGCGACACAAAGCCTAGCCTCTCGCTATTCCAGCGGACTAGTGCTTCTAAACCTTGAATTTGCTCATTTTCCATAGAAACCTTTGGCTGAAAATACAGCTCAAATTCACGGTTTTCTATTGCTCTTCTTAACTCAGAATCTAGCAATAGTACTCGTTGTGCATCTGTTTGCAGTTCATCAAAATAAAAGGAATAGCCGTTCAATTCATTCTTTTTTGAATACGTCATTGCTCTATCTGCACAATTGATTAGTTCTTCTGTGTTTTTACTATCAACTGGAAAAACGCTAATACCAATACTTGTAGAAATAAAAACTTCCTGATCATTAATCATCATCGGTTGTTCGATACTACTAATAATTTGTTCAGCGAATTTTGCAGCTTCTTTGACATTTTTCACATTGGTTAATGTAATGACGAATTCATCTCCGCCATATCTTGCAATAATGTCTTTATTTTTCAGTAATTTTTTTAGACGATTTGCTACTTCTATTAAAATTGAATCTCCAACAGCATGGCCTAATGTATCATTAATTTGCTTAAATCGATCCAAATCTAAGAAATAGATCGCATGCTGCACTGAATGAGAAATAGCAGAAGTCGATTCTAAGAGATTATCCATTCTTTCAATATAGGCAAAACGATTGGATACATCTGTTAATGAATCCGTGAGCAAACGCTTTTCTAATTCATTTTCTACTATTTTTCTTTCAGACAAATCTGTGAAAATACCACAGTAATTTGTAACCTCACCCTCATCGTTGGTTACACAAACAATTGTTAACCATTCAGGATATACGTCTCCAGTTTTACGACGATTCCATATCTCACCTTGCCAAATGCCTTCTTGTCGTATCTGCTCCCACATCTCTAAATAGAACGGCAATTCATGTACACCAGATTGTAAAACGGCTGGCGTTTTGCCAACCACATCATCACATGTATAGCCTGTCACAAATTCAAAGGCAGGATTAACCATTACTATTTTTTTGTATTCATCAGTAATCATGATACCTTCAGATACATTTTCGAAGATTTTAAGTATTAAGGTAGTCGGATATTTAGCTATTAATTTCAGTTTATCCGTACTTTCCCAATTGTTTACTCCGTTCATGTTTCCGCTCCATCCTATCTCTCTATACTCCCCCTCAGAAGGGCATTTACGTCAGGCCAATCGTTATGTAATCTATTACGCTCGGCGTAATTGTCGCTGACGCTTCGCTTTCGCGCAGATAAACAATGCGTCCAGATTTTTTGAACTTGCTCAAAAAGCGTCTCACGTAAATCTGTGACAATCGCCAGAGGCATTCTCTTGATGAACAGGGTACAATCATCTCTCCAGTTCGAATGATGGTCGCCTTTTGTACCAGGCATTTTGCTTACAGTACAAAACAATCAAGATCAATACATCACATTAATGCGATAACCGTTTTCAGATGTTGTGACTTAGAAGCGGTAGCGATACTTCTCAAACGTATAGCGCATACCAAGACTTGATTAACAAGGTTACTTTTTCCTCATGAACTCAAAATAAAAGCTCTCCACCGAATTGGAGAGCGCTTGTTATTTCGTAGATAAGCATCAAAAAATTCCATAAGCCATGTTTTGTTCCTGAGTACTCAAACAGCTTGCGCCTCGTACGATCAGGTGGTAATCATCTATCTACAGAGCAAACTCTGTCCCTCTATCCGTTTAATTCCTTCTAGAGAGTGCCCCTACCATAATTTGGGTTTCTCACTCGTGGGGTTTACCTCGTTCCACCTTGCAAGTTTCCAAGCAAGCTTCGTCACTGTGGCACTTTCAGGAAGTGTCAACCATATCCAAAGGACTTAGGTTTTCCTTCCGCCGTCAGCCTTATCAGCTGCCTTACCTTATTTTTTCAGTAAGCACGAACACTACGACCATCTCAGAACCGTGTGAGCATGGACTTTCCTCTACGACGTCTAGCGCCGCAGCGATTACCAGAATTTCATGATGATACGAAAGATTATACTAGAGTTTTATGTTAAATACAATATAATTGACTAAAATTATTCGTATAACTTGCTACCAAATACATGTTTCTCTAAATTAGAAAGACGTTTTAAAATATCAAAATTCGTTGTACCAGCTGCCGCTGAAGCAACCGGCTGTCTCTTAGGTGTACTTTCAATTTCTTCTTTTAATTGTCTATTTTCTTCACGTAGTTGGGCCACCATTTTTTCAAACGTTTCATAGTCTTGAATAATTTCATCAAGAAAAGAATCTACTTCTTCTACATTGTAGCCTTTAAAGTTCTTTTTAAATTCCTTTTCAAGGATCATTTTTGACGTTAATTTAATGTCCATTCACATCGCCCTTCCTCACACTACATACACGAATACATTATAGCATACTTCATCACATTATATCGTCTGTAAACACTAATTGTAAGGCTAAACTTGTCGTTTCACGCGCTTTCCCAGGAAATTATTTCTTATTTCCTAGTCTGTGCAATCTCTTTTCCCAAGAAATTTCCCATTTTTGTTTTTGTTCTACTCTCCATTGCTCATGATTTTGAATGAGACGTATGCCTTCTTGCGTATAATAAAGGGCCTGCTCATAATCTTTCATTTGGTGCTCATAAAGTATGGCCAGCTGCTCAAGGGCATGTAACTTTGTTCTTGCTTCAACAAAATGGAGAGACGCCACAAATGAGTCAATGGCCTCACTATAACGTTTACTCTTTTTGTGCTGTAGTGCTAAATAGTATTGAGCATGGCCCGCTTCTAGTGCATCAAATTTCGCTGTCACCTTTTCTAAAACTTTCACGCTTTGAGTGCTTTCTTTTAAATCACCATACCATTTCCCAATATTCGTAAAAGTTTTTGCCGATTCTTCCTGGTCCTGTTCAAACAATAAATGCGTAGAATGACTATAAAGTGTGATGAGTGTCAGTAAATCCCACTCATTATGATGCAAAACCTTCATAAGAGCATCTGGTATGCCACTTTTCACGGCATCTAAATAAATAATAGGCGCGAGATGACCTGGAATATCCCCTATACGAGAAAAACCAAGCTTTTCTTCCTCGACAGATTTTAATTTTAAGCGTTCCATATCATTTTTCCATAAACGCTTGGAACTATGCAACAAATCGATCTGTCGCTGAGATCGTAATTTAGGTAACGTCTTTTGATGTAGGGTCCATCGTGTTTCAAGCTGTGGCCAATCAAAGCTTTTCCCATTATAGGTAATTACAGTAGCTGACTTTTGCCAAAGTTTTGATTCAAACAAGAAAGCTGCCTCATGTGCAGGATCAGCCATAATATATTGTGTTAGGATGAAGGATTCCTCAGCTACCTCTAAAAATCCAAGCAAAAAAATATGGGTCCCGACACCCTTTAAGCCTGTCGTTTCCGTATCAAAAAACAATACAGACTCTTCCATATCGAGTGCATAAGGATGGTCAAACTCAGCGCCTTGCCATTTTTTCAGGGCTTCAAAGAATGATTGTAGTTGATAATGTCCATGCTGATAACTAAACGGATAGCTTACTTGACGCTTAAATACGATGCCAAAATCATTTTCAACAACCGTTAGTCCCGCCTGTTTCCATTGCTCTGTATAGTTAGGGCGAGCAGGTTTTTGGAATGCTGGTGTTTCAACTTTTTGTTTAGCAGTCATTGTTTTTTTTCCAAGCATTTTTTTCATTTGTAATATTTTATTTTCGTAAGACATGAATTTCACTCATTTTCTGCTTATAGTATAAGACCTCTCTCTTGCAAGAGTATCATGATTGTTAACCTCATTCAAAATATTCTTCGTTGAAAATCGATTTACCATGAATACAAACAAGAGGGTGAAAGAACAAATTGGCGTTCCTCACCCTCAGTTTACTATGCCATTAATTGTTGCAGTAATTTAGCTACCTTTCCTTTTGTTTGAAGCAATGATTCTTGTGCCCCAATACAGGAAGGACAGCCCGATTCACAAGCACAATTTGTAACATGCTCATATGTTTTCATGATTAGCTCTTCCCATAGTTCATATACCTTTTCACTTAAGCCGATGCCACCAGGATACTTATCATAGACAAAAAATGTTGGCCGCTCATTATGTGTGGCCTTCACCTGCGGTACTACGGCTACATCACTACTATCACACTGAATAAACAAAGGAATGAAGGCATTCATCGCGTAAGCTACTCCAGTCATAGCATCTGTTAGCTCTTCCTCTGTCCATTTATCTGGTGCTGTAAACGATAGCCACGAAGCACTTGTATGCATTTCATCTGGCGGTAGATGTATAGGTCCTGAGCCAATATTGTCATGTGTGCCGAAGCGTATTTTAATAAATGTGTGATTTAACATAAGTTAAGATATACAAGTCTCCAATACACAGAAAAGCTATAGGTGACGTTTAATGACAATTCTAGAGCGCTAATGTTTAAAGAAAAAGCATAGCATTTCACATATTAATCTCCTTTTTTATTATGTACAAAGCATACTAAATAATTATGGAGGATGATTATTTAGGTTAATCTATTCCCTTTTCTTGCACTAATTGGTTTAGGTGTTTTGTATGGGGCAACAAGTTAATTATTTTTATATACGCTACGCTTATTGATGCCAATGCGCTCTGCAATGAGTTCTGTTTTTATTTCTTCCATTTAGTACATCTTTTGTAGCTTTAGAATAAAGTTTAATCAAAAACAACCCACAGACCATACTTTAAGTTGTGAAACAATGTGCAAATTATATATGAAAGTCTTCAACCAAGACATCCATTCGCTGCCCAAATTTATGAAGAGATAATTGATAATTGTCTGTCACTGTTCCTGAGTAAGCAATTCTTTACTTCTCACAATTTTTATAAAAAAATCTCATCACTTAATTATTTTGTTTATTAGTTCAATTATGTATCAATAGAATGTACTTTAGGGTTTTCAAGAAAATGATTTTATTTATGGTACAAATTTAACTCAGGGTAACTCACATGATCAAAGTATTATACATTGATCATGTGAGTTATCTAAAATGGGGATGTGACTGTAAATCAAATTGTGAAATTACAAATATATCTAGAACTTCATTTTATAATTAGGTATGGGAAAATATCATATAATCACTCTTCCTTGAACTGTAATTTGTATTCATAGTTGAACATTAACTAATACTAAAGTCAAAATTAGAATGAGTAGGTATAAATCGTATTTAATACTATAGTTTTTATTTGTAATGCCATTATGGGTGACCTCAGATGGTACCTAACTTTTAAAAATGCAAACGTTTTTACCTTTGTGGCTTTTAAGTACTTTTGTGACAACAGGATCAAATAATCCTTCTTGAACTACTTTAAATATTATATTTAGATTTTATACCCAACTCCTCTTATTGTTTTAATGTAAATTGAATGTTTCGAATTTTGTTCTATTTTGTCTCTTATTTTTTTTATATGGACCATGACCGTATTGTCAGATTTGAGGAATTTTTCTTTCCAAACTTCCTCATATATTTTACATATACTAAGTACATTCCCCTTGTTAGAAGCAAGTAATTTTAAAATTTCAAATTCCTTAGGTGTTAATATAACCTCTTTGCTGTGTATAAAGACCTGTTGGGTATCTATAAATATTTCTAAATCTCCTATTTCAATTAAATTTTTATTTTTTTTAACTTTATTTCATTTTTTATTATTTGAATTTTAACTCTATCGATTAGTTCTATTTGATTAAATGGTTTTAATAAATAATCATCAGCTTTAGAAATAAAATCTACTAAATAATCCAAATTCTTCGTACTCTCAGAAATCAAAATAATTGGTATGTTCTTCACTTCTTTAATTTTCAAACAAGCATTTATTTCATCTTCTAGGAGAATTATAGTATCTATTAAAATTAAATCAACACTATTAATAGTTATAAATTGTAAAGCTTCATCAAAACCTCGAACAATTTGGGCATCTACCTCCTCATTTTCTAAGAATTCAAAAATATTTTTTCTACTTTCTAAATTTTCCCCAATTATTAAAACCTTTGGTTTCATTATCTGATTACACAACTTTTTTGGACTCACCTTTCATTTAAGTTTTTTAAAAAATGTGACTAATTCCATTCCTATCTAAATAAACATAGATAAATTAGAGATACCTTTCACAATTGAATAATGATTTAATATAAACTAAAATTTAAACGGAAATCCTTAAGTTGTTATTATAAAATTCCTTAAGAATTCTTAAAAAAAAACTTCTGGGATATTTTAAACCCAAAAGTCTTTTTAATCCGTTATTTTTTTACAATTGAAAATGTATGCTGGAGGAATATTTCTAAATTCCCTTTTTATTTTTATTTCAGGAAAACACTGTTTTATAAGATCCATTTTTAATTTTGTATATTGAAAAGTTACAAAAAGTCCATTTTCTTTTAAAACTTTAACTGACTTTAATAGTATTTTATTTGAAATCAATGTCGGCAAACTTGTAAAGGGTAAACCACTGATTATATAGTCAACATTTGGGATTTGATAATAATATAAAATTTGTTCAATGTTTTCAGCAGAACTATTTATAATAATTAAATTAGGCTCATTACAAAATCTTCTTTTTAAAAAAAAGTAAAACCCATTATTATTTTCAACTAATATAATTTTCGTATCTGCTTTTCTTCTTTTAAGAATTTTCTCTGTAAAAACTCCAGTTCCAGGACCATATTCTACAATATATTCTGCATTTTCAAAATTAATTGCTTCAATCATTTTCTCACTTAAGTATTTTGAACTTGGAAAAATTGCTCCAACTGATCTAGGATTAGTTAAATATTGAAAAATGAAAAATGGCTCTTTCACAAAAACACTCCCTTCTTATTTTTAGTTCCTTGATAAGTGAAGGAACTATAAAGCAAAACTTATTAAATCGTATAGAAAATTTTATTTACTTTATTATTTAAATACAAATAATGAAATATACTAAACATTAATTAACAATTACCTTGGAAATCGAGATTATAAAAGAGACATACTTTAACTACAAGCATGCCTCTTAATTGATTCAAAATTTTGTGGTTTATTCGGATTCATAATTTCCTTTTAAAACCCTTTTTAATCCATTATCCCTATTGAGTATTATTTTTATTTTTGAAATAGTCCCAGATGAAGCACCAGTTTCCCTCTGAATTTTCCCATATGATTGATCTTCTAAGATTAATTTAGCAATTAATGATCTTCGCTAAAAAGCTTTATTTCTTGTTTTGTACATAAAACATGAAAAAAGTTCTCACAATTTTTTTTATTTCGCAATAAACAAAACGCTTTCATCAACTGTTCCATATCTTTATTATTTCTATATACATTCATTTTCCATGTCCTTTTGTAATCAGAAATTATAGTATATTATTGTTTATTGAAAGGGTTACTTTTTTATAATTAATATCATCGATAAATTGTTCAACATCTAAAGCTGCCATACATCCAGTCCCTGCTGCTGTTATAGCCTGTCTGTATTTAGAATCTTGAACATCTCCACATGCAAAGACCCCGTCAACATTCGTTTTTGATGACCCAGGTTTTACTAATATATATCCATTTCCATCTGTAGTAAGTTGGTTATTTAAAAATGTTGTATTCGGAGTGTGTCCTATAGATATAAAAATTCCATCGCTTTCAATTATGCTTTCCTTTTTTGTTTCTAAATCCATAACTTTAAGACCTATAACATTTCCATTATCTATTACCATTTCAATAGGTTTCTTATTCAAACTCCACTTAATTTTATTATTTTCTTTTGCTCTTTGTTGCATAATTTTAGAAGCTCTTAATTCATTTCTTCTATGAACAATAATTACTTCAGAAGCATATTTAGTTAGAAACAATGCTTCTTCCATAGCAGAATCCCCACCACCAACTACAATTACTTTCTTATTAGTATAGAAGGACCCATCACAAGTCGCACAAGTACTAATACCTCTTCCTATATTTTCAAATTCACCTGGAATGTTTAATAACTTTGCAGAAGCACCAGTTGAGATAATTAACGATTCAGTTTCAATAGTTTCCTTCTCATTAATTACCAACTTAAATGGCCTTTCAGATAAATCCACACTTGATACCCAACCTCGTTTGAATTTTGCACCAAATCTTTCTGCTTGTTTACGCATATTTTCGATTAAAACTGGTCCTGATATCCCATTAACAAATCCAGGAAAATTCTCTACATCAGTAGTCATAGTTAGTTGTCCCCCTGATTGTTTTCCTTCAAAAATTATAGGATTTAAATTTGCCCTTGCCAGGTAAATTGCAGCTGTTAGACCAGCTGGTCCAGATCCCAAAATAATAACTTTATACATGAAACTAACCTCCAAACTTTTTATCAAATTTCAAAAATTAAGAATATTCAGTTTTTATGTTTAAATTTTATTATACTTGAATTTTTGAAAGTGCTTGTTCTAAATCTCTAATGATATCTTCACATTCTTCTAAGCCGACAGACAGTCTTATTAATCCATCTGAAATATTGCATTTCTCTTTATCTTCAAATGGAATTGATGAATGTGTCATTGTAGCAGGATGCTGAACAAGTGTTTCAGGATCTCCTAAACTAAATGAAATCATGGCTAGATCAAGAGAATCAATAAACTTTTTTGCTCCATCGTATCCACCTTTTACCTCAAATGACACTATTCCTCCCATATTTCTCATTTGTTGTTTTGCTAGAAAGTGTTGAGGGTGAGAAACTAGTCCTGGATAATAGACTTTTTCAATTGATGATTGTTGCTCCAAAAATTTAGCGACCTTCAATGCACTTTCACAATGTTGCCTCATTCTCACGCCTAAAGATTTCAAACCTCTGTCAATAAGAAAAGAATCCCATGAATTTAGGACTTGTCCTAAATCTCCAACTATTTTATTTTTTATATTATTTATAGTTTTAGAATCTCCAACTATAAATCCAGCAATAACATCTCCATGACCATTTAAATATTTAGTCGCACTGTGTACGACTAAATCTGCACCTAGATCTAATGGACGCTGTAAATAAGGTGTCATAAAGGTATTGTCAATAATAACCTTTAAACCTTGAGAATGTGCTAACTCAGATAACATCTTAATATCTAGTATTGTAAGACATGGATTAGAGGGTGTTTCAATATACAAAACTTTTGTATTGTATTTTATTGCTTCTTTAACTGCAAGTAAATCTGTACAATCAACAAAATCAGTAGATATTCCATATCGGGGAGCAATATTAGTTAGAAATTTATAGCTCCCCCCATACACATCTTTTGTGCATAAGACATGATCACCATTCACTAGATAATTTAGTAGCGCACTTGAAATTGCTGCCATTCCACTACTAACACCGAGTGCAGCTTCTCCATTCTCTAATAATGCAATTTTTTTTTGTAATTCCTGTGTAGTTGGGTTTCCATATCGCCCATAATAATTACCTTCTTTTTTTCCTGAAACTGTTGCTACAGCACTTTCTAAATCTGGAAACGAATATCCTACAGCAGGTATAATTTTGTTAGAAATTGGCCCAATTTTTTTATTAGGCAGTGTATGGATAAAAACAGTATCATTATTTTCCCAACTCAAATTTTTAACTCCTCTCATTTAGGAAACCTATTTTTTCTTTTAATTTAATTATCAATTAAACTGCAAATCAAAGTATTTACGATATAAAGGATTTTCATTATAAAGTGTTTCATGCTTACCAGTTCCCTTTATCTCGCCATTATCTATTACGATAATATTGTCAGCATTTGTTATAGTTTTAATGTTATGCGCTACAACAATAGTTGTTTTTTCTTTCATTAAATTATTTATGGCACTTTGTACCTCATACTCGTTTTTTGCATCAAGATTACAAGTGGCTTCATCGAGCAGGAGATAGTCTGGATTTTTAATAATAGTTCTAGCAATTGCTATTCTTTGTTTCTCTCCTCCAGATAATTTATTTTCAACATCCTCAATAAATGTGTTTAACCCATCCGGTAATTCCTTGATAACATCATATATATTAGCTAATTTTGCAGCACGAATAACTTCTTCGTCTTTAACTTCTCGATTTAGACCATAGACTATATTGTCCCGTATTGTTCCTGAAAGTAGAGGGCTATTTTGTTGGACATAACCAAAAGCATTTCTCCATTCATCAAGATGTATATCCTGAATCGGAACTTTTCCAAATGTTATTTTCCCTGAATTCAAATCATAAAATTGTTCCAAGATATTTAAAATAGTAGTTTTACCTGAACCACTTGGGCCCACAATCGCTGTTATTTTTCTTTTAGGTATGATAAAATTTAAATTATTAAGCACTTTTTTCCCATCATATGAAAATGAGACATTTTTAAAGTTAATATCATCATCAGGTAAAGCAAAAGAGATCTTTCTCTCAAACTTTTCACTTTCTATCTTCACAATTTCGCTTATTTTCTTAGTAGCACCTTGGGCTTTTTTGATCTGTTGAAAACATATAATATACTGATTAGCCATAGCCGGAATCATCTGAGAGTACATAAATAAGGTAATAAGTTGCCCCATTTCAAGCTCACCTTTTCCAACGAGAACTCCACCATAAACAATAACAATTATTTGGCAAATTGCTTGAGTAGAATAAATAAATGGTTGAACTACAAAATTTACTTTAGCTAAATATACTTCTGATTTATACTGTTTCTCTCCCACTTCATATCCTTTATTTGCTTCTATTTCTTCAGAGCCAGATGATTTTATCAACCTTAAATTTAAAAGTCGTTCAGAAACAAAATTAGTAAACATAGAATATGTTGTCTGTAAATAATTTGTAGCATTAAACATTACTCTACCAGGCAAAACGGATACAATTATTACCCATGGTATAAGAAATGCCATTGCAATAAGCATTTTATTGTTTATACTATTAACAATTATAAGAGTTAATGCTAAGGTATAAGTTACATTGATTAGTGAAAACAACAATTGAATCGAAAGACTTACTGTCGTAGCATCACTAGTTATACGACTTGTTAATGAGGATGGGTTTAGTTTATTAAAAAACGGAATAGGTAGTCTAACAAACTTTTTCAATACAAGTTTTTGAATATTTCGGTCTACATTTAAATTTATCCATGAACCAAAAATGCTTAATGCTATATTTGATATAGTATAAAGCACAAACACAGTGATATATTGGGTAACTAGGTTTGCGTCGAAAATATTACCTTGCATTATTTCACCAGTTAATTGAGGTAACTTAACATTTAATGTTGCTAAGAAAATTCCACCAATTAAGTGTAATACATACCATTTCCATGGTAATTTTGATTTTGTTAGTAAGTTGAAAAACGGGCCCCATGTTTGCTTATCATTTACATCCTGCATGTTAATCCCCCTCCTCTAATCTTTAGCATATTCCCGTTTTTTGTTGGATTTCTACTAGTTCCCTATAAAACTTATTATTTTCTAGCAAGCTATTATGATTACCGATTCCACTAATAATCTTTTGATTAAGGAAAATTATTTGATCAGCTTCTGCTATAGTTGATAATCTATGTGTGATAATTATGGTTGTTCTTTCAGCTGAAAGTTCCTTTATCGCTTTATCTACCATGGACTCAGCTTCAGCATCTAGGCTAGATGTTGCCTCATCTAGTAATAAATATTTTGGATTTCTTAGAAAAGCACGAGCTATAGCAATTCTCTGTTTCTGTCCACCAGATAGCTTTGAACCTCCTTCTCCAACTTCTGTATCTAATCCATTTTCAAAAGTATTTATAAACCCCATTGCGTAAGCTTTAGTAGCAGAGTTTATAATTTCATCCTCACTGACATCTCTGTCAATTCCATATATTATGTTATCTCGGATAGTTCCAGAAAATATTTGCGGTGTTTGTGAGACATAAACAAAAGCCTTTCTCCAATCATGAAGATTATATTTTTCTATTGGAGTATCTCCAAATTTTATTTGACCAGAACTTGGCTTATAGAATCGCTCTATCAAGTTAAAAATTGTAGATTTGCCAACACCACTTGGACCAACAATTGCAGTAACTTTCCCATGTGGGATAATAAACTTAACATCTTTCAATACTGTGTTTTCTGAATATTTAAATGATACATTTTCAAACTTTAAATCTGCATCGTCTAAAGGCAGTGGTAATAAATTGTGATTTTCTTCGCCTAATTCCAGATAAATTTCTGTTATACGTCTTGCTGCTCCCTGACTAGTTTTCAAATTAGTCCATACATTCATTAGGCCACTGACGCTACCCACAAGCCACGTCGCATACATATAGAAAGCTATCCATATTGGTAAAGTTATAATATTTTGTGATATTAAATAAATACCTATTACAATAACAATAATTGTATGAATAACATTAGTTAAATCAGTAATTAACTGGAAAACAAAATTTATAAAAGTACTTATAAATTTTGTTTTAACGAGCTTATCAATATACTCTTCTCCTCTTTTTTCTTCCCTATTCTCCTTAACGAAGGTCTTCATAAGTGGGATATTCCAAAGAAGTTCTGATAATAATCCAGTTAATTTTGCAAGGTTTATTTGGACTTTATTTGTCCATTTATAATTAAATCGGCCATTAATAATTCCCGCTAAGACAACCAACGGTATTATAATTGCTTCAATAACTGCCAAACGCCAATTATAACTAAAGAGAATAATGAAGGAACCTACCAAACTATAGATAGCCGAAATAGCAGTAGGAATATCTTTTGCAAAAAAGCTACTTAAATGTGTGGTGTCATCTGTAGTACGACTTATCATCTCTCTTGGCGTATTTTTATCATAAAAGGGTATTGGGAGATCCAAAAGTCGTTTCCAAATAAACTTTCGAAATCTTAAGGATATTTTTGAACTGGTAACACTGCCTACAAATTCTACTAAACTCACAAATAAGCTCTGACCCAAAAGAATAATTGAAGCAATTAAGATTGTCTTATTACTAATGTCACCTGATAAAATTTTTTGGGTAAAATGAGGGAATAGAAGAATTATTTGAGCCATACAAATACTTACGAAAATAGACAGAATAATCCATAAATACGGCAACCTAACTGCACCAATTAATTTTATAAAAGGTTTCCATATCATTTTTTTCTCATTATTCTTAACGTTTTCAATGGATTTTGATTTTTGAGCAGTTTTTAAATCTACCATTAAGATTGCCCCCTACATTAGTTTACAAGATGACCTGTTTTTCAATCTCCAGATATAGATAACATCCTAACCTTCGTTGACGGTGCTGAGATATTGCTTTTAAACATTAGATCATTTCCAATATCATCTATATCATTCCACAGTTCAAAAACATTACCTGATACTGTTATCTGGTTTACAGGGTAAGCTAGTTTTCCGTCTTCAATTAAAAAGCCCGTTGCATATAGCGAAAAGTCTCCTGATATACTATTTATTCCAGAATGAGTTCCTTGGAGTTCTATAATTAAGACTCCTTTCTCTGTTTTCTCTATTAAGTCATCAAGGTTTTTTTCTCCAGGTTTTAAATACACATTATGTGGACCAACTGTTATAGCTGAACGGTAATTATTTTTAAAAGCATTACCTGTTGATTGCTCCCCAGCTTTTTTTGCAGTTCTTCTGTTATGCATAAAGGTTAGTAATTTTCCATTTTCAATCAATTTAATTTTTCTAGCTGGACTTCCTTCAGCATCAAAAGTAGTAGCGCCAGGTACTCCGTCCATTAAAGGATCTTCGAAGACATTAATGTTATTCCCTGCTATTTTTTCACCAATTTTTCCTTTTAATTTTGAAAGTCCTTTTTCTATGTTTTCCCCTGAAAGATTAGTAATAAATGCACTGAATAAGACCCCTGCCATATCATGTCGGAATATAACAGGATATTTCCCGGACTTCAGGGTTTTTGCACCTAGTTTAGAGATAGCTTCTGAAGCTGATTTTTTCGCAATATTATGTAAATTAATATCCGAAAAGTCTTTCATTGTATAGTCACTTGAATACCCAGTTGTATTTTGTTCTCCTTCATTAGCCATTACATAAGCAGCTGCATTCACTATACAACCTTTTGAATAACAATTAAGACCTTTTGTGTTAATTATAGAAACTTCATATTCTGTTTTAGAAAGATTACATTCTAACACCTGTTTTATTCTTGAATCTTCTTTCAATACAATATCTTCCATTTCAAAAGCAGCATCGATTAATTTGCTAACTGGAGTATTTTCCAATACCTCCGAATATTTTTTTATTTGTTCATAATTACCTGAGCCATCAAAAAGTACTTCCTCATCATTTAATTCAATTATTTTTGCATTTTCTATAGCATCATTAAGTACAAAGTCAATAGATTCTTCACTAATCTTTTCTACAAAGGAATATCCTATTTTCTCTTTGAATTTCCCTCTAAATGAAAGACCAGAAGTTTCTGCAATATCGTAATCTTTAATAGTTTTATTTTGAACACTTATGGAAGTTGATTTATTTAATGTATAAAATACTTCCATATCACTAAATCCAAACTTCTTACCGCTTTCGAATAATTTTTGTTGAAAATCCTTTAAATTCATATAATTTTTCTCCTATCTTCCACCAACTGTTAATTCTGAAACCCTAATCATAGGTTGACCTACTGTTACTGGGATTACACCGCTTTTCGATCCGCACATACCAATACCTAATTCTAAATTATTTCCTACCATATCAATATTTTTTAAAGTGGACATCCCATCTCCAATAAGAGTAGCCCCCTTTATTGCCTCTGCAATTTTACCGTCTCTAACAATGTAACCTTCACTTATATTAAAGTTATATTCACCTGTCGCTGTGTTTACCGATCCCCCATCCATATATTTTGCATAAATTGCATATTCAGTATTCGAAATAATCTCTTCTGGAGTAGAATTTCCAGCTGCAATAAATGTATTAGTCATGCGAGAAGTAGGACTAAATTTATATGATTCCCTTCTGCCAGAACCTGTCGGAGCCATCCCCATTTTACGGCTACCTAGTTTGTCGATAAGATATCCTTTTAGGACACCATCTTTAATTAACATGTTTCTCTGACTTTTCATTCCCTCGTCATCAATGTTTATTGAACCCCATGAATTAAGAATCGTTCCATCATCAAACGCACTAACAAGAGGTGATGCTACGTATTCTCCTAATTTTCCTGAGAAAACAGATGCATTATCTGCAACACACGTTGCTTCTAACCCATGCCCACATGCTTCGTGGAAAATAACTCCGCCAAATGCATTATCTATAATAACTGGAAACTTTCCAGAAGGAGCAAAACTAGCATTAAGAATGGTTTTGGCACTTCTTGCAGCTTCTCTTGCATGAGATTCTATATCTAAGTTTTTAATATGCTCCAACCCGCCAAAGTAACCTGGACTTATGATACCCGTTTCTTTATCAGTTCCTTCAGCAGCAACAGCCATCAATGCTAATCTATTCAAACTTCTTATATCTTCTACTAAAATGCCTTCTGTGTTAGCAATTAAAACATTTTGAATAGATTCGTTATAAGACATATGTGTCTGTTCAATAACCGAATCATTTTCTTTTGCCGCATAATGGGCCCTTCTTAGCCATTCAACTTTTTCGCTTTTCCCAATACTATTAGGTATAATTTTCATATCATGAGGATTTTCTATTAAACTCTTACGTAAATCAATTACTATATCTTGTTTTTGCCCAAAAATTCCTTGTGCAGCAGCTTTAGCTACCCTTATCAGGTTCTCTTCACTAAAATCATTTGTATAGGCATAAATACAAAAATTCCTATTTAGAATGCGAATTCCTATTCCAAAATCTCTTCCTGAGACGGCTTTTTCAAGTACTCCTCCAACCATATTCATATTACTTATCGTTTTATCTTCCACAAATATTTCAGCAAAATCTCCACCAGTACTTATTGCTGCATTAAGGACTCTTTCAAGCGTACCTTGTTGTATCACAATACCAACTCCCATGTTTTAGTAAAAACTACTTTATTTATTTTTCGCGAAGTACCCTAGTTAAAAATTCTATATCTCCCCCCGATAGAAAATTCATAAAATTTCAAAACTTAATTAACAATTTAGTATTTTATTTTATTTTCTACAATATGTATTGCTTGTTTAGGTAGTTTTAATGTCCCATTTGTACATTTTTAAGTAGGATACTTTACAAGCATTACTCATTCAACTTCAGCAAATAATACTTTGAATAAATAATTTTCTTACCCTCATATTATTCACGCCGAAACTTTAAGTTGTAACTAAATATTTGGATCATAGAAAAGCATACAAATGCAAAAAAAAGGAAAGACAAAGTTCTTTCCTTCATGGTTAAGCAGTGTTTTTATAAAATTAATCTTAAAATTGTTCAATACTAAAAGGGATTTTTGCAATAAAATGAATAGTCTCCTCCTCAAATTCAGTATAAATTGTTCCATTACATTTAGAGAGAATTAATTGAACTGAGGTAAGCCCGATTCCTTCATGTTCTTCTTTAGTAGAATATTCATGACTAAAAATATTTCTAAAATTATTAAAATTACTACTTATTTTATTAGATACTTTTATTACATTATTTCCGTTACGTGAAAAAATCATTATCTGAATCCATGGAGCAATATTTTGTTCTAGTTCAATGTTCTTTTCTACCTCATCTATAGCATTCTGCACTAAGTTTCCAATAATTTTATTAACATCATACACAGTACAAGGAATATTTTCTAAATTATTATAAATAAGAATATCTAGGTTTATCCCTTTTTGTTCAGCTACTTCTTTAAAAGTAATCAGTAGTGCGCTAATTGCAGGATGATATAAGGGTAGTACCTCATTCATTAAATTACTCTCCTTAACCATTGTCTTTACATAGTCACTACATTCTATATATCGTTTATTATCAAGCATTCCAGATATCGCCTGTAAATGAAAATTAAAATCATGACGTTGAGTTCTTATAATACTCATAAAACTTAGCAATTCAGATTGGTTCCTCTTATACTTTAGTAGTTCTACTTTTTCCATATTTGAATAAATTACTTTTTTAATTAAATATATTAAGAGGAAAAATACTAAGAAAGTGAATGAAAAAATTAAAATCTGATGTAAATAAAGAAATAAATTTATATTTTCAATGAAAAAAACAAGCCAAAATATTATTAATGTCAAAACAAAATACACAAAAATGAAATTATATTTCATATTAGAGTTTTTTTCTATTCCAGTAAAACTTTCTGATTGTGGTGGCAAAATAGTTATCTTTGATTTATAAACACACATTAGTATTAAAAAACAAATGAGTAACATAAATAGAATTGATTGCAAGTAGAATTTACTAGGAATTATATATAAAATAATCTTCATAATTAATATTTGTTTTAACAAAAAAATTGCGGACAATAATAATGCTGCTATAATAGAAGAATAAGTATATTTATATTTCTTCCTAGCAATTAGCATTAGTATTAAAAAAATGAGAATACTTATAGAATAACTAACACCGTTAACTATAATGATTCCTTGAAATGAGCAAAGAATGCTATATAATAATGCAATCATATTAAGCTCTAATATTCTATTAAAAACATTTTGTCTAATCAGGATAAACCCCAAAAAAAGTGATATAAAAATGGCACCATAATTAATTAGTAAATTAAAAAAATACTGAATATTCGGATTGTTTATATGCGTAGTAGCCCATTCTCCAGTTACTATAAATGAATTATTAATAGAATTTCAATCCTTTTTGTAAAAGAATCTTCTTTAATTCAATGTATTTATCCCTACTTAAGGGTAGTTGTTCATTAACATCTTCTAACTGGAGTTTATAGGTTCTTTTGAATTGATCTAAATGAATACTTTTTATACTATCTATAGGCACTAAAAAAGATTGATGTGATCGAAAAAAGTTGTAATCACAGAATATGTTTTCAAGCTTCTGAAGAGAGTCACTAGAAGTGAATTTTTCTCCATTTTTGCGGATAATATAAATTTTTCGCCCAATTTTTTCAATATAAGATATATCCTTAACTTTGATTATCTCTAATCCACCATCTATATGAACACCAATTTGAGCATTTTTATTTGCATTTTCTTTGTCTTTGGATTTTAAATTCCTTGCTTTAGATAAAGAGCGCTCCAATCGAAAAAGGTTTATAGGTTTAGTAAGGAAGTCTAAAGGCTGATAAATATACCCATCAAGTGCTAGTTCTACATGTCCCGTTAGAAATACTATCATTATATCTGGATAATTAGATTGGATAACTCTAGCAAGTTCAAATCCATTGGTATCTTCTAATTCAATATCAAGGAATATTAAATCTACAGCATTATCCTGTAAAAAATTCAGCACCTCTTTCCCTTGACTAATTTCTCCAACAATTTCAATATATTTAAAATTGTTTAAAGCTAAGGCAATCTCTTTTAAACATATTTCTTTATCATCTACTAAAAGAACCTTTAGCACCTGTTTCATTATACCCCCCCATTCTTACTTAATGAAAACAATAGATATGTGTTTTTTAATATTTTATAATATTTTATTTTTAGTTACACCATACTCGTGGTAATTATTAAAAATTTAAGAATTATCACATTTAAACAAACCTTTTCCCCTTATAAAAAACAAAAATACCCACAAAGTGAGTATTTTTCTATAAACTATTATTATTATTGTTAGTAAATTAGCTCACCAACTATTTTTTTTAGATTTTCTAAATCTATGCTTCCTAAATGCTCTTTTACCATTTCTCCATCTTTATAAAAATGAATTAACGGTACTCCACGAATATTATGTCTTTTTGCAATTTCAATTTCTTTTGTAGTATTTATTTTAATAATATTTAGAAATGGTAATTCGAAAATGAGTTCATCTAATACATCAGATAGATACTCACATGGACCACATCGTTCACCGTAAAAATCAACTATTGTTAAACCTTCCTTAATAATTTCTTCATATGTTTCTGGATTATAATTTGAAATAGGCATTTTATTTCCTCCTTGTTTATACTGTTTGTTTTAATTCGAAATATTTGAAAATTTCAGTAATAGCTGCTCCTTTATACATCATTAATTGAAACAACTCAAAGGAGAAGTTTCTTTTTGCCTCTTCTATAGTCATTTGACTTGAATCAGTCATTTCTTGTATATAAGTTTCATACTTTTCTTCATCGTATAGTAGATTAACGTCTTTTTTGGCATATTCCTTACCCACTAACATATATTTAATTGACATAGGTGCTTCACTTTTTTTCTTTTGTTTAAACTCTTCTATAGTAAGTCCAGAAAGAGTTTTAGTAAACTCATCTAAAGTCATTTGTTCGGATGCAGCCTGATGAATATATGCTTTCATATTTTCTTCATAACATACTAAAATGTCATCTTCAGAAATATAAAACTCACTATTATCCAAAACGAAATCAATTCCCTTTTGACATAGTATTCTCAACTTTTTTTCATATAGATCTTTTTCAATCAAATATTTTTTGTAACTGTTTACACTATTTACCCCCTCTATATTTAAAGAAACAATAATTTCATCTGTAAGTTCTGCAGGAATTCTTCTCTTAATAGATTTAACTTCTACAGATACCTCAGCACCATTATAATCTATAGACTTTTTTTCATTTTTTTTCATACCAATAATCTTGCTTTCAATATCTATATTAAATAAGCCTAACCCTATAGTTATAGGTAAATCTCTTTGAAGTCTCTCCCCATGACTATCTATGTCTATAACTATTAAATCCCCATTTTCTACTACTTCTACGTCAATTGTAATAACGTTCCTTTTAGCAATTTTTTCAAGCACTCCTTGTAATTCTTCTTCATTTAAAGGAGTACCACACATATCTTCGGTAATCTCCATATCTTTATAATCTACTAAATTTATTAATTTTGACTTAAACATTCCTACCCTTCCCTTCACCTTTGTATTAAATTTGTTTCTATCGCAAATGCTATCATTATAAAAAAAGCAAGTCTATGTCTCTTGCTTATTTAGGTTAATGAAATGTTAATTTTGTACATTTTAACGATTATTACGATAATCTAGATTACAAATTTCTAAAACAAATATATTATTAAATTTAAATTTGTTTCTTAATTGACAATCCTATTTTTTTGCAAGTATCATTATGAAATAAATTGATACTACTACAAGTAATAAACTTGTTGTAGATCCAAAAAAACTAATTATTATTGTAAAAATATAAATATTTTATGCCTGATGCCGCAGATAAGAAGCAAACTACATCTGCAGGTGCTATAGAACATATTAACGCTAATGCTAAAAATTTGTAGTTGTTTTTTCTCAGTTGATTTTTTAATTCCCCATGTTCAATCCTCAGATAATCATTAATTTTATCTTTTTTCTCATTACATTCTCTTGCCCCTTCGGTTTTCTTAAAGAATTTTAATATACTGCTCTTAGAAATCCTTAAGTTTTCTTAAAATAAAAATGGAATGGATTCGAAAATCCAAACCATTTTATATGTTAAAAAGTAATAAAAACAATTAGTATTAATCATTTATTATTTATACATCTATAACTACAAGCTTCATAATTATTTAGAAAATCTAATATAGCGACTAAGATAATCTCTATTGAAAATAATTTAGAAAAAGAAATCAGTTTGAATAAACATAAAATAAATAGAACCAAAATCAATACTGCTAAAATTACTTTTATAAATGTTTGCATTTTACCTCCTAGTAACTATATTGATTTTATTTTCCCTTAAGTAAATAAATGTATACTATTTTCTTCATTCTTTTTTTAAGCAAAATTTATAGCAATTTAAAATATACGCTGGAGGTAAATTTCTATATTCTTTTTTAATTGAAATATCAGGAAAATATTTTTTAAAGAATGGTATTTTTAATTTTGTGTATTGGAAAGTAACAAAAAGTCCATCTTCTTTCAAAACTTTTAAAGTGTTTTGTAATATTTTATTGGATACATTTATAGGCAAACTTGTAAATGGTAAACCCGAAACTATATAGTCTACATAAGGAATTTGATTATCCATCAAAATCGATTCAACATTCTCTGCAGAATCATACACAATTATTGTATTATCTACATTTTTATACTTTTCTTGCAGCAGTGTATAAAAATTTTTATTATTTTCGATTAAAACAACTTTAGTTGTCGTCTTCTTATTTTTTATAATATTCTCTGTAAATATACCTGTACCTGGTCCATACTCAACGATGTATTTTGCTTTCTCAAAGTTTATATCATTTATCATTTTTTTACTTAGATATTTTGAACTTGGAAGAATAGCTCCTACTGATCTAGGGTTAAAAATATATTGGAATATAAATAATAGATTTTTCACAACAAAACTCCTTTGGTCTTAAGTAATATATTTAAAATTTAAACTTAAAACCTTAAGTAGTTATCATGAAATTCCTTAAGAATTCTTAAGAAAAAGACTTTTGGAATATTTAATTCCAAAAGCCTTTTATTTTTTTAAAGCGTATTTAACTGTGATGATTAACAATCCATTCTCATATTCTGCAAAAATTTCTCCATGATGAATTTCAACTATCCTTTTTGAAATAGCTAGTCCTAGTCCTACTCCTTGATTACTTAATCTGCCTTTTTCACCAGTATAGAATCGATCAAACAATTTATTTAAATCTTTATTAGGTGATTCTTCAACTTGATTTATTACCTTTATAACAACGTCATCTTCCTGTTTATTAAGAGATATCTGTAAGGTAGAGGGCTTCACACTATACTTAATTACATTCATAAAAAGATTTTCGTAAACTCTTACAACCTTTTCTATATCTATTAATACAGTTGCTTCATCATCAATTTTCTTTTGGACACTTATTTTTTCTCGTCCAAAAATCGGAATATACTCTCCTATTATTTGTTCTAACAAATCACTCATATTTACTTCACTAATGTTTAATTGTATTTTGGGATTTGATAAACGGGTATACTCAAATAATTCATCAATTAAAAATTTCAGATTTTGTGACTTTGAATAGCTTATCTCTAAATACTCATTATATTTTGCGTCAGGACTATATTCTCCCTTTTTCAGTAAATCTAAATAGCCAATTAATGAAGTTAAGGGTGTTCTTAAATCATGTGATACATTTGTAATAAGTTCATTTTTCCCCTTTTCAATTTCTCTTTCATGATGAAATTTGTTTTCTAATTCTTTTGACATAATATTAATATTATTTGCTAATTGAGTTATTTCATCCTTACCTATTACTTCAATATTTAATCCTAGATTTCCATTAGCAATTTGTTGTACGCTTTCTGTTATATGCTTAATATACTTTAATTTTTTTCTTATTAAAAATAAGAAACAAGCTATAAAAGAGCTGATGATAGCGAGAAATTCAATTGTAATATATACACTTGCGAAAGTAGGAGTTGTTTCAATCATATTTAAATCAATATAGTAAAGAAATAATCGTGATACTAGGATAGAAATAAACATTGAAAAAAATAAACTTATCGCAAATGAGATAAGCAACCTTACTGTAATTTTATTCCTAAATTTAACAATCATATTATGTAGCCCACACCCCAAATCGTTTTAATATAAATTGGATGTTTCGGATCTGGTTCGATCTTTTCCCTTATTTTAGTAATATGGACCATTACGGTGCTATCTGACTTAAAATAGTCTTCTTTCCAAACTGCTTCATATATTTTTTGTATACTAAGCACAATGCCTTTATTATAAGCTAGAAGCTCCAATATATCGAACTCCTTAGGGGTTAATCTCGTTTCTTTCCCTTGAACAAAAACCTGTCGTGTATCTGTATTAATTTTCAATTCGCCTATCTCTATTATTTTCCTATTATTTTTTATTTCCAAATTATATTTATGAGAACGTCTTAATTGAGATTTTACCCTTGCAATCAGCTCTAATGGGTTAAAAGGTTTTGATAAATAATCATCTGCTCCAGATGTTAATCCTTGTATCTTATCTATGTCTTCAGATTTAGCTGAAAGCATAATTATGGGCATACTCTTTTCTTCTCTTATCTTTAAACAGGCTTGAATACCATTCATTTTAGGCATCATGATATCCAAAACAATTAAATCAACATCAATTGATTTTAATAATTCTAAGCCTTCAAAAGCATCTGCTGCTTTAAATGTTTCCATTCCTTCATTTTCTAAGTATACAGAAATGAGATTCCTGATATCATTATCATCATCAATAATAAGTATTTTTGGTATCATTGTTTCTCCTCATAATAATCTTTAATTTAACTTGATAGGGCTATACACAAACATGTTTCCCTATTAATTGTAGCAGTAATCAATTAAAAAAATAATAAATACCTTTCAATTTTCTCAAGACTGGAAATCATTTGAAAACGTATTTAAAATTAATTAATCAATACCAAAGAAGGTGGAAGAATACGTTAATATCTTTGAAGGCGTACCCTCAACGCTCCTTTTCATTAATTTAGTTGGGACACTAAATAGCTTAGCAATTTTATAACATACCCTTTTGATTCATTCAAGCTGTCTTGAACGCCAATGCAAGATGGGCAACCTGCTTCACATGGACAACTTGATACATGTTGTAGTGTTTTGTCCAAAAGTTGCTCCCATAAATCGTATACTTTTTCACTTAGACCAATACCACCAGGATACTTGTCATAAACAAAAAATGTTGGTAGCTCATTATGCGTTGCCTTTATTTGTGGCACGACAGCAACATCACTACTATCACATCGAATGAAAATCGGAATAAAAGCATTAATGGCATAAGCAGCACCAACCATAGCTCCATCTAACTCTGCCTCTGACCATTTCGATGGTGCTTCAAATGATAGCCAAGATGAGCTAGTATGCATTTCATCAGGTGGTAAATGAATTGTTCCCGACCCGATATTGTCCTGTTTTCCACCGAACTTTATTTTCTTAAAAATTGTTGCTTGTGCGACTAAGCCAACATCGCCAAAGCAAATCGTACCGCCCACATATGAACGGCTACGATCCTCCTCCAATACTTTCATTTCAACTGCTAGATTGGCATCTGTATAGTAATCTACATCTACTTCCCGTACAAAGGCTTTCTTTTCTTCCCAATCAAGCTTCTCCACTTGGAATTGAATACCTTGGTGTAAGTAAATGGCTTCTTCATGCAAGAGTGTCATGGCACTATGACGATCCATTTCACCAATGACCTTTGTCTGTGCAGGGATGGACAGATCAATAATAACCACATTTTCCTGTGACGCAGAGCGCAGGCTAATATCATGCGCAGGGAAACGCTCACTCATCCAATGCCATTTATCACTCGTCTTAAAGACAACCCCTTCCTCTGCTAAATATTCCAACAATTCCTGTATGTCATATTCCCCATACGAATCGCCTGTTGAAAAGGGTAGCTCGAAGGCGGCACATTTCAAATGATCCATTAAAATCAGCATATTTTCTGGATAGATACGTGCTTCCTCTGGTGTACTGCCTAGTAAAAATAGTGGATGATTGACCACATATTGATCCAATGCGGAAGATTGTGCAACATAAATAATCAATGCCTCATCCTGACGTCTCCCCGCACGTCCTGCTTGCTGCCAAGCACTCGCAATATTTCCCGGGTAACCTGTCATAATACATGCTTGTAATTGACCGATATCGACACCTAATTCTAATGCATTGGTGCTAACTACTGTTTGAATCGTCCCATCACGCAAGCCTTTTTCGATGACACGTCGCTCAGATGGCAGATACCCACCGCGATAGCCACGAACAGATTCATCAAGCAGCTTATTACGTGTTAGTTCCTTTAAATAGGTTACAATCATCTCTACTCGTACCCGACTTTTAGCAAAAATAATCGATTGAATGCCAGCTGTGTACAGCCTTTTGGCTAAATCACTAACCTCTAAAACAGCACTTCTACGCACGCCAAATGTTTTATGAATAATCGGCGGATTGTAAAAAAGAAAGGTTTTCTTGCCAACTGGTGCACCCGAATCAGCAATGAGCATATGTGATTCATTCGTTAGCAGCTCAGCAAGTTCCTTAGGATTTTTAATGGTAGCTGATGTACAAATAAACACAGGTTTACTACCATAAAATTCACAAATTCTTTTTAATCTCCGAATAACATGAGCCACATGGGAACCAAATACACCTTTGTATGTATGCAATTCATCAATAACGATATATTGAAGATTTTCAAAAAGTGAAACCCACTTTGTATGATGCGGTAAAATTCCCGAATGAAGCATATCAGGATTTGTCATCACGATATGCCCAGCCTTCCGAACCTTTTGGCGAATACCTGGAGCCGTATCTCCATCATACGTATAGCTTAAAATCTCCTCACCACTTTGCTCGATTAGTTCATTCAAATCATTTTTTTGGTCCTGTGCCAATGCCTTTGTTGGAAATAAATAAATGGCACGCGCATTTTTATCTTCCATTATTTTTTGTAGTACTGGCAGATGATAGCAATAAGATTTACCTGAAGCAGTTGGCGTAACTGCTGTAAAAGACGTACCACTCTGTGCCAAATCAAAAGCCTCTCGCTGATGTGTATAAAGTTGCTCGATACCTCTTGCCTGCAAGGCTTTCACTAAAGACGGATGTAAATTTCCCGGAAAAGGTGCATAGTTGGCTGGGCGTCCTTCTAATGTTTGCCAATGCAAGATACGCTCTTTTAGTTCTTCATCATATCTCCACTCATGTAAAAGCTCACTAATCGTTCGTTTCTTCGATAGCACCCTCTTCTACCTCCTTTACTAATCGTTCAAAGATTTTCAATGTATAGGAGGTAGAGTGAATCGCATCTAAAAAACGTTTTTTACTTGTTTCTTTATAAAAAGACTGCACAACAAATTGCTCCATGGATTCTGCCGCTGAAGCAATTTGTTGTGTATGCATGTATTTCGGTCGATTTTTTTGAATCCATTTATTGGCTTCTTGCTGCCATTCCTTCAACAGTTGATGAATTTCATCTGCATGTGGCTTTACCTCTTGAAAAAAATCGGGTGTTCGATCTTCCTCACGCATTTGCCAAAAACGTGAAACACATTGATCACATTCATCTATTAATTTGGATGTTTGCTGGATAACTAACAATTTTGCACCTCATCTCTCATCAATTACACATAGCAAATATATTTCGTAGTGACTGCATATACATGGTGAATATGTCTTGTCCAGCATGTCCACTATGGAAATATCACTATTCTTGACACCTATTTACCTCACCTTTATGGCAAATATTGTATCAATTTTCATGCTATTGCGTTAGTTCAATTGCTTATGAGATAAGTGTACCAAAGTCTATCATTTTTCACTACTAATAGGCGAACAAGCATTCTTTACTTGCCAGTTCTTTTCTGCTAAGCTTACTTTTTGGCTAACCGCTTTGAGCTGCATAAAAAGATGCAACCCATGAGCATTGTTTTCCAGTGACACTCTCGTGAAAAGTAATTGATTGACCAGATCTAACTGCGCAACTAGTTGTTCTAACTTGTTCAAAATAACGCCTCCTTTGCTTTACTTTAGTATTCCTCGCATGTATAGAATTACCTTCATGCGTGACAAAATAAGCGTAAGTTAGCTGAAAGAAGAAGATTTTCGATAAAATTTTAATAATGAACCTTCGATCTGAAAAATCGTCATGAATGAAAGGTCTCGATGTGAGCATATTTTCATCCTAATGGCCTATTTAAATTTATCAGTTATTTTGACGATTCGAGTAATAAGGAAGCTGGCGATTTTTCGACGCAAATTATTCATACTTACCATCGGTTTTCTACTATTCTAGTAACAATTACATGACTGATGGAGGTAGAGAATAGCCACTAAAACATGGTAAACTAGTGGATAGAAAAGCAGTAAGGTAAAGGGTGAGCTTAATGACAATTCGTTATCCAAACGGGAAATTGTATACCCCAAATGCTTCTGTACAGAAAACAGAAAAAAAGAGCAAAAACAAAGATTTATCTTTTAGTAATCGTGGGAAGACGCTAGAAGATGAAATTAATGAAGCAAACGACTATTATATAAAAAGGCGACTTGCTATCATTCATAAGAAACCTGTTCCTGTGCAAATCGTCAAAGTAGAGTACCCTTCACGAAGTGCTGCTGTCATTCGTGAAGCTTATTTTCGAACACCCTCTACAACCGACTACAATGGTGTTTGGAATGGGCAATATATAGATTTTGATGCAAAGGAAACGGCTTCCAAAACAAGTTTCCCTTTAAAAAATATTCATGAGCATCAAATGACGCATATGCAGCAAGTGACGGAACAAAATGGTGTGGCTTTTATTATCGTTCGCTTTTCTGCTTTTGAACGATATTTTATTGTGCCATACGAAGTTTTACAAAAGGCCTGGCAAGCAATGGACAATGGCGATCGTAAATCGATACCCTTTTCAACAATCGAAGAAGAGGCATATGAAATTCCCACAAGTTATTATCCACGTATCGATTATTTACCCATCATCCAACAATTGATCGATGCAAAATGCTACGGGTCTGAAAGTGAGGAGAAATAAGAATGACTGAACGTCGTCGAACACGTGGAGAGCATCAAAAAGCTCTCGCTGAAAAAAATAAAAAGAAAAAAACCAAACCAGCCTCATCCACTAAGTCATGGTTTAAACGCATTTTCTTAACAGTCTTAGCTATCGGTGTGGCAGGCTTAATTGGAGGAGCTGCATTATTTGCCTTCTATGCAAGCACGGCTCCAGAGCTCGATGAAGAATTATTGAAAGATCCTGTTTCTTCAGAGTTCTACGATAAAAACGGTGAATTATTTGCAACAATCGGTGCTGAAAACCGTAAATATATAAAATATGAAGATATACCTGAAGATATGATCAATGCTATTCTGGCAACAGAAGATGTACGCTTTTTTGAGCATCATGGTATGGATTTTTATCGTCTTGGTGGTGCCATTCTAGCAAACTTCCGTGATGGCTTTGGTGCACAAGGTGCATCGACTCTCACACAGCAAGTTGTCAAAAACTCATTTTTACAAAACGAGAAGAAATTAAAGCGTAAAGCACAGGAAGCATGGCTTGCCTTCCAGTTAGAACGTAAGTATACAAAAGAAGAAATTTTTGAAATGTACTTCAATAAAATGCTTATGTCAGGTCGTATCTATGGCTTCGGCACAGCCGCACAATACTTCTATGGTAAAGAATTAAAAGATTTAACTTTAGATGAAGAAGCACTATTAGCAGGGCTAGTGCAACGACCAAATGCGTATAATCCATTAAAAAACCCTGAGCTTGCAAAAAAACGTCGTAATACCGTTCTAGGATTAATGAATCAACATGGAAAAATTTCTAAAGCGGAAATGGAAGAAGCAAAGAAAGCAGAAGTCCAATCAGGTTTAGCGGATGATGCAACACGCCAATCATTTGCAGGTTCCAAATATGATGCCTTCCTGGATATTGTTATTAATGAATTAGAAAATAATGGTGACGGTTCGGCAATGGCAGAAGGAATCAAAGTCTATACGACGCTTGATCCAAATGCTCAACAAGTTGTAGAAAATGTGATGAATGATGATAGTAATTTCCCAACTGAAGATATTCAGTCAGGTGTGGCTGTCATCGATACAAAGACAGGTGCCATTCAAGCCGTTGGTGGCGGTCGTAAATATGGTGCAGAACGTGGCTGGAACTATGCCGAGGACTTAACAAATAATCAACCAGGTTCTACAATGAAACCATTAGTTGACTATGGTCCAGCAATCGAATATTTAAAATGGTCTACAGGTCAAACACTTGTCGACGAACCAATGAACTATACAGGTACAAAACAAACAATCACAAACTGGGATGGCAGATATATGGGTGCCATGACTGCACGTAAAGCATTATATGCTTCACGTAACGTTCCAGCTGTCAAAGCATTACAAGAGGTCGGCACTGAAAAAGCCAAGGAATTTGTTGGACGTTTAGGAATTGAAACAGAAAATCTATACGAGTCAGATGCAATTGGCGGTGGTGCGATTACCATCTCCCCTATTCAAATGGCGGCTTCCTATGCTGCTTTCGGAAATAACGGGGTCTATACAGATCCACATTCGATTACAAAAATTGTTTATCGTGATGGTAAAACGTCTAAAAACTACACACCTGAGTCTAAAGTGGCGATGAACGATTATACGGCTTACATGGTAACAGATATGCTACGTGATGTAGTCGGCAATAAGCCTGATGCTTCTGGTACTGCTGCCAATGTTCCTGGCTTAGATATCGCAGGTAAAACAGGTACAACCAACTACTCAGCAGAAGATTTTAGCAAGTATAATTTACCGAATACGAGTGTGCCGGATTCCTGGTTTGCAGGTTACACAACAAATTATTCCATTGCTATATGGAGTGGCTATGAAAAACACTTTGATCCTATTACAACATGGGAAGAACGTCGATTACCACAAAACTTATTTAAGACCATTATGCAAGAAATTTCAGCGAACGTTGAAACAGCAAGCTTTAAAAAGCCAAGTACAGTTGTAGAAGCAACGGTGGAAGTTGGCTCTAAACCTTTAAGATTGGCAAGTGAGTATACACCTAGCGAACTACGTCAAACAGAGCTATTCGTGCGCGGTACGGAACCAACAGAAGTTTCTGAGGTCTATGAGGCGCCAGAGCTATCTACACCTTATAATGTATCGGCAAGCTTAGATTTAGGAGCACAGTCCATCAATATTTCTTGGGAACATGATGCCATCCTAAATCCTGAAACGGATGAACCATTACCAACTTCATTTGAAGTTTCTGCCACACGACAAGGTGGAGAAACGGTTATCCTAGGTACAGCGGACACTAATGGCTTAACTGTTGCGAACACGCTTGAAGATGGTAATTATACAATCTCTGTCGTAGCCATTGTGGATGGCACACGTAGCGAACCTGGTACAACTACCTTCCAGATCGCAAGTACCCCTGAGGAAGATTTGGAAACCGAAGATCCAGATGAGCCAGAAATTGACTTACCGATTGATCCTGGTCAAGAGGACAATAATAATGGTAATAACAATAATGGCAATGGTGACAACGGCAATAACAACAATAATAATGGGAATGGCAATGGGCATGGAAATAACGGCAATGGTGGAAACAATGGCAATAACGATGGCAATCAGCAGCCAACACCACCTACCGAACCTACCAACCCAAATGAAGAAGATCAAAACACAGAATAAACAAAGAAACACCGAGAAGCATTTCTGCTTCTCGGTGTTTCTTTTAGATAGTGAAGGCTGAGGAGGCTATCCGTCAATATTGACGTTCTATCCATCAGTTTTGATGCTTTATCCGCTACTTTCCGCGGTCTATCCTTCACTTTACCTGTTCTATCCACTTCTTACACTCTATCCTTCACTCTGCGCAAGCTATCCATCAGTTTTTACGCTTTATCCGCCACTTTTCAGGGTCTATCCTTCACTTTACCTGTTCTATCCACTTCTCATACTCTATCCTTCACTCTACGCAAGCTATCCATCAGTTTTTACGCTCTATCCGCTACTTTTCGCGGTCTATCCTTCACTTTCCTTGTTCTATCCACTTCTCACACTCTATCCTTCACTCTACGCACGCTAGCTTTTACTAGCTTGAATCCGCAGTCGTGCTGTGCGCTTTTTCGTTTCTTTAAATAGCTCATCTAGTTGACGATAGCATGCATATTGACCTGGCTTAGCTTTAATAAAGGCTAATCGCTCAACCCCATTAATCGGTAGCACTTCATCGCCTGCATCTTGCACAAGTTGTTCAAATAGCTCGATGGCATCTTCCATTAGCCCTTTTGCCAGTCCATTTCTTGCATCATGTGCTGTATGGATAGCGGCTTGTAGTGAAGTCCATTGGGCAAACCATGCATCTACTTTTTCTTTTGCAATGGCTTCACTATTCATGCTTCCTTCACCATGCCTTTCTTTAAACGCTTTTGCCCTTCACGACAATCGTCGAGTAAAGGGCAAGTACCACATCCAGGATTTTGTGCCTTACAATGATAACGTCCAAAGAAAATTAATTGGTGATGCGTTTTTGACCATTTGTCCATTGGCGTTTTCTTCATAATCGTTTCTTCCACTTCAAGCACCGAATCTTTCCATCGACAGAGCCCTAGGCGTTTGGATACTCGCTCCACATGGGTATCCACTGCAAGTGCTGGAATATCGAAGGCTACTGAAAGCACAACATTGGCCGTTTTTCGACCTACGCCTGGTAATGTCACCAATGCTTCACGTGTTGCAGGGATTTCGCCACCGTACTCATCTAGTAAACGTTGACATAGAGCCTGAATGTTCTTCGCCTTATTGCGATAAAGGCCAATAGAGCGAATATCCTGTTGCAATTCCTCTATGGAAACAGCTAAATAATCTTCTGGTGTTTTATATTTTTGAAATAAGGTTTTCGTTACTTTATTGACTAGTACATCTGTACATTGTGCAGATAATAATGTGGCAATCGTTAGCTCAAAAGCATTGTCATGGACGAGCTCACAATGTGCGTCGGGAAACATTCGATCCATTTCTTCTAGACAATGCTCCCACTGTTTTTTCGTTAACAAACTGGATGCCCCCTATTCTCTTTCTTCCAACCAATTATAAAAAGGTACTTTACTCGTTGATTGCGATTCTGGCTGAGCTGTTCGAGCTGGTGCTCTGTTAAATGTCTGTTTCTCACGGAACTGCTCACTTTGCTTTTGTGCGGCTTGTGGTGTTGTAATATTTTTCTTTTTCCACTCTAATAAAATGCGATCAATATAGCGTATACTCAGTTTCCCAGCAAAGACAGCCTCCTTTAGCGCCTCTTTGATGAGTGCTGGACTATGCTTGTCCTCATCAAGCCAACATCCAATTTTTTCAAGCTCTAAAGGAGATAAAAGGCGCCCCATTTCCTCTTCAAAAAGACGGAATATCTCACCTTCTTCTTGTTGAAGAGTCACTGCCGTTTGTTGTTGCTCTTTCATATCAATCATCTGCAAAATGCGCTCCCAAAGTGGGTATACGGAATACTTTTCATATAGCTTGCCTCCTGCATCAACATCACGTGTAATTTCAAGGAATCCCTTTTGCATTAATCGCTGTAAACGTGATGTGATGTCATTGTCAGCCATTGTGAGACGATTCTTTAGATCATTCGGTGTCGGGAAGTCATTCCCCTCCATATGAAAGGCTAATAAGTGCATGACAATTAGTGCCTCTTCATCCTCCATATTTAACTCCTTATAAAACTGAAAAAAAAGCTGAGGAATGGGAATCATTCTCTGCTCAGTCCATGTACGGAGTCGATGATTATTTACGTTCATTATTCTCCAGACCCCTTCTTTAAGTAAGTAGAAAAGCCGCGTAGATAGTTCACTACGCGACTTTTAAATTGATTAGCTTATGGATATAAGCGGTTCAGTAAACGTGGGAATGGAATCGTTTCACGGATATGTTCTGTGCCTGAAATCCATGCGACAGTTCGCTCTAACCCTAGACCAAAGCCTGAATGTGGAACAGAGCCATGTTTGCGAAGCTCTAAATACCATGCATAGGCATCTAATGATAGGTTATGCTCTTCCAGACGTGATTTTAATAAATCATAGTCATGGATACGCTCAGAACCACCAATGATTTCCCCATAGCCCTCTGGTGCAATTAAATCAGCACATAATACAACATCATCACGATCCGGATGTGGCTGCATATAGAATGGTTTAATGCCTACTGGGTAACAAGTAATAAATACTGGTTTGTCAAATGAGTTCGCAATCGCTGTTTCATGTGGCGCACCAAAATCATCGCCCCATTCAATATCGTCGAAGCCTTGTTCATGTAAAAGCTTAATCGCATCATCGTACGAAATACGAGGGAATGGCGCTTTAATGTTTTCAAGTGTCGATGTATCACGGCCAAGTCGCTCTAAATCTAATTTGCAGTTTGCAAGTACAGATTGTACGATGTGTGCTACATATTGTTCTTGTACTTCTAAATTTTCTTCAAATTCTACAAACGCCATCTCAGGCTCGATCATCCAAAACTCGATTAAATGACGACGAGTTTTAGATTTTTCAGCACGGAACGTTGGACCAAATGAGAATACTTTTCCTAAAGCCATCGCAGCCGCTTCCATGTAAAGCTGACCAGATTGAGATAGATAAGCATCTTCATCAAAATATTTTGTATGGAACAGCTCTGAAGTACCTTCAGGTGCAGAACCTGTTAAAATTGGTGGGTCCATTTTTGTAAAACCGTTGTTGTTGAAAAATTCGTATGTAGCGCGAATGATTTCATTACGAATTTTCATAGTAGCATGTTGTTTACGAGAACGTAGCCATAAATGACGGTTATCCATTAAAAATTCTGGACCATGTTCTTTTGGTGTGATTGGGAAATCAGTTGCTGCATGTAGTACCTCAATACCAGTTATAGCAAGCTCACAGCCAAAGCTTGAACGTTCGTCAGCTTTAACCTCACCTATAACATACATAGAAGTTTCTTGCGTCATTCCTTTTGCCGTAGCAAAAATTTCTTCGCCCACTTCTTCTTTCACAACAACACCCTGTACAAAGCCAGAGCCATCACGTAGCTGTAGGAACGCGATTTTTCCGCTTGAACGTTTATTGGCTAACCAAGCGCCAATTTTGACTGTTTCACCGATATGCTGTGGCATATCTTTAATCATAATTTTTTTCATAGAAATCCTCCAAAGTCGACTAGCAGGATTAGTCTTGCCATTTTGATTTTACAAATGAATCAATACGACGGACTGCCTCTTCTAATAAGTCTAAAGATGTAGCATAAGATAATCGCATTGTAGTTGGTGTGCCGAAGCCAGAGCCTGGAATCACTGCTACGTTTGCTTCTGTTAAAATATCCGCAGCAAATGCATCTACTGAATCATAGCCAGTATGAGCCATTGCTTCTGCTACGTCTGGTAATAAGTAGAATGCACCCTGTGGCTTTAATACATGGAAGCCAGGAATAGCACTTACCTGTGGATAAATTTTTTCAAGACGAGATTCAAATGCCTGACGCATTTCCTCTACTGTATCTTGAGATCCATTATAAGCCTCCACAGTTGCATATTGTGCTGTTGTTGTCGCGTTAGATGTTGAGTGTGATGCAAGGTCAGTCATTGCATTAATAATGTCTGCGTCGCCTGCAGCATACCCAATACGCCAGCCTGTCATAGAGTGAGATTTTGCCACACCATTTACAACGATTGTACGTGCTTTCACTGCATCAGAAAGTTGTGCAATTGAAAAATGCTCAATACCATTGTATACAAGCTTCTCATAAATTTCATCTGACACGATTAAAATATCTTTTTCTTCTGCAACAGCAGCAAGTTCTGCTAGCTCTTCACGAGAATAAATCATGCCAGATGGGTTGCTAGGAGAATTGATAATCACGGCTTTTGTTTTGTCTGTCACAGCTGCTCTCAGTTGATCCGCTGTAATTTTATAGCTTTGTTCACGTGTACCTTCAACATATACTGGTACGCCGCCAGCTAATTTCACTTGTTCTGGATAAGACACCCAATAAGGAATTGGAATAATAACCTCGTCGCCTTCATTTAAAATCACTTGGAATAGCGTGTATAAAATATGCTTTGCCCCTACACCCACAATGATTTCATTTGGCTGATAGGCAAGGTTATTGTCGCGTTGAAGCTTATCAATAATGGCTTTTTTCAGAACTGGAAGTCCGCCAGCAGGTGTATATTTTGTATACCCTTTTTCCATTGAATCAATGGCTGCATTTAAAATGTTTTGAGGTGTATTAAAGTCTGGTTCACCAGCCCCAAGACCAATAACATCAATACCTTGCTCTTTCAATGCTTTTGCTTTCGCAGTAATCGCTAAAGTTGAAGATGGTGTTAAAGTTTTTACACGTGTTGCTAATAAATTTTTCATTCGGGATCTACTCCTCTTATAAATTCGTAATGCGCTTCCACCAGTCGCCATCCTTAAACATAATATAGACATAGTTGAGCTGGTCATGGTCGTTCAGATACGTAATTTCCCAAACCGCGCCAGGCTCCTCATAGCCTAATTTCATGTGGAGGACTTTTTGTACATTTCCTTCATTTTTAAAAACCGATAATGCTTGCTTTTCCGTAATACCATCTTCTACTAACACTTCCTGAATGGAATCCTCGTCTAGATTCGTCGGAACAAAGACAGCTTTTTTATCACCGTATTCGTCTACCCCGAACACAGTAACATACGAATGTTTGCCATTATATGTGTAGGACTCCGATACAATTGCGAGGGCTTTGGCATCGAGTGCCAACTGTTCAGCCTGCTCTTCAATTGAACGGAACGGAGCCTCGGCTTTCCAGAGTACTAAAATACTAATGACAAGTGACAACGAAACAATAAAGACAGAAATGAAAATTAACCAGTTTTTCATCTATTCACCTTATGTTTCACATCGAGCTGTTTTGGTATAACACATAGCTGATGCATGTGTGTGTCTATAACTGTGTAACCATTCATTTTGCTTTCCATTTTGTCAACCTGCTTTCTTTCCTCATACCACAACATTATACAACAATTTTGTACTGTGGTGTTTCTTAATTTCATATATTGTACGTTGCTAGAACAACGTTTTCAAATGATGACTACAGTAAATTTCATTCCAGATAAAAAACGCTTCTTTTTAGGAATAAATATCATGGCTAAATCAAAATAAAAATTCCTATTTAACCATGTAAATAGGAACGAGTAATTATGATAATTCGTATAGCACACAGCTAGCACGGCCATTCGCTTTTGCTTGGTATAAACAGCTATCTGCTTGCTCAAATAGCTCCTTGTATTGATAGTTTTTCTGATTATTCACACAAGCCCCCATACTGACCCTTAAAGGATAGCTTTGCTGTTCTTGTTCGAGCTTTAGTGAGAGCAAATAGGCATGTGTGTTATGGACCAATGTTTTGATATAGTCCTTTTGTGAATGCCTAAAACAAATGATGAATTCATCTCCGCCATAACGAATAATTTTCACATCTTCATCCTGTAAAAAATCCTTCAAGCTGTTAGCTAAAAGCTGTAAAATCATATCCCCAAACAAATGACCATGCGTGTCATTAAATAATTTAAAATAATCGACATCCAGTACCGTAATACATACATAGGATTGCGTCATTTTCGCTGCATTCAGCCATTCCTGTACCTCATAGTCTAAAAAATGTCGATTTAAAACACCTGTTAATGGATCATAATGTGCTTTTTTCTCAAGCTTTTCTTTTTGACGCTTAAATTCCAAGTTCATTACTTGTTGTAATAAACTTGCAACACTCATTTTTTCTGTGAGATCAATATATTCACGCTGTACATCAAAAATTTCATCTCGCCAATCCAATTGATACAATACATTTAACAGTAAGCGCATCACTTTTTTTGTAATCGGCTTATCCCCATAGGATTGAGCAAGTTCTATCGCTTGTTTATAATAGGATACGGCTTCTTCAAGCTTTTGCTGCTTTTCATATAAAAAACCATAGCCAAACAGTGCCGCTACTTTTTCGCGTTTATGGTGCTGAATAATGTCAGAAGATAGTGTACTGTCGAGCAATGCCTTCCCCGTCAAAAAATCTCCTTCTAAAATATACACATCTGCTAAATTATTATTAATACGAATATCATGTAATTTTGCTAAATCAGGCATTGTTCTAGATAGGGATTTATTATACGCTTTAGCTAATAGCCCTGCTTGAAGTGCTTCCTTTGTGCAGCCCTTCTCTACCTCTAGATAGCATAAATTATTATGACAACGAACAAGCATGATTGGATCTTGTAGCTCCTGTGCATAGGCGATAGATTTTTTCGTCATCTCCACCGTTTTTTCACGGATACCCACTAAATCATAGATTAAGGACATCACTAAATGATAATGCATTAAATCTTTAGTCGTACCATAATTTTGACAAATGGCTTCATAATCATGGATAAGGCTGACCATGCTTAATGTGTCACCTAAAGAATGATGAACTAATATTTTTTGATAATACAAATCCAATACATATGGATAGTTATTGCTCTCTAATGCGACTAAAAGTCCTTGATCAGCTAGCTTTAGCGCTTCTATTAAATACCCCTTTGTGCGCATCTCCATAATCGTTTTATTTAATTCTTCTAATGTTAATTCCACCGTTTCACCACTTCTCCATGCCCTATATCATCCAATTTACTTTGTGCTTTCTCAATTATAAGACATATTTATTCACTTCGTCCGCCTTTTTCGTAAGATACCAACTATTACCTATATTGCAAAAATCGCTTGTGGTGATTGTTCTAAAATCTTACATCAATTTGCTTTCAAAATGAATCATCTTATTCCAACAATAATCTGTAGCTAAAATTTTTATGTCTTTACACATTTTTCTCCATTTTTGTCCTCGTTACCTATTGTTTTTACCCATATGATGAGATAATTAGCCATTTTAAGTATTGAAAAGGGACGTGATGTTGTGAGTATGCAAATTAACCCCTCTGACCCAGCAACGATTCCAAAATTTGTAGATGAACTCCCAAAACCAATGATCGCTAAACCCAAATACAGTAGAGGGCAACAAAAGAATGATTATTACGAATTGGTTATGATGGAAGGCCAGCATCGTTTTCATAAGCATTTTCCAAACTCATTAATTTGGGGATACAATGGGCTTTATCCAGGACCAACCATTGAAGCTTCTAAAGACAAAACTATCTACGTGAAATATAAAAATCAGCTGCCCTTACAGCACTTTTTGCCAGTAGATTTTACGCTTCATGCCGCCAACGATTCAAAAGAAGTGAGGACCGTCACTCACTTACATGGTGCCAATGTGGATTGGCAAAGTGATGGTCATCCAGAAGCATGGTACACAAGAGACTATCGGCATACTGGTCCAAAATTTAATAAGGAAATACATGAATATACGAATCATCAGCCGGGCACTACCATGTGGTATCATGACCATGCCATGGCTTTAACACGTTTAAATGTCTATGCAGGATTAGCAGGCTTTTATTTACTGAGGGATGCACTTGAGGAACGTTCCAATTTACCATGTGGAGACTATGAATATCCGATTTTAATACAAGATAAATCGTTTAACGAGGATGGCTCATTGTTTTATCCTGATGAACCACCATTCCCAGTTCCCGTTCACCCCTCTATCACACCAGGCTTTGTTGGCAATACGATAGTGGTTAACGGAAAACTATGGCCTTATTTAAATGTTGAGCCACGTAAATATAGATTTCGGTTTCTAAATGGCTCCAATCGCAGAGGCTATGTCATCGGCCTGTCAAATAGTCAACCAATGTTTCAAATTGGTACAGATGGGGGGTTTTTAGCAGCTCCACAACTTATCCAATCTGTCGAGTTGCTGCCAGCTGAACGCACAGATGTCATTATCGATTTCTCAAGCTGTGCTGGACAGGAGATCACCTTACTTAATACTGATACTGATTTCAGTGATGAACATACAAATGTGATTATGCAGTTTCGAGTAACTCTGCCTTTAAAATGTGAAGATACAAGTGAAATTCCAGAAAGACTTGCCGTTTCTATGGACCTACATCCACACCACGCACATATCGACAGACAACTGCCACTGACAGCGACCACTGATGAGTTTGGGCGACCTATGTTACTATTAAATGATCGTATGTACCATGACCCAGCAACAGAAAAACCATCTTTAGATAGTGTGGAAATCTGGAACTTTATTAATGCGACGCCTTTTATCCATCCTATTCACCTACATCTTATTCAATTTAAAATTCTGGAACGAAGGCCCTTTGATTTAGAGATCTATCAAAATGAAGGCATCGTACAATTTACAGGACCGCCTGAAGAACCGCGAAACTATGAACGAGGGTGGAAGGATACGGTGAAAGCTGATGCTGGAAAGGTTACGAAAATTATTATGCATTGGAAAGATCATATCGGAAATTATATGTGGCATTGTCACTTCCTGGAGCATGAGGATCATGATATGATGCGACCAATTCTCGTCATGAAAGACGTCCATGCTGTCCAGCAGCCGCATGCAGAAGTAGAACATTCAGCGTCACATCAAGAAACAACCGCTCCCACAAATCCTACTAGCACTACAAGTACTACCCATCATAGCGAATCGCCAGCACCACTATTACATGCGGCAGAACACTCATCACATGAGGAAGAAAAGGAAGCCTCTCCTATTCAAGAGGAATCGATTGCTGTTCATATTGGAGATAATACACAGCACATGCCACCGCTACTGTTCCCAACCATTCCTACCAATATTCCTACTAGCAGGCATCGGCCTCGTCGTAGAACAAGAAGATTTTAACTAACGATTGCTTTACAAAGAAAACTACCAATGAAAAGGTGGTTTTCTTTGTCCTAGCAAATTATTTAGCCTCCAATCGCCATAGTCTTTTCGTTACGAACGCTAATAATAATACACACACAGAGATCATAAGGACTGGTACATAGATGTTGTCTTGAAAGAACTCGAATAGCAATCCATACCCCATTTGCCCAAGCGGTGCCATACATTGTGATACGGCCATCATAATCGCCATAACCTTCCCTAATTGCTCATTCGGCGTATCCTTTTGGACAAGCGTCATCACGTAAATAGAGATGATTGTCATCATCATCGCAATGACAAGAGCACAACCAATAAATAGAGTATAGGAGGGATAATAGCCAATTTGAAGTGTGTTAGGAAATACAGCCATAGCCATTGGAATTACCAAAAAGGCTGACACTAACACCCAAATGTATAGGGTGTGAATGCGCAGCTTTTGAGCAAAATAACCCATCGTTAACGCGCCTAAAATCGTCGCAAAATCAATAATGCCCATTCCTATTCCATATAATGTATCACTACTTTTCATCGTGACACGAAGAATAATAGGCACACCCACGATAAATAGTGGTGTCAATAATAAATTCAATAAAGCAGCAAGTAGCGTACATTTTAAAATAAATGTTTGCTTCACGACAAAAGTAAAACCTTCTTTCATGTCTTTGAGTAATGTCGGTACCAAATGACCATCATAGCTACGTTTTACAAATGGGATTGTCATAAACATTTCTACAATAGCCGTAAAGAAAAATAATAAACCACTCACTATGACAAGAGTTTTGAGACCTAGAATTCCATATAAAATACCTCCAAGTACAGGTGCTGTCACCCCTGCTAATGCCTGCACCCCATTGACGATTCCATTGGCCTGCTCAAGCTTCTGGTCGCTAACCAACAGCGGGATACTCGCCATTACAGCTGGCGTGTACATCGCACTAATAAATGATAGTAGCACCATGACCAAGCCAATCCATAGCACTGAATGATTGTCTGTTAGTAATCCAATAAAAAACATCCACACAATGCCGCTACTGACAAAATCAAATAGGACCATTAAATTACGCCGATTAAAACGATCTGCTATAGCACCACCAAATGGCGTAAGTAAAATAGGTAGGCTTGAAATAGCAAAAAGCACGGCAAAAAGATCTGCCCGCCCCGTTATGTCTAAAACAAAAAGTGAAAGAGCAAATCTTAAAAGCGCAGAGCCCAAAATAGAAATAATCTGACCAACTACCATAATGATGAAATCTTTCGAAAAGCCCTTTTCTTTGACTAGCATTTCCATATACTGACCACCCCTTTATATAAATAGACCGACAGTCGGTCATCATTTGTGTAAAAAAAATGTAGGCACAAGTTGAGGCTTTACAAGCTTTTTTGACTTGCCCTACAAAAATAGACTGACTGTCGGTTTATAAATAGTATATGTGAACGCTCCAAAAAAAGGAACTTATTTTTATACCTCCCTTATTTTATTCGTACTAGCCTTTGAAATAATCTTTAATTTGCTCAATCATAGCTGTTGTTGCCTGACTGACATAGCGATCTACACGGTAAATAATCGATAAGCTACGGCTTGGTGCACCATTTGAAATCCGTATACTACACAAAGTAGGATCATTCATTTGTTGGAGTAACGGATAAGGCTGCACCGTCACACCAATATTGGCTCGAACAAGATTCATGATGGACGTGACAGAGCTTGTCTCAAGAATAGAATGGAGTTGAAAACCATGCTTTTTTACAGCCTCTTCTACAACCTCTCTACCAAGAAAACCTTCTGGATACATCACCATAGGAAGGTCTTCTAATTCAGCAATTGAGATCGCTGTTTGATTTGACAATGGGTGCTCCTTTGAAACAGTCAATACGTATTCCTCTCTACATAAAGGAATAATAACCAAACGATCATCTGATTCTACATTCGTCCCAATGCCGATATCCACTTCATTTTCAAGCACCTGCCGCATAATATCGATTGAAGCAAGTATCTTTAATTTTACCTTTGGGAATTTTTGATGGAAATCAATAACTAGCTGTGTGATCCGATAGTCAAGATCAGAGGGCATAATGCCAATACGTATTTGCCCCCCTTCTAGCGCCTGTAAATCTTTAATAGAATCTTTAACATTTTGTAATGTATTCAATACCTCTGAAGTATAGCTAAATAATAGTGAGCCCGCCTCCGTCACAACAATTTTTTTGCCAATCCGATCGAACAATGGCATACCTAGCTCATCCTCAAGCACACGTATTTGCTGACTTAATGTTGGCTGAGCGATGCCTAGTTTCTCAGCAGCTTTTGTAAAATGTAGCTCCTCATAGACTGCCATAAAATAATGCAAATGCCTTATTTCCATAACGATCACACCCATCATAGTTTGTAACTATTATTGTAATAGTAATAATAGTATTGTTCAATCATTCTAGTTAGTATAGACTTCAATTTGGACTTATTATTTATTTGATATGACGGAGTGGAAAGACAATGAATATAAAACGTAAAATCGTACCAATTATCGCTATTATTTTAGCTTCTTTTAATTTACGACCTGTTATTACTTCGGTGTCCCCTTTATTAGGGACTATTCGTGAGGCTTTACATATGAGTGCGGCTACGGCCAGTTTAATCACTTCTTTGGCTGTACTTTGTATGGGCTTATTTGCACCTTTTGCAATCAAACTAGCCAATCGTTGGAGCATTGAGCGAGCTATTGCTTACTCTCTTATTCTTATTGGACTAGCAACAGCTGCCAGATATTTTGCTTATACTGCCTGGGTCATGCTGTTAACGGCCTTGTTATCAGGCATTGGCATTGCTATCGTGGGACCATTATTATCAGGCTATATTAAGGAGAAATTTGCGAACCCTTCTCGTGTAGTGGGTATTTACTCGCTAGCACTTGTAGTAGGAGCTGCACTTGGTTCAGGGCTTTCTATTCCCTTAAGTAATCTTTTTCATTCATGGCAAGTTTCTGCTGCCTCCTGGGCTATTCTTGCTTTAATCGCTTTATTCTTTTGGTGGAAGCCCCTTGAACAGAAAACAGTTACGGCAACAGTCGCGAATTCACCTAGTACGAGCATAACTGTGAAGCAAATGTTAATGAATCAAAGGGCTTGGCTTTTAACAGGCTTTTTTGGCTTAATGGCCTTTATGTTTTATACCATTATGGCTTGGTTACCCCCAATCGCTGAAAATTTAGGTTATAGCAAACACGAAGCTGGGCTGATGCTGACACTATTAACAGTTGCCCAAATGCCCGCTACGTTTTTAGTGCCTATATTAAATAACCGTTTTCAGCATAGAGCTGTATGGCTAGTAGGCAGTTCATCATTAGAATTAATCGGTTTATTGATGCTTCTGTTTTCTTATAATCCTTGGCTAAGCAGTATTCTGATTGGTATTGGTGCAGGTGGGCTATTCTCATTAGGGCTAACACTACCTATTGATGAGGCCAAAGATACTCACGAGGCCAGCTTCTTAGCTGCCATGACACAATCAGTTGGCTTTGTATTTGCTGCATTTGGTCCCTTCTTTGTCGGTCTTGTTCGAGATTTCACAGGCAATTTTACAACTGCCATTATTGGCATGATTGTTATCGTCATCGTGATGATTCTGATTCAACTAAAAATTGGGAATCAGAAGTAAATGCATCATGCACATATGAAAAAGACGACTTTCTAACAAGGAAGGTCGTCTTTTTATTATGAAATCGATTTTTGCCTTTATGAATCATTACGTTAGCAATAAACGTAGATTTTCAGATGACAAATGCAAATTAGCTAACTGAAGCATATTTTAGAACAACAGCCTCTAATACATCGATTCCTATTAATACATCTTCAAGCGCTGTATGTTCATCCGGATGATGACTTAAACCATCCACAGAAGGGATAAAAATAAGGCCAACTGGTCCGAGCCTCGTCATATTCATAGAATCGTGACCTGCCCCACTTTGCATATATTGATAGGAGAGTTTCTTTTCTACACAAATCGTTTCTAGATCTTGCATTAGATTTGGAGAAAGTAGGACAGGCTCCTCTGAACTAATGACATTGTATTCAATCGTAAGCTGTCTCTTTTGTTGAACGTTTGCAATAACAGTATAAAAATGCTGAAGGACACGTTCTCTCGATTCCACAGAGGATGATCGAATATCTACAGTTAACTCCACTTCACCTGGAACTACGTTCATCGAGCCTGCCACAACCTCTAGTATCCCTACTGTTGCCACAGTACCAAACTCCTGCTCTGCTATCGCTGCTTTTTCCAATTCTAATGCCAATTCGGATGCTCCTAAAAGAGCGTCCTTTCTCATATTCATTGGGGTCGTGCCTGAATGGGATGCTTTTCCGTTTAACTTCATTAATAAGCGAACTGGTGCTGCTACCCCTGTTACAATACCTATTTTCTTCTCATAGTTAATAAGCAATGGTCCTTGTTCAATATGCAATTCAAAAAAGGCATGGAATCCTTCCTCTACTCTTGTTGCTTGATCAACACTACTAAAATCAAGTCCACAATGAGCAAAAGCCTGCTCCATCGTAATACCATCTCGATCAACTAAATGGCGGTATTTTTCTTTATCGATTAGACCTGCCATTGCTTTACTTCCTACTGTCGACACACCAAATCTTGAAGACTCCTCACAGGCAAAGGCGATAATTTCAATTGGATGCTCTGTCACAATAGATCGCTCGTTTAATCGCTTAATGACTTCTAGGGCAGCGGTTACACCAACAACGCCATCATATTTACCGCCTTGATAGACAGTGTCTAAATGGGATCCCATGACAACAGGCTGCAATCCTGGCACACTGCCTTCTCTTCGAGCAATAAGATTTCCACAATAGTCAATATGAATTTGAAGATTTTCATCTTTACATAAACGAATAAAGGCATGTAAACAAGCCTGTTCTTCATTCGTATAGGCAACTCTCGTAATCCCTTTCTCGCCTGAATTATATTGATTCATTTTATCTAGTAATTGTTGATAACGTTCTTTATAGATCATGTAAACAGCTCCTTCTTAAGCATTACGAAGATGAAAATCAGACCAAATGTACTTTTTCATAGCATTTTTTTCATTGTACCAATTATTTTACACCTTTTTGGTTGAAAATTAGAAAAGGGATTCTCTATAACGAGATCCCTGCTCTAATTTGTCGGAAAGACTTAAGCAGTATATGACTGCTGCAATCTATTTACTATTCGCCATTTTGTCATTGAAATGATGGAACAATGCATCACATTCTTCAGTCGTTTCAATTTTTTTCATGTTCAGCACACTTTTATCTTTACCTGTTAAGTAATCACGTAAATGCATATCAGAGAAGCCATGTACATGAGCATCTTCTGCTGTATTACAATAATGGACTTCTTTAATACCCGACCAAATGATTGCGCCAACACACATTGGACATGGTTCACATGTAGCGTAGATGACACAATCCGATAAATCCATTGTGCCAAGCTTTTTAGAGGCTTCACGAATGGCTACTATTTCTGCATGTGCAGTGATGTCTGTATCACGCATCATTGTATTGCCTACAACAGCGATGATTTCATCTCCTCTTACAATCGTTGCACCAAATGGTCCACCAATATTTTGATTGATACCTTCTTTTGTTTTATCAACAGCTAGTTGAATGTAATCCATACCGTGATTCCTCCTAGTTAATAATATGAGTACCAGCCTGATTATTAATCGCTTCTTTTAGACTTTCAGGGTTTGTAATAATCACTCGATGACCACCATTTTCTAAGAAGCTTAAGCTTGCTTCGATTTTTGGTAGCATACTGCCTGGCGGGAACTGATTATCTTGAACATGCTGCTTTGTTTCTTCGACTGTAATTTCTTTAAGTGCTTGTTGCTCAGGTTTTCCAAAGTTAATAAACACACGAGGAACACCCGTCGTAATAATTAATGAGTCTGCATTTACTTGTGCAGCTAATAGACTTGTTGCAAAGTCTTTGTCAATTACTGCATCTACACCCTCATAGACATTGTTTTCTTTTTTAACAACTGGAATTCCACCACCGCCTACAGCGATCACGACATAATCATTGTCAATTAATGATTTAATTGCGTCTTTTTCCACGATATCAATTGGTTTTGGGGAAGGCACAACACGACGATAGCCACGCCCCGAATCCTCTACCATTTTCCAATCAGGATGCTCGACTAACATCTCCTCGGCTTGCTCCTTAGTAAAGAATGAACCAACTGGCTTTGTGGGGTTAATAAAGTTTGGATCATTTTCATTGATTTCAACTTGTGTAATCACACTGACTACTTTTTTATCAATTTGACGTTTAGCCAGCTCGTTAATTAATGCTTGTTGAATCAAATAGCCAATTCCACCTTGTGTGTCAGCTACACAGTTTACTAAGGGAATTGCTGGCATGCCCGATACCTCATTAGCAATTTCACTTCGTTGTAAAGTAAAACCAACTTGTGGGCCATTGCCATGCGTGACAACCACTTTATAACCTTCCTGAATCATATCCGCAATATGTTCGACAGTTTGAGCAACTGCCTCTTGCTGACTTTGAATGGATTCGCTTCCACTATCTTTTACCAACGAGTTACCGCCGATTGCTACAATTACTAATTTATTCACAACTACACCCCTACTTCTTTTTCTACACTATTTTGAACATTTTGCTGATTAAATTTATATAACAACGTATATAAAATGAATGACACGATCAGTCCGCTAAAGAAAGCAAAGTTATTTAGCTGTACTAAGAACGGCACACCTTTCAGGAAAGCACCTGACATCGGTAAAAGGAAGCTGATCAAAAGGACGATACATGCTACGATATTATAGCCAGATTTATAAGCCCCATTGCTCCCTTCTTCCACATAAATTACGGATAAATCTAAACGTCTTTTACGCTCGATAAAGAAGCTAGACAACATAATACCTGCGATGGGTCCAAACATAGAGCCTATAAAACTATAGAAGAAAAATAACGTTTCTGTACTCGATACGAGTTTCCAAGGCAAAATGATTGTGCCAATAATCGCTGTTAAAATACCTGCTGTTTTGACAGTAAATACTTTGGGGAATAAAGTTGTCATTTGTAATCCCGATGGTAATAAGTTACCGAAAACTACAAAAGCTGTTGCGCCTACATTTAAAGCTAAAATTAATACAATTACAGAAAATGGATTTTGAATTTTATCAATAGCGTCTACAATATTAAAAATTGGTTGCCCGAAAGCAATTTCTGTCCCTGCTATTAAACTAATACAAGTAATCGCAAATAAGAGATACGAGCCGATCATACCAATGGATAAGCCATAAATCATTGCTTTTGGCGAGTTAGCTCGATGCGTAAAGTCTGCAATATTTACAACTGGACCCGCCCAGTTTGACACCAATGCGCTCACACAGGCAATAAAGACCAATGGACTTTCCATTGTTGTAGAAGGCTTATATTCTAAAATGGGCCCGATTCCTCCAGCAATATTAATTGCCCAAATAGCTGCGCCAATAATGAAAATATAAACAATCGGTGATGAATATTTACCGAAGACTGTTAGCATATCCATGCCGCCTAAAAATAGTAAAACTGTAATGACCCATAAAATAATATAAGAAATCATTGTCGGAACATCTAAGCCAAAAATAGTGAAGTCTCCACCAATAGACATATAGTTCGGAATGAATCTTGCAAATAATACATTAAGGGATTGAGCGCCCACAACTGTTGTCGTACCAAAGAATACAACCCCAGCAATCAATCCTCGACATAATGCTGGAATAATAGAGCCTTTCACTCCAAATGAATCTCTTAGTAATATGGCAAATGGAATACCATATTTAGAGGCAGAATATCCATTTAAGCAATAGCCTGCTGAGACAATCACTGCTGAAAGCATAATGGCTAAGAAAACTTGATTAACTGATAATCCTAAGACAAAAAATCCTGCAACCGTCATATAAGACATAATATTGTGAACTGCGCCCATCCACACGGTAATGTAGTTAAAGATTCCCCAGTCTCTTTCCTGAGGACCTTTTGGTAAAAGTTCTTCCGAATAGCCAAGTGCTCTATAGTCTTGATTGGACTGTTCAATTTTAGCGTGTTCCATATAAAGCTCCTCCTACTTATAGGAAGTGGGCTTAAGCCCACTTCTCACTAATTGTGATTAATGCTTTTTCAAAAGCTTCCATTGGAGGATTCGTAATACCAGCACCAATCATACCAATTCCAGCCTCTTTATGTGCGATAGCTGTATTAATAATTGGAAGAATACCTGATTGGATGACTTTACGAATATCAATACCTGTAGGAATTCCCATGAAGTTTAATAATGGAATGGTAATATTTTGGTTTTCTGTCGTTGTAATTTCTTTCATTTTACGAGAATAACCAATTGCTTCATCTACTGTTCCACCTACTAAAGCAACGATTGCTGGTGCAGTAGCCATTGCGAAACCACCAATACCGTATGTTTCTGTAATAGCACTATCCCCAATATCAAGACCTGAATCCTCTGGTTTATAGCCAGCAAACATCGGTCCGATTACTTTTTGTGCAGGGCCAGTAAACCATGTATTACCTGCCATGCCACTAATACGAACACCAAATTCTACACCGTTACGTGCCATTGTTGTCACGACTGTACTATATTCGATTCCATGTGCAGCATCTAATGCACATTTACAGCAGGCCATCCATGTAGGACCTGAGAAATAATCACTACTTGCCACGAAATCGAATACTGCTCGCTTCTGTTCAACAGGGTAATCTGTTTCTAAGATATATGGTGTCAGTGCTTGAATTAATAAGCTTGTACCTGCATTATTACGGTTATGACATTCGTCGCCCATGTGAAGTGCTTGTGCAAGCATTAATCGTAGATCGATGCCGTCTTGATTTAATTTCATTGCATCACGTAAAATTGGCCCTAACACATCACGCATCCATATTAATCGCTCAACAACGCTATCATCGTTGGCACCCATACGTAAGATTTTTGCCATTTGCTCACTTAAGTTTGTATAGGCGATATTGCCATACGTTTTATTTTCAACGATGTGCATGAACATCGAAGCAGATGTTACACCAGCCATTGAACCAACGGCATTATGCTCATGACAAGGTGAGAATGTAATTTCTCCCGAAGCCGCTACCTCTGCTGCTTCTTCTAAGTCTTTTGCTAATCCTTCGAATACAAGTGCACCCATAACAGCGCCCTGCATTGGGCCATTCATGTTTTCCCACGTAATGGGTGGTCCTGCGTGTAAAATTGTTTTTTTCGTCATGCCAGGCACAACATTGATGGCTTGATCAAAACCAATCAGCACGGGTTGAGAGTTCACAATTTTTTCAACTGCAAGACGGTTTGCTGCTTCAATTTTTTCAGCAAGTTCTGCTTTATCGATTCTGTTTAATGCTGCAATAATTTCTGGCTTACCTCCACCTGGTGGTGACCACTCTAGGTGTGTAGCACTTGCATTTTGTGCTAAAATATCATCTTTAAAAAGTTCAATACCTACGTTAATTACGTTAATTTTACTTGTAAAAAGTTCATTAATCTTACTCATGATTTTCTCCTTTCAACACCATTTCTCTAGCAAGTAATCCAGCATTTGTACTACTGCTTGCATGTGTAACACCAGCATCAATTAATTTTTTCACTTGCTCATCTATGTTTGGCGTATCTAAATCAGTTCCAAGGACATACCCAATGATTTCTAAGTGTCTGCCTTCTTTTTCAGCTAATTGTTTTGCTTCAATCATAGCAGGAAGCATAACGCCAACTGGGTCTTCATGAGAGCCAAAGCCTAATACGAAGTCCATCACAATGACACCAACTGACGGATCTTTTGCTTCTTGTAAGAAACGGTCAATACGAGAAGATGGATCGATCATTGGATGTGGTTTACCATTTGTAAAATCATCATCACCGAAGTCAATGAACGTATGTTCTTGACTCACATTGATATCTTTCAATAAGAAATCAGGATTTTTCTGGATGTTACTATAAACGTTATCGAATTTTTCCATCGCTAGATACATAGATTCATCACAAAGCGTACCGCCACAGAATAGCCCACGAATGTATTTTTGTTCTGGTGCTAGTTTTGCACGGACCTCTTCAACTAATGGAATGTTAAGTGCACGTTTGTTAATGCCTGCTTCATCAATACCTGCTAGTAAGACTGCTTTTAATGCTGCTTCTTTCGATGTTTTAGCAAATTGTCCACCAGCTGCCACTACCGCCTCTTCATTACCACCGATAAAGTAAACCACTACTGGTTTGCTGCATTCTTTGATTTGTGCGAGCACCTTTTTCTCAACACTTGCTTCAGGTGGCTTCGATACTAGAACGATCACTTTTGTCGCTTCATCCGCATCTAGTGCTTTAATGCCATCAAGCATCATAATGCCGCCTACTTCTTTACTTAAATCTCTTCCGCCAGTACCGATCAGTTGTGTGATTCCACCACCGAAGTCATGAATACGAACACTTACCTCTTGGCTACCTGTACCAGATGCCGCTACGATACCGATATTGCCTTTTCTCACAGCGTTGGCAAAGCAAAGACCTGTATTACCAATAATGGCCGTACCACAGTCTGGCCCCATCATTAATAGACCTTTTTCATGTGCTAACGTTTTTAATTCTACTTCGTCTTCAACGCTCACATTATCACTGAACAGCATCACGTGTAGATCATTTTCAAGTGCTTTGCGTGCTTCACGAACGGCAAATGCACCATTGACAGAAATGACCGCAAAGTTTGCATCAGGGATACCTTGTGCAGCAGAATCTATCGTTGCATATTTAATATCGCTTTTTGCTTGTGCTTTATTTTTATTTGTTAGTAATTCTTCAACTGCTAGGTAAGCGCTTTCTGTTTGATCCGCACTAGTAGTTTTGACAATAATCATTAAGTCCCCTGCTGTTGCTTCTTCCACTTCTGGCGTCATCAAACCAACATTGCGAATGACCCCTTTGTTCATTTCTGTACCCATACCAATAATTGCTTGCTCAACGCCTTCAATTTGATTCGCTTTTGTTGATAGTGACATCAATGACACTGAATCAAAATATGTGTTGCGCTTAATTACGACTTTAATACTCATCTTTATCCTCCTAATTTTATATTGGCTTCTAAGCCACTTATTAGCCCTAAGGCAATATCTGTTCCTGAGGAGGAGCCAATAGCAAGCACCTTTCTCAGAGCCTCAATCGATTCCGCTTCTGTACCATATAAAATGGCGTGTATGAATGAACAGATGGACTCCCTTACTTGTCCATATGCTGCCTTCTTCAATGTTGTATAACTAATCTCATTGGTTAAAGGCTGAATCATTTTGATGACGCTTTCACACAATGGTTTATAAATAGAACACGGACTATTTTCTAAGTGAATGACAGCAAATAACCCTACTAAAAAATCATCCCCTGATGGTGTAAGTCCTGGCCCCAAGCCGACTAAATCAGCAGCATATGCCTGAAAGCGATCCAAACGTTGATTCAATATTTCCTCATAAAGCAAAGTGGTACGCTGCTGTAGCAATCTCGATGTCTCCGCTTCAAATTCATTGACGGGTGAATCATTACGTTTTATGCCGCCACCTTTGCCTTGTAAATCAATGAATTGTTTCACACTGCTCATATTCATTCTTAAACTTGTACGATTTAATGGATAAATAGGTAGCTGACATTGCCAACGAGTGGCTGTGTGAATTGCTATTTGTAATTTTTCTTCTATTAAAAGTTGATTATGGCGAACCAATACCCTGTCATATTGATGAATGTCCAGGTGATCGAACGTATCGAGATCAATGACAAGTGTATTGGGTGCACGATCCATTGCCTTCGTAGCAAGTGTGAAAATTTCACCATTACCATCTCTCTGAATATTTAAGGCATGTTGAAACACACTATGGACCGTTCCAGTAAACGCCGTTGCCACCATTTGTTGAAGAAAATAATCATCACCAGATTTGGCATGTATCATATGTACACCTCTTTATGTCGTAGGAGTACTACTATTTTGCCCCTGCTTCTAGTAGAATTTTTTCAATTTCAGTGAATCCCTTTTCTCTAGCCATCGCTAATGGCGTCACTCCGTATTGATCCACTAATTGTGTATCTGCACCATGTTCAACTAATAGACGAACAATTTCCTGTTGCTTTTCTCCACCATCATTTAGAAGGATGGCTTCAATCAACGGTGTCCAGCCACAAATATTTGTATGGTTGACATTGATATCTGTAGTCGTTGCAAGCTCACGAACTACTTCTACAAAGCCCTTCTCACTTGCTGGATGAATACCGACACCGCCAAAGCGTGTTAAACGCTCTAAATCTGTGTTTGCTTGTAGCATCATTTTCACAAGCTCTAACTTTCCGTTAATACATCCATACAAAAATGGGTTTAAACAAATTTGATCTTGAAGGTCGATATCTGCTCCTTCCTGAATTAGAAATTTTACTGTTTCTAATTGATCATTCATCGCAGCAAGTAAAATTGCTGTACGCTTACGCTTATTTCGAGAATTAATATCCACACCTTGTTGTAAATAACCTTTCAGAGCGTTAATATCCCCTGCTTCAGCTGCAGTTAAAAATTCTGAGACCACATTCATATCTACCAATTTCATACCTCCATTTTTCCGACCTATTGTTCATTTCAACTAAATGGAAATGAACCGCGAGAATGTTATTATTTTCACATTTCCGTCTTACAAGCTTTATTTTATTCTCTTATGCCGTAGATATCATTGTTTAGCAAAACCAAAAAGAATGTAGATGATTTAGGCAATATGTACAATGTTTTGTGATAAGATTATGGCAAAGGAGTGAAATCATTTGCTAACAATCAAAGATATATTAGACATAAAGGCGCTTGAAGGAATTAAAATTGTTGCTGGCGAACAAGGCATTCACAATGAAATCGCACTTGTAAACATTATCGAAAATCCCGATGCATTTGATTGGCTGACACCGAATGAATTATTATTAACAACCGGTTACATCTTCCAAGACGATGAAGCATTACAAAATAAAATCATCCAAGAAATCTCTAAAATCAATTGCGCAGGCCTCGTCATCAAAATGAGGCGCTATTTACAAAAAACACCTCAAAACATGATCGATATTGCCAATCAACATGGATTGCCGTTATTAGAGTTGCCTTATAATTACACCCTGTCCAAGGTCATCTCGATCATCAATGAAAAGGCATCAGGAGGTTATGATCTATTAAATAGAAAATCTTTAGATATGCACAATACGCTATTTAAGGTTGCACTTGAAGGAGGAGGCATTGAATCCATTTCCTCAAAATTAGCCGAAACAATTAATAACCCAATTATCTTTTTAGATAATGACTGGAATTTACTGCATTATACAGATCTTGATACCAATCCAGTGCCACTTGCCTATGGGATCAACCTAAAGAAGAATCGTCCAACGTTTTCAAAGGATTTTATTGATACTATCCCGATTGATCTCAATGAAATGCAAAAATCCATTACACGAATCTATCAATTAGAAGATATCGCAGTGAAATGTAGAATACTCCCTGTCGCAGTTGCCAATTATATTTATGGCTATATTGTCATTTGGCAAACTGTACGTGATCTGAATGAGTTTGATTACATCGTTTTAGAGCAAGCCTCCACGATCGTGGCATTAGAAAGGATTAAACAGAAGGAAATTGAGGGTGTACGTTTAAAAATTAAACAGGAGTTTTTTGATGATTTATTGACTGGAAAAATCACTTCGATTGAAACGCTACAAACACTTTGTGATCTCCACGGCTTAAAGATCAACCATAAATATTATTGCATCGTCATCTCTATTAGCCATGAAAACCTTCAAAACCAGCATGATTTAATTTCTCGAAAATACGAGTCCGATAATATTGCAAAAAAATGTATGAACTTAATTTATGAGCATTCTAGTACGATCAATGGAGAAATTACGTGCCTATATCGCAACAACCAAATCATCCTATTAGTTGGACAGCAGGACGGCAAACAAGATTTCACGATCAATGAAACAAAGCACTACGCAGAAAACATTCTCCAACTATTAGTACAGCAACATACCCAAACCTCCTTCTTAATTGGAATTGGCAAAGAATATAAACATATTCGATTTGTTCATAAAAGCTTTGCAGAGGCACATGAAGCACTACGTCTTATGCATCGCTTCGAAGAACGTGGAGCTGTAGCTCATTTTGCGGATCACTCCATCTATCATTTTTTAGATTCGAATATTAACGAAGTGCAGCTCAAGGACTTTTTCTTAGAAAGCTTGGGCACTGTCTTTGAGCACGATCTTTTACATGGGACAAGCTACCTAATTACATTAGAAAATTACTTTATTAATCATATGAATATAAGTGAAACAGCCAAGGAAATGTTTATCCATCGCAACACATTAATTTATCGAATCGAAAAGATTAAAGAAATTTTAAAAACCGATTTAAAAAGCTATGAGGAACTCTTACAAATCCAACTAGCCTTGAGAATCTATCGCTTGCTTGGTAAGTCTTTATACCACGATGAATTCGCAGACTAGCATCAAAGGTGATAAACGCATCACCTTTTTTGATGACCATTCATTTCATATTCAGTTCATAAACGCATGCTATAGTAAAGCCATAGAAACGAAATACATTGTTTTCGGACAATGAAGGAGGCTTATTTCTTTGCAAGAGACATCAAAAGATACAACAAAACAAAAAGATTGGCGCCGTTTTATACAATTAGTAAAACGAGCTGAACCACCGATTTGGCTACTTGTCATCGCTTTAGTGATGAGTTTAGCAACGACGGGTGTAGGATTTATTGTTCCATTATTTACAAAACAATTAGTGGATGGCTTTTCGTTAGAATCACTTAATTATTGGCAAATCATTGTATTGGGGATTGCCTTTATCGCACAAGCTATTGCTAGTGGATTATCCATCTATTATTTAAATCGCGTTGGGCATCATGTTGTGGCAAAATTACGCGATCAGTTATGGCGAAAGCTGTTGCATTTACCAATCCCCTATTATGATGAACATGATACAGGCGAAACATTGAGTCGTGTTACGAATGACACAGGGGTTGTGAAAGAGCTTATAACAGAGCATTTAGCAAACTGTTTATCTGGCGTTATTTCCATTATAGGTTCTATCATCATTCTTCTATTTTTAGATTGGAAAATGACGTTAGTCATGCTAATTGCCGTACCACTAGCAATGGTCATTTTAATGCTGCTAGGTAGACGCATGTTTGTGATTTCAAAAGGGATGCAAGATGAAACAGCGAAGTTTACGTCTGTATTAAATCAAGTATTACCTGAAACACGCCTAGTAAAGGCCTCGAATGCTGAGCAAATTGAATATGAGCGTGGAAAAAAAGGCATTACAAATCTCTTTACATTCGGCTTAAAAGAAGCGAAAATCCACGCACTGATTTCACCACTTATTTCATTTGTTTTAATGTCAGTGCTTGTAGCTATTATTGGCTATGGTGGTGTCCGTGTTTCCTCTGGAGAGCTGACGGCTGGCGATATGGTAGCATTTATTTTATATTTGATCCAAATCATTATGCCGATGACACAATTGACGATGTTCTTTACCCAACTGCAAAAAGCAATGGGGGCTACAGAACGAATTAGTGCATTACTTGAATATGAGGAAGAACATATTGAAGAAGGCTTAACTGTAGAAAAAGTAGACCAACCCATTTATGTTAAAAATGTTGACTTTTCTTATGGTGAAGAGCCTATTTTATCCGATATTAACTTCACAATTGAGCCAGGCAAAGTAACAGCCATCGTAGGACCAAGTGGTGGCGGTAAAACAACCACATTTTCTTTGCTAGAACGATACTATCAGCCTACGAACGGCAGTATCACACTAGGAGATACACCAATCGAAACTTTCTCACTCCACTCTTGGCGCAGTCAAATCGGCTATGTGGCGCAGGAAAGTGCCCTGCTCTCAGGAACGATTCGAGAAAATATTTGCTATGGTATAGACCGTAAAGTGCAAGATGATGAACTAGAAAAAGTGGCTAAAATGGCCTATGCAGATCAATTTATTAATGAGCTTCCAGACAAGTTTGACACAGAAGTTGGAGAACGAGGCATCAAGCTTTCAGGTGGACAACGTCAGCGTATCTCTATTGCAAGGGCGCTGTTACGTAATCCGCAAATATTAATGCTGGATGAAGCCACATCGAGCTTAGATAGTAAATCAGAAATTTATGTACAAAAAGCATTAGACAACTTAATGCAAGGGCGCACAACATTAGTCATTGCGCACCGTTTATCGACAGTGGTAGATGCCGATAAAATATTATTTATTGAGAAAGGGCATATTACTGGCTGTGGCACACACGAAACACTCTTTGAAACACATGCTATGTATCGTGAGTTTGCCATACAGCAATTACGCATTAAAGACGTTGAATAAAGGGGTTTGTTGAAATGACAAAACTATTAGTGGTGGATGATGATGCACATATTCGAGAATTGGTAAAAGTGTTTCTGCAAAATGAGGGCTTAGAGGTGATTGAGGCTATCGATGGTGTTGATGCACTGTCCAAATTAGACACTGAAAAAGTCGATATGGTCGTGATGGACATTATGATGCCCAACATGGATGGCTGGGCATTATGTGAGGAAATACGTTCATTCAATACAGATCTACCAATCCTTATGCTAACAGCTAAAGGAGAAACCTCTCAAAAAATCAAAGGCTTTCATTTAGGGACGGATGATTATCTCGTGAAGCCATTTGAGCCTGCCGAGCTAATTGTACGTGTTAAGTCAATCTTAAAAAGATATCGTATTTCCCTTTCTCAAGTTGTAGAGGCCGGTAACGTCAAACTGAATCGCCACACACATGAAGTGGAGATGAACGGCGAGACGATTCTACTTCGTTTAAAGGAATTCGAGCTATTATTTACATTTGCAAGCTATGTTGGCAAAACCTTTTCCCGTGAACAGTTAATCGAAGAAATTTGGGGCTACGACTATGAGGGAGATGAACGAACAGTTGATGTCCATATCAAAAGAATACGCGAGCGCTTCCCACAGGAGACGAGTGGCTTTGTCATTCGTACCATTCGTGGGCTCGGCTACCGCTTGGAACTAGCTTCATGAGAAAACGAAGATTCCTTTTAAGATTAGCTATGGTCTTTTGTTTGTTTCTTATTGCCAATACTGTTTTTGCTTTTATTTCCTATCACGCAACGACATGGCTGTATGGTCGATTAGGGGCAGAGCCTCATGGATTTTGGCTACAATTAGCAACAGTAATTGGCGTGTTTGTGCTCTTCGCCTGTTCAGCGGCTATTATCTTTTTAATTGGACTAAATCGACAACGCAACTACTGGGATACCATTGTCGATGCATTAAGCCGCATGGCAAAAGGTGATTTTGATGTTCAGTTGGATTTGAAAGCAGACGAAGAAGATCAATTTGGGCAATTGATTCATGGTATTAATCATATGGCCGTTGAATTAGGTGAACTGGAAAGAATGCGTCAAGAATTCATTTCCAATGTCTCTCATGAAATTCAGTCACCTTTAACGTCTATTAATGGCTTTGCAAAGGCACTGAAAAATATTAATCTACCTGAGGAAAAGCGTCAGCATTATTTAGATATAATTGAATTGGAAAGTAATCGTTTATCCAAGATTAGCGACAATTTACTCAAGCTAACATCCTTAGAATCGCAGCATCATCCATTTGAGCCTATAAATTATCGACTCGATAAACAATTACGCAATGTTGTGCTGGCACTTGAACCGAATTGGATAGCCAAACAGATCGACTTTGATCTCGATCTTGATGGCATGAGCATCACAGCAGATGAGGATTTAATGAATCAAGTATGGATGAACTTGCTGACAAATAGCATTAAGTTTACGCCCGACAAAGGAACCATCACCCTCTCTATGAAGAAGCAATTAGATACGATAACGGTGATGGTTCAGGATACTGGCATTGGCTTAACGGAAGAACAACAAAAGCATATTTTTGAAAGATTTTATAAGGCTGATCAATCACGAACCGTTGGAAATGGCGGTAGCGGATTAGGGCTAGCCATTGTCAAGAAAATTATCGATATGCATCACGGAACTATTGCTGTAGAAAGCAAGCTAGCTGAATTTACAAGATTTTTGATTACACTGCCCATCGACAGTACGCCAACTCGTGCAAGCGACTAAAAAACGTCTGCACGAGTTATTTTTTCTAGTAAACTACTTTTCTAAAATATTGATAGACTCTATTTAGTTTTTGCTGTTGTTTCCCTTTTTTGCTTTCCATATTACCAAACTCAAAAAACTTCACTTTTTTCATTCCAACAAACTTAAACAACGCTCTCTTCATCAAAATTTTATGTGCATTGTTCAACCATAAGAAGGGATAATTGGTTGGCCCCTTCATTGTGGACACACAGACAACCGATTTTCCTTTTAAAAGACCCTCTGGAAATAACCTCTTTGTATCACGATAAGCAAAGTTTGCCGCAAATAATTGGTCAATATACCCTAACAGCATGGCTGGCGGTCTCCCCCACCAGATCGGATAAACAAATACAATTTGATCTGCCCAAGAGAGCTGTTGGCGGTATTTTTCCATTTTCGGATCCTGAAACATATCACGACGTCGCTTATGCTCATGGAAAATTAAGCGTGGATCGAACTCTTCTTCATATAAATCTAGTATTTGAATCTCCTCTATGGCAGGATTTTCACGACACCCCTTTATCACCTCTTGTAAAAAAGCATAATTTAAACTTTTATGGTTGGGATATGTATAAACAATTAACGTTTTCATTGTGTGCCTCCTCATTACTTATCATTTGATAACAAAATAATAGTCCATTCTATTTTAGTTGTCAAATGATAATTGTTTTAAGACAAGTTATTTGTTATCTTGACAGTAAGAGGTGATCCCATTGAATAAAAGCGCATTATTTCATCAGTTTGTATCATTTACAGCCACCATCCATCAAGTGACACATGATCTCACACAAAATGTTACCGCTGCGAATATCACACCGCTACAATATAAAACTCTTGAATATATTAAAGTAAGCCAACCTGTCACACCAACCGAAATCAGTGAATGTCAGCACATGTCCTTACCCAATACAAGCCGTGAATTACGGAAATTGCAGGAACAACAGCTAATCGAAAAATTTAGCGACACAGCCGACCGAAGAAAGCAGTATGTCCGCTTGTCCAAAGAAGGCGAAAAAATGATGGAGGAGGCATTCGCTTGTATCGAAGAACGCTTTTTACAGCTTATTCAACACGCAACACAGGATGATCTAAAGGACATCCAGCATGCTCTAACCATTCTAGAGGAAAAGGTTTTTCAACAAAAAGGCTGAGTGGTGATGGCTTTTTATTCAAAGCCGCTCTTTCTTTGGCTCGAAGTGATCTCATTTGATTCAAAGCCGCTCTTACCTTGGTTCGAAGCGATCATTTTGAACCGCTACCGCTCTTTCTTTGGCCAGAAGTGATCATTATTACTTCTAAACCGATCATTCTTTGGTTCGAAGGCCTCACTTCTGATTCAAAGCCGCTCTTTCCTTGGTTCGAAGCGCTCTCTTTTGGTTCACAGCCGCTCTTTCTTTGGTTCGTGGTGCTCTCTTTTGGTTCACAACCGCCCTTTCTTTGGTTCGAAGCGCTCTCTTTTCATGCAAAGCCGCTCATCCATTGGTTCGAAGCGCTCTCTTTTGGTTCACAGCCGCTCTTTTCCTGGCTCGAAGCGCTCTCTTTTGGTTCACAGCCGCTCTTTCTTTGGTTTGAAGTGCTTGCTTCTGATTCAAAGCCGTTCTTTCCTTGGTTCGAAGCACTCTCTTTTGGTTCACAACCGCTCTTTTCCTGGCTTGAAGCGCTCTCTTTTACTTCTAAGCCGCTCTCTCCCTAGTTCGAAGTGATCATTCTTGCCTTATTTCAAAGCGATCACTCTTGATTCAAAACCGCTCATCTCCTGGCTCAAAGTGATCACTTCTTAACTAAAACCGGTTACTCTCTTTAATCGGGTTATTTATCTTTTGAATATCCATAACTTGAAATGAAAAATAAAAAACTTTATAAGAATACCCGTGTCACTCACCTTAGATTCGTAACCACTTTGCCTTTTCTTTAATAGTATAAAGGTGAGTAGAAGGAGGAGTCTCAAGTGGAAGTAGTAGTGTTTGATAGGGAGTGGATCGAGGAAAAGTTTGAAACACTTCCATTATGGCAACAGTCAGCCTATACTGACTTTGCTGCCACGATTGCAGACGAAGCGAATACATTTCCGTGTATACCAGCAAGAATGGGTTTTTTATCAAACCATTTGCGCTATAGTTTTGTCGGGGATCCACGGGAGGAGCAATCGATTAAGATGTTGGCACAATGCTTAAAGGACTATACGAAAGCGTCACGAACTTTCGGAAAATATACAACACTTACTGTATTCTTTCATACCCCTCACGAAATGCGAGAAAACTTTGAAGTGGCAGATTATCAGCAGTTATTTTGGTCCATCTTAAACAATTTAACCAATATAGATGAGATGGATTGGCCTGAGGGAATACCAATGGAACCAACCCACCATGAATGGGAATTTTGCTTTCATGGAGAGCCCTATTTTATTTCTTGTGCAACACCAGCCCATAAATTGCGAAAGAGTCGTCATTTTTCCACTTTATTGATGGCTATTCAACCACGTTGGATATTTGATGATATTAACGACTCGACCACCTTTGGACGAAAAATCAAAAAGCTCATCCGCCAGCGTATTGCAGACTATGACACGATTTCAGGGCATCCAGATTTAAAATGGTACGGGCAAGAGGATAGCTATGAATGGAAGCAGTATTTTTTAAGTGATGATAACCATAGTCCATCCAAGTGTCCTTTTTTACGGATGTCACAGGAAAATGGTTCATTACACAATGTTTTTTTGCCTTTTCACAACGATCCACGTCGCCACACCGATTAAGACAATAAAGAGCAGGCTCACGCAAAAACCGAGTCTGCTTGTTTTTTCACCTAAAGTCCCAGATACCGTCACAGCAATGAGCAACATCCCTATACCATTCTTTACATGCCCCCACTTCGTTAACTCCATAAGTTTCCCATATGTTACTAAAATAAAAAGCCAATTATAGATCAACATTAAACCCGCTGCCGTGATCAAATATTCAAAGATTTTTTCTGGCAGCAAAAAACCAATCACAATCGTGATCACTAACCCACCCATTAAAAATAACAAGGCTGGAAAAGGAACTTTCATTTTTCCTTTCTTTGCGAGTATTGCCGGTGCATCATGGTCCTCAGCAAGTGTAGTAAGAATGGTAATGACTGCATAAAGCGACGCCACCATTGTTGAAAAACCAGCAATGATTAACACACCATTAAAAATATCTGCCACTAAGGGTATATGATAATTTTGAAGCGCTGTAATAAAAGGACTTTCATCGATCGAAAAGTCTTTCCACGAAACGAGTAACAATGCAAGGGCTATAGCCATGATAAAAATAATCGTAATCACAAACAGCATCATTCTCCCTGCTTTTGGCGCTTCCTTTGGATTTCTCAAATCGATGACCATTAAACCCATTACTTCAATTCCTCCGTATGCATAAAAGGCATAAAGCAAGCCGAGCCAAATGCCTTTTATTCCTTGCGAGAAAAATGCTTCATAATTAGTTTGAAGTGAAGCCAATGTAGCGGATGGTGTGCCTTTCATGATGATGATCACCGCTACGATAATGAACATAATGATGGCCGCTGCCTTTAGGGCGCCGAAGATATTTTGAAAATTTTCAAACCCCTTCATACCAGTGAGGATAACGACTAATCCGATTGCAGCATAAATTGATGCAGCAATCCAGAGTGGCAGCGCTGGAAACCAAAACTTCGTAAAAATACCGAGTGCCATCAGCTGGCTCCCCATAATCAACAACTCAGAAATCAAGTACACCCAGCCATTACTAAAGCCTGCCCAGCGTCCAAAGGCTTGCTTGGCGTAGGTACGAAATGAGCCTTTATCTGGGTTGTCCACAGACATTTTGACAAGTGCATCATACACAATATACGTACAAATGGCCGCTAATAAAAAAGGAATTAATACCGCAGGCCCACTTTTATGAATGGCCATACTTGTCCCAAGAAAAAAGCCAGTGCCCAGTGTACAACCGATACCAAGAAGCGAAAGCTGCCACCATGCCATACTTCCTTTAGTTGATTTTGAAGTCATTTTTATCAGCCCTTCGTTACGTTCTTACCAATGGCAATGTCATACAGCGAATGCCACCGCCGCCTTTTTCAAGCTCTGTGACATCGACTTCAAGCAAATTCTTTTCCTTTAGCAGTGGATGCGCCAATAATTGTTGTTGCGTTGCCTGCTTGCTTATCAACAGTGTTTCTGGATTCAGGTTAATGAAGTTAATGTCTGGAATGGTCTTATACGTGTCAAGCCAGTAAACATCAAAACCATGGCGCTGTAAAAATGGCTCTACCATGTCAAAACGACTGCTTTGTGCTGTCAACACCTGCACAGGAAAATAGCGTACAAAGCTTTTAGCTACTACCAGATTAGCGTTCACTACATTACAATTCATATCTAAATGCAGCGTATCATTACTTTTAGGTAAATCGATCACAGCAATTTCTGAAAAGCCCTCTTGAAAAATGCTTTCCTTCAAGCTTTCGATAGCCTCTAATGTTGTTCTCATCCCAAGATTAATGAGCACTGCATCTTTATTTAAAATTAACAAATCTCCGCACTCGAATGAATGAAGTGGTTGTGATTTTGCTATCCATTGCTGTGGAAACCATCTCTCTAAAAGTGAATGAGCAAAAGGATACTCTGGTCTTCTAAGTGAACTGCCTGCCTTCCCAAGTAAAAGTCGATTACCAATGACACAGGCGAGGTCGCGTACAAAATAACGATTGAGCAGCCGTTCACTTAATAGCTGCTGATCATGGGCTAGTTCCTTTGCATAATCAAGTACATGTACCCCAGCGTTTTCTAATGTTGTCTTTAATGCCATGAAGTTCTCCATTGCCTTCTGATGGTTGACCGTAGCACTCCATCCAACCTGCTCTGCTATTGTTAAATCGGTTACATCTACGATGGAAGGTGCACAAAGCATTACTACTTTCAGTTCCCCGTGTTCTGACCAACAATTTAGTTGAAATGAATCCATTGAAATATTCTCTCCTTCTTCACAACGATCTCTGTTAGCGTTACCATTGACTTTCGGATTATACAAAGTCAATAGTTTAGAACATGATGGAATACTTACATTTCTAAGACAGTATGTAGGACAGCAGCCAATTATTTTGCCTGGTTCAGTGGTCATCATTCTTAATCCATCAAACGAACTATTACTACAAAAAAGATATGAAGGAGGATGGGGACTTCCTAAATTAGACGAGAGCTTTGAGGATACTGCCAGTGCAAGAAGAAACAGAACTAGCCATCACAGATTTACAGTTACTAGGTGTTTTTTCTGGCATAGCACAATTCATTTAGAGAGAAAACAAGCTGTTCTCTCTCTAAATGTCATGTGAAATATTCTAATTTCGCTTGAGGAAAAAATTTTTGCATATAGCCATACAGGTGCTCCTTAATGTCTTCCTCTTCTTCTTTTTGATAAATATATTTACCAATCCCATATTTGCCCCATTTATATCGTCTCACCGTCTCATCAAGCTCTAGCTTCGTCATCGGGTAGTTTTTTTCTATCACACGTTTGGCTGGCTTTGTAAAGCGATGCTGAATAAACTCAAAGGTGATGTCATCTCGCACATCCTTTGGCAATTCAGCATCCAATCGCTCAAACATATGGTAATAGCCCTCCTGCCAGCCATCATGAAGATAAATTGGGGCCACAATAAAGCCAAGTGGATAGCCAGCTCTTGCCACTTTCCCCGCTGCTTCAATACGCTTCGCTAACGGAGAGGTACCTGGCTCAAAATGTTTAATCACATAATCGGCATTGACACTAAAACGAAACCTTGTCCGCCCATTATGCTTGGCATCCAATAGATGATCCACATGATGGAATTTCGTCACGAATCGTAATTGGCCTAGCTCACTTTGTCCAAAATGCTCAATGGCTCGTTTTAAGGTATGTGTTAGATGATCAATTCCTACAATATCAGAAGTACAGGATGCCTCAAAGCGTGTGATGTCAGGAGCTCGTTCAGCCATATAGTGATCAGCTTGTTCTAGAATTTCATCGACATTGACGTACGTCCGAATATAAGGTTTACTGCCCATTGTTGTTTGTAAATAGCAATAATGACAATGCCCCATACAGCCTGTGGCAAATGGAATGGCATATTCAGCTGAGGGCTTAGATGTATCAAATTTTAATGTTTTTCGAATGCCCACTACTAATGTCGATTTGGCTACCCGATACTTTTGAAAATCATTGTCACCAGGAAGATTTCTCACTTGATTGTGCGAAGTTGTATAGCGAATTTCAATCCCCATCTGCTCAAACTTCGCTTTTAGCTCCTGACCTAGTGGATAATGAAGAGCATCAGGCTCAAAATAAACAAGCTGAGGGGTAAATGGCTTCATTCTGTTAGTCCTCCCTCAATGAAAATACTGATGATAGGCCTGTTCAGCCGCCATCTCACTTGCAAAAATTAACATGTCATTCGTAATTGGATAATATGTTTCAAATAAAAATAGCGCTAGCTCCTCTGGTTGCTCTGGATGATGTACCACTGCCGCTTCCTGTATATTCGTTACATCTTGAATATGTGGATTGCGGTAAAAAATATAAACAATATCTCCCACATCAAATGGTTGTTGCATCTCTTCACCTTCCTCTACCTTTCCATTAGTTTGGTGAAAATGTACAAAAAATATGTCATAAAAAATTTTATTAGCAATATACATACATTTGTGTGGTTATTTTCATCAGTTATTTAGGAAAATAGCTGATGATAGAATAAACGACTATGGGCAAGAGAGTTGCCTACTGCCAATGTCTCGTAAAGTCTTTCATTATAATCCTCATTATTAGCTAATCCCCTTCGCCTAATAGAGTAGCAATTCCCACTCGAAATGCCATTTTTTTGTTCAGCCCGCTTGACGAAAAGTGAATCAGAAAAAAGTATCAACACAGCTTGATGGTTAAATTTTCTTCAAAAGGTAAAAGGGTGAAACTTTTAAGGTATTGATACGTTAAATTAGAAGTCATGCTAGTCAATCAAATGGCATGAAGAAGGGTGGAATTTATGAAAAAAATATGGTCTTTACTTTTTGCTGCGATACTCATTGTACCGTTATTATTGCAGCCGGCAACCGCACAAGCGGCAAAAGCCATCACAATTAATGTGGACGGTGTTCAATTGAAAACTGATCAGCCGCCAGCAATGATTCAAGGGCGTGTTATGCTGCCACTTAGAGCAATCTTTGAGGCATTGGATGCAAGCGTGAATTGGGATCAAAAGAGTCAAACAGTCACAGGGATTAAAGGAGGTACAACGGTAGTCCTCAAGATTAAATCGAAGACAGCTACTATCAATGACCAAACAGTAACGCTTGATGTACCAGCACAAGTATTAAAAGGTAGAACAATGGTGCCAGTACGCTTCGTCAGTGAAGCACTAGGTCAGGATGTTGACTGGAACTCGGAAAAACAGCTCGTCTCTATTAAATCTGACACTCCGAGTAATAGCAGCATTTCTCCTGTGAGCAATGTGTTAGTTCGAGATGTTAATGATCAGGGAGATGGGCGTGACCTTGAGGTTAGCTTCTCTAAATCGTCTACAGAATCATACGTTGATCATTATCGGATTATGGTTGTGAAGGCTTCTAAAAATTTTAATTTGGCATCGGCTCTAAAAGTCTCCTCCTCTAATTATTCGGTGGTATCGACTTCGAGTTCGAATAGTGCCATCACTTTATCGCAGAGCTCGCGAGATGTAGACGGGGACTACATAAAAAATGATCAGTCTTATGTGGTTCATATACTTGCTATTGGTAAAGGTTCTTATTCCAGTGTATTATCGACTTCTTCTCCGAAGATTACTCTAACAAACATGTCTTCTGTTACAGCTGTAACAAATGTGAAGATTAGCGATATTAACGATTTTGGCGATGGACGTGATGTCTCAGTTAGCTTCACTCGTCCGCAGAATGATAACAATACTTCCAATTATCGTGTGTTTATTGTAAAGACCAAGGATGCTAACAATTTTAGTCTTACTACTGCGAATAATTTATCCAGCAACTACTATACAACAGTGGAAAAATCGGGAAGCAACGGCAGTACATTGGTAGCAACTCTGTCTTCCTCGACACGTGATACTTCTGGTGATTTCATTAAAAATAGCGAATCTTACACAGCATTCGTTATGTCTGTAAGTAACACGAATTCAGTTGTTAATAAGCTGTCACCTGCTTCATTGTCAGTAACACTTACTGTGTCTTCTCCAATTATTACACAAGTGGAAGATGTCAATGACTTTGGGGATGGACGTGACCTAAGAGTTAACTTCAACAAAGTTTCTGATGAAACTAATATCAACTCTTACCGAATTTTTGTTGTAAGAGCTAACAACTATTCGAACTTCACATTGACGAAGGCCAATAGTTTATCTAACTCTTATTACACACAAGTGAACAAGACAGGCAACAATATTACTCAGGTGCTCCCTTCAGGTGCAAAAGATACTGACGGTTATGCCATTCAGAATGGTGTTAGCTATCGTGTTTTCGTTATGGCTGTAGCTAATAATTCAGCGAATAACACGCTTTCTTCTGCCTCCAATATGGCTTCGCTACTTAGTAACAATGTGGGTGCAGTGTCGAATCTCAATGCCAGCGATGTGAGTGATTATGGCAACGGTCGTGACCTTTTTGTCTCTTTCAATAAAGCTGTGGATGAGTCAAATATTAATCACTATCGGATTATGGTTGTACCAACAGCAAATTACAATAACTTTAGTCTGACGGATGCTAACAGTGTCTCTAGTAACAATTACACGACTGTAAATAAGTCTGGGAAATCAACATATGAGCAGGCGTTATCTGAAAAAACAAGGGATGTGCGTGGCAATTATATCAAAGAGGATACTAGCTACCGTATCTATGTATTGACTGTAGTCAATGGAAATTCCTTAGGAAACAATGCGCTAACTGCCGCAACGTCTACGATTACACTAACTAAGAACTTCACAGTGCAAGCTGTAACTAATCTGAATGTTGCAGATATAGATGATAAAGGGGATGGCCGTGATGTGCAGGTAACATTCACGAAGCCTACAGATGAATCGAATGTTAATCATTATCGGATTCTAATGGTACCAACTGCATATTACAGTAGCTTTAATCTTTCACAAGCCAATAGTAGCTCTTATTACATCACAGAAAGCAAAGGTGGCAATATAACAGCAACTAGAACGTTGGATGGGATTAGGGATGTACGTGGTAACTTTATTACAGAAGGAACTAGCTATCGCGTTTATGTACTGACTGTTGCCAATGGGAACTCTTCAAATGCCTATGCCCTATCATCTCCTTCGTCTGTGATTACAATTAGTAAAAGCAAAGCTGTTCAAGCGGTAAGCAAAATTAATGTAAGCGATATTGGTGATTATGGAGATGGTCGAGATCTACAGATATCGTTTACGAAACCTTCTGATGAATCAAATATAGATAGTTACCGTATTCTTATTGTACCCGCATCAAAGGCAAATGACTTTGATCTGAACGCAGCTACTAGAGTAACTTATTATATAGGTTGGAATAAAGGCCAGTATAGTATGAAATTGGGGGCTGATAGTAGAGATACAGATGGAAGACTTATAACTAACGGCCAAGAATATCGCGTATATATATTGTCCGTAGGTAGTGGAAATTCTAAAGAAATGTATAGCTTATCCTACCCATCTTCCTACATTGCTTTAGAAGACCGTTCAGCCTCTGGATCAGTGGAGAAAGTGACACTTAGTCTTCAGAATGAGGGATATAACTATAAAGATATTAACATTAGTTTCGATGTCAATAATGTTCAAAGCGTAACGGAGTATAAAGTATTTATGTTGCCTAAGGATAAAGCAGATAATTTTAAACTCGATGATGCTATTAAAAGTCTATATAGTACTAATATTTTTCCGAATAGCCTCTCCAACGTTAGCCAAGCGCTAAGCACATCAAGAGATGCATTTGGTAATGAACTCGATTCAGCTACAGAATATGTTGCTAAGGTTCTGACTTTGGCAAAAGGAACTTATACGTTATCGAACACATCCAATAATTCGGTACAACTCCGGAAAAACCCTGATACTACCAATAATGAGACGTCCCAAGACCCTCAAATTAATTAATAGGTAAAGTAATTTCTTCATAGCTGGGACTCCCTATGGCGCTTCGTGTACCATAAGGAGTCCCTTCTTGTTTTGTAATAGTGGATTACTTTTCCCCTGCTTTTAAACGTGGTCCTATAGCTTCAAAAGTAGATACTTCATGCTCTATTTCCACTCTTTATCGTTTCGTATACTGAACGACAACCTGCTTAGAATCGCTTTAACATCTGTACCTGCTCTGTCGTCACCTTAAGCCCATGCTTTAATAAATAGTTCGTTGCTGGGTTGCTTGCTAAGAAGTTCACTGTCGTCAAATGGACTTTATCTGTTGTAATACTTGCTAAAAACTGTGGAAGTAAATCTACATTACCTTCTTCAAGTATTACCAATTGATAAAGTAGAATACGCTCCACCTCACCATGTTTATTCCACACGGTTTTGTATAGCATATAGCCCAGAGCTTCCTTGTTATCGTTATAAAACACCTTGGCTTCTCCCTGCTTCACACTCTGCCAGCTACACTGCCAAGGAACATCTTCCTGATAAAAAGATAGTTGTGCTAGCTGCTCAGGACGAATGGTTGCTATATGAAGAGTGGCTGTAGATTCTGTTTTTACTTCATACTCGCCACTTAAAAATAGTAAGTGATGAGTAATTACATAGCCATATTTTTGATATAAAGCAATGGCTATCTGGTTTTCCTTAATCGCTTCCAGCGTACCCATTTCTACGTTTTCCTGTTTATAGATGGCTAAGGTTTCCTCCATTAATAGGCGCGAGACTCCCTTACCACGATACGCTGGGGAAATACCTGTCCCCCCATTCCAAGCAATTTTTTTGCCATCGATGGTACGAAAGCCATTCATAACAATGGCAATCGGTTCATTATGGTCAAAAACGACGATGGAATGGTCAGGAGATAGCCCCTCGCCTACTAGTCGTTGTAAAAACATTTCTGCTGTCATATTGATTTCAACAAAATAGCCTTCAAAGCCTTTGTTCCATGCTTTCAATACTTCCTCTAATGTACATTGTGCAACTGTTTTAATCTTCATATTTCCCCTCTTTTCAAATGGAATCTAATGTTGCTAAATGTTCTAAGGTTAGTTTTCTGACAATCTCATAACCTTGTCCTAGACCCCTCGGTTTTATGACAACCGTCCCCATATTCGAAATGACACCAAGCCCCACATCTCTTGGAAAGCTATGACCAATGATTACGCTATTCATGCCCTGTGGTGGTATGATCTCCAACATTGATGTAAAAGTCGTTAATATGCGAGTTTGCTCAACACTAGCAAGATTGCCACCTAACATAAAGATTTCAAACAAAAAGGGGTCAATTTGCACATTATCAGTTGGAAATGCCAGGCGAGCTGTTTCAATCGTCCGACAGAAAGGGCTAGTAGTAATGGTGGAAAGGATGGGAATTTGCCAATAGCGTAGCATGTGACCATAATACATAGCCTCTCTACGACCATGATCGGACAAATTCCGTTGATTTCGACAACTGTGAAATGTGCTATAGGCTTGATCGACACCGACAGTTGCAGTCCCATGTCTTGCGTATAAAGTGAGCCCACCCTTTCTCAATAACGCCAGGAGAGCCTTTTCCATTTTCTTCATCTCCTTCATCATATCACTTTCTACTTTGTAATGTATGTCCTATACATAGAAAAAAGCTCCCTACAATTTCTTGTAGAAAGCTTTTTCTTTTATTTTATTGGAAGATGGACAATGGCAGTCGTTTCTAAATGTTTTGATGAATCAATTGAAATATGACCATTATATTTAGCAACAATTTCTTTCACAATAAATAAGCCTTGGCCTCTTAATCTACCATTCTCATGTTTTTTTGTTGAAAATCCTTGCTTAAATATTTGATCAGAATTCGCAATATTTGGCCCTGTATTAGTAATTTTAAATTCATACTGTGCCTCATTTGCTGAACAGCAAATTTTAATTTTACGTTGTTCCTCAGGTAATTCAACAGCGGCATCAATCGCGTTATCAATTAAATTAGATAGAATCTTGATTAAATCTGTCGTTTTAATCTTGTTAAAGTCATCTTGAGAAATAGTAAAATCCATATCGATATTATGATTTTGAGCCGTTAATTTCTTCGTTTGCAATAATATGGATAAACCTGGATGATCAATATTTAATTTTAATGATTTAATCGCTTGCACTTCTTTGGATAGTGAAGATAAATATTGTTTAGCCTGATCTGTTTTTTCTAATTGTAATAAACCATGTAACACTTGAATATGATTCGTAAAATCATGACGAAGGGACGACACCGAGGTAATCAATGTTTTGATTTCTGCTAGGTACGTGTCCTCTGTAGCTCCAACTTCCTTCGCTACCTCTTTTTGATACCATCTTTGTAAAAATAAAAAAGAACCGATGACAATTAAAATAAGCACACCATTAAAAATAAAATTAAATAGGTTGTCTTCAATGACTTTACCCTTAATACCATTTAGCGTATCTGCACTGATGTCAATGCCTAAATACCCGATAATTTTCCCATTGTCATCTTTGATGGGTGCACCAACCGACAAATAAGACCCATGTACAGAATCATGAATTACCTCTGTGACATAGGTTTCACCGTTATAGGCTTTTTTAACTTGCTTTGCAGGAACAGTACAAATCACCCCAATTCCAAAGCCCTCTTTCATTTCTTTTGGCATCCCCGTAATCATGGCTATTGATACTTCAGGATTGTCCACCTTTAAGGTATAAACAAACAGTGCCCCTAATTTTATTCTTGCATCATTTAAATAATTTCTTACTTTCCAATAATAATCATTTTCCTGTGGATTATTTAAAAATTGCTGATATGCATCCGTATCAATGGATGCAGCAATAGAATGGGCTGCCTCTAAACTTTGATTGGCAATCGACTCTTCAACGGTCTTTTTTATTTTTACATAGGATGTAAAGATGTTTAAACTTGTAAACAAACATAATAAAATCGTTGATAGAATTAATATTAGTTTTATTTTTCTATTTTTCATAAAAAACGGTACTTCCTCATCTATAAATATTCTAGAATATTATTATATTATAATTAACTCTATTTTTTGTTTGTAAAGCAAACATTGCTTGTATATCCTACATAAATTAAAACACAAAATCAATTTTTATTTTACTCATTCCTAAAATTACACACCGTAACAAATAGTTTAATAATCCTTGACAAGAAAGTAAACTAAAAAGGTAAGTAATAGCGTTTTATGTCTCATTTCCTATTTAAATGGAAAATGAAAAAGGCCACTATAGCAAAGGTATCAAAAAAAGATCAAGTATCAACAATATCTGATCTCAGAGTGTCGACAAACTAAATTCGTAACAAAAAGTTATCATATGTCGGCATTTGATTTTAGTTTTCTATGTTCAGATGTTTTTCTGAATCCTTGAAAATAAAGGGTTTGGAAAATCTATAAAGAATTGTGCTTATAGCCGTTTAATCTAAAAAAATAATAGACAAAGTCGAAAAAATCGACTTCGTCTACAGTCTGAGATCAGATATCAACAATACCTGATCTACAATACAATTTACTTATTTTTTACTTGAAGTACGTGTTTGATCTTGCGGCTTTAGAAAGGTAGGTCGTTTACTATAGCCCTTTGGAGATAGTCGCAATAAGGACTTACGTAAATTGGCTTTTTCGAAATCGGCACTAAAGTTAATATATGGCACACCCAAGACCTGCATGTTTGCCGTATATAATAGTATGAAAAAGACTGAAATAAAGAAGCCAAATAAACCAAAAAATGCCGAAGACATAATAATGATTAATCGAAAAATACTCATAGCCGTCACAAAGGATTGATTGACCAATGTAAATGCAGCGATACTGGAAATGGCAATCACAACAATCATTGAGGGGCTTGTAACACCTGCTTTAATCGCTGCATCTCCAATAATTAATCCCCCTACCACACTAATTGAGCCACTGATTGCACTTGGAAGACGTAGGTTAGCTTCACGAAACAATTCAAACATAAATAACATCATTAAAATTTCTAGAATGGTTGGGAAAGGCAATCCCGTTCTCGATTCGACAACTGTTGCAAGTAGTAGAAATGGAAGCTGTTCTTGATGATAAGTCGTCAATGCAAGCCAAAAACCTGGCAGCAGCATACTTATTAATATCCCGACAATTCTGAGTAATCGTTCCATCGAGCTAACAATGATTGGGTACTCATTATCCTCTGCCGATTTAAAGAGCAACATAATATTTGTAGGTGTAATTATGGCATAGGACACACCATCAATCATTAAGAGAATTCTTCCTCTCATTAATGCCTGCATAGCAAAATCAGGTCTTCCTGTATAATCATGTCTTGGAAGGATGGTTGCTGTCTTTTCGATTGTTTCCATTAACAAATCACCATTGATAACAATATCCGTATCGATTTTTTGTAATTGAAGTCGAATTTGTTCCAGCATATTTAAATTCACAATGTCTTCCATATAAAGGATGGCTACTGTTGTTTTAGAACGCTTGCCAATTTCTAATGTCTCAACACTAAAAGAATTAGTGGGTAATCGTTTTCTTAATAAAGCAATATTAATAAAAACATCTTCAATAAAGTCATCTCTAGGTCCTTTGACCACTAGTTCTAGTGTTGTTTCCCCAGGCTCTCGATTTGGTCTTTTTGAAATATCGCTAGAATAAAGTAACTGATTTTCTTCAAAATACAATAAGACATGGCCTTTATAGACCCTTGTCACTGCATCCTCTTTCGATAAAATCTTTTGTAAATAGGGAATGTGTAAATGCTGTTCGATTTCTTCCTCTAACATGTCCTCAGAGACTTTGCTTAACAAAGATTGAACACGTTGAACAACCACAGTTTGAAGTATTTGCTCATTGACCATTGCATCACAAGTTATCAAATGTACTGTATATTGCTGAAAATTATATTGTTGGAAAATCACATCAGCAGAGCGTTGAAATAGTGATTTCAACATTTTCAAATTGATCATTTGTTCCATTGATGAAATACTTCTCATCTCCTACTGAGCCAGCTCAAGATTAGTACATTTATGAAAACAATCACCTTCAATAAATACACTTAAGCATATTTTTCCCACGGTTGTTCAAAATATTCAAAGAAACAAATGTTGTGACGAGTTATTCAAATTATCCTCAGCCAATCATTTTCTTTAGATTCGCCATCTCAATCGCAGACATTGCAGCATCATAGCCTTTATTACCAGATTTCGTGCCTGCTCTTTCAATCGCCTGTTCAATATTTTCAGTCGTGACAATACCGAAAATAACAGGTACATTCGTTGTTAACGATACATTGGCAATGCCTTTTGCTGATTCATTACAAACATAGTCATAATGAGTTGTAGAGCCACGAATAACGGTACCTAAACCAATAATGGCATCATATTTCTTTGTTTCTGCCAGTTGTTTCGCAATAAAAGGAACTTCAAAAGCCCCTGGAACCCATGCGACATCAATAGATGCGGGATCAACCCCATGGCGTGTTAAACCATCCATTGCTCCATCTAATAATTTGCTTGTAATGAACTCATTAAAACGACCTACAACTACTGCAATTTTTAAATCCGTTCCAATTAATTGTGCTTCAAATGTTTGACCCATTGTTCTTGCTCCTTTTTAAATAGAAATTTTATTTTCATTTGTGGATAACTGATTACGATAAACAACCAATGCTTCTATTGATATCATTTTTAAGCCATGATGTGCCGCGAACTTTGTCAGTTCCTCAAAACGAAGCATTTGCCCATCATCACCCATAATTTCACAAATAACACCTGCTGGTACACTATGACAAAGCTTCGCCAAATCAACTGTCGCTTCTGTATGCCCTCTCCGTTCTAACACACCATGCTCCTTCGCAATCAGCGGAAAAATATGACCTGGTCGACGAAAATCAGTCGGCTTAGCTTGCTTTTCTATCATTTTCTGTATTGTTAATGCACGCTCAAAGGCGCTAATCCCTGTCGTTGTATCTTCATGGTCAATACTCACCGTAAATGCGGTTTGATGGTTATCCGTATTGCGCTGAACCATCGGATGTAAATCTAGCTTATGTGCGATCTGTTGCGAAATCGGTGTACAGATTAAACCTCTACCATAGGTTGCCATAAAGTTGATCGTTGCTGGTGTGATGAATTCAGCGAGTGCCAGCAGATCTCCTTCATTTTCCCGATCCTCATCATCGACCACCACAATCATGTTGCCTTGCTTTAAATCCTCAATGGCTTCTTCAATTGTATGTAGCACGATTATCATCTCCTCATTCTGTTATTTTAAAAACCATGTTGTGCTAAATAATCTCTCGTAATTGTTGGCGTTACTTGCCCTTTTTTTAGTTGCTGTAAAATATATTTACCGACTAAATCTGTTTCGATATTAACGATTGCTCCAACCCTCTTCATACCTAAAACGGTTTCTTTGTAAGTATGAGGAATGAGCGAAATCGTGACACGATTCGCTTCAACATGAAAAAGGGTTAAGCTTGTGCCATCAATTGTTATGGAACCCTTCGGAATACAAAAGCTTGTTAGTTCATCTGACATTTCTATATCCATATAAACGGCATTTGCTACTGGACGTATGCGCAAAATTTTACCGACTCCATCAACATGACCAGCAACAAAATGACCGCCAAATCGTCCATTAGCAGGCATGGCACGCTCCAAATTAACTGAATCACCTAGCGCCAGCTGCTGTAAATTTGTTGCTTTCACTGTTTCTGGCATAACATCCATTGTAAGCTGCTGTTCAGTAAATTGTGTCACCGTTAAACAAACACCATTGACTGCTATACTGTCGCCAAGCTTGACATCCTCCGCTATCTTGACGGATTGAACCGTAATTTTCATACTGTCCCGATCGCTTTGCACAGCTTTTACGACACCAATATCCTCTACAAGCCCTGTAAACATTCCATCACCTACTCTTCTTATTTGCTCTTCTATCCTTCACTTTTGAAGTTTTATCCGTCATTTTTGAAAGTCTATCCACCTGTTTTTGTGTTTTATCCTTCTCCCTTCACTAGCTACCAATAAAAAATAAAAACCCCTTTCATCAAAGGGGTTTTGGGAGTATAAGACATCAACAAATAAGCCTACTTGAAAACGATTTTTTCCATAGACTGTCATCTCATTTGTTCTTCTCCCATCCAGACTATCACTGTCGGTTTTGGATTTGCACCAAATCAGCTTGCGCTCACGGACTTTGAATTGCTTCATCACCGCCGATTGGGAATTTCACCCTACCCCGAAGAACATCTTCTATTCGATTGTAGCTAAATAAAAAAACTTCCCAAAAGATGATTGGGAAGTGGCGTAATAAATGCATAGTCAAATAAACCTTCTAAATTAGAATTAATTTAAAAAGCTCGCATTTTTACCCTTCTCCCATCCAGACTGTCACTGTCGGTTTTGGATTTGCACCAAATCAGCTTGCGCTCACGGACTTTGAATTGCTTCATCACCGCCGATCGGGAATTTCACCCTACCCCGAAGGATACTTTTATTTAGCTAGTCTTACGATAACACTATTTTATTATATTATCCATCCTTCTTTTTAAATTTTTTTCGTCATATAAATTTTAAGCAGCTCTGACGTGACTTGATAAATGTAAAAGAAATTATTAAAATGATGACATTTAACTTGTTTGTGAAACTTCTCAATCAAAAAAACGTTCCTTTACAGGTGACTATTCAGTCTAACAGTTTGGAGGTCATTTCCTTGACATTTTTAAAAAATATACCGTTTAAGCAAGGTGTTTTCTATGCCTTATTAGCACTCTGTTGTGGAATTTCAATTGTTTTCGTCCATCATAATGAAAAATTTTATGAACGACCGATAGCGGAAGTAATACAGGTGAACGTCACAGAATCGGAACCGATGACAGATATGTATGAGAATGAGGATGAATTGTTTACACAGGAAATTACGGCCATGATCAAAAATGGACAGTATAAGGGGCAATCCATTCATTTGATGAATGACTATTCTTCTTCTGGTGCTTTTGATCAAAAATACCATGTAGGCAATGAAATCTTTGTCACCATAGATAATCACACAACACAATCAGGGTTAACAGGTACCATCCTCGATTTAAAACGTGATCAAACCATGATCATGATTGCGTGGATTTTTATTTTTGCCTTACTCATTATAGGCAAAAGACAGGGCTTGTTTTCTATCATTAGTTTGGTTGTCAATGCCTTGATCTTATCATTTGCATTAGATCTTTATGTTACACATGGGGGCGTAAGTCTGTTATTCGTTAGTGGTATTTGTGCCCTGTTATTTACCATTATTTCGCTCCTACTCATTAGTGGATTGAATACAAAAACGTATGTAGCCATTGTGTCCACACTTTTAGGAACCGTTATAGCGCTTATCATTAGCTCAATTGTGATTTGGTTGACAGGTGAAAATGGTCTTCGTTATGAAGAAATGCAATTTTTAACACGGCCCTATCGCACAGTCTTTATGGCAGGTTTATTTATTGGCTCGCTTGGGGCTGTCATGGACGTCTCTATTACGATGGCTTCCTCCATTTTTGCTTTATACGAGCAAGATCCTACTATCTCTGTCAAAGCACTTAAATCTTCGGGACATGAAATCGGTAAAGATATCATGGGTACGATTACAAGTATTTTATTCTTTGCCTACCTTTGCGGCTCCATCCCTATGATTATTCTCTATTTGAAAAATTCTTCCACATTAGGACTCACATTGTCCTTGAATCTTTCTTTAGAATTAGCCCGTGCCTTAGCAGGGGGTATTGGTGTTGTCCTCACGATTCCTATTAGTCAGTATACTGCTATATTTTTCATTAATCGAAAGAGGGTTCAAGAATGAATGTTATCGTCTTATTAGCAGTTATTTTATTTGCGTTGATGGTGATAGTAGGTGGTAAGCAGGGTGTCCGCTCATTTCTTTCTTTATTTCTAAACTTTGGTGTACTCTTTATCACCATCTTTTTAATGACAAACCCTAAAAATAGTCCCATTATCTTGACGTTTATAGCCTGTACGGTCATTAGTTGTATTAGCCTTTTCTATATCAATAAAACAAACAGTAAAACCATTACAGCCTTTATCGCAACGATGGTGACGATTGTTGTGTTACTGCTATTTATTACCTTTATTACAGAAAAATCGATGATCCAAGGGTTTGGTGAAGAATCGACTGAAGAAATTAGTATCTTTTCCCTCTACATTGGCGTTAATTTTGTGCAGATTGGTGCATCAGTCATTATTATGAGTACGATAGGTGCCATTATGGATGTGGCTATTTCTATCGCCACTTCCATGCATGAGATTTTTTATCGCAATCCCACGATTAGTAGAAAGAAACTATTTACATCTGGGCTAAGTATCGGGAGAGATATTTTAGGAACTGATACCAATACATTATTTTTTGCTTTCTTTGGTGGCTATTTAAGCTTATTAATCTGGTTCAAGGATCTCTCCTATTCGATTGGCGAGATTGTTAACTCCAAAGTTTTTAGTGCTGAAATGACAACCATTCTTTGTGCAGGCATCGGCATTGCACTGATTATTCCAATTGCCTCCTCCATCAATGCCTATTATTTAATTCGAACACGAGAAAAAACAGAAAAACTGTTGTAAAAAGATACTAGCACCTAGCACTTATATGTGATAGGTGCTACATGTTGTTGCAAAAAGATGATGTCAACGGCAGAAAAAGCAACTTTGCAAGGCGAGGGGTTGATTTCCGTTCCGCCAGCGTCCTTTCCAGGGGGCGTCCGATGAGCCGCTTCACTCACTGCGTTCGCTCCACTCCAATCAACCATTCTGCGAAGTGGCTTTACTTTTTTCATAGCAGCATAGCGATTAATCGCCCATTATCTATATTCTTAGAGGGGATAAACTCTTATTTTCAATGTGGAGAAGTGATGCGTGACAACACCTCTTCATAAAGAGTAATGAACACCTTCACTTTATCTGAAAACCTTTGCTAAAAAGGTAACACGTTTGTGGATTGTAGTGGAAGGCTACTTGACTCCCGTGGGATCGCGAGACAGGCAAGCCTCTAAACGGAGCGGTAGCGGAGGAAGCGGCTCGGCGCTCGCCCACAGGAAAGCAAGTAGCCTGCAATGGAAATCCATTTCTACCTTTCAATTGACTGTTTTGTTTTTCAACACTAAGTAGAGGCTGGGACAAAAAGAAAAAATGTTAGACCAAGATATAATTGGTCTAACATTTTTTTGATTTAGGAAGGCATATTTAACTTCTTAAAGTGAAAAAGCTAATATCCATTTTTATTGTTTTTCAATATAATCTAGTTCTGTCCCAGCCTCTAGATATTTCTCCTCGTACCTCTCAAAAAATGAATGCTATGTCAAAAAAGTTTGTCCAAATTGTGAAATCGTATAGTAGAGGCTAAAATTAATGCTTACATTTGAGAATTTTTTTTTGCTATAGTAAAAAACAGAAGAGTTAGTATCGCGGAGGTGTACTAGCTAATAGGAAACACGATCGCTGATAATCCACATCACGATAACTTTATCATGCAGAAGAATGAAATAAGACTAAAATTCATCTATAAATTTCAGAATGTTCTGTATTTCATTCTTCTATGCTAGTCAAACATTTTTTGAAGGAGTTTTTACAGTGAATAAGGAAATAAAAACAGGTCCGATCATGGTGGCTCTCTTAGTAGCCGGCTTTGTAGGACTGTTTAGTGAGACCGCATTAAATATTGCACTAGGAGAGCTAAGCCAGCTCTTCGATGTGGACGCTACAACCATCCAATGGCTGGCAACAGGCTATTTTCTCACATTAGGCATTTTAGTACCTGTGACAGGCATTTTAATGCAAAAGTTTACTACTCGCCAAATGTTTATGGCGTCTTTACTCTTTTCGATAATCGGTACCATGCTTGCCGCTGTCGCACCGGTCTTTGCTGCCTTACTTTTAGCACGTATTATTCAAGCAGCTGGCCTAGCGATTATATTACCATTAACGCAAAATGTGATTTTCACGATTTTCCCAGCCAATAAACGTGGTGGTGCTATGGGCGTTATGGGTCTCGTCATTTTGGCAGGACCCGCTTTCGGCCCTACATTGGCAGGGATGATTTTAGATACGCTATCCTGGCACTGGATATTCTGGGTTACCATCCCCTTCCTGTTATTCTCCATCGTTTTTGGTTTTATCTTTATTCCCAATGTGAATGAAACAAAGCAGCTTGCTATTGATGTCTGGTCTATCATCTTATCTACCATTGGCTTTGGTGGCATTGTCTATGGTGTCAGTGCTGGCGGAGATTTAGGCTGGACAAGCATTACCGTTCTTAGCGTCATTTTGCTCGGTATTATCGCCTTATGTTTATTCGTATTGCGACAATTGAAAATGGAACAGCCAATGTTAAATTTGACAGCATTTCAGTATCCCATGTTCGTGTTAGGTCTTCTCATGAATATGATTACCTTCTTCAATATGCTGTCTATGCTAGTGGTGCTCCCTATGTATATGCAAATGGCCCTTTTCGTATCGGCCTTTGTGACAGGTTTAATATTGCTTCCTGGTAGTCTATTAAACTGTCTATTAGCACCTACAATCGGCAAGTTCTTCGATAAATATGGACCTCGTGCAGTCATTACCCCCGGCACGATACTTGTTGTGGTCGGCTATGGACTTTATGTTCTATCTGGTACCGAAACAGCTACTTGGGTATTAGTCATAACACATATCATCATGATGCTTGGCGTTGGGATGGTATTAGCCTCTGTCCAAACGAATACGCTGAATGCCTTACCAAGACGATACTTTCCAGATGGTATTGCGATTACACAAACCTCTCAACAAGTGTCTGGTGCAATTGGTATTGCTGTGATGGTGTCGTTGTTCTCAGCAAAACAACAGCAGCTCCTAAGTGACATGACAACTAATACGCAAGAAGCAGCGGCTTCAGGTTCAGCATTTGTCTTTACTATCAGCTTTGTCTTGGCAATTATTAATGTCGCTCTCTCGTTTTTCTTGAAAAAAACACAATAATTTCTTGATAAAAATGAGGTGTCTCAATGGGCTTTGGAGACACCTCATTTTGTTGTAGCATTTCCGTTGCAATCGCCGCATTATCTGATAATATTTACCATAAGATGTTTACGTACGCTCAAAATGGTTGCTGTTTCACGATGCATTAAATCGCCCATTCCATGTAACATTTTTTAGCATAAGACGTCAATACAACGAGATGAAAAAGGAGAAAGTTTGCAATGAAGCATATTATCTTTGATTTTGATGGGACACTGGCAGATTCAACTGCTGTGTTTGCATCAGCATGGAATACATTAGCCCAAAAATATAAATTTAAAGGCATTGAATTGAAGGAAATTGATGCATTAAAAAAATTATCAATTTCAGAACGCAGTAAATTATTTGACTTTCCGATGTATAAATTGCCCATGATTTTACCGCAATTTTATAAATTGTATCGTCAATCATTAAATGATGTTCATCTTTTTGAGGGCATGAAAGAAGTTTTGATAGAAATTGATAAAAGAGGCTATAAAATCCTGATTATTTCCTCTAATTCTAAGGAAAATATTTTAGAATTCCTTAAAATGAACGGTATTCATTGTGTAGCTGATGTTCTTTGCTCCAACCGCATTTTTGGTAAGGACAAAGTAATGAAAAAGTTTTTAAAGGAAGCAAATGTCGAGTCATCTGACGTGATATACATTGGAGATGAGCAAAGGGATATTGTTGCATGTAAGAAAGCGGGTGTACCCATTATTTGGGTGGAATGGGGCTATGATGCCAAAGAGGTCGTACAAAACGAGGAACCTGAATACAGTGTCACTACACCACAGGAAATTTTAGAGATTATTTAATCATGAAGAAGGATAATAGCCTATTACTTGTCTATTATCCTTTTTATATGGTTATCCTTTGATGTCACTAATCTGCATGAGCTTTTCTGCTGTACTATTAACCCCTTTATAGGCATCTGTTAATTCGTACATACTCGCAGCAAATTGCTGTGTAAACGCAGCAATCTGATTGGCTGATGCATTGACTTGATCGATGGATTGTTTAATGTTTTCTAGTTGCACAGTTATGCTATCGGCACTTTCAGTACTACTCTGGGACATTTTTTGTATTTCAGAAGCGACCACAGCAAAGCCACGCCCATGTTCACCTGAACGTGCCGCTTCTATCGATGCATTTAGACCAAGAATTCTCGATTTCATAGCTAAATCTTTTACTAAATGGACAATCACATTAATTTGTTGAATATCGCCTGTCATCGATTCTGAGAAATTAGATAGCTCTTCCAATCGATTGGATACATCCTTACTGGCAGTGGCTAATCCTTCATTTGTGGCCGTCATTTCTTCAACAGCACTTGAAAGCTCAGTTGCCAATAGGCGCATACTATCCATTTTTTCATTCGAAATAATGGCACTTAATACGCCAATAACACGTCCTCCTTCAAAAATAGGCTGGGCAGAGGCGATATAGGCCATACCAAATCCTTCAGCGCTACGTTCTTCTTTTATAAATCTTCCCGAGCTTAACGCTATTTCTGTTGCTGTTCCACGATATTTATGTACTGGATCACCAACCCTAACTTTTAAGTCAACCTTTTTCCCCGGTTTGTAGGCAAGCACTCTTTCCGTATCTGCCACGATGACACAAGCATCCTCTGGGTAAGTTACTTGGTATAAATCAATCGAATCGATAGCTGCTTGTAGTTTAGGATGCATTGTTTTTCCTCCCCTAAAAGTTTTCTAATCTGTATCAATTTAACTATATCATGCCATCCCAAAAAAGACACCAACGTCTAGTGGTGTCTTATCACGACATTATGAGTTCTTCAATAATTCTACATATTTTTCTGCCGTTCGAATTTCAATTGTTAGAGAATTCTCTCCATAGCTTGCCTTAATTAAAAATGGTACGTCATTTGCGTTTTGAAACCTAAAATCTAACGTATCATAAGAAACCGTAGCATCTCTACCTTTTGGAACATACCCTACATCTAAGGAATGATGATGGCGCTCAACATATTTGATTGGAATTTGATCTACTGCGTTAAAGAGAGTTGAAGATGTTTGACAGATTCCACCGCCAATACCCATGACTACCTTCTTATTAATAATTTCAGGTGCAGGCTGATAGCCATTTGCTTCGTCTCTCGGTCCCACAATTGTATTAAAAGAAAAATAATCGCCACTGCCTACGATCACATTATTAATGGCTCTTGCAGAAAGCTCTATATTTTTATTTCTTCCTAAATCAGCACGATTGAAATACGTCGTATAGGATGCAACAACTACTTCCTCTAATAAAGGAAGATCCTCAAAATAATAGCCACTTTCTGTTATATAGAGTGGTATTTCTACCTGACCACCAGTCGCTGAAGTTTTTATAATTCGCTCCACTAGTTCACTTTCCTTTAAAATGATTTGCGGCTTCCCCTTGATGACTTGCCCATTTTCATCCAGTCGATCAAGTAGCATACGCTGATCAAAGCCATCTGAAGTATCTGTTCCTCTCGCCCATTCCCTTGCTAATTGTTCTATGTGCTTTTGATAGGCTTGTGGGTCTGTATCGAAGCCAAATTCCTTTGGAGATATTGTTGTAATTACCTTATTCGTAGTTGGATCAACAACCTTTACAATAGGCTCAATCAATTGCTCTTGTTCATATGTAACAGGTTGCTGTACTTCTTCGCGTTGTTGAATTTCTTGTTCTAGCTTGCTATCATTGACCGCTTCTTTATCACACCCTACTAGACCTAGCATCCAGATTATGCCGCTTGTAGCTAACCACTTCTTTTTCAACCATAAACACCACCTCTATCTTCATACTACAGAGACATCTTATTCGTCTATTGCTCATAGTGTGTTGTTTTTTGGTTATTTTTATTTGTTAAGGCAGCAAAAACACGCTATGGTGTCAATTGCAAGACATGGTAGCTTGTTTATTTCTTAAAGATGGTGAGGCAACTAACGCTACCATCCTCTATCAGCCCCGCCGCCACCTCCAGAATCATTGTCATTATTATGCCAATAGCTTGTAGAATCCTCAGAACGAGATTTAGCACCTTTTGATTGATCACCCTTCATAAACAATCCCATAATAAAAAGTAAAAGGAAGAGTGCTGTAGTAAGTCCAATAGCAGCAAACAGTAAAAATGCCAGCCAGTCAGTCAAGCCCCATTCTGCAAAATTCCAATTTTTTGACTGTGATAGATGCCCTTCTTTCACAGTTTGAATTAATACCTCAAACGTATTGAATATAGCTTGATTAGGCTCTTCTTCTTGTAACGCTGGAATAGTGTAGTCATCAAGAATCTGCCCTGCTAGTTCATCGTAAATAATACCTGCTAAATCATCACCAACTTCAATACGTGTCTTTCGATCCTCCATTGCTAATACGAATAAAACACCTTCGCCCCCTACACCATATTGTCGGAAAGCCTCTTTCGCAAATTCTGCAATGGTTTGCTCACCTGTTGTTTGTATCGTTAATAGAACAATTTTTGCAGATGTTTCCTCCTCCAATTCCTTAGCCATCTGTATTAATTGCGCTTTCTCCTCTTTTGTGAGTAATTCCATAAAATCTTGCACATATATATCACCGACAGGAGCTGGAACAGTTGTTGCATAAGTACCTTTTTGACTAAACAAGAACATCGTCATGCAAATCAAGAACATAAAAATAACCTTTTTATTCATCATTGATCACTCCCTCCTATGATGCTCATTTTCTATGTATAGCTACGTCATATTTCTAAAATACACTAGGAGAAACTTATTGACTACTAGTAGATAGCAATTCGCAATGGTGATAGCCAGCAGGCAGATGTCATCTTAAAGCAAGGGGGATACTCACGAAGCTGCTGCAAATACCCGCGAAGCTACAACCGATACCCGCGAAGCTACAACCGATACCCGCGAAGCTACACCCGATACCCGCGAAGCTACAACCAATACCCGCGAAGCTACAACCGATACCCGCGAAGCTACACTCGATACCCGCGAAGCTACACCCAATACCCGCAGCGTTTACTTAAAAAAGAGCATCAACTAGCTATCTAATTAGCCAGTAGATGCTCTATCATTTTCAACTCTTGTAAGAAAGCTTCAGTACAAAATAATGTGATTCTTTATTTTTGAATAAACATTTGTGTCCAGTAGTTACCGTCCTGTACATACCCTACACCAATATGTGTATAGCTTTTATTGAGGATGTTGGCGCGGTGTCCTTCACTGTTCATCCAGGCCGTTACAACTTCCTGTGCGGAGCGTTGACCTTTCGCAATATTTTCACCAGCAGATTTATACGTAATACCGAAGTTTTTCATCATTGTAAAAGGTGTACCATACGTTGGACTTGTGTGGTCAAAGTAATTTTTATCGTGCATATCTTGCGACTTATATTTAGCTACTCTAGCTAGCTCCCAATCTTCTTGTAATGCTGAAAGGCCTGCTTTTGCTCGTTCTTCATTGACAAGTTTAACAACCTCTTGTTCAACTGTTGCCTGTTCTTTTACAGGGATGTTAATTTTTTGTCCTGGGGAAATTTGATTTGGATTGGCAAGTTGTGGGTTGGCATCAATTAATTCTTGTACACCCGTTTCTGTTTTTAATGCTATTTTCCATAGTGTGTCTCCAGATGCCACTGTATAGGATTCGGCTGCCATTGCCGCAACGGGTACTAATAATGAAGTTGCTATTACTGAAGCGAGTGCTGCTTTTTTTATTTTTTTAAACATGTTAATCATCCTTCCTATTTGCTCTACCATTATCGTAAATAGTTTCAGAGCCATAATCATCACAAAATATTTGGAAGGATTTTTACATTTGTATGACAAGCACGCAATATGAATGGTCGAAGCCCTTTATCACGCTATTCTTTGTCATTCGGCTTGTCATCAAGTTGCAATCTATTTGTAATTGGCATACATTACTAATAGATTTGGTGTTCAAAATTTGCACAATATATCCTATTTTGCTAATTGCTTACGCTGCAATCGATAAATTAAAAGAATATAGAGCCAATCATAAAAGAGTGTTGCTACAGAAATAATGGTAATCAATGGCGTGCGGAAGTAGAGATAAAAGCCAACTGCAGCAAATAATGTACCCACCATCTTACACACTGCAATCCCCATTGATTGGCCAGCTAAATTCCCTCTTTTCAATAATAAAGCAATAAATAACCCTGACATCATAAGATTTTGGAAGAATGCTACGTACTTTCCTTCGAAATCTTGAAACTCATAGACTATGCCTAAAATGATCAGCATGCTGAAAATTAACGAGATCAAAAAGGAGAAATACAATAGCTTTTTTGATAGCAGCTTTCGATATTCATTTGGAGCATAGCGTAAAAATTGCATTAAAATAAAGACATCCAATACGAACCAAATCAGCGTAATATAGCGTTGGAGGTCATTTTGTGGGTAGAAAAAGGCAAAAATAAATTCCCATGAAATATTGGCACAAATAGCTGCCATAGGCATACCATATGTTTTATCTTGCCATCCTTTATAAATAATAAGTATATATGTAAATATCCAAAAAAGTCCCATGCCTACTTGGCAAATTAATAATATGTCTTGTTCACTCAACATTCACTCTCTCCCCCTCTCTAGCATTCCTTCTACTATATGTGAGGAAATCGATTCGATATGTCTAAAAGTTTGATAGACGGGTAAAAGAGTAGCTACGGCAACCTATACATTCCATAAGCAATCCTATATAGTAAAACGAGGTGATTAAATGAAAATAAAAATGTATGTAGATAATGAGCAATTGATTGCTGGGACTACCTTAAAAGATGAGATGGAAGTAGAGCACAATAATATGGCTTTGCATAGTTGCCAAGATGTTCAAGCTATAATTGACAATCGTCAGCATTTAGCCGCGACTTTGAACTGTGACTTACAAAATTTTATTTGTACAGAGCAAACACACAGTGCAAACTTCCATAAAGTCACATTAGCCGATCAAGGACGTGGGGCAGCGCAAATGGATACAGCGGTGAAGAATACCGATGCGCTTTATACAGTAGAGCCTAACTTACTATTATGTAGCTTTACGGCAGATTGCGTTCCAGTTATTTTTTATAATGCTGTGAATGGACTCGTCGGTGTTATTCATTCAGGATGGCAAGGAACCGTCAAAGAAATAACACCCAAACTGTTTCAGCATCTGATGAAGGAAGAACAATGTCGACCAGAGGATTTTCATGTTCAAATTGGTATGGCGCTGAGTCAGCAAAAATTTGAGGTAGATGCGGATGTTTATGAAAAGTTTCACAGCCTCGGCTATGCCGAAGAATTTATGTATTACAATGCAGAAACGAAAAAATATCATATTGATAATCAACAAACGGTCAAAAAACAATGTGAGCTTGCGAGTATTCCTCCTGAACAAATTCAAATTGATGAAACCTGTACATTCCTTAGCCCAGATGGCTTTTCTTACCGTCAAGACAAACAAGCAGGGAGACATTTAAGCTTTATTATGCGAAAAGCACATTAACAAAACAGGCCAATTCTTGACGAGTTGGCCTGTGCTATTATTTTAATGTACCTGTACTAATAATGGACGTTTCTACACGGACGTTTACGTCTAATTTTCCAATGAGTTCTCTTGTTTTTTTCGTCGTCCATTTTCCATGATGGTACATTCTGAATTCTTCACTTAAGCCAGCGGGGTCTACCTCTGTTTTATTTAATCGCTCTAAAAAACCACCAATATCCTGTTCAAGCTGTTTATTCACATCTTTTTCTAAATCACTAATACTTTCAACCGTGAATAATTGATACTCTCTTTCTCCCTTATATTCGCTTAATGTACCCTTAATTTTTAAGAAAATCGTTAATTTGGGTGATTCCATATTTTTATTACTCTCTTTTTTCACACTGCTCTCGATTAAATCGATCATTACCTTTTCTTCTCCGTGTCCCGCGTTTAAATCCAGATGCAGAGGCGCAAGGTTCTTCCGTCCACTTAATGCTTGGATAACAAGTGCTTCCTCAGGTTTAATTAATTCATGCATATGATTCCCTTTAAATATGGCAACGCCTTTTATCTCTAATTTTTCCCCTCGTTTTTCAACATAAGGTAATACTGTATCAATTACTGGATTGGTAATCGAATACATAAAATCATGAATATTAGTATTTGGATTAAAAGCAGTATTAATACTAGGCTCTAATAGATTATTCAAATAGAAATTAATACTTGGCTTATCAGGATAATCCCCTTTTAAAATCGCTTCCGCATTATCCTTCACCACGGCTATCAATACTTTATTACCCACTTCTGCATTACGATATAAGTGCTGAATGATTTTTCGAACATTCCCTTTCCGTGCAAAATCTTCGTTGACTAAGACCACTCGCAATTGATTGAAGACTATTTTCTTATCGGATTGCTTTTCGATTTCCACGATGCCGCTTGACACTAAATCTGTTGTAATAGAAAACGTTTGTGTGTCTTTTTCTGCGTCTGGAGAATATTGAGGAATTGCTACTGTGAGCCTCATCTGGTTTTCATCGATATAATCAAAGGCCATCGAATCTACCATCCCAACATCCTCTAGAGGAACTTTTATTTCTTTTTTAGAACAACCTGCCAGTAAAACTAAAATCAAAAAAGAAATGATGCATAGCTGTTTATGTTTCATACTTGCACCTGCTTTTTCCGAATTATATATATCAGAATTAAAAACACGGGCCAAATCACCAGCAAATAGCCCATATAGTTACTTGCCATAAATAATTTTTCTTGAAATTCACGCGAAAAAGGCATTTTTATAATGATAAAAATGATGAAGGCGATGATATATAGCTGATAATTTTGTTTTTTCTTTTTAAGTAAGGTATCCACACCCCTTTTTGCACACCAAACATAGGCTGTGACCGAGGATAGTATAAGAAGAACCCAAAGTGTAATGCCAATGATATCGATTCGCTCAATAAAGGTAAATTCTCCAGCTTTAAACAAGTTTAATACTGAAAACTCTACATTTTTCAATTGCCACTCTGAATAATACATGACGCTAATAGCTGTTGTTATAAAGCATAAAAAAATACTAATCCAAATGCCTATTAAGGAATGACGGAAGGCCTTTTTTTGATCGATGATATAAGGAAAATAAAATAAGATCAATTCGTAACCAAGTATAGAAAAATAACCTTGCTTTAACGCTTCATAAAATTCATTCGGTGTGAAATTAAATAGAGGCAAAAAATGACTAGGATCACCTTTTTCAATCGCCCAGCGCGTAAAATAGATGACGCCAATCGTGATAAAAAAGGTCATCATACAAAATCGTGCAATTGATTTTATGCCCCCACTTACGATGTAAATAAGCAACAGTAAAAAGCAAAGTACAGGCAAGGTAATTGTTTGTTCCTGTAAAGCTGTGCTTTGAATTAAGTGCATATAATTACTAATAATTCCTGCACTAAAGACAATAAATTGAATAATGATGAGTATATTTATAAACTTTCCGAGCCATTTTCCCAATAGTATTTCATTCATCCGAAATAAATCATCATTGGGAAATTTAGAGCAAAGCCATACCATGGCAAATAGCGTCAGGCTGGCAATCACGCCAAAGAGAAGCGGCATAAATGTTTGTGTATAGCCCATAGAACTTAGTTTTTGAGGTAGTGAAAGGATACCGGTACCAATCATAATACTTTGTGCTAAGAAAATGACATGATAGCGATTTAACACCTTTCCATTTGTTGTATTCAAAGTTGACCACCTCATTCTGGTTCTATTTTTTCTGTGCCTTGGAAATCCCTGATTTGTTCCTTAAATATTTTGTTGGAAATCTGATGACACTATCCAATAAATCGGTTGGCTTTCTTGGAATAGCAGGTGTCATATAATGTGTGCCTAAAGATTTTAGACTTAATAAATGGTGAATTAACCATGCAAAGGCGAGCATCTGTCCAAACAATCCAAATAATCCTGCCGATAAAATAAAAATATAACGGATAAATCGGCTAGTATTACTCATTAAAAAAATCGGCGGTAAGAAGGACAGTAGAGCAGAGGTTGCGACTAATACAATGAGTATATTACTGAGTAAACCAGCTTCTACAGCGGCCGTCCCAATCACAATACCTCCTACGATACCAATTGTTTGTCCGACTTTGGCAGGCATTCGGGAGCCCGCTTCTCGCAAGACTTCAATAATAAGCTCGATAAATAACACTTCAATCAGCGGTGGAAATGGCACCTTACTTCTGGATTCCTGAAGATTTAATAATAATTCATATGGCAAAATTTCTGGATGGAAGGTTAAGGCTGATATATACATAGGTGTAATTATGATCGTTAAGAAAAAACCAAAAAAGCGCAGCATCCTTAATAAAGATGCCGTTGTCCAACGGTTGTAATAATCTTCAATCGACACGAACATTTCAAAAAAAGAAGTGGGACAGACAATCGCTAATTGACTATTATCCATAAAAACGACAATTCTACCATCTAGAAGATAACGGCAAATACTATCTGGACGGACTGTCATATAATATTGAGGAAACGGCGATAATGGATTATCCTCAATTAATTGCTTCAACACGGATATATCTGTAAATAACGGATATTCTACCTGGTCGATACGGTTTCTTAGATCATCTAAATTTTCATGACTCACTATATTATCCATATACATAATCGATATTTTAATATTAGCTTCGGACCCAACAATTCGGTTTTCATTTTTTAGCATGGAGCTTTGAATACGTCTTCTCACTAACGAAATATTCGTTTCGAGTGATTCAGTAAATGCATCCTGTGGACCAATTACAGTTGACTCTGTTTCCGTATCCGTAATAGCCCTTGTAGGTGCACTATATGTATCGACGCTTAAAAGTGCATTGGTTTCGTGAAAGAAAAGAAGGGTTTGCCCAGCATTCAATTTTTTAACGACACCCTGTACATCCTTTGGGTCCACATATTGAGCCATTTGATGAATTTGTTTCAAATTATTGGCCAGTGGAATCGTCACCATGGTTTGTAAGGTCATTTTTTCGATGAGTGAGGAGAAATAAATGACCGTCACATCCCCTTCTTCTGTAGCGATCATTTTCAGTTTCACATCATCGACTTCGTTAATTTCCTGCTTTAATTTAGCGACAATTTGTTCGGGTATCTCGTTCATTTTCGCTCCACCCCTTTCATTCCGATGAATACCAGTCCATATCATTCATTTTTAGTAGTTTGGCTTTTCTTTCGTTTATTTATGTAAAAATTGTGCTAGCAAAAATAGCCATACAAAAAGGATGCATCCCAGTTAGAGATACATCCTTTTATGCTATTCTATAGAATCTTTGCTGTATCGGTTTTTACCAATACCAAATACGTAGTAGCTCATTGTTACGAGAGCTAAGAAAATAATGCCAACAATTAATGATATGCGTGTATCATCATTGAACCACATGCCAACTAGCACCATGATTAAAAAGATAATCGTTACATAGTTTGTAATGGGTGCAAAAGGCATTTTGAAAGGATGCTTCGCCATTTGCGCTCCCTTTTCTTTTCTAAAACGAATTTGACTAATTAAAATGATAAACCATGGAATCATCCCTGGTAAGACACTTGCACTATACACATAAACAAATAAATTTTTAGGGGCAATATAGCTTAGGATAACACCAATGACTAACCCAACTAACACGCCCGCTGTTCCAAATAACGGTACGCCATTACTAGAAAGCTTGGCGAAAAATTTTGGTGCTTGTCCATTCATAGCAAGTGTATATAACATACGTCCAGCACTATAAATCCCACTGTTACAGCCTGACATTGCTGCTGTGATGACAACAAAATTAATAATACCTGCAGCCGCTGTAATACCTACCTTCGCAAATGTCGCCACGAAAGGACTACCAATTGTCCCTAGCTCATCCCATGGATACACCGTAACAATGACAAAGATTGCACCGATATAGAAAATTAAAATACGCCAAATAATGCTTTGGATGGCATTGGTAATCGTTTGTTGAGGATTTTTTGCTTCCCCTGCTGTAATTCCAATGAGCTCTACCCCTTGATAAGCAGCAACGACTAAGGATAAGGCAAAGAAGAAGCCTGTCCAGCCACCCGTAAAGAAGCCACCGTGACTCCACAGATTAGATAAGCCAATTGCTATACCATCGTTGCCAAAGCCAAAGAAGATCAATCCAATTCCTGCAATAATCATTAAAATAATCGTCACGATTTTAATCATCGCAAACCAAAATTCAAATTCACCAAATGATTTGACAGAGATGAAGTTCGCCACACCTAAAATCACCATCGCAATAAGGCCAGGTATCCACGCTGGTAATTCCGGATACCAATACTGCATATACGTTCCCACTGCTATAATTTCAGACATCCCAACAATAACCCATTGGAACCAGTTACTCCACGCTGTTAAATAACCCGCTAAAGGGTGAATATATTTATAGCCAAACGTGGCAAAAGAGCCTGTACTTGGCTCTGTATAAAGCATCTCACCCATTGCCCTCATAATGAAAAAAATAAAAATACCTGCTATCCCATAGGCAAGGAGTACAGAAGGTCCCGTCCATTGAATAGCACTTGCCGAGCCCATAAATAGCCCTACACCAATCGTACCACCAAGTGCAATCATTTGAATATGACGTGCTTCTAATCCTCGTTGTAATTCCTTATTGGCCACTCCATAACGCCTCTTTTCCTGATGTAATTTCTACGTTGAACATCCTTTAAAAATCATAAACAATTATTCTAAAAAAGACAAATGTATTTTTAGGAAAAACAAAAAATAATGATAATTTGATAGTTTCAACAAATACCACTCTTTTATTTCAAAAAATTCTTAAAATTCGATAAATTCAACTTTATCTCACAAAAGTAATTGACCTAATTATCAAAAAAGTATAATATCTTTATATATTTTTAAGAAAATGAGGAATTTTTGTGCGTAAAACAGTATTTAGAAGAAAGAAAATAGAGGATTTATTGCAAAATAAAGGGACTATTCAACTAAAGAAAACATTAGGAGCTTTCGATCTTATCCTATTAGGCATCGGCGCTATTGTGGGTATAGGTATTTTCATCTTGCCAGGTACTGTTGCGGCAACCCATGCAGGACCAGGGATCGTTTTTTCCTTTATTATCGCAGCAATCGTATGTGCTTTCGCGGGGATGTGCTATTCTGAATTCGCCTCTAGCGTGCCCGTCACAGGGAGTGCCTATACGTATGGTTATATTGTTTTTGGTGAGCTCATCGCCTGGCTAGTAGGATGGGCATTGCTCTTGGAATATGGTCTCGCTGTTGCCGCTGTTGCTACAGGTTGGTCATCTTATTTAAACGCATTGCTTGCTGGCTTTCATATTGTTCTACCACCAGCTATATCAGGGGCATTTAACCCTGCAGCAGGAACATATATCAACTTACCAGCCATTTTGATTATTATTGTGACAGCTTTTTTATTAACGCTAGGTATTAAGGAGTCCACAAGATTTAATTCTGTGATGGTTTTTATAAAGATTGCTGTGATTCTATTATTTATTGGGGTAGGCGTATTTTACGTAAAGCCTACCAATTGGGAGCCCTTCCTGCCATTTGGTATTAGCGGCGTCTTTAGCGGTGCGGCACTCGTATTTTTTGCTTATCTAGGATTTGATGCTGTGTCATCAGCTGCAGAGGAAGTAAAAAATCCACAACGTAATATGCCGATTGGTATTATCGGTTCATTACTTATTTGTACGGTACTTTATGTTGCTGTATCACTCGTGTTAACAGGTATCGTTCCCTATCAAAAATTAAATGTTAGTGATCCTGTTAGCTATGTGATGCAGCTTGTCCATCAAGATTGGATTGCGGGGATTATCTCTCTTGGTGCAGTAGTAGGAATGATGACCGTTATATTAGTTATGTCTTATGGAGGAACACGTTTACTCTATGCATTAGGACGTGATGGTCTACTTCCAAAAAGTATGGCTGAACTGAGCCCTAAGTTTAAAACGCCCGTAAAAAATACATGGATATTTGCCCTATTAGTAGCCTTCTGTGCTGGTTTTGTGCCTCTTTCAAAGCTTGCCGAATTAGTGAATATGGGGACATTAGTGGCATTTACCATCGTTTCAATCGGTGTTGTTTATTTGCGTAAAAATAAAAATATTCCGGCTGGTGGCTTTAAAGTACCATTTTTCCCGATATTGCCGATTTTGTCATTCTTCATGTGCCTATTTTTGATTTCACAGCTATCTGTCCACACATGGATTGCCTGTGGCATTTGGTTTATCATTGGTGTGATTATTTATGCGGTATATGGACAAAAGCATAGTGTGATGAATAATCACTAAAGAAAAGATGTCCTGTGTGCGAGCACCGAGCTATTCCACTAACTTTTTTTGCAAAGGTGTTCACTACTCATTTTATGGAGAGGTGTTGTCATTCATTACTTCTCCACTTTTTTCACTACTGTTAGTATGAAAGCAAAGGTAAAGACACTTTTGTAGAATGGTTGATTGGAAAGGACGCCGGCGGAACGGAAATCAACCCCTCGCCTTGCCAAAAAGTCTTTTTCTGCTATAGACATGATCTTTTTCATCCAATCCCTCCCTTTAATACAAGGAAAATAAAAAAACTCTATTCCCATTTTAACGAAAGGAATAGAGTTTACGTCTTTATTGTAGTAATGTTTGTTCTTGTAATTTGGCAGAGAAGTATTTACGTGCATCTGCTGTTAGAATTTGTAGCAATGTCACTTCTTCCTGACGAGCAAATTCAACAAACATTCCACTTAAATTTTCGTAGACATATTTGATTTTAAAGCCACTATCTAAATAATGATCTACTTTTTGGATTTCCTCTGTGCTTTGTTGGAATTCAGACATGCCATCACCTCACCTTCTTTTGAAAATGTCTTGATGTTGTCTCTCTTACTCGGCACCCTTCATTTCGAACAGAGGATCTTGTTGCTCCACCAGTTCATCTTCATCTGGAGCCGCCGTTGGAGCTGCTGGTTGCCCAAATAGTTCATCTAAATTATGTCCAACCGTAATGCCTAAATATTTGGCATCACTTGGATCATCTAGCTCAGCTTGTGGATACTTTTTAAACCACCAATACTTCGCTAATATATAATATACAATCGCTCCTACAGCGAACCCTACTAAAGAGGAATAAGTTGAAAATATATTCGCAACTACTCCGCCGATTACCCAGGCGATTAACCCTGCCATATTAAAGCCCTTATAATATTTAAATTGCCCGTCTAATTCATAAAGCTCTTTTACATGTACTCGCCGTTTACGAATGAGGTAATAATCAGCAAATAAAATTCCTACAATCGCCGTTAAAATACCACCAATGATTAATAGGACATTGACCATCACATCAAATAGGCTCCAAGGCTGAGCAAGAATACCAATAATACCTGCAATGACAACCCCTACCCAGAATGGAACTTTTGGTCCTCCAATATTAGAGAAAATAGTAGCTGCTGGCACGACATTAGCAGAGGTATTTGTCGACCATTGTGCTAACACAATCATCAACAATAAAATTCCTAGAATAAAGCCACTTGCACTTTGCTGTAAGGCATTGATTGGATCAGCCGATGCCACAGCCATATAACACACTGCTCCAATTGTAACAATGAACGTGTTTGTAATGGGCATGACAATTAAAGAGCCTACAAGCTGTGTTTTATTACGCTTGAACCAATTACGCTCATTTTTGGGTGCTTTAAAGAAACGGGACAAGGATGGCATATCAGCTGCTAATGTTGCCCAAAAGCCCATATTTGCCATCACTACTACCATAAAAGCGGTAAAAGCAGCGAAGCCTGTTGTTGGGGTTTCCACCCACGTCCAAATATTTTTTCCCTGAGATGTTGCATTATCTGCCAATGTGTAATACATCCAACAAGAAATTAAAATAATGACAGGGGCTGCTAAATCAGCAAAGCGCTCAATGGATTTAATGCCCAGTGAAGTATTAAAGAGTTGAAGTGCTGCAAACACAAGGAAACAAATAAACCAATTATCAAAGCCAAACAATAAATTTAAAATACCGTTTATCGCTAATGCACCAAAATACGTATTCAGACCAAACCAACAGGCAGCTGTAACGCCTCTTACAAGAGAAGGTATATGCGTACCGAATGTGCCAAATGGTGCTCGCATGTAAACAGGGAAAGATAGCCCATGCTCTATCCCGATATCACCAATTAACGTCATAAAAACACCGATTAAACAAGAACCTACCAATGTTGCCACTATGACCATTGGTAAGGATAAGTTCATGATGGCTGAACCACCTATGGCAAAAGCCGCTAATACAATCGCCATTCCTATCCAAATCACTGCAAAACCAAATGTTCCAATATTTCTTTGTTGATGTGTCACTGGAAGTAAATCTGGGGATTTTAAATAATTCCCTTCACGTTCCATAATGTTTCTCTCCTTTTTTTCTAATTTCCGTGACAACCTACTTGAAGTGCCTTCCTTCACCAAAAATGCTGAAGGAAGGTGGAATTTCGATTTTAATCTTTATTCAAAATTGAACAACGGTACTTTATTTTGCTAGACTGCTAAGAAGTGATTGGCGTTCATTCCATGTCATTGGCGGAATTGTGGATGTACGTTCTACCATTGAAATGGCCCCATCGACAGGGCAAACAATCGAGCATAAATTACAGCCTACACAGTCTTCCTCACGAACCTTTAACATTGGGCGACCATCCTCCGTATAAAGATCAATACATTGATGGGATGTATCCTCACAAGCGATATGGCATTTATTGCAATTAATACAAACGTCATTATTAATTTCTGCGACAATTTTATAATTTAAATCTAAATCGCCCCAGTTTGAATATCTTTGCACAGAGCGACCGACTAAATCCATGACTGAAGCTAGGCCTTTATCATCTAAGTAGTTATTCAGCCCATCAATCATATCCTCCACAATACTAAAGCCATGATGCATCGCTGCTGTACATACCTGTACACCTGTTGCACCCATTAAAATAAATTCCGCAGCATCTTGCCAATTGGAGATGCCTCCAATGCCCGAAATCGGTACATTGACTAATGGATTACGGGCACACTCTGCGACCATATTCAGTGCAATTGGTTTAACTGCTGGACCACAATAGCCTCCATGAGCTCCTTTGCCTGCCACATGTGGTACTGTATTCCAAGAATCTAAATCAACACCCGCTAAACTGTTAATCGTATTGATCATACTTACCGCATCTGCTCCACCTCGTGTTGCTGCTTCTGCCGTCACGGTAATATCCGTAATATTTGGCGTCAGTTTAACAATGACAGGTGTACGCGCCGCTTCCTTTACCCAGTACGTTTGCTTTTCCACCAATTCAGGGACTTGACCAGAGGCAGAACCCATGCCTCGTTCTGCCATCCCATGTGGACAACCAAAGTTAAGCTCAAGACCATCAACCCCCACATCTTCTACACGTTTCACAATTTCATGCCATTTTTCTTGTTTTGGTTCCACCATTAATGAGGCAATAATTGCGTGATTAGGAAATTTCTTTTTCGTCTCATAAATTTCTTGTAAATTGACTTCTAGTGGTCGGTCCGTAATTAATTCAATATTATTAAAGCCCGCCACACGCTGACCATTATAGCTAACAGCTGCAAAACGGGAAGACACATTTAAAATCGGTTCCCCTAACGTTTTCCATACTGCGCCACCCCAGCCTGCTTCAAATGCACGCTGTACTTGATAGCCTGAATTCGTTGGTGGAGCAGATGCTAGCCAAAATGGATTCGGCGATTTGATGCCCGCTAAATTAATGCGTAAGTCTGCCATGTAAGTTCCCCCTCTATCCCTTACTAACAATCTTTTTTGTACTGAAAGCATAGCGTCAGGTATAGGCTGTAAGACCTCCAAGTTCAGCAGCCTGTAAAAACCCGATTGGTGAAACTAACAATCACTGGAGGATGAAAAACCTCCACTGAAGGTTCACTTTATCCCGTATTAACAGGCTGTAAGACCAACACTTCAAAATGTAAGATAATAAAAATTCATTCAGATGGGGTATTAACAGCCTGTAAAAACCCGATTGGTGAAACTAACAATCAGTGGAGGATGAAAAACCTCCACTGATTGAAGGTTCACTTTATCCCGTATTAACAGGCTGTAAGACCAACACTTCAAAATGTAAGATATTATAAAATCATTCAGATGGGGTATTAACAGCCTGTAAAAACCCGATTGGTGAAACTAACAATCAGTGGAGGATGAAGAGCCTCCACTGATTGAAGGTTCACTTTATGCAATCTCACTTGGTTTTCTTAAACGTTCATGAATCTTGTATGCTGCATCTTTGCCTTGTTGCACAGCGGTCACTACCATCGCTTCACCCTGTCCATTGCCAAAGACAACATCTCCACATGCAAATACCTTGTCATTGGACGTTTGCATTGTTGTCTCATCAATATCGACGACACCATTTGTATGAGCTAAACCAAAGGCTTCAATTAACGATACGAAACGAGTTTGCCCAATGGCTTTAATAACAGCATCCACTTCAATGATAAAATTGGAGCCCTTTACTTCTTCTGGGCGTTGTCGACCATCAGGACCCACCTCACCAAGCTTCATTTTCACACATTCAATGCCTGTCACCTTTCCTGCTTCATTGCCGATAATTTTCTTTGGTGCCGTTAGCCATTTAAATTCCACGCCGTCCTGCTTGGCAAATTCATACTCAAATTTGTATGCCGTCATTTCTTTTTGTGTTCTGCGATAAAGAATTTGTACATTGTCTGCTCCTAAGCGTACCGCACTTGTAGCACCATCAATAGCCGTATTTCCAGCACCGATTACAGCTACTCGTTTCCCTACAATATCATTTGTAAGCGGTCCCATTTTTGTTTTTCGAATAAACTCAATGGCATCATGTACCCCTTCTAAATCTTCCCCATCAATGCCCAGATTCGGGACAGCACCCATGCCGACAGCTAAAATAACACTGTCATAGTGCGCCAAAATTTCAGCAGCAGAAATATCCACACCTACAGCTGTGTTCGTTTGTATGTCCACACCAAGCTGTTCAATCTGCTCTACTTCCCAATCTACGACATCATTTGGCAATCGGAACGCTACAATTCCATAGCTTCCTAAGCCCCCAGCCTTCGCTTCAGCCTCATAGATCGTTACTTGGTAGCCTAAGCGACTGAGTTCACGCGCTGCCGACAAACCAGCAGGACCTGCCCCAACAATGGCTACTTTCTGACCATTATATGACCCTGGTTTAAATAGCTGAGCATTGGTTTCCATTGCCCAATCCGTTGCATAGCGTTGTAACTCACCAATTTTAATTGGCTTTGTTGAAGAATTTAAGACACACGCCCCTTCACACAGTTCTTCCGTTGGACAAACTCTTGCACAGCTTGCACCAATTGGGTTTGCTTCTAATATAGTCGTAGCTGAACCCTTCATATTACCGGATGCAATTTTTTTTATGAAATTTGGGATTTGAATACTTGTTGGACATGCTTTAATACATGGTGCGTCATAGCAATATAGACAACGATTGGCTTCCTCAATAGCCTCATTCTTTGTCATCTTGCCTTTTAATTCCACAAAATTACGTCTAAGCTGCATGGTCATCGCATTCTCTTGAATCGGAACCATTTCCACATCCCCCTCATGTGTTCATTTTTTCCGTACTCTAATTACTAGACCGATTGCTTTGCTCTCCAGTCAAAACAATCGGTCCTATCCCTGTAGGAAGCTAAATATTAAGTGCTTCCGCAGCTACTGTTTTTAATGGACGTTTAATGTATCGCCCACTGCCAAGTACGCCTACAAATTCTTTATTTTTAATGACATATTCCCCACGTACGAGTACACTAACAGGCTCACCTGTTACCTCCCAGCCCTCATATGGGTTATAGTCCACATTCATATGATGTGTTTTAGCCGAAATTTGGCGCTGTGCCTCTGGGTCAAAAATGACGATATCCGCATCTGAACCAATTGCAATTGTTCCTTTTTGCGGGAATAAACCAAATATCTTTGCGGCACTAGTAGAGATCATATCAACAAATTCATTGATGGAAATTCTACCTTTTGCCACGCCCTCTGAATATAAAATACTGAAGCGGTCTTCAATAAATGGCCCGCCATTCGGAATTTTTGAGAAGTCATTTAAGCCTAGCTGCTTTTTACCCTTAAAGCTAAAGGAGCATTGGTCTGAGCCAATCGTTTGTAGCTGTTTTGCCTTTAAGGCATGCCATAAATGTTCTTGATGATATTTAGGACGAAGTGGAGGTGACCAAACATATTTCGCTCCCTCAAAGCCTGGCTGTGCTAATGCTGATTGATCGAGTGTTAAATACGGTGGACAAGTTTCACCATAGACATCATAGCCCTTTTCACGGGCAGCAATAATTTCATCTACCGCTTCTTTACATGTCACATGCACCACATAGAGCTTCGCACCAGCTATATGGGCTAATTCGATGGCACGTTTTGTTGCCTCGCCTTCCAATTCTGCAGGACGAGTCAGTGCATGATAGATTGGTTCCTTATGTCCTGCACGTCTTGCTTCCTCTACTAGCTCATCAATAACAGAGCCATTTTCACAATGGACCATCACTATCGCACCAAGATCCTTGGCGATTTTAAAGGCTTTAAATAGTGTACGATCTGTCGCTTGGAATTCTTTTGCATAAGCCATGAAGACCTTGACAGAAGTAATGCCCTCTTGCTCCAATAGTTGTGGTAATTCGGCTTCGGTTTCAGGTGTTAATTCACCAATCATTAAGTGGAAGCCATAGTCAATAGCTGACTTTCCTTTTGCCTTGTCATGCCATTTTTCTACCGCTGCCGATAATTTTTCTTCCCCTGCTGTTAAACAAAAATCTAAAATAGTCGTTGTCCCACCAAAAGCCGCTGCAATGGTGCCTGATTTCCAATCATCATCTGTCACCGTATTATTGAATGGCATGTCTAAATGCGTATGGGGATCAATGCCACCAGGTAATACATACTTGCCTGTAGCATCAATAATTTCAGCGCCAGCATCCGTTAAATTTCGGCCAATTTGAACAATTTTACCGTTATCAATTAAAATATCTGCCTCATATACATCAGCAGCCGTTGCTACTCGTCCACCTTTAATGATTTTTTTCATTATGCCTCTCACCCTTCATCGCAAAATTAGAGAATGCTTGATAGTTAATGCAGTGTATATGTTTCGCCCATACTAAACTTCGTTTGTAGCGTTAACACCGTTTCTAGTAAAATATCTGCGCCCTTTGCACAATCCTCAAAGGCTGTTTCCTCTTCCTCACAATGACTCTTGCCTTGAATACTTGGAACAAAAATCATCGCGGAAGGAACCATACTTGCCATATACTGCGCATCATGTCCAGCGCCGCTAAACATTCGATGCGCTGAATAGCCAAAGCTTTGACAAGCTCTTTCTATTTCATTGCAAATCGCACTATCAAAATACACGGTATCCCTGCCCCACAACTTGACAGGCTGAATATGGCATCCACCTGCTGTTTCTGGAAGCGCGTTGAGAATATCCTCAACCTGTTGCATGACCTCTGGTTTTTGGTGACGAGAATCAATTGTAAATGTCACCTTATTTGGGATGACGGTATGAATATTCGGGGAAACATTCATACGACCAAAGGTAAAAACAAGTTGTTCATCAATTTTTCCTAATTGTTCATGTAGCTCTGTAATGATGGTCGATGCCACAATCATCGGGTCTTTACGCATTGACATTGGTGTTGTACCTGCATGATTTGATTGTCCTGTAATGGTAATTTCGTAGCAAACCATACCGAGTACACCCTCTACCACACCAATTTCCAGTTGTTTTGCCTCTAGTACTGGCCCTTGTTCAATATGCAATTCAATATAAGCAAGTGCTTCCTTCAGACGATTGGCTTGCTCTCCCTCATAGCCACTTGCTTGTAACGCTTCTTGAAAACGAATGCCATGTTTATCTGTGGATTGCAGCATTTTTTCTTTGTCGAATTTCGAGGTGATGACCCCAGAACTCATCATGGCTGGATCAAAACGTGCCCCCTCTTCATTCGTGAAATTGACAATCATGAGTGGGATGTCCACTTCAATATCATTTTCCTTTATTGTTCGAATGGCCTCAATCGCTGTTAGTACACCTAACACGCCATCAAATCTTCCACCTTTTTCAACTGAATCTAGATGGGAACCCATGACAATGGGTGGCACATTCTTCTTACCAGGAAGAGTGGCGTACATATTGCCCATATCATCCACCTGAATATCCATTCCTAACGCTTTGCAACATTCACAAAAATAGTTTCTTGCTAGAACATCCTCATTCGAAAGAGACAAACGTGTGACGCCACCATTTTCAGTGGCCCCAAATTGACTAAATTGTTCAATTAACTCTTGCAATCGTCTACTATTACATTTATACATATGCAAGTCCTCTCTTTCACAGTAGTTAATAAACATTCTAAAATAGATAAAATTTGTGAGATATGGATATAACACTAAAAAAATATGTGCAACTGCACATCATATATGGTAAGTTATGTTCATAATTAAGGGGGGGGAAGTATGGGGACGATTCGTAAAATTGTAGAGGGAGTTCAATTCCCAATGCTCACATTAGTCGCTGGACATAGTGGTACGTATCGCAGAGTTACTGGTATTAATGTTGTGGAAAGCAGTGATTTAATCATGTTTTGTAGACCCAATGAATTGGTCGTCACAACAGGCATTAATTTAGATGCACAGCAAGATTCCTTGGAACAGCTTGTCAAACAGGCATACACAAAAAAAGTAGCTGGCTTTATCATTAATACAGGACCATTCATTCCTAATATTCCAGAAGCCGTCATCTCTTTTGCCAATCAACATGATTTCCCTATTTTTCAAATGCCATGGAATTATCGCATTGCCGATCTATTAAAAACTACCTTTCAATTTATTGCCAACCATCATCAAGAGCTTTCTATCGAAGAAAAGGTTCTTTTCAATCTACTATTTCAGTACAAACAAAACGCTAACACAATGAAAGATCAACTAGCACAGCTAGGATTTCCTCAAGGAAGAGAATTAGCGATCATAACATGTACAACCATTGGCACCCAAGCGGCTATTGACCGTTACGAAGTCATGATCCAATTCGCTTTTCAAAATCGCTATCAACGCTTCTTAAAATTAAAGCATAAAAATCACCTCATCTTTTTAATTGATAAAGCACAAATCAATACACCAAATATACCCTTCTCAAAAGTCGTGGAAGAAATCTATGAAAAAATCATCTTAAAAAATGGTTACTTGGATATTATTATCGGTAAAGGTAACTATCATAAAGAGCTAGAAAAAGTTCGCCAAAGCTATGATGAATCCTTAACTGTCATTCATTTAGCACAGCTTCATAACAATCGTTATTTATATAAATACAAAGAAATCGGTGCCTATAAAATATTGATGGCTGTGCAAAACCAGCCCCTGATGAAGTCCTTCAGTCAGGATATTTTAGGACAGCTCTATCGCTATGATGAATTACATGGCACAGACTATGTACCTTTTTTACGCATATTTGTAGAGGAAAATGGCAGTACAAGCAGGATTAGTGAACGTCAATTTATCCATCGTAACACGGTCCTTTATAAAATTAAGAAAATTGAAATGCTATTGGATATGGACTTAAGCAATCCCTTTACGAAGACTAATTTGTATATTGCTTTTTTAATAGAGGATGTCTTAATGCATCAATAGCATGTCAAACTTTTAAATTAACTGAATTTTCTTTCTCATTAAATACTCCTTCTAAAATACTTGAAGCATACATATAAAGTACAAATGGGGTCGACTGTGCATTTTTGTTGTCCACATCTGACGAAAACATATGCATGCTAATCAACTACCTGTTTAGAAGGAGTGAAGCTTCGTGACAAATGTTACAAGTCCCAATTGGCAAGTAAAAGATGAACAATTTGTATGGCACTCAATGAAGCCATATAATCCAAATGCAACGATGATTGTGCAATCCTCTAAAGGCGCGTGGATTACCGACATTGAAGGCAAACGCTATTTAGATGCGATGGCTGGTTTATGGTGTGTGAATGTTGGCTATGGACGAGAGGATATTGCTAAAGCTGCCTATGAGCAATTACTGGAAAATACGTATACACCATTATCTGTTGGGCATATCCCTGCCATTCAATTAAGTGAAAAAATTAGTGAGCTATTAGGTGATGATTATGTCGTCTTCTTCTCCAATAGTGGCTCTGAGGCAAATGAGGCTGCCTTCAAAATTGCTAGACAATATCATCAACAAAAAGGTCACGTTAATCGCACGAAAATTATTTCGCGTTACCGTGCCTATCATGGTAGCTCCATGGGTGCTCTAGCTGCAACTGGACAAGCCCAACGAAAGTATAAATATGAGCCACTGGCACCAGGATTTTTACATGTTACGCCACCTGACTCGTATCGTGCTAATGAAGACCATATTCAAAGTAAGGACCCTTGTGCATTGCCATCCGTCCAAGCAATCGATCATGTCATGACTTGGGAAATGTCCGATTCCATAGCAGCTGTCATTATGGAGCCTATCATTACTGGCGGTGGTGTAATTATGCCCCATGACAACTACCTACAAGGAGTCAAAGCTGTTTGTGAGAAGCATGGCGCACTGCTTATTGTTGATGAAGTCATTTGTGGTTTTGGACGGACAGGCAAAGCTTTTGGGTTCCAAAACTATGGCATCCAGCCTGATATCGTGACAATGGCAAAAGGCTTAACCAGTGCATATATGCCACTGTCTGCCACAGCTGTTCGACGTGAAATTTATGAGGCGTTTGCAGGAACAGAGGAATACGACTTTTTCCGCCATGTCAACACGTTCGGTGGATCGCCAGCAGCATGTGCCGTCGCATTAAAAAATATTGAAATAATGGAGCAGGAAAATTTATTTGCCCACTCTGCTGCACTAGGTGCTACATTACTTACTACCCTACAGGAGCAATTAAAGGAGCACCCGCATGTTGGGGATATTCGAGGGAAAGGCTTATTAATTGGCATAGAACTTGTTCAAGATAAAAACAGCAAAACACCACTCGATATCACGCTTGTAAACAAAGTAATGACACAATGTAAGGAACAAGGGTTAATCATTGGGAAAAATGGTGTAACCGTTGCAGGCTTCAATAATGTGTTAACCTTATCTCCTCCTCTGATTATTTCCTCAGATGAGAAGGATTTCATTGTTGAAAAATTTGTGCAAGCCTTACAATCTATTAAACTGTAGGAGGAATAGCTAGATGGTAACGAATACAGACATACAAGAGTTAGGACATTTTATCAATGGACAAACAGTTCTAGGAAAAAGCGGACAGTTTTCAGATGTTTACAATCCAAGCACTGGCACTGTCATTGCTCGTGTTCCTTTGGCAACAAAACAAGAGGTACAGGAAGCGATCGCTGCTGCCCAAGCGGCTTTTCCTGCTTGGCGCGCCTTATCTGTTGGGAAACGAACTGAAATTATCCTTAAATTCCGCCAACTCATAACAGAAAATATCGATGAGCTAATTGATTTGATCTGTACAGAGAGTGGCAAAACGATTGAGGATGCCAAGGGCGAAATTACACGGGGTTTAGAATCTGTTGATTTAGCCATCAATGCCCCACATTTACTTAAAGGAGAGTACTCTGTGAATGTTGGTGGTCATATCAATGCCTATTCTGTGAAAGAACCATTAGGCGTCGTAGCAGCTATTTCGCCGTTTAATTTCCCTGTCATGGTACCGCTAGCGATTACAAGTATGGCGGTGGCAGTAGGAAACTGTGTTATGTTGAAGCCGTCAGAGCGAGTTCCTTGCTCCGCTTTATTTTTATCAGAGCTGTGGAAAGAGGCAGGCTTACCAGATGGGGTTTGGACGGTTATTAATGGCGATAAAGATGCCGTTCATGAGCTGTTATGTCACCCAGCCATTGAAGCAATTTCCTTTGTAGGCTCTACGCCAGTGGCAGAAGCCATTTATGCTACAGCCTCTCAACATGGGAAACGTGTCACAGCATTAGGTGGCGGTAAAAATAATATGGTGGTGATGCCAGATGCTGACTTAGAGCATGTTGCTAATGCTTTTTTAGGGGCTGCCTATGGAGCTGCCTCTCAGCGTTGTATGGCACTTTCAACCATTATTCCTGTTGGTGAGGATACGGCCAATAAATTAGTCGGTATTCTTGCCAGTAAAATTGCCAAATTAAAAGTGGGTCCCTATACAGATGCCGAAGTTGATTTTGGACCAGTCATCACTCAGCAATCAAAGGACGCCATTATTGGCTATATTGATCGTAGCCTAGAGGAAGGCGCAACACTAGTCTGTGATGGACGAAATCCGGAAATTGCCAAACAATCGAACGGCTTCTATCTCGGTCCTACTTTACTCGATCATGTAAAGCCTGGGATGGAAATTTACGAGCAAGAGGTTTTTGGGCCTGCACGGAATGTCGTGCGCGTAGCAACACTAGAGGAAGCTATCGCCCTCATTAATGCCCATGAATTAGGGAATGGCGTAACCATCTTTACGAACAATGGTGCAGCTGCTCGAAAGTTTACCACTGAAATTGAAGTAGGTATGGTAGGTGTCAATGTACCGATACCTATTCCAGTAGGCTATCATAACTTTGGTGGCTGGAAACGTTCAAGATTTGGTGAAGGGCATATGTTTGGACCTGACCAAGTACGTTTTTTCACCAAAGCGAAAACCATCTCAGAAAAATGGATAGAACAAGGGAATGACGTTACCTCATCCTTTGCCTTTCCAAGTAATCAAGACTAATCATGAAATACAAATATTCGCGTAGTCAGTAGCTACGCGAATATTTAAGCTTGCTATTGAAAAAACTGACGAGCTAACATGGTCACCAGTTTTTACAGTGTAACTACTTGTTCTCTTTTTTCTCTTCCGTCTCTCTTACTTCAGAGAAATCTGCTTCCTCCCCAGCCTCCATACCATAGCTAGGATTTCTATCCATACGAGTGAATGTATCCACATCATCCTCGTCTTCAAATCGCTTTACAAGAATTGGTATCGTAATCAGCCCAGCAAGCCCAACGAGTGCATAAATCCATCGAGATAAGACCGCTGTTTGTCCACCAAATAAATAAGCCACTAAATCAAATCTAAAGAATCCAATGAGTCCCCAGTTGATTGCACCTATAATGACTAATACTAAAGCGATTCTATAAAGCACGCTCATGTGTACACCTCCTTTATCGTCAATACTCCAAGCTATATTTCTTAGCAGGGAGGTGTCATAAGAAGCGATAAAATGACAAAGACTAGTCATTACAACCGCCATTTTGACGGTCTTATTTTTTGCAATAACGTCTTTTTTATACTGTGTACAAATGGCGTAAGGATATACTCCTATGAACCGCATTACTTGGATGAATTTTTATGTGTTTGCTCGTGCTGAAGCAGCCATTCTTTGCGCCACATCCCGCCTCCATAACCTGTCAACGTTCCATTGGAGCCGATAATTCGATGACATGGCACAACAATGCTGATATTATTTTTACCATTCGCACTACCGACAGCCCTTACAGCTTTTTCATTGTTAATAGCAATGGCAATATCCTTGTATGAAGCCGTTTCACCAAAGCCTACACTCGGTAAGGCATGCCAAACAGCTTGTTGAAAATCTGTACCTTGAAATACATAAGGAAATGAGAACTCCTGACGTTCACCTAGAAAATACTCGTGCAATTGCTTAACACATTCTAATAGAACTTGAGGTGTGTCTTGCTGAGGAATGTTGATCATCTGCTCTCGTTCTGCAAAGTTAATGGCATCAATTGCAGTAGCACTTCCCTCTACTTCAATAATTCCAATGGGTGATTGATAATCTAATTTATATCGTTTCATACAGTGACCTCCATAAATAAAAAGTGGCATAAGCTTGCCAGCCTTGCCAATGTTTCGCATAGTTCTTCATTTCTTCAATCGTTGGTTTTCGTTCTAATGCTAGTTGGATTTTCAAAGCATTATGCAGACCAACATCAGCTATTGGAAATGCAGTCGGTTGTTGTAAACATTTCATAAGCACATAATCTGCTGTCCATGCACCAATTCCTCGAATGTCCATTAAACTTTTTTTCATGGCTTCGTAGTCTTCTTTTTGACGCAACAAATCTTTTGTCAATTGACCGCTTGTGATCATTTTGGCAATATTAATAATGTATTCTGATTTCCGCCGTGTAAATTGGAGGTTGATCAAATTATCTACCTCAATAACAGCTATTCTCTCTGCCGTTGGAAACAGCCAGTAGCTTTGCCGTTCAAAGTAAATATATTCTCCAAATTGCTCGACAAATCTCTTTTTTAACGTATAGGCAAAAGATAAATTTATTTGTTGACCAATAATTGCCCAAACTAATGCTTCAAATAAATCAGGAATCCCGATTAACCGTAATCCGCTATATTTTTTCACAAGTGAACTTAAGATTTGATCGTTTTCAGCCATCTGGTAATACCCCTGCAAATCATTTGTTATATCAAACCACTCTGCGACATATTGAGCGATGATTGCCTGTTCATGGCTAGCTGGCTGTTTCATTGGGAATGTTACTATTATTTTATGGGCTTGCTCAGTTATTTCACATAAAATAAATTGTTCATCAATCTTCAATAATTTGTAGAGCACATTATCCTTTATATGGTGAAGAATTTCGTGATGTGAGCGCTTTAAGAACTGCAAACACTCTCTATAATTAAATGCTTGTGGTAACTCGATAACTAAAGAACCAACATCGTTTGTCCATTTCATATCATGTCTCCCTGTTACGATAAGTTACGGTATTCTGTAGGTGAACAATTTTTCATCCGTCGAAAAACTTTATAAAAATTAGATGGACTTTGAAAGCCAGCTTCATAACATATCTCTAAATTTGTAAAGTTGGTATGTTTTAATAGATGGGCAGCCTTATCAATTCTGATTTTCTCTAAATACGTTCGGGGCGTCTCAGCAGTCTCTTGTTTAAATAGTCGTTCAAGGTGAAAGGGACTGAGGCCAACATGCTCCGCCATATCCTGTAAAGTCAATCTTTGTTTATATTCGTTCATCATAAAAGTCGTAACATTTTTAATCAATTGCGTGTGTGGGGAATGTTCGATTTCAGGCTGACATCGTTTACATGCCCGATAGCCAGCCGCCTCTACCTCTTGGATATCTTCATAAAATTCAACATTCATCTTTTTCGGTTTTCTGGATTTACAGGAAGGACGGCAATAAACCTTAGTAGTTTTAACCGCTGTATAAAAAAGCCCATCATAGGTTTGATCACACGCTATAATCTTTTCCCATTTTTCCTCAAATGATAAATTGACTGCATTGTCCATGATTATTTCACCTCATTCCCATCGACTAAATATATAACACAGAAGTATCTTGGTCTTTTATTAATTGTGCAGCACGCTGTGTTAAATGCGCAATTATTTTATCTGAAAGTGCATTACCAAAGCTAAAACGTTTCACCCCTAATTCTTTTAACAGCTTGACATTCGTTAAATTAGGTAAAGAAAGAAGATTAATGGGCGCATTTATATTACAAGTCACCGTGCTTATTTCATTGGCATCTGTTAAGCCTGGGATAAATATACCACTTGCTCCGCTCTCAATATAAGCTTTTGCTCTTGTTATTGTTTCCTCAAATGGTTGCTCCAATTGAAAGTACGTATCCGTTCGAGCATTTATAAAGAAATCTTTATAGCCATGATTATCTAATTCTTTCCTCATGTTTGTTAATAAATAACAGTGTTCAATTATGCTTCTTAAGCCTGTTTGATGTTTAAGGGAATCTTCAATGTTAATCCCTGCTACTCCCACATCTGCCGTTCTCAAAACATTGTCGATAATACTTTGTTCATCATGGCCATACCCCGCTTCAATATCTGCTGATACGGGTATGTTGACTTGCTCTGTAATGGATTGAATAATTGTTAGATGTCGTTGAAAATCGATTTTTTCACCGTCCGCATAGCCAAGTGAGTTCGCTATGCCCCAGCTTGTTGTGCCGATTGCTTGAAAGCCTGCCTTTTCTAATGATAATGCTGATAAAACATCCCAAGCATTCCCAATAAATAATAGCTCTTGTGAAAAATGTAAATCATAGAATTCCTGAATTTTTGACATAATATAAGCCTCCATGCTGTTTGTTAGACCTTATATTATCAGGAACTATCCTTTTATTTCGTCCTCAATCTTGCTGTTATGATCTATAATAATGTTGTGGCAAATATCTTGTAATAGGCTATTCAATTGTTTACATATAATCTAGTAACTGTAGAATAGGAGCTATGACCCTTACATGGAAAATAAAATTGTCAGAAGAATAAATTTATTCATACTTATTATCCTAGTTATGTTCGCTCTCATCCCCCCTGTTAGTGCAATCAGCCAAACAGATAAGCTGCTAGATCCTATTGTGTTAGGACAGCATTATGAAATTTTTCGAGACACTTCCAAAAAGGCCTCTATCGAAGATTTATTGAGTGGTGTCCATGACCATTCTTTTGTGGCTAGTAATCAATCGTATCCATTCTTCTGGCATACGAGAGATACTATTTGGTTACGTTTATCCATGGATGATATTTTAATAGATAAAAATAAATCCTATTGGCTAGAGGTAACTGATAAACTAGATAGCATTGATATGTATGTCATTAAAGCAGATGGGACCTACGAGGTACAAAAAAGAGGAATCGCCAATCTAGGGGAGCAATCGATATCTTCACGATCTAATTTATTTCAAATCAATGATCCTGCTATTCGTGAAATTTATTTCAAGTTAGACGGGGCATTACCATTCAGTATAACATCCTATCTTTATAGTGAAATCAGTTTCATCAACAAGATCAGCGAATATAAATTTTTAACAGGTATCTTTTATGGTTTTTTATCCGCCCTCTTAATTTATAATTTATTTTTATATTTTTCATTAAAAGACAAAGCATATTTCTTCTATGTTTTATATATGCTGAGCTTTATTTTCTATCAAGCTACGTTAAATTCACTAGACATTGAATTATTAGGACCATGGTTGCCGAAAGCGTTCTTTATCAAATCTTTAACAGTCAGTGGAAATCTTTTGCTTGTATTTATGCTTTTATTTTGCATTCAATTTTTAGAGTTAAAAAAATTTCTACCGCTATTCCACAAACTAGGAAAATTGCTTTTATGGATTACGATCTGTTCTTTAATGGCTTCCTTTATCATTCCGGATGTGTCCATCACCAATAATTTTACAACTAGCTTTGCTGTTGTTGTCTTTACTTTTTTATGGTTGTCAGGCATTTTTGTATTAGTAAAGGGCCAAAAAATGGCTCGATTTTATCTAATTGGTTGGACGGTTTTACTTGGCTCCATTATCGTTCAAGCACTAGCCTTTTTAAGTGTGATCCCGTTCCATCCACGTATATTTGAGGAGGTTCCGGCTATTGGAGCTATTTTTGAATCAATCTTTTTATCTTTAGCATTAGGAGATAAAATCAATATTATCAAGAAAGAACATCAAATCATGCAAGAAACGTTAAATGAGCAACTTGAAGAGAAAATACACGCTCGCACCCAAGAGCTTGAATTAGCGAAGCTGAAGCTTGAAGTATTAGCTAACACAGATCATCTAACACAGATTCCAAATCGTGTACGCCTAGATGATGTATTAGAAAAAGAATTAGAAAATGCTCAAATAAATGGAACACCTCTTTCTACGATTCTGTTAGATATTGATCACTTCAAAGCCGTTAATGATGAACATGGTCATCAGGTAGGCGATACTGTATTACAAACTGTAGCAGAGCTATTGAAAAATAATGTACGAGCTGGAGACATCGTTGGTAGATGGGGCGGTGAAGAGTTTTTAGTCATTTGCCCATGTTCTCATTTAAAGGATGCTGTGCAGCTATCTGAAAATCTAAGACAGCAGCTTGAACAGCATTCATTTCCAGTTGTTGGTCACAAAACAGGAAGCTTTGGTGTGACATGCTTTGTGATGGGCGATACAATTCATTCCTTATTATCTAGATGTGACAAGGCTTTATATCAGGCCAAACACCATGGTAGAAATCGTGTGGAATTTTTACTAGATCATACAAAACCGGAGACGAAAACAGAGGCGTCATTACCTTGACGCCTCCTTGTTCTTGTTTACACATTGACTTGTGAATAATTAACTTATATATCGCACCTTAAATAGTAAAAAAACTATTCGCAGCTTTTTTTGCTTTGGAAGAAACCAATGTAAGCTCTCTGTTTATCTAAATTAAGTAAGTGCCTGTTCCTTCGAAAGCTTTCGTTGTAAGGCAATTTCTCGGCGTTTTTCTTTCGTCACACGCTGCCAAATGACTACAGTAATGAATCCTATAATAGCTAAGGCTAATAAAATACCAAAGAATACTTTATAGCCCGCTGTGCCACCCCAGTAATCTAAACAGGCTCCTGCAATAATTGGCATAAAGATTTCACCACTATAACCAATTATCATCAGTGGCATAGACACAGTTCCTGTTGATTCTACTGGATAATCACCTTCTACTAGAATTGCAAAATGCATCGCTTGTAAAGCATACATAGATGTATAGATAATCCCAATGAACACTAAAAGCATAAGGATGAAAGAAGCTTTTCCTGGCAATAAAATGAGCCCTACTAAACCAAACGCTAACAAAATATAGCCAATTAACACCATATTCGACACACCAATTCGGTCGCCTATGATTCCTGCACTAAAACTACCAATTGGACGACAATATTGCGAGAAATAGCCCAAAGCCGCAGCAATTAACGTAGACGCACCAAATGCGGCCGTTGCATAAGGTGTAATGTAATAATAGCTAATAATCATCGCATAGGACGTAAAGATAAGGATAGTCGCAAGCCAAGTAGTTGGCATCTTCAACACTTTCCAAAGGACTGCCCAATCAAACGTTTTACTGCTCTCCCTATCTTCTGGACTGACAGTTCCTTGCTCTGGATCTTTATACAGCATCATAATCATGAGGCCCAACAAAAGACAAATGACAGAATACACCGTAATCACTGCTGAGAGAGCCATTTTATCACTCATATGTTTTGCAAAAAAAGCAAAGATTCCTAAAATCACAGCGGATTGAATAATATTGGTTACACCACGTCCGCCTTCAAAAAATCCAAACGCTTTTCCTTGTTCATTTTCAGAGCCTAAAGAACGAACCGCTTTTACTAATGCTCCCCAGAACGTCATAATGGACGTGATTCCCCAAGCAGCATGAATCAGTAGAAGTACTGGATAGGGTGGATACAATAATAATGTAAACCCTAATAATCCTGTGGCTACTAAAGAAATGGTTAATAAATATTTCGTTTTCCAACGATCTGCACAAAAGCCTCCAAAAATGTAGGAAATTAAACAACAAACACCATACGCACTACCAAGTGTCCCCATTTGTGTATTGGTTAAATGAAATGCATCTAGAAAGACATCATAATAGTAGTTTCTAAAATAAGGCAATGCGTAAATTAATGCACCTGAAACAGCTAAAATAACTAAAGTAGCTGTATTCTTTTTTAACTTAGCCTCCATATGTTTACCCCTTATATGTTATTTACAAGCCATGACGTTTAATTTTTTGATTCCATTCCTTATGGAAGACTTGTTTGTCATTTTCTTTGATGGCCATTTCCCCAACAATTTGGAAGTTTTCCTGATCGGATGTTTTGGTAACAGTAATATCAGCGTCAATCCACCAGCCTTCACGACCAATTTTCATCTTTTGATAGATTGTATACTGAGCCGATAGTGGATCAGCATTCGTTAAGGTTAATTCTCGTTTCAAATTATGTTCTACAGTGACATCAATATCATCAAAGCGATAAATGCCTTCACCAAATACGCCTCCAACTCCATCTGTAATACATGTCCATGTATCTGTTAAAATATCATAGGCTATAGAACGATCGACTCTTCCTTCTTGTAGCGTTGTGATTGGCGTTAATGGTGCACTTTCAGCATTCATATTAGGTCCTACTACTTGCTGACCATGGAAGGTTGGCAATGATAAGGTAGCTGTTTCTAGATTTAATGTCAATGTAGCGTCTTCTGGCATTGGCCAAAACATCGGCCAAAACGTTGTAGCTAAGGATAGACGTAAACGATGTCCCGCTTTAAATTGATGGCCACAACAGTCTAACTGAACAAAGGCCTTCACTTTTTCACCAGGTGTTAACAGGTCTACACGATCATGCCCATTTAAGTGTGTTAGGTTCATCACGCCATAGGATACACGTGTGACAGCTCCATCAGGTGCTACGTCTGATAGCTGTGCAAACAGCATTGCATGTTGTTTGTCACTTTTTAATTCCACTTCAAATTTTGGATAGCCCACAATCTCTAATGCATTCTCTAGCCTATCCGTTTCAAAAACCATTGCCATTCCATCGTCTAATCGTTGGTCTGCTGGACTTTCGCCTAGTACGCCAGCACCCATCCATTCACCAGATAAAAGACCATGATTTTGAGGAGTTTTTAGTAGGACTTGCTCTTGTTGCTCACTGCGATTTTCTACTAGTTTTCCATGTGTCAGCTGATACACCTTAGTTTGTATTGATTCCGCTGCTGGCCACGATTCTAAACCAACCCAATAGCCCTTGCTGATTGGTTTCTTAACGGATGGCTCCATGCTCTCTTCAACCCAGACATTCACCATTGGGCCATCCATTACATCGTTGTCTATTCCTTTTAACCAATGATCCCACCATTTCACAGCTTCTTGTAAAAAGCCCATTGCAGGACCTGGCACTCCATCATGTGGATAAACATGTGCCCACGGGCCAATGATGCCTTTTCTCGGAACAGAAAGCCCTTCCATTAAGCTTAAGACTGTGTTTGTATAGGAATCTTCCCAGCCATCTAGCGCAAAAACTGGGATTTCTATGTCTTGATAATTCTCACAAACTGAACCATGTTTCCAATAATCGTCTCTTGTTTGATGCTCCATCCACTGTGCCATCCATAAAGGCATATTTTCTAAGCGCTCCATCCATTTCTCACGCCAGCTATCGCCAACAATGTGAGGATCAATCGGACGTAACTGGTAAGCTAACATAATAGCACCCCACCAGAAGTTATCGTTTAACAAGCAACCGCCCTTATAGTGAATATCATTGTTATAACGATCATCTGTAAAGCCTACGGTAATAATCGCCTTTAACGCCTGTGGTCGACGAGCTGCTACTTGTAGAGAATTAAATCCGCCCCACGATTTCCCCATCATCCCGATATTGCCATCACACCAGCTTTGGTTTGCAATCCATTCAATGACTTCAAGGGCATCATCCTGCTCTTGCTTTAGATATTCGTCCTTTAATAAACCATCTGACTCACCTGAACCTCGCATATCCACTCGCACAACAGCATAGCCATGTCCTGCAAAATAACCGTGCATAGGTTCATCTCTCGCTCTCGTTCCATCTGTTTTGCGATAAGGAATATACTCTAAAATGGCTGGTACTTTATCTCCTAATTTCACATTTGGTAGCCAAATACGACTAGAAAGCTTTGTGCCGTCTGCTAACTCGATCCATGTGTTTTCAATCGTTTCATATGTACACTCAAATTGTGTCACAATTTTTTTACTCATTGCATAATCCTCCCCTTGTGTCTAAGCAAGACTCCTTGTTATACATCCTCTTCGTCTAATTATTCAGAATCTTGATTATTTAGTAATCATGATTATAAAATAATTGTGATTAGTATATCACCTGAAATTCTAATGCACAACTCTTAAAATGATAAAAGCTAATGCTATAATGAAAGAAGGAAATTAAAATTGTTATGCTATAATAAGTTTAAATTAGCTACAACACGGTAAATATATACATTTAATTAATGATTTTACAGTAATTATTTGTTCGTTAGGGGGATATTACTTTGAAGAAAAAGGAAATACAAAGGAGTCGTATGTGGAAATACTTTGTAGATGCCACTGCGGAAATCATCGAAGAAGAAGGGCTGGAAAATGTCACGATTCGAAAGGTTGCTGATAAAGCAGGTTACAACAGTGCTACTATCTACAATTATTTTTCAGAAATCTCGCATCTTCTATTTTTTGCATCGATGAGATGCTTGCAAGACTATACCAACGAAGTTGCTCGCTACATAGAAAGAGGCAAAGATCCTATTGAAAAATACTTATTGGCTTGGGAGTGCTTTTGTCAATATTCCTTCAAACAACCTCAGATTTTTCACGCAGTCTTTATCATGGATTTAGGGGAAACACCAGAAGCACTATTGGAAAATTATTATAATTTTTACCCCAATGATTTAATCAATATCCCTGATGATTTAAAGACCATTTTATTTCAACACAGTCTAACGAAACGAGGGCGTTCTATGTTAGAGATCGCTTTAAAAGAAGGCTACTTAACTGAAGGCAATGTTGATGCCATCAATGAAATTACACTATTAATTTGGCAAGGCATGTTTACGAACCTATTGAATAATCGCAAAAGTTATGATGCCGAACAAGCAACGGCAATCACTATGAAATATATTACAGAAATCGTTCGTAATGCTAATCTTTTTGATGAGCAAAATAAAAACAAGCAACGAGAATCATAAACATTGCCACTCTTTTATGGCTTCAACAATATGTAAAAAACCCCTTCTAGCAATGCTAAAAGGGGTTTCTATTATTTTTGCCAATGATTTAGTTCCTTTAACAATTCGGGTAGCTGTAATTTCTTGACATCGATAGGTGGCAATGCCTTAATAAACTCTTTCCCATATGACTTACTAGTAATTCGTCGGTCTAGGACAATAAAAGCTCCTTTATCCTGCGAAGAACGTATTAATCGACCAAAGCCTTGCTTAAACCTCATGATCGCTTCTGGTAGGGAAAGCTCAGTAAAGGAATTGCGGCCTTGAGTAGTTAGGTGCTTTGCCCTTGCCTTAAAAACAGGCTCTTCTGGTGAAGAAAATGGTAATCGTACGACAATGACAGAGGCCAGTGCATCTCCTGGAACATCTACCCCCTCCCAAAAACTGTTTGTACCAAATAGAACGGCATGACTAAATTTTTGAAATGATTTTAGAATACGCATACGGCTACCGCCTGTTACACCTTGTGCAAATAGCATGTAATCATCTAAAAGTTCACTATCTTGGATAAGCTCGACTGTTTTTCGTAGCATATCCTGTGCTGTAAAGAGCACAAAGCAACGTCCCTCTGTCATTCGAACAGTCCGCGTAATTGCATGGGCAACAGCCTCAATGTATTCTTCCTGGCTGACATGCTGAATATCTGGCATATCGGTGACAATAAATGCCTTTGCTCCAGCATAGTAGGCTGGCGGAGCTTGCAGTTTCAAGACTTCGACATTATCAGCGATACCTAACTGGCGTGTAACAAAACCCTCATTGCCTGGTACCGTTAATGTGCCAGATGTCCAAACAATACTTGCTTGTTGACGTAATGGTGCTAATACTTGTTCAATTATCGGCGTGACATTGACAGGCTTTTTAAAGACATGAAGACTACCAGGGACACTCCGTACATCAAATTCTAACCAAACAGAATTGCCTTCCTGTGGTGATAGAAAAATATCGTCCCATTCAGCAATTTTTATCTTCACTTCTCGAATCCAATATTGCCATTCTGATAATACATATTGATCGTTTTTATCAAGCTGCTCAATCGCATTTTCGAATGACTGCGTAATGCTAGTAGCGAGATCCAGCCATTGCTGGGTTAGTTTGCTTACTTGTGCAAACGATTCTTTCGCAAGTGAGACATCCTCTAAGAACAAGGTGCATTTACTACCTGCTTGTTTGCCTTTCATTTGCTGTTGCATTTTTTGAACAGCCCTCTGAATGGTTTCATCAAATGTCCGCTGTAAACGTATAAATTGTGCGTCTAGATGCTGCAAATTTTGCATGGCCACTCGCTGTTTTTTCTTCGCTGCTTGGCAAAATTGTTGAAATAGAGCGGTGTCCTCCATCGTGCCAATTTGTCCAAAAATATACTTCCACTGTGTATAGGAGAAGACCACTTCATCCTGCTGCATAGCAGCCTGAATAAATTGATGCGCCTCGTCAATAATCCAGCCATCTATTTCTGTAAAGAGTGGTGTTTGACGCACTAAATCACTTAACACCATGGCATGGTTCGTTACAATACAGTCAGCAACTGCACTGTTCTTTAAAGCTTGCTCATAGAAATCAAAACCCTTTGAAGGCTTGTCATTCGGTATTTTTCGAATTTTTTCTAAAAATAGTTGTCCGCCACCAGAAACATTGAGCTCGCTCAATACACCTGTCTCTGTTTTTGTCAGCCAAACGAGTATTTGTAAAATAGTAAATGTATCATCATAGGATTCATCAGCATGTGCCATACATTGCTCAAAGCGCTCGAGATCAATATAATGCTGCATGCCCTTTAGCACACACAAATTCACTTTTGTTCCAAGGATTTTTTCGATCTTTGGTAACTCCTCTTCTACAAGCTGTTCTTGTAAATAGGAAGTATAAGTGCTGATGGCAATCTTTTTATCGACAGCACGGGCAAATAAGATCGCAGGGAGTAAATAGCCAGCAGTTTTCCCAATGCCCGTAGAAGCTTCAATCACGCACTCCTGTTGTTCATGGAATGCCTGCCAAATCGTGTCCATCATGTCAAATTGTGCAGGTCGTTCCTCAAAATTCGGCATTGCCTTTGACATTAAAGATATTTTCTCAGCTACTGATTGAGGGTAGGGAATCGTTTCTGTCATATGTTCATGCTTATTTCGGCCATTGCCAATCGCAAAATTACGATAATAATGCACATTCTCACGGCCTGTAATATGCTGGCGTTTAATTTGCAACGCCTCAAAAAAAAGCTGAGAAATATTTGATTTCAAGCGAAATGAACGCTTATGCATCTGTTCAAGCGTTAGCTGTGGCAGACTTAACAGCTCCTTCCAGCAATGCCTGAATAGCTCTGCTGTCGCGCGTGCATCGTCATCCGCTCGATGTGCATTTGCTAGCTCGATATTTAAATCAGCCGCTAAATCCCCTAGCTTAAAACCGAGAGACATAGGAAACAAAATTTTAGCCAGTTCCACCGTATCCATTTTTTTGCCTTGCCATTTCGGAAGTCCGGCACGTTTAAACTCTGCTTGTAAAAAGGATAAGTCAAAATCTGCATTATGTGCGACAAATACACAGTCAGCAAGTAGCTCATATATGTAATCCGCATGCGCTTCAAATGGTAAAGCATCCTTTACATCCTCATTCGTTATATGCGTTAAATCTTGAATGAAAGTTGGAATTGCTTTCCCAGGATTAATGAACTTCGTATAGGTACGCTCAATTTCCCAATCCTTCATAATAACAACGGCAATTTGAATCATCCGGTCCCCATTGGCTGGTGAATGACCAGTTGTCTCCAAATCTACAATTGCATATTTTTGACTTTCCATCATACATCTCAACTCACAGTTCACATTAGATAAGTTGAATTTTATCATATAATTGGCTCCTAGGCATCCTTTCTCCCCTTTGTTAAATCACTGCATCCATACAAAAAAAACGCAGCCTTAGAGAAAGCCTCTAAGGTTGCGTAAATGAATGGTACTTGATTGTTTACTTAAAGAATGTCAAGCTTATTGTTTTTTTGCAACATCAACAATACGACCTTCTGATGTTGTTTTCACTTCTTTAAGTGATAGTAATTGCTCTTGAAGGTTTTCCCAATCAGATAAGCCTAAATCTGTAACACGACCTTCTTCATATGCTTTAGCAAACATATCTAGGCCATCTCCACCTTTAGCAGTATAGGCATTTGTAGCTACTGTGTAAGTTTTACCATCTTCAATAGCAACGTATTTACCTGTTACTTTATCTAAATATTCGATAGATACAACACGTGAGCCTACTTCTTTTGACGAATCATATTGTAATTTCGCTCCAGCAATGTGTAAGAAGCCACCATTTTCTTTAGGTGCATTTTTCAAGGACACTTCAAATGCTGCTTTTAGCTCAGCACCTGTTGCATCCATTAATGCTAAAGTGTTACCGAATGGTAATACTGTAATTACTTGACCAACTGTAATATTCCCAGCTGGAATTGCTTCACGAATACCACCGCCATTTTGTAATGCCATTACAACCGTTTTATCAGTATATTTTTGTGCCTTTGCTAGCATACCGTCTGTAATGATATTACCTAGGGCTGTTTCATTACTACGCACACTTTCAAGACTTGTTTCACTTGCACGTGGGTTAGCTAAAGCTTCTTTTAGTGTTACACCGATTTCTTTGTTGTTCACTTCATCTACTTTTGCTTTATAAGGTGCTAGTAATTTCACTAATGTCTCGTCTTCAGCTACCTTACCAAGGTCGATTAACTCGCCACCATATTCAGTAACTACACCATCTCCATCAAATGTTACATCAAGCGTACCTAAGTATTTTACATACTCATTGGCCTGTACAATTAATGTAGCATCCTTTGCTTCACCTACTGTATTTGTATCAACAACAAATGGCTCGTCTAATTTTGTATGATCATGTGCACCAACAATGACATCAATGCCTGGTACATTTTTAGCTAGTAAAATATCATTATCAACATTCGGATTATCATTGTAGCCAATATGTGTTAAAGCGATAATTTTGTTGACACCCATTCCTTCAAAGGCTGCCACTGCTTTTTTCGCTTCCTCAATATAATTTGTAAATGTTACTTTATCAGGAGAAGCAATATCAACCGTTTCCTCAGTCGTTAAGCCGAAAATACCTACTTTTTCTCCATCAATTTCTTTTACAATACCAGAATAAATTTTACCATTTTCAGGCTCACTTGAAATTAAATCAGTAAATAAACCTGTGAATTTAGCATCTGCTGAGAAATCAGTATTAGCATCTACAAATGGGAATTTAGCCCCTTTAACAAAATCCGCTAATGCTTGATGACCTTCAGGAGAGGCACCTAAATCAAATTCATGGTTACCAAATACCATTGCGTCAAAGCCAATTTCATTTAATAGCGCTAGGTCTGCTTGTCCATGAAATTCATTGAAATATAATGTACCATTGAATGCATCGCCAGCGTGTAATGTTAAAACATTTTTCTTTGCTTCTCTTTGTTCTTTTACAGCTGTCGCCAATTTAGGTAATTCATTTGCACGAGCATGTGTATCATTAACGTGTAAAATCGATAATGAGAATGCATCTTCTGGTGTTTCTGGAGTCTCTGGTGTTTCAGGTGTTTCTGGGTTTGATTTTGTTAGAGCTTCTGCAATGAATGTTGCCAGTTGTCCACGTGTAACTTTTTCACTAGCCTCATGATTTTTTGCACTTTCTAGCTCTGGTAATGTTGGAATAGATGCTAAGATTTTTGCTAAATCACCATGTGTAATAGTTTGGTTTGGACGGAAAGTATTATCTCCATAGCCTGTAATGACATTTAATCCTACAAGCGCTGCAATCGAGCCATAATAAGGATTCGATGCACTAATATCCGTAAATTTTGGATCCTCTACTTCTTTAGTATCCAATTTTAATGCGCCTGCAATCATTTTTGCAGCTTGTCCACGTGTGACATTTGTATCTGGTTTGAATGTACCATCTGGGTAACCACTGATAATCCCTGCTGCATAAAGTGTAGCAATACCTTCAAAATCTGCATGACTTTCCTTTACATCCGAAAAAGGACTTGCTGCCGATGCTGGTACTACCGCTACCGCTGTTACAGCTAATGCTGCCGCAGTAACTGTTAAAAATTTGTTACGTTTATTTTCCATGACAAATGATACCTCCACTAGTAAAATGATGTACTAACAACTAAATTCTACATAAATATGACACAAAATACTAGAACATTTGTAAAATTATAATTTTAAAAACTAGTTTAATAGTAATAAAAGCAAAATTTTACCAGCTACTTTTATAACTAATTCAATCGTAAAAAAAGGAGGATTGGCTATGATTTGCCATCCTCCTCTCTGGTATTAAATTTATACTATGGCTGAATTCACATCACTGTTGCCTCTGGTTCGTGTGCAATCATTTCCTTAATCGTATTGCCCTCTCCCATGATGGCTACAGTTGGTTGATGATCTTTAGCCTCCTGATTATCTACATACACATAGGAAATAATGATGACAATATCACCACGCTGTACAAGTCTTGCTGCTGCGCCATTGACACAAATCACACCTGAACCTCGTTCACCAGCAATAATATATGTTTCAAAACGAGCGCCATTATTATTATTAACGACATGTACTTTTTCGTTTGCCAGCATACCTACTGCATCTAAAATATCTTCATCAATTGTTATGGAGCCTACGTAGTTTAAATCCGCCTGTGTCACTGTTGCACGGTGGATTTTACTATTCATCATCATACGTAACATTTTATAGTCCCTCTTTCACAGTAAAAATACAATTGTCGATTAAGCGTGTCTTACCTATATAAACAGCTGTTGCCAACAGAACTTGCTGTGTTGTAGCTGTCACTGGTGTTAAATCGGGGTATGCCAATAATTCTATATAATCAATTCGTCCATGTGTTCTTGCATGAATATGAGCTTTTGCTTTTGCAAGTGCGCTATCAGCATCACCATTCGCTAAAAAGCTATCGCGTGCCAATTGTAATGCTTCATTGATCGCTGGAGCCTCTTGTCGCTCTGACGCACTTAAATAGACATTACGTGAAGATTTCGCTAAACCGTCCTGCTCACGCACAATTGGGACAATGCGCATTTCTAAAGGGAAATTAAAATCACGTATCATCGTCGCAATAATCGCAACCTGCTGTGCATCTTTTTGACCGAAATAAGCCCGTGTTGGCAGTGTTAAATGGAATAATTTAGAGACAACCTGTAAAACACCGTCAAAATGACCAGGGCGACTCGCACCACAAAGAATCGTGGCCTGCTCACCTGCATGTAGACGAATGCCTCCATCTTGGGGATACATTTCGTCCACACTTGGCGCGAACACAATATCAACACCGACAGATTCAGCTAATGCTGTATCCCTTGGCAAATCACGAGGATAACTTTCAAAATCTTCATTTGGCCCAAATTGCGTTGGATTGACGAATATACTCATCACAACGACATCATTTTCTGCACGAGCTGTTTGTGCTAATGTTAAATGACCTTCATGTAAATAGCCCATCGTTGGAACAAGTCCAATCGTTTTTTGAGCCTGCTTAGCTGCTTGAATTTCTACGGCTAATGCCTGTATAGTCGTGACGACTTTCATCATTTAACGCCTCCATATAGCTGATCTAACGCTTCCTCTTTCATTGTGAAGAAATGCTTTGGAGCTGGGAAAGTACCCGCTTTCACCTCTTCTACGTAACGAATCATACCCGTGCTTGCTTCTTTGCCCATATCAGCAAATTGTTGAACAAATTTCGGTACATGGTGCGAACCGTAGCTTAGCATGTCATGATACACCAGCACTTGTCCATCAGCCTCTACACCTGCGCCTATGCCAATGGTTGGAATAACAAGACTAGCTGAAACAATCTCTGTTAGCTGATGAGGAATACATTCTAACACGACTGCACATGCACCAGCCTCTTCGCATTGTTTTGCTTCTTCAATCAGTGTAGCCGCCTGTTCAGCTGTTTTCCCTTGCACCTTATAACCACCAAGGACTCCCGCTGATTGTGGCAATAAACCTAAATGAGCTACTACTGGAATACCAGCTGACGTTAATTTACGAATGACAGGTATAACCTCTCCTGCTCCCTCAACCTTTAAAGCATCTGCTCCTGTTTGTTGCATCATCGCAATGGCTGTTTTTAGTGTCTCATTGACATCGCCATGATAAGAACCAAATGGCATATCAACGACCATAAACGTATCCTTTGCCCCTCGTCTTACTGCTTTTGCATGATGAACCATATCCGCTACAGTCACGGGCATTGTAGAATCATAGCCGAGCACAACCATTCCAAGTGAATCCCCGACTAGTATCATCTCAACACCAGCGTCTTCCGCGAATTTAGCAGCTGGATAATCATAGGCCGTCACCATCACGATTTTCTCGCCCGCCGCTTTCATCTTTAAAAAATCTGTCGTCGTTTTCATTTTGTAGTCCTCCTTTTTTCAAGGAAGAAAACAGAAAAACCCTTCTGTGCCGAAAATGGACAGAAGGGTAGTGTGTCGTTCAATGATAAAAAGACCCCATGAAGAGGTAATAGCTTGCAAAATAAAAGCTATATTTGAACGTATCGTTTTCTTCCGTCCCTGTCTGAAAAGATCAAGGCAGATATTTGTTCGTATAGTCTGATGCATTTTTGAAGGTGCCGTTCACAATGGATACTGCCCTTCGCACATACTATAACAGATTTTCCTACTAATCTTCAAATATTATTTTCTTACAATATCTTCGTCTAACCACATTGGAAAAAATTATCTTTTAGAATTGACAATCAATGCTATACGTCATATACTATCCACATACTATATGTCATATAATATAAAATGAAGTATAGGTATTACATGTGAGGTGAAAAGATGACATTTCAGCTTGGTTCAGCTTTACTTGATGCTTGTGTACTGGCTATTGTCGACAAAGAGGACGCCTATGGTTATTCTTTAACGCAGCAGGTACAATCAGTCATGGAGATTTCAGAGTCTACACTGTATCCTGTATTACGCCGCTTACAAAAAGCGCATTATTTAACAACGTACGATCAGCCTTATCAAGGAAGAAATAGACGCTATTATCAAATTACAGAGCAAGGACGTATACGATTATTAGAGCTATTAAAAGAATGGCAAGTGTATAAGGAAAAGGTTGATTGTGTACTTTTAGGAGGGAATTTAGATGGATAGAGCAAGCTATTTGAAACAGCTACGAGGAAAATTACGTCGGCTTCCTGCGCATGAGTTAGATGCTGCGCTTGCCTATTATGAAGAATACTTTGAGGAAGCAGGAGAGGAAAATGAGCATCAGGTCATTTCACAACTTGGCTCTCCTTCACATGTTGCCTCGCAAATATTAGCTGATTTCGCATTAAAGGATTTGGAAACCTCCTCGGCAAAATCAACCAAAAAGAATATGTCTGCTATTTGGCTCATTATTCTAGCTATACTGTCTGCGCCCCTTTCATTGCCATTACTTGCAACAGCCATTGCACTTATCTTTTCATTTGGCGCAGTTATTATCAGCTTAATCTTTGCTATTGTCGCAACAGTTATTAGTATTTTTGTCGGTGGCGTTGCGGCTATGATTTCAGGTTTCTTAATTTTAACAGAGCATTGGCCGACTGCGTTGCTCTTTATGGGTGTCGGGTTAATCGTAACGGGCTTAGGTGTCCTACTTTTCCCAATTGTTGCTCGTGTTATCAAGAAAACCGTTGTTGTCTCTGTTGAAACATTAGGAAGACTATTCCACAAAATGACAAAGAAGCGAAAAAAGGGGGACTTCTAAATGACGTCAAAAAATACCCTTATTGCCATGACAATGATTGCATTAGGCATTCTACTCGCATTGATTGGCTATTTTTCAGGGGGTCGCTGGCTGATTCTAAAAGATTCAGAGGGTCTTTACGTCCCAAGCAATACTAAATTAGTAAGTCAGTCTCATACTTTAGATGCGTTCACAAGTATTAATATTGTAAATGATTATGGAGATGTGGAAATTGTTGCAAGTGATAGCGACTATAAATTAGACACAAAGGTCCTTGCGCAAGAAGATGTAACCTATCATATTGAAAACGGCACTTTAACCATTGAAACAATGGCAAAGAAAAAGAATGATTTTCAATTTGGCTTTGGAAACTTCTCTTCCCCTTCAATCAAACTCTATGTCCCAAAAGATACAAAAATAGAGGCGATTGTGATCGACAGTAATTTTGGTGATACAGCCATTCATGGGCTACAGTATCAGCAGCTTAATCTCATCCAAGATTACGGAGATATTACTTTCAACAACACGACTGGTGACAACACAGAGATTAGGCAGTCCTTTGGTGATTTGACGCTTCAGCAATTTGCTAGTAACGGCTTCACTGTTGAGAGTGAGCATGGAGATATCGATATTGCTGGCTCATTAAATGGCCAAACAACGATTACCTCAAGTTTTGGCGATACAACGCTTCACTTACAAAACAAACAAAGTGATTTAGGCTATGACCTCAAAACAAGCTTTGGTGATGTTAGCATGAATGATGAGGAACAAAGTGGCACAGTAACTCAAGTAACCAATGGGGAGCACCAACTGAATGTATCCTTATCACATGGTGATATAGATGTGTCACTAAAATAATGAATAGACAATAAAAGAAGCTGCAAGTACAGGACGTTACTTGCAGCTTCTCATGTTGTTGAAAAACAAAACCATCAATAGAATTTTTGTGAAAGGTGAAAATGGTTTCCGTTGCAGGCTACTTGCTTTCCTGTGGGCGAGCGCCGAATCGCTTCCTCCGCTACCGCTCCGTGTAGGGGCTCGCCTGTCTCGCTATCCCACGGGAGTCAAGTAGCCCTCCACTCCAACCTACAAAATGTTAACTTTTTAGCAAAGGTTTTCAAATAAAGTGAAGGCTTTCATTACTCTTTATGAAGGGGTGTTGTCACGCATTACTTCTCCACATTGAAAATAAGAGCTTATCCCCTCTAAGAATACAGAAATTGGGCTATTTGATTGCTATGCTAGTATGAGAGCGAACGTAAGTGAGGGAAGCGGCTCCTCGGACGCCCCCTGGAAAGGATGCTGGCGGAACGGAAATCAACCCCTCACCTTGCAAAGTTGCTTTTTCTGCCGTTAACATCATCTTTTTGCAACAACATGAGAAGCTGCAAGTTCAGGACGTTACTTGCAGCTTCTTTTTTATAATATTTTAATATCTCCTGCATAGATCGTGCGAATCGTTCCATCGTCCTGCGTCAGCTGCAGGACACCATCGTCTGTAATGCCACTCGCAACCCCTTCAAACCGTTCACGTATCGTCGTTACCTCGATACGTTGGCCAATTGTACAGGACAATTGCTGCCATAGTGTCTTTAGACTGGCAAAACCTTCTTTGACATAAAGTTCTGTAAATTGTTCTAAGTAGTGTAAGATAGAGGCCACAAGTGCCGCACGATTGATTTCTTCTCCTGCTTCTAATTGTAGTGAAGTGGCAATATCGGCAATTTCAGGTGAAAAATCAGCTGCTACTTGGTTTGCATTTATGCCAATTCCAACAAGTAAAGCTTGCACAAGATCAGCCTCTGCCTGCATTTCTGTTAAAATTCCTGTACATTTTTTGCCATTAATCAATAAATCATTGGGCCATTTAATCGCTGGTTCTATATGTTTATATAAGGTTTTAATGGCCATCGTGACAGCTACTGCCACCACAAGTGTATAGGATGAAGCCTGCTGTGGTGTAACATCTGGCCGCACGATAACGGTCATCCAAATACCTGTGCCCTTTGCAGACTCCCAAGGACGCGCCATACGACCACGCCCAGCTGTTTGCTCCTCGCCAATAATAATCGTACCGTGTGGGGCGCCTTCCTGTGCAAGCTTATGCGCAATGGTTTGTGTAGAATCAACTACATCGTAATAATGGATTTCACGTCCAAAATGCTCTGTCTTTAAAAAAAGCTCAATTTGTGTAGGGCTCAAGCTATTTGGTACACCTGTCAATACATACCCCTTTTTCTTAATTGTTTCAAAAGTATACCCTTCCTCTTGTAACGTTTGCATATGCTTCCAAACAGCGGTCCTTGAGACACCAAGAGAATCTGCTAATTCCTGACCAGAAACTGCTTCTCCGTCAGCAGCCAATATTCTTTTTAAAATTTCGTCCTTCATGGAAATTGTCATCTTCACATCAATCCTTTAGTTAACTGTACTCTTGTTATGTAACTTATTTTGTCTTAATCATACTGTAAATTAGCGTAAATGACCACCAACGATGGGGAAATTAATAAAAGCCGTCTCCTGAAAAAAGAGACGGCTTTTGACTATCATGTATTTGGCTTTAAGTAAGATCATGCTGCTCTAGCCAGCTTCTAATCTGTTGTCGATCATTTTGAAGTTCCTGATGAAGAATGGCTGTCAGCATATCCTCCAACGCGGCTTTTACCCACGGTCCACCTTTTTTGCCAGACCATTTCAGTAAATCAGCCCCATTCACCACTAATTCTTGCTTATGTTTTATCGGTAACTTTGCCTGTAATTCTTGAATAGATTGCTGTGGTATCGAGACGTTCAATTGGCGAAGTTGAGCAAAATATTGTGCAGCCTCTAGTTGTTGCTCTGTGTAGATAAAATAATGACGATTTGTCCATCCATCTTTTAAAGCCTCATAAGCGGTTAAAACGGATTTAACAAACGCCAATTCCTTATTAGATAATCGATATTCACGCACTATCTCTCGCCATGCCGTTCCTTGTAGTAAGGCAAAGTAGGCCCAGCCAAGGAGAGCGTCCTTTGTTTGGAAATCACGCCATTGCTCAGCCTGAAAATCACCTGCTAAATAGGCCGTCAAACCACTATCCTCTAGTTTTTGTAGCCCCCCAAAAACTGTTTGTCCTACCCAAAGCTTATCAAGCTCTGCTTTAATGCGTTCTTTTGCAATAAAGGCCAAATCAGCAGCTCTTTGTTGGATGGCTGTGAATGTATTCGCCTCGATCGTAAAACCAAGCTGTGCTGAAAAACGTATAGCTCGTAGCATCCGTAAAGCATCTTCTGCAAACCTTTTTTGTGCCTCTCCTACCGCTCGTATAAGGTGCTTTTCAATATCTTGACGTCCATCATAATAATCTACAAAAGAGCCATCACGACGCATGGCAATGGCGTTCATCGTAAAATCGCGGCGTTGTAAGTCCTCTTTTAGTGATCGAACAAAATGCACATTCTGTGGTCTTCGATGATCTGTATATTCCCCGTCTGTCCGATAGGTTGTCACTTCTACTGGTCCAGCGGGTACGATAACAAGTACCGTCCCATGCTGAATCCCAATATCTACAGTTTTTTGAAATACAGTTTTTACTTCTTCAGGCAAGGCATTTGTAGCAACATCTACATCATGGGCGGGACGATCAAGTAAAGCATCTCTTACCGCTCCACCGACAATAACCGCCTCAAAGCCAGCCTGTTCTAGTTGTTCAATAACTGAATAGGCTGCTTGCCATTCTTTATTGTTTTGCATGATTTCTTTCCGCAACCTTCTCGTACAAATTTTCATATTGTTCCACAATTTTGGACGAGTGGAATTTATCACCTACTGCAAGGATGGCCGCTTCTCGGAAACGCAGTAATTGTTCCTCGTCTTGCAATAAATGAGTTGCATACTCCGCCACTGCATCAGTATCCCCTAATTCCACGATATAGCCATCTACACCATGCTCAATGACTTCTGGAATACCACCTACGTTTGATCCAATACAAGGTACACCGCAAGCCATCGCCTCTAATAAAACCAGTCCAAACGATTCCTGCTGTGATAGTAATAGTTTTAGATCACTAATCGCATACAATTCAGCTAAGTTTTCTTGTTTCCCTAAAAATAAAACATCCTTCATATATGGACTTTCCTTTACTTGGTCCATGACACGATGCTTTTCTGGGCCATCTCCTACTAATAAGAGCTTTGCCTTCATGTTGGCACGAATTTTCATAAAGGCGTCTACAATATGTGGAAGGTTTTTAATTTTACGGAAGTTTGATACATGAATGAGGACTTTTTCATCTTCTTCAATACCAAATTGCTCTTTTAAGTTTCCTGAATTGCGTGGGAAGTATTCGCGTTCGTCCACAAAGTTATAAATCGTTTCAATTGGTTTTACTGTATCAATTAGTTCATAGGTTTGTTCTTTTAATGCTTGCGACACGGTTGTCACAATATCAGATTTATCAATCCCATACTTAATGGCCTGTGAGAGCGTAGAATCCTGCCCAAGCACCGATATATCTGTGCCATGAAGGGTTGTGACGATGCCTATGTCTCGACCGCTCATTTCACGTGCTAGCACCGCACACACTGCATGTGGGATGGCATAATGCACATGTAGCACATCCAACTCTTCATCCTTGATGACGTCTGCCATTTTACTCGCTAATGCAATATCGTATGGAGAATATTGAAACACTGAATAATTACTAACTTCGACTTCATGGAAAAAGACGGTTGGATAAATTTTATTCAATCGAAATGGTACGCTTGAGGTGATGAAATGAATTTCATGTCCTCTTTCTGCAAGCATTTTGCCTAATTCTGTTGCAATGACACCAGAGCCACCAACTGTAGGATAACAGGTAATGCCGATTTTTAGCTTTTTCATTCGATGATCATCCTTTCTGAATCACGTCTTTTGTTAATTACGTCTTTCTTGTATCAGTCTCCAATCCACAAAACCTTCTTGTAGGCCTTTTAGTAATATTTCTGCTGTTCCCATATTTGTCGCCAGTGGCACTTGGTAAACATCACAAAGACGGATTAGTGCAGAAACATCTGGCTCATGTGGTTGTGCTGTTAACGGATCACGGAAAAATATCACCATGTCCATATCATTATTGGCAATCATTGCGCCAATTTGTTGATCGCCACCAAGTGGCCCTGAACGAAAACGTGTCACTTCTAAACCAGTAGCTTCGATGACACGTTGTCCTGTTGTGCCGGTAGCATATAGCGTGTGTTCATGTAAAATATTTTGGTAAGCAATAGCAAACTGTACTAAATTATCTTTTTTACGATCATGTGCAATCAATGCGATTTTCATATAGCTTCCATCCCAATCTTTAGATGATGTTTTCTAAACCATAAACAAGCTGATCCATTTTCATAACCTCTTCTATGCAAAACGCAACACCAGACATAAAAGAATTACGGTTTAATGAATCATGGCGAATCGTTAGTAGCTGTCCATCCCCTCCAAATAATACTTGCTGGTGTGCCACTAAACCAGGTAAACGTACGGAGTGAATACGCATGCCATCAAAGTCTCCACCTCTTGCACCTTTAATGGTTTCTTTCTCTTCTGGATGTCCTTGTGCCTTTGGCGTACGGACCTCTTGTATTAACTGTGCCGTTTTCACCGCTGTACCAGATGGTGCATCAAGCTTCTGATCATGGTGCATTTCTATAATCTCTACATCTGGTAAGTATTTGGCCGCTTCTTTTGCAAACTTCATCATTAGGATAGCACCAATCGCAAAGTTCGGTGCAATAATGCAACCTAACTCTTTCTCCTTGGCCATGGCTGATAATTCCTCTAGTTGTGCATCTGTGAATCCTGTTGTACCAATTACAGGTCGTACATTTAAATTCAGTGCTTCCTTCGTATGATTGTAGACTGCATGCGGATTGGTTAAGTCCACTAGTACATCCGGTGCAGTTGCTTCTACAAGATCATGCATTTCTGTAAAAATAGGCACTGTATAACTTGCTGGAAATATATCTAAATCAGCTAGTGTTTTTCCTACTTCCTTATAATCTAGTACAGCTACTAATTCCATATTGTCATGTTTCATGACCGTATGTACAGCCTCAGCCCCCATTTTTCCTCTTGCTCCTGCAATGGCTACACGAATCGACATCATTCTTCATCCTTTCTAGTCCAACGATCCTTATCTCTAGTTTCAAATTTATGTATGACGCGTAATAGTGCTTCATCTAGTTTAATACCTTGTGCATTGGCAAAACAAACTAATACAAAGAAAAAGTCCCCTAGCTCCTCTTCAATACTGTTTGTATCCTCTGTACTCTTTTTCTTTTTTTGTCCATACACATCCTGAACTTCACGTGATAGTTCACCTAATTCTTCTGTTAGACGCGCAAGTAACTCGAATGGTGGAAAATACCCTTCTTTAAATTGTCCTATATAGTCATCGACACGCTGTTGTAATGCTTGCATTGTTAGTTGATCTGCCATAAAAATCACACTCCTATTTACCATCGTATAAAATTTACACCATTGTTGTCAAAACCAATAAAATGTCAGATAATAGATTACACTACTTCATTTGTTTGGAACTACAGGAGGTCAAATGCTAAAACAGATTAAAATTCGTAATATTATCGCAATAATGCTCGGAGCAGCCGTTTTCAGCTTCGGCTTTGTTCACTTCAACATCCAAAATCAGCTGGGTGAAGGTGGACTAAGTGGGATTACACTGATACTATACTTTACATTAGGTTGGGACCCCGCTTTAATGAACCTGTTATTAAATATTCCCATGTTTATCATAGGTTATCGATTACTTGGAAAAAAATCATTTGTCTATACACTTGTCGGCACTTTATCCGTATCTCTTTTTCTGAAAGTTTTCCAAAAATATCAATTTACCATTCATTTAGAGGATGACATGTTGCTTGTGGCACTGTTTGCTGGTGTCTTCGTCGGACTGGGACTTGGGATTGTCTTTCGTTTTGGCGGCACTACAGGTGGTGTCGATATTTTGGCACGACTAGGGCATAAATATTTTGGCTGGAGTATGGGGAAAACCATGTTTGTCTTCGATGCCGTCGTCATCCTCCTGTCTTGGCTAACGTTCTTAGATGCGCGGTCGATGATGTATACATTAGTGGCCGTATTTGTTGGTGCCCGTGTCATTGACTTTGTTCAAGAGGGAGCCTATGCTGCTCGTGGTGCGCTTATTATATCGGAAAAGTCTGGTGTAATTGCCGAAACAATCGCTCTACGAATGGAGCGAGGTATCACCATTTTAGAAGGACATGGTCATTTTACCAAACAACCGAAAGAGGTAATCTATTGTGTGATTGGTCGCAATGAAGTTGTACGGTTAAAATCTATCGTGCATGAAGTAGATCCGCACGCATTTGTTTCTATCATAGAAGTACGGGATGTGGCAGGAGAAGGCTTCACACTAGACGATCAAAAGCAGCCGCTTCATTAAGCATACGAAGATAAAAAACTTGCTATAGTGGTGCTCCACTATAACAAGTTTTTTCTTAGTCGTCGCTACGCATATTTGTAAAAATTAAAACTAAACGTAATAACTCAAGTACAGCTACAGCTGCTGCTGCTACATATGTGAGTGCTGCTGCGCTTAACACTTTTCGTGCTGGACGTTCTTCTTCGTTTGAAATAATACCTAGTGAATTCATTTGCACTAAGGCACGTTTCGAAGCATCAAACTCCACTGGCAGTGTCACTAATTGGAAAACAACACCTGCTGCTAATAATATGATACCTAATAGCAAGAAATTCGTACTACTTGCAAAAATACCTATCATTACGAAAATCCAAGACGCATTGGAAGAAATGTTTGCTACTGGAACGAGCTTACTACGTAATGTAAGCATAGAATAAGCTTCTTTATGTTGGATGGCGTGACCTACCTCATGGGCAGCAACCGCAGCACCTGCAACACTCGCTTCATAAAAGTTACTTTCTGATAAAGCTACAGTTTTTGTTGCCGGATTATAATGATCAGACAACACACCTTGCGTTGGCACAACTCGTACATCATATAAGCCGTTTGCATCTAAAATCGCACGCGCTACCTCTGCACCAGTTTGCCCCTTCATTGTACGTTGCTTTGCAAATTTATTATACGTACCCTTTACCTTCATTTGAGCATAAAGTGGAAGCAGCATAATAATCGCAAAATATACAATATACATGCTCATTGACAATTTTCTAACCCCTTTCTACCTCGATACTATAATTCTATAATTTATACCCTAATTCGGCAAATATTTGCGCCACCTAATTGAGAAAATTGCAAGTAAAATACATGCAATTGATAACCAAAATGTAAAGTAACCAATGTAGCTTGTGTAATTCGCTAAATCTCGATACATAGGCATTTGACCAAATACATAGTCAATGACATCATTATGCAATGTCCAAACAGCTGCTATCGCAACATGCCAATAAGTGAAGATATATTTTTTCATGTATAATACAGCTTGCACTGCCATAGCAAAGTGTGAACCGACTAACATCCAGCCCTGCCAGCCAATAGATCCTGTTTCAACTAATGTCCAAATATTCATCACATCTGCCCATAAGCCATATTTCACCAATGTAACAAGGGCAAGCACTTCCATCAGTGGCCAGCTTTTCCCCATAATCCAAGCGATCAACACAAAGCAAAAGAATAAGCTAGCTGTCGGGCTATCTGGCACAAAAATATAAAAAATAGGCTCTGTGATGGCTAGCTGCCACCCATACCAATAATAGCCATAAATTGTACCTAGTAGATTAATAATAAGCAGCGCTATCAAGAAGGATTTATGGGTCAGAAGGTACCAAATATGTGCTTTTGTGATTTGCATGATGTCAACTCCTTCCGATAAAAACAATCCATGATTATGTATAGTTCTGAAATCCTAGAGCTTTCCCTCTATACTTCAAGTGTACCTCAACATCAATATGTGTTATTTTATTGATTTAATCCGCTTATTTGATTCAAGAAAAAAAGTTTTTTCGACATTTTTCGCTAAATTTCATGATACAGGGGAACCTTTTTGCATAGCTTTCAGTCCCAATAGTATAACAAGGTAGAAAAAAAAGAGCCAGTTTCCTGACTCTTTTACTATTACTCTGCTTTTAAGCTTTCGATGAATTCAGCAAGTTTTTGAAGATCTTCATCTGAACCTGTCCATAATCCTGGTGGCATTTTACCACTCTCAGAACCATTATGAGCAATGTCCTTAATTTGATCAACCGTTAAACCTGTGTTCATTAGAGATGGCGCACCAGCCCCACCTTCTAAACCTTCACCGTGACATGTAATACATGCAGAACCAGCGTAGATTTTATAACCTTCTGATTCTTTATCGAACTCAACTGTTTCTACGATGGCACCCATAGCTTTTTGAGCTTCCCAGTCATGGTTAACAACTGACTCCCAAGTTAGGTAGAACATAGCAGCTAAAGTTAATAACATAAACGCTGTTGGTAATGGACGTTTAGATGGACGACGTTCTGGACCCTTGTCTAAAAATGGCATTAATAATAGCGCTCCAAATGCAAGACCTGGAATTACAATAGCTCCGATTACATTGTATGGACCAGAAGCAAATGAGTATTTTAAAAGTTGATACATAAATAAGAAGTACCAGTCCGGTAGTGGTGTATACGCTCTAGTTGGATCTGCCGGCCCTTCAAGTGGTGACGGGTGAGCGACAGTTAGTAATAAGTATCCAATTAAAAATACAGCACCTACCATCCATTCCTTCAGTAAGAAGTTCGGCCAGAAAGCTTCCGTCTTACCTGGATATTCGGAATAATCCTTTGGAACATTCGGCATTCTGTGATTCGCTTTAATACGAGAATCGCCGACAAATTTCATTCCTTTTCCGCGATGCATAGTGTCCCCTCCTTTTAAAGATCATCGAACCGTCAAGACAATTACAACGGTCCTGAAATTCCTTGACGACGAATCATGATAAAGTGCGCTGCAAGTAACCCAAACAATACTGCAGGTAAGAAGAATACATGAATCGCAAAGAATCGAGTTAACGTTTGAGCACCAAGAATCGTAGTGTCACCCGCTAATAATATTTTAATCATCCCACCGATAAACGGTACAGATGCAGCAATTTCGATACCTACTTTAGTAGCGAATAATGCTTTCATATCCCATGGTAATAAGTATCCTGTAAAGCCAAGACCCATCATTACACCAAAAATACCTACACCAACCATCCAGTTTAACTCACGAGGTTTTTTATAAGAACCTGTGAAGAATACACGAAGTGTATGTAAGAACATCATTACGATAACTAATGAAGCTCCCCAGTGGTGCATACCGCGTACGATTTCACCAAATGCTACTTCGTTTTGTAAATAATAAACTGATTTCCAGGCATTCACAACGTCTGGTACATAGTACATTGTTAGGAACATACCAGATAGAATTTGAATTACTGTGATGAAGAATGTTAATCCACCAAAGCAGTAAACGAATGCTGAAAAATGATGTGCAGGGTTAACGTGCTCTGGCACTTCGTGGTCGGCAATATCACGCCAAATCGGTGTAATATCTAGGCGTTCATCGACCCAATCATAAATTTTATTTAGCACAGTTGTCGTACCCCCTTACTTATTTAACTAGAGTATTTGCTTTTGCTGGACCAATCATTAAATAGCCATCTTGTTCTTGTACTTCAAATTCATCCAACGGACCTAGAGGTGGTGTACCTGCAACGTTTTTCCCGTTTTTCTCATAACGACCTGCGTGACATGGGCAGAAGAATTGTTCTGGGTGTCCAGAATCTCCATTCCAGTCAACCATACATCCTAAATGCTTACAAACAGGTGATAGAGCAATGACTTGATCGCCGTTTTTATATACCCACGCTACGTTTGTAACATTCGATTTGTACCATGCGTCAACTTGTTCGAATGAAAAGTCAACTTTTACAGGTTCTTCAGTGAGGTCAGCGACTTTATGCTCTGTTTTGACAAAATCTCCACCATCATGCTTTTGTAACACTGGATCAATTGCGAATCGAAGCATTGGCATTAGCATGCCTGCCGCCATAAATCCACCTACACCAGTAAGTGTATAGCTTAGAAATTGACGACGTGAAACTCGATTATTACTCATTATTTTCCCCCCTCTAACTTAAAGGTCAGTCCAACGGACATACTTTTACAAATAGTAATACTAGGACATATATATGATATATCAAGTCCATAGCTTGGTCAATATAGCATTCTGTGGAAAGCTGGAGAATGTGAACATTTATTGAAACTAATTGTTAAATCTGTGCCCATTTAGTCGAAAGCATTGGAATCACTTGTCGTAATTGATCTTCTAGAATGGATTTTTTCACACTCGCATCCATACTTTCTAACGGAATCGCTGGTAACCAAATCATATTGACTATCTCTCCACTCTTTGTCCAATAATGGTCACAAGTAATGAAGAACACATGCTTAAATCCAGCATTATGTAATTGTGCTTCTAATTGCTGTGGTAAGTCATCGTTTTTTAAAGTTGTCATATAAGAAAATGGTGGCATGACTAGTAGTCGGCCTTTAAACTGCTGCTCTATAAAAGAAGTTAAAGACATGACAAAATCTACCTCGGCACCACTCTGTTTCATTTTTTCAGCAGATAGATCAATGGATACAAGTGGAACAATCGCGGTATCAATAAAATCTTTTTGTGCCATAAACGATGTTACATCGTTTGCATTAAAATACATTCAACAAACCCTCCTTTTATTGCAAAATAAAAATGTCCTTTTCCACTCTTCAATAGGATACCCAATTAAAAGTGAAAACAATCATTCACTAGTAATGTTACCATATTGAAATGGATAAAGGACATTCAATTTTTACCTATAATTAACGTAAATTAGCCGTTTCCTTCAATGCTTGTAACAAATTAGACAATTCATAAAAACGCGCTTCATCTCCCTGGTCGAGGGCTTCATCAATTTGTGCGAGTAATTTCTCCTCTTGGAATACGAGTAAGCTATTGGAAAGCAGCTCTTCTGCCAGTAAACGATCCTTTTCACTGACTAGCAGTGTTTCTGGCATATAAGGGTTTTCTTCAAGAACTGCTAAGTATTGTGCACTTGGTGGTATATTTGGAAAATTCAATTGTATATACATATCTTCTTGTTCATGTAAGCGTAAATCATGGAAAGACTTCTCAGCATCTGCCGTCATCACATTACCTTTATAGAAACGAAAAGGCACACCTGTTGAGTCTACTGTCGACATCACCATCGCCCTAGGACAATAGTGAGCTTCTTCCACAAAACGGATTCTTTTTAACAAGTCATCATTACTTAATAAGTAATTTAAAATCCATACACACTCACGACGTTTCAATTGATAATTTTTTAAAAACCATCGAACAAATGCTTTTTTATCAACAACTGATACAGAAGCAGTCATACCCACTCCCTCCTTTACTCAAATTCTAAGGTTTCTAACTTCTCCTGCCACTCTGGTTCACCCGGTTGAATGTTGATTAATTGTCCAAGAACCTCTCTTGCCTCTGAACGCTTTCCTTCCTCTAATAAGAAGTAAACATATTTTTCTAAAAATGTTGCGTCTTCCTTAAAATCATTATATGCCAAACGGTAAAATTCGTATGCACGGTCGTACAATTCTAAATTTTCATATGCCTCTGCTGCAAAAGGATATAAAGTGCTCCATTCAAAATCATTTTGCTGTAATGTCTCAAATAACTCAATTACATCCTCATGACGCTCCTGTTGTCCAAACACAGAAATAAGTGCCAGTACCGCTTCCATATATTCAGGATCGAGCGCTATAGCTTCTCTTAGATATTGCTCAGCTTCTTCTGGCAAACCATTTTTCAACGCCATTTTCCCAGCAAACAAATACAGTGATTTATCATATTCATCGCGCTTTAACCCCTCTTGAATGGCAGCATAAGCTTTTTGATTATCCTCTGTCATTGCATAGCTTTCCGCAAGCAATAAATAGGCTGAGAAGTAATCAGGATCTAATTCTTTCAATTCCTCTAGTTGTTTAATAGCCATCTCGTATTTTTTTGACTGGAATGCTGAATAAGCAGCTCCAAATAAAATATCGGGCTTTACTTCCTCTTCAAGGGCTTTGACATAATAATCGAATGCCGTCTCATAGGCCGCCCCTGCACGATACACCTCTGCTAATCGTTCGACAAGTTGAATACCAGCAAATTCATTTTGCTGCTCATATAAGTCCTCATACAATCTTGCTGCCTCTAAAAAACGACCCGTTTCAAATAAAAGCTCTGCTTTGGCAAAATGTAATAATGGCTCGTCTGGTAAAATTGCTAATGCTTCATTTATACGCTTTTCCGCAACCTCAAATAACCCTTGCATTTGATAATAATCAGCTAAAACCAATAAAGCTTGTGGATATTCTGGTGAGGTCTCTTCAATTTCTAATAATAAATCTAATGCATCATCTTCATTACCAAGCTCCATTAGGACATTGGCACGATCTATTTTTAACTGTGCTTCTTCTGGGAATAAAAATTGTAAATGCTCCAGCACACGGTCAGCTTCTTTCATGTACCCATACTGCATAAAAATCTCAGCAAGTGCATAGATCTCCTCGGGTAGCTCCTTCATTAAAAATGATTCTAGTAGCTGATCTATTAATGCTAAGTCCCCTTGTTCAAGTGCTTGCATCATTTCAGTCATCGCATTGTTCACAGTCATTCACCTATTCTTTCGTTGATACCTTTATGCTACAAAACATTTACCTCTGAAACAAGAAAAAACTCCCCAAAAGCTTGGAGAGCCTCTCTTTAATTGTTACTTCACTGCCTCAATATGCTCAAAGAACGATGGGTAGGATACAGCAATACATTGTGCATCATCTAGTGTAATAGCACCATCTGTTATTAAAGCTGCGACAGCACCCATCATGCCAATACGATGATCGCCATATGTTTGAAGACTTGCACCTTTTAATGGCATGGGTCCCTCAATAATCATCCCATCTTCTGTTGCTTCAATTTGGGCGCCAAGCTTTTTCAATTCATTCACAACAGCTGTGATACGGTCAGTCTCCTTGACCTTTAGCTCCTCAGCATCTTTAATGATCGTTTGACCATGTGCTTGCGTAGCGAGTAATGCAAGGATTGGAATCTCATCAATTAAGCGAGGTATAATGTCCCCTTCAATTGTTGTACCGGTTAAAGTAGATGTTGCGATTTGAATTGTTGCTGTAGGTTCAGCTTGATTGTCATCTTTTGGCGTTACCGTCATCGTGGCGCCCATTTTTTGCAGCACCTCAATCATGCCGTCACGTGTTGGATTAATACCTACATTATTTAGTGTCAATTGACTATTTTTGCAAATCGCTCCTGCCACTAAGAAAAAGGCAGCGGATGATATATCTCCTGGCACAGAAACATGCGTCCCCTTGAGAGCTTGTCCTCCTTCAATGGATACAATGCCATTATCTACTTCTACATGTGCACCAAATTGACGTAGCATTCGCTCTGTATGATCTCTAGATACATCCATTTCTCTCACAATGGTTGTTCCTTCAGCACGCAAGCCCGCTAGTAAAATAGCAGATTTCACCTGTGCACTTGCTACAGGCATCTTGTAATCAATGGCTTGTAATTTTGTACCTTGAATGGCTAACGGTGTATATTGCCCGTCGGCACGCCCTGTAATTTGTGCCCCCATCTGACGCAGTGGATCTATAACACGTCGCATTGGTCGCTTTCCGATGGATGCATCACCAGTCATGACTGAATGAACATTAGAACCAGCTAAAATGCCTAGCATTAAGCGTGTTGTAGTACCAGAGTTACCCGTATACAACACTTCTGTCGGCTCCAGCCAACCATCGATCCCTGGACTATGAATGGTTACATTTGTTCCTTCCACTTCAATTTGAACGCCAAGTTTCTGGAAGCAATCAATTGTGCTTAAACAATCTTCACCTAATAAAAAGCCCTCTACTGTCGTTGTCCCACTAGCAATGGCCCCAAACATCACGGAGCGATGAGATACAGATTTATCGCCTGGAATGGTTAAAGCGCCCTGTAAAGAAGGTTTGTTGTATTGCAATACTTTTTCAATCATGAACTTTATTCCCTCCAATATGAAGATAGAAAGCGCCGAAATACCGACGCTTTCTTATGCTAAGAAATATACGTTTCGAAATTTGCTCGTTTTTGAATACATGCTGCAGCACGTTCGCGATCATTTTCACTTTGGAAGCTAATGACTAGAATACCGAAAACATCTTCTCGTGATTCGACGATGCGTAGATTCGTAATACTAATCGCTTCATCTGCTAAAAAGCCTGTCACTTCTGAAATAACACCTGGATAGTCAGGAACATCAACATATAAGTCGAAGGGTGTATACATAGCCCCTGCACTAATTGGTAATTCATCTCTCAGTTCTTTGGCAACAGCAAAATAGTTTTCAATATCCTGTGAAGAACCATCTGTCAGCAGTTCCTTAATGCGTGTCATTTCTTTTTCCCAGCCATCTAATTGCGTGAGTAGCTCCTCGCGATTTTGCAGCGTAATATCTCGCCATAAAATAGGATTAGAAGAGGCTATTCGTGTCACATCACGGAAACCTCCTGCCGCAAGAGAACGTGTCATTGGGTACTCGCCATTCTCTCCACCTAATTGATGGACAAGTGAGGCAGCTATAACATGTGGGAAATGACTCACCACAGCAGTCATGTGATCGTGTTCACTGGCAGATACACTGACTACTTTTGCATGTGTAAATTTTAGCAAACTTTCAAGCTGTGCCATATGAATAATTTCTTCTCCAGCAAGCGGTGTAAGCATGTAATATGCATTTTCAAAAAGATGGGCCTTTGCAGCCAAAACACCACTTTTATGAGAACCCGCCATTGGATGTCCACCAATAAACGTTATGCCAAGTTCACGTAATTCGCCGGCCTTTTGCATAATTAATTTTTTGGTACTCCCTGTATCTGTTACGATGACTTTATTTTTTAAAGGCCATGATTTTAATTGCTCCATCCAATCCAGTGTTGCATTAACGGGCGTCCCAAAGATAATAACATCAACATCAGCCGCAACAGCCTGTGGATCTGTGACAATATCATGCACAATATTTAATGTTTTCGCATGCTCACGTGTTTGAGCATCCATATCATAGCCAATAATTTTTGTTTCAGGTGCTTTTTGCAAAGCAAGGGCAATGGAGCCACCGATTAATCCTAGCCCTATAACGAGTACTTTGCGTGTCATGCAAATACTCCTTGTTGTTTTAACACTTCGTCAAGTTGGCTAAGTAATGCGGCATTTTGAGCCTCTGTTCCAATTGTGACACGGATAAATCCTGGTAATCCTAGCGCATTACCACTGCGCACAATAAAGCCTCTTTTCATCAGCTCTTGGAATATAACATCACTATCAGCATGGGTATCAAAGAAAATAAAGTTTGTATCAGATGGGAAGTATTTTAGATTATGTTTTTTACAAAATTCTACATATTGTTTTTTGCCTTTTTCGTTGGCTTCACGGCATGCTTCAATATATTCTTGATCACTGAGTGCAATGGCAGCAACAGCTTGACTTAAGATTGTATTATTAAATGGTGCGCGGACAGGATCAAGCTTAGCAATAACATCAGGTTGGCCAATTGCATAGCCAACGCGGAACGATGCTAAACCATATGCTTTAGAGAATGTACGCAATAAAAGAACATTCGGATATTCATCAATGATTGGTAACGTATCTTTGTGGTCTGGATGTGTGACATATTCAATGTAAGCCTCATCTAGCACGACAAGGACATCGCTTGGAACCTTTGCAAGAAAGGCACGCAATGTAGCATCTGGAATGACCACTCCCGTAGGATTATTCGGACTACATACCCAAACAATAGACGTTTGGTCATCAATTGCAGCCAGCATTGCCTCTAAATCATGTGCCCCCTCTTGACAAGGCACTTTACGTACTTCAGCACCTTCAATTTCAGCATTGTGCCAGTATTGAGAGAAGGAAGGGTCGGCCATAACCGTGTTTACCCCTGGATACAACAGAGCACGAGTAATAATAGCAATGATGTCATCAGAGCCGTTACCAAAAAGAAGCTGTGTTTCTTTCACACCTAAATGATTTGCCACAGCTGTACGCAAGTTTTGTGCATAGCCATCTGGATAAAGTGCATGATTCACTGCATTATTTTGTAAATAAGCTGTTACCTTAGGTGAGCATCCAAATGGATTTTCATTCGATGCCAATTTAATAACTTCCTTTAGGTCATATTCACGTTGTACTTCTTCAATTGGTTTACCTGGCTTATATGCTTGCATACCGTCCAATTGTTGTTTCCACTTCATCTAAAACATCTCCTCTACTTATTTAGCCTGAGCCAAATCTGGTCTTAATTTCACTGCATCATTGAGATACAAGTGCTTTACATCTTTTTGGGCTACCTCTACGTTCGCATGAATTAATATACGAATACATAATGGTAATGCGTCTGGCACATCCATTTCATGTGTACACATAACAGGGACATATTGCCAGCCATCCATCAAACGTACTGCACGAGCAGGAAATGCTGAGGTAATATCTGGCGTTGTAGAAATAAGGATTGATGCAATATCATCAATCTCCACATTATTTGCTGCCACAACCTCACGCACTAATCTTGCTGTCTCATCCCATACAAGCTCTGGCTTGTCAGATTCAATTGTTACTGCTCCTCTAAGTCCACGAATCATACAAGCACCTCCGCTAATAACTGTCTATATTCAGCATCTATTTCTTTACATTCTTCTATATCAATGGCTTTCACAAAAGGTTTACCAATTTTTTCTAGAAGAACAAATTGTAAAATGCCATATTCCGCTTTTTTATCTTTCATTAAGTAGCTAGTTAATTGTTCAAATGAATAATCATTTACAGCCTCAAAAGGATAGCCATTCTTCACTGCAAACTGTAAAAAAGCTTGAGTGAACGTTCGATCTAGTTCTCCATATCGTTCACTTAAAAGAAGACAGTAGACAAGCCCAATCATAACAGCTTCACCATGTGCCACTTTACCATAACCCGCAGCTGCTTCAATAGCATGTCCATATGTATGGCCTAAGTTTAAAAACTTGCGAACGGATTGCTCTGTTTCGTCCTCAGCTACAATTTGCGCTTTCACTTCAATTCCCTTTTTCAGCTGCTTTGCTAGTTCATTTTGATTAAAATGAATTACAGAATCTGCTGTCATTAATTCCTCTAACCAAGCTGAGTCAGAGATCATGGCGTGCTTAATTAACTCCGCTGTTCCTGAACGCACCTCACGCTCTGATAAACTTTCTAAAAGCGCTGTATCATAAATCACACCTTCAGGCTGATAAAATGCGCCAATCATATTTTTTCCTAGTGGATGATTAATAGCTGTTTTTCCACCGACTGCGGAATCATGTGCTAGAATGGTTGTTGGAATTTGAATAAACGGAATCCCTCGCATATAGGTTGCCGCAACAAAGCCAGTTAAATCACCAACTGCTCCTCCTCCAAAGGCAAAAATAAATGATTTTCGTGAGCATTTTTGTTCCAATAAAAATGTTTGAGCAGCATTGTATTGTTCAAAGGTTTTGCATGCTTCACCACCAGGCAAAATAAAGACCTCAAAATGATAAGGGAAATTTGCTTTGAAGTACTCTCCCTGTGCAGCCCATACATTGCTATCTGTAAACACAAAGAGCTTATCTGCTTTTTGAAGTTTATCAGCAAATGCCTCCACAGCTTCAGTTAGAAATTGATGACCAAGAACAACTTCATATTGATGCGATTTTGTTGCCACTGGTACACGCATAAATCAGAACCCCTTTGCATATTGACGATGCTCGTCAATTTGAGCTTGTAATTGAGGTAGTTGATCACTATGGAATTGCTCCAAAATAGCATTCGCTATTTCCCAGGCAATAACATGCTCTGCAACTACAGATGCTGCAGGTACTGCACAGCTATCAGAGCGCTCTACGCTTGCTTTAAACGGCTCTTTTGTTTCGATATCTACACTTTGTAATGGTTTATATAAAGTAGGAATTGGCTTCATCACACCACGTACTACAATAGGCATACCTGTAGACATACCGCCCTCTAAGCCACCAAGTCGATTGGTTGCACGTGTATAGCCTTCTTCTTCAGACCAAATAATTTCATCATGCACTTCAGAACCTTTACGATGTGCCATTTCAAAGCCAAGTCCAAATTCTACACCTTTAAAAGCATTAATGGATAGCATAGCTGCTGCAAGTTTGGCATCAAGCTTACGATCATAATGTACATAAGAACCTACACCTGCTGGCATGCCTTCTACAATAACCTCTACAACTCCACCAATAGAATCACCAGCTTTTTTTGCTTCATCAATGGCCTCAACCATTTTGGCAGAGGCTACTGGATCTACACAGTAACAAGGATCAGCTTCAACTATGGCACGAATTTCTTCTGTTGTTTTTCCTTCTACTAAAGATGTATCTGCCTTAATTCCCACTATCTCTGTAACATGTGCAACAATGGAAATGCCTAGTTCATTAAGTAAAGCCTTTGCCACTGATCCAACTGCTACACGTACAGTTGTTTCACGTGCAGAGGAACGCTCTAATACATTCCGTAAATCACGGTGACCATATTTCATGCCCCCAACTAAATCGGCATGACCTGGTCGAGGTCGTGAAATTTGACGTTTGATATCTTCAGGATTGATATCATCAGCCAATGGCTCAGCTCCCATAATTTTAGTCCAGTGCTTCCAGTCATCGTTTGTGACAACGAGCGCAACAGGAGAACCAAGTGTCTGACCATGACGAACACCCGCAACAATCTCTACTGTATCTGTTTCGATTTGCATGCGGCGCCCACGTCCATGACCTCCTTGGCGTCGTTTTAAATCGTGGTTAATTTTTTCTGCTGTAATGGGTAAGAGTGACGGTAAACCTTCAATAATTGTCGTTAATTGAGGTCCATGTGACTCACCTGCTGTTAAGTAACGCATAAACACTTTCTCCCTTCAACTCGCTAAAGTATGTATTTTTCACTATAACATATATTCTTTAAAAAAACAGTCCTTTTACAAATGTCTTTTAAGTACCTACCATTTTCATAGATCTAAATGTGAATATTCTGAACGGCAGTTATAAAAAAACACTAGCTAAACTTTATAAAAAATACGCCTTTGCTTATGATAAGCGAAAAGCGTATGAAATATCTATGTTTAATGCTTGGCCAACTATATGTACATGACTAATTGTGTCATTTGTACAAAGCTTTTCATCCATATTATTAATTATTTTTGCGATAGAAGAATGTGTCTTCTACATCAAATTCATAACGTGCTGGATTAAAGATTTGCTCCGTCGATCCAACAAATAAAACGCCGTCCTTGCGTAGTGCTTTACTAAAATTATTATAAATTTGATCTTTCGCTTCTTCTGTAAAATAAATCATGACATTGCGACAAACAATTAAATCATAATTGCTGTCATAAGAGTCATTCAATAAATTATGTTTCTTAAAGGTTACACAACGCTTAATTTCATCCTTCACACGATAGAAGGAGCCTTCTTGTTCAAAATACTTTGCTTTAATGTCATTTGGCACCTCGGCTAAAGAGCGTTCAGGGTAGACACCTAACTTCGCTTTTTGTATCACATTCTCATCTAAATCAGTGGCAATAATTTGAATTTGAGATAAAGGCACCAATTGAGATAATACCATTACTAAAGAATATGGTTCTTCTCCTGTTGAACAAGCAGCACTCCAAATTTTTAAACGCTTATTTGTTTGTAAGAGCTTCGGAAATATTTTCTTTTGTAATACTTCCCAGCGCTTTCCATTGCGATAAAATTCAGAAACATTGATCGTCATACGATCTAAAAATTCATTCATTAAATCACGATCTTGTTCAAGTGCCTTTAGAAAGTCTACAAAATTACGATAGCCCTTTTTCTCATAAAGAGAGGTTAATCGTCTTTTCATTTGCGCTTCTTTATATAACGCTAAATCTATTCCTGTTTTGCGCTTAATACCTTCTATAAACTGTTCATAATCAGACATATGGTCATCTTCCCCTCTAGCGTCGTATTACCATTATAGCGGAAAAGTCCCAATCCTGAAATAGTCTTTCTCATGTATACTCATCTACTTGCTTGCGTTTTGTTTTTCCTCTAAAAGTAATACTTTCGACTGTTCTAATTCAAGGCGCATTTTTTCTGTTTCGATCGTATAAGTTTCTAACCTAAGCTTTTCTAATTCTACTTCTTTTTCAACAGCCTTCAGTTTTATTTTTTGTTGTCTTGTAAGAGCGTCTGTAAAAATTCCAGCTAGAGAAATAATGACGCCTCCAATTATCGCTACAATGGCAATTGACAATCCGTCCACATCCTTTCGTTACTAAGATTATACGGCAAAATGGAAAAAATAGTTTCATTTTTCAGGAATTTATTCCAATAAAAAATGAAGGTAGTTTTTCACCACCCTCATTCTATCCATTAACGTTAGACTTGTATGCGGTACTCTTTTAAATCTTCTCGTAATTTAGCCTTTAAGAATTTGCCTACAGACGTTTTTGGTACCTCGTCAATGAAGACAATATCATCAGGAATCCACGTTTTATGGAATTGTTGCTGTAGACTCTCTAGTAACTCCTCTTTAGTAATCGAATCCTTAAATTCTGGCTTTGCTACAACGCAGGCTAATGGTCGCTCCAGCCATTTTTCATGTGGAATGGCAATAACAGCCGCCTCAAAGACCTTTGGATGGGACATTAATGCATTTTCAAGCTCTACTGAAGAAATCCATTCGCCGCCACTCTTAATTAAATCCTTTGTACGGTCGGTGATTTTTATATAGCCATCTGTTGTCATCACGGCAATATCACCTGTGTAGAGCCAGCCGTCCTTAAAGGCTTCTTCCGTTCGTTCATCATGATAGTACTCATTGGCAATCCATGGACCTCTGATCGTTAGCTCTCCCATCGTTTTGCCATCCCAAGGCACTTCTCCATTTTCATTGACAATCCGTGTATCAATAAGAGGCATCGTCATGCCTTGTGTAATCCGAACATTCATTTTTTCATCAGCCGTATAATCCTCCATATGTGTTAAATACGTGGATAGGCTTACAAGCGGTGATGTTTCGGTCATACCGTAGCCTGTCATGTACGGGATATTAAGTTCTTGTTCAAAGCCTCGGACAAGACCAATTGGTGAGGCAGATCCTCCACAAACAATTAATCGCATAGACGATAGGTCACGAGGATTTTGGCGCTGCTCCTGTAGAACGCCCAGCCATATTGTCGGTACACCTGCTGTCAACGTGACTTTATACACATCAAATAACTCAAGCAATAGCTGTGGTGTAAACATTGGACCCGGTAAAACCTGTGTAGCACCAAATGCGACACCTGCAAATGGTAATCCCCATGCATTCGCATGAAACATTGGTACAACAGGTAACACCACATCTGACTCACAAATCGCAATACTGTCAGCAAGACCTGCTGTTAAACTGTGGAGTACAATACTGCGATGTGTATAGACAACTCCCTTTGGCATACCTGTCGTTGCACTTGTATAGCACATGCCTGCAGGTGTATTTTCATCTAATTCTTCTGGGAATGTGAACTGTTCATCTGCCTCTGCAAGTAGCGCTTCATAGGAAAGAGCATTGGGAATCGGCATCGATTCTACTGCAACAGCGTCGCCCATAATGATAAAATGCTTGACCGTTTTCAGCTGTGATACGATTGGTGCAATCAATGGCACTAGATTATCATCTATTAATAAAATTTCATCCTCAGCATGATTGATGACATAGGCAATATGCTCAGGGGCTAATCGAATATTAATCATATGCAGTACTGCTCCTGCACATGGTACAGCAAAATAGGCTTCTAAATGGCGATGGTGGTTCCAAGCAAATGTGCCCACCTTCATTCCTCGCTCCATTCCTAGCTTCGTCAGAGCATCAGCTAATTGGCGAGTCCGTTTGACATATTCTTTATACGTGAACTCATGAATAGTAGTGGCGCTTGTTCGAGAATAAATTTTCTTTGAGTGAAAAAATCGTTCTGCGCGATTCAAAAAACTTGTTAATAATAAGGGTGTATCCATCATATGCATTATACCGCTTCCCTTCATCTACGATTTTTTGAAACGATCAAGACTAAAACTATTTAAACTAGATTTTGCCGTTACCTAGGTTGCATACGAATGGCACCATCTAGACGAATGACCTCTCCATTTAACAAGCCATTGTGGATAATGCTTTCAACCAAAAGGGCATATTCCGAAGGTTTACCAAGTCGCTTAGGAAACGGTGTCATTTGAGCAAGAGCCGTTCTTGCAGGCTCAGGTAACGAAGCAAACATCGGTGTTTCAATTAATCCTGGCGCAATGGTCATCACACGGACACCGATTTCCGCAAGCTCTCTTGCAATCGGTAACGTCATCGCCGCTACCCCACCTTTTGACGCGCTATAAGCAGCTTGTCCAATTTGCCCATCAAATGCAGCCACAGACGCGGTATTAATAATGACGCCACGTTGTCCATCCTCATTTGGCTCATTATGCTGCATTTTATCCGCAACTAGGCGGATGACATTAAACGTACCAACTAAATTAACAGCAATCACTTTTTCAAATAGAGCAAGGGCATGTATACCACGCTTGGAAATAACTTTACTCGCATCTGCAATGCCAGCACAGTTCACCGCAACATTGACCTTACCAAAAGCTGCAACAGCCTGCTCAAGGCCTGCCGCCACGTCCTCTTCCTTTGTGACATCCACTCGTGCATAAAGGACATTTTGACCTAATTCCTCCACTAGAGCTTGTCCACGCTCATCATTGACATCAAAAATAATCGCTTTGCCACCCTGTCCTATCAGTTTACGAACGGTTGCCTCTCCTAAACCTGAGGCACCCCCTGTTATGACGGCCACCACTTCATGTTCTTTCATCAGACATATCCCCTTTTACATTTTTTCAATGATCGTGGCATTGGCCATTCCCATGCCCTCACAAATCGCCAACAAGCCGTAACGAAAATTCTCGCGCTCCATGCGATAAAGCATCGTCGTTAACAATTTCGTACCCGTTGCCCCTAATGGATGTCCCAGTGCAATTGCTCCACCATCAGGATTGAGTTTCTGTGGGTCTCCTCCTATTTCATGCAGCCATACGAGCGGCACAGGTGCAAAGGCTTCATTTACCTCATATGTGTCGATATCCTCTATGTTGAGACTTGACCGTTCTAATGCTTTTCTAGTAGCCTCGATTGGCCCTGTTAGCATTAATGTTGGATCAGAGCCCACGACCACTCTTGTCACAATTTTAGCGAGTGGTTGAATGCCCAATTCTTGTGCTTTATCCAATGCCATCACGACTACAGCTGATGCCCCATCACTCATTTGGCTCGCATTGCCCGCAGTAATCACACCATTCTCTTGAAAAACAGTTTTTAATCCATTTAAAATGTCAACGGTTGTTTCTGCACGAGGACCCTCATCAACAGCAAATGTTGTCACAGAGCCATCTTCTTGTGGAACTTGAATAGGTAGTATTTCAGCTTGGAAATGACCCGCTTCAATGGCAGAAAGCGCCCGTTGATGGCTTTGATAAGCATAGCTATTTAACTGTGCTTTCGATAAAGACCATTGGGAGGCGATTTTCTCTGCTGATAATCCTTGATGGATAATATCATAATTTTCCTGTAAGCGTTTACTAGCATGTGCATGTTGCATGTTTGAGCCCATCGGTACTCTTGACATGCTTTCTACACCACCAGCAATGACAATATCCATATCCCCCGCTAAAATGGCCTGTGCTGCGAAGTGTACGGCTTGTTGGCTTGAACCACATTGGCGATCAATGGTTACCCCTGGCACACTATCCGGGAAACCAGCCATTAATAATGAGGTCCGCGCAATATTTGCCCCTTGTTCAGCTGTTTGCGTCACACAGCCCAAAATGACATCATCTACTTGTGCCTTCTCAATCCCTGCACGTTTTACAGCCTCCTGTAACACATCCGCTGCTAAATCATCTGCTCGAACTTGACTTAACGCACCCCGACTTCGACCTACAGCAGTTCTCACAGCTGCTACAATTACCACTTCTCTCATGTTCATAACCCCTTTTCCTCGTCATCCTCACAGTGTATTGACGAGTCTACTAAACTATTCCTAACTTAATTATCAGAATATTACATTATTTATTGTACATGAGTAAGAAGTTTTTAACAATTCTATATGTATCTAGGAATAGATTATTTGTTGGAATAATATGCTGCACACTACCCAGCCCACCTTTTTGACAATAAAAAAAGCAATCCCAAAATTGAGATTGCCTAATCTATTCGAAATTAAACTAAATCTTCACCGAAGAATAAGCCGATTTCGCGCTCTGCAGAAGCAAGAGAGTCAGAACCGTGGATGATGTTGTGAGAAACAGTTGTTGCGTAGTCACCACGGATTGTACCTGGGTTAGATTCTTCAGGTTTCGTTGCACCCATCATTGTACGAGCAAGCTTGATTACGTTCTCGCCTTCCCATACCATAGCGAATACAGGACCAGAAGTGATGAAATCAACTAATTCACCAAAGAATGGACGCTCAGCATGCTCAGCATAGTGCTTTTCTGCTAATTCTTTAGGAATTACCATTAATTTAGCACCTTTCATTACAAAACCGCGACGTTCGAAACGATCAACGATGTCTCCGATTACTTGACGTTCAACGCCGTCAGGCTTAACCATTAAAAAAGTTTGTTCAATTGCCATGTTTAAAACACTCCTTAAATTCGTCTAACAGGTTTTACACCTACCGATAAATATTAACAAAAAATGAGCCTTTGTACAACAAAAAGCTAGAATTTGCGCTTACCCATGAACAATGCTACATCACGCAGTTTTTTCTTTACGGGATGTTTTGGTAAAGCATCAATTTCCTGTAAGGCTTTTTTCAAATATTTATCACTCATACGATTAGCTTGCTCAATTGCATGAGATTTACGCACATATTGCAACATATTTTGACGTTCCGGTTCTGTTAATGTGCCTGCAAAAACTTTGACTAAGTAAGGTTGCATCTCCGGATCATCTTTTAACAATAATATCGGTAAAGTAATATTGCCCTGCAATAAATCACTACCTGCTGGCTTCCCTAGTTCTTTATCGGTTGCCATGATATCTAAAACATCATCGATAATTTGGAAGCTCATGCCCACAAAGTAGCCGAAGCGCTTTAAATGTCGCACTGTTTTAGCATCCACTCCTGCCGCCACAGCCCCTAGCTCACAGCTGGAGGAAATAAGTAATGCTGTTTTTCGTTTTATTCTTCTAAAATAATCTTTTAAACCTTGGTCTAATCTAAATTTATCTTCAATTTGAATGACTTCACCGTTACAAATTTCCACCATCGTACGGGCTAAAATTTGATGAACAAGCGGGTTTTCTAACTTCGTAATATATTCCAGTGCACGTGCGAAAATAAAATCGCCTGTGTACATCGCTACCCTGTTATTCCACTGTGATTTGACAGTAGGGCGTCCTCTTCGCATATTGGAGTCATCAATGACATCATCATGTACAAGCGATGCCATATGAATGAGTTCTAAAGGTACTGCTACATCCTTCATCTTCTCAATGTCATAATCACCAAATTTTGCACCTAGTAACACAAAAATTGGTCGTATCCGTTTGCCACCAGCTTGTAATAAATGGAGAGAAGCATCGTTGATCAAATATGAAGATGAGTCCACCGCTTTTTCTAACTCTCGTTCAATGATATCGATATCTGATTTCAAATCGGAATAGAGTAGTTTTAACTTCATCTTTTCCACGTGTGAAAACCTTCCCCCATTAACGTACCTTTTTAAAGCCCATATGCATTGCCGCAGCCCCGCCACTGTATGCTTTGTACGTTACTTTTTCTAATCCTGCTTGCTGAAACAATGCCGCTAACCTCTTCATACCTGGGAAATCATTCGCAGATTCCTGAAGCCAAGAATACTCCTTATAGCTTTTCGCAAATATTTTACCAAATATCGGCATTATATATTTAAAATAAAAACGGAACAGTTGACGATAACCAGGAATTTCAGATTGTGATGTTTCTAAACACACCACCATACCACCTGGTTTAACAACACGATGCATTTCCTTCAACACTTGTAAATAATCAGGTACATTGCGAAGACCAAAGCCAATCGTCACATAATCAAACGTATCATCTGGAAAAGGCAATTCCATCGCATTTCCATGAATTAGTTCAATTTGTGGGTATGGCTCTACCTTTTTTTCGCCAACTTTCAACATGTTTTGACTAAAGTCCAGCCCTTTTACTTCTCCACTTTCTCCAACAGCATCTGCCAATGCGATTGTCCAGTCTGCCGTGCCACAGCATACATCAAGTGCCTTTGATCCAGGTTTTACAGCCATGTGCTTCATCGTATCGTTACGCCAGCCAACATGCATCTGGAAACTAATTACACCATTCATTTTATCGTAGTTTTCCGAAATACTCTCAAATACTTCGTGAACGTGTTCTTCTTTCGTTTTAGCCATTTTGAAAAACCTCTCTTATCCGTTAGTAGAAGCAATGGATGCCTCTACATGTGCATGTAAAGCTTGTTTGATATCACTTTGTAAAAAGGATGCATGATGAATGATCTGTGATAGCTCTGTTTTTAAATGCACAATTTTTCCTTGGATGACGCTATTAAAGGTTGCGCCATTTCGTCTGACACTATCTTCAAGTGCCTTACCCATTAAAGACATTTGCCCACGTTGATAAGCTGTCCATTCTTTTTCTAAACGCAAGATTAATAAGCTTTTTTCTATAAGTGGTATATATTCACTGAAAGAATAAAGATCAAAAAATTGAGCAATTAACCCGGATTCTATCGTACTCATCGACGCATACCACTGTTCGATTGTACGTTGTTCATTTTCATAAACTTTAATCTGGTTTTCACATCGTGCCACAATGCCTTGTGACAAGTTTCGAATCAATGCGACATTCCCTGACATCGCTAATATTTCATAATAACGACCACTATAAAAATCCCCAGCTAAAACGGTAAGTTGCTGTTCTTTTGATGTTGCATCTAATTCTTTTATATGATCGTGAGCCGCTAATGCTGCGTACACTATGCCAACAGTAATTGCAGCCTCTTGTTGCTCTTGTTGCCACTCTTCACCATTCAAAAACGGGATTAACAAATAAAACAATTGATTTTCATCTAGCACAGGTACACCTGTGTATTTTTGCAAAGTTCTATGACGAACATCCATGAAAATCTCTGTTTTTAACTGTGCAATTGAATTTTGAATGTATGTTGCATTCATAGACCTTACTCCATTTCACTTTCAGATACGTTAGCCCTATCCAAGGCTTAACGCTTGCTTACTGAGTCATTATAGCATACGCAACGATGCGGAATAAAAAAAATTTGCTTTCTTCATAGGACAGGCAGTAAAGCTTTCCCATAATTGAATGTAGGGATGCTAACTGCCCATAAACCTTATACTCAGTTTTTCACATCTAGTGTTTTTATATGTGCTTATTATATGCTAAACAGCATTAAAAACGATTGTTAGAAACCAGAATTCTTATTTTTTCGCTTCGCTATTAATCACGCCATGTGCTGTATGAATTTGTGCTTTACCACGTATTTTCATGGCAGACGTGTGTTCTGTAAATTGAGCAATCATTACTTCGCCGGCATCTAATTTCTCTGAATGATGGAATTTCGTATCTGTTCCACGCGTTAATCCAATGACATGTACACCATCTTCTTCTGCTTGAATAACAATATAATCTTGTGACATCTTTGTACACTCCTTAAATCCGACAAATTCTTAGTTCATCATAACATAATTAGACATGCAATTTAAGACATTTGAATAAATGACAGCACTTCTCTACGTTTCACTTCATCTTCCTCATAAATACCGCGTGCAACAGATGTTACTGTCTTGGAACCAGGTTTTTTTAAACCACGCATCGTCATACACATATGCTCAGCCTCGATCACAACATAAACACCTTTAGGCGCAAGCATCTCCATAATTGTGTCCGCTACTGAAGAGGTAATACGCTCTTGTAGTTGGGGTCTGCGCGCAATCGTTTCCACAGCACGTCCTAATTTACTAAGCCCAGCAACAACGCCGTCATTTGGTATGTATGCTACATGTGCTTTGCCATAGAAAGGTACTAGATGATGCTCACACATCGAATAAAAAGGAATATCTTTGACAAGCACTAATTCTTCATGATCCTCATGAAATACCGTTTTAAAATAATCTTTAGCATCCTCATGCAAGCCGCTGAACATTTCAGCATACATTTTTGCTACACGCTTCGGCGTATCCAATAAACCTTCACGATTTACATCTTCACCTACTGCTTCTAAAATCATTTTTACTGCTTCTTCTATTTTCAATAAATCAATATTCGACATTCAAAAAACCCTCCTGCATATCAAAACATTACACATTTCCCTATGCATCGTAGCACATCCAAAAGGTAAGCGCAAAATGACTTACTTGATTCATCAGAAATTCGCTTTTAGAGAAGCAAATCCCTGTATATTATTGTTATGTAAATTTCAAATTAAAGTTAAAAAGAGCAGCCTCCATGTTCGTTAACATGAAGACTGCTCTATGTAACTACTAGACGTGTATTATTTTACCGCGTCTTTAAGCGCTTTACCTGGTTTGAAAGCAGGCACCTTGCTAGCAGCGATTTCGATTTCTTTACCAGTTTGTGGGTTACGACCTTTACGAGCCGCACGTTCACGTACTTCAAAGTTACCAAAACCAATTAATTGTACTTTGTCACCCTTTGCAAGAGCATCTTGAATTGTATCAAATACAGCTTCAACTGCTTTAGAAGCGTCTTTTTTAGAAAGACCTGCAGCTTCAGCAACAGAGTTTACTAATTCTGTTTTATTCACACCATTCACCTCCTCTCAAAGGGTCATGAACCAATTCTGTAAAAAGAGTAACACATAGAAAACCGCTACGCAACTGTATTCATACATGATTATAACCAAAAAATCAGTTTTTCACCCAAAAAACAAAAATAAAAGGACTTTTCGCATAAAAACGAAAAGCCCTGCGTATATTTTTTGCATTTTTTCTGAATTTTATCACTATAAAATAAATGTTACTAAACCACGATCACCTTCGTTGACCATACGTTCAATCGTTTGACGCATCCGTTTTTTGGCAGTAGTTGGGACAGCATCCATTTTATATCGTATCCCTTCTTTTAATACTTCATGTAATGGTGTGCCAAAAAGTTGTGTATTCCATAGCGCATCACGATCATGTAAATAAGCATGATTTAAATCTTTTAGAAGTTGCTGACTATGGAATTCTGAGCCAATTAATGGTGCAAATTCTGACTCCATGTCAACTCGAATAATATGGTAAGATGGTGCTTTCGCCTTCATTCGTACGCCAAAGAAATTATTTTGTTTAATTAGCTCTGGGGCTGTTGGCTCAAATTCCTGCATCATCGGCAATGTCACGCCATAACCCGTCGTATCAGCATCTTGAATAGCACTTTTAAAGCGTTTTTGAGCTTCTTTCGCCTCTGACGCCTCTTTGATAAAGAGTAACCAATCTTTTTTCGTTTCAATCGGCTCCTCTAGCCATTCATTACAAACTGATTTATACAATTCACCCTGTAGGGATACCCGAATCACAGCCGTTCCAATACCTGCATCTACATGAACAACTTCACTTTGGTCAATAAAGTCAATGGCTTTAAAGGCATCTGACGCCTGTTGCACATCTCGAATTTTCATCACAGAAGAAAGTACTTCCTCCATCGAATCAATCAATGCAACATTTAATGGATGAGTGGCATCTAACACATCCAGCCAGTCTGGTTTCTCCACCTCAATTGTACGAATTGGGAACTCAAATAACGCCTCTTGTAAAATATATTGAATATCCGTCTCTCTCATTTGATCGATGGACATCGCAATAACGGGAACATTGTAACGTTCAAACAATTCATTGCGAAGCTGAACTGTTTCTTCTCTCGCAGGCATTTGGCAATTGAGTAAGATGACAAAAGGTTTGCCGATATCTTTTAATTGCTCCACAATTTCCTCTTCTGCCTTCTCTGCGGCACGGCGGCTAATTCCGTTAACCGTACCATCAGTCGTTACGACAATACCAATATTCGCATGATCACGAATTACCTTATCAGTGCCAATTTTAGCGGCTTCCTGAAATGGGATAGGCTCTGTATGCCAAGGCGTATGAACAAATTTTGGTCCATTTTCATCCTCATAGCCTTTTGTCCCATCAATAATATAACCAACACAATCTGCTAAACGAATTTGGAATGGCATTTCATCTTCTCCGACCACAATACGGGTTGCTTGGGCAGGCACAAACTTCGGCTCAGCAGTCATAATGACTGGCCCCGGAGAACTTTGTGGCAACTCATCTTGTGCTCGCATTCTTTCCGTTTCATCCACAATATTTGGTAACACGACTGATTCCATTACCTTTTTTACAAATGTTGATTTACCTACACGTACTGGACCGACAACACCAATATAAACATCGCCATTTGTGCGCTCTGCAATTTCTCTAAATACTGCTTCACTCAAGGTTTCTGCCTCCTTTATCTACGCTTTTTCACTATATGCGAGCCTGTAGACAAATATGAAAAAGCCCCTCACAAATGTAAGGAGCTTGTTTGCTATTGTTCTTTTTTCTCGGCGGCTTCTGCCTCTTGTTTTTGTCGCTCTTTCGCCTTTTTGACATCCGCATTATATGTTTCCATATCATAGATTGGTTCTCCATTCTCGTCCACTGTATAGGGAATAGAATAGGCAGGCACCACAGGATATTTGTCGACAAGTAATTGGCGAATATCATCACCAGGCTTTACATTAGGCTTATCCTCTTTTAAAAGCTGTCCTAAATCCACAGCATAGTCAACATGTAATTCACCATCACCTGTCATGAAAAGTGGTAACTCGACGCCAGAATAGGGGCTTTTTACAGTCACATCTGTTTTATAGCCTAAATCTTTATAATTGATTTGATAAACATTTTCCGCTATTGACCCTTTTATTGGCAAATACTGTGTAGATAATTTACGAATACCTATTTCACGTATACGCTCTGCCGCGTTTAAATCTACTAATTTGACCGATGCATCATTTTCAGGATCCCAAATGATATATTGATATATACCACCTTTTTCATAGGCATTTCCAGGAATCGTCGTCAAATACTTCGGCATAAGTTTTTCAAAATCGATTAAGTATTTGATATAGATATCGGTATCTAGCTCGCTATTTTTAATTGGTACTAGTCCACCGGTTGCTTCACGGTATTCATTCACGGCACGTTGAACTGCAGCTAGTTGGTCGACATCAGGCGTGACCTTTGCCCTTTTTTCGTCTTCTGGGTACGCACATCCTACTAACAGTATGGCGGTTGCAAATACCCACAGCAAAGCACTTAGTTTTTTCATGTTACTGACACCTCATTATTTTTTATGCTGGCCATGTGGCAACTACTAGTACCATTAAAAATGTGCCAAGTCCAAACAGTATGTATGCACATAAATTTACGACCGTTCGTAAAAATACATTTGAAATCTTATTCCGAGCTAAATAAATTAAGCCGACTGATATAATCATAAATGCGATGCAATAAAATGACACCCACATTACATCCAGTGCAGGCATATGAGCTAACGGGCCCATTTCAAATAACCACCTTTCTTTCAATGTCCAGACACAATCAAAGTATATTATACTATGTGCTTTTGCTAAAAAGAAATAGTTGTCCCATAACTATCAAGAAATGGACAACTCTTTTACAATGCATTCCCTATTCAACTAGCAGCACACAATAAGGCGTCTCAACAGATTCGTTGAGACACCTTATTTATGTCCGTTTTATGACAAGTTTAATCAAAAAATTAATATTAATGCTTCATATCATCTATTTCTCGTTTTTTCATCCGCATCATTAAGGCATCGACTGCCACTTTCGGTTCAACATCATTAAATAGAACACTATAAAGTTCCGTGGAAATCGGCATAGCCACATTATATTTTTCTGCTAACTGATAGGCTGCCTTTGTAGTACGTACACCCTCTACAACCATGCCCATTTGATCCAGCACTTCTTGTAGCTTCATGCCTTGCCCTAACAGATTTCCCGCACGCCAGTTTCGGGAGTGGACACTTGTACAAGTTACAATTAAATCCCCCATACCCGTAAGCCCTGAGAACGTAAATGGATTCCCACCCATTTTTACGCCTAAACGTGAAATCTCAGCAAGACCTCGCGTAATAAGTGCCGCTTTCGCATTATCGCCATAATTCAAGCCATCTGTAATCCCCGCAGCTAAAGCGATGACGTTTTTCAACGCTCCTCCTATTTCTACACCAATGATATCCTCATTTGTGTAGACGCGGAAAAATTGATTCATAAATAAATCCTGTACCTTTTCAGCAGCATCGATGTTGGCACAAGCTGCAGTAACCGTTGTAGGATGATGTAACACCACTTCCTCTGCATGACTTGGCCCAGAAAGAACAACGATTTCTTCCACATACTCAGCCGGTAAGCTCTCTGCTAAAATTTCAGATATTCGTTTTAAAGAATCAGGCTCAATTCCTTTCGATACATGGACAAACAACACTTTTTTTGTTAATTCAGCCGTTAATTTCTCGCATACTTCGCGAATTGCTTTTGTGGGAACAGCCACAACAATGGTCTCTGCATGAGTAGCTACCTTCGCCATATCACTCGTCGCATGTAAATTTACAGGTAGAATGGTTTCTGGTAAATATTTTTTATTCGTATGCAGTTGATTGATTTCTTCTGCCTGCTCAGCTCTATGTGTCCATACAAGCGTATCATGTCCATTTTCCGCTAGTACCATTGCCAGTGCAGTACCCCATGAGCCTGCCCCTAACACACAAACTTTTTCCATAACAAAATCCTCCCTTTGTTGGGTTGTCTATAATAAATTCTTTTCTTGTAAAAAGACGCCACCCAACAAATATGTCGGGTTGGCGTATTGTATGTGTATAGCTATTACCTTAAGCACGCGCACGTGTAATTAAACGAATTGGCGTCCCTTCAAAGTCAAAGGTTTCACGAATTCGATTTTCTAAGAAACGTTCGTATGAGAAATGCATAAGCTCAGGTTCATTCACAAAAATAACGAATGTTGGTGGCTTAATCGCTACCTGGGTAGCATAGTAAATACGTAAACGACGACCTTTATCTGTCGGCGCAGGATTACGAGCCACTGAGTCCTCAATCACTTCATTTAAAATAGAAGACTGAATACGCATCGCATGATTCTCGCTTACACGTTGGATAATCGGTAAAATTTGATGAACACGCTGTTTTGTATTCGCCGACACAAAAATAATCGGTGCATAATCTAAAAATAGGAAATGCTCACGAATTTGCTGCGTAAAGACATTCATTGTTTTTTCATCTTTTTCAATGGCATCCCATTTATTCACAACGATGATCACAGCTTTCCCAGCTTCATGCGCATAGCCAGCAATTTTTTTATCTTGCTCCTGAATGCCCTCTTCTGCATTCAGTACTACTAAAACAACGTCTGAGCGTTCGATGGCACGTAGCGCACGTAACACAGAATATTTCTCCGTTGTTTCATAGATTTTTCCTTTTTTACGCATACCCGCCGTATCAATAATGACATATTCCTGTCCATCATATGCATAAGGCGTATCAATCGCATCACGTGTTGTCCCAGCAATATTACTTACAATAACACGATCCTGCCCTAAGAAAGCATTCACTAAAGAGGATTTCCCAACATTCGGACGACCAATTAAAGAGAATTTAATGACATCATCACCATATTGCTCTTCATCTTCTTTCGGGAAATGTTTCGCACATTCGTCTAATAAATCTCCTAAACCTAAGCCGTGAGAACCTGAGATTGGCCAAGGCTCACCGAAGCCAAGCGCATAAAAGTCATAAATCATTTCACGCATATCGGGATTATCGATTTTATTGACTGCTAATACGACTGGTTTTTTTGTTTTGTATAAAATTTTAGCAACTTGCTCATCTGCTGCCGTTACCCCTTCACGACCATTTGTCATAAAAATAATAACGTCTGCTTCTTCAATGGCAATTTCAGCTTGTTGACGAATTTGCTCTAAAAACGGCTCGTCTCCAATTTCAATCCCACCTGTATCAATAATATTAAAATCATGTGTCAACCACTCTGCCGAACTATAAATACGATCACGTGTTACGCCTGGGATATCCTCCACAATTGAAACACGTTCTCCAACGATACGATTAAAAATCGTCGACTTACCTACGTTCGGACGACCTACGATGGCTACTACTGGTTTCGTCATCTGTACTTCATCCTTCCAACTTCTTGTCTTTCGCTATTATACACGAAAAATGCCATTATATCATATCATATCCATAATGTAGAACGCTATGTATGGCTATTAAAGGTGTTATCCCTTTTTTTGAGAGTTCTATTAGGTGTTTCGAAGGTTTTATCCGCTATTTTTAGAGTTTTTATTCTTCAATTTAAGCGTTCTATCTTTTACTTTAATTTGTATCCTTCACTTTTAGAATTCTATCCGCTACTTTAAAGGTTCTATCCCCTACTTTTAGAGTTGTATCCTTCAATTCAAAGCTTCTATCCACTTCTTTATTGCTATCCTTCACTTTTAGAATCCTATCCAACACTTTAAAGGTTCTATCCCCTACTTTTAGAGTTGTATCCTCCGATTCAAAGGTTCTATCCGTTACTTTTAGAGTTGTATCCTCCGATTCAAAGCTTCTATCCGCTTCTTACCTGCTATCCTTCACTTTTAGAATCCTATCCAACACTTTAAAGGTTCTATCCGCCACTTTTAGAGTTGTATCCTTCAATTCAAAGCTTCTATCCACTTCTTTATTGCTATCCTTCACTTTTAGAATCCTATCCAACACTTTTAAGGTTCTATCCTCTACTTTTAGAGTTGTATCCTCCGATTCAAAGTTTTTATCCACTTCTTTATTGCTATCCTTCACTTTTAGAATCCTATCCAACACTTTTAAGGTTCTATCCGCTACTTTTAGAGTTGTATCCTCCGATTCAAAGCTTCTATCCACTTCTTTATTGCTATCCTTCACTTTTAGAATTCTATCCACCACTTTTAAGGTTCTATCCTCTACTTTTAGAGTTGTATCCTTCAATTCAAAGTTTTTATCCGCTTCTTTATTGCTATCCTTCACTTTTAAAATTCTATCCAACACTTTAAAGGTTCTATCCCCTACTTTTAGAGTTGTATCCTCCGATTCAAAGCTTCTATCCGCTTCTTACCTGCTATCCTTCACTTTTAGAATCCTATCCAACACTTTAAAGGTTCTCTCCCTTTCAAACCTTCTATCCACCATTTCAACCATAAAAACAGCGAGGATACATTCATGCATCCTCGCTTTATACATTATTTAAAGTTTTTCAGTTTATCGCCAATGACATCACCGAATGAGAAGCCTGTGTTCTCTTCAGGTAATTCATAATCGATTACTTCTTCTGCTTCTGGATTTTCTAGTAATTCTTTAATACTTAGGGCTAGACGGCCTTCGTCAGCATTGACATCAAGTACCTTCACCTGTACCTCTTGTCCCTCTTTTAATGCTTCATGTGGCGTGTTAATGTGCTTATGCGCGATTTGCGATATATGCACTAAACCTTCAACACCTGGGAATACTTCCACAAATGCACCGAATGAAGTAAGACGCTTCACTCTACCGTCTAAAATAGTGCCTTTGGCTGCACGGTCTTCAATACTTGACCATGGTCCAGGAATAGTTTCTTTGATCGATAAAGAAATACGTTCATTTTCTGGGTCCACTGACAGAACTTTTACTTTTACATCTTGTCCTTCAGCTAAAACCTCACTCACATCACTCACATGCTCATGCGATACTTGTGAGATGTGTACAAGGCCATCAATACCGCCAAGGTCGATGAATGCACCAAATGATGCTAGACGCTGTACTTTACCATCCAATACTTCGCCAGCTTTAATTTGATTAATAACATTTTTCTTTTGTGAAGCTTTTTCTGCTTCTACCACTGCTCGATGAGATAAAATCAGGCGATTTTTGTCCTTATCAAGCTCAACAATTTTAAAGCTTAATGATTTCCCTTTATAGCCTTCAAAATCATCGACAAAGTAGTCCTCTACAAGCGATGCTGGTACAAAGCCACGTACACCTAAATCTACGACAAGACCACCTTTAACAATATCTTTTACTTCCGCTTCGAAAATTTCTGCAGCGGCAAATTGCTGTTCCAGTGTATCCCATGCTTTTAAAGCATCCACTTTACGTTTTGATAGAACAAAGTTTTCTTCTTCTACCTTTGTGATCATCAACTCTAATTCATCTCCTACAGAGATAACATCAGACGCTTTCTCAATGTGTAAGCTAGATAATTCACTAATCGGAACAATACCATCAAATGGAGCCCCTGGAATTGATACAGATACTGCCTTTTCATCAACTTGCGCGGCAATGCCTTTGACGATATCACCTTCGTTAAACGTTTGTTCTGCATAGTTCATTTCTTCAGACATATGTAACCCTCCTTCGCATCTTCCCTTACTATTTTATTCGATATTGAAGACAAAGACAAAAATAAATCCTTTAAATTCAAAAAATGTCTGAAATTTTAGGATTTATAGCATTTTTTCTTCTGCTAATTTTAAAATAGCTTGTGCTGCATCATCAATGGACAATGCTGTTGTATCTAAAAATAGAGCATCTTCAGCTTGAATAAGTGGCGATGCTTCACGCTCACTATCCTTTTTATCACGTAGCGCAATTTCTTCCTGAAGTTTTTCAAGAGAGGAGTCAATTCCTCTTTTTTGATTATCAATCAAGCGTCGTCTAGCACGTTCCTCTACTGTTGCAGACATAAAAATCTTTAACTCTGCATGCTTTAAGACATGTGTAGCAATATCACGACCATCCATGACAACCCCACCGTTAGCTGCAAGCTTTTGCTGTTGGGCAACTAATAGCTCACGAACTTTTGCATGGGCAGCTACTTGAGAGACTGATGAAGTGACCTCATTGGAGCGTATCTCCGCTGATACATTGTGACCATCTAAAAAGACAAGCTGTCCCTGTGGGGATGGTTTTAATTCTATAGTGCTTACTTCTAGCATCTCTGCCAATTTTGCTTCATCATCTAAATGTATGTTTTGTTGCATCGCTTTATACGTAACTGCTCGATACATTGCGCCTGTGTCAATGTAAGTAAATCCAAGTGCTTCAGCAACAATTTTAGCGATCGTGCTTTTGCCGGCACCAGCAGGCCCGTCTATCGCAATTTGAATGTTTTTCTTCATAATTCTTCCCCACTTTCTGTCACCTCATATTGTATCATATAACCCCAAAAAAGCCCTCTACCAGGAGAGGGCTTCAACAAAATATTCATGATGAACATTAATCATTAAAAGGATTCATTTCTTTACGACGATTGACTAATTGGCGTTCAAAGCAAAAACGTACAATATGCTGTTGATCGACGTCATCTGTATCCGTTAGCCGGATTGTCGCAATGCGTTTATCGTCTTTTTCAAAAATACGCACGATCAACGCATCCGTAATGACATATTTGACTTCTCCGTTGGCAAAAGGCAATACGATGGTTAATTTTACTTCATCACCCTCATTGAAAGCTACTTGACCTTTCAACATGACTGCTAAGCCTCCTGCACTAATATCCACAGTCACGAGCTGATATTTATAGTCTTTCAACTGAATAGCAACATCTACAGGTGTTTCCACACGAACGTATTCTCGTCGCTGAATTTTTATAAACTCTTCTGGTGTTGGACAATGCAACATAATCATTGGTATATTACCTGCTTTACGGCCAACTACCTCTGTATTAAAAGCAAAGGATTGTTTATCCTCAGTACGGAAGGTTGCTCTAAATTCTGAGCCATCTATTAAAAATGCCGTTTTCTTTGTTGCCATATTAACCGGATAATCAATATATAGAATATTATCTTTCTGCTCTACAACTTTACAGCGGAATTTCTCCAAGCGCTCTGTATAAGTTGGTTCAAGTTGTAAATGTGTACCAATTTTTATTTCCATGAGCATCTCCCCGTGCGAAAAATATAGTTTAATTATCTCACGAGAAGTTTATTTTGGCTATATCAATTGGTAGTATTTTCATGTTAAGTTAAGTTAGATATTCCACTTTTAATACATTATGGTTTTCCGCATCAATGACTATTCTAAATGTCTCCTGTGTATTACCATCACGCAATGCAATAACCTCATAGCAAAGACGTTGCTCAAATTGCCCATTATCTGTGTAAATATTTTTTACCTCTTGTACTTGAATATCGTCCTGGAAGAATGTTTTCCAATCAATGGGCTTAGCTGTTTGCTTCTTAATATTCTCTTCTTGAATATACTCCATTGCATTCGCACCTAACAGCTCGCCTGTGTCTTTCGCTACTTTCAATTGAACACCATCAGCGTAGATTAACGCATTATCTCCAGGATGGACTCGAGCAAATGTCACATGCCAAGCTTGATGATTTTCACGAGATTCCACATAGGCTACATCTTTCATGCCTAATTTCTTTACATATTCCTGAGCTTTTTTCATGACTTCCTCTTGTGATAATTTCGCTTCATCAACAGGACGTTCTACTAAATAGGATAATAAATGTCCACCCTTTTCTGTTAAATCAACATAGCCTAGTCGTATTCCTTGATGGAATTGGATATGGTAGAAAGGATATGGTGCTGTATCGCTACTTTTTGTGACTGTAAATGTTGCATCTTTAATGATTGGGAATAAGTATTTCACTTTTTCTAATGCTTCTTTTTCGGTAATAACAGCATCCTGTAATGCCTTTAACTCAATTTTTTTCTGCCAATCAGATTCCGATAAAGTTAACGGGAAATCTTTTTCGCCGTAGCCTTTTAGCGTATCTTTTACAGTATCAAATTGGGTATTTGGATTTTTATTATCTACCTGCTGTAGCCAAACATCCATTTTTCCATCATGCTTATAAAAATCGACGGTTGCTGCTGTCCATTCATCCGAAAGAGATTGTAAATTCGTTGAAACCTTAGGCATTTTCTCACGCCAAGCCTCATAATCACCTGTTTTTGCTGTCCTTTTTGCTTCATCGCCAAGACGCCCTAGATAGTTCATCCATTCACTCGAAAGTTCTTGTCCAATTGGAATATTCGCAATAGAAGAACGAACTTCTGAGCTTAAACGCCAAACCGAATCTAGCTCATTGTGAATCGCCTGCTCGTCTTGAAACAACAGGGATTGTGATACTGAGCGCTGAAGATGGGAAAGTTTCTCAGATGCATCAGTTAACTTATCTGTATACTGTGCAAGCACGGTACGTTGTAAATCTTCTTTATCTCCGTGTAAATCAATACTGTATGCCCCTAACCCAATAACGGCGATCGTTAAGACCACGAGCCAAGTTTTCATCTATGTTCCTCCTTTCTATGAACAGAAAATATGCTCTCCAATTTGTTTAATTTGTGGACGTGACCAAATCCATTTACTCGTTGCTGTTTTTGGATTGAAATAATACAATGCATTTTCAGAAGGGTCCCAGCCGTTCATAGCATCAATAACCGCTTCTTTTGCTCGCTCATTTGGCTCAAGCCAAATTTGACCATCTGCAACGGCCGTAAATGCCAATGGTTGGAAAATGATACCTGAAATGGTATTCGGGAAATCTGGGCTTTCCAAACGATTCAAAATAACCGCTGCAACTGCTACTTGCCCTTCATAAGGTTCTCCCCTAGCCTCTCCATATACCGCATTCGCGATTAGCTGTAAATCACGTTCTGTATATTTGGGAGGAACTTGTGTCTCTGTGCCATTATTATTGGTACTTCCACTGCTGTTGCCACTTCCACCACTCGTATTTTTTTTCACTTGCTGATCAAGTGGCTTACCACCATAATAAGTAAATTGATTCCCTGCATTTAATTGTGCCTTCACCCATTTTTCATCATAATCCGAATAGCCCGCTAACGCTTTTTTTGTCTTCGTGCCAGCAATGCCATCTACTGGTAATCCATAATTCTCTTGGAAATTACGTAAAGCCCAGTATGTGTTATAGCCAAATTTGCCATCAATTTTACTCTTATAAAAACCTAAGTATTGTAGCCTTGCCTGCAATTCAACGACATCATCTCCATAGGCACCACGAGTAATTTGCTGATCGCTAAATGCATTCGCATCGTTTTGAGGAATCGCAATTATACTAATTCCTAATATCAAAGCAAAAAGTATGCTTACTAAACGCACTTTTATCACTCCTTTTTTTATAGCTTGAAACAAAAGAAGTAATTTATACATGATAAAAAAGAAATAAAGCGTAGAAATCTTTGACGATTTCTACGCTTTATATTTTCTTTTGCATATGCAGATGTTGCACCAGATGATAATGAGCAAGCTTTACTTTGCGCAAGCCAAACCACCATAAAAACAACATAAAAGGAATCATTAAATAAACCCAGTGACCTTTGAATGATAATATTGTATTGTATAGAATGTGAAGTACGACTGGTGCACAAAGCGCCATAGCAATCATTTCTTTTGTCTTAACAAGTTTTGAAAACTTAGCACGTCCATAATAATAGCCCATTACGACCCCGAATAAAGCATGACTTGATACTGGTAATAAGGCTCGCATGAAGGCAGTGTCCAAGCCAAATGACAGTAAATAAAGAACATTTTCAATCGTTGCAAAGCCAAGTGAAATGCTGGCACCATACAATATACCATCGTAAGGGTCATCAAATTCTATATGATTGTAGATGGCAATTAATAGTACAAACCATTTAAAAAACTCTTCAATGACACTAGAAAAAAGTACGTCTTGAAGATAAAGATATCGAAAAACCCCTTCCTCTGTTAATACATACTGTAAAAACATGATAGGGAACGTTAAAAATGCGCCGTATAAAAACGTTTGTAGTAAAGTTCTTCTTGGCTCCGTAGCCATCTGATTGCGCAAATAGAAATAACTAAAAAGCGCTAGACCGGGAGCAATGGCAGCAGATAATAAAATGATCATGATGCCGGCTCCTTTCAACAATAGACTGCTATTATTATACCATGTAATGACAAAAAAACTTTTTAAAAGGAGATTTATTTTTTATGAAAAAGACAATTTTATTAATTCATACAGGCGGCACAATCTCCATGGCGATGAGTGATGAAGGAGCGGTCATGCCAAATAAGGAAAATCCTCTTATGAAGGAAAGTAATAAACTGGCTTCACTAGCCCGCATCATCGAAATAGAAGCTTTTAACCTTCCTTCTCCACATATTACACCGAAAGAAATGCTCTTATTACGTAACTTGATTATGGAACAAATTGACGCACAACCAATTGACGGTGTGGTCATCACACACGGTACGGATACATTGGAAGAAACCGCCTATTTCTTAGAGCTAACAACGAACTTAGCCATTCCGATTGTGCTAACAGGTGCCATGCGTTCATCTAACGAACTAGGAGCAGATGGGATTTATAATTTAGTGGAAGCAGTCCGAGTAGCCGTTGATGAAGAAGCCCGTGATAAAGGTGTGCTTGTTGTGATGAATGATGAGGTTCATCTTGCTGTTAACACAACAAAAACAAGCACTAGTTCAGTAAATACTTTCCAATCTCCACAATACGGACCGATTGGAATTATTACAAAATCACGCATCTTATTCCATCATGCACCAATTCGTCGACAATATGTAGATGTGAACAATTTATCCAAGCGTGTAGCGATGTTAAAAGTGTATGCGGGTATGGAAGAAGATTTATTGGATGTCGTGCTTGCCTGCAAATATGATGGCGTTGTACTGGAAGGGCTAGGCCAAGGGAATGTCCCACCATCTGTTGTAAAGGGTATTGAAAGCCTTTTACAGCGAGACATCCCAGTAGTACTAGTTTCCCGCTGCTTTAATGGTATTGCAGAAGGTGTTTATGGCTATGTGGGTGGCGGTAAAATGCTCGAAGACTTAGGCGCAATATTTGCCACAGGTATCAATGGTCAAAAGGCACGATTAAAATTATTAATAGGCCTTAACACAACAGGCACGCCTTTAAACTTAAAGGACTTCTTCCTGTAAAGCTAAAGTATCTCTAATCATACTTCGATCACCTGTTCATAATAGCTCAATATCTCGCTAAGTCGAGCAAAAGCTTCATCAAAATCTGGTTGTATCACAGAAATTTGAATGAAATTCTTTTGGCGTAAATACTGGCTTTCACCATGAACGAATAGTCCGTTCAATGCTAAATCAAGAAGTAGGTTAGCATAAGTATTAGGCAATTGAACCGTTATCAGCATCGGATATTGCATTGTTGGATATTGATAGTGCATGATTGGTAGCTGCAGCAGCGATTGAAAGCGTTGCTGTAGCTGCTCATAGCGTGCTGGATAGGCTTGCAATGCCGTACCCACATTGCCCAGTAATACAGCAGGTAACGTAAATGGTATGGCACCTTGCTGATAATTTGCTAAATCAAGATAAGCAGGTAGTGTAGCAGATGAGGGTGCAAGTGATTGTGAAAACACAAATGCTAGCCCACTTAACGCACCAATGGCCTTGCCACTCACAGCCGTAGCTAAATAGCAGTCTTGTAAGGAAAATGGCATGGCACCGAACGAACTGATACAATCTATACATAACTTTACATTGTATTGTTTAGCTAGTTTATTCAGAAGGCCTAAGTCATTACAAGTTCCTGTGGAAGTCTCCCCATGCACTGCCAGCATCCACTGATAAGACCCCGTTTCAAGTAGTGAAGCCAGTTCTTCGCCATCAAATACTGTACCCCACTCTTTTTCTACCACCTCAAAATGTAATGACCAACGAGCGGCTTGCTTGCGTAAACGCTCACCGAATTCGCCATTTGTTAGAATAAGCCCCTTCCCTAATTGCTGTGCCTTTAGTTGAGCAAGCATCACTTCATTTGCCATCGTTCCTGTCCCAACGATTACACCAACATGATGGGCATTCGATAAATACAGCAACTTCTTCTGTACTCGTTCATAAAGCGCATTAAAAGGTAGCGAACGATGGGATAACTCGGAATAAGCGATTGCTTCTAATTGCTTCACTGGCCCTGGATAAAATGTAGAAGGTGCCGTCGTTAGTCTATGTTGTAATGATTGCTCAAATTCATTTCTTGTGAGCACCATCGGTAAAAACAATGCATCCTCTACTCCGACAGCTGGCGCAAACTGTTTAAAACCCATCTGCTTATACAGTTTTTCCTCTCTCGTAGTACCTGAAATCACTGCAGCAGTATAGCCTTTTTCGTAGGCAAATGTAGTTAAGGCTTGTGTAAGTTTCAATAATACTCGACCCGTTCGATAACCTTTCTTCACTGAAAGTAAACGAATTTCACAAAGTTTCGCACAATTTCCCTTCGATAAATACTGTTCAACCTTACCAATCTTTTCATCAATCGAAAATGGTCGTTGATCTCTAAACGCGACCATGCCAATTAATTCTGTTTCCTTATAAACAACGACATACGTATTTTCCTGGTGAAATCGGTCCACTTTTTTTCTTGTTGGATTTACCTCATGCTGAGGAATTTCTTCCACAAATGTTTCATAATTCAATCGAGCGATCGCCTCAAATTCCTCATTTGTTTGGGCAATTTTACACCAATACATTTCTTCACGTCCCTCTTTTCAATGACTCCTGAATATTAGACATATGCTTAATAAGCATGCACACGATGGCCACGATTAAAAGTCCATACGACTCTATTTTCCCCGTTTGAATAATTGCACCTATATAGAAAATAAAGCCTCCAACCATGCCAAGCGTCAAACTTCTTGTAAACGCAGATAGAAGTACTGTACCAATGATCATCCATAAAAATAGGCTCGGTGATAAGGCAAGACCAACACCAATAAAACTAGCTACACCTTTTCCTCCATTCAATTTCAGCCAGATTGGAAATAGATGTCCTATGATTACCCATGCAGCCCCACCAATAATGACCCATTCATCCAAATGCAACATATAGCCCAACCCGACTACCAGTACACCTTTCAATGAATCACCGAGAAAAGTCCAAAGAAAGGCCCCTTTCCCAATCACACTACCCGCATTACGCGCGCCTAAATTTTTACTACGCTCTTCCTGCAAATTGACACCATATATCTTACCAACGAAATAAGCAGTCAAGATGTTTCCTATTAAATAACTCAAGAGCCAATACAAGCCAATCAATGCGTTTCTCCTCTCTAAAAAGGCTGTATAAGCTACATGCCTATACAGCCTTGATCATTATTTTTTTCTCTGTTCAATAATTCGAGCGATACATTCACCATGGAAACGGCCATTTTCAATAAAAATTTCATTGGCATTATTTCCTGCTGCAATCACACCTGCAATGAATAATCCTTCCACATTGGTTTCCATCGTTTCAGGCGTAACATAAGGACGCCCCGTTTCTTCCTCTATCTCCACTCCCATTGCTTTAATAAAGGAATGATCAGGATGATAACCAGTCATAGCAAAAACGAAATCATTTTTTACTACCTTCTCTTGACCTTCTACTTCTAAAACAACCTCATGCTCTCGTATTTCTACTACATTTGTATTAAAAAGCATGTCGACTTCTCCAGTTTTGACTACCCCTTCAAATTCAGGTAGTACCCACGGCTTGATGCTTGGAGAATATCCACTGCCACGATAGGCAACCGTTACACGAGCGCCCGCTTTATTTAATTCTAACGCGGCATCTATCGCTGAATTTTTACCACCTATCACAAGAATATCCGTATCAAAGAATTCATGTCCCTCTTTAAAGTAATGGAATACTTTAGGTAACTGTTCACCTTGGATATTTAAATAATTTGGATGATCATAATAACCTGTTGCAATGATAACATATGGTGTTTCATACGTATCCTTATCAGATGTAACAGTAAACCTATCCTTATTTTTTACAACACTTTGTACTTTTTCGAAGCGATTAACTTGTATATTTTTTAAACGGACAACCTCTCGATAGTAGACAAGGGCTTGATTGCGTTTCGGCTTACGTCCTTCAATTATAAATGGCACATCACCAATAGCTAACCGTTCACTCGTACTAAAAAATGTTTGATGTGTAGGGTAATGATAGATGGCATTCACGATATTTCCTTTTTCAATCACAATAGGTTGTAATCCAATATTTTGCAAAGCTATTGCTGCTGCTAAACCACATGGGCCTCCTCCAACAATAATTGCATCTGCTTGCTGCATTTCTTGACACTCCAATCGAATTTGAACAGCAAAAATTACTGTTCCATGCTTTCACATTATCATAGAATAGACGATACCTTTTTATTATACGCCTTCTCATAGGATTTGGTTGGTTATTTACTCGAAATATCAATGTCAATAATATGACATTGCGGTTTCGCACCAAGTCGAAAAGGCACTAATGTCGTCCCATAGCCATTACTTACTAAAGTCATAACACCATCACGCTGACGATAGGAACCATTTGGATGGACACCATATGGGCCGAATCGGATTTGCCCTCCGTGTAAATGTCCCCCCATCATTAAATCCGCACGAAACTTTGCACGAACTTTCGCAAAAACCCCTGGATTATGCGCAATGAAAACAACTAAATCCTGTTCTCCTACCTTGGCAAAGGCTTTTTCGAAGCTATATTCTTTTACGGTTGTATCCTCAATTGCACTCAACCAAAAGCGATTTTTCAGCGGAAGAAGTATGGCATCATTGACAATTATTTGAACCTGATATGCCTGTAAAATGTCCTTCAGCTTTTCTTCCCCAATTTCTCTGTCATTATTGCCCCAAATAAAATAGGTTGGTCCCAGGGACGTTAATAATGTTAAATTTTCATGAATACGATCAATTGGTGTACGGCTATCTGCAAAGTCACCGCCAATAATTACTGCATCAAAATGCTGTCCCTGTAACTGTGCAATCATTTTCTTACTTATTTTACGTAAATGAACATCTGAAATAAAAAATAATCGTACCTTTTCCTGTTCACCTTGTAATGAAAGCTGGTGAGACAATACATTATTTTCATATGCCACCTTCCACATATAGAGTAGAAGGGCGATGACTACCAAAAGAAATAGCCCTAAATATAGCATTTTCTCACTTCTCCTTACGACAGCAAAAAGGCGATTCGTTTCTTAAGAAGAATCGCCTTTTTGCTAAATCAGACGTACGTTTTGGTGTGAACGTTTGTCTGTTATTTTATACTAGAAAAACTATATAACCATAAAAAATTCTATTAAGGTAGCTTAATGACTTGCCCAACCATGACGGTATTAGAAGACATACCATTGGCAGCACGAATTTTAGCTAAAGTCGCTTCACTGCCATCGCCATAATGATTTAATGCAATTCGGTATAAGTTCTCATTTGCTTTTACAGTATGTGTACTTGCTTTAGCATTTTGCTTTGCTTCTTGCGCTTTTCTAGCTTCTTCTGCTTTTTTGGCTGCCTCTGCTTGTTGTTGAGCTATTCTCGCTTCCTCAGCTTTTCGAGCTTCTTCTGCTTTTTTTGCTTCCTCTGCCTTTTTAGCCTCTTGTGCTTTTTTCGCCTCTTCAGCAGCTTTTTGTTCAGCTGCTAATTTATCGGCATCTTTTTGAGATTGCTCCTGAGCCTTCTTATCCCCCTGAGCGTCTTGACCCTTATCATTTTTATCTTTATCAGACGCAGATGCCTCTGAAGGATCTAATTCGACAACCTGTTCAGCTGTATCCTTTTCAGCTTGCTCAATCGTTTTTCCTGGTTCATAAAATTTCCAAAAATAGATGAGGATCGTTAATGGTATCAAGATAAAAATAACAAAAAGAATCGTCATTAACGGTGTTTTACGTTTCGAATTTTTTGGCTTTTTGTTTTTATTACCATTTTTATTCATTCTGGAAACTCTTGATAAGGATTGCTGTTCTTTTTGCTCATCTTCAAATGATTGACGATGCTCTTCTATTTTATCGCGATAATCTTCTTTATTCATTCGCCTTTCCCCCAACCTTACTACGCTTTCTATCATCTCTATTATGACGAATTTTACGAAAAAAGTAAATGACCGTCAGTTTTAGTCTAAATACCCATTAATAGTTGCTGCAATCGACTTTCCCATGATGCCATTTCTACTTTCTTCTTCTCTTTTAAGCGTGTTTTCTTGATTACATCATAATGGATTCCACAATTTTCACAACAGTTTTCCGGTTTTTCCTGCAATTTTTGCCCAAAATACCCGACTAAATGTTCACGAATACAGTCTTTTGTCTGTATGATTTTAAGCATTTCATTCACTGCATGGTATTTCTCTAGGGCTAAATGATTTAGTCGAGCTTTTACTTGTTCCGTAGACTCTCGTTGAACCCAATAGTCTAACACACGGAAAGCCGTCTCACTCAACTCCCCATTTTTTAGCATTTGGGCTGGCTGTATTTGCTGGGATAGCAGCTCCTGATAGCGATCTACATGGTGTAGTGTTGGTAAATCGCCTGTCACAACAAATTTAGCTAGCTCCTCATCACCATCACTATACAGTAAAATGGCAAGTGCAGATTGACCATCACGCCCTGCACGTCCAATCTCCTGCATATAATTCGCTATATTGGCAGGCATTGATTCATGAATGACCTGCCGTATATCAAGCTTATTGATTCCCATGCCAAAAGCATTCGTTGCGACAATCCAATCCAATTCACCAGCTATAAATTGCTGTTGGATAAATTGACGGTCCTCCGCCCCATAGCCAGCATGATAGGCAGCGACACGAATGCCTGCTTGTAAAAAGGCTTCGCTATATTGTTGCGCACGTTTACGTGAGGAAACATATAAAATACCAGGACCCTCCGTTTCTGTAATATGCTGCATAAGCCATCTAGCTTTATCGGCCTTATCCCCCACTATTACACGACCTAGATGAATATTTGGGCGGTCAACATTATACATAAACTCGAATGGCGCTTTGAGAGATAAAGTTTCTCGTATATCTCGAACAACCTTATTGGTTGCCGTAGCGGATAATGCCAACATGGGTGGACGATTTTCTCTCGATAACCATTCACCTATCCGTAAATAATCAGGTCGAAAATCAAAGCCCCATTGTGATATACAGTGCGCCTCGTCTACTACGATTAAACCTAGCTTCATCTGTGCCAGTTTATCCTGTACCTGCTGCTGGAGCAACATCTCCGGTGAAGTAAAAATAAAACGATATTGCTCTAAATAATGTAATACATAGCGTTTCTCTGTTAGAGATAAAAAGGAATTTAAAGCTACCACCCTCTTTTCCCCAAAACGCCGGAGCTCTTCCACTTGATCCTGCATTAAGGAAAGTAATGGTGAAACAATTAACACTGGCTTCTCTAACATATAGGCTGGTAGCTGGTAGCAAAGTGATTTTCCCATTCCTGTTGGCAACAACGCAATGACATCTTGTTCTTGCAGTAAAGCCTCAATGACCTCTTTCTGCCCTGGTCGAAAGGATGAGTAACCAAAATGCTTATGCAATAATTGTTCAAGCTCCATTTATACTTCTCCTTTCGCAAGGACAAGCCTTAATTGAAAATAACTCATATCATTTAAAGCTTCATGTAATATTTTCAATTTTTTTGTTTGATATTGCTTCGATGCCTGCCACACTTTTTGAGCTTCTTCATAGGAGACGAATGGGCCAATAGAAAAGTTCGGTTCGTACATGGCTAATTCCACAAAATGATCCTCAATTGTACTTTGTTTTAGCTTTCTCATTTGAACAATTTGCTCCATCGAATAACCTTGTTCATATAATTGTGCGGTTTGTTGCGCAGAATCTGTTAGCAATATTTTAACTTTTATTCCTTCTGTCACATGCCCCAGCAATGGATAATCATCCATTTTTTGTTGCACTTCATTTAATAATATATGTAGGGTTTCAATAAAAGCCAATTGACTATCTAGCACGGTTTCCTTCCGTTCATCTGCAAGCTGTTGCCATGTCCATCCTGGTAATTGATAACCACTTAAACGATAGAGAACAAGCTGTTTGCTTGCATCTGAAACAGGGAGAATGTTTAGCACGTGGTTACATTCTGCCAATAATTGCTGCTGCAAATGCCCTCCCTTGTAATGATGTTCCTGTAAAAATGATCGCACCCATGCTTGAATCATTGTGTCTCTACTAATCGGTGAAAAGGCACGAACGGCTGCGGCTTGATGTGACAAACTTTGCACAATAAGAGAGAGCCTTGCAAAGAACACATGCTCATTTCCTCGATAGTGCCAACCATCAAAGAAAAAGGTTGGCGTTTGTTGTGCATGTTGTAATCCTAGCTTTTCCATGTAAAAATGACCAGATTCCTGCACTTTTAACCAACTATATTGCATAAATAAGGTTACAGCCTCGTCAAATGTAGGACGAGATAGTTTAGGTAACAGACCAAAATATTGATGCAGTTGAAAAAGACCAATATCTTGAATTGTCTGGCCTGAACGCTTCCCTCTTAGGACATGATAGGCAGCCGAAATCGTCCGCTCCTTATTGAGTTTTTGAAAGATTTGCAATAGAATTTGATGAAACATTGACGCAAATTCCTCCAATTTAATAGTATTTAAGTTGAAATGTAAGATAAACATCTTTAAAATGAGTATGAAGCTTTGTAGGAACATCGTTAAAGGAGAGAAAAAAATGGCTAAATACACAATAGTTGATAAAGATACATGCATCGCTTGTGGCGCATGTGGAGCCGCAGCGCCAGACATTTATGATTATGATGATGAAGGTATTGCCTTCGTTATTTTAGATGATAACATGGGAACTGCTGAAGTACCAGAAGATCTATTAGAAGATATGCAAGATGCTTTTGAAGGTTGTCCAACAGACTCTATCAAAGTAGCAGACGAAACGTTCGATGGCGATTCATTAAAATTCGAATAGTCTTCAATTGATGTATACCCTAGAAGGCATCCTTCAATGGATGCCTTCTTAATTGATTAAAATACTGGTTAACTTTTGCATCAAGATAATAAGCATATGGTCCATTGCTATACATACCAATCTATTGGAGGAATGTGAATGTTTGAGCAGTTACAAGTTGAGCATAGTTTATTTTATATTGACCAAGACCATATGAATAGATTTAAAAATCTTGCTGCAAAATGGCAATCGATATTTCCAGATGTGTGTGCGAAATGTTTGAATACAGTAGACGCATGGGCAAACGTGTTAAATAACTGGGTTTTCTTAAAATCACAGCAGACCGATGAGCTCATTCTCAATCCTTCTAAAGCCATCTACTATTCCATCAATACATTCTTACTAGATGAGCTTCAAAAAATTCAAATAATTCAAAAAATAAAAGAATGTGAGAATGATGATTTTCAGTATTTTGCTGCTTTCCAATTAGGAAATGCAATTGATTTATGGGTGTATAATACACTTAAAAAAAGTGCAGAGTCTGATTTGTTAAAATCTCAAAATCGAAAACCTTATTTCCTCGCTTTTTTAGACGATGATTTTCAAACTGACAATGCTTTATTCCATAAAAATCAAACAAGAGCAATCAAAATATTGGCCCAGGTCATTCGGTCACAAAATTGCTTTAGAATCACTGTCAGCAGTGCCATTAATCGAGCAGTAGATATGTATGATCATTATGTAACAAAATAAAATAGCACACTTTTCAATTCGTCTCTACTGTGAAGAGATGAATTTTTTTTGCTCTGTAAACTGCGTCTCTTTTCATCTTGTTATTGCAACGATATTTTATGTATGATAAGATTTTAGTAGTTGGTACTAATAACAGATATTATCTCACAAAGGAGTTCTTCATAATGATGGATAATTTATTACAATTAAAAGATAAGAACATTGTTGTCATGGGCGTAGCAAATGATCGCAGTATTGCTTGGGGCATTGCAAAACGCTTATTTGACGTTGGTGCAAATGTCATCTTCACGTATCGTCAAGAACGGTCATTAAAAAAATTACAAAAACAATTAGAAAATATCGGACAATTTGATTCCCTTGTTGTTCAATGTGATGTGAATAGTGATGACAGCACAAAAGCAGCTTTTGATGAAATCGGCTCAAAGGTTGGCATTATTCATGGGATTGTGCATTCAGTGGCTTTTGCGCATGCAGAAGATTTACACAACCGTTTCCTTGAAACAACTCGAGAAGGCTATGCATTCGCACAAGATACAAGTGCTTATTCACTTATTTCCACAGCAAAAGCAGCTCATCCATATATGACAGAGGGTGGCTCTATCGTTACGATGAGTTACCTAGGAGCAGAACGAGTGCTTGATGGCTACAATGTTATGGGTGTGGCAAAGGCGGCATTAGAGGCTTCTATGCGTTATTTAGCTGCTGATATTGGCCAGGATAATATTCGCGTCAATGCTATTTCAGCTGGTGCGATTCGTACACTTGCTGCAAAAGGTGTTCCTTCCTTTAACACAATTTTACACAAAATCGAAGAAACAGCTCCTTTAAAACGTAATGTTCAACAAGACGAAGTAGCAGATATGACGATTGTGATGCTATCTCACCTATCACGTGGTGTTACTGGTGAAACAATCTACATCGACGCTGGCTACAATATTATGGGTTAACAATAAAGAAGTATGGAAGATGCGTCATCTTTTCCATACTTCTTTTTCTTTTTTATAGCATTGTCCATATCGTTTGGATCAATAAAATGAAACCTGCTGCTACTAAGAGAACATAAATTAATATTCTAAACAGCTTTTGATTTAATCTAGTAAATAACATCTGTCCAAAAATAAGTCCTAAGAAAACAATGGGCAAGGCATACATACTATAAACCCAAACCATTTTACTTGTGCCCTCAAAAATGACTTGAGAAAGTAAGCTAATAAGATAGATAAAAATATAGTAGGCTAGTGAAACTGCTCTAATGGTTTCTTTATTTCTATGTGTGCTCGCAAAATAGAGTAACAGTGGTGGTCCCGCCATCCCAATACTGGTTGTGAACATACCTGATATAAAACCAACGCCATAATCCCTACTCCTTGTTTGTTGAATAGAGAGATTTTTAATCAAGAGAATGGTAAGCCCTATTAGTAGGATGGCAATGAGTAACTTGAATGTCGTCACATCGACTAAGGCAAAGAGTAGGCTACCAAAAGGAGCTCCCACAACACTACCGATCATCACCTTCTTAAGCAACGCTACATCAATATCCTGTCTCACCTTCCATATAAGAGAAAATGAAATAACAAGGGACAGTATTATATTTATTTGCATCGCCTCTTGTGGTGAAAAAAGCAACAGTAAAAAAGGCGTGGCCATAACGGAAAAACCAAATCCCGTACTGGTTTGTAAAATAGAAGCTGCTAGGATAATGAAAAAATATAAAAATAATTCCTGCAAAATGACACCTCACATCATGTTGTGATACGTTGTCTAACAATGAATCTCTTTAATAAGAATGATAGTACACAAGCAATGAATAAAAACAGCGCAATCATCGCTATAACACCTATCCAACCATATTTCATCCAAAAAACGCCACCTATTGTTCCTCCAACACTCGAACCAAAATAATAGAAAAATAAGTAGAGTGAGGATGCTTGTGCTTTATCGTGTGATGCCCGTTTGCTTACCCAACCACTTGCGATTGAATGAGCTGCAAAAAAGCCAAAGGTAAAAATTGTTATCCCTATAATCTTTAAAGTAAGGAGTCCATTGAGTGTCACTAAGGCTCCTGCAAACATAATGGCAATGGCCAGCAAAAGCATTTGTTGTCGTCCATAACGATCAGCTAAACTACCAAACCATGCTGAGCTAAATGTCCCGACTAAGTAAATGACAAATATCCAACCTACAATTGTTGCACTTAAATTATAGGGAGGCGCCATTAATTTAAAGCCAATATAATTATAAAGTGTGACAAAGCTTCCCATTAAAAGAAACCCCATCCCATAAAGACATAGCATAGAAGGATCTCTTAAATGTTGCAGTAGGGTTTTGGTCAATGCTTTTAATTGTAAAGGTCGTGCGCTAAAATGTTTGGAGCTTGGTAACATCCAGACAAACAATATACTAACAAAGAGGCTAATTCCTCCAAGCACCATCATGCCTGTATGCCAGTTATAATGGTCCGTTAATGTACCAATAATAACTCGTCCACTTAGCCCCCCTACTGAATTACCGCTAATATATAAGCCCATGGCAACCCCTAAGCTTGATGGTTCCATTTCTTCTCCTAAATAAGCCATGGCGATTGCAGGCAAACCAGCAAAAACGATACCTTGTACAACACGCAAAACTAAAATTGTTTCAAAATTAGGTGAAAATGCAAGTGCCAAGGTCAGAATAGAAGCTGCAAAAATAGAAATCGTCATCAATGATTTTCTTCCCCATGCTTCTGATAACGAACTGACAATGATTAAACTCACTGCTAACGCAAAGGTAGTTACTGAAAGAGATAAACTTGCTACAGCTGGTGAGACGTGAAATACTTCTGAAAATGTCGGTAGTAATGGCTGCGTTACATATAGGTTAGCAAAAGTAATAAAGCCTGCTAAAAATAAGGCCCAATTCGCTTTATGAAACGCCCTCGTACCCTTTTGTATATAGTCCATGAAATGCTCTCCTTCACTTCTTCCACATGCTACTATTATTCTAATACAATATTTCGTAAAACACACGTCTCCCTTGTCAAAAATTAGACAAAAACGTTTTCATTTTTCACTATGAATAGCAAATTATAATTGACAAATAAAAACATCCCAACTTTATTTAATCGTCCTTTAATAAAAAATAAATAGTTATTTTGACTTGGCAAATATTGTGCTACAGTAAAAGTAATCATCTAGAACCATTGTCACAATGAAGACAGATGACATAACCATTTTCATTGACTAGACTTGGAGGAATTTTTATGAAAATTATTGAAGCTTTAGCCCTTGCAACACCTTATATTCATCTAGCATTAAAGCAAGAAGCCATTGTAGCTGTTGTCGAAAAGGAAAGTGAAACAGTCGTTAAATATTTAGCAGGTAAACGTGTGGATTCAGGCTATCATGATGGACAAAAAGTGAATGCCAATGACCAAAATGTTTTCATCGCCTTTAATGGACAAAATGCAGATGTGGTGATACCAGAGGATGTTTACGGCGTAGCAATCAATGCTTTTTCATTCCCCATTCGTGAAAATGGTCAAGTAGTAGGTGCATTAGCTTTTGGCTTACCAATAGATAATGAACTCAAGCTTGAAGATTATATGGGTACGATGGATAAGATCGTCAACAGTCTACAGGATAAAGTACATACAATTGCTTCCCATTCTGAGGAATTAGCGGCCACTAGTGAGGAAATTAATAAGCAGGCACAACATGCTCTAGAGGATTCTGAAAAAACAAATGCCGTGACAGATTTAATTAAAAGCATTTCTCGTCAAACTAATTTACTAGGTTTAAATGCATCCATCGAGGCTGCTCGCGCTGGACAGCATGGTGCTGGCTTTAATATTGTGGCGCAGGAAGTTCGAAAACTGTCCTTCGAGACATCTAGCGCTACTGAAAATATAGAGTCGTCCTTACGGAATATTAATAGAAATCTAGATAATTTAAAGCAAAATATGGGACAAATCAATGATGCAACGAATGAGCAAGCACAGCTCGTACAGGATTTCAGCGAAATTATTGAAGAGTTAACCGTACTTAGCCGAGAAATGAAAGGCTTTATGCATAATGCGTTAAAATAAAAATGAGGTGAATAATATGCAAATAACCATTAACCAAGATTTAGCTTTACGGATGATCACACCTGAGGATGCAGAGAAGGTTTTTGCATTAACGGATGCCTCTAGAGAATATTTGAAAGAATGGCTACCATGGCTAGATTTCACGAGGGAACTGGCGGATACGAAAGCCTATATTGAAGGCTGTATCAAGGGGCATAAAGCGAACAGTAGCCTCTCTCTGGTCATTCTCTTTAATAATGAAATTGTTGGCATTGCAGGCTTTAATACGATTAACCCTAGCAATAAAATCGGCACTGTTGGCTATTGGTTGAATGAAGGAGCACAAGGGCATGGCATCATGACCAAAACGGTAAAAGCTTTATTGCAATATGCCTTTGAAACATTGAAGCTTCATAAAGTAGAAATTCGAGTTGCTGAAGCCAATCACAAAAGTCGTGCAATTCCAGAGCGCCTCGGTTTCATGCAAGAAGGAACCATTCGCGCTGCTGAATGGCTCTACGATCATTATGTAGATCACGTTATTTATGGCTTGCTTGTAAATGAATGGCAGCAACAACAATAAAAAATAGCGACCTGATGAGATGATTCATCAGGTCGCTTTTATTAGGATTGCTCTACCGCTTCTTTCGTTTCTTCAGGTGCTTGCTTTTTTTCAAGACCTAAAGCAATTTGCTCTAATTCTGGACGCAATGTATGCTTTCCAGCATAGCTTTCGATCAGCTCTTTTACATCAATACCCGAAGTTTCTTTTAATGTTTCTTGTAGTGTAGACATTAAATTGGTTGCATAAGACGTCACCTTATTGGCGCCACTGCCTTCCCCACCACCAGTATCGACTACTGTAATCTTATCAATATTACCAAGTGGGCTAGCAAGCTCTTTTGCATATTCTGGCATCATACGAACAACCATATCCAGCACAGCTGCTTGACCATAGTATTCAAAGGCTTCGGCAATCTTACGTTTAGCTTCAGCTTCCGCCAGACCGCGTAAACGAATGATATCAGCCTCAGTTTCCCCTTGTGCTCGCTCTGCATCTGCTTTAGCAAGACCATCCAAACGAATTTTCTCTGCTTCTGCTTTTGCTAAGGATTCAATACGATATTTCTCCGCATCAGCCTGAGCAAGCTCGCGCATTTTTTCTGCAGCAGCATTTTGCTCCACCGCATAACGATCAGCGTCAGCCTTTTTCTTCACTTCAGAGTCATATTGTTTCTCACGACGTAAAATCTCTTTTTCTTCTAATTCAATTTGCTTTTGACGCTCGATAATGCGTATTTGCATTTCTTGCTCCGTCACTTCTTGCTTTGCACGAGCAGTTTCAAGCTCATAGGCTTGGTCAGCGCGCGCTTTGGCAATATCCTGCTCACGACGGAATTCAGCTACTTTTAATTGGTTTTCTTTTTCCGCTTCCGCAATTTCTGTCGCACGCTCTAATTCTGCCTTTTGTGCTTCTTTAGACGCCTCTGCACGTTTAATACGTGTTTCTTTTTCTGCATCTGCCGTCGCAATATCAGCATCTCGTTTTACCTGTGCGATTCTCGGTTTCCCTAGTGAGTCTAAATAGCCATTTTTATCTCGTACATCCTTGATTGTAAAGGATACAATCACAAGACCCATCTTCGCTAAATCTTGTGAAGCAACACGTTGAACTTCCTGTGAGAATTTATCACGGTTTTTATAGATTTCTTCAACCGTCATGGAGCCTAAAATCGAACGTAAATGACCTTCTAACACTTCACGTGCTTCCGCTTCACGCTCCGCTTTTTGCTTTCCTAAAAACTGCTCTGCTGCCGTCGCAATTTCAGAAATAGAACCACCAATTTTAATAATGGCCGTACCATCCGCCATAACAGGTACACCTTGCTCTGTATACACCTCAGGCGTTGTCACTTCTAGTTTACTAGAAAGTAAGCTTAACGGTTGTGCTTGCTGGAAAATAGGGAATACAAATGTACCTCCCCCACGAATGATTTTAATGCGATTCCCCGACTCATCCTTATGTACATTTTTAGAGCCGAGATAGCTACCTGTAACAATCAGTGCTTCATCAGGACCCGCAGTACGATATTTTGTCACATATAAGCCGACTAGGGCAATTAATACAAATGCTACAATTCCTAAAACAATTAAAATATCGGTTGACATAGACATATCTCTCCTTTAAACAAATTTTTTCTCATACGTTCTGACAAAAAGTGTACCGTCCTTCACATCCACCACAAGTACGGTTTCATCATAGTCAATGGCTTCATTATCATAGCCCGTTGCCCGTTTCGAAATCATGCCACTTGTCGTTTCGATGACAACCTCTCCAAAACCATCTACTGGAATTGGCACAATGACTCTTCCTAATTGCCCACCAAGTGATTCCTCTGTGTAAGCTAGTGAGACATCAGCGGAACGTAGCGGAACGAGGACAAATAAATAAAAGATGGAACTTAAAATAGCGCCGATAATACATGCAGCAATGATGTTCCAAACGCTAGAGAACCAGGCTAGTTTTTCTAAAATAAATCCTGCTGCTGACATCAACGTAATGAAAGATAGAATGACACTCGGATTAAAAATGGGCAGTCCTTCCCCAATACCTTCGACTGCATCACCAAAAAACATAACCAATACTGTGGCAAGGCCGGCGAAAATTAAAACCACCAAAAAGATCTGCTCGAGTGAATAGCCAAATAGCGTCAAGTTGCTCACCCCTTTTCATCATATTACCTACTATACGGATGTACCGCAGGAAAAGTTTCAAAATTTTTCAAACTCTTCTTTAAAGTATTATTTTTTGCTTTCATTAGAACCATGTTACAATAGAAAAGTATTCTGACAACTAAGGAGAAATGGCATGAAGCTTTCAACAGTCTTAAATTTTGTTATTCTAGTATTTTTCACGTTATTATTCGTTAACGATTTCTTCCCTGATACAGCTATTGCTGCAATGCTGACTAAAAAAATTATATTGCTTATATTAGTTGTGCTTGTTATCATTCAGCTAGCCTTCGACAAGGGTAGATATAAAAAATTATCAAAAAAGGCTTATATCGGATTAACATTGTATACAGTTGGGTTATGGATTGTTTTAACATTACTTGGCGGTCAGTCACAAATTGGCTTATCGTTCACAAGTCCTCTATTCTATATCATTGTTGTACTGCTTGGATTGGATTTACTGCGCCTTTCACGCCAAACTAAACAGGAACAAACAGAGGAGAAAGCGAAGTAAAACACAGCTATCCGTCAATCTTACGGGGCTATCCACCACTTTTGCACTTTTAACCGCTACATCAACTGTACTATCCGTCACTTTTGTCCCTCTATCCGACGCCAACATAAAAAGCATGTCTCCGATCATTTTGACAGAGACATGCTTTTCTTATGATTCTAATACATTTAAAATGGCATCCAGTTCATTGACAGCTAAATCTAGGCGTTCTTTTGCTTCGATATTTTGCTGTTTTAAGTGACTAAACTCTAGTAAATTTTTCTCATGCTTTAATTTGATAGAAGATAAACGTTCGATTCGTGCTTCTACTTTTTCTATTGCTTGCTCACAGACTGTTGTCCAGAGCTTTTCTGATTGTTGCATTTCCGTTGTGGATGGGTTGTGTTGACGCATAATTCTGGCATAGACCATTTCAATTTGTTCAATTAATTCCGAATAAAAATGGCGCTCGACGCGTGTTGTTTGGAATGTTGGGTGCTCTACCTCTTTTGCGTATGGCGTAATTTGACGAAGCAGCTTGCCAGCATTTTCTCCAAAAGCATGGGATAAATTCAAGACATTCATTAATTGCAATAATAAGCGTATTTCTTCTAGATTAATAAGTTGTGAATCGATGCTTTCTTTTAACTTTAATGACTCCATATAGCGTCGATCAAAAAGTTCAATTTCGCCGTTGCGTTGCTCTACTAAATGTACACTTGCATTGTCTTTTAAGCTTTTAATATAGCGTATGGCATGGTTTTTCAGCTCTTCTTTTGACAGCAAGTTAACATCTTCTTGTTGTGGTTTTTCTCGTTGAACATACGCAAATGCATCCATTTTTTTGGGCCATTGTGCTGCTTGGGTTTCTTCTGAGACATTATAGCGTATATAAATTCCGTGCATTTCATATCCTCCAAGTCCATTAAACAAGTATCTCTAAAGACAATAAATCGAATACGGCATTTTTTCAAGTAAAAAACTTATATAATTGAAAATCCTCTTTCTTAACAATAAAACAAAAATCCCGAATAGTCGATACTATTCAGGATTTTACTAGTTTTCATTAATTCGTACTTACCCTTTGACAAGCTTCATTCGCAAGCGATTCGAAACATACTCCACGATTAAAATAAGTAGCACAAGCCCCAATAATATAGATCCTACCTCAGACCATTTATAGGCATTCATCGCAAAAATTAATGGTGCACCGATTCCACCTGCTCCAACTAAGCCGAGTATGGTTGCATCTCGCAAATTCATATCAAAGCGATAGATCACGATGGATAAAAACAACGCTGTTAGCTGTGGCCAAATGCCATACCGTATTTTCTCCATTAATGTACAACCGATTGCTTCCATCGATTCTAATATACTTTTATCTAAATCCTCAATTACATCAACATAGAGCTTGGACAGCATCCCTATGGAGGTTAATGACATGGTTAGGACACCAGCAAATGGACCAGGACCAGTGACTCTGATGAACATGAGACCATAGACAATGGCAGGGATCGTACGAATGATGATTAACAGCAATCGTACGATAAAAGCAATAGGCTTCGGCACAATATTAGAAGCCGACAAAAAGGCTAAGGGAATGGCTAGCAATGCACCAACAATTGTACCAAGAAACGCAATAGCCATTGTTTCGATTAATAAATAAGGTATGCCTGCCGTTGTCCAATTGACGATTAATGACCAATCGGGATTCAGCAGCCCTACGAATATATTTTTAGCAATTTTTGTGCCATTTACCGATACATTCTCAAAATGAATGGTTGTTACAGACCAAATAAATAACAGACATACAATTCCAATTGTCATGATGTATGACATGCGTCGATTTGGTTCTAACTGTAATTGTTTTTCGATAGCATTCATAACATCACCTCTACATTAATTTTTTGCGGAAATATTCACTCGTTGTCTCAATGAGAAAAACGGTACAAACAAGCATCAACAAAATCATGCCCACATTTTCATAGCTTCTCCACCCTAGGCTTTCATTGAGCAGCAAACCTATCCCCCCTGCACCGACATACCCTAAAATAGATGCGTAACGAACGTTCCCTTCAAAGCAAAATAAGGAGGTCGACAAGTAGTTAGGAAGAATTTGTGGCAAGATGGCATAACGAAATGCTTGCATGGTCGTTAATCCCATCGACTGCATGGCCTCATAGGCTTCCATATTAGCGTTTTCTATTTGCTCATATAATAGCTTGCCAACATAGGCAATGGTAAATAAGAAAATGGCTACAGTGCCTGCCATCGTGCCAAGCCCAAAAATAAATGTCGCAATTAGAGCAATAATCAAGGTTGGTAAAGTTCGAAGCAAACTTAAAATAAACTTGCACATCATCGCCAATCCTTTCTGCTTTGTTATATTGGTCGCAGCAAGTATAGCGATTGGTAAGGCACATAGAGCCCCTGCAATCGAACCAAATAATGACATTTTAATCGTATCAAAGAGGGGCTGCCATAGCTTTGATAAATAGCCCCAATTTGGCGGAATCATCTGTTGTAGGATGACAAAAAACTGTTGTATTCGGTTAACTAAAATATCTAGGCTAAAGCCCGTAATTCGAATAGCAAGTACGGTTAGAATGAATAGAATAAGCCACACGCCCGGTATGAACGAACGTTTCTCCAGTACTTCTTTGCCATTAGGCAATACTATTTTTTTCGGTGATAGCAGCTTCCATTGCATACTTCGTTACGCCTCTCTCTTGATTGGTATTGTGATAGATGAAGGCAAGCGTTTCCTCGTTGATTTCATCTGCTTGCCCATCAAAGACAATTTCACCACTACGCACGCCTATAACACGTGTTGCGTAAGCTAATGCTAGATCTACATGATGGATGTTAATTAAAATGGTCATGTTTAGCTCTTGATTAATGCGTTTAAAATCCTCCATTACTTGCTTTGCTGTTACGGGGTCAAGGGATGCAACTGGCTCGTCAGCTAAAATAATTTGAGGATTTTGAGCAAGTGTACGCGCTAAGGCAACGCGCTGTTGTTGTCCGCCTGATAACTGATCGACACGTACATAAGCCTTATCTAAAATACCGACCTGATCGAGAGCCATTAACGCTCTACGCTTCTCTTCTTTCGTAAATATACCTAAAATTTTTCGCCAAACAGGCATATTCGGTACAAAGGAAACAAGGACATTTTTCAAGACTGATACACGCGTAACAAGATTAAAAGATTGAAAAATCATGCCGATATTACGGCGTAGCTGGCGAATGCTCTTGCCCTTTAGTTGATGCACGTTCACATGATTGACATGCAAGGTTCCCCCAGTAATATCGTGCATTTTATTAATACAACGTAGCAGTGTTGATTTCCCTGCACCCGATAAGCCGATGATGGCGACAAATTCACCTTGCTCAATTTGAAGATTAATTTGATTTAAGGCAAGTAAGCCATTCGGATAACGTTTTTCTACCCTTTTAAATTCAATCATTGTACCGCTCCATTTCTACAAGAATCTCACAGAATGAAAGAAGAATCTGCTTTCTGCGGGTATCCGCAAGTCACAGATTCTTCACCACCATAACGGACTATTAGTTCGAACCTAAATTTTGCACTAATTCTTGTGCCTTACGCTCATTGTCATAATCACGATCCTTTGCTGCCTGATAGCCTTCATGACTATAGATTGCAATCACTTCTTTCCCTTTGTCCGTGTTGCCAATATTGATGAATGCCTGTTGAACGGCCTTTTTCAAGTCTTCCGTCATAACCTTTGAGTTTTTACTTACGCTAATCGTATCGTTATAAATGGCTGGCATTACCCCGAGTAAATCTGTCTCCTCCCAAATAGAAGCAGAGCGGTCGAATTCGCCTTGCCAGCTTTCCTCATAATCACGACGTGCGTCTGCATATGTGACCAAAACATCCGTTTGTCCTGCCGCTAAACGTGCAAAGGCACTACCATAGGAATCGGCCTGGACAACCTTCGCTAAATCAGGAATCGTCTTTTCGAAATTCTCGTGTAACCATAGTGTTGGGTAAATATAGCCTGCTGGTGAGGAAGAGGACATCACATTCCAAGTAACAGTATTTAAATCCTCAAACGTTAATTTTTCACCGTTATTGACTTTTGCTGCTAATGCCTTGCCTTTCTCAGATGGACCTGCTACTAAGATGGCTCTATACGAAGTGGCTTGTGTTGTTGTCGGTGCAGTTGGTTTATTTTGATTCCAATCAACTGGATTATCCGAATCATTATTTAAGCCTGCACGTGTAGCGGTTAAAATGACTTCTGCACCATCATCATAAAGCACATAAGTCCCACCAGGAATTAAGCCAATATCGGTAGTACCTGCGGATAAGGCTTCCCCTACTGCTTCAAAGTTTGTACCTACCGTAATATCGATTTCCTCTACATCAAAACCTAATTTTGCTAGCTCGTCCTTCAGTAGCCCCTTTAAAGGCTCCGTTGCTGTAATGATTTCATCTGGATTACGCGAAGGCACAAAGCCAATCGTTAATTTTTCTACAGATTCATTGCCACCTGCATCAGTAGATGTCTCGACCGTTTTATCAGTATTCGATGTACTCGAAGCCTCATTTCCACATGCCATCAAAAATACAGAAAGCATGCATGTTAACGTGAAAAGTAGTAATTTCTTCAAAGTGTTATCCTCCCCATTTTTGAAATGCTTCCTCAGTATAAACAGTAAATATTTTCCTAGTATTAAAAGAGAGTAAATATATGTGTCTAATTCGTAAAATAGTATTTTGATATTGTAAATACACTAATTTTCTAGCTATAACTTTATATACTATGGGTATACTAATGATCGGAGGATCACATATGACAGTAAAAACCTTACAAATACTTGCCACTAGCGATATTCATGGCTATATAATGCCCACTACTTTCCGAAACGACCATCATGAAGCACTGGGTTTAGCAAAGCTCGCAACCATCATTGAAAAAAAAAGACTTGAAATGCCTACCCTTTTAATTGATAATGGTGATTTTATTCAGGGAAGTCCCATGACTTTTTACCATCAGAAATTTCAAGCTCAGGAACTCAATCCATTGATTCAGGTCGCCAATGAGCTTCAATACGACGCCATGGTATTCGGTAATCATGAATTTAATTATGGTCAACAGACATTACAATCCGTTATAAGCCAATCGAATTTCCCATGGCTGGGAGCGAATATTGTTACGGAGGATGGCAAGCCTTTTACGAAGCCTTATATAATAAAAGAAATAGAGGACGTTCGACTAGCTATTTTGGGTGTGACAACACATTTTGTGGAAAAATGGGAGGAACCCCTACATATCCAGGGACTTCACTTTGAGGATGCCTTTTCAAGTGCTAGCTACTGGGCAAAATGGATTCGTGCGAATGAACAAATTGACGTGCTTATTCTTTGCTATCATGGGGGCTTTGAACGAAATCTTGAAACGGGAGAATTACTTGAAGCAGAAGATGGTGAAAATCAAGGATACCGCATGTGCGCAGAAATTGAAGAAGTAGACATTATCATTTCTGGTCATCAACATCGAGAGATTAGCACGAAGATCAATGGGAAATCTATTGTTCAGCCTGGTTCTAAAGGGACTTGCATTGCAATGATTGAACTAGAGGTTGTAATGGATGAGCAACATACGATTCAATCCATTGCTCATACACCTGTACTTATTTATAGCTCGGAAAACACGATACCTCAAAAATCCGTTTGCCAGATCATCTCTCCTACATTTGAAAAAACCGAAGCTTGGTTAGATGAAACGATTGGCGTGATTGAAGGAGATTTGCAAATCGAAAATCCTTTTCTGGCGCGTATTCAAGAACATCCTTATATAGAATTTATTAATCGCATTCAAATGGCGAAGTCTGGGGCTTCAATTTCTTGTACGGCTCTTTTTCATGATGAACGAGGTGGCTTAAAGCAAGCTGTCACCATGCGTGATATTGTTACAAACTACATTTATGCCAATACTTTAAAGGTACTTCGATTAACTGGACAGGACATCTTACAGGCCCTTGAACAATCGGCTAGCTATTTTACAGTCGAGGGAGGACAGCTAAAAGTCGCAGAAGCTTTTCTGCATCCTAAGGCACAGCCCTATAATTATGATATGTGGGAGGGAATCGAGTACAGCTTTGACATATCCAAACCTATTGGAGAACGTGTGACGAAACTATTGTACAACGGCAAGGTTATTAATAAGGATGAGGAATTTAATGTCGTAATGAGCAGCTATCGTGCTACAGGAGCAGGAAATTTTGACTTTTTAAGAACTCGCCCCGTTGTAAAAGAAATACAAATGGATATGACTGAATTAATTGCTGATTATATTTTAAAGCATCCCTGCATCCAAGCAACTTGTAATCAAAATTGGCAAGTACAGTTCTAAAAAATCGCCAAATTCCTTGTAAGCACTACAGGAATTTGGCGATCTTTATGTGTAGCTATTTAAGCCTGTTGGCGAATGTCTTGAATGCTCTTCCCTTCAGTAAATGCATGGATGGATGCAATGGAGCCCACCGATTGAAAATTTGCCTTTTCATAGACCTTGGCAACCTGTTCACTAATCGGTAATATCCAAAGATCGTCCAATCCCAGCTTGACTGATTGCTGTTGGATATGCTGCAGCATATAGCCGATTAAACCACGTCCTCGATAGCTTTCCGTTGTTGCAACACTTTCAATCCTTCCTTGATTTCCTGATATAAAAATATTTGCCGAACAGCACGCCACCCCATCTAGTCTTAATAAATAATACGTAAAATGTGATGAATGATACGTTTGCTCAAATGCCTTTTTTATTAAAGAAGGCTCCCCAAAAGCAGCAATGCTCATTTCTACTGCTAATGCTTCCTCCATATTCACATCCGTTACACGCTCAATTTGGATGGCAGAATTAGGTGGAAGTGGCGTATATTCACCGTTCCAGTACTGAATTTCATTCACAAATTGCTCATATTGAAAGCCATGCGTCTCTAATGCCTCTATACATAAATGGTTTTCTTCAAGATTATACAAATAAATTCGTGGAATCAGAGACTTTGATTGATAGAAATCTTTGATGTTTTGTAAAAATAGATCCGGCTGTTCAATCTTCCCCCAAATCTGTGCATGATTTGCATCATAATAGGTTGGGATAGCCTGATTGTAAAATAAGACCCCCTCCTTACAAACCTCCACTTCGCTAAAACTCTTCACATAATCTATATCAAGCTGCATAATGCGTTCTAAATTAAACATGCTCCGCTCCCCCTTCAAACCATCTTTCATATAAATGCTCTAATTGCAATTCAAGCTTCTGCCGTTGTTCTTTAGCAAGCGATGGTTCTTGTAGTTTTATCTCTAATTTTTCAATTTGTTGTTCAATCGTTAATTCTTTTTTTGCTGGCTGCGTTTTATTCGCAGGTTGTTGTTCAATCGTTTTCTTTGCGAACTCCTGTCGTTTTTGTCTAGCCCACTCATAATCTCCCTCAAAAACCTGAATCGTTTGGTTTTCAATCCACGCCGTTTTCGAGAAAATTTTCTGTAAGAAATAACGGTCATGTGACACCCCAATAATTGTGCCTTCAAAGGATTCTAGTGTTTCTTCCAATACTTCTCTTGCTTCAATATCTAAATGGTTTGTGGGCTCATCTAAGATTAAGACATTGATATCCTCATGCATTAATTGTGCTAAACGCAAACGCATTTTTTCTCCACCACTTAAGTCCTTCACTTTTTTAAAGACATCATAGCCATAGAACAAAAATCGTGCGAGTATATGACGGGCTTCCGCTTCTGACACGGCGACACGTTCACGAAAGGCATCAATTAATCGGATAGCAGGGTTTTGATGTTCAAATTGCTGGGAGAGGTAGCCAAATTTCACATTGCTCCCAATATGACACACTCCCTGATTAGGAACGATTTCACCTAACATCATTTTTAATAATGTTGATTTTCCACTACCATTACTCCCAACAATCGCTAATCTTTCTCCAAAATAAACAGCTAGATTGCTGTCTTTCAATAAAGGCTTATCAAAGCCATGATCAATGTCTTGCAATAGCACTACCTCTTTGCCACTACGTTCAGCCATCGTTAACGCTAAATTCATTTTCTTTTTAGTGAGGGGCTTCTTTACTCGCTCAATACGTGCTAATGCTTTTTCCATACTTTTTGCACGTCGATGCATCGAGGCGTTTGGTGGATTCGCCTCATTCGCCCACTGCTTTAATCGTTTTATCGTTTCTTGCATCTTTTTAATTTTCTTTTGCTGCTCTTCATAGTTTGCAAACTGTTGTTCAATTTTTGCTTCTTTTTGTGCTATAAAAGCATCATAATGGCCGTTATACGTAAAAGCCTCCCCATCCTCAATTTCGATAATCTTCTGGGCTACTTGATTCATAAATTGACGATCATGGGATACGACAATGACAATCCCCTCAAAGTTTCGCACATAATTTTCAAGCCACTCAATGGCTTGCATATCCAGATGGTTCGTTGGTTCATCTAATAACAAAATAGAGGGCTTTTTCAATAAAATTTGTCCAAGCATAACCTTTGTTTTTTCTCCACCACTTAAGTTACTAAAAGGTTGCTCCAGCAAATCTACTATGCCCAGTCCATGTGCAATCATTGCCAACTGGGCATCTACTTCATAGCCCCCTGCTAGCATAAATTGCTCCTGCAGTTGACCATATTGTAAGAGTATTTTATCTGTGACAGTCGACTGCATCTCTTGCTCAAGTGCCGTCATTTTTCCCTTAATTGCATAAATATCCGCAAATGCTTCCTCCAGCACTTCTTTCACAGCATGCTGTGGGTAGTGTGGAATTTGGTGTAAGTAGCCAATCGTCGCTTCTTTACTTTTAATAATTCGACCTTTTTCAGGCATCTCTACCCCTGCTAGTAGCTGTAATAAAGTCGTTTTACCACTGCCATTCACGCCAACAATGGCCACATGCTCGCCTTTATTTACCTCTAGCTGTAAATTCTCGAATAATATATTCCCACCCATAATTTTTTGGATTTGTTCAGCTTTCATTTGCATCGTTTTTTCCTCCAATGAAACGTGCGAAAACATCTTTAGAACACAAAAAAGACTGCTCCTTAACAAGCAGTCTTCTTCTCATTTAAATGTGTGAAAAAGAATGGTTAATTCGCTACGTTTGTTATTTGATTTTGCTTAAAAATGGACAGACCTATCCCTTTGTTCGCAAAATCGAAAGTAATCACACGTGCAAAATACATAGCTGTATCCACTTTTACACATGTTTTCGTAGCGTTTTTATTCATTCCTTTTCACCTCCGTTCATAATAGTTATGGCTATCATAACATTATTCAGATTATTTGGAAAGGGAAAATTTAACGTTCATTTATCATTATTCAAAAGTTCCATACTAAAAAATTGTATGAATGATCGAAATTAGCATAAAGAAAAACATGAGAGGTTGATTCATTGCCCCCTCATGTTTTCACTTTTTTCACAAATATTTTCACCACAGGCACAAGGAAAATTGAGACCACTAGTACACGAAATAGCTGAAAAGCCGTAACAATCGTGACATTGGCATGTACAGATGCGGCGATAATTCCCATTTGATCAAGACCGCCAGGAACAATACTTAAAAAGCTTGTCCTAAAATCAAGGCTGTACAACGCTGTCATCACAAATGTTAAACCATAGGCTGCTCCGATAAAAATGCCTGCTGAGACAAATGCATAAAAGATATGCTTCTTCGATAAATGTAAATCCTCTTTTTTCAATAACAACCCAATATAAATTCCAAGCATGAGTTGGGCGATATGTAGTAATGATAGCGGTAATTTCGGCACTTCCACCCCTGCCATATTTATACCCATTAATAAAAACACTGGGCCAAGCATATAGCCTGTTGGAATTTTTAGCTTTTGTGCCAGCCACCCTGCGCCACCACATACAACAAGTATGCCAACAAGGCTCCATGTATACGCTCCATCAATCATAGAACTATTGCCGCCTGCTCCTGCCACCATTAAAGGAACAAAGCCAACGATTAAAAGAACACGAAGGATTTGAAAGAACGTGATGACCACCATATCCATGTCTTCTTGCTCCTCAGCAAATGCCACAACCTGTGACATGCCCCCAGGTACACAGCACGTTAAGGCAGTCGCAAAATCCAAATCGGTACGCTTTGCAACAAGAAAACTCACCGCAAAAAATAGCAAAATAAATAGGATGTTTAACACGACCATGCTTCCTAAAAAAAGCTTAATATCCTGTACAGCTTCTGGCGTAAAGGCATAGCCGATAGAATACCCTGCTACAACTAAACCAAAATTACGGAAAGAATGATGCCATTTTAACTGGACATTGGTTGATAGCTGCACGATGAGCACCGCTGTAATCGCTCCTAACAACCAAGGCATCGGTATATGTAAAAATTGAAAAATCACAGCACCTATTAAACCAATGCATAATGTGATGAACATATGCTTATCAAAAACAAACATAGTAGCAACCCCTTCAACTCGATAAGCCTATTATGACGTTTAAGCATCTTTTTTTCTACCGGGCTGACTTTTGAGCTGTTTGCTATCGCTTAAAAAGAACCTGTTATCCATCAAATAAAACCTCTTATCAAACAATTTATCCTTGTTAAAATTTTCTATGCTACATTAGTAATACCTGATTCAGCGTTTTAAAAGGAGGCCTCCTATGAAAATTCATTTAACCATCAATCATGAACTCGAAGAAACAGAGGTTCATATTCATGCCAAGGAATATAATGAGCAAATTGAAAGATTGATGAAGCAGCTTCAAGCATCCCAAACGACGATGCTAGATGGGTATTTTCAACAAGAAATTCATCTATTAAAAATTTCTGATATTTATTCCATTTACGCAGAGGATGCCAAAGTATTTTTGCAAACAGATGAGCAAGAGTTTGAGTCAAAGCGAAAATTATATGAGCTAGAGGCACAGCTAACCAAGGATTTTGTACGCGTGAGTAAATCTACGCTTGTCAATATCCATAAAATCGCCTCTATTCGAATGGGCAAAATCGGTACAACACAACTATTACTCGAAAATGAAGTAGCCATTCATGTCAGTCGAAAATACTTAAAAGAATTAAAGCGACATTTAGGTATTGGGAGGGATTTATAGCATGAAGTATTTACGCATGATGATTATTGGACTACTCATTTCCCTTAGTTCTTCTTACATCTTAGTCACATTAAGCGTCCTTTCAAACAATGCGGTTATGTCAGGATCAGCATTACTTGAGGAAATAGTGATCGCAGCCATTCTTGGTATTGCCATTGGTTTGCTATCCGTCATTTTTGATATTGAGCCACTGCCTTTTACAGTTCAGCTTCTTTTACATTTCATGGCAGTAACAGCGTGTGTACTAACCGCTGGCTATTTTGGTAATTGGTTCGAACATTCAGGAGTGCCCTATGTACTTATCAGTGAAGTTATTATTTATTTAATTGTGTGGTGTATTCTATATATTCTTCAATTATATGATATTGAAAAAATCAATCAAGAAATTCAAAAGAGAAGGGATTAACCACACATGACTTTTGCGATAAAAGTTGAAAATTTATGTAAACACTATGGCGAACAGCAAGCTGTCAAAGGCATTTCTTTTACAGTTGAACAAGGCACCCTATTCGCTTTTTTAGGTGCAAACGGTGCAGGTAAATCAACAACGATTGAAATTCTTTGCACATTACTAAAAAAATCGAGCGGTCAAGTAACCATTAATGGTTTCACTCTTGATGCAAGCAATGATAATGCAGATATCCGTAAATCTATTGGAGTCGTTTTCCAGCAAAGTCTATTAGATGAGCGATTAACAGTACGCGAAAATATCCTCCATCGAGGCAAAACATATGGTTTATCGAAAACACAGCTTACTGAAAATTATCAATTTGTTTCCACCTATTTGCATTTAGAGGATATTGAAAAGAAAAAATATGGCACATTATCAGGAGGACAAAAAAGGCGAGCAGATATTGCTCGTGCATTGATTCATCGTCCTAGTATTTTATTTCTGGATGAACCTACAACCGGTTTAGATCCACAAACACGGCAATTTGTTTGGCAGGCTATCAAGCAGCTTCAGTTGGAAACCAATATGACCGTTTTTTTAACAACCCATTATATGGAGGAAGCGGCAGTTGCTCACCAAGTCACTGTCTTAAAGCAAGGAAAAATTGTCGCGCAGGGGACACCCGATGCACTGAAGACAAAATATGCCTATGATTCAATGGCTCTCGTTTTTCATCATTCGAAGGAGGGTGTAAAATTACTTGAGGAAAATGCAATCTCCTACACAGAGAAGCAAGGGATATACACCATCCGTTTAACTTCTACCTTACAGGCACTTCCCCTTTTAAAAAAAGCTGAGCCACTCATCGCTTCCTTTGAAGTCATTAAAGGATCGATGGATGATGTCTTTCTTCATATTATGGCTGAGGAGGAGGTTGCGTAATGGAAGCATTATTTAGTTTAGTTTTGCGTAATAACAAAATATTTAGGCGGGATAAAACACAAATGTTCTTCTCCCTACTATCAGTCATCATTGTCATTGTGCTGTACGCTGTCTTTCTCCAAAAGATGCAGGTAGATGCCATTGAACGATTAACAGAAACTACGCCTGAATTGATCACCATGGTCAATGAATGGCTTGTAGCAGGATTACTTTCCATGATTGCTGTTTCGACTACACTTGGTGCCTATGGCATTGCTGTTAAGGATCAGGAGTCAAAAGTGCAAGCCGATTTTTTAACAGCTCCCCTTTCTCGTGCAACCATTCAGTTAAGCTATGTACTCAATGCGTTTATTATCGGCTGTATTTTTTCCTTTATCGCTCTCATTGGCTGTGAAATCTTTATTGTAGCAGCGGGTGGTGAGCTTCTAAGTTTTGGGGATTTTGTGCAAGTAATGGGCATCCTATTTTTATCTGTCTTGCTTGCGAGTGTCTTTAACTTATTTCTTTCGTTATTTGTGTCGACACAAAATGCTTTTTCAACACTCGGCACAATTGTTGGTACACTACTTGGATTTTTATGTGGTGTTTATGTTCCTCTTGGAGCTCTACCAAGCTTTGCTCAACATGTAATCATATACTTCCCAATTAGCCATACAACACTATTATTACGCAATGCTTTTATGGAGAGCTCTATTGCAAATGTTTTTGAAGGTGTGCCTGTTTCCTATGTGGAAGATTATAAAATCAATTATGGCATTGTTTACGAGCTAAATGGACATATACTTAGCTCCTCAACAAGTCTAATTGTGATTGCTTGTACAATCGTAGTTCTTTCTCTAGCATCTATGATTCTATTTAAAAGAAAATATAAATAGATATTAACCAACATCATGACACATCGTTTAAAAAAGGATGTGTTAGTGTTGAAAAACAAAACAGTCAATTGAAAGGTAGAAATGAAGTTCCGTTGCAGGCTACTTGCTTTCCTGTGGGCGAGCGCCGAATCGCTTCCTCCGCTACCGCTCCGTTTAGAGTTTTGCCTGTCTCGCTATTCCAAGGGAGTCAAGTAGCCCTCCACTCCAACCCACTTTTTAGCAAAGGTTTTCAAATAAAGGAAAGGTCTTCACTACTCATTTTATGGAGGGGTGTTGTCACGCATCACTTCTCCACATTGAAAATAAAGAGCCTATTCCCTCTAAGAATACAAATAATGGGCGATTTAATTGCTATGCTACTATGAAAAAAAGTAAAGACACTTTGCAGCATGGTTGATTGGAGTGGAGCCAGCGTTACTCCTAGGGGATTTAGCGTCACAGAGGAGACCCTGGAGTGAACGAAAGTGAGTGAAGCGGCTCATCGGACGCCCCCTGGAAAGGACGCTGGCGGAACGGAAATCAACCCCTCACCTTGCCAAGTTGCTTTTTCTGCCGTTGACATTATCTTTTTGCAACATCATGACACATCGTTTAGAAGACGATGTGTTTTTTATTGCATTCACACAAACATTTTGTTATTTTAAATATAAAATAACAAACAAATTTTAAAATTGTTTGTTTTTCGGAGGATTCCCAATGGATGTAAATGAATTGTTTTGGCAAGCTCCTATCGAGGATCTTAAAAAGGGTTACATCGATGAAGCGACACACTTCACTTGCCTACTGTGCGGTGAAAAAGTAGAAAAAGGCATTATTTATCCTTATGAAGGCTTACTGTATGAAGCAGAGAAAATGATGCAGCACCATATTACATTAGCTCACCAATCTGTTTTTCATTATTTAAACGGTCTCAACAAAAAAATGACAGGCTTAACAGAACATCAAAGTCATATTTTACGCTTATTTTATGAAGGAAAATCAGATCAGGAGATAAAAGAAGAATTAGAGATTGGCAGTGCCACAACGATCCGCCATCACCGTTTTGCTTTAAAAGAAAAGGAACGCCAAGCCAAAACATTGTTGGTGATGATGGAGTTACTAAAGGAACAAGATCAGAAGGAGGAACCATTTGTGCCTATTCATAAAACAGCTACGATGGTTGACGATCGCTATAACGTAACCCTCACGGAAGAACAGCAAATATTGGAGAAATTCTTTCCACAAGGTATAGGCAAGGAGCTAGTACGCTTTCCTAAACGTGAAAAGCAGAAAATTGTAGTACTTCGAGCCATCACAAAGCTTTTTGATGTAGAAAGACAATATACAGAAAAAGAATTAAATGAAGTCATCAAACCGATGTATGAAGACTATGTTCATATACGTCGTTACTTAATTGAATACGGTTTTCTGGACCGCAAAGCAGATGGTAGTGCCTATTGGGTAAAAAAATAAGAAAGCAGGTTAATAAAAATGGATCCTAAAAAAGAGTTAAAAGAAATGTATAAAGAGATGAAAATTGAAGCTGGTGTTTTTACCATGACTAATAAACAAACTGGAAAAGTGTTTGTGGGTAGCTTCAATAATTTAAAGCGTTTAAATGGCTTTCAATTTATGCTAAAAACCAATACACATACAAACAAGGAGCTTCAGGCAGATTACAATTTATATGGTCAAGAAGCTTTTGAAGTGGCTATCGTTGAGCATTTAAAGAAAAAAGAAGAGGGCTATTTTGACGCCAAAAAAGAACTCGAAAAGCTGGAGCAAAAATGGCTCGACACGCTAAAGCCTTATGGTGAACGTGGCTATAATTAGTAATTATATAGTAGCGCATTTGCCAGTAAGTAGATGGTAAATGCGCTATTTATCACTTGGTTGTCTTGCTTCCAACGGATTGAATTTCCTGTTGAGCTTTCTTCGTTAATTTATTGAAAACAAGCTCATAGGAATGTTGGATAAGATTCTCTACCAAATCCATCGGAACATCTTCAGCATCCATATAAATAGAATTCCAATGGGTTTTATTCATATAGTAACCAGGTATAATGCTGTCATATGCTTCCCTTAATTCTTCCGCTCGAGAAGGCTCACATTTCAACGTAAGCACAGGTTTGCCCGTTGCATTGCCCCCAAGCATGGCATACATTTTTCCACCGATATGATAGCGATCTGCTTGCCACTCCTCTTGATAGTCATACGTTGTTCCTTGAAGCTGTAAACAGTAAGCATGAATTATTTCTTTTTCCATCTTTACGATCCCCTTCCTACCACAAATAAAAACACACGTTCGATTACGGTTAGTATAACCTAAAACGTGTGTAGAGAATAGCATTATTTAGTTGTACCACGATCAAACATCCCGATAACCTCTGTTGTCTGTAAAATATTCACAAACGACTTTGGATCAGTTTCCTTAATCGTGCTTTTCACATCAGCTAGTTGGTAACGCGTAATAACAGTAATTAACACTTTCCGACCTTCACCAGAGTATGCTCCCTTTGCATCGATAATCGTTACCCCACGATGCAGCTTTTCTAATAGCTGCTGCTTGACCTCGTCCCCTTTACTGGTAATAATCATCAGCGTTAATTTAATATGGCTCGTATGAATTGTATCAACCACTTTTCCAGTTGCATAAATGGAAACAAGCGTTAACAATGCCGCATCCCAGCTAAAGACAAAGCCAGAAGCTGCCACTACGATACCATTCATAGCTGCAATTAGCGTACCGAGTGGAAAATCGCGTTTGCGACTAAGTAGCATAGCAATAATATCAAAGCCCCCTGAGGAGCCAGCCGCTCGGAAAATCATGCCCATTGCAAAGCCTACAATAACACCGCCAAATAAGGATGCGAGAATTGGCTCTTGTGTCGCTTTGTGTATCGGAATAATATATAAACTCACTGACAACACAGCCACCGAAAGAATGGTGTAGCTGATAAATCGCTTGCCAAGCTTCATCACACCTAAAATCAGTAAAGGCAGGTTAAGCAGTAAATTTAACACGCCTGTATTCAAAGGGGTAATAATCCCAAGCATGATGGCAATACCACTCAACCCACCACTCAAAATTTCATGGGGAATTAATAAATAATTATAGGCAAAGGCTACTAAAATGGAAGAAAGTGTAATTATAATCACATTTCGCATAATGCTATCCCCTATCAATCAACGACCAAATTTTGATACATCTTTGTCATAGACTACCCAATTTACTCCCATGAAAAACCTATCCTCTTACTTTTTCTTCTGTTCTTCCTTTAAAGGCATATTTTGCTTCTGTTCCCCAGTATCCGCAACCTTATAGATCCGCTCCAGCATTGGTGGATGTGTATAACGGAACCACTTCACTAAGAGTGGTGGGTTCACTTCACTTAAGCCTGAAATCGTTAGCTTTTGAAACGCTGTTACAGCCGCTTCTCGATCATTCATAAGGTTAATCGCATACTGATCTGCTCTCGTTTCCTGATATCTTGATATCAAATTGGACACTGGATTGGAAGCAAATAGTAATATAGAGGTAATGAGTAAAAATAATGGATACGAACGAATGCTACTGATTTTATTAATTTTAAAAACCTGTCCATATCGTGAAATCAAGCGACGCATAATTTTCGCTGTTAGCCATAACCCTATCAACATTAAGAATAAATAGCCTGCAATGCCAAAATAAATATGCTTTTCTACATAATGTCCCATTTCATGTGCCATGATAAATAAAATTTCATTGTCCGTTAGTCTATTTAATGTAGTATCCCAAAGCACAATTCTCGAATTGCTCCCAATCCCTGTCACATAAGCATTTAAGGCATTGGTCTTTTCTGCCATATTGACCTCATAAACATGCTCTGCCGGAATATTTGCCTGTGTAGCAAGTGTAAGTATCTTTGTTTCCAGCTCTTTATTTTTTAGCGGATAAAATTCATTGTACAAAGGATCAATGACAACTGGCTGAATGAACATTACAAAGATTGTAAAGGGGATGGTTAAAAGCCAAGCATAGAGCCACCATCTTTTTTCGCTCTTTTTAATGAGCCAATAAATTACCGTAACAATAATCAAGCTAGTGCCAAAGTTCACCCAAAAATCAATGACACCGTCCTTCATCCAAGATGCAAATGCTTGTGTACTGATGCCATAGCTTTTGCTAAGATGATAGCGATAATAATCAAGCGGGAATAGCACGATATATAGTAATAAAGATAATAGGAATAAGTAGCCTGCATTTTGCAATAGCTTCCACTTCGTTTGGGAGGTCGTCACTTTTTCGAAATAACGGGATACGCCCAATAGTAAAATCAAGAAGTAAATAAGCCATTCTAAAGGTGTGGCTACAAAGAATATAAAGTTCCGTATTTTTGAATATTCACCACTTAAAAAGAGCTCCTTGCCAGACATAAACATCACTGGATCTGCCGCCGTTCCTTGTAAGGCACTCGGTATTTTACCACCACCGCTATGGAATATATACCAGTACATACAAAGCACGTAAACACCGAAAAGTAGTAGTGTAACAATGCCCATTTTTTTCGCTATGTTATTTCCCCCTCATATCACCCAAAGTTCGTCCTATAGTAAGTGTAAGCGAAATTAGCAAAGTTAGAACAAACATGGACCTACTTTTTTAATCTCTCTGTTGCCAAAGAAAAAATTCGCCCCATTTCTATATGCGGCGAATTCATTATAGTGCTACTTATTTATCCATGACAAATGCCGTTTTACCACGTTGATCTACACTTAAATAGCCTGCAAATAATAGTTGCTCATACCATTGTTTTTCAATAACAGCTGCTTGAGCGGCATCATCTACCTTTGTAGAAAGTTCAACCATCATGTCTCCTTTGTACTGCCACACTTCTATATCCGCTTCATGTCCTAGAAAACTTCCTTTATAGGTCATAGCATTAGCAGGTCCATATACAACAGCTTGAGACAACGTATTTTTATACCATGCTTCAGAATCCCAATTTACAATTTTCTTTGGAGAATTTTCAAGAATGCGTTTTTTAGCAGCACTCGTATCTACCGTATCGTAAGAGACATCAGCAGAAGTCTTCAAGGACTCCTTCCGGCTAATCGTAAATGTACGATGGTCTCCCTTACTATCTAACTCAAACTTATAATTGGACTCAGAACCAGTAAAACCATGATTCGCTGTTTCTACCATTGCGTCACTTAATGATGTATTTAAAAAACGCTTTTTATAGGTTATATCCATTTTATTGCTACCCTTATATACGCGTAAGCGATGTATATAATCATTATGGAGAAACGATTGGTCAAACGTATCATAAAAATAAATTTTTACATCATCCTTTTTAGTTGCTTGAAAAACCTGTACAATCGTTGATTCCTTAAAAATCTCAGGTTTAATATTGAATTTAATTTCATGCCCTGGCTCAATGGCTGCTTTCGCTTGTGTTGTACTCACACTCATCATACTAATTATTGTCAAGCCCATGACACATATATAAAATGCCCATTTTTTTAGTTTAGTCACGCTTTAACTCCTCCTTCGGAAATGTTGTTGCTAAATTTGTATGTGTACTGTGAAAATAGATAGTTTGTCGTGCACGAATTCTCTGTGACAGAGCCACAATATCACGATAGTCTGGATGTGTTTTATAGAAGAACTCCTTTGAGAGATGCTTCAAAATAGATGGATTGCATGAATAACGAGAATAGCCTGTGTGGACAAAAATAGCTGTTGGATATGCCTTTGCAAGCTCCTCCAATTGAGCCTCATCCTGCTCTGAGACAAAATAAAGTGCATGGTGACTGTCCGTTTTTTGCTTGTGACGTACTTGGAGTACCGCTTTATTCGGCCAAATATTTTCGGGTTCTTGATCATAATGCTCCAATAAAGTTTGTAGCTTTGCATCTACACTAATCGCTCGGGTTGTATGTTCAGAAAGATAAGACATAATATCGACTGTTTTGCCCGAAAAAGAGGATGGGAAAATAATTGAACGATTGGGATGAGCCTTTACGTACGTAGCCAATTGCTGTAATACCTCAAGATTATGAATGCATTTTTCCACATGTCCACTATCAATAAACGCTACATCATAAACCGTTCCATCCTCCTCTGGTAAGGTCGCCTTTAACAAATACGAATCGACTACATAATCACCAGAGAAAAAAATCATCTCATCAAAAAATCGAATTTTGTACCACACGCTTCCAATTAAATGTCCACTATATCCCCATTGAAAGGCAAGATAATCATTGACCTCTATCCAATTTCCAATCGTATCTGGGTGGAAAGTACGGACTTGTGAAAGAGGCAATGAAAGCTGCTGAGCAGTTCTATGACTCATTAGTACCTGCCCCGTATAGTCCATCTTTTGTAGTAATGGCAATGCCCCTACATGATCAATATGCGAATGAGAAATAAAGACAGCAACTAACTTTTCAATATGATTAGCTGTAATATTTGGTGGCGTTTTTTGAGCATTTTTCATAATCCCACAATCCAATAAAATGGCCTGCCCATGATTTTCAATATAAAAGCAATTGCGCCCATATTCCCCTACGCCACCTAAAATTTCAAAACTAAGCATTGGTCTGCCCTCCTCGTCTTTGCAGCCAATCTAATAGGAACATAAATACCACAGTCATCAAAACAGTGATGACGGCAACTGCCATCCCAACCCCTACATTACCTTGCTCAAATTGACTATAGATAAAAGTTGCCCCTGTCTCGACTGAGGGTGGCAAAATTAAGAGACCAGCTACTAGCTCACGCATCGAAATAATAAAAGTCATCATCATTCCTGTCAAAATACCCTGCATCAATAGCGGTAGGATGATGCGACGATAAACCGCCCAATTACTACGTCCAAAAATAGCGGCTGACTGAAAGATAGAGGCATCTAATTGTGAAAAAGAAGATTTAATATACTGCACCGAATAGGGTAAAAACAGCACACAGTATGTAACGACTACCATTGCCTTTGTGTTATAAATCGTTGCGGGAAGCCACGGCGCATTCCAAAACATAATTAAACCTACAACAAAAACAATTCCCGGAATAATATTAGGCATTAAACTAAAAAAATCTAATACTTGCTGCTTTCTGGTTTCTCCTTTTTTAATATAAAGAGCAATGAATAAACCTATCATGGCTGTTATGATGGCCGTCATGATAGAAAAAACAATACTATTTAAAAATGCTGTCAATCCTGCACTTCCACTGGTGAAGACCTCTTGATAGGAAGCAAAGCTGAAATTCCCTGCCTGTAAACCATCTCCCCTTACCTTTTGCAAAGAGGTCACGATAATAGAGAAATACGGAATGCCGATAGACAGCAATAGTACAAGCCCTACAAAAGTCCACGAAGCTGTTTTTATATACCACTTGTCCTTGATCTCACGTCTAGCAGGCGTTTTTCCTGATAGCACACCGTATGTATATTTGCGTCCAATGAGATTTTGGAAATACCAAATGACTAAGCAAACTGACAATAAGAATAAGGATAGCGAGGTTGCCATGCGAATATCGACTGGCCATCTTGATAGATAGGAGTGAATTTCGGTTGTAAAAACTGGAAACCCAATCCGACTGCCAAATGTAGCTGGCGTTCCAAATTCAGCAAGCGTCTTAATAAAAATAAGCAGACTTCCCAAGACATAGCTTGAAAGTACAAGGGGTAACACAATCTTTAGCCCATTTTGCCAGGAGCTTCGCCCAAAAATCAGCGCTGCATCTAAAAACGAGCCATTTATTCGAAGCAATGTATTTTTTAACATTAAATACAAAAACGGAAACAGGTGTAAGCTCATGATCAGTACCATGCCAAATAAGGAAAAGAAGGAATCTGTCATCCAGGTAGCACTCGGAATAAGCTGCTGTAAAAAACCATTGTGCTGCATAAACAAAATCCAGCCCATAGAACCAATATAAGGAGGTGTCATAAATGGAATCGTTAACACAATATCGAGCCATTCATATTGATATAAACTTGTTTTCGTACGAATGAAAGCCATAGGTAATGCGATAATTGTTGTCCCAATAATCACGAAAATCCCTAAGACCACAGAATTTCCTAGCGTCCTCCATATTCTCTCGTGTGCAAATATTCGGCTAAACTGTGATCCATCGAATTGCCCCTCATTTGTAAAGGTATAAAATAAAATGGCCATCAACGGAGCGATAGCAAATATGACGACAATTGTCAGTAAAAATCCAAAAGCTCGTCTTCCTTCCATTATCATGACTACTACAACCCTTCTCTATAAAAACTAGAAAGGAGGTATATCAACCTCCCTTATTTAACGAAATAAATCCGTAAACTTTGTTAGTACTTCAAGCTGTTTCGCTTCCGCACCCATCCAATCAACTGATAACTGTGGAATTTCATCTAATGCTGCACGATTTTTCACAGCAATATCTTTATTTCCTGGTAATAAGTAAGCATCTGCTACTAGCTTTTGCCCTTCATCCGACAATAAAAAATCAACATAGGCTTGTGCAGCTTCAACATGTTTCGCATCCTTCAAAATACCAACCGCTCTAGGACTAACCACTGTCCCACTCGTTGGATAGATAATTTCTACTGGCTCACCGTCCGCTTTTGCTTTATAAGCCATGTAGTCTACACCTGCGATTGTGGCATTTTTCTCACCCGTAATAACAGCATCCAATGCTTCTTTATTTGCACCATTGACTTGCAAGCCATTTTTCTTCCACGTATTAATTGTGCTCCAAGCTGTTTTTTCTGCTGCTGTATAACCAAATAAGAAATCCACAGCAGAGCCTGACAGACTTGGATCTGGTATATTTATTTTATTTTGCCATTCAGCTTTCGCTAAATCAGACCAATCCCTAGGCGCCTGTGTCGTATTTTTCGTATTATAGGCAATACCTAAAGCAGAGGCACTGTAGCCATAGAAATATCCATCTTGATCAGACCAATCACTGTTGATTTTGTCCTTGTTTTTAGCAGCTTCGTAGCTTTGTAATTGGTCTGTTGCCTTTAAGCCATCCATTGAGGCGACAGAGGCAAGTACAACAAGATCAGCTACAGGATTATTTTTTTCCGCTTCTAGACGAGAGAGAATTTTACCTGTAGTTCCTTGAAACATTTCCACTTTAATCCCTGTTTTTTCTTCAAATGCTTGCTGAATATTTGCAGCTAAACCATCTGGCCCTGCAGAATACACCGTCAGTACTTTCTCCTCCTGTGTCTTTGCACTTGCTTCATTTGTCTCTTTTACCTCTTTATTACCACAGCCAGCTAATGCCAAGGTCAATAAAATGCCGGCAGTTGCCCATAATTTAAAACGTCGTTTCTTCAATGTAAACCCTCCAATTGATAGATTTGTTTTTCATCAATAAATACTTGCAATCTTTTTCCATGCTCTAATGGTTGATTCTCATAAAAGCTCCAAGGCTGTCCATCCACCTGTGCTTGTACTAAATAACGATCGCCAACAAATGTGCTTTTCACAATCTCCGCTTGTTTAGCAATCGTACCAGGACGCGATACGCTTGATACGCCTTCAGGTCGCACGATCGATTGTCCATGATGAAACCAATTCACTTTACCAATAAAATCTGCCACATAGGGCGTTGCTGGTGCACGATAAATTTCCTCAGGCGAGCCAATTTGAGCAATTCTCCCTGCCTCCATAACGATAATTTGATCAGACATTGTCATAGCCTCTGTTTGATCATGTGTTACAAAAATCGCTTGGCAATCAAGTTCATGAATCAGGTGCATAATTTCATCTTGCATTTGCTCTCTGAGAACAGCATCGAGAGCGGATAAAGGCTCATCAAATAAAATCAATCGAGGGTTCGTCGCTAAAGCTCTTGCTAATGCCACCCGCTGCTGCTGTCCACCCGATAATTCACCTGGCTTCCGTTTCTCATAGCCTTGCATTTTTACCAATCGCATCACATGCTCGACTCGTTCAGGAATAGCTGATTTTGCAATTATGCCCTTTAAGCCAAAGGCAATATTTTGGAAGATGGTCATATGTGGCCATAGAGCAAAATCTTGAAAAACCATGGCGATATTGCGCTTATTTGGTTTGACATTTTTATGAGACTGTGAAGAGAAAATCACGGTGTCATTGAATCGAATTTCTCCTTTTGTTGGCTGTTCAAGGCCAGCAATCAACTTTAATAAGGTTGTTTTGCCACAGCCTGATTGTCCAAGAATCGTAATAAATTGCTGATCTAACTCCACATCGATTGGCCATAATGCTTGAGACTGCCCATATTTTTTCTCGATATTGGTTAATGAGATTTTCATAAGTATCCTCCTCGTTACTAACAACTATAAATTCCAGATATTTAGAAAATATTAATCTACTATTAATAACACGTTAAAAAAAATCTAATAAACTAAAACAAATACAAGATTTTTTCTAATTTGCTTTAGGAGGATAAAATGAACAATAGTAAATTACAGGCATTTTGCTTACTTGTAGAATTAAAAAAATTAGCCCCCGTGGCCAAAGCACTTGGCATTACAGCACCTACAGTATCCTTTCATATTCGCTCTATTGAGGAGGAATACGGTATTCGTTTATTTCGAACAAACGCAGGAGGATACCGTTTAACAGAAGCCGGCGAAGGTGTGTATCATTACGCTCGTCAAATGGTTCAACTCCAAAAGGATATGGACCGTTTTATTGAAAATCTTTTAGCAGGCCATATCGGTTCATTACGACTTGGGGCGAGTGGCTTACCTGCCCATATTTTTATGCCAGATTTAATTCATCAAGTTTCAACGACCTATCCTGAGATTCGTATTTCATTAGAAGTAAAAACTGCACCCGAAATTGAAAAAAACGTAGCACTACAAGAATTAGATTTCGGGCTCATCATGGAGACCAAGCAGGAAAATCCTTTACTTCATTACGAAACTATCGGTGAAGATGCACTTGTATTGGCATTCAGCCCATCACACGAGATAGCAACAAAAAAGAACATCACCAAAGAAGATATTCTTAAGTACAAGCTCTTGTTGCATACATCCTCTAGCTCCACGAATCACTTCATCGAAAAGTGGATGGACCCTTTTCAGCCTTCAATTTACACAATTGAACTGGATTCTGTGAGCACGATTAAAAAAATGCTGACCTTTGGAAAAAACATGGCGTTTCTATCCGTTTCCTTAATAGAAGAAGAATTAAAATCAGGTGTACTGATGAAGAAAGATCTACATGACGTGACGCTTAATAGAAAAATTCAATTGATTTATCCGAAAACGCGCTTAGATCATAAAATTGATGAATTTGTCAAAATGTCGGTTTACGAAATAGCGAAGCAATTAAAAATGTTTTCTTCGATGACATAATTCCACATGCAGTCGTAATAACATGGAATGGGAGGATATTTTTATGAAAGGAGGGTTGTCCTTGCTAACCAAGCTGTTAACAAAGGATTGTATACAGCTTGCAAACTTTGTCCAATCATGGCAAGAAGCGATTCATTTAGCTGCTAGCCCATTAGTACAGCAACACAAAATTGAACAACGCTATGTCGAAGCCATGATTCGATCTATTGAGCACTATGGCCCCTACGTAGTCATCACACCAAAAGTAGCCATTCCTCATGCACGGCCATCTGATGGGGTTCATGAACTAGCCATAAGTTTGCTATGTTTACAAAAACCTGTTTTTTTCAGCCCCAATCAGCCTGTTTACTTACTAATTGTGCTAGCTGCCATTGACAATGCTTCCCATCTACAGGCGTTGGCTGATGTAGCATTAGTCTTACAAAAACCTAATCAGGTTGATGACTTGATCGCCTGTCAGCATGCGGACACGATATGGGAGAAAATCAAACAATATACGACAAAGGAGTCAACAGAATGAAAATTTTAGTCGTGTGTGGGAGCGGTTTAGGAAGTAGCTTTATTTTAGAATTAAATGTAAAAAAAGCATTAGAGGCATTGGGTAAAGATGCAGAGGTAACACATACCGATTTAGCGTCTGCCAAGGCGGAGAAAGCAGATATTTATTTAGGGGCAGCAGACATTGTGAATGAATTAGCGCAAGACAAGGGAATCATTGTGAGCATTGTTAATATGATGAGTATTGCAGAAATAAAAGAAAAGCTTGAACCTTTGCTTTAAGCATCAAAAATTTGGATAGGATGAGGTGTTGGTATGTTAGATGTTATCATGCATGACATTTTAGGAACACCAGCTATATTAGTCGGCCTATTCGCTTTTATTGGTTTACTCATTCAAAAAAAATCAAGTTCCACTGTTCTGTCAGGTACTTTAAAAACGATAATGGGCTTTGTCATCCTTGGAGCAGGTGCTACGGTTTTGATTGGCTCTTTAGATCATTTTAGTAAAATGTTTGATCATGCCTTTCAAGTACAGGGAGTCATTCCCAACAATGAGGCCATCGTGGCAGCTGCTCAGACTAATTTTGGTACAGCTACTGCACTAATCATGGTATTTGGTATGATTATGAACCTATTATTTGCGCGATTTACGCCATTAAAATATATCTTTTTAACTGGACATCATACATTATTTATGGCTTGTTTAATCGCTGCTTCATTGTCAGTTGGGGGGATGAGTGGTACACCTCTTATTATCGTCGGCTCTATTATTCTTGGACTTTGTATGGTGGTGTTCCCTGCCATTTTACAGCCAACAGTTCGGCAAATAACAGGTAGTGACGACTTTGCTGTTGGTCACTTTGGCAGTGTTGGCTATTATGTTTCTGCAAAGATTGGCAAGCTCTTTGGCAATAAAACGAAATCCACAGAGGATATACAAGTCCCGAAATCATTAGGCTTTTTACGAGATACCTCTGTTGCTATTTCGCTAACAATGAGTGTGTTCTTTGTGATTGTTGCCCTTTTTGCAGGTCCTTCCTATATAGAGGCACAATTATCTGCGGGCTCTAATTTTATTATTTTCGCTATTATGCAAGCGATTACATTTGCAGCGGGTGTTTATATTATTTTAGCAGGTGTACGAATGTTAATTGCTGAAATTATTCCAGCCTTCAAAGGCATTGCAGATAAACTTGTACCAAACACAAAACCAGCACTTGATTGCCCAACCATTTTCCCATTTGCACCAAATGCCGTTATTATTGGTTTCATTTTTAGTTTTCTAGCAGGGCTGGTTTCCATGTTTATACTCCCTTTCATCGGACTTAAGGTCATCGTTCCCGGTCTTGTTCCCCATTTCTTCACAGGTGCAGCAGCTGGCGTCTTTGGTAACGCTACAGGCGGCAGAATCGGTGCCATGTCAGGAGCCTTTGCCAATGGTTTATTGATTAGCTTTATTCCTGCCATACTACTGATCTTTATGGGAGACATTGGTTATGAAGGCACAACCTTTGGCGATTCAGACTTTGGCGTAATCGGCATTATTATTATTAATTTATTAAAATTATTCGGTGCTGTTTAGATAGTAAAGCCTAACGCTATTCGCGTTAGGCTTTTATAGTGCTATACATACAAGGATTGTTACGGAAACCTTAATAAATCCATTACTTTAATAGTAATCTAGCTTTATATTTCTAACTTATTATGTATATAGAAATGAATCCTTATTCTTATACGTTCTCAGAAATTTATTTTCATCGAAGTCTGACATCAGACTAAAAATATTAAGTTTTTGCCGATATATATTTTATACACAACAGGAGGTACACATAATTTGAAGAAATTAATTACTACTTTTCTTTTGATCGCTCTGTTGATAGCAGGCTGTTCTTCAGCACCAGCAGAAACATCAACTGAAGGATATAGGATAGGCATTTTACTATCAGATGCAGGACTAGGCGATGAATCATTTAATGACTCCGCTTTTAAAGGATTAGAAAAGGCGCGCGATGAGCTTGGTATTTTGTTTGATTACAAAGAGGCTCCTGATGGTAATTACGAGGAAAAGCTGAATGAGCTTGTAGCAGAAAAATATGATATCATCATTGGTCTCGGTTTCTCTGTACAAGAAGCACTAGAAAAAACAGCGAAGCAATATCCAGACCAGCAATTTATACTGATTGACGGACAATCTGATATTAACAACATCATTTCGATTACCTTTAAAGAACAAGAAGGTAGCTTTTTAGTTGGCATGATTGCCGCTATGACAAGCAAAACTGGAAAAATTGGCTTTATTGGTGGTGCAGATGCTCCCGTTATCCATCACTTTGAAAATGGTTTTATCGAAGGAGCTCGTTATGTACAGCCATCGATTGAAATTATGAGTGACTATGCTGGTACTTTTGACGATACCCAGGCGGGTGCAGCAATAGCAGAAAGTTATATCAAAAATAACGTTGATTTTATTTACCATGCAGCGGGCTTTACTGGCTTCGGAGCGATTAAAAAGGCCGAGGAAATGGGTATTTATGCAGCCGGTGTTGATATCGATCAATTTTTTGTTGCCGAAAAAACAGTTGTCACATCCATGCTGAAAAATGTTGACCTGGCCGTCTATCAACTTGCTAAAGCATTAGTAGAAGATGGGAAAATTACTGAAAAATCGTTTGCATTAGGTTTAGCGGATCAAGGCGTGGGACTAGCAGATATTCGTGTAATTCAGCTGACAGCTGAGCAACAAACTGCCATCGAAAAAGCCCAAGAAGCCATTATTTCAGGAACGATAAAAGTTACTGCAGAAAAGGGGAATGGCCAGTGACACTACGTAAGAAATTATTTATGAACACACTGATTCCAATCGTACTGGCTATGGCGATGATTGGCTTTATTATCATACAAACATTCACGATCCAAACTACAGCACAGGATGATACGAAACTTTTACTTGCAGTGAAAGAACTAGAGCAAAGTTTAGTTGTTGCCAGTCAATCTTTAAACAATTTTACCTACTTAGATAGTGAAGCCAATAAAAACGAAGCGCTCGCTATTTTACAAGAAACAAAAAGTAATTTAGGGGCATTAGCCTCTCTAACGAGAATACCTGAGCATCAGACAATCGTCGAAAAAATAGCTAGTAAATTTGAAAATCTAGAAAAAGCGACTGAAAGCGGGTTTCAAGAAAACAATCGCTCTGAAATTAAAAAGCAGTCCATCAGAATTAAAGGAATTTTAAACGATATGTATTTGCTCAAAAAAGAAACGAACGAATGGTATCAAGAAATGATACAAGTAACGAAGCAAAAAATAGGTTTCATTACAACCTCTACCATCATAGGTAGTGTGCTATTAATTATTGCTACGATACTTTATTCCTATGTAGCTGCGAAAAGAATTACCAAACCAATTAATCAGATTGTAGATTGCGCACAAGCCGCAGCAACAGGAAACCTAACCATTGATACCTCTACCCTTTCCTATCAGGCAAACAGTCGATATGAGATTGATCAATTAACAAAAAGCTTTTCAGAGATGATGAATAATTTAAAAAGTACCGTACAATCCATCGATTATATTGGAAAGGACGTTAATTTGTTTACACAAGAAGTGACGAGCCATATGAATACTATTCATGAAAGTAGCAATCAAGTCGCTACTTCTACCGACGAATTAGCAAAAGGCAGCTATACGATGTCTGAAGACATTCAATCAGTGGCACTCCAAATGAATAATATGGCAGATCAATTTAAGGATGTAATGCGTACAAGTGAGCAATCGGCTGACACTGGTAAACAGGCTCTGGAGGCTGTTCAAAATGGTCAGTATTCATTGGAAAAACAATCGGCCATTGCGAAGGATATTTCAACCACATCACTTGATATTAAAGAGGCTGTTACCCAATTCTCTCAATTTACTTCAGAGATTGAAGGAGCAGCCAATGCTGTCCACACAATTGCCAGCCAAACCAATTTATTAGCCTTAAACGCTGCCATCGAGGCTGCACGAGCGGGAGAAGCAGGTAAAGGGTTTGCCATTGTTGCCGAGGAGGTTAAAAAGCTCTCTTCAGAAACGGAGAATGCAACGAATTTAATTACTTCTATGGTTACGCATATTCAAGATGGCATTACGCACATCCTTACTACAGCTGAACGAGGTTATCAGCTATCAAATGAGCAATCACAATCCATGGTTGAAACGGAACAATCATTTGCCGTTATTACCATGCATATAACAGCTATCCATCGCGATTTACAAAACCTCACAAAAGAAATGGTGCAAACCAATGAAATGAGCCAGCAAGTAAATAGTACCATTGAAAATATTTCTGCTATTACGGAAGAAACGGCTGCCGGTACAGAAGAAATATCGGCATCAACCCAAGAACAGCTACTATCCTTCCAAAAAATTAGTGCTAAAATCGACGAACTTCAAGCTATGACTGATACATTGATGAATGAGCTCAAAAAATTCACCCTATAGCGACTCGGTTCATTACCCCAAGAAATCCAGTGAAATGATTCACTGGATTTCTTCTTTCATTATAAAGTTAAACCACCATCTACTAACACAATAGAGCCTGTCATATAGCTTGCTTTGTCTGATGCTAGGAATACTACCATTTCTGCTAATTCCTCTGGTTTTGCATAGCGTCCCATTCTCATATTTGGAATCTCCTCTGGCACATAGCCACCTGTTTCAAACATAGCAGTTACACTGTTTGTTAATGCCGTTTCTACTCCCCCTGGACAGATACCATTGATCCGAATACCTTTTTTTACATACTCCAAAGAAGCTGATTTTGTTAAACCCACTACTGCATGCTTACTTGCAGAATAGACAGCCATACTGTGCTCACTGCGAACTCCTGCTGTAGAAGCTGTATTTATAATTGAACCGCTTCCTTGTCCCTCCATTACTTTTAAAACATATTTTAAGCCAAGGAATACACCCTTCACATTGATTGACATAATACGGTCATATTCTTCATCTTCAATCTCTGTTAGTGGAGAAATTTTCTGAATAACCCCAGCATTATTGAAAAATACATCAACACGTCCGTACGTATCAACAGCAGTATTGACATATTTCTGAACGTCTTCACTTTTTGAAACGTCTGCCTGAACGAAAATACCTTCCCCGCCTTGTTCTCTAATCAAGCTTACTGTTTCTTCCCCTGTTTCTTTGTTGAAATCCACTACCACCACTTTTGCACCATTGCTAGCAAGTTTCAAGCTGCTAGCTCTTCCAATTCCGCTTCCTGCGCCTGTTACAACTGCAATTTTATTCAAAAGATCCATCTTCTATTCCTCCCTAACATTTTAAAGTCACTGTCTATTTTATTGCTACTTCTCCTTTATTTATTGTATTATTCTACACAAAATAGTACTTTCTCAATGTCTATACAATAAAAAATGTAACTGCTTTCATTTTGATAGCATCATTACGAACTGGAGTGTAGGAACATGAAAATTACCACTATCGACCTTCAATACATAAGTCAATTAATATACGAAACACATCATCTTCCAGTCACTTATATTAATTCGTTGGGAGACATAATTTTTGACTATTCAACAACCAATAGTCCATCTTACATTTCTTTAAAGGAACAGTTGAAAACATATCCTTATCATAAGGATACAAATGATTATCCGATTTTTTTCTCTTATGCTGAATTTAATTTCTTCTATATCAACGTGCAGTTAGAGGATCAATATTTAGGGGCGATTGTAGTTGGTCCTTCCCTTTCTCCAGAAGTGGGAGACATTAAGACAAATGTTAATCAAGAGCTAATTCCTATTCTTCATTATCAGCAATGTTTGGCCATTAGTTTGTTTGTATATTACTCGATCTATCAAAAGAAATTAAATAAAACTGCTGTCATTTATCATAACCAAGCATTAAGACCTCTAATTCGTCATGAGGAAAATACTGCGCTTGAGCTCTCATACGCTAGAAGAAATGATATTGTTCATACAAATCTTTATTATGAAAAAATATTGTTAGACAATGTGAAAAATGGACGTATGGAGAAATTAAATGAAGTTTTGAATTATTCCATTGTCGAGCAGGCAGAACTGGGAATACTTTCAAAACGCAATAATTTAAGAAGTGTTCAATATTTGATGATTACAGGAATTGCCCTAATTTGCCGTGCAGCGATTGAGGGTGGTTTAAATGAAGAAACCGCCTTTACATTAAATGATTTTTACATTCAAAAGCTAGAGGATCAAAACAGTTTAATCGAAATTCTTTCGTTAATGGAGGAAGCTATTTACGACTATACAAGCCGTGTATCACAGGCAAATACAATGAAGTATTCTGGACCCATTACTACCTGTATCCATTTTATTGAAAATGAGTTGTATGGGGATCTAACACTCGACCAACTTTCAGCAATTTGCCACATAAGCCCCAATTATCTTTCCTCCTTATTTAAAAAGGAAGTAGGTACTTCCTTTAGTGAATATATTCAGCAGCAAAGGATTGATGAGGCGAAAAAACTCTTAACATTTACCAACTATCCAATCCTAGACATCGGTTCATTACTTAATTTCACAGATCAAAGCTATTTCATTAAAGTTTTCAAAAAATTTACGGGAATTACCCCTAAACAATATAGAACTAAGTATTCTCATAAATAATTCGATAGAGAGGGAAAGTAAAAAGATGGTAGAAATCAATTTTTACTTTCTCTTTCCTTTTTTGAAGTACTAACAATATCATCTATGTCATATCTTGAATTAAAACGTAACCATTACACTTTAAGGAGGTCTATGTGGAACGTCTCCATTTTTCTAAATATGTATTGAATTTTTGGTTCCTCTTCATTTTATTCATAGGCATGCTACCACTACTGTTATTCAACGTCTCAGCACTAAACGACCTTAGTTCCTCTCTACTCAATTTAAATACGATATTTTTAAGTATTTTAATTGAAGCATTACCATTTGTCTTAATTGGAATACTGATTGCTGGCTTTATTCAGATATTTATAACAGAGGAACATATCCAAAGGTGGATTCCTCGAAACCCTGTGATGGCCGTCATCATGAGTTGTCTTGTAGGTGCATTATTTCCAGCCTGTGAATGTGGAATTGTTCCGATTGTTAGAAGATTAATTGCCAAAGGCGTACCTATACATGCAGCTATAGGCTTTATGTTAACTGGTCCACTTATTAATCCCGTTGTTATTCTTTCTACCTATATGGCATTTGGCAATGATTTAAGAATAGCGAGCCTTCGAATGCTCGTTGGCTTTGTCATCGCCATTGTGGTAGCATTACTTATCAGCTTGTTTTTTAAAGGCTCACAATTTAAGAGCTCTTTACAGCCCTACTCATTGACAACCACTAGTCAACAAACATCTTTCGTCACAAAACTATTAAATATGGTCAAGCATGCCATCGATGAATTTTTTGATATGGGCAAATACTTAATTATCGGGGCATTTTTAGCTGCCTTTGTACAAACCTATGTATCAACCAAAACACTCGTAGCAATTGGAGACGGTGAATCCTCCTCCATTCTAGTTATGATGAGCTTAGCCTTCATTCTGTCACTTTGCTCTGAGGCAGATGCCTTTATTGGCGCATCCTTTAGTGCTATTTTCTCCACTCCATCCATTCTGGCCTTTCTTATTTTTGGCCCTATGATCGATTTGAAAAATACCATTATGTTGATGAGCGTATTTCGCTTAAAATTTGTCTTTTGGTTAATCGCCTTAGTGGCTACAGTTGTCTACATTAGTATATGGATGCTTTCAGCGTATCTCTAAGGGGGAAAACCATGAAATTTCATGTTCAACAAGCGCTAAGAGCCTTAATGTTACTTGCCTTTTCGGCTATGATAGCCAACTTGCATTGGACCGGAGAACTAACAAAATTCATCAACCCTAAATATGAAAGCCTGAGTAAAACAGCCGCCATCTTATTTTTTATACTATTTCTTGTTCAATTGACTAGAGTTATATCTTTTTCAAAGGCTCCCCACTCATGTGATCCTATTGGACAAGCTTGCTGTTCCCATCACGACCATGGTCACTCAGCCTTTACACGAAAAAAAATGATTGCCTACCTCATTATCATGACACCGATAATGACAGGCTTTTTCGTGCCAGCCAAAATTTTAGATGCTGCCATCGCTGATAAAAAAGGTGGTGCCTTTATTCTCACCCAGCAAAGGCAAACATCTAAAATAGAGGATTATCTCACTTCAAATGAAACGATTGATGAAAACATCTATGATGAGCATGATGCTGATCCGCGACTGATGGAAGAAAAACAGGAAATGACAAAAAAGCAATATGACCAATTAAAGCAACAGTTATCCCAACAATCGATGCTGAAAATGACCGATGAGGACTATACGATCTATTACGAGGAAATTAATCAAAATTTAGAAAACTATTTGGGGAAGAAAATACAGTTGAAGGGCTTTGTTTTAAAAGAAGAAAGCTTTACAGAAAAGCAACTAGTTATTTCAAGATTTCTTATTACGCATTGTGTCGCCGATGCCAGTATCGTCGGCTTTCTGACAGAGTTTCCAGACGCTCCAACACTCACAGAAGATACATGGATTGAAGTGGTCGGTACAATTAGTCAAACAACATATGAGGGTGTAAGCTTACCTGTTATCTATATTGATGATTGGGTAACAATCGAACAACCCGAATCACCTTATCTTTATCCGATTAATATTCGAATGAGTTTCTAGCAATAAAAGGGCAAAGCTTATGGCTTGCCCTTTTTCAGCTATTAATTGGAGATCGCACATCTAAGCCTAAATGGGAACGTAATGTGCTACCTTCATATTCAGCTCGGAATAACCCCCGCTCTACTAACATGGGAATAACGTCGTTAAAGAATAAATTTAAAGATTTCACAGGGCCACCTGGTACAGCAATAAAGCCATCCAATGCGCCCTCCTCATAAAAAGTAACGATTTGATCGACAATATCCTGTGGTGTGCCGATTGCTACAAGATGGGCTGAGCCAATTACCTCGGGGCGTGCTAACAATACCTCAACAGTTGGTTCATTTTCTATAATATAACGACGCACCAAATCTGCATGTGTTTTACTACGTACTTTTTGATCTTTTGGTGGCAACATATCAACGGTCACCTGATCTTCAATTGACAAATGACGAACATCCATACCAATCACAGATTCTAAAGCACTGTAGCGTCGTTCAAGCGTTAAATGTGCATGCGCTTGTCGGTGCATTTCGAGTGCTTCTTCATATGTATCACCTATAAAGAAATACAGCCCAGGTAATAAGCGAATATCGTCAGCAGAACGACCTACTTCAATGGCACGTTGACGCAAATCATTACGCATCTCAATGCCCACCTCCATAGCTGGTGTAGCTGCAAAAATGGCATTGGAAACAGTAGCTGCAAATTGACGCCCAACATCCGACGCGCCTGCTTGGAAGAGCGGAATCTCTCCTGCTGGATGCATAGGGAGATTTAGGGGACCTTTAATATGGAAAAATTCGCCCTCATGTTCAATAGGTTTGACAAGCTCTTTTATTTTTTCTATATTCCCATCCGTTTCTAATGTTTCGTAGGGTTGACTATGCCATAGCTGCTTGACCACCTCTGTACATTCTGTAGCTTTAGCATAACGCTCTTCTGAAGAAGGCATAGATTCATTGCTGAAATTATGGGCACCATCTATGGAGGTCACAATATTCCATCCAACTCGCCCATCACTAATCCAATTCAAGGATTGCAATTGACGCGCAATCAGATAAGGTGGCGTAAATGATGTGGAGATCGTTGTCACTAAGCCAATCTGTTTGGTTCCTCTTGCCACCATCGCCATTAAAAAGCTAGGATCTAAGCCAACCGTTCCTTTCATTTTAGCCATTAATTCTGGATGAGCTATTAAATAATCAGCCTTAAATACAAAATCCAATTTTGCTGCCTCAGCACGCTGCGCAAATGCAATATGTTCATCTATCAACGCACCTTGCTTGCCATGATTACCGTGAACAGCTAAATGCATCCCAATAATAAGATGTCTTTTCATTGTTACTCCCCTTTCAATAATTGAAAATGATTATCATTTTCATAATAAACATTCATTTCAAAGATTGCAAAGAAATACTTTTATGTTTTAGAACGCCTTCACCTATAAAAATAGGTGCTCCGTTTTAATGAGCACCTAAACTAATATTTACTATACAGTTAAATAAAGGTATTATTAAGATGATTTCAAAATATATTGAAGCGGAGGAACCATGAGAAAATTTGCCTCTTTATTAACAGTGACTCTTTTTATATTTCCACTTGGTGGAGCATCTTATATAGCTAATCATACACACGGTTCATCTCGTCTGCCGACTCTAGCTGCTACTGCTGAAGAACCTCATTCTACTATCATAGCTGAACAAAGTGATGAAATGGGTGATGGTTCTCCCACTCTTCTTGCAACATCTACTACCTTTCCAACAGGTCAGGGTTCAATGAGCTTTAATTATCAAGCAACTAGTAATAGCACTGATGCAATTCGAATTTATGTGAAAAATAACAGCACACAATCTATTAGGTTTATATTAACTGCACCTAATGGAACGGCTTGGATAGACGGAGAGATCATTAAGCCTGGGCAATCATTTACGACAAATTACAAGGTGGATGCGAGCCTAGCAGGTGAATGGTTCATGAAATTTGATAATAGTGATGGTTCTTCAATTTCAGTAGATATAGACACAAGCTACGAAATTTGAAATAGGAGCTGACCCCTTTAGATTTCCATTTACGACTTAAATAGGCGATGCAAAAATTTGTTTTTCTATTGGGTCCCAAAGGACAATTCCTACATCCCCATTATGGTCGATTACTCGAACTGTAATGGGAATATAATCAAATAAAATTGTATTTAACTTGGTACTAGTTAACTGTAGCAAGCCAATTAATTCTACATCATTTATCAGAGGAATATGTAAATCCATGTTAATATCTGTTAGTTTGCCATCCTCATAACGCAGTTTCCCTATAATTTTAGGGTTTAAATGTTTAAATCCAGCTTGAATATCCTCTTTAAAAATTAATATTTTATTATACATATTTTGGTCTAAACTATATAAGGCATCTGAAGGGAATGTATAATACTTTTTATTAACCTCTGACCATTTTGAGATGGTATCTGTATCTTTTGAAATAAAGGTTTCAGCTAAAAATATGCCTGGTATAATATCGTTTATATTAGATTCTTGATATAAAGTTAAATAAATAGGAACTCTCGGATACTTTTCATTTTTTCTTATATCCGCAACAATCTTTTTAGCTACTTCTTTACCGTATTTTTCAACATCATTGATTTCATCATCATTATACTGACCTTCCTGCATATAAAACTTGTCTGTTGAAAAATGACTCACTGACAAATCCATGAGTCCTCTCTCGATTTCATTGATATTTAGAGCATTGTTCATTTTTTTGACGATTAAACCTCTAGCAATATTGACTTTTGCAGGCTGTTGAATTTCATAAACTTCCTTTTTTTGAACCGATGAAATATACATTTTCTCATTAGCAGTAACACTCTCACCCTCACTACTACAAGAAGCTAACATCATTATGGGTGCGATTAAAAATAACATACGCCTTCTTTTTTTCATTACAATTTCTCCTTGAATACTATGTATCATGTGATAACTTCCCTAATTTAACCATAACAAATTTACCAAAATAAAACATTATATATTTACAAATCTCCCCTTTTACCTACCAGATGATCAAAAAAGACCTATGTTCGCTTTTCTCGAACATAGGTCTTTCTGCTTTAAAGTTTTTTCACCTGATTAGGAGCGAGGTTTCCCCTATTTGAGCGGGTTCTCACTACTTTAGAGCGGAGCTTACCATTTTATGAGCGGGGTTCCTCCATCTTTGAGCGGCTCTCACACTTTTGGGAGCGGATTCCCCACATCTTGGAGCGACTCTCTCCTCTTTAAGAGCGGGTTTCCACTACTTTGGAGCGGGGCTCACCTCTTTAGGAGCGGGTTCCGATCATTTTTGAACGGGGCTTACCATTTTAGGAGCGGGGTTCCTCCATCTTTGAGCGGCTCTCACTCTTTTAGGAGCGGGGTTCTCACATCTTGGAGCGACTCTCTCCTCTTTATGAGCGGGTTCCCACTACTTTGGAGCGGCTCTCTCCTCTTTATGAGCGGGGTTCCCACATCTTGGAGCGACTTTCACCTCTTTAAGAGCGGGGTTCCTCCATCTTGGAGTGACTCTCTCCTCTTTAAGAGCGAGGTTCCCACATCTTGGAGCGACTTTCACCTCTTTAGGAGCGGATTCCCTCTACTTTGGAGCGACTCTCTCCTCTTTAAGAGCGGATTTCCCACATCTTGGAGCAGCTCTCACTCATTTAGGAGCAGCTTCCCTCCATCTTTGAGCGGCTCTCACTCATTTAGGAGCGCAACCTCCTTATATTGGACCAGTTCCCACACATTCAGGAGCAACTTCCCTCTTTCCAACATTGAGCAAATACTATTTGGCATTTTTATCAGGTTGGTGAATACCAAATACATTGCTTTCCGTATCAATATAATAGCCTTGCCATGCCATCCCTGGTAATGCATACTTGGGCATGGCTACTTTGCCACCGTTTTCAAGAATTTTTGCTTCTGTTACATCATAACTTTCGACACCCATTGTACAAGCAAAGCCATTCAGCGCTTGGTTTGTTTCTGGTGGAGGACCTTGGCGTTGCATTAAAGCACCGTTAATGCCAAGTTCATCATCTTCACCTGTCACGGCACCGAAGTAAGGCATGCCTGCGTAGTCACTCCAGTCCTGAAATGACCAGCCAAATACTTTCCCATAAAAATCCTTTGCCCGATCCATGTCACATACATGAATTTCAAAATGAACTAATCTCCCCATAGTATCCTCCTTAAGGATGATGTATTTGAACATATTTACTATATATCATTTTTCTGAAGATTGAAATTAATACATTATCTATCAATTAAATTAACCTATATTTCTCGATGCTCAAGCTGAAAATGCTATAATATATGAAAATTGATTTGATAAGAAGGTACGTTTATATGGAGATACGACAGCTCGAATATTTTTTTGTTCTATGTAGTGAGCTTCATTTTACAAAGGCTGCCGAAAAATTAAATATTTCACAGCCCACACTCAGCCATCAAATAAAGGTTTTAGAAAATGAGCTTGGCTTACCTCTATTCGATCGTCTAGGGAAAAAAATCGCTATTACAGATGCTGGTAAAATTTTATATGAACAGTGTACATATATTTTTAGGGCAATGGATAATACGAAAAATCAGATGACTGAACTAAAAGAAATAAAAGCAGGGAAATTAGTGATTGGTACTTTGCCAGGAGAATTAACTGATTTTGTATCAGATTATTTGCTGGACTATTATCAGGATTATCCAGACATACAGGTTTGTATCAATAGCTCAGATGATTTGTTGCAACTATTTAAAAACAATAAAATAGATTTTGCCATTTCCTACAAACAAGACAATATCGATTATGAGGAGGAGCAGCTTCAAATCGTTCCATTGTTTACGGAGGAACTAAAGGTCGTTATTCATAAGCAGCACCCTTTAGCAGGATTGGATACCATCCCATTGCAAGAGGTGTTAGCACATCCATTGATTTTATTTCCAACAATACATCAGTGTAGAAAGGTAATTGAGGGAGCGGCTCGTAAAGAAAAGCTTCACATTACACCAAAATTAGAAACAGCTAGCATCCAAGCGATCTTTAAATTAGTAGAACAAAATGTGGGAGCAACGATTATTTCGAAAACACTTTGTAACTTGCATAAATCGGATACTATTTGTGAGCGTTCGATATGCAATCCACCCCTAACACGTGAAATCGTACTGCTCTATCGAAAAGATAAATTTATTAATTTTGCGGCTAAAGCTTTCATTCGTCTACTAGTAGAGCAACTTGATCTTGCACAACTTTCACTTTCAGATAAAAGTCGACAACTCATTCGTTCATTAGTCATGTCTCAATAAAAAATGGACTAAACCCAGCACTCGTCGTGTCTGCGTGTAGTCCATTTATTTTTTAGCTAAATAGGCATCTTATTTTTTCATTGTCTTGGCTTTGGCAAGATGCACATGCCAAGATAATGCTTCTTCTAAAATATGTGGCGTATGGTGATTACCCGTTTTCTCCACCGCAGCCTGATAATATGTCCACAATTGCTGACGATAATCAGGATGTGCACAATGATCAATTATTCGTGGTACTCTCTCTTTCGGTGCAAGCCCACGTAAATCAGCTACACCAAACTCTGTGACAATAACATCCACATCATGCTCTGTATGATCCACATGGGATACCATAGGAACAATACTGGAAATACTGCCTCCCTTAGCATAGGATTTTGTAACAAAGATTCCCAATCGTGCATTCCGCGCAAAATCGCCAGAACCACCAATACCATTCATCATTTTTGTACCTGAAACATGTGTAGAATTTACATTTCCATAAATATCTACTTCAAGAGCTGTATTGACGGAAATGAGCCCTAAACGACGAATAATCTCAGGGTGATTCGATATTTCTTGAGGGCGTAATAGTAAACGATCTGCATATTTTTCTAGCTCACTATACACCTGTTTGCCTCGTTCTTGTGATAGCGTAATGGACGTACCTGAAGCAGATTTTACTTTCCCTGCATCTATTAATTCAAATACAGCGTCCTGCAACACCTCCGAATAGATTTCCAAATCCTCAAATTCAGATTCTAAAAACCCATTTAACACTGCATTGGCTACTGATCCAACACCCGATTGTAGTGGCGCTAATGTCTTCGTTAATCGTCCAGCCGTCATCTCATCTCTTAAAAAATTGAGTAAATGGTCTGCCATTTTTGCGGTTTCCTCATCTGGTTGTACAATCGTTGAAGGCGCATCAGCAATTTCAGAAAGCACGATGCCACGAACTTTCGTTATATCTAATGGGATACCAACCGCTCCAATTCGCTCCCCCGCGCTAGTTAAAGGAATAGGATCTCTACTTCCCTGTACATCAGGAATATAAATATCGTGAATGCCCTCTAAAGAAGCAGGATGTGAAACATTGAGCTCAATAATTATCGCTTTCGCCATTTGCACAATAATTGGCGAATTTCCTACAGAGGTTGTAGGTATCAGCAAACCATCTTCTGTAATGGCAGTTGCTTCAATGATGGCGAAATCAATTGGACCCACAATGCCTTGACGCATTAACTCAGCATTATGTGAAACATGTGCATCTGTATATAAAACTTCTCCGTTATTAATCATTCGGCGAATCGCTGGATCACCTTGATAAGGGGCTCTCTTCCGAATAATCCCCGCTTCAGCCATCTGCTGATCCACCTCTGGACCAAGTGAAGCACCTGTATAAACATCCACCTGAAACTTTTCCACTTTCGCCTTTTCAACAAGCGCTAAAGGTACAACTTTTGCATCTCCCGCCCTCGTAAAGCCACTCATACCTAATATCATACCGTCTTTTATCCAAGAAGCAGCCTTTTGCGCTGAAACAATTTTATTTTGCAAAGCAGTATGACGAATTTTTTTATGTGCCAATTTCAACATGTAAGATATCCCCTTATCCCATTTTAGTTTTATTCAGACCAAGGTGAATGCAAGACACAGTCACAAAAATTTTTAGGTTTGTAGTTTGGAATAAATAATGCACACACATCTGATTTTATATTGCCAAATGTTGTTTCAGGTTTATGCTTAAACCCTTCAAAAAATGCTGGCAATATCTTTTGTTTAAATTGGTCGCGTGGAAAAGCATTGAGAACGGCATTTCGTTCATCAGCCGTTAAATCATCATAACCATCGCCCATTACATCAAGACCTACGCCTGCATATAACAAGCCAACTTCATGTTCTTTATGCTCAGCAATACCAATTGTCGTATGAAGTGCAATCGCATCCCATACTAGTTGAATTGACTGTTCATCTATATGATGCAATGCTAAAAACTGACGTGCTGCATTAGCGCCATCCACCTCAAAGCGCTTATCTACACTACTAAACTTCTTTGTTAAGCCTAAATCATGAAATAAAGCACTAACGTATAAAAGTTCCGCATCAAATGATTTCTTAGCTTTCTTCCCTTGTATTGCGCCAAATAAATAAACACGATTGGAATGATTCCACAGTAAATCAGAACCATGTTCCTTTAAAATTTCCTGTGCTTCTAAGGCTAAGCGACTGTCAGGTATGTTGATTCCTGCAATATTTGTCATCCATTCTTTCCCTCCCCTGTTAAGATACCAATAACTCGATGGTTTATAGAGAATTATATGGAACTTCATATCTATTAATCAATTCTATTATTTCTATAATAATCATAGAATTTATCTATAACGTAACTATCACTTGCCTTTTCCTCAATCAGAAAACAAAAAAATGTATGATTAGAAAATGAAATATCCTCCAATCACACACTATGAAAGTCTCGCAGATTTATAATAATCTTCACTTTATAATTGACTATATACCGAAATAGCATCTGTGATATTATATTGCTCCGTTCTAGGATTGCCGTCAGCTCCTACTGTCACGAACACATATTCTTGTCCATTTATAAGAGCTAAGCTTGCTAAACATAAGCCTGCATCTTCCGTATAGCCAGTTTTCCCACCTAAAATTTCTCCTCCTGGCAATGCACTTGACGTCATATGTTGAAACATGCGACTTGTAAAAGTAATGCCTTCTGGATGAAGGTTTGTGGACTGAATAGAGTATCTTTCTGCTGTATAAATATTGCGAAACTCATCGTTTGTTAAGGCATATTGTAAAAGTAAAGACATATCCTTTACGGTTGTATAATGATCTGGATGGTGCAGTCCAGTTGTATTCACAAAATGAGTATTTTTCATGCCTAACTGCTGCGCCTTTTCGTTCATCAGACTCACAAACCTTTGTTCTGAACCAGCAACATATTCAGCTAAACCCATTGATGCCTCTGCACCTGATGGCAGCATGGAGCCATACAATAAATCCTCTAATGTCAGCTTTTCATTTGGGAGAAAGCCCGCTACAGAAGCATTTTCCTCTAATAAATCCTGAAAGATATGCTTAGGTAAAATGATTTCTTCTTGTAAATTGGAGATCTGCTCAATCGAGACTAGAACCGTCATCATTTTGGTCAAAGAGGCAGGATAAATCCTTTCCTCACTATTTTTATCTAAGAGAATTTGATTTTCATCCAAATTCACTAAAATTGCATTCGAGCTGTATAAATCAAAATCGAGCATATGCGGGCTGGCTGTTTGAACTACTTTCGGTGAATGATCTATTTCCTGACGTAAAGTCATTGGTGATTCTTTCAATAGTAAATAAACAACTATCATCATGAATAAGAACAATAAACTCAATATCCCTTTTCTTTTAAACATAAAAACAACTCCTTCTCTTTATGCTTTTATTCAACCATAAAAAAAGGAGCTTATTTTTAATTTACTATTAGTGAATTCTTAAGGTTTCTTAAGAATTGGTTGGAATCATCACAGTGAATATGGTTGTATCATTACTAGAAGTTGCGGTAATCGTCCCGCCATGGGCCAGTACAATTTCATTAGAAATGGCTAAACCAAGCCCAGCACCTCCTGTTTGGGTAGACCTTGCACTATCTAAGCGGTAAAACTTCTCAAATATCATCTTTAATTTTTCAGGAGGGATCGTCTTCCCTGTATTCGTAAACGAAATTAATGTCTGATTATTTTCGTTTCGCGCACTAATTTCAATTGTACTATTAGGATCACTATAGGCAATTGCATTTTTTAAAATATTATTAAATACCCTCGCTAATTTATTACCGTCTGCATAGATAGTAATATCTTCATCTATTTTGACGATGGCTTGTTGACCCTTTGGTGCCAGCAATGGATAAAACTCGTCAGCCACTTGCATTAACATATGATGTAAAGGAATAAGATCTTTCTCTAAAATGATGGATTGTAAATTAAATCTGGTTATTTCAAAAAATTCATTGATTAATTGTTCCAGTCTATAGGATTTTTCTAATGTAACCGTCACATATTTTTCTTTCTGCTCTACAGGCATATCCCTTGCCTCATCTAAAAGGCTTAAGTAGCCAATAATGGATGTTAAGGGTGTTTTAATATCATGCGCTAAATAGACAACTAAATCATTCTTTCGTTGCTCAGCTTCTTGCGCATCCCTTGCACGCTTTTCTAATTTATATTTCACGTTATTTAATTTTTTCTCCAAAAAATCGAGTTCAGCTGGGAGCACAATTTCCTTCCCTGACTCATCTGCAAGCATGGTGATACTTGAACTAATTTGATGAAAATAACGGGTAAAACGAGACAAGGCGATATAGAAAATAATCAACAATAATAGAATAAATCCTATCGCAAGCCAAAGTGGTTTATTTTGTCTAAATAACACATTATAGGCACTACTTGCAGCATAATAATCAAGCTGCAAGACATTTTCACAAAAGGCAATAAAAGCATCTGCAAAGGGAGCTTGCAAGACCCCATCAATAAATGCAAAATTAATAAAAAAGCCTATGATGATAGCGATGACAAGTATAGAAATAATTTGTACAACCATTTTCCTTTTCAGTTTGCCAAACTCATTTTTCAATGGTATACCCCACTCCCCAAACCGTTTTAATATATTTTGGGTTCTCCGCAGAATCCTTCATTTTTTCCCGTAAATGTCGAATATGAACCATTACCGTGTTATTGCTACTAAAGTACTTTTCCCCCCAGATTTCTTGGAATAGTTGCTCTGAACTAATAACTGTCCCTCGATTTGCACATAAATACCAAAGAATAGCGAATTCCGTAGGTGTAAGGGATATAGGCCTTTCATTTAAAAAGACTTGCCGTGTGTTTTTGTTAATCACCAGGCCAGCAAAATCAATGATATCTTCATGTTGCTTCGAGCCTTGGTTGTACAAGGTAAATCTTCGTAGTTGCGCCTTTACACGAGCAACCAATTCCAATGGACGAAATGGCTTTGTTATATAATCATCTGCTCCTAAAGAAAACCCATTTATTTTATCAATTTCTTCTTCCTTTGCCGTAAGCATAATCACTGGAAAATTCAATGTTTCTCGGATTTTTCGTAAAATGGTAAAGCCATCTATATCTGGCATCATAATATCTAGAACAGCTAAATCCACATTTTCTTGCTCGATACATGCCAAAGCCTCTTGAGCTGTATAATATTTAAATACATGATAGTTTTCATTTTTTAAGTAAAGTTCGATTAAATCTGCAATTTCCTTTTCATCGTCAACAACTAAAATATTCAACTGTATTGTCCTCTCCTTCTCCCCACATGTTTTCCAATGATTTTTCACAGGCATTATAGCACTTACATATGGCTATATCTATTAATAAGGTAGTACCTTTGAAAGCTAATGAAAAAAGTAGAGATGGAAAACATCTTTCCAACTCTACTTTTGATAGTTTATGTCGATTAAACGATGGGATAATAAACCATATTGAACGGTACACTGATATGTACCTTCTTTTAAAAAAGCAAAATCCTCAGCATCCGCCTCTATAGTAAGGTCATCTATTATAACTTGATAAAATGTATCTGTGCTAAACCTACCACCCACGCTATCAATCCTTACAATTGTACATAATCCATTGACAGATGGGTTTTGCCCATTTTTAATAATGTCTACTAGTCCCGTTATACCAATAGATAAGCACAACAAGGTGAAAAAACTAAAAGTAATAACCACTAATAGAAAATCTTTGTGTGTTTTCTCCTTTTTAATAAAAACGATTATTATACTTAGAGATGCAATAGTACCAATTATTGAAAAAAGTGTTATACGAAATAGTTCATTCATGTGATTTACCTCAGGATACTTTCATATTTACCAAATCTGGAAACGTTTTTCTTGCTCTTTCAAAAATCTTTTCCATCCTTGATACAAATTCGATAAATCAACTGGAATAGGTTCTTCAGCTATCTCAAAATACAACGGATCTGTAGTATCTTGTTTAAATATGAAATCAAAAATAGTCATATTACTATTGAAGTCATCCCAAATCACCATCATTTGTTGAAAAGCATTATCCAATGGGGTTGTTCTTCGCCTTCTAGTATCCTGTGTTCCTCCTGATGTTCGTATAACCAGCTAAGTACAAGGTATAGCCACTTTTCTTGAATAAATGTAATACTTTGCATAGGTTCTTGTTCGGCTAAGTTGGATAAATAAGGGACAGCTAAAAATGCCTCATGCTTAAATAAGCTAGCTAGTTCGAATACCGAAGCTGAGATTTCTACTTCTTGTGCGATTAATTTCTCCGCTTTTTGAATGGCCGCTTCAGGGTGAATAAAACCACATTGAACGCCAAAGTACATTTCTTCCCATGTTAAATCCGTTTTATCAATTATGAATGTTAAAGGGATAACAATAGAAAGAGAGTTTTCAACTAAATCATCAGTATGGATAGTCAAATAATTCCCCCTTCACTTTTCATGCAAACAAGTTAGCCATACTTGATAGATAAATTACTTTCCATATGTATAAATAATCCGTCATTCAAATTAACACATCTTGAATGGACTTCTTTTTAATAAATTCCTCAATAACTTTTTGTATTTATGTAATAACTTGTGCAATACATAAATAATACAGTACCACCGCATATCAACATTCATAAACATTTTCTATTATAGATAGTCACTCACTAATATGACTGTGCTAAACTAGCTATTTTTCGTAGCACTTTATGGAAATAATTAATGGTGAAGAACTATTACTACATCAAAAATAGGCTTAGGTTAAATCCCAAGCCTTACAGTTGTTCCATAATTAATTTGTTGGATTCATAGTAGATTTTCGATTCATATCCTGTGTGACCTCTCTCCCTGAATAATATTGCATCTGTTCATTTAATTTATGTTCTTTCGCAGTTATACTGGTTGGCTTCACTTTCAGGACAAGTGTCTTGCTACCTAAAGATGATTGATATTTATCGAGATGCTTTTTTGACAAAGGTGTATGATAATAATCTGGTACATATTTATCGAGCATTGCCTGCATAGCAGCAGTAGCTTCGTTTAAATCTGTGACAATTTCCACCAAACCATTTGCGACTACACTCATATAAGCCGTATCAGTCTTAGCAGGAACCGGGTCTACCATTGTTCCATAATTTTCGCTTATTGTCATACATGCATTTTGATTGGTTGTTAGAATATCTATTTTTCTTCCTTCGTTGGCACCATGGAAATAAAAAATTCCGTCTTTATAGACATAATTTAGTGGAATAACATATGGTATATGTTGATCCACTAAACCAAGAAATGCAGTTTGTGCGCCTTCTAAAAATTGCTTAATTTGTTTTTCATCTGTACAAGCTCTATTCACCATTCGAATATCTGTTACCATCTTCATTCCCCCTATTCTCTTCTAAGAGGAGTCTACAGTAGGAATGTACTCTAAAAAAGGGACAGTTTGATGAAAGAGAATGGGTACAAGCTAAAAATACTAGTTTATCGGAAGCCCATACTATATTTCTTAGAAACTTTGCAAATTCTCTTAATCGTTTCTCGCAAATATCATTAAACAAAAGAATGTCATATTTAATTTTTCCTTCACACCTATTTATATGAACTCTTTCTTCTCCAAATTTTCACCTACATCACGATAAAAGAGTTTAAGCTGTGCAACAATCATTATGCTAATGACTACAAGTAAAAACCATGAGCTGATTTTACCAAAATGAACAATCGACCAAGATACCTCTTGATTCGGATATGACCATGCCCCAAAGAACGTTGCAATATTTTCAGCAATCCAAATGAAAAAGCCAATCAAAAAGAACGATATAACGATGGGCATTTTATAGACTTTGTTCCGTACTGTAAATTTGACAATTGTACGATAAAACACAATGAATAGAAGTGCCATCAACAGCCATCTAAAATCATAAATAAAATGGTGTGTAAAAAAATTCAAGTAGATAACGGCTCCAAGTGGAATAGCTACATAACTTTTTGGCCAACTTACAATTTTCAAATCAAACCTACGCCAGGCTTGGCAAATATAACTTGCCACACTCGCATACATAAATCCACTATATAAAGGCACACCCCCTATTTTTGTCCACGCTTCTTCAGGATATGACCATGAATTGAAATTCACTTTGTATAGTTCGAGCACAAGCCCAATAATGTGAAACAAACAAATGACTTTTATTTCATCCTTTGTTTCTAAACCAAATTTATACATCAAGTACTGCGTCAATAGACAGATAACAAGAATAAAGTCATATCTGCCTACACCAGGTATTTGAATAGCTTTAGAGAGTGCAAGTGTAGCAAATATCACAACCGGAAAAATACAAGATAATGATTGATGATACGTAAAGGCTCCTAAGTCTTTAAAAAAATTCTTCAACATGAATCCACCTCAAATTAACTTGTTTATAATTAATTTCTTCTTGTATGAAGAATAAATGATAAATTATTCTTTTTCAATATTTTTTTATCGAAAAACAATAAATTATTTCTCTTACTATCGGAACTATTCCTTGTAAAATACGTCTTTGTTGTTCTTTACTAACGAAGAAAAGAGATGATGTCAACGGCAGAAAAAGCAACTTGGCAAGGTGAGGGGTTGATTTCCGTTCCGCCAGCGTCCTTTCCAGGGGGCGTCCGATGAGCCGTTAAATTCCCTTGGAGTGACGCTGGCTCCACTCCAATCAACCATTCTGCAAAAGTATCTTTTCTTTATCTTTCATACTAACTAGTAGTGAAAAATGTGGAGAAGCGATGAATGACAACACCTCTCCATAAAATGAGTAGTGAATACCTTCACTTTATTTGAAAACCTTTGCTAAAAAGTGGAGTGGAAGGCTACTTGACTCCCGTGGGATAGCGAGACAGGCGAAACTCTAAACGGAGCGGTAGAGGAGGAAGCGATTTGGCGCTCGCCCACAGGAAAGCAAGTAGCCTGCAACGGAAATCCATTTCTACCTTTCAATTGAATTTTTCAACACTAAGAAAGAGTAGCCACATTAGCGGCTACTCTTTGACCTTAAAGATATATTTTTTGATTTAATTTTAATTGGACTTCTTGTTGGTTTATTTCTAAGTTCGTCACTTTTTTCACTTTTAAATAATAAACGATATAACAACCAATGAAGAATGCACCACCGCAGTAGAGTGCTAATCGTTGAGCTGGATCAAAAGCCAAGCTTGCCATAACGATACAGTTCGCTAATAAACCTAAAATAGGGATCACTGGATACAATGGTGCTTTGAATTTTAAATCCTCTACTTTTCCTCCTTGACGTATGTAGGAGCGTCTAAATGCAATTTGGGAAGCCGTAATCGCAATCCAACCAATTTGTGCTCCTAAGCCTGCTAGAGATAAAAGCCACACAAATACTGTATTAGCAGCAAATACACTTGACAGTAATGACAAACCAGCTACTGCGAGTGTAATCAGTAATGCATTCATTGGGATGCCTCTTTTATTAACCTTGCCTAAAACGGGGCTTGCCATTTTTTCGACGGAAAGAGAAAACAACATACGTGTCGCGGCATAAAGGCCTGAGTTTGCAACGGATAATAAAGCTGTTAGGATAACAAAATTCATAATATCCGCTGCATACGGAATCCCTATGCTATCTAATACAACAACAAATGGACTTTCAACAACCCCTGCTTTATCCATTGGAATCATCGCTGCAAGTACAAATATCGAAAAGACAAAGAAGAATAACGTACGCCAAACTGTTTGTTTAATAGATTTAGGGATGGTCTTTTCAGGATTTTCACTCTCCCCAGCAGCAATACCAATCAATTCTGTACCCTGGAATGAAAAATTCACCGTAATCATTGTAATAAGCAGTGCTGTTACGCCATTTGGAAATAGTCCTCCCTCATAAAAATGAGAAAGGAATGGGGCATTTGTTCCATCTTTCATATCGATTAGCCCAAACATAGCCGCTCCACCAACCGCAAGGAACATAATGATTGCTAAAATTTTAATACTGGAGAAGACAAATTCCGCTTCACCAAATGCTTTTGCTGATAAACCATTCAATACAAAGAGCAGTGCAGCAAATATTAGACACCACATCCATACTGGCGAATCAGGAAACCATCTTTGCATAAGTTGTCCAGCCCCTAAAAACTCAAGAGCAACCGTTACTGCCCAACCTAGCCAGTACAGCCATCCAACGGCAAAACCAGTAGCAGGACCGATAAATTTCGTTGTGTACGTTTGGAATGAACCTGATACCGGCATAGCAACAGACAATTCACCCAAACATAGCATTGTTAAATACATAACTGCTCCGCCTACTAAGTAAGCTAGGATGGCACCAGTTGGCCCAGCTTGGTTAATCGTGTAGCCTGATCCAAGAAAGAAACCAGTTCCAATACATCCGCCAAGTGAAATCATAAATAAGTGTCTTGCTTTCATACTTCTTTTTAATTCATATTGTTCTGCTGCCATAAAAAACTCCTTACATTCATTATCTGTGTAAGCACTTTCTTTTTTTCGTACAAAACAGATAACAATCTAAAATTTGAATGTTAATAGATAAACTGTTTTATATATTTTATGAACTGTCAATTTTCTGACAAAATAAAGGCTATTGAATAGCTAAATTGTATTGTAAACTTACTATAGGGAGAGCTATTTTCTTATAGTTGGTTGTCGCGACCTAATTTTTTAAGAAAAGTTCTTCCTTCTGGGATACAAAATGACTTCTATTCATGGCTTAAAGTAATGTATCGCCAAATAGTGAGCTGATTAAAGCTACCGCAGCAATAGCCGTTTTATTGTATTGATCTAATACAGGGTTTGTCTCAACAAATTCTGCTGAAGTAATAATATTTGCTTCTGACAGCATTTCCATAGCTAAATGACTTTCACGATAGCTAATACCACCTGCTACTGGCGTGCCTACACCTGGTGCATCATTTGGATCCAGTCCATCTAAATCTAATGATAGGTGAACACCGTCTGTGCGCTCCTTTAAATAGTCAATCGTTTCTGACATTACTTTCGTCATTCCTAAACGATCAATTTCATGCATCGTGTATACTTTAATACCAATTTCCTTAATAAGCTTTTTTTCTCCAGGATCTAAATCTCGAGCACCAATGATAACAACGTTTTCAGGCTTTACCTTTGGAGCATAGCCTCCGATATTTGTAAGTGCTGGATGTCCAAGGCCCAAGCTTACAGCTAAAGACATGCCATGGATATTTCCTGAAGGAGATGTTTCACCTGTGTTTAGATCGCCATGTGCATCATACCAAATGACACCTAAATTTTCATAATGCTTCGAAACGCCCGCTAATGTTCCAATAGCAATACTATGATCTCCACCTAATACTAAAGGAAAACGATTTAAAGAAATCTCATGATCCACTTTTTGGCCTAGCTTCTCGTTAATTTCTGTGACAGTTTTTAAATTTTTTAGGTTTGTCTTTCCTTCTGTCTCTTTATCTTCATGTACGATGTCAATCGTTAAATCCCCTTCGTCATAAATCGAATAACCAAGGCCCTCAAGTCGTTCAGTTACCCCTGCATATCTGATAGCACTTGGCCCCATGTCTACGCCTCTTCTTGTTTGACCTAAATCCATGGGCACCCCAATAATTGTCACTTCTTTATTCATGATATTTTCTCCTCTCCAATAATTACTTTCACAGTATAAAGAAATTGCAACATTGACTCAACTCGACATTATTTTAAATTTTTATACAGTTTAAATTATTAAAAACATAGATTTATTCTTGTATAAACGATTGCATAAACGCTATTTCAATGCATAACAAAACATTTTTTTCCTTTTTAGTGCGTATTTTTGTAAAAAATTCCTAAACAAAATATTAAAACTGTTCTTTTTTTATAGTTTTTTCCGAAAATTTTGACGGTAATATTATCTATAAATGCAATATAATAATAAAAAACTTCCAAAATCATTCAATTCTCCTTATTTTTTACGGCAAAAAAAGCCCTACTACAATAGTAATAAGACTTTTCAATCCTCTATTTTAATATTCTCACAATACTATTCAAACAGGTTTCTTTATAAAATAGATGTTGCTCTTCTATATCACATGTTAACCATTGAATTAAAGAACCATCAATCATTGCCCTCATCATTTTTGCAGAGGTTAAGGAATCAATGTCTGGGCTAAACACCCCTTCACTTTTTCCTAATTCAATAATTTCTTGTCCAATTCCCCAGCAATTCTCATAAAATTTTAAGTTAATTCTTTTGTACGCTTCATTGCTGTTTGCCTGAGCTAAAAAATCTAAATACACTCTGTAAAATTTTTTATTTTCTTGAGGGGATACAAAAACAGCATTTAAGTAGGCTTGAAGCTTGTCTATAGCCGTTTTATGCTTGCCTATTTCTTGTATTTCATAGCTGTAGATTTTGCTCGTAGTGGATTCCAGTAATTCTAATAAGATGTTTTGTTTGCTTGTAAAATAGTAGTGAACTACCCCTTTTGAGACGTTAGCATGATTCGCAATGTCTTGTAGTGTAACGTTATCATAACCTAAATGTGAAACAGCATTAAAGGCTGCTTTCATAATTTGTTTTTTACGTTCTTCCTCTTTCTTTTTCATAGGAGCCTCCGATGACTTGATAGAAGTTATTATACATGAAGAGTCGCTATAATCCAATTTTATATTGACCGGTCAGAATAATTTTGATACTGTTTAATGGAATAAAATTTTAGGGGGACGTTTACGATGACAGTAGATAATTTTAATGCGTTAGTAGTCAATAAAGATGAGGCATTTACAGTGAAAGTGAACGAGTTGACTTTAGAAGATCTACCAAAAGGTGAGGTATTAATTAAAGTTAGTTATTCAGGTATTAATTATAAAGATAGTCTTGCCTCTATCCCAGATGGTAAAATCGTTACGTCTTATCCATTTGTTCCTGGCATTGATTTAGCTGGAACGGTTGTTTCCTCTGAAGATTCTCGCTTTAAAGCAGGTGATGAGGTCATTGCGACTAGCTATGAAATAGGAGTATCTCATTTTGGTGGTTTCAGTGAATATGCCCGTATTCCAGCTCAATGGATTGTACCACTTCCAAAAGGTCTTTCCCTCAAGGAAGCTATGGTGATTGGTACTGCAGGATTTACAGCTGCATTATCTGTTCAAAAGTTAGAGGAAAATGGTATACATCCTGAAAAGGGAAAAATTCTTGTTACAGGGGCAACGGGTGGTGTCGGTAGCTTTGCTGTATCTATCCTCTCAACACTAGGTTATCAAGTTGAAGCGAGCACAGGTAAAGAATCTGAACATGAATATTTACATTCACTTGGGGCTACTACAATTGTAAATCGTGAAGAGGTCTATGATGGAAAGATTAGAGCGTTAGGGAAACAAAAATGGGCTGCTGCTGTCGATTCTGTTGGTGGAGAGCCACTTGCCTCTTTATTAAGCCAAATTCAATATGGAGGGGCTGTTGCAAGTAGTGGTTTAACAGCAGGCACACAGCTTCCTACAAGTGTATTTCCCTTTATTTTAAGAGGTGTGAATTTACTTGGAGTTGATTCTGTTTATTGCCCAATGGACATTCGATTGAACATTTGGCAGCGTTTAGCGACTGATTTCAAACCAGCAAACCTTGAGGATTTCATTCAGCAAGAGGTAACGCTACAACAACTTCCAGAGGTTTTACCTATTTTACTAAAAGGACAAGCAAGAGGAAGAATCCTTGTTACATTATAAGGTGTTTAATCCAGCTTCCTTCTCCATGCTATTTCCCAGAAAATAATTATAGAAGTTGTCAAATTAACAACATAAAGCTACTACGCATAGCGAGCGTGGTAGCTTTTTTATTGTTGACATCTCCCTGACATATAAGTCCTTTATAGTAACTCATGAACGCCCCACCTGTTCCCTTTAGACAAATTTAGGCAACAAAGTTTGTCTAAATTAGCATGAACAAGCATACCAATAGAGTATGTAGGCAGTGTTCTGGGAATTCAATACTATAAACAATATTCTGGAGATGATCGTATGAAGCGAGCACATATTAATGAATTAAACATTACACGAGCTTTAGCCATTCTAGCTGTCCTTCTCATCCATTCTACTAGTACACCTGTAACGGCTTTATCTAGTGACTCAAAACTATATCCATTTTATGTGTTTTTTAATATTTTCCCTAAATTTGCTGTACCTGTTTTTATTTTCTTAAGTGGATTTGTTTTATTTTACAATTATATACAGAAGGATTTAACAAAGGAGCTTATCATTCATTTTTATAAAAAAAGAGTGACCCAAATACTCATTCCTTATTTCTTTTTTTCTATCTTTTATTATGCAGCGATGCAATTTTATGTGACACATGATTTAGTAGACACATGGCGTTCCCTATTTAGTGTCGAATTTCTAGAGAAACTATTATTAGGCAAAGCCTATACACATCTATACTATATTTTTATTATTGTTCAATTCTATCTTATGTTCCCATTATTCCTATATATTTTAAAGAAAAAACCAGCCCTATCTCCTCATTTAATTTGGATTGGCTTTGTTCTTCAATGGGTCTTTATTCTATTAAACGTAAAGTTTTGGCAGTATCCCTATAGAGGGAGTATCGCTTTCTCTTATCTCTTTTACTTCTTGACAGGAGCATTTTTAGGGATCTATTTTGAAAAATACAAAGGATGGCTTCAACTAAAAAAAGAAAATTTCCCTATCACGATACTTTTTGTGTGGTGTATATGGCTAATTTCTACTATATATAATGTGTATTTATATTACTTTGTTTATTCATCACAAACCTATATAGTGAACAGCACCATATTTGAGCTAGTTTTCCAGCTACAATCTGTAACAGCCTGTATTGTCTTACTACAGCTTTCTTTCTGGATCTATGATAAATGGAACCAAGCTTTTGTAAATGGCTTAATCAATCTAGGAACAGTATCATTTGGCATCTATCTATTGCATCCATTTTTCCTTTTCCTTTATAGACAAATAAGTACTGGTGGTAATAGTATAATCTATCACCTATGGAGCATTGGTGGCTTTATTTTTGCTCTATTCATCACATGGATGATTGTGCTTTTGATGGGCAGATTCTTTAAATATCATTGGATTGCCTTTGGACCGATCCCGAGCAAATTTCCTTACAAATAAGCATTCTATATGCACAGTTAGTTTCAGTCAACTGGCTATGTATTTAGTTGAGAACCTGTTATTTTGTGCTTATCGTTACTGAAATATGAGTGTTTCTTCTGTGGTACATTATTAAATAAGAAGAAACTAATTAAAAAAGCCCTTTGGAAATTTTCACAGGGCTTTCATAGAGGTGAAAAAAACAATCAATAGAATTTTTGTAAAAGTGAAAATGAATTTCCGTTGCAGGCTACTTGCCTTCCTGTGGACGAGCACCGAATCGCTTCCTCCGCTACCGCTCCGTTTAGAGTTTTGCCTGTCTCGCGATCCCAAGGGAGTCAAGTAGCCCTCCACTCCACCCCACAAAAGTGTTACCTTTTTAGCAAAGGTTTTCAAATAAAGTGAAGGTTTTATGAAGAGGTGTTGTCACGCATCACTTCTCCTCATTGAAAATAAGAGCTTATCCCCGCTAAGAATACAGATAATGGGCGATTTGATCGCTATGCTACTATGAAAAAAAGTAAAGACACTTTGCAGAATGGTTGATTGGAGTGGAGCCAGCGTCACTCCTAGGGGATTCAGCGTCACAGAGGAGACCCTGGAGCGAACGTAAGTGAGTGAAGCGGCTCATCGGACGCCCCCTGGAAAGGACGCTGGCGGAACGGAAATCAACCTCTCGCCTTGCCTAGAGGTCTTTCTCTCTTATTAGCATGATCTTATTTAAACATAAAAAAAGCCCTGTAGAGACCTCTCCACAGGGCTTTTCAATGAACGATTTAATTATTTTGCAATAGAACCGTCTTTTACTTTATTGTTATTAGCATCAACTAGGTTTGTTGATTTGAATTCAACTACAATGCTGTCTGTTAATGCATAGTCAGCTTTAGTTGTTACTGTAAGTTTACCACCAGCTACTGTAGCAGAAGCAAGTTCTACAGTTGAGCCTGCAATTTTAACAGTTACACCTGTTGGTGCAGCTTGGTCAGCAATGTTTTCAGAGAAGTCTACTGTAAATGTTTTGCTATCTACTGCAGTTACTTTAGTAGCAACAGGTACAATATTTTCTTTAAGTGTTACTTGCGTTGAAACTTTTCCACCTTTAAGAGTGTTACCTTTTGTATCTACTACATTGCTAGCTTCAAGTACATAATTACCATTAGCTGTGATAGAACCTTCAGGTAAAGTGAATCTTACTTTTTTAGTACCATCTACAAATTGAAGTTGCGTACCAGCAGGAAGCTCTTTTCCTCCTAGTTTGTAGTTAGCAGCATTTGTTGCTGTTGCCGTTACATCTGCAGCATATTCAACAGTGAATACATTGTTATCTGTTACAACAACTGGAGTAGCTCCAAATACTAATGAATCTGTAGGTGTTTCTGGTGTAGCTTCAAACACGCCTGTTGTTACATTGAAAGTCACTGTATCAGCAGTTACGTTGCCAGCTAAATCCGTCACTGCTTTAGCAGATAATTCGAATGTATAAGATGAATTGCTATCTAAATCAATGTCAACTTTTACAGTGTTTTTCTCTGCACCTTCAATTTTACCGTTACCATCTACATCGAAACCAGCATCTGCTTTTACTGCTGTTTCTTTTCCAGTAGTGTAAGCAATACCATTTTGCGTTTTAACTGTTAATGTTCCTTCTACTTTTACTGGTTCACTAAAAGTAAGGTATAGAGCATCAACATCAGTAGTAGCATTCACATCGTCAGCTACTAACATTTTAGTAGCAGCAGATACAAGTGTAGCAGGCGTTAAATCTTTTGAAAGGATAGCATTGAACTCAAATGCATCACCTGCATTACCAGCTAAATCTTTTTGTCCTTCTACTTTAATGTTTGTATTAATAAATGTAGCTGTACCTAAAGCAGATTTAGCATCAATAGTGAAGACAGTTTTATCTTCTGTATCTTTAATATCAGCATCTGTTAAATAGAATACAGTTGATCCTACTGTTACTTTTGCATATTCTTTCGTTTCAGCATCTGCATTAAGATTTTGTTTCATTAATTCTTCAGAGAAATCAAACGTAATTTCTGTACCATTCACAGCTGTAGAAACAGTTGGTTTTGAATTATCAACGTCTGCTTTCAAAACTGTGAAGTTTACTGCGATAGGATTTGCGATATTATTAGCAAAGTCAGTTGCACCAACAATGTCTACTTTGTAAGATTGTTCAGCTGTTAATCCAGTAATTGTTAATTTTTTACCAGATAAAGTATAGCGATCTTTTGAAAGTTCAGTACCATTTAAGCTGATTGTTCCTTCACTTTGTACAGGCTCATCGAAAGTGATCACTGCTGTAGTGCCTTTTGCTTCTACAGTATTCACGCTAACAGGCGTTGTATCTGCAAATGTGATTAATTTGTTGAACTCTTCAGTTAGAACTTTAGCATCTGCTTTTGTTTTAATTGGTTTTACAGTTACTTTACCATTTGTTAATTTTACTTCTTTATCAGTTGTTAACGTAACAGTCATTCCGTCTTCAGATACTACTGCGTTTGTGATCGCTACACCTTCAACAGCATATTTCGTTGTGATTGCAGCATCTTTTGCATCAACAGCTGTGTTGAACTTCACTTCAAGTTCCTTTGCATTCAGCCCTTTTACAGCTTCTACAGCTGGTGTTACTTCTTGAACTGCATCAATCGTACGTTTTACCATTGTAGCGAATTCTTCACGGCTGATTTTATCCTGTGGTGCTAATAATGAACCTTTACCATTGATTACGCCATTTTCTACAGCTGTTTCTAAGTAAGATACAGCCCATTTAGAAGCTTTAGAAGCATCCGCAAATTGGCTAAGATCTGCTTTACCTGTTAATTGGTAACCTTGTACGATAACTTTCGCAGCTTGTTCTCTTGTTAATTGAGCTTTAGGCTCAAATTTACCATTGCCCATACCATCAAATAATTCTGGTGAAGTTGCAAGTACTGCGTTATAGAACCAGTCATTTTCATTAACATCAGAAAAATCTTCTGTGCCAGTAGCTTTTAAATCTAATGCTTTTGATAAAATTTCAGCAGCTTCTGCACGTGTAAGTGTACCAGCTGGGTTGAAGTTTCCTTTTTCATCGCCTTGGATGAAGCCTTTGTCAGTTAAAAATTGTACAGCTTCTTTTGCCCAAGATGAAATGCTAGCTGCATCTTGAAATTCAGCAGCTGATGCTACTGGTACGATTGCTGATGCTACAAGTGCTGCTGTAGCAGTAGTTGCGAAAAATTTACGACCTTTGTTTTGTTTTGTCATTTTATATTCCTCCAGAATTTTAATAAATTATATTATTCTGTGAGAACAATATTATCGCGCTATTTAATTTTTAAAATATGTATAAATTGTTCTCGCAAATAATAATTACAACCAATTATAGGGAAAGCAAACTTCTAAATTTTCCAAGATTAAATATCCCAATGAAACTGTAATTTGCTTTACAAGACAATAATATAACTAGATTACCAATAAATAAACGCTAAAAATAAGGTAATTTTAATACAGTATTGGTTATATAGGTAATCTTTTCATAGAAAATTTCTATAATATAGAAAAAATAGTTGAAATGGTGATAAAATGCATCTTATTTATGGAATTTTACTGAAACATACTTTTCACTTGAATGTGTTATATTACTTTCTTGATATAATAGAGGACACAAAATTAAAGCGATAATATGAGTTAATTGGTAAAATTAACTTTAGGCATTGTGATCGTTACGTGCCCTAAACACTAACTTGCTAGATGGATTTGATTGCTATTAGTAGAAGGGGTGGATAAAAATAGATATTAGAAAAATGCGCTATTTCATAATGGTGGCAGAGGAATTGAATTTTAGTCGAGCAGCAGAGCGTCTTAGAATGGCACAACCTCCCCTAAGCCAAGAAATCCGTAAATTAGAAGAAGAATTGGGTGTTCAACTTTTTCATCGAACAAAAAGAATGGTTGAACTAACAAACGCTGGGGAAATTTTTTTACAAGGAGCTAAACAAACACTTTTTCAATTAGATAAAGCGATAAAAGAAACACAACTTGCAGCTGAAGGGAAAATAGGGAGCTTAATAATCGGTTTTGTCGATTCTACAGAAATTGTTATAGAAGTTCATAATAAATTTCGAGAACGCTTTCCTAAAATCCACCTTACATTACGTGAAATGACAACGGAGCAACAATTGAAAGCACTTTATGAGAAACAAATTCATATTGGATTTATTCGTTCTGAGCGAAATAACGAGATATTAGCTTCTGAAGTTTGTTCTGAAGAATCCTTAAGATTGGTTTTACATCAAGATCATCCTTTGGCCACATTACCCGAAATTTCACTTCAATTAATAAAGGATGAACCATTTATTATGTTTCCGCGTCATTTAGGACCCAATTTTTATGATTTAATTATTAGTTATTTTTGGGATCATGGAGTAAGTTTGAATGTTGTTCAAGAAGCTGTTCAAATGCAAACGATTGTTAATTTAGTAGCTACAGGAATGGGCATTTCTGTTGTACCGTCGTCGGTGGAAAGTTATCAACGTCCTGGCGTTATCTATAAAAAAATCAAAGAGACTACACCAACAGTAAATTTATATGTAGGATGGAGACAAAATGAAATATCTCCAGCAATAGCTCATTTCTTAACAGTCGTTAGAGAGGTGTATTCCTTTTCTCAACTTAACCACCAAAAATAAAACCCACCCTAAATAGGATGGGGAAAAATAGCTGTTATATATATTTCTAGATAAGTCACTTGCAAAGCTTAACCTGTTTTACTCGGATCGTATTCTATGAGACCTTCTAATACTTCGTCAATCTGATTCATTATTGCAGGTTCCAGTTTGACACCAGAAGCTAATGCATTCTCTCTTACCTGTTCTGGGCTTGAAGCACCTATAATAGCGGAAGAGACTTGTTGGTTTTGTAGTACCCACGCCAATGAAAGTTGAGCAAGCGAAAGATCAATCTCTTGTGCAATGGGTTTGAGCTTCTGTATAGCAGAGAGCACATTGTCATCCATCCAACGTTGTGCGAGTTTATCAAAAAATGGTTTGCCTGCAGCAGAATTGGCACGGGATTGAGTTGGCACTGGTTTTTGTGGTAGATATTTCCCGGTAAGTACTCCTTGTGCTAGAGGCGACCATACTACTTGCCCAAGTCCCTCCCGTTGACAGGTTGGGATCACATCCGTTTCGATAACTCTCCACAGCATAGAATACTGGGGTTGGCTAGCGATGAACGGAATATTTAATTGTCGTGCAAGTGCTGCACCACGAGTGATTTGTTCTGCTGTCCATTCACTTACGCCGATGTATAGCACCTTTCCTTGTCTTACAAGGTCTGCGAAAGCTAACATCGTTTCTTCAAGAGGAGTCGTTGGGTCAAATCTGTGTGCATAATAGACATCAATATAATCGGTCTGTAACCGACGCAAAGAGGCATGACAGTTTTCTAGAATATGTTTTCGTGATAATCCCTTATCGTTTTGCCCCTTCCCAGTCGGATGGCACACTTTTGTACATAGTTCAATGCTCTCACGTCGTATACCTTGTAAAGATCGACCAAGTATTTCTTCAGCTTTCGTGTCAGAATAAACATCAGCCGTATCGAATGTTGTGATACCGACATCCAGTGCTGCATGAACACATGCATTTGCAGTATCCTCATCTACTTTACCACCATGATTTATCCAGTTTCCATAGGCAATCTTGCTAACTGATAAACCACTATTGCCAAGTTTACTAAACTCCATTGTAGATCCTCCCTTTATACGTGATATCTTTATTATAAGGATCCTGTTTTCATATGAATAATATATTATTCGTAATGAATTAATATAAAAAAATATATAAGGATACAGTATGATGACGGCTATCATGTGCACTATTTATACGTTCTCTCTAAGAGGCTGAAGGAGACCGTTTAAATAATATAAACGGTCTCCTCCATTTTATAAGCTCAGTAGTATTTACTGTTGGTTATTTAGCCTCAATATCGATTGTATTTACTGCAACTTTAGGCTCTACCAGCATAATATGGCATTCCTTTTCTGCAAAAGGCATGTGTTCAGCTCCTCCAGGCACAATAAACATCTCCCCTTTGGATATTTTCACCTGGCCATCGCGAAAAGCAATGAACATCTCTCCTTCGAGCACAATAAATACTTTATCGGCACCTTGATGCTCATGCCAAATAAAGTCACCAGCAATCTTAACCACTTTGAATTGAAAATCGTGTATTTCACCAATGACTTTCGGTGACCAAAGCTCCTTTAATTCAGATTGTTCCTCATTTATATTGATAACTTGATCTTGCATATTCATCTCTCCTTATTTACTTTTTGGAAAAGGTGCTTCCTATTATTCGTTCTTTTGCAAGGCTTCTGTTATATTTTGCAAAGCGTATTCGATAGCTAATGGACCTCCCGTAATAGCGGAAGTATCCATCAAATGAATATTTCCTTTTTTTACGGCATTCATATTATTCCAGACATTGCTTTGATTTAACTCGCTCATTAAAGTTTCCTTTTTTGTAATGTCACCGATAAGGAAAATATGGTCTGCTTGAATAGTTGAGATTCCTTCAAATGCAGCGAATTGATTATTATTCCCCTTAAATGTATCATCTGGTGTTAGACCCAAGCCCCTTTCTTTATCAAAAGTAAGTGTATAAACAGGGTTCTCTTCACCAAGAACATTAAAAGTTTTTCCATCCCAAGACAAAATAAGGGCAACAGACTCTCCTTGAATGGACTTTAATGCTTCACGTCCTGTTGAGATATCTTTCATCATTTTATCAATTACTTTTTCCGCCTCATCGTCTTTTCCGATAATCTGGGCTACTGTACGAAGTCCATATTGCCAGTCTTCGTAGATGTCCTGAGATTTCAACGTAATGACTGGGGCGATTTTTTCTAGTGATTCATACAACTTTTCGTGATGTTCTGTTGCTAAAATGTAATCAGGGCCAATCGATAGGGTTTTTTCAATACTAGGAGACAATTTATCACCTAATTCTTCTGTTGAATCTAGCTTCCCTTTTAAATAAGACAAAGAAGATAGATAGTCTTTATCAGTAGAAGCTGCAGGAGGTTCACCTAATGCAACTAAAATTTCAGGGTAAAAATACCATAAAGAAGCCACTTTTTCTGGTTTTTTCTCGATCACAAATTCTTTCCCTAAGGCATCCTTAATGGTTCTCGGCCAATCTGTTGCTTCTATAATAACTGCTGATGAAGATGTGTCTTCTGTAGTTAACGCCTTATTTTCAGCAGGCGATTTATTACAACCTCCCAATATAACTGCTAGTACTAGCATTGAAAATAACAGTCCTTTAATCTTTTGCATCCGAAATTCCTCCAACATATGATCTCTGATATATCCTTAGTATAGTAAAGTCATATTTGACAGAGAATGGATGCTTATTGAACTTAGCATGGATTATTGATGAACTTCTCTCGATATTCAGTAGGAGAGATACCAACTTGCTTCTTGAATACTCTACTAAAATAAAAAGGGTCAGCAATTCCAACCGTTTCCGCAATTTGTTGTACAGGCACATTACTTGTAAACAGTATTTTTTGCGCCCTGTTTATTCGATAGTTTAATAAATATTCTGCTGGTCCCATCCCTGCATGTTTTCGAAATATATAAGATAGTCGATTTCGATTAACGTTATATTGTTCGGCAAGCGAGTTAATGGAAAGGCTTTGATAATAGTTTTCATGAATATAAGTAGTTACCTGTTCGAATAGAGTGTGTGATTCACAGCTATTTTGCCTATTAACAACACATAATAAGGCTTCATTGAGTACATCGCGAAATAGCATTTCTGTCTGAAACTTCGAAATGCCTCCACGCTGATTATATACATGCCATAGACGCATAATTAATTCGATTAGACGAGGAGATTGTCCTATCGGTAATTCAAAATGCTGATGAGAAAAGCTTGTCTCTGCTAATTCTGTGTTCCATATCCTATACAGGACAAGAATATATTCCCAATTTTTATCTCCAAAATTTTTTTGATTTAGTTTCATTTTTGCACCCCCATGCACCACTTTTCCTGGCGAAAAGATATAAGGCGTGCCATTAAATTGAAATTCTATTTTTCCTGTAAGGGGAAAAACAAATCCAGGAAAAGAATCTGTATGGTCAGCGTGAGGCACACCTGTATTTCTAGCATATCGATATATTCCCTCTACTTGAAAAGGCGTGTGTGCTAAATGCTCTGCTAGCTGATTTACGTCGATATTCATCTTGTATACCTCATTTCAATAATAGTTTGCTTGTAATACCAGGATTTGTCCTACGGTAAATAGCACATATCTTTCAATAAGTTACTGCTTCAGCCAAAAGACATTAAAGTGTAGGATCGATTTTCAAGGTGTGGTCCTCGGTCGTAGGATAGACCTATAGTTTTCATCTATTTATACCAAAAATGTGAAAAGGTAGGGATGACGGCTCTCGCCTATCCCTACCTTATCGATAACGATTATCATTGTCAATTAAAATTAGAGCCTCTTAATCTACGCGTGAAAAGCTGGATACTGACCCCTTTTGAAAGATTCTCTGAAAGGTCCGTCAACCACACTCATTTTATATTTTTCACTTCTCTATCTTTTGGCCTCTTAATTCCTTGCAAATCATCTCTATTTCTTGTGAAAAGGATTTTACTTGGAAGGCTTCTGAAAACCTTTGATTCTCAGATACAGTTACTACTTGTAGCAGTTTATCTTCATATGTTTGTACAAAATGATCAAGCGTTGGACTCTTTGACTTCAGGGCCTTAGCAATCCCTTGAATGATTTTTACACGATAGTAGTCCTCTTTTGGCATTCTCGGAATATCCCATTCACCGTCGTGATTTTTAAAAATTTTTCTAATAGGAACTGCCGAAAAATCAAAATATCTTCCTTCTTGATTTGGCTTAGAAAATGGATCAATTAATAAGGATGCATAACGAATATAGAGAAGGTATTCTTGATGAATGGACTCAAGTTTATTAAAATTCTCTATGTCTTGTCTGGCTATACTTGCTGGCAGCAATGGATAATTATCATCTACCATAAACTTCAATAGATTTAGAGATTGAATATCGAATTGACTGACGATTGCCATCATTTCTTTCCAATAATTTAATAATTGATGAATCATTGTATAAGTAATGGGACCCTCCGGATAGAGTTTATACACATACTTTGTCATTGTCTTTTCATTAAAAATCGCTTGTAATGAAAAATCATTCATAAATAAAGGAGGATGCACGTACAAAGATATATTTCTTGTTTCTGCCTCAAGAGGAGATGCTACCTTTTTCAGACTAATCCCCAGATGATGAAATAGTTCAGTTAAAATTTCTAGTCTATCTGATTTCGAGTAAGTTGAACCAATATATACTTTTTTCTTCACACCTGTTGTGAATACCTCATTTGATGGAATTCCACCTATCCATCTCGTATCTCCATAATAGGTTGAAAAACTAATTACCTCTGCCTGAGGAGCTATATTCTTTAAGAAATTAGTTATTAAATGACTAGAACCAAATGTAGGGGAAACTAATATAAAACATCTAGCCTCCTTTAGCACTTTGGTATCGATTTGTGCGAGTACAGATAGATATGCATCTGTGGTAACACTAAGTATAACCGTATCCCAATTTCCACAAATTGTATCATAACCCTTAAAAAATGTATCAATTGTACATTCTCCCGCTACAGGCTGATGTTGTGTATTTTGTATAGATACCTTAAGTGCCAGGTGATGCTGAATGATAGCTTCGAAGAATAGATTGGAGCGTAAAGATTCTCGACCAGCAATAGCTACCTTACTGTTTAAAATTTTTTTGAAATTCACAGCTAATTGAATTACTGTTGGCCCTGTTCCTAGCAATAAAACATTGTTAAAATAAGCCATATTCCTCTCCTCATCTATAGTACTTTTTGATATAAAATAACATCAAATACACGTTGAGGGTGCATAACTTCTTCTATTATATGCCATTTGGTTTCGTCTACCCTCTGCATGGGATAATTAAAAAGAGACTTTAATCCATTTCCATAACGCATCGCAATCAGCACATCTTTATTTGTGACATCATATAGTTGATCTAATATGTCATATTTACAGCTAACAGTGGAACTAAATATGATATGGCTAATTTGATTAATCACTGCAAGTTCCCCTACTGTCTTCTTTTCTATTTCAATGGATAAATGACTTCCTAAATTATTGACTACATGTTTTCCCAATTGAATCGCTTCATTATCAATATCAATCCCAAAAACGTCTGCGCCTGTTCGTTCCGCAATTCTTAATAAGGTTATAGGAAAAGGGCCAGATCCCACCAACAGCACCTTCGATTGACTGGTAATTTGAAAACCTCCAAATTCCTTTTCAATGCAATCTTCTATATTTCGAAAATAATCAGTGATCTCCTCTTTTTCACAGGTTACTAGTTGAGCTCGATATTTTTCCATGATTTGCACACAAACAGAAGCGTTATTTATTAGATTCTCAACTAATGATACAATTTCGCTTGTTTGCTCTAAATTATCCCATAGTTTTTCATTGTCACGATTTATTATAAAAGATGAATAATTATCGATTATTCCACATAACTCTGAATAATCAACTAGTAGGTGATCATTGTGTTGATGGATAAATAACTTAAATTTTTTATCAAAGTAAAGTAATTTCTCAAAAAAATCATCTATATCCTTCACTTGCCTCACTCCTATGTTTAAGGATTAAAGTTCAATATATGCCAAACCTTTTCATACTATTTCATCACTTCCTTGGTTATGTAAATTATTAAAAATCTCTACGGAGCGAAGAATCTTGTAAAATAATTTATTTATCTACAAGATACGATCGTTATCTCGTTTCTTTACGCACCTTTTCTTTTCATACCAATGCTTTCAGAAGATTTTCTACGGTAGAATATCTAACACCTAAATAGGCAACTTAGTAAACCACTATGAACAAAATGTTCAAAATGAATGATTTACTCATATTATTTTTATTTCACAATACTTTCATTATATTGACCCTGCCAACTGAACAATCTATGATAATCCCTGTTAATGATTATCATTTTCATTTAAAGTAACGGAAAAGGAAGGTTAGAAGAATGCTAAGTTTTACTAAATTAAAGAATTTGAGTGGGCTATCGCTAATCCTGTTATTAGCAATAATGATGGTGTTAACTGGATGCAATGCTCCTCAAAATCATACAGACACAGAGAAAAAGGAACAAACTACTGGAGAAGCAAAAGAATCTAAAAGTAAAACAATTAAACATGAAATGGGAGAAACCGTACTTAAAAATACCCCTAAAAAGATTGTTACCTTAGAGTTATCTTTTGTTGATTCCCTAAATACATTAGATGTCAATCCGATAGGTATTGCCGATGACAATAAAAAAGATATGATCACAAAACTAGTCGGCCATGACATAGACTATACATCTGTAGGAACTCGTGAACAGCCTAGCTTAGAGGTTATTAGCTCTTTACAACCGGATTTAATCATTGCAGATGCTGAGCGACACAGTGCTATTTATAAAGATTTACAGCAAATTGCTCCTACAATTGTTTTAAAGAGTCGCGAATCGACATATCAGGATAACTTAGACTCTTTTAAAATAATTGCCGAAGCATTAGATCAAAAAGAGGCTGCTGAAAAGAGATTAGGTGAACATAAAGAAATCATAAATGAAATTAATTCGAAACTGAGTCTTGATACAAATCTAACTGTTTTACCTGCAGTTGTACGAGACACATCATTTCAAGCGCATACTACTTCTTCTTATGATGGAGAATTACTTGAACAATTAGGTCTGAAGGTGGCAATTCAGGACGAACAACCTTATGTTGAAATGAGTTTGGAACAACTTGTGGAAATCAATCCAGATGTACTACTTTTAGCGAATAATGAAGGTAAGCTACTTACTGATGAGTGGAAGGAAAATCCTCTTTGGAAAGACTTAAAGGCAGTAAAAAATGACCAGATTTATAGTGTTGATAGAGATTTATGGACAAGATTCCGAGGAATTATTTCGGCAGAAGCTATTGCTAAAGACACGTTAGCAAAATTGAATGAAAAATAAAGCAAACAAAAGAGAAGTAAGTAAGATACCCTACTTACTTCTTTTTCTAGTAGATCTTATATTTTGTAAGAAAGTGTGTTGTAGTTAATGGAATCTATAGTTAAAGCTAAAGTAAAAATATATAGTACAGCAATAACTGCAATCGTTTTATTGATGTTAGGAATTATCATTAGTGTTTCTGTAGGAATAGCAGATATTGATCTAGTAATGATATTGAAATCTTTTTTCGAGATAAATCCATCAAAGGAACAGTTAATTATACAAACCCTTCGATTGCCTCGAGCTATCATCGGAGCATTAGTCGGTGCAAATTTAGCCGTAGCCGGTGCTCTTATGCAGGCCATTACTCGAAACTCATTAGCCTCCCCTCAAGTATTTGGTGTGAATGCGGGGGCTTCATTCTTTATTGTCACTGCTTTTGCTCTCTTTCCTTCCCTCTCTTCCCCATCTCTCGTTTTCTCTGCATTTATCGGGGCAGCAGTTGGAGGAATAACAGTCTATTCCTTTGCATCTGGAGGAGGAATGACACATGTAAAACTAGCGTTAGCTGGAATTGCCGTACACTTCCTTTTATCCTCTTTAACACAAGGAATCATTATTTTTAGTGAGCAAGCAAAGGATGTTCTGTATTGGCTAGTAGGATCAATTAACGGAAAATCATGGACACATGTTATGATCATTCTTCCCTGGTCTATTTCAGGACTATTCATTGCCTTATTACTTTCAAGGTCTATTTCGATTCTTGTCCTAGGAGAAAGTACTGCTCAAGGGCTTGGGCAACAAGTAAATCGTATCCGTATGCTAGCTGGAATCCTAGTCATTATTTTGGCTGGCTCTTCTGTAGCGGTCGCAGGTCCGATAGGCTTTGTTGGATTAATTATTCCTCATATTGTTAGAAGATTAGTGGGAGGAGATTATAAAAGAATCATTCCATTCTCTGCACTATATGGAGCTTTACTTTTAGTTTACGCAGATATTCTCGCTCGATTTATCGCTTATCCTTTTGAATCGCCTGTTGGTATTGTGACAGCTATTATCGGGGCACCATTCTTCCTTTATTTAGCAAAGAGAGGAAGGAATATTAAGCAATGAAAAATAAACAAAAATTTATGCTACAACGCAATGTTCATCCTAATTTTATTCTTCTAGTGCTATTAATAATCATCCTCATTTTATCTATTATAAGTCTAGGCTTAGGAGCCATTTACATTACACCGTCAGAAATCATTCAAAATTTAATTGGAGAAGGAACATCAAGTCAAAAATTTATATTAAGCAATTATCGGATTCCTCGTATTATAATCGCTATCATCGTAGGATCTGGATTAGCAACCGCTGGAGCGATTTTGCAAGGAATCCTCCGTAACCCATTGGCATCTCCTGATGTAATCGGCGTTACGAAAGGAGCCGGATTAGCAGCCGTTATCATTATCGTTCTATTTCCAGCGTCACCCATTATTTTTCTTCCCCTTGCAGCTTTTATAGGAGCAGCTATCATTGCTGTCATTCTAATGCTGTTTGTTTATAAAAAAGGGGCTCAACCAAATACACTCGCTTTAGTAGGAATAGCTCTAGGTGCAATATGTCAAGCAGGGATAGAGTATTTTATGATTAAGTTTCCAGATGATGTAAGTGCGACTCTTTTATGGTTGACGGGCAGTCTATGGGCAAGAGGATGGGATCAAGTATATATCCTGCTTCCATGCCTCATTCTTATCCCCCTACTAATTGGATTAACTTCTAAATTAGATATTCTAAGCCTTGGTGATGATATAGCTACTGGTCTCGGTGAACGCTCAAAATTCCTGCGCTATATTTTACTAGGTGTTTCAGTTGTGTTAACTGGCGTATGTGTAGCGACAGTAGGTTCTATTGGATTTATCGGTTTAATCGCTCCTCATATTGCCAGAAGAATTGTAGGATCTAAATTTAAAGTGCTACTTCCTGCTTCCGCTCTCTTTGGTGCTATTCTTCTATTAGTTGCTGATAGCCTGGGTAGAGGTCTCTTCCCTCCAATAGAAATACCTGCTGGAATTATTACAGCAGTGATTGGTGCACCCTATTTTTTATATTTATTACGTTCTGAACGAAAAAAGGCATAAGAAGGTGAGCATTTATGACAACATTATCAGCAGAGCATCTTTCTCTCTCCTATGGATCATCTCAAATCCTTGATAATATAAATTTAGTCGTTCCTGAAGGTAAGATTAGTGTTATTATTGGGGCTAATGGCTGTGGAAAATCTACTATTTTGCGTTCCTTAGCTAGATTATTAACACCTCAAGAAGGAATGGTTTATTTAGATGGTAAGGCGATTCAGCAGCAGTCGTCCAAAGAAGTTGCTAAGAAATTGGCTATTTTACCTCAAGGTCCAGAAGCTCCAGAAGATATAACGGTTAAAGACCTATGTTATTATGGTAGACATCCACATAAAGGTCTATTGTCTAGACAAACGCTGGAAGATGATGCGATTGTAAACCGCGCATTATTAGCAACCAAAATGACTGATTTTGTGGATCGTACATTGGATGAGCTATCTGGGGGACAAAGGCAAAGGGCATGGATTTCAATGGCTTTAGCACAAGACACAGATCTACTATTATTAGATGAGCCAACAACCTATTTAGATTTGGCGCATCAAATTGAGATACTAGAATTACTACGTGATTTAAATATTACTCACGGACGAACAATTGTCATGGTTTTACATGATCTAAATCAAGCAGCACAATATGCGGATCATCTCATTAGCATTGTTAAGGGGAAAATTTATCAAGAAGGATCGCCTGAAAAAGTATTTACCAAGAGCATGATTAAGGATGTATTTGGATTAGATTGCTGTATTATTGAAAATCCAGTAGATCAAACACCACTTTGCATTCCTATCGGCTTATCATTAAGATAAAAAACACAAGGGACCACTACTGTTAAGTTGGAGTGGTCCCTTCATATTGTTGAAAAACAAAACCATCAATAGAATTTTTGTGAAAGGTGAAAATGGTTTCCGTTGTAGGCTACTTGCTTTCCTGTGGGCGAGCGCCGAGCCGCTTCCTCCGCTTAGGGGCTCGCCTGTCTCGCGATCCCACGGGAGTCAAGTAGCCTTCCACTCCAACCCACAAAAGTGTTACCTTTTTAGCAAAAGTTTTCAAATAAAGGGAAGGTCTTCACTACTCATTTTATGGAAGGGTGTTGTCATTCATCTCTTCTCTACATTGAAAATAAGAGTTTATCCCCTCTAAGAATACAGTTAATGGGCGATTTGATCGCTATGCTACTATGAAAAAAAGTAAAGTCACTTTGCAGAATGCTTGATTGGAGTGGAGCGAGCGTGAGTGAAGCGGCACATCGAACGCCCTCTGGAAAGGACGCTGGCGGAACGGAAATCAACCCCTCACCTTGCAAAGTTTCTTTTCTGCCGTTGACATCATCTTTTTGCAACAACATGGGACCACTACATTAAAATTGTAGTGGTCCTTTTTTGTATTCCACACTTCGATGCTCGTCGAAATGTTTATATTTTACAATGGGTTCTGACAGTGAAAACATTTTGCGGGAGGAACTAAAATAATGAAACAAATGCCAAATACAAAAATGATAAATCCTAAAATATTATATTATGGATTTCCTGTAATTTTACTGAGTACATTAAATGAGGATGGAACTGTGAATATTAGCCCTTTATCTTCTTCTTGGGCATTAGGAGACTGTATTGTCTTAGGTATTGGCCTCGGTGGAAAAGCAATTGAAAATTTAGAGCGACATCCTGAATGTGTCCTGAATATTCCTGATCCCTCACTATGGGAGAACGTGGAACAGTTAGCTCCTTACACAGGAAAAAATCCAGTCCCAGATTTTAAGAAACAGATTGGCTTTACATATAGAAAAGAGAAATTTGATATTAGTGGCTTAACACCAATTGGGTCTACAACGGTTATTCCTACTCGAATTATGGAGTGTCCAATTCAAATCGAAGCTCAGGTAAAACATATTCGTATCCCTGATTATGCGCCTAGTTTTGCAATCGTCGAAACACAAACGATACATGTACATGCCCATGAAGATATAATTATAGAAGAAAATCATATTGATCCAAATAAATGGAGTCCCCTAATTTATAATTTTCGTCATTATTTTGGTCTGGGTAGCAAGCTTGGTAACAACTTCCGGTCAGAGATCTAGACATAGATAGTTATATTTATAAATACATCAAAAAGTTAAAAAAAGACCAGGTTCTCATTTGAGCGCCTGGTTATTTGTTTCGAGACTAGCATATAATTGGGGGCAAAATAATATACTTGCTGCTCTTACACACAAAATACTTCACTACTAAGCAATTTAGAAATGAAAAATTTTTCTCAGTACATTCACTTTTCCTCTTTCATAAATTCCCTAAAGTTTTCAACGATTTCTTTTGCTTTAGTACGATATAAATAATGATCCCCTTCAAATGTCATCACTTTTCCATGTACAGAATCTTCTATTTGTTTTTTATGCTCTGGTATCCACCTATCCGTTACTGGATAATTCGCTTGTATAAAGAAAATAACCGGAATATTTTTAGGAAATAATAAATTTTCAGCTGCTTTAAAATTTGCATACATCGTTTCAGCTTCATTTAATTGGCTGGTATTATACATGTTTTTATGCTTAAGAATTTTCATTTGTTCTTTTGTTTTTTCCTCATATGGTAGTACGGCATATGGGTCATCACTTAGCTTCACTTGCAATCTAGCTAAACCTGATTTTTTAAGTAGTTTTAAAGTAGTTATTATTGAAGACTCAATCTTTTTCTCGCTTATCGTTGGAACACTACTATCGAGCCCGACAAATGCACTCACTTCGTTTGGATATTTGTTCACATAATCCAATCCATAAAGGCCTGAAATGGAGTGGCCCATTAGAATATAACGCTCAATATGAAGTCGCTGTAAAGCTTCATGTATTTCACTGACAATATTCTCTGTGCTTCGTTCTTTTTCAGTTAGATCACTTAATCCATATCCAAAAGGCTCAATAACAACAACCTTGTAAAAAGGGGATAATTCATCTACTAATAATTTAAAATCAAGTGCTGGTGCCGCTGTTCCATAACCAGGTAAGAGGACGACGGTTTCTTCGCCTTCTCCCTGAATGAAGACATTCATTTTTTTCCCATCTACGGTTACAGACTGACCATAAGTTTCTAGTTTTCCTTGCTCCATCTTGCTGCAGACAATATTAACAAGAAAGACAATTGCTAAAAAAAGTAGTATGGCTATAACTAAACCCACTATTATTTTACTTATAATGGTGATCGTTTTTTTCATTATATTGGCACGAGGGTGTAGAACGGCAAGCGATAGCCGTTTTCTCCTTTGTTCTCGTACCACACCTCCCTTTCGTTATCTCTTCTCCATATCAGTGTATCCTGGCTATTTTCGCAAACCGTTAAGGATAGCTTATACAATGAAGGTGTACTACCTATGACAACAATATGAACGGAGTATGAACAAAAAAATATTACGGCATGATCAATTACAGAAAGGAACCAATGATCCTTTTGTTATGGCATTGCTGAATTGACATAAAAAAAGGATCTTCAAATCGAAGACCCTTCAGACTGTAGACAAACTACTTTTGGAGAGTTCAGATGCTAAAAAATAGTTTATCTCTTGCTTTATAGCAAATTTATCCAACAACATTTATACGTCATGCTTTCTATGCTACAATTTTCTATACGTGAGGAAGGAAGGTGTCTTATGAAAATATCCGTTTATGTTGCAAGTGCATTTAGCAAGGATCATAAAGGCGGAAATAAAGCAGGAGTAGTATTTATTGAGAATACATTGACCACTACTCAAAAAATGGCAATAGCCAAACAACTGGGCTATGCGGAAACCGCATTTATATCAGAATCTGAAATAGCTGATTATAAATTTGAGTATTTTACACCAAAAGAGGAAGTTGATTTATGTGGTCATGCCACAATTGGCTCTTTCACGATACTGATGCATTTAAATAAACTTTTCAAGGATCGCTATACGATTGAAACAAACAGCGGTGTTCTTACTATTACGATAAAAGATGACATCATATTCATGGAACAAAACAAACCGAAATTTTATGATGTTGTATCTCCAAACAAGTTTATCGACTGTATTGACATTAAAGCTATAGACTATAAATACCCGATTCAAATTGTCTCCACGGGCTTAAAAGATATTTTAATTCCTATAACAAGTGAAACACAATTACATGCACTGCAACCTAATTTTGAAAACATTAAAGAAATCAGCAAGGATTATCATGTTGTCGGGATGCATCTATATACTTTTAATGACGATCGAATAATATGCAGAAATTTCGCTCCACTATACGATATCAATGAAGAAGCAGCGACTGGAACTTCAAACGGTGCATTAGCTTGCTACCTTTATGAACAGCACAACTTGCAAAAAGAAATCTATGTATTTGAACAAGGCTATTCTTTACACTCGCCTTCCGAAATATTAGTTAAATTAGCAACCAATAACCATAAAATAGAAAAAGTTTATGTTGGCGGCAAAGGCTATTACTGTGAAACTAAGTATTTAAATGTAGAAAATATGGAGTGAAAATAAAAAAACACCGAATAAAATCTCTCAACCTCAGACTGTAGACAAAGTATCTGATTATTCGATACTTTGTCTTTTTTTCTTGATAAAATAGAACTTTTATTTTTCTTTATGATAAATTAACGATTATTTGGAACAGCTAAAGAATTTCTGGTCTTCACTATTCGAAGATGAAAAAATGCACATGAAAATGGGTCTTACTTTTGCTTGTCTAAATATAAAAAACTTAGCAAACATCCCCAAATTAAGAGACCAAAAGGACTCTATTTTTTGCCTATTTCGGTGTTTTAATTCAAAAATAGATAAAAAAACAAACACATTTTTTAATTGAACAATGTGTTTGTCTTCATTCTGAAGGCTCTTCAAATCGAAGATCCTTTTGCTACTTCTTTACTGGATTTTTTGTATTTAGTTTTGACGTTTCTTAACAATCCATCTTTTTCTAGTAATGTTGGTAAACTTATACCGATAACGATCGTTACGATACCTGCTATTTGCAAAGTTGTAACCGTTTCGCTTAGTAGGATAACTGATACCATCACCGCTATTGGCAATTCAACAGCACTCAATATGGATGACATACCTAATCCAACTTTAGGAACTGCAATCGTGAATAAGAAAACTGGTATAATCATGCCGAATAACCCTAATGCCAATCCGTAAATCCAAAGTCCTTCGTTAAACAAAGTACCATTCCAAATAATTTCTGGAGACTGAAAAACCGCCGTAATCGTGAAAGCAAAGAAAGAAACCAATACTAAACGGTTAGAAGTTGTCATACTTGCAGTTGCCTTTCCGTTCACATATAAAAATAAGGAATAACAAAGAGCAGCCGCTAACCCCCATAACCACCCTTGAAAAGGTATTTGAGATAAATCTACGTCAATTATGCCAGCAGCTGGTATGGTTCCAGCTACCAATATAATTAAAGAGATGAATTCAATTTTGCTTGGGAATTGTCGTTTTGTGATACAAGATATCAACATGCCAATCCATGTAAATTGAAACAGTAGTACAACCGCCAAGGAAGCAGGCAAAAAGTTCAAAGAATGACCATATAAAATATTTGTTAACCCTGTTAAAACGCCTGCAAATACAAGGATTTTAACGCCTTTAAAGCTAAATTTCGATCTATTTGTAAGTAAGAAGATACATACTGCTATACAAAAGCCGATAAAAAACTGACTTGTAACGGCCTCGGAGACAGAAAAACCACTACGCATTGCCAGTTTTATAATAGTTGAAACGATACCAAAACTACTAGCTGCAATCACTACTAATAGGGGATAAAGATACATCTTGATTATTCACTTCCCTCTCAAAACTTGTATATAAATGAAATTTTGTTTATGATTTTGAGATGTCGAAAAAAATCATAATCTCCAATATATATCACTGATTGTTATTTTACAATCTTTTTTTTCGTTAATAATGAATTCCCCAGTAGAAGAAAGTCTAATTTTAAAAATGACAAAAAAGCCAAACCCAGATATATCAAGGGTTTGGCTTTTATCCACTATTTCATGAATAATCCAACCCTGTTGATCACAAAATAACAAAAAGTTACGATATTTCACAGGTAGATTTATATCTTTATACAGAGTTAAGATGGGTATTCATTTTTAACATTATGCTTATGAGTTTCTAAGAAATTCTTATATTGTCTTTGCCTTCTTTATTGAATTTATAACTAAAATGGTTTTACTTCTTTCAATTTATAAATACCAACGTTATATTACTAAACTTAAAGATTGCATGTATTAAAAATAGCTGTTGATTTCTAGAAAACTTTTGTATACAATATTTATAATTTGATACGCAAACTCACACAAATTTGTGAGTGGCGGAATTTTGTAGAGTTTTTTCTCTGTTTCATTCGCCCGTCGTCTATAAATAGACGACGGGATTTTTATTTTTTGGAGGGATTTTTTGAATAAATTAAAGTTTTCTTTAGTGGTTTTATTGGGTGCCTGTAGCTATGGGGTCCTATCATCCATACTTAAAATTGGATTTTTAGATGGATTTTCTTTTCCTGAACTTTTAGGTGGACAATATATATTTGGCTGGTTTGGACTATTATTACTCGTTGTTACCTTTTCTCGTCATAAAGTATCCTTAAAAAATATATTATCATTGTTAGCAGTTGGGATAACAATGAGTTTAACTAGTATTTTTTATGGGCTTTCTGTAAAAGAACTACCTGCATCAATTGCAATTGTATTGTTATTTCAATTCACTTGGATGGGTGTCCTAATGGAAGCAATTGCCAATAAAACCTTGCCAAGCCGCGACAAAGTATTGTCCATTACCATCTTATTTGTAGGAACGGTATTTGCTGGGGGTGTATTTGATGGAACAGGACAAGAATTATCAACAAAAGGAATCATCTTTGGGTTACTAGCAGCTATAACTTTTTCCATGTATATATTTGCAAGTGGACGTGTATCTACTGATGTTCCAATTTACTCAAAAAGCTTTCTGATGACAACAAGTGCAACCCTTTTTGTTTGCTTAACTTTTCCCCCAACATACTTGATTGATGGTACACTGCAGGCTGGATTATGGAAATATGCTTTAATTTTAGGTTTCTTTGGTGTTGTTATACCAGTCATTTGTTTTTCAATTGGTGTACCAAAGGTTGGGACGGGTTTAGGTACAATTTTAGGAGCTGTCGAACTCCCTACAGCAGTTATTGCTTCAATTACACTTGTCCATGAAGTCGTATCGCCTTTACAATGGATTGGGATTCTTTGTATTTTATTTGGAGTTTTCTTCCCTCAAATATTCATAATACAAAAAGAGAAGAAACAAATTCGTTTTCATGAAAAAACTACACATTTTTAGGTAGGCTTCTAGAAATTGCTACAAACTAAATCGACTTTTGATGTTTTCAAAAAGAATTTTATATCGAAAAATTTAGTAATACAGTGTTTTTTATTAAATTTTATTTTTGATAGGACGAGTTATGTTGCTACTTAACAAGTACATGCACGTGCTATGAACTAGGAGTCATACTACAGATTCTAAATTCGTGCAAAAATTATTTAAATGGTTATTAGAACAAGGAGTAGCCTAATAAAGAGACATAAATTAATAATATCGAAACAAGGAATTCGACTCCTCCTGTCCTAGAAGACTACTAACATAATTTTTACAGTTAACTAAGAACATAGATAGTCAACAATTAAAAGATTTGCTTGAATAAAAAAGATTCTTTTGATACAGCTTTAAGGGTACAAAGCAGCATCAAAAGAATCTTAATTTCTCTTTAATAAAAATCGGCAATGCGTTTAGCGTGACTCTTTTGGTGGTTGGCATACATCACATTTTCGTTGATTTTTATTTTTAAATTTCGTAAATGTTTTTTCAAAGTTACTACCACATGCACATTTAAATAGTAACTTTTGAGAAAAACCATGATATTCCGTCGTTAACAACTTACTTTCTGAATTGTTCTCAACAAATTTCTGAATTTCACCAATCGTCCAACGTTTATTCATTCTCTTACACCTCCATATTTGATCGTTCTGCGGAGGCTTTTCTTGGCATCCGTTATAAAAAAGATCTTAAGCGCCTCATTATAACATGAGCTGGCTAACAATTAAACAGATGTTTTACAAACCTGTGAGTACTGTTACGATTCGAGCGAGCCTCCCAGCACTTGGCGTACCAAGGAACCTTGTAAGATTCAAAGCTTTTGAATCTGCTCTTTTATATCTACCTTACATAATCCTCCGTGGTAACAAATCACGGATTCAATGTCTAGGTCTACATATTTCTTTAAAGATTGTTGAGCAACCTCTATATCCAAAGTGGTTGGAGCATGAATTCCCCCCAGTGTTCCGTTTACGCTATACATTGAATCGCCAGCAACAAGCGTTTTACTTTGCTTCAAATATAAACTAATATGGCCAGGCCTATGTCCTGGCGTATGGATAACTCGTATCCCCCCACAATATGGTAATTCTTGACCGTCTTTCAAGGTCTCATCCACTTTCCCCATAGGTGGGTTCGCTATGTGCCCATCTTTCAAAAGTGGTAATTCCCCCTGAATATAGGGCTTATCTAATTCGTGCGCATAAACTTTTATATTACTTCCGCAATTTTGCAATATCTCAGGGAGACTGCCTATATGATCTATATCCTGATGTGTCAAAATCACAACTTTTAGTTGATCGAACGACACGCCTACCTTCTCCATTGCTATGCAAAAATCTTCCATTTGACCTGAGCATCCAGTGTCAATTAAAACAGCCATCTCCTGATCCCATATAAGAGTTGGATGAATAATGGCTCCATTAAAATCAAGCTCCAGAATCTCTACTCCCTTAGAAACTTTCATAATTTTCTTCCCCTTTATAAGTAGATTTTATCATTCAATAATATGTTAATTTTTTACATCACGAAGAATAGTCCTCTTGCGCCAAAGGAACTCTCTCAATGTTTCGAAATTGACTAGAATCGTTCCCACAATAATTATCAGAGTACCTATGCCTGTTAGCCACGAAATATATTCATGATAGAAGGTAACGCCTAATATAACGGCAATGACTGGTGATATATATAGCCATGTAGAAGGAAAAACAGGATTTGTCCGTGAAACAAGCCAATAATAAATACTATGACCAATCATTGAACCAAAAATAATTAAATAAAAAAGAGAGCCAATTGAAGTTGGGCTTAAAAGATAATGAAGCTGAATGTTCTCAGTAAAAAGTGACAAAATGATTAATAAAATCCCTCCATGCATCATTTGTGCTGCATTTAAAGCAATCGGGGATGTCGTTTCAAATTTTCGGATGACATGCTTCGTATAAATCGTTCCAGATGCGTAAAAAACTTCACCTAATAGAATGGCGAAACATCCAACCATCCAGAGGGGACTAATCTCAATTGAAAAACTAGGTAAGAGCAAGAACGTGACACCAATAACTCCGACGACACAACCAATGAATGATTTCCGATTTCCTTTTTGCTTCAAAAGGAATGTCTGAATAACGATGATCATCATCGGACCTGTAGCAGATAAAACAGCTGCGATTCCAGATGTCACATACTGTTCTGCCCAGTATAACGTGGCAAACGTCCCAAAGGTTAAACCCACTCCTGTAAAAAGCATCTCTTTCCGAAATAATAACCGGATTGTCGTTTTTTCTCTCCAAACCATAAAACTAAATAGTAGCAAACCAGCAATGAAAAAACGAAGGCCAGCTGATAAAAACGGAGGCACTCCTGCATCTACACCAATTTTAATTGCTAAAAATGTTGTCCCAAAAATCAAACACATAAAGAAATAATTAATCATTACCATATCAAACTCCTCCTCTTTTTCTATCATAAAAGAAGGAGGACAGAACAGATTGAAAAGGATAGAACAGATTAGATAGGTTCGTGGTACAATCGTTTTGAATAGGAGGAATCGATGTGGGTAAAGCAATTCAAAATGAAGATTATCTTTTTAAGAAAGTCTATGATGATGTACTGCACCGAATAGAACGTAAAGAATGGAAAGAACATGAAAAGCTTCCCTCCGTTCGGCAATTAGCATCTGAAATGAATGTTCATCGACTAACGGTATTAAAGGCTTATCAATTACTGAAACAGCATGACAAAGTTTATGTAAAAGATAAAGCAGGCTATTTTGTCCAATCAAATGTAACGAAAAACCTTGAATATCTAGATCAGGACAACCCCATTGTTTCAGCATACGTAAAAAAAAATCATTTATCCGAAATCCATCAACCAGCTGTTTCCTATCATTTTTCTCAGGCATTGATTGATCCCAATCTTTTGCCTAATCATTATTTTTCAGATTACGTGAAGGAAGTGTTTGACCTTCATCCCAAAGTACTGGCAACCTACTCAACTGTACAAGGTGATTTAGAGCTGCGTGAAACACTCTCTCAGTATTTTATCAACCAGTATAAAACTCATCTCAGTGCAGATGATCTGTTAATTACTTCTGGCTCACAGCAAGCCATTCACTTAATCGCTCAAGCTTTTATTAAGCCAAGAGACGTTGTTTTATTTGAACGTCCAAGCTATAGTGCAGCGATTGATATTTTTAGAGCACAGGGGGCACAGATTGTAACGTTTGATATCCATCCTGAGGGCTACGATTTAGAACAGGTTGAATACTATATTAAACAATACAAGCCACGCCTATTTTATCTCAACCCCACATTCCATAACCCAACAGGTTATACTGTTCCTGTTGAGCAGCGTAAAAGATTAGTAGAATTAGCTGAACACTATCGATTTTTATTAATAGAAGACGATGCCTATCACGACATCTATTTTGATGAAGCCCCGCCACCACCAATTTACACATATGATAGTGCTGGGACAGTCATTTATATCCGAAGTTTTTGCAAATATATCTCTCCTGGTTTGAGAATAGCGACTGTTATTTGTCCATCATCATTAATGAACTCACTACTAACAGAAAAATCGTTAGCTGATAATGGCTCACCACTTCTCAATCAAAAAATTTTTCTCCATTACTTTTCCTCACTAAGGTTGCAGCAGCACTTGGAGAAAATTCGGATTGCCCTACAGATCCGAAAAGAAATCATGGAGGAAGAGCTAGCAGTAACAGGTTGGCGATGGATCAGCCCAAAAGGCGGTTTGAATTTATGGGTGCAGCTCCCCGATAAACTTCCAACTGAATTATTATTATCCAAAAGCATCGAACAATCGATATCCTTTGTGCCAGGTCAAATTTGTGATCCATTAAAACAACTATCTTCCTGGATACGTTTGAGCTATTCTTATGCAAATGAAAAACAGCTAAGAGAAGGGGTAAAAAGGTTGGTTGCAGTGGCGCAATCGGTTTCTAAGTGATCAGACTAGCGATTTAATTTCATCTATAAACGGTGGTTTTCACAGCTTTATCAACCATTTCAATTATTTCGTTCAGAGCTGCCACGAATAGAAAAAAGCAGTGGACACAGCAATAATACGCTACCACATCCACTAACATATTCAGCTGTCAATTTGAATAATATGAAAAAAAGTTATACATCTAGCTCCTATCTCTACAAAATAATTGCAACGAAGGACAGCAAAAGATTGTTCTAGGTGAAGAGCACAAATGTACCAAGGAATGATAAGAGTGCCTTCAGATTTGATGAAGCCACATTGACTCTCATATTCCCGCGAAATAGTGGTCCAATTTAAAGCTGCCTCCTTTAAGAAAAGTTATTTTATTATTAAAAAGCGAGATTTAGAGAAATTTCTATTCTCATAACATCCCTGTAGAATGATAGAATGTTTTTATACAGTGATAGAAGGAGGAGAACGATTCATTGTCTGATCAAAATGAGAACTCATTAGATAAGGGAAAACAGCCTGATCCGAAAATCAAAGTAGAAAGAAAAGAGGGAGAACCTACTGCTGCTTTCAAAGGGGCTTCCTGGGCTGCATTGTTAGTAGGTGTTACTGCTTATTTTATAGGCTTGTTTAATGCAACGATGCAACTAAACGAGAAAGGATATTACTTAGCTGTTTTAGTATTTGGACTCTATTCAGCAATATCTTTACAAAAAGCAGTAAGAGATAAAGAAGAGGGAATACCTGTCACTAATATTTACTATGGTATTAGTTGGGTTGCACTTATTGTATCTATTTCATTAATGGGCATTGGGTTATATAATGCTGGCAGTATTGTTTTAAGCGAAAAAGGGTTTTATGGTATGTCATTTGTTCTTAGTTTATTTGCATCCATCACGGTTCAAAAGAATATTAGAGACACACAGAGAGCAAGAGAAAGAGAGTAGGTTATATTACTGAAGAGTCGAGAAGTTCATTCTCGATTCCTTTTGTCATTTTTTCTTAAGCTCCATGCTCCTCCAGACTATAAAAAAAGAGCATGGCTGTCATAAACCATACTCCTATCAATTTTATTAATTTTCTCCACTTATCTCGACTAAAATTTTAGATTGTGTTTTGTCATTTGTTAACGTTTTGAATCCTTTTTCAACAATCTCATCTAGTTCAATTTGGCTTGTGATGATCCCTTGTGGATTTAGTTGACCAGCGCTCATTGCATCAATTGTTCTTTGGAAAATGGACGGTGTATAAACAATGGAAGATAATACATTAACACCCGTGTTTGTAAGTTGCATTGGATTCCATTCGATTGGTCTTGCAAAAATCGAAACAATCATCATGTTTCCACGAGGTTTTGTTACATCAATTGCTTGTTTAAATGTAGGAGCAACTCCCGCCACTTCAAAGGATACATCAACCCCATCTGCAACAATCGCGCGAACAGCTTGTACAGGATTTTCTTTACCTGAGTTAATAGCATGGGTTGCACCTAATTCTTTTGCCTTTTCTAATCGTTCATCCGATAAATCTAATACGATAACTTTACTAGCACCAGATGCTTTTGCAGCGATTACTGTTAATAATCCAATTGGTCCAGCCCCAAATACAGCAACAGAATCCCCTAATGTAACCCCAGCATCTTTGACAGCTTGTACAGCAACAGCCATTGGTTCTACCAGTGCACCATCTTGTAATGTTAAGTTATCTGCTAAACGGTGTACATTTGTTACAGGGACATTAACATAATCCGCAAATCCACCGTTTCCATGTAAGCCAATGAAGTTAAATCCATCATAACGATCGACATCTTCATGTTTATTTCTATACGTTAGTGTAGGATTGATGACAACTCGGTCCCCTGCCTTAAAGTCAGTAACCTTAGAGCCAACTTCTTCGATGATACCAGCAAATTCATGTCCCATTGTAAGTGGGGCAACTTCACCTGTTAATTCAGCTTTTACATCAACTGGTACGAAAACCGGACCCTCTTCGTATTCATGTAAGTCACTTCCACAAATACCAGCCCATGCTACTTTTACTTTCACTTCTTCTTCTCTTAAAGCTCGTAATTCAACCTCTTCGACTCTAATATCTTTCACACCATGCCAAACTGCAGCTTTCATTTATGTTACCCCCAAAAAATTATTTAAATTGGTACCATAAAATAACATCCTTAATAGCCATTCGTGCATTTTCAAAATCCGACACTTCTATACACTTGATAAATGTATTGATGGACATATGGTAGGATTCAACTAGATTCATTTTCCATTTTGTTTGTGCAGCTACATTTGTAACAAATATTGTTTCTTTAAAGAATCGTAGCATGGCAATATTTCCTGTAACATCAAAAAACAATTGTAGCAAGTGAGCAAACGAAACAACATATTCATAAATATTTTCAGCAGACTTTCTTTGTTTCATCGCTTCAAAACGAAGTAATAGTTCATTTTGCAAATCGGCAGTCCATTTAGATTCACACTCGGTAAGTGCAATATCCAATAGATGATAAAGCGCTTCCAAATAATCCTTTAATTCCTGATCCGTTATAATCTTTACTCTTACACCTTTATGTTGTACTTTTTCAACTACACCATCTTTTTGTAAAAGATAAAGGGCTTCACGGACAGGTGCATGACTTACTTGTAACTCCTTTGCAATTTCCGCTTCGATTAAGCGCTGACCTTGTTCATAATAACCAGAAAATATGCGAAATAATAATCGTTCCGCTATCTGCTCAGAAATTGTTTTTTTTGAAATTGAATTTTCATCAAACCCCATTAAACCACTCCAATAAATTTATATCTTTTTATTTTAACATAGTTCAGTGTATAGGGTGATTAGCTAAAAGCGTTATATATTATAGATTATCGATAATCTATAAAAGTATTTTAATCTATAAATTCATTTCTTTCAATTATCTTGTTTCGAGCATAACTATTCCTAGAAAATTGGATTTAAAAACACTAGCTTCTTCAACCCCTTAGGTGAAATTTTTCAAAATCATCACCATCTTTTTTTCTCTTCATATTCTATAGAATCAGATTATTGAGGGGGAAACATATGGGGATTGAATTCACAGCTCTCCATTGGATTTACGTTGTTTTTATTGTGCTCATCATCGGTTTTATGGTTAAACGTCGCGATACCACCCTCATTTGTGTAGTAGGCATCTTTTTGCTAGCGATTGTTGCGACTGGCGATTTTACTTCGTCCATAAGTGGTGTGTTTAACAGCTTTATTTATGCCATAACAGAGCTGTTATCAACGATTCTTATTATTTCGATTATCGTGGCGATGAGTCGAGTCATGATGTCTTCAGGTATTAATGAGGTTATGGTTGCACCTTTCACAAAGATCATTAAAACACCAGCACTAGCTTATTGGACGATTGGACTATTAATGATGTTTATTTCTTGGTTTTTCTGGCCATCACCTGCAGTGGCTCTGTTAGGGGCGGTGCTCTTACCTGTTGCGATTCGGGCTGGTCTCCCAGCACTAGGTGTTGCCATGGCGATGAACTTATTTGGGCATGGTATTGCGTTATCGAGTGATTTTGTCATTCAAGGGGCTCCAAAATTAACGGCTGATGCTGCTGGTATCCCTGTTGGCGATGTTGTTTCAGCCAGTATTCCACTTGTTATCACAATGGGCGTTGTGACGACAATTGTTGCTTATATTTTCTTACGACGTGATATGAAACGAGGCACTTTACTTTTAAACACTGCCAGCAAGGAAGACGAAGATAGTACACAAGCAATGGAGGAAAATTTACTATCGATCGGGCAAAAACGATTCTTTGCTGTACTTATTCCTATAGCTTTCATCTTGGATGTTGTTGCAATGTCTGTTTTTAAATTGCAAGGTGGCGATGCTACGGCTTTAATTGGGGGAACCTCTGTTTTTATTCTATTGTTGCTTAGTGTTGTTGCTCATAAATCAGAGGGACTAGAAAAAACAACAAGTTATTTGATTCAAGGATTTCAATTCGGCTTTAAAGTCTTCGGACCTGTAATTCCAATTGCTGCTTTCTTTTATCTTGGAGATGCTGGCTTTACACAAATTCTTGGTGATCACCTTCCCGCTACCTCACACGGTATTGTCAATGATCTTGGTGTAGGTCTTGCAGCAATCGTTCCGTTAACAAAGGAAATTGCCGTTGTCACGCTAGCAGTTGTTGGCGCTATTACAGGATTAGATGGTTCTGGCTTCTCAGGAATTTCTCTGGCTGGCTCTGTTGGCAGTTTGTTCGGCAATGCCATTGGTGAAGGAACGGCAACTTTAACAGCTTTAGGGCAAATCACAGCTATTTGGGTTGGTGGCGGTACACTAATTCCATGGGCATTAATCCCAGCCGCTGCTATTTGTAATGTCAGCCCATTTGAGCTGGCAAGGCGTAACTTAATTCCAGTAGTCATTGGACTGGTTGTGACAACGATTGTAGCGGTATTTTTGATATAAAGACAGCAAAGAGATGGCCTATTTTTGGAAGCCATCTCTTTCACGCTGTTTTAACTATCCGCATAATATTTTCGAAAAGATTCATGAAATATCTGCTTTAATTGAAATCCATTAATCCCCAAATTATTAGCTTCTACCATGATTTGCTCGACACCCTTCGCTACTTGTTGAATGGAAAAATGCATGGCTTTACTAGAATCTACTATTATCAATGCTGCAGAATGCGGTTTAATGGTGATGATGCCTTTCCTTTGAAGCTCTTTGTAGCTTTTATGAACCGTATGCAAATTGAGGTCTGTTTGTGCTGCTAAATTACGAATAGAAGGCAAATGGTCCCCCTGTGTTAAATTTCCAGTCACTATTGCTAAAAGGACCTGCTGTGTTAACTGCTGATAATACGGAATTTTACTTCTTCGATTTATTTTTACATTCATTTGTCGAGAATTTCCTCCATATTAAAATTTCTTTTTGGCAATAAAATGATGCATGATAGCCATCATGAATAGTACAAGTAACAGTGTGACAACAATATTAAAGCCATACCATGTTTCTACGTCACCTGTCATTAATATCGTGGTAGCATACAAACTATTACTAGCAGGATTCATTACATCTAAGAATGGATGTAAGCCAGCACAAAAACGACAAATAAATAAGACACCAATACTGATTAAAGCAATAAATGGTGAACTATTAAAAAAGGTACTGATCATGGCAACAAATGTAATGACAAACAATAGCCAAATACAATAAAATGCTAAAGCGATCAATGCACGAGTGATCGGTACAGAGGTAAATAAATAAGTTGTATAGCCAAAGGATATTGCATAGCCAAGTGTAATACATAGTACAGCTAAAACATAATGAGTAAGGAGTTTACTATTTAAGTAGGATGAGATAGATACTGGCCTTGTTAGAATAAATGCCATCATCCCATTGGCCTTTTCTCCTTGAATAATCCCCATCGTTGCAATGGCAAGGATGATTATACCTAATTGATCAAATTGCGAATTAAGGGTTGAGGCAAGCACTTCTTCTCCCCCTGGCTTTGCCATTGTAGGATCAATTATAATCCCTTCAACACCACCCATAGATTGTAAAATGGCAGGTAAAAAATACATCATGATCGGCTGAGTTAAGCCTAGGAGGATATAGACAATTGGTAGCCAAACGACTTTATATTCCTTTGTCATTTGATTCATTTCTTTTCTACTTAATGCTAGAAACGTATTCACTTCACGTTACACCACCAATTCTAAAAATATTTCTTCTAAGCTTTCTTGAATGCCAAGATCAAACTTTGTAAATACCACGTTTGAATTCAATCCGTACTGTAGCAATCGATGGGCATCTGCTTCCAATTGATTGACATATACTTTAAAACCATCACCGCAACTTTCGATTTTCTTTACATATGGTAACTGTTCAATCGCTGTGAGCCACTTAACATCTTTCTTCTGAATCATTAAAAAGATAGCTGGATCTTGATAGCGATTAAGTAACTCTAATTTTGTTGCATCTTCTATTTTATAACCATTTTTAATGACCACAAAGCGCTCACAAACTTCCTCTGCATCGCCTAATATATGCGTAGAAAGTAAAATGGTCGTTTCTTTTTTTATGGCTTTTAATAGATTCAGCACTTCACGTCTACCAATTGGATCTAGTGCTGATACTGGTTCATCCATAATGATGAAAGCTGGCTTGTGTAATAAAGCTTGTGCGATGCCAAGACGCTGCTTCATACCCCCTGAGAATGTTCCAACATGAGCATCTGCTTCTTTCCCTAAGCCAACCTTTTCTAAAAGAATTGGAATGTCTTTTTGTAATTGATTTTTTGAAATACCAGAAAGTGTCCCCATAAAGGATAAGGTTTCAGATGCTGTCATCCACGAGAAGAAATTAGGATACTGTGGTAAATATCCAATATGATTTTTCATCTTTGAAATTTTTTGTCCATCAAGTACAATGTCCCCTTCATCTGCATAAAGAATGTCAGCAATGATCTGAATTAATGTGGATTTCCCTGCCCCGTTTGGTCCAATAAGCCCTACACATTCATTCGAATCTATAACCATTGAAAAACCGCTCACGGCCGCTTTCTGTTTAAATTTTTTCGTAATATTGTTAATTTCTAAGCGCATGTTTATTGACATCCTTTCTACCAATCACGAAATATAGAACAGAACCAATTGTATTAAAGAACAAAATAATCATTGCCCACATCAGTATGTTTTCTCTTGTATCTCGGTGATTATATAAATCAATTAGTGCAACAGTGATAAGTAAAAAACCTACGAGTACAAATGGTAAAAGGATTGGTAGTATGCTTGCCCAATCAATTTGATTTAAGTCTTCAAAACCATAGTGTAATTTCATTTTTATAGCCCCTTCATTATCATTATCAATAATGATAACAAATGGATGAATAAATTTCATTACCTTTTTACTGTACATCTGAAAAAAAATTCTATAGTATATTTTTTGATAATGTTCTCATATTGATAACATTTGAATGCTTCCCTTGATATTATCTCATTTTCTTGTAGGAGGATCGGTTTATGCGCAATAAAGCAGAGGTATTAATGCACCCTGTGAGAATGAAAATTTTACAAGCTCTGATGCACAATAAAGAAGAGGGTTTAAGCACATTGGAGATGATTTCTGTCATTAAGGATGTACCACAAGCTACTCTATATCGTCATATCCAAATTTTAGTCGATGAAAACATCATAAAAATTGTGAAAGAGCGAAAAGTTCGTTCTGTTACAGAGAAGTTTTATGCATTAAATGAAGGAGCAGCAAAACTTAGCAAGGAGGATTGGACCCAACTCACAACCAAGCAAAAATTAAATTATATTTCCTACTATCAACTGGCTTTACTATCTCAATATCAAAATTATTTGCATTCCCTTGATGAAAAAGAAAGCACGACAGATTTAGCAACATTTTCTTTAATCGACCTAACGTTAACGAACGATCAATTCAAAAACTTTGAAAATGAATTAAACGATTTATTAACTAAATACTATAATATGACCGACTCAAATAAAGGTTCTGAGACTAAAACAATTGCTCTAAATATTATTCCAAAACCTTAGGTACTATTGACGTAAAGAAATGGAGAAGATTTATGAAAAAAGGAAAGTCACTAGAAAATATACGAAAATTCATTATGATAATTATTGGTGCAGTTATTGCCGCTTACGGACTAGAGGCCGTATTAATTCCAAATGCGGTTATTGATGGCGGTGTAACAGGTATTAGTATTATGGGTGCTCACCTCTTTGGTATCCCGTTAGGCGTACTGCTCTTTGTATTAAATATTCCGTTCATTTATATCGGCTATAAGCAAGTTGGAAAAACCTTTGCCTTAATGAGTAGTGCCGGCATTGCTGCTTTATCGATTTCGACGGTTTTATTACATGATGTCAAAACCATTTTAGGCCCAAATGATCCTCTCCTAATTGTCTTATCTGGTGGTATGCTGCTTGGTGTGGGTATCGGGATTGTCTTACGAAATGGTGGCGCTTTAGATGGCTCAGAGGTTTTAGCTGTATTATTATCACGTAAGATTCCATTTTCAGTCGGCGATATTATATTATTTATCAATGCCTTTATTTTCTTAGGGGCAAGCTTTATCTTTGGCTTAGAGAGTGCTCTTTACTCAGCGTTAACTTACTATATTGCCAAAAACGTTATTGATATTATCCAAGTTGGTTTAGAGAAATCAAAAGAAGTTCGTGTGGTTAGTGCAAAATCAGAGGAGATTGGCGATGCCATCCAAGCTCGCTTAGGACGTGGTGTTACCTATACACATGGTCGTGGTGGCTTCTCCAATGAACCAACTGAAATCTTAAACTGTGTCATTAACCGTATGGAAGAAAATAAATTAGTTTCGATTATTAAGGACATTGACGAAGGCGCTTTTGTTGTCATTTCTGATGTATCCGAAGTTCGCGGTGGTAACTTTAAGAAGCGAGATATCCATTAATGTAAAAGTAAGTAAGGCATGATGCGCCTTACTTACTTTTTTATTTAGTTACTACTATCATATTTTACGCCCCCTATTAAACATAATGCCCCCAGCATTACTACTAAGGAAGCCCCGATTAATGCATACTGATAGCTATTTGTAAAATTCGCAAGTGTTCCTGCAATGGATGGTCCAATCATTTGTCCAAGTGCATAGCCTGCCGTTAAATAACCTATTATTTGATGACTATTAACTGGTACAATTTGTCTTGCTAATGTTGTCCCAACCGTTGTAATACCCATAAAGGTTGCCCCAAAAATAAAGGCACTAGCATAAAGGATCATCGAATTTGTAGCTAATGCAGGTAAAACAATGCCTATCGCTTGCAAGAACATAGAGATGAGTAAAATTTTCACATAACCATAACGCTGTGCTAGCTTAGACCACACGATACATGAGGGAATTGCTGCCACGCCCACAGCAAACCATACAAAGGCTGCATCCCCATGAAAGCTTGTCGACTCCTGTGCAATCGATACAATAAATGTGCCCGTGACAATATAGCCAAGTCCCTCTAAGCTATAAGCGATGATTAACCACTTCATCCAAGACGGAGGAGGCGTTTTCTGTGAAATAATTATCTGGCTTTCCGCTAGTTGTTTACTTGGTGGAATGGGTTTGATGAATAGCACAATCCAGACAAACAATACAAAACAAAACAGGGCTAGTGCGATCCAAGTGCCATTCCAATTGAACATGGCATGTATTGGAGAAACGATCACGGCACTTAATGCAATACCCATGCCAACCCCACTATAAAACAGCCCTGATAGTTGCATATTCCTACTGCTAGATAACTGGTCTAATACAAGGCTTGTCATAACAACAAAAATAAAAGCACTCATAACACCTGAGATAAACCGTAATATGTACCATATTATGATGGCATTTGTAAAACCCATGAACGCCGTTGTTAAAATGCTGATAACAAGTGCAACTCGCAAAAAGGGAATACGTTTATTCCCTATTGGTAAACGGCCTGCCACCCAGGCTCCAACCAGATAGCCTAAGTAATTACTAGTTGCTAAATAACCTGCTGTTGCACGGCTAAATTCAAATGCTTCTTGCATATACGGTAAAATAACCGTATACGAAAAACGACCGATGCCCATAGCAATTACTAAAGCAAAAACGCCACCGATTAAATATCGAACGGTTTGCTTGTGCATAACATCACTCCTTCTATTTCACTATATCGAATATCTAGGTATCGCAAATAGACCCAATTCGTTATAATAAGTATCAAAAAAATTGATAGTTGGTGACTCTATGAATATTAATGATTTAACGATCTTTCGAACAGTCGTCCAAACTGGTAGCTTTTCAAAAGCTGCCACAGCTCTTAATTACACTCAATCCAACATCTCTATGAAAATCCAAAGTCTTGAGGCACTGTACGAAACAACCTTTTTTTATCGTGGGCATCGAGGCATACGGCTAACACCAAAAGGGGAACAATTTTACGAGTTAGTCTTAAAAATGCTTCATCTCTATGAAAAATCTTTTGAAATCATACAGGATACAGAGGAACAACGAGGCGTTTTACGAATTGGTTCGATGGAAACAACTGCTGCACTGCATTTACCAGCGCTGTTAACAACATTCCATCAAGCACATGAACAGGTGGATATCACCATATTAACAGGCCCCTCTCAGCACAATATTGAACGGGTAGAAAACTATGAACTAGATGGTGCATTTGTTACGGGACCTGTTTATAAAGAAAATATATGGATGAAAGAGTTTGTCTGTGAAGAGCTTGTTATTCTCACATCTAGCAAGCAAAAACCCATCAAGCATCTACAAGATTTAGAGGGGAGCACCGTAATTACATTCCGCCATGGCTGTTCCTATCGAGCCATCTTGGAACATTGGTTACATGAAGACGGTGTTCAACCGCAGAATCGAATGGAGTTTGGTACGCTTGACGGTATTATTGGCTGTGTTGCTGCTGGGTTAGGTATTACCTTGCTCCCTCGTGCCATTGCGGAAAAATATATGGCAACACAAACATTGACATTGCACGAGATAAAGAACAAGCAAGCACATATTCCTACATGGTTTATTTATCGTAAGGATGAAGTGCAATCCCCCATACTAAAGTATTTTTTAGAATCTATCGAAGCTTATGACTATCCAACGGTTTGACGGTTTTATCCGTCTGTTTTAGGGTTCTATCCACCGGTTTTAGAGTTCTATCCGTCAGTTTTGGGATTCTATCCTACAATTTTTCGAATCTATCCGTCTCCCTATTGAAAAAGCTGTTCAGCCCATCATTCTCTGCTGAACAGCTCTTCACATGTTTTCTTTTGACGACTGAATGCATTTCCTTTAGGCTGTAATTAGACACTGAAGGGAGTTTTCTATGGATATTTTTATCGCTAGTAACCGCCAATTACCTATCCGCTACTATGTGCAGGAAGCGATTTGGATTCGACGTGGTGGCAGTATTAAGCTGCCAGATTTAACACTGCCGTTTTTCGTCGAGGTAGAGATTAAAAATCAATATAATTTACATATCATCGCAGATTATATTATGGACTTTCAACGACAATACAAGCAGACAGAAATCCAATTATTAATTAGAAACACAGCTACCCTAGCTACCCTGCAAGATATGCTTTCACAACATGTACAGACACAACATGCCATTACCATTCTTCCATTATAGTCAAGGCTATTGGGCTGTTAATGGCAATGTGATAATAAAGTACAGTGTCTCGTTTTTATATTTAGCGTGAATCGTTCCTCCGTGAAGCTCCACAATGCTCTTGGCAATCGCTAGTCCAAGCCCTGAGCCCTCAGTAACATTTGATCTCGATTGATCCTTTTTATAAAATCTCTCAAATAAACTACTAAGCTCCTCTGATGTAAAGGCATCACTTTGATTCGCCACACAGATACGCACATGGTTTTTTTGTCCTTCAAGAGAAACCATAATTTTTCCTTCAGCTGTACTATAATTGATCGCATTGATGAGTAGATTATCAAATACTCGCACAATCTTTTCCGAATCCAGCGCCGCAAAAATTCGTTTTTCTGGAAAATGTTTTATAAAAATACGTTGTTTTTCCTCTGCTAATGGTACTAATTCTTCCATTAGTTGTTCGAGCAGCTCATTTACACAAACTTGTTGTCGCACTAAAGAATTTTTATCATTCGTTAGCTTGGTATACTCAAATAAATCATCTATTAAATTCTTTAATTGCTCGGATTTCGAAAACGCTATTTTCAAATATTCGTCATATTGCTCTTTCGTCTCATACTTCTCTTCTCTTAATAAACGTAAATAACCCATAATCGAGGTAAGTGGCGTTCTGAGGTCATGTGAAACATTAGTAATGAGATCATTTTTTTGTTGCTCAATTTTTCTTTCCATCTCGATACTTGTCATGATTTCTTCTGCCATTTGATTAATATTAACAGTTAGTAAAGCAATTTCATCCTGCCCTTTTTTCTCAATACGAAAGGCTAAATTCCCTTTTGCGATTTCCATAACCCCCTCCGCTAATGCCTCAATTTGATTCATTTTGCGTTTTGTTATATAGAAAAACGATGCGATAAACAAAATAACACCAATGAAAAAAGGTATGGGTCCTTCACTCGTACTTGTGATGGCTTCACCCTGTGGAAGCCCACTAACAAAGAAATAATAATTTTTTTCTTGTAAGGTCAACGGCACTAATGTAGTAAATTCCTTACGAGAAGTTTCGATCACATGATAGGCATTTTCAAAAGGCTGATTCATTGTAAAATCCATGACATGCCTAATTTCTTCATGTAAATCGATTTGTTGCTCTTTTACCTGCTTTGTTTTATATAAGATCTTACCTGTATCATCTGTGACGACTATTTTTAAAGCATTTTCTTCATTTTCTATTTTTCCGTTTTCTTGATCAATCAATTCTCTTAACGCTTCAACACTATTTTCTTGGGTCGCCAATTCTGCTGTATCCTGTGCATGGTAATACATCATCTTCATACTGCCACTATAATCCACGATCACAGTTTCATTGATATTCTCAAAAAATGGCACTACTGCACGTGCCACTAAAAAGCTGCCAAGCGCACATAATAAAAACGTTGTAAACAGTTGAATACGAATGCTACGTTGAATATTATTTTTTATTTTCACACCGATATGCTTTAGAAACCTTGGGAACTTTAAAAGCCTAAAGATCTTTTTCAACTTTATACCCTACTCCCCATACGGTTTTAATATATTGAGGATTTCTTGGATTTGTCTCAATTCGCTCTCGAATTTTTCGAATATGTACCATTACAGTATTTTCTGATTGAAATGCCTCCTCTTTCCAAACTTTTTCATAGATTTGCTCTGCACTCATGACGATGCCTGGATTACTAACAAGCAATTCCAAAATAGCAAACTCTCTTGGCGTTAACTTTACTCTTTCATTGTTCACAAAAACTTCATGTGTCGCTATATTGATACGTAAATCACCAACTTCCATCTCCTCATTATTGCTACTATTAATACCGCTCATTTTCAAATAGCGACGAAGCTGTGATTTAATGCGGGCAATCAGTTCTAACGGATTAAAGGGCTTTGTCACATAATCATCAGCACCTATCGTTAAACCAACAATTTTATCCATATCTTGAGATTTGGCAGTCAGCATAATAATAGGCATTTCTGCTATTTCTCTTACCTTCATACACATTTCAATGCCATCTACTTTAGGCATCATCAAATCCAATACAATTAAATGAACCTTATGCTTCTTTACTAACTGCAAACCCTCTTCTCCATCACATGCCTCTAGCACATGAAACCCCTCATTTTTCAAATAAATGGCGATAAGATTTCTTATCTCCTTTTCATCATCTACAATTAAAATTGTTTCATTACTCATCTAATCCCACCATTAATCAAATATTTTCCAATAATCACGTTTCACCATTTTACCTATTTTTTTATTTTCCGTATATAAAAATAATAAAAACAGCTGACAATCAAGATGAATACCCCAAAGTAAATACCATATTTCGTAGCAATCACAGAAATATACTCAATCTGGCTACCGAATAATAAACCAAGTGTAAAATAAATCAATGTCCATACAAAGCCCGTTGTGTAGGAAAATAAGGCATATGTTTTAAAAGACATATTATTCATTCCCACCAAGTAAGGAAGAATATGTCGAACAATCGGAATAAAATAACTCAGGACTAACGCAAAGCGTCCATATTGATCTAGCAATTCTTTCGATTTGAGTAAGTATTTTGCCTTTTTCTTTTTCACCAATTTATCGAGTACACGATGACCAAATAGTTTACCGAGAACAAAGCCTAGAGAAAGCCCCGAAACAACGCCTAAATAAGTGAGTAAAAAAGATTTCCATACGACCATTTTTTCTAACGAAGATAGAAAGCCACCACTCATGACAATCATTTCATCTGGTAGCGGCATGCCTATAATACCTAGCCATAAACTAAAAAACAAAGCAAAATAGCCATATTGTTCGATAAATAGTAACAGATCCTGTAGCTCCATTAACTGACCCTCGTATTTCCAAGCCTACAGCTCAATACATAGGCTGGTGGCATATTGATCCATACTTTTTCATGAGAAATATCCTGAAAATAGGTTTGGAAGAATGATTTTTTCACAAGTGAATATTGGAAAGTAATGAATTTTCCATTGTGCAAACAATCCTTCACATTTCTTAAAATACAACAGGATACTTCCGCCTTTAAAGATGTAAATGGTAGCCCAGAAATAACATAGTCTATTTTTTCGATAGTCAACTCCGTCATATATTGCTTCAAATTTTCTGCTGAGCCATGAATCACTACAACATTGGCTACATGAGCAAACTGCCGACGTAGTTTTTCACAAAAAATCGCATTATTTTCTATGAGAACCAGCAATGTAGCTGGCTTTTTTCTTTTCACAAGCTCCGTTGTAAAGGACCCCATCCCAGGACCCAGTTCAACAATGCATCGAGCCGTATCAAAGCAAATAGGTTGCACCATTTTATGCGCTAATTTTTTAGAGCTAGGTGATATGGCGCCTATAGTTTTCGGATGTTTTATAAATTCAGTAAGGAAGGTGATGAGCTGCATATAGTTTTCTCCTCGCTTTGCTTTCATTGTTGATGGTTCTAACTATAAAGAGCATTTCTTAAAGATTTGCAAGGAGAATTCTTAACTTTTTCTTAATAATTTACATTATTTACTTAGTAGGCAAACAGTATTCTCATAGGTGTAAACAAAAAAGTCGCTCATTTCATACATGAGTGACTTGATTGATTAATTTATATATTCATCTTCATTTTTCTGCTTATACTCTCCATCCCTAAATGCTCATAAAACTCAATTGCATTGGTATTGAATTCCCAAACATTTAATTCTATAGATATAGCTCCCTTTGCTATTGCCCATTCTTTACAACGATCAAATAATCGTTTTCCAACACCTTGTTTTTGTATTTCCTTTTTTACACCAAAATCATGAATATATGCATATTTACGCTCTATTAAAGAATGAAATGGAGGTGCACATTCAATGCAAACTACAGCAAAACCTATAATTAAATCACTATGCTTGGCTATAAAAATCTCACTATTTTGATCTTCAAGTAATTCTTTAAAATACATATTGGGCATAACAGATTCAACATTTTTAAAAACAGTCGGTTCTTTCATAACATGATCTTCGTGTCCTTCTCGCACAAGATCATTGATCGCAATATAATCTTCATTCTTAGCTGTACAAATAGTAATAATCATATTTCACACCTCCCAAAATAACCCTTTTTTTATATTATAACAGCAGTATAAAGGTATGATTCTTTCTTATATGACATGTTGTAATTTTAATCTTTTTCTTTGTTTCTCATGATTCCCTTACTAATTCCTCTTATAATTAACTGTCCTAAAACATAAAAAAATGAAACAAAGATAATGGCTACATCTCTTCCAAAAGGCTTAAACCAACTTCCATCATCATCTATAAAAAAATGGCCAAATATCAAAGAAATAGCTGTCATTAAAAAATTCATGGCAAAGAACAAAATTAAATGACGATTTCTGGATACCACACCTACTACAATGATGAAAAGAAGAAATAACGGAAATAAGAAACTAGCCTCTTGGTTAGAAAGATGGCTATTATACTCGTAAAAATGAAATAAGAACGAAAATGGAAATAACAGCAAAATAATTTGAATAAGTCTTTTCATTTCAACTATACCTCCTTGAAATATAAAATGATTAATTTAGTGTAATTTTACACCAATAATCCCCTTTTATCTATATAAAATAAATGTATACAACGGTAATCCTTCTGTATCAACTTTGTGCTGAACATCAGTACCATTTCCCTTAAGATTCATAAAAGGTTAAAAGGTACTTCGTTCTAATGACTATTTCCTACATAAAATAGGCATACAATTGCTGCCAATCGAATAGAAACCTATATAGAGAACATTTAGTCACGGGAAAAATAAAGTGGGGTGTGAAAGGATGCTTAAAGTAAATGATGCAAAAGAAATGGTACTTGAAATTGTGCAAGATGACCCATTGTTTGTTGCACTACAACATACGCCTTTAGAGGAAAACCTCTATAATGATGGGTATTTAGCAGAGATTGATGAATCGAAACACTATACAATCGCAGAAGTCGCGGGCTGGTTTGATATTACAGACGCCATGCTTCGCTACTATTTAAAACCGTTTGAACAGTACATTTTTGACAATGCTTCATCCAATACAAATAGCAATATTCGTTTAAACCTACCTGCTATATTAAGATTGCGAATGATTTTATTATTGAAGGATGAGTATCGTGTGAGGGGGATTAAATTATTGTTAGGTATTGATGATAACGGTCAGTTGCTGAAACACCAAATTACCGCAACGACCATGGATTCTGAGGATTTATCACATAAAATTGATTTGCTCGGAAACGTCCTACAGCAGATGATTCAAACAGGCCTATTTCAGATTCTACCCAATGAAGAGCAAGGAACTTTACAAGTAAACATTAATCAGGATTTTCTTGCTCAAAACATCGAACGATTTTCTTCTGAATCTGCCCTTCAAGTAGAGGAAATTCAAAGGGAAACATCGGAGCTAAAACAAGAAAATGAACATCTCCAAAAGCAAATTTCCGAGCTACAAGAAAATAGCGTAAAGGACATTGTCCAAAAGATTAGAGAGCGTCATATAGAAAATGAAATTGTTTCTACTTTACGTACAGAAGCATTACAGCAATTTTCTCAAAATAATAAAGTCGGTTTTTTCACCAAATTTTTCAAGTCCACTCAAATTGAAATGGACAAAGAGCAATTTGTTCTAAGCTATATTTCAAAGCATTTAGAAGAACGTTTAGAAATTGCATTGAACGATTATTATGATAAGTAAACTGGAACAATAGAGAACATGAGTGAGACTATTAGAAATGGTCACAGTCATGTTCTTTTTTATTTTTCCAAATGACATTGACCACAGTAGTCAATTTCAATATAATGGCATAAAATATGACGGAAAGGAGTAAAAAATTGTACCAAGCTTTTATGAATTTAGCAGAAGATAAACGTCAAGCAATCATTAATGCTGCCTTAAAGGAGTTTTCAATCAATCACTATGCTACCGCTTCAACAAACAAAATTGTGAGCAATGCCAATATTTCAAAAGGCATTTTATTTCACTATTTTGGTAGTAAAAAAAATTTATATCTATTTTTATATGAATATACAACCAATACATTCTCCGAAGCGCTTAATCGTCAACTTGATTTAACAGAGCCTGATATTTTTAAGCGTTATGAACAGATCATGAAAGTTAAAATTGATCTCATGAAGCAATATCATGCTCTGTTTGATTTTTTGAAAAAAACCTATGCTGAAACAAGCTTTGAGGTCCGAGATGAATTAAATCATTATAATGCCACTATTCAAAAAAGCTCCTATGCGATGGTATTTGAAGGAATTGATACTGGTTTATTCCACGAAAACTTGGATATCAAAAAAGCAATCGATACAATTCAATGGGTGACAGATGGCATTAGTCATCGTTATGAGGAAAGGTTAAAAGCGCATGCAGATAATCAAGAGCTCTTTAACGAATTAATCGAGCAATGCATGGTAGAGGCAAGTGAATATTTTCTATTTTTGAAGACATTATTGTATCAATAAAATGGGGTGATTGGCATGTCCATGATTGAAGTAAACCATTTAACAAAAAAGTTTGGCGATTTTTATAGTATACAAAATGTTCATCTACAGATTTCAAAGGGTGAAGTGTTCGGTTTTTTAGGACCAAATGGGGCGGGAAAATCCACAACCATTCGCCATTTAATGGGTTTTTTACAGCCAACTGAGGGCTCTTGTTTCATTAACGGTCTAAATTGTCGAGAAGCATCTGCAATCATTCAGCAATTTGTTGGCTATTTACCTGGAGAAATTGCGTTTATAGATAAAATGACGGGTAAACAATTTATTCACTTTATTGCTAAGTTAAGAGGTATGAACGATTACACGCATGCCGAGGAATTAATGCACTACTTTGAATTAGATGCTTCTGGGCTCATAAAGAAAATGTCGAAAGGTATGAAGCAGAAGGTTGGCTTAGTTTGTGCCTTCATGCATCATCCCGAAATTGTCATTTTAGATGAACCTACTAGTGGTTTAGACCCGCTCATGCAAACAAAATTTATTGACTTCATTTTAGCTGAAAAGGACAAAGGAACGACCATTTTCATGTCCTCCCATATGATTGAAGAGGTAGAGAAAACTTGTGATCGTGTAGCGATTATTAATGCAGGTAAAATCGTGGCGACTGAAACCATTGCAGACTTAAAGAAACGTAAATCCAAAAAATACATGCTTGCGTTTCAAGATGAGCAAGAGCTTACTCGCTTCCTTGATGAGGAATACGCACTTGAACGAATCTCCTCTACAAAAGTTATGATTACTGTAACAGGAGATCTTCAAGCATTTCTTCGTGCTATATCCAACTACAACATTATAGACCTAGATGTTATTTCACAATCACTAGAAGATATATTTATGCATTATTACGAAAGTGGAGGTACTCAATCATGAATCTTACCTTATTCAAGCATGAGTTTTTTGCCTCTCTTAAACTATTCACCATTATTATAGGTGTACTAATGCTATATATTGTCAGTGTGATTTACATGTATAATCCGGAAATGACGGACACGCTAAAAAAATTAACGGACACAATGCCTGAAATGATGGCGGCCTTTGGTATGACCAGCATCGGCGATACCTTAATAGAATTCCTCTCTACCTATTTATATGGATTTTTATTCATGATTCTTCCTATGGTATTTTCGATCATGTTAGCCAATAAGCTCATCATGGGCTATATTGACAATGGTTCAATGGCATACTTACTTGCAACACCGAATACACGTTTTAAAATTGTCTTTACACAAGCACTATTTTTGATCATTAGTCTTTTTACTCTCCTTGCTATTACCACACTGGTCATGATCGTCTTTGCAGAAATATTATTCCCTAATGAGTTGAATATAACAGCCTTATTACTACTAAATTTCGGGCTATTTTTGTTGCACTTTGCCATTAGTGGATTCTGCTTTCTTATTTCCTGTAGCACTAAAGATTTAAGAACATCTTATGCCTATAGTGCAGGCATTCCCATTGTTTTTTACCTTATTGAGGCACTCAGCAATATGGGTGGTTCATTAGAAAAATTACAATACTTCACAATCTATTCATTGTTCGATTCCGTTAAACTAATTCACCAAAATAGCTCCTGCTGGTGGATGCTAGGTACGCTTTTACTCATTGGCTTGCTTTGCTATAGTTTAGCGATTCGTTTTTTTGTAAAACGAGATTTACATCTATAATTCCTAACCGCTACAGAGCAAGTGCTGTAGCGGTTTCCCATTAAATAGTAGCTACTACATTTCCTAAAAAGCTTAATAATCGAAAATGTAGAGCAACCATTTCTTCTACTGTTAAGTTCTCGTTCCCCTTGTCTAACCACTCCTGAATCACCCCTAAAATGGCTGATGCTATAAAGGCTTGTAAGTATTGCTGAAACTCTGGATCTTGTGCTTCCTTGCGGATAAGTGATAGTCTGTCCAAAATATGACTTCCGAAGATCGTTTTCATCTTTTGCGTAAAGCCAGGACTCCCCTGCTCTCCTAATAACATACGAAAGGCTGGTGCGTGCTCCTTTATACACGCTATCACCTTGATAAACGGCTGATAGAGTTGCCCCATTTTTACTGTTTGAAAAGCATCCACAGGCTGAACATGTTTAACATAGCGCTCTAACTCCAGTAATAGCTCCTGCTGCAAATCCTCCATCACATCATATTTATCCGTATAATGTAAGTAAAACGTGCCACGATTGATTTCAGCTGCTAACGCTAAATTCTTTACTGTCACACGCTCAAAGCCTACCTCCTCTACTTGCTGGATAAAAACCCTTTTAATGGCTTGCTTCGTTTCAAAATTCATCTTTTCATGTACAGACACATATTTTCCTCCATTTACTTAACACTTGCTGGCAAACTGTTGATTGTATTTGCTCACATGCTACCGTAAAATTTTTATCAAATCAACATTGTGTTCAGTGAAGGAGTGAGGTCCATATGGGCAACCAGGCAATCTCTATTAAATCTCTTGAAAAACGATTTCAACAAAAGCAAGTTATTGCCCCCCTTTCTTTGGATATTCCTAAGGGACAGCTAATGGGCTTACTTGGTCCGTCAGGCTGTGGTAAAACAACGCTAATCAAAATGATTATGGGGATGCTAAAGCCTGATCATGGCACTATTCAAGTGTTAGATTTGGATGTTCCACATCAGCAATTATTGAATGATATCGGCTATATGGCACAATCAGATGCACTTTATACAGATTTAACTGGTGAAGAAAATCTACATTTTTTCGCTAAGCTTTATTCATTATCGAAGGCGGAACGAATAGAAAGAGTTGCCTATGCTGCTAGCCTTGTTCGTTTAACAGATGACTTACGACTTAAAGTGGTAAATTATTCAGGAGGAATGAAACGTCGATTATCCCTTGCTATTGCCCTTATTCAGAATCCTAAACTATTAATCTTGGATGAACCGACAGTGGGAATTGATCCTGTCTTAAAAAAGGAAATTTGGCAAGAACTTATTCGTTTAAAAGATCAAGAACAAAAAACGATATTAGTGACGACGCATGCGATGGATGAAGCAGAAAGATGTGATCAATTGGCCATGCTGAGAAGTGGGCATATTATTGCACAAGGTACACCACAAGAGTTAAAAGATCATTATCAAGCAAAAGATTTTGATGAGGTGTTTTTAAAAGCTGGAGGTGACGTTCAATGAGAATAGGTGCTATCGTCACAAGAATCATCCAACAAATGAAACGAGATAAGCGGACACTTGCTTTATTATTTTTAGCCCCGCTTCTTGTCTTGTCCTTAATGTATTTTATTTTCAATAGTAACGAGGCTTCTGTCACACTTGTGGTCTCTAATGCGCCCGCCCCATTGATCGACAAATTGAAAGAGACTGATTTTACTATTATCGAGGACAATGCTTTTTCAAAGAAACAGCTACAGGATAAAGAGTATGATGGTTGGCTAGCAATAGAGCAAAATGATAGTAAGTTAACTTTATTAAATGATGACCCTTCTCTGGCAAAGGCATTAACGATGCAACTGGCACAAGTTTTACAGCCTACTCAAACCTCTATAGGCAGTATGGAGACGGACTATATTTATGGTGATAAGGATACGGCTATTTTTGATATATTTAGTCCTATGCTCATTGGTTTCTTCGTGTTCTTCTTTGTCTTTTTAATTACTGGCATTGCCCTATTAAAGGAGCGTACTTCAGGAACATTGGAGCGTTTACTGGCGACACCTATTAAACGCTCAGAAATTGTAGCAGGCTATATGGTCGGTTATGGTTTATTTGCCTTCCTACAAACGATTATTATCGTCCTGTTTGGTATTTATGTGCTAGATATTGTCCATGTAGGCTCCATCTGGCTTGTCCTACTCATTAATATGGTGGTTGCCCTTGTATCGTTATCCTTAGGTGCATTGCTATCTAGCTTTGCTGCTTCAGAATTTCAAATGATGCAGTTTATTCCACTTGTTATTGTTCCTCAAGTATTCTTTTCGGGTATTTTTCCGCTCGATAGTATGGCGGAATGGCTTCAAAACATTGGACGCATCATGCCTCTTTACTATGCTGCTGACGCATTGAATGGCGTTATGTATAAAGGTTATTCATTTCCTGATATTGTAATGAATCTCAGCATTCTTGCTTGTTTCGCCATTGTTTTCATTACGTTAAATATTATCAGTTTAAAAAAATATCGTTCGTTGTAAAGTAAACAGTAAGAATCTGTTAATCATTAAACAGATTCTTACTGTTTTTTATAATGGTTTCTTTTGCCATATAACCTACTATTCTCTTACAATAAGCTTAGTGAATTTAACAAAAGTAGGTGCAGATTTATGAATATGTTACTCGATGTACAAAACATCACCAAGCAATACAGAGGCACTACCATTTTAGAAAGTGTCTCTTTTTCCATCCATTACAATCAAATTACTGCTATTTTAGGGAAAAACGGCTCTGGCAAAAGCACCCTATTAAAAATAATTGCGGGGCTAATCACGCCCGACTCTGGTTCTCTTATTCCTTCCAAACACCCTTTAAAAATTGGCTATGTACCAGAAGTTTCTCCTTCTCATATTTTATTTACCCCTAGAGAATACCTTGAGCATATGGGGCAAATCTGCGGAATGGGTAAACAAGAACTATTATCGAGAATAAATTATTTACTCGAACTATTTCACTTAGAAGATGCACAAGATACTAGAATAGCTCATTTTTCTAAAGGAATGAGGCAAAAAATGATGATTACGCAGGCCATGCTTAATGAAACAGATTTATTGATTTTAGATGAACCTCTGTCGGGACTAGATCTTAAAACACAAAGTGAATTGGAACAGACACTTCTGAGCCTCAAACAACAAGGTATGACGATACTCTTAACCTGTCATGAAACAAAACTACTGGATCATGTTGTTGATACAACTTTAATGATTGAAAATAAAGAAGTAAAAGAAGCTAATTTATCAGTGCATCATGCAACCTGTAATCAATTGATTTTTGAGATTTCTAATCTTGCATACTTACAAGATATCTCTCCTTTAATCGAAATTCAAAACCAATTACAACTAGCCAATGGTTCTTATGAAGTTATTACTCATATTCAAGCACAGCAAACTAACCATCTCTTACAACAGCTGCTCTATAAAAATGTTACTATTAAACAAATAGTGCCAATCAATGTCAAGGAGAAATTCATACAAAATGATTAGTTTAATGCGATATCAGTTAAGCAATTATGCTAGAACCTATCAGTATGTTCCACCTTTTTCAATTTTTATTTTATGTCTTGTTGTCAACTATACATTTGTCCCAAATCCTATATTAGATAGCTTTTCATTTACCTCAATTGTTATCTTTTTCTTAATGGGATGGTTCACCATCACACTGTTTCATTCAGAAGATGAGGGGCAAAAAGTGATTACAATATTACATGCGAATGGTTCAACACGTTATAATATTAGCTTATTTATAATCTGCATATTGATTGCTTTATGCTTAAGTATGATTTCTGTGATCTATCCTACCGTCATTCACGCTTTTGCTGAAGAACCAAGTTTTCTACACCTATCACTTGGATTTCTCGCTCATTTTAGTTTAGCGTTTTTAGGGATGGCACTCTCTGCTATGTTTACAAGAGAGCTTGTAAAAAGTAAACAAAATACTTGGTGGGGTGTTATCAGCGTATTATTGTTTGCTGTAGTAATAGCAACGTTAAAAGACTCGATCCTGCATATAAAAGGCATTATTTGGTTTCTACCCCCACTTTATCTTTCTTTAGAAATGATGACTATTGGAGATCAAATAAAGTCCATACCTAGTAAGTTCTATTGGCAATTTATCTGGATACTAGTTTATGCTATTTTCATTATCTATTTATTTTTCTTTTTGTCCAAACTAAAAAAGAATTAATGATTAAAAGGACTCCCAATTAAGGGAGTCCTTTTATTCTGGATGTTGTTAGTTTTTGACGATATGTTTTAAATAAACAAATCGTTAGTAAGCTACAGAAAAATGAATCGATGATACGGATTACCCATGCACCATAACTGCTTAGTGAAATCTCATTCATAATGTACCAAAAACAAAAATACAAAAACGCTAAACCTAGTATCTGCATCCAAAAACAAAATTTTTGTGTTGTATGAATCGTTTGCAAAGTTTCCTTCGGCTGATTGTTTGTTCTGAAATAGACATAGCTGATTATCAGCATAAGACCAATGAATGTACTGCCATGCTGTAAGTATTTATAAACAGGAATCTGCAAGCTGAATAGTGGCATTATTTCAGATAAAATAGCTAATTGCGATACCATATAGCCATTTCTATGTGTAAAGGAATCCCAGATAACATGTGTTAGCATACCAAATAGCGCTGAATAGCCAAATACGATGACATTGAATAATTTACTCTTGGAAGTTTTTTGGATAGTTGTATCCTGTAAAAATAAAGGTAAATGATTAACTAGATGTTGATGAATAAACGCACGGTATAGTGTATAGATCAAGATAATAAGAGGTAGATTCAAAATGAAAAAACCTGTCACACTATGACCGATTGCTCCTATTGGTCTGCCTCTAAAAAAATACTCAAAATCAGGTGCCATACTTCCTAGGACAAGTGCTGAAAAATGGATGTATTTGCTTTGTCTTGAAAAAGGTAATATTGCTGCTGGATGTGCAAAGGTTAATGGCATATCACCCACCTCCCATCTGTTCAGACGTTTCTTATGGTGAAAAGATACTCCTCACTATAAAAAAAATCGCATTCCCTCATAGAAATTGTTCTTCTGATAAAACCTCAATTCCATGTCTTCGCAGCAATGCCGTTGTTACCCCTTCTCCAACTATTATTGTACCGTTAAACTCACCATTATAAATCTCTGCACTACCACAGGATGGACTATTTTCCTTTAAGACGACCTGAGTCGCTCCCACCTCAAGCGCTTTTTGTAAAGTTACATATGCCCCCTTTAGATATAGCTCCGTGACATCTCGTCCAGAACTTTCAACCACTGTTGCGTTGCCATCAAGTACATCCTGTCCATCGCCTCCTACAATTTCAGCGGGCTCACGGGGCGTCGAAAAACCTCCCATCAGCTCTGGGCAAACCGTGACAGCTTTATTTTCTAACACAAGCTTTTGTATTTTTTCATCTAGGCTGTTGGTGCCATTATAACGAACATTGAAACCTGCTAAGCAAGCACTTATTAGAATCATCGCTTTCTCACTCCTTCTCCTATCTTTATTCCACTATAACATGCGTGATACAATATTTTTATGAAGACCAAGGGAGGGTGAAAAAATGTCCGATCCTATTTTGATTTTGCCTTATACAGATGAATGGGCTAAGGAATTTCATAGCATAGGCTGTCAATTGCGTGAGGCCTTAGGAGACATAGCGCTGAGAATTGATCATATTGGCTCAACCGCTGTAACAGGGTTAGCAGCGAAACCAGTGATTGATATACAAATATCCGTCGCATCGTTTACACCATTGACAGCATTTAAAGTTCCATTAGAATCTCTCGGTTTTATTTATCGAGCGGAAAATCCAGATAAGTCTAAACGCTATTTTCGAGAGGCTCCAGGAGATAAACGAGTACATATTCATGTTCGACAGGCTGGGAGTTGGGCAGAGCAGTTAGCCTTATTATTTCGAGATTTTTTGCGCAGTGATCCAGAACACTGTCGGCGCTATGAGCAGATAAAGTATGAATTAGCTAAGAAATACACACATAATCGTCAACTTTATACGGATTCTAAAGAAGCGATCATATGGGAAATTTTAAAACAAGCAAATCATTGGAGTCAGCAGACTGGCTGGTCTCCTGCCAATTCAGATGGCTAAAGAAAAAGGAGGAACAAACTTGGCTGAATTTACAATTTGTTTTCTGAAGAAGGGTGATTATATCCTTTTACTAAATAGAGATAAGCCACAATGGATGGGCGCGTGGAATGGTGTAGGTGGTAAAATTGAACAGAGTGAAACGCCATTAGCTTGTGCACTTCGAGAAATCAAAGAAGAAACAGGTATTACGGTTGAGGATATCACCTATAAAGGTAAAATTACCTGGACAGATGGCGTTGTGAACTATGGTTGTATGTATGCCTTTATAGCAGAACTACCTGAATCTTTTACATATGTTACTCCCATAAAGGTAGCAGAAGGCATTCTTGATTGGAAGAAGCTAGATTGGATTTTTCACCCTGAAAATGTAGGTATTGCGGATTTAAAATATTATTTACCTACAATGCTCAATGAAACAACTAACTATGAATTTATCTTTACATATCAAGACAAGAAATTAGTTCATGTCTCTTCTACACCAATTGAACAAACATCTACTGTCTAGTAGACAAACAAGCCTCGTCATGCTGTGATTGCATAGACGAGGCTTGTTTTTTAGTGTCTTGGCTGTGCTTTGCCAGTTCGACCAATTCAAGGCGCTATATGTGAAAATATGGATGGAAGTTTCCATGACTAAATACCTAACTTGATTTGTTTTGATAACCATGACCTGAGGAGCATTCTCGCTTTTTTCTAGCTCTGTCTTCATATTTAATATTGAATTACGATCATAAAGCTAAAAAACGGCAATTTTTTTTAAAATTTTGTTGACTTTTATTGAAATTAGTAATATTTTTGTCTAAGTGATAAAGATTATCATTATCGTTTTTTTAAAAATAAAGTGAGGTTGGGAAAATGTCAAAAATGAAAAATTCTATGTTCGTCGTAATGCTTTTATCATTTATGGTTTTAGCTTTAGCAGCATGCTCTGATTCATCTAATAAAGACACTGCTAAAAAAGAAGAACAAACAAAAGATAATACATCAGAAACTACTGATGGACAGCAATATCCAATTACAATTAAACATGCTTTTGGTGAAACGGTTATTGAAAAAAAGCCTGAGCGTGTAGCAACAATTGCTTGGTCTAACCATGACGTAGCACTAGCACTTGGTGTAGTTCCAGTAGGTTTCTCTGCTGCTAACTATGGTGTTCAAGATGGTAGTGGCATGCTTCCTTGGACTGCTGAAAAATTAAAAGAGCTTGGTGAAGAAAATCCGAATATCTATCAAGATACAGACGGTCTAGACTTCGAAGCCATTGCAGACTCTAACCCGGATGTCATTCTTGCTGCATACTCAGGTATTACGCAAGAAGAGTACGATACTTTAAGCCAAATCGGACCTGTTGTTGCGTATAAAGAAATTCCTTGGGTAACTTCTTGGCGTGACCAAGTTACATTAAACACGCAAGGTATGGGTATGGAAGCTGAAGGTCAACAATTAATCAAAGACACTGAAAAATTAATCCAAGATAAAGTAAGTGAACATCCTGAAATTAAAGGTAAAAAAGCTGCATTCGCTATGTTCACTGCAACGGACTTATCAAAATTCTATATTTATACACCTGCAGACCCACGTGGTGAATTCTTAAACGAATTAGGTATGGAATATCCTGAAAGCCTTAACAAGCAAATTACTGATGATAGCAGCTTCTATCTTGAATTAAGCGCTGAAAATGCTGATGCTTTATCTGATGTAGAAATCTTTATTGCTTATGGAGATGATACAACTTTACCAGCCTTACAAGCTGATCCAATTTTAGGGAAAGTACCTGCTATTCAAAATGGGCATGTTGTTGTTATTGGTGATAACACGCCACTTGCAGCTGCTGGTACCCCTAGCCCACTATCAATTGCCTATACAATTGATGAGTATTTATCATTAATCTCAGACGTAGCAAAAAATATTAAGTAATATGAATAAGATACAAGCTACCGAACAGAAGCAGTTATTTATCCCTAAACATTTTGGAAAAGTTATGCTCTTTCTCATCATTTTTCTTGCGATATGCGTAATTGCTTCGTTACTATTCGGTTCTCGTACAATTGGCTGGACTGGACTGATGGATGGCTTGTTCCATCCTGATGTCGAGTCACATGAAGCCGTTGTTATTCGAAAACGAATCGTTCGAACAATTTTTAGTTTACTGTGTGGTGCGGCATTAGGTGTTTCTGGGGCACTCATGCAAGCAGTAACACGTAATCCAATTGCAGATCCAAGTATTTTAGGGGTAAACACAGGGGCATCCCTTTTTGTCGTTTGTGGTATTGCTTTTTTAAACATTAGTTCAGCAAATCAATATATCTGGTTAGCAATAGCGGGGGCAATTATCACTGCTATTTTTGTATTTGGAATAGGTTCTATGGGTGCAAGTGGCGCTACACCTTTAAAGCTTGTACTTGCAGGGGCTGCTACTAGTGCCATTTTATCTTCATTGGTTGTCGCGGTGATGATTCCGCGTACAAATGTAATGGATCAATTTCGATTTTGGCAAGTTGGTAGTGTAGGTGCCGGGAGTTGGGATGCTATACAGCTATTTATTCCATTTTTAGTTGTTGGTATCTTGATTGCCCTCTTCACTGCCCCAGCACTAAATGCTTTAGCACTTGGGGATGAAGTGGCAACTGGTTTAGGTGTTCGTACTGGTACACTACGGATGTCTGCAGCACTTGGTGGTGTCCTTTTATGTGGGGCTGCTACAGCTTTAGCAGGACCGATTGGCTTTATCGGTTTATTAGCAACCCATGTTGTCCGCCTTCTTATTGGACCTGATATACGTTTTATCCTGCCTATGTCTGCCTTAACAGGAGCAATTATTTTAACGTTTTCAGATGTATGTGGTCGACTTCTCGGCAGTCCTGGTGAGTTAGAGGTGGGTATTTTAACAGCCTTTATAGGTGCCCCTATCTTGATTTTAATTACGATGAAAGCGAAAATGCGTGCGTTATGATGAATGAAACATTGATATCCATAATGGAAGGTAGAAAACAAAGAAAAAGACGTTTTGTCATAATAACTTCTGTACTAACTCTTATTTCCATCATACTTTGTGGCACAATGCTAATGCTTGGTAACACGATTTATCCTGTCGAGGATGTTGTCCGTGTTCTCTTAGGCCAACAAGTACAAGGTGCTTCTTTCGCAGTAGGTACAATTCGATTACCACGCATGCTAGCTGGTACATTTGCTGGCTTTGCATTCGGTGTTGGTGGTTATATTTTCCAAACTATGTTGCGCAATCCTTTAGCAAATCCAAATGTTATCGGTATTACAGCTGGTTCAAGTGCTGCTGCTGTATTTTGTATTATTGTCCTACAAGCAAGTAATATTGTTGTATCTATTGCTTCAGTTATTGGTGGTTTAGCTACTGTACTAATTATTTATGCTTTATCAAGAGGCTCTTCTTTTTCAATTGGCAGATTAATTTTAATCGGGATTGGCATTCAAGCCATGCTCAATGCATTCATCTCTTATTTAATGCTGATTGGCAACACACATGATATTCCAAGCGCCATGAGATGGTTAAGTGGGAGCTTGAATGGTGCAAAAATGGAGACGCTATTTCCATTAATAATCATTGTCATTGTTTTTACACCTGTACTTTTATTTTACGGGAAACATTTAGAAATGCTTGAGCTTGGTGAACAAACATCCACCTCTCTAGGTGTAGACACAAACAAAACACGAATCATTTTAATGATTAGTTCTGTATTAATCATTGCACTTGCTACAGCAACTACAGGACCGATTGCCTTTGTTGCATTCCTTGCTGGACCAATTGCCAAAAAGTTAGTTGGTGTCGGGTTTTCAAATATATTTCCAGCTGGTCTAATTGGTGTTATTTTAGTATTGGCTGCTGATTTAATTGGGCAATTCGCATTTACAGCTAGATATCCAGTAGGTGTTATTACAGGAATCATTGGTGCACCTTACTTAATTTACTTGTTAATTCGAATCAATCGAAAGGGAGATATATGATGAAACCAACACATACGCTTCAAGCTGAGCATATAACATCTGGTTACGAGCAGAAAACGATTTTAGAAAATGTCAGCATTGCTATTCCAAGTAACAAAATTAGCATTATTATTGGTGCAAATGGTTGCGGGAAATCTACTTTATTAAAAACAATGGCACGTCTCATTAAGCCAACTGGTGGTCACGTCATGCTAGATGGCAAATCAATTCATCAAATGCCACCAAAGCAATTAGCTCGTGTGTTAGGGCTTTTACCTCAATCCCCTATCGTTCCTGAGGGAATTACAGTTGCTGATTTAGTCGGACGAGGTCGATTTCCTCACCAAACATTGTTTAAAGGATGGTCCAAACAAGATTATGAGGCAGTTGCAGAAGCACTTGAAATGATGAACATTACAGAATTTGCTGACCGCAATATTGATGAACTATCAGGTGGTCAGCGTCAACGTGTATGGATTGCTATGGCATTAGCACAACAAACTGATATTTTATTTTTAGATGAGCCGACAACTTTTTTAGATATTACATATCAAGTTGAAATTTTAGATTTACTAACAGATTTAAATAAAAAATATGGTACAACCATTGTCATGGTATTGCATGATATTAACCTTTCTGCCCGTTATGCAGACTACTTATTTGCATTAAAAAATGGTCATTTACTTGCAGAAGGTTCACCAAAAACTATTGTGACAAGCGAGTTAATTAAAGAAACATTCGATTTAGATAGCATGGTCATTGAAGACCCTGTTTCAAAAACACCTTTAATCGTTCCTGTTGGTCGTTATCATGCAGTCTAGCTAAAAAGGGAATGTTGTTCATGTCACTAGCAGAAAAAGACCTTTTGGCAAAGCGAGGGGTTGATTTCCGTTCCGCCAGCGTCCCTTCCAGAAGGCGTCCGATGAGCCGCTTCACTCACTAGTGTTCGCTGTATGCTCTCATCTGTGACGCTAATTCCTCTAGGAGTGACGGTGGCTCCACTCCAATCAACCATGTGCAAAAGTGTCTTTTCCTTTTTCATACTAGCAGTAGTGAACACCACTATGAACGATGCACATAATCCCTTTAGAAAGATCTAATTTTGTCTTACTGGAAGACGAGATTGAAAATTTGTTTGAATATAATCTTCACTTACATGATATAGCCGTATCGATCTCCCTTTCAACAAAGAGATGATGGTGGGGTTTAACAGTATTACACGATGAATATCACCCTGCTTATCGCAGTTAGCTGTATATCTTTTTCTAATAGACAAACAAGCCTCGTCCATGCAACAGTAGCATGACGAGGCTTGTTCTTTATCCTCTAGCCTGTGCAAAACGCATTCTGCACATCGACCAATTTAAGCTTGTATGCTGGATTTCATCATGGATTTCCCACAAGCTATTTACTATACGTAATTCAACATTCCGATCCCATAATGCTTTAGCTATATCGTTGACTTCAGAGACATTAATGGGTATTTGTGTTAATTCACTTGTATAATAGCCTGCATTATCATCCTGTAATGTGAAGCCATTACTATCAAACTCATATAGGTAAAGTCTCGTATTCTTCAATATTTCAAACCATTTGTTTTCAATGACCACTACATGAGAGGCTTGCGCTAGATAATGCCTTCTATCCTGTTCTGTTGTTTGTATCCCTGCATGAAAACAAACACGAGGACAATCTCTCGGTGTTAAATAGTTTGGCAAGCATCTTTCGTTGATTGCCCAAACAAGCCCTTTGGTGGCATCTAAATCAGGTCGTTCAGGTAAACGAGGATGAAAAACCGTTATTGTAGGATCTTCACTGACATGAAATAAACGCATGGATTCACTCTCCTTCATTTTCTTAGTTTAAATACTAGAAAATCTGCACAATGCAAATCTTCCTCAAATTGCGGATACTTCTCTAGCATGTCTTGGGATGGCTTTGGCTCTACAATATTTTCAATGGTAAAGCCAGTTTGAATAATGGCCTGCACATAGCTTGTTAATGTTCGATGGTATAAAATTATGGGTGGTTCAGCATTTAGTTGTTGATAGGCACCCTCATAAAAATAACGCTGGACTTTCCAATACTGTTGATCTAGCTGCTCATGTCTCATCCATCCACTATTTGGTGTCACAAAACACGGATGCAGAATCGAAAAGATAAAAATGCTATTCGGTTTTAATAGTCGATACATCTCACGTATCGCAGCCTGATAATCCTCTAAATCTTGGAAAACCATATTCGAAACAATACCATCAAATTGTTCATTTGCTAAAAATGATAAATTTTCACAGTTCCCGTGTAAAAATTGAATAGCATTCTGCTGTTGTGTTCTTTCCAAAGCAATCTCCAGCATTTTTTGAGAAAAATCAACAGCCGTCACGCTTGCCCCTTTCTTCGCTAGTAATCTACTTAAATAGCCTTCTCCACATCCTGCATCTAATACATGCTTTCCGCCTACCTCTTCCAGCAAAGAAAAGATAGTGGGATTTAACAGTACTACACGATGAATGTCACCCTGCTCATCGTAGTTAGCTGTATACCTTTCCGCATATTGATTCCAGCGTTGAATAGCTTGTTCTGTGTTCATATATAGTCCTCATTTCAAAGTAGAATCGTAACGTTACGTCCTTTGTGCACTTGTCTATTTTTCCATATAAAGAAAAAAATATATAGACTTTTATTATATTTTTTAATATCATGTAGATAGAGGCACGGCTTCTTTAAGTAAATGATAAAGCCAGAAATCCAAATAGGATTTCTGGCTTTTATGCGTTATATAGAAATTGTATGTTCTGCAACAGCTTCTTTTTTTAAAGTGAGCCATCTACCAATTACCATAACGAGCAATGCAAGAAACACAATGACACCAGCAAATACAAGTGCTGCTTTATAGCTACTATAAACTTCAACCAGCTTTCCTGCGACGATCGGTCCGATAATTTGTCCAAAAGCATAAAAGGTTGTTAATAAGGATACAACGAATCCGCTTTGTGTCGGGAAAAGCTGTCGTGCATAGGAAGTAGTTAGCGTGACAATCCCTACAAAGGTTAGACCAAATAAAAATGACGCTAACAACACACTCCATACGGTTTGTGCAAAAACAGGTAACAGGATGCCTACCACTTGAAGTATGTATGCCACAAATAAAATTTTTATAGCTGAAAACCTCTCTAATAAAATTGTCCAAACAGGAGCTGATGGAATAGCCGCTAACCCCACAATGACCCAGCTATAGGAGGAGTAAGCTTGAAGCGAAGGGATATTATGAATAATATCGACTAAAAAAGTCCCTGTAATAATATAGCCTAACCCCTCTAAGCCATAGGATAAAATCAGCCATGGCATAAAACCCTTTGTCATTTTTGTATCAAGCGTTTTCGTAACTTTTGTGATGTCCTGCACCGCTAAACTTCTCCATAAATAATAGGTAATAAATAAAAAAATCGCTGATAAAATCCCTAATCCTAACCATGTACCCTGCCAAGCAAATCTTATTTCTAAAGCAGGTACACATAAACCTGAAATAGCAATTCCCAAGCCTATGCCACTAAATACATAGCCAGACCAGCGTGATAATGAATGTTTCGCCAAGTAATCCATAATAATACTAGACGTTAAAACAAAAATAATACCCCCTGTAATGCCTGCAATTAAACGCAGAACTAGCCAGATACTATAAACTTCTATCAAGCCCATTAATACAACGGATAGGACATTGATAACAACACTTGCCAATAAAACATTCTTACGTTGACGATAAATGAATCCTGCCCATAATGCACCAATGAAATAACCAATATAATTGCTTGAAGCTAAAAATCCAGCCACTTCTAATGAAAAACCTACATCACGACGCATAAAGGGTAGAATCGGTGTGAAGGCAAATCGACTAATCCCCATTGCAACAACCAATAATAAAATTCCTCCAAAGACAATCCCTATGTGTTGTCGATTCATGATGATCCCCCTCTCATATATTCTACTGTAATTAAAAGGATACAGATCGCAAATTAATAAATCTAATATATAATGTATATAAAATCATAAAAAAAATTTATGAAAGGTGTAACGACATGAATTTACATGCTCTGCGGTTATTTACAAAGGTGGCTGAACTCAATAGTGTTTCCAAAGCAGCACAGACGCTTATGATTAGTCAGCCTGCAGTAACCATCCAAATTCGAAATTTAGAAAAAGAGCTGGGCTTGACTCTGCTAGAAGCCAAAGGTAGAGGCATTTCGCTAACTCAAAATGGTGCTTTTTTATACAAACAGGCACAGCGCTTATTTGATTTAGAAACTGATATTGAAAGTAAAATTGAACAACTTAAAAATACGGGCAATGAAGAATTGCAAATTGCCTCAACACATGTTCCCTCCCATTTTTTATTGCCCAAATGGTTAGCTCATTTTAAACAAGTTTATCCAGCGACACATATTCATTTAAAAACCGCTAATTCTCAGCAAGTTATTGAGGATTTACTTCATTATAAAGCTGATTTGGCCTTTATCGTCAAAGAAGATGGGCATCATGCTGATATTAATTATCAATTTCTTATGAATTTAGATTATTGGTTTATTGTACCGTACAACCATCGTCTAGCTGGTCAAACGATTTCCCTTGCAGAACTTATGCAGCAGCCCTTTGTCACAAGGGAGGATGGGAGTTCCACAAAAGAATATTTAAATGCTTTATGTAAAGTGCATAAAATCCCTCCACCGAAAGTAGGGCTACAACTAGATGGGATTAATGAATCGATTCATGCCATTGCAGCAGGTTTTGGTACGATGCTAGCTCCATCCATAGCAGCCTCTAGCTTTATTCAACAGCAACAAGTTGCCCGCGTTTTTATTAAAGACATTGATATTCAACGCCCTATCTACCTTTGTACAAGAAAAAATGAATTGCATCACTCCGCATCCTTTAATAATTTTCTTCACATCATCAATGAATCGATCATGTAAAAAGAAGGCACTCTCAGATAGGTGCCTTCTTTTGTTATCTATCAACGCTTGTCAAAGCTGTAAAAATGTAGTTGCAAAGGTGTATTTTTTTCTTTAGTCACAGTACCAATATTCGTTTTTTTATAGACTTAATAGTTTGTATAGCCTATAATAATCCGTGTTATTATCAATAAACGAACATTAAGGTGGTTTTTATGACTGAATATACGCATATTTTCAAAGGGACAGCTTTTACTAGTAAATCTGCTACTGACGTTCACATTTTAAAAGATTATTTATTTTTCATTAATGCTGACGGCATGATTGTTAAAACAGTCGCTCCTGAACACGCGGATTACCAACAACTATTCACTACATATCAAGATCAAAATAACTTCCATGCATTAGCTGAAGGGCAATATTTCCTACCAGGATTTGTCGATTTGCATGTACATGCACCTCAATGGGCACAATCTGGGACAGCTTTAGACATTCCTCTATACGATTGGTTAAACACATATACTTTCCCTATCGAATCAAAATTTTCTGATTTAGCATTTGCTCAAGAGGTTTATGAGGATTTAGTAAGCACTCTACTTGCCAATGGTACAACTACATCATTATATTTTGCGACGGTTCATAAGGAGGCCAGCGTACTTTTAGCGAAAATCTGTGCTGAAAAGGGACAGCGAGGATTAGTCGGAAAAGTAGTCATGGATGATCCTGAGCAAAATCCTGATTTTTATCGAGATGAAAACACAAAAACTGCATTAGAGGATACGGAGGAATTTATTTTAGCTGTAAAAGATTTAGCCAAAACAGCTAAACAGGGTGTTTATCCTGTTGTCACGCCTCGCTTTATTCCAAGCTGTACTGACGGTGCCTTAAAGGGCTTAGGTGAATTGGCTGCGAAATACGATACACATATTCAATCTCACTGTAGTGAAAGTGACTGGGAACACGGCTACGTCAAAGAACGATTCCAGAAAAATGATGCAGTTGCCTTGCATGACTTTGGTTTGTTAGGTGATAAATCTGTCATGGCTCATTGTAATTTCTTAAGTGATGAGGATGCCCGATTATTTGCTGAAACTGGCACTGCCATTGGTCATTGTCCAATCTCTAATGCCTATTTTGCTAACAGTGTGATTCCAATCGCCCGCTTCCATGCTATGGGCGTTGATATTGGATTAGGCTCAGATGTTTCAGGTGGATTTTCTCCAAGTCTTTTTGATAATGCAAGACAGGCTGTTATGTCATCGAGAATGTTAGAGGATGGTGTAGATACAACCATTACCGCCGAAAACCGTGGTGTGCCAAATTCACGCATTACGATTAATGAGGCCTTCTATCTCGCGACAGCTGGTGGTGGAGAAAGCTTAAGTCTTCCAATTGGACGTTTACAGGAAAACTATACATGGGATGTACAAATTATCGATACAAAAATCCCTACTGCTAAGCTTCCGATTTTTGATCAAAATGAAGATTTACTCGATATCTTCCAAAAAATCATGTATCTTGTACGCCCAGAAAATATCCGTGAGGTATGGGTGCAAGGAAGTAAAGTTCATACGAGAGACTAATCATTCTCTTATTTTCTAATAAAAATCTATCATTTTGAGGTGTACAACTTCGTGGAAACACAACATAGAAAACTAACTAATCAAACAAGACAAACACAATTAACCGTATTACCAGATGAAAAAATCTCGTTCGGTCAATCCGCTCTACTCGGTTTACAGCATGTTATGGCTATGGATGTTTACGTCGTACCATTTTTAATTGCCATGCTAATCGGTTTACAAACTGGTCAGGCAAGCGCACTCATTCAATCAACCTTTATTGCAGCTGGGATTGCGACGATTGTGCAAACACATTTTTGTATGAAATTACCGATGGCACAAGGTCCATCCTATGTTCCACTTGGTGCCATTATTGGGATCTATGCAGCAAGTGGTAGTGGTGATTTAGGGTGGAGTACTGTGCTTGGTGCTAGTTTAATTGGTGCCATTTTAGTTATTATTTTAGGCTATACAGGCATCTTCAATAAAATTGTCCAAACATTTATTCCACCAATTGTGGGTGGAACGATTATCTTTGTGGTTGGACTGTCCTTAATGCCTGTCGGTTTAAGTGATAATATTTTTAATGGAGCAGGAGCATCCATTAATCAAAACATCTATTTAGCGCTGATTTCAGCATTTGTGTTAATTATTTGTGTTATGTTAGGCACAGTCTTCCATCAAAAAGGACGTCTATTCCGAATTGCTTCTGTCATCATTGCCTTAATTGCTGGTAGTATTGCAGCCAATATCATGGGTGTTTTAGATTTATCTCCCGTATCGCAAGCAAAATGGTTTAGTATGCCACAAATTCCATTTGCAGATTTTAGCTTTAGTTTTAATATTTCTGCCATTATCACAATGGTCATTATTTATATTGTCTTAATGGCAGAAACAACAGGAACATGGTTTGCCATTAGCAATGTTATCGACCAACCGTTAACTAATAAGCAAATTAATCGTGGTGTTATTGGTGAAGGTATTGGCTGCTTTATTGCTTCTTTACTTGGTTCCACTCCTGTTACTGGTTACTCTACAAATGCAGGTGTTATCTCAATTACAGGGATTGCGAGCCGTCGAGTATTTATAGCAGCAGGTATTTGGTTTATCGTCTTCGGCTTCTCTGGAAAATTAGCGGCACTCATTTCAGCGATTCCTTCGGCTGTTATTGGCGGTGTATTTGTGATCGTCTGCGGTATAATTGCCATTAGTGGTTTGCAGGTCATGAAAAATGAACATATTGGCGAAAAGGAAATGTATGTCATTGCGATTCCTGTTATTTTAACGTTAGCTTTGACATTATTGCCTGATGATTTCCTATATTCATTACCTACAACCGTTCAATATTTATTTGGGTCGCCTATCGCAACGGCAGCGCTAGTAGCGATTTTCCTTAATAAAATTCTACCAAACTCAAAATAGCAGGTATCTACAACGCACAGCACCTCTAGTCCATTTGGATTTGCAGGTGTTGTGCCTATTTATTTTCTAAAATTTCTGTTTCCTTTTCTGTTAATCTGTTATACTAGAGTAAAAAAGTAGGGATTAGAATGGACTATGATGTCATAATAGTTGGTGCTGGCTCCATGGGGATGGCGGCTGGTTATTATTTAGCAAAGGAAGGTAAAAAAGTTCTTATGCTAGATGCCTTTACTCCCCCGCATGAAGAAGGTAGTCATCATGGAGATACAAGAATCATTCGTTTTGCTTATGGTGAAGGGGCTAGCTATGTACCTTTTGTAAAAAGAGCTGGTGAGCTTTGGCATGAGCTAGAGTCATTAGTAAATGAAAGCTTATTTTTACAAACCGGTGTGGTCAATATTGGCGAACCAACATGTGCCTTTATTCGAAATGTGAAGGCTAGTGCTGCACTCTATGATTTAGCACTCGAACACTATTCAGCTGCTGAGGCGATGAACAAATGGCCAGGGCTATTCTTGCCAGCAAATTTAGTTGCTTGCTTTGAGCCGACTGCAGGCGTCCTTCGTGTTGAAGCATGTATTCGAGCATATAAAAAATTAGCCTTAGAGGCTGGTGTAAGCTTACAGACAAATGAAAAAGTATTGGCTATCCAAGCTGGTGATATTGTACAGGTTCAAACAGTACATAATAGCTATAAAGCAAAGCACTTAATAGTAACCGCGGGTGCATGGGCAACAGAGTTACTACAAACAGTAGACGTGAGCATACCCGTCACACCAACGCGGAAAACCTTTGCATGGTTTGAGGCGGATGAGCAGCTATATCGTGATGAAGTTTTCCCAGCCTATTGCTTTGAATTTGCAGATTCGACCTACTACGGTTTTCCAAGCATTGATGGAGCTGGGTTAAAGCTTGGACGACACGATGGCGGTGATGTGGTCAATCCGAACGACCCTCTACGTCCATTTGATGCGTCTGATACAGTTGATTTACAAAATTTCATTGATCAGTTTATGCCTCAGCATGGAACGCTTAAATACGGAAAAACATGTAAGTATTCGATGACACCAGATGAAGATTTCATTATTGATTTTTTACCTGAACATCAGAATATTGTCATTGCTGCAGGCTTTTCTGGTCATGGCTTTAAATTTAGTAGTGCTGTTGGGGAAGCCCTTGCGGAATTAGTTGTAGAAGGCAAAAGTAAACAAGATTTATCTACCTTTAAGCTTAGTCGTTTTTAGCAAAAAAAGGATTGGTACAACGGTTAGTCGTTGCACCAATCCTTTAATTTTGAAACATGGTTTGAAACGCTTGCCAATCAAATAAACGCGGAAGATTCACATGCTGGTTATAGGATTGATTTTTTAAGATCACCTTAGTTTTCACATCATGAAGCGTTTCAAGTACTGCTGGTTTATCATCTACATAAATATCTAAAGCAAGCTCTTTTATAATGGCTACTTTTTCTGCATCTTGCATGCCACAGAAAAAATGACCGTCTGTTATTGGAAAGCCCTGTGCTTCCATCCACGCTTTTGTTTGCGCACAGTATTGTTTTGGGCGAGATGTAATATAGTAAATGTCATGTCCTTGCTCTGCTAAAGTTTGGAGCGTTTTTAATGCCCCTTCAAAAGATGGGCAGTCCGTAAAATAGATCTCTTCTAATACGCTATTCCACATGGCTGAACCTTCCTCGTCTGTTAATCCAAATGGTTCATGAATTTCCACTCGCTGTATCGCTTGAAAGGTTTCAAAGGAAACATTTTTACCAAGCTTTTTATTATAGAGTGAAAAGGCATGTGCTCGTAAATCAATTAATGTGTCATCTATATCAAAGCCAAACTTCATCTAGTTGTTCGTCCTTTCAAGAAGCCTTGTTTATAAAGTTAGAAGCAAATGTCTGCTCTTTTTCAATTTGTTTTGCTAATACTTCCTCAATGGCTTGCTCACGCATTTGTTGAAAATCTTCTACGTTAAAATGTGCTAGCGTGTCTTTATTTAGCAATGATGCAAGACAATCTGCATCTTTCAGTGCACTATTCAGCCCAAAAGCGCCAGTTGGTGTCATTGTGTGAACGGCATCCCCTAACAAGACAAGGCCCTTTGTTCCCCAACTATTACAATGGCTACTAAAGACATCAAGCAAAACAAAATCTTGCCAAGACGTTATCTGTGCCTGTACGGACTCCGCTAATTCTGGAAATGCCTCCACAAGCTGCTGGATAAAGGGTGTAAATGCTTGTTTTCGGAGCTGAGGGAAACTACCTTGTTCGATATTCCAGCCTATTTGAATATAACCACCAACTTGCGTAAACAATGACAGCTGCTTATCATCGATGAGTGCCATTTTTATAGATGGCTCCCAATCAGTGGGTGCAGGAATTTTAGCACACAATAAATCAAAGCCATGCTTTTGTTTCTGAACATCAATATGTGCTTCCTTACGAATGGTAGAATAACGACCATCAGCACCAATAATTAATTGGCTATCGATCTTTATAGGGTCTCCGTTTTTTGTCGCCAAAACGCCTCTATAATGACCTGAAGCATCCACAATCAGCTTTGTTACCTTTGTATGTAGCAAGCATGTAAAGTTAGGGAACGGTTGTGCTTTTTGTAAAATTCCTTTTAATAAATTGGCCTGAGGTACATGAATGCCTAAATGTCCTATTGCTTTATCTGGAAGAATCGTTTTAAATGCTCTGCCACCAGCATAATACTCAAGCTTTTCCATTCGTAAGATGCCAAGTGCCTCGACTGCTTCAAAAAGATGGTGACTTTTTAAAACAGCCTCACCTTCCTCATTTAAATGCTCGCCACGAAATGCCTGACCAAGTGCTGCATTTTGCTCTAGTAGGATTACTGACAGCCCTTTTTTAGCAAGTAGGTAGGCTAACAGTGCACCTGCTGGACCTGCCCCTACTATACAGATATCTGCTTGATAGTTCACTTTTCTTCACCTTGCTTTGGATAAGCAATAATACGCAAATCCTCGCCTATTTTATCAAATGAAGCAAATTCAACATCCCATGCCTCATGCATGAGAGAGGGATTATAGCCAGCAAACGGTGTTAACGATAGATTCCCTCCTAGAACTTTAGGCGCTATATATACCACATATTTATCGATTGCACCTTGCTGTAAAAAGGAAGCATTCATTTTACTTCCGCCTTCTAGCAAAATATCCGTTATGCCGTGTGCATAAAGCTTTTCAAGCATCTCATCAATCTGAAGCCCATATTCATTTTTTCGAACAGATAACACTGTAACACCTTTTTCTGTAAATAAATGAATCTTTTCTTGGCTTACGTCGTCACTACAAACCAGAATCGTTGGTGCATCCTCCGTATTTAACACATTTGCATGGTCAGGTGTACGTAGAGAACTATCGATAATAATACGTGTTGGATTTTTTCCGTATCCTTCTTTTAATCTTGTTGTTAAAGAGGGATTGTCAGCAATAACAGTACCCACGCCAACTAAAATTCCATCTACTTCATGGCGAAGATGGTGAACATCTTCACGTGCTGCCTCACCTGTTACCCATTTCGAATGCCCTGTATGCGTGGCAATTTTCCCATCTAAAGTCATGGCAAATTTCGAAATAACAAATGGGCGTTTTGTAAGCATATTGTGAATAAAACGTTCATTTAAACGGCGCGCTTGTTGCTCTAAAACACCTACTTCTACCACTATTCCCGCTTCTTGCAGCAATTGAATACCACGACCTGCTACAGTTGGGTTTGGATCTTGCATAGCAACTACCACTCGACTGACACCAGATTCCTTCACTAGATTCGCACAAGGTGGTGTCTTACCATAATGTGAACAAGGCTCTAGCGTTACATATAATGTAGCACCCTGTGCATGCTCTCCAGCCATTCGAAAAGCATGCACTTCAGCATGTGGTTCTCCTGCTTTTCTGTGTAAACCTGTTCCTACAATCACGCCGTTCTTCACGATTACAGCCCCAACAAGTGGATTAGGGTTCGTATTTCCTTTTGCACTAGCTGCTAAATCTAGTGCCAGTTGCATATACTTTTCATCTACATTCATCATCATCGCAACCTCCACCTATTGCTTTTCGCGTAAATGTCCAGATTTTTCAACCTTCGTTTCTAAATAAAAACGATTCGTCTCTGTCAAACCGCCCCATAAAGGAACATGCCCTTCCGCAGCCATGCCGCGAGCCTGTAATGCAGCCAATTTCTTCGGATTATTTGTAATCAGGGTTACTGGTTTGGTACGTAACGTAGCTAACACCGCAAGTGCTTCTTCATAGGAACGTGTATCGTCTGGGAAGCCAAGTGCATGGTTTGCTTCAACTGTATCTAACCCTTCCTCTTGCAATAAATAGGCAAGAGATTTAGAGAATAGTCCAATACCACGACCTTCATGATCAGCTAAATAAAATATGGCACCACAGCCATGCTCTACAATCATTTTCATGGACTCATGCAACTGGTAACCACAATCACAGCGCTGACTGCCAAAAATGTCACCTGTGTGACAAATACTATGCATTCGGATTAAAGCATCTTCTGAGTGGGTAAAATCACCATATACAAGCACAGAAGATTGTTGCAAAAAGGCTAAATTGGCAGCCGCTAATCCATCAATGATTTCTTCTTTTGTTAAATTTGCATCGATTTTAAGCCAGTTATACCATTGAAAAGTTGCAGAAAAATCACCTTGTTTTACAGGCAAATTCACTGGTCCAACTAGGCAAATATTTTCTGTGTTCGTATGCTTTACTATTGTCATTTTATCTTTCACTAAGTCCATCACTTTAGTCGTAATTGTCATATTAATCTCCAACCTTCTATAGAAACAGTTGGCTAAATTCACCAACTGAGCACATGTATTTTCACATCACTTACATAACGTAACTTAGTTTATAATAATAACTAAAAAGTGTCAAACAACAGCTATTATTCTTTCATTATAATTGTTAGAGACGGAAATTTTATTATTACTTTTTCATCATATACTACTAGCTTATGGAGATGCTATTTTTTCTGTGCAGGCTAGTCTATAATAAGCTGTGGTACTGTAATGACGAAAGGAAGTTTAACATGAACTTAGAAAAAACTGTTCAATTAAAGCAACCAAAATATCAACAAATAGCCATCGACCTCGCCTCCAAGATTGTCGAAAGAAAATACAGCATTGGCGATAAAATATACGCAAGATCCTCTCTTGCCAGTCAATATAATGTTTCGGCTGAGACTGCAAGAAGAGCTATTGCCGTTTTGCAAGACTTAGAAATTGTTGAAGCCTCTAAAGGTAGCGGCGTAATTATAAAATCGTATGAAAAAGCGGCTCAATTCGTCAGACAGTTTCATGATGTCCAATCGATTCATGAAATACAAAATGAGCTTTTGACAAGTATTCAAAAGCAACATCAAGAATTGATTAATTTGCAAGACAAGGCAAAGCAACTAATTAGTCGCACAGAGCATTATCGATCAGTCAATCCTTTCATTCCCTATCAATTAGAAATGACAGCTGATAGTCCATGCATTCATCAAACTGTACAAGCTTTAAATTTTTGGCAAAATACTTCTAGTACCATCGTTGGTATTAGACGTGGCAATGAATTATTACTATCACCTGGTCCTTATGTCTCATTTGAAGAAGGTGACATTATTTATTTTGTTGGAAATGATGAAAGTTTCGCCAGAGTTCAAAGCTTTTTATACCCAAATTAAAATCCGTTTAAGCGCTGATATAACAGCGTTTAAGCGGATTTTTTCTTATTTGTCGATTTGACAAAAGTAACAACCCTTTGCTACAGTAAGGTTGTTACTTGTTTATTTTTGGGTATCGTTATCCTCACATAGTAATATTCTACGAAAGGAGTGCTTCTATGGAAAAAATTAAAATAGAACACGTATCGAAAGTGTTTGGCAAACATATTCCCCAAGCACTAGAACTCGTTAAGCAACAAAAAAGTAAGACTGATATCTTAAAAGAAACAGGTGCAACTGTTGGTGTATACGATGCAAGCTTTACTGTCAACGAAGGAGAAATCTTTGTGATTATGGGATTGTCGGGAAGTGGCAAATCCACGCTTATACGGCTCTTAAACCGCCTTATTGAACCAACGAGCGGAAATATATATATCGATGGAGAAAATATTTCTACTATGGGAAAAGAAAGTCTACGGTCTGTAAGAAGAAACAAAATGAGCATGGTTTTCCAAAACTTCGGTTTATTCCCCCATCGTACATTACTTCAAAACACCGAATATGGCCTTGAAATTCGAGGCATTTCAAAAGAAGAACGGCAAGCAAAAGCTGAACAAGCTTTAGAAAATGCCGGATTACTCGCATACAAAGATCAGTATCCAAGTCAATTATCAGGTGGTATGCAACAGCGTGTTGGCTTAGCACGAGCCCTCGCAAATGATCCTGAAATACTGCTAATGGATGAAGCATTTTCTGCACTTGATCCATTGATTCGTAAAGAAATGCAAGATGAGCTACTCGATCTACAACAAACATTGAAAAAGACGATTTTATTTATCACACATGATTTAAATGAAGCATTACGCATTGGGGATCGCATTGCCATTATGAAGGATGGCTCTATCATTCAGATTGGTACGGGAGAAGAAATATTAACCAACCCAGCAAATGATTATGTCAAAACATTCGTGGAAGATGTGGATCGTTCAAAAGTATTGACAGCTGAAAATGTCATGGTACGACCAGTTTATGTCAATACAGACCTAGATGGCCCTAAAGTGGCACTAAAACGTATGCGTCAAGAAGCTGTTAGTTTATTAATGGCTGTTGATAAAAATAGACATTTAAAAGGCTATATCACTGCAGACGATGCACTGGCTGCAGCTAAGAAACAAGAGCAAACCGTCCATTCTATTGTGCAATCAGAAGTGTTAACAGTTCCACCAGATATGCTACTACAGGATATTTTAGGGATGATCTATAATTCTCCTACTCCTATTGCCGTTGTGAAAGATGGTCGCTTGCTTGGTGTACTAATTAGGGGCGTTGTCATCCAAGCACTGTCAACGAGCGATGAGGAGGCCGAAGCACATGAATAACTTTTTAGATAATATTCCAACATTACCACTAGCTCCGTGGGTAGAATCAGCTATGGACTGGTTGACGAGTAATTTTTCAGCGTTCTTTAACTCTATTCAGCAATTCGGAAAACTACTCATGAATCAGGTCACTGATTTATTAATTAGTATCCCAGCCATTATTCTTATACTTCTTGTCGTGATATTTGCCTTCTTCGTTTCAGGCAAAAAGTTAGGGCTTGCTGCATTCTCATTAATAGGCTTGTTGTTTATCTATAACCAAGGATTATGGACTCATCTTATGGAAACAACCACGCTTGTGATCTTTTCCAGTATTATATCCATCATCATCGGTATTCCACTTGGTATCCTAATGTCAAAATCAACGGTAGCTGAAAACATTATTAAACCAATACTAGATTTCATGCAAACAATGCCTGGCTTTGTTTATTTAATTCCGGCTGTTGCCTTTTTTGGTATTGGTATTGTACCTGGTGTCTTTGCATCCGTTATCTTTGCTTTACCCCCAACTGTACGTATGACAAACCTCGGTATTCGTCAAGTACCAAAAGAATTAGTGGAAGCTGCAGACTCCTATGGTAGTACAGCTAGCCAAAAATTATTTAAAGTAGAAATTCCCCTTGCTAAATCAACAATTATGGCAGGGATTAACCAAACCGTTATGCTGTCACTTTCTATGGTAGTTATTGCCTCTATGATCGGGGCTCCAGGTCTAGGACGGGAAGTATTAACGGCCCTACAACGTACCCAAGTTGGGAATGGCTTCGTTGCAGGTTTAGGTTTAGTTATTTTCGCAATCATTATTGATCGCTTAACACAAAGCTTCAATAAAAAGAAAGCATTATAGAAACGTCATCTTTCTTGCTACCATCCATCCTCCGATGGATGGCGGCAGTCTGATACAAAACGATGAAGAGAAAGGGAGATTCGATGAAACTGAAAACACTATCAAAGTTAGGAATGGCACTAGGCCTAGGCTTCATGCTTGCTGCATGTAGTGGAGGCGACTCAGGCTCAAGTTCTGGTAAAAACAGTGATTCTAAGGAGGTAAACCTAGCCTATGTTGAGTGGGATACAGAAATTGCCTCAACGAATGTTGTTGGGCAGGTACTCGAAGATTTAGGCTATGATGTAACATTAACTCCTTTGGATAATGCGATCATGTGGGAGGCTGTCTCGAAAGGAGAAGCTGATGGAATGGTGGCTGCATGGCTACCACATACACATGCTTCACAATATGAAAAATATAAAGCTGATTTAGATGAGCTAGGTGAAAACCTTGCTGGTGCAAAAATTGGTTTAGTTGTACCAAGCTATATGAATGTCAATTCTATTGAAGATTTAACAAATGAAGCAGATCATACAATCACTGGTATTGAGCCAGGTGCGGGAATTACCGCTGCGACAGAAAAAGCATTAGAAGAATATGATAATTTAGCAGATTGGAACTTTATTACTTCTTCTTCTGGCGCGATGACAACAGCATTATCTAAAGCGCTGAAAGATAAGGAAGAAATTATTGTCACAGGTTGGTCACCACACTGGAAATTTGCGAAATATGATCTTAAATACTTAGAAGATCCAAAGGGTGTATTTGGTGGAGAAGAAACGATTAATACATTCGTTCGTAAAGGCTTAAAAGAAGATTTACCAGATGTATACTCAGTTCTAGATAATTTCCACTGGACAGCAGAAGATTTAGAAAGTGTTATGTTAGAAGTAATGGATGGTAAAGATCCAAAAGATGCTGCGAAAGAATGGATTGATGCTAATCCAGATAAAGTGGCTGAATGGACAAAAGATGTAAAAAAATAATATAAAAACAGGCACTTCCGCTTATGCAGGAGTGCCTGTTTGTTGTTGAAAAAAGATCATGTCACTAGCAGAAAAAGACCTTTTAGCAAGGTGCGGGGTTGATTTCCGTTCGCTCCAGGGTCTCCTCTGTGACGCTGGCTCCACTCCAATCAACCATTCTGCAAAGTGTCTTTGCGTTATCTTTCATACTAACCGTAGCGATCAAATAGCCCATGATTTGTATAATTAGATAGGCTCCTATTTTCAATGTGTAGTGACAACATCTCTCCATAAAGGGTAGTGAAAACCTTTGCTAAAAAGTTAACATTTTTATGGGTTGGAGTGGAAGGCTAATTGACTCTCGTGGGATGCTCGGCGCTCGACCACAGGAAAGCAAGTAGCCTGCAACGGAAACCATTTTCACCATTCACAAAAATTCTATTGATTGTTTTTTTTCAACACTATGCAGGAGTGCCTGTTTAATTATGATAGCAATTTCAACATTATTGCTGCTCCTAATACAAGGACAATACAAACCATGCGTCGCCAGTCCTTTGATTCATTAAAAAATAGCATACCTAGCAAGGCTCCCCCAGCAGCACCAATTCCTGTCCAGATCGCATAGGCAGTACCCATTGGCAATGTTTCCATCGCATAGGCAAGGCCTGCAAAACTTAAGGTGAATGCACCAATCAACAGCCCTAAATTTTTCATACTCTTCGTCTTATTATATTTACTAATCATATACACGCCCATCATCTCACATAACCCTGCAACAACTAATGCCATCCATGCCATTATTCAGTCACCTCTTGTTCCTTAGGCTCTCCCGTTACAAGCTTTAAGCCCACAACCCCTGCAAGTAACAAAACAATACATACTATTTTTGCTAATTTCCACGGTTCTCCAAACAGTAAGCTATCTGCACATACGGTACCCGCTGTCCCTAATCCGACAAAGATAGCATAGACTGTCCCAACTGGTAAATGCTCCCCCGCTTTAATGAGCAAATAAAAACTAATAAAAATAGCAATAGCTGTTCCAATCCATTCCAGCACACTAGTTGCATGCTTTAAACCAATGACCCAGCCTACTTCAAAGCAAGCTGCTATTATGACACTGATCCACTGTTTATTCATCCTAAATCCCTCCATTTGATAAGACACGGCCGAATAACTGGTTAATCCAAATACTTTTTCAGCATTCGCCAAATAATTCGATTTTAGCCAAACAAAAAAAGCCTGAAGAAACTGTTTTTAAACAGTATCTCCCAGGCTTTTATCCTTCCGTGTCACAAAATCAATTTGTGGTTTTCTCTCGGACCAGACTAGCAATAGCTACGGAACCCTAGAAAACTTTTTATTCGATTATTACTCTTAGTATAGCAAACTATTTAATGATTTTCCACTGGTACATAGCCGACCTTTTCTACCATCGCTTGCCCTTCCTCAGAAAGTATCCAATCAATCAGTTTCTGAGCATTTTGATTTTCTGTACCAGCTGTGATGGCAAAAAATTCAGATACTAAAGGATATGTACCATTTTGAATATTCTCTTTTGTTGGTGCTACTCCGTCAATGGATAGTAATTTGATTTTTTTATTACCAACCATCTCTGTAGAATAATATCTAAACGTAAAGCCCATGGCATTCTTATAATTTCGATATTGTGACACTTCACGAATGATTCCACCCATTCCTGATGCAACATCTTCAGTCGGTGCCTCCATAATTGGCGTATTGCCCATCAATTTTTCTAGTGTCGTTTGGCTTCCACTATCTGCTGGGCGTTGGAAAGCACGAATGGCCTCATCCTCACCACCCACTTCACGCCAATTCGTTATTTCTCCAGCATATATTTTTTGGACCTGCTCAAGTGTTAAATTATCAATTTTATTTTTACGGTGCACAAAAAAGACAAATGCCTCTCGACCAATTGGCGTCATATCAAACGTAAGACCTTCCTTTTCAGCTTGCCATTCTTGTGAGGTGGACGGTGCTGCCGCAAAGATCAAATCAACATCTCCTGCAATTAAATTTTGATAGGCCTCTGGTGTACGGCTTACTTGAACTCTACTATTATATGGAGGATAGTCACCTTTGGGATAAGTAGCCTCCACAAAAGCCGCATACAAAGGATACATGGCTGTTGCACCATCTAACCGTGGCAAAGACTCTGTCAATTGTAAGGAAGCTTTTTCATTAGATTTTACCACTTCATTGCCAAGCGTAAATGGCTGATAAACGGTTACATCCATTTCCGCATCCACAGTAGGAATACTCATTTTATAATAATGTTGAATTGGTTTGATGGCAGCAATCAATAAGGCGATTCCCATGACACCAAATAGCAAGCCTCTTCTTTTTTTTGTGTTGGTCCATTTAAACATGCTACAAACAATCCAGACAAATAAACAAGCGGGTACAGTAAAGACTAAATTAATTAAATGCATGCCACCACTCAATGTGATAATGAGTGCGACCATTAATGTCACAACTGATAAACCAATTAGAATAGATACTATTTGTATAAACTTAAGCATACAAAAACCTCCTTAGTGTAATTTTACACTCCTCACACCCATGGTAATCGAAAGATAAAGCATTCACAACCATATATTCTGAAAATTATGGTAAAATTAATTTTGTCTTGATTTAACGAATGCTTTTTGTATGAATGTAGAAAACTCGCCTCTATAGAAAAGGGAGCTTCTCGAATAATCTCAAAAAATCTCGACAACCTATGCTAAGGCATAATTGATATGAGTAGGAGGATGTACATATGGCAATTGAGAAAGCACGTCACCATTTAGCACAATGGCATGTAGAACACAAAATACAAGAATTAGAAGAAAGCTCCGCAACAGTTGAATTAGCAGCCCAGGCGCTTGGCTGTGAGCCTGAACGCATTGCAAAATCTTTATCTTTCCTTGTGAATGATGGTGCGATCTTAATCGTTGCTGCAGGTGATGCTAAAATCGATAATGCAAAATACAAAGCCCTATTTGGTACGAAGGCAAAGATGTTATCCAAAGATGATGTGGAGACGATGATTGGCCATGATGTTGGAGGTGTGTGTCCTTTTGGTGTAAACGAAGGCGTAGCCATTTATTTAGATGAATCACTGAAACGTTTTACTACAGTATTTCCAGCCTGTGGTAGTAGCAATTCAGCCATCGAGGTAACGATTTCAGAGCTCGAAACGTATGCACCCTATAAAGAATGGATTGATGTCTGTAAAGGCTGGAATGAATAAGGACTAAACGAAACGATTGGCGAAACTTTTAAAAGTCTCACCAATTCATGTTGTTGAATAAAGTTAATGTCACTAACAGAAAAAGACCTTTTGGCAAAGCGAGGGGTTGATTTCCGTTCCGCCAGCGTCCTTTCCAGGGGGCGTCCGATGAGCCGCTTCACTCACTTCCGTTCGCTCAAGGGTCTTCTCTGTGACGCTGGCTCCACTCCAATCAACCATTCTGCAAATTCCTTTTCTTTCATACTAACCGTAGTGAAAAATGTGGAGAAGCGATGCGTGACAACACCTCTCCATATAAAGTAGTGAACACCTTCACTTTATTTGAAAACCGCTGCTAAAAAAACATATTAATGGGTTGGAGTGGAAGGCTACTTGACCATAGCCGTGTCCTTAGTGATTTCCTTTATTCGTTGGTTCATATTTCTCTTATCAAGGTATAGATAAGTACACTTGATAAAGGAGGTCCAGCAAAATGAAACCAGAAAATATTCAATTACTTGCGCCACTTTTTCAGATACTTGGGAAAAATGAAGTAAAAGAGGTGGGTAGATTATCGGGTTTTATTCAACGCGAGCGTTCGTTTAGTGCGGCACAATTTTTACACTTTCTGTTTTTGAAAAAGAGTGAGATTATCAGTGATTCGCTTGAAACGCTTTGTACGGACTTGGCGGAGCAGGATATATTTATGACGAAATCGGCTCTTAATAAACGCTTTGATGAACGGGCTGTTACTTTTTTGGAAACCATTTTTGGACGATTATTCAAAACGCAGCTTCAACTCGCCTTCCCCAAGCTAACGGGATACACATTTACTCGAATACGTATTTTAGATAGCACAACGATCAAATTGCCAGATGCCTATCAGGGAAATTTTCAGGGTGTCCATTGTTCGTCTGTTAAAGTGCAAGTGGAGTTTGATTATTTAACCCAACAGCTACTTTATTTTGATTTAATGAACGGACGTGATGCCGATAATCCAGCAGGAATGACGCGATTACCTTTGATTCAGGAGAGAGAACTGGTTCTACAGGATTTAGGCTATTTTCAATTCGATTTTTTTAAAAAGGTGCACGCAAAAGGTGCTTTCTATATCACAAAAACGAAAAAAGATACGCAATTGTTTGTCGAAGTAAGTCATCCACCTCGTCATCCAAATGGGAAATTGATTGAAAGTCGCCGTTACAAACAAATTCATTTAGAAGAAATCGCATTAGATATGGTACGTGGCGAATACAAAGAGTGGTCCCAATTATTTGTAGGACGACACGAAAAAATGCCTGCACGTTGTATTCTCTATCGCCTCTCAGAGGAACAGAAAAAAGAGCTACACAAGCGGGAAAAAAGAAGACGTCAAAAGAAACAAGGGCAAGTCCATAAAAATGAAGTAGAACAAATACCTGGAGTGGTCATCTATTTAACAAATGTACCAGAGGATATGCCAGCAAGTGAAATTCATGAACTTTACCGATTACGCTGGCAAATCGAGCTCTTATTTAAAACATGGAAATCAGATTTAGAAGTCGATAAGGTGAAGAAGGTGAAGATTGAACGATGGTTATGTCATTTCTATCTTCAAAGTATTGTGCTTTTATTGACTGAAATGATCATGGGAATGATGAGAAATGATCTATGGGTGACAAGAAAACGGAGGATTAGTGAAAGAAAGACGGTCCGGTTGATTGCGAAACAAATAAATCGACTTTTAAAAAGTATGTGGCATTCGAAAAAACAGCTATATGTCTATTTCGATACGCTCACCCGAAACGTTTCGTCATTTTGCCTAAAGTGTAAAAAACGCAAAACTTCTTAAAAGTCGATGTAAACCCAATATTTGGATGGATAATTTGTATAGTTTATTTAGTGAGGCCATTTTTCCCTCACTCCTTGTGTAATACCCATTTTAAACAGAAGATAAACACACGAAAATCTGGCGTAGGATGTCTGATGTTTTCTTAAGGACACGGCTATGGCTACTTGACTCCCGTGGGATAGCGAGTCAGGCGAAACTCTAAACGGAGCGGAGCGAAGGAAGCGGTTCGGCGCTCGCTCACAGGAAAACAAGTAGCCTGCAACGGAAATCCATTTTCACCTTTTACCAAAATGCTATGGGTGGTTTTGTTTTTCAGCACTATAAATTTGTTATTCCTTGTAACCAACGGCTAACCAATGTGAATCCCATTCTGTAATTTGATTGCCTACCCGACAGCTTAAACCACATGCTTGATTATCCGCCACAAATGAACCAATTAGCCACTTCTTAGCGTGATATCCCTCTTTTAACTGTACTGTTATGCTAGGCATCTCCACATACTGTTGGTAAATAAACAAATTATCATCATAATGTGTGGATGTGGAAGCATTTACTCTCTGCCCACTTCCTGCGTAAATTTCTACAGTATTTCCCTCACGAGAATAAACAGGCTTCTTCACATAGGGTATATCCTCTCGTATAAATGGTTCTGCTGTAAGGTATGTAGGGAGCATATATTGCTGGATAGCTGCTCGTTCCTCGGAAGTAAAGAGTAATGGATCATTTCTCCGCTCCCATATTAACCATAATAAGATTTTCGATTGTAATACATAGGCAGCAGGTGGATTAATAATTGCCAGCTGTCTTTTTTTTACAAGCTCTAAAAGATGCAATCCAATGCGATCACCATCCGATGCCACATCATCTAGTAAAAACTCTACAGGGTGTGCGGGTCTAAATAAAATATCAATTTTCTCCATTGTGGGTGTATACAGACCTTGTGCTACCTCAGACGTGTCACTAGAAAAGATGATCAGTTCTTGAATGGGCACATACTCCATATCAAAAGGAATACAGTGTTTGATAAATTGTACTTGGCAATACTCCTCGTAGTCCTCCTTCGCTGTTTTCCCCGTGATAACAATCTTTGGTTTGTTGACATCTTGTAAATATTGGATGGCAGCAAAAAGAGCACCCGACAATGTTTTTTGTAAGGCTGTTACATCATTGGGATTTTTATAGCCAAAATGCTGACATAGTGCGTCATTCATCTCAAAGGTTTCTTGTACAAGAAAAGGTGTTTCTCCATTTAACTCTAAACATTTAATGTAACCCTCCTCTGTACAAATAAAATCAAATCGTGCCAGAACTGATTGCTGCTGTAAATAATCTAGTTGAATATAGGGTATCATTTCGGGTCGAATTCCTAGGGCTAACAGTTGATCGACCGATAAATGTTTAAATTGTTTCCCAACTTTTAAAAAAATGCGCCAAAGGATTTGTGTTGCATAGTGAAGTTGATCAATTTGCTGCTTTGGCAATTCTAAAACATCATATAACGCATACTCCAAATCCTCAAAGTCAGGAAAGAATTTAGGGAATTTCGAGTAGAATGCTTGTCGTTGCTGTGTGTGATTCATCATCGTTTTTGCTTCCTTTCCATACTTTACGAGGAGGACGAGCCGCCACGAGATGCCCCGCCTGAACCAAAGCCGGATTTCCCTGTGCTTGAGGAGGAGCTATTAGATGAACTATCCGTCGAATAGGAACGTTGACCACTCGAATAAGAATTTGATCCACTTGAAGTAGAGCTACCTGAAGTTGAACCAGCCTTATTTTGCGTACTGTTTGTTATACCATTTGTTGATTTACTTTCATCTTTAGCGCTCGATGATGATCGTGGCACAGCTGAACCACCACCACTGCTCTGCTCCTCTCGATCTATGCCATTTTTTAAATTGCGACTTTTATATATCGCACTACCTATCATTGCGCCAGCCGTTGCATACATCAGACCATTAAAGAAATGCTGTGCATAGTAAGGTGAATCTTCATCGATACATTCAAAGGAACCATCATCACCTTCTTGCCATTCATCACAGGCATCAGCCATTTCACTAGTATAAACACTTTCTATTTCATTACTTGTAGTTGCTTGATTTTGATCTTCTGCTACCTGATTCGAAGTAGTTAAAGAGGTTTCCTCCACTGTCTGAGTTTCACTATTTCCACATGCTGCTAGCTGTACAACCATCAAAGATGCCGTTGTCACAGCCATATATTTTTTTATTTGCTTTGCCATATTGTATACGCTCCTTTATTTCTGGTACCTAGTCTACGATTGTCTACCATTTCAGGTTTCATCTTTTACAAAAACATACAATTTATTTCAGCAAAAAAAATCCCAAACAGTAGAATTGTTTGGGATTTACAGTGTTTTATGATTGCTTTGACACAACTTTTTTACCATAAGTCATATAGCGCCATAATTTTTCAAATGGTCCAATTGTAAAGAATTTAAACCAAATCACACTAAAGATTATTTGAATGAGAAACGTTATACTCGCGATTACTACAATCTCTGATGATGAAACTACTTCTAACCCCATTAATGAAATGATGGCTGTTCCAATAAAGCTTTGTGCCAAATAATTTGTAAAGGCCATTTGCCCTACACGTCCAATTGGCTGAAGTAGCTTGGCTATTGTTTTATGTTCTAATAGAATAAATAAACCACTTAAATAAAAGTATGTTGTCGGAACAACCCCTAAGCCAATAATAGATTGAAGCTGTTGGTCATCTGCTTGTGAGGCAAACCAAATCCATAGTGAAAATCCAATAAAGAAAGGGAAAGTACCATAAAGCAGCCGTTTTATTTTTTGACTATGCTCCCCAATATGCCCAATCCAATCAGCTTTTGCGACTAAGAAACCACTTAAAAACATTATAAAGATGGCCACGGCATCATTGCCTAAAAAGCCAAAAATAGCTGACGAAATCGCATTAGTCGGCATATACATTTGTCCTAATAGCGCAAGAATATGCAGTGTGATAATGGTAAATAACCATTTAGAAATAGTTGAAACCTTCGCCGAATAAAATGGGAGCAATAAAAATCCAATCACTGCGTAAATGGCTAGGATAGAGCCCCAAAAAATAAAAATATGAATAATACCAATACCCAATAAAGCAAATAAGCGTCTTGCAAAGCGCCATTTCGGTCTATCCCCACGCGCTTCTGCACGTGAAGCAAAAATATAAAAACCAACCCCAAATAGGAATGAAAAGATAGAGAAAAATTTCTTTTCTATAAAAATATTAATAAGTGAATCAATCACCCCATTGATACCACTCATATCAGGCATTGGTGCACCCTCCATTAAAAGCTGATAGGCGCCTACATTAATAAATAAAATACCAAATAACGCTAATCCTCGTATAATATCTAAGGAAATGATTCGTTCTTTTTGTGTAACGGATGGATTCATGTTAAAAAAACTCCTTATCTTTTATGCTATAAATAGCATAACTTCCCATCCTTACAGCTAATTTTTTTTAAGCTTACAGGAACCTTAAATCAAAAAGAATAGTCTTATAGTTTTTTATCCTCTTCTACGAAGAAACATTACATATTTTATAGTAAAAACATCGAAAAGAGAGGTTTAGAAGATGAATAGAAATCGCAAGCTCGGTTTTTGTTATCCTGGCTATCGATACTGTGGTCCTGGTTGCTCAGGACCAGGCGCCCCTACAAATGAAGTGGATGCTTGCTGTAAACTGCATGATGAATGCTATGAACGCCACGGTAGCACAAAATACTGTGATGAATTGTTTCAACAATGCCTCCGCCCCCATATGAACGCACCAAATAAAATGGCTAGAGATGCCAGACTGTTCTATCGTGTTTTCGAATTACGCAATCGTTTCTTTTAACTACAGACAAAGCTCACGGTGTTTTCGAAAGCAACGTGGGCTATCTTTTTGTATAAATCGCATATTTCTGCGGAGTTGTAAAACCAAGCTTTGTGCCTAAATGAATGGATGCCGTGTTCGAAATATCACAATCCCAACAAGGCGTTAGCTGGTTGGCCAGACAATGATCTATAAATGTTTCTGCAATGCTGCTTGCTAATCCTTGTCCTCTAAAATTTGAATCTGTCATAATATCAATTTCTGCATATTCATTCGATTTAAAAATAGAGACAGCTTCACTGATGATCTGCTCTTTATGTACTAAACAAAAGCCAAAGCCATTTTCGAGGAAATTAGAGGTAGCATCCCAATATTCCTCATAATATGTCTGATCAAATTCCAGTGAATGGTTAATAAGATGGTCAGTAATAGACTTGACTTCGTAATGTCGTTCCCCACGCTTCTCTTGATGATTATAAATAGTTTCATCGAATGTAAATGTGTAGCGTTCTAATTTTCTAAGCTTGTCATTTAGCAATTGTTCAATTTTAATATTCCACTGCTCTGAATAAGAAAATAAGGTAAAACGTTTCTTTTGCTTTATGGCCTGTTGGAAGCAGTAGACAAGCTGTTGATCAATCGAAGTCTTACTTGCATCGCCATATACATAATAGATTCCTGATTTCGTGTGGAATAATAACGTTTGGTAAGCATCTGTATCCATATAGACAGTTCCTTCTATAATTTGATCTAGTATACTATAAACAAATGTTGGTGCTGTTTTTATTGTTTGTTTTATAAGTGGGTAATGTTCTTCCGTGACAGTCTTCATATAAATCCTCCATTCTTTGCAGTTATATTCTTTCACAATATTGTAAAATAGAAAAGACTAAGAATGATAGAACTCAACCATTCTTAGTCTTTTGATTAGTGATACATGCCGTGATTAATTTTCCCTGTCAATTTTTCTATTTGTACTTCAAATAACTCAATTTTTGGCATAATCGGATAGCCTTCTCTTTCAAATGTCCATTCTGGATTGCCATATTTCTCTAGCAGCGCATCAAAGAACCATTCTTTCTTTGACTCCTCTTCAATTCTTACGATCTGCCCAAACAGCACCACACTTTGATAAACAAGTGCTGATTGACAAGCATATTTTTTGCCTGGATGTAAATCGCCCATATCGCTCACTTCTATACAAACTTTAGAATTTTGTTTGATATTTGACCAAAAATGACTCTCTCGAATATTACCAATATGCAAATAAAGTTTGTCCTCCCCCTCATACACATAGACAAACGGAATAACATAAGGAAAACCTTCCCCATCAACAGTTGCAACATGTGCCACTTTTCCTAATTTCAAGTATTGTTGTGCTTCCTCTTGTGAAATTTCTACACGCTTGTTTTGAATCGTACCTCTCATCATTCCTTAACCCCCTCATGAAAATATGTAACGATTAAATAAATGCTACTGTTACATCGTTTATTTTAAACATATATACATATTACATCTTTAACACAATAAAAAGAAAGGTTCTTCACTAAAATATGAATTTAGCTAAGAGGCATATTCGAATGCGATTATTCATGTTAAAATCAATCGCCATATATAGGTTGTTTAATACAGCTAACTTGAATTGTATAAACTCGCTTTGTCCGATCTCTATGTAGTTTTTATAGGTAATAATGGATAGCCTAAAGTAGCTTCTAAATATTCTTTCACAATGTTTCATTTCTCTATTTCCACATAAAAACACCCCAAAAGTTAGATTTTAACTCTAACTTTTTGGGGTGTGGTACCTATACAGGAAGCTGTTTTTAGCTCTGTTAATTTCCTAAGCGTGGAAGCTGATTCCAATATATCTTCTATATCAGTTGATGTGTCTTATGTTATTAAAAACTTTGTTACTTCTAATTATCCCACTCTTTGAGCTTTGCTAATGAGGTTTTATAATAACCGGCCAGCACTTGAAGATAGTCTTCTCCTTTAACGGCTGTAAAAGGATTTGGTCCCTCTGCCATCATCTCCATAATAATCGGCCCTGTATAGTTGATTTCATGTAAAGCTTTGATTTGTCCCTTTAGATCAGCATGACCATTTCCAATTGCTTGACGATTAGAATCTGCTATATGATACATACCTAACTTGCTTCCTACTTTTTTTAAGACCTCGATAGGATTAGCTTCTTCAATATTCATATGGTATGCATCTAATAAAACATATAAATGAGGACTATTTACTGCATCAATTAATGCTAAAGCTTCTTGTCCTGTTACAATTTGGTGGTTTTCATAACGATTTAGCACTTCAAATACAACGTCAATATTTAAAGTGTCTGCCTTCTCCATCACTTTTTTGGAGCTATCAATAAGGAGCTGCCAATCTTTCTCTACCTCTCCACATCCCGCTATTTTTCCTACATCACCATGCAAACAAATACGGCTTGCTCCTAACTCTTTTGCCCAGCTTAATAAATCTAAAAAGTATTGCACTGCCTTTAAACGTATCTCTTCATTTTCACTAGAAATATCTACATTATCAGGTGTAACTGACACTACTTTCAAGTCATATTTAGCTAAAATAGTCGCCAATTCTCCCGGGTTTTGTGTTAAATCTCCTTGAACTTCTACGCCACTTACACCAATTTCCTTTGCTAATTTACATTTTTCCTCAAGCGAAATATCTCCAAATGACCATAAACATAAACCATAATCTCTGCTCATTTCTTTCTCCCCTCTACTAAACTTTCTTGCCTGTAGACCTTTTTACTAGATTTTGCTACACTTCAACAAATATCATAGAACTATTCTTATAACCCTGTTAATTCCCCAATATAGATGCGAGCCATTTTTGCATATTGGAATGGGTTTGCCTTTGCAGGGTCTTGTTCAGCCTCTACAACAAACCAGCCTTTATAATCAATCTCCTTTAACACTTGAAAAATTGGCTCAAAATCAATATTCCCATCGCCAGGTACAGTATACACCCCTGCCTTTACTGCCTCTAAAAAGCTTAAGTCATTCTCTTTTACCGTCTGAAGAACTTCAGCTCGTACATCCTTTAAATGCACATGATGAATACGTTCTCCATGCTTTTGTAATACTTCTAAATAATTCTGTTCTGCAAAATATAAATGACCGCAGTCAAATAATAGTGATACCAGGTCTGGATCTGTCTCTGCCATTAAGCGATCAATTTCTGATACATTTTGAATACCTGTCCCCATATGATGGTGATAAACAATTCGCATGCCTTTTTTCTTGGCAATTTTACCAAGTTGCTCTAACCCTTTAGTAAGCAATCCCCATTCCTCTTCATTAAATACAGGCTTATTACGAATAACACCTACATCCAGCTTGCCTTGAATGCTCTTACCTTGCTCAGATACAACGATAACCTTTGCGTCCATAGCATGTAGAAAATCACAATGCTTTAAAAATGCCTGCTCTGTTTCCTCATATGGTGCAGTCGTTAAATATGCACTAAACCAAGCAGATGCTACTTGTAAACCACGTATATCTAAATATGAATGTAAAATTTCTGGATTTTTCGGAAATTTATTACCTATTTCACAGCCGGTATATCCCGCTAAAGCCATTTCACTAATACATTGTTCAAATGTCACTTCTTTCCCTAACTCTGGTAAATCATCATTAGTCCAGCCAATTGGAGCGATACCTAATTTAATATTTTCTTTACTTAACATAAAATGAACCTCCTCCATGTATATAAGCGATTTGAAAATTTATATGTATCTCTTTATTACTAGAAAAAATAGGAGTAGCCTTTCAATTCACTTGAAAGACCTCTCCTAAATAACTTTTAGAGGCCCTTTATTTCCAGCAAATATATGACTTACTTGTGAAATAAGAAGAACCCATTTCAAATATTGTTAATAAAAATGGACAATCAACATATCTGAACCTATTTTACACTTCTAATAAAGAAGCAATTTTTACTGACTGACCTGTTTCCATTGATTTTTTTGCAGCTTCAGCAATCAGTTCTGCTTGTAATCCATCATTTCCTGAGCAGACTACTTCTGTATCATTGACAATGGCCGCTACAAATTGCTCTATTTCAGAAATATAAGCTTGTGTATAACGTTCTAAGAAAAAGTGATATGGTTTGTCTGTCATGATACCGTCTTCACTGAAATAGGTAACATTTGATGGGCGGTTATTTTCAGTAACTAGCGCACCTTTATCGCCAAATACTTCTAATCTTTGATCATACCCATAAATGGCTTTACGACTATTTTCAATTGTTCCGATGCTTCCATTGGCAAATGTTAATAACACAATTGCTGTATCAATATCGCCAGCTTCACCAATCTTTTCATCGATTAGTACAGCACCCTTAGCATGTACTTCCACAACATTTGACTGCATGATATAACGAGCCATATCAAAATCATGGATCATCATATCGATAAATAGGCCGCCAGAAGTTTTAATATAATCAATTGGTGGTGGCTGAGGGTCACGTGACGTAATGCGTAACGTATGCGTAGAACCAATCGCCCCGTTTGCAACTTGATTTTGAATTGTACGGAAGTTGGTGTCAAAGCGACGATTAAATCCTACTTGTAGCTTAACGCCTTCTTCTTTAACAACCTCTAATGCTTCTCGCGTTGTTTCAGTTGAAAAGCTAATAGGCTTTTCACAGAAAATATGCTTTTTAGCACGTGCAGCAGCTTTAATTAACTCACTATGTGTAGTCGTTGGGCTACAAATAAATATGGCATCAATTTCTGGATTTTGAATAATATCCATTGGTTCATTTGTAATATATTCAATATTTCTTTGCTCTGCCCATTCGCGAACATTATCAATATATACGTCTGCAACTGCCTTTACCCTAATCGTTGGCATTGTAACTAAATTATCAATATGGAGTTGTCCAATACGGCCAGCTCCAATAACTCCAATATTAATCATCATTTTTTCTCTCCTTTTTAGGTAACCGCTTAACTCAAACAACTTTTTAAAGGACTTATATGAAATATTGCACCTCAATATAAATCCTTCAATCTTGGTTATATGATTTTACACTTTGTCTTTCAATTAATTTCGGCGCTAAAACGATTTGTTCAAACGGTGCACATTTCTCTTCTTCAATAATTTTTAATAATTGATAGATCGCAAGCTGCGCCATTTCTTCGACAGGCTGCTCAATGGTTGTAAGCTGTGGCTGACATAGCTGCGCATAAATGGTATTATCAAAGCCAATAACCGATAAATCCTCTGGCACTTTTAGACCTTTCTCTAACGCTGCATTAATTGCAACGATAGCGAAGAAGTCCGTTGTCGCAAACAACGCGGTTGGATGCGGCTCGAAAACCAACAATTGCTCAGCTGCCATCTTTGCTTCAGCTAACTCAGAATTACATGAAATAATCTTGGACTGTTGAACAGCAGATTGATGTACCTCAAAATAGTTACAAAAGCCTTGAATACGCTTTTGTTCACTATCCCTTGATAAATCACCTATGATTCCCACATGATGATGTCCCTTTTCTAATAAATAACGAGCTGCAATATACCCACCTTCGTAATTATTAGTTGTCACACTGGCAGTTTCATTCGGATCTGCATATACAGAGAACTTTAACACTGGTGTATTACGCTTATTAATTTTTTTTAATACATCACTATCAAGCTGCTCTGTTGCAATAATAATACCGTCTACCTGTTTCTTTAACAGTAAATTAATATATTCCTCTTCTCTTTCTGACTGATTATACGTACTACAAATAATAATGGCATATTCAATTTCACGCGCTTTATTTTCTAAAGCGCGCGTAATTTCTCCAAAAAAGGGATTTGCTATATTCGGTACTATTACACCAAGCGTTTTCGTTTTTTTTCCTGACAATGCTTTAGCAATAATGCTCGGCTCATAATCCATTTCTTCCATTACTTCCTTAATATGATTACGGGTTTTTTCGCTGATTTGACCTTTGTTGTTTACTACCTTTGAAACAGTAGCAATCGATACATTCGCTTTTTTTGCCACATCATAAATAGTTGATTTTTTCATTGAATACTCCTTTTATTTAATGATGCCCTTATAACCTATAATCGCAATCATATTATAATATCTATTTATTTACTAATAGATTTTAAGAAATCTAAATGCTCTTGTGCATTTTCTTTTGTAATAATAGTAATGCCACTATCTATACGGCTATCGATAGATTCGCCGGATATTGCTTTGACAGCTGTTTCTACACCTTGATAACCCATATTGTAAGGATTTTGTGCAACTGTTCCTGTTAAACCATTATCAAGAATTGATTTTACAGCTTCTTCTGTACCATCTGTACCAAATATTTTAATATCTAAATTTTTTGCTTGTACAGCACGTAATACGCCCAGTGCCATATCATCATTTGCTGAAAATACACCTTTAATATCTTGGTCTTTTTCTAAGATATTTTCCATAACAGACATCGCTTTTGTTTTATCACTATCTGCAGGTTGCTCCGATACAATAACCATTCCAGCTTCCTCTAACGCTGCTTTAGCACCTTTAATTCGCTCATCTGTTGCTGGATTCCCTAGCGCGCCTGAAATAAGAACTACCTTATCACCTTTTTGAAGCATGTTTGCTAATTGTTTGCCGCCTTCTTGTCCTGCACTAAAGTTCTCTGTTCCGATAAATGTAGTTTTACCGTTAAATGTTGCATCTGAATCAATTAATACCACTGGAATATCTTTTGCTGCTCTTTCCAATGCAGGAATTACTGTATCTGGCTGCGTTGGGGAAATTAAAATCGCATCAGGCGATTGACTAATTTGATCTTCTAGCATATTTACTTGCTGAATAACCTCAGACTCAGCTGAAGGCCCAACAATTGTCACATTGATACCTAGATCCTCACCTGCTTTTTTAGCACCCGCCTCTACATATTTCCAATAGGGACTCGATGTCGTTTTTAATACAACTGAAACATTTTTATCAGCATCCGAATTTGAGCCTGAAGATGATGATTGATCATCATTACATGCTGCTAAAAATAACGAACTCACTAAAGCAAAAGATAGAAATGGCGTTAAAACTTTCTTCATAGTTAATAGCCTCCATATTCTTTTCTATTTATTTTTTCATACACACATTAATTAGCTTTAGATTTACGCTGACGTAAAACATCTACGAAAACTGCGGCAATAATTACTACACCAATTACGGTCATTTGGAAATCTGCCGAAACATTCAGTAAATTCAGCCCATTACGAAGGACCGCTATAATCAATGCTCCGATTAACGTCCCCCATACAGTTCCTACTCCACCGAAGAAACTAGCACCACCAATAATAACAGCGGCAATTGCATCTAATTCATAAGAAAGTCCTGCTAATGGGAAAGCGGAGTTTACACGTCCTACCATTACTAAACCCGCTAAAGCTGCCATAAAACCACTAATTGTATAAACAATAATTAAAACACGATCTACATTAATCCCTGATAAGCGCGCTGCTTCTTTATTGCCGCCAATCGCATAAATATAACGTCCTGTTTGAGTACGTGTCAGAAAAATATGGAAGATAATATACACAGCAATAACTAATAAGAAGCTTACTGGAATAGGCCCTACAAATTCACTACCTAAAAATTGAACTAAGTACGGGAAGCCCGCAATTGGTGCAGCTGCCGTAATAATTAATGCGATACCTCGCGCAATATTCATCGTTCCTAATGTTGAAATAAATGGATGCGGTAAGCGTAGTTTTGTTAATAGTAAACCATTTAATAAACCAAATCCTGCGCCAATCAATAAACAAACGGCAATACCAGCGACTGCACCCATTTGCATGTTAACTGAAACAATCCCCATAACCATAATCGAAACCGCTAAAATCGAACCTACAGATAAGTCAATACCAGCTGTTAAAATTGGTAGTAACATCCCAATTGCTAGTAGAGCATTTATAGATGATTGTCTAGCAATATTCATGAGGTTGCTGACCGTAAGGAATTTATCAGTCGTCATTGTCAAAACAGCCATTAAAATAATTAATGCTAAAAGCGAACCAAATTTACTTAATAGCTTCTTCCAGCCTTGTTCTTTTTTTTCTACTTTCAAAGTTTCAATTAATTCACTCATCTTATTCCTCCTTTAAACGCTATGCCCCTATTGTTGCTGCTTTCATGATGGTTTCTTGTGTTGCTTCAGCAATTGGTAAATTCGCTGTAATATCCCCTTGATTCATTACTAAAACTCGATCACACATTCCTAAAATTTCTGGAAGATCTGATGAAATCATTAGTACAAGCGCACCTTCATCCACTAAATGATTCATTAAGCGATATACTTCAACTTTTGCCCCAATATCGATTCCTCTTGTTGGCTCATCAAAGATGAAAATTTTAGCTTTCGTACAAAGCCATTTAGCAATGACTACTTTTTGCTGATTTCCGCCACTAAAGTTGCGTGCATTTAACTCAATGCTGCCAGGCCGAATTTGCAATTCCTTCACATATTTTGCTGCCTCTTTGCGCATTTTAGCTGGGTTTAATAGCTTTCTAGATCCTTTAAATGCCTTCATATTGGCTAAGCAGACATTAAAGTCAAGTGGTAAATCTAACAATAGCCCCTCTGATTTTCTATCCTCGGTAATAAACGCAATGCCTGCTTCAATTGCTTGGCGAGGGTTAGTAATTTTTTGCTTCACACCATCAATGTAGATTTCTCCCGAATGTCGTTTATCAGCAGCAAAAATTGCTCTCGCTAATTCTGTTCGGCCCGCTCCTACTAAACCAGAAACGCCCAAAATTTCTCCATAATGAACTTCCATGTTTAAAGCAGGTGAATTGGCAGTCACTTTAAAATTCTCAATTTTAAAACCTATTTCGCCTCGCACAAATTCTTTTTTCGGGAATTTCTCATCAAGAGAACGGCCAACCATTAACTCAATCCAATAATCTTGATGAGTTGTAGCTACTTCTACAGTTTCCACACCTTGTCCATCACGTAAAATAGTAATACGATTTCCTAAACGTTGAATTTCTTCAAAGCGATGTGAAATGAAAACAATGGCCATTCCCTCTGCTCTTAGCTGTTCAACAATTTTATAGAGCTGTTCTACCTCTACACCACTTAAACTCGATGTCGGCTCATCCATAATTAACACTTTAGCGTCTAAAATAAGTGCTTTTGCAATTTCAACAAGCTGTTGCTGACCAATACCTAATTTATTTAGCTGAACTGTCGCTAATTTTGGATCTTGTCCTAAACGTACTAATAACTCCTCTGCTTGCTTAATCATTGTCGATCGATCAAGCATTCCGAACTTACCACCTTTTTTTAGCTCTCGCCCTAAAAAGATATTTTCGTATACTGCTAACTCTGGAATAACGTTTAGCTCTTGATAAATGGTTGCAATACCAAGCTCCATGGATGCTATTGGTCCAGTAACACGAACAGGCTTCCCCTCCCAAATCATTTCACCTTTATCCATTGCATAGGCACCTGTAATAATTTTTATCAGTGTAGACTTTCCAGCACCGTTTTCACCTAATAACACATGTACTTCTCCGCGTCGAACACCTAAGTTCACCCCTTTTAATACATGGTTACTTTGAAAGCTTTTATAAACATCTTTCATTACAAGTATTTCTTCAGGCATCGTCAACACTCTCCCCTTCTAGTGCTCGATTGTTATTATTTTTCCTTGGTCTTTAAATGAAGCCGTTGCTGTGTAAGCAATCTGTAGGGCCTTAATACTATCTTCAACAGTTACAGGTGACAATGCCCCATTCATAACCGCCTCAGCGAAAGCGCTTAACTCATTGACATAAGCAGACTCGAAACGCTGTGGGAATGCAGGAATAATTTCATGCAGATTTCCTTTAGGTGTTAAAATATTGACATTTGATTTTTTTGTACTTCCGATAAGAAGTGTACCTTCTGAACCAATAATTTCAGTTCGAATATCATAGCCATAATACGCACAACGGCTTCCTTCTATATCGCCCGCAGTACCATTTGCAAATTGTAGATGTGTAAAGCCTTGGTCTACATCATCATATTGTGCAAACTCAGGATATTTGATATTACAACCAAAGGCAGAAACGGCTTGCACTTCTGCTCCCATTAAAAAGCGTGCTAAATCATAGTCATGAATACATAAATCGATATATAATCCGCCACTACCTGGAATAAAGCTTAAATCTGGTGCAACTGGATCTCGACTAATCCCTTTAAAATAAAGTGGCTTGCCAATTGCTCCTTCCTCAATCATTCTCTTGGCTTCAACATAATCCTGATCAAAGCGTCTCATAAAGCCTACTTGACAAAATACGCCACTCTTGTCGATCTCCTGTTGAATTAACAAAGATTCTTCCATGTCAATTGTTAATGGTTTCTCTACAAAAATAGCTTTTTTAGCTGCAATCGCTTTTAAGATTATTTCATAGTGTGTACTTGTAGGAGTAACAATTACTACCGCTTGAACTTGCTCATTGTTCATAATTTCGTCTACATTGTTCGTAAAAAGTGGAATGCCAGATTCTGTTGCAACAGCTTGTGCAACTTCTAAAGAATAATCACAAACTGAAATTATATTAATATACTTAATTTTCTGTAAATTCATCACGTGCCAACGACCTAATCTTCCTAATCCAATAACAGCTACATTAAGCATAATAAATATCCTCCACTCTGATAAATTTTCCATTTTTATAAGCTGATTTATAGGCTTGCTCTAAATAATGCGACATTTCAAGTGATTGCTGCAAATTTTTTTCAGAGGACACTTTACTATCCACTTGCTGTTCAAAGTGTTCAATTTGTCTCAAATATTGATCATCCTGAATTTTGTGCTGTTCTAACAAATCTCCTGCATTATTGTAGCGTTCTACAATTCCGACGCCACTTTTCGAAACATCAGGACGGAAACTATGTGAAACTTTTAACAAGCCTTGTTCTCCAATAATTTCATAGTAATCAAGAAATGGCATTTCCATCGAACAAGTAAAGGTTGCCATTTTCCCATGTTTATCAAACATTGTACAAACACTAGTACGATCAACATCTGTTTCAGAAAGAGTATTGCTTACCATGCTAATGACTGCGGGCTTAAAGCCAATTAACTGTGTAATTGCATGCATACAATAGCAGCCAACATCATACATCGCTCCTCCTCCTAATGCTGAATTTAATCGAATATCCTGCTCATTTTCTAATAACCATGAAAAATGGGATTTAATATGTACAATATCTCCAATTAGAGGCAATAATTCACGCATCTTTTTATGCTGCTTATGATATTGGTACATAAAACCTTCTAAAAAATAATGACCTGTTTCTTGTACAGTTGCTGCAATTTGTTTCATTTCTTCTAATGAAATCGTAGCTGGCTTTTCCACTAACACATTCTTATAAGATTTTAATGATTTGATTACCATATCATGATGTAATGCATTTGGTAGGGGGATATATACGGATGTTACATGTTCATCAGCTAATAGGTCTCCGTATGTGGCATAGACATTATCAATTTGAAAACGTTGTGCTTTTTCTTTTGTTTTGGTAGCAAGTGCATATGGTTTAGAATTAGCCGAGCGGCGAATTGCTGGAACAACCTCATCAAATGCAATATTAGCAGCACTAATAATTCCCCAATTCATGTTTATCACCTCTTTATAATAATAGGAAAATAAATCTAGTTAAGCGCTTACTTAAATTGAATATTACAAAATTGCGAAAAATAAATCAATATATAATTTTCTCGTAAATAGCACAATTTTCTCTGTTAAACCATTTTTAACTTTACCGAAATAGTAAAAATAATTAGTGGTAACTACTATAAACTTTCTAAATACCTAGTATTTTCAATACAAGGTCGTATTCCTAAGAAATAACCAGACTACTATAATTATTACACTAATAAAATTTAATTCTCATTAAACTTTTTTAAAAAAACCATAACTTTATCAATTTATACTAACAAATTAACCGTAATCGGATATAAATTAACCATAATTGCAATCGATATCTCCAAAAAAATAACTATTATTCATTCAATTTCACAATAAGATAATCATTTTTTAACAAATTATTTATCAACACTCTTATGTAAATTATTGAATTCACGTGCAGAAAAAATATATATCTTTATCTGCAAGCATCCCACTAACGATCATTCTTTCTTATCCTTCTATTAAACGACTAATATGATCATATATTCTTTTGACAATAGGGAATGATTTATCAAAAGGAGCAGAATTTATATCCTGCTCCACAACCGCCCAATCGTTATAATCTATGTCTTTTAACACCTAAACAAATGCTCCAAATCGAAGACACTTTTTCTGGCTCACACGTAATATCCTCTATTACTACTTTTGCAAAGACCAATTTTCAGCATTCATTTTTCCACGAACAGATAAATCACAGCTTTAGCTTTAAACATGCAAATATAGAACACACTCATGGTGCAAATAAATAAACTCGATAGGATCTACACGCATTACAGTTATCAAGTAAAAAATTATAAAAAAGGACAATGCAACCATTTGATATCGATATTTATTCAACGTCAATTAGTTGCAATTCTCAGAGCATTTCTCCTATATTTTCCACAGATTAAATAATCAACATATGATATATTAACTATTTTTTCGGGTTATATACATCTCTCTTAACATAGCTGATTATTTACTTGTTAAAAATCGTATCTATAACTTGAATTTCTTTATCTGTTAATGGTACATTCAAAGTTTCCAAATTCATTAAAAGTTGCTCTGCTCGCTTTGCACCTGGAATAATGACATCGATGACTTCACGTGTTAAATACCATGCTAGTACAAGATGAGCAATTTTAATATTTTTTTCGGCTGCCATTGGACGGAGCTGCTCTATCTTTGCTAAGTTTGAAGAAAATACATTATTTTGAAAGTATGGTAGCCCCCTGCGTAAATCATCAAATGTTGCCTGTTCATTAAATTTACCTGTTAGCAAGCCTGATGCTAGAGGGAAATATGGCACAAATGAAATTTGCTGTTCTTTTAAATATGGGAATAGCTCATGTTCCGCGTCACGCGACAGTAAATTATATTCACCTTGTACAACATCTACATAGCCATCTTTATTTGCCTCTTGCAATTGCTGTAATGAAAAATTTGATACACCAATTGCACGAATTTTCCCAGCATCCTTTAACTCTTTTAGTGCACCAACCGCTTCATCTTTTGGTGTATCCTTATCCGGAAAATGTATATAAAACAGATCGATATAATCAGTTTGAAGTCGTCCAAGAGCCTCATCCACAGCCGTTTTTAAAAAGGTAGGATGATTATTAAATTGTTCCCCTTCATGATTTAATCTATGGGCAGCTTTTGTCGCAATAATCGTTTCTGCTCGATTCCCCTGCTCCTTTACTACTTCACCAATTAGCTCCTCGGAACGCTTTGGACCATAGATAAAGGCAGTATCAATAAAATTGACCCCTTGTTGAAGCACTGTATGTACCAATTCACGTCCCTCTGCCTCATCTAAATTTGGATATAAATTATGCCCTCCTACTGCATTCGCCCCAAAACCAATTGGATTCACATAAAGCTCTGTTCGACCAAGTTGTACTTTTTTTACCATAGTTAACACTCCTTATTCCATCGTAATTGGTTTTATCTCTCTAGACCATATAAGGCTACATATAAATCCTAATATGCTGATACAGCCTGAAAAATAAAAGCTTGCTTCTAAGCCAAATGAAGTATTGAGCAATCCTGCTACAAACGGCCCTACAAACATTCCTATTGCATAAATAGCTTGATAAGCCCCCATCGCTGTTGCTCGCTTGGCATGCGGTATTTTCTCTACCGCCATTCCTAAAAATAATGGGAATAGCAAACCTAAGGCAAAGCCATTCATCATTTGTAAAAATAAGAATAGTATTTTCGTTTCGATAAGAGCCATCAGCATCGTAAATATAGCTGTTGTTAAAAAGGCTAGCTGCAATATACGCCACTTACCAATTTTCAAGATAAATGGTTTCCCACTCATTAATGTAGCGATGGCATGGGGAATCATAAAGGCAAATACAACAAGACTGATTTCAGCTGGTCGTAATCCTTTAGATAATGCATATGCTGTAGTAAATCCGAACATTGTTGTAAAAATAATACTATGAGCAAATATAGAAAGTAGAGAAACTTTCAATAACATCGGTTCTCTTACAACCGTGCCCAATTCACGCAACTTAATAGGCTTATTTACTGGTCTTTTATTCTCTTCTGAGATAAAGAAAGAAAGCAATAGCCCAATACCCCCTAATATTGTACCAATCCAATATGGCGCATCCCATCCTAACTCCTCAACAAGCCAAGCACTAAGCGCCATTCCTAGCAATTGTGCAAACACAAGTGCAAATGATAGATTTCCCATTGCGCTATGTAACTTGTCATCTGCAGCATAATTAGAAAATAAAATCGTAAAAGCAACCCATGTTGCTGCAGCAATTCCAGCTAGTGCACGGGAAATTAATACCCATTCTAAGCTTTCTGTTAAAGCAAAGGCTAAACAACTTGCTGTACTAATAGCCATTCCTAGCACAACAAATAGTTTTCGATTATTTAATAAATCCGAGCTAATACCCGTCGGCACACGAAATAAAAATTGCATCAAGCCATAACTAGCTAACACAATACCAGTAAAGGTAAATGTTCCTCCCAGATGCTCAATGTACGGAGATAACATCGGAATATATAAAAAATGAGCAAACCAAAAGATAAATGCAATAACTAAAAATAGCAATTGATCCCATCTCTTCACCTTATCACTCCGTATACTTTTAATCATTCATTATAAATAAATGATTATTTTTCAGGATATAAAATTTTGTAATTATATTCTTTACTATGATGCAAATATATGTTGTCTGGTTTTCGGTCAGTCACTAAGTAATCAATTTGATTAAAATCACAATAAGTAGTTAATGAATATTTCCCAAATTTACTATGATCCACTAGCACAAAAACTTGTTCACTTCTCTCAATGACTTTCGCTTTGATAGGTGTTTCTAATGGAGCGGAATTTGTAATTCCCTTTGGCAATGAAATACCTGTCGATGCCATAAAAGCTTTATTAAAATTATATTTACAAAGGTTTTCTACCCCCTCTGTACCTACATAAGATCGAGTAGAACGTTCAAACATTCCACCCATTGAATAAATACTTAAATTCGGATAGTATGTTGCATCCAACGTAAAGTCAAGATTATTTGTGATAATGGTAATTCTTTTATCTTTAATAAACTCAAGCATTTCCAGTGTTGTTGTACCAGAATCAATAAAAATAATATCGTTATCCTCCACAAATTGTGCTGCCAGCTGCGCTAATTGTTTCTTTTCATGAAGTTTTTTCACCTTACGATCTTGATAAGGCACCGTTTGAGAATTAGAAATCGATACACCTCCATGTATTTTGGTAATTTTTTCAGTTGCAGCTAACTCTTGAATATCGCGTCGAATGGTGTTTTTGGAAACATTAAATACTTCCACTAGCTCATCGATTGATGCAGATTCTTGTTGCCTAACATAGTCTAAAATCGCCTTTATCCTTTGTGACTTCATCATAGGGCATTCTCCTCTTTTATATATTATTTACTACCAAAATGCACTCATTTGTTTACCAATTTCTAATACCTTTAGTAGCTTTTATTATTTTACATACTATATCATAGAATAAAATTGACAATCATCTATATTTTTATTTCTTTTCTCCAAATAGCCTATTATTATGCAGTTATGTTCTAGATGCACTTTCTGTATCTATTAAATTTTTTACAACTCACTGCTATCAAATATATCCAAAACATATCCAAATCGTTCAATTACCTCCCCTTTAAAAATCTCTAATCCTCTATTAATTATTAAAGTTTACCACAATATAATCAAATTTAACCCAAAATATATCATTAAGTAATCATTTTATTGTTAACTTTTTGAATTTTATATGCTATACTCGTCTCAAGAAACAAGAAAACTGAATTTAAAGTCAATAATAAATATTCTGTTTTATCTTGATTCGCTAGATGCAATGATTATTGTTTGCCTCTTAGAATGTAGTAAGGGAGTGGGGAAATACCTTTAGTTAAAACAAAAAGCGAACTTAAGTAGCGTTAAGACAACTTTGAGATGTAACAATCACGTTAGTTTAAAAGCATTTCAAGATCATAGAACATCCAATATCAAATTGTTACACAACACGATCCTACTAAAATGGTTATTGACGATATGGACTTGAATTAAACGAAATGATAAAGTCGTTATCTTTACCATCATCGTACACATAAGATGGGAGAGAATTCCATCTATTATTTATTAACATCAGCACTCAAGGTTAATAGTGTCATTTACTCAAAAATGTAATGATAACTTTTGTTACTATTGGTGCAGGTAAATGGCACATCGATTTTGAAAAAGTGCTGTTTTTAAATGATGTACGATGATTGAAATATTTTAAAACATTCTATATAAAAAATACTAATTTTTTTGAATAAGAGGAGGTCCTTATCATGTCAAGAAAACTGAAAAACTTTATTAATGGTGAATGGATAGAAAGTAGAACAGATAAATATGAAAATGTATACAATCCAGCAACGAAAGAAGTATTAGCACAAGTACCACTTTCCACTTCAGAAGATTTTGAAGAAGCTGTTCAAAAAGCACAAGAAGCACAAAAAAATTGGGGGAAAACACCTGTTGTACGTCGTGCGCGTATTTTGTTCAAATACCATAACTTATTACAAGAACATCAAGAAGAACTTGCTACTTTAATCACAAAAGAAAATGGTAAAAGTTATACAGAAGCGCTTGGTGAAGTTGGTCGTGGTATTGAAAATGTAGAATTTGCAGCAGGTGCTCCTACTTTAATGATGGGTGATTCTCTTGCAACAATCGCTTCTGATATCGAGGCAACAAATTATCGTTACCCTATCGGTGTAGTTGGCGGTATTGCACCATTTAACTTCCCAATGATGGTTCCATGTTGGATGTTCCCAATGGCAATCGCACTTGGTAATGCATTTATTTTAAAACCATCTGAAAAAACGCCATTACTTGCTGAAAGATTAGCACAACTATTAGATGAGGCTGGTTTACCAAAAGGTGTATTTAGCATTGTTCATGGTGCTCATGATGTTGTAAATGGTATTTTAGATCATCCAGTTGTGAAAGCTGTATCATTTGTTGGTTCTAAGCCAGTTGGTGAATATGTTTATAAACGTGCAAGCCAAAACTTAAAGCGTGTACAAGCTTTAACAGGTGCAAAAAACCATACAACTGTACTAGCTGACGCAGATTTAGATTTAACTACAAAAGAAATTATTAGTGCTGCATTCGGTTCTGCTGGTGAACGTTGTATGGCTTGTGCAGTTGTTACTGTAGAAGAATCAGTCGCTGACGAGCTAATAGCTAGACTAAAAAAAGCAGCTGATGAAATTACAATGGGTAATGGTTTAGATGATGGTATCTTCCTAGGTCCTGTTATCCGAGAAGAAGCGAAGCAGCGTACATTAAATTACATTGAAAAAGGTATTGCTGAAGGAGCAAAGCTTCTACGTGATGGACGTGGTGAACAAAATGAAGACGGCTACTTCTTAGGTCCTACAATATTCGAAAATGTGACACAAGATATGACGATTTGGAAAGAGGAAATTTTCGCACCAGTGCTATCAATCGTACGTGTGAAAAACTTAAAAGAAGCCGTTGAATATGCTAACCAATCAGAATTCGCTAACGGAGCATGTCTATTTACGACAAGTGCATTATCTGTTCGTTACTTCCGTGAAAATATTGATGCAGGTATGTTGGGTATCAACCTAGGCGTACCAGCGCCAATGGCATTTTTCCCGTTCTCCGGTTGGAAGTCTTCATTCTACGGAACTTTACATGCAAACGGAAAAGACGGAGTAGATTTCTATACGCGTAAAAAAGTAGTAACTGCTCGTTACAACGAACCCGATTTTTCATAAATGAAACAAAAAAAGAAGGGAAGTCTCTCCCACTTCCCTTCTTTTTTCTACAGGTTAATTGGAAACCCTTTCTAAATAGGAGGAAGACGATAAATGAGTCAATTACTTAGAAAACCTGACAATAAAATAATTGCTGAAGGTGTAACTTTAGTGCATGAGGTAACAAAAGAAAACTCTGAATTAGTATATGTTGGTTTTAAAATGCTAGATTTAGAGCCACACGCAGTTTACAAAGAAACATTAACGGATTTAGAACTATGTATTGTAGCTTTAACTGGAAAAATCACTGTAACAGATGGCCAAGACAGCTATAAAGAAATTGGAACACGTCAATCTGTTTTTGAAAAAATACCAACAGATAGTGTTTATATTTCACATAATAAATCATTGAAAATCACAGCGAACACAAAAGCACGCGTCGCTCTTTGCTATGCCCCATCTGATCAAGAATTACCTACAAAATTCATTAAAGCATCTGATAATGGTATCGAAAATCGCGGTAAATACAATAATAAACGTTTAGTTCATAATATTTTACCTGATTCAACTCCATCAGCAAATAGCTTGCTTGTTGTAGAAGTAATTACAGAAACAGCTAATTGGTCAAGCTACCCTCCCCATAAACATGATCAAGACAATTTGCCAGAAGAATCATTTTTAGAAGAAAGCTATTACCACGAAATCAATCCACAGCAAGGTTTTATTTTTCAACGTGTTTACACTGATGACCGTTCATTAGATGAAACAATGGCTGTGGAAAACGGGGATGTGGTCCTTGTGCCAAAAGGTTATCACCCTGTAGGAGTTCCTGATGGTTATACTTCTTATTACTTAAATGTTATGGCTGGTCCAACTCGTATTTGGAAATTCAATAATGATAAAGATCATGAATGGATTATTCACCGTCCATAAAACTGTATTATTTATTTCATCTAATAAAAGGAGAGACCCCAATGGTACTGATATTTAATCAAAATAGAGAATTTGATATTATTGCAATTGGCCGTGCCTGTATCGACTTAAATGCAAACGAATACAATCGCCCAATGGAAGAAACGATGACTTTTACAAAATACGTTGGCGGTTCACCCGCCAATATCGCAATTGGTAGTAGTAAACTTGGCTTGAAGGCTGGATTTATTGGTAAAATCCCGCAAGATCAACATGGTCGTTTTATTAAACAATATATGAGTGAAAAAGGTGTGGACACTTCCAATATGGTGTTTGACACAGAGGGCCGTAAAGCAGGTTTAGCTTTCACAGAAATTCTTAGCCCTAGTGAATGTAGCATATTAATGTATCGTGATCATGTAGCGGACTTATATTTAGAGCCTTCTGAAGTAAACGAAGATTACATTAAAAAGACCAAAATTTTACTTGTTTCAGGTACAGCTCTTGCACTTAGCCCTTCTCGTGAAGCGGTATTCAAAGCAATTAGCTTAGCTAAAAAACATGCTGTTAAAGTTGTTTTCGAATTAGATTATCGTCCTTACACTTGGCATTCACAAGAAGAAACTTCCATTTACTATTCCTTAGTAGCGCAGCTTTCAAATGTTGTGATTGGTACTCGTGATGAGTACGATGTAATGGAGAATTTAGCTACACCAGGTAACAATGATGACACCGTAAAACATTTATTTGCACATGATGCAGAATTAGTTGTCATTAAACATGGTGTTGATGGCTCTTACGCTTACGAACCAAACGGAGCCACATATCATGGTCAAGCTTATAAAACCCAAGTATTAAAAACATTCGGTGCTGGTGATTCATATGCATCTGCTTTCTTATATGCCGTCGTTAACGGAAAAGATTATGAAACCGCCCTAAAGTATGGTAGTGCTTCCGCTTCAATAGTCGTTAGTAAGCATAGTTCATCTGAAGCCATGCCAACAGTACAAGACATTGAAGATCTTATTAAAGATCGTTCTTAATTAAACTAGTATGCCTCAGAGTAGTAGATTGTCATCTTTATTTGCTTATTAATTTTAGAAAGAAGGTTTTAATATATGAAAAAAAAGATTCGTCTAACAACAGGGCAAGCACTAGTAAAGTTTTTGAAACAGCAATATATCCATATTGATGGAAAAGAATTTCGATTCGTAGATGGAATCTTTAACATTTTTGGGCACGGCAATGTTTTAGGAATCGGACAAGCATTAGAACAATATGGGGAAGATTTAAAAATTTATCAAGGAAAAAATGAGCAGGGCATGGCACATGCAGCTATTGCCTTCAGTAAACAAAAGCTGCGTCAACAAATTTACGCAGTGACTACTTCTGTAGGCCCTGGTTCTGCAAACCTTGCAGCAGCAGCTGGAACAGCGTTAGCAAATAATATCCCTGTACTCTTTCTTCCTGGTGATGTTTTCTCCAGTAGACAGCCAAATCCTGTTTTACAACAAATAGAACATGAGCACAGTGCAGATATTTCTACTAATGATGCATTACGCGCTGTTTCCCGCTATTGGGATCGTGTTACACGACCAGAACAATTGATGTCTAGCTTAATTCGTGCATTTGAAGTAATGACAAATCCAGCAACTGCAGGCCCAGCAACTATTTGTATTGGACAGGACGTAGAAGGTGAAGCATTCGATTACGATGAAGCATTCTTTAAAAAGCGAGTCCATTATTTAGATCGTAAAGCACCAGTAGCACGTGAAAAACAAGGTGCCCTCGAGCTTATTAAAAAAAGTAAACGACCAGTCTTTGTAATTGGAGGCGGCGCTAAATATTCCGAAGCTCAAGAAGTATTAGCGCGTATATCCGAAAAATGCCATATCCCCTTAGTTGAAACACAGGCTGGTAAATCGACTATTGCTGCAAATTTCGCTAATAACCTAGGTGGCTTAGGTGTTACAGGTACTCTAGCAGCAAACAAAGCTGCCAAAGAAGCTGATCTAATTATTGGCCTAGGGACCCGTTACACAGATTTTACGACAGCATCAAAAACGGCATTTGATTTTGATAACGCTAAGTTTTTAAACATTAACATTAATCGTTTTCAAGCTTATAAATTAGATGCCTTCCAAGTTGTAGCAGATGTTCGCGCAACACTTGAACTGTTAGAGGCAGAATTACATGATTACCAATCCACTTTCGGCACACGAATTGTGGAATTAAAAGAAGAATGGACGAAAGAACGCAATCGCCTAAGTAATGTGACATATACACGTGAAGGTTTTGATCCAGAAATTAAAAACCATTTCTCACAATCTACTATTAATGAGTATGCTGATGCATTAAATACGACATTCGCTCAAACTACTGCATTATGCACGATCAACGATGCGATTGATGATGCTGCCATCGTGGTGACAGCTGCCGGCTCTTTACCAGGTGACATGCAACGCATTTGGAATCCTAAGTCAGCAAATACTTATAACGTGGAGTATGGGTACTCTTGCATGGGCTATGAAATTGCAGGTGCATTAGGTGCTAAACTAGCAGAACCTACAAAAGAAGTTTATGCAATGGTTGGTGATGGCAGTTTCCTTTTACTCCATTCAGAACTTGTAACCGCTTTGCAATACAATAAAAAAATTAATGTAATGTTATTCGATAACTCTGGCTTTGGCTGCATTAATAACTTACAAATGGGCCATGGTAGCGGTAGCTTCTTTACTGAATTCCGTACAGCTAATAATCAAATATTAAATATTGATTATGCAAAGGTCGCAGAAGGATATGGCGCAAAGGTTTATCGTGCTAACACGGTAGAAGAATTGAAATTCGCAATCGAAGATGCTAAAGAGCAAACTGTTTCCACGTTAATTGAAATGAAGGTATTACCAAAAACAATGACAGATGGCTACGAATCTTGGTGGAATGTTGGTGTAGCTGAAGTATCAAACAATGAAAAGATTCAAAAAGCTTATGAAGAAAACCAACATCATCGTGAAGCAGCACAACAATACTAATTTTTCAAAATAAATAATAGTTTTTTAGAAGACGAGGTGAATGTTATGGGATTTGTCACATTAAAGGATTTATTGCCACAGGCAAAAAAAAACCATTATGCTATTGGACAATTTAACATTAATAGTTTCCAATGGATAGAAGCCATATTACGTGCTGCTGAACAACAAAAATCACCTGTAATTTTAGCATCATCAGATCGAATCGTTGATTATCTCGGTGGATTTAAATTAATCTCTGCTACAGCCGATAGAATGATAAAAGAGATGAACATTACAGTACCCGTAGCCCTCCATTTAGATCATGGTTTTACAGTTGAACGATGCATGGAAGCCATTGATGCAGGCTATAGTTCTGTTATGTACGATGGCTCTAAGCTTCCCTTAAAGGATAATATCACTACAACTCGTGAAGTTGTCGATTATGCCAAAAGGTATAACGTTTCAGTAGAGGCAGAAATCGGTTCTGTGGGTGGAACAGAAGATGGTGTTACTTCAGGTATTAAGTATGCAGATCCAAACGAATGCTATCAGTTAGTTGAATCGACAAATATCGATGTACTAGCAGCTGCATTAGGCTCAGTTCACGGACCTTATCAAGGCGAACCACAGCTTGCCTTTGATTTAATGAAAGAAATTTCTGAACATCTAAACGATATTCCTTTATCTTTACATGGCGGCTCCGGTATTCCTGAGCATCAAATTATTCAAACGATTGAATATGGCCATGCTAAAATAAACGTAAATACTGAATGTAATCAAGCATGGGCTCAAGCTATTCGTGAAATACTTACAAATAATCAAAATTTATATAACCCACCAGATATTTTAAAGACAGGTATGGATGCTATCGAAAGAGTTGTGTTTGAAAAGATACAATTATTTAATTCATTTAATAAAGCTTAGCATCTTGTATTGAACTATATTCCATAAAGCATCATTACAACAAAAATGGATTTGGTCAACTATTCGTTGACCAAATCCATTTCATCTTTACTTTATTGGAATCCAAATTTCTGAGTATGAATCAGGGCTGTAGGCGTCCTCTTCAGGGTAAACCTCAAGCTCCGCTGTTCCTGCTGGTTCGTATGGATTGGATGGGAACCACTCTGAATAAATTTGTTTCCACGTATTTTGCATCGAATCTGGCATAGGGCCATGTACCTCAAAGATAACCCATTTGGATGGAGGTACTTCCATTGTTAAGAGATCTTCTCCTACTTCTCCTACATGATCAGTAGCAATCCAATAATCAATGAAGCCTTTTTGTCCCTGGCTTGTATTTGGTACACAAACACCTAGTACGCCATTGATAGTGCCATTATTTAATTGATATAACTGATGGTCAAAGCCACTTTGATTCACTTCATGCCAAAATAGAGGGATTTCCCGTGTGTTCTCTCCATTTTGACAGTTGTACGTTCTTTTTACACCAACAATTTGAAACTTGTCTTTTTCTACAATTTTATACTTCATTGGTTCTGCTCCCTTCAAGCTTACCTGTATCACCAGGCGATTGTATGATTGTAATGGTCCTTGCTTCTTTCTTGCTTCACTAGGCGTTACATAATGCTGTTTACGAAACGCTTTGGTAAAGGCTTCAGGAGTTTCATAGCCGTATTTGTAGGCGAGATCGATTATTTTTTGTTCCGTACCCATTAATTCTTGTGCAGCTAATGTTAATCTTCTTCGACGTAGATAATCTGCAATAGACATATCTGTTAAAATGGCAAATGTTCGTTGAAAATGAAAGACCGATGAATTAACCTCCTGTGCAATCTGTTCAATCGTAATATCCTCTAATAAATGATCCTCCATAAAATTAATGGCCTTTTGAATCGACTCAATCCAACTCATTGCTCTCACTCCTTGATTCCATCATAAAATAGATATTTCTGTATAACCTGTCTTTTTATGCTAACTTTGGACAGGTTATAAGGGAAGTATTTTTTATGGACTACTCTCCTTGCTTAATTTCGTCCTTTATATACACTTTTTTCTCTTTCTCCTCTAAATTTCATTGTACTCGAAATCAAAATATATTGAAAAATAACAATAATGTATTTATAATAACGGACAAGACCTTTATTGTCCTTAAATAAAAATAAAGAGTCTTAAAAAGGAGGAAGAATTGAATGAATGATTTACATACGCAACTGAGTGTTGGCAAACGAAATTTTATCTTTTCACTACTATTTCTAGCATGGCTAGTCGATTCATTAACATTGTTCGGCATGAATGTGGCCATCATCCCCATCAGTAAAGAATTGCATTTAACACAAACACAAAGCGGGATGGTCATCAGTAGCTTTTGGCTAAGCAGTGCACTGATGACATTGCTAGCAGGTTGGGCATCTGATAAGTTTGGCTCAAGGAAAATAATTGTTATTGCTGTATTCATGATTTCCCTCTTCTCCCTACTGACTGGGATGATTGGCTCTTTTATGGCTATTTTAGCTATTCGTTTTATTCTCGGTCTTGGTGATGGTGGTTTGCCGACAGGTAGTGGTGTTGCCATTACGGAAATTTTCAAAAAGGATGTTCGTGCTCGAGCTAAATCGATGCTACTAGCAGCTCAATTAATTGGTGGCGTTCTTGCTTTATATTTGGCTGGTTTAATTGCTGATACTTGGGGCTGGCGCGCAATGTTTTACATCATTGGTGGTGTAGGCTTAATTGTCACTCTTTTATTATTTAAGTTTTACAATCCACCAAAGCTTGTCAAACAACAGGCAACAGCAGCAGAAACTTCGGATGGTCGTCCAATGAAAGAGCTCTATAAAAGTTCATTTTTATGGGTTCTTGTCGTGATGTACTTTTGCTCAAGTACAGTCCATTGGGGATTCTCCTCTTGGCTACCTTCCTATTTGGAACAAACTCGGAATTTAAATTTACGAGAAGTAGGATCACTTGCTATGATTCCACAGGCTTGTGGATTAATCGCAGCTATTATCACAGGGTTTTTAATCGATAAGGCACTGGCCGGAAAAGAAAAAGTAATTGTTTTTGTTGGTGCCATTGTTTCGGGCCTATGCTTGTATATGATGTTCAATGCATCAAGTATTCAGTTAGCTATTTCCTATCAAAGTATCTTTTCAATCGGTGATGCAGCCATCTCAATGGCAATCTTAGCCATTCCACTTAAGTATGTTTCTCAAAAAATCATAGGCTCGTTTTTAGGTATGATGTATTTCGCTAGTGGTATGGCGGGTTTTATTGCACCAACAGCCATGGGTGCCCTTATTGATGGTTTTGGTGGTTCATTCCAAGCAGCATTCTTCTTCCTGATTGGCGCCCTAGTCATCGTTGTAATTTGTGCGGTATTCTATAGAATTCCATCAAAGAATAGTAGTTTAATTGATCATGCTTAAAAAAGAAAGGTAAGGGTGAGTTTATTTGACTAAACATAGTAGACTATCTCAAATTATTGAAGAAAAACGAGAAAAATTAATTGAAGTGAGCAATCAAATTTGGCAGTATGCTGAAACAGGATTTGAAGAGTTTAAATCTGCTGAACTATTATGCAAGGCACTAGTGGATGAAGGATTTAAAGTGGATAAAGGTGTTGCGCAAATTGAAACCGCCTTCATGGGAACTTGCGGTAGCGGCAAACCTGTCATCGCATTTCTTGGAGAATTCGATGCGCTTACTGGCTTAAGTCAAAGCGGTGGTATCGCACTGCCGAATCCACAACAAGTAGGAGGCAACGGTCATGGCTGCGGACACAATTTATTAGGCACAGGTTCACTTGCTGCTGCTATTGCATTACGTGATTACATGCAAGAGCACAATATCAAAGGGACTGTTCGCTATTATGGTTGTCCTGGCGAAGAAATTGGCGGTGGTAAGACCTTTATGGCAAGAGAGGGCGTTTTTGATGATGTCGATATTGCTTTGACTTGGCATCCAGGAACAACGAATAATATCATGTCGGTTGCTACACTTGCTTGTTACGAAGTATATTTTAAATTTAAAGGCAAAAGCGCCCATGCAGCTGCTAGCCCACACTTAGGGAGAAGTGCTCTTGATGCTGTGGAGCTGATGAATATCGGAGTAAACTATTTACGGGAGCATATCATTCCAGAAGCACGGGTCCATTATGCCCTTACAAATACAGGCGGTTCTTCTCCAAATGTTGTACAAGCAGAGGCAGAAGTATTGTATTTTGTAAGAGCCCCACGAGTTTCTCAAACGGAGGATATCTACCAACGTATTTGTGATATTGCAAGAGGTGCTGCTCTGATGACTGGTACTGAGGTAGACATTGATCTAGCCTCAGCTCTTTCTAATGTGATACCTAATACAACATTAGAACAGGTTATGCACGAAAACTTCGTCAAATTAGGTGTACCTTCTTATACAGATGAGGAACTACAATTTGCAAGGGCTATTCGTGAAACATTATCGGAAGAGGAAAAGAAGGTGGATGTGCAAAGAAATCGTGAATTAGCTGGAAAAGATATGGCGGATGTCATTGACCCATTCAAGCCAGATGAATTTATGGCTGGGTCTACAGATGTTGGTGATGTTAGCTGGCTTGTTCCAACTGCACAATGTATGACGGCATGTGAACCACTTGGAACCCCTCTTCATACATGGCAAATTGTAGCGACAGGAACAACTTCCTTAGCACATAAAGGCATGCTTCACGCAGGTAAAATTATGGCTTCCACAGCACTGGATGTTCTTCTACAACCAGCATTAATTGAACAAGCGAAGGCAGAATTAATTGAACGTCGAGCTGGTGAGGTGTACACTTCCCCACTCCCATCAGACGTCAAGCAATACAAAATTCGCTCGTAGCATAAAAGAGAGTCCATGTAATTATGGACTCTCTTTTCTTAGTGTTGAAAAACAAAACAGTCAATTGAAAGGTAGAAATGGATTTCCGTTGCAGGCTACTTGCTTTCCTGTGGGCGAACGCCGAGCCGCTTCCTCCGCTCACGCTCCGTGCAGCGGCTCGCCTGTCTCGCTATCCCATGGGAGTCAAGTAGCCTTCCACTTCAACCCACTAACTTTTTAGCAAAGGTTTTCAAATAAAGTGAAGGTGCTCACTACTCTTTATGAAGAGGTGTTGTCACGCATCACTTCTCCACACTGAAAATAAGAGCTTATCCCCGTTAAGAATACAGATAATGGGCGATTTGATCGCTATGCTACTATGAAAAAAAGTAAAGACACTTTGTAGAATGGTTGATTGGAGTGGAGCCAGCGTCACTCCTAGGGGATTTAGCGTCACAGAGGAGACCCTGGAGCGAACGTTAGTGAGTGAAGCGGCTCATCGGACGCCCCCTGGAAAGGACACTGGCGGAACGGAAATCAACCCCTTACCTTGCAAAGTTGCTTTTTCTGCCGTTGACATTATCTTTTTTCAACAACATGAAAAGAGAGTCCATGTAATTATGGACTCTCTTTTTAGAATGGAGAAATTTTATAAACCTTCCGTGGACGTCCGCGTGTGTGGGGTTTTTCCTCTGCAACTACTTCAGCGAATCCTTTTTCCTCAAGGGTTGTTAATATTCGGCGTGCACTTCGAGCTGGTATTTGCATATATTTAGCTAGCTCATTAGCATTCAGCTCATCACTTGCTAATTTTTTCAATGATGACTTTAACTTATTTAATGTCATCACACTTAAGGAGGTTTCTTGACTTAAAGCCTCTAATTCTTCTGAGGTATAGGAATATGTAAGTTGTTCAGGCTTTCCAAGGGGTCCAGCGATTTTTTTATCATCGAAACAAACCATCCACGATCCCTTACCGCAGTCCTTTGCATGCAATAAAGCATTTCCAGCGTTGATTTCTGCGTCATATACTGTTTGACCAATTCCAATTCCACAAGTCATGGCCTCTTGATCTAGTTGTGTGAAATCTTCTATATCAGGCATTTGGCTAAAATTCTTCGTTATGTCCTCCATTAAGCCTCTCGTCGTGAAAATTACATAACGCCCAAATCTTGTAGATTTAATGGAACCATGGATGCTTTTTGTATATGTTAGCAAATGCTCCATAATCTTCAGTTCCATTCTAAACAACTCATCTGTAGAAAAATTATTTTTTGCGATTCCTAAAAAAGGATCAATTTCGATAATTTGCACAGCAATTTGCGTCGCCTTATAACGTAACATTTCATATGTTCTTAGCATATTCGTAATAACGGCTTCTACTGCCATTGAGGATGGGAACAGTCGATAGGTTGGAACACCTAGCTGTTGTAGCTCATGATGAATGGGATGACCTGTAATGGCCGCCTTTGTTTGGCCACTTTCCCAAAGCTTAAAATGATAGTGTACAAGCTCATTTAAGGAGATCGTCTCAGATTCCACAAATTTAGGCTTCACTTCGATTCCTGCCTCCACCAAAGCTTGCTCCCATGCATCATTATTACCAGCATCATAGCTGATTTCATTCACTTCGATTTTGTGTTCATACAATACCCTTAACACCGTTTTATATAAGGAAGATCCTTTATACATAACATAAAAAATGGGTGTCTTTAGCTGATTCCAACTTTGCACAATATCATAGGTGATTGGCCCTGTACACAGCCACATATCCATTTCTTCTTGCAATAGAGGTGTCACTTTTACATCTAAATCCGCTTCTGCGAGACATTCTATCGAGGTACATATAAACTCTGGCCAATTTTTCAAGACCGCTTCGACAAATTCAATTGAGTCTGAAGGGCCAAGAAGACCTAACCGTATTTTCAAGTACACCCCTCCTCTGTTCAATTAACATGATAATTTTATTATAGCAAAAGTATATAGAATTTTTTCGATATCCGTCTGTTTTTATTTACAATTACATACTCCATAGGTAAAAATAGATAAAAAGGGGTTTTACTTGTGAAATGGCAAGGTGCTGCCGCTATTTGTTTGAACGAAGACAATCAATTATTAATGGTTTTGCAAGGGAATAAGGATGAAGAGAAAAGATGGGCTGTTCCATCAGGTGGTAAAGAGGCAACGGAAGATTTTAGGGCTTGCTGTATTCGAGAGGTTTATGAAGAAACAGGCTATATCGTAACGATTCTTAAAGAAATTCATCATAAGCAGAATGAAATTGTGGAGGTATATTACTTTGAAACTGTCCTGGCTGGCGGACAAATGCTAATTCAAGATCCTGACGAATTAATTTATGACATCGCATGGAAATCTAAGGACGAAGTTGCCCGATTACCATTAACCTTTCCAGAAGATCGAGTCTTTCTATTATCTTTATTTATTTGAGTAAAAAAAGTCACGTCTCATCGACATGACCCCATCTTGTTAAATGTTCTAATCATTTTGCTGATAAATAATTAAAGCAGAATGGATGACTGTCTGTTCTCCAATAAAGAGCGTATTGTATTTAATATCAAGTATTAAAAAGCCTTTTAAATCTACTAAAGCCCGGTTAATATCAAGTTCAAATTGCACAATATCATTGTTTTGAATTGTCACAACTTGAGTTATTTGTGTCATTGCCCACACTCCTTTAATCTTATGATAGAGCAAAAAGAAGTTCATGTCACATAAAAAAGTTGGGGCAAAAAACAGCCCCAACATTTTTTTAGTACATCTTTAAATACTCCTCACGCTCCCAATTATGGACACGTGTGCGATATTTATTCCATTCAATCTCTTTTGCAGCTGTAAATTTATCGTAAATATGGTCACCCAGTGCATCACGAACAATGGCATCCATCTCTAATTCGATTAGCGCAAATTCCAATGAGGATGGTAAACTGTCAATCCCATTCAACTCCCGCTCCGCTGCTGTCATTTTATAAATATTACGATCTACCGCAGCTGGTGGCGTTAAATCTTTACGTATGCCATCTAGTCCAGATGCTAGAATAACAGCCATTGCTAAATACGGGTTTGCTGCTGGATCAACTGAACGCAATTCAATCCGTGTAGATAGTCCACGTGCTGCTGGAATACGAATTAGTGGTGAGCGGTTTTGAGCTGACCATGCTACATAGCAAGGTGCCTCATAGCCAGGTACTAATCGTTTATAGGAATTGACAAGTGGATTCGTGATAGCTGTAAAGCCATGCACATGCTTCATGATCCCTGCCATAAAGCTACGTGCGGTTGCACTTAATTGTAAGTCAGCATGTTCATCGTAGAAGGCGTTTTTATCACCTTCAAATAACGATAAGTTAAAATGCATTCCTGACCCATTGACCCCAAACAGTGGCTTTGGCATAAATGTTGCGTGGAGGCCATGCTGTGCAGCAATGGTTTTTACGACTAGTTTAAATGTTTGAATATTATCACATGCCTCAATGGCACTGGCATACTTAAAGTCAATTTCATGCTGGCCAGGTGCTACTTCATGATGAGAAGCTTCAATTTCAAAGCCCATTCCCTCTAACTCTAAAACGATGTCACGACGACAGTTCTCCCCCAAATCAGTTGGCGCTAAATCAAAATAGCCCCCACTATCATTTAATTCCAGTGTTGGGTGTCCCTTTTCGTCCAGCTTGAACAGGAAAAACTCAGGCTCTGGTCCTAAATTAAACGAAGTAAAGCCTAGCTCCTCCATTTCCTTTAATACACGTTTTAAATTGGAGCGTGGGTCTCCTTCAAATGGTGTACCATCTGGTCTCGCAATATCACAAATAAAGCGAGCTACTTTCCCTTTTTCAGCAGTCCAAGGAAAAATTACGAAGGTATCGATATCGGGCTTTAAATACATATCTGATTCTTCAATACGCACAAAGCCCTCGATTGAAGAGCCATCAAACATGACTTTATTATCTAACGCTTTCTCTAATTGACTGACAGGCACTTCCACATTTTTAATTGTTCCTAATATATCTGTAAATTGTAGGCGAATAAATTTCACATTTTCTTCCTTCACTCGGCGTACAATATCTTCTTTTGTATAATGTTTCATTCTTCACCACTCCAATGTAATTTTAGTTAACATAAATTTTTATGACTGTTTTTAAAATACATTAAAAATGGAGGATACGCAATATATATGTAAGGTTTTCTAACATGCATATTATCGAATATATTAATCCCTTTTTTAGATTAATTTTTTTATCACATTTCCATCTAAAATAGCGTTCTTTCATCTTTAATAAAGGACAAAATTACTACTTTCTACAAAAGGTCTTTAGTCTTATAAAAACTCTTTGTCTGTCTAATGATTGGACAGTTTATTTGCATGATTAGGAGCGAAGCGTTTACTACATCTTCATGCAGCAAATGCATATAACACAAGAACATTGCTAAAAACATAACCCTAGAACACTCTTCATGAGCTTGGATGTCAAAAACCCCACTGATTAAGTTTTACTTTATATCACAAAAGCCTTGTATAATGCCATATTTATTGGTAAATTTATAGCAAATTAGAATTTTAATTTATTCATATTATAAGTAAATACGGAGTATATATTATGGTTAGAAATCATTATGTTGGCTTCCAGGAAATATTTAGTTATAGATACATAAGGCGGTGAATTGAGTAGGCATGTCAGTATTAATCATTGGCAGCGTAAGTAATGATGTGCTGCGTCTGCAAAAATATTTTCATCGTATCGGCATCCCAAATATTCATTGCTTTTCAACAACGGAAGCAGCAATGAATTATTTAGTAGATTCATCTTTGAAAGATGAGCTAGAATTAATCGTACTCGACACTAAAATGACACTCAGAAATTGCGAGGAAATTTGTCAGCACATTCATGTACTTAAAAATTGGATAGAAGTCCCTATCCTTCTATCTACTACCTACGAAAAAACCATAACAATTGATAGGGTATTTGAAGCTGGTATTTTCGACTTTATTTTAAAACCTTTTGATTTCACTCAATTTAAGACTCGTATTCAAGTAGCCTTAAAATATCAGAGGGAAGCCACGCTTCGAAAGCAGCAGGAAAGTATGATTCAAAAAGATTTGTTTGTTGCAAAAAAATTCCAAAAGAATGCACTATCTCCCCCATTAAATCTTGAGCATATACAGGTTGATGGTCTTTATGTAACATCCAATACACTAGGAGGTGACATGTACTGCTGGTTTAAAATTAATGAACATTTAACCGCCATTCTTCTGTATGATGCAATGGGGCATGGTATCGCTGCATCACTCGTTACTATGTCTATTAGATCCTTATTAAAAGGAATGATTACGAAGTTAATTGATCCAGTAGCAGTAATTCAAGAACTTAACCGCCAAATATACGAGCTATTTTCTGATGATATGGACCGTTTTTTAATGACGGCAATCTACATACTTCTAGATACAAAAAACGGAACTTTGCACTATGTGAATGCGGCTCATCCTTCTGGTTTTTTATTTGGAAAATATGGAGAAACAGTCTTCCTCCCAGCGAATACGCCTATCCTCGGACTATTCCCTACTATTCAAATAAATAAAAAAACAATACCTTTATCAGGCTGGCACCGCATTATTCTTTATACGGATGGATTATTAACATTAAACGAGCAAAATTCAATTGATATGGACTTTTTCTACAGTTATGCTTCACAGGATAATAGCTATGCACTACAAAAGTTTTCTCAAAAATACAATTTATTTGATAATGATTACAGTGATGACATCACAGTCGTTTCAATAACAATTACATTAAAGGGTAGGTGATTGAAGATGGAATTCACACTCAATGTAAATCCTGATACACAAGCTATAGCCTTTATTGATCAAGTAATGGAGAATTATACAGAGTTATATAATCTACCTTATAAACGAGAATTACGATTTGTTGTACATGAATTAGTCATCAATGCCGTAGAGGCTATGGGGAAAATTGACACACCCTCTCAAAAGGAGATCCAAATACATGTAACGCAATCATACGAAGAAATAAAAATAACAGTCACTGATGAAGCAAAAGGTATTGCCGAAAATGACTGGGACAAAGTTCTTCAATTCGATTTAGACGAACTTGATTATTCTGATCGTGGACGCGGTTTATTTTTTGTCAAAAATATGGTCGACCATATTTGGTTTGAAAATATTTCAGAAACAAAATTTTTAGTTGGTATTTCAAAAAAGATTCATATATAAAGTAAACGTAAAATTGGGGGCGTGTTTTAATGAAGTTATCTATACGAAAAAAAATGAATCTGCTTATATTTGGTTGTATTATCTTACTTACTTCCCTTTTAGCAGGAGTCAATTTTTTTGTTGCCAAGAACAATCTATTAGAAAGTGCTGATACAAAGCTTCTATCAGATATACAGGTAAGCTATGAATATTTAGACGCTAAATATCCTGGAGAATGGTCCATTAAAAACAACCAACTCTATAAGGGCGATATCAATATGGTAGAAAATTTTGAGGCAGCTGATAAAGTTGGAGAACTCACAAACGGGAATGCTGTATCCATCTTTCAAAATGATACTCGTATAAGTACCAATATAGTAGATAACGGTCAACGCGCTTTAAATACAAAAGTTTCTGACGAGGTTGCTACTGTTGTGCTAGGAGAAAAAAAGCGCTTTATCGGTTCTGCAAATGTCTTAGGAAGTTTGCATCAAGCAGCCTATGATCCTATAGTAAATAGCCAAGGGGAGGTTATCGGCGTATGGGCAACCGCTGTCCCTACCGCTCCTTATATAAGCATTGCCACAAAATCAGCACTGGAGAATGTAGCCATTTCCTTAGTGATTGCCATTGTGATGATTGGAGGAATTAGTTGGTTCTTACAAAAACAAATTGTTAATCCGATTAATATTCTGAGTACAAATGCCAAGGAGCTAGCAGAACTAAACTTAAATGTTAAACTGTTAAACCCGAAAGGCAAAGATGAAATCGCTGAATTAGCACGCGCATTTAGTAGTATGAAAAATCATTTAACAGAGACGATAATGATTGTGGCTGGTAGTGCACATCAAATCGCAAAGTCATCACACACTTTAGCAGAATCATCCCATCAAACAAGTGAAGCATCTAACCAAATCGCATTGACAATGAATGAAATTGCTGTTGGTACTACGACTCAATCCGACCAGGCTGAACGAATCGTTTCCATGATGCAAAAAACGATCGAGGAAGTATCAAAGAGCTTACAAAAGGCCGAAATCACTTTAAATAGCGCTATTGAATCAACTCATATCGCACGCAAAGGAGAAGAAGCCATCAATGAAGCGATTATGCATTTAGGTGATGTGACGAAAACTGTGTCTTATGCAACTGATTCTATCCAGAAGTTAGGCAAGCGCTCTGAAGAAATTGGTGGTATTATTACCGTTATCACAGGCATTGCTGAGCAAACGAATCTGTTAGCACTCAATGCAGCCATCGAGGCAGCACGAGCAGGCGATCAAGGAAAAGGCTTTGCTGTCGTTGCATCAGAGGTTCGTCAGCTAGCAGAACAGTCAAGTTTAGCAGCTGGACAAATTACAAATCTCATTAATGATATCCAAGCTGAAACTTCTGTGACGGTAAGGACGATGGAAAGCAATCTATTGGCGGTCGAGGAGCAAGTAACAATCATTAATAAAGGTGGAAGTGCCTTAAAAGAAATCGTGGAGAAAGTTGTCGAAACAGAAGAAGGTGTCGAACAAATGAAAGTTGCATTTACACATGTTAACGACAACTCCTTAGGTGTGCAACAAGCTATCCAAGATATTTCACGTATTATCGAGGACGCTGCAGCAGCTACAGAGGAGATTGCCGCGACTTCTGAAGAGCAATATGCGACAGTTGCAGAAATTACACAAAGTTCGGATGAGCTATCATCAATTGCTGATAATTTACAAAATGAAGTTAATAAATTTAAGTTTGAATAAATCCCAAACAAGTAAAGAAAAATGGAGGCGCTATAGGATGAATCAGAAGAACATTGCAATGAATATTGACACAAAGGCTGATTATATTGTGATTGCGTTTACTGGCGATTTAGAATACGGGATAATTGAAGATATAAAGTCAGAGCTGCAAACACTTAGCTTGGACACAAAACACGGATACATTATCGATATGCAAAAGGTTACAAATATCGATAGCACCGGATTCGGTATGATCGTTAATTTCGCTAAGAAGGTGTCTGTAAAAGATAAAAAAATTGCCATTATTGTCGTCGATGATTTCATTCGCAACTTATTCGCTATTTCACAGGTTGATAAAGTATTCCCTATTGCCAAAAGCGAAGAACAAGCAAAGAAAATTATTAAAGAAGATTGGCTAGGAGAGCTATCACTTAACGAATATTAATTCTTGTCATACTAAAAAAAGTGTATTCCTATTAGACGGAATACACCTTTCATGTTGTTGAAAAAAGATCATGTCACTAGCAGAAAAAGATCTTTTAGCAAGGCGAGGGGTTGATTTCCGTTCCGCCAGCGTCCTTTCCAGGGGGCGTCCGATGAGCCGCTTCACTCACTTCCGTTCGCTCCAGGGTCTCATCTGTGACGCTAAATCCCCTAGGAGTGACGCTGGCTCCACTCCAATCAACCATGCTGCAAAATGTCTTTACTTTTTTTCATACTAGCATAGCAATCAAATAGCCCAATAACTGTATTCTTAGGGGGATAGGCCCTTTATTTTCAATGTGGAGAAGTGATGCGTGACAACACTCCTCCATAAAGAGTAGTGAACATCTTCATTTTATTTGGAAATCTTTGCTAAAAAAATTAAATATTTATGGGTTGGAGTGGAGGGCTACTTGACTCCCGTGGGATAGCGAGACAGGCGAAACCCTGCACGGAGCGGTAGCGGAGGAAGCGATTCGGCGCTCGCCCACAGGAAAGCAAGTAGCCTGCAACGGAAACCATTTTCACCTTTCACAAAAATTCTATTGATGGTTTTGTTTTTCAACACTATGAAAGGTGTATTCCTATTAGATGGAATACACCTTTTCTTTAATATTGCAGTAGCATATTAACAAACACGACAAGAATGATGATCGGTACGACAACTAACATTAACATACGATATGATGAATAATAGCCTTGTCCCATTTGACTACCCATTAACAATTCTCTTTTCACAAATTCTTTATCCACTACATGGGCAATAAAGATAGCAATGAATAAATTTCCTAATGGAAGCATGATGTTTGACACTAGAAAATCGGTTGCATCAAAAATACTTTTCTCAAAAATCGTTATATCCGATAAAACACTAGAAGAAAGTGCTGCTGGAATAGCTGCAATAAATACGACTATACCAAGTAAAAGTGTCCACATTGGACGTGATTTCTGACTATGTTCCATAAATGCCGCGACAATAATTTCATATAAACTAAATGATGACGTTAATGTGGCAAATAAAAATAGTAATAAAAACATCGCTAAAAATACTTCACCGAATGGCATTTGACTGAAAGCTGTTGGTAGCACCATAAATAGCAAGCCTGGACCCGCTGCTGGCTCTAAATCAAAGGCGAACACAACAGGGAAAATCGCTAATCCTGCTAAAAATGAGACTAGCACAGTTAACAGCACAACAGAACCTGCTGAATTTGGCAGACTTACATCTTTTTTTAGATAAGAACTATATGTAACAAGACAAGAGAATCCCACTGCTAACCCAAAGAACGATTGCCCCAGCGCTTCTAATAATGCCTTTCCAGTAATATTCGAGAAATCAGGCCATAAGAAGAATTTTACGCCCTCCATTGCCCCATCCAATGTAACAGCACGCACAACAAGGACAATGAACATTATAAAGAGTAGCGGCATCATCCATTTATTGGCCTTTTCAATCCCATTTTGTACACCTAACGAAATCACAAGTACATTGGCTAATGTAAACAACACTAAACCAACTAGCGTAATCCAAGGCGTACCTATAATTTTTCCAAATAGCTCAGCTGGATCTACTGCTGGATCGATTACAGCGCCAGCAACACCGAGCCCGCTATAAATAAAGATCCAACCTCCAACTACACTATAAAAAGTTAATAATAAAAAACAACCTAGTACACCCATTCGACCAATCCAAGCCCAGCCTGACTTTGTCGGAGCAATTTTTTTATATGCCGTTACAGCCTCTGATTGTGTACCACGTCCCAAAACATACTCGGACAATAGCATTGGTAACCCTATTAACAAGGTAAATAACACAAAGATTAGGAAAAACGCTCCTCCACCACTTTGTCCCGTTACATAGGGTAGTTTCCAAATTGCCCCTAGTCCAATTGCAGCACCTGCTGATGCTAAAATAAATCCTAATTTACTAGACCACTGTCCCTTTTGTTCACTCATCTCTTCAAACTCCTCAAACATTCTAAACTCTTCCCTATTTTACATGAAAATATAGCTTTCGACTAGGTCATAATGATAAAGTACTAGATAGCTAGAACACTCCATTACTTTTTTCTATGTTTATCCGTTAGTTTTGCCTTTCTATCCGTTCTTTTTAGTAATTTATCCGTTACATCCTTAAACCCTATCCATCATTCCTTCAACAAAAAAACCTCGGGTATATTCACCCGAGGTTAGCGTATATTATTTTGATATATAGATAGAACGTTGACGGTCGATCCATTTGCGCATTGTTGTAAATAAAAACGCCATAATAGCCGTTAATAAAATACCTTTCACAATGTTAAATGGTAAAATCCCAGCGACAATCATTTTATAAAGTGAGTCACCTACAACAGGTTCCATTCCTAAGAAGTATGTGTACATTGGTAAAAATACTACATAGTTTAAAATACTCATGCCTACTGCCATAACGACTGTACCTGTTGCTAAACCTCCAACAAGACCAGCAATTGTTTTAAATCGATTAAAAATAAAGCTTACTGGTAAAATAAATAAAATACCTGTTGTAAAGTTAGCAATATGACCTACTGGCACACCTGTTGGCGTTCCTGAGAAAATCCAATCCAATACATTTTTAAATAACTCTACTAAAATACCAGCTACAGGCCCCATTGTGATGGCTGCTATTAATGCAGGCATATCACTAAAGTCCACTTCCAAAAATGCTGGGAACGGCGGAATTGGGAAATTAAAAAGCATTAATAAAAACGAAATACTGCTCAGCATACCAATCGTAATAAACGATTGAAGTTTAACATTCTTCTTCATAGAAAACTCTCTCCTCTTTGCTGATTCAATCTCGCAAGAAGAAAGGTGACGATCTTTCAATTGTTAGCATGAAAAAACCCTTATGCATGAAAAAGCACAAGGGAGAAAGGCATGACGAATAAGCGTCAATATAAACTATTTTTTGAGCACTGTTTAAAAAGCCCTACAAAAAAGCGCTCGGCTATAGTTCACTTCATAACAATGAATGACGATCGTACCTCCATCTTCTCCCATCCAGACTTTAACTGTCGGCCTTGGAATCACACCAAGTCAGCCATGCAAATAAATTTGCACAGGTCGCGGGCTGAAGAGTGTAGCATAAACCATTCGAGTTAATGAAAAACATTAACGGTTTACCACTCTATTACCGCCGGTCGGGATTTTCACCCTGCCCCGAAGATGAATCATATTATTTTATACTACAACCTTACTATAATTAATTATCAAGAAAAAGTAAATAGTTCTGCTTAAAAAAATCCGATTAGATTTGTATGTATTATAAAAATGAGGCTGGGACATAACTAGCCTCAATTAGTGAGAAATCCTAATTTGAATGAATTCAAATTAGGATTTCTCTATTTTTTATGTTGTCTCCATACCTAATGGCTGTGAATTTTCTTAAATTCACAGCCATTAATGCCAGACCTATTTCATTTTTAACCTTCGATTTTCCTCGAACAGAAAATCGAGTGAAACGCAAATTAGCTTTCAAGAATCCAAAAACTGGTTCCACGTCAATTTTGCGTTGACGATAAATGGTACTCGTTTTTTCTTCTGAAAGCTTTGTTCTTACATATTCTTTTTGCTGTTCCCACTTCTCATTCACTATTAACTTACGATTATTTCCTTCTTTTGCTTTTGTACATAATGAACGGAATGGGCATTCGGAACAGTCTTCACATTCGTATACCTTAAACTCGCGCGTGAAATCATATTGATCCGTTTTCGTGGTACGATATTTAAATACAAGCTGTTGTTGGTTCGGGCATGTGTATTGATCATTTTCTTCATCATAATCCCAGTATGCTGTATTGAATTCGTTTTGTTTATACTTTTTCTTTTGTTCTTTTAAATACAAGTTATACGTAATTAAGGCTTCTCGTTTACGATTCGAAAGGATATCATCATAATTTTGTTCGCTACCATATCCAGCATCTGCGACAACGTGTTTTGGTAGTTCAAAATAATGTTGTTCGATTTCATCTAAAAACGGGATTAAGGTACGTGTATCCGTTGGGTTCGAATAGATACTATAGGCAAGCACATATTGACCTTCTGTTGCGACTTGGATGTTATAACCTGCTTTCAATTGACCATTTTTCATATAGTCATCCTTCATTCGCATAAATGTGGCATCTGAGTCCGTCTTGGAATAACTATTTCGCATGCCAAAGATTTCAAAGTCTTTTTGATATTTTAGTTTACGTACAATATAGTCGATTAATTGTTTGCGTGCTTGCTTTGGGAATTTCCGTTCGGCTCTTAAAGCTTTTCGCGCAGCTACATCCGATGAATCCTCTATTTTTTGATCATACGCGGAAATCACTTCGTCTACTTTTTCTACCATCTGGGCGAGCTCTTCTACTGCTAATTCTTCTACATTTTCTCGTTCAATTTCTGGTATGATTTCTTTCTCGAGTAGCTCATCGTATAACTGGTTTGATTTTTCAATTAATCCGTTATGATATTTCTCGATGGATTTTTTCCACACGAAAGTAAATTTGTTCGCATTGGCTTCGATCTTTGTTCCATCAATAAAAATAGCTTCCTGATCAATTAATTCTTCTTGGACCAACTGGCAACGGAATTGGACGAAACATTGGCGGATCAACTCTTTCATTTCTGGTTGAACACGAAAACGGTTGATCGTGCGGTAGCTTGGTTCATACCCTTGAGCTAGCCACATCATCCGAAGACTATCTTTTAATAGGGCTTCAATTTTACGCCCTGAGAAGACAGATTGTGTATAAGCACATAAGATAATTTTAAGCATCATGCGTGGATGGTAGGCGGGACAGCCTTCATTTCGAAGGAATGGTTCAAACGCTTCAGGCGAGATACTTTCAACTAGATGGTGGACATGGAAGGCAATATCATTTTTTTGTAATGTTACTTCTAAATCTAAAGGCAAAACTAATTGATTCATGTTATAATTTTTAAACATAAGGATCCTTCTTTCTGTATAATTTTGTTGTGGTGACTTAATTTTATCAGAAGTGATCCTTATTTTTTTATGAAAAAATTTAAAGCCTGTGAAATTTTACTGATCGTAAAATTTCACAGGCTTTTTAATTTAGAGGTGGGTTTTGTCCCAGCCTCATTTTTGACTAAGGCATATATTGTTTATTTGGCCCCACAGGCTTTGGCAAATACGTTTTCAAATCGAATCCTTCCCAGCTTTCTTGGACCACATTATCTAAGCGTAATTGTTGGCCAAAGCCAGCAGCAGTTAACATCATGGCCTCAATCAATTGCGTGGCGCGGATTGGCTCCATCGATGCTAAATCTAAGGGGATATCAAATGTAACGACGACACCTTCCGCTTCCTCTTTCACGGTATAAGTCACATTTTCAGGAACAACTGTTACATAAACATCATCATTTTTGTTTTTCATGAGTGTAAGTGCCTCTGTAACATTTGCAAATGTTTGACGGAAATCTGGTGACAGATATTCCGCACCATTACCATCTTGGTATAAATAATAATTAAAATGTTTGGCGTTTGTTAATGACATAGCTTGGCTTGGCTCGCCCTCTTGAGAAAACTCATAAGGTGTGCCATCTTCATTTTGAATCTCCACTTCCGTATATTCAGAATCTGAGAATGTATCTTCCAAAGTTCCTTTATACTCATTGACGGTAGCTGAAGCAACATCATAGTCATTGTCCTTTGGTAAAACGTGGACAAGCTTGTCTTCCTTCTCCTTCAGTTCACCTTTAAAAGGATGATAATCTGTAAACCTTTTGGCTTCTTCATCAATTTGAGGAGCGTATTTCTCATACATCTGTAGAGTAGAAGGTTTTTCTGTTCCAAAATCAGTTGCTACACGCTCATTTGGTATCACATATGTCATTGGCACACTTTCCGCATCACGTCCTGCTAAACCAATACGGAAAACGACAGCATCTTTCACATCTTCCTCATAGACAGATGACCGTAAAGATAACATGCGCTCATGCTCCGATACAATACTGGATTGAAGCGCTTCATCCTGCGTAGCAGCGTCTTTAGCAGAACGATCTTCCTGTAAAGTAGCGTAATTAGCCGTTTCTGGAGTACTAGCTAGATCTTTTTGGCTAGCGTCATTATTCATGAACATGGAGCCAACGAGTACCGTTAGCGCGAAAACTGCTGCTACACTCGTAAAAATCGGCATTTTTCGGAACTTAAATCGTGATGGACGTTCATCTTGGATCGAAGGTTTACTTTCTTGTTGTGCTTCTTCATTCTCTATAGGTTGTTGTATTGCTTCTTGAAGGTGACTATTATCCTGCAAGCGAGCATCTGCCATTAACCGATTTAATATTTCTTCTTTTGAACGGTGGTCAGAAAGCTTAGGGGCATTGTTCAATACATATTCAAGCTGTTCATCATCAAATGGCTTATGCGTCATTGCCGTTTCGCCTCCTGTTCTCTAATCGGCTGTAGCTGTTGCCTTAAAAATTTAATGGCTCGATGCTGGGTCGTTTTTACCTTAGCTTCTGTCCAATCTAGTATTTGCGCTGTTTCTGCGATCGATAAATCCTGAAAATAGCGCATTATAATGACCATTTTTTGGTCGCCTGTACAGTTTTCAAGTGCTGATTCTACCTGCATAAATTCATCACTGGCCTGTAGCATATCTTCCGGTGATGGTGTGGTTGAATGGAGCTGTTCCGTTTCCCAGTCAAAGAAATCATGTGAATGCTTTTGGCGTACAGCTTGCTTTCTAAAATGATCAATCGCTACATTTTTGGCAATAGCAAATAGCCATGTTTTCTCACTACTATTCCCTGCAAATTGATCATATGAGCGCAACACTCGTACATAAACTTCATGTGCTAAATCTTCGGCAAGTGTACGGTTTTTTACTAAATATATTAAAAACTGAAACACGTCTTGGTGATATGCATCGTATAGTCGATGGAACACGGAGTCATTCAAAGCACTCCACCCCCGTTCTATAATATTTGTCGTCTTACATTCATAGAAGTTACAGCCAATTAATAGCAATACATGTTATTAATCGAACGGTAAATAAAACGTGAAGGTCGTACCCTCTTTCAGCACACTGTCTACCATAATATTACCTGAGTGTGCCTTCACAATATTTCTAGCAATGGCTAAGCCAAGACCAGTTCCGCCTTTGGAACGGGTACGTGCCTTATCGGCTTTGTAAAAGCGTTCAAAGACATATGGTAAGTCGTCCTGAGGAATGCCATGCCCTGTATCTTGAACAGATATTTTAGCAAATGTCGGCTCCTGCTCGATTTTTACAGTCACAGACCCTTCATCTGTATGCCTTAGTGCATTATCGACTAAATTTGTAAGCACTTGTTCAATCCGATCCTCATCAATATTAATCATGGCCTCGTCATTAAATTCACTGTCAAATTGCAGACGAACGTGCTTTTCCTTTGCTACCTGAGCAAATTTTTGTGTAATACGCTCGAATGTCGAATTGATCGGTAATTCATCTTTATAAAGCGTCATATGCCCTGATTCCATGCGTGCCAAATCTAATAGATCTGTCACAAGGCGACCCATTCGCTTTGATTCATCATAAATAATTTTGGTAATCTCATTACGCTCTTCCTGATCCTGAATAAAATCATCGTCCATTAATGCTTCAGAGTAACCTTGTAGCATAGCAATCGGTGTCCGTAGTTCGTGAGAAACATTAGCGATAAAATCGGATCTTAATTTTTCTAAGCGATGTTGCTCAGTCATATCACGAATAACAGCCACAGCCCCACGTATCATTTCACCACTATAAAGAGGACTAATCGTAAATGTGTAGTAGTTGCCGTCCATTTCAATTTCCTCTTCTAGTTTATCCTCAAACATCAGCACATGATCAAGCATATGATACAGCTCTGGGGGGATAGGCTTTGCACTTTGCGAGCCTTTATTCACAAACCACTTTTGCATTAAACGTTCTGCTGGTGGGTTACTTAATAATATTGTACGATCACGGTTAAAGGTAATCACTGCATCTGTCATAGATGTCAAAATATTCGAAAGCTGTTCGTTTTCTTGATTGATAACCTCTAAATTGTGCTTTAATTGACGACCCATTTGGTTGAAGGCAACGGCAAGTTGACCAATTTCGTCATTTTGCGTTGTAGGCATTTTCGCTTCAAAATTTCCTTTCGCAATTTCAAAAGCCAACTCACGCATTTTTCTTAATGGTGAAGTAATACGTGAAGAAAGGAAAAATGCGAAGAATGTCGTCAGCACAAATGCTATGAAGGCAGCTAAAAAGACAATTTTCGTTGTTTCCTTAGACGTTTTATGTAGCGCATCTGGGCTTTGATAGATGAAGACAGCTCCATGTACTGCATTTTCAACATTTAGGGGGAAACCAAGTACGACATACGATTCCATCTTTTCTTGATCAGTAGAAGAAGGCATCATCATTTCTTTAATAATGGGTTCATCTGATTGAAACACTTCATGAAAAGATTTATTGGCTAAAATAGTATCTTGTATTTCTTTTTTGTTGACACCCTCCTGCATTGCGAAGGATACTTCAACATGGCTTATCGCGATCAATGCATTGGTCCCTGTAGGTAAAATATCTTTTAATAATTCCGAAGTAGATTCTGCTGTTTCATTGTCATCTACTATACTTGCCACTGTAGCAGCTGTCTGACGCAATGAAATTTCTGCTTGCTGCATATGATAATTTTGAAGAAATTCAAGCATTAATACCGTGAAAACAAATAATACAAATGAAACGAGAAGCAATATGGTTACCCATAGCTTCCCGACAACACTATTCCATATTCTATTCATTGACAACCTCAAATTTGTATCCAACGCCCCAAACTGTCACAATCATTTTAGCAGCGTTTTCAGAAACTCGGTTGAGCTTTTCACGTAACCGTTTTACATGTGTATCCACTGTACGTAAATCACCAAAGAAGTCATAATGCCATACTTCTTTTAGTAGTTGTTCACGGTCAAATACTTTGTCTGGCGATTTCGCTAAGAAGTACAGTAATTCATACTCTTTTGGTGTTAAATTGACCTCAATCCCCTCTGCTGTGACACGGTGTGCATCGTGATCAATCATTAAATGCTGGAACACCACCAAATCTTTTGAAGAGGATGCATTCGTCGTTGGTGAGAAAGCTTGTGAACGGCGTAAAATAGCCTTCACACGTAAAACAACCTCACGAGGACTAAATGGTTTTACAATATAGTCATCTGCGCCAAGCTCAAAGCCTTGTACACGATTCGCTTCTTCGCCTTTTGCAGTTAATAAAATAATCGGTGTTGCTGCGCGTTCTCGAATTTCCGCACACACTTCTAGCCCATCTTTTTCAGGCATCATAATATCAAGTAAAATACAGTGGTACTCTTTTTCTAAAGATTTCTCGATCGCTTGTTCACCATTTTCTGCCTCGTCAACAAGGTATCCTTCTCGCTCTAGATACATTTTTAATAAGCGGCGAATACGATCCTCGTCGTCTACTACTAATACTGAAATATTTTCTGACACTTTCACGATCCCTCTCTTCCAATCTTTCTCTACCTTCTATTGTACATGCTGTGACACATATTGAAAAGAAAAGAAAGCCTCTTCGCTACAGCGAAAAGGCTTGTTGTTTCACAGGTTACGCGTAGGAGTGTAAACCTGCAAGGATTAAGTTAACAGCAATTAGGTTGAATAAAATAATTCCGAAACCAATTAATGCTAACCAAGCAGATTTTCGACCTTCCCAGCCTTTTGATAAACGTAAATGCAGGAATGCTGCATAGAATAACCATGTAATAAGAGCCCATACTTCTTTTGGATCCCAACCCCAGAATCGACTCCAAGCAATTTGTGCCCAAATCATCGCAAAGATTAAAGCACCTAGGGAGAATACAGGGAAACCAATCAACACTGAACGATAACCAATTTCATCAAGTAATTGTAAATTGACACGTTTAACTAGTGGTTGGAAAATGGCACTAATTCGACGGCGAGCGATTAAACGAATTAATAAATACAAAATAGATCCTACCATTAATGACCAAACAACAGTTGTTAATTTTTTAGCATTAATTAATGCTGGCATTTCTACTAATGGTGACATGCCATGTTCTTCAACCACTTCATATTCATTCATACCGAAAATCGGAGGTAAATTGTAAATAATTTTACGAGTAGTTCCTTCTTTATCCACATAATTATAGCTAGACTCATAATCCATAGCACTAAATGTAGATGTTACCGCAACAAACCCAATAACTACTACAAGACAGTACATCACGGCCTCTAACCAAAAACGTTGTTTAGAACGCTTCGTTAAATCTACTACTTTTAATAAGTAAATAAGTCCTGCCACAGCACTAATAGCTAAAATAGATTGACCTAATGCTGCTGTAATAACGTGAATCGTTAACCAATAGCTTTGTAACGACGGCACTAGTGGACTTACTTCTTTCGGGAACATTGCTGCATAAGCGATAATTAAAAGCGCTACAGGCAATGCCACTAATCCAAGTGCAGTCAAACGATAAATAAAATAAATTAAGATAAACGCGCCGACAATGAACATACCGAAGGCAGTCGTAAATTCAAACATATTACTTACAGGCGCATGTCCAGTATAGATCCAACGCGTAATAAAATAGCCAAGCTGTGATAAGAAACCAATAATGGTAACCACAATGGCAAGCTGGCCCCATTTGCCAGTATTCTTACCAGTAGCATTAGCTTGCTTAATTGAACCACCAAATAATAATGTCGCAACTAAATAAGCAATAAACGCTACAAATAATAAGTTTCCACTTATATCAATCAAACTCATAAGGTGTTGTCACCTTCCTTTTCTTTAATGCCACCATTTGTGGACTCTTCGCCAGCCTCATCTTTCTCTAACTGATCTGTATACGGAGGCAATGCAGCAAATGTTGTGACAGCATCTAAATCCTTTTTCATGCTGAACATATTTTTGTTGACATGGGCAGCCATTAACACACGGCCGTCGGGTTCCACTTGCAGCCATAAACGACGATGATTCCAATAAGAGCCAATCGCAACACCGATCATAAAGATGACACCCCCAACAAACAGAATAGGGATGGTACTATCTTTACGTACCGTAATACCTGACATGTCACGCATTTCTGCACTAGCAAACTTCATTCTGTATTTATTTTCACCAAGTGGTTCTAAAGGAGGTTGCATAATTTCAACAAAGCTTACTTCTCCTTCTGGTGTTTCTGGTGTTGTCATTTTAAATAAAAACGCGGGATTATTTGGAATTGATGTTTTTGTTTGTGGCTCACCATTTTCAAACCCATCAAAATCTGGTGTATACACTAGTATTTGAACGGATGAACCATTGCCTAAATCATATTCTTTTTTAGGGTTTGTTAAATCAATCTCTACCTTACCTAATGATTTCTCCGTCGTCTTATTAATTAATTCAAAATTCATTTGTTTTAATTCATTTAGACGATAATCCATCTGGTAAAGAGCAAAGCCATCTTCTTTCAAAGGATGGTTTACACGAATAGAATAGTCTTTTACTTTTTCTAGATTTTCCGTATCCCCAGGTAATGCGTCTTCAGGTTGCTTGTAAAGTGTAATATCGGTCTGGAAGTTTTTAGCCACTACATTCACACCCTGTTTAACTTGCTCACCTTGAGGTGTATTATCATGTGTTTCTAAAATAAAGTCACGGTTTTCAATGAAATAGCCTTCCATTCCAGTGATAGCTCGTGTTTCACCTTCACGCACCCATATCGATTCATCAACATAGAAGCCTGGAACTAGACGTAGCATGACCCCACCTAAAAAAATGATGAGACCTACATGGTTTATGTACGGACCGTAACGAGAAAAGCGTCCTTTTTCAGCTAAGAGAGCGCTACCATCTCGACGAACAGAATACTTCATCTCAGTCATTTTTTGAGCCACTTTATCAAGCGTTTCTTCCGCACTCGCTGACACTTGTCCTTCTGCAACAATGCGCTGACGCTTCATAAAGCTTTCATGTCTTTTAACACGTTGATTCTTTAATGATTTATAAAGTGGAATGCCTCGGTCAAGACTTGCCACTATAATTGATACTGCTAGCATACCAACTAAAATCTGGAACCACCATGAGCTATATAAATCCGAAAGCCCCAACGTATAATAGATTTTACCGAATGTACCATATACGTCTGCGTAATAAGCCCCCTTCTCCATATCAGAAGCTTTTACGTAAAACTCTTGCGGTAGTAATGTTCCGACTGAAGCAGCAATTAATGTGATAATAATTAAGGATATACCAACTTTAACACTTGAGAAGAAATTCCATATTTTATCAACAAATGATTTGTTATATGTTTTGGAACGAATGGCCATACCATCATAGCGCATATCAACAACTTTATTTTGTTTTTCTTCTTCGGTTAAAGGACGACCACATTTCTCACAAAGCTTCGTGCCGTATGGATTACTATGACCACAAGCACAAATGATTTTTTCCATCGTCATTTACTCCTTATTTGGCTTCACTAATTCCATGTACGAAGCAATATCTTTCTCCGTCATTTCACCTGTAATAATTTTGGCCACTTTGCCTTCTGGATCAATTAACACTGTTGCAGGTAATTGTCCTACATTATAAGCAGTCATAACACTTTTTGTTTTGTCGATAACTACTGGAAATGACAACCCATATCGATCGACAAAATTCTGTACTTCAAAATCTGTTTGAGCAATATTGACAGCTAATGTTTGTACACCGTGATCTTTAAATTCTTGATACTGATTGTCCATTGCGGGCATTTCCTTCTCACAAGGCTTACACCAAGTTCCCCAGAAATTTAAAAATACCCCTTGCCCTTTATAATCCGACAATTTATGTTTTTCACCGTTTAAATCTACTAACGTGAAGTCAGGTGCCTCAGAGCCTACTGCTACTAACTCTACTTTTTCCTTTGTTGCTGTTCCATATACTGTGTACCCGATTGCCAACGCTAACACAGCTAAAATGACAGTTCGCAGTACAAGACGTTTTTTCTTTTTCTCCAAGTTAATAAACCCCCTATCAATTACGGCTTGCGTTGCTTTTACATATTGAAGTAACAAATAGAACTTTTTCACTCTCTATACGTCTATAAATATGTAAAAGCTTCTTTCACATTGACGTCAACAATACCGGATTAAATGTGTTACAGCTTTTTTGAACAAACTGCTACTAGGTGTACTATTCTCACCTATTATAGCAAAATGATACAAAAACACTTAGCTATTAATTATGAATGATTTATGAACGATTTCACCACAAAGAAAGTGTAAACATCCAAATACCTCTATTGGTATCCACACTTTCTTCTGGCAACATTGCATTAATCAAGCTTTCCTGTTTCTGCTAACACACGTAGTTGCTTTACTTCATGCTTTGATAATTCACGGTATTCTCCTGGAGCAAGACCAAATAAATCTAAAAAAGCAAAGCGTTCGCGTTTTAATTTAACAACGGGTGTTCCAATCGCTTCAAACATACGACGAACTTGGCGATTGCGCCCTTCATGAATCGTAATTTCACAAATAGCTTTGCCCGCTTTTTCATCGAAAGATGTCATACTTACCTTAGCAGGTGCTGTCTTTCCATCCTCTAATTTGATCCCTCGTTGAAGCTTTTTAAGCCCTTCAATTGTTGGCACTCCTTTGACACGAGCGATATATGTTTTGTCAATTTTAAATTTCGGATGTGTCAACATATAGGAAAATTCTCCATCATTTGTCAATAGCAATAATCCAGATGTATCATAATCAAGACGACCAACTGGGAAAATACGTTGCGGAATATGATGAAATAAATCTGTGACAGTTTTGCGTCCTTTATCATCTGTAACTGCAGAAATTGTTCCACGTGGTTTGTAAAGTAAGAAATATACCTTATCTTCTTTTTCTAGTTTTACACCTTCTACTTCAATTGTATCGGAATTAGATACCTTTGTTCCTAACTCACGAACCACTACACCATTTACTTTAACTTTACCTTCTAAAATCAATTGCTCTGCCTTGCGCCTTGACGCAACACCTGCATAGGCAATGACCTTTTGTAATCTTTCCATTTTTTCACCTCTAGTTTTCTTTCACATTGACACGTTCGTCATCATTCGATTTCGATCCAATGAATAGGGTTATTTTTCCCGCTAATCTGTGAAAATTATGTCATACTTTTAGACATTATTAAAGAAAAACAAATTTCACATTTTTTAATTGAGTATTCCGACTAATTTCTCGTTCGTTAATTTCTTAACATTTGAACCGAGATTTTGTTTTGTTTACTAGCAGTATACTCATTTGATAATCATGCGAATCGATTGTAAAATGTTTATTTTGACACAAAAAAAGCTACCATTCGGCAGCTTTTATCTGTATACATTTTCAATTGTTAGGCCACGTTGCTTTAACTCATTGGCTATATAGTTTTTAGCCAGTACCATGTTGCCTGCCAAAGGTTCCTCAATTGTGGAACCATCTTGAAATGTAAAAACCAGATGATCAGGCTTTGTCACACCACTTTTTTCTAGATTAACCTGCTCAACTTTCACTATTTCTTCCCACTCGACAAAATTTACTTTTAAACTAAAAAATGGATTCATATGAATACCTCTTGAATCTATCCATTTATAAGTATTAAAGCTTAATGCGATGAAACCTAAGGCAATTAATAAGGAAGTAGATACTAGACCACGTTTTATATTCTTTCTTTTTTTCGTTTTAGGTATGATCAAATAATTGATTAGTAGTACGAGGGCCATGACAAATAAAGAGACCATAAAGATAATATAAGCATTAAAATAAGGTGCAAAATAATAAAATTCATTAGGTCGATATAGTATCTCTTGAATTGGATATAGAAGAATGACAGGCACAATTAAACTTGATAAGAATAAGATAATGATTAGCCCAAATTGAATTTGCCTACCATTACTTTCCATTGAAGCTTTCCTCAATTTCCTCACCCCTTTTTTTCGAAAATTAAGAATTTTAAATTCATTATCATTTTACCAAATTTAACATCAATTGATCAAATAATGTAAAAAATCAGCAAATCGTTTTTAACGATCCGCTGATTCAACTTTTACTGGCGTTGCATAAATCCGTTCTTCGCCTATAAAGATAGACAAGACTGCTTCTTGGCGTTTCCTTGAAACATGTAATACTTGCCTCACTTGTTCTTTTTCCTCTTTATTTAACTGTAGTCGAACGGGCTCTTGTAAACGAATAGCCAACTTTTTATTGACATTGTATTTACCCTTTTTCACTACTGTTTCAAGACTATAATCTTGCCATACTTTATTGGATAAGCCTCGATGTACATTCCAATCATCTGATTCATTTAATGTGACGACAACGCAGATTTGCCCGTCCTTTTGAAAGGCCGTTGCAAGTGTTCGTCCAGCGACCTTAGTAAAGCCCGTTTTTCCAGCGAAAGCAGTACCAGTGGCTGACTTTAAGGAACTAACAGGCTGTTCTGTCTCATCATCTATATCTGCTGCCATTCCTGAACCCTCTCTTAATAGACGGTGTTTATTTTCCCATAACATTCCGTTTACTGTATTTGCCCGATAAAGTACCGTTGAAGCGATTTTCTCAAATGTTTTATTTTGCAACGCAAGTCTTAACATCTCAGCAGTATCTCTTGCAGACGATAAATGCTCATCATGATGAAGACCAGAAGGATTCATAAAGACGGTATTGGTAAGACCTGCAATAACAGCTCTTTCATTCATTAATTTGACAAAACCCTCTACAGACCCTCCTACATGTTCGGCTAAAGCTGTTGCAGCATCATTGCCAGAACGTAGCATTAAGCCATACAATAACGTTTCAACTGTCACCGTTTCACCAGCCTGTAGGTAAATAGAGCTCCCCTCAGCCATAGCAGCCTTAGGGGATATAACGACTTCATCCTGCAAGTCACTATTTTCAATTGCCACAAGTGCTGTCCAAATTTTTGTGAGGCTAGCAATAGGTAATCGTTCATCGCTATTGGATCCAATTAAAAGTCGACCTGTATCGCCATCCAAGACAGCATAGCCGCTTCCTCCTCTTGCAAAGCTAGTCTGAGGAAGCATTACCATTAACACAATGATCATAAACAGTGTTAAACGAAATAACCGAAGCAACGAGCCACTCCTTATTCAATGTGATAGGAAATTATAGATTTATATTTATGTTGAAGGCTACGCATTATACCTAACCATTATTTTGCCCCGCTAAATGTCTCTTGGAACTTCGTCATAAATAAATCTGTTTCTTGTTCTGTATCAACAAGGTCCTCATCAGGTAGAGGAGGCATTTCTTCTATATTATTTAAGCCAAAATAATGTAAAAACTCTTTTGTTGTCCCATATAAGATGGCACGTCCAGTTCCTTCTGACCGTCCTACCTCTTTAATTAAGCCTCGTAAAACTAACGTTTGGATTGGTCGTTCACACTTGACACCACGCAAATCTTCTATCGCTACACGGGTAATGGGCTGTTTGTATGCCACTATTGCTAACACTTCGAGGGAGGCTTGAGATAAGGATTGTGCGGTTGGATTTTCTACTAATCTTTGAATTGTATCGGCAAACTCAGATTTTGTAATAAGCTGATAGACGCCTGCAATTTCTTTCACCGTAATTCCTCTTGCTAAATCTTCTTCATAGGTTTCTCTCAATGTATTCATTGTTTGGAGGATAAACTCTTCCTGCTCACCTAAAAGTTGTGATAGTTGTTTAATCGTTAAGCCATCATCTCCCACAACAAATAATAAGGCTTCAATTCTACTCTGTAACATCAATGTTTTCGTCATCTTCCCATTCCTCCTTCTGTAAGGTAACCGTTAATTCTTCAAAGTTACCATCTTGCTCTACGATGACGATCTGACGTTTCATCAGTTCAAGAAGGGATACAAACGTCAGAATAAGTGTTGGCTTATCTTCATAGGGAAAAAGCTCGAAAAATGATGCACGTCCACCTGTTAATCGTAAAGAATCCACAACAGAACGCATTTGATCTTTTACTGATCGTTCCTGCCTTGCTACAGTTGTTTTTAATGGTTTCTTTAATTTTTTACGACGCATCAATTTTTGAAATGCGCCAAGCATATCATAGATATTCACATTCAAATCAAATAAAGCCATCTGTTCTTCTGAGGCTAATCCTGTTAAATCCGCAGGAGGCCTCGTAAATACTTGTGCTCTGTCTGTTTCAAGCTCTTGCAAATTACTTGCTGCTTCCTTGTATTTTTTATATTCGATTAAGCGTTGCACCAGTTCTTCACGAGGGTCAGGTCCGTCCACTTCTAATTCTGCGTCCTCCATCTCTCCTTCGTGAATCGGCAATAACATGCGGCTTTTAATTGCCAGCAAGGTTGCTGCCATTACTAAATATTCACTTGCTTCATTTAATTCCAGTACTTGCATTGCATGTATATGGTCGATATATTGTTGTGTAATTTCAGCCATTGGGATATCATAGATATCAATTTCCAATCTGTGAATTAAATGCAATAATAAATCAAGAGGCCCTGAAAAGGCTTCTAATTTTACTTCATAAGACATTATTTTACCACCCTGAGATTCTATGTTCTTTTAGTATAGTGGAAAGGAGTCCAAAATGCATCCACAGCATCATACTTTATTTATAGATTACTGTGCCTATTTTAATGGCAATCAAGATTTTTTTGAATGCCATGAAGTGCTAGAGGAATATTGGAAGGAAATTGCACCTGGTGATAAAATGCATCCACTTGTCGGCTATGTACAGCTGGCAACAGGTTTCTATCATTGGCGACGTGGTAACAATACTGGTGCTAAACGAATTTTAGAAAAAGCACTTCATAATTTTCAAGTAAATGAAGGGCATATTTTTTTCCAAGAAATTGATTATCATGAACTCCTAACACAAATGACAATAGCTCTTACTTCGATAAAAACGGGCAAGTCCTTTCAAACTTTCCAGCTCCCTCTTTCACCTCACTTGCTGGAGTTAGCCATAGCACGTATAAAGCTTTTGCCATCGAACAGCTCAAATTATCTTCTTCATAAACATATGCTACGAGATCGCTCACATATTCTTGCAGAGCGACAAGAAAGCAAACAAAGAAAAAGCAGACGGTGTTAATCGTCTGCTTTTTCATCGGTACAATGAATACATTTTTGAACGAAACTACGTGTTTCATCTGTAGCACGTACACTTTCATATTGGCCAAGTTCCGCCACTTCTTGAAGCATCTCGGTTGCTACACCCTCGCCCCTATAGGAAGGGATCACCGACACGTGCTGGATCGTAGCTATATTATGCTCATCAACAACAAGCCCTACTATGCCAACATATTCATCATTCTTTTTCCATAAGTATAAAACCCAATTATCATCATTTTCATAGGAGTGGATGGTTTCTGTAAGCTTTTTTACGTCTTTTTCGTTAGGCATAAACGAAAGTAGCCCCATTGCTATTTTCTCTAAAGCTTTTTTATATCGAATTAACATATTTGTCTATTCCCTCTTTTTCTAGCTGTACATAATCTTTGACTATCCTACACGATTTGTACTTTTACCGCAAGCCAATTTCTGTCTTACGAACCAGGTCCGAGAATACCTTTCGACGCCAACACCCAATAGACTACGCCCCATAATAAAATAAATGTTGTAATGGACGCTAGTAATACCCACTTATTTTTCCTCAAATTTACTCACCCTTTTTTAAAGTTAGCGGGAGATCGTTTTGCACAATATCTTCATAACTTTCGCGGCGAATAGCTAGTTGATGCTGTCCATCCTCTACAAATACAACAGCAGGTCTTGGCACACGATTATAGTTACTAGCCATCGAGTAACCATACGCACCTGTACAGAAAATGGCTAACACATCACCTGAAGCAGCATCTTGTAGTTTAGCATCAATAATTAATTTATCGCCAGATTCACATAATTTACCAGCAACTGTATAGAGTTCACCTTTCGGCTCATTCGCCTTACTTGCGATGACTGCCTCATACTTAGCGTCGTATAATGCTGGTCGGATATTATCACTCATACCGCCATCAACCGCAATATATTTGCGCACATCTGGCACTGTTTTTTGTGAACCGATTGTATAAAGAGATGTTCCTGCATCACCTACAAGTGATCGACCTGGTTCAATCCAAATTTCCGGCATCTTCAGTCCAAGAACAGTTGCTTTATTTTTGACAACTGTAATCATATCCTCTACATATACTTGTGGCTCAAGCGGTGCATCTTCTTCAGTATAACGAATACCAAAGCCCCCACCTAAGTTTAACACAGTACATGTAAATCCGTGAGTCTTGTTCCAATCAGAAATTTTGTCAATCAATTTTTCTCCAGCTAAGCCAAAACCAGCAGTGTCAAAAATTTGTGAGCCAATATGACAATGTAAGCCTAGTAACTCTAGGAATTCATGGCTAAATGTTTGTTGGAATGCTTCATCCGCTTGACCATTGTTTAAGTCAAAGCCGAATTTTGAATCTGCTTGACCTGTCGTGATGAAATCATGCGTATGTGCTTCAACACCTGGTGTAACACGTAATAATATACGCATTTTTTGCTGACGGCGCTCCGAAATTTCTTTTAAAAGCTGTATTTCATAGAAATTATCTACAACAATACATCCAATCTTGGAGTCAAAAGCTAGCTCTATTTCAGCAATGCTTTTATTGTTACCATGAAAATGAATGCGCTCTGCAGGGAAACCTGCCTTTAATGCAGTAAATAACTCCCCACCAGATACAACATCCAATGATAAATTTTCTTCTGCTGCTAATTGATACACCGCTACACATGCAAATGCTTTTGAAGCATAAGCTACTTCTGCTTTTACGCCTAGTTTTTTAAACGTATCGATAAAGCTGCGTGCACGCTTACGAATAAGTGCAGTATCATACACGAAAAGTGGTGTACCATACTCTTTTGCTAGCTCTAGTGTGTCTACCTGTCCAATTGTTAAATGACCATCTTCAGAAATCGCTTGTGTTCCATATAAATGCATGTGCATCTCTCCCTTTTCACATCGTTCCATCTTGTTATTTTTACGGCTTGATAGTGGAATCATTCTTTACCATTTAAAGCCATCCCATCAAGAAATTATTTCCATCAAACATAAAAAAACAAATGTATAATACTTGCTTTTTCTTGAATGAAAATAATTTTTGCAAAAATCACAAAATACTATATGTGAACTTTATCACATGAAAAAAACGAGTGCAACGGCTCCTATGATCTTTTTCGCTGTTTGGAAGCGACTACATAAGGTCTTAATGCATCAGAAGTCATTGGGAAACGAATGATGACACGAAGCATTGCCGTTGGAAAGAATGGAACAAGCGGCCATAAATAAGGTGCCTGCATTGGTCGCAATGAACATAAATAGGTAAACAATAAAAATAAACCAATAAATAACCCATTGACACCCCAGAGACCCGTCATCAGCAGTAACAGTAACCTAAAAATTTTAATGGAGATACTGAGCTCATAGGACGGAATAATGAAAATAAGAATAGCTGCAACTGCTGTATAGAGGACCACCTCTGAAGAGAATAATCCAACATCAATCGCAATTTGACCAATGATTACCCCCGCAACCAATCCCATCGCTGTCGATAATGGTGACGGAGTATGAATGGCGGCCATCCTCAAAAACTCGATGCCAATATCTGCAATCAGTATTTGCAATAACAATGGTACATGCGATTTCTCCTCCGTACCTAAAAAGGAGAGGGCATCCGGAAGTAAGGATTCATTCGTTGCAAATACATACCACAATGGCAATAAAAGTAAACCCATAACGGAGCCAAAATATCGCATTAAACGTACAAACGTCCCTACAGTCGGTGCCTGTCGATATTCCTCCGCATGCTGTAATAAATGAAACATGGTAACAGGCACTAAAATAACGGATGGAGAGGTATCGACTAATATAGCTATATGCCCTTCAAGTAGATGGGCAGCTGCAATATCAGGTCTTTCCGTATAACGTACAAATGGCACTGGATGGAACTTTTGTTTAAAAAGCCATTCTTCTAATGATTTATCGGCCATCGTCAAGCCATCATGATTAATTTGTCCAAGACGCTGTCGTAAACTTTCGAGCATATCTTCATTGGCAACATCCTTCATAAACGCGATCGCCACGTCGGTTTGACCGATTTTGGATATTTTATGTAGCTCGAAACGTAAATTACTATTGCGAATTCGCCTACGTATTAAAGCTGTATTTTGAGAAATTCCTTCTGTAAAGCCATCCCTTGAGCCACGGATAACTTTTTCATTATCTGGCTCTTCTGGAGAACGTCCTGGATAGTTTCTAAGCTCTGCAACGTAGCAATAGCCACTTTTGGTAATAAAGGTGACCTGTCCACTTAAAATGGCTAGTAAATAGGCTTTACGCTCTGTTTCCTCTGAACGTCCATGGAAATTAAAATAGGACTCAAAGTATTCCTTCTCATCCTCCACTTCAATCTCAACGTCCTCATCTGGGAGCATACTAGAAAGTAACTGTGTTAAAGCTTCTCCATCTACAAGCCCACTAATATATGCACAAAGGACCGGCAAATCTTTGACAAATAAGTGTTTAATCCCAACGTCAAATGATTCGCCGTCACCAAAATGTTCTATAAGAAAATCTTCGGCTTCTTCTAAGCTGTTAAATAATTTATTTGTCATGCTGTCACCATTTTCTTAGATGTCTTTTTTTATTACTTCCTGCTCCACTGTTGCACTGGTTGCCATCCAACTTTTCAGCTGGGCAAGAATTTTTTTCTCTAATCGGGATACTTGTACCTGAGATATACCTAATCTATTTGCAATTTCAGTTTGCGTGCAATCTGAAAAATAGCGAAGATATATGATAGACTGCTCTCTCGGCTCAAGTCTCGTTAGTACTTCTTTCAGTGGGATATAATCAAATGGTTGCTCTGATTTCTCATCCTTCATTTGATCCATTAATGTAATGGAATCCCCCTCACTTTCATACAATTGTTCATGAAGAGAGGCTGGGTCTCTCAGCGCATCGGATGCGGTGACAATTTCCTCGGTTGTCACACCAAGCACCTGAGCGAGTTCTTGAATAGTTGGAGGATGTTCGTTCTTTTTAATAAATTCGTCAGTAGCATGACGGATTTTAAAATTGAGCTCACGAATAGAACGGCTCACCTTCACCATGCCATCATCCCTTAAAAAGCGTTGAATTTCTCCAATAATCATCGGTACGGCATAGGTTGAAAATTTCACATCATATGTTAAATCGAATTTATCCACAGATTTCATGAGCCCTATGCAGCCAATCTGGAATAAATCCTCAAGCTCAACACCTCTCGTTGTAAAACGTTGAACAATGGACCACACAAGTCTCGTATTGCCTTCTACCATTCGTTTACGAGCCTCATGATCGCCCTGCTGTGCGCGTGCAATTAAATCACGCATTTCCTCCTGAGACAAAAGCTTATCGGACGACTGTTCTAACGGCTTCACGGGCTTAACCTCACATTACCGCTGTGCGAACTGTGTAAAATTTCTTCGTGAATGTTACAGTTGTTCCTTCTTGCCATTTTGATATAACTGTCAGCTGATCCGAAAAACTGTCCATAATAGTGAAGCCCATACCTGAACGTTCCATCATACTTTTCGTTGTAAATAACGGCTCCATCGCTCGACTAACGTCCTCAATTCCTACCCCTTTATCCATGACAGATACTGTCACAATATCATCCTCACGTTTAGCATGAACTGTCACAACACCCTTACCATCTTCTTCATAGCCATGAATAATGGCATTGGAAACCGCTTCTGAGACAACTGTTTTAAATTCTGATAGTTCATCAATAGTTGGGTCTAATTGTGCAATAAAGCCTGTCACTGCTACACGCGCTAAAGCTTCATTTTCACTAATTGCCAAAAAAGTTAATGTCATTTCGTTATCCATTTACAATCCCCCTTACGCGATCAATCGCTTGTTCCTCTGTTGCATCCATCATCCATGGCCCTAATCCTGAAAATTGAAATACTTTTCGCATTGTTGGCGATGGATTCAATAAAATAGTTCGCCCAGCAACTGCTTCTAACTCACGCATCCGACCAAGCACTAAGCCAACTCCCGAACTATCCATAAACGATAGCCCTTCTAAGTTCCAAATGATGGTCGTCACAGTGCCTTGAAAAATTGCTGCAGAAATTTTCGCTCGAATTTGTTCTACTGCATGATGATCGAGCTCCCCAAACAAACGTATAACGACTGTCTCTCTTGTGACCATTTCTAATTGATAATGCATGAACATCGCCTCCTCCTCGTGCAATTCCACATTCAATATGGTGAATCCTTGCGGCTGACAGAACTAGTGCAAAGTCTTCCGAAATAGTGTCTAATCGACATACTTATAGCTTTTTAGGTTAAGTGCAGTATGGGATAAATCAACAATTTCTAAACGCTATCGATTGCTAAAGTTTGGCGATTCATGGAACACAAAAAAGCGAGAGCCCTCTTAAAGTGAGAGCTCTCGCTAAGGATCTTTATGCAATTGTATAAGCTTGCTGAATTTTATTAATTGTCTCTTCATCAATTGGTTGATTTGAATATAAATAAGCAATCGTATCGCCAGTATGGACATGGTCACCTTTTTTAGCAATAAGCTGAATGCCTGCATCATAATCTAGCTTCGATTCCTTCGTTAAACGTCCAGCGCCTAGACTAACACTTGCTTCCCCAACTAATAAGGCATTAATGGTTTCCACAGTGCCCCCTGTAATCGCTGTCACTGCTACTTTATGAGCTGTTTCATTTTGAACAATATCAGAGACTACTCCACCTTGCGCCACAATAAACTCCTCGAATTTTGCAGCTGCAGAGCCATCTGCAAGTACTCGCTTCACCGCAGCAGTCGCTTCCGCTTCATTCACGCCAGCAGCGATTTGGTACATTAAGGAAGAGATGACCACACATTCATCCACCAAATCCTCATGCGTTTCTTCTAAACGTCCACTTAATAAGGCATATGCCTCGACAACCTCAAGCTTATTACCAATCATTTTCCCTAATGGATTATCCATATCACTAATATGTGCGATGACTTTACGTCCAAGTTTTTCTCCAATGGCCGTCATTGTATCCGCTAAACGCTGTGCTTCTTCCTGCGTCTTCATAAACGCACCTGAGCCACATTTTACATCGAGTACAATACCATCGGCACCGCTTGCAATTTTTTTACTCATAATCGATGCTGCGATTAATGGAATAGAATCGACAGTACCTGTCACATCACGCAATGCATACAATTTTTTGTCGGCTGGTACAAGATTACCTGTTTGTCCAGCAACGGCAATTTTATGCTGATTGACATTATCAATGAACTCTTGTGATGAAAGTTCTGTTTTAAAGCCCTGAATGGATTCCAGCTTATCGATTGTTCCCCCAGTAATCCCTAAACCTTTACCGCTAAATTTCGCAACAGGAATTCCTAGAGCAGCAATAATTGGTGTGACAACAAGTGTGACCTTGTCACCAACTCCTCCTGTTGAGTGTTTATCAATTTTAAAGCCTTCAATAGATGTTAAATCAATGACATCGCCTGATTCGATCATTGCCTTTGTTAAATAAAATGTCTCATCATCAGACATGCCCAGTAAACGTATCGCCATTAATAAAGAACTTGCTTGATAATCTGGGATTGAGCCTGTCGTATAGCCTTCAACAAAATACTGAATTTCAGCTTGAGAAAGCTCTAATCCTTGTTTTTTCTTTTCAAACAATTGAACCATATTCATACGAAAAAACCCCCTTATTTCAAATCATGTAAGAAACTTTTACCGAATGGTGGTGCTTCTACATGAAAGTTTTCAGCAACTGTTGCTGCAATATCTGCAAAAGTTTCACGAAGCGCAAGTTCCGCCCCACCGTTAAAACGTGGTGAATAGACAATTAGTGGTACATATTCACGTGTATGATCTGTCCCTGGGAAGGTTGGATCATTGCCGTGATCTGCTGTAATAATTAATAAATCGTCTTCTGACATGGCTTCTAGAATTTCTGGTAGGCGTGCATCAAATTCTTGTAATGCTTGTCCATAGCCTAGTGGATCACGACGATGGCCGAAATTGGCGTCAAAGTCCACTAAATTTAAGAAGCTAAGTCCGCGGAAGTCACGACGTACAACTTCTGCAAATTGATCCATACCATCCATATTATTTTTTGTACGGACCGAATCTGTCACACCTTCACCATTGAAAATATCTGAGATTTTTCCAATGGCAATCACATCTAATCCCGCGTCCTTCAAAACGTTCATCGTTGTACGACCAAATGGCTTTAACGCATAATCATGGCGATTGGATGTACGAGTAAAGTTTCCAGGCGTACCCACAAATGGTCGGGCGATGACGCGACCTACTAAATAGTCAGGCTGTAATGTTAATTCACGAGCAATTTCGCAAATTTTATATAACTCTTCTAGTGGAATGATTTCCTCATGAGCCGCAATTTGTAAAACAGGATCGGCTGATGTATAGACAATAATCGCTCCTGTTTCCATATGCTCCTTCCCGAAGTCTTCAATCACTTGTGTACCACTTGCTGGCTGATTGCACAGTACTTTACGACCTGTACGTTTCTCTAGCTCCTCAATTAGCTCCGCTGGAAACCCATCTGGATACACTTTAAATGGTTTATCAATATTTAACCCCATGATTTCCCAATGGCCTGTCATCGTGTCTTTACCAACTGATGCTTCTTGCATTTTACCGTAGTATGCTTTAGGGTCAGTAGTTGCATGCATTCCATGCAATGGTTCAATATTCGCTAAACCAAATGACTCCATTACTGGCATTGTAAGCCCATTCATTTTTTCAGCGATATGTCCTAGTGTATGCGCGCCAACATCACCGAAATTTGCAGCGTCTGGTGCTTCACCAATACCTACGGAGTCCATGACAACGACATGGATTTTATTAAATGGTTTATTCATAATGGTTGCCTCCTAATCTCATGACTCTATTTTACCAAAAAAATGCGAAAAATAAAGGTCAGACATCCGACTGAAATATAATTTTTTCCTATGATGTTTTAAGCACGTGGATGGAATTGCTTATAGACCTCAGATAATCTTGTTTTGCTAATATGTGTATAAATCTGCGTAGTAGAAATATCTGCATGACCAAGCATCTCCTGTACCGCTCGTAAATCGGCTCCATTTTCAACCAAATGAGTGGCAAAGGAATGACGCAATGTATGTGGTGTTAATTCATGTTGGATGCCTGCCTTTAATGCATGCTCCTTCATTAATTTCCAACAACCCTGCCTTGTTAAACGTTTCCCTCTTTGATTAATAAAAAACGCATCTGTTTTGGGGTGCTTTCCCTGTAATTGACCACGAGCACCGTTTAAATAGCCATTTATTGCCGAAAGTGCGCTTTTGCCGAGTGGAATGATTCGCTCCTTGCCGCCCTTCCCAAATACACGTACAAAGCCCATGGTTAAATGAATATCAGCTAAATCCAGTGCAATGAGTTCACTGATACGCATACCAGACCCATATAATAACTCCAGCATGGCAAGATCACGTATGCCTTGTGGCTTACTTCGATTCGGAGCTGTTAGTAATGCTTCAATTTCTTCGATAGATAAGATATTAGGCAATTTTTGCTCAATTGTCGGCATTTCCAAATGAACTGTAGGATCGGTTTCTGCACGCTTTTCTCGTAGTAAAAATTGGTGGAAACTCCGAATAGATGAAATATGACGGGCAACTGTACGACTTGTCTTCCCCTGTGCCCGCAATTGCTCTAAATGGCGTAATATAGTTGTCCGTTCCACACGACTAAAATCAGCCATACCCTCTGCTTCCTGTAAAAAATGCACATAGCTTTCTAAATCTCGGCGATAGGATGCTAATGTATTAACAGATAACTGCCTTTCCACCTGAATAAAATGGATATAGTCCTCTACTGCATATTGAAATTCATTCATCACAACGCCCCCTTACTGTCAATTATTCTCTATTTTAGCATGGCCTTAAGAAATGTGCTAAAGCACCCTCCGTTCGACATAAACCACCAACCATAATAGAATTTGTACTTCATTTTTATAAAAACAAAAAACTGCCCGATTCAATCTATACCAAAGATTAAAACAGACAGTTTTTTGTTATTTTTCTTCATTCGATTCGTCGTTTTTATCATGACAGCGCCAGCATATGCCGTGGAAAGTTAGTCGGTGATCTTTTATGATAAAGTTCCAACGTTTTTCAACAACGGCTTCCACATCTTCAAGTAAATCTTCTTGAATTTCATCAACAGCACCACATTCGATACAAACAAGATGATGGTGGAAATGGGCAGCTCCCTCTTGGCGTAAGTCATAGCGCGATACGCCATCGCCAAAGTTGATTTTGTCGACAATTTTGAGCTCCGTTAATAATTCTAACGTTCTATAAACAGTAGCTAGACCAATCTCTGGTGCTTTTTCCTTTACTAAAAGATAAACATCTTCAGCACTTAGGTGGTCCTCTTCGTGCTCAAGCAAGACAGCAACTGTCGCTTCTCGCTGCGGCGTCAGCTTGTAACTAGCACTATGCAACTGTTTTTTTATACGATCAATTCGGCTCTCCATGTGACGCCCCCCTAAACTCTTTCCATTATACCAAAGGAGTAAATCCTATTACAAGATAGTGAATAGATTTCTAACCTGCTTCTACTTTTTTATCTGATCACAATTTTTGTCTATTCAATCCATCATTTTAACACATATGAAATAACAATAAACTCAGCAACTATTATGATGAAAAATGCGATAAAATTCAACAAAATTGTCCGACCAGATACTTGTTTCCCGATTTTTCGCTTTGACCAAGCGGGTACAAGTAAATTGCATAGGACTAGCAACAATATACAATAGATGAGCTGAAATGGAAACCACCAAATCGTATAAAGCCAAAAAGCTTCAAGTTTTTGTAATAAAAAAACCGAACTAAAGCCAAAAAAAGTGGCACGCATGGCTACAGTCACACGCACTAACACCTTTAAGACGCTATGTGTTGCTAGTAATAATACAAGACCTATGGAAATAGCGACAGGCAGCACTAAACGAAAAATGGATTGCCTGTCCCCATCTGCTAAACGAGGCTCTATAAATAAAATAAAGGGTTCCGCTTTCGGTCCACCAATAATATGAAAGAAAATAACGCCACAAACAAAACTTACCGCAATGATGGAAGCGTGATAAAAAATAGACACCGTACGAGACATAAACATGCTCCTTTTCTATCAAGGTTTGTACAGCTTATGCTCGTCCGTCTCTATTATGCTAAAAGATTCTTTTCTAAATTTGCAGCCAGCCACAGTACTGCAAATGCTGTTTTAGCATCATATATACGCTGGTCAGCCACCATTAATTGTGCTTCTTCCAACGAAACTTCTAAAAGTTCGACAAATTCATCCTCATCTAAATCTGCTTTATTGTCTATTGTATATAATTCCCTCGCTACAAACAAATGAATGACTTCATCCGCAAAGCCTGGTGATGTTGCAAAGGTTTGTAAAAAAGTAAGTTTATGCGCTCCATAGCCTGTCTCTTCCTCTAATTCTCGGCGTGCTGTCACCACAGGTTCCTCACCAGGCTCAAGTTTTCCAGCCGGAATTTCAATAATAGAACGCTCCAGCGCTTTGCGATATTGTTCTACTAACACTAGTTTCCCCTTGTCCGTAACAGCAATCACTGCTACGGCACCTGGGTGCTTAATTATTTCACGTTTTGCAACCTGTCCATTTGGTAATGTAACATCATCAATTTGTAGTTTTATTATTCTTCCGTCATAGATTGGTGTCGATTTCGTTGTTTTTTCCTCAAACTTTTTCATTGACGATTACCTCGCTTGTTCTTCAGATATGTTCATTGTACCATTACAAGTAGAGAAATCGAAGGAGGTCATTCGTATGAAAAAAAGACAGCTTGGTACAAGCGAATTGTTTATTTCAGAGATTAGTTTAGGAGGCATGTCTCTTTCGACAGATAAAACACAAGCAGCTGCCATTGTCGATATGGCACTAGATGCTGGTATTAATTATATAGATACAGCTGATTTATATGATTATGGTGCTAACGAAGAGATTATTGGCACAACGTTAGGTAAACGTCGTCATGATGTCATCTTAGCAACAAAAGTAGGTAATCGTTGGGTAGAAGGTGTAGATGGCTGGCAGTGGGATGCATCACCATCCTATATAAAAGAAGCTGTCCATGCTAGCTTACAACGTTTAGGAACGGACTATATTGATGTATATCAATTACACGGTGGCACAATCGAGGATGATTGGGATGGAATTATTGACACTTTTGAGGGATTGAAAAAAGACGGGCTCATTCGTGAATATGGCATTTCCTCTATTCGTCCAAATGTTTTGCAACGGTTTTTACCTGTAAGCTCAGCTAAAAGCGTTATGATGCAATATAGTGCTCTAGATCGCCGCCCTGAAGAATGGCTTGAGTTTATTGCGAGTCAAGGTGCATCTGTTGTAACACGTGGCACAGTGGCAAAGGGCTTATTAACGAATAGCTGGCAACAACGTCTACAACAGGTTAATGGTTTTAACACCTATACAGCTGAGGAGTTAACAACAACGTTAACAGACTTAGCTTCACACTATGATGATTTGCATGCATTGGCTATCGCTTTTAATCTGAAAGAGCCGACAATCGCTTCTACGGTCATTGGCGCAAGCTCACAACAACAGCTAGCTCAAACACTTGCTGCCTACGAGAAAATCAATTCCATAACAGATTTTAAGTTAGCGAATGAGCGAACAAAAAATGAGATTTATCAAGAACATCGATGAAAAAATGGCTAATTTTTATCATTTGTCTAGTTGTACTAGTAATCTCCTCTAGTATGACCTATGAGCAACAGAGCATACTACCAGAATTAGAAGATTTGCTTGCCAATAAACCTTTTGAAAAACAACTATCTATTTTAAAAATTCCCTATTGGGGAACCATCGTTTCAGTTGAAGAACGTGGTTATTTTCCATTTGTAGAGTTTTTAATTCGTAAATTGACACACTTCATGGGATTTGGCTGTATCGCACTTGGCCTATACTTTGCCTGGGGAAAACGACGTTTTGCAGCAAGTATTGCCATTGGTGGAACAGCTGTGATTGCTACGCTTGATGAATTTCGCCAAAGCTTTACACCAGGTCGTACAATGAGTGCTCAGGATGTACTTGTCGATACAGCTGGAGCCATTGTTTTTGTTAGTCTCGCTGTAGCACTGAGAAAAATACTCAAAAATAAAAGACAAAAGGCATTATCCTAGCCTTTTGTCTTCATTGTGTTGAATAACAAAAAATCCATCGAAATTAAAGTAAAAAAGGTTTGCCGTTCCGCAAAAGAGCGCTATTTTTTACAAAGGTTTCACAAATAAAATGAAGGTGTTCACTACTCACTTTATTGATGGTCGTTGTGATGAATCCCTTCTCCACTCTCTAAAAATAGAAATATTTTATTCACTACTGCTACTATGAAGGACCATGAAGTGGCACTTTTGCAGCATGGTTGATTGAGCGGAGCCAGCATCACTCCTAGGGGATTTAGCGTCACAGTGAAGCGGCTCATCGGACGCCCCACGGAAAGATCTCTGGCGGAACGGAAATCAACCCCACGCCTTGCTAAAAAATCTTTTTCTTGTGACATTACCTTTTTTCAACAACATAAAGACAAAAGGTACAATCATAGCCTTTTGTCATAGCCATTTATTTCAAAGTTGGAACCTCCAAAAATAGAGGGAGTTTGTTTCTTTATACAAGGCAGCTCCTGCTTTTTCTAAAACTCGATGGGATGCCACATTATCTTTTTCGGTATCTGCAATAACGTATTTTACATTTGGCTGATGAAGTAACCAGTTTTTTAGAGCGATGATTGATTCTGTCATATAGCCCTGCCCCTGATAATAAGGAAAAGTATAATACCCAATCACAACTTCCTCTTGCTCATTCGGCATACCTTTTAGCATTATGCCACCAACAGCACAATTTTTTTCTGTTAACACAAGTAACCAATTCGTATGCCACAGATAGTTTTGCTCATCTTCTACTACTTTGGAAAGTCTAAAATACAGCGCTTGTTTAAGCTCGCAATCTAAACTCCCTACACCTTTACTCAATGACAACTCCTCCGCCATTTGCTCCTCATGCTCTATTAGTAATTTTAGATACTTGGCGTTTAAAGGAATTAATCTTATTCTTTCTGTCTGTAATTCTACCATGTTGTTCTCCTAACATAATTTAATCGATACTAAACTACAATTAGGTATATGTTATTGGCAGCGTCTCCCGTTCCATTAAATTCAAAAATCTCTCTTTGTATATCGACTATAACGACATAATTTAAATGCTATAAAAGACAAAACAGTGAACCCACCTGTGTGAATTCACTGTTTTTTTCTTAAAATTTAGAGCCTTTATCGCCATATTCGTTTAGTAGTTCTTCAAACGATTTATTTTTTTCACGTTGTTTACGTTCAAAAGCTAGTTTTGCTTGTCGTTCTTCTTCTGCTGCCTGCTCTTTAACAGTTAAATCTTGCTTGGCTGCTTTTAATTTTGCTAGCACATCGCCACCTAGCTGATCTGCTAATGTGACCGCCTCTTGCTTAGGTAGGCTGGCTGTTAAGCTATTATCTGTATGTTGTTGCTGTTTTCTTTTCTTTCCCATTTCTATTCACCTTCTTATAGACATCAAGGGCGCTTCACTACTGTTGCTACGCCTTGTCCCCCACCGATACATAACGTGGCTAAGCCCGTTCTCACATCACGCTTTTCCATCTCATGTAATAGCGTTACCAAAATACGAGCACCACTTGCACCGATTGGGTGACCAAGAGCAATGGCACCCCCGTTAACATTTAGTTTATCATGATTAAAGCTTAATTCACGATCTACAGCAATCGATTGTGCTGCAAATGCTTCATTTGCCTCAATTAAATCGATATCGTTTAAAGTAATCTCGGCCTTTGTCAGCGCTTTTTGTACTGCTTTTACAGGACCTGTCCCCATAATAGCAGGATCTACACCAGCACTAGCATTCGCTGTAATAATCACCATCGGTTGAATACCTAGCTCTTGTGCTTTTTCCTTTGACATCACCACTACCGCTGCCGCACCATCATTAATACCAGACGCGTTCGCTGCTGTCACAGAGCCATCCTTTTTAAATGCTGGTCGTAGCTTAGCTAAGGACTCCGCTGTCACACCTGCTCGTGGGAATTCATCTTGATTGAAAAGAAGTGGCTCTCCCTTACGCTGTGGAATTTCGACAGCGACGATTTCATCTTCAAACTTGCCAGCTGCAATCGCTGCCTCTGCACGTTGCTGAGAACGAGCTGCAAAAGCATCCTGCTCTTCTCGAGAAATTTGATACATATCACATAAATTTTCAGCTGTAATCCCCATATGATAATCATTAAAAGCACACCATAGGCCATCATGAATCATTGTATCTACTACCTTTTGATCGCCCATTCGGAAGCCTTCTCGTGCATTTTTTAAGACATATGGAGCCTGACTCATATTTTCAAATCCACCTGCAACAACAATCTCAGCATCTCCCGCTATAATCGCCTGTGTTGCTAAATGAACTGCCTTTAAACCTGATCCACATACTTTATTAATTGTTAATGCAGAAACCTCATGTGGTAAACCAGCCTTAATTGCTGCTTGACGAGCTGGATTTTGTCCAAGTCCAGCCGCTAAAACATTCCCCATAATGACCTCATCGACGTGTTCCCCTGCTACGCCAGCACGTGCTAATGCCTCTTTAATGACAATGCTACCTAACGTTGTCGCTGGTACGTCTTTTAATGTCCCCTGAAATGAGCCGATAGCTGTACGCACCGCACTCACGATTACTACCTCGTTTGTCATAATCATTCTCCCCTTTTCCCCGTTCAAAAATCAACACTGCATGCATATGCTACTAGCAGATATGTATATTTTAACAAATATTATGACGATTTTCGATAATAGAAATAATCGCAGTTTTGCCAAAGATATTGTAAAATGTTGACGTGTTTTAAACAATCTTAGTTGGGAACATTACAAATAAGAAACAGCATGTGGAGGTGTTTTATGATGAAAAAGAAGATGCTTTTATTCTCTGGTATTACAACAACGCTAGCCGCAGCTGCAACAGGTCTGTTCGGCTTCGCGCTTTCCAATAAATTAATGTATATCCAACAAAAAGACCCTGAATTTATTCGGGAACGAGAAACGACTGCAAAGCGCTTTGATGAGGCTTGGTACAATAAAAACTTGAAATGTGAGCTGAATATTGATTCCCCAAATGGCTACTCAATTCGAGGCATTATGTTTCAGCCTTTGCAAACCAATAACACCATCATCATTTGCCACGGGGTTACCGAAAATAAAATAAATTCCGTGAAATATGCTCGCCTATTTGAAAGACTTGGCTATAATTCCGTTATATTTGACCACCGTCGCCATGGTGAATCGGGAGGCAAGACAACCAGCTATGGCTACTATGAGAAGAATGATCTTGATGCCGTTGTGAAAACAGTAAAAGCCATGATTGGCGAGGATGCTATTCTTGGCATTCATGGTGAATCGATGGGTGCTGCAACCATGCTCCTCTATGCAGGAACGGTTGAAGATGGAGCTGATTTTTATATCTCAGATTGTGCATTCTCTGATTTTTCTATGTTGCTCAAGCAAATTGCGAAAACTGAATTTAAATATGGCTCCATTATTCCTATTCGTTTTGCCGACTTTTTTGTTCGCCTCCGAGATGGTTACTCATTCAAAAGTGTAACCCCTGCTGAAGCCGTGACACATATTGAAAAACCTGTACTCTTTATCCATAGCATTCCAGATACATTTATTCCAGCTTCCATGTCACTAGATCTTTACAATAAAAAAGCAGGCCCAAAAAATTTAAAACTTTTTGATACGGGCGCACATGCACAGTCCTTTAATGAAAATATGGATGAATATGAGGATTTAATTCATGATTTTTTAGAAAATTTTATTTATCAAAAAATCAATCGGGATTCTTCCTCCTCCAATGTCATCCCATTCCATTTTTAGTGCGTATAAAAACCTTGCGGAATTTTTTATCGCAAGGTTTTCATTTTGTTTATTCTTCAAACACGATATGCCATTCATCACGTTTCGCTAAAAATTCTTGCGCTAATGCTTGTGCCCCTTCCAAGCTATGGCTAGCTGCCCAGCCACATTGCACTTCATTGCAGGCAGGTACGGCTGTTGCCTTTGTCACGTCTGTAAAGGTTTTCTCTAAAATAGTTAATAAATCCTCATAATCATTATGATTGATCAATGATACATAGAAGCCTGTTTGACAACCCATTGGACTGAAATCAACAATATGATCTGAGTAATTACGGATAATGTCAGCGGATAAATGCTCTAAAGAATGCAATGCAGGCATTTCCATATGCTCTTTATTTGGCTGTTTAAAGCGAATATCGTATTTATATACTTCATCGCCATTTTGGCCCGTTTTCACACCTGCTAAACGAACATAAGGGGCCTTTACTTTTGTATGATCTAGATCAAAACTTTCTACATTTGTTTTTTCTTTTTGCAAAATATACAACTCCCTTCCGTATGGTAATTCTATTATACATAGTTTCCCGATAGAATTATATGATTTTCAAGAATTTTTTAAATACTGTTAAAAATAAAAAAAAACAACTAGTTAAGTTTGAACTAGTTGCTCTGATCATTCCAAATTACTTCTGGAATTTATTCATTTGCGCCATCATTTGACGTACTTGCTTTTCAGACGGCGTACGACCCATTTGTGCCATCATCATACGAATCATTTGCTCATTAATAGGTGGGTTTTCTTTTAAATATTTCATCATAGCTTGACGAGCGAAATAGAAACCAAGTGCCGCGCCCGCTGCTAATGCGATAATTACGATAATAATCCAGCCCCATGTAGGCATACAACCAACCTCCTCCACTACAATATACCGAGAAAAAACTCTCCACGCTCCATTATACACGAAATAATAGCGTGTTACTATATATTGTAGTGAATTTTCCTAGTGCATTGTATACTTCATCGGCTTTAACCACCCACACTCATTATCCTGTTTATTAAAAGCAATAAAGCGTTCACTCATTTTAGCAAGCATTTGAAATAAATCTAAATCTAGCATTCGTGAACCTTCACAATAAACACAAATTTTACGATCCACTAAATAAATAGCCATTTTGCCTTTTATCGGATGTTCTAAAAACAAAGCATTGCGAGCTCTTTCTAGGTGTGCATATTTGGAATCAAGTTGTTGCTCTAACATGGCTGCAATCTCCTCAAAACGAACGGATTCACATATATATGCAAGCTCTTTTAAGGATTTCTCGTTGGCATCTTCACAACCTTGCATCATCTCTAACAACTTCCGCTCTCTGCCAAAAATAAACGTTAAATGCTCTTCTTTTATCTTATATATAGAATAGGTTCTCACCAGAAATCCTCCTTCGCTCAGTTTCTTTTCCATAAGTATAGCTCATTCAATCTTGTTTATTTGTCAAACGAAGGAGGGATCTCTCTTCTATTTTTGTCGAAAAAATTCTAGTTTCGGATCTATAAATGACTTTATGACAAATGGTAATTCTATCCAAGAATAAATAATATTTTTCCAAAAATAAGAAAAAACCGCTTGTTTAGCACGCCAAAAACCTTCTATTGTGGCTGCTTAGATGAATCTCAGCCTCGAGACCTAGTACAAAATCAATTTCGAGTCCGTTTTAGACAATCTTGTAAACAGGTAACATAAAGGTACAAACGAAAGGAGCTAAAACAAATGAAAAAATTTCTTTTATTAACTGGAGGCGTCATTGCAGCATGTGTTGCACTTGCGTTAATCGGACCACTGGCAGGATTATTATTCTCCGGACTATTTGTAGCACTGGGCATGCACTTCTACATTGCTAGTAAGTCAACATTCGGTAAAATTTTCTGGTTTACAGTTGGTCTAATCGGTGTCCTATCAGCAGTGTCCAACATTCCAGCAATGGTTGGTCTTGCAGCAATCGCCATTATCTATGTTATCTATAAAAAATGGAATGGTGAAGATGTAAAAATCCCAACAATTGAAGAAAAAAAAGAAGAAGATCCGTTTACAAACTTTGAAAAAGAATGGTCAAACTTAACAAAATAAAAGGAGCGAATTTAAATGAACTTATTTCAACGTTTTAGATATACAGTAGAGGCAGACTTACATCAATTATTTGATAAGAAGGAACAAAAAAATCCGATTGCGATGTTAAATCAATACATTCGTGAAGCAGAAAAGCAAACGGAACAAACAGGCAAACTATTAGAGCGACAAGGGCAATTAAAAGAAAAGCTAGAGCAAGAATATAAAGAGAACGCGGATTTACTAGCGAAACGTGAATCTCAATTGGCACTAGCAAAAACGAGCGGAGAGCAGGACTTAATTGATTTCGCAACGGATGAAGTAACAGCTTATTCAGCCCGTAACCTTACATTACAAGCTAGCATTGAAGCAAGTACTCGTGAATACTTCGAGCTTGAGCGTAAATTTGAAACAATGAAGCATAAAATTAAAGATATGAAAGTGCGTCAATTACAGCTGATGGGGAAAGAAAATGTAACTCGTGCCCATCATCAAATGGATGGAATGATAGCAAAAAACAATAAAACAAACTTTGAAGATTTAGAAGCGTATATCGATAAATTAGCTTTTCAAATCGATAAAGATCATGAGCTCACAACTTTTGAGGCAAGACTCGCAGAATTAGAAAAAAAAGCAGTAGAAGATAGCTCACCACTGCTAATTGAAAATAAATAACATGGTATAATGAAAGCAATGCGCCAACATTAAAAGGCGCATTCTTTCACGTTTAAAAATAGAGGGTCCCATTCCCTCTCTTATACTATTAGTAGAAGGAAGGGTGACCCTCTTGCAAAATTTCACAACAAATAAGCTCACATTTTGGGTACTTTGCTTCTTTTTACTCGTCTTCGTGGAGCTAACTATTTTTAATAACGGTGGTGCCTTCTGTTTATTGATTGGGGCTGTACTTCTTTATTTAAGTTTTTCCAAAAAAGTTCGATTTTTTAAATGGACAGGAATTTTCTTTATTGCCATTGCTTTGTTCACGATGTGGAGCTTACGTTTATTTATCGTCATCATGCTCTTATATATGCTCTATCAATACTTACAAAGAGAAAACGAGCCAAAAGTAGTTGGTGCTGAGCTTTTTGAAAAGCTTCCTGCGACTAAAAATGACTTAATTGGCACAATGCCAGCGCCTACAGAAGCATATAAATGGCAAGATGTACAAATTCAGCGCCTTGCAGGAGATATTACCATCGATACAACGCAAACGATTTTACCTGCTGGCACTAGTCTAATTACAATTCGACAAGGTATCGGTAAAGTTCAAATTTATATTCCTTATGAAATTCCATTCCGTTTACAGTATACGACGTTATTTGGTGAGCTTACCTGCTTACATGTCGGGCCACAACGTATATTAAATGAAAGTATTACTTTCTCTGACGGCAACCCTGAGGATGCTAAACGTGTATTGATTATTCATGTCGCAACCTGGCTTGGAGATTTGGAGGTGCTACGAAAATGATTGCCTTTATCTCAAGATTATTTACATTATTTTTTATTTTAATGAGTGCTGTTTTTGGTCTTCTTGTTGCACTATGGGGCAATCCAGATGAAAAAACATGGGAGCCTTTGTGGCAGCAGAATTACGATAATATCCCTCTAGGTGGCATCATTATAGTTAGTCTGTTTATTCTTAGCTTCCTGTTTGCCAGCTGGATCAGTATGACTGCAAGGGCAAGAGAAGCGCAGGCAACCCGTATAGTGAAACAATTAATCGAGCCTGATTTTGTTTTTCCTCAAAAACAAGCTCTTCCAAAATCGTTAAAAAAAGCACTTGTCCAAACGAGTGAATTAATCGATACACAACGTAAAAGTTTACAGCGTTTGTCCAATGAACGGGCTGAGGCCAATGATAAAATTATTCAGGAGCGTATTATTGCTGAACGCCAACGACTAGCTAGAGAACTACATGATTCTGTGTCACAGCAACTATTTGCTGCATCTATGTTACTCTCCGCATTAACTGAAAATGACGAACATGCTACTAGTTTAAAACAGGTGGAGAAAATCGTTCAGCAGGCACAGCTAGAAATGCGTGCATTACTGCTACATCTACGACCTGTAGCTCTACACAATAAAACTTTGGCACAAGGCTTAGAGGAATTGATTATTGAGCTTCAGCAAAAAGTTTATTTCCATATTGAATACGAGCTAGAGGAAATGGCCTTAACAAAAGCAGAGGAAGATCATTTATTTCGTATTGCACAGGAAGCCCTCTCCAATACGCTTCGTCATGCCAAAGCAAGTGAGGTCGAATTACTGCTTGTGGCAAGAGACGACTTAGCTATTTTACGAATTCAGGATAATGGGTTAGGCTTTGATGTGGAGGCTGATAAATCGACGTCGTACGGCTTACAAAATATAGCTGAACGAGCTGTCGAAATTGGCTGCACCTATAAAATTGTGTCCGTGCCTGAAGAAGGAACGATTGTGGAGGTTAAAATTCCACTACATAAGGAGGAGGTTCATATCGATGATTCAAGTGCTCATAGTGGATGATCATGAAATGGTACGGATTGGTGTTTCCGCCTATCTTTCAGCACAGCCAGATATTACGGTTGTAGGTGAGGCTGAGAACGGCAAAGAGGCTGTGGAACGTGCCTTAGCGTTAAGGCCTGATATTATTTTAATGGATAATGTGATGCCCATTATGACAGGAGCAGAGGCGACAGTAGAAATATTAGCAGCATGGCCTGAGGCTAAAATCATGATGGTGACTAGTTTTTTAGATGACGATAAAGTCTACCCTGCCTTAGAGGCTGGTGCAGTAAGCTATATTTTAAAAACATCAAATGCGAAACAAATTGCCGAGGCTATTCGTAAAACAATGGGTGGCGAAACGGTGCTAGAGCCAGAGGTCACTTCCAAAATGATGCACCGCATGCGCCACGGCAATAGTACACCTCTTTACGAGCAACTGACTGATCGTGAAATGGAAGTATTATTGCTGATGGCTCAGGGCAAAGCGAATCAGGAAATCGCTGATGAGCTATATATCGCCCTAAAAACGGTGAAAACACATGTTAGTAATATTTTAGCCAAGCTAGAAGTTCAAGATCGTACACAAGCCGTCGTCTACGCATTCCAAAACGGACTTGCTAAATAATCCTACATAAAAAACTGCATTTTGACATGCAGTTTTTTCGTGCTTTTAGAGGTATTTTAGGATGTCATTTGCATGATCCACAATATATGTAGGCTTTTCATTTTTTAATTCTTCTAGTGACCCAAAACCATATGTTACACCGATGGCATCAATTTGATTTTCACGAGCGCCGATCAAATCATATTTTCGATCCCCAATCATAATAAATTGCTCCTTTGGATAGGAAGCAAATTGTTGAAGCACATCAGCAATAATCTCACCTTTGGCAGAACGTGAACCATCTAAGTGACTACCTACGACAAAATCGAAATAGGACTCTAGCTGAAAATACTTTACGATTTGTTCCGCAAAGACAGTTGGTTTTGAAGTGGCAATAATCAATATATATCCTTGTTGCTTTAAATTAGCTAACAAAGCTGGAATATCTTCATAGAGTTTATTTTCAAACATTCCCCTTTCCGTAAATCGTTCGCGGTAATCACTAATTGCTTGCGTTATTTGTCTATCATTGAAGCCATAGATTTCTCGAAAAGATACTTGTAATGGTGGTCCGATGAAAGGTTCCAGTTCATCCAAATCATTCACCATGATGCCTGCCTTATGTAAAGCATATTGCACTGATTTAGTGATTCCTATTTTGGGATCAGATAATGTTCCATCTAAGTCAAATAACACAACACTATAATTCTTCATTCGCTCACCCTTCTTTTTGAGTTTTTACATTACTGTGTTTGACGCTATAAAAAGTACCGCAACACGCAGCTCATGTTTATTTCGCTGCGTGTTGCGGTATTGGTTGTAAATTATAGTGCTTTCACTTTTGCTACTACGTTTTCGACAGTGAAGCCGTATTTTTCCATTACTAATTCACCTGGTGCAGAAGCGCCGAACTTGTCGATAGCAAGAACGTCCCCTTCAAAGCCAGTGTATTTATGCCAGCCGAATGATGCGCCCATTTCAATTGCAAGACGTTTTGTTACAGCTTTTGGTAGTACAGATTCTTTGTAAGCTGCATCTTGTTTTTCAAAGCGATCCATAGATGGCATTGAAACAACTGCTACATCTACGCCGTCTGCTTTTAAAGCTTTTTGTGCTTCGACAGCAAGTGAAACCTCAGAGCCTGTTGCAATTAAAATAGCATCTGCTACTTCTTTCGTAGCTGGAGACACTGTGTAAGCACCCTTCGCTACGCCATCACGTACTGTTTCAATAGAAGCGTCAAGAACAGGTAAGTTTTGACGAGACAATACTAGAACAGTTGGTGATTTTTCTGCTGCTACTGCAAGCTCCCATGCAACTGCTGATTCATTTGCATCTGCAGGACGAATAACAGATAGGTTTGGCATTGCACGTAATGATGCAAGGTGTTCGATTGGTTCATGTGTTGGACCATCTTCCCCTACTGCAATCGAATCATGTGTAAATACATATGTTACAGGAAGACCCATTAATGCAGAAAGACGAATCGCTGGACGAACGTAATCAGAGAATACGAAGAATGTACCGCCGAATACATTTAAACCACCGTGAAGAGCCATTCCGTTCATAGCAGCACCCATTGCAAATTCACGAACACCAAACCAGATGTTGCGACCAGCATAGTCGTCTGCTGAGAAATCTCCAGCACCCTTCATCGTTGTTTTATTGGAGCCAGCAAGGTCTGCTGAACCACCAAAGAATGAAGGTGTTTTCTTCGCAATAGCATTAATCGCATCGCCTGAAGAAGAACGCGTTGCTACAGATTTACCTGCTTCATATACTGGTAACTCAGAAGCAAAGTCCTCTGGTAATTCACCATTCATCGCTTTCTCGAATTGAGCTGCCAACTCTGGGAATTCTTCTTTGTATGCAGCAAATTTAGCATTCCAAGCTTCCTCTGGTTGTGCTCCTTGCACTTCAGCAGCCGCATTAAATGTATCGTAAACTTCTGCAGGAATTTGGAATGGTTCATGTGCCCACTCATAGGCAGCCTTCGTTAAGACAACTTCATCTGTACCAAGTGGTGCACCGTGTGAATCTGCTTTACCAGATTTATTTGGAGAACCAAAACCAATCACTGTTTTCACTTCAATTAATGTTGGTTTGCCAGTTGATTTTTTCGCTTCCTCAATAGCAGCATTAACAGCATCTACATCTGTACCATCTGCCACTTTTAAGTAATTCCAGCCATAAGATTCGAAGCGTTTTTGCACGTTTTCTGAGAATGACTTTTCTAAGTCACCATCTAAAGAAATATCATTAGAATCGTAAAGCACGATTAATTTTTCAAGTTTTAAGTGACCAGCTAATGAAATAGCTTCTGCTGCTACACCTTCCATTAAGTCACCATCGCCACATAGCGCAAATGTGTAGTGGTCAACAATGTCATGACCTGGTTTATTGTAAGTAGCAGCTAAATGACGCTCAGCCATAGCCATACCAACAGTCATAGCGATTCCTTGTCCAAGAGGACCAGTTGTTGCCTCTACTCCTACTGTATGACCGTATTCAGGATGTCCTGGTGTTAATGAATCCCATTGGCGGAAGTTTTGAATTTCTTCCATTGGTAAACCATAGCCTCCAAGGTGCAGTAAGCTGTATAAAAGCATTGAACCATGGCCTGCTGATAGTACAAAACGATCACGGTTAAACCATTTTGGATTTGCTGGATTATGGCGTAATTGTTTTGTCCAAAGCGTATAAGCCATTGGCGCTGCCCCCATTGGTAAACCTGGGTGACCAGAATTTGCTTTTTCAATAGCATCGATTGACAAAGTTCGGATAGCATTAATTGCTAAAAGATCCGCGTGTTGAGTCATTATATTGTGACATCCTTTCTCGTCCTATATATTGTTCTTTTACAGTTTAGTCAACATTGCTTTAGAAAACAATGCTTTTGTTATACTATTTGTGTTTTCATACATACTTTATTGAATTGTGTCACATTAATTTAGAAATTTATTTTTTTTCGCTTGTTTTACCTTCTCTGGGGTTACATCATTTCCTTCTGCATCTACCACTTTTACGTTTTCAATCGTATCTCGCATAGTCGCTCTAAACGTATCTAAGTACTCCTTGCGAAGCGCTGTTCGCTCCTTTGCCTCTGCCTCTGTTAATTGTCCGCTTTTCGCTTTAGCAGATAATTCATTAATTCGGTTAATTTTTTCCTTTGATAACATTGTTACACACCTTTCAGTACCTAGCTTAATGACCTCAGTATGCAAAGTATAGCACGGTTTCCCTTAAAATGCAGTTATACCAACCCTTAAAAACACTTCTTAGCCATTATTTACATGACTTCCAGATGTTAGAGGTGTATAACTAATTATAAAAGGAAAAATTTAATAGATAATAGGAGGAAATATTGTGAACATCACAACACCGAGGCTACTTATTCGAACATTTGAAGCACAAGATTGGCAGGCTGTTTATAGCTATATGTCCGATAAAACAGTGATGCACTATATGCCTGAAGGTGTGTTGAATGAAGAACAGGTTCGAAACTTTATAACGGAGAATAACAACGAGCAAGCAAAACATTTCGCCATTGTTTTACGTGAACAACAGCGAGTCATTGGTCATCTTGTTTTCCACAAATACTTCGGTGACCATACTTATGAAATTGGATGGGTTTTGAATCCTGTCTATCATAATCATGGCTATGCTTCTGAAGCTGCTCATGCCCTATTAAATTATAGCTTTACTAAAATGAAACTTCATCGAATTATCGCCACATGCCAGCCAGAAAATGTAGCTTCATACCGAGTCATGGAAAAGATCGGGATGCGCCAAGAAGGATTTTTTAAAAAATGCATACCACACGGAGATGATTGGTGGGATGAATACTATTACGCTATTTTACAGGAAGAATGGAACAATCTAAAGGTAAGGAGTGTGTGAAATGAAGAAAACTGCGGTGTTATTATACCCACAATTTAGTGAATATGAATTGAGTGTTGCTTTGTCCATTTTAATGCAGGCTGCTCTTGCAAAAGAATGTGGGGTTGTGAGGCAGACCATTAATAGTATTGAAAATGATAAATATGATCCGACCCTTGAATTAGCTTTTAAGATTGCTAAGGTTCTCAATAGCCGGATTGATGAGGTGTTTATCTATGACTAAATTTCACCCCAATTATATGATTACAATGAAGGATTTCGTGAAAGAACACTCGACAATTTTAAGAAAACACACTCAAGAAGTGGCGATACCTGTGACCACAGAGGACCGAAATACCCTCTTGTCCATGCTACAATATTTAAAAAATAGCCAAGATCCTACTCTAGCAAAAAAATATAAGCTTCGCCCTGGAAGTGGACTCTCTGCTAATCAAATTGGCGTAGATAAACGAATGTTTGCTGTGCTCTTTGATGACCAAGAAATGATGCTGATTAACCCTAAAATAATGAGTCATTCCCTTAATATGATTTATCTACCTGAGGGAGAAGGCTGTCTATCTGTAAATCGACCTGTTTCTGGTTTTGTACCGAGATACGAACGCATTAAAGTCAAAGCTTACGACATCGATGGACATGAAATCATTGTTCAGTTACAGGGCTATGGGGCTATCGTTGTACAACATGAAATCGATCATTTAAATGGCATCATGTTTTATGATAGAATAAATAAAGAGCACCCGTTCCAACTGCCTAATCATGTTATCATCGAAAGCTTTTCTTCTTTTCAATAGTCTCTTTACAGAAAAAAAGATTAGCAGGAATATTATTTTCCTGCTAATCTCATGTTGTTGAAAAACAACCTTGTCAATGAAATCCCTGTGAATTTCCACAGGGATTTTTTGAATTATTCAAAAGAATCTTCTATAATTTTATATGTGAGATGGAGTCCAACTTGTTTTAGTGAACGGAGCTTGGCCCATTTCTTAAAGTTTTGAATGAGTGCGATCATCAAAACTTGTGTTTTTACTTTGGGTATACTACGGTATCTGGCATAACGGAGACCGTGGTATTCTTTGCTATGGGCAAAGCTTAGTTCAATCGTTTGCGGTCGGACAGTTTTTAAAATTTTCCCTTTCCATGATAATCTCATTTCTCTTAGACGATCATAGGTTTTTTGATGAATAGAAATCCTTAAAATACGGTCTTTTTCGTTTAAAGCGAACGGGCAGTTTTTGCAGCTTCCTTTTGATGCTTAAAATTCGTGATAGCCTTTGCGCGTTGATGTTGTATAACGAAACGGTACGCCCATTGGACAAGCATACGTCGTTTCGTTTATCTTTTTGAATTGATGACGCCGACAGCTTGGATGTTCTTTTGTCTGGCTTCTTTTATAGGGGATGGAGACAAAAAAGCCTCGTTTAAAGAGCTCATTCGCACATTGTGCATTATAATAGCCAGCATCTAATGTAATCTCTTTCGCATACTGCTGAAATAGTTGATGCAATTGATTTAGCTGCTGAGGTAAAATTTGATGTCCAGGTCTATTTGCTGCTGTGATTTCAGAGGCAATAATAAATCCATGTAATGTATCGACAATACGATGTTCATAATACGCAAATTGCCCTCTCTCCACATGTTTAACGGATAGGCGCGCATCTTCATCGACAGGACTAAAATTGGTTGGATGAAATATCACTTTAGATAGGGCCGGCTTTAATGGTTTTTTTCCTTGTTTTTCGCGGAATTGATTGATTCGTTTTAAATCGTTCTCATTCTCTTCAACCATTTTTTTCACAAGGAGCCGTTGACGAAAACGTTTATTGGCATTGGCCTTTAACTCCGTTTCATCTGCAGCCCACGTTTTATTCGCAATAAATCCTTCCTGATGAATGGCCCACACTTGTTCATTAAACAACGCTAACCAAAATGGAGGTCCTTTCAGACGTTCCCATAAAAAACGAGAAATTGTACTATGATGAGGTACTTTTTCAAATAGATGAATCCCTAGAAACCAACGATACGTGGCATTTGATTGAACTTGTTTACACGTCAAACGGACAGATCGAAACCCTTCTAGACTTTGAATCAATAATATCTTCACCAAAATAATCGGATCTTTAGACGGACGCCCGGTAGGTGTATTTGAATAATAGCACATCAACTTTTTTAAAATCGATTGCCAATCAATTAATTGATCCAATTGCACTAACAGGTGGCTCTTATCATACATAGCTAAATAAGCCTCCCGATTTTTTTCGATGGTCTGTCTTGAAATAGTAAAGAACATAAAAATCCCTCCAACTCATTTCATAGAATTGAAAGGACTTTACCCGATTTTTCAAAAAAATTTCATTGACTAAATAGTTTATCAACAGAATGAGATTAGCAGGAATATTATTTTCCTGCTAATCTTTCTTGGTGCTCTTGGAAACGACGATGTACAGTCGCTTTACTTACCTCAAAGCCTAACCCTCGAAGCGTTATAGAAATTTCTTCAAAGGTAAATCCACGTTTGCGTAGCTTTACAATTTCATCTACAGGTAGATCTTTACGCTCCTGACCTTGCGGATTACCCCGGTTCGATAAATTATTTTCAGGACGATAACCGTTTTCTACAGCACGTCGCATACCACGGCGTATTTTAGCATTATGAATTCTACGCTGATATTCCTCGACAATCGCTAAAATTTCAAGCAGCATCGTGTCCATTTCATTTAATTGGACTGGGCCTGCATCACGCATAGAAAAAACATCAGTTGCTGATTTTTGTAATAAATGCAATACTGCCATCCTCGCATTGCCTCGTCCTAAACGAGTTTCATCTTGTACAAAAAGGGCATTAATGTCCTTATCTTTTATGAAATCAAGCATTTCTAGTAAGCCTTCACGTTCTACATCATAGCCACTATGCTGATCTTTAAACACGCCCTTCACCGCATAGCCTTGCTCTTTAGCATAGTGCAACAACTCTTCCTGCTGGCGCTCTAATGAGGAACTTTGTGTTTCTTTTTCAGTACTTACACGACAATAGACAACAGCCGACAGTTGATTATTTATCATTGTTCATTTCTCGCAATTTCGATAGTATTGATGGGACTGGCTTGATCACTCACTACAGGAATGACTAGAGATTTTCCTGCTACAATTTTAATATCCGCTAGTTCATTTTCAGTTTTTACAAGCTTTATCCAATCATCTGTACTCATTTTACCACGATATTGCTCCGCTAACGACCACAAGCTATCCCCATGTTCGATTTGGATTTCTGCGTAACTAACTTTTCCAGGATCAGTGATGTAAAGATATGCTGCAAATAGTAGACAAGCTCCTAATAAAATTGAGATATGTGTGTTTTTTTTAAACCATGTCATAATCATTACCCCTTTTAAGAATGTTTGTTCGGAATGTATGTTCTCATAATAAAGCGAACAAACGTTTTTGTCAAACACTTTTCGAACCTATGTTTGCATACATGTTCGCATTCTGTTATACTATCAAATAAGAAGAATGATATTAGAAAAAAGAGGTGAGCACTCATGAAAAAAGTTTCGAAAAGACAAGAGGACATTTTAGCTTTCATTAAGGAAGAGGTACGAGCTAAGGGATATCCGCCATCAGTACGTGAAATTGGTGAAGCAGTTGGCCTTGCTTCCAGTTCAACTGTTCATGGTCATTTAGCTCGATTAGAACAAAAGGGTTTTATTCGTCGAGATCCAACAAAGCCACGTGCAATTGAAATTTTAGAGCCTGAAGAATCCATCCAAAAGCAACAGGTGATTCATGTACCACTTGTCGGGAAGGTTACAGCTGGTTCTCCCATTACAGCTATTGAAAACATTGAAGAATACTTCCCATTACCCGATACGTACGGCACAAGTGAAGATCAATTGTTCATGCTAGAAATTATGGGGGAATCAATGATTGAAGCTGGGATTCTAGATGGGGATTTAGTCATTGTGAAACAAAAGGCAACAGCTAATAACGGGGATATTGTTGTAGCTATGACAGCTGAGGATGAAGCAACTGTAAAACGTTTCTTTAAAGAGAAAAACCATTTCCGTTTACAGCCTGAAAATTCATCTATGGAACCCATTATCGTCGATCAAGTTTCGATTTTAGGACAAGTTGTAGGTCTTTACCGTCGTGTACATTAATCATTAAAGTAGGTTTCGAGGATTATGTTCCTTCTTAGAGCATGTATCCTCTTTTTTACGCAAAAAAAGAATCCAATCATGTGTGGATTCTTTGTACAATGCCCCTTCTAAGCTTCCTTCTTAAATTTCAAGCTAGCTTCAACAAAGGCTGAAAATAGTCTTTGAGCACTCTCATCTCCTGCTATGGCCAGTTCCTCAGGATGCCACTGAACAGCCAAGCAAAATGGTAATTCCTCATGAACTACCGCTTCGATAATACCATCATTTGATTTTGCTGCTACTTTTAATTTTTCCGCTAAAACATTTACTGCTTGATGATGAAATGAATTCACTGCCAGTTTCTCTTGTTCTACTATAGTCGCTAATAAATTGTCAGCAATAACCTGTACAGAATGAGTAGATACAGCTCGACCTGATTGCTGCGTATGTTGGAGTAACTTGGTACTAAAATGGTCACTATCAATGTCCTGATATAAAGTACCACCTAATGCAACATTTAATATTTGAATCCCTCGACAAATACCGAAAATAGGCATTTTCCGTTGGAATGCAGCTTCAATTAAGGCTAATTCAACCGTATCTCGCGCTGGATGAATTTTTCCAAGCTTTAATGAAGGCTCGGCCCCGAACAGAAATGGATGCACATCATGGCCACCCGATAACATTAAACCATCTGTCATGGCTAAAATCTGTGCTGCCTCTTCTTCTACTCCAATCGGAATAATCAGTGGAATTCCACCTGCTTCAATAATGCTTTTGCTGTAAGCAGCATTTAATCGAGAGGATAAATCATCCTCCGCAAAGGCTGTAATACCAATAATCGGTTTCACTAGCTTCCCTCCACATTCTTGAAGATTGAACAATTACCAAAAGCCTAAATACCAATTGATTAATAGATCGCCATAGAAATAAACAATGACTGCGGCCAATGCAATAGAAGGCCCAAACGGAATGGGTGTTTTTCTCCCCTGTTTGTTCTTCGATAACACAGTAAATCCGACAATCATACCAATAACTGCAGCTAAAAACAGCGTTAACAGTGTATCAATTGTACCCAGAACGAGTCCAATTAAAAAGAATAATTTAATATCGCCTCCACCCATGCCACCGTTCGATAGCACAGCAATTATATATAATATGCCAAAACCAACAACAGCACCCACAAGAGAGTCCCACCAAGGTGTTAATGGTGACAGCACTCGTCCAATAGCAAGCAAGGGTAAAAAGAATAATAGCACCTTATCTGGAATCTGCATATAGGCCAAATCTGACACTACAATGATGACTAATAAGGAGATAAAAACGAACGCTACTATTACTTCTATGCTCCAGCCTAGCCGCCAATAAGCAAAGGCAAATAATACACCTGTCATTAATTCTATGACTGGGTAAACCCAAGAAATTTTGTTGCCACAACTCCGACATTTTCCTCCTAAAAATACATAGGACAATACTGGCACTAAATCAAGCGCCGTTAGTCGTCTCTGGCATTTCGTACAATGGGAAGGAGGGTGTACAATCGACTCCTTCTGCGGTATACGTAAGCCGACAACATTATAAAAAGAGCCAAAGACAAGTCCAAATAAAAAAATAAAGATCGTATAAGCCATTTCCAATTTTATGTCCTCCTAAACCAATAGGCGCCCATACAAATGAAGTATGGCGCGCCTATCAATAAAGTTTATTGTTGTTCTTCGTAATAGAACGTCGTCACTTGCACTGTTGCCTTTAACGTAAGATCTGCATCTTTCTCTAGCTGTTCCTGCTCACCAGGTAATTTAAATTCGATCTTATCGGTTTTCATCACGCGCTCTAATTGTTCAACCTCCTGTAAAAAGCTTTCAAGAGAATTAAAATCAAGCGCACCAACCTCTAAGATAAAAGTAATGAGCTTTAAATTAGCTGGTAAAGAGTCCTTTGAAAGAGATGCAATCGGTGTAGTGGTCTCCTTGTTCTCCTGATCACCATTGACCTCTGCTTCAGCCTGTTCTAACATATTGAGCTCATTCGATACATCTGAAGGTGTCACAGTGCCATTCTCACCTTGGACAGTTAAAGACTGTATACGAGTTCCTGTCACCTCTTCAATCTCAGCTAAATCGAGAATTATCTTTTCAACGGCTCTTGTTGCAGGTAGCTTTTGTCTTAGCGTTAATATATTAGTAGTAGGCTGTCCCTGCTCCTTGTCCAATTGAGCGAGTTGTTCTTTGACACTAGCTAATTCTTGCTGCACCTGCAATACATTACGCTCTTTTTCATTCACTTCATTTAATTTTGGTGATAGCAAATAATAATACAGCGCAAATAAAATAGCAGCTATCAGCGCAAGCAATAAGATGATGGATGAATTTTTACTACTTGTTAATTTATTCATGAGCGTCGTCCTCCAGCTAAATACATAAAGTCGATTGTCGCTGTAATAGACACTGAATAGCGCGGTACTTCTTTAAATTTTTGTTGGGGTGTTAATTCCCTTTGTTCCCCTAGTTCTATATCAAAGTTTGAGACCGTGTTTATTTGAGCGTCTGTAAAATAGCTACTCATTAAAAGTCGCTCCACATATTTTGATATATCTGTCATCGTTTCAAAATCCACTTCAATGTTTACCGTATTCTCCCCGAAAACGTAGCTACGTAAATACGAATGAGTTGGTAATAAAGTTCTCGTTTCATCAATCAACGGTGTTACAGGATAAGAAACACCTTGAATAAATGTCACAGATTCTTCCAACGAACCTTGGTCGACACTTTGTCTTGCATCTAACTCTTGCTGTAATTGATCAAGCTGTGTCGTTAATGCCTGTTCCTCTGCAGTCAATCGTGCTAAATCACTTTTTGACGTAAAAAATAAAAAAAGTAAATAAGCCACAATGAGTCCAACAATGACTATCACCAAGCTATAAAAAAGCTTTGGAGAGGTCGTTCTTTTTTCAAGTTGTGGTAAGAGGTTTATATCTGGAACCATTAATGAACCTCCTTCAAAGCTAAGCCAAGCAACGTTGAAAATTCTCGCTTAAAGCGAGGAAACAATTTCTCAATTTTTTTCCCATCGACAACCCTCAGTGGTGGTTCTAAATTAGAAGCTAATAAGTTTCCTATTGATTTCAATAATGGGTTATCCCCAAGCATGATAATTTCATCCACTGCTTTTTCACCTTTATGTAAAGAAAACTTAAAGAAATTCATCATTCGATCGATCTCCAAAACCTGATCCATCACGACCATTTGATAATTCTCAGCCTCGCCATTATAGATAAATTGATAGTTAAACTCATTCTCTTTCTTCCCCTGCCATTGCGTCATATCCACTTCAATCGATTGATAGCGCAAAAACTCCACTTGGCCATTGGAAAAAATACTGATAGAGAGCTCATTAATCGACCATTCCGCAATTAAATACGTTTTATTAGGCATTAATAATGACATGTGCTCTAATAAACGTATATTGCATAGCGCACGAATATCGGCAGCTTCCGGTTCTAATGAAACATCTAGCAGCATCCCTACCATTTTCGTAATCTCTTCTGAGGGCGCAGCAAATAAAATGGCCTTACCATCCTCGGCATCTGCATCATAAACATCAATTAAAGGGTCTTGAAATGGTAAGTGAATGGAATGCCCCAATTCCATTTCAGCATATCCTCGTAATTCCTGAGGTTTGACATCTTTAGGGTGCTCAAAGTTTTTTAATAAAACCGTCGTATCAGGTACAAACATACGGACAGCCTGTTTTTTCCCTGTCCATTTCATCACTTGCTCTTTAATAATCTCAAAAAGAGCTACCTCATCGACGATTGTCCCATTTTCAACGATTCCAGCTGTTAAAGGGTATTCATAGCCTTGCCACTGATTAGGCTCTGGTCCTTTCGCCACAATCGCACGCAGCACATAATCCTTCAGTTCAATCGAAACATGCGACTTTCTTTTTCTCTTAAACATGTGAAAAGACCTCCTTACCCTATTCAGTATAAATGATTTTTTCAATTAGTCATCCATTTCCCAGCCAGAAACGCAAGAAAATTTGCGTTTCTGAGTGGGTGGGGAGGACTGATTACTGCGTTGGATCTTTAGGATTTCCTCCAACCGGTTTTTCTCCTGCATTTGATAATTTTTCATTTAGTTCTGATTCAGTTACTTCTGTTTTATCTAATTTGAGATCAGTTTTCATATCATTAAACCTAGGATACTCAATTGTCCATGTATCATTAGCAAAAGTAACTGAAGTGCCTGCTAAATTAATTCCATCTACAAACGGATCTAATGCTGTTTCTCCACATGTACCATTGTTGTCACATGCCCCATCAATATAAGCAATCTTCGCCCCTGAAAGAATATTTGACGCTTCTGCAAGAATCGCACGGTCCTTCGACTTATCAATAATATTACCAATTGCCGGTACTGCGATTGCTGCGATAATTGCTAGGATAACAATTACAGCTAATAGTTCAACTAATGTTAAACCTTTCTCATTTTTCAATAGTTTTTTATTTTTCCATTTTTTAAACATAGAGAATTCCTCCTTAAAAGTTTTATATGAAGTGTGTATACACGAACTTCTGAACATTATGGCGAAGCTGCACAATCTCGCCCAATACATTTGCCACCAGTTCCCTTGCTGCCCTTGCGAATATCGTCTGCAATATGCTGTAAGGTGGCATTATCAAAATTAATATATTTTCCACTGCTGTAATAAATTGCATGAGCACTAAAGTAATAGACCCCATTCATAAATTGGACATTAGCATATTGATTTTCTTTATCTGCCTCTAATATTTTACCTGCACTATCTAAATAACCCTCGGATACTAATTTTCTCACTTTGACCTCTTGCCATGGATCGGCACTTGGATGCTCCATAAAATAAAACTGTGCGGCATGAATGACATTGATAGCATCTGCCTTTAATGCCTTATAACGTGAATTATCAATGACATTACCTATAGCAGGAACTGCAATGGCAGCAACGATAGCTAGAATAACAATGACTGCCAAAAGCTCGACTAATGTCAAACCCTTTTCGTTCTTTAGCCTATTTCCCATGTCCAGTCTCTCCTTTAATACTTAAACGTGAAGATACCTACTTTCCGCTTCTTTTGTTAGCAAATCTAAGTAGATATTTTCCATTAAGCGGAACAAACGGGCATCCATATAAATATTACATATTTTCATATAGTTGGAACATTGGTAAGAATATAGCCGCTACAATGACTCCTACAACTAAGGCCAATACCACAATCATTAAAGGCTCGATAAGTGACTTCATTGTATCGACGGCACGATTTACCTCTTCTTCATAAAAGTCAGCTATCTTTTCAAGCATGTAATCCAAGGACCCTGTTTTCTCACCAATTGATGTCATTTGTGTAACAAGTGGTGGAAATAGCCAGCTTTTTTCAAGTGGTTCTGATAATGTGCCACCCTTTTCTAAATTATCGCGGGCTTCCAGTACTACTTTACCCATTACTGGATTACCACCAACCTTTTCTACAATTGTTAAGGCTTGTAGAATTGGCACGGAGCTGCTAAAGAGTGTTGACAAGGTTCTTGTCATTCTCGCGATAATATCCTTTTGCAACAGCTGTCCAAAGATTGGCATACGCAGTAAAAATACATTGACGGCATAATGAAACTCTTTATTATTTTTATAGAAATAGTGTAAGCCCACTACTAACACCAATAGTCCCAAAATCACAAGGTACCAAAATTGAATGAGCCAATCACTAATACCTACTACAATGACCGTTATTAACGGCATTTCCAAATTCATTTCTTTAAATGCATCCATAAAGGTTGGCACAATGAACACCATTAAAAACATACCAACCACCAGTGTTAAAAGTGATAAAATCGCTGGATAGGTCATGGCAGATTGAATTTTTTTCTTGATGTTATATTGCTTCTCTAGTGTGCTTGCAAGACGATCTAATGTATCATCGACGTTTCCTGTAGCCTCACCAGCACGCATCATATTGACAAATAGCAATGGAAACACTTTTGGATGTTTACCTGCTGCATCTGAAAATGCCATCCCATTTCGAATATCCTCTTCAACCTGCATCAATGCTCGTTTCAGTGGTTTACTCCGCGTTTGCTCACCCAAAATATGGGTTGCTTCAACGACAGGAACGCCCGCACGAATTAATGTCGCATATTGCCGACAATAAATAACAAATTCCTGGTGCTTCACTTTTGTCCCAAAAGCAATATCTTTATGTAAAATGCTATTTGATTCCTGAAGTTCTCGTGCATTAATTCCTTGTGCTCGAAGCTTTTCCATGGCTACCTTTTTATTCGGTGCCTCGATAATGCCCTTTTTAGGTGCTCCTGTTTTGGTACGACCACTATAACGAAATATCGTCAACTATAATCACCAGCGTTCATATATGGTCGTGCATCCTCTAGTGAAATCTTACCCGTCGTAATTAGGTGTTGCATCGAATATTCCAATGTGTGCATACCTAATGCTTTACTTGTCTGCATCACACTTGGAATTTGATGGATTTTTTCATTACGAATTAAATTCGAGATGGCAGGTGCCTGTACTAAAATTTCTGTCGCAGCAATACGCCCTTTTACATCCTTACGTACAAATAAACGCTGAGAAACAATACCTTGCAGTACATTCGCAAGCTGCACACGAATTTGACTTTGCTGATGTGGTGGAAATACGTCTATAATACGGTCGATCGTTGTTGGTGCACTACTTGTATGAAGTGTAGCCATGACTAAATGCCCTGTTTCAGCAGCCGTAATAGCCGTTGAAATGGTTTCGTAATCTCGCATCTCCCCGACTAAAATAATATCTGGGTCCTGACGTAGTGATGCACGTAAACCATTTGCAAAGCTCATCGTATCGACACCAATCTCACGCTGATTGATGACAGATTTCTTATGTGTATGCAAGTATTCGATTGGATCCTCTAACGTAATAATATGTTTTGATCTCGTTTCATTAATATGATCAATCATTGCTGCCAAGGTAGTTGATTTCCCTGAGCCTGTTGGGCCAGTCACTAAAATTAAGCCTTGTGGTTTTTCCGCAAGCTTATATAACACTTGTGGCATATTGAGCGCTTCAATAGAAGGAATTTTAGCCTCAATTAAACGAGCCGCAATCGTTACTTCATTTCGCTGATGATATGCGTTGACACGGAATCGACATTTCCCAGGCAATGAAAAGTTAAAGTCAGTTTCACCTTTGTCCTCAAACTCCTGTTGTTTATGGACAGGGAGAATGACCTTTACCATTTCCTTTAAATCTTCTGTTTCTAGCGGCACTGTGCCATAATGCTCCAGTTGCCCATGAATACGATATACTGGTGGAATATCTTTTGTTAGATGTAGATCCGATGCTTTCTCTTCAAATGCACGTGTTAATAATTCAACGATTGAATATGCTGTCATTTCTTTCACCCCTAGTCTGCACTTGCAACACGTAATATTTCTGATGTGGTTGTTTTGCCAGCTACAACCTTTAGTAATCCATCTACTAATAAGGTATGGAAGCCTTTCTCATTCATATAATCACGTAGAACGCTATCACCAACACGATTTAAAATCATATCCTTTATTTGGCGATCAACAGGGAGGATTTCATGAATCGCCATACGCCCTCGGTAGCCTGTATGGTTGCAGGCAGGACATCCACGACCTTTTTTTCCATGCGTTACGCCCTCCACCCCATTTTCTTCAAGTATTTCAAGTTCACGAGAAGTGAATACATATGGCTCAGCACAATCACGACAAACTTTACGTACAAGACGTTGCGCCATGATTCCTACAAGGGAAGAGGATAGTAGAAATGGCTCAATTCCCATATCATGTAGTCTTGAAATAGATTCTATGGCACTATTAGTGTGCAGCGTACTTAACACTAGATGGCCTGTTAGTGAAGCACGAATAGCAATTTGAGCTGTTTCAAGGTCACGAATTTCCCCCACCATCACAATGTCAGGATCCTGTCGTAAAATCGATCGTAAACCTACCGCAAATGTTAAGCCGACTTCCTCTTTTACTTGTATCTGGTTGATACCATCTAATTGATATTCCACTGGGTCCTCAACCGTAATAATATTGACGCCTTCTTCATTTAAATGAGAAAGTGCCGCATATAACGTAGAGGACTTCCCTGAGCCTGTTGGACCAGTAATCAACATCATACCGTTTGGATGGGCTATCATTTTCCTAAAAAGTGCCTCATTACTTGCACTAAAGCCTAATTTATCAATATCATTGGCTGAATTGGTTAAATCTAAAATACGCATAACAACCTTTTCACCATAGACTGTTGGTAATGTGGCTAAACGTATATCGACAGGTCTAAAATTAACATTGGTTTTAATACGTCCATCCTGTGGGATACGATTTTCTGTAATATTTAAATTACCCATAATTTTAATACGAGCCAATACGACATTTTGCATATGCTTGGGCAAGGATCGTTCAGTACGAAGCACACCATCTACTCGATAGCGGACACGTAGCTCTGTCTCTTGTGGATCAAAATGGATATCACTTGCGCGCTGTGCGACACCATTGGCAATTATTTGATTCACTAAACGAACAATAGGTGAATCCTCATTCTCAATTTCGTCTTGTGTTTCCGTACTTGTGGCAGCCAAATCCAACATGGCCGCATCCATTGATTCCTGCAAATCATAGTATTTTGTTATCGTCCGATATAAATCATCTTTTGCTGCAATACTTGTCTCGATTTGGCAGCCCGTCGTCATACGAACTTCCTCAATGGCGAAATAATCCATCGGGTCTTCCATTGCAATAAACAATTTATTTTTTTCTTTGCGAATCGGCATAATATTTGTCCGCTTTGCCAGCTCCGCAGGAATTAGCTGTAATAATTCGGGACTAATTGAAAACTGATTCAAGCTTATATGAGGAATACCCAGCTGGAATTCTAAGACCTCAATAAGCTGCTGCTCTGTTAGGAAGTTTTCTTTAATAAGGAAATCTCCAAGCTTCTCATTTTTCATCTTAGTAGTTAATGCGTACTCTAGCTGGTCAGCTGTGATAACACCTGATTCAACCAGTAAATCCCCTAAACGTTTACGCCCTGGCTTCATTGCCATAAACATACCTCCAATCGTTATGGACTTGTTTGTACAAAATTGCCACCCTTGTCATAGTAGCCATAGACAATTTCTGGTCCATCTTCTTGCTTTGTTTCCTCTGGTGTTGAAGGTTTCACGTCAGGCAAGCCATTCCCATCTAAATCCACTTCTAAATCAGGATCTGATGTTCCTGCCCCTACGTTTTGAGTAGGTGTTGTGATCGTAACAGGCTCCTGCGATGAACGCGTAACAATTCGATTTTGAGGTGCATAATAATCTCTACTAATGAATTGTTCTTCTGTTGCTCCGTTCTCTACAATGGAACGATACACTTCCACTCTTGAACCCTCTTTACCCTCTTGCTCCACTCGTTCTTGTCCAGCTTTTAAATCCTCCGAATAGCGATAAATAATTCGTGGCTTCACGATTTTATCCTTGCTGACGCGAACTGTAATGTCCTTGTCTTTCGCTGCTGCAAAAACTTCTATCTTTAATTGATTACCTTCCATAGATGCTTTCATTTTACCAAGCTGTTCGGAACGATTAATAAATTGTAAGTCTTTTACTAATGCTGCATTGATATCCGCTTCAATTCCCTGCTGTAAATAGCTTGGATTGATTTCCTGAGAATGTCTTTCAAGAATTTCGTAATCCGTTTGAAGAATGACACTATATAGGATAGACGCGACAAAATCTAAACCTGCATCATTGACAACCCCAGCCTGTTCACCTAAAAGTGTAAGCAACGAGATTGATTGATTTGGAACAAGATTAACATCATTTAATAACGGAATGATTTTCGCTACCCCTTGACTATTTGCTGGTAGCTCGGCAATCTGAAAGGCAATCCTTTCCTCGGTTTGCATGGAATCTTCATTGATCACGGCTTCAACCTTATGCTCCTTCAAATAGCTGGCCTGTAAGATTAATTTCTGAAGTGTTTTATCTGTATCCCAAATACCTGCTTCATCTATTTGCTGTGTAATTACTTCATTAACGGTAACAGGAATGGGAATATGAACAATTTTCTCTTTTTGCCAAAATGCATACCAAGGCTTTTTTGTCAGCATTTCGTACTGAGCAATAGCTGCTGATGTGTCAAAAACAAATTGTTTTGGGTCTATGGTTTTGGAAATACCATCACTAACAATTTCTATTTCCTCACCTTGCCATTCTGAGATTGCATTTTGTAAAGTTGTGGCTAAATCTGATGTTTTCACATCATTGATCTCAATCCCTCCAATGGTTGAAGATTCGGGACCTTCTTTAGCAAAAACTGTGTCATTTAGCACAAATGATGGAACAAAAAATCCCACAATTAGAACAATTACCAAAAACAAGCTAATTATTTTTATGTATGTTTTCATCCACATCATCCTTTATTTTACTTAGTGGTTTTTCTATTTATATACAAATGATACTACAACTATGGTATTCTGACACTACCAAAATGCAACTTTGTTCCGATTTTGATTAGATAATTCACGCGAAAATTCAAAAATAATTCAACTATTAGTCATAAAGAACTATACATAACCTTAAAATTCATTCAATATATATTTGGAATTTGTTATAATAGCCTTAATCAACTACTTATAATTCATCATCTTTATGAATTTACTTACATAGGCAGAAAATTTTATTTTATAATAAATTGAAGTTAACTATATCTTTAGCATTAACAATAATCATGACATTTAGGAGGTTTTTCATACCTTACATGAAATCTATGTTTATGAACACCAAATGACGAAAGATTTGTTAGTTTTCAAACGGCTGATAAAGCATTGCTCTGAGAAGTCCTCATTATATAGGAATGGGCAAAGAAATCAATAAAACAAAATAGAATAAGATATAGATGTAAAAAATATTTTTCGGATACTCAAAATAGATCAAACTATTGATATATCACTAGTTGTATAGGGAGGGAAATCATTTGAAAAAATACCTTAAAAACAATCAAGGCATGTCTTTGATTGAAGTTGTCGCAGCCCTTTTAATAATAGGCATTGTGTTAATTTCATTTTTTGGCTTACTCGTTCAGTCAAATAAAACAACGCATAAATCAAATGATATTATGGATGCTACTTATGCGGCACAAGAAAAGATGGAGGAGATTTATAATGTGTCTGGTGGAGCTATTTCTTATAAAGAATTAGCAGGGGGCTATACATTGGATGAAGAGAACCCTGGAACATCCTTGTCTTCTCTACCGACTAACCAAGTGTATAAATATCTACCACATGAAGAAGATCGTTTTACTTACTATTTAACATTAGAAACATTCCCTGCAGGTGACACTTATAAAAATGCGGTTTATGTGCATCTAGAAGTTATTGAAAACAGTACAAATAGCAAAGCAACTATGGAAAATGTGTATATACTAGGGGGTGCAAAAGATGAAGTGGCTCCGAAATAGCAAAGGCCTTACATTATTCGAAGTGCTTACAGTCGTTGTTATTCTTGCTATCGTATCAATGCTGAGTATTAGTATTGTAACAACTGCTACAAAACAACAACTCGAGCAAAGTACACATAATCGTGATATTAAGGATTTATCTTTTGCATTAAAAATAATTACGAAGGATTTTCGGAAGAGTGATGACCTTAAAACAGAACCTGATGAAACAACAGACCCTCCGACAGAATTACACATATTACGGTTAGGTGAAGAAATTGTATCAACTTATAGATTAGAAAATAATCAAATTATTCGAAATTCAAATGGTAGTGAAGAAGTCATTGCTTATAAAATTTCCGACTTTACGATCCGCGGAGGTAAAATTGAAATTATAAGTGAAGATGGTCGAACAGCTACAACAGATATTACTCAAAGGAGAGGAAAATAATGAGTAAACAAATTAAAAATCAACGAGGTTCAGCGCTTGCGCTTGCGTTATTTTTAGTTGTGATTATCTCAATCCTTGGTATTTCTTTACTCAGTGTCTCTTCTAACAGTCTAAAACAAGTAGACTATGAGCGAAAAGATCAGGCGGTGTTTTATATTGCTGAGGCTGGGGTTAATTTAGCTAAAGAGGAAGTAAAATTTAAATTAAGAAAAATTGAGGATGACGCAATTCAAGAAATGACGAACTGGATTACTGATCAAAATATTTATCGTAAAGCTAATAAATTACCAAAGTTAACAAAGCAAATGGCAATGCAGCATTATGTAGATGTTGTTCTAAAAAAGGAATTTGATAAGGCAATTGATGAGGGATATTTTTCTGACACATCGTTTACTATCTCTACAGATAAAGTAGCATCTATTAAGCTACAACCAACAAGTGTAGATTTTAAAGTCAAAATCATTTCATCTGGGGCCATTGATTCTGCTAGGAAGCGTGTAGTTGATCAAGAAATCAAACTTATACCTTCCCTATATATTAATTTAGATGACGGTGATGATGAGGAAGATGGCAACGGTAATGTTACTCCACCTACTGTACCTGGAGGTTGGGAAAATCATACCGTTTTAACATCTGGAGATATTGTATTTACTAGTAGTGGCGAAATTCATGGGGACACATCTTTAAAATATGGGAATATTATTTTTAATAACTATTCAGGCAAGATTCTTACTGAAAATGGTTCAACTGGTGGAAATATCAATATAGATAGTACAAAGCAATCAATTACCCCTTATAATCAACAACAAAAGAAAGAATGGCATTACCCTAAAACAATATTACCACCACTCGCCATTGACCCAAAAAGCTTTTTACCGAATGATTTTTGGAAAAGTACAACGGATAAATTAAACCAGTTATCAATACTTCCATTATTACCAAAGTATACATTACCTAATAAAGTAGATCTAGTTTCTAATGGTCTATTATCAACTGAAAATCCTAATGGCGATTTGAAAAATAATGCAACATTCAATTTAACATCAGATACACATCTATCTAAAATTAGAATTACTTCCAATCGAACAATTACTATTAACGTAAACAGTGAAGCAAATTTATTAGTAGATGATTTTGATATGGAACAAGGAACTATAAATGTTACAGGGAATGGAAAGTTGAATTTATATGTAAAAAAATTCACTGCGCTTAAATCTGATATTGGCTTTAACGCAAATACAGCAGACCCTTCAAAAGTAAATTTCTATTACGTAGGCTCATCACAATTCACTTTAAATAGTATTACACCATTTTATGCAACATTATTTAACCAAAGTGCTAATATGTCGTTGGGTGCGAGCTCTAAAGTATATGGTAATATTATTTCAGGAGGAAGCAAAATCACTTTTTCTGGGAATACACCTTCTACAGGTCAATATGTTATTGCACCAAATGCTGAGTTCATTATTGACGGGAGTGCTTCTATTAGAGGTTCAGTTGTAGCTGACTCCATTAATTTCATTGGTAATGGTAGAATTTACAAGGGCTCTAATTTACCTCCTCTCCCACCGGGTGTAGGACCATCTGATGATTTCGAAGAATTACCTAATCCTGATGGTAGAAGATTACCTCTTGAAGAAGGCTCTATTATAGAAAACTAATAATTTGATATACAACAACGAAAATAATTCATAATGCGAATCTTTATGATTTTCTAGACAATTGAAAACAGCCAATGAGAAATTCAACTCTCATTTGGCTGTTTTTTCATCTTTCCTATTGACATCGTTACAATAAAAGGTATACGCTTTGGTATTTTGTATTTGATGGCTACCTTTTACTGATAACCATATCCTCTTATTTTATTCCTTTTTCCTCAACAACCTACCCGACAGCAGCATCCCAATACCACCAATGGTAATAAACAGAATAGCTCTAATCAATAAATCAAGGGCAGATAAGTCAAAGAAAATTAGCTTAATAAATGCGATGACTAAAATAATAAAGCCTGTTGTGCGCAGTGTTTTTAAATGATGTGTGGAACTAATCCATAGTGAGACACTGGCTGTTAAGAATAATGTAATGGTTGCAAGGGCGATGCTTAGCTTCCAATCAAGCACGTTATTATACGTGAATTGATGGATTAGCCCCCATATTGAAATCATCGTGAGCACGATACCACCGCTTACAATGGCGTCCACATATTTCCCTAGACGCTCCTCGTACAATCGATAAATAATTCCTTTTACAAGCACATCCACGATGATTGCTACAATGACTGCTATATAAATTAATCTAGTAATACTATTGAAACTTTCCAGCATTGACAGTCTCGTGCCAATCATCAAGGAGACTAGTAGGAAAAATGCGCCGAGAACTGGCGTTAAAGCACGTCCTTTATAGGTTTCCTCTACAAATAGAGAGCCAGTAAATAAGGCAGCTAATACGATACACACCATGTATGGAATGTCATTTGTTGCTGCAAAATAAACGGTATCTAGTTTGCTAATATAGGCTAAGAAATAGCCAGTTGTGACCACTGCTAAAATATCGATTACATACAAATCCTTCATGACCTTTTCAAAAGGTGAGAGTGTCTCTTTTGGACGTCTTGCATATAAATAAATAATGATGAAATAGATGATTGGCATAAATAAGCTTAAATGATCTATGCTGAAAAACGGACTCGGTTCATGAAAGAAAAAGTTTAGTGTAAATGTCATCACAAGAGAAAGCGAAGTGACGACCTTCATTATACTTGCACGTATTCGTAAACTCATCATCACACCTGCAAATGCAATCAGTGGATACAATAAATCATCCACTTTATTCGGTATGTTCAATAGAAGTATCATATTGCAGAAGGTGATAAACGCAAGTGTCACAGCACTATCCAATACTTCCTGCCATTTTTGACGATAGCTATAAAACGCTAGTGCTCCAAATAAAACTATTAAGATAAGGAGTAGCATTTCTCCATTTTCAAGAGAACGAATGATCAGATTCAGCAGTAATAAACTAAATGAGCCTAAAGAAAATTGGACACCGATGTGAAGCGGCTTCCATTTTGATTGTGCATTATACAGTAGGCACCAAATTGCGTAATAGATTGCCAAAATCGCAATCAAACCAAGTGCGAAAACTACTTGCTGATCACTATTCATAAACGCTACAACGCTCACCGCTAGCACCGAAAAGAATGTGGCAATATAAAGGGCTAGCTTTTGCTTGTGCTGATAAATGACCCATTGCAATGCAGCAAACAAGACAATCACAAATAGTAAGATAATGACGGCACTAAAATCCATATATTCTAGTAAATAAGGCAGTAATAATGATGTAAAGGCAACAAAAACAGTTAGTGCTTCATTTTTCTTCAAATAGCTAATGGCGATACCATAGGCTATATAAAGTAGCGTAATGCCTAGTGCTGGGGTAAGACCAATGATTTCGTATAAAATGGCACTCGCTGCAGTTGTTAAAATACCAACAATAAATGCCCCACCGTATAAAGAAATCGTTATCGCCGTTGAGCCTACTTTTCTACGTTCTAGTGCATAGGCTATAACCGCTAACCCTACCGATAGTGCATAGGCAAGGATGATTTTCACGCCATTCGATAAATAACCATAATCACTTACAAGTTTTAGACCCCAAAGTACGCCCATTACTAAAATAACCATGAATACTTTTGGAAGTGCCCACATAACACGTTCCTCCATCGATGGCTGTGGTTGCACTTCTTTTTCCGTTACTTTAGTCGGGATAGGCTTCGACTCCAGTACTGGTTTTGGTTTTATTGGTTCTGATTGCTTGATCATCGACTGTCTGGCATCAAGAGTATTTATTTTTTCAGCGCTTTGTGAGCCTTTTAATAAAGACAACTCCTGACGTAAATCTGCCATTTCCTCCTCAAGCTTAGCAATTCTTCGCTCCAATTCAACAGACATTCAATCATCCTCCCCACTTTATCAATTTTCTAACAGTATAACATATTTATCCTTATTGTAAAATTACACTTTTCGTTTATTTTATCTCGGTCTCCGATACATTAAGGCACGCTCACTATCACTGGTGCCCCGTGTGGTTGGATCTACAATGACACCCATTAACACAAGAATCGATAAAACTGTATTTAAAATAGATGACATTTGCTCACTCATCACCCCTGTAAAATCATAGCCAAAAATCGCTGCTACTTGTTGTGCGAGTAGGAGTAACAATGAAAATAGCCCTAGTAAAAATGGAATATGTTGAAGACGAACCTTCCAATTGATTCTCATAAAAGCTCACCTCCCCCCCTCTTGCCACAGTATATGCATAATGGTTATGTGACACATATGCAAAAATGGAACTCTCGCCATGTTACTAGGATTTTTTAATAATATTTTGTGATGCAAACTATTTTCAGACGTTGAAAGAAAGACAGGTTTTATCATGAATGACATGTTCATATATTTAGTTAGGTTGCATCGCTGTAGCGAGATGTCCACCAATTTACTGAAAATGAGGGTGATGGAGATGGTGTATGAGTGGAACGCAGTAAGGGTAATGGCTTGCTTAAGTATTGTGTTATTACATGCTACAACCAATATTGAAATTATGAATGGCTATATAGAACAGCCATACTACCAGTTTTTTAGATTATTGTTATGTTTCGCTACACCGACTTTTATCTTATTATCCATTTTAATTTTAGCGAAACGCTATCAACACCAGCTTCCTCCCCATTTTTTATGGCGTCGTTTTCAGTTTATTGTCATACCGTTTGTAGCAGCTGGCATTTTATATGCCGCTAACGCAGCCTTTCATTATGATGAAAGCTTTTGGGATGCATTATATCGTCATATTGTGTTAGGAGATTTTTCGGGTTGGTTTGTCATGACTATCTTTCAGCTCTATATACTCTTTTTTTTAGTCAAAAAATTTCAGCTATCTAGTATCTGGTTCACGCCTATTATGTTTTTGCTTGGTATTTTCTATATGACACTGGCAAATGTAAAGATAGATTATTTCATCCAGAATGAACATTTTATGCGCCTACTTTTTGTGGGCTGGCTCCCTTATTTTGCACTAGCCTATATGATGGGCAGTCATTATGAAAAAATCGCCCACTATCTCGTCCGATATAAATTTTTCACAGTGCTAGCTGTCCTACTTGCAATGGCTATTTTATATACAAATTATTATTTAGGTGCCCAACAGATTACATCAAGAAGAATTGATATGATGCTATTCGTATTGGCGATGACATTTTGCATCCTAGCGTTTGCACAAGTTTTGCCCAAACTCCCTTTTATCCCTATTTTAAGTCGCTATTCCTTTGGGATCTTTTTAATTCACTGGCTAATTCAAGAATATATAGCACCCTATAGCGCATTACTACCCACTCCCTTCCTTCAAGTCACTTCTCTTTTTTTATCCAGTTTACTTGTCTGTATGTTGCTCATCAAAATCATTTCTTTTATTCCTTTCAGTGCCTATCTGATAGGAAAATCTCATCAAAAGCCCTCTCAAGAATGAGAAGGCTTTTTTGATGATTGTGTACAGAATTTTTTTGCCAAGTGATTGACAGTTGACGCCATAAGTTATATGGTTAGTTACACAAGTAATTAACCAACTAACAAGTGAGGTGGATTGTGATTCATTCTTTAAATAACGAAAAGCCCATTTTCCAACAAATTCGCGAAAGAATAGAAGATGCCATTCTAGATGGACAGCTACAGCCTGAAGATCGCATTCCATCTACGAATGACTTTGCCAAAGAATATCAGATTAATCCTGCAACTGCTGGGAAAGGCGTGAATGAATTAGTGGATAAGGGTGTCATTTATAAAAAGAGGGGTGTCGGCATGTTTGTACATGAGGGCGCCAAAGATATTTTAATTACTGAGCGTAAAGCAAGCTTCTTCCAGCAACACATTGAACCATTGAAAAAAGAAGCGAGACGTCTAGGCATTTCAGATGAAGAGTTACAACAACTACTACAAGGGGGATCATGAATGAAAATCAATGTGAACAATGTCACGAAATCCTATAAGCATAAATCAGCCTTGAAAAATGTCTCTTTCACTATGGAGGGTCCAAAAATTATTGGCTTTTTAGGCCATAACGGAGCTGGCAAAACGACTTTTTTAAATCTATTATCAGGACTCATCACTACAACAAGTGGTGAAATTTTAGTTAACGGAGAAAATGTTTTCAATGCCCCTTCTACATTACGTGATATTTGCTTTATCGCTGAAAGTGGTAATTTTCAAGAAGAAATGACCATTGCCCAAACATTAAAGGCCAATCGCTTCTTTTATCCAAAATGGGATGAAGAGCTAGCTCATGAACTGCTACAAGTTTTTGCCCTGAATCCAAAAGATAAAGTGCGGAATCTTTCAAAAGGAATGGTATCTGCACTTGGAATTATTACGGGCTTTGCGAGTTGTGCATCCATTACTATCTTTGATGAACCGTATATTGGTTTAGATGTAGCTGCACGTAATATGTTTTATGATTTGTTAATTGAGCAGCAAACAGAAAATCCGCGATTATTTATTTTATCCACACATTTAATTGATGAGGCGAGCGAGCTATTTGAGGAAATTTTTATTCTACATGAGGGCGAGCTTTTGCTCCAAAAGACCACTGATGAATGGCGAGAGCATATTGTGGCTGTAAAAGGCAATGCCTCAGATGTTGCTGTAGCAATTGGCGACTTACAAGTAATCTATCAGCATACATTTATGCAAGAAATGACAGTTGTTGTTTTTGCAAATGGTCAATCCATAGAAGGTCAAAACATCACGATTGAATCGGTTTCTCTTCAAGATATGCTTGTCTATTTAAGTAAACAGAAAGTGAGGTCTGGACGATGAACACAATGAGCGGCAGTTTTTATATCTTATTTCAAAGCTATAAGAAGCAAAATATTATTTTTTGGAGCATTTTATTTTCTATCGTGCTTTTGTCATTTTTCTTAGATGCATTTTTTGGTCAATATGTATCTTTTGCTATGACTATTTCGATTCCAGTCTATATTTTTTACAGTACGATGGCAACAAAGCTTCTAAATAAAACCTTACCCTATTTTTTAAAGCTAGGATTAAGTCGCCAGCAATATATGTTATATGTCGGACTATTTTTCATTAGCTGGAGTCTAATCGGTGCCTTCATTATTGCGAGTGCACATCAAATCATTTCCTATGTTTCTACGCTATTCAATATCAAGGATATTATAATTATCCACCCTATCCTATTTTTTGATATCACCCATTCATTTTTACAAACCGTAGTATTGGATACGGTCTTACTACTATTTTGTCTTAGTTCTGGCCTTCTCCTTAACGTTGTTTTTTATCGCTTAGGCATACTTGGTGGCTATAGCTTAATTGGTTTACTAGCATTGATTCCTATATTAATGGTGATCTTTGAATGGTATTCTCCGTTGTATGAGCTTTTAGCCCAATCATCCATATTAGGCATTTTAGGTAGCCTGTTTATTTTTAGTATCTTACTCTATTTAGTTATTGCAGCTAACATGCGAAAGATTTCTGTGAATCCTGTATAAATACAGAAAAGGAAGAAGGTAATAGAATGAATAAAAATGTGCTGATGAAAATAATTGCCTTAGAGTTTCTGCTCATATTTTTCTATGTTTTAAACGGTGCCTTTGTTTCCATTAAACAACCTACAAGCCCTTTTCTACAGTTTGCACTGTTAATCCCATTCGCATTGGGTCTCTTCATCTATACAGGAATGAAAAAGAACTGGCAAAAATATTTCTTTCTTCCTATTAAAAAGAATCATTTCTTCATCACCTTACCGCTCCTTATTATTTTATGTATCATTTTAGTGAGTACAAAAGGATTGAATATGACATCTATTAGTGATTTCATTGTCATGTTTATCATGCAAATCTTCATTGTAGCGTTTATAGAGGAGACTGTATTTAGAGGCATTATGCTACGAATGCTATTAACAAAAGGAACATTCACTGCTGTCTGGGTTTCTAGTATATTGTTTGGCATCACACATGCGCTACAATTACTAGGTGGTCAATCTCTAGAAGATACGATTGTTCAAATCATCTATGCCCTTTTAGTTGGCCTTGTTCTAGCATTGCTTGTATTAGATGGTCAGTCGATTATCGTGACGATTCTTTTCCATGGCTTGAATAATTTTTTCAATTTTATGGGGAATATGGAAGGCTCCATGTTAAGTGCCTATCTTATCATTTTTGTGCTCTTTATCTATATGCTTCTGTTATGGAAACGTGTAAAGAAAACCAATCACAATCCGTTTACGAAAAATGCCAAGTCCATTTAAGACTTGGCATTTTAGTTAGAAAAGTAAATGACCAACCAATGCGGCAATTGGAAGAGAAATGAGCGTACGTAGTATAAATAAGACGACTAAATCGAAAAACTTCAATGGAATTTTTGTACCTAAAATAAGTCCACCTACCTCAGACATATAGATCAGCTGTGACACAGAAACAACAGCAATGACAAATCTAGTAACATCCGATTCAATGCCCGCACCTAAAATAGAAGGTAGAAACATATCGGCAAAGCCAACGACCATTGTTTGCGCTGCTTCAGCGGCTTCAGGCAAGCCAAGTACGGTTAAAATTGGCTCAAACGGCTTTCCTAAAATCGCAAAAATACTTGTAAATTCAGCAAGCATTAAGGCAATTGTCCCAAAAGCCATAACGATAGGCGCAACACCTACCCATAAATCAATTACGTTTCTAGAGCCATCTTTTAAAAATTTTCGAGGATCACGATTTGCATGCGCAATAGCAAGTGCATTTTCTAAGCCATGTGAGACGGAATTATAGCCCTCAGGTAATTTCTCACGTGAATAATCTACTGGTGTCCCATCTATATACGTATCCTCCTTCTTCGCAAGTGGATAGATTCGAGGCATAATAATGGCTAATACAATTCCACAAAGGACTACTGTCAAATAATAAGGAATAAAATAGCGTGCCAAATGTACCGTATCCAATACAACGATACAGAATGTGATAGACACTACCGAGAAACTTGTAGCAATAATCGCAGCTTCTTTTTTTGTGTAGTTCCCCATCTCATATTGTTTACTTGTCATTAACACACCTATTGTGCCATCGCCAACCCATGACGTAAGAGCATCAATTGATGAACGTCCTGGACTTTTAAAAAGAGGTCGCATAATTTTCACCATCATTGTCCCGAAAAATTCAAGTAAACCGAAGTTTGTTAAAAATGGTAAAAGAAAACCTGCAAACAAAAAAATGGTAAACAAAAACGTCACAAGTCCCCCATTTGGATCCATTAGGAGTCCACCCGTATTTTCATTATTGATGGCAGAAGGTCCAAAATTGAAGACCACCATTGAAGCAAAGACTAAACCGATAAAACGAGTAATTGTCCAAAACCAATTAACATAAAACAATGTATCTAAAATACTAGGTTCTTTCGCATTTTTACGAGGTATAAATTTCGCTATAAGTGCACCAATTGCAGATATTGCAAACATTATAATTGTAAAATAACTAATGACTGGAGCCACATTACCCGCTAAAATATTGGCTAAAATGGCAATAGGCACTTTCCAGCCCTCTACCGTTAAAATGGGGGTCATAAATAGGAAGATACCAATTAAAGAAGGAATAATGAAATAAAAATATGTAGAAACAGAATATTTTTTCATTTTTTATAAAGCCTCATCTCTATTAATCTCAATAATTTATGTATTTTTCATTACAACAATTCGAATAGTGTTTATAAGAAGCATTTATTTGTCCATCGTTGTACTACTATACAAACAAATATATGTTGTTTTCATTCACTACCTCATTCCTCCTTCTGTTATAGAACGTTTTTAAAAGCTTTGAAGTATGGAGCATTAAACAGAAAAACACTCAAATTATTCATGTTTTTATAACATAAATCTGTTATAAAACTATTGTAAACGCTACACGCTAGTTGGTTCAACCTCGCAATATTATGAATATTTATACATCCATTGTTTTTACATTTACTGACCATCCATAATATATAAAAGCCTAACTTCTTTATAAGAAATTAGACTCCTTGATTTAGATAGCAATTCAATTATTGCATCAACGATTTTTTAATGTTTTACTGGACCTTTCGTGATTTCAGTCAGTTTTGAATTGATAGCAAAGATCTTTGCGTTGATATTTGTGATTCCAAATTCAGCTAATCTTTTTGAATGCATTTCTATATATTGTTCAGCAGTGTGTTTTGTTTCGAACATGTAGATTCCGCCTGCTTCGTTTGTTTCAGGGCTCTCCGTCCAAATTTTCCACAAAAGTCCTTTCTCTTCCTTAATACTTCTTGCTAGATCCAAAAATGCGTCCGCCATGTCTTCTCCAAATGGTCCATCCATTTTAAAATCCACCTGTAATACGTATGTCATTGCCATTCTCCTTATTATTTAGTCGTAATATAACATTCACCAAGCATTTCCTTCATTTCATATTGATCTGATGAAAGCTCTTTTTTCACATAAGACGTAACCTCTAACTTTTCCAGATCATACATGACTTCAATTTCTTTCGAAAATAGAAGTTTTTCTTTTTCGAGCAAGCTTAAAAGAGATGGCTGTTGTCTTGGTTGCAGTTCCTCGATATTAAGAACCTGTTTTAGTCCATCCACATAGTTTACAAATGGACGCCCACCAACAATTTTTAAGCCTTTATTGTCCTCATTCATCATAATAATAGTTGGAAACCCTCTAACACCTAGGTTTCTTGCACGGTCAAAATCTTCATTTAATAACTGCTGTCCGATTGTTTGTTGTGATTCGTTTACAATGGCCTCTCCATCAAGACCAAGTTTATTTACAATGTCAATCATAACGGATTTTTCTGCAATATTTTGATTGAATATGAATAGCGCTTCTCTTGCTCTGCGCAAATATTCATAGGCTATAGCATCATGATGATTTTTTTGAATCACTTTAAATACCCGAGATGGTGGGTAGGATGATTGAACTGGATTGTCAATCATGACTGTTCCATCAATTGGCATGCGGTAATATGCACCAACTTCTCTCCAGTGTCCCACAACATCGGCAGGTCCTGATATTCCATTTGCAGGATCAACTGGACCATCACCCCATTTTTCTAGTAATCCTCCCATTATCGTATGAAAGTTAAAATAGTGGCCGTACTGCTCGATAAAACGGCGAAGAACAGGCTCAAGCGCCCAACAATGAGAGCAAATCGGATCAGTTACATAATATACTTCAACGGATTTCTTTGGTTGATTAAAATCAATCATTCCGAATTCCTCCTCTCCAGCTACTCCACATACACCTGTCTCTAAATCACAAATCATAGGATTGTTCTTCATTTTATTTTCCTCTTTTCTTACTTGAATTAAGCATAGAATTATTACTCTCTCATTTGCCTTACACTTGTATTTTATTCATAATAAAATCATCAAGAAACCAATAATCTATTTGATGCGTTGTTTATACAACACATTTAAGAAATTGTTTAAAAAAGGAGTGACAATAAAATGACCTCACCTAAGACAGACCTTCGCGTTATACGTACGCGTAAATTAATTATGGATTCTTTCATTGAACTTTCTAGTAAAAAAGAATTCAAGGATATTACGGTTAAGGATATTACGACAGAGGCCATGATTAATCGTGCGACTTTTTATTATCATTTCGAAGATATATATGATTTGTTAGAGAAGGTATTATCAGAAGTTTTGTTAGTTAATTTGAATGATGATTTCCTTCAACATAATGAACTTAATGAAGAAGCTTTCGTTATTATCTTTAAAGCAATAACCAATTTTCAAAAGTCATTATCCAATCGGTGTCATCGAGGCTATGAAGAGACGATTGCACGTATTATTAGAGAACAGCTTGAAATTATTTTTTACAAGATGTTATTGAAACAACATGCAACGACTGAGAACGAAGCGCTAAAAATGACTGCGGTTATATTAAGCTGGGGAATCTATGGTGCTTCTATAGAATGGAAAAATAATATTCAGGAGAGACAGCCCGAAGAATTTATCAAATCTGCAATCCCTTATTTATTGGCAGGTATTGATAGTCAAGACAATGTGTTATAGATTAACGTTCATATTTAGAAAGCATTCTGATAAAGAAGTTTTATTGGCATGCTAGATTTTACGAAGATAGAAAAAGTGAATAAACACTTATATGATTTCATCAGTGTCTATTCACTCTTGGTGGTAGAATATTTTGTTGAGGTTATGATTGTCTTTTTATTTTTGGACAGGAGATGCAATAATCATTTGCTTCATCAGAGGTGTGATAATAGAAACAACATGTTTTTCTCAAGCGTACAGGTTGCTCCGATTCCTTGATGGTCACTTTAGGCCCACAATAGTTCGTCAAAGGATTTTTCCTTTCACCAAAAAGGGTGCCTGGTGCTAGGTTTACAATATAGTGATAATCCTCTTGTATACGAACCTTTTCTTGCTCGCTGGCCCCTTCCCTTATTTTCGTTTCATAGAGCCAATTCACATAAATAGCTGTGTTTTCCCATAAGATTGATTTTGGGATTTTACTTATTTTCGCTAATGACTGCCACACCTTCGCTAAATTATTCGCAAAGATTTCTCTAAGAACCTCATCACGCCATTTTTCACGGTCTTCAGTAGGTATTGACACTGTGCTATCGATTAGCCGAATATTTGGAAGCCATGGCTTCGCATATTCGGCTTCTACCCATGTATTTTCGATTCCACACTGTAGTCCTTTATCGTATCTGGACATAGCATAGAATGCTGAAGCCATCGTTAAGACGCTATAGCGCTTCGCAAATAACGATGCCGTAACTAGTGTAGATGGCGAATGGAAGAAGTGGGCAATTTTTTGTAAATAATCTAGCGCTTGTTCAGTATCCAATAGACTTTGGGCACATATAGAATAAGTAGCGTCTACTGCTGGCTCTATCGTCAATCGATAATCTCGTAATAGCACGGATGATTCTTCAGCTGACAGTGTTAAGCTCAACTGATGCCTACCTCCTCTAGTTCCTTGGTTTGAACTGTTCGTCCCTTGCCATGTGGAACACATAATGGTGTACCAAATATTGGATCTTCAATAATGGTACAATCCATACGAAAAACCTCTTGTACCATCTCAGCTGTCACTACTTCCTCTGGCTTGCCTTGCGCATAGACCTGTTTATTACGCACCGCCACAATATGATGGGCATAGCGACAGGCTAAGTTTAAATCGTGCAATACCATAACGACTGTACGGCCTTCATTTTCATTTAAATCAAATAGTAAATCTAAAATTTCTACTTGGTGAGCCATATCTAAATAAGTTGTAGGTTCATCTAGTAAAATAAGATCTGTTTTTTGAGCCAATGTCATGGCAATCCATACACGTTGCCGCTGACCACCTGATAATGCATCTACTGGTCGATCCGCAAATTCAGTCATCTGCGTTACCTCAAGTGCATTGTTCACAATTTTTTCATCCTCTGTAGACCATTGCTTTAACCAGCTCTGATGCGGATAACGACCTTGTTTAATCAATTGCTGAACGGTTAATCCTTCTGGCGCAACAGGACCCTGCGGTAGAATAGCTAAACGTTTCGCCACCTCTTTCGTTGAAATGGCATCGAGTTTATTATCATCTAAGAAAATTTCACCCGACTTCGCTTTTTGTAGCCGTGCAAACGTTCGTAGTAGCGTAGATTTCCCACAACCGTTGGCCCCTACTAGTACCGTAATTTTCCCTTTTGGTATTTGAAGATTCAAATCTTCCAATATAAGATTTTCACCATAGCTTACATGTAAATTTTGTGCCTCTAAAACATTTTTCAAAATCCTTTCACCTTCTTCTCACGCTTTTAACTTTTTTATCATGAAGCTTTATTGATTGCGCGTTCTAAATAATAAATAAATAAAGAATGGTGCGCCAATTGCAGCAGTAAAGACACCTGTTGGTAAATCCTTTGGTAAAAAGGCTGTTCGTGCCACAATATCAGCTACAATGACAATGATTCCACCTATAATAGCTGTCACAGGAATTAACCCTGCAAAGGAACGCCCTACAAGCATTCTGCTCATATGAGGGGCCACTAATCCAACAAAGGCAATGCCACCAGCAAAAGCGACAGCAGAGCCAGCTAGCATCACACTAATGAGTAGAAAAAGCAAACGATACACTTGCACTTTTACACCTAGCCCTATCGCTATTTCATCGCCTAATTCCTTCACATTTACCGTTCTTGCTAAAATAAATGTTAGTGGTAATAAAATAACTAGCCATGGTAATAGCAAATAGACATCCTGCATATTCGCCCCATACAAACTACCTGTCAGCCATAAATAAGCCTTCGTTGTTGCGGCTACATTACTGATCACAAGCAACATCGTCACAACGGCCTTTGCTAAGGCTGAAATCCCAATACCAATAAGCACCATACGTATAGGTGTGACGCCTTTTCTCCATGACAGTAGATAAATGATAAAGGAGACAATGCCTGCACCTAAAATAGCAGCTAACGGTAAAAATTGAATGCTGACTGACCCCATAAAGTACACGATAAAGATAATTGCCCCCATGGATGCACCACTCGTTACACCGATAATATCTGGAGCAGCAAGTGGATTACGGATAATCCCTTGTAATATTAAACCGGCAACTCCTAGCGCAGCACCAACTAATAATGCCATCAATACGCGTGGAAGCCTTAATGTATGTAAAACAAAATCATAATCTCCATTGCCATAGCCCAATAATTCTTTCACCACTGTAAAAGGATGGATAAATTCGCTACCCGCAGATAAACCCAGAATCGTTATGATAACTAATAATAAGCTTAATAGTAGTAGTATCCAACCTGTTCTTTTAGCAATTTGAAAAGAGATACGATTAGATTTCGTTCGAACTGTTACATAATTAGGCATTTTTTGCTAACCCCTTTCGTGCAATATAGATGAAGAAAGGAGCTCCGATTAAGGCCGTCATGACACCTATCGGCATTTCTAATGGCATAATCACATACCTCGCCGCAATATCAGCCAACAGTAGCAATATCGCTCCCAACACCGCACTATACGGAATAATCCAGCGATAATCCGTCCCAACAAGATGGATCGCCATATGGGGGACAATCAAGCCAATAAAGCCTATTGAACCTGCAACCGCTACTGAGCTGCCTGCAAGTATAATAATAATGATGCCTAATGTGATTTTCGTCATCATTGTTCGTTGTCCTAATCCTTTGGCAATATCATCTCCTGATTGTAAAATATTTATCGAACGCCCCATAAATATTGCCACAACAGTAACCACTAAAATAAACGGTAGGACAGGTATGAGCATTTCAATGCTACGCCCCGATACAGAACCCGCTAACCAAAACAGGACACTTTGTAAACCTTGTTCATCAATGACTAAAAGTCCCTGCGTAAACGAGACAAATAGAGCTGTAATCGCTGCACCAGCTAATACTATTTTAATCGGTGTTAAACCATCTCTTCCTAATGAGCCTAGGAAAAATACCATAGCTCCCGCTGCACCTGCTCCTAAAAAAGCAATCCACATATAGCTCATTAAAGATTGAATGGAAAAAAGAGTAATGGCACTGACAATAAAAAATATGGCTCCTGCATTGATACCTAAAATATCAGGAGCTGCTAAAGGATTTCTTGTTAATGCTCGCATTAATGCCCCCGCAATGGCAAGGCTTGCGCCAACTACTGTAGCGATCACAGCTCTTGTAAATCTAGATGTTCGAATAATGACATGCTCCTTATTAGCAGCATCAAAATGAAAAAAAGCATCATAGATTGACGAGAAAGGTATGGACGTTTGACCAATAGCTATGCTGATTATAAATGCCAGCAAAAGGATCAAACAACTGATGAATAAGCCTATTTGTTTCATCGAGGTACTAGAAAGAATAATTCTCATTTTATACCAACTTTCTTGATCCACAATTTATCTTATGCATATAGCTGTAGGTTTCAATTATGCTCAAACACTACAATGAGAGGGCTGTTATTCAAGTATTCTCTAACACTTTTAACAGCCCATCCCTCATTCACTATTTTTCTAATTCAAACTTGTCATAAATATCATCTAGCATTAAATTAGCACTAATAATGCCACCTGCTAGATTCCAATTGATTTCATCTACTTGGTAAACTTGATTTGCTTTCACTGCGTCAAGCTCTTTCCATAGTGGATGGTTTGTCCAATCTTCATAAGTTTTTTTCACTGTTTCATCATTTTCCATAAACATATAAATAACATCTGCATTCATTTGTGTAATGCTTTCCTTGTCAGTTAGCTTTACAATTTCCAATGAATCATCTGTTAAATTTTTAGGACCTTGGAATCCAAGCTCAGATAAAATAGAACCCGCATACCCTGTCACATAAATACGAGCGTGGTCTGCTCTGAAGTTGACAACGGAAACATGGAATGGCCATTTGTCGCCAAGTTTCTCTTTGATTTTTGTTTGGAAATCAGCAACTCGCGTATCCCAATTGCCTAGTAATTCTTTCACCTTATCTTCTTGATTCATTGCTTGACCCATCATTTCAGCTGTTCCTTTGAAATCGAAAACTGTTTCATGAGCAACGGTTGGAGCAATCTGTGATAACTGATCATAGATTTCTTCATGACGTACTTTAGAAGCAATAATTAAATCTGGTTTTAGCTTTGCAATTTCTTCAAGGTTTGGTTGTGTTTCTTGTCCCACAATTGCAACGCCATCAAGATCATTTTTCATATAATTATAAACAGGCGCTTCAGTCCAAGATTCTACTACCCCAACTGGCTTAATGCCCATTGCTACTGCAACATCTGTAGCACCTTGATATAGTGTAACGATTTTTGTAGGTGTTCCTTCAATCGTTGTAGTACCCATAGCATGTGTAATCTCACGACTAGTAGCTTCTGATTCTGTGTTACTTTCTTCTGCTTTGTCATTTTCTTGTGAACTACTGGAGTTCGATGATTTCTCCCCACAACCCACTAGTAATAACGCGAAGGTTAATAGCAGTGTGAAAAGTACAAAAAAATTCTTTTTTTGTAGTGATAATTTTGGCATATATTTCCTCCTAAGAAATAGTCGACAACGATAATCATTATCAATTAAAGAGTATACTGTACCTTTGTTTTATTGACAATATGTATTTTTTCAAAAAACATACTTTTTTAATAAAAATTTATTTTAAATTAAAAATTCATGACATTGAACCAATTCGATTGCTCTAGACAATGAGCGAATGACGCTAGGAAGAACGTTTATTATTCAACCTAATCATCGTGTTGGAAAACAAGCAAATGGATGATTGTTATGACTCATTACTTCTTCACATTGAAAATATGTGCCTTCCCTTTCTCTAAAAAGTAGAAATAATGGGCTATTTTGTTCACTACTGTAAGTATGATTTGCAGCATGGTTGAGGGGAGGCAGATCATTGCCCACGAAAAGGACACTAGCGGAACGGAAATCACCCCTCGCCTTGCAAATTTGCTTTTTTTGTCGTTGACATCATCTTTTTTCAACAACATGGAATGCTTTCATTTCACTCACTGGCGTAGGCAAGTTGATTAAAGATTTTCTAGCATTTTAGTTACTTGTTAGATTTACCTATGCATTAATAGGCAAATAAATAGACCCTATCGACGTATATCTCATATCTTAATAATGAACTACAACTTATCAAAACAGGAGGTAATAACATGTTTCAACGAAGACGCCATCCGGCAAAAGGTCCACACTGCTGTCCGCCACAAATGATGCCAATGCAATATGATCCACCGCAGTTTTTACCACCAGAGCAATATGTTCGCACAAATTATATCCATACGGTTGTTCCCCATGTTCAACCAGCACACGTTACAACGGTGAACAAACATATGATTGATCATCAGTACTATTTCCCATGCACAGAGTCTGTTGTTAACGAATGCTGTGAAACACATACAATGTGCGGTATGCCACCTAACCCTTGCCATATGCCACACCATCATAAACATATGCGCTAATCATAAAATAACGATGGGGTTATCACACGACCCCATCGTTCCTAATAAGTTTAGACAAAAAAACCGAGTAACCTTTATGAGGCACTCGGTATCTTTATGATTAATACATTTTTAAATATTGATCGCGTTCCCATTGATGAACGGTTGTACGGTACATATCGAACTCAATTTCTTTTGCTTCTTTAAAGTTTGCATAAATATGCTCACCTAAAGCTGCTTGCGCTACTTTATCTTTAGCAAGTAATGTTAGTGCATCATCAAGTGCTGCTGGTAAGTTTTCAATACCATTTGCTTGACGCTCTTCTTCAGACATCACATAGATATTGCGGTTAATAGCTGCTGGTGGCGTTAAGTTTTGACGAATACCTTCAAGACCTGCCTCTAAAATAACAGCCATTGCTAAATATGGGTTTGCTGAAGGGTCCACAGAACGTACTTCTACACGAGTTGAAAGACCACGTGCTGATGGAATACGAATTAATGGTGAACGGTTTTGTGCAGACCAAGCTACATAACAAGGTGCTTCATAACCTGGTACTAGACGTTTATAAGAGTTAACTGTTGGATTTGTTACAGCTGTGAAACCTTGTACGTGTGCAAGAACACCCGCCATGAATTGCATAGCTGTTTCAGAAAGACCTAATTCTGTAGATTCATCATAGAACGCATTTTCCTTGCCTTTAAATAGTGACACGTTAAAGTGCATACCAGAGCCTGCTTCACCAAATAGTGGTTTTGGCATAAATGTAGCGTGTAGGCCATGTTTACGAGCAATTGTTTTAACTACTAATTTGAATGTTTGGATGTTATCACACGCAGTAACAGCATCAGCATATTTAAAGTCGATTTCGTGTTGTCCTGGAGCTACCTCATGGTGTGATGCTTCAATTTCAAAGCCCATTTCTTCTAGCTCTAATACGATATCACGACGGCAGTTTTCGCCAAGATCTGTTGGAGCTAAGTCGAAGTAGCCACCATGGTCATTTACTTCTAACGTTGGCTCTCCTTTTGCATCTAATTTGAATAAGAAGAATTCTGGCTCAGGCCCTAAATTGAAGCTTGAGAAGCCCATTTCTTCCATTTTTTTAAGAATACGTTTTAGGTTGTTACGTGGGTCACCAGCAAACGGTTCGCCTTTCGCAGTGTATACGTCACAGATGAGACGTGCCACTTTCCCTTTTTCAGAAGTCCAAGGGAATACTACGAAAGTATCAAGATCAGGATATAAATACATATCAGATTCTTCGATTCGAACGAAACCTTCAATAGATGAGCCATCAAACATCATTTTATTTTCTAATGCTTTGTCTAATTGACTTACAGGAATCTCAACGTTTTTGATTGTGCCAAGAATATCTGTAAATTGTAAACGAATAAAGCTTACGTTTTTTTCTTCGATGAGACGTTTAATGTCCTCTTTTGTGTATTTACCCACAGTTTTCCACACTCCTATAATTTGTCTAGCTTTTATGTTTACCCTACCCTATTTATTAATAGAATCGAGATAAATCCCCTCGTCGGATGGATGATTTTTGCATGCGCTGTGCTTGACGCATTTCTTCGCGCATAATTTGGCGTAATTCTGAATCACTTAAATCTTGTTCATCAGTTGTAGCAACAGGATTTTTCTTTTTAGCAAATATTTTTTTAATCTTCGCCATATTCATACCCTGTTCTAAGTAGTCTTTAACCTCAAGCAATGTATCGACATCATTTAGTGAAAACATACGTCGATTGCCTTCTGTTCGGTGCGGCTCAATTAAATGGTGTTCTTCATAATAACGAATTTGTCTTGCCGAAAGCTCTGTTAATTGCATCACAATACTCATCGATAATAACGGCATAGTTCGTCTAATTTCACGACTCATTTAAGTCCTCCTCCAATACCCGCTTATCATATAACGAAATTTTTTCACTGTCAACCAACCATGTAAGGTTATCTAACATGGTTGGTACTATTTTTTTCAATCTCATAGAAAATTGTAAAAAACTATTCATATTTAGGCTTAATCTATTGTCTTGTTATGATTTTTGAATGGCTTGAACCGCACTACAAATTGCAAATTTAACGTGTTCATATGTTAGTCCACCTTGGATAAAAGCAGTAAATGGCGGTCGTATTGGGCCATCTGCTGTCAGCTCAATGCTGGAACCTTGAATAAACGTTCCAGCCGCCATGATGACATCATCTTCATAGCCTGGCATATATGCTGGTTCCGGAGCATAATGGGCATTGATTGGTGAATTCGCTTGTATTTCACGACAAAAGGCAATCATTTGCTGCGCTGTTTGGAAAGACACAGATTGAATTAAATCTGTACGTTTCGCATGATAGCTTGGAGAAGTGTTCATACCGATTTCCTCCAGCATTCCAGCTGTAAAGATCGCACCTTTTAATGCTTGCGATACAACATGTGGCGCTAGGAAAAATCCTTGATAAAAATCACCTAGTGTATTTAATGTGGCTCCCGCTTCTGCACCTATACCTGGAGATGTCATGCGGTAGGCACATTTCTCCACTAAATCTGCTCGGCCAGCAATATAGCCTCCGATTTTCGCCAATCCTCCACCAGGATTTTTAATGAGCGAGCCAGCCATTAAGTCAGCACCAACTTCTGTAGGTTCCTGCGCCTCTACGAACTCACCATAGCAGTTATCTACAAAAATAACAGCTTCCGGGGCTAATTTACGTACCTTTGCACACATATCAGCAATTTCATCAATCGTAAAGGATGGACGTGTTGCATAGCCTTTTGAACGTTGAATGGCAATCATTTTTGTTTGTGTTGTAATGGCCGCTTCTACACCTGCCCAATCAATGGCCTGGTTATCTAGTAAATCCACATGTCGATAACCGATTTTATAATCTTTCAGTGAGCCTGTATCTTTATCACCACCATCAACAATGGATTGCAATGTATCATATGGCTGACCAGAAATATAAAGCAGCTCATCACCAGGACGCAAAACACCGAATAGACTAAGCGTGATTGCATGTGTCCCTGAAATAATTTGGGGGCGAACAATGGCAGCCTCTGCTCCAAATACTTCCGCATAAACACGTTCTAGGTTATCCCTTCCCTCATCATCATAGCCATAGCCGTTAGATGGATGTAAGTGGTAGTCACTCACTTGATGCTTGCGAAATGCTGCTAGCACCTTCTGCTGGTTATAAAATGCCATTTCTTCTACCTTGGCATGATAAGGCCGCACTTGCTCCTCTATTTTTGTCGCTAAGGATATCGTTTGTGTAGATAAATTTGATGTAAACGTCATTCTTTCTTCTCCATTTCACAATTGTCCCGCATTTCATTCAGTAAGATTTATTGACTATCTAAATTGACATCAATCACTCTAGAATTCCCTAACCAAACACTGGTATATAAATGCTTTTGACGAATGTTTTTCTTTATTTTAATCACATTTTATCAATTTGTATGTGCACCTGTAAAACTTGCCTATTGTTTCTAAAGGAATTTTACGCTAAGCTAATGTGCGGACTTATTTCAAGAAGCGTATTTAATGACTGATTTTGGCTATTAAATTCATAGATTCTGTTACGTAAAAAAGTCTTTTAACTTATAAAAAAGTTTATTTATTGATAGAAGGGGTGAAAGGGATGGCTTGGGAGGTTTTTAGTATTATAGGAACAATTGCCTTTGCTATTTCTGGGGCAATCATTGCCATGGAAGAAGAATACGATTTATTCGGTGTATATATACTTGGTATTGTTACGGCCTTTGGTGGTGGAGCAATTCGAAATTTACTCATCGGACTACCTGTCACAACACTATGGGGGCAGGATATGATGTTTCAAATTGCACTGGCTGCAATTACGATATTCTTTATTTTTCCACATCATCTGATTCAGCATTGGCATCGTTGGGGTAACTTCACAGATGCTATTGGCTTATCAGCATTCGCTATTCAAGGGGCACTCTATGCTGTGAAGCTTGATATGCCAATTAGCGCGGTCATTGTAGCTGCAGTTTTGACAGGTTCAGGTGGTGGTATTGTACGAGATTTATTAGCTAGACGAAAACCACTAGTTCTCCGTGATGAAGTCTATGGTGTTTGGGCAGCTCTCGCAGGGCTGATAATCGGATTTGAGGTTTTTACAGGGGACATTTTCCTTTATATTTTATTCGCAGTAATTACAGCGTTACGTATTCTTTCCTATATGATGAAGTGGCGCTTGCCATTACGAAAATTAAATCGTGCATAAATACCATTCAGCCAATGACCAAAAATTAAGTCATTGGCTGTTTTATTGTTTTTATCTTTTTAACAACTGCATTGATTCTTCTAAAGTCACCATATTTTTCATCATCGAGCAGGCTGCATCTAAAATGGGAAAGGCTAGGGCTGCACCAGAGCCTTCACCTAAACGCATATTCATGTACAACATTGGTTCAATGCCAAGTAATGCAGCGGCAATTTTAGCCCCTGGTTCCTCTGAGGCATGGGAAGGAATAATATAATCTTTTACTTTTGGTTCGAGCTTATAAGCAATGAGCGCGGCAATAGTTGAAATAAATCCATCAATGACAACAGGTTTACGATGGACTGCAGCGCCAAGTATAATGCCTATCATCGCCCCTATCTCTAACCCGCCAACCTTAGCTAGAACATCGATGACATCTTTAGGATTAGGCGTATTTAAGCTAATTGCTTTTTCAATAATCGCCGCTTTATGGGCAATTCCACCTTGACCAACTCCTGCTCCAAATCCTGTTACTTCAATTGGGTCACAGTCAGTTAGAACAGCTAATATCGCAGCACTCGGTGTTGTATTGCCGATGCCCATTTCCCCAGTTCCAAGTACATTGGCACCTTTTCTGATTTCCTCTGTTGCCACACGAATTCCTACTTCAATGGATTGAATAGCCTCTTCTCTAGACATAGCTGGACCTTGTGCCATGTTATCTGTACCATATTTAATTTTATGAATGAGGACACCTGCATCAAGTGGAATATCTTCTTTTACCCCAACATCTACTGTTACTACCTTTGCATTGGTAATGCCCGCAATCGCACAAACACCTGTACCTCCCTTAGGAAAATTTAATGTTTGAAAGACCGTCACATCTTGTGGATTCGTGGTTACACCCTCCTCACAAACACCGTGGTCTGCTGCACAAACAATGATGACTTTTTTATCAATCACCGGAAATAATTGTCCAGTTATGCCAGAAAGCTGCACGGCAATGGACTCTAGTTTTCCTAAACTGCCAGGGGGCTTACATAGGGCATCTATACGCTGTCTAGCTTGCTCCATCACCTTCAGGTCAGCACCTTGGATGTTTTGTATCGTGTCTTGTAGTAATTGCATGATAATTGCTCCTCTCTTTTTAAGACAAAAAGAAAAAGTCTGTAGTTTATTGTCATGACAAATAAACTACAGACTTTTCCATCATCTATATCTTCTAAAGCATGTAGGCAGGTCTCCTGGCTCAAGTTCAACATCTCATAGCACCTTCCCAGCAATTTGCTAGTGGCATTCACTATGAAACTCCCTTATACAGTGGCGGGTCCGCTAAAGCTTTTCACTTTATTCCCTATTCTCCCTATTGGGCACCTATTGCTTTTATTTAACTACTTTAAATCTACGACAGCTCACTTTTCCTGTCAATATGTGAAAAGTAAACTTGTAAAACTAAACAATAAACTATAAAGTGGCTTATGTCTTTTCCAATTCACTTAGTAATGTTGAGCCTAATAGAAGAACAGCCCCTAGTATTTGTAGGACTGTCATTTGTTCACCAATAATCATTGTTGAGATTACTAATGATGTCAGTGGATCAATATAGCTAAGAATGGCTATACTTTGACCTTTTAGCTGAGACATACCTAAAAAGAACAAAAAGAACCCCACACCTGCATGCACAATACCAAGTACAATTAATACTAGAACGAACCCAAAACTAATTTGCATCACTTGGAAACCCGTAGTCCCTACAATATAGAGACAGAGGAAAAATGCAGCTAAAGAGAGTTGGATAATTGTATTTTCGGGCTCTTTTAAACCACGAATACGTTTATTTGTAAAGGTTAGTACCGTGTAAAAGCATGCTGCGATCAAACCATAGACAATACCAATAAAGTGACCACTGTTGTCTATGCTTTGACTTTGGACAATCAAAAATAGACCTATTAATGCTACACCAACATACACTATTTTTCTCCCTACTAACTTCTCTTTTAAAATAATAGGAGATAAACAGATGACTAGTACTGGCGCAAAATAATAACTTAGTGCTGCATTAGCAATGGTCGTTTCCTTATAAGCCTGAAATAAAAATATCCAATTACCGCATAATGCTAAACTTGAAAGCATTAACGGCCATTTATTTTGGACAATCGTGATCCTCGAAAAGCTTTCCTTTTTATAAACAAATATGGCCAACAAAAAACAAGAGCCAATGATACTCATCCAAAAGGCAATTTCACTTGAGGATAAAGGAATAAACTTCGCAAAAACACCGACAGCGCCAAAAATAATCATGGACAATACAAATGCTAATTTTCCGCTCATTACAAATTCCTACTTTCTACGTATATCGTTTTAGCCTATACAGTAGAATCTATCGAAATGAGCAAGCTATTATCGAATGCCTAAACAGTAGATTCTACTGCAAAGACATTGTTGGGGGTGCTATGGATCGAAACATACAAAATCCCTCCTTCATTCACTATAATCATAACATATTTCTGAAAATTCGGGATTTAAAATATTAAAATTAGGGTAAGGTTCAGCAAGTAATAAAACGATGAAAAGTTAGGGGAAGATACGATGAATGCAAACGAATTAAGAAACGCCATTGCTGAAACCTGTGAAACGCATTGCCCAGCTCGTAAAATTAATCAATGAAGAGACAGCAAATAAAATACTAGAAAACTTAAAGTTATTTCATAGTGGTGATAAATACATTACGGAGTGTCATTTCGAGGAGAGTCAAAATTTCTTGAAAGACGGCATTGAGCTTCTCCAAAAGGGTGATTTGGCGAATGGAGCACTACAAATTTATGGCGCTGGTCTAAACTTTGCTAGCTATGCTTCAAAGGTGCAGGGACAAAAAAATGTTCATCTCTACAAAAATTTTGAGGAGAATTTTAATTTCATCATGGACTCCCTGAAAAAACAAGCATAAGAAAAACAAAACCAGCAATAGCTTTTTTGTGAAAGGTGAAAATGGTTTCCGTTGCAGGCTACTTGCTTTCCTGTGGGCGAACGCTAGTGAGGGAAAGCTCCTCGGACGCCCCCTGGAAAGGACGCTGGCAGAGCGGAAATCAACCCCTTACCTTGCCAAAAGGTCTTTTTCTGCTAGTGACACGATTTTTTTCAACAACATAAAAAAAGAAAGAGTATATGCTCTTTCTTTTTTCATGGTTTATTTAAATTCTAATTCTCCATCATAAGCCAGCATGCCGCCTTCAAGGTTTGTTACATCAAATCCTTGTGCCTCTAAGTAAGCACAGGCGTTGGCAGAACGAGCACCAGCCTTACACACAATAATATATGGCTTTTCTACATCTAATTCCTCTAAACGTTCAGGGATTGTTCCAAGTGCAATATGCTGAGCGCCTGGAATCATGCCGTGTGCTACTTCATCTTCTTCACGAACATCAATAATATATAGGTCCTCATTTGCATCTAAAAGATCTAATAATTGTGTTGTTTCCATTGTTTTCATTAACTTTGTCCTCCAAAATATCAAATTCCACTATCATTATAGCTTGTAGCAAAAAAAACAGCCAGTGTGGAGAACACTAACTGTTTAACAATCTTTTTATACTTCTGTCTCTAAAAATTCTATTTGTTTTGCTGGAACGAATGTAGAAATGGCGTGCTTGTAGATTAGGTGCTGCTTATTGTCAGCATCCAGCAGTAAAACTGTAAAATTATCATATGATTTCACAGTCCCTTTTAACTGAAATCCGTTTAACAGAAATACAGTTACAAAAACACTGTTTTTTCGTAGTTGGTTCAAGAACGTATCTTGCAAGTTGATTGATTTCATCAAATAGCCTCCCTACTAACTTTCTACCTCTTCATTCCTATAGTAGCACGTTCTACCAATTTATCAATTAGTAATTTTTAGAAATTTTTCTTTATTCTTATAATCGGTCATCTGCCGTAATAAAATGGATATCCATTTTATTGCGGAAATAAGTAAGCTGTCTTTTTGCATAGCGACGGGAATTTTGTTTTAAGCTATCAATGGCTGCTTCTAGGGTACATTTGCCATCCAAATAATCATATAATTCCTTATACCCAATGGCTTGTATAGACTGCACACCTCGGATATTTTGCTGCCATAATCCCTTTACCTCTTCCAAAAGGCCATTTTCCATCATCAAATCAACACGACGGTTAATGCGGTCATAAAGCACCTCACGAGACATATTTTGACCTAGTCCCAAAATAACATGCTTATAAAGGGGTACTTCCCCTCGATTTTGTGCTTCGGCTGCTTTCGAGACACCGCTTAATTCCAGCATTTCTAATGCACGAATAACACGTCGTGTATTATTTGGATGAATTGTCTCCGCTGCTTGAGGGTCTAGTTGTTTTAATTTGTCATGCATTGCCTTAGGGCCAAGCTTTGCTAATTCCTCATAGTAGGCTTTACGTGCTCGCTCATCTACTTTTTCATCAGTAAATTGGAAATCATAGAGGACAGCTTGTACATATAAGCCTGAGCCTCCTACTATAATAGGTAATTTTTGACGAGATTGAATTTCCGCAATCTTTGCGCGTACCAATTTTTGATAGTCTGCCACTGAAAAAGATGCTGTCGGCTCTAAAAAACTTAGTAAATGATGAGGAATGCCCTCCATCTCTTCTTCCGTAATTTTAGCTGTCCCGATATCGAGCCCTTTATATATTTGCATAGAGTCACCATTAATGACTTCACCGTTATATTTCTTTGCCAATTCAATGCTTAAAGCCGTTTTACCAGAGGCAGTCGGTCCCACAATCGCTATGACCTCTGCCTGCTGTAATTTAATTTCTATCATATTTTTCTAACCACCGTATTAAAACTTGAAAGACTGCTTCTTGATTGTCTTCATTTAAAATTTCATGTCGTTTATCCTCGAATAAATAAACCGTTACATCCTCTATGCCCACCGCTGCTAACTGTTCAGCAACTGTGTAAACGCCTAGCCCCTGTTCACCGACGGGATCTTTACTGCCACTTATCAAGAGAATAGGAAGATCTTTTCTTACTCTTGCTAATTCTTTTTTACGATTTAGTGTTGCAAAGCCCGTTGTTAAATCTACAAAAAATTGATTCGTTGGAATAAAGCCACAATAGGGATCGTCTATATACTTTTGCACCTCTTGTTGAACTGAACATAACCAGTCATAGGCAGTCTTTGGATTCGGAAATTGTTTATTAAAGCTACCAAAACTCAGTTGATTTAACAGCTTACTTTCAGTTTCTTTCCCTAGCCCCTTTGCTAATGCCTTAGCTAAAATATTTCCAACAGCATGTAAGGCTGTCACATTTCCAGTACCACAGAGAATAACATTGTCTACTTGCTCTCCGTATAGTTGAATATAGCGTCTAGTAATGAAAGACCCCATACTATGACCAAAAAGAATTAATGGTACATCAGCGTACAATGCATGTAATTGTGTGATCACCTCATGAGCATCTTTTACAACACGCTCAAAGCCGTTTTCTTCAGCAAAGAAGCCTAATGTTCCATTATAAGCTGCCGTTTCACCATGTCCACGATGATCGTGCATCGTCACGACATAGCCTGCTGCGTTGAGTGTTTTCGCAAATGTTAAATAGCGCCCACTGTGCTCTGCCATGCCATGCAAAATGTGAATATGTCCAATACATGGCGTTGAAGGCTCCAATGTTCGAGTGAAGACAAAATGTTCATCCGACATTTGAATATAACGCTCCATCTCTTACTCCCCTTCTTTCACAAAATTTGTTGCATCGATAATGGCTTGCTCTAATTCAGCAATATACCTGTTTTTTTGTTCCTCTGTATAATTCAAGCGTTGTTGCATCACCTGAATCACTTGCTGCTTATAAAGCTTTACTGCTTCAATATCAAAGTATAATAAGCCCGTACGACGAATAAAGAAGTCGCTAGGTGTATAGATCATTTCGGCTTCTATGCCATACAGTAGCATAGCATGTAGGGCAAGAGGCATTGTACTGCCATGTTCATGTAAAAATTTCACACGATCAAATAAGGCATCTACATTCGTGCCATACTTTTGTACAAGCTGTTTGGCTTCATCATAATTTAAGCCGTATTGTACACCTTCTCGTGCTTTATAGGCAATATAATCAGGGAAATTAATAGCGTTGATTCCTTTTGCGCCAGAAAGTGCTAGCTCACGAGTTAAACAGGCACTCGCATGCTTGTAACGACGTGCCTTCACAATTTTATCGACAATCGTTTCAGCCATTTGGCGATAGCCTGTGAGCTTGCCACCAGCAATCGTCATTAAACCACTGGGCGCTGTCCAAATTTCATCTTTTCTTGAAATTTCAGATGGGTCCTTGCCTTTTTCATAAATTAGTGGTCGTACGCCTGCCCAGGAGGATTCAATTGTTTCTCTTGTAATAGTAGCTGTTGGAAAGACCTTTTTAGCTGCCTCAATTAAATAATCCACATCTTGCTGTGTTGCCACTGGATGTACAGGATTACCCTCAAAAACAGTATCCGTCGTCCCTACATAGGTTTTGCCATCTCGAGGAATAGCAAAGGCCATGCGTCCATCGACAATATCAAAATAAACAGCTTGCTTTAGTGGAAAATCCTTCTGTTTGAGGACAATATGAACGCCCTTTGTCAGACGTAATTGCTTGTTATCTGCTACTTTATCTTTTTGTCGTACGTCATCAACCCAAGGGCCTGTCGCATTTACAATTTGTGCGGCATGGACATCGAGTATGTTACCCGTTACATGATCCTTCACTTTAATGCCAACAAGCTTTTTCTTGTCGTAGATAAATTCCGCCATTTCTGCATAATTGAGGCAAAGTGCTCCATATTCTGCAGCCTTTTTTAATACTTCAATTGTCAGACGGGCATCATCTGTACGGTATTCTACATAGTAGCCGCCACCAACCAATCCATCTTGATTAAGCAAAGGCTCTAATGCTAGGGTTTCTTGGGCGTTTAACATCGTTCTACGTTCATGTTTTTTGACACCCGCCAAGCGATCATAGACCTTTAGTGCCATAGATGTTGTGAATGGACCAAGCGAACCCTTTTTATATAAAGGTAATAGCATTTTTTCAGGCGTTGTCACATGTACCGCATTATCATAAACGATTTCACGCTCTCGCCCAACTTCCACTACAACTCCTACGTCAAATTGCTTTAAATACCGCAGGCCACCGTGAATCAGTTTGGTTGATCGGCTCGACGTACCAGCTGAAAAATCCTGCATATCAATTAATGCGACAGAAAGGCCTCTTGATGCGGCATCTAATGCAATTCCTGCACCTGTAATACCACCACCAATGACTAATACGTCAAAGCTATAGTGCTCTAGATAATATAAAATTTTTGGTCGCTGCTCAAATGAAAACATACCTTTCTCCCCCAATAGCTATGATTTAAAAATTCGTGTTGCCTCTACAGCCTTCTGCCAGCCTGTGTACAGAGCTGTGGCTTGCACTTCATCCATGTGAGGTTGGTAGGTTTGCCCACTCACCCATAATGTGGATAAAGCCTCTTGGTTTGGCCAAAAGCGTGTCGCGAGCCCCGCTAAATAGGCTGCACCGAGTGCTGTCGACTCATTCAATTTTGCTAGTTCAACTTGTAGCTGTAAAACATCACTTTGGAACTGCATTAAAAATTGATTTTTGACAGCTCCACCATCTACACGGAGTACTTCAATCGGAGTACCCGCTGCTTCCTCCATTGCATCCAGTACATCTTTCGTCTGATAGGCTAATGATTCAAGTGTTGCGCGAATAAAATGTTCTTTTGATGTTCCTCGTGTTAAGCCGAAAATGGCGCCACGAGCATCAGTATCCCAGTAAGGTGTACCGAGCCCAACAAAGGCGGGGACAACATAGACGCCATCCGTATTGTCTACTTTTCTAGCATAGGTTTCAGAATCCTCAGCTGTACGAATCATCCGTAGTCCATCACGAAGCCATTGGATAGCTGACCCTGCTACAAAAACACTACCTTCCAATGCATAGGTCACCGTCCCATCTATTCCCCAAGCAATGGTCGTCAATAAACCATTTTCAGATGTCACTGCCTGCCGTCCAGTATTTAATAGCATAAAGCAGCCTGTGCCATACGTGTTTTTCGCCATTCCTTTGGTAAAGCAAGTTTGACCAAAGAGCGCGGCTTGCTGATCACCCGCAATACCAGCAATCGGGATTTTTTCTCCAAAGAATATACTTGGAGCCGTTTCTGTGTATATTTCTGATGAATTCCTTACTTCAGGGAGCATGGACATCGGAATATCTAAAAGCTGGCAAAGCTCCTCATCCCACCGCAATTCGTGAATATTGTAGAGCAAAGTTCGAGCTGCGTTTGAGTAATCGGTCACATGAGCCTTTCCCTTTGATAATCGCCAAACTATCCAGGAATCAATCGTGCCGAATAATAAATCTCCATTGTTAGCCTTTTCACGGGCGCCATCCACATTATCTAAGATCCATTTAATTTTTGTCGCTGAAAAATAAGCATCTAGGCGTAGCCCTGTCTTTTGCTGAAAACGTTCTTCATGCCCCTGTTCTTTTAAGGCATTCACAATGTCCTGTGTTTGGCGTGATTGCCAGACAATCGCATTGTAAATCGGCTGACCTGTGTGTTTATCCCACACAACGGTCGTTTCGCGCTGATTGGTAATACCGATCGCATGAACCTCACTTGCTTCATGCCCACTTTCGGTCAATACGGCTGCAATAACGGACAAAATAGAGCCCCATATTTCATTTGCATTATGCTCTACCCAGCCAGCCTTTGGAAAAATTTGTTGAAATTCCTTTTGTGCGACATGAACAATTTCACCTTTTTTATTAAATAAAATGGCTCTTGAACTTGTCGTTCCTTGATCAATCGCTAAAATAAATTCGCCCATCCATTTTCCCCCTTTTCATTACATAACCCGTTTGAACATTTTTTCCACTTCATATGATGTAAAATGGATAAGCACTGGACGTCCGTGTGGGCATGTAAATGGATTATCTGCATTGCGTAAATCTCGTAGCAATATTTCCATTTGTTCTTTTGTTAAATAATGATTGGCTTTGATCGATTTCTTACAGCTCATCATAATCGCTGCTGCCTCACGTAGTTTTTTGATATCAGCCTTTTTAGTTGTCAGCACCTGTTCAATTAAATCCTCTATGATTTCCTGTTCCTCCCCTTGTGGGAACCAGCTCGGATGCTCACGCACAACGAAAGATGACTGTCCAAATTCCTCTAAGAATACGCCTACAGCTTCTAACTCATGCTTGTGCTCTCTTAATATCAGTGCCTCATCAGCTGCATAATGGAATGTTAGTGGCAACAATAATGCCTGACGTTCATGAGGATTGACTTGACCGACTTTTTCACGGAAAAATTCGTATTTAATGCGTTCCTGTGCGGCATGCTGATCAATTAAGTAAAAACCATCCTCCATTTGCGCGACAATGTATGTGCCATGGATTTGCCCTACTACTTCTAGTTCAGGAAAAGGTTCCTTCGTAGGTGCCTCTTCCAATACTTCCGAATGTGCAACGATCGTTACTTCATCAACTGTTTCAGCGTCCATTTGTGGTGTTGGCTGCCAACTTTCCTCCTGAACAGTAGAAATAGGCATAGGCTCCACTATCTGTTCACGATTGTTTTCTTGAATGGTTTGGACATCATAAAGTTTTTCTACGATGGCATTCATTTTCTCCACATTAATCTTAGGGGCAGGCTTCCAAATATTTAATTGCTCCGTAACTGGTTTAACGATTTTTTCTTTCTTCTCCATTTGTGGGACTCGAATAATGTTGCGTATCTTTTCACGAATGGTTTCTTCTATTAACTTCAAAAGCTCAGGCTCTTTACTTAAACGAATTTGATGTTTTGCAGGATGCACATTCACATCTGTTAAGTAGGGATCACCCTCTATATAAAGAACAACTATTGGAAAACGCTCAATAGGTAAATACGTATGATAGGCATCGACAATAGCCTTTTGTACTAAATAATGCTTGACCCAGCGACCATTGACAAATAGGGACATATAATTTTTAGAAGCACGTGTTACCTCTGGTAAGGTTACAAAGCCAGAAATTCGATAATCATATGACTCGCCTTGAAATGACACCATTTTCTTGGCATTATGTACACCATAAATAGCAGCAAGTACTTGTTGTACATCTCCTCGACCATTTGTTTGCAGTAATTGTTGACCATTATGCAGTAATCTAAATGCAATTTGTGGGTTACCAAGTGCGAGGCGATTCATCAGGTCTATTGTATGCCCAAGTTCGGTTTGAATGGTTTTCATATATTTTAAGCGGGCGGGTGTATTAAAGAATAGCTGTGATACTGTTAAATCAGTCCCTTTGCGCAACGGACCAGGCTTATGAGTGAGGATATGTCCACCTTCAAGCTCTAAATGAGTACCAGATTCACCATTTGATGTAATCAATGTCATTTTGGAAACAGAGGCGATAGATGCTAAAGCCTCGCCACGGAAGCCAAGTGTTCGAATACGGAATAAATCATGTTCTTGATGAATTTTACTAGTAGCATGACGAGAGAATGATATTACTGCATCCTCTTCATCCATACCGCTACCATTATCTATTACTTGAATGGAAGTGAGACCCGCTTCTAGTAAAAAAACATCAATGGACGTACTTCCAGCATCAATAGCATTTTCCACTAGCTCTTTGACAACAGAAGCTGGTCTTTCTACTACCTCTCCTGCTGCGATTTTATTGGATAGCCATTCGTCCATAATTTGTATGTTTCCCACTAACGTATCACTCCTTTATTTTTTAGCGTTCACTAGCTCTTGCTGTAGCTCATATAAAATATTCATCGCCTGCATTGGTGATGTACCTAAAATATTTACCTTTTCTAATTTCTTTAGCACCTCTGCCTCGGCTGGTGAAAGCGGCTCTGCTTCTGCAAATAAAGACATCTGCACTGGTTGTTCAGCTATCACCTGTGTTTCGGCAACTACCTCTTTCCCTGCCTCAAAGTTCTCAAGTAATACACGTGCTCTAGCTAAAATTTCTTCTGGTAATTGAGCAAGTTGTGCCACATGGATACCATAGGATTTATCAGCCGCGCCTTTTTTCACCTTATGCAGGAAAACGACCGTACCATTTTTTTCAGTGGCCGAAACATGCACATTTTGTAAGCGTGGCAAATCCTTTTCAAGTGCTGTCAATTCATGATAGTGCGTAGAAAATAACGTATTTGCTCCAATTTTGTCATGAATATACTCCATCATCGATTGTGCCAAACTCATACCATCATAGGTTGATGTTCCACGTCCAATTTCATCAAATAGCATCAAGCTATTTTTCGTTGCATGCATAATAGCATGTTGCGATTCAAGCATCTCCACCATAAATGTAGATTGCCCTGCTGCTAAATCATCGGCCGCTCCAATTCGAGTAAAAATTTGATCGGTAATAGGCAATTTTGCTTTTTCAGCAGGTACATAGCAGCCCATTTGCGCCATGACAACAATTAATGCTACTTGACGCATATAAGTACTTTTACCAGACATATTCGGCCCTGTAATAAGCATCATATTGTTCTGCTCTTCTAGCACACAATCGTTTGGCACATACATTTGCTTATTCAGCATTTTTTCAACTACAGGATGGCGTCCTTCAATAATTTCTAGGGCACGTCCACCATGAAATTCTGGTTTCGTAAAACGGTATTTTTCTGAGACGCTCGCAAAGCTTAGTAAAACATCTAGCTCACTAATGCTTGCTGCCAGTGCTTGGACACGTGGAATATAAGCTTTTAATGCATCACGAATTTCCACAAACAGGTTGTACTCTAATGTTAAGCTTTCTTCTTCAGCATTTAAAATCAATGCTTCTTTTTCTTTTAGTTCCTGTGTAATATAGCGCTCCGCATTCGCCAGCGTTTGTTTGCGCTCATAGCGTGTTAAATCCGCTAAATGAATATTTGATTTTGTAATTTCAATGTAGTAACCAAAAATGCGATTATAGCCTATTTTTAAATTTTTAATCCCCGTTTTCACACGCTCTTCTTGTTCAAGCTGGGCAATCCAATCCTTACCATTACGAGCAGCATAGCGCAGTTCGTCTAAGCGTTCATTATAGCCATCACGGATGACATCCCCTTCTTTAATGGTAATAGGTGGATTATCTGTAATCGCTTTTGCTAACAGTTCCTCGACATCTGTACATGTATCAAGTTCCACACCTAATTGCTGTAATGTTTCTTTATTTGACCCCATCAACTGTTGCTGAATAGCCGGTACTTGGCGTAAAGAATCACGCAGCTGGGCTAAATCTCGTCCACCCACATTGCCAAAAGCAACACGACCAGCCAACCGCTCTAAATCATATACTTGTTTTAAGGATGCTTGGAGCTCTGTTCGTATAAAATATTCTTCCAATAAATCCGTAACAATCGCTAGTCTAGCTTCTATAGCTGAACGTGTGGCAAGCGGCTGGTGTAGCCATTGTTTTAATTTTCGCCCACCCATCGCTGTCACGGTGTCATCTAATAGCCATAAAAGTGTCCCTTTTTGATCTCCACCACGAATCGATTGAATAAGCTCTAAATTTCGCTTAGAGCTAGAATCAATGCGTAAATAATCTTTGATTTCATTAAACGTAAATGCTTGAATATGTGATAAAGATCGCATTTGCGTTTGATCGATATAAGCTAACAAGCGAAGACACGCAATTTGTAACGGTTGTGGTACAGCTTCTAAATAGCTTGCTGCTTTGTCCATAGACATTTCATTCACTTCAATCGAAAGCACGATACCAGCATTGACGGCATGCTCTGCTAACAATAGCTGCAAACTATCCGTTACAATAAGCTCTCGAATACCATAAGCCTGCATTTGCATTAATAATGCTTTCCCATCGCCTTCAATAGACGACGCCACTGCTTCACCTGTTGATAAATCTAAATAAGCGTAGCCAAATGTTGTGGCATCTAGTTGCTCTGCCGCGCCAATAAAATGATTGGATTTACCATCAAGTGCCTTCCCTTCCATAATTGTTCCTGGTGTGATAAGCCGAACCACTTCACGTTTGACCACACCTTTTGCTTGCTTTGGATCTTCTGTTTGTTCACAAACGGCCACTTTATAGCCTTTTTGCACAAGTGTTTCAATATAATTTTTAGCCGAATGATGCGGCACACCGCACATTGGTATTCGCTCTTTTGCGCCTGCATCTCGGCTTGTTAATGTAATCTCTAAAATTTGTGAGGCATTGATAGCATCCTCAAAAAACATTTCATAAAAGTCACCTAATCTAAAAAATAAAAAGGCATCTTTGTAATCTTCCTTTACCTGTAGATACTGTTGCATCATTGGTGTATAAGTTGTCATATCACTATTTCCCTCGCTCTTGCCTTATAGATATTTTTATTATAACAAAAGATACATGCGAAACGCTTCATTCACCTTTTTTAAGATGCTAGCATTTCGCATGTATCAAAAAATGATGTTTTTTAAACTTATCTTGGTCGTTCATCAGGAAACGATGAAGACTCTAACACATACCTACCTTCTCCTTCAGGACTTGAAGATGAGCTGGAACTAGAGCTTGATGAGGATGAAGATGAACTCTCATCATTCAGGCTCCAATCTTCTTCATAGTCTAGTGGATGGACACTAATACAAATTGTTGTTTCACCCATTACTTCCACAACTACTTCACGTTCCACTACAATTTCAAACTTCGTACCACATGGAGAGATAATCGCTTCAATACAATTTGGCTCTTGTATCACACGTACACGAACGTCATCACCAACGCTAATTTCACCTTCTCGATAGTGAAGCTTCACTTTGTCTTTATAGTGAATCGTTTCAGAAAACACAGCTGTTTTCGAATGATTACTATAGGCATACCACACATTGACATCAAATTTCCCTGTTACTTCTACAAATTTCCCGACTCTTTTTGCAGAGCAAGTGTGATTGATTACCCAGCATCCTAAAATACTTGTCGGTTTATTTGTTGGTGATAATGTCACACGTTCTTCCGTTCTCTTCTTCCCTTTGGCAACTACTGCTTTCGTCACGATTTGTCGTAAACGTTTCAGCGCAATTCCTCCTTCGACTCTTTTCACTCCATCATATGCAGGTAGCGCCCATTGGGTGAACATATATTTTTAGAGAATGAAAAGTATCGTCCAGATCTTTTTCCGTGAGAGGTCTGCTATAGCGTGGGAATGCTTCAATAGAAGAAGACATGAAAAAAGCTCGAATGCTGTCATTCGAGCTTTGATTTCCAAGGGTTTATTAAGAGCAGCTACCTGGCTGAGTATTTTCTACGTATGAACCCGTTTCACCACGAAGAACATCGCCACCAGTTGAGCGAATAATTTCATTTGTAACATTATTCGCGATGGTATTTGAAACAAGTTGCAATAAATCATTCACATCGCCTTGTGATTCTTTAAATTGTTGCACAACTGGGATGGCATTAATTTCTTCTTCGATTTTAGCAATTTTATCTTCAATCATTTTTAATGCTTTTTCTTTCCCTAAGTGTTGGAAATTAACCGCTTGTTTTTGTAAGCTTTTTAAGCTGGCAATACGTTCACGTACTTGTTGATTTTCATTAATCTGTGCTTCTGCCTTTTTGAAAAATTCAACCTCTGGCGTATTTGCAATCATATGTGCAATTTCATGTGATTTTTTAATTAAATCTTCTTTTGTATATAAGACTTGTGTCATTTACGCTTCCACCTTTTCATTTTTTACGACTTCCAAAAATTCACCAGTAAGTGAATAAGATGTAGTCTCTGTTATTTTTACTTTTACTAATTGACCAATTACTTCTGCTGGTGCTTTAAAGTTAACTAAACGATTTTTCCGCGTATAGCCTGCTAACACATCGTCGCGTCGTTTACTTGTACCTTCAACTAATACTTCGACAACCTCACCATTTAAACGCTCTAATGCTTTGCGTGAGTATTCACCCACTACTTCATTTAAACGTTGAAGACGCTCTTTTTTCACCTCTTCAGGTACATTGTCGATCATTTTTGCAGCTGGTGTGCCCTCACGTGGAGAATAAATATACGTAAACGCTGCCTCAAAGCCGACTTCACGGTATAAGGACAATGTTTCCTCAAATTGCTCCTCTGTTTCATTCGGATAGCCAACGATAATATCTGTTGTTAATGTTACTTCAGGTATAGCAGCTTTAATTCTGTCCACTAAACCTAGGAAATGCTCGCGTGTATATTTACGCGCCATAATTTTTAAGACATCATTCGAGCCAGATTGTACTGGTAAATGGATATGCTCAACTAAGTTGCCACGTTTTGCAAGCACTTCGATTAAATGATCATCAAAGTCACGTGGATGACTCGTTGTAAAACGGATCCGTGGAATATCAATCTTTCTTAATTCATCCATTAAATCACCAAGACGATAATCAATATCCTCAAAATCTTTGCCGTAAGCGTTGACATTTTGTCCCAGCAACATAATTTCTTTGTAGCCCGCTGCCGCTAGCTCACGTACTTCAGCAATGATTTCCTCTGGTCGGCGACTACGCTCTTTACCTCGTGTATACGGAACGATGCAATACGTACAGAATTTATCGCACCCATACATAATATTAACCCAAGCCTTAATGGAACCAAGACGTTTTTTCGGCAGATTTTCAATGACATCGCCTTCTTTAGACCAAACCTCTATCACCATTTCCTTCGACATGTAAGCTTCTTTTAAAATGTTTGGCAAACGGTGAATATTATGTGTACCAAATACCATATCGACATGTGGATAGCTTCTTAAAATTTTATTAACAACAGATTCCTCTTGCGACATACAGCCACAAACCCCGATTAGCATCTCAGGGTTTTTTCGTTTATATTTCAGCAGGAAACCAAGTTCTCCAAATACTTTGTTTTCTGCATTTTCACGAATTGCACATGTATTTAGCAAGACAACGTCAGCCTCTTCAATCACCTCTGTTGGTGTGTAGCCCAGCTGCATAAAAATCCCAGCCATTACTTCTGTGTCATGCTCATTCATTTGGCAGCCATAAGTACGAATATAGAAGGTGCGATCTTTGCCCATTCCTGCGAACTCTTCTGCAATGCTAAAATCCTTATGATACTTGACATCTTCTTTCCCACGTTTTTTAGCATCTTTTAAGGAAGGAGCCGTAAAGACCCTCTCAAAATATTTACTATAATCCTTTTCAGGCTTGTCTTCTTTTTTTGGTTGATTGACTTGTTGATTAGCTAAGCGTTGTTCCTCATTCATCGCAATCAGGTAACTCCTTTCAAACGAAATCCATGCACTTGAATTCCCATTTTATTATTATACTGAATAGTTGATACTTCCTACAAGGTTTGCGCCTCAAATGTCGTGGTTTCGACTTAATTACATGAAGATAGGCGTAATTATCCATCCGCTTTGATGTTCTATCCTTCCGTTAGGGCTTTGTATCCTCCTGTTTCGAAGCGCGATCCTTCTGTTTGCATATGCTAACCATTGCTTTCATTAAAATACTTGCTGTACTTTACATGTAAATACGAATCATACAATTTCAACTTCATCCAACGCTTTATATTCATATCTTCTTTATACAGTAATGCATTCGTGTATTGCCCTTCTTTCATTAATTGCTTTGCTTCAATTTTTAATTTTTCATTCTTCATGTATTTAAATAATGTTTTTGGAGGAAGTAGTGACCATACATGCTTCGTCTGGACATATGTTCGCTCATGATTAACCTGGAATAAATAATCATCCACCACATACTGCATTAAATTATGACCACTCGCTGTTACATAGTAGCTTGAAGCCCCTGCTCGCAAATTCATTTCAAATAGCTTATATTCCCCATCCCTAGCGTCATATTTCATATCAAAATTAGCAAAACCTGTATAGCCAATTTCCTCTAAAAAATGGCGAATTGATTCCATTAGCTGTTCATCATAGTCCGTCATGACAGCTAAAGAAATACCTTTGTTTTGCGGAGATGGATCTTCAAGTAGCTTGTTGCTTACACACATCAACTTTACTTTTTGATCCCTTCCTACATATACATCTAGTACACGTATATAGGAATCATCGCCTGGAATAAATTCTTGAACGATTAAGGCATCTTGATAGCTAGAACGATAAATACTGCGAATGATGTGCTGCATCTCGTCTGCATCATGCACTAAAAATATTTTTTTCTTCTCGGGAAAGGAACAGTTCGTATAGGTCACGGCATTGGAAGGTTTAATAATAATGGGATACTGGATCGGGAGTTCACTATTTGCATGATGTTCCTTTGTGATGATCATGGTTTTGGGGTATTTTAACTGATATTTATCACAAAGCTGGTAAAACTTTTCCTTTGTTTGCACCATCTTTAGTAAAGCCTGATCAATATAAGGTAAAATAAAGTACTTTTCAAGCAGCTCTTTATTTTTAATGATAAGCTCTGCATAGTAGCAGTCACAAACTAATAAAATCAATTTCTTTTGTTGGCACTGCATGGCTAATCCGACTAGCGCTTGTACAAAACGGCTAGGATCATCTAAATGTTCCACATATTGAAAATCCAGAATACCGCTATTTTGCGTGGCAATTCCCTGAGAGCCTCCCAAAAAGAGTGAGCGCATCGTTCGCCCTTTTTTAGCTGGCTCAATGACAAGACTTTTGATGCGATAGGCTTCATAAAAAGAGCGGGCTACCCCATAGGCATGCTGACCCGATTGTATAATAATTGGCAAAAAAGGTTGTTCTTTAATGGATGTCAATTTGATTCGCCTCACATTATAAAAATGAATTTAATCATTTGTATGCAAGCTAAATTGTACTTATGTAATACGAATAAAAGGCACTACAATGAAACTTTAGTGCCTTTTCTCTACCTATAACGTGATCATTTTTTTAACTCGCTGCTCAAAAGCGACAATGGCTTGAACGCCATAACCCTTTAGTAGCTCAGTATTGGCAAATGTATATTTACCTAAATCATCCGGGAAATGCGCATCAGAGGATACGGTAAAAGCAACTCCATGGTCAAGTAAGGTTTGTAAAAAAAGAGGACCCGGACACATTTCCTTTACAGGGTAGCGATAATACAGCCCGGCATTGATTTCAGTGGCGGTTTGAGTAGACGTTAGTGCCTGTGCAATACGTTTATACCAAACTTCAAGAAAAGTACGATCCTCCACTTGATAATTAAATACTTTAAAATTATCTAAATGGGCAACAAAATCAAACATATTAGAAAGAATCATTTGCTCAACTACTCCAAAAAACCGCTCATAACTTTGTTGTAAAGTGGGCTGATCCATTTGCTCAAAAAAATATTGTGTTTGCGGATTATCGAAGCCCCAACCATCAACAAAGTGAACTGAACCAATCACATAATCCCAAGGATAACCAGCCAGTAAAGCCGTTAATTCCTCCTCCCCACCAACAAAATAATCTGCCTCTATACCAAGCCTCAGTGTAATGCCATGTTGACGCCATTTTTCCTTTGCCTGCTGAATGGTCGTGACAAAAGCATCTATATTTTCTGTCATCACGCGATCCAGCCAATAGCGCTGTATTTGTCCAATTTCGCTATCATCTAGCCTCATAAAGCGCTCAAAATAGGGCCGTGTTTCTTGAAAACGATATAAATGATCAACAATACCTACCTCACGCAAGCCAAGCCGCTTTGCCTGTTCGAGATATAAATCCAACCATTCCTCACTATAACAGCCATTTTTCACACGTTGTGCTAGCCGCTGTACTTGACAGGTCATTTGTTGCTTAGAGCCCTTTTCCATCTCATCCTCCTGATGGAAAAACGCCAGTGCCTGTGATGTACGCTCTAGCCAGCGAAATGAATAGGGTCCCTCTTCTAAATGTACATGATAATCAATTGTCATCAGCTCTTCCCTCCATTACATACCGTCCATTTTTCCTCATAAGCTTGCCATTCTAATGGACAAGTGCTTTCGCAAAGAATTTCTGTACATTCATCAAGATGACAGATTTGAAAAAATGATTTGCCATTGATTTTGGCTGCATCCGCTAATAAATAACTCACTTTACTATGCTTGAGCATTTTCTTAGAAATAAGAGATTCATCCAAATCGTAATCATAAACAATGCCCTCACTAATGCCACCGCACGATAAAAAGGCCTTATCAAAATTCATATTATCTAGCATTTCTAACGTCATAGCACCTGCAACTGAAGATTGTTTTGGATTCGCAGTGCCCCCTAGTAATATGACCTTGCCTGTCATGCGTCGTTCTTCAATAGCTAAATTAAATTGAATAGCTGCTGCAATCGAATTCGTGACAACTGTTATATCATCGACAGCTAATAAAAAATCGGCCATATGCACTGTTGTAGTACCTGTATCTACTGCAATAGTATCGCCGTCGCAAATGCGTTTTGCTGCCATACGAGCAATTTGTCGCTTTGCCTCCTTTTGCATTTGTAGCTTGCGTAAAAACACCGGTTCATTGCGTACGTTTGTGTATTTAATAGCCCCACCATGAACTCTTGATAATAAATGCTGTTGCTCTAATTCATCAAAATCTCGGCGAATGGTTTCTGGTGCTACTTGAAGGGCATCGGCAATATTGGCAACAATAATTTTTCCTTCTATATCTAATTGTTTTAAAATAAATTCAAATCTTTCCAGTTTTGCGTAAGTCATGCTAATGCAATCACATCTTCTTGTGCGACATAACACTTATAGGTTTTTCCCATTTCAATCGAATAGCCTTGTTGATGCAGTTGTTCCATTGTAAACGCCATTTCCCCATCAAACGTAGTACGAATAATATTGCCACTCATTAATGATTGTTTGGCAATTCCGGAGAGACACAAATCTCCATCTCTTTGATCGAGATGCAATGCTTCAGGTCGAATGGCAAATTTAGAGGATAGCTCTACTAAAGATTTTCCAAGCATTTTCTCTAAAGACTGGCGTGGAAAGACATTATAATGACCGATGAAATTAGCAATAAATTCATTATTCGGTCGCGTATAGATTTCTGTTGGTGTACCATTTTGGGCAATATGGCCATTATTCATGACGAATATTCTATCCGAAACAGCCATCGCCTCCTCCTGATCATGTGTAACAAGAATCATTGTCATATTTAATTTTCGTTGAATTGCTCTTAAATCGGCTTGTAGTTTCTTGCGAATTTGAGCATCAAGCGCACTAAGCGGTTCATCTAATAACAGTACTTTAGGGCGGACAATTAATGCACGTGCCAGAGCAACACGCTGCTGTTGTCCCCCAGATAATTCTTTCGGGTAAGCATTGGCTTTCTCACTTAAATGAACAAGTGCTAGCATTTCTTGAACACGCTGTTCAATATCTGCCTTACTGACTTTTTGCATATGCAAACCAAAAGCAACATTTTCTAGCACAGTCATATTAGGAAAAAGTGCATAGGATTGAAAGACCATGCCCACTTGACGATCCTTCGGTTGTACGCCACTCATATCTTTTCCTTCAATCAAAATTTTACCTGCCGATGCATCTGTTAAGCCAGCAACAATGCGCAAAATGGTACTCTTTCCACAGCCACTAGGACCTAACAGTGTGATAAATTCACCCTTTTGAATTTCCATATGAATATTGGTTAAAACAGTTGCTTGTCCATATTTTTTATGAAGTCCTTCAATAACAAGATAACTCATAGATTTGTAGCACCTTTCGATCGTTTCGTTACGATTGCAATGACAAATGTTAATAGACCAATTAGCACGAGATAGATGAAAACAACTGCACTAGCAATATGTCCACTTGTGCTAAGCTTTTTCATTAAATAAATTTGAACTGTTTCAAAGCGAGAGCCAACAACAAGATTAATCAAGACAAATTCACCAAATAAGACAGAGAAGGATAACAATGCGCCTGCAAATAGGCCAGGATAAACGGTAGGCAGTAAGATTTTTGTGAATGCTTGCCTTTTGGATGCACCTAGCAATTGAGCCGCATCAAGTAGCTGCCTCGCATCTATATTTCTTAAACTATTTCGTGTACCTTGATAGATATAAGGAAGAATTCCCACAACATAGGCGCCTAAAACAACGAATATCATCGGTATACCTATTTTGCTATAAACACGTATAAGCCCTACTGCTAAAATAATTCCTGGGAAAGAATACACCATCACCACTGCCATCTGTATCCATTTCTCATATTTAGGAAAGTACAGGACGATGACAAAGATGGCTGGCACAATAACGAGGAGTGCGATACTAACTGCACCACCTGCTAAAAGTACTGAACGGCCAAATGCCTGAATAAATTCGGTATCCTGAAACAATGTGGCAAGCCATTTGAATGTGAGTCCCTCTGGCAATATCGTTTTATTCCATTTTGTTGCAAACGCATAGAGCATCGTTGCCAACACTGGTAATAGTAAATACCCCACTAACAGAAGGAAGAAAAAATCAGCCAAGCCACGCTTTTTCATTTTACTTTCCTCCTTGTTTTAGAGATACTCCACTCACTAATAAGCATGGCCGTCACCATTGTCACTGCTAATATGACCGCAATGGCACTGGCTAGCTCTGGCTGAGCAAATATATCACCTTTTATTAAGGAGCCAATACGAATCGCCACTAAATTATAATTACTGCTTGTTAATGCATAAGCAGAGGCATACGCCCCCATTGCATTGGCAAACAATACACTAAAGGTTCCCACAATCCCTGGAAGCATAACCGGTAAACCAATTTTCAGCCAAAACTGCCAGCTAGATGCCCCTAGAAGGGCTGCTGCCTCCTTCCATTGCTGCTGTATCCCATCATAAATGGGATATAGCAGCATAAGCGCTAATGGTAGTTGAAAATAAATATAAATAAGTAACAAACCGCCCCAGCTATAAAGAGAAAAGGACGTCAACACATCAATATCCCATTTGTCAAATAACAATGTAAATAATCCACTATTACCAAGTAAAACAATAAAAGCAAATGCTAGCGGAATGCCTGAAAAATTGGATGTTAAGTTCGTTAGTATTAAAATTTTCTCCCGTACTGGCTCAGAAAACTTCATCATGGCATAGACAGCAAACAATGTGACAAACAATGCAATGACAGCCGAGATAACGGACAATGTTATGCTATTTTTAAATCCTTGCAAAATATAATCGTTCGTAAAAATGGACTTGTATTGCGCCAGTGTAAAGCCCTCACTATTTTGAAAGCTCGTAATAAGCATATACAGTAAAGGTACTAGGAAAAATAATAAGAGTAGAACAAGAAAAGGCGAAAGCCAAGCAATGGACTGCCGCTTCGATATCAACACAACCACTTCTTTCTATAATTACTTGCGGCTCAAGAGGGATAGTAGTCGCTCCAACCTAAAAGGAGCGACTACTCCTAGTTACACCTCTTTTGCTGTATACACACCTTCTAGCAAAAGTGGCACCATATCTTCTGCAGGCTTCATATTTAATAAATGACAGCACAGTGGCGCAACTTGTAATTGCGAAATAATGCCTTCCTTTATACCAGCCTTTACGGAATCTGATATGACAAACAGTGGGACATAACGATCCTCATGCGTTGTTCCACCATGATTGCCATCACTTGTCATACCATGGTCAGCTGTCACAATTATCTCATAGCCTTGTGCCATACACTTTGGAATAAATAATGAAAGTAAGGCATCCATCGCTAAAACACGATTGCGATATTGAGCAGAATCCGCCGTAAATTTGTGGCCATCATCATCAACATTCATTGGATGAATATAAAGGAAATCAGGTTGCTTTTGATCCATTAACCATGCTGCATCGGCAAACACATGACTATCTGGATAATGATCCTCAAAATAGAACATACCGTTGTCAATTGGTAATTGCGTATCAAGTTGTAGCCTGTCTTCCATATGATTAAAGGGCGCTCTATTATAAAGCTCACTTACCCAATAATAGGCGGAGGCGGAGGTGGACAAACCATGCTCCTTTGCGACATGAAAGACACTTTGTTGATTCGATAAACGCACAGTCATATTGCTAGTAACGCCATGCACAATGGGGGGTGTACCCGTTAAAATCGTCTCATACAATGGTCTGGATAATGATGGTACCTCTGCGCAAATCTTATAGCGAGCAGCCACCTGACGCTCGACTAAATGGTGCAAAAATCCCATATGTGTACAGGCTGTATCAAAACGCAATGCATCGATGACAATAAGAACCACTTTGTTATTTTGCATGGATTAACACCTGCTCTTGATAAAGCTGAGGGATTTGCTTCGTCGTGTCTTCCCATTTCTTTTGATCTTTTACTGGCTGTGCATTCGTATACATATCTGCTGGTAATAATAAGTCTTTTACTTCCTGAGGAAGGTCTACTTTATCTCGAATCGGACGCGCATAGCCTTTTGCTAAATTTTCTTGACCAGCATCTGAAAGAATATATTCACGTGCTAGCATGGCAGCATGTGGGTTTTTGGCATATTTATTAATTACCGTTGCATAACCAGAAGTGACAGACCCTTCTTTTGGTATCACTACATCAAAGCGCTCCTCATCGATTTGGTGACGATAGCCTAGTGCATTAAAATCCCATAAGATTGCAACATCTATTTCACCTTTTTCTAGGTTCGCTACTGATGGATCTCCCTGTAAACGCCCTTGCTTCGCTAATTCGGCAAAGAAATCAATGCCTGGCTGGATGTTCGACTCATCCCCTCCAAAGGCCATTGCCGCTGCTAAAATAGCAAACTGTGCTTGGTTAGCCGTTAATGCATCCCCAATACTGACTGTATAATTCCCATTTTTCAGATCTTCCCATGATGTTGGGGCATTCTTCACATTATTTTTATCTGTCAAAAAAGAAATGGTTCCTGTATAGCCAACAATCCAGTGTCCTTCTTCGTCTTTAGCCCAATCAGGTATTTCATCCCAATACGACGTTTTGTATGGTAATGTTAAGCCCTTGTCCTTAGCAATTGGTCCAAAAGCAATTCCGACATCTCCAATGTCTGCTGTAGCATCATCTTTCTCTGCTTCAAACTTCGCTAACTCCTCGGCACTCGACATATCCGTATCCTTGTGTTTGATGCTATATTCGGTCCCGAGTTCCTCCCAAGTTTCTACCCAGTTCGCCCATGTATCTGGCATACCAACAGAATTAACAGTGCCCTCTTCTTTTGCTTTTTCTGTAATTTCTTCAAGCGATAAATCCTTGTTTACCTCATTTGCACTAGATGAACTGTCAGAACAAGCTGCCAACATGGAAATGGCTAATGCACCGATTAGACCTTTTTTCCACAGTTTTTGAATTGCCATGTGTTGGACCCTCCATTTGTTTTGCTTTATTTTTATTTGCTTACATCCGTAATGGTATAAAACAAACATTAAGCAAGTATGGAGGTGTTAAAAATATTTAGTAAAAATTATTGAGGAATTATAAATATCTATGAAAATAATGAATAAGTGAAGTAGAATTGTAAAGTTGTATGAGGAGAATAAGGAAAAACCTAGGTATGTGTACGTTTGCTTTACAGACGTACACATACCTAGGTTATTTGGAGAGACCTAAAAAATCAGCATATGTATGCGGCTCATTTTCCTTGAGAATTGTTAAAAATGTAAATGCCAGTTGTACAACTGACCACCATCTCATATTGTACGACATCTCAAAACGAGAAGGTTCTAATGAAAAGACATCTTGAAAAATATCTAGCGGCTCTATTTGCTCATCCTTTAAAATGGATAGAAAGCCAAGAAATAACGTATGATCTTTGACTTCAATCAGTTTGTCCTCTACAAGAGCATCAATATTTTCAGGCTGCTGAAAATTACATTGTGTAGCTACATAACGTTCTAAATCCTGAGCACGCTTTCGGTCTTCACGTTCCTTTTTTTTTGCAATAAAATCAATGACGTTATTCACGTTCATCGCCTCTTTTTTTCTTTTATTGTAGCATTTTTTTTAGGAAGAATGCCTGAAATAGCCCCACTCTTTTCTATAATAGAAAGATCTTTAGGCATTTTTATTCACCAATGACAAGGGTATGAAGTGGCGATGTTCCATCTGAATAAAGCCCTCAAACTGTGTAAAAAAATCGTTCTATTGGATGCTTCCTCATAAGCTTGATTTAAATGGTTTGTTTTTTAGTAAATTCCTCTAAAAAAGTAGTCAGTTGATGAAATTCCACAGAGAAAACATCTTGCATACCAAAATAGCCCTCTTTTTCATCAATAACCGTGGCAAACTTTTTATAAAGACGATGAATATAGCCATGATGGCGATAAGCATAAAACTGGACTTCCTTCACTTCTGGATGTTCTTCTAAAATATGATTAAGCATTTGTAGAAAACCATTAACAAAGGATCGACTATTTTGATAATCTTTTTTTAATAGCGCACAATCAATAAAAACGATATTTTTATTTTTAAATTGATCTTCTCGTATACCCAATGTATAGCTCGCCGCCGCGATTACTTCCTGTTGTGGATTTTGAAAGAGAAGCAGATTTGTCTCTTCTATCATGACATATAAACTACCTAGTGTATCTAAAATTGGATACATATCATCAAATATATTTCTATTTTGCAAAAAGAAAACCGCGAATTTTTCATAATCCTTGTCAGTCTTACATTGCACTATTTCCATTCCTTTTCCCCCTTATTTAGTGGGCCCACTTACCATTCACTAAAATGGCTTCGACAGTACCGTCTTCACGTATACCATTGACCTGTAATTTTTGTGAACCTAACATAAAATCAATATGGATCATACTATTATTTATGTTTTCTAGATTCGCACGATCTTCTTCTTTCAAGCCTGATGTATAGGCTTGCCCAATAGCTAAATGACAGGATGCATTCTCGTCGAATAAATTATGATAGAATAGTAGATTGCTTCTGGAGATTGCAGAATCATGAGGAACCAATGCCACTTCGCCAATATATCTTGCTCCCTCGTCTTTATTAAGCATATTTTGTAATGCTTCCATTCCTTTTTCAGCTGAGAAATCAATAATCTCTCCATCTTTAAACGTAAGTGTAAATTGATCAATGATCTGCCCTTCATAAACTAATGGCTTTGTATTTTTGACTATCCCATTTACACCTTTTTTGAGTGGTGTTGTATAAATTTCTTCAGTCGGCATATTACAAATAAATGAACTTCCATTGTCATTCGTTTCTAAGCCATTAACCCAACGATGATTTTGCGGTAGCTCAATTTTTAAATTTGTGTCTTCGCTAATGAAATGTAAATAACGGAAATACTTATCGTTCAATAAAGCTGCCCTTTTATTTAATGTTTGGATATGTTGCCTCCAGGCTTTTAGTGGATTTTCTTCTTCTAATCTTAGTATTTCAAAAAACTTTTCCCATAACTTTTCCAGAGCATTTTTGGGCTCTAAATCGGGGAAAATAGACCCTGCCCATTGCTCCGTCGGATAAACAATAACAGTCCAACTAACTTGCATTCTAATCAATTTTTCGGTAAACGAGCGAAAAGCAAGTGCAGAAGCATACTCTGCTTTTTCTACCTTAACAGGGTCTACTCCCTCCATATTTTGCAAGTGGGGTGAAATTATATAAAGAAAAGCGGCACCACTACTCGCCATTTCTTCATACCCTTTCACAAGCCAATCAGGTGTATAGGCTAAGCCTTGCTCTGTCATATATTCATATTCAATTCGAGCAAGCTCTTCATCAATCCACCTTATATAAACATAATGTGCACCATTGAGATAGGCATGTCGACAAACCCTTCTAACAAAATCGGCAGCAGCTATTGAGGCAGAAATCACTAAAGTCTGTCCTTGTTGAATATTTATTCCTACTTTAATGACCAACTCCGCGTACTGTTCTATTTTAGTTTCAAAAGTTTTCATTCTATGTTAAACTCCCAATTTTTAATATTTTAATGAACACGCCAATGTATTTTTTTACTGATTAATAGATAAGAAAAGCATGAAAAAATAAGTAGAATCAAAACATCTATTAATGTAGAATTGGACCATCCAACAGTTAGCATACCGTGTAATACATTCGCTACATACGTTGTGGGTAGCACATAGGAAATCCACTGAAGAATAATAGGAAGATCTTTCATCTCAATCATAACTGGTGTTAAGAAAGTGACAAACATCAGTAAAAATTGGGCTACAATATTTGTAAATTGTGGATTTGGAGATAAAAACCCCATTAATACACCAATGCCCACTACACTAAAAATCGCCAATAATGCTACTGGTATTAAAAGCCACTCGAAATGAAGATTCACCCCATAAATTTGCTGACCGAAAGTAAATACAATAATAAAAGAGGGTAAGGAAGTTAAAATACCATAAAACAACAAAGATAAAATAAAATTAACTTTACGGATGGGAAGGGATGAATAATATGTAAAATAACCTCCGAATTTTTGATACGATATATCCTGCCCTAAAATATTCATTCCCATTAACAGAATACTAAAAATCATATTACCAATAATTAATCGTGCCAATTGTTCTGAACTTGATTCACCCAGTAAAAATTCAAGAAACACTAAAGTAACCATTGGAAAAATGGAAGACATTGCAATGATCCATAATAATTGATGCCTTACGATGGCTATTTGTATACGAAATAGAATAAATAATTCAACAAAGAATTGAATAAAGGAATTCATAAGCTATTCACTCCTTTGTTGCTCTTGAAGTAATGAATAGACATCTTCAAGACTTGGAGGTAACAGAGAGTACTGACTGATGTTCAATGTCTCATCCTGTATTATTTCAATAATAGTACGGACCGCGTTTTTCTCAATTAGCAGGGTGAGTTTTGTATCCTCTACTAATTCAGCTTGCCCAAAAGCTTTTAGTCTGTCTTGGATATTTTGAATAGAGGCTTCCTGCGCATAAATTTCTAAACGCATTCTTTGGTCTACCCTTTTCTTCAGCTTTTCGATATGGTCAATGGCTAAAAGCTTTCCGTTATCTATAACAGCCACACGATGGACAACTTTTTCAGCTTCCAAAATATTGTGAGTGACTAAAATAATTGTTGTACCCTTTTGGTTAAGCTCACGAATGATGTCCCATACTAATTTCCGTTTTAATGGATCTAGCTCGTTTGTAGGTTCATCCAAAATCATGACGGATGCCTGACCAATCAAAGTAGTTCCTAAACTAATGAGTCTTCTTTGGCCACCCGAAAGCTTTGATAATAGCTTATCTCGATAAGCTTCCATGCCTAACCTCAGCAAAATGTCATCAGTCTGTTGTTTCGACTCTTTTTTTGAAAGCCCCTTTAACCTACCCGTAAAATAAATGGCTTCCCATGTTTTTAAAAATGATAAAGCAAAAGTCTCTTGTGAATAATAGGCAGTCTGTCTCAATACATACTTCGTATTCTTGGATACTTCTTGGTTATGAAACTTCACTGATCCCTCTGTTGGTGCTAACTGTCCAATCATTTGCTTAATCAATGTGGTTTTTCCTGCTCCATTCGGCCCTAATAAGCCAATAATTTCTCCTTTATTTATGGTCAGTGAAATGCCATTATTTGCTTTAAATTTACCTTTTTTATAGTAGAAAGTTACATTTTCTAATTCATATATTGGTTCAAGCATGTTAAACAGCCTTCTTTCAAAAGATGAGGTCTGACTAAAAAGTCAGACCTTGAGGTAATAATTATTTACCGAAGGGCTTTGTATCACCTTTTGGGAAATTCACTATTGGTGGAAACATCAAAATTTTTCACCTCACTTTCTTTTTTATTGAGTGAACAACCATCAGATAAGCTAATGATAATCACTACTTATTTTCGATTTTATATTACTTCAAAGTAATATACAACAAGAAAAATAGAAAAATCAGTATTTTCTTACTTCTAATAATAGACTAACTTAATTTATAATTTCCTCTATCTATTAGACTATTTACAAACAAAAAATATTTTTCCCTTTGTTGCTACACATTATTCGTAATATCCATCATCTTTGTCTTCTTTAAATTAAGTAGCTTCAATGTTTTAATAAAAATATCTATTTCTAGCTAATCTATATTATCCTAAAGTAATATTTGATTTTACTGTGTTCATAACGATGTGAAGCTGTTAGATTACACAAAAAGATATTTAAAATTGGAGTGCCCTGTATAAAAATGTCGCTAGCTCTGCACGTGTTACTGGCACATCGGGATGAAATTCACCATTACTCTCAAATGCAATCCCAGCCTGTTCTAGTGCTGCAATATAACCCGTGCTCCAATGATTACTAGAAACATCACTAAATGAACTTGTACCCTCAGAAGGTAGTCGTAATGTTTTTGCTAAAATTTTTGCTACTTGTGCACGTGTAATAGCTTCTACTGGATGGAATGTGTCACCCATCCCATCAATAATTCCCGCTTGCTGTAGCGTGTTGATCTCTTCATAGTAGACATGATTTGTTGCTATATCAGAAAAGGCTTTTGCTGAGCGAATTGATTCAAACTCGAAGGCGCGTGCAAATAATACTGCCACATGCATACGACTAATCGGTTCATTTGGACGGAAAGTGCCATCTTCATAACCATGGATAATCTTAAGTATCGCTAGTTCCTCAACTATCTCTTTTGCCCAATGGCTATCCATATCATAAAACCTTACCATTTCTTTGGGTAGTGGTGTGTCTGATTCGTCCACTAGCAAAGGTATCCACTTTGCATATATTACTATATTCTTTCGAATAACTGTATCCTCATCCCATTCAATTTTAAATGCTGCATCCTCATACCAGCCATCAAAGCGAAAACCATCTTTGGTAGGTAAAGGTAAATCACGTATTTTTGTATTATAAGTAATCTCTTGTGGAGGAAGTAGTGTACCACCATTTGTATGAAAAGTGATTTTCACAGTTGATAATGAAGAGTAGTCATTATCGTTGGGTGATGTGGTATTGTCACCTGATGATGGTGGATTTACTATCCATTGAGCATATAATATGACATGCACTTTACCAATTGGAAAAGTTTCATTTGCTTTATACACTGTTCCTGTCCCATCTGCCTTGGTGTTCCACCCTACAAATGTATAACCTGCTTTTTCTAGGTGGCCGCTATTTCCTTGGACTGTCACTGTTTGATTTTCTTCATACCGTGTACTATCCTCTGGTACTTGACCCGCTGTTGCCTCATTTGCATCATAGGTAACTGTATATGTTGCAGTTTGTTTTTTTGTCAATTGTGCGTAAAGGATCACATTTGTTGTGCCCATTTGAAAAGTGTCATTCGCTTTATACGCTATACCTTTTCCATCTGCCTTGATGTTCCATCCTACAAATGTATAACCTGCTTTTTCTAGGTGACCGCTATTTCCTTGGACTGTCACTGTTTGATTTTCTTCATACTGTGCACTATCCTCTGGTACTTGGCCTCCTGTTGCCTCATTTGCATCATAGGTAACTGTATATGTTGCAGTTTGTTTTTTTGCCCATTGTGCATAAAGGATCACATTTGAAGTGCCTATTTGAAAAGTGTCATTCGCTTTATACGCTATACCTTTTCCATCTGCCTTGGTGTTCCATCCTACAAATGTATAACCTGCTTTTTCTAGGTGGCCGCTATTTTCTTGGACTGTCACCGTTTGATTTTCTTCATACTGTGTACTATCCTCTGGTACTTGACCTCCTGTTGCCTCATTTGCATCATAGGTAACTGTATATGTTGCAGTTTGTTTTTTTGTCCATTGTGCGTAAAGGATCACATTTGTTGTGCCTATTTGAAAAGTGTCATTCGCTTTATACGCTATACCTTTTCCATCTGCCTTGGTGTTCCATCCCGTAAATGTATAGCCCGTCCTCATTAACTGGCCGACATTTCCTTGGACTGTCACCGTTTGATTTTCTTTATACTGTGCACTATCCTCTGGTACTTGACCCGCTGTTGCCTCATTTGCATCATAGGTAACTGTATATGTTGCAGTTTGTTTTTTTGTCCATTGTGCGTAAAGGATCACATTTGTTGTGCCTATTTGAAAAGTGTCATTCGCTTTATACGCTATACCTTTTCCATCTACCTTGGTGTTCCATCCTACAAATGTATAACCTGCTTTTTCTAGGTGGCCGCTATTTCCTTGGACTGTCACTGTTTGATTTTCTTCATACCGTGTACTATCCTCTGGTACTTGACCCGCTGTTGCCTCATTTGCATCATAGGTAACCGTATATGTTGCAGTTTGTTTTTTTGTCCATTGTGCGTAAAGGATCACATTTGTTGTGCCTATTCGAAAAGTGTCATTCGCTTTATACGCTATACCTTTTCCATCTACCTTGGTGTTCCATCCCGTAAATGTATAGCCCGTCCTCATTAACTGGCCGACATTTCCTTGGACTGTCACCGTTTGATTTTCTTCATACTGTGCACTATCCTCTGGTACTTGACCCGCTGTTGCCTCATTTGCATCATATATTACTGAGTAGAATGGTGTCACTTCATATACGCCTAGATCGATTGTTATTCCCTGAATACGTTTGTTGCCAGCAATATCTGTTGTTACATCTGCTAATTCAGGATAATTAACTTTCCCTCTATCTATTGCTGGTGAGTCAACTTTTAAGCGATAATCTTTCTTGCTAGAATCCATAAAAATATCTGTTGGTATATAGTTGGATGTATCTGTAGTATTCCCGTCCCCATCAATAAGTTTCCCTCGTACATTCCTTCCTACCTGTACATCTAGCAAACTATTTTCAACTTTGCCCTTATAATTCGAAATAGCAATTTTCCTACTATTTCCAATAATAATAGTATTTTGAATTTTACTAACTAGATCACCTCCATAAATAGCACTCTCCCCATATCTTGGAATATCCCCACTAATAGTCACATTTGTTAAGATTATATTACTATTTGGAGAGTCATTACTTATAGAAGCTCCTTCAAATTCTGCCTTGTTTCCAGTGAATAATACATTTCTTAGATTAGGGCTACTATTATCTTGATTGAACAGGCCCCCTCCAATATATGCATCATTACTTGTTAATGTTGTATTTGTCAAAATCGGGCTGCTAGAACCATTATTAGACATAGCCCCTCCACCATAGTTTGCTGTATTTCCGCTAAATAAAGTATTCATAATAATTGGACTGCTATCTTGATTATGCATACCAGCTCCATTGATGGCACGGTTTTGATTAATCTTCACTTCATCAAAGCTAGGACTACTATAATTGGAAGTAAAAACACCTCCACCTATCTGAAGTGCCTGATTATTATTAAATCTCGTATTTCTTATGACTGGGGTACTGTCACGACCAGTTATAAATATCCCCCCTCCATACCCTGCCTTATTTTCGCTGAATGTTACATTTGTTAAAGTTGGGTTACTATTATCGTTGTACATACCCCCTCCATACATAAATGTCTCATTTCCAATAAATATTACATTGTCTAGGCTCGGATCACTACTTGCATTGTACATCCCTGCCCCATAACTACTTGCCGTATTGCTGGTGAATAATACATCTATTAAGGTCGGGTTACTCATCTCATTAGCTATACCACCTCCATCATAGCTTGCTACATTTTTATTAAATTGTACATTTGTTAACATTGGACTACTTTCGCTATTGTACATTCCTCCTCCTTTCCCTGAAATTAAGGCCTTATTTCCATCGAAACTCACTCCTGTTAAACTAGGATTACTTTGTTTCGTATTGGACATAGCCCCTCCTTTATTCTCTGCTTCATTTTCAATAAATGTTACATTTGTTAAAATAGGACTACTCCCATAATTGTAGATACCCCCACCTTCACTTTGTGACCCAGTTGTCTTATTTTTTTCAAAAATTACATCTTGAAAAGTCGGTCCACTATTATAGTTATAGATAGCGCCACCTTGGAAGCCAGCCTCATTTTCAGTAAATGTCACATTTGTTAAGATAGGATTACTTTCACTATGATTGTAGAGTCCACCGCCCTGAAGGCCCGCTTTATTACCATAAAAATTAACATTCGTTAAAGTCGGACTATTTCTACTAATATTGAACATACCTCCTCCATATAAATCCATAGTGCTCCCATTAGCATTTCCTTTCGTAATCGTGACACCATCGAGAACTGCTGTTTTATCTAACTCTAGGAAATAGGAATGGAAAAAAACATGATAAGCACTACTACCATTAGGTAGTGCGCCACTTAATATGGTTTTGTATGTCTCAAAATCTCTCTCTGCTAATGTCGTTTCATCACCTTTAAAACCACCATAAATCCCCACGCCATTTTTCATTTGAAATGTTGCACTACGTGGATCATTACCATTCACTTTTCTAGTTGGCGTATATGTTCCTTGGGCAATCCATATTTGATCTCCACTTTGTGCCTTATCTAATGCTGATTGTAAATTATCAAAGGCATTTACCCAATTTGTACCATCATTACTTCCTTCAACAGTATTCAGATTCACATAAATAATGGAATTACTTTCCGATAATAGTGAAGGCTGAGATCCTGCAACACGAATAGTATGCTTACTGATATTTGGTTGTCCGATAATTCTAAACCAAATTGAATAATCACCTGCATCAGTTAAGACAAGTGGATCCATCATATCGAATATCTCCCATGTATCCCCTTCATTGACTGACCACTCTACTTGCATACCTTCACTATCAATCGAGGAAGTTGCCATTTGGATCGTGACAGGATTTAAAGCGATATGTCCTTCTATATAAGGTTCTCCTTCTGTTGTCAGGATAATTGTAAGTGGCTCATTAGCTGTTGCAGACACAGTTATACTACCAAATAAAGCTTGTGCAAATAATAAACAGATGGTAAAAAGCAACATCAACTGTTGCCACACTTTTCTCATAACAGCCCTTCTTTCTTATTACTTTATAAAAATAACCTCTTTTTGTATGAGTCTTCCAAATAGGATCCAATATTCTAGAAATAAAAGCTATAACCGTTACTCTATCAAATTCCAACTTATATTACTCAAAAATAATATAAAGGTACAAAATACCATTTTGCGTCATCGTTTGAATTCCAAGCACTGCTACCCTGTCGAATAAAACGATACAACTGTTGCCATATCTTCCCCTCTTTCTGTAGATTCCTATCTGATATGCCTTACTACTAAAATAAATAGACTCACATGTATAACAATATCTAGTGGCTATAACCGTTACTTATTTCCAATTTCATATTATATTACTGAAAAGTAATATTCAACTACAAAAAAGAAAAAATTTGTATTTTCCTTTTTCCCTAACGGTGCAGTTGAACTATTGGACACTTTGTTCTCTATTCAACATTCCTTCAATGAGTAAGTCTACAATTTCAGTGGCTATCTCTTCTGGCTTTTTTAGCTTTGGCAGTAGTTGAACAAATGTTAATCGCTCAATAATGCCTATTAAGCACTCTGCCACTATATGTGTATCTATATCTTTGCGAAAGTAGCCAGCATCTACTTCATAATCCAGATTCTCTTTAATTTGCTTGACAATTTGTACCTTTATTTCATCAGCCTTTGTTGATAAATAAAAGCCAATCCGTGTTAAATTAGGGTTTTTGGCAAAAAATGCTAATAATTCCTTAACATTATAGATAATACGCGCTCTTACTGTCCCTTGCTCCAATGCAGGCTGTAAGCGGCTTTTTTTAGCTAAATCCATCATTCGTAAGCGAAAAAGATTTTCTAATTCTTCAAAAATGGCCTCTTTATTTTTAAAATACAGATAAAAAGTAGGCTGACTTAATGATGCACTTTTTACTATAGTACTCACCTTCGTTTCATGATATCCATGCTGCGCAAACTCTTTCGCTGCAATTTCAAGTAATAATGCGCGACTTTCTTCTCCACTTGCGCCTTTAGGTCTACCTCTTTCTGCCATAAAAAACTCCTCCATTTAAGTACACATAAAACATTTTTTTCTATAGAAAAAGTCCTTTATAAGGATAGTTAGTTGTAAAACCTTACCTCCAATAAAAAGGACTAAATTTACTATTAGGGTAACATGAAGGAATCATTAGAGCAATGACTTTGATCTACTCTCGAGATAAACCTGTAATCCTAACCTTATCAATTACTCGTGGAAGCTATGTATTTACCCGCGATTGATTACTAAATACTCGCGGTAGCTATGCGTTTACCCGCGATTGATCACTAAATACTCGCGAAAGCAGTATATTTACTCGCGGTTCCTTACTAAAGCATAAAAAAAGCATTTGGAATGTCATCATTCCAAATGCTTCGATTCTATCATTTTTACATAAATTCTTTTACTAAATCATTGAAATCATTTTCGCTCATTTTGATATCGATATCTGTTAATGGTAGCTCTGAGTAGCCAGGTACTTTTTCTTGATACGACGTTGTTTCTGTATCATGATAAATAATGCCTGTTACTAAGCCCTCGTGCTCCATCACTGTACGCATCGCCATACCACGATCTGAGTGATCATAACCTTCGACATCCGCTAGCTTTGTTAGGTTCTCTTTAAACCAATCATATGTGTTCACTTTGTTATACGTTACACAAGGTGAAAAGACATTGATAAATGAGAAGCCTTTATGGTTAATACCAGCTTCAATTAAAGCTGTTAACTCTTTAATATCTGTAGAGAAGCCTTGTGCCACAAATGTTGCACCACTTGTTAATGCTACCTCTAATGGTTTTAATGATGGTTCAATCGCTCCACCTGGTGTAGATTTTGTAATAAATCCAGCAGCAGAACGTGGTGATGTTTGACCTTTTGTTAAACCATAGATTTGGTTATCCATAACAATATAAGTAATATCAATATTACGGCGAATTGCATGAATTGTATGCCCCATACCAATTGCAAATCCATCACCATCACCACCAGAAGCGATGACATGTAAATCACGATTAGCCATTTTTAAGCCCTGTGCAATTGGAAGTGCACGACCATGAATGCCATGGAAGCCATAAGAATTGATATAACCTGAAATACGACCAGAACAACCAATGCCTGAAATGACCGCAAGTTCATTTGGTTCAATACCGACATTTGCAGCAGCACGTTGAATAGCTGCTTGTACAGAGAAGTCTCCACAACCTGGGCACCAGTTTGGTTTCACTGTATTACGAAAATCCTTAAATGTTGCCATTAGCGAGTCAACTCCTTCACACGATTTTCTAATTCACCTGGCAAGAATGGTGTACCATTATATTTAGTGATTGTCGCGATTTTATCGTGACCACCAACATTCATCTTCATAATATTAGCTAATTGACCTGTATAGTTATTCTCTACAACGATCACTTTTTTCGCTTGTGCAACTAGAGATGTCATTTCTGCAGTTGGGAATGGGTGAATTAAACGAATGTGTGCGTGATTCACTTTCATTCCTTGCGCATTCAGTCGTTCTTGTACTTCTTCAATAGCGCCTCTTGTTGAGTTAAAGCCTACTAATAAAATCTCGGCTTCCTCATGTGGTGCATTGACAAAGACTGGGTTATCAAATTTCAAACTCTCTAATTTACGGAAGCGTTTATCCATTTGTGTTTGGCGATTACCCGTTGCCTCAGACGGCTTCCCTGTTTCATCATGTTCAACACCTGTAACGTGGTGAATACCATGTAGTGTACCTGGTAATACACGAGGTGAAATACCATCCTCTGTATCTTCATAGCGTTTGAAGTAGGCTTTGTCTGCCGCTTCTTCAAGGTCATTAATCACAATTTTACCGCGACGAATTTCAATTTTATTATAATCAAATGGCTCAACAGATTGTTTTCCTAGAGATAATTGTAAATCTGTCATTAAGATGACTGGTAATTGTAGTTCCTCTGCAATATTAAATGCTTGGATTGTATCAAAGAAAGCTTCCTCCATCGTCGAAGGTGCAATGACTACTTTAGGGATTTCTCCATGTGTTCCGTAAAGCATAGCCATCAAGTCAGATTGTTCTTGCTTTGTTGGTAATCCTGTTGAAGGGCCCCCACGTTGTGTATCCACTACTACTAATGGTTGCTCTGTCATACCTGAAAGACCGATTGCTTCCATCATCAATGAAAGACCAGGACCCGCTGAAGCGGTAAAGGAACGTACGCCACCAAAGTTAGCTCCGATTGCCATTGTTGCTGCTGCAATCTCATCTTCCGTTTGAATTACCGTACCACCAAATTTCGGTAATTTTTTAATCAAATATTCCATAATTTCTGAAGCCGGCGTAATTGGGTAGGCTGCCATAAAGCGTGTCCCAGCTGCTAATGCGCCAAGCGCTACTGCATCGTTCCCAATCATAAACATACGACGTTTGCCATCTGCAGGTGCAAGCTCCCATTCGCCTATACGATCAACTAAAAGCTCATTCATGATTTGGCGACCACGTGTAATAGCTTCCATATTTTTTTGAACGACTTCTTCGCCCTTTTTACCAAAAATATCATCGACAACATTTTGGAATACTGCATCCTCTAGGTTTAGCAATGACGCTGTTGCGCCAATAGCCACCATGTTTTTCATCAACGAAGTACCAAGCTCAGCTGCTACTTCTGTGAACGGTACTGCAAATAATGGCGCTTTGGAATCCTCTGGTTTAACAGGATCAAATTTTGCATCAGCTAAAATAATACCTTTTTCTGTAAGCTCTTTATAATTGACATCGATTGTTTCTTGATCGAATGCCACTAAAATATCTAAATCATCCGCAATTGCACGTACTTCTGTTGGACGAACTGTAATTTTATTATTCGTATGGCCACCTTTAATTCGAGAAGAGAAGTGACGATAACCGTATAGGAAATAGCCTAGACGATTCATTGCCATTGAGAAAATCTCACCAGTACTCTCAATCCCTTCACCTTGTTGCCCACCGACTTTCCATGAAAGCTGATGTAACATGTCAACAACTCCTTAAATCCAATGTGTACTATTATTTTTCCTTCATAAGTTTAACACGAAGAAACCGTCTGGACTATTGTTTCTCCACGATTTAGGTGAAAATCAGACCTTTGACTGAAAATCCTGTTCATAAAGTTGTAATTTTCAAATCCAAGCAAAATCACGCACCTATTTCAAGTGACATCTATCATATGTAAAACAGGAAAACGAAAAAAATGCCCGCCACATTATTATGTGACAGAGCATTTTACTTCATTACTTTTTTATCGAGTACGTTTTTCCACTAGCAGCTTCAAGGCTGTACGTTCTTCGCCAGCAATTAAAATATCGGCAAACGCCGGTGCGCAAATTAAATCTGTGCCACTTGGCGCTACAAATCCGCGTGCAATGGCCACTGCTTTCACGGCTTGGTTAAGTGCCCCCGCCCCAACTGCTTGCATTTCTGCCTGCCCTTTTTCTCTGATTACCGCGACTAATGCACCTGCAACTGAATTTGGATTAGAGCGTGATGATACTTTTAATGAATCCACAATTATTCCTCCCCGTTTCGCGAATAGTGTTTACGCTCAACAACTCATGTCCCCCTTTTTGGACCTCAAGTTATTGTCCGTAGCACATTTTATGCTCCGTAAAACGGAAATAGACTAATTTGACAAAGAAACCTATATCCTCGTAAAAGAAACGTAAAAAAACATTCTTCGACTTATCTATCCTTGAAATGGATAATCTTCATTTATATAAATGCGTTCACAGGCAATGGCTTTTCCTGTTCGATCATCCATCTCTACAAAGAAACCACTTAAAACCTCTCGTCCGTTTTTCGGTACTTCAAAACGAGATGGCATATTTGTTTGGAATTTATAGATGACACTTTCCTTTGTCATACCTAAAATTTCATCATACGGACCCGTCATACCAACATCCGTAATATAAGCTGTACCTTTTGGGTAAATTCGCGCATCTGCTGTTTGCACATGTGTATGTGTCCCAACAACCGCTGAAGCTTTCCCATCTAGATGCCAACCAAGAGCAATTTTTTCACTAGTCGCTTCCGCATGAAAATCCACGAAGACAAGTGGAGATATTTGTCGAGCTTCTTCGATCAATTGATCTGCCATTGTAAACGGATCCTCATGTGGAGGTAAAAATACACGACCATGTAAATTTATGACAGATAATGTCACACCATTTTTAGAAATTTGGACCATACCTTTACCAGGTGCTTCACTTGAAAAGTTTGCCGGACGGATTAAATAATCCGCGTCATCAATAAAATCAAAAATATCTTTATTGTCCCATGTATGATTGCCCATTGTAATGACATCTACACCCATTTGTAACAGGCTGTTATAAATATTACGAGTAATCCCTCGGCCTGCCGCAGCATTTTCCCCATTTGCAATAACAACATCTGGATTATACTTCTTTTTTAAGCGAGGTAAATATTTTTCCACCGCATCTCGACCAATTGAACCAACAATATCACCAATAAATAAAACCTTCATTTTTTAACCACTCTTTCTTTCCATTACGCCTCTATGATTGTGCTAGAGACTTTACTTCGCACCTTGAATACCATCCCTAATTGTACCGCTAGGCGAAGGATTACGCAAAATAAAAAATACAATCTAACAGCGTGAAATCACTTTGGGCTTTTTCACATTCATGTAAATCAGTGTCGAGGATAAGGTAAGCCAATTCATTTTGATGAGCTTTAAAAAAACAAGCTGTTTCATATTGCGATTTATTAACTTAACCTTTAGTATGTCTGGATAAGCCTTTAAAAAGGATTGAAGCTCATACTTCATATTTTGTTTAGTAGCACTTTGATGAAGAATAATCAATAACCCTTCGAATTGGTAATTCAGAAAGCTATTTTTCACTTCACCATAAACCTCTCCACACTGTAATTCTTTTAAGAGCTTTTTATACAATACATCATAATTATGCCGTAAATGAACCATCGCTTTTCTTGTTAAGGAGCATTGATTGGTTACATTATAATAATAAAGCTGTCTTGGTACATGACAGATAGATTGATTTTTGAGGATAGCTCTTGTTAGAAAAACTGTATCTTCTGCGAAGTTCATCCCCTCATCAAACCTTAGCTTATGCAAATCTAAAAAGGATTTTTCATACAATTTGCAGCTGGCAAAACCAAAATGTTGTTCTCCTATTTCAGTAAATAATTTGTGTAAACACTCTATGGCATTGTAAAAACGGTAAGTGTTGGCTGGATAATGTAATTGTCTACTGCCTTCCGCTTCTTGCCAAAATAAATCGCATTTCGCAATATGGGAACCAGTCAACCTGCATGCTTGATACAGTTCTTCAAGCATTGTTAGCTCTAGCCAATCATCTGCATCTACAAAGGTGACATATTGACCTTTAGCATGTTCTATTCCTACATTTCTTGCTTGACTGACACCACCATTTTCGCGATTAAAAACGGTTATGCGTTGATCGAGTTGGGCAAATTTTTGCAAGATGGATAATGATCGATCTTGACTGCCATCATTGATAGCAATAATTTCAATATCCTTTAATGTTTGATGACAAATACTTGCGAGACATTTCTCCAAATATTGCTCAGCATTGTAAACTGGCACAATAACACTTACTAAGACTTTGAACGCCAAAACTTTTTGCCTCCTTTACGGCAAAGCTCTATCCACTTTGTTCTCTGTTCTTTCCTCAAGCCAATACAGAAAAGACTGGCAGCTGCCAATAGCGTATAATAAAAAATAGATAAACTAATAGAAAGCCAAGTAACATGAAAGTTTGTTAGTTCCCATAACAGTCGACTACAGCAAATAGCGATGGCAAAAGCGAGAACTAGCCTACCAATAGTTCGCCAAAACCCAAAGATATCCAAGCCGATTTTCTTATGGTAATAAATATTCATAATGACGACGTTTCCGATAAATAAAGAACAAGCTGTAATAATTGCCGTGCCGACCTTGCCATAAAAATAGATAGCTGGAATGGATACGACAATATTTGCGACGGCAACACTGATTAATAAAATGGTTCTAAATTTAAACATATTTTTTGCCTTCAGCACATTAAGACCTAAATTTTGTATGAGATCAATACTAAACGGCAACATAATAATGAGTACAATTGCATAAATGGCAATGAAATCTTGCCCGAGCCACAACAGTAGAAACTCACGACCAAAAAGGAAAAAACCACCTAGTATATACCCCACTACTAAAAATTGAATGGCTCCCACTTTAATAAATAGCTGATTAATTTCTACTAATCCATCTTCTTTTGTTACAAGCATAGAAATACGAGGTAAAAATAATCCGCTAATCGCTAAAGCTAGTGACATAAAAATCAGCACAATTTGAATCGCTACTGCATAAATAGCAACATCCTCGGTTCCCTTTAAAATGCCTAATAATACTTGATCGGTTTGCCAATAAATTTTATCAACAATAACCGTGATAAAAATAAAAAATGAATAGATGAAGATTTCCTTTATAAGTGCTGTATTTTTGAAGGTAAATGTAAATTGGATGGACAGCACCTTCATGCAATAAATGGCATCTAACACTAAAAAAAGTATGTTATATATCGCGATAATATAGATGAGTGTCACCGCATCTGTTCCCTGTAACAAAAAAAACAACATTGTCAAAGGCTGTACAATCACCTGTAATAATGTTGTTAATTTAATAAAAATAAATTTTTCATATGCTTGTAGGATGGAAGTAAAGACACCTAACGGGAATTGCATCGCTAAACTAATCGTCATGATAAAGCCCATTAGCCTAGCCTTTTCTAATTGTTCCCCCGATAGGCTTTGCCCAAAAATAATAGCCACATGGGAAAATAAGAAAAATCCTATCAATAAAGTAAGACAGCCGATGCCAATAAATAACTTCAGAAAAAATCCATTTAATGATGCTTCTAATACCTTATCCGCTGCTGCTCGATTTCTAGCAATATAGCGTACAATCGCATTGCCTAACCCCAAATCTAAAATGGAGAGATAGCCTACAAGTACTATCATTAAGGAATATAAACCAAATTCTTTCTGACCAAGGAGTGATATTATAATCGGTGTGAAAATTAGCGAGGAGAGCATTGTACAGCCGATCGTTATATAAGAAAGAATGGCTCCAATCTTTATTTCTTTCATGAGCACACCTTTCTATTAATTAGGATGGACTTTCATTTAAAATCGCTGGATATAATGATTGGTATTGCGCAACGACCTGTTGAATTTGAAAGTTTGCTAAAACATGTTCACGACCAAGACTCGCTTTTTGTGCATATTGCTGTGAACTGTAATTTAAAGCCGTATTAATCCCACTTGCTAAAGCCTCTGCATCTTTAGCAGCTACAACCTCGCCACTATTCCCAACCAAATAGGCACAATCCCCAACATTTGTTGTGACACAACATGTACCACTAGCCAGAGCCTCCACTAATACATTCGGTAGTCCCTCTCCTACTGAGGATAAAACGAATAAATCTGCTGCTGCCATTAACTGCGGCATATCCTCTCTACTGCCTAATAAGAATGTCACCTGCTCTAAATGGGCATCCTTAATCATTTGCAATAATTCTCGATTCGAGTGATCGATTTCATAGCCGACTAAAAATAGATAAAAATCTTGTCGTTGCTGTCTTAAATGATTTAAACTTGCCATCAAATTCGCATAATCCTTTAATGGGTCCCATCTACCCACATGCAATAAAATTGATTGATTGACGATATCAAATCGCTCTACAAAATATTGCCTTTTCATGCTTGGTTTATATAGATCTGTATTAATACCATTTACAATAACACGATGCTTTTTACTACTGTAGCCAATTGCTTCATGAATTTCCTTCACCTTAGGTCCACACGAAATAATGGCATCTACACGTTTAGACAATCTTGCACAGAGCTTGGCAATAAAAATTGTCCTACGTTTATTATCCTGTTTACTAAGATTACTATGGTGAATACCCCAAATTAATTTCTTTTTTAGCAAGATTGCTAAAATATACCCTAGTAAATTAGCATGATACATCCATGTTTGAATAATATCGCTATCTCGACATAATCGATAACAATGCAATAATGCACTTACTTGATTGCTACGCATATCGCATATCGATACCTTGATGTTTAATTGCTGTTCTATAAGCTCCCCATACGATCCCATCTCTGTTAAACAAATGACCTCTACCTCGTAATCATCCCGATCCATGTGTTGTAAGAGGCGATAAAGCATGGCTTCCGCTCCACCAAGGCCGATGGTGGTGATGATATGAGTAATTTTAATCTTCTTTTGAATAGTCTCATCCTTCGACTTATATTCTTTATATGTAGACGGCACATAATTTGTTTGTAATCGTTTCTGCATCAAGACCTTTCCATTTGATACTGTCACAAATCATTTGATGATCCACTTTCACATTTTTTGTCACAATGGCTTGAATCCAGCTATCCATCTCCCCATTCAGGTCTAAATAATGCAATAAACCAATATTTAGATCTACTTCTCTTGGTAAAGTGGAAGAAACAATAGCGGGTATACCACAAACTTGTGCCTCTAAAAGGACAATCCCAAAGCCTTCGTATTGCGATGGTAAAAGAAACTTATCAAAGAGTTGAAGAAGCTTGAGAATATCTGTACGATGCCCTAAAAATCGAACACACTCCTCTACGTTTTTTTGTTGGACAAGAAGCTGGATGTCTTGTTCTAAAGGGCCGTCACCTACTAGAAATAATTTTATCGGGATACCTTGTTGCTTTAATTTTGCAGCTAGTTCAATTAAAAATGAATGATTTTTTACGGGGACAAACCGTCCAATATGTCCTAACACTAAATCACCATCTTGTATCGCTAATTCTTCTTTCATACGTCTTTTCTCTTCTAGCGATAGACATTCTATTTTTTGAAGTTCAATTGGATTTGCGATTACTTCAAAAGGTTTCTTATCAAAGCAAAACTCTCCCGCTTTTCTACTACAGGCTATTAACTTTGTTGCATTAAAAACACTGAGTTTTTTTAACAAAGTTAAGATCACTTTATTATTCCACTCTTCTGCAACATTCGTATGACTGTGTAATACGCGGCATGGAACGCCTGCTAATCGTGCTGCCAGTAATGTAAATACGGCTCGATAACCTGTGTGGTCGTGAACTGCGTCATACTGTTGTTGCTTTAGGATGCGATAAATATTCCTGATATAAGCGAGCGGACCTTGCTCTGTAATGTATTTTTCGTAAAATATCTTAGAGCCTTGTTGGGTTATCATTTCATGGTATTGCCCCTTATTAAAAGACACGAAATCAAAGTGGTACAATGATTTATTTGTATTCGTCCAAATATCTACAATCATTGTCGTAATCCCACCAAAATCTGTTGTTGGAATAATATGCAGAATCTTTTTCAATGCCATTTTTCACCCTTATTCTTTTCCATAATAATGCTCATACGTACTGCCTTTTATCTTATAATTATTCAAGATCACCCCTAATATATTGGCTTTGGAAACCGTTAAGATTGATTTCGACTTTACAACAGCTGCTTTTCCAACTACCCCTGTATTGACAATTAAAAGAGTCCCATCACATTTATTCGATAAAATTTGTGCATCTGATAAAAAGAGCAATGGTGGTGCATCCAAAATAATAATATCGTATATAGCTTTCACTTCAGTCAAGAAGTTGGTCATCGTTTCTGAAGCTAACAGCTCTGTAGGATTGGGCGGAATCGGTCCACTTGAAATAATATCCACCCCTTCAACAAAGGTTTCTTGAATAACTTCCTGTATTGCTGATTGCCGTGATAATACGGAGGACAGCCCTAAAATATTGTCAAGGTAGAATGTATAGTGCAACGTAGGCTTCCGCATATCAGCATCGACAATGAGCACGCTTTTGCCCTCTTGTGAAAATACCACACCAATATTTGCAGCATTTGTAGATTTTCCTTCACCAGCAATAGATGAGGTTACTAAAATCGTTTTCACATCTTGATTAGGTTGAGAAAACTTAATATTTGCACGGATTGTTCGATATTGTTCTGAAGGAATCGACGTCATATCTGAAACAGTAATTAGTTTACGAGCCATTGGTGATTTTTTTGTTTTTCTCTTGAAAAACACTATGTTGACCTCCTGACTCTTGATTTTTTTCTAGTAAGTGATTCAATATTGCTAACAATCCCAATCACTGGTAGTGATAAGATTTCCTCGATATCTTGCTCTGTTTTAATGGTCCTATCAATCGTTTCTAAAAAGTACGCAAGCACCATTGCCAAACTGAAACCGCTAATAGCCGCTATAATGAGGTTCAGCATTTTATTTGGTTTCACAGGAACTGGGTGCTCACTATTTTGAGCAACAAATAGAATATTAATATTGTCTACATGCATTAATACAGGGATTTCTTCCTTAAAAACTTCTGCAATCGTATTGGCAATTTTTACGGCTTTCTCTTCATTCTCATCCTGCACACGAATATTCACAACCTGGGAATTATTAGCACTCGAAACCTCGATTTGCTTCATTAATTCCTCAGGCGTCATATTAAGTTCCAGCACATCAATAACCTTCGCTAAAATAACAGGGCTTTTAATAATCACATTGTACGTATTAATGAGCCGAAGATCCGTATCAACGTTCTGTGCCCCTATAAGTTGCTGATTTTCATAGCTTTTTTGATTAACTAATAATTGTGTTTCTGCTTCATAAATCGGTGTTTGAATAAAGTAACTTATCAATAACGCCACGCCTATTGATAGAACCATCAGCATTAGGATGAAGAACCAGCGTTTTCTCAGTACTTTTACTAGACTTTGTATTGTCATTTCTTCATTCACAAATGGATCCCCTCCTAATAGGCAAATCGTGTACATTGCTAATAAAGTATATTAAACAAGCCTATTGGTTATTCAGACAAAGTTGCTATTTTGCCCTTATCTCGTATGCTTCCACTTACAGCAAATACAAGGATATGGAGCATATTGAAATAAAGAATTTCAAATGTGGAAATGCCTAATACAGCTACAATAATCAAGCCTGTAAATACGATCAGTTGTTCATTCATTTGGCGATATCCTTTGGCAATGGTCAAAAGAAACAAGCCATAGCTAATGAGAGCAAGTAATCCCGCTTCCTGTAAAATATTAATAAATGTATTATGTGCATGAGAAACGCCTATAGACCACAAAGATTCGACACCATGTCCCCAAAAATTAAAATGCTCAAAAACATATTGCCAAATTTCAAGGCGACCATCCGTTATGTTTGTAGACTTTCTCTCCATTTTTAAGAGAATACTTTGCACTGCCACTTGCATCCTATCCATTTTCAGCATCACCATTACCAGCCCTACACCTACAGCTGTAAAGAGTGCGACAAACTTTATGAATGGCAGGAAGGTTTTGTTCATGCTTTTAACAATACAAACAATGACAACAACCGTCGCAAAAGCCACTGTTAATAATGAAGTACGTGCATTTGATAGCAGAATGACATACATTCCAACTAAATAAATGATCGTATAGAGCAGAAATGACAGTATATTTTTTATCTGTTGTTGTCCATGTAGCATCTTTATTGCCACATCATATAGCCTCATCAACACAACAATCATTAAACCAATCATTGAAAATCCCATTGTATTTGGGTTCTCAAATACACCTGCAAATGCTTCATACATATAATTCGCTTGCTGAAAGCATAAAACTAAAAATGGTATATAGGCGATTTGGACACTATTTAAAATAATTTCTAAAACATGCTCTTTCACAAGGTCATTAAAAAAAATGGACACAGCGAAAAATAGACACATTAATTGTAGACTGTTTTTCAATAAAACCATGTCCTGATTCACACCAGCTGCTATGACACAAAAAAAGGTATACATACTAAAGAAAACACTAGCTTGTACATTTTGAACAATTATTTTTTTATGTAGGACAACAGAAACTATGATGATAAACAAGCTAATTACTAAAGATAATTTATGAAAAATACCAGCAACTGGCTGCATGAGGCTCATAAAAATTAGTAAGCTGAACATTAATGTGTAGAATAATTTCATGTGGTTCTCACGCTCAATTCTACAAAGACATATTAAAAAAAAACCATCGTTTCTTTAGCGTTATGTCATCTAATTCAAGTGGCAAAATAGGCTTATTTGCTAAAACCTTTGCATTATTATTTAATAGACGATTAATCGTATCTACCTCTTTCTTTTTCTCCAGATATTGAAGGGCTGCTTGATAGCAGAAGTTCCTTTTTTGTGTATCGTGGGCATCAGAGGCAATCGTATGAATGTAATTCCCCCTCACTAAAGCAAGTGATAAACGCTGTACCTCCTTACCATACGAACCTATCAAACTCCCTGTCGTCAATTGTGTGAATACTCCTTGTTGAATAAGTGTGTCCAGTTTCTTTGGATTTTCCCGAATGGCAAAATTTCGCTCTGGATGAGCCAAAATTGGTATATAGCCAGATGACTTTAATTGCTTTATCATCTCAAGCGTATAGGCAGGGATCGTGCTAGATGGTAGTTCTAATAGGATGTAGTTTGACTGTGCTAAAGTATGAAGTTGCTGCTGTTGAAGTAATGCAGGAAGTTCGTCATGTAAGCGAATTTCGTGGCCAGTATGGAGTGTAATTGGAATTTCATGCTGTAGCAGCAGTTGTTGTAAATCTTTTACCTGCTCTGCTACTTTTCTATAGGGAACGTGATATTGTGGGTGCATGGCATGAGATGTACATATAATCTCTGTTATTCCTTCTCTTGTAGCTTGCTTCAACATATTCAAGGAGTCCATTTCATTTTTTGGCCCATCATCTACACCATTCAGTATATGTGCATGGAGATCAATCATGGTCATCACATCTTTCATCATTAATCAAAGTTTAGCCTTCTTCTTTTTTATGATGAATGTACCTTAAACATGACTCTGCTTCTAATAAAAAAGAGGCTCTCTAGATGTTAATCTAAAGAAACCTCTAACTTTCAATATTATTTCGCGTACTCCACAGCACGTGTTTCGCGAATGACTGTTACTTTAATATGACCTGGATAATCGAGTTCTTCCTCAATACGTTTGCGAATATCACGCGCAAGACGATGGGATGCTAAATCATCAATTTTTTCAGGCTGTACAATAATACGAATTTCACGTCCAGCTTGAATAGCATAAGATTTTTCTACACCATCATAGCTTTCTGAAATTTCCTCTAACTTTTCAAGTCTGCGGATATAGTTTTCAAGTGTTTCACTTCGTGCACCTGGACGAGCTGCTGATAATGCATCAGCTGCAGCGACTAATACCGCAATAACAGATGTTGCTTCAGTATCACCATGATGCGAAGCAATACTATTAATAACAACTGGGTGTTCCTTATATTTCGTTGCTAATTCCACACCGATTTCGACATGGCTTCCTTCAACTTCATGGTCAATGGCTTTTCCAATATCATGTAATAAGCCTGCACGACGAGCCAATGCTACATCTTCACCAAGTTCAGCAGCAAGTAATCCTGCCAAATGTGCGACTTCAATTGAATGTTTTAGGACGTTTTGTCCATAGCTTGTACGATATTTCATGCGGCCTAAAATTTTCATTAAATCCGGATGTAAGTTATGAATACCAATTTCAAATGTAGTTTGCTCACCTGTTTCGCGGATTTGTTCATCCACTTCACGTCGAGCTTTTTCCACCATTTCCTCAATGCGAGCTGGGTGGATGCGGCCATCCTGTACAAGTTTTTCAAGTGCAAGTCGAGCTGTTTCACGACGAATTGGATCAAAGCCTGATAATATTACCGCTTCTGGCGTATCATCGATAATTAAATCAATTCCTGTTAACGTTTCCAATGTACGGATATTACGGCCTTCGCGACCAATAATACGTCCCTTCATTTCATCATTTGGCAGGTTCACAACAGATACAGTTGTTTCTGCTACGTGATCTGCAGCAAAGCGTTGTAGTGCTAATGATAAAATTTCACGTGCTTTTTTATCCGAGTCTTCTTTCGCACGTGTTTCAGCTTCCTTCGTCATCACAGCAATATCAGTTGCTAACTCTTTTTCTACTTCATTTAGGATAATTGATTTAGCTTCATCTCTAGTTAAAGCAGAAATACGTTCTAGCTCTGTTTTTTGTGATGCCATGAGCTCGTCCACTTTGCTCTCCATCTGTTCAATATGCTGTTGTCTTTCGGCTAGCGCTTGTTCTTTGCGCTCTAAGCCAGCTTCTCTCTTATTTAGAGCATCATCTTTGCGATCAAGATTCTCTTCTCTTTGCAATAAACGGTTCTCTTGTTTTTGAAGTTCTAAACGACGTTCACGAATGTCATTTTCAGCTTCAGTACGAAATTTGTGAGTTTCATCTTTGGCTTCAAGTAGTGCTTCTTTCTTCATTGCCTCCGCTTCTCGTTTTCCTTCTTCAACGATTGTTTCAGCGACATGTTTAGCACCAGTGATTTTTGAGTCATTCACTTTTTTCATGTAGATATAGCTAACAGCGGCACCAACGATGAGTCCAAGCAAAGCGGAGATGATAGTAATTCCATCCATATGAACACCTCCTCTTGCTATTTGGGTATTACAGTTTCAGTCGGCGCATACATCTATGTCGCCCTAGCAATAATGCACCAGATTTTGTTAGAATTTGTACAAAACCCGTTTCATCGGCCAAAGGCATTATCTTCATCCAGTAGGCGTTTAGACATCCATTTAAAAGGACATTTCACTAGAAAACATTTGCTAAATGAAGATAAAATGTACTGCCTATTTAAAGTCATAATTCAGAAATTATACATATTTAATTGTATAGCTAGCCTCAAGCTCTGTCAAGGATAGTCGGGCGTCTGTTCGCCACTTTAGCCAAAAAAAGTAAGTACTATCCATTCAGTGAATTTTCCCCCTATTACTATTTCACTAGAAAAATTTTCATGTTAAATACAATTAATAAAAAAAACAGTACATAGGAAATAAACACCGAATTATTTAGCCTCTCTCTTATTATGTGTAAAAATTTAAGAATATAGACAAAAAAATGCATTGTACCCTCAATAAAGTGGGAACAATGCAGTCGTTGATTATTCTTCTTCAAGAAGTGACATTAATTCTTCATCCATCTCTTCTTCATCATGTGCAGCAATTGTATAAGAAGAAGCCGCAATACCATAAGAAGCTCGAATTTTATTTGCTATATCTTCCTGAACAGCAACATTTTCTTTTAAATACTGTTTAGCATTTTCTCGTCCTTGACCTAAGCGCTCGTCACCATATGCATACCAAGAACCACTTTTTTGCACAATGTCTAATTCCACGCCTAAATCCACTGTTTCGCCTTCTTTAGAAATTCCTTCTCCATACATAATATCTACCTCAGCTGTACGGAAAGGTGGTGCTACTTTATTTTTAACAATTTTAATTTTAGTACGGTTACCAACAATATCATTACCTTGTTTAATAGCTTCTGCACGACGCACTTCTAAACGGACAGAGCTGTAGAATTTAAGCGCACGTCCACCTGGTGTTGTTTCTGGATTACCGAACATGACACCAATTTTTTCACGAATTTGGTTAATGAAAATAGCAATTGTTTTTGATTTATTAATCGCACCTGAAAGTTTACGTAAAGCTTGAGACATTAAACGTGCTTGTAAGCCGACATGAGAGTCACCCATATCCCCTTCAATTTCAGCTTTTGGCACTAAGGCAGCAACAGAGTCAATAACGATAATATCAATAGCACCACTACGCACTAATGCTTCTGCAATTTCAAGTGCTTGCTCACCTGTGTCGGGCTGTGATAATAATAGCTCATCAATATTGACACCTAATTTTTGTGCATAGATTGGGTCTAATGCATGCTCCGCATCGATAAATGCTGCTTGTCCACCTGTTGCCTGTACTTCAGCAATAGCATGTAAAGCAACTGTTGTTTTACCAGATGATTCGGGACCATATACTTCAATGATACGTCCACGTGGATATCCACCCACTCCTAATGCAGCATCAAGTGCTAGTGAACCACTTGAAGATGTTGCAATTTCTAAATCGGTTTTTTCACCGAGTTTCATGATGGAACCTTTACCAAAATTCTTTTCAATTTGTTTTAGAGCCTGTTCTAAGGCTGCTTTACGATCACTCATTCATTTTCCTCCTTCGAAAACTGTTCACTGTTTTTATCTATCTCTACTATACTTGTTTTTGAGAAAACACGCAAGAAAAAAGCGAACGTTTATTCGATTTTTCTCCAAAATAAAAATTTGGATAGTTTTCCTCTACCCAAATTCCTATGTTTTACTCTATTTAATAACGTTTTGTGTAGCCTCGTTCTTCTAATAGCTGCATTAAATAATAGCATGTAAATTTCACCGCACGGAGTCGATTCGTATTCCGCATGCCTGATAAATGAAGTAAATAGGTAAGTGGCTCCTCATCATCGATGGCAATACCAATCCAAACCGTACCTACTGGCTGATGATCATGCGCTGTAGGACCTGCTTCTCCAGTAAGACCAATCCCAATATTTGTAGCAAATTTCTTACGAACAGCGCTTGCCATTGCCGCTGCACACTCAGCACTCACAACACCATGTGTATCAATTAATTGCTGTGATATGCCTAGCTGTTTTACTTTCGCATCAGCTGCATAGGTAACAACGCCTCCTATAAGCGCATTTCCTACTCCTGGAATTTCCGCAAGCTCAGATTGAAATAACCCAGCTGTTAAACTTTCTGCAGCCGCAATTGTTAGCTCATTATCCAGTAGCATTTCAACCGTTTTTGAGGCAAGAGAATCATCATCTACACCATATTGATAATCACCAACAAGTGTCTGTATCTCTGCAACCTTTGCCGCAATAAGCTGCCCGGCTTGCTGCTCTGTTGCGGCTTTGGCTGTTACGCGTAACGTTACCTCTCCATCAGAAGCCAGTGGGGCAACTGTTGGATTAGTTTGTGCATCTAAAATATCTTGAACTTGTACTTCAAGCTCGGCCTCACCAATTCCATAAAAACGCATAACATGTGATGCAATGATCCCTCCATCATTAAACATCGCAGCCAGTTTAGGTTTAGCCTCAAATTGAAACATTGGTTCTAACTCTTTTGGAGGTCCTGGTAATAAAATATAAGTGCGATCATTTTTTGTGAAGATCATACCTGGAGCCATTCCGTGGTGATTGGCTAGTACTTCACTTCCAGCTAAAATTAATGCCTGTTTACGATTATTTTCCGTCATTGGACGTCCTCGTTTAGCAAAAAATTGCTCAATATATGTTAATGCTACTTCATCAAACTCAAGAGAAACTCCAAGATGACGTGCAATCGTTTCCTTTGTTAAATCATCTTTCGTAGGTCCAAGTCCTCCCGAAAAAATAATAAGATCTGCACGAGACTCTGCCACTTCGATAGCTTGTTCTAGACGTTTCGCATTATCACCAACTACGGTGTGATAAAAAACGTTTATGCCTAGCTCGGATAATTGACTTGAGATAAATCTCGCATTTGTATTCGTAATTTGACCTAATAATAGTTCTGAGCCAACCGCAAGAATTTCAGCATTCATGATCCCCAAGACCTTTCTTATTTAGACTCAAGTAACACACGTCGATTTAGATAGAAGTAATCCCACCCAGACCAAAGTGTAAAGAACAATGCAATATAGAGCATGATTGTATCAAATGGAATACCAACCAATGTAAAGATTGTGTTGTGTAAAAGAGCAGCAGCAATCGCTACAATTTGTGCCCAAGTTTTAATTTTACCAAGCTGATTGGCAGCAACGACTTCTCCCCCACCTGCCAAAATCAGACGTAAGCCCGTTACGGCAAATTCACGGCTAATAATAATGATAATCACCCAGGCAGGTGCCATATTAAGTTCTACCATTAAAATGAAGGCTGCTGAAACTAGTAATTTGTCAGCTAAGGGATCTAAAAATTTCCCAAATGTAGTCACAAGATTATACTTACGTGCATAATAACCATCCACCCAATCGGTTGTTGAAGCAAAGATAAAAATAAGTGCGCCTATAAAATGATGGATTGGCATCTCTGCACCAAAAAGTGATAATGTTCCCCAGCCAAAATCAAACATCATAACAATGACAAAGAATGGAATAAGCAAGATTCGAGAGATGGTAATTTTATTTGGAATGTTCATTTTTCTAACACCTTTCATGATGAAAGAAAGTAGTCATCATGTGATGACTACTGTTCTTTATTGAAATTGATGACGATATTTTGCGTTACAATTTGTTGTGCATACGTTAGAAGTTCGTCATTAATATAAATTTTAGCTTGCGTTGAATTACCGAGACGAATACGAACATAGTTTTGTGTTGAGGCGTCAAATTCAATTACTTCCCCGGCATTATAGACACGCGTATCTGTTAATATTTCTTGTTGCTGTTGATTGCGAATACCAACAAATGTAGGGCCTGATACTTCGATTTTAAGTTTCATTGTATCCGTACCTGTTAACGTATAAGAAGTTGTCGCTCCATCTGCTTCAACAGTACCTGCGGAAATTGTTTGCTTCATCTCTTCGGTTTGATCAGTGTCATCCTCATCAGTTGGTGTTTCTTCTGTAGAGTTTGTATCTTCTTTATCATTTTTCTGTGCATCTTTAGTTTCTTGTTCTTTTTTATCCTTCTCACTATCAATTGGTTTGACATTTGTGTCATATTCCATTTCAGGAGTAGAATTGTTTTCTTCGCTTGTCCCTGGACTGTTTTTTGATTGCCATAGCACCCATATAGCCACAATAATGACTACAATAAATAAAGCAACAATGATTTTGGGCATAGCCTCCATCATTTTATTCGAAGGGCCTTTCGTTACTTTTCTTCTGCTAGGACTATTCGTCATCGATTGACTTACTTGATCGTTTGGAGTGCTCGGTAGTTCTTTTTTATATGTCTCTAAAATTTCTTCCGCGTCCAAACCAACAGCTTCTGCATATTGTTTAATAAAAGCTCGTACATAAAACGAACCAGGCATAATGGAATAATTGCCCTCTTCAATTCCTACTAAATAACGTTTTTGGATTTTCGTTATTTCTTGTAAATCGTCTAAGCTGTAGCCTTTAGACAGTCTCGCCTCTTTCAGTCGAGTCCCTAATTCTGCCACTAATAACACCTACTTTAACATCAAATTAAAAATTAAATCCTCCAAAAGAATCGGATTCGGACATATGATTTTTTTCCATTATTTCATAAGTAATTTCTTCATCAGTGTGATGACGCAGTTCAATGATATAATCAAAATCCTCTATTTTATATTCTGAATGCTGAACAAACATATCTGGATGCTCTACAACTTTGATACAAGGCATATTCATCATTTCACGTACTAATTGCAAATGTTTCTCATCAGATGAACGTCGAGTCACAATACCATCTAGAATAAAAATATTGTTACGACTAAATTCATCTCCCACAAGCTTATTACGAACTGTTTGCTTAATCATTGTAGATGATAAAAAGATCCACTTTTTATTGGCACAGACACTCGCGGCTACTATGGATTCAGTTTTTCCAACACGCGGCATGCCACGAATACCAATCAGCTTATGTCCCTCTTTTTTAAAGAGTTCTGCCATAAAGTCAACTAAAATACCTAGTTCGTCTCTTACGAAATGGAATGTGTTTTTTTCGTCTGCATCTCGAGGAATATAACGACCATGCCTAATGGCTAAACGGTCACGAAGTTTTGGTTGTCGAAATTTGGTTACGTTAATATGTTCCATTGTCGAAACAATTGTACGAAAACGCTCAATTGCCTCATCATTGTCTGTATGCACTAACATACCACGCCGATCCTCATCTACACCATTTATTGATATAATATTGACACGAAGCATCCCTAAAAGTGAAGCAATATCTCCTAATAATCCAGGGCGATTCACCTGAATTTCATATTCAAAGTACCAATCGCTCAACACACTCGTTCCCTTCCTATTAGTTAACGTAAAAAATCCTTTATAAGTTCCATCATAGCTGATTTTTTATGTAATGGAAAGTTAGAATACATGGAATTACAGCGTTATTTGCTAATTTTTTTTGATGCCTGTTAAATAGGCTTACATACGTTCCCGTTTTCACAGAAAAATAACTTTTTGTATAGCAAAAAGAGGAGATTGGCTCTCCTCTTTTATTTACTGCACATGCTTATTTTGTACGAGCTTAATGACACAATTCGCTAATGCATGTTTTTCATCTTCAGAGGCAACGCCCCATAAATCCGACAGCACTCGCTCTTGTTCGTTTTTAGGGTCGACATTTGTCGCCAAATATTCCCCAATTTGGACAGCAGCCGTTTGAATCATTTTCTTCGGCATACCACTTGATTCAGCTTGCATAACGTTTTGCCCTAAAAACGATGTCCATTTTTGCCAGTTTTCTAAAATGGTCATATTTCCTCCTCCTTTTCACATGTAGTATGTGCAAAAGAGAATATTATATGTACCAACCACCATTTAATCGTACGATTTGTCCTGTCACATAATCGGCTTTACCAGACAAATAAAAACGGACCATTTCAGCTACATCCTTTGTTTGTCCAATGGAGCCTAGTGGAATATCGTCCAAAATGTATTGAAGCTCTTCTTGACTTAGATGGCTGTTCATGGAGGTATTTATAAAGCCAGGAGCAATAGCATTCACTCTAATCCGAGATAATGCCGCTTCTTTTGCATAGGATTTGACAAAAGCATGTTGCGCACCCTTAACAGTTGCATAAAGTGCCTCTCCTGCTGAACCAGCCTCTCCCCAAATGGAGCCGATAAATAAGACATAGCTCACATCATGCTTGCGAAGTTTTCCAGAAAGTAAAGCTGTCAGCCGCATGGGATTTTGAACATGAACACGCCATAAAGCATCCATATCCCCCACTGTCGTATCTTCCAGCAATGAATAATGGGCTTGACCATTGGCAAATACAATAGCCTGCACATTAAAAATTTGCGCTGCTACCATTTCTGCTCCATTAACGATTGAAAAATCCCCCTGTACAAGCATAAACTCTTGTGCAGGGAAATTTTCGGAAAGCATTTCACATAATCTCTGTGCCGCATTTTGATTGTTTGAATAATGTATATAGATGGACCAGCCGTCCTCAGCTAAGCTTTGACAAATGGCATGACCGATATCACCTGATGCACCTAAAACAAGGGCAAACTTTTTCACTGTTTAGCCTGCTTACTTGGCAGAATTTTAAAGACTGTTTGCTGCGTTTCACCTTGGATAGAGGCAAATGCTTTTTGTAAATCTTCAACGGTTAATGTCTCAAGTACAGGTACTACATCAAATAAATTCATGTCATTAAAGGAATATCGTGTGAATTGGTTTGCGATAAACTCGATCGAATTAAGTGCACGTAGGAAGAAACCAATTTTTTTGCGTTTTATACGATCCAAACCAGCACGATCAAATTGGCTAATTCCTTCATATTTTGCTAATTCGTCCATAATTGTTTTTGCCAATTTATCAGGCTCTGCTGAATCTGAACCGATCATGGCAAACCCAAAGCCATTTTCTAAGGTAAAATCAAAAGCATATGTCTCATCGATTAAACCTTCCTCATAAACACGTTCATAAAAATCAGAGGTACGTCCAAAAATAAGTTCAAGCGCAATCTGAACCGATAACTCATGCTTTAACATGTCTTGACCAGATAAATTAGTGTCTTTCGCTTTTAAGCCAACATAAATTTTCGGTTTTTGAACATCCATATTTAATGTACGTTCTTTCACCGCTACCTCTGTTGGTTCTGTATCAAAGAAGCGTTGAATTGGCGCTGGCTCTGGGAACTCTTTCTTGCCTTGATTGTCACGAATAAACGTCATCATTTCCTCTGGTTCTACAGCACCAATTACAAATAACAACATATTCGAAGGATGATAAAACGTGTTGTAGCACGTATATAAATGCTCCGCAGTAATGCCATCAATCGATTCAATCGTACCGGCGATATCAATTTTTACAGGGTGATGATGATACATATTTTCGATCGTGCCAAAATATAGACGCCAATCTGGTTGATCATCGTACATTGTAATTTCTTGCCCAATAATTCCTTTTTCTTTGTTGACAGTAGCTTCTGTAAAATATGGTTCTTGGACAAAATTCAATAAAGTTTCTGTACTTTTATAAATATTGTCAGTAGATGAAAATAAATAAGCCGTACGTGTAAACGATGTAAATGCATTGGCAGAAGCACCGTATTCGCTAAACTTTTGGAAAACATCGCCATCCTCTTTTTCGAACATTTTATGCTCTAAAAAGTGTGCAATACCATCTGGTACAGTAATACTTTCCGTTTCACCAATTGGCACAAACGTACGATCGACAGAGCCGTACTTTGTTGTAAATGTAACAAATGTTTTAGAAAAGCCCTTTTTCGGCAAAATATAAACATCTAAGCCATTGTCTAGCTTTTCATAGTAAAGTGTTTCATCTAATTGTTTAAATTCTATTGTTTTCATTGTGCGGCTTGCTCCTTTCCACATAAGAAATAGACCGCTTCAAGCTGCACTTGCTTTGCCATTGCAACAACATCTTCCTTTGTTACAGCTTTCCACTTATTTGCCCAGGCTTCAACCGAGAATTCCTCAGGTAAATCTTTATATTGGTCAAAAATTTCGATTTGTCCTCGTGCAGAATCTAAGGATTCTTTTAGCTGATTCGTCAGCATAGCCTTTGTTTGCTCAAGTTCTAAATCTGTAATATTTCCAGTCTGCATGACGGCAAGTTGTTCTTTTATTAATGACAGTGCTTTTTCTTCATTTTTAGCTTCAATACCAGATACAACGAACACGAGACCATAATGCGATGCATAGGAACTAGAAGCATAATAAGCAAGGCTCTCTTTTTCCCGAACATTCATAAACAATTTGGCATGAGGGTATCCACCAAAGACGCCATTAAAAATCTGCATTTTAGCAAAATCCGCATCACCAAATCTGACAGGTGTGCTAAAGCCTATATGAAGTTTACCTTGTTTCATTTCATGCTGTTCTCTTACATAGTCATTGTCAGGATGTTGTTGTGGGAGTATTGCTGGAACTTCTTCAGGTGTACGATCATTAAATGGTAGCGCTTTTTTTAATTTCGCTACAATTTCTTCTTCATTAATGTCTCCAGCAACATAAATATCGATTTTGTCGTTAGCTAGCATAGATTCATAAGCCTCAAATAAAGAGGCAGGTGTAATCTTTTGAATTTCTTCGACACTACCATTGGCTGAAATCGATGCAGGTTCATTTGGTCTCAGGATTTGTTGGAGACGGAATTGAGCAAAACGAGATTTATCATCAAAAATAGATTCAATACGTTGAATGACAGTTTTTTTCTCACGTTCTACAATGGATTCCTTAAAGACACCATTTTCTAAATTAGGTTCAAAAATGGCTGTATGCAATAAACCAAGAACCTCGTTTAAGACACTCGTATTCGCTAGATAATGATCATTCACAGTCTCTACATTCATTAGTACCGTATGTTCATTTCCTCGCTTCGATGTATCAAAATACAAAACTGTACCATACAAGTCATCTAAAAAGCTTCGAAAAGCAGCAGTCGTCTTATATTTAGCATTACTGTGCTGCAGTACATTTGTTAATACTGTACGTTCTGATGCACTTTTAGCCGTTAATGCTCTTCTCCATTTAATTGAAAAATTTACGGTTTTAAATTGGGTCGTTTGTCGGATATGCAAATTGACACCTTTTGCAAAAGGTATTGTTTTAAACATATGAAACCCTCCTATCCTTCTTAATATAACGATGTACTACACATACTATACATGTCTATTGTCTATAATTGCAAAAGGAATCCAAAGTATGTATGGGAAAAATTAAAAAATACGCCAATTATATATAAAAAGGACTGAGCATAGCTTGCCCAGTCCTTGAAATTCTTTTCTTAGCGTTTACCTTTAATATAAGGTTGTCCACTCGCTTTTGGTGCATTTGCTTTACCAATAAAGCCTGCTAAAGCAAGGATTGTCAAGACATATGGTAAAATTTGCAGATAAACTGCTGGTACATTCTCGATTAGCGGAATTTGATTCCCTGCAATACTTAATGTTTGCGCTAAACCAAAGAATAAGGCTGCACCTAGCGCTCCAATTGGATGCCACTTCCCGAAAATCATTGCAGCAATGGCCATGAAACCTTGACCTGCAATTGTTGCGTGTGAGAAATCGTGTGTAATTGTTTGCGCATAAACTGCACCACCAAGACCACCCAATGCCCCAGAAATCATCACTGCAATATAGCGCATTTTATTTACATTAATACCCATTGTATCTGCTGCCATTGGGTGTTCACCTACAGCACGTAAACGCAAACCGAATGGCGTTTTATAGATAATAAACCATGCTCCAAATGCTACTGCAAACGCTAAAATAGATGTGCTGTAAACATCATGGAACAGTAAACGACCGAAGAATGGAATATCCTCTAAGTAAGGGATACCAAAGCGACGAATCGGTTGGTCAATCATATCTGTTTGACCTTTATCATAAATCATTTTTACTAAGAATACTGTAGCAGCCAAGCCCAGTAGGTTGATCGCTACCCCTGATACCGTTTGATCGGCACGGAATGAAATAGAAGCAACCGCATGGAAAAGTGAGAAAATTGCACCAATCACAACAGCTGCTAACATAGCTACCCAGACTGTTGCTGCACCTAATGATGAAGCGAATTCTAAATTGACAAAAATACCAACAAAAGCACCAACAATCATTAAGCCTTCTAGCCCGATGTTGACAACACCAGAGCGTTCAGAGAACACCCCACCGATGGCCGTAAAAATCAACGGTGTTGCATAAAGAATCGCTGAAGGGATGATGAAATATAACATTTCTAAAAAGCTCATGTTATTGTCCCTCCTTTTTCTTGCTCAGCTTCTGTAAGCCCACTCGAATAATATAGCCTGATGCGACGAAGAAGATAATCAATGCAATGATAATCGATACGATTTCTTCTGGAATACCTGCAGCATTTGGCATATTTAATGCACCATATTTTAAAGAACCGAACAGTGATGCCCCAAACACTACCCCAAGTGGTGTATTGGCACCAAGTAGCGCAACGGCAATACCATCAAAACCAATTCCTGTGAAACCAGGTTTAATGGATGCGTTTTGGAACGTACCTAAAGCTTCCATCGCCCCACCTAGACCTGCAAACATACCTGAAATCGTCATAGCTAAAATAATATTTTTATTAACACTCATACCCGCATAATCAGCAGCATTTTTGTTAAAACCTACTGCTTTTAGCTCGTAGCCACGTGTTGTTTTTTCTAAAATGAACCACATTACAACTACCATTAAAAGTGCAACAATGATCCCATAGTGAAGACTTGAATTGTCTGTAAGCTCTCTTAAAAACGGAGAACGTAATGAAGCAGATTCATGGATACGTTCTGTTTTAAAGCTGCCATCGGACAATTTTTTTATCACTGCGTTTGCGATATAAAGCGCAGTGTAGTTTAGCATAATTGTCGCAATAACTTCATGAACTTTAAATTTCGCTTTTAAGAAACCTGCAATAAAGGCCCAAAATGCACCTGCAGCTGCTGCAGCAAGCAATGCCAATGGTAAGTGAATGACTTTAGGTAATTCAAAAGCATATCCTACCCAAGCTGCTGCTAGCCAACCTAAAATCAGCTGACCTTCAACACCGATATTGAACAGACCCGTACGGAATGCAAATGCTACTGCAAGACCTGCCAAAATATATGGTGTAATTTGACGAATTGTGTTCCCAATTGAATATGAATCTCCAAAAATACCTGTCCAAAGAGCGATATAACCTTGTACTGGGTCATAGCCGCTGACTACCATGACGATAGCTCCTACAATTAAACCGATAATGATAGAGATGATAGGAACGAGTAAGTTAATGACACGATTTGACATTATTCGTTCCCCTCCTTCGCATCACGCTTGTTATTTTTTTTACTTTGCCCTGCCATTAGTAAGCCTAGCTCTTGTTCTGTCGTTTCTTTTGGATTTAACTCATCGACAATTTGTCCATCATAAATAACCGCAATTCGATCCGAAACATTCATAACCTCATCTAATTCAAATGAGATTAACAAAACGGCTTTCCCTTTATCACGTTGCTCAATTAGGCGCGAGTGAATGAATTCAATAGCTCCTACATCAAGTCCTCGTGTTGGTAGAGCAGCAATTAATAGATCAGGGTTACGATCAATTTCACGACCAATAATAGCTTTTTGTTGGTTACCACCAGATAATGCACGAGCTGGCGTCATTTCCCCATTACCTGTACGCACATCGTACTCACTAATAATTTGGCGAGCTTTCTCTGACACTTTTTTATAGTCCATGACAAAGCCCTTCGCGATTGGAGATTGGTAATATGTTTGCAAAACAATATTATGACCAATCGGGAAATCTAAAACTAAACCATGCTTATGACGGTCTTGTGGGATATGCCCCACACCTTCCTCAGTAATTTTACGAGGCTTCATGTTTGTAATATCTTTACCATTCAGTTTGACTTTACCACTTTTGATTTTACGTAGACCTGTAATGGCCTCAATTAGCTCAGATTGACCATTACCATCAATCCCAGCAATACCTACGATTTCACCTTTACGAACATTTAAATTAAGACCTTTTACTTTATCAATGTTTCGATAATCCGTAACAACCAAGTTCTCAACCGCTAGCACTTCGTCAGTTGGTTTCGCATCCGTTTTTTCCGTTTTAAATTCAACTTGACGGCCAACCATCATTTCAGCAAGCTGTTCAGGATTTGTGGCAGCGGTTACAACAGTGCCAATCCCTTCTCCCTTGCGGATAATCGTTACACGATCTGAAACTTCCATAATTTCTTTTAGCTTATGCGTAATTAAAATAATGGATTTACCTTCTGCAATAAGCCGACGCATTATTTGAATTAATTCAGTAATTTCTTGTGGTGTTAATGATGCAGTTGGTTCATCAAAAATTAAAATTTCAGCACCACGATACAATGTTTTTAAAATCTCAACACGTTGTTGCATACCAACCGTGATGTCCTCGATTTTGGCATTTGGATCAACATCTAATCCATACTTTTCAGAAAGTGCTTGTACTTTCTTAGCTGCATCTTTTATATTAACAATTCCCATTTTAGTAGGCTCAGTGCCTAAAATGATATTTTCTGTTACCGTAAAGTTCTCTACCAACATAAAATGTTGATGCACCATGCCAATCCCTAAATCATTGGCAATATTCGGGTTTGTAATTTTTACAGCCTTCCCACGTACACGAATTTCGCCACCCTCTGGTTGATACAAACCAAAAAGTACGTTCATCAAAGTCGATTTACCTGCACCATTTTCACCTAGCAATGCATGAATCTCGCCTTGTTTCAGTTGGAGGGTGATATTATTATTCGCCACGAAATTACCGAATTCTTTACGGATTCCTAGCATTTCAATCACATAATCCAAATTTGTCACTCCCTTAATAGGCACTATTATTAAGTATTTTCGCCTTAGCGTATAGTATCTGCTGCTACATGATTGATGGTACAGACAAGCCATACGTCCAGTAATTAAATTTCTACCAGAGGCTATATATTTTATTTGACCGATTTAATATCCCACCTATAGAGGTAGGTGTTTTGCTAAATTAATACAGGAAAGGTCATCGTTAGAAACCTTTCTTCTATTAACTTGTTACCATACTCATAATTACTACCTCTATAAGTTTCATATAAATCTAGTTAAATAGAGTATTGCAAATAATCTAAATACAACGATAGATTGAAAAATCATCATAAGGTCCTTCTAGAAGTCCCTTATGATGATCAAAAGATGAATTATTTTTCCACTTTTTCAGGAACTTTGATTTCACCCTTAGCAATTTTCTCTTTATATTCGTCGATTACTTTTTGTACATCTTCTGGAATCGCACCGCGAGAATCCGCAAGTTTAACACCATCTTCAGCTAAACCGTAAACAAGTGTTTCTCCACCTGGGAAATCACCATTTTTTGCTCTATTTGAAATATCTACTACTGCTGTATTAACACCTTTTAACATAGAAGTTAATGTAACATTTGTTTTATCGTCAATTTTACCTTCTTCGTATTGGTCAGCATCTACACCGATAACCCATACATCTGCATTTGGATCTTTCGCTTTACGCTCTTTTGCTTCAGAGAATACACCGTTACCTGTTGCACCAGCAGCGTGGAAGATTACATCTACACCTGAAGAATACATACTGTTCGCTGTAATTTTACCAAGATCTGCTTTATCAAACGCACCAGTATATTTTACTTGAATATCGATATCTGGGTTTACTGCTTTAGCCCCTTCAACGAAACCAGCGTGGAAACGGTTAATAACTGGAATATCAACGCCACCTACGAAGCCGATTTTACCTGTTTTAGATGTTTTTGCTGCAGCAACACCTGCTAAGAAAGCACCTTCTTGCTCTTTGAACAGTACATTTACTACGTTGTCTGCTTCTACTTCAGCATCGATTAATGCAAAGTGGTTATCTGGATTTTCAGAAGCAATTGCATCAATTGCATCAGCCATCATGAACCCGATACCAAATACTAAGTTAAAGTCACGACGAACTAAGTTGTTTAAGTTTGTTTCATAGTCAGCATCTGAAGCTGATTGTAGGTAGTCAAAACCACCATCACCTTTTGATAAACCGTGCTCTTTACCGTAAGCTTGTACACCTTCCCATGCAGATTGGTTGAATGATTTGTCATCAACGCCACCTACGTCAGTAACCATTGCTACTGAGAAAGCTTCTTCTGTGCTTTCGCCACCTGAAGCATTGTCATTTTCTTTCGCTGGCTTTTCGTCGTCTTTCGTACCACAAGCACCTAAAATAGCACTTGCCGCTAATACTGATGTTAATACTAAACCAAATTTACGTTTTTTCATTTAATTAACCCCCCAAAGGTATTGTAATTAGCAGGAAAAAATTTAGAAATGTTCTACACCCGTTTACGAACTACATGGAAGCTGAATTTATCAGCTCGGAAATAATTTTTTGAATAGAGCACTACTTGATCATGATCGTCGTAATGCAATTGCTTTAACACTAAAAGAGCTGTCTCACGTCCACAATTTAAAATCGGTGAGGCTTGTTCATGATACCCAACTGGATCAATATAAGTTACGGCATAAGCTACATGAATTTTGCCAGATTGTTCAAGTGCAGAGAACAGTGAAACTTCTTTTTTTTCGACAAAGTCAGTAGGCAGGAAGCTTGCGGGTAGCCTGTCTATGCAGTATACTACTGGCTCACCATCTGCTGTTCTGACACGTTCAATCGTGAGTATTTTATCTTCGCCATCACTTTGGAAGCGTTTTAAATCTTCCTCAGAAGGTACGTGCTCAGTTGCTTTTAAAAAACGCGAACCCGGCTCCATACCTGCTGTCTCAATCATTGAAGAAATGCTTGATAAATGCTCGATGCCTGATGTAAACAACGGCTTAGGGTTGACAAAAGTCCCTACCCCATGTCGGCGCACAATCACATTTTCCTCTTCCAACAGTCGAAGTGCTTCTCTAAGTGTTGCTCGACTGACTCCTAGTGATTTCGATAATTCAAATTCTGAAGGCAGCTTTTCATTTTCTTTAAAAATGCCAGCCTCAATGTCAGATTTTAAACGATCGATTACTTGAAGATAGAGATGACGATGATCTGCTTTAATAGTCACATATATCACCACCAAAATCAGAGATCAGACATCTGATGTACAACATTCCTACTAATCGTTCATAAATATAACATTTTTGCAGAATGAAATAAACAGTTTTGAGTAAAATCTGTTATAGAATTCATTCTTTCTTTATTTTATTTGCAAATTTTTGGACAAAAATACAATTGCTCTCACCATTATCGAGTTTTAGTTATCGTATTGGTGAACAAGTACTTGACGAGGTTTACTACCCTCTGGTGGCCCGACAATACCGCGTTGCTCCATCTGATCAACAATACGTGCAGCTCTTGAATACCCAATACGGAAGCGACGTTGAAGCATAGAGACAGATGCTGTTTGCATATTGACAACTAATTGAACCGCTTCATCATATAAATCATCGGTTTCTTCTAATATGGTTTCTTCTTCAGTCGGTATCATCTCCTCCTGATACTGAGCTTTTTGCTGTTCTATAACAAAATTCACAACAGCCTCAACCTCTTGATCCGATAAAAAGGCTCCTTGTACCCGTTTTGGTTTCGATGCACCTGCTGGTAAAAATAACATATCTCCGCGACCAAGTAATCGTTCTGCTCCGCCCATATCTAAAATCGTTCTCGAATCAATAGCTGAAGAAACTGCAAAAGCAATTCGCGATGGAATATTAGCTTTAATGACACCTGTTAAAACATCTACACTTGGTCTTTGCGTTGCAATAATCAAATGGATTCCCGCTGCACGTGCCATTTGAGCTAATCGTGTAATCGAATCCTCTACATCACTTGATGCGACCATCATCAAATCCGCTAACTCATCTACAATCACTACAATATAAGGTAGCTTTGGATGCTTTTCTTCTGTTTGCTCATTAACCTTTTGTACATGTGCATTATAGCCCTCAATATTTCTTGTACCTGTATGAGAAAACAAATCATAGCGACGTTCCATTTCAGACACCACTTTTTTCAGTGCTTGCGAAGCTTTGCGGGCATCCGTTACGACAGGCGCTAATAAGTGCGGTATGCCATTATAAACGTTTAATTCTACCATTTTTGGGTCGATCATCATGAGCTTTACTTCATGCGGTTTTGTACGCATTAGTATGGATACAACAATGCCATTTATACAAACACTTTTCCCACTACCTGTTGAACCAGCTACAAGTAAATGTGGCATTTTATTGAGTTCCGCTAGTACAGCTTGTCCTGTTATGTCACGACCAAATGCTACTTGTAATAATGCTTCAGGCTTCGCACTATCCTTCGATTCTAATACCTCACGAAGTGTTACAATGGCTACCTCACTGTTAGGTACTTCAATACCAATCGCGGATTTCCCAGGAATTGGGGCTTCCATCCGAATATCTTTAGCCGCCAATGCTAATGCAAGATCATCTTGCAAATTGACAATTTTACTTACTTTCACACCGATATCTGGTAAAATTTCATATTTCGTGACGGCCGGACCTAAATGCACTTGTGTCACCTTTGCCTTTACTCCAAAGCTTTGTAATGTTTGCTCAAGCTTTTTGGCATTCGCTTGAATCACTGAATATTCACCACTTTGATCATGTTGTGGTGGTAATTGCAATAGACTATAAGATGGAAGCTGATAGTCTGCATTTTCTACTGCATCTGTACCCTGAATCTGGACATCATCCGTTGCTTCTTCTAGTTCATTTTCCACCATGTGAGGCGTATCAAACACTTCTCTTTCCTGTGACACGTTCTGTGTAAAAGCAGAGATAATCGGCTCATGAGGCATTTCCTCTTCTTGTTCAGGCATATCTATAGATTGATTAACAGCTGCTACCTCATCCCCACTCTCTACTCTCGAACGACGATTATTTGGTTTTTTCGGTGTATTTTTTTTCTTATCACGGTGCTTTTTTTTCCATTTGCCAAATAGATCTGGCGTTTTTTCTGCTAAATAAGGCATCAATGCTTTACCCGTGACAAGAATTAATCCAATAAAGAAAATAACCCAAGCAACAACTTTCGCCCCCGAGGCTTCAAACAACACATGAAGCCCACTAAATAATAGGGCACCAAGCATCCCACCACCAAGCGCATTACTACGATGAAGTATGCCATCTGTATTAATCAAAATTCGCCACGATTCACGTAGCACAGAATCAGATAGTAGGCCACCTGATTTGGATAGTTGTTCAAATAATATGCCATGACTAAAAATCGTTAAGCTCATAACGATGAGGAACATACCAAGTACTAATCGATCCTTTATTCCTATTTTTTTACGGCCAATCATCATTAACAATGCAATAAATATAAGCATAAATGGAACAGCAAAATGTAAATTACCTAAAAGAAACATGGCGATTGTTTGTAGAATACGCCCGATCATGCCGTATTCAAAAATCATAATGACTGCTAATGCAATTAAAAGCAGTCCTAAAATTTCGTACATCAGCGGATGCATTTCTTTTTTTTCCGCTGTCGATTTACTTTTAGTAACTTTTTTCCTCTTACTAACTGCCATCTATTTCACCTTCTTCTGCAATCCATTCTATATATGTAGCGAATCATCACATGTAGAACTTGAATATTTCAAAAAAAGGATTTTCCACCGCAATTGGGAGAAAATCCTTTTTCATTTATTTTTTCCTCAAAGCATATACGATGAGCTTGTTCAATTAATATTCCATAATAATAGGAATAATCATTGGGCGACGTTTTGTTTTTTGGAATAAATACGTATTGAGAGTATCTCGAATTTCTTGTTTAATATTCGTCCATTCAAAGGTTTCTTTCCCAACATACTTTTCAATCACATTCTTCGCAATGTCAGATGCCTCAATCATTAATTCCTCTGATTCTCGTACATAGACAAAGCCTCGTGATAAAATCTCTGGGCCTGAGGCAATTTTCTTTTGTGCTCGATTTAATGTTACCACCACAATGAAAATGCCATCCTGTGATAATAATTTTCGGTCACGAAGTACAATATTACCTACATCGCCTACACCAATACCGTCAATCAAGACATTACCAGCTTGTACACGACCACTCATGCGCATTTTATTATTTTTATATTCTACGATATCCCCTTTATCGGCGATAAAAATTTGGGATTTTTGCATACCAAGCTGTTGTGCTAATTTGGAGTGCGCAATTAGCATACGGTATTCACCTTGTACAGGAATAAAATATTTTGGCTGCATTAAGTTTAGCATCAGCTTTAAATCTTCTTGACTACCATGTCCTGAAACATGAACATTTTTGCTAGAAGTCAAAATTTCAGCGCCTGCTTTTGACATCGAGTTCATTGCATTCGCCATTTGTACTTCCATACCTGGAGAAGGTGTAAAGGTGATTAATACTGTATCACCTTGTTTAATTTTAATGTCACGATGGTGCTTACGGACAATTTTTTCTAAAGCATCGAGCGGTTCTCCTCTATTGCCTGTTGCAATAATGATAATTTCATCATCTTGATATTTTTGCATTTCCGAAATTGGAATAATTGTATCTTCTTCAACTGTTAAATAACCAAGCTGTACGCCTAGATCAACCGCTTTTTCCAATGGTTTACCCACAATCACAACTTTACGGAATGATTTCTGGGCTTGGGCAAAAACTTGTTGAATACGAATAAAATTCGATGCATAAACAGCTACTAAAATACGACCTGGTGCTGAGTGGAATGTTTTTGATAATTGTTCTTCAATGACAATCTCTGATGTTGTATATCCTGGTCGCTCAGCTTCGCAAGACTCAGATAATAGAATAAAGACGCCGTCTTCGCCTAGCTGTGCCATTTTTGCTAAATCAGGTTTAAATTTACCTGTCGCTGACTGGTCGAATTTAAACTCTCCTGTATGAACAATCGCGCCTTCAGATGTATGGAACACTACCCCTAACGAATCGGGAATACTATGTGTTGTGTGGAAGAATGTTACATACGTTGAGTTAAAATTCATACGACTACGGTTTGTTACTTCAAAAAATTTCACCTGATGTGGTGCAGGTAATTCTTTTAAATGTTCCTTTGCTAATGCAATGGTTAATTTCGATCCGTACACAGGTGCCTTAATTTTTTGTAAAACATAGGCAATAGAGCCGATCGCATCTTCATGACCATGTGTTAAGAAAATACCTTTCACACGTTCTTTATTTTCTTCTAAGTACGTAATGTCAGGAATTACGATATCTATACCTAACATTTCATCTTCTGGGAACATTAAGCCGCTATCCACCACAAATAGCTCTTCATCAATTTCTACTACGTACATTGCTTTCCCAATTTCGCCAACACCCCCAAGAGGGATGATGCGGATTAATTCATTTTTCTTTTTTGTCAATTTATTTCCTCCTAAAAAATATCCCGAACAGCAACCACTTAACATTTATTATACGGTTTGCAAAGCTTTTGCACAAATTAAAAATACATGTTTCATGTTGGAAATAGATTTTCTTGCTATTTGCTTATTACTTGCAGATGGAAAACAAATATTGGATATCCTGTATAAATAGAGTCATATAAGTATTTGTGAGGACGAGGAGTTACGGATTTGTGAATTTTTTTTACTTTATGCATACAAAAAACGAGGCTGATAGAGTTTCAGCCTCGTTGCTATTTATCTAAAACTTTTCGCTTTTTCTTGATACGTATCCCAAATTCGATCAAAATTAGCTTTCTCTTCATCTGTCATTTCCATCATTGGCAAACGAACATTGAGTGTATCAAAGCCTAATTTTGTCATCGCATATTTAATCGGCGAAGGGTTGGGTTGAGCGAACAGCGCACGTACTAAAGGTAATAAGGCTCTGTGAATTTTGGCTGCTAGCTTATGATTTCCTTCTTCAAACGCTTTAATCATTAATTGCATATCATTGCCTACCACATGGGCCGCTACAGAAATAACACCTGCTCCGCCAATGGCCATTAGTGGGAGTGTTAAACCATCATCCCCACTATACACTAAGAAATCATCATCTGGATCAACGTTCTCAATAACATCACCCATCTGATCTAAGTTACCGCTCGCTTCTTTAATCCAAGCAATATTAGGAATCTTGCTTAAAGCAACAGAAGTTTCATAGGCAACATTGACACCAGTACGCCCTGGGACATTATAGAGCATAACAGGAAGACTCGTTTGTTTAGCAATGGTTTCAAAGTGAGCAAAAATCCCACGTTGATTAGGCTTATTATAGTAGGGAGCTACAAGCATAATGCCGTCCGCTCCATTTTCTTCTGCTTTATGTGTCATAGCGATAGAGTAAGCTGTTTCATTGTCCCCAGTACCTGCAATAACAGGTACGCGACCTGCTACTTTCTCTACTGTAAAGCGCACAACTTCAATTTTTTCTTCAGTAGACATAGTTGGGTTTTCAGAAGTCGTACCACAAGCAACAATACAATCTGTACCGTTATCTATTAAATGATTAATAATACGTTCTAGTTCTGGATAATTAATCGTGCCATCATTTTTGAACGGCGTAATCATAGCCGTTCCAATTCGACCTAAATTCATCCTTACACCCCTCTTATAGTAAGTTATCCTCAAGCATTGCTTCTGCAATTTGGATAGAGTTTAATGCGGCGCCTTTTAATAAATTGTCAGAAACGATCCATAGATGGAATCCTTTGCTGTTGTCTAAATCTTGACGGATACGTCCTACAAAAGTAGCGTCTTCTCCTTCTGCATAAATAGGCATTGGGTAAGTTTGTGTTGCAATATCATCTTGTAATACCACACCTGGTGCATTGCGTAATACGTCAAAAATCTCTTGGATTGACGCTTCTTTCTCTACCTCAATATAAACAGATTCAGAGTGACCTGAAACGACTGGCACACGAACGCAAGTAGCCGCTACTTTTAGCTCTGGTGCATGCATGATTTTTTTCGTCTCATTAATCATTTTCATTTCTTCGTATGTAAATCCATTATCTGTGAATTTATCGATTTGTGGAATGACATTACGAGCAATTGGGTAATGACGTTTATCACTACCAGACGGTAAAATATTTGCTTCTACATCTTTACCTGCATCCCAGTTTTCGCTTTGTGCCTTTAATTCTTGGATCGCAGAAATCCCCGCACCCGATACTGCCTGATAAGTTGAAACGATTACTTTTGTTAAACCAAATGCATTACGAATTGGTTCAAGTGCAGCTACCATTTGAATTGTAGAGCAGTTTGGATTCGCAATAATCCCTTTATGCTTCGCTAAGTCGCCTCGATTCACTTCAGGCACGACAAGCGGTACCTCTGGATCCATACGAAAATGGCTCGTATTATCAATAACTACTGCACCACGCTTAGCTGCTTCTGGTGCAAGCACAGCTGATACTGAACCACCAGCTGAGAATAAAGCGACATTGACGCCTTCGAAAGCCTCAGGTGTCGCTTCTTCAATTGTATATGTTTCACCATTAAATTCGATTGATTTTCCTGCTGAACGAGCAGAAGCTAGAAATTTAATATGTCCAATCGGAAATTTACGTTTAATTAATTGCTCCATCATTTTCGAACCTACTGCTCCTGTTGCCCCAACAACCGCAACTGTTAACTGCTTTGTCATCTGTCATCTCTCCTTGAATACATGTTCCATAATGTGTGCTATTGTATCACAAAAATACTGAAAATTGTGTGTAATCTCTTATTTATTTGAAATATTGTATCAACAGCGGTTGTAATTGCTTTTTCTGCGTAATTGCTGCATGAACAGTATCCACCATTTGTTCAAAATCAGCAATTAAAGAATTTGGTTTGGAGTGGGGGGCATCCTGACCAAATGGGATAAAGTATATATTTTTGGCATTTAACAACTTCATAATATTTATGCCATTTAAGCCTAGTGCATCATTTGTGGAAATACCTAAAACTACAGGCGAACCATTACGCAAAGTTGCCTTCGCTGCCATTAAGACAGGACTATCTGTTGCTGCATTAGCAAATTTACTTATGCTATTGCCCGTCATGGGTGCGATAACCATTGCATCTAATGGATTGGATGGGCCAAATGGCTCCGCCTCTTTTATAGAAGAAATAACTTTTTCTCCTGTCAATGCTTCTATTTTGGCAATCCATTCTTCACCAGTACCAAAGCGGGTAGCTGCATGTAAAACGGAATGCGTAATGATTGGAATAACTGTTGCTCCGACATCAATAAAATTTTGAATTTTAGGTACTACATCTTCATACGTACAATGAGAAGCAGTAATACCTAGGCCTATTCGTTTCCCCGTTAACAATTTTCTTCCTCCTCTATTGCCTTGCACAATATTGTAGCTGCGTCATGTGCAAAGTATTTCCCAGGCAATGATGGCAATAGTACATATGTTTGTAATTGCTCAGTATCTATATCTAAACAGCCTGGCTCGGAGGCCAAGTCATATAATACTGCTGGAACATGCTCTATAAAAGACTCTGTAATCCATTTAGCAGGAATTGTATTAATAAAAATGCCATCCGTAATAGACCATTGACGATCATCTAAATTCGTGGCTTTATAACCATATGCTTTTGCTTCACTCACTTGTACAACAGAACGTGCAACAATATGAACATTCGCACCCATTTTAACTAGTAAAGAGGCGAGCATTTTGGCGATGCGCCCAAAGCCTGCGATTGTGAAATTTTGTCCGTAAATACATTTTTGCTCGAGTCCGTAAAACGTGGCGATAAATCCCTCCGCTGTTAACCGAGCATTTTGCCAAATAAAAGATTCTTGCTGTAAATAACAAATCGATTCATTCTTCTCTAGTAATTGCTTCCAATGCATAGTTAATCGACCTGTATAAAATTTCACTTGTGATATACCATAGAGCTGCTCAACTTCTATTTTTAATGGAAGAATCGGTAGTATGATTTTATTAGGCTGGTATTCTAAAACAAGTTTATTTAACTCCTCGTTCCATACGGTCGTTCTTTTATAAAACACTGTTCTCGATGGACTTCTTAGCATTGTAGCTAGTTCCTTTAACCGTGAGTCCTCACCGATAACAAGCCATTTTTCGTTTTCCAAAAGCTCACCTCACTGTAAATATTCTGACTGTACTGTTGATGTCTTATTAAATAAAATACGATCTTCACCAATTAAAATAATTTCATGCCAAGGTATCATTTCACTAACTTTCATTTTCTTTTTTTGGAATGGTAGTTTATCTTTCACAATTTCAAAACCATGTATTTTCCCTGTTTGCACATCTAATAGGCATTCTGTATGTGCCAAGATGCCAAAATGTACGCCACCCTCAATTTGAATTAACTCCTTATCCACCATCTCAGATAGTAGCATGCCTCATCTCCCTCCTTGAGCCGTTACCTCAATATATGCCGAGTTTTTGCAAATCGTGACCCCTACCAAAAGTACGAAAATGTTGCATTTGTATTACCACCTGTATATACTGTATATACACAGTTATAAGAGGTGATGATTTGTGCATATCCATTTGAGTAATGCGAGTGAAAAACCTATTTATGAGCAAATCACCATACAGCTCAAAGAAGCTATTTTAGCCAATAAATTACAGGCAGGTGATGCTCTACCGTCTATCCGTGCCCTAGCAAAGGATTTAAAAATAAGTGTGATGACCACTAAACGTGCTTATGCTGATTTAGAGCGAGATGGTTTCATTGAAACAGTTGCTGGTAAAGGGAGCTTTGTCACAGAACGAAACCAAGACTTTCTACGCGAGGAGCTATTAAGGCAGGTAGAGGAGCATTTGCAAAAGGCAGTAAAAGTAGCGAAAACGGCTGGTCTTTCTAGTGAAGAATTGCAAGAACTACTATCTTTAATGTTAGAGGAGGATAAGTAAAATGAACGCCATTGAAATTCATGATTTACATAAGGGCTTTGAAGGCTTTTCTCTAAAAGATATAAGTTTTTCCGTCCCACAAGGAACTGTTATGGGCTTTGTTGGAGAAAATGGAGCTGGAAAATCAACAACGATAAAATGCATGCTAAATTTATTAAAAAAAGAATATGGCGAAATTTTGCTATTTGGCAAAGATCATGTCGAACATGAGCTATCGATAAAAAACGACATCGGCGTGGTATTTGACGATTTACATGTTCCAGAAACGCTAAATGCGACGCAACTCGACAAAATCATGAGAAAAGTATTTCAAACATGGGATTCAGGCTATTATTTTGATCGATTAGCTCAATTTAATGTGCCAAAGAGGAAGAAGATTAAGGAACTATCACGAGGGATGAGGATGAAGCTATCGATCGCATTAGCATTGGCACATCATCCAAAATTATTGATTTTAGATGAACCAACAAGTGGATTAGACCCTATTATTCGGGATGAAATTTTAGATTTATTTTTAGCATTTATGCAGGATGAAACACATAGCATTTTATTTTCTTCGCATATTACAAGCGATTTAGAAAAAATTGCTGACTATATTACGTTAATTCATAATGGTGAAATTTTATTGAGTGAGAGTAAAGATGCTCTATTATATGAATATGGGATTTTCAAAGGGAACAGTGAGGAAGTAAGCGACTTACCAGAGCATGCTATCCTGAGAACACGTCCTGGTGCGTTTGGAATAGAAGCTTTAGTTCTGAAAAATGAAGTAAATGAGGCTTTCAGACTTGAAAGACCTTCTATAGAAGATATCATGCTATTTTTTGTGAAAGGTAGTGTTTGAATATGGTAGGTCTTATCCTCAAAGATTTAATGACCATTCAACGTCAAATGAAAGCACAGGCATTTGTTCTATTATTTCTTCTTATGATGGCGATATTTATGCAGCAAAGCTCAATGCTTCTAGCTGTTGTTGTCTTTATTGTAACGATACAAGCCATAACTGCCCTTAGCTACGATGAACAAAGTAACTGGGATAAGTATGCCAATACTTTGCCAATTTCTAAAGGGGATATAGTTCTTAGTAAATATATACTTAGTGTTGTGCTAATGATTATCGGTCTTGTTACGGCTTTACCTCTCCTATTTTTTATTAATTTTTTTACCAATAACGAAATCACTTCAGAATTTTTTCTAACATTTAATTTGATTGTAACATTGGCGCTCTGTCTGTTAGCTTTATTACTACCTATCTATATTCAATTTGGCTCTATTAAAGGAAGGATAGTCCTCATTGCGCTTTGTTTTATCCCTGGCTTCTTAATGGGGATGTTTAAACAGTATATCCCTGATACGACCCATACCTTTTTATATTTAAAGCAATTTATCTATGTAGCACCTTTTGTCGGGCTTATACTGCTATGCCTCTCCTCTCTAGTTTCTACAGCTATTTATAAAAGAAAAGAGTTTTAGGAGGGATTTCATGCGAGCACTGTTGTTACAAAGAATTGTCGTACAAAAATGGACTATTCTTTTTGCAATGACGATATGTTTACTTCTTCATTTTGTTCATTTACCTTTTGTAGATAGTCCTTCTATCGGATTATTTATTGTCGTTATTTCAGCCAACCTTGTAGATAATTTATATAGAGGTGATCGTCAAGTAAAGTGGACAGTATATGTCAATACACTACCTCTATCAAAGAAAACACAATTGCAATCCGATTTTTTATTTTGCTATGGCCTTATTACATTACTCTTTATTATCCTAGCGCCAATGTATTTTTCACAACCTGGAGCAAATGAAAATTTTATAGAGCATTTTGCTATGTACTTTGCTTTTATAAGTAGCGCTTCTTTCCTCATCTGTAGTCAATTTTATATTCAGCAACTGGAGGAAACGGAGGGAATGCGAACGGTTAGAATGCTTACAGCTAGCGTGCTTATTATTCTTTTAAATTTTGTCATTCATTACTACTTATCACTAGTAGCAGCCCATTTATTCATTTTGTTGTTGCCAACATTGATTAGTGTCTTCATCAGTTTTATTGTGTTTCACAAATGTCTTCATTTATATATGACAAAAGAAATCTGTTAAACATTCAGCAAAAAATAGGCTGCCTAAATTGGCAACCTATTTTTTATCAATTACAACATGGATTAATGTGTCATTAGCTAGATCAATTGTAAAGGCTTTACCAAATCCAACGACATAGCGTCCATCTAGTGGTGTTAACTCAAACAATGAGAAATCGAGTGAACGCAACATTTCCATCATCTTGGCATTAAATAGCTGGTCGAAGGCAGCAAATACCTCTTCATGGCCGTCATTCCCTAAATTTTTAGGCTGACATTGCCAACGTGCTCGCTCTGTGGCAAATGGATTAGCTGTTACAGCCTCATCTGCTACACAAATTAAATCGACTACTTCTGATTGCTCCATTAGCTGGTAATGTTCAGCAATGCGACTAATATAGACATAAAATTTTCCGTTCAGACGTACAAATGGCGTCGTACTACTAAAAGGTTTGCCATCTCCATCTACAAAACTTAGTACACAATTTTTCTTGCTTTGAATAAATGTTTCATACCCCTGTTTTACTTGTTCAATATCCACTGCTTTCGGCATCTTATTTCCTCCTATACTTTCACCGTATTTTTTAATTGCACCCGAGGGGCATTATCCCACGAGACATATTGAATTTCTGCCTCCATGCGATAAATTTGTTGGATCATCTGTTCCGTCATGACCTCATCAGGTGTTCCCATTTGTGCCCTCCAGCCATCCTTTACGACCACGATTTGATCGCTATAGCTAGAAGCCTGGTTTAAATCATGGAGCACCATCACAACGGTCATTCCCATGTCACGATTAAGCTCCCTCACTAATTCTAGCACTTCATGTTGATGAGCAATATCTAAGAAGGTTGTAGGCTCATCTAATAATAGAACTTGGGGACGCTGTGCTAAAGCCATGGCAATCCACGCACGCTGTGCCTCCCCACCTGATAAAGCAACAATAGGCTTTTCTTTGTAATGGGCAAGATAGGTCTTTTCTAATGCCCAATCGATAATAGCCTCATCCTCTGCATTGAGACGTTCAAACCACTTTTTATGTGGATAACGACCATAGGCAACTAAATTTTTAACAGATATATCGCTTGGAGCTTGATTCTGTTGACTCAACATACACATTTTGCGTGCGATTTGCTTTGAGGATAATTGACGCATATTTTCTCCCTCAAACAGAATGGTTCCTGCATTGTACGGCTGCATTCGCGCAATCGCTTTTAATATCGTCGACTTACCAGAACCATTTGGTCCAATGATCGATAGAATTTCGCCTTGTTTTACTTCGAATGAAAAATTATGGACAACTTCCTTTTGTTCATAGCTGATGGATAGCTGTTCAATTTTTAACATTAAAACGCCCTCTTTCTCATTAGGTATAAGAAGTAAGGTCCACCGATGACAGCCATTAAAATCCCTGCTGGAATATCCAGTGGTGCAAATAATGTACGTCCACCAGTATCAGCAATCAATAAGACAATCGCCCCCATGGCCATACTCATAGGCAACATATACTTATAATCAGAGCCTACAAGTAAGCGTGCCATATGCGGTACGATTAATCCTACAAAGCTAATCATGCCAACTGCCGCAACCGAAATGGCTGCTAGAAAGACAGCTAAAATAGATAACATAATACGAATACGGGTTACACTTTCCCCTAAATTGGTTGCGACCTGATCACCTAAACGAATAATATTCGCTTTACGAATGGCGAAAATAGCGAGTATCCAACCAATGACGGCATACACATAAATCATCTGCAGAGAGGCATTGCCTTTAGCTGCGAGACTTCCATTCATCCATTGCACAGCTGCTGGCAAACGATCACTATAAAGAATAGACAAGAACCCAATTACCCCACCACATAAAGCATTTACAGCGACTCCCGATAAAATAATGGTAATGGGTGTAATGCCTGTACGTCTCCACGCTAGGGCATAGACTATGGCTGCTGCAATCAAACCACCAACGAAGGCAGCAAGTGGAATTAAGTGTGTAAGCTCTGGATTTGCTAAAAGGATAAGTAGCACAAAGGCTGCGGCACCGCTCGTTACGCCTGTTAATCCAGGATCAGCTAATGGATTGCCCATGACTGCCTGCAATAAGGCTCCCGAAATGGCTATACTTGCACCAATGATTAGTGCTAGCAACACGCGTGGTAGGCGGATATCCCAGATGATGGTTGTGTAGACGCCTTCTTGATTGCGCCCATTAATCAGAGTAGCTAAAATATCGGGAATCGAAATATGAACACTGCCTAACCCGATTGCTACGATGGCTGCTAAAATTGTTACCACAAATGTCGTCATAATAATCATGCGACTTCTTGCTGTATGAATCATACCTCTACCTCACGTACTTATTTATAGAAATAATCTGCAATTGTTGTCAGTGCTTTCTCCGCATTTGTAATCGATGTGACACCGAATGTACTGTAATCAAGCATATAGATTTTGTCATTTTTATAGGCTGATAATTGTTGCCATGCGCTATTTTTTTCAATCTCTTGTTTAAATTTATCTTCATTTGCTCCATGATCACCAGATGCTAAAACAAAAACGATATCTGGATCAGCTACAACTATATCTTCTAGATTCATTGGCGAGTATGTCGATTCTGCTTTCAGCACAGATTTGGCAATATTGTCTGCACCCAATCGTTCTACTAAGCTTCCTAAGTAAGATTGATCATTCATTACCATAAAGGAATCTGATGTTCCAATCACAAGCATCACAGATGGTAATTCTTTTCCTTTCGCCTTTCCTTCCAATTCTTTTTCTTTTGCTACGAGATTTTGTAAGACCTCGTTCATTTTTTCTTCTTTACCAAAGTACGTACCGAGCACTTTGAAGCTTAATTTTAAGTCTTCATATGAATCTGTTGGTAAATAAGCTGTCGGTAAATTCATTCCTTGAAGAGCTTGATCAAGTGAACTTTGTAAAGAAGAAGCCCCAAGTATTAGGTCTGATTGTAAGCTTGAAATAACCTCTAAATCGGGTGACATTGGTGAGCCAATTTTTGTAATGGAATCAAAGTCTGCTGGGATAGGGTTTGTCGATGTTGGTACCCCTACTGGTGTGATGTCCAAAAGATGTAACATTTCTGTTAAAGGCACAGACGTCGTGACAATTTTTTCTGGTGCTGTTGTTGGGAAGCTTGCTAAAGCCTCTTGAAAAGCTTCCTCATCGACACCATCTTGAAATGCCTCTTTTTCTACCTCTGATGTATTTGCTGTTTCTTGTTGTGTTTGTGTTGTTTCTTCCTTTAATTCTTTGTCAGCACTTTTCTCTTCTTGATCTGCACATCCAACGAGTGCAAGTGATAATGCCAATGTACTGACTGTAAGCCATTTTTTCATAACGTGTATATCCTCCATTTAAATGAAAATGATTTTCAATATCACTCATACTATCAAAGTTAATTGAGAATTTCAATACCTAACTGATAAAGGAAAAAACATTAAAAAAGGAGAACTTTGAAAATATTCAAAGTTCTCCTCATAGTGTTGAAAAACAAAACAGTCAATTAAAAGGTAGAAATGGATTTCCGTTGCAGGTTACTTGCTTTCCTGTGGGCGAGCGCCGAATCACTTCCACCGCTATCGCTCCGTTTAGAGTTTTGCCTGTCTCGCTATCCCACGGAAGTCAAGTAGCCTTCCACTCCAACCCATAAAAGTGTTACCTTTTTAGCAAAGGTTTTCAAATAAAGTGAAGGTGTTCATTACTCTTTATGGAGGGGTGTTGTCACGCATCACTTCTCCACATTGAAAATAAGAGTTTATCCCCTCTAAGAATAAAGATATTGGGCTATTTGATTGATATGCTAGTATGAAAAAAAGTAAAGACATTTTGCAGCATGGTTGATTGGAGTGGAGCCAGCGTCACTCCTAGAGGATTTAGCGTCACAGATGTGACCCTGGAGCGAACGTAAGTGAGTGAAGCGGCTCATCGGACGCCCTCTGGAAAGGACGCTGGCGGAACGGAAATCAACCCCTCACCCTGCTAAAAGATCTTTTTCTGTTAGTGACATGTTCTTTTTTCAACAACATGAGGAGAACTTTGAAAATATTCAAAGTTCTCCTCTTTATATGTTTCAATATAATGGATAAATGCTATCCTTGTTAAAATATTTTTATTCGCTAGGACCAATGATTGAGATAGCTGGTTCTGCTTTTAAAATTTTGGCAATCAGCCGATCTACAGACTCCATCGATACGGCATCTATCGATTTAAGAACCTCGTCTACAGTTCGATGCTTGCGATGGACAAGTTCACTTGTTCCATTGCGATTCATACGAGCACCTGTCCCCTCTAACCCAAGGACAAAGCTGCCTTTAAGCTGCTCTTTTGCATTATCAAGCTCCTCCTCTGTAACACCACCTGCTACAATATCTAGTAAAGTGGCATCAATAGTATGCTGAAGCTGTGCTAATTGCTGTCGACTCGTACTACCATAAATCGTAAAAGCACCTACATCAGCATAACACGATTGATAGGAAAAAATAGAATAAGCTAGCCCACGTTCTTCTCGTACTTCTTGAAACAATCGAGAACTCATATTGCCTCCAATAATATTGTTCAGCGCAATAAAGCTATACATATCTGGATCTTTTACACCGATTGCTGGATACGAAATCGCTACATGTGCCTGCTCTGTATCGCGTATTTTTGAAATTTCTCCTGGATAAAATGAAGGATTTGTCAGGACAGGCGCCATGGCATGTGGTGAAGGTTGATAGTGTCCAAATAAATCTTCAATCGTTTGCATAAGCTGAGCTGAAATATTACCCGCAATAGAAATAACAACAGACTCTGGCCCATAATGTTTATCCATATAATGTCGTATAGCATCTGCTGTAAATGTCTTTAACGTAGCAGCCGTACCAAGTATTGGGCGACCAAGCGCATCATTCGGATACATGACACCCCACAGCTTTTCATGAACATCATCATCAGGAGCATCTTCACTCATTAATATTTCTTCTAATACCACTTGTCGCTCTTTTTCTAATTCTTCTTCCGCAAATGTAGAATTGAAAAACATATCTGCTAGTATTGCGACAGCCAGTTCCGCATGATGATCTAAAACCTTCGCATAGTAACATGTATTTTCTTTCGATGTGAAGGCATTTAACTCTCCCCCAATTCGATCAAATTCTTCAGCAATTTGACGAGCTGAGCGAGTGGTTGTTCCTTTAAACAACATATGCTCAATAAAATGTGTGATACCATTCTCTTCAGGTAGCTCATAGCGAGAGCCAGCATTCACAAAAATGCCTAATGCAACAGACCTCACATGATCTATTTGCTCTGATACAATCCGAACACCATTTTGACATGTATGTACTTGAACCAAAAAATCTCCCCCAATTATAAAAATTCTCTACTAGTCTTTTTGCTACTATTTAAAAAGGCTGCGCAATCATACGCAGCCTTTGGAATCGTTATTATTTTTCTTGTTCAGCGCGTTCTTTTTCCTCTTGTATTACTACTTTACGAGATAAATTCACACGACCTTGCTTGTCAATTTCAATAACCTTCACAAGTAATTGATCGCCAAGTTTTAAGACATCTTCCACTTGCTTTGTACGTTCCTCTTGAATTTCGGAAATGTGTAGCAAACCATCTTTTCCTGGGAAGATCTCACAAAATGCACCGAATTTTTCAATACGTTTCACAGTCGATAAGTAATATTCCCCTACTTTTGCTTCCCGTACGATATCTTCTATAATTTGTTTTGCACGTGCATTCATTTCCTCATTTGCAGAAGAAATGTAGATTGTACCATCTTGTTCTGTATCAATCTTAACGCCTGTCTCTTCAATAATTTTGTTAATTTGTTTACCACCAGGTCCAATCACATCACGAATTTTATCTGGATTAATTTTCACGATGACAATTTTCGGTGCAAATTCAGACAATTTTTCACGAGGTTCAGCAAGTGTTGCAAGCATTGACTCTAGAATATGCATACGACCAACTTTCGCTTGTGTCAGTGCTTCTTCTAAAATATTGCGAGATAAACCGTCGATTTTAATGTCCATTTGTAGTGCTGTTACACCTTTAGCTGTACCAGCAACTTTAAAGTCCATATCACCTAAATGGTCTTCCATCCCTTGAATATCCGTTAAAATGGAATAGTGCTCGCCTTTTTTTATAAGACCCATTGCAATACCTGCAACTGGTGCTTTTAATGGTACACCCGCATCCATCATGGCTAATGTGGAGGCACAGATAGAAGCTTGAGAAGTTGATCCGTTTGATTCAAGTACTTCTGATACACAACGAATTGTATATGGGAAAGCCGATTCATCAGGAATAACAGCTTCAAGTGCACGTTCACCTAACGCACCATGACCGATTTCACGACGACCTGGTCCACGGATTGGGCCTGTTTCTCCTACAGAGAATTGAGGGAAGTTGTAATGGTGCATAAAGCGTTTTGATTCTTCAACACCTAAGCCATCAATAATTTGTACATCACCTAGCGCCCCTAGTGTACAAATAGATAGGGCTTGTGTTTGTCCACGTGTAAATAGACCAGAACCGTGTGTACGTTGTAATAAGCCTGTTTCAGAAGAAAGTGGTCGAATTTCGTCGAGCTTACGACCATCTGGACGAATTTTATCTTCCGTGATTTGACGACGTACTTCTTCTTTCACCATCTTATCAAGAATGTTATACACTTGTTTCATTGTATCGTCATCTGCTTCTTGCTCTTCATAAGAAGCAATAACACGATCTTTAACAGCTTGAATCGCCTCATCACGTGCATGTTTCTCCGCCGTTTGAATTGCATCATGCATATCAGTCTCACAAGCTGCTTTTATATCGGCTTGAATCGCTTCGTCAATTTCAAATAGTGTCACTGGTAACTTTTTTTTACCAACCTCTGCCACAATTTGCTCTTGGAAAGCAATGATTTTTTTGATTTCTTCATGACCGAACATAATCGCTTCTAACATAATTTCTTCTGGTACTTCAAGTGCACCCGCTTCAACCATGTTGATAGCATCTTTGTTCCCTGCTACAGATAAGTGAATTGTTGAGTGATTCGATTGTTCTACTGTCGGGTTTACAATAAACTCTCCGTCAATATAACCAACTTGTACACCTGCGATTGGTCCATCAAATGGAATATCAGAAATAGCTAATGCTAATGAGGAACCAACCATTGCTGCCATTTCAGATGTACAATCAGGATCATTTGACATAACCATAGAAATAACTTGTACTTCGTTACGGAAACCATCTGGGAACATCGGACGAATAGGACGGTCGATTAAACGGCTCGCTAAAATCGCTTTTTCAGATGGACGTCCTTCACGCTTAATAAAGCCGCCAGGAATTTTACCTGCAGCATATAGACGTTCTTCATAGTTTACTGTTAATGGGAAGAAATCAAGTGGTTTTGGTGATTTTGACATTGTTGCTGTAGCAAGTACAGAAGTATCGCCATAGCGTACTAATGCGGCTCCGTTTGCTTGTTTTGCTAACTGTCCTACTTCAATTACAAGTGGACGGCCAGCCCATTCATAGGAATAGACTTTCTTTTCGTTCATTCAATGAACCCCTCTCTATTATAAAAACACTTACTTCGTCTGTATGTACTAATAGTAAGTGTACCAAAAATGCTTGTTCTATGCTAAATAATATTTCATGAAATAATCATACATTTAAATTCAGTTATTGCCAATTTATTTAAGATTTATTTCTATATTTCATTGAAAAAGCATTTTTGGTATATGGATTTTTTTATATTGATTCCTTCTTGACGAAAAGTAATGTATGTAAATGGAAATAACTGCTTCGCTAACATTAGTTTTTCAAGTACAAGTTTAAACAATAGACTCATTATAACATGGAGCTTATCATACAACATCCTATAAGGTAAAAGAAAGTCGGATCATCTAGTAAAATTAATAAGTCAGGCACACAAATACCTCTCACATATAATGGGCGGGGTATACATATTGTTGAAAAACAAAACCATCAATAGAATTTTTGTGAAAGGTGAAAATGCATTTCCGTTGCAGGCTACTTGCTTTCCTGTGGGCGAGCGCCGAGCCGCTTCCTCCGCTACCGCTCCGTTTAAAGTTTTGCCTGTCTCGCTATCCCACGGGAGTCAAGTAGCCTTCCACTTCAACCGACTAACTTTTTAGCAAAGGTTTTCAAATAAAGTGAAGGTGTTTACTACTCTTTATAGAGGGGTGTTGTCACGCTTCACTTCTCCACATTGAAAATAAGAGTTTATCCCCTCTAAGAATACAGTTAATGGGCGATTTGATCGCTATGCTACTATGAAAAAAAGTAAAGACACTTTGCAGCATGGTTGATTGGAGTGGAGCCAGCGTCACTCCTAGGGGATTTAGCGTTACAGAGGAGACCCTGGAGCGAACGGAAGTGAGTGAAGCGGCTCCTCGGACGCCCCCTGGAAAGGACGCTGGCGGAACGGAAATCAACCCCTCACCTTGCTAATAGGTCTTTTTCTGCTAGTGACATGATTTTTTTCAACAACAATATACCCCACCCATATAATGGGCGGGGTATATTCAGACTAATGAGTAGTCTCCTATATAAGATATGCAAAAAGTTTATTATGTAATTTTAGAAATTGGTTGAACTACTTCTTTTTTCTTATTTCTCTCCATCTTTTCACTTAAGATAGGCATAATGAAGCGGTCAAGCCCAAATTTCCCAGCATTATAACCAGCAACGGCAATAAAGATTGCAAGTAAAATGTCCCAAGGATTACTAGATATAGTACCTGCCATTAAGAAAGCAAAATTCATGACCATACCGAAAAATGCAGCATATGTCGTTAAACATCCCAGAATTAATCCTAGCCCTACTAAAAATTCTCCCCAAGGCACGAGAATATTAATTACCCCAGCATTTGGTAAAGCAAACGATTCAATAAACTTTACATACAGTGGATATGCGAGCTCTTCTCCACTTGTCACTGGATTTGCAATAGCATTAGCTAAAAAACCAGATGCATCAAAGCCATTAAACAGTTTTCCCCAACCTGCTGTAAGCCAATGCCAGCCTAAATAAACACGAATAACTGTTAATATACCTGCAACAATATTATTCTCTCTTAATAATTGGTTAAACATCTTACTCACCCTTCTAAATGATTTAGTTTAAGTTTACATTTCACCATTAATACAGAACGTTTTCTAACCCATAGCCATCGTTTTACTAGTATTCAATGATAGCATTTAGATTGTATGATTGACGCTTATCTACCAATTGTTTCGAGCCTCTACCTATAATTTGCTAGATTATAATTCATGAAAAATAAAAGCAACCTCGCATTCAATTTATCTACTTCAATTGCACTTGCAAAAGATGATTACAATGACTTGAACATGGGCTGTGAAATGTGATTAGAATATATCACCCTTTTATGAAGTATCAAATCATTTTTATCTATCGTTCATCGTAGTGTAAAAAAGTTATGGCTTATTGTTGAACAAAATAACAATCATTATGAATGTTATTTCGTATTGATGATTAGCTATAAAAAAAGACTGTAGACAAACTACTGTTTGTCTACAGTCTAATATAGGATTACTTCTGCTATAAATTAGCGACGTAAGCCTAAACGGTTGATTAGTTCACGGTAACGTTGTACGTCAGTTTCACGAAGATATTTTAATAAGTGACGACGACGACCTACCATTTTAAGAAGACCACGCTCAGAGTGGAAATCTTTTTTGTGTGTACGTAAGTGAGTATTTAGAGCATTGATTTCTGCTGTTAATACTGCAACTTGTACTTCTGGTGAACCAGTGTCACTTTCGTGAGTACGGTACTCAGCGATAATTTCGTTTTTACGTTCTTTTGTAATAGCCATTTGTATGGACCTCCTAAATTATAATTAATCCCCATTAGCACAGTAAACGTTGGAGTCATCGATATACCAAGCTAAGGTTAAGCATTTATGCACTTATGAATGTTACCATAAATCACTTGGTCAAGCAAGTAAAACGTCGAATTAGATCTTCTAATTACGAAATGAAGTAAGGCTTATAGCTCGTTAAAGTAACGAATTGCTTCTTGTTTATCCTTTTCAATTTGCGTCTTCAATGCCTCAATACCATCAAATTTTCGTTCACTTCGAATGCGTTTATACCATGCTACATGTACTTCTTCACCATAGATATTTTTATCAAAGTTTAGAATATGGACTTCAATCGATAATTGCTTATCATTTGGATCTTTGAAAGTTGGTTTATAGCCCACATTGCAAACACCATCATACCAGTTATTTTGCACAAGCAGGCGAACAGCATAGACACCACTTGCTGGAATAAACGTTCCTTCTAAAGCTTGGACATTTGCTGTAGGGAAGCCAATGGTACGCCCACGTTTATCACCATGTACAACAATGCCATTGATTTCAAATGGTCTCCCTAATAGCACTGTTGCTTCTTCCATGTCGCCTTCTTGTAATAGCTTGCGGATACGGGTAGAGCTGATTTTCTCAACATCATCTGTTTTCTTCTCAACAATCGTTACCCCATATTCACCATTGCTTAATACACGCATATCTTCCATTGTTCCCTTACCAAATGCGCCAAACGAATAATCGAAGCCAGCTGTCACATGTTGAATATTTAATCCACGAATAAATGTATCAATAAACGCTGCTGGTGAAAGTTTGGCAAAATCAGAAGTGAAATGGACAACGAATACCGTATCCACACCCTGTTCTTCAAACAACTGTAATTTCTGTTGTAAGAGTGTAATATAAAAAACCTTTTCGTTACGTCCACCAAGGACTAATGAAGGATGTGGATCGAATGTCATCACTGCAGTTGGAATTTGTCGCTTGTCCCCCTCTTCCTTAGCTGCCTTGATAACTGCTTGATGCCCTCTATGTACACCATCGAAAAAGCCAAGAGCTAATGAATACGGCTGGATACTTTCTCGTTGCTGTAATTGATGTGGGTATTTTAAATGAATGACCTCCATTGAAAAAATCCTCCTACTCTATCGTCGGAAACATCTTATGTGGCTTCATCAAACCATCCTTTGTAGGGTGAGCCTGATAAACCGCAACTGCCTTTCCATTGATTCCATACACAATTTTATCATGACTATTTAATAATGCATCTGCTGGAAGCACTTGTCCATTGAAAATTTCTTTTTCATTGGCATTCGTAATCTCAATATATGGATAGTCTGCTAATGCATACTCGACAGGTAAAATACAGGTAGCCCCTTGCTCAGCCTCCATTAGCTCAGCAACCTGTGCTAATGTAAAACAGTTATCCTGTGTAAAGGTACCTGAAGCAGTTCGTACGAGTTCCTTCATATGTGCTGGATAGCCAAGCGCCTCACCAATTTGCACAGCTAATGTTCGTATATAGGTCCCTTTACTGCAAGCGATACGGACTGGAAATGTAATTTCTTGCCCCTCATATTGTGCTAGCTCATCAAGAAGCTCTAAATCATAAATTGTGACTTGACGAGTTGGTCTTTCAACACTTTCGCCTTTTCGCGCATATTCATAGAGGCGCTTCCCATTTACTTTTACTGCTGAAAACATGGGTGGTGTTTGTTCAATAACTCCAGTTAATGAAGCTAAAACCTCTAGCAACTGTTCACGAGAAAATTTTTTTATCGTAAGATTTTCTTCAACGGTTTCACCTTCTGCATCCTCGGTTGTCGTGGTACGACCGATTGAAATAATTGCTTCATAGGTTTTCCCTGCGTCCGTTAAATATTCTGCTATTCGAGTTGCTTGGCCAATACAAATTGGTAGTACGCCCTCAACACCTGGATCAAGTGTACCTGTATGCCCAACTTTTTTTGTCCGCAAAATTTTGCGTAATTTAAAGACACAATCATGGCTCGTCATGCCTCTTTCTTTCCAAAGCGGTAAAATACCGTTCATATAGCTCCTCCCAAATTGCCTACTCTATAATTAATTACTCATTGGCAATATAACCTTTTCCATGAAGATAAAAAGTCTGCCTGCATAAACATGCATGTGGCAGACTTTTTTAGCTTATTCTTTGTGTAAATCTCTTAGCAATGAATCAATACGGTTACCATATTCAATCGATGAATCAAATTCAAAGATTAATTCTGGTGTACGTCGTAAACGAATGCGTGATCCGATTTCAGAACGAATGAAGCCAGAAGCTTTTACTAAAGCTTTTAGCGTTTCTTCACGTTCACGCTCATTGCCTAAAGATGTAATATAAATTGTCGCTTGCTGTAAATCACCTGTTACATCAACACCTGTAACAGTCACAAAACCAACACGCGGATCTTTTATTTTACGGCCAATAATATCGCCAAGCTCTTTTTTCATTTGCTCAGCAACACGGTTTGAACGTAGAGACATAATTTATCACCTCTATTTCGATGTACAGATAGTTGATATTTTATTGCTGTATCACGCTCTCAACTATCTACTGTTACTTATAAATAATCTCGCCACACATCAAGCTGTTCCCATGATGGATTTGACTGCAAATAATGGAGCGCGTGGTTTATTTCCCGTTCAGCTGCATCTTTTGATGAAGAAACAGCAACAAGTCCTAATTTCGTACGCTGCCATACATTTTGATGGTCAATTTCCGCAATAGAAACATTAAATTTCTGCTTTGTGCGGGTAATCATACGCTGTAAAACAGCACGTTTTTCCTTTAACGAATGGGCAGTTTGAATGATGAATTCAACCTCTGCATATACGATCATTAGACGCGTTTAACTTCTTCCATAATATAGGCTTCAATAATATCGCCTTCTCTAATATCGTTGAAGTTTGTAATCGTAATACCACATTCGTATCCTCTTGCCACTTCTTTCACTTCATCTTTGAAGCGTTTAAGCGTATCTAGCTCACCTTCAAATATTACTACGTTATCACGGATCACACGTACACCTGAATCACGCGTTACTTTTCCTTCTGTTATATATGAACCAGCAATTGTACCAACTTTTGATACTTTAATTGTTTGACGAACTTCTGCTTGACCAATAATTTTTTCTTCAAACTCTGGATCAAGCATACCTTTCATCGCTTGTTCAATCTCTTCAATTACTTTATAGATAATGCGGTGTAAGCGAATATCTACACCCTCTTCTTCCGCTGCACGTTTTGCATTAACATCTGGACGTACGTTAAATCCAATAACGATCGCATTAGAAGCTGCTGCAAGAGAAATATCAGATTCTGTAATAGCACCAGCACCTGTGTGAATGATTTTCACATTTACGCCTTCTACATCAATTTTCATTAAGGAAGCAGCCATTGCTTCAACAGTACCTTGAACGTCAGCTTTCACAATTAAGTTAAGCTCTTTCATTTCGCCTTGGCTCATTTGTTCAAATAAGTTATCCAGCGTAACACGTTGCTTTTCTGAACGCTGTGCTTGAATTGCTGACATGGCACGAGTTTCCCCAACTTGGCGTGCTGTTTTCTCGTCTTCAAAGACTACGAAGCGGTCACCAGCTTGAGGTACATCATTTAAACCTGTAATTTCTACTGGTGTTGATGGGCCAGCTTCTTTCACACGACGACCTTTGTCATTCACCATCGCACGTACACGACCATACGCATGACCTACAACAATCGGGTCACCTACTTTTAAAGTTCCATCTTGTACTAATAACGTAGCAACAGAGCCACGTCCTTTATCAAGTTGCGCTTCAATAACTGTACCAAGTGCTAAACGATCTGGGTTCGCTTTAAGCTCACCAACCTCAGCTACAAGTAGAATCATTTCGAGCAATGTATCGATGCCTTCACCTTTTAATGCAGAAATTGGTACGAAAATTGTTTCGCCACCCCATGCTTCAGGAACTAGGCCATGCTCTGTTAATTCTTGCATCACACGATCAGGATTTGCTGATGGTTTATCCATTTTATTCACAGCTACAATAATTGGTACTTCGGCTGCTTTAGCGTGATTAATCGCTTCTACTGTTTGTGGCATGACGCCATCATCAGCAGCTACAACTAGAATTGTTAAATCCGTTACTTTTGCACCACGTGCGCGCATTGTTGTGAAAGCTGCGTGCCCTGGAGTATCAAGGAAAGTAATTTTCTTATCGCCTTCCGTTACTTGGTATGCGCCAATATGTTGTGTAATACCGCCAGCTTCTCCTGCTGTCACTTTAGTATTACGAATAGAATCTAATAATGTTGTTTTACCGTGGTCAACGTGACCCATGATTGTTACAACTGGTGGACGTTCTGATAATTCAGCTTCGTTCACTTCTTCTGTTTGCTCGAAGTGTGTTTCTAAATCCGTAATATCTACACGAATTTCTTCTTCCACTTCTACACCATAGTCTGCGCAAATTAATTCAATTGCATCCTTATCTAATTCTTGGTTAATTGTTGCCATTACCCCAAGCATAAATAATTTCTTAATGATTTCAGACGGCTCACGGTGTAATTTTTTTGCTAATTCCGCTACTGATAATGATTCAACAAAAGTAATTTTTTCTGGCAGTTCCTTTTGTTTAACTGGTATAGACGGTTGATGCGTTTTTGGATGGCGACGTTTGCCTCCATGAATCCCTGGTTTTGGACGTTGGTTGTAACCACCGCCACCTCTACGATTATTATTATTATTGTTATTATTATTATTTTGTGTCATATTTCTATTTTGATTACCTTTTGTATTCTTAGATTTTTCGTTAGACGAATTTGAGTTTTGCTGTGCGTGTTGCTGGTTGTTTGCTTTTGGCTTAGAAGTAGCAGATTGCTGCCTTTGTCCTTCTTGCTTTTTCACCGAATGCTGTGGTTTTTGCTGGCCATTTGATTGAGGTTTTTGTGCCATGTTTTGAGTTGATTGTTTTGCTACATTTTTCTCAGGTGTTGCTTTAAATGTTTGATTTAACTTTGCCACAGCGTCTTTCTCTAACATAGACATATGGTTTGTTACACTCACATTTAATTTACTTAGTGCTTCAATAACCTCTTTACTCGTTTTATTCACTTGCTTCGCATATTCATGAACTCTGATTTTGGTCATCTGCTCACCCCCGATTAGTTTTCGTTGAGTAGACTAGACAATTTACGTGCAAAACCTTTATCGGTAATAGCTAAAGCCACTCGGGCCTCCTTACCTGTAGCATGTCCTAGATCATAACGATCTCCAATTACATGATACTCAACGTTGTAGTACGTGCACTTATCTTGAATTTTCTTACTAGAGTTTTTAGAAGCATCGTTTGCAAGCAATACTATCTTAGCATTGCCATTACGGACTTCCTTTACTACTAGCTCTTCTCCTGAAATCACTTTACGTGCTCTTGCCGCGATCCCAAGCAAATTAAATATTGCTTGATTTATCATAAAATTGACTCCCTACGAATCAGCAAAATAAGTTCCTCATAAATTTCTTCAGGAATTTTAACATCAAGCTGGTGCCCTAATACATTTTTCTTACGCGCGATGTCAACTGCCTGCTCTGATTTAGAGACATAGGCACCACGCCCAGGTTTTTTTCCGGAGACATCTACACTTACTTCGCCCTCTTTTGAACGAACAACACGTACCATCTCTTTCTTTGGTAGCATTTCTCCAGTTGCTACACATTTACGAAGAGGTACTTTTTTGTTTACAGCCATAAGAATCACCATTCCTCTCTGAAGCTTGTCGTAAGAGGTGGACAAGTTATGCTCTACTTGACGCTCTGACAGTATTCAGTCGGCGTAGGGGGCCCACTGAATACTGTCAGCTAACTTGTCACACGGGCTTTCTTACTTATTCTTCGTCGTCTTGATATAAGTCAACTGCTACATCATCAAAATCACTTTCTTCATCATCCGCAGGGATGAAAGTGCTTGTAGCCGAAGGATAAATACCTAATCCACGAGCATCTGTCTCACTCTTAATATCAATTTTCCAACCAGTAAGCTTCGCTGCTAGACGTGCATTTTGCCCGCGTTTACCAATTGCTAGAGATAATTGATAGTCTGGTACGACAACTGTTGTCGATTTTTCTTCTTCATTCACTTGAACATCTAATACTTTCGATGGGCTTAATGCATTAGCTACAAAGACAACTGGATCTTCAGACCATTCTACGATATCAATTTTTTCACCATTTAGTTCATTGACAATCGTTTGTACACGAGCTCCCTTTGCCCCAACACATGAACCTACTGGATCTACTTCTTCATTATGTGCAAAGACAGAAATTTTAGAGCGATCTCCAGCTTCACGTGCAATTGATTTAATCTCTACAATACCCTCATAAATTTCAGGTACTTCCATCTCAAATAATCGGCGTAATAAACCAGGATGTGTACGAGACACAATCACTTGAGGTCCACGTGTCGTACGTTCAACTTTTGTAATATATACTTTAATACGATCATGTGGATGATAGGATTCACCTTGGATTTGTTCATTAACTGGCAATGCCGCTTCTACTTTCCCAAGACCTACATAGATATTACGAGCATCTAAACGTTCAACAACACCCGTTACGATATCATCTTCACGATCTACGTATTGCTCATAGATTAAACCTCGTTCCGCTTCACGTACACGCTGTGTGACTACCTGTTTTGCTGTTTGTGCAGCAATGCGTCCGAAGTTGCGTGGCGTTACTTCCTGCTCCACGATGTCCTCTAGCTGATAAGCTGGATTAATGATTTTTGCATCTTCTAGCGAAATTTGCAAACGATCATCTTCTACCTCTTCCACCACATCTTTACGTGAAAATACACGAATTGAGCCCTTATCTAAATTTAAGTCCACTCGAACATTTTGTGCTTGGTTAAAGTTGCGTTTGTAAGCTGTAACTAATGCCGCTTCAATGGCTTCAATTAACACATCTCTTGAAATTCCTTTTTGTTCTTCTAGCGCATTCAGCGCATCTAACAAATCACTACTCATTTTGTTTTCACTCCTAAATATGCATTATGCTGAAAAATCAATGGCAAGACGTGCCAATGCGATTTTTTCTTGTTCAATTGTTACTGTCATTTTACGTGTTTTAATACGCACTTCCATCACTAATGTATGTTCATCGTATGACGTTAAGTAGCCTAGGAATTCCTTCATGTCCTTGATGGGCTTGTAGGTTTTTACGTAAATAAATTTGCCAACTGCTTTTTCAAAATCTGTATCTTTTTTTAATGGACGTTCCGCTCCAGGTGAAGAAACCTCTAAATAATAATTTTGTGTAATTGGATCTTTTTCATCCAATAACAAGCTTAGTCGTTCACTAACTTGAGCACATTGGTCAATGTCAATTGCACCCTCAGGTGTATCAACATAGACGCGTAAAAACCAGTTACGTCCTTCTTTTACGAACTCAATATCCACTAGCTCAAGATTTAACTCATCCACAATTGGTTTAGCGAGCTCTTCAATTAAAGATGGTACTTTGCTCATTATTTCCTCCTGTATTTATCAAATTCTAGCGTATGAATTGTTCATTACTATCAGTTAACGCAGTAATGAACCATAATAAAACAGAAATTCCACCAGTTGCTTTGGTGAAATTTAACGGTCTTACCTGCTGTTAGTCAAAATTTGTTTTGCTACGGTTAAACAACAGAAAAGAGCGGGTATGCCCCACTCTTTTGCTGGAAAAATATCAACAAATTATTACCATAAGAATAGCACAGTTCTCGACACAATGCAAATTTCCGTCATTAAAGATAACCATATTGTGTCAGGAATTTGAAAATGCATGAAGACCTTTCAATACGAAACAAATCCCATACTAGAATAGTGATAACTGATTAGCATCAGGCATGCCTTCTAAACATCCAAGCTGATCCATGTATTCAATAAGTGTTTTGGATACACGACCACGTTGCTGTAAATCTTCCTTGGATAAAAACTCTCCCTCTTCACGAGCAGCTACTATCGTTTTGGCCACGTTAGTCCCAAGGCCTGGTATCGCGTCGAATGGAGGGATGAGTGAATTGCCATCAATGACAAATTCACTGGCTTGAGAGCGATATAAGTCAACCTTTTGGAAACTCATACCTCGTTCACACATTTCCAACGCAAGCTCCAACACCGTTAATAAGTTTTTCTCTTTAGTGGATGCATCTAAACCTTTCATATTAATTTCATCAATACGTGCTCGAATCATTTGTGATCCTTGAACCATCGCAATTAAATCGAAATCATCTGCCCGAACTGTGAAATACGCTGCATAATAAAGAATTGGGAAATGTACCTTGAACCATGCAATACGTACAGCCATTAACACGTAAGCTGCCGCATGGGCTTTTGGGAACATATATTTTATCTTTTTACAGGATTCGATATACCAGCCTGGTACTTTATTGGCGAGCATCTCGGCTTCAAACTCTTCTGATAAACCTTTCCCTTTACGAACAGATTCCATGATTTTAAAGGCTAATGACGGCTCTAGACCTTGGTAAATTAAATACACCATAATATCATCACGACAACCAATTACTTCTTTCAGCACACATGTACCGTTTTGAATTAATTCCTGTGCATTGCCTAGCCATACGTCTGTTCCATGTGAAAGTCCAGAAATTTGTACAAGCTCTGAGAATGTGGAAGGCTTTGTATCTTCTAGCATTTGACGTACGAAACGTGTACCAAATTCCGGGATACCCAATGTTCCTGTCTTACAGCCAATTTGCTTTTCTGTGACTCCTAACGTTTCTGGAGAACTAAAAATTTTCATCACGACAGGATCATCGGTTGGAATTGTTTTTGGATCTATTCCAGATAAATCCTGCAACATCCTGATCACCGTCGGATCATCGTGTCCAAGTATATCAAGCTTTAAAATATTGTCATGAATCGAGTGGAAGTCAAAATGGGTTGTCCGCCATTCTGCATCCTGCGCATCTGCAGGGAACTGTACTGGAGAGAAGTCATAAATATCCATATAATCAGGTACAACAATAATTCCCCCAGGGTGTTGCCCTGATGTACGTTTTACGCCTGTACAGCCTTGAACTAAACGATCAACTTCCGCACCTCGGAAATGTAAATTATGATCATTTGCATAGCCCTTTACATAGCCATATGCTGTTTTCTCCGCCACTGTACCAATTGTTCCGGCACGGTATACATAATCCTCACCAAATAGCACCTTTGTATAGTTGTGAGCTTGTGGTTGATATTCACCCGAAAAATTCAAATCGATATCGGGTACCTTATCACCTTTAAAACCAAGGAAGGTTTCAAATGGTATATCTTGACCATCTTTTTTATAAGGTGTTCCACATTCTGTACAGTCTTTATTTGGTAAATCGAAGCCAGAGCTGACAGATCCATCATCGAAAAACTCGGAATGTTTACAACTAGGACAAATATAGTGAGGAGGTAATGGGTTAACTTCTGTAATTTCCATAAAAGTTGCTACTAACGAAGAACCAACCGAACCACGTGACCCTACTAAATAGCCATCAGCTAATGATTTTTTCACTAGCTTGGCAGAAATTAAATAAATTACCCCAAAACCGTGACCCAAAATCGATTTTAATTCTTTCTCAATTCGAGCTTTCACGATTTCTGGTAAGTCCTCACCATAAATACGATGGGCCATTTCATAAGTTAAATTGGTTACCTCATCATCAGAGCCTTCAATTTTTGGTGTATAGAGGTCATCCTTAATCGGTTTGACGTCGCCAATACTTGCTGCTACTTTTTGAGCATTCGTCACAACCACTTCTTTTGCAAGATCCGGTCCTAAAAAATCAAATTCTTTCAGCATTTCATCAGTTGTTCTAAAATGAACCTCCGGTAGCTTGGATCGATTTAAAATATTCGCTCCACCTTGTGAACCAATGAGTATTTGTCTGAACATTCCATCTGTTGGATCTAAATAATGGACATTGCCAGTAGCAACAACAGGCTTATCTAGCTTCTTCCCAAGTTTAACAAGTTTACGGATAATATCTTCTAATGTCCATTCATCACGCACAACATTTCGTTCGATTAATGGCGCATATACAGCCTTCGGTTGCACCTCAATATAATCGTAAAAACGAGCGACTTTCTCTGCTTCCTCAGGAGACTTATTCATCATTGTTTCGAATACTTCACCATTACTACAACCAGATCCTACTAATAAACCCTCGCGATATTGCTCAAGCACTGCCCGTGTCACCCGAGGAACACGATAGAATGTTTTTGTATGCGAATGAGAGACGATTTTAAATAAGTTTTTTAAGCCTGCATTATCTACTGCTAAAATCGTACAATGCATAGGTCTACCTTTTTTATAGGCATCCCCACCACCAACATGCTTATTGAAGTCATCATGGTAGTTGATAGCTAGCTCATCCGCATCCTTTAATAGCTGCAGCAGTAAATACCCTGTCGCCTCTGTATCATAAATCGCTCGGTGATGTTGTGTTAATTCAATATTGAATTTTTTACAAAGGGTATTCAAACGATGGTTTTTCATTGTAGGATAAAGCAACCTTGCTAGCTCTAATGTGTCAATTACAGGATGGACCGTCTCTTCAAGACCAAATTTTTTATAGCCTGTATAGAGGAAGCCTATATCAAATGACGCGTTATGAGCGACAACAATTGCGTCACCGATAAAGGCATGAAATTCTTTAATGACCTGCTCTACCTCTGGTGCATTTCGAACCATATCATCTGTAATACCTGTTAATTCAATGGTAGTGGCCGAAAGTGGATGATGTGGATTTGCAAAGCTTTCATATTTATCGATAACATGTCCATCTTTAATTTTAACTGCAGCCAACTCAATAATCGTATCGTATGCAGTGGATAGCCCTGTCGTTTCTACGTCAAAAACAACATACGTTGTGTCTGCCAATAAACGATGCTCTGGAGCATAGGCAATTGGTACACCATCATCCACTAAATTTGCTTCCAGACCATAAATAATCTTAATGCCATGTTTTTTCCCCGCCGCATATGCTTCAGGGAAAGATTGCACAACCGCATGATCCGTAATAGCTATTGCTGGATGCCCCCACTTTGCAGCCTGTGCAACAAGCCGATCAACAGGTGTAACAGCATCCATTTGGCTCATTGGTGTATGCAAATGTAACTCAACACGCTTTTCACCCTCTGGTGCTAAATCCTGTCGTGTTTCTTTTTTGATTTCATTAATATCATTCGCCATGACGATTAAATCACGAATGAATGTATCTGTTTGCACAGAGCCTCGAACTTTAACCCACATGCCCTTTTTCAGATGCTGCATTAATTCGGCATCATCATTATCACGAGAAAACATTTTAACAATGATAGAATCTGTATAGTCGGTAATTTTGATTTGTAATAAGGAACGTCCACTTTTTAACTCTTTAATTTCCGCATCAAAGACAAATCCTTCAATAATAACACGGCGTTCTTCTTCAACAATCCGTTTAATTTCCATGATTTCATCATCTTTAATATGCATTCCAAGTTGGAATGGACGGTCACCAAGGTTCGCCAGTGCTGGATTGTCCTTCTTCTCTTGCTCACGCTTTTGGAAATCCTGCATCGCTTGCTGTGCCAGAGCCACTTCTTCCAGACGTTTCTGCTCCATAAACGCTTCCTGTGCCGCAATCATTTCTTCCGTTTCTTCTTGTAGCACAAAGTCGATTGCCATACGAGGAAAACCAAATTGACCATAGCTTTCTGCTAGCTTGTCAGCATACTTTGTTTTTAGCATCATAAATTCCATTTCCTGCATGCAGGATAATGTCATCTTTTGGCCGTTCCATGTTGGTATTTGAGAGACGAGACAATTTTTAAGCGGTGGGGCCATCTCATCAATTTGTTCCACAACATTTAGCCAGTAAGCTTGCACCAGTTCCTCTGTCACATTTTGCTCTAACGTTTCAAATGTCGTATTAACTTGCGCAATCGCTGAAAACTTCTCTGTCAAATGCGTACGGAAAAGCTGATATAACGGAAACGGTAGTATATCTCTTAACTTAATGGTGAAATGCCAAAGTCTGTCCTTTTTATGAACTGTCAGGCGTGATAATTCACCTTCCTCAAAAAATGACATGTATACATCATCTGTTAACTCTAATTGTTGCAAGAGCATTCGAAGTCTCATTCTTGCCTCTTGTTGCTGTTCCAATCTAATGACACCTACTTTCAGAAAGAGGCAGCTTATTTAGCCTCATGTTCTAATTCGTCTCAAACGCATGATGAGAATTCAAGAAAAAAATTCGCTCCCACACTGCGGGCGCTCTTCAAGTTTAACAGAGATTTTACCATCTGTTGTTGCTTGCTTGGCTCACTGTCCCGCAGAAGTGTCGCGAATTATTTATATCTATCTTATCAAATTTATACGAAAGCCTCTATCAAAAGCATTAGCTTCCAATTATAACCAACCTTCTAGCAGGTCATTAGTTTTTACGGAAAAATTCGTTAAGGTGATCAATGACTTCTTCTTTTTTCCATTCAAATGTTTCACCCGTTTGACGGAATTTCACCTCTATAATACCCTCTGTTGCTTTTTTACCGACAGTTACTCGAACAGGTAAACCAATTAAATCAGCGTCCGCGAATTTTACACCTGCACGTTCAGGACGATCATCTAATAGCACATCATAACGGTATGATTTTAATAAGCCATAAAGCTCCTCTGCTAATGCCACTTGCGCCTCATCTTTTGTGTTAACGGGCACAACATGAATATCATATGGCGCTAATTGTGTTGGCCATGTAAAGCCATTGTCATCTTGGAAGTGCTCAGCTACAGCAGCTAGAATACGAGATACACCAATACCATAGCAACCCATAATAAATGGTTGAGCCTTTCCTTGCTCATCTAAGAAAGTACCATTCATTTTAGCAGAATATGTAGTACCTAATTTAAAAATATGACCAACCTCGATACCTTCTGCAAATTTAATGATACCTTGTCCATCAGGAGAAGGATCTCCCTCTTGAATAAAACGAATATCTAAATAGTCATTAACTGCAAAATCACGCTCTGGGTTAACATTGACTAAATGGAATCCATCTTCGTTAGCACCTGCAATACCATTACGGATGGATTTAATTGCTTGGTCTGCTACTACTTTTACGTCTACTGGTAGTTTCACTGGACCAATTGAACCAACGCCACAGCCTAATAAATCTTTAATTGCTGCTTCACTAGCAAGTTCCACTGACCCTGCATCAAGTGCATTTTTCAATTTGATATCATTAATTTCATGATCCCCACGTGCTAGGACTACAACAAGCTCACCATCTACATCAAAAACTAAAGATTTGATGACATTGGCTGGCTCTACTTTTAAGAATGCTGAAACTTCTTCAATCGTTTTTTGTTCTGGTGTTGCTACTTTTTCCACTTCTTTTAAAGCTTCATCAGATGGTTGATAGTCAACGATGACTTCAGCCATTTCGATGTTTGCTGCATAGTCCGAAGTATCCGAGTATGCAATTGTATCTTCACCGATTTCAGAAAGCACCATAAATTCATGTGTACCTTTACCGCCAATTGAACCTGCATCTGCAATAACGGCGCGGTAGTTTAAGCCAAGGCGGGAGAAAATATTAGAATAAGCACGGTACATATCTTCATATGTTTCATCTAAACTTTCACGTGACGCATGGAAAGAATAAGCATCTTTCATGATAAATTCTCTTCCTCGTAGTAAGCCAAAGCGAGGACGTTTTTCATCACGGAATTTTGTTTGAATTTGATACAATGTTAACGGTAATTTTTTGTATGATTTAATTTCATCACGTACTAAAGTAGTAATGACTTCTTCATGTGTTGGTCCTAATGCAAAATCACGGTTATGACGGTCTTTTAAACGCATTAATTCTGGCCCGTATTTTTCCCAGCGACCTGACTCCTGCCATAGCTCAGCAGATTGTAGGGATGGCATTAGAAGCTCAATGGAGTTGATAGCTTCCATTTCTTCACGGATAATTGTTTCAATTTTTGTTAGCACACGTTTTGCAAGCGGTAAATACGAGTATACCCCACTTGTATTTTGACGAATAAACCCTGCACGTAGTAATTGCTTATGTGATTTTACTTCAGCATCAGCAGGTACTTCACGTAACGTTGGGATAAATGTTTTACTTTGCTTCATTCAGTGTTCCACCTTTTTCAATAGATAAGTTTATACTCTCAATAGCATAAACAAATTTAGCTTTGAGCGCAATGTTTCATCGAAATTGCGCTCAAAGCTAGGAAATCAAATTTCATTTAACTGTAGATTATTTAAAAGAAGAATCGTTGTATATCGTTCCATGTAACGACCACCATTAAAATCATCAGTAGGACGATTCCTACAAAATGTACAATCCCTTCTTTTTGACGGTCAATTGGTTTACCACGTAGCGCTTCAAAACCAAAGAATAATAAACGACCTCCGTCAAGTGCTGGTAATGGAAGTAGGTTCATAATTCCTAAGTTAATACTTAGCATTGCTGCCCAATTCATTAAGTTCATAATACCATACTGGGCAACTTGCTCTGTTGCTTTATAAATACCTACAGGACCAGAAAGTGCATCGATTGTGAACTTACCAGTAATCAGCATACCTAATAGTTCAAATATTTTCACAGTCATATTATAGGTTTCTTGTGCTCCATAGACAACCGCCTTTATTGGGTTAAACTCCCTTGGGCTTTCATAGCGCACACCTATTTGACCATATTTTTCACCGTCCTGTTGGATTTCCTTCACGGTCATATTTAAGTTCACAGATTGTCCATTTCGTTCAACTGTCACGGCAATATCTTCGTTTGGATGATCTTGAACGATAGCGGCTAAATCCTGCCATTTTTCAACAGCTTGTCCGTTAATAGATGTTACTCTATCTCCTGCAAGCATCCCTGCTTGTGCAGCTGGATCATTCTCTACTACTTCCGTGATGATTGGCTCATAAGTTGGTACTCCATGGATTAATCCAATCACTAAATAAATCACAAACGCAAGAATAAAGTTAAACAAAGGACCTGCAAAGATGGTCATTGCTCGTTGGCCAACTGTTTTTGCATTAAATTGACGATCCTGTGGTGCAATGACCAGTTCACGTCCATTTTCCACAAGAACACAATCTCTAGCCACTTGATAACGAACTAAACGTTCTTCTTCATCATAGCCCTCTACAAATAACTCCTTCTCTAAATCAGCACGTTCAACTTCTAAAAATAATAAATCTGGTAACTGCTTATTATTTTGATTGAAAATAATTTTTTTAACAATATTATCCTCATTCACAATAAGCCCTATTCGGTAGCCCGGCTGTAATTCAGTGCCATCCATATCCTCGCCGGCCATACGTACGTATCCCCCGATAGGTAATAATCGAATGGTATACATTGTTTCTCCATGTGTTCTCCCATAAATTTTGGGACCCATTCCGATAGCAAATTCACGTACTAAAATGCCTGCACGTTTGGCGAATAAGAAATGTCCAAGTTCATGGAAGAAGACGAGCATGCCAAATATTAATATAAATGCAATGGCTGTTTGCATATTACCCCACCTTTAATAGCGATTAGTTAACGATACAGTGCTTTCGTTATTTTACCATGTCTAACACTATTTTTCTTGTCTCACTATCCACATGTAATATGGTTTGTAAATCTGGTATTGCAATGTTTTGGTGTGCTTGCATCACACGCTCAATCGTCTCATCAATTTCAAGGAATGTGATTTTCCCTTGTAAAAAGGCTGCAACTGCTGCTTCGTTTGCTGCATTCATCGCTGTCAAAATGGTACCACCCATACGACCAGCCTCATATGCTAAACGTAAAGCAGGGTATCGCTCAAAGTCCATCTCTTGAAAATGTAGTTGACCAATTTGCGCTAAATTTAGTCGCTGACCATTATGTAATGGTATACGATCTGGGTAGCTTAAAGCATATTGGATTGGCACACGCATATCTGGTGTACCTAGCTGAGCAATAACACTAGTATCATGATACTCAACTAGAGAGTGAATAATACTTTCTCTATGCAAAAGTACATCTATTTTATCATATGGCATATCAAATAAAACATGTGCTTCAATGACTTCTAATCCCTTATTCATCATTGTAGCGGAATCTATCGTAATTTTTGCACCCATAGACCAGTTCGGATGATTAAGTGCATCTGCGACCGTCACGTGTTTTAATTGCTCTCGCGTTTTATCACGGAAGCTACCACCAGAAGCAGTAATAATCAAACGTTCAATATTTTTCGGATTCTCGCCATTCATCGATTGGAAGATGGCAGAGTGCTCACTATCTACAGGCAAAATGGTTGCCTTGTATTTTTTCGCCTCTGCCATCACTAAATGTCCAGCAGTTACAAGGGTTTCTTTATTAGCAATAGCAATCGTTTTGCCCATACGAATGGCTGCTAATGTTGATTCAAGCCCTACACTTCCAAGCACGGCATTGACTAGTACAGTCGAATCTGGGTGTGTTGCGACCTCTACAAGTCCTTTTGCTCCAAACGTAAATTGGATATTTGGAAACTCACTAGCAAGCGTAAGTGCGTCTTCTTCTAATTGCACTGAAACTAATTCGGGCTTTAATGTTTCAATCATTTCTCGCGTTTTCTCTAAGTTTTTCCCTGAAGAAAAAGCCACTAATTGAAAAGCATCACGTTGTTCTTTTAAAATATCGTAGGTTTGCCAACCGATTGAACCAGTAGCACCCAATAAACTAATTTTTTTCACAACAAATTGTCCCCTTTTTTCTATCTAAGCAAATGATTTAGCAAGCTGCCTTTTCGTATACAGATTAATTACCAAATAAATGTAGAAAATGAAGTAGTGGCACGACAAATAATAGACTATCAAAGCGATCTAAAATCCCGCCATGCCCTGGTAAAATATTGCCCGAATCTTTTACATCAAAATGACGTTTAATAGCGGACTCTACCAAATCGCCCATTTGACCAATGATTGAGGCAAAAATCGTTACAAAAACAAGTGATATATAACCATTTGCGAATGGGTAAATGAGTTGCATACCAACTGCAAAAATGACAGCAATGACAATTCCACCTATAAAACCCTCAATCGTTTTCTTTGGTGAGATTTCTGGCCATAACTTATTTTTCCCTAATTTTCTGCCTACAAAATAAGCACCGGAATCTGTTGTCCAAACCACCAATAAGCAATAAACAACATACTCTAATCCAACATTTCTTGTTTCAATTAAATAATGGAATCCTAATCCCACATAAAATGCACCTAATAAAATAAAACCAACTTCATCAAAAGTTATTTTATTTTTCACTAAAACCACGTAAATAAGAAGTAGCATCATGAGACCATAGACTACCATTAGATTAGACGAGTAGCCTATTAATTCTACAACCTGTTCACTCCAGTCCTTCGGGATAACAAGTAAAATTAACGTGACCAGCCCTAAGAAGCCAGGCACAGAAAAAATGGAAATACCTTTCATTTTTAATATTTCATAAAAACCGACAATAGCCATTGCAAGCACAAGTATGGTAAACGGTACTTTGCCATAAATAACGAACGGAATAAAAAGTGCTGCTGCGATTATTGCCGTGATAATACGTTGTTTCAAGTTGTTTCTTCTCCCTTCAACCCACCGTAACGGCGATTACGTTTCTGATAGTTTTCCACCGCTTCCAGTAAGGTTTCCTCACTAAAATCTGGCCACAATGTATCTGTAAACCAAAATTCTGTATAGGCGAGCTGCCATAGCATAAAGTTACTTAATCGCACTTCACCACTTGTACGAATTAAAAGATCTGGCTCAGGTAAATGGGCCGTCATTAAATGAGATGTTAAGCAATCTTCTGTTATGTCTTGCATCGTTAATTGACCGTCCTGCACTTTCTGAAGCATCCTCTTCATGGCATTGACCATTTCAGAACGACTACCATAATTCAACGCAAAATTTAAAATAAGCCCTGTATTATGCTTCGTTTCTTCCATTGCCTCATACAACGCTTTTTGTGTATGGGCAGGTAATAAAGAGGGGTCACCAATCATTTCGACACGTACATTACGCTCCATCATTTCTGGTAAAAAAGAACCTAGAAATTCAACAGGTAGCCGCATCAGAAAATCAACCTCAGGTTTTGGTCGCTTCCAATTTTCAGTGGAAAATGCATAGACAGTTAAGACTTTAATACCTAAGTCTGACGCAAATCTCGTTACCTTACGTACCGTCTTCATTCCTTCATGATGACCAGCAACACGTGGCATAGCTCGTTTCTTCGCCCAACGTCCATTTCCGTCCATAATAATCGCTACATGGGCAGGAATCGGCTCGCTTTTAGTTAGGGCCACACGCTCCTCCAATGATAGTGTATCCATATTTATTTGTTTACCTAATAGCTTTTTAAACATGCTAACTCCCCCACTACAACTAATCGGACGTATACTAACCTATCATAACAAACAAAAGCGCCTTTTGTCTTTTTTTTCCCTCTAAATTGACTATGTATGTACTAGCTTGTTTTAGAACTATACACATATTAAAGAATGAGTTTGTTAAAAAATCGATGATTGTATCATTAATGACCTTTTCACATTTCATAAATGCTCTCTACATGAGTAAGCAATTTGACTATGAATAATAAAGAGAAAAGACGTCCTGTTAAGTATAGGACGCCTTCATCTCATCAAAAAGTTCCATCATAGACGTGTAAAAGTATAGTTTACACCTCTAAAATTTCTTTTTCTTTATCTTTCGCTACTTGATCTACTTTCACAATGAATTCATCTGTTAATTTTTGGATATCTTCACCAAAGCCACGTAGATCGTCTTCTGTGATTTCGCCAGCTTTTTCAAGTTTTTTCAAATCATCATTTGCATCACGACGAACATTACGTACAGCAATTTTTGCGTCTTCCGCTTCTTTTTTCACTTGTTTTACTAGATCCTTACGACGCTCTTCCGTTAGAGCTGGAATCATTAGACGAATGACAGAACCATCATTTGTTGGTGTGATACCAATATCTGATTTCATAATTGCTTTTTCAATATCACCTAAAATTGATTTATCGTAAGGTGTAATTACTAATAAACGCGCTTCAGGTACAGAAATACCCCCAAGTTGGTTAATTGGTGTTGGGGCTCCATAGTAATCAACCGAAATACGATCTAATAGAGATGCATTCGCACGACCTGCACGAATAGAAGCTAGTTCACGTGAGAAAGCAGCGATTGTTTTGTTCATTTTTTCTTTTGCTTGTTCTAATACTTGTTTAGCCATTATACATTCCTCCTAACAACTGTTCCGATTTTCTCGCCTTGTACAGCACGTTTAATGTTACCCGGCTCCGTAATTGAAAAAACAATTAGCGGGATATCGTTATCCATACATAAAGTAGAAGCCGTTGAATCCATTACTTGTAAGCCTTGTTGGATAACGTCTAAGTATGTGAGTGTATCATATTTAATGGCTGTCTCATCCAATTTAGGATCTGCTGAATAAACGCCATCAACATTGTTTTTAGCCATTAAAATTGCATCAGCGTCAATTTCTGCTGCTCGTAATGCGGCAGTCGTATCAGTAGAGAAGAACGGATTACCTGTCCCTGCTGCAAAGATAACGACACGCTTTTTCTCAAGATGTCTAACTGCTTTACGACGAATGTATGGCTCCGCTACTTGAGTCATCACAATAGAAGATTGAACACGTGTTTCAATGCCTAATTTTTCAAGTGCATCTTGTAAAGCTAGGGAGTTCATTACGGTTGCCAGCATGCCCATATAGTCCGCAGCTGCACGATCCATTCCCATTTCACTACCTATTTTCCCACGCCATATATTACCGCCACCTACAACAACAGCAACTTCTACATCAAGATCTACTACTTCTTTCACTTCTTCTGCAACAGACTTGATTATTTTTGGTGATAAACCGAAGCCCGCTTCTCCAGCTAACGCTTCACCACTTAGTTTAATAACTACTCGTTTATATTGCGGTACACTCATTGTAAACCTCCGTAAGACTTTATTTAAAACATCCCTATTCCCTTTTCCATTATAGTATATCTAACAATAATTGCTAGTTGTGAATAAGGCAGAATAGAAAATTATCTTCAATTTTTCATTCACTTCGGAAAAATAGGGAACACGCTATGTTGTGTTCCCCATTTTTTTGTCTAGATAATCTAGATATTATTTGATTAGAATCAAATGCAAGCTAAATTAGTTACCTTTAACTTGGCTCATTACTTCTTCTGCAAAGTTATCTTCACGTTTTTCGATACCTTCACCAACAGCGTAACGTACAAAGCCGTTTACAGAACCACCAGTTGAAGCTACAAAATCACGTACTTTTTGATCTGAGTTTTTAACGAAAGTTTGATCAAGTAAGCAAACATCTTCGAAATATTTACCAAGACGACCTTCAACCATTTTTGCAACGATGTTTTCTGGTTTACCTTCGTTAAGAGCTTGTTCAGTTAATACTTTACGCTCACGTTCAACTTCTTCAGCAGAAACTTCATCACGAGAAACATAAGTTGGGTTGATTGCTGCAATGTGCATAGCAACATCTTTAGCAGCTGCTGCATCAGTAGAACCTTCTAAAGTTACTAATACACCAATACGGCCACCCATGTGTAAGTAAGAACCGAATGCATCTGCATCAGATTTTGTTTTAATTTCGAAACGACGAAGTGTAATTTTTTCACCAATTGTTGCAATAGCAGTAGAGATTTGATCTACAATTTTCACGCCTTCAGCATTTGCAAGCTCTAAAGCAGCTTCAACTGATGCAGGTTTAGCAGCAAGTAATTGCTCTGCTAAAGATGCAACTAATACTTGGAATTTGTCGTTTTTCGCAACAAAGTCAGTTTCAGCGTTTACTTCAAGGATGATTGCTTCGTTACCTTGTTCTAAAATGTAAGTTGTACCTTCCGCAGCGATACGGTCAGCTTTTTTAGCAGCTGAAGAAAGACCTTTTTCGCGTAGGAAGTCGATAGCTGCTTCTAAGTCGCCATCTGTTTGTACTAACGCTTTTTTACAATCCATCATACCAGCGCCAGTTTTTTCACGTAATTCTTTTACTAATTGTGCAGTAATGTTTGCCATTTAGTGTTTCCTCCTCAAATTGGTTGAACATAATTTAATGATAGGTTCTAAAAAAGGTGATAAGGGTTCTGAGCCACTTATCACCTTTTTGTAAACGTGAATTACTCAGCAGCAACTTCTACAGCTGGAGCTTCTTCTTCACCTTGTTTTGACTCGATTAAAGCGTCAGCCATTTTAGCAGTTAAAAGTTTAACAGCGCGAATAGCATCATCATTAGCAGGGATTACGTAGTCGATTTCATCTGGATCACAGTTCGTATCAACAATACCTACTAGAGGGATGTTTAATTTACGAGCTTCTGCAACCGCAATACGTTCTTTACGTGGGTCAACCACGAACATTACGTCTGGAAGATCGTGCATATCACGGATACCGCCTAAGAATTTGATTAGACGTTCGTGTTCTTTTTTAAGTTGGATTACTTCTTTTTTAGGAAGAACTTCGAAAGTTCCTTCTTCTTCCATTTTTTCGATTTGTTTCATACGTGCAACACGTTTTTGAATTGTACCGAAGTTTGTAAGAGTACCACCTAACCAACGTTGGTTGATGTAGTAGTTGCCTGAACGTTCAGCTTCATCTTTGATCGCTTCTTGTGCTTGTTTTTTCGTACCAACGAAAAGAACTTTACCACCGTCTTGACCAACTTGACGCATGAAGTCATAAGCTTCCTCTAATTTTTTAACAGTTTTTTGTAAGTCGATGATGTAGATCCCGTTACGTTCAACGAAGATATATTTCTTCATTTTTGGGTTCCAACGACGAGTTTGGTGACCGAAATGTACACCAGCTTCAAGTAATTGTTTCATAGAAATTACTGACATGTGAATTTCCTCCTAATATGTTTGGTTTTTATCCTCCGCATTTATCATCTGCAACAAGCTACCCTAAGCTTAGAGCACCACTTACTACATCAAAATGCGTGTGTATTAATAACACCATTTGCAACTATACCATAGCTTTGAACCATTCGCAACAATTTAGTGATGGAATTTCAGTAAAAGCTCGATTTCTGTTTTGCCCTTTTGCAGTTGTTTCGCTATTTCCTCTGGTGATTTTCCCTGCTTTGCTAATTCTAGAACCTGCTGTTCCACTGTCAGCAATTTTTCTGGTTCTTTTTGCTCCTCCACTTTTAGAGGTGGGGCTGATTGCACCATTTTTGAACCTGTTTGTTGCTGACGTGAATAAGCATTTGCGACAATATTTTTAGGTACATAGATACGAGCATCTTTATCTAAGGCTAGAGAACTATCACTTTTTACCTCATGTACTACTGGTAAAGGCGACTGCTCCTGAGTTGCCACATATTGCTCGGTTTGCTGCATGCTACTAGCCGCTATTTCAGACTGTGAGACATTTTGTAACTCTTTAATAAGACGGTCATTTTCATCTTTCATTTCAGCTAAATACACACTAATGGTGTCGTCCATTTCCCTCATTAATCGTTCTTGCTTCTTTTCCAAATCTTTAAACTTTGCTAACTTTGTGTTTAAAATGATAAGAAAGTAAAATGAAATGAGCTGTAAAAAGAATAGCACCGCTATTAGAATGGTTGTCATTGTAAACTCCTATCCACTAAAATCCACGAAATTCCCTTTAAACGGATGTTGTGCCTGTTTTTCTTGTTGATCCTTTTTTTTCTTTTTATGAATACCTGTTAAATATTCACCGCCTGCATCTTCATCCTCACTAATTTCATCCATACCTTCAGATGTATTGACAATTTTTTGTTGACGCTCAACTTCTTTTTTTAATGCTTCATTTGCATGTGCTTGTTGGGCTAATACTTGTTGCTGTGCCTGATCTGCCATTTTTCCTGCTTCAAATGTTTTTGGAATAGCAATCTGTAACTCAACACCTTTTAAACTCATTGGAATCTCTCCCTCAAGGATATTTACGCATTAATCATTTCACTCGATAATAGCTTTCGTAGCTTTAATAGCGCTTTTGAATGAATTTGTGAAATGCGTGATGTTGATAGTTCAAGCATTTCACCAATTTCAGTCAAAGTTAATTCCTCTGTGTAAAATAAACTTAGTACAAGCTGTTCTTTTTCATTGAGTTTCTGAATATTTTCAGCTAAATCATCTAATAACTCTGATTTAATGATAGCTTGCTCAGGTGTTTTTGTTGTATCATCTCGGATGACAAATGACTTGCCATCTGTTTCTTCTTGATCTTGTTGTTCATTAATAGAAAGAACATTGGAAAAAAAATGCTCCTGCACCGTCTGATAAACATCTTCAACAGGTAACTTCATATGCTCCGCAAGTTCCTCAGGTGTTACATGACGCATATATTTTTGCTCTAGCTGTTCAATTTGAGCATCTAATTTTTTGGCTTTTTCGCGTGCTGACCGCGGTAACCAGTCTTCTTTTCGTAAACCATCTATGATGGCTCCTCTTACTCTAAACGAAGCATATGTATCAAATTTTAAATCTCTGTTAATGTCAAATTTATTTAGTGCATCAAAAAGCCCTACCATCCCTAAACTCGTTAAATCGTCACGTGATACGCTTTTTGGCAAACCTGCACCAATACGTTGGACATGATAAGATACTAAAGAAATGTATTTTTTTATAAGTAAATCACCAGCATCTGGATCACGCTCATGTATCCAGCGATTCCATAGTTTTTGCTCATCGTTCAGAATTGGTTGTGTCATGAAATCCACCTCTCTAAAAAACGCTTTTTCACGCCCTTTTGCCAACGACTACTTGCGCTCTTAAAATTTATCATTTAACAGGATTTCTCGGTTATTTAAAAAAATCCACATTTAAGCTAATCTAGACGTGAGCCCTGAATAGTTAAAAGCCCGATAAGCAGTTGCCATCTTTCCTATATTATAACAAGAATCGACTATAATTTCATTTGTTTCTCTTAGTCTCTAATATATTCCTTTGTTTTTTAAAGACATAGAAAAACTGTACCCTCATTGTGTAATGACACTTGGATACAGTTTTGTATGATAAAGCTTATAGTTTATAAAGCTACTGGATTCTTTTTATATGATTTTTGAGTAGCCCTACTGACGAGCAACATAACCATAACATTGAGCAAAAGAGCGATGAACCCTACATTGACATCTTTCATCCAATGTGGAAGCAACGGAAACGAAGTGGCAATGGTCATTTTTGACAGCGTAATATAGGCTACGGTTGCTTCACCCATTATGATACCTGCAAAGGCCCCTTGCCTTGTCACAAAATTATTTTTCATCAGACTAAACATCAGAGACGGAAACAGTTGTGTCACCATACTTGCCCCCATTAATAATAATGCAACAATTGTTCCACTTTGAAATGTGAAGAACAGTGCGATTAATGCAACGAAAGGTACTAAAAACTTGGCTAACTGAACAATTTGTTTTTCTGTAGCAGTTGGTACAAATACACCATAAACATTTTTTGCTAGTAATGTAGCGACAGACAGTAACAGCATTGAGCCTGGAACTAATGCTGGTAGTACGCCAGCAGCTCCAATGACACCATGACCCATGGATCGAAAGCCATTTTAGATAAACGTAATAGCGATAAGTCAACTTCATCACCTTGCAAAGTCGAAATTTGAAGAATCGCAGCAAATCCAACAAAAAATACAAAGAGCAATATCAATTGATATAATGGCATAATAATTGTATTTTTGCGGAATGCTTTTTCACTTTTACCTGCATATATCGCACCCAATGCATGTGGGTACATATAAAACCCAAGCGAGGTTAGTAATACTGTAGAAATAAACCATGTCGGACTTAACCCTTCACTAGGTATGGAATGATGCTAATAGTTTGATAAGTTTCAAAGTATGTTCTCCTTTCAAATTTACAATCGACAATGATTGTCCTACTCACCTGCATTCAGTTCACCTGCAACTACGTTTCCCTTATACATAACAGCGGGGCGTCTAGATCTTCTAGCTATTGCTTCAGCTGAACAACTTGCTTCTACAAATACCATGCTTGCTTCATCACCAATGTTTGGCCAGATTCGTTTCCCCATCTGATCTAAAGGTGTTTTACCATTCGTAATAAAGCCTAGTGTTTGAGCTAATGATTGCTCGTCAATCCAGTTAAATCGCTCTGCCATACGGCTTGCTCGGTCAAGAATATCGCCATTTCCAAAAGGAGACCAAGAATCAAAAATATTATCACACCCTATAGCAATGGGCACTCCCTTTTTTCTCAATAAATCAATTGGAGGTATAGGGCCATGAATAGGCACACTCGTAATAAGCGATATATTCGATGCTACTAGCATGTCAGCTACATCTTCTGCCTCAGCTAAAGAAACCTCCCCTAACCCGTAGGCATGGCTAATGGTTACTCTTCCCTGCCAGCCTGCATCTTCTGTAAGTGCTGCTAAACGTCTCATCGTAAAAATTCCAAGATGACTTGGATCGTGTAAATGTAGATCAATACCAACATTTGCTTCCACAGCAATATCCATCATTTGCTGTAAAGATGCCTCAATATCACCATCTATAACAGCAGGGTCGACTCCACCTACCAAATTAGCCCCTTCACGTAAAGCTGCTCTCACTAAATCTTTTGAGTTTGTACGTAGTAAACCATGCTGTGGAAAGGCTACAATCTCATGTGATAATCTTCCATCAAATGTTGTCAATGCTTGCTGTACAGCTTCTAAATAATGAAGTCCTGCTTCAGGATAAATATCAACATGGGTACGAATATGCGTTGATCCAGCATTTACTAATACTTGTAAAAGCGCCTCTGCTCTTTCTTTAGTTGTTGTTGCTAAAGTAGGCAGCAAATTTTTTTCAAAGTTGCAGCGCTCGATTCGGTTGGCTACTTGACGACAGGATCTCCAAGAGTCTCCAATCAATGTTTTATCTAAATGACAATGTTTTTCTATAAATGAGGGAAGAATTAATAAGTTTCTTGCATCTTTTTTAGGTAATTGATCGCTTAATGGTGTACTAGCAGCAACAATAGCTGTAATAAAGCCATTATCTATTAAAATATGAACCTTTTCCGTGATGGTCTCAATGGCTACATTATTCTCATAGTGAAAACCACTTTCTAATAACGCATTTGTAATCCAAAATGTCGAGCCCTGCATAATCCGCTTCACCTTTCCTCTATCAATTATTAAAATATCGAGAAAATTAAATTCAAAAAAATTATCAATTTAGATAGGGATGGTTTCTAATAGAAGCTAATAATACCATCCCTTATCAATAAGCTTTTGCTTTAAATCGAACTATAGACAAAGTTTCCATTGAATAGAGTTGCCTTGCGTTGAGATCTTCGAGCAATCGTTTCAGCAGAGCAAGAAGCCTCCACGAACACCATATTTGCACTATCTCCCACTTTTGGCCATGTTTGCTCACCCGCTTGATTGAGTGGGGTTTTTCCCCCTGTAATAAATTGAAGAGTTTGGGCTAATGAGCGTTCATCCCCCCAACCTGAGCTTTTTGCCAAACGACCAGCTCGTTCTAATAAATCTCCGTTACCAAATGGGGACCAAACATCAAAGATATTGTCACACCCAATTGCAACGGGTACTCCTTTACTGTGTAATAAACCAACAGGTGGGTACTTTCTACGTAGGGGTACACTCGTCACAATCGTAATTCCTGCATCACATAAGATGTCCGCCATTTCTTCTGCCTCAGCGTGTGAAACATCTCCAAGCCCAAAGGCATGGCTAATGGCTACTTTGCCTTGTAAACCAGCTTCTTTTGTTAATTGGGCTAATCTCTTCATGGTGAAAGTACCCAATTGGTCTGGGTCATGCAAATGCAAGTCAATTCCTGCGTTTCCTTCAACAGCGAGTTCCACCATTTGTTGTAGGGAAGCCTCAATATCACCATCCACTGTAGCTGGATCGACACCTCCGACAAATCCTGCCCCACAACGTAAAGCTTCCCTTATTAAATTGGTTGCCTTTGTTCGTAATAGACCATGTTGCGGAAAGGCAACGATTTCATAAGACAACTTCCCTTCAAAAGTTTGTAAAGCTTTTTGAACCTCCTCTAAATTTTTCAAACCTACCTCAGGATATAAATCCACATGCGTACGTACATGTGTAACGCCTAACTGCACATAACGACTAAGTAATTCCTCAGCGCGTTGCTGTGTAGTTGTATGCAAGGCTGGAAGTACCTCTTTTTCAATTTCACAACGTTCGAAAATATTGTTCACAGGTGTAACTGCCCGCCATTGGTCACTCAAGAGAGTTTTATCCAAATGACAATGTTTTTCTATAAAAGAAGGCAATGCTAATAGCTGTTTCATATCTTTTTTTGGGTAATCATCATTTAATAGGCTATTAGCAGAAACTATTTCTGCAATTTTTCCACCTTTAATGAATAGATGAAAACAAGCCGTATTCGTTTTGGTAATCGTGTCGTTTTCAAAATGATAATCCGTTTCAAGACGTACATTTGTTAACCAAAAAGTAGAGTTCATTTCAGATTTATCCTTTCCTCTTCAATAATTAAAGCTCGCCCGCAACTATTTTTCCTTTAAAGAGCACTGCCACTCTTCTTGCTCTCCTTGCTACTGCTTCTGCTGAACAAGTTGCTTCAACAAACACGACATTCGCTGCATCTCCAATATTCGGCCAAAGGAGCTGTCCTTCATTGCTTAAAGGTGTTACGCCTCCAGTAATATACTTTAGACTTTGACTAAGTGAACGTTCATCACTTAAACCAAAGCGTTCAGCTAGCGTACCCACTTTTTCTAAGCTGTCACCTATACCAAACGGTGACCAGTGATCCGTAATACTATCATCACCTAAAGAGATTTGAACACCTTTTTGATCTAATAGAGGAATAGGAATGGTATGATCCAATGGAACAGACGAGGTAATGTCAATACCATGATGTGCTAGTAACGCTGCAACTTCACTTGCTTCATTAGTAGAAACATCAGCAAGGGCCATCGCATGACTAATTGTCACTCGACCTTGCCAACCCGCCTCCTCTGTTAATGCGGCTAATCGTTTAAAGGTAAAAATACCAAGATGGCCAGGATCATGGATATGCAAATCAACATTTGCATTAGCTTCCACCGCTAATTCCATCACCGTTTGTAAAGATTTTTCAATATTTTCATCGATCGTTGCTGGGTCTACACCACCTACTAGAGACGCTCCACTTCGCAAAGCTTCCCTTACTAAAGAAATGGAATCACTACGTAATAGCCCATGTTGCGGGAAAGCAACAATCTCTAAAGCAACTTTATCTTTGTAAGCCTCTTTAGCTCTTAAGACTGCTTCTAAATTTTTCAACCCAATAAACGGATCAATATTACAATGCGTACGAACATGTGTTGAACCCGCATGTAACAGCAAATCAAGTATATTTTTTGCTCTTTCCTCTGCAACAGGCAATAAGCTAGGCAGTAGAATCTCTTCCTCTTTTAATCTTGTGATTAGACCTTCTGTTGGAATCGAAGGAGCCTTCCATGGTCCACCAAAATAGGTTTTATCAATATGAATATGCATATCTCTAAAAGAAGGGAGCATTAAATAACTATGTGCATCTCGCTTAGGTAAATCTGTTTCTAAAGGCTGATCTACACTTATAATTTGTGTTATTTTACCATTTTCGACTTGTATATTAAAAAGAGCCGTTTTTGTTTCTATAACGGCCCCATTATCGTAATGATAACCCGTTTCTAATCGTACATTTGTTAGCCAATACGCTGTTGGTATCATTAATTGAACCTCCCGAATTTTATTAAAGATTAATAGCTAGATGAACCATCTGAATGGCCCTCTCTTGATGGGGTAAAGATAGTTGATGGTAGACATAATTTTGACTAGGATTACTAGCATTAAAATAATAAACTGTAGAAATTTTAGAATAATAAATGGCACTCAAACACATAGGACATGGTTCTGTGCTTGCATACATTTCGCAACCTTCTAAATTGGTCGTTTTCAGTGCATGACAAGCTTGACGGATTGCTTGAATCTCTGCATGATTCGTCAAATCATTGGTGATTGCAACCTCATTTACACCAGAGCCAATCATCTGTCCATTTTTCACCACAATTGCACCAAAAGGAGCACCATGTTTTGTTCTTTCATTTTCCTTAGCTAAGTCAAGTGCTTGTTTCATAAAGTCATGTGATTTCATATCGTTTCCCTCCTAGAAATAGCAAATTTCTATTACCTTGTCATACATTAAAACGGGCCGTAATTGATAAAATGTGCGACGATGACTGCAGTCAAACCGATGAGAATGTGAATGGCAACCAGTGGCCAAATCCATTTCAACCAACGCACCCATGGGATACCAGCTAATGCAAGTGCTGCCATAAGTGGGCCATTTGTTGGGAAGATGATATTGCCAATGGCGTCCCCCATTGAAAAGCTAAGTACAGCTGTCTGACGTGTCACCCCTACAAGATCAGCAAGTGGTGCCATAATAGGCATCGTTAATGCTGCTTGACCACTTCCTGAAGGAACAAAAAAGTGAAGAATAAACTGTAAAAAATACATTCCTACAGCACTCAATACAGGTGGGAAATGATGAATTAAGGATGATGCATGAAATAATAATGTATCAATGACATGACCATCAGTTAACACGACAACAATTGCTCTCGCAACACCGATGATTAATGCCCCTGACAAAATACCACCTGCACCCTGCATAAATGCATTCACTGCTTTGTTTGCAGAAATTTTCCCTGCAAAAGCAATGACGATAGCTAGCAACGTAAAAATACCAGCAATTTCTGTAATATACCAACTGAACTTAATCACACCGAAAATAAGCACAACAAAATTTAGTAAGAAACAACCGAGGACAATCTTATGTGTAGTATTAAGTTGAACATTGGCTGTATCGTCTAATTTGTCGTACTTGCCAATTGGGAAAAATCCTTTTGAAGGATCACGTTTTATTTTTAAAGCATAGCGCTGAATATACCAAACAGAAACCAAATACGTAATAACAAACAACACAATACGATAGCCAATCCCTGAAAATGGCGGTAATTGAGCAATCCCCTGTGCAATCCCTACAGTAAATGGATTTAACACGGCTGTCATAAAACCAACAGATGCCCCAACCAATACAATAGCTGCCCCTGTAATAGCATCAAATCCAAGTGCGATGGCAATAGGCACCAAAATCCCAATATAGGCCAATGTTTCTTCAGCCATCCCTATTAGTGTTCCTGCTAAGGCAAAAAACAGCATAATAATTGGAATCAACCATTTTTCTTTTTTGGCGAACTTTCTCGAAGCTGTGGCAATTAACGCTTCAACTGCTCCAGTTGCTGATAATACCCCCAATGTTCCACCAATAATCAGTACAAAGAAAATAATAGGTGCTGAATCTACCATTCCTGTATGAATAGATGTAATGAGCCCCATCAAACTAATTGGTGAAGATTCAATCGTCTGATACGTATCAGGCACTACTACATTTCTGCCATCCACATCTGACCGGGTATATTCACCAGTTGGTACAATGTAAGTAATAATAGCGGCAATCACTAGCATTGATAAAATAAGTACAAAAACATTTATTTCTCTTTTTTTCTTTTTTTTGTTTTGAAGATCATTTGACTGAACTGTAGTCATAACTCCACTTTCTCCCCTTTGCAGCTAAACTTTCTCTTAGTTGAAAAAATCTATCAAAATGTACAACCACGATAAATCTGGTTTTTCCTAATGAATAGATTTTATTAAGATTAATTAATAGAATAAACAGTGATCGCAATTTCATTTGCAGAAAATTTAGTCTTTTTAAGTGATAACACGTTTAACCATGTATCGTTCCTGCAACAAGCTTTCCTTGAAAAAAAACAGCTATTCGTTTTACACGTCGAGCGATTGCTTCTGCTACACAGCCAGCTTCCACTAATACCATATTGGCCTCACTACCTTGAATGGGCCACATTCTATTGCCTTCCTTGTCTAATAATGTGATACCATTCGTGATATAACCAAGTGATTGATCTAAAGAATATTCATCTAACAAGTGGAATCTATTTGTTAAGCGGCCAACGCGCTCAAGCAAATCTCCATTACCAAATGGTCTCCAAGCATCGTAAATATTGTCACTTCCCACTGCAACTCGTACCCCTTTTTCCTTCAGCAGTGGAACAGGTGGCAAGGTAACATTATGTTGTAAAGCTGTCGTTATGGAAATACTTGCTTCCACTAAGAGGTCTGCCATTTCTTCAGCTTCAGTTAATGGAATTTGTCCTAATGCAAAAGCATGACTAATATTTACACGTCCTTGCCAGCCAGCATCCATTGTAAGTGCTGCTAACCGTTTCATTGTATAAATACCTAAGTAGTCACTATCATGTAGATGAAGATCTATTTCCGCATTTGCTTCAACAGCTAGATCCATCATTTGGAATAAGGACTCTTCAATATTGCCATCGACCGATGCAGGATCAACACCACCGACAATGCCTGCCCCAAGACACAATGCATCTCGAACCATGCTCTTAGCCTTCTTTCTGACTAAACCGTGCTGTGGAAAAGCAACTACCTCATAGGAAAGCCTCCCAGAAAAATGAGTCAATGCTTGCATAACTTCTACAATATTTTCAAGTCCTACTTCAGGGTAAATATCTACATGTGTTCGAACATGAGTAGACCCATTCTGTAGTAGTTTATCTAATAAAACTATTGCCCTTTCTTCAGTAGTCATTGTCAATGCTATTAATCTATTATGTTCGAGCTTGCATTGATCAATAATGGATTCTTCCTGTTTTACAGCAACCCAAGGTCCACCTAGAAATGTTTTATCGAGATGAACATGTTTTTCAATAAAACTCGGCATGAGTAATTTCATTTTTCCGTCAATTTTTTCGATATTGCTGTCTACTGGTTGATCTGCTGATAAGATATTCACTATGATCCCTTCTTTAATATGAAGGTGACAAAGCTCGGTTGTCGTACCTACAATGACACCTCTGTCCTTTTCATAGCTTTTTTCAAGAAGCACATTCATTAACCAATACTCTTGCTGCATCACCATTCCTCCATATGTGACTTGTTTTTAGCTGTTTTTCACCCTATTCTTTTGATTGACTTCCAGGACAAGGCATTTGTTATGATAAACTACATTTTTTATATAATTTGCGGTTTTCTGATTAAAGGCTTTTCCTTTGTACAAATATGCTAACATGAAGAGTGTATATATGAATAATATAAAAAAAATTAATTTTACTTAAGTTTTTCATATACTATAAACTTCAAAGCCAAATAAAAAAAGAGTCGCTATTCACGACTCTCTCTTTTACGCATTCACTCGTTGGTCTTCTTCTCGATTCATCATCGTTCGTACGACTTGTGCAATTTCCTCAGAATTCTCATCTTGAAATTCAACCGTGGAATTAGCTGTTGGCGCTTCTTGTGTTACGCCTTCTGTTGAATCAAGTTCCTTTTCATCTAAATCATCTTCAACTGCTTCCTCATCTACCTCTGGTGTAAACAAGATGTAAGCAATTAAAAAACGTACAATAAACATTACAAAAAATACGATGATTGCTACAATAAATGAGCCAATCAGGATTCGCAGGGGCGTATATGATTCTTGAAATGTACTAAAAAAATAAATAGAAAAGGCAATTAATGCTCCCCATAGGTTGTAAAATATAGAACCAAACATTAGATTTCGCTCACTCCCTGGTTAACTGTTCGAATATGTAATATCGACGTTGCAGGATTAAATTCAATCGTTCTACCACTATTTCCACCCGTATCCTCGGCCACTAAAGGGATTCCATGTCTCTTTAATTCATTTTTGACAGCTTCTACATTGCGGGGACCGATACGCATTGTATCTTTGTCAGAAGTAAATTGAAACATCTGCGCACCCCCTGCAATTTTTGCTTTGAGTTTAAATTTTTGAACGCCTTCTAACTTTAATAAATCAACCATTGCAGCAATACCTGAATCTGCAAATTTTGCGACATTGATTGACTCAGCTCTTCCTAAGCTTGAATCTGGTAACATCACATGGATTAAACCAGCAATTTTTTTTGACTCATCATACAAAATAACACCAACACATGAACCAAGACCCGAAGTTCGAATCGTGTTAGGTAGCTTTACTACATCCATTTGTGCAATTCCCACTTTAATCACTTGTCCACTACTATTGCTTAACATCATCATGAAACCCCTAATGCTTTAAAAATCGCATCAAATGAGTCAGGATCTGGTAGTAGGAAGAAATGGCCTCTCACCGTTTCAAGGTCTTCCACACCTTCTTCAAAAATGGATGTATTTATAACAATAACATTATCACTGACATGAGATAATTCTATTAAACCAATACTTATTATAGCTCCAAACATATCAACACTTAGACCTGGCACAGTCGGGTAAATTTTCAAGTTAGTAAAATCTGATAGGGCAGATAAATAGGAGCCCGATAAAATATTTCCCATTTCTTGCATAGCTGATAAACCTAACTCTGAAACAGGTCGTTTTTCAAAGTCAAATGAGTCATCGAAAATGAGTCGACGTATAAAGCGGTTTGCTTGTTCGATAGGTAAAATAAAGAACATACTCCCCTCTGCATCACCTTCAATACGAAGGTAAATGCCAACAACGACGTTTTCTGATCCGCCAGCCAACTCCATCATATCGTTAAAGGACACCATTTCTACCTTTGGAACACGCATATCTATTTTTTTCCCAAGTAAATTGGAAAGTGCTGTCGCGGCATGCGCAGCACCAATGTTTCCAATTTCCTTTAATACATCTAAATGTAGCGATGTTATTTTTTGATTAAATGTCATTATCGATCCCTACTTTAGTGGATTTAATACTTTTTCTAAATGTAATAAGATTAATAATCGCTTTTCTACTTTAGCAACGCCTGAAATAAATTCTTCTTCAAGTGAGCCAACAACTTCTGGTTGCGGTTCAATAGCACTTGCAGGAATATCAATAACGTCGTTAGCAGAATCTACTACAAAGCCTACTTCCATATCTTCTAATGAAATAATGATAATACGTGTTGTTTCTTCATGTTCAGAGATTGGTAATTCAAAACGTTCACGTAAATCAACAATCGGCGTGACAACACCTCGTAGATTGATTACACCTTTTACATAATTCGCTGTTTTCGGTACACGTGTGATATGCATTAACTTCTCGATTCCTTGTACATGAGACACAGGAATTGCATATTCTTTATCTGCTAATTGAAAAACAATTACTTTAATACTTTCTTGCTCCACTGCATTTGTCATACTTTACACCTCTCTTATTCATTCACCTTATTTAATTAGTGCGTTGCAATCTACAATTAAGGCTACTTTACCATTACCTAAGATTGTTGCTCCTGAAATGGCAAAGATATTTGTTAAGTAATTTCCTAATGACTTCAAGACAATTTCTTGTTGGCCAATGAATGAATCCACTACTAAACCAGCAAGTTTTTCACCCTTACGGACAATCACTACTGAGTGGAATTCTTCATCTTGCGGCTCTTGACGAGGTACCTCAAAGATTTCTTCTAAGAATACCAATGGCACAACCTTGCCACGGAAGTCGATTACTTTTTGATTATGTGCATTCATAATCTCTGATGAACGGATAATAGATGTTTCAATAATAGAAGATAGTGGAATTGCATAAATTTCCTTTTCAATCTCCACAAGCATAACTGAAATGATCGATAATGTCAGTGGTAATTGAATTGAGAAGATGGATCCAACATCTTGAGTTGATTCAATTGAAATATTGCCACCTAGTGATTCAATCGTTGTTTTTACAACATCTAAACCTACTCCACGACCAGATACATCAGAAATGACATCTGCCGTTGAGAAGCCCGAAGCTAAAATAAGCTCATTAATTTGTTTATCAGACATTGAATAAGACTGTTCTTGCGTAACAATACCTTTTGAAATAGCTTTCGCTAATACTTTTTCTCGATTTATGCCCGCACCATCATCTTCAATTTCAATAAAGACGTAGTTACCGCTATGATACGCACGCAATACAACTGTTCCTTCTTCAGGCTTACCTTTTGCACGACGAGCAGTTGGATTTTCAATGCCATGATCCACAGAGTTACGGATTAAGTGAACAAGCGGATCTCCAATCTCATCGATGACTGTACGATCTAATTCTGTTTCAGCACCAATGATTTCGAGGTTGATTTTCTTATTTAAATCACGCGATAGCTGACGAATCATTTTCGGGAAACGATTGAAAACTGTTTCTACTGGTACCATGCGCATCGTTAAAATAATCGTTTGCAAATCACCCATCACACGACTCATTCGCTCTACTGTTTCATTTAGCTCGCCATGATTTACTTCAGTAGAGATTGATTGCAGTCGGCCACGATCAATGACAAGCTCCTCAAACAAGTTCATTAAAATATCCAGACGTTCTATATTTACACGAATTGTTTTATTACCTACAGGTGCATGATTTTTGTCAGCCTTTGCAGGTGCAGCTTCTTTGACCGGTTTGGCAACAGGCTCAGCTTTAGCAGCAGGTGTAGCAGTAGGTATTGCCTCTACCTCAACCACTGCTGTTGCAGTTGCTGCTACTTCTTGGTGAGCTTCGAATTCTTTTTCACTAAATTTCCTTTGGTCGATTGTTGTCACAATAACTTCATCAACTTCAGAAACTTTCATTAGCTTTTTCTGCATATCCTCTGCTGTTGTTTTTGTGACAAATGCAACATAAAACTGTTGATCAAACTGTTCGTCCTCAAGCTTTTCAACAGTTGGACTTGATTTAATGACATCCCCATCTTTTTCTAAAATCTCAAACACCATAAATACACGTGCTGCCTTTAGAAGGCAATCCTCGCGTAATGTTACTGAAATTTCAAAAGCATTGAAGCCTTGTTCAGCCGATTGTGTAATGACTGTTTGTTCAAATGAATCATATTCTAATACACTTTCAACAACTGGTGCAGCAACTGTTGCTACCACCTCTAGTAGGGCTTCCTCACCTAATTCTATGCGCTTCAGCTGCGCAACAGTTGAAGAAACATCACGCTTACCATCTCCGCCGTTGGCAATATCCATTACCATTTCTTCTAAATGATCAACAGATTCAAATACGACATCTAAAATTTCAGGTGTTACATGAATCTTCTCATTACGGATAGCATCTAAAACATTCTCCATTTTGTGTGTTAAATCTGCTAAATCTTCAAAGCCCATTGTGGCAGACATACCTTTTAATGTATGTGCAGAGCGGAATATTTCCCCAACAATTGCCAAATCATCTGGATTTTTTTCTAACTCTAATAAGTGTTCACTACATGCTTGTAAATGCTCTTTACTTTCTTCAATAAACATCTCTAAATATTGATTGACTTCCATAAGAGGACACCCCTTTTAAGGCAAATATTTCATTATTGTTTGTGCAATATCATCTACATCTGCAACTTCATCAACAAGTTGCGTTTCTACTGCTGCTTTTGGCATACCATAGACAATGCAAGTTTCTGCTGATTCTGCAATAGCAATGACATTGCCAGTATTTTTCAATGCTTTTAATCCATTAGAGCCATCATGGCCCATACCTGTCATAATCACTGCTACTTTATCAAAATCTTTATATTGACTAACATCTTCGAACATTACATCTACAGAAGGTCGATGGCCAGATCTTGGTGCTTCTTGATTATCAAGAACTATGCCAAAAGTCGTCCCTACTTTTCTAAGCTTTAAATGATAGCCACCTGGTGCAATATAAGCCACTCCATTTTGCAAAATATCGCCCTGTTCAGCCTCTTTTACAGAAATTTCACTTAGCTGATCAAGTCGAGTCGCAAGCGATTTAGTAAATCCAGCAGGCATATGCTGAACAATTAATATAGGAGCTTGAATAGACTTAGGAATTTTAGTAACAACCTCCTGAAGTGCTCGAGGTCCTCCTGTTGATGTGCCAATTAGCACAATCTTCTTTCCTACTTTACTCCATTCTACCATTGGTTTTGTTGCGACTACCTTAGTAGAAACAACATTTGTAGATGTATTTGGTCGTCCATGCTGTTGTGGTTCCTTTATTACGGTACTCACCCTTGTCACTTTTTCTTGTTGTCTTTTACTACCAGAAGGTTTTTTCAATTTGGAAATTGGCACCATTGCAGCTTGTTCCACTTTGTGCACAAGTTCATTTTGAATTTTATGTAAATCAAGGGAGATGGTCCCGCTAGGCTTGGCGACAAAATCGACTGCACCGCCTTCAATTGCTGCAATTGCATTTTCTGTCCCACGTTGAGTGGTACTTGAGAGCATTACTACAGGAACCGGACATTGTATCATAATTTCTTTTAAAGCGTCGAGCCCATTCATTTCAGGCATCTCAATATCCATTGTCACAACGTTTGGCTTCAACGATTGTATCTTTTTGATCGCATCTTTTCCATTTCGAGCTGTTCCAACTACTTCCACCTTCGAGTTGCCAACAAAAAAGTCACTAATTAGCTTTCTCATAAAAGCAGAATCATCCACAACTAAAAGCTTGCTTTTATGTAAAAAGTCCAATTAATCACGCCCTTTCGAGAAAATACTTCTAAGTTTCGTTAAAAATTTTTTCGCAGTTTGATCATGCGCGTGTATTTCCTCTGCACGCTGCTCCATAAAACGAACTACTATAAGTTGTAATGTTTTTGATATTAATGCGTCTGGATAAGCAAGTGAGAATGGTACTTGCTCGCGCACTGCCTTACGCACAATAGGGTCTTCAGGTAATGAACCTAGAATGATTGTTTCTTTGTCTAAAAAACGTTTCATTGTTAACTTTAAACGTTCATTCGTTTCTATTCCTTCTTCTTTACTGAAAGCACGGTTACAAAGAATATAAAACTGCTTATCTGGATCTCGAACATGAATATACTTCATCATGGAGTACGCATCTGTAATAGAAGTAGGCTCCGCTGTTGAAATGACGATAATTTCATCAATGGATGTGAGTAAATCTAACGACCAATTTGTCGCACCAGCCCCCATATCAAATAAAATATAATCATAGTTTTTTTGAAGCTCTTCAAATGCTTGTATAAGTCGTTCAAACATACTATGTGACCAATCAAGCACACTTGTCATACCTGACCCACCTGAAATATACCTTAAATCGTAAGGCCCTTCAAATATTACCTCATCTAGTAACTTATTTCCTTCTAAGTAATCTTTTAAACTATAAGAAGCATTTTTCCCAATTAGAATATTGATATTCCCCATCCCAATATCCATATCTACAATGACAACTCTTTTCCCCTTTTGGGCCAAAGTCATGGCAAAATTCATAGTGAAGTTACTTTTACCTACTCCACCTTTGCCACTTACAACTGCAATTGCTCTACCTAGTTCGCCTTGCCGTCTCATCATTTTTAAGCGTAATGCTTCAGCTTGGTCTCTCATTTTTCTTCACCTTGAAAAAACAAATTAAGCACTGCTTCTAAATCAGCTTCTTCAATATCTTCTGGTACTTCTTGACCATTCGTATAGTAAGCAAGTCCTTTATTATATTTAATCATTAAATTGATCATTGTGCCAATAGAATTTGTTTCATCAATTTTTGTAAAAATGAATTTTTCAATTGGTAATTGTTTGAATTGATCAACAATATTCTCCATATCCCTTTCTTTCGTTGTCATTGCAAGGACTAAATAAGATTCTGCATGATCATCGAATTTTATGAGACGTTGGAGATCATCAACATATTTGACTTCTTTATAATTACGACCAGCTGTATCAATAAAAACCAAATCTAAATGTGATAATCTTCGGATTGCTTGTTCAAAATCTGTTGCATTGTAAGCAATTTCAACAGGAGCTTGTAAAAGACCAGCATATGTTTTGAGCTGCTCTATTGCCGCAATCCGATAAGTATCTGTCGTAATAAAGCCAATCTTTTTCTTCTTTTCTAACACAGCTCTAGCAGCCATTTTGGCAATGGTTGTGGTCTTGCCAACACCTGTTGGTCCTAATATATTTATATATTTTCTTTCGTAGGACAATCCTCCAACTGGAAGTACTTCTAGCTTCTTACGGAGTAAATTTTTTGTTATTAATTTACACTGCGAGAAATTTATTTCTGACGCTTCTTTGAAATGCATAAAAAGCTCATCACCTATCGTTGTGATGAGCTCTTCACTTAGCTCTTGCTGTCTTAAGTATTCAATGAAGGGTAAGAGTTCATCGGGATATTGAGCTTGGGTAGTCTTTTTATGCATCGATTGCATTAATGATTTTAAATCAGCAATTTCTTTTCTCAATTCTTCTGAAATGCTAGTGTCCTCATGTACTGCTACATCATGGGGTGGTTCCTGATGTATTTTTGCTTGAATAGCATTTGTAATCTCTTGTAACCTTGCATTTTCTTTTTTTACTACAGGTAGTACAGCAGGTGTTGGTACAGAAGCCACTTGACGTGGCTCTATTGCATCAATACCTGCAACTACTTCAAAACTTTTCTTTTTTATCATGCCAAAAAATTTCTTTGTGATGACTACTTTTGAATTTAAAATGACTGCGTCCTCACCTAATTCTGCTCGGACTTGCTTCATCGCCTCTGGTATGGATGATGCATAATACTTTTTCATTTTCATTAAACATTCACCACCCCAACACTTTGAATTTCAACTGAAGCATCCAGTTCATTATAGGATAGAACCGGAATTTGCGGGAAATAACGCTCCGTTAGTTGTCGTAAATACATCCGAACTGCTGGAGAGCATAAAATAATAGCTGATTGCTCCATAAAGGAAACACGCTCTACTTCAGCTGCAATAGTTTCTAATACTGTTTGGGAATCTTGAGGGTCCATAGCTAAATAATTTCCATGATCCGTTTGCTGGATACTATCAGCAATCATTTTTTCTACTTTACCTGAAACCGTAATCACCTTTAATACCGAACTATCCCCAACATACTGCGCTGTAATTTGACGAGCCAATGATTGACGCACATATTCAGTTAAGATATCTGTATCACTCGTTAATTTTGCATAGTCTGCTAGTGTCTCAAAAATAATTGGTAAGTTACGTACAGACACATTTTCTCGAAGAAGCTTACCCAATACCTTTTGGATTTCTCCAGTAGATAAAGGTGTAGGTGTCAATTCTTCTACTAAGATTGGATGTGATTCGCGTAAGTGATCGATTAACTGCTTAGTCTCTTGTCGCCCTAATAACTCATGAGCATTTGCTCGAATAATTTCTGTTAAGTGTGTTGAAACCACACTCGGTGGGTCCACAACTGTGTAACCGTACATTTCAGCATCCTCTTTTACTTGCTCTGTTATCCATTTAGCTGGTAATCCAAATGATGGCTCGACAGTGTCAATACCTTCAATGGAATCATCGTCGCCAGGACTCATCGCTAAATAATGATCTAGTAAAAGTTCGCCTCGTGCCATTTCATTTCCCTTTATTTTAATTCGATATTCATTTGGTTGAAGCTGAATATTGTCACGAATACGTACAACTGGGATAACGATTCCCAACTCTAATGCTAGCTGTCGACGTATCATGATAACACGGTCTAATAAGTCCCCACCTTGAGCGGCATCTACTAAGGGAATTAATCCGTAACCAAATTCGAATTCGATAGGGTCCACATTTAATAAATTCACAACATTCTCTGGGCTCTTCATGCCGTCAGTAGCCACTTCTTCCTCAATTTCCTGTAATTCTTCTTCATCCTCTGGTTTCTTACGCTCCATCATATAAGCTCCCGCAATTAGTGAAAGACCTATTGGCAGTGTTACCCAGTTTGGTATTGGGGTGAACAGCCCTAGTAATACAATGGTACCACCAGCTACATAGAGAAGCTTAGCTTGGGCAAATAATTGTCCTGTAATGTCCTGACCAAGACTTCCTTTAGAAGAAGCACGCGTTACGACAATCCCTGTAGCAGTTGAAATAAGCAACGCAGGAATTTGGGATACAATACCATCCCCTACTGTTAGTTTCGAAAAATGAGTTGCCGCTTCTGCAAAGGGAAGCCCCATTTGTACGACACCAATGATGATACCAAATAATAGGTTGATAATAACCATTACCATGGATGCAATGGCATCTCCCTTTACAAATTTTGTGGCACCATCCATTGCTCCGTAAAAGTCCGCTTCTCCCGCTACTTTTTCACGTCGTTCACGCGCTTCTTTTTCGGAAATAATCCCTGCATTTAAGTCAGCATCAATACTCATTTGTTTACCTGGCATCGCATCCAGTGTGAAACGTGCCGCTACTTCAGCTACTCGTTCCGCACCTTTTGTAATTACAATAAACTGAATTAACACTAAAATTAAGAAGACGACTAAACCAACAAGTATATTTCCGCCAACTACGAAATCTCCAAAGGTTTCAACGACCGAACCTGCATCTCCATTTGCTAAGATTGCACGGGTTGTGGAAACACTTAATCCTAATCGGAACAAGGTTAATAATAAAATCACCGAAGGAAAAATGGAAAAATCCAATGCTTCTTTCATACTCATTGCTGTTAGCAGTACAATTAATCCTAATGTAATATTAATGACAATTAAAAAACTTAACATCCACGGAGGAAGAGGGATGATGAGCATCGCTACGATTAAAATAACCGCACCTAAAACCCCAATATCGCGAACTTTCATTTGTGTCCCTCCTACAAAAAGCCTTAAATTTTTCGCTTAATACGGTAAACATAAGCGAGTATCTCTGCTACTGCTTTGAAAAATTCCTCTGGTACCTGATCGCCTATTTCTACCTGATCATACATGGCACGTGCTAAAGGTCTATTTTCAACCATAATTACATCATGCTCTTTGGCAATCAGTTTAATTTTTTGAGCAATAAAGTCTGTCCCTTTCGCAATAACACGAGGAGCATCCATACTGTCCTCATTATATTTGAGGGCAATTGCATAGTGAGTAGGGTTGGTAATAACTACATCCGCACTCGGAACCTCTGACATCATCCGTCTCATCGCCATTTCACGTTGACGTTGTTTGATTTTTGATTTGATCAGAGGGTCACCCTCACTATTTTTATATTCATCTTTAATATCTTGCTTAGACATTTTAAGATTTTTTTCGTACTCATGTTTTTGATACATCCAGTCTAAAATGGATACACAAAGTAATACTAAAGAAGCCGCTATGCCCATAATGCCAACAAGCTTCCCTACCGTAATGAGCGTCATCCATGGACTTTTAAAAGATAAGGCCAAAACTTCCGGTAAGTTTGACCAAATAATAATTGTTGTGACACTTCCGATAAAACCAATCTTTAAAACAGACTTTAATAACTCCACAATGGCTTTAACAGAAAATATTTTTTTTAGCCCTTTAATAGGGTCCATCTTTTTCAAATCAAACTTCATTGGCTCTAACGTAAAGAGAAAGCCAAACTGCAAAAAATTACCTGCAAGTGCTCCGACAAATGCAATTGCCATAATTGGCACAATGATAAAAGCCATTTGAATCAATGTTTCTGTAAATAAGCGCATCACACTATCAATAGTCAGTGCTTCGATGCGTATGTTATGAATAAAGGTTTGCCTGAAAAAGGATAGTAGCTCGTCGCGCAAAGAGCCTGCAAAGAAAAATAAAAAGATAAATACCATTAACATCACAATGGCACTAGAGATATCTTGACTCTTGACAACTTGCCCCTTTTTTCGAGCATCCTGTCGTTTCTTAGGGGTTGCCTTTTCTGTTTTTTCACCCGCAAAAAATTGTAGTTCTAAATTCAGTAGTAGTCTCATATTATCCACCACCTAAAATGGCCATTAAATCACGCATCCCATAAATCATAATCGTAATAAGCTTTTGAATAACTTGAATCATAACGGCCATCATTGTAAATAACACTAAAAAACTAACACCAATTTTAATAGGAAAACCGACAACAAATATATTCAGTTGCGGTACTGTTTTTGCAGTGATCCCTAAAGCTAAGTCGACCAAAAATAAGGTCGCTACAACAGGAGCAGCCATCTGGAATGCTATGGCGAAAACGGCTGTAAATGTTGTGATGATAAACTGCGGAAAGTTTTCGTTCATAAAACTAGGGAATTGATCCATCGGGAAAAATTGATAGCTGTAGTAGATTCCATTAAGAATCATATGATGGCCATCAATCGCTAACAATAAAAGCAGTGCTAGCATATTAAAAAACTGACCAATTAATGGACTTTGAGCACCTGTTTGCGGGTCAATTATATTGGCAATGGCAAAACCCATTTGAAAATCGATAAAGCTTCCTGCAATTTGAATTGCGGACATGATGATATAGCCCATTAGACCGAGTAATAGTCCAACTAGTGCTTCTTTCACCACTAATAATATGTAATCATCATTGAATGCAAATGGCTCAACATCAATTGTATAGTACATCATCCAAGCTAAAACCAGTGCGAGAGTAATTTTGACTTGTGGTGGAATGGTTCTATATGAAAAAAAAGGAACCGTAGCAAAAAAGGCTGAGACACGTACAAGTACTAATAAGAAAACCGTTAGATGCGGAATTAATTCATTCATGTACTCACCCTATATAACGCGTTAAATTCTCAAATATGTCTCTCGCATAGCTTGTAACTTGAGATAGCATCCAAGGGCCGAAGAATACGATGGCCACTAAGACAGCAATAATTTTTGGTACAAATGCTAAAGTTTGCTCTTGTATCGAAGTTGTGGCTTGAAAGATACTTACCGCTAAACCAGAGATTAAAGCAACTAATAGTAGCGGACCGCTTGTTAGAAGGATAATCATTATAGCACGCTCTGCAATGGAAATAACCAACTCACCTGTCATACTGTATCATCCCCTAAAAACTTTGTAGTAACGATTTCATAACGAGATACCAGCCATCAACCAGTACAAATAATAAAATTTTAAATGGCAATGAAATCATTACTGGTGGTAACATCATCATCCCCATCGACATTAATGTACTCGCAACAATCATATCGATTACTAGGAATGGAATAAAAATCATAAAACCAATTTGAAATGCAGTTTTAATTTCACTTAAAGCAAAAGCAGGGACAAGCATAGTCAGCGGAATTTCCTCCACTGATGCTGGTTTTTCTGCTTGGTTATACGTTAAAAACAAATCAAGATCTTTTTGCCTAGTATGCTTACTCATAAACTCTTTAAATGGCACACTAGCACGGTCATAGGCTTCTTCTAAACCAATTTCTTCAGCAAACAATGGCTGTAGCGCCTCTTTATTGACCTCCTGAAAGGTTGGTGCCATGATAAAAAACGTTAAAAATAGTGCCAGACCAATGATCACTTGATTTGGTGGCATTTGCTGTGTTGCCAATGCTGTACGCACAAAGGATAAGACAATGACTATACGAGCAAAGGATGTCATTAAAATTAAAATACTTGGTGCAAGTGATAAAACAGTTAGTAAAAGTAAGAGCTTTACAGATGTCGAGACGTTCGTTGGATCGCTGTTGGAAAAAATATTGATTAAATCATTCATTTACCATCCTTCTCCTTCTGCTTCCATCTCTCTATCTCGTCACTACGCTCCTGTTTTATTTCGGATAGCTTTTTTTCAAATAAATTGCCGAATGAATCTTGCTTTTGTTGCTCATTTTGTACATTCACGCTATCTTTTTTCTTAAACTTAGAAAATACTTCTGCAATATACGGTGATGTTGCTGCAAGTTCTTGCCTATCATTATATAGGGCTAAAAGGGCTTCAACTTCTTCAGGATCTGTAATTTCTCGTAAAAGTTGAACGTCTTCTCCGACACCAACTAAATACAATGTTTTACCTACCTGTAAAAGCTGAACTGACTTTTGCGCACCTAACGATAAACCGCCTAAATTTTGTACCATTTGATTACGTTGGAAGTTTAAATTACGTTTATTTAAAAACTTCATCAATCCATAAAATAAAGCTACAACAAAAATAAGCGCCAAAACCATTTTTATGTATTCCCATGCAGATATGTCTCCAGCTGCTGTTACAGTTGTTTCTTGTTTAGCAGCTGGATCAGTCGTATCTCCATTACAAGCTTCTGGATCTTTAATGCAATCCGTGACACTATTCGTATCAGCATCTGCATAGACAGAAGTTGGTGTCGGGTACAAAAACAGGAAGGATACAAGAAATGCGAAAATCATCGTTAAACGAAATGATTTTAACATTTTCATGCAATCATCCTAGCGCTTTTTGAATCGCTTCAATTACACGATCTGCTTGGAAAGGTTTAACGATAAAATCTTTCGCACCAGCTTGAATTGCATCGATTACCATCGCTTGTTGCCCCATCGCTGAACACATGATTACAGTTGCACTTGGATCTGTTCCCTTAATTGCTTTAAGAGCTGCAATACCATCCATCTCAGGCATTGTGATATCCATTGTTACTAAATCTGGTTTTAGTTCATTGTACTTTTCGACAGCTTGTAAACCATCTGCTGCCTCTCCAACAACTTCAAATCCATTTTTTGATAAAATATCCTTGATCATCATGCGCATAAATGCAGCGTCGTCTACAATCAAAATTCTTTTAGACATGGTTAACTCCTCCAATTGAAACTATCTTAAATTATTTAAACGCTCTGCTTGACTTAAAACATCTGTAATACGGACACCAAAGTTTTCGTCAATGACAACGACTTCACCTTTAGCAATTAAACGGCTATTGACTAAAATATCAACAGGTTCCCCTGCTAATTTATCCAGTTCAATAATTGAACCACTTGATAGTTCTAAAATCTCTTTAACAGAACGCTTCGTACGTCCTAACTCTACAGTAACTTGCAATGGAATATCAAGTAGCATATTTAAATTTCTAGCTTCAGATTGAGAGATTACATTTGTATCGAAGCTAGCAAACTGTGCTTGTTGCACATTTACAGGCTGTGCAGGTCTCGCTGGTTGTGCAAATTGTTGTGGCTCCTGATAAATCGGTTGCTGCATTGGTGCTGACTGCTGCTGATATACTGGTTGTTCAGGTGGTGGTGCTACAGGCACATGCTGTTGAACAGGCGGTGGTGTAACTGGTGGAGCCTCAGGTGCAATCGTTGCAGCCACAGGTTCCTCAAACACTCCTGTTTCACCTAATAAAGATTTTACAATATTTTGACTGAATTTAAGCGGTAATAATTGCATTAAATTCGAATCAATTAAATTACCAATTCTTAATCTAAATGAAACTTTCACCAGCAAATCGTCTTCTGGAATATTTTCTCGACCTTCATCTTGTGAGATGTTCATTAAATCAATTGTCGGTGGAGAAATATCTACTTTTTTGTTGAAAACCGTCGACATAGATGTAGCAGCTGAGCCCATCATTTGATTCATAGCCTCTTGAACAGCACTTAGCTGAATCTCACCTAAGTCCGGCTTCGGATTTAATCCATCGCCACCTAACATTAAATCTGCGATAATTGCTGCATCAGATTGTTTAATAACAAGTAAATTCATACCTGTCAAACCAATTGTATATTCAACTTGTACAGCTACATATGGATGAGGAAATTCCTCTTCTAATTTATTGCGATTAATCATCGAAATACTTGGTGTAGTAATATCTACTTTTTGACCCAGTAACGCTGAAAGAGCTGTGGCAGAGCTACCAAAGGATATATTGCCTACCTCTCCTAATGCATCTTGTGCAAACGAATCAAGGTAATCCTCTACTCGTATCTCATTTATTTCTTCATTTGTTGAAGCATCAGTGTCGTTGTTTTTATCTCCCAACGTCTCGCCCCTTAATAGCGCTTCAATTTCTTCTTGGGAGAGCATTTCATCACTCATCTTCGTCTCCTCCTTTCAAAGGGTCGATAATCTGGATTGCTAATTTTTTGCCTTTCTTACCTGGTTGAACAGTGAATTTCGGCAATGTTCCTACTTTCAGTAGTAATGGTGCTTCAATTTTTTGATCTAACTGTATAACATCCCCAACCTGCATTGTTAGGAAATCTTCAATGGTGATGTCCGTCAAACCTAATTCAACTGAGAGTGGTAATTGGGCTTGTTTCACACGTGTTTCAAGCATTTTTGTTTGCTCTGGTGACATCTCTTTCGTATTAGTTTGCATCCAATAGCGAACCGAAAGATTTGGCACAATTGGCTCCAACACAACATGTGGAATACAAATATTAATCATACCGCTTGTCTCACCGATAATCGTATTTAACGAGATTACGACAACCGTTTCATTGGGTGAAATCATTTGTAAAAATTGTGGATTAACTTCAAGTTCCACTAATATGGGATCGATTTCCGCAACATTTTCCCATGCTTCACGTAAATTGTCGAATGAGCGTTCAAAAAGGTTTGTCATAATTTTAGTTTCAATTTCCGTTAGGTTATCTACATTGCTATGACTTGCCCCACTACCGCCCATTAGGCGATCTAGCATTGAATAGGCAATATTCGGATTGATTTCCATCAATATATTACCATCTAATGGTGGCACTTCAAATACATTAATGAGTGTCATATTCGGAATGGAACGGACAAACTCTTCAAATGGTATTTGGTCTACTGAGGCAACCGTAATTTGCACATAGCTTCTAAGCTGTGCAGAGAAAAAGGTTGTCAATAGTCGTGCAAAATTTTCATGTATTCGGGTCAAACTTCGGATTTGATCTTTTGAGAATCGAAGTGCTCGCTTAAAATCATAAACTTTAACCTTACGTCCCTCGTCCTCTTTTTTTATGTCATCCGCTGACATCTCCCCTGTCGATATAGCGGAAAGCAGCGCATCTATCTCGGATTGAGATAACACATCTCCTGCCATTTGCCCACCTCCAATTCAAGCAGTTTCTGTTTTATTGAGTAATGAAGGAGGTAAAATATACTTCCTGAACTTCTCCCTCTTGCATCAATTCATTTAATCTTGTTTTCAATGATTTTTGGAAAATTTGTTTTCCTTGCTTACCTTCTAAATCCTTTTGCTCCATTTCAGAAAGCTCTTGAATGGCGATGTTTTGCACTTGGAAAACGCGCTTTGTTAATTCTGCAGCAGCATCTTTACTTGTCGTTTGAATTTTCAATGACAAGCGCACAACTCTTTTATCTGCAAGATTTGTCGTGATCTCTGGTATCTCCACTGTTGCCTCTACAATCTCATCAATGGACGGCTCAACAGCCCCTGTTGGTTTATTAAATTGGGTAAGCAATACAAACAAAATAACCCCAATCAGAATGACTGCTACTAGTAAAATAATAATCATCGTTAGCATTTTATTATTCTTCATCTTCTTCACCTCGTAGATGCGGGTTGGATAGTACTTGTATATTGTTATAAAAGGCAGTTACCTTTTGTCGCACCTCTTCTTCACTCTCTAAAACAATTAATTTTGTTCCAGTTGTTAAAGTAATAGTCGTATCTGGAAATGATTCGACTGTTTCTATGTATAAAGCATTTAATGTAAATGCTTTGCCATTTAGACGTGTTAGTTCAATCATGAATTAGGGCCGGGTCTAGCATGAGAGCCGGCCCGACCCTCCCTCATATGAAAATATGTTTGTTAAAACGTCCGTTATGAAAGGACTATATTATTATCGTTTTAAGTTTACTAGTTCTTGTAGAATTTCATCAGATGTCGTGATGATACGTGTGTTTGCTTGGAAACCACGTTGCGCCACAATCATCTCAGTAAATTCCTCTGATAGGTCTACGTTGGACATTTCAAGTGAACTTGAGATGACTTTCCCTAATCCTGCTTCTCCCCCAACACTCGCAAATGGTTGACCAGAGTTTGCTGTTATTTGGTAATAGTTAGAGCCCACTTTCTCTAGACCCCCAGCATTTGGGAATTTAGCAGTAACAATTTGACCCGCCCAACGTAAAGTACCATCTTCATCAACAAAAGAGACTGTTCCATCTGTATTAATACTCATACTTTGAGCAGTTGTTGGAATTTTAATTGGTGTAGCTGCTTCATCGAACGTAAATTCAGGACCATCTTCACCCAATGTTAATAAATTTTCAGCTTCATCAGCATCTGGGTCAACAATGGAATAACTTTCACCTGCACCTAAGTCTGCATATGATGGATAATCCCCATCTGCTGCTGCTGCACCAACTAAATAATAACCATCTGCATTAACGATATATCCATTTTGATCCATATAAAAGTTACCCGCACGTGTATACTTTATATTATTAAATGCTGTGGCTTCTTCTTCATTTGTACCTGGTGCTTCTGCCACCATAAAGAAGCCTTCTCCTTCTATTGATAAATCTAGAATACGCCCAGTAGTTTGGCGTGAACCGGCACCGTGAATAGTATCGATGGCTGCCATTTCAGCACCCAATCCTACTTGTTTAGTATTTATACCACCCGAGTTTATACCTGGACCAGAGGCACCTGCCTGTGTTTGAGACATTAAATCTTTGAAAATTACTCGCCCTTTTTTAAAGCCATAAGTGTTCACGTTGGCGATATTGTTACCAATCACATCTAGCTTTGTTTGGAAGTTTTTAAGACCTGAAATACCTGAATACATAGAACGTAACATATGTTTTCGTTCTCCCTTCGTTTTATATAGGTGAGCTTCTATCAATCAGCATCACCAAGGCTTCCTTACGTAAGAAGGTCCAGCCTTTAAAGCACAATCGTGCCATCAATATTTGTAAATAACTGCTGTTTTGCTTCCGTGCGATCCATTGCTGTAATGACAGTAGCGTTTTTAGCACTGACAATTAAAGCTGCTTGATCCATCAAGACTAATGGCTGTTTGACACCTTTTGAGTGTGCTTCAAATACCTTATCCGATACAACCTGCCATTCTTGTTCAGAGATATTAATTTTGCGCTCTATAATACGTTCATTCGCATGCTTACTCACCTTTAGCTCTTGTTTAGAAGCTTCCTGTAAATGTGCTTTAAATGATGGTTGCGTATTGATTGGCTTAGGTTGTGTTGTACGAATAGATGGATGCAAGGGTACACGATGAATTGAAAACTTATCCATCACTTTTCTCCACCTTTATTCGCTAATAACCGTAAAATCTTTATCTGTTAGTCTTTTATCATTATCTAATACGTAATTAATGACCCCATCTTTATTGGAAACAGAGACGATTCGCCCTTTTAGTTCTTGGTCGCCATCATTATACGTTACATTTTTTCCAATTAATTGGCTAGCCTGTACTAATGGAGATTCTGGTACGTTATTATTGCCATTTGAACTTGTTTGCCCAGATCCACCTAAAATTCCTGAAATATTACCAGGAGCTATTTCTTTCCCGTCAGCTAATTTGAAGACAACACTACCGTCTACAAATTTAAGTGATTCGATCACACCTGTTCCTTCATTTACAACAGGGTTTCCTTTAGCATCTTTTTCTTCTGTTATTTCATGCCATTTCACTTCTTTGCCAATAAAGGTTGCATAATTCATCATCTGTGATTGTTGCTGTGATGCTAATAAAGATTCCATGGCCTTTGTCATATTTTGCATTTGCTCTAAAGAAGAAAATTGCGCCATTTGAGAAATAAATTCTCGATCATCCATTGGATTTGTTGGATCCTGGTGCTGTAATTGTGTAATTAACAATTGTAAAAAAGCATCCTTACCAAGTTCACTATTACCTGTTTGCTTCATTGGCTTCTGATAATTCGAGTAGTAAAGATCATCTGTTATCGAATTATTTGTCACTTTCGTTGTTGCATCTGCCATTATTACACCTCCTCACTTATTAAATAGTCACTAAAGGACATTCCTTCATCTTCATCATCACTTTTTTGATCCTGTTCTTCGTCTTGCTGTTGTTTAAAGAAATTATTGAAGAAACTTTGATCACGTTGTTGTCGATCGGCATCTTGTAGTGATTGTGCAATATCAAGGCGGTCTACTTGAATATTTTGCTGAGCAAATGCCTGTTTTAGCTGGTGTGCTTGACTATCAAGCAATTCACGTCCATGGGTTGTGGAAGCCAGTAAACGGGCTGTTAGAACACCATCATTTTGTACAAGTTCAATACGAACCGTCCCTAGGTTTTCTGGATATAATTTTATGGTTAAACGTGTAATCCCTTGTGCATTAGAGATCTGTGCTCGATTGATGATGGCTTGCATTTCCTTTAATAAAGCTTCTGATTGCGCAGGCTTAGCCGTTGGTAATGTTACATGGAATGTGTCTGGTTTGGTTTGTACCGTTTGTGGTGTAACTATATCAGTCGTACTTGTTTCACTTTGCTTCGTCACTTGGACTTGCTGAACAACTTGCTGGAAGCCTTGTAATGGCAATGTCACAGTTGTTTTAGTTGTTTTAGTTGTTATTTCCTGCATCGTACCTACTTGCGTTTGCAATGACGTTAATAGGCTCTTAACCGTCGTTAACAGGTTTTCTTGCGATGCAGTTAAGTCTGTTTTTTGGCCTACTAATTGCACTAATTTCAACACTTGAAGAAGTTGTGACGCCTCTTTTGGTGTCACTTGACCTTCACCTTGTAACGCTGTGCTTATATTTGCCTGTAGTACCGGCGCTTGGGCATCTACTAATGATAATAGCTCCCAAACGTCACTCGCTTCCTTTTCTTCCCCTAGAAGCTGTTGGATTATTTTTTGAAGCTGCTCTTCATCAATACCTAATGCATTTAGTATATTTTCTAAATGTAGCATTTCATCCATTGCCACTGCCTTACCGTCTTCTCCTAGCTGAAGTACTAGTAAACCATCATCGTGGGAAATCCCCAATAAGTCTAGTACTTCCTCCATTGAATCAGCATTTAAAACCGCTTGTAAATCTGCTAGCTCATTTGTGGAAGTCGTCTGTGATGCTTGGGTTAATTGAGATGAAGAAGATAAAACTTGCCCAAAAACAGAACCGAAATTTGATAAACTTTCTTTCTTTTGTGTGCCACCTAATTTTTCTTCAGCGGTACCAACTGCTGCTGATTTTGTTGCTGCAGTTTTAGTAGGCGCTGATTTATTGATCATTTGCATCATCGCTGCATCCATTAATCTTTCACCTCCTTTCAATTACCCTATTGTTTAGCCATAAGCTCGGTATATTTTGCTGCGTCTTTTGCATCCATTTTCTCTAAAATGGCTGCTAGCTTATCCGGCTTTAAATTCGTTATAATTCGCAACGCTTCCGTATCACTCATATTGACCAGTACAGGTGCTGCAGCTTTCGGTGACATCTTATCAAACGTTGATAAAATATCATTAAAATCACGCTTTACATCATCTTGTTCACGATTCAATTTTTCAATTTCAAATTGAAGTTGTTCTTTTTCTGTCAGCAACTTCTCTTTATCCGTTATTGTTGAATCTAATTTTTTTGAAGCTGTGTAATTTCTGCTTCCTTTTCTTGTATCTCTGCCTGTAAACTCACTATTTTAGAGTCATTATTAACGACAGCATCCTTCGCTTGTTGTTCTTCTGACGGCATAAAAGGTAAATTACCAATTGCCTTTTTTCCTAAATCAAAGACATTTGTATTCATTAATGTTGCCACAACAAGCAAAACCGCTACTACAAACATAATCGGCAGTACAATCCAAGTAAAAAACTTTAGAAAGCCCCCAGATTTTTTCTTTGGTTGCTCTTCTACTAATTCTGTTGCTAATCGATTGTCTTTCTTTGCCATGAAATCACCTGATTTCTTTCTTGTTATACGTTTGTAATGAAATCTCATCTAAAAAAAGGCTTTCTATACGATCTTGCTCTTGTTGGAAATGTTTAAAATCCTTTTCTCTCATTTTTTCAAATTTACGTACTTCCAAGTTTTTTTCTAATAGTTTTTCTTCGTGCCAATTCATCTTTGCACGAGCTTGAATCACTTTCTGTTGCACATCTGCAATTGTTTTTTCGAGACTGTCAATAAAACGACTATAATGATGGATTTCATCTATCGATGAGCCGATCATTAAACGCTCCTGTTGAAACCCAATTAAATCTTCTTTCTTTTTTAGCAATTCATATAATTTCGTTGCTATTTCTTCAAAAGAACGGACAGATTCTTTATAAGCCATTTCGGTTTCGTTTTTTTCCTGTTCGCGAATAGTTAACACTTTTTCAAAACGATACACATAACTGACCATCTATTTCGCACCACCGTTCGATAATGTTATTAACTCATTGACACTTTCTTCTAATGTCACTTTATCTAAGTAACCCTGTTTAAGATAAGCAGTAATAAGCGGTTCATAATAAATTGCTTCATCAATTTCTTTAGAAGTCCCTCTTTTATAAGCCCCAATATTGATCAAATCCTCAGATTTGTCATATGTATAATAGAGTTCTCTTAATCGTTCAGCAGCTTTTTTATGAGTTGGCTCTGCAACATGGTTCATCAAGCGACTCACACTTTTCAAGACATTGATGGCTGGATATTGCCCTTTGTTGGCAAGATTTCGATCCAATACAATATGACCATCTAATATCCCTCGCACAGTATCCGCAATGGGCTCATTCATATCGTCCCCATCTACTAAAACGGTATAAAATGCTGTTATAGACCCCTTTTCATTGGTGCCTGTTCGTTCTAGTAATTTAGGTAATATCGCAAAAACAGAAGGCGTATATCCTTTTTGTGCAGGTGGTTCACCCGTGGCAAGTCCAATTTCACGTTGTGCCATCGCCACACGTGTAACGGAATCCATCATTAGCATGACATTTAAGCCTCGATTTCTAAAATATTCGGCGATTGCTGTGGCTGTAAATGCCCCTTTAATCCGCATTAATGCAGGTTGATCTGAAGTAGCTGCAACAACAATGGACCGACTTAGACCTTCAGCGCCTAAATCACGTTCGATGAATTCTCGAACCTCACGACCACGCTCCCCTATTAACGCAATGACATTCAAATCTGCTTGAGTATTTCTTGCGATCATACCAAGTAATGTACTTTTACCTACCCCAGAACCAGCGAAAATACCAACACGTTGTCCATTACCAACTGTTAGCATGCCGTCAATAGCCTTCACTCCGACTTCAAGCCTTTCATTAATCGGTGGACGAGTCAGTGGGTTTGGTGGATCTTGTTCAGTGGGAACTGTCATTAGTCCCTTAGGCAATAAAGTACCATCAATTGGATTCCCCATAGAATCCAATACTTTACCAATTAACTCAGGGCCCACTTTTACTTCCAATGGAGCACCCGTCCCTTCGACAAGGCAGCCGATCGATATTTCGCGTAAGGAGGTAAAAGGCATTAAGACGACTATTTCATCTTTAAAACCAACAACCTCTGCTAAAATAATCTGATGACCATTATTTACAGTTTCCACATGAATTTTACAGACATCACCTATGGAACTATCTGGACCTTGCGACTCAATCATCAAGCCAACAACTCTAGTAACTCTACCAAACTTTTTAAAAGTAGGTATATGAGGAATATGTTCAATTAATTGAGCCACTTTCATCAAGATCATTCCTTACTCTCTAATATTTCATGTAACTTTAATCTGAGTGCATTTAATTGCTCATCGATACTAACCATAATTCGACCATGATTTGTTTCAATATAGCAATCTGTTTCATTATCCAAATCCTCATTAACAAAAATCATAAATGGTACGTCTATTGGGAACATTTCTGCTAATTCATCTCGATTGGCCGTAATTAAAGCATAATAAGCTGGAGAGACATAAATTTTAATTTCTTTCATTTCTCTCGCTTCTTTCAGCCCTCTGCGTACGATTGATACAAATAGTTCGTTATCCTGTTCTAATGAGGTACCAATAATTCGTTCTGCAGCAGTTAAGCCTAACTCTAAAATCACCGCTTCTTGATCATCAATGTATTTTTGAGCATTTTCTTTCGCTAGCATCATGATTTCATTCGCAGTTTGAAGTGACTGAGCCATTGCTTCAGTGGCCTTATTCACGCCGTCTTCATAGCCTTGCCCAAATCCCTCATCATAAGCTTCTTGAACACGATTGGGTCTCTCTTCCTCCCAGCTTAGCTTTAAATGTTCAATCTCTTGAAAGTGCAAATGCTTTTCCTGTTCAAACATCTCTCGTTCTGCCTGCAAAGCAGCTCTCGCTTCAGCAAGTAAACGATCTCGCTCTGCCATTACTTCATCCATCGTTAATTGATGTTGAGGTGGGATTTCTTCCTGGTATTCCTCCATCGGTTCAAACATATCACGGATCTGTATTTCCTTGACATTATCGCTATCGGACTGTGTATAAATAGAACGGATGATTCTAGACAATGACGTCATCTCCTCCACCGCGAGCTATAATAATCTCGCCAGCATCCTCTAGACGACGAATAACGGCAACAATTCGAGATTGTGCCTCCTCTACGTCACGTAATCGTACAGGTCCCATAATTTCCATTTCTTCTTTAAATGTTTCAGCCATACGTTGTGACATATTGCGGAATATAATATCTTTTACCTCTTCACTTGATACCTTCATTGAAAGCAGTAAGTCTTCGTTTTCACAATCACGAATAACACGCTGAATGGAACGATTGTCGAGTGTAACAATATCTTCGAACACAAACATACGTTTTTTGATTTCCTCTGCAAGTTCTGGATCTTGGATTTCGAGTGCATCGAGAATTGTTTTTTCTGTTTGGCGATCTACTCCATTTAAAACTTCAACGACTGCATCGATACCACCCGTTTCTGTATAATCCTGCGTAACAGTTGACGATAATTTACGCTCTAACACAGATTCAATTTCGCTTATCACTTCTGGTGAAGTTGATTCCATGACCGCTATACGTTTAGCAATGTCAGCTTGTACTTCCTGTGGTAAAGAAGATAAAATAACACCCGCTTGCCCTGCCTCTAAATAAGAGAGTATCAGGGCAATTGTTTGAGGATGCTCATTTTGGATAAAGTTGAAAATTTGCGCTGGATCAGCTCTGCGTGCAAAATCAAACGGACGTACTTGTAAAGAAGATGTTAATCGATTAATAATCGTTTGTGCTTGTTCTACACCAAGTGCTTTTTCTAATACTGTTTTTGCATAGCCAATACCACCTTGTGTGATATAGTCCTGCGCTAGTGCAATATTGTGGAATTCTTCAATAATCTCTTCTTTTACATTTGATTCCACTTTTTTAACACTTGAAATTTCTAATGTTAAACGTTCAATTTCTTCCTCTGTTAAATGCTTATAGACAGAAGCTGAAACCTCAGGCCCTAATGAAATTAACAAGAGAGCGGCCTTTTGTTTTCCGGTTAATTCCTTATCTTTCTTGGACACAGCCGAACCTCCTAGTTAGTCTTCAGCAATCCAACTGCGCAGTAACTTTGCAAAATCATCTGGCTTATCTTTGGCCATTTTTTCAAGCTGCTTACGACGCATTGTAGCTTCCGTTTCAATTTCTTCATTAATATCATCAACCATTAATTCTTCTTGTTCTTCTAGGATACTTAGCTCTTCTTCTTCCTTCGCACGCTTACGTGAACGGATAATGAAGAATGCTAGCAATACGATCACAGCTAACAAGATACCGCCGATAACCCAAACCCACCATGGAATAATTGGTTTTTCATCAGCTACCTCTGTCACCTTACCGTATAATGGTTGTACAGATACCGCCACTTTTTCATCAATTTGCTCTTGTGTAAGTTCTGCTGCCACGTCTTTGGAAATTGTTGTACGTACAATTGTACTTAAAATTTTCTCAATATCTTCACGAACACCGTCTGGTAATGACGCTGCGTCAGTTGCTGTCGGTGGTTCAACAATTACTTGAATCCCAATATCTTGAATTTTATAAGGTGCTTCTTGGATATCCTTACGTATACGGTTCACATCATTATTTATCGTCTCTTCCGTACGTTCATAATCTCCATTTCCTGCTGCACCTTCATTATAAGTTGTGAAGTTATCAGTGGTTGTTTCAGCTTCAGGTGTTCCGGCAGCAGCTGCTGCTCCTGTGCCAGAATATTGCTCTGTAATTCGCTGCGCACTAATGGCAATACCTTCCATATTTTCTTCATCAACAGGTGTCACAAGATTTTCTTCACGATTTTCTTTCTTGAAATCAATATCTGTTGTGACAGAAACCATTACCTTATCTTGTCCCATCAACGTTCCTAGCATATTTTGCACTTGACGTTGTAGATCTCGTTCCACTAATTTCTTCATTTGTAATTGACCTTCTGCTGTCGTTGTGGAAGTTCCATCAGCTGTAGCAGCATTCAAATCAAAGTACTCTGAGAATTGATTAGAGATCACAATATTTTCAGTCTTTAAATTCGGAATACTTTTTGACACCAAATTGTACATCGTTGTAATTTGCTGCTCTGTAAATTTATAGCCAGGGTCTGTATTTAAAACGATAGATGCCGTTGCTTCTCCTTTAACATCCGTTACGAATACCCCTTCCTCAGGAACAGTAATCATTACTTTTGCATCTTTTACACCTTCCAAATTTTTGAAAAGTTTAGCAATTTCAGTTTCAGTAGCTGCTTTTTTTAATAGGTTAAATTCATTATCAGTCATACCAAATCCTGAACTATTCGCAAATGAGTAATCGATTGAACCTGTTTGCGGATATCCCTCAGAAGCTAATTGCACTAACAAGGAGTCAACTTGTTCTTCTGGCACTAAAATAGATGTTCCACCTGGAGCAATTTGATAGGTCACACCTTGGGAATCTAGTGCTTCCTTTACTTGTCCAATTTCCCGTGTTGATAAATCTTTATAAAGTGGAACATATGTAGTTTTGGAAGCGAAAAATGTCACAATTGCTGCTAGTGCGATTACAACTACCACGGAGCCAATCATAACTATTTTTTGCTTTTTACTTCGACTTGTCCAAAATTGACTGGTGTCGTTTTTTATTTTCGTCAATCGTTCATTCATTATGAATCCTCCGGTTATAGTGAATAACCTAGCCATCAATAATTTGCGAACATAATGAGCCCACTCTAAATCGTGGTTATTAATCTATATTGAAAAGGGGTTGCCTTGTCTTGACAATAAATTAAACACTCATTCGCATTATTTCTTGGTAAGCTTCAATCACCTTATTGCGAACTTCAATTGTTGCGTTTAGTGTAATGCTCGCCTTTTGCGAAGCAATCATCACTTCATGCAACTCCACATCTTCACCTTTAATTAGCTTCTGAGTATACTTATCAGAAGTTATTTGTTGATCATTTACTTTTGCTATTGCTTCTTTTAAAGAGTTCGCGAAGCTTTGTTGTGCTTCATAAGGTGTTGCATTAAGTTTGTTTGGGTTATTTACAACCTGAGTGGGTGTCATTAGCGAAATGGACGAAATGGCCATGTATGTATCTTCCTTTCTACTTAATTTTATTTACCAATCTCTAAAGCCTTTGTAAGCATGGATTTATTCGCATTAAAAACAGTTATATTTGCCTCATAAGAACGAGTAGCCGACATTAAATCTACCATTTCTTTCAATGGATCAACATTTGGCATATTTACGTAACCATCTGCATTAGCATCTGGATGAGTTGGGTCATAAACAAGTTTGAAAGGTGTTTCTTGATCTTCTGAAATTCGAGTAACTTTTACACCATTACCAACACCACTTTTTGCATTTTTTCCTAGTGCTATGTTCAAAAAATTTGAAAATTGTCCTTCTTGTGCTGACAGCGTAACAGACTTGCGTCGATATGGTTCCCATTCCCCATTCACTTGACGTGCGCGAGTTGTATCCATGTTAGCCATATTAGAAGAAATAACATCCATGCGTAAACGTTGCGCCGTTAAAGCAGAGGCAGTGGTATTCATCCCATGAAATATAGACATCTATTACTTACCTCCTTTAATAACGGTATTCAATGTGTTTAATTTCCCATTAACACGATCGATTAAAGCATTATAATAAATTTGATTCTCTGCTAATTTTGCTTGCTCAGCATCCATATCTACAGCATTCCCATTGTTTCTATATCGCAAGTTCTCAACGATATTGACACCAGGTGTAGCTCGTCGAAACGTGAAATCATAATGTCTATTATCAGTACGATATGCAGAAATGGCTATACTCTTCTGTTCTTCCAGCATATCCTTAAAACTAACATTTTTCGCCTTATAATTAGGTGTATCGACATTCGCAATATTATTTGCGATCGTTTTATGATTTAAAGTGGCATAGGAAAGTCCATTTTCCAGGCTACTAATAGTTCCTCCAAATAAATTCAAAACTGTTCACCTCATTTTATTTCAATCTATGTACTTGTTAATTTATCCAATAATACAATTGTAATTAAGATGATACCTAGTGTCTATTGTCTTTTGTCACTTTTTAATAGTCTATACGCCCTATTTTTTCTCAACCTCAACCATGACAAAACTTCCTTATCCCTTGTGCCTCTAAGTTCAAGTAAAGGTCATTACACATCTAGTTATTTTACACCATTTCGACAGTGTTTACGATTTTATTGTTAAATATGCCTTTTTATGAGGTTTATCGCCTTTTTTAATCCTCATCAATAAAGGTCCCTTTTTACTAGTTCAATCAATATTAGAGTATTTTTAAAATAGTTACTATACGTTTATTGGCCATTCTTCCAAAGTAACATAAAAGGCATTTTTATATGCTAATTGTAGTGACAAATTATCGAACATTATTAGGCTAAAAGCAATAAAATCCATCAAACTTCATTGTTTTTGTATTAATTCTCTAAAAAATAAGAGCCATAAAAATTCGAAAATAAACAAAAAACGTCTATATGTACCATAGACACTTTCATATTTTTTGAAAAACACAACAATAAAAATTTTTTTATGACAAGTGAAAAAGGCTTTCCGTTCCAATCCACCTGCTTCCACTGCCGCTTTGCTGTCGCCCAGAGCCAACCTTCCTGTGCAAGTGTGGCTAAGCTTTCGTCGCAAAACCAGTATGGCTACCGCTCTGTGCAAGGTCATTCCTATCTCGCTATTACACGTAGAAATCAAGTAGCTTTCCACTCCAATCCACAAATGAGTTATCTTTTTGCATAAATAAAATAAGGTGTTCACTACTCATTTTATGGATGATCGTTATGACTAGTCACCTCTCCACATTTAAAATAAAAGCCTATTCTTTCTTAAAAAACAGATATAATTGGCGAAATTTCCCTACGGCTAGTGTGAAAGATAATGAACAGACACTTTTGCAGCATGGTTGATTGGCGTGGAGTACGCGTCACTCCTAGGGGAGATGAAACCTTGGGGCGAACGCAGTGAGTGAAGCGGCATATCGGACGCGATCGGAACGGAAATCAACCCCTTACCCTGCCTTCTACTAGTGAAATTATCTTTTATCAACAACAAAAAAGCGTCTATATGTTCCATAGACGCTTTCGTTAGCTTCTTAAAGAAGCAATTATTTCATTTTAATTTCTGCTAAAGCATTTAAGAATTTATCGTTTAGTACTTTAATATAAGTACCTTTCATACCTAAAGAGCGAGATTCAATGACACCTGCTGATTCAAGCTTACGTAATGCGTTTACGATTACTGAACGTGTAATACCCACACGATCAGCAATCTTAGAAGCAACTAATAAACCTTCATTCCCATCAAGTTCTTCGAAAATATGCTCAATTGCCTCTAGCTCACTGTATGAAAGTGAATTAATAGCCATTTGTACGACCGCCTTGCTACGAGCTTCTTCTTCAATTTCTTCAGATTTTTCACGTAAAATTTCCATACCAACTACTGTTGCACCATACTCAGCTAAAATTAGATCATCATCTTCAAATTGTGAAGATAAACGAGCAAGGATTAACGTTCCTAAACGTTCACCACCACCAACGATTGGCACAATTGTTGTTAAGGCGTTTTGGAATAAATCTTTGTTTTCAACTGGGAAAGCAGTATGTTCATTATTAATATCTAAATTTGATGAAGTTTCAGAGATCGTAAATAAGCTATGTGTGTATTCTTCTGGGAACTGTCTCTCTTCGAACATTTTTTTCATACGCTCATTTTCAATTTGTTGGTGAATTGAAATACCTAATAATTTACCTTTACGACTCAAAATATAGACATTGCTATCAATAATATCGCCTAATGTATCGGCCATTTCTTTAAAGTTCACCGGCTTACCAGCAGAAGCTTGAAGCATCGAGTTAATTTTACGTGTTTTTCCTAATAAATTCATTATATGTTCCTCCTATAAATAATCCGAAGAGTATTTACTAAATATTCTAAAGGTTTTTACTATTGAATGATACTAATCAGCTTTATCTTACAGTATAAACTGTGACAAATCTTTGTTTTTTACTATACCCGCAAGTTTTTGATCAACATACGCAGCATTGATTGGGATACTTGCTGGTGCAATTTCAGATGCCTCAAACGATAGTTCTTCCAGTAAACGTTCTAATATCGTGTGTAAACGACGGGCTCCGATATTGTCTGTTTCCTGATTCACTTCGGTTGCAATTTCAGCAATTCGTTCAATTGCATCTGTCGTGAAATGAACTTCTACACCTTCTGTCTCTAATAGTGCTTTATATTGCAAAATTAGTGATTGATCTGGTTCTTGTAAAATACGTACAAAATCCTGCTTTGTTAATTTTTCTAGCTCTACACGAATTGGGAAACGGCCTTGTAATTCAGGAATTAGATCCGATGGTTTCGACATATGAAATGCACCGGCAGCAACAAACAGCATATAATCCGTTTTTACTGCACCATACTTCGTAGTGACAGTAGAGCCTTCTACAATTGGTAAAATGTCACGTTGAACTCCTTCACGGGAAACATTCGCCGAAGTATTTCCTTCTTTACTAGCAATTTTATCGATTTCGTCAATAAAAATGATACCCGATTGCTCAGCCCTATTAATGGCTTCCTGTGCTACTTCATCTGCATCTATCAGCTTATTTGCTTCTTCTATTGTTAAAATACGACGTGCGTCTTTTACTTGCACACGGCGTTTTTTCTGTTTTTTAGGCATTAAACTAGATAGCATATCCTGCATACCGCTATTCGCAGACATATCCATCCCAGTTCCTTGTAACGCATCAAAAATGGATGGATTTTGTTCTGTTACCTCTACAGTAACCCACTCATTTTCTAACTTACCATTGCGTAAATCAATCGCAATTTGTGCACGCTTCGAGCGAACTTCCCCATCATCTGCTGATGAATCGTCATTTGTTGGTTGCTCTTTCCCACCGAATAGCATTTCAAACGGATTTTGCATCGCCTGTTTTTTACGTAAAGAAGGCACCAAAAGTTTCACGATTGCTTCATTTGCTAATTCTTCTGCTTGTTCCTTGACAGACTCCATCATTTCTTCTTTAACTAGACGGTGTGAAGCTTCTACCAAGTCACGTACCATTGATTCAACATCTCTACCGACATAACCTACCTCAGTAAACTTTGTTGCTTCAACTTTTACAAAAGGAGCATTTGTAAGCTTTGCAATCCTTCTCGCTATTTCTGTTTTACCGACACCAGTTGGCCCAATCATCAAAATATTTTTCGGAATAACTTCAGCCTTCATATCTTCGTTTAACAATGAACGACGATAGCGGTTTCGTAACGCAATAGCTACTGCTCGCTTAGCTTCATTCTGCCCAACAATGTTACGATCTAAATGCTCAGTAATTTGTCTTGGCGTTAAATTTTTTTGCGTCATTAGTTCAGCGCCTCCACGATAATATTATGATTCGTAAATACACAAATTTCAGCAGCTGTTTCTAATGCCGCTTCAGCAATTTCACGAGCAGTCATCGTTTCACCTGCATATTTTTTTAATGCTCTACCTGCGGATAATGCATAATTTCCACCAGAGCCAATAGCCAAAATGCCGTCATCGGGTTCAATCACTTCTCCTGTACCCGAAACGAGTAGTAAGGTCGTTTTATCCATTACTAATAGCATCGCTTCTAGCTGGCGAAGCATTTTATCACCACGCCATTGCTTTGCTACCTCAACGGCTGCACGCTGTAAATTACCGTTATACTCATTTAATTTGCCTTCAAACATCTCAAAAAGTGTAAAGGCATCAGCAACTGAACCTGCAAAACCAGCAAGGACCTGCCCATTAAACAGACGTCTGACCTTCCTTGCTGTACCCTTCATCACAACTGCATTTCCCAATGTTACTTGACCATCACCAGCCATGGCACAGCCTCCGTTATGATGAACCGCAAATATCGTTGTTGCATGAATTTGTCCCATCTGCCTTCCTCCTTAGCTCTATTATGCCCTTGGATGAGCATTCATATATGTTTGACGAAGATGCTCTTTTGTTACATGTGTGTAAACTTGTGTAGAAGATAAATGTGAGTGACCTAATAACTCCTGCACCGTTCGCAAATCTGCGCCATTATTCAACAAATGAGTGGCAAAAGTATGGCGAAGCATGTGTGGGTAAATTTTCGTATGGAGTGAGGCCTTGTCAATCATTTCGTTTAAAATATGACGTACCCCTCTAGGAGTAAGTTCCCCACCACGCATATTGACAAACAACTGCTGATGATTCGTTTTTTTCATCAATCGTGGACGAGCTTGCTCTATGTAGTCCTGCATTGCTAAACTCGCAAATTGACCAAATGGAATGATTCGTTCTTTTCGACCTTTGCCCATTACTCGTATGATCGAATAATGAAAATCCACATCCTCTACTTGAATTGAAGTCAGTTCACTCACACGAATACCTGTTGCATATAACAGCTCTAATATAGCTATATTTCTCAATGATTTCAAATCATCACCAGTATTCGCATCAAATAACTGTTTCAATTCTTCTTCGTAGAAAAAACTGGGTAAACGTGATTCTTTTTTCGGATGATAAAGCGAACGAAATGCTCCGTCATCTAATCCGTACTGTCTATTTAGAAAGCGAAAAAAGGAGCGGATTGAGGAAATTTTCCTAGAAATAGAAGCTCTTGCCCTTTTTTCTTCGTACAACTTTGTTACATAAAGACGTGCATGTATATATTCAACACTTGCTAAATCATGGATTCCCTCCGTTTGTAAAAAGGTTAAAAAATCTAGCAGGTCTGATTCATATTCTCGCACTGTATGAACAGAGAAGTTCTTTTCAACTTGGATGTAAAGCATGAACTGTTCGAGTGCATCTTGGGACGAAACTAACATGGAAAGATTCACCACCAATAATTTATTAATAATTTTCTCAAATGACTGTCACTTGTAATATAACGGATATACATTTCTTTGTCATCTCTTACAAGTTTGTATCGTTTTTCTCATCATTAATAAACATACATATTGACACTAAACCTATCTTCATAATATAGCAAGTGTAAATAGTTATATTTTGAGAAAATGTCCATACAAAATAATAAAATACGTCTAATTAAGCATTTTGTCTACAAAAAGAAAAAGCCTCTAAGAGTATATCAACTTTTAGAGGCTTTTGGCAATTAAATTGTTTGTGAATTCACAAAATTTCGAATTGTGCTTATTGCGCGTGTTGCATGCATTTCCGCACGTTCTGGTTTGGAACGACGACCAGGTGGTAAGTCTGGGAAAATACCAAAATTTACATTCATTGGCTGGAAGTTTTTCGACTGTGCTTCTGTTATATAACGCGCCATGCTTCCTAATGCCGTTTCGAATGGGAAAATAATTGGCTCTTGTCCTAATGCTAAACGAGCTGCATTAATTCCTGCAATTAATCCACTGCCTGCTGATTCAACATAGCCTTCTACTCCAGTCATCTGACCTGCAAAGAAAATATTCTTTTGCTCACGAAGTTGATATGTTTTTTCTAAAACTTTCGGCGAATTAATGAAGGTGTTTCTATGCATTACGCCATAGCGTACAATTTCTACATTCTCTAACCCTGGAATTAGCTGTAGCACTTCCTTTTGCGGCCCCCATTTTAAATGGGTTTGGAAACCTACAATGTTGTAAAGGGTACCAGCAGCATCGTCTTGACGAAGTTGAACAACTGCATATGGACGTTTTCCTGTTTTTGGATCTTCAAGACCAACTGGCTTCATCGGACCAAATAACATGGTTTTCTCTCCACGAGCTGCCATGACTTCAATTGGCATACAACCTTCAAAGTAAATTTCTTTTTCGAATTCTTTCAATGGTACAACTTCAGCTTCGATTAATGCTTGGCGGAAACGATCGAATTCTTCTTTTGTCATAGGACAGTTTAAATAAGCCGCTTCCCCTTTATCATAACGAGATTTTAAATAAACTTTATTCATATCTATACTATCTTTTTCGATAATGGGTGCTGCTGCATCGTAAAAGTATAAATAATCTAAACCCGTTAAACCTTGAATTTTTTCAGCTAAAGCTTTCGAAGTTAATGGTCCTGTTGCAATAACTGTAATACCCTCTGGAATTTCTGTGACTTCCTCATGAATAACCTCCACAAGTGGATGGTTTTTCACAGTCTCCGTTACATACCCTGCGAATTCATGACGGTCTACTGCTAATGCACCTCCAGCAGGTACTGAACATTGGTCTGCTGCCTTTAATATAACAGAATCTAACATACGCATTTCTTCTTTAATAACGCCTACAGCATTCGTTAACCCATTTGCACGCAATGAGTTAGAACAAACAAGTTCCGCAAATTTATCAGTATGATGCGCTGGAGTCTGCTTTACTGGACGCATTTCATAAAGTTTAACTTTTATACCACGCTTTGCAATTTGCCAAGCTGCTTCACTACCTGCTAGTCCTGCTCCTATTACATTTACTACTTGTTCAGTCATGTTTCTTACCATCTTCCTATCATTGAGTTGGTGCTTCTTCATAGTCACACTTCGTACATTGAATTTGCACACCTTTTTTTATCTTTTTCTCTACTAATAATGCACTACATTTTGGACATGGTCTACTAATTGGTTTGTCCCATGATACAAATTCACATTCAGGATACTGATTGCAACCGTAGAATAGACGCTTTGTTTTACTTTTTCGCTCCACAATTTCGCCCGTTTCACAGGAAGGACATTTCACACCAATAGGTTTCATAATTGCTTTTGTATTTCTACAATCCGGGAAATTAGAGCAAGCCATAAATTTGCCATATCGTCCGAGCTTAAAGACCATTGGAGATCCGCAAAGTTCACAGTCTTCTCCTGCAGGCTCATCTTTAATGACAACCTTTTCCATAGCTTCATCCGCATGTTTTACATGAACTTCAAAGTCTGTATAAAACTCTTCTACAATACTTTTCCATTGACGACTACCTTCTTCAATATCATCTAAATCTTGTTCCATTTGTGCTGTGAATTCGATGTTTATGATATCTGGGAAAAATTCTAGTACGAGTTGGTGTACGATTTCACCTAGCTCTGTTGGCATAAAGCGTTTAGCATCTAATACAACATAGCCACGGCGCTGAATTGTATCGAGGGTAGGTGCATATGTGGACGGGCGCCCAATTCCTAGTTCTTCCATTGTTTTAACAAGTCGCGCCTCTGAATAGCGTGGTGGTGGCTGTGTAAAATGTTGTTTAGGCTCAATTTCAAGCGATTTTACTTGGTCACCAATTTCCATCTCAGGTAAAAGTTTTGTCGTCTCTTCCGTTTGATCATCAGTACCCTCGATATATAATTTCATAAAGCCTGCAAATTTAACCTGTGAGCCGTTCGCACGGAATAAAACATCACCATTTTGAAGATCTACAGCTACTGTATCAAGGACTGCTGGTGCCATTTGGCTCGCAATAAAGCGCTCCCAAATTAAGCGATATAAACGTAATTGATCTCGACTAAGTACCGCCTTTAATTCCTCGGGTGTCCGCATCGTACTAGTTGGACGAATCGCTTCATGAGCATCCTGTGCATTTGAAGCCTTTTTTGTTTGTTTTATTTCTGTTGCAATGTACTCTTTTCCATATTTCCCCTCAATGTACGTCACCGCTTCAGCTTTTGCCGTATCAGAAATACGTGTGGAATCGGTACGCATATAAGTGATTAACCCGACTGTTCCCTCTTTTTTTCCAATATCAATACCTTCATATAATTGCTGAGCTAGCATCATGGTTTTCTTAGCTCGGAAATTTAGTTTTCGTGCAGCTTCTTGCTGTAAAGATGATGTTGTAAAGGCTGGTGCTGCATTACGTTTACGTTCCTTTTTCGTTACATTAACAACATCAAAGTTTGTTCCTTTAACATCTTTTAAGATTGCTTTTACTTGTGCTTCATTTGTTAATTTTATTTTTTCTTTACCATTTCCATAGTAAAGGGCATCAAATGATTTTTTGCCTTTTTCAAACGTTCCTTCAATTGTCCAGTATTCTTCTGGTTGGAAGTTTTTAATTTCATTTTCACGATCAATGATCATGCGTAGCGCTACAGATTGTACCCGACCTGCTGATAAACCTTTTTTCACCTTTTTCCATAGAATCGGGCTAATGTTATAGCCAACAAGTCGATCCAATATACGTCTTGTTTGCTGCGCATCTACTAAATCCATGTTAATTGGACGTGGATTTTTAAAGGACTCTATAATTGCATCTTTAGTAATTTCATTAAATACAACACGGCAATCTGAGTGAATATCAATATTTAATGCAGTCGCAAGGTGCCAAGCAATTGCTTCTCCCTCGCGGTCTGGATCGGCTGCTAGATAAACTTTCTTTACTTTTTTAGCCGCAGATTTTAATTCCTGTAAAACAGGTCCTTTACCACGTATCGTAATATATTTAGGCTCGAAGTTATTTTCAGCGCTAACACCCATCTGACTACGTGGAAGATCTCGTACGTGTCCAACCGATGCTTTCACTTTATATTTCTTTCCTAAATACCGTTCAATTGTTTTTGCTTTTGCTGGTGATTCTACAATCACTAAATAATCCGCCATCTATGTCTCCCCCTTAGCGAGGTCTATTACTAATTTTTTTAAGTTACCTGTTGCAAAATGTATAACAGATTTTAAGATAATGCAACTTTTTTTCAATTTTTGTTAGAAAAGAGGTCCAATGTTTCAATGATTTGATGACCATTCACTATTGGAATTGCTCCTTCTAAAAGCAATTGATTTGTCCCCTTAGATTGGGTAGCATCAATAGGTCCCGGCACCACAAATACATCTTTTCCTTGCTCTAATGCAAGCTCTGTTGTAATGAGCGTGCCACTTTTTAATGCCGCTTCTGTCACAACTAAAGCTCTAGATAATCCACTAATGATTCGGTTACGCATTGGGAAATGCCATTTTTCAGGCTTCATATAAGGGGGATATTCTGTCACTAATAACTGGTGCTCTGCCATTTGTTTAGCAAGAACGCGGTTTTCTGCTGGATAGAGATAATTAAAACCATGTCCAAGCACAGCAATTGTATGACCACCCATATCGATTGTCGCCCTATGTGCCATTGTATCTGCACCTCTTGCAAGCCCACTAACAACCGTATAATCACGTTGAACAAGAGGCGGGACAATTACGTCTATCGCTCTTTTTGAATACGCTGTCGCCTTCCTAGAGCCTATAATAGCTATCTGTTTTTTGTTTGTTAACAGGGAATATTGACCTTTCACATACAATACAGTAGGTGGACTCGATATTTCAAATAATTGCGCCGGGAAATAGGGATGATAAAACGGGATGGGGAAAATATTAGCCCGTGCATAGGCCTCTTCAAGTGGTGTTGTCATAATTTGTCGAAAACGCTGAGAAAGTTGACATGCTTTATGTGCCGATATTTGTAAAACTTTTGCGATTTCGTCATAATGAATGTCTTCAAAAGAGCTAAAAATATTCACCGGGGACAACAATTGCTGAAGTTTCTGAAGTGGTAATGGGTATACATAATGTAAGGCTAGTAATCTCTGCGTATCTACTGCTAGGATCATTCAATAAACCTCCTTTTATAATAGAAGAAATTAAATGACCGCATGATAATTTTCAACACAACATTTCATTATTATTTATAACATCTGCCACAAAATTGTTGATTTCTTCAGAAGTAAGTAGGTAATTATTGAATGAAGTATGATAAACAGTGTATAAATAATGAAAAAGATGTAGCCGCAATGGCTACATCTTCCATTTTAATGGGTTTTACACTTTTCGTATAGCCCTTTTTCTTTAATTACTTTAATCAATGTTTCACCAATTACAGAAGGTGTTTCTGCAACTTCGATACCAGCTTCGTTCATTGCTTTAATTTTCTCCGCTGCTGTTCCTTTACCACCAGAAATGATAGCACCAGCGTGACCCATACGTTTTCCTGGAGGTGCAGTTTGTCCACCAATAAAGCCTACAACAGGTTTTGTCATATTTGCTTTAATCCATGCAGCTGCTTCTTCCTCAGCTGTACCACCGATTTCACCAATCATAACGACTGCGTAAGTTTCTGGATCATTATTAAAGGCTTCAAGCACATCAATGAAGTTTGTACCGTTGACAGGGTCTCCACCAATACCTACTGCAGTTGTTTGACCAATTCCAGCTTGTGTTAATTGATGTACTGCTTCATATGTTAATGTACCAGAACGAGAAACAACTCCTACATGGCCTTTTGTATGAATATAACCAGGCATGATACCAATTTTACATTCATCAGCTGTAATAACACCTGGACAGTTCGGACCTACTAGGCGAGTGTTTTTACCTTCCATATAACGTTTAACCTTAACCATATCAAGGACAGGAATATGCTCTGTGATACAGATTGTTAATTCTAATTCAGCATCAACAGCTTCTAAAATTGCATCTGCCGCAAATGGTGCAGGTACATAGATAACTGAAGTTGTAGCACCTGTTGCAGCTACAGCTTCTGCTACTGTATTGAAAACAGGAACTCCCTCGATTTCAAGTCCACCTTTACCTGGTGTTACACCTGCTACGATTTTAGTACCATACTCAAGCATTTGCTTCGTATGGAAAAGAGCTGTTTCGCCCGTAATCCCTTGTACAATTACCTTCGTATCTTTGTTAATAAATACAGCCATTGTTCTCCCTGCCTTCCTTAGCCTACTAGTCCCACAATTTTTTGTGCACCGTCAGCCATTGAATCCGCTGCAACGATGTTTAAACCAGATGCATTTAAAATTTCTTTTCCAAGTTCTACATTTGTACCTTCTAAACGTACAACTAATGGCACAGCTAAACCAATTTCTTTAGCAGCCGTTACAACACCCTCAGCGATAATGTTACACTTCATAATTCCACCAAAGATGTTTACGAAAATGCCTTTTACGTTTGAATCAGAAAGGATAATTTTGAAAGCCTCTGTTACTTTTTCAGCTGTTGCACCGCCCCCTACATCTAGGAAGTTAGCAGGGCTTCCGCCATAATAACTAATTGTATCCATTGTTGCCATAGCAAGACCAGCACCATTAACCATACAGCCAATGTTTCCATCTAATGAAATATAGCTTAAGTCATATTTTGATGCTTCGATTTCTTTTGCATCTTCCTCGTCAAAATCGCGTAATTCGACAATATCCTTATGTCGATATAATGCATTGGCATCAAAATTGAATTTAGCATCTAGTGCCACTACATCGCCTTGTCCAGTTACAACAAGTGGATTAATTTCTACGATTGATGCATCTTTGTCGATAAATGCTTGATATAAGCCTAACATTAATTTAACAGCTTTCCCTACAAGGTTTGCTGGAATATTCATATTAAACGCCATACGACGTGCTTGGAAGCTTGTTAATCCAACTACAGGATCTACTACTTCTTTGAAGATTTTTTCCGGATTTGTTTCCGCTACTTCTTCAATATCCATACCGCCTTCTTCAGATCCCATCACTGTAACACGAGATGTGGCACGGTCTAATACTAGACTTAAGTAGTATTCTTTTTGGATATCAGAACCCTCTTCAATATACAAACGTTTTACTTCTTTTCCTTCTGGACCTGTTTGATGAGTCACTAAAATTTTTCCTAATAACTCTTTTGCGTATGTGCGCACCTCGTCAAGGTTTTTAGCGATTTTTACACCGCCAGCTTTACCGCGTCCACCTGCATGAATTTGCGCCTTGACTACTGTTACGTTTGAGCCAAGTTCCTTCGCTACTTTTACTGCTTCATCAGGGGAAAAAGCAACTTTTCCGTTTGGTACAGCTACACCATATTTTCTCAGAATCTCTTTCCCTTGATATTCATGGATATTCATAATACATCCTCCCATCAAACATTTGCATAGAATTGTTTTACTAACATAGACTATTCTAACGAAAGATTCTGATAAAGTCTACACTTTGTCTTTAGTTCGAATTTTCTCTCTTATTATGACGCTTTTTTCTATTTTGTGTACTAAAACAGCTTGTAAAAATAATCAGAATAATTCATTTTTTCTATATTTTTGCGCATGTTGCTGATCCAAACGATAAATAAATGCAAAAACTTCTGCTACTGCCTGATATAATTCTTCAGGAATAGACTCATTTAAATCTAATTGACCAAGCAACTGCACAAGGTTAGGATCCTCATAAATCGGCACATTATGCTTATTTGCGCGAGCTAAAATATTTTCTGCAATCTTCCCTTTTCCCTTTGCTACAACAGTGGGACTATCAAATTGACCAAGCTTATACGTAAGTGCAATTGCCTCTTTCCGGGTAAGTTTTTCTTCGCTCATACGCGGATATCCACCCCACTCTGCTCCTCTCGCTGTTCTACTACAGGACTTACTTTTTCCGTTTGCCCTTTGTCAAATTGTTTAATAAACACTCCTGATAGTTGATAATTTTTTTCTGCCAACCCAACTTTCAAGGCAGCCTTTAACGGCTCGGCAAGTGATTGAATTTCCGAATTTTCATTAAAGACCGTTACTGTGACGACTCTATTTTGAACCTGCATATCAATCACTGTTTCTTGCATGGATGCCATCTGTAAATAAAATAATACACGTGCATAATTGGCATCAATTTTGCCATTATCTTTCATGCGTCCATTCCACTGTAATGTTGCATCCATTTTCTTGCCAAAAAATTCAAGTGGGACTTGCATGATAAGCTGATGTTGATGACCATTTTCCCCTGAAGATAGCTGCATACCATTCATACGCGTCATGAGCATCTCTGCCGCTTCCTTCAATTGAGGTGTTGTATTAGTTTCCTGCAATAATGTATGGAGCTGTGGCTTTAGCTGATGTGCAATCATGTGTAAATCAGCCGATTTGTTTCCCAATGTTGCCTCATAGCTAATTCCTAAATTTTTCAACACCGTTTTAAGAGCATGTTCCATCGCTTTACTATCCATTGAATTTTGCACTAGTGCATCTGCTTGTGTCACAACTTGCTGTATAAATGGCTGCGAAGAATCAATACTATTTTTTACAAGATTGCGCATGAGCGCTTCATTCTGTGAAGGAGAATTTGCCTCTTGCCTAAATAGGGATAACAAATGATCTTTCACCGAAAGTGCATGGGCATCCTGTGTAAATAAACGATCAGTTGTATTTTGGGCAAATGCTTTTAATAACTGATCCTGCATTTGTTTAGCAAAAACCTCTAGCGTTTGTTTCGTTACTGGTAACTGATTAAAACGATCCACCAGTTGATTGATTTGCTGTTTTTGCTCATTGGTTAATAAATTTTGACTGTTTGTCCATGATTTAAGCTGTTCCACCAGTTGCCTAGCATCTTCAGGCTTTGTAGCAAGTATAGTTTGAATAACTTGACCAGCTTGCTGCATTGGTTGAAAGGCTTTAGCTTCATTCATATTTGACCAGTTTTGCAATGTAGCCTGCTGGGGAAGGATCCCCGACTCTTTTAGAATCGATAAAGCTTGCATTTTTTCGCTCGTTGTCGCAGCACTATTCGTTAAACTTTGTAGAACCCTAGCAAGCACCGCACTACCTGTTTCTACTTCAAAGGGCTTGGCAATCGCTTGTATTTGTTGCATTAAATTTTGCCTAAATGACTCAGATAGGGTTGTATCCTTTGCTAAAAGCTGGGCAAAGTTGTCCATGATAGCGGTCATACCAGAAGTCTTTTGACCACTAATCAATGCTTGAAACACATCGTTTGTCATAGGCATTTTAAGCTCGATCATTTTTTGTATAGTTTGTAGAGCATCCACTTTGGATATACCCTCTGGTAATGCCTTTAACCACATTTCAGCTTGTAGCATTTGGTCTTTTGAAATAGGTAACTGTGCCTTCATAAAATGTCCTAATAATTGCTGCATCTCTGCTGATTTAGGCAAATTCATGGATTCTAATAACTGATTAATTTGCTGACTTGGGGTAGCTGCCTGCGCCATCGGTCCAGTCACTATTTTCAATTCCGTTTGTGGATTTGTTCCTGTTACCTGAAAGAAATGGGCATCTCCAGCTTTTAACGGCACTTCAAGTTTAGCTATAAATTTTTGATTACCTACTTGTATTTCTGCCATTTGATCTGGATATAATTGCTTGATTGTTCCGTGAAATACTTGTCCTTGTTTTAAAGCAAGTGGTTGATTTATCGAAGTGATTGCATTTTGTTGCAGTTGAATCGGATTAAATGATGTGGCTGTCATCTACATACTCCTTTCATCAATTACTCCTACGTGTAATTGTCTACCGTTTTTTAGCTTTATTGAAACATAGATTTTATTGGTTCAAACGATTTACGATGGTGAATAGACGGTCCAAATTCTTCTAACGCTTTTAAATGTTGCTTTGTCCCATACCCCGCATGTTGCCTAAAGCCATACATCGGAAATTCTTCATCTAATTGCTCCATATACTCATCTCGTGCCGTTTTAGCCAAAATGGATGCAGCTGCTATCGCTAGGCTCTTGGCGTCCCCTTTTATAATGGAATCCTGAGGGATCGAAATAGGTAATGTCATGGCATCCACTAAAACAACATCAGGCTTCTTCGATAATGATTCCACACTTGCTTTCATAGATTGTTTCGTTGCCTCATATATATTCAGTTCATCAATTTGCTGGGCAGGCTGAAAATGAATGAAATAGCTTATGGCATGCTCTTTAATTAATGTGGCAAAATCGTTTCGTTTATCCTTCGATAATTGCTTTGAGTCATTCAAACCAACAAGTGCCTCACAATTTGTCGGTAAAATTACAGCTGCCGTCACGACTGGTCCCGCTAGTGGTCCCCTTCCTGCTTCATCTACACCTGCAATAAATGCATCTGTTCCCCCATAGCTTAAATCGAATGCGACTTTTTTTTGATGCTCTTGCAGCAATTGACGTTTTTTATCTTGTCTCTTTTGCCAAGTAAGCCATGCCTTTTGTACGCCAGCTCTTTCATCCGCTGCAATGTCTTTCATCCAATCTTGCCATTCCTCGGCATCTTTCAATGCAGTTGTAATTTCCTTAATGGTTTTCATTGTGTACTCCTTCTTACTTCTATTCATTCAAACTATATCATGTTCAGTTCTTTATGTAGTCTCTTTAACTAGAAAACTATTTCCTCTCTATAGTCATTATCGGTAAAAAAATGCATTCCTAAAAGAAAAACTGTCACAAAAGAACGTGTGACAGTTTCAAATATTTATACTTGTTCAGTTTCTTTTTCTAATTGCTCATCCACAAAATCAAAGGTTAGTTTACCTAATTGTAATCCGCGGATATCTCGAACAATTAGTTGAGCTACTTGATCATAATCAATCTCTCCACCAGGACCGAATACACGGCGCAGCTTGCCTATATGGTCAAAAGTGTCCACTAGCTCCTCATGGATAAATTCCAAACCATAACGCTCCTCCATTCGCTTTGGGTAATGGACAGATAAGAAGCGTAAGCCATAGACAGCTAGGTCTTCCATATTTGTAATCGTGTCCTTAATAGCACCAGTTAAAGCTAATTTAAAGCCTACTTCTTGATCCTCAAACTTTGGCCATAAAATACCGGGTGTATCCAATAGTTCAAGCTCTTTACCAACTTTGATCCATTGCTGTGCTTTTGTCACACCTGGGGTATTCCCCGTTTTAGCGATATTTTTTTTCGCTAATCGATTAATCAATGTAGATTTCCCTACGTTTGGAATTCCCACAATCATGGCACGAATAGCTCTAGGTTTCATTCCTCTTGCTTTCATGCGATCAAATTTTTCTTTTAAAATTTCTTGCGCCGCTTTCGTTACTTGCTGTAAGCCCTTGCCCTCAAGTGAGTTAATGGCTACTGCTTTATGACCACGCTTTGCAAAATACTCTACCCATTTCCGTGTTTCTTGCTCATCTGCCATATCCGCTTTATTTAAAATCAAAAGACGAGGCTTTTGGTTAATGACTTCGTCGATCATCGGATTACGTGAGGATAGCGGTAAACGTGCATCTATTAATTCAAATATAATGTCAACAAGCTTTAATTTTTCAGTTACTTCACGTCGGGCTTTAGCCATATGCCCGGGAAACCATTGTATCGTCACAGCTATACCTCCTAAACTAAAAGAAAAAGGGAGTGATTATGCTCTCCCTTTTATGCATTACTTTACAATTTTTATGTCACTAAATGGCCAGAAAATCAGACTGGTGTTACCAATAATTTCTTTTTGGTCAACAAGGCCAATATGTCGACTGTCTTTACTATATCGACGATTATCCCCCATAACAAAGATATATCCCTCAGGAATGGTATTGCTATCCAAGGAAACATCGATGTCATTTAAGGTGAAATCTTCTGTTAAGGTCCCCTCAGTAATTTGCGCTTTATAGGCATCTAAATAGGGTTCATCAATTGGCTCTCCATTTATATACAATTGATCATCCTTATACTCCAATGTATCTCCTGGCAAGCCAATTACACGCTTTATGTAATTTTTTTGTTCAGGTGCATGGAATACAACGATGTCAAAACGTTTTGGTTCACCTATTTTATAACCAATTTTATTCACAATCATTCGGTCGCCATCTTCAAGGGTTGGCATCATGGACTCTCCATCAACTGCAATGGGTGTAAATAAAAAATATCGAATAACTGCAGCAATCGCAAATGCAATTAATAGTGCTTTTGTCCATTCCCATAATTCATTTTTTTCTTTCACTTGTTTTTCCATTGAGAATTGCCCCCTTGTCTAACACCATTTTAGATGATAGTGAATAAAGATGACAAGCAAAAAGAAAAGAGGCTTGAACACAAGCCCCTCACTTTTAAGTCATAATTATCGAATTTCTTTAATACGAGCAGCTTTACCACGTAGGTTACGTAGGTAGTAAAGTTTAGCACGACGTACTTTACCACGACGTACAACTTCTAAGTTAGCGATTTTTGGTGTGTGTACAGGGAATGTACGTTCAACACCTACACCGTAAGAAATTTTACGAACTGTGAAAGTTTCGCTAATTCCGCCACCACGACGTTTAATTACTACACCTTCGAAAAGTTGGATACGTTCACGAGTACCCTCTACTACTTTCACGTGTACCTTAACAGTATCACCAGGACGGAAAGTTGGTAGATCAGAGCGAAGCTGAGATTTTGTAATTTCTGTAATAATGTTTGACATTGTTTTCTCTCCTTAGACAGATGCTCTTGCACGCAATCTATGCCACAGCGGAACACCGTAATTCAGTACTTCACATAGAAGTACAGATTAGATGTTATCATAAATAGAGTCGGCAATCAAGCATCTAGATGATTGTTTTTTAGTTTTTCTAAATACAATTTTTGCTTGTCTGTTAATGGATATTGCTCCAATAAGTCGGGACGGCGCTCAAAAGTTCTTTTCAGCGATTGTTCCTCTCTCCATTGGTCGATTTTAGCATGATTCCCCGATAATAATACATCAGGTACCTTCATGCCACGGAACTCCGCAGGTCGTGTATAGTGTGGATGCTCCAGTAGACCCGTTGAAAAAGAATCCTGTATATGCGAATCCTCTTGCCCTAAGACACCAGGTAACAATCTAACTACACTATCAATAACAGTCATAGCGCCTAATTCCCCACCTGTTAACACGAAATCGCCAATGGAAATTTCATCTGTTACAAGGTGCTGACGTATACGCTCATCATAGCCTTCATAATGACCACATAAGAACACTAACTCTGTTTCCTGGGCTAGCTCTTCTGCTTTTTTTTGGGTAAAGCGTTCCCCTTGAGGACACATTAATATGATCCGTGGCTGTTTGCCTGCAGTGATGGCCTCTACCGCACTAAACATCGGTTCAGGCTTTAATACCATACCTGCACCACCACCATATGGATAGTCGTCAACTTGATTATGCTTGTTCCCTGAAAATGTACGAATATCTGTTACCTCTAAATTTACAGCACCCTTTTCTTGTGCTTTCTTTAAAATAGATGCACCGAAAACGCCTGAAAACATATCGGGGAACAGGCTTAATACATGAATATTCATCATAATAAGCCTCCCATAACATGGATGACGATTTTTTTATCCGTAACATCAATATCTTTCACGATATCTTCTATATAAGGGATATAGTGTTCTTTCTTCGAGCCTTTCACTACCCATACGTCGTTTGCCCCTGTTTGCAGGATATCTGCTACAACTCCGATTGTTTCGCCCTCTTCAGAAATAACTGTGCAGCCGATTATTTCATGGAAAAAGAACTCATTTTCTTCAAGTAGATCATCTGTCATTTGATCTTTTGTCACTTTCAGCATGCCTTCTTTAAACGGCTCAACTAGGTTGATATTGTTCATGCCTTCAAAAGTTAATAAAATAAAGTTTTTATGACGACGCACAGAGTCAATCGTTACCCATGTTGGCTTCTTATCGTCTTTTTTAAAGGCAGCAAGCTTATTTCCTACTGCAAAACGCTCTTCTTCAAAGTCTGTTGTCGATAATACACGTACCTCACCACGGATACCGTGCGTATTGACAATTCGACCTACATTAAACCATTCCATTTTACTTTCACCTCGTAAAAACATGCTTATCTCCACAATGCACCTTGCTCATCCAACAAAGGTCCCGTTCTTGCAGATGTGCTTTGGAAGAATGTAGTTTTAGTTAAGACTCATTTGTCTTGTCAATAATAATATAAGCAATATCCTTTAGCTATACTCCTTATTAAAGGTTTATTTCCCACTTCAACAGAAATCATAGCGATATGCTGATGTTAAAAAAAGATAAAAAAAGGAAGGAACCTACAAGCTCCCTCCTTCTTCGACCAGATTTTACACTTCATGCTAAAAGCCCACTTCGAACTCCTAAGCGACATGTAAACACACCTATCAGGACTCACTAGTACTTGTTGCAAGAGCGTGAAAATCTTTTCTATTAATCCAATATATCGACGTAGGTCTTCTTTTGATGGTGACTACCTGCCGCTGAATAAACAATTGTACGAATCGCTTTTGCTACTCGCCCTTGCTTGCCTATGACTTTCCCTCTATCCTCTGGATGAACAAAAAGTTTATAAACAATTCGATTTGCATTTTCATCCGTCTCAATACGAACTTCTTCTGGATAATCGACTAACGGTAAAACGATTGCTTCAATCAGCTGCTTCAAAGACGTCGCCCCCGATTATTTACTGAATTTTTGGTTATGGAATTTTTCCATGATACCTTGTTCTGAGAACAGGTTACGTACTGTATCTGATGGTTTTGCACCGTCAGCTAACCATTTAAGAGCTTTCTCTTCATCAATGTTTACAGTAGCTGGTTGAGTTAGTGGGTTGTAAGTACCAACTGTTTCGATTTGACGACCGTCACGTGGTGAACGAGCGTCTGCAACTACGATACGATAGAAAGGAGATTTTTTAGCTCCCATACGTTTTAAGCGAATTTTAACTGCCATTTTAATAGCACCTCCGAATAAGTTTCACACAAGATAGTATATTATCAATGTTTAGGTTGTTTGTAAAGTGTTTTTTCTTAACACCTAAAAATTATTATTTAAACAACGAATCAAAGCCTGGTAATTTCATTTTTTTCTTTCCTTTACCACTTGCCATTCCAGTCATTTGCTTCATCATTTTTTTCATTTCATCGAATTGCTTAATGAGACGATTCACCTCTTGAATAGATGTCCCAGAGCCTTTCGCAATACGCTTTTTACGGCTACCATTCATGATTTCTGGGTTGGTCTTTTCAGCAGGCGTCATCGAGTAAATAATGGCCTCTACACGCCCCATTTGCTTATCATCAACTTTTACATTATCTAAGCCTTTGATTTTGTTAGCACCTGGGAGCATTTTTAAAATTTCATCAAGAGGGCCCATTTTCTTGACTTGCTGTAATTGCTCGACAAAATCATCAAAAGTGAATGTTTGAGATTTGAACTTTTCTTCTAATTCTTTCGCTTTAGCTTCATCTACATTTGCCTGTGCTTTCTCGATAAGTGACAGAACATCGCCCATACCTAAAATACGAGATGCCATACGCTCTGGATGGAATGGCTCGAGCGCATCCATTTTTTCGCCCATCCCGACAAATTTAATTGGTTTTTGCGTCACAGAACGGATAGATAATGCAGCACCACCACGTGTATCACCGTCAAGTTTTGTTAAAACAACTCCAGTTATACCGATTGCTTCATTAAAGCTTTCTGCTACATTGACTGCATCTTGACCCGTCATGGCATCGACAACGAGGAAGACTTCATCTGGCTCTTTTAATGCACGAATATCCTTTAACTCTTGCATTAGGTCTTCATCGATATGAAGACGACCAGCTGTATCGATGATTACTACATCATGATGCTCTTCCTTTGCTAATTCAATTGCCTGGCGTGCAATTTCTACTGGAGATACTTCGGTTCCTAACGCAAAAACAGGTAGTGATAACTGTTTTCCTAATGTCTGTAATTGTTGGACAGCTGCTGGACGATAAACGTCTGCAGCAACTAGTAATGGTTTACGATTATATTTTTTTCGTAGAACATTTGCCAATTTACCTGTAGTTGTCGTTTTACCCGCACCTTGTAAACCAACCATCATAATGACAGTGGGTGGCTTTGTATTAAACTTAATGGGACTTTGTTCGCCCCCCATTAATTCTGTTAATTCGTCCTGTACAATTTTAATAACTTGCTGACCTGGTGTTAAACTTTGCATAACATCAACACCGACAGCACGTTCACTTACCTTTTTTACGAATTCTTTGACTACTTTTAAGTTAACATCCGCCTCGATTAAAGCAAATCGGACTTCTCGCATCATTTCTTTAACGTCTTGCTCTGATACTTTCCCTTTGCCTTTAATCTTTTGGATCGTTCCTTGGAGTCGTTCCGCTAATCCTTCAAAAGCCATTGCTTTCGCCTCCTAATCCCATTCTTTCAGCTGTTCAATAAGTGCTAACTGCTCTTCAGCTGTCATACTTTTTTCTGTAATCCCCATTGTTAGCTGTGACAGCATTTGGGTACGTTGTTTAAATTTTTCAAGTAAACATAATTTTTCTTCATATTCCTCAAGCATCGCTTCTGTTCGACGAATATTATCGTAAACAGCTTGGCGTGAAACACCATACGATTCGGCAATTTCTCCTAGGGAGTTATCATCCAAATAGTATAGCTCCATATAACTTCTTTGCTTATCAGTTAATAATGCTTGATAAAAGTCGAAGAGAAAGTTCATGCGTGTTGTTTTTTCAAGTAGCATCGAATGTTTCTCCTCCCGCTATTAGTCATTTGTATCATAACGAAAAGCGCCCGTCTGTGTCAAGGTAATCTCCTTGTCTAAAAGCCTAAATTGCTGCTATCAGGCATTTCTTGCCTTTAGCTAGTATTACTCTTTTAAACAAGTCCATTCGCCTATGCACAGTCGAGCGTTTTTATCCATTACGTGTCAGTGTCATTTTATCCAATTTTGTTCAAAAACTGAAGCAAACTAAGCATCCATCTTCCTCAAAAGAGGAGGGAGATGAATGCCAATCAAGATAAAATTATTCAGCTACTGTTAGCTGTTACTCTTCATTATTTTGTAATTCCTTATCTAAACCCTCGGCAAATAATCCATAAACATATCGTTCTGCATCAAATGGCTGTAAATCATCCATTTTCTCACCAAGACCCACAAATTTTACAGGAATGTGTAACTTGTTGCGAATCGCAAGGACAATACCACCTTTAGCTGTACCGTCAAGCTTTGTTAAAACAATACCTGTTACATTCGTCGCTTCTTTAAATGTTTGTGCTTGAACAAGCGCATTTTGGCCAGTTGTTGCATCTAATGCCAATAATACTTCATGTGGAGCATTTGGAATTTCACGTGAAATAACACGATGAACCTTTTCAAGCTCATTCATTAGGTTCACTTTGTTCTGCAAACGTCCAGCTGTATCACAAATTAACACATCCGCTTTTCTGTTTTTTGCTGCACGAATCGCATCATACATGACTGCCGCTGGGTCAGAGCCCTCTGATTGTTTAATGACCTCACAACCAACTCGGTCTCCCCACACTTGTAATTGATCAATGGCACCCGCACGGAACGTATCACCTGCAGCTAACACAACTGTTTTCCCTTGAGATCTTAAGCGATGCGCTAACTTACCTATCGTCGTTGTTTTCCCAACGCCATTTACGCCAACAAATAAAATAACAGTCAGTTCACCATCTGGCTGCATATTTAGTTCAATTAAATCTTCTTCACCTTGCTCATAAATTTCTACAAGCTTCTCAGAAATCACTGCTTGAATACCATTTGTATCTTTGATATTTTTACGCTGAACTTCATAGCGAAGTTTATCCATGAGTTCCATGACTGTTTCAAATCCAACATCAGCCTGTAATAGTAAATCCTCTAATTCTTCAAAGAAATCCTCATCCACTTTACGATAACGTGCAACAAGGTCATTCACTTTTGAAGTAAAGGAATTACGTGTTTTTTCAAGACCAGCCTTGAACTTTTGTGTTATTGACCAAGCAGAAGGCTTTTTCTCTTCCAGTGGTTCGTCCTCTACTACAGCTAGCTCCTGTACTTCTGACTGTTCTTCTTCTATCTCAGGTGAGGATTCTGGTTCTGCTTCCACTTCGGCTTCTTTCACAATCTCCATTTCTGGTGAATCCTCACCTTGTTCAGGCACTTTTAGATCCACAGTCTCAATGGCAGCAGGTTCGTTTGATTCCTCTAGCTCTATTTGATCAGAATCCTGCTCTTTGTCAGCTGCCTCTAGTTTTTCTTCCTCTGCAGGATTACCCATTAATTTATCTTTTAAACGTTTAAAAAAACTCATGCTTGTTCGCTCCTTTGCTCCGCAAGTACGGGTTCATCTTCTAGTTTTACTGATACAAGTTTCGACACACCTGATTCCTGCATTGTTATACCATACAAGACATCGGCTCCCTCCATCGTTCCTTTACGATGGGTAATAACAATGAATTGTGTGTTGCGACTAAACTTTTTCAAATATTGGCTATAACGCACAACATTCGCCTCATCTAAAGCCGCCTCTACTTCATCAAGAATACAAAATGGTACAGGTCGAATATTTAGAATGGAGAATAATAAAGCAATGGCCGTAAGTGCGCGCTCACCACCAGAAAGTAAACTTAAATTTTGTAATTTTTTTCCTGGAGGCTGTGCCACAATTTCAATACCTGTTTCCAATAAATTTTGCGGGTCAATTAAAACTAAATCAGCTTGCCCCCCACCAAATAGTTCACGGAAAACACGTTTAAATTGCTCTCTAATAGCATAGAACGTTTCACTAAAGCGCAACGTCATTTCTTCATCCATTTCTTTGATTGCTTCATGCAATGTTTCCTGCGCAGCAAGCAAGTCCTCTCGTTGTTCAGTTAAGAAAGTATGACGTTCTAGCACTCTATCATATTCCTCAATTGCACCTAAATTAACAGGTCCTAGCTCTTCAATGGATCTTTTTAATAATTTTACACGTCTTCGCACAAACTCTTCATCTTCGATGGCTAAAGCTTCTTCTTCGGCCTCTTCGAATGTTAACTGATAATTTTCTTCGAGTTGTTCTATAAAATTATCCATTTCAAATTCTACACGATTTCGTTTTAACTCATTTGCACGTATTGCCTCAAGGTATCCTTTATGAATACGTTGCAGTTCCTTCAGTTGCTCTTCTAATGTAGCTAGTTCTTGTTGCTGACCTATTTTCTGCTCTTTCTTATCAGAAATAGTTTCTTGTAAGGCATCTCTACTTGCTTTCCATGTAACAACCTGTTCCTCGACCTCTTCATCACTTAAATGATTTGTCGATTCATCAGATTGAAGCCACACTATTTCCTGAGAAATATTTTTGACTTTTTGTTGTGCTTTGTTTAATTGTAGCGCTAGTTCAGCAGTAGTAATTTGAACTTGTGACATTTGTTCCTGCATAACTGCTAACTGTGAACGTTTTTCGGCAAGTCGTTCTCGTAATACATCTTTCTCTGTCTCACCTTGTAACTTTACCTTACTTAATTGTTCTACAGTTTCATTGATTTCGACAAGCTCTATAGCAAGGGTATTTAATCGCTCCACTGCCACTTGTTTTTGTGTCAACAATGCTTCCTCACGTGTTTTTACATCCTGTGTTTCAGTTGAAGCAAAGGTTACTCTGGCCGATAAGCTTTTTTCTACCATTTCTAGCTCACGAATACGGCTAGATTGTTGCATTTCATCTTTTCGTAGTTGCTCTCCTTCAAGCTTTAGTTGCTCTACTTGATCTCGCAGTATCGCAAGCTTCTCTTTTTCTGCTGCAACAGCCTGTTCGGCACTATAAATGGAAGCTTGTAATGATTCTAGCTTAAGGATTAAATCATCTAACTCGGCCTTTCTTGTGAAGAGTGAGGATTGCTGTTTCAATGCACCACCTGTTAATGAACCACCTGCATTGACAATATCTCCATCAAGTGTGACAACTCGGTATCGGAAACCACATAAACGAGCAATTTGACTTGCACCTTCTAAATTTGCTGCCACGATGACATTTCCTAAAAGGTTTTCAACAATTGTTCGATTATCTTCGTTAAAAGTAACAAGCGCATCTGCCATTTGAATAAAAGCAGGATGCTCAGTTGCTATTTGAATAGTCCCTAGATTAATTTTGCGTGATTTCATGACTGTTTTTGGTAAAAAAGTAGCGCGTCCAGCCCGTTTTTGTTTTAACCAATGAATGGCCTGTTGTGCATGACGTTCATTGGTTGTGACAATATGTTGAGAGGCAGCACCTAAAGCTGTTTCGATCGCTTGTGAATACTTTCCTTCAACTTGAATTAACTCAGCTACAGCACCCTCAATACCTTGTAATTCGCCTTTATCACGAGCAAGTAAGACTTCTTTAACACCTTGGAAGAACCCAGAAAAATCAGCTTCGAGCTCAGCTAACGTATCTTTTCTAGCCTTTAGTTGCTGTTGGTGCTGGTAGGCTTTGTACAGCATATCCTGTTTTTCAGTAAAGGATATATTGACATTTTTTAACTGTATTTGTAAGGCTTCATGTTGCTCTAGTTTTTTCTGCAAATCATTGGTTGTTAAGGCATATTCAGCCACTAACTTTTCCTTTTCAGCAATAATTTGCATAAGCTCCTGTCCAATTTCATCTGTTTGATCGGACATTTTTGCTGCCATTGCCTTTTGTTGAGCTAATTGCTGGTCGATATTTTTCAATTCATTCTTGACTGTTGCTTCTTCATTTAATGAATCAATATATCGATTTTTATGCTCTTCGATTTCTTCCTCGATTTCCGTCACAGAACGATTTAATGATTGTTCTAACTGTTTGATGCTCTGTTTTAACACTGAAACGGCTTGTTGTTTCTCGGAGAACACTTCTTTTTTCTCCTGTTCTTGAACAAGCAGTAATTCTACCTCTGCTTTAGCCTCTTGTAATGTCGTATTCAGCTGCAGAAGTTGATTGGATGCATTCTGGCGTTTTTCAGCCATCAATGCCTTACGACCATCCCAACGTTCTACCTCCATAGTGGCATTGACAAGTTCAGCTTGCGAAACATCCAAATAATCATCCAGATCTTTTAATAGCTTACGGATATTGGTAGTCTGTTTATCAATCGTTGTAATTTTTTGAGCTTGTTTTAGCTCCGTTGCTGAAAGCTCAGCAAACTCCTCTTTTAGCGCATGCAAAGATTGTGCACAATTTTTAAAATCATGCACAAGAATGGCAATATCAAAATCCTTTAGCTCGGTAGACATTTGTACATAGTCTCTTGCACTAGATGCCTGCATTTCAAGCGGCTCTAATCGGTTGTCTAATTCATGGAGAATGTCTAATACACGATACAAATTTTCATCTGTCTCAACAAGCTTATGCTCTGCTTTTTTCTTTCTTATTTTATACTTTAAAACGCCAGCTGCCTCTTCAAAAATAGAACGACGGTCATCAGGTCGGCTATTTAAAATTTCATCAACACGTCCTTGAGAGATGATTGAAAATGCCTCTTTTCCAAGTCCTGAATCCATAAACAAGTCCGTAATATCCTTCAGGCGACACTGTTGGTTATTTAATAAATATTCACTATCACCTGAACGGTATACGCGTCTTGTTACACTGACTTCTGTATAAGAAAAAGCAAGTTGCTCGTCAGTATTATCTAATATAAGTGTTACTTCTGCAAAGTTGAGTGGCTTACGAGAGTCACTCCCAGCGAAAATAACATCTTCCATCTTTGCTCCACGTAACGACTTTGCCGATTGCTCCCCAAGTACCCAACGAATCGCATCTGTGACATTACTTTTTCCACTGCCATTTGGTCCAACAACGGCTGTAACACCAGGTACAAAATCAATTCCAATGCGTTCCGCAAAAGATTTAAAGCCAATCACTTCTAGTCGTTTTAGGAACATCTATTAAGCCTCCTCTTTTGCAGCTTCTTCACGCATCATTCGCATAGCACATTGTGCAGCTTGCTGCTCGGCTTCTTTTTTTGATTTTCCACGACCAATACCAAGCTCTTGTCCATTTAATAATACGCTTGATACAAAGGTACGATTATGTGCTGGGCCTTTTTCATCGATAATCTCATAATGAAGAAGTCCATTATTGGTTTGCTGTACCATTTCTTGCAATTGACTTTTAAAATCCATCACATGCGAAAAAGCACCGACTTCTACTTTTGGGAACACGATCCGTTCTAAAAAGGACACGACCGTTTGTAAATCTTGATCTAAATAGAGTGCACCTACAAATGATTCAAATACATCTGCAAGTAGCGCTGGACGTTCCCGACCACCTGTTAATTCCTCACCTTTTCCAAGTAAAACAAAGCGTCCAAAGCCTAGCTCATTAGCAAAAATAACTAGTGATGGCTCACAAACAATGGAAGCTCTTAACTTTGTTAACTCACCCTCGCTCATATTCGGGTATTTCTCAAAAAGATATTTAGAAACAGACAGTTCAAGTACTGCGTCTCCTAAAAATTCAAGACGCTCATTATCCGTAAATAGTTTACGGCGATGCTCATTCACATAAGATGAATGCGTGAATGCTTGGTACAATAAATTTTTATTAATAAATGTGATATTTAATTCATGCTGTAACAGCTCAAATTGATTGCGTACTTTTTCAGGAAGTACGCCAGATTTCTGCATAGTTCCTTTTCTTTTCATAGCCATTGAACAAATCTGCCTTCCTAATAGTTTCTACCGTTTTAGTGTACCTTTTTCAAGGCGTTTATGCAAAAGTATTTCGGCTTAAACACAATGTTTTGGAAATTTTTCCGAAAATTTATCTTGATTCAGCATGCATCTCCCTTGAGAGAGAATTTTGAAGTCAAAGCGTAATTAATTTTCAACATGAAAAAAGGGACGTTAATAGATCGAAAACCGATCCATTTCGTCCCCTTTAAATACATCTTCATTCATTGAATCTGCTTCTTCTTTCAAGTAAAAGCAGAAAAAGTAATTTCTACTTTATTCAAGCTACCATAAAAACCATTGTATGATTACGATGACCATTACACCTATAGAGGTGATCTATTTTCACTAAATAAAGTTTTAACGAAATTAGTTTAATTTACTTTCGATGTATGAGATTGCAGTACCTACTGTTGAGATTTTTTCAGCATCTTCATCAGAAATTTCCATATCGAATTCGTCTTCAAGCTCCATTACAAGCTCAACTACGTCTAATGAGTCAGCACCTAAATCATCACGGAAAGAAGCTTCAAGCGTTACTTCGCTTTCTTCCACACCTAAACGGTCCACGATTACTTTTGTTACGCGTTCTAATACTGTAGACAAATGATTCACCTCCCCTCAAATGATTATACAAAAAATCAGCGTATATGCCTAATTGAAATTACATGACCATGCCGCCATCAATATGAAGCGTTTGCCCTGTCATATAATTAGCGTCATCCGATGCAAGGAAAGCTACTGCTTTTGCAATATCCTCTGGCTGACCAAGTTTCGCAAGAGGAATCTGTGTAAGCATACCTTGTTTGATATCCTCTGGCAATTGTTCTGTCATTTCTGTTTCAATAAAACCTGGTGCAATGGCATTGACTAAAATATGACGAGAAGCTAATTCCTTTGCCGTCGTTTTCGTTAGTCCAATAACACCTGCTTTAGCCGCAACATAGTTGGCTTGACCAGCATTACCCGCTACACCAACGATAGAAGATATATTAATAATACGACCTGCACGTTGCTTCATCATTTGACGTGTTACCGCTTTAGTACAAAGGAAAACACCTTTAAGGTTCGTGTCTAATACATCGTCCCATTCGTCCTCTTTCATACGCATGATCAAGTTATCTCTTGTAATACCAGCATTATTAACTAAAATATCAAGAGAACCAAATGTTTTAACAGCAGCATCCATTAAAGCTGTAACTTCTTCTGTCTTTGAAACGCTAGCTTGCACAGCAATTGCTTCGCCACCGTTTTCTTGAATCATCGCCACTACTTCTTCCGCTTTTGCCTGTGAGCCACTATAGTTCACAACAACCTTCGCACCTTCATCAGCAAGCTTTAAAGCAATAGCACGTCCAATTCCTCTTGAAGCTCCTGTTACAACAGCTACTTTTCCTTCTAATTTACGCATTGATTGACCACTCCTTCGATGCTTCTAAAACTGCTTGTAATGAAGCTTCATCATAAACACAATAAGCTGCAACAGAGCGATCAATTTTTTTCAAGAGACCGCTTAATACTTTGCCAGGTCCACATTCGATAAAGACATCAACACCCTGTGCAATCATTTCACGCATAGATGCTTCCCATTGCACAGCACTATAGACCTGTTCAACTAGCTCCTGTTGAATCGCAGCTACATCTTGTAATTCCTTCGCCATTACATTACCAATCACAGGTATTTCAGGTGCGGATAAAGAAATCTCTGCCAATGCTGCTTGCAGTTTCTCTGAGGATGGTTGCATTAAATCAGAGTGGAAAGGACCACTTACAACTAAAGGGATTGCTCGTTTTGCACCAGCTTCTTTAGCGGCGATACTTGCTTTATCTACTCCTTCTTTAGTGCCTGAAATAACAATTTGTCCTGGACAATTCACATTGGCCACCTGAACAGAGTCGCCTGCAGCTGACACCTGCTTTGTTACCTCGTTCAATGCCTCTAGTTCCATTCCTAGAATTGCCGCCATCGCACCTTGTCCTGCTGGTACAGCTTCATTCATATAAAGACCTCGTTTATGCACGATCGACACGGCATCATCAAATGACATAACGCCTGCTAAAACCAATGCACTATATTCTCCAAGTGAATGACCCGCTGCGTAGTGTGGTTGAATACCTGCTGCGCGCAACTTTTCGGCCACCATTACACCAGTAGTAAGAAGCGCTGGCTGTGCATGATATGTCAATGTTAACTCTTCTGCTGGACCTTCTAACATTAATTTAGATAATTCAAATTGAAGAGCTTGATCTGCACGATCATAAAACGCTTTACTTTCTGTAGCATTTTCAACAAACTCTTGACCCATTCCAACTACTTGCGAACCCTGTCCTGGAAAAATAAATGCTATTTTCGTCATTTGAATAATCCCCTTTGCTTAATCAATTTCTATGTGACGTACTGTCTCAGTAATCGTCGAAATAACGGTATGCTCTACCATCGTATTGGCTTGTCGAATGGCACTGAAAATCGCTTTCGCGTTAGATGATCCATGTGCCTTAATAACAGGTGCTTGTAAGCCAAACAATCCTGCGCCACCATACTCTGTATAGTCCATTTTATTTTTCAAGTCACGTAAATTATTTTTCATGAGTGCTGCCGAAATTTTTGTTTTCGTTGAAGACATAAAGGCCTCTTTCAACATGGAAAATAAAGCGCCGGCCGTCCCTTCAATAGACTTCAACACCATATTGCCTGTAAAGCCATCCGTTACAACAACATCAGCTACTCCTTCAAGTAAATCACGCGCTTCAACATTACCAATAAAATTCAAATCCGCTTCCTTCAATAATTCGAAGGCTGCTTTCGTTAGTTCATTTCCTTTTTTATCCTCAGTGCCGATATTTAATAAGCCAATTCGTGGTTTTTGTAATCCTCCAACCTTTTTAGCATAAATATCACCCATAATCGCATATTGCACTAAATGCTCTGGTCGAGCATCTGCGTTTGCTCCTAAATCAAGCATTAAAAAGCCTTTACCATCTAATGTTGGTAGCGTTGTAGCTAATGCTGGTCGAGCTATTCCCTCAATGCGACCTACTTTAAATAAGCCTCCTGCCATAAGGGCACCTGTGTTCCCAGCAGAAAGGCAAGCATCTGCTCTACCTTCTTCTACTGCATCCATCATACGTGCCATTGAAGAATCTTTTTTTCTACGAACAGCGCGGGCAGGATCATCAGTTCCTTCTACTACTTCCTCACAATGTATAACCTTTAATCGATCATGTTGTTTTAAAAATGGTTCCAGCTTATCTTGCTGACCATATAATTGAATTTCTAAGTTTGGAATTTGCTCTAATGCTAAAAGTGCACCTTCAACAACTGATTTTGGTGCATTGTCTCCACCCATTCCATCAAGCGCTAATTTCATTGTTACTCACCTTTACCTTTCGTGCGGTACATATCAAACTCACCAACAAAAACGGTTTCACCATTAACGGTAGATGTTACCTCGACTTTTGTACGATGTTTTTGTTCATCTCGTCCGATAACAATCGCTTTTGTAATAACACGATTTCCAGCTCGTACAGGTTTCACAAACGTTATATTGGAATGTACGGTTAATGCTAGTTCGTCATCAATTACTGCAACCGCTAATGAATTTGCTTGCGCAAACAAATGATGGCCACGTGCAATGCCATTGCGCTGAAAAACATGCTCTTCTTGTACATCAAAAATCGAGAGTGCTCGATGATCTAATTCAATATCTACAATTTCCCCGATGACCTCATCAATCGGTAGAGATTTTACTTCATTTTCATAGTTTTTTGAAGCAACGTCTTTAATTCGCTCTCGTAATTCTGGTATGGATAACTCCATACGGTCTAAACGAATTGTTTGGACACTTACCTGAAACTGTGTTGCTAGCTGTTCATCTGTGACGAATGGATTTTCAGCTATCGTTTCAGATAGTAGTCGCTGTCGCTCTTTTTTCGTTCGTCTCAACTTCATTCGCCACCTTTTGAGTTGTTATTAGCACTTGGTACTAATATCAGTATATAGAGTATAAAAAAAGAATGCAAGACTTGTTTTGAAATCAAGTACTTACATTCTTTCTATGCTAATAAGCTTCCAACACTAATCGAAGCGTTCCCCTTGTAAAACACCAGAATCCTCTAGCATTTTACGCAAGTATTGATAGTCGTCATCCTGCCAAAACGCCTTTGTTTCAAGCATCTCTGTGGCATCTTTTCTAGCGGTCTCCAGTATACGATAATCATGTACTAAATCAGCTACTTGAAAATCAGGTAAACCACTTTGCTTTCTACCAAAAAAGTCCCCTGGTCCCCTTAATTCCAAATCTTTTTCAGCTAAACGGAAACCATCATTCGTTTCCGTCATCGATTGCATACGCTCTTTCCCCTCATCAGACTTAGGATCAGCAAGTAAAATACAGTAGGATTGATGCTCTCCACGCCCAACACGCCCTCGAAGCTGATGCAACTGCGCTAAGCCAAAACGTTCAGCATCATAGACAATCATAAAGGTAGCATTCGGCACATTCACACCTACCTCCACAACGGTTGTAGAAACTAAAACCTGAATGGTTCCTTCACTAAAAGCCCGCATAACAGCATCTTTTTCATCGGCTGATAAACGCCCATGCATTAAACCGACCTGATAACGATCTTTAAAATAAGTCGCTAGCTGCTCATAAATTTCCACTGCATTTTGAACATCAAGCTTATCGGATTCCTCAATAAGCGGGCAAATCGCATAGGCTTGTCTTCCAGCCGCTAACTCTAATTCTAGCTTGGACAAAACAGAGCCGATTTGTTCTTTCTTCATCCAATGCGTTTCAATCTGCTTGCGCCCTGCTGGCATTTCATCAATCATCGATACATCCATTTCCCCAAATGCCGTAATAGCCAGTGTTCTTGGTATCGGGGTAGCTGTCATAAAGAGCACATCTGGATTCTCCCCTTTATCTCGCAAAACACGACGTTGCTCCACACCAAAGCGGTGCTGTTCATCCGTGATGACAAAGCCTAATTTATGAAAAACAACATCTGGCTGGATGAGTGCATGTGTGCCAATGACAATATCAAGATCCCCATTTGCCAAATCAGCTAATATCACACGTCGCTCCTTTGTTTTAGTGGACCCAGATAACAGTGCAACACGAATGCCAAAGGGCTGGAACCATTCTTTCAAGTTCTCCAAGTGCTGTTCTGCTAATATTTCAGTTGGTGCCATTAAGGCTCCTTGAAAACCTGCTGTTACGGCCGCATATAGCCCTATTGCCGCTACGACTGTTTTCCCTGAACCTACATCCCCCTGTAGCAAGCGATTCATTCGATGCGGTTCCTTCAAATCTTTACAAATTTCATTCACCACGCGTTTTTGGGCATTCGTCAATTCATAGGGCAAAGAAGCAATAAAGTCTCGTAACTTATGCACATCAAACTGAATGACTGTACCGTGTTCACTATCCTTCCTTATTTTCCGTAAAGCTTGAATACGCAATTGGAAGTTCAATAGCTCCTCATAGGCAAAGCGTCTTCTTGCCTGTTTAGCATGTCCGGCATCCAGTGGAAAATGAATACCCTCCAAGCCCTCTCTTATTGAAACGAGCTTATACGACTCTAGTAAATAATGTGGAATGGTATCTGGCAACACTGCACCACAGTCATCTAACACTTGTCGCATATATTTTCGAAATCTTTTTTGTGGGATCAAACCTTTCAGACTATAGACAGGCTCAAAGTCTACTTGATCCGTTTTAGGACCAAATGTGACAGAAGTGCCGTTGATTACTTGTCTACCACGATCCCATTTTCCAGTCACCGTAATAATGGCTCCAGGTACAAGCTTTTGCTTTAAATAGCCCTGATTAAAAAATACGACTTTCACTAAATGACGTCCTGCTAAAACGGTTACTTGAAGTCTTGATTTATTGCGACCTAAAAACAAAACTGTAGGCTCACGCTCCACCTTACATTCAACCGTCACACGTTCGTTATGTGGTGTTTGCGCTAAATCTTTTAAACGAAAATCTTCATGTCGATGTGGGAACGTCCATAATAAATCAGCTATTGTATTGATTCCTAGTGATTCAAGATGTGCTGCTGTTTCTTTCCCGACGCCTTTTAATTCATTGACGGGTCCATATAATTCAGTCATCTTCTCCCACAACTCCCTTCATTGATTGTTTATGTAGTGTTATACCCTCTCTCTATCTAATGTACCATAAATTATTTCCCTAACCCTACACATAAGCAAAAACCCTACCAATGATTGATAGGGTTAAATTTTTGATTATTTAATTTCACAGGAGAAGCATGTAATTTCTTTCACATATTGCTCATCAACTTCTATTCCTAATCCAGCTTTATGGCTTAACTGTAGGATGTCTTTATAGTATGTAACATTTGCCACATCTTTTACAAACATTAATGGCCCAACCATCTCGTTTGTATGGATAATCGACTTACTAATCGCTAGGTGTGCCCCAGCCATTGTTCCGATTGCTGATTCCACCATAGAGCCTACTTGACAAGGCATCTCTGCAGCCTCTGCCAGACTTGCTAGAGCTAGAGCTGGATAGATTCCACCTGATTTCATTAATTTTATATTTAGCATATCCGCAGCACGCATTTCTATGACATCGACTAAATCATAAATATTATGAACACCCTCATCTACCATAATACTACAAGGAGAAAGGGCTCTGATTTCTTTTAACGCTCTTAAATCATGTGCTTTTACAGGTTGCTCGTACCAGTCTACATGACAAGCTGTAGTTTCTCTTATTACTTTTAATGTCTCCATTCTATTCCAACCTTGATTGGCATCTACCCGCAGTTGCACCTCATCCCCTATTGCTTCTCTTACCGCACGAATACGAGCAATATCTATTTCAGCATTTGTACCAACCTTAATTTTAATATTACGGAAACCCGATTTTACAAATTCACTTGCATCTTTAGCCATTTCTTCTGGACTTTTAATACTAATCACTCTTGGCACCTGTAATTCCTCATGTGCTTTTCCGCCAATTAATTGATAAACAGGTTGACCAGTCATTTTCCCCATCAAATCATAGAGTGCAATGTCCAATGCTGCTTTTGCTGAAGGGACTCCATCAATTTTTTCATTAAACTTTTTATGAATACGCTCTACTGCAAATGGATCTTCATTAATCAATAATGGGGCTAATTCATGTTTAATAACGTGATACGTACTCTCCCAAGTTTCACCAGTCACATTTTGATCAGGCACAGCTTCGCCCCAGCCAACTACCCCCTCATCCGTCTCTATTCTGGTAAGAATAGTTGGCATATCATCTAAATGAACATACGAAATAATGAATGGTTCCTTTAATTGTAAACGTGCTGCAAACACTTCAATCTTTTTTATCACGATGTATAGCTCCTTTCCGTATAATTAGTCTGATTATTTATGTTGCAAGATAATGTTTATAAATAGTTGAATTGCGTCAGGGAAAACATCTTCATCTACATCAAATCGTGGATGATGATGTGGATATTGGCTTTTTTCACCACCCATACCTACAAAAACAAATGCTCCAGGCTTATGTTGTAAATAATAAGAAAAATCTTCTCCACCCATGACTGGTTCAACTACCTTAAATGCAGTATCTCCAAATTGTTCCCGTACAATCGATTCAATAATTCGTGATTGTGTCGGATCATTGATGAGCGGAGGTGTTCCTAAAATAAAATCGATTTTTCCCTCTGCTCCAAATGCTCGACAAATTCCCTCTGTTAAACTTACCATTTTCGTTTTAATGATTTTTATAGTGTTCGGTGTCAACGCTCTGATCGTTCCAATTAATTTTGCCGTATCAGGAATAATATTATAGGTAGTCCCCGCTTGTATATTACCTACTGTAATGACACCGGCATCGATAGGATTGACATTTCTACTTATGATACTTTGAAAAGCTTGCATTAAATGGCTCGCTATATAAATAGGATCAATTGTTTCATGTGGCATCGATCCATGCCCACCATACCCTTGAATTATAATTTCAAAATCATCAATAGAAGCCATCATTGGTCCATGTGTTAAACCAATCTTACCTTTCTCTAAACCTTGCCATAGGTGAATGCCAAAAATAGCATCTACATCTTCCAACACACCTTTTTGAATTAATAAACCAGCTCCACTTGGGGTGATTTCCTCTGCCGATTGAAATATAAGCTTGATATTCGGTTCGATTTTCTCCCTATTTAAGCTTATCCATGTTGCAACTGCTAATAAAATCGCAGTATGACCATCATGGCCACACATATGAGCAATACCTTGCTTGTGAGAAATGTATGGCTTGTCTCCCTCTTCTTCTATAGGTAATGCATCTATATCGGCACGTAATGCAATGGTCTTTGTTCCCTTTGTCCCTTTTATAAATGCCACTACACCTGGAGGTTCGTAATCTAGAATTTCTATATCTAACGCCTCTAGTCTTTGGCGAATAAACTCACTTGTTTCGTATTCTTGACCAGAAAGCTCTGGGTATTGGTGCAGATGACGACGATCCTCTATTGCCTTTTCTGCTAATTTTTTTATATTCATTATTTCCATTGTTAAAACTCCTTTAGAAAGGTCCATATTGTATGATTTGCGCAATAATGAGCGATATTACAGCAACTGTTACTTGAATAAGCATAAACGGAAAAATCCATTTTATCCATTTACCCCAAGGAATACCCGCAATTGATAATCCCGCCATTAAAAAACCTACTGTAGGGAAAATAATATTCGACATACCATCTCCAAATTGATAGGCAAGTACAGCTGTCTGTCTTGTAACGCCAATCATATCTGATAAAGGTGCCATAATCGGCATTGTTAAGGCAGCCTGTCCACTTCCTGATGGTACTAAAAAGTTTAAAAATAACTGGAAGATAAACATCCCTACTGCATTTAGTACAGGTGGAACTGAATCAAGCAATGCAGACGTGTAAAAGAGGATTGTATCAATTAATCCTGAGTTATTGAAAATCACTAAAATAGACTGGGCTAATCCAATGATCAGCGCACCACCAATTAAATCCCCAGCACCCTTCATAAATGAATTAGCAATATGCGAAGGTGATAGTTTGCCAATAAGCCCCATCAAAATACCAAACAATAAAAATAAACCAGCTATTTCAGTAATGTACCAACCTAGTTTTACAACCCCGTACATCAACACGATAAAATTCAATAGAAATGTAGCCATAACAAGCTTATGTCTTATTTCCATTTTCGAATTCCCCTGTACGAAACCACCATCCTCATTGCGGAAATTCCCATAAAACCCTATTTCGGGATTATTCTTCACTTTTCTTGCATAGCGATATACATATATTGTTGCTACTGTGTATAAGACAATAAAAATTACAATTCGAAAAGCAATTCCTGAAAATAATGGCAAGCCCGCAATCTCTTGCGCTATTCCTACTGTAAACGGATTCATAACAGCTGCCGAAAATCCGACAGATGCACCTAGAATAACAATAGCAAAACCCGTAATTGCATCAAAACCTAGGGCAACAGCAAGCGGTGCAAGAATCCCTACATACACAATCGTTTCATCAGACATCCCCATTAATGACCCAGCACAGGCGAAAAACAACATCAATACTGGTATTATTAACATTTCACGTTTAGCCATTTTTACGGATAGCATAGCGATAAAGGATTCCAACGCCCCTGTGGCTGATAGTATCCCAAAGGTACCTCCCACAATCAATACAAAGAAAATAATACTTGCCCCTTGCATCATGCCAGAATGAACACTGCTAAAAATATCTAAAAATCCAATAGGGTTCATTTCTGTAAAACTAAATGTCCCAGGTTGAATCACTTGACGTCCATTAACTTCTTCCCGTTGAAATGAACCAGCTGGAATAAAATACGTTAAAATGGATGATACGACAATAAGGCAAAAGATTAACACATAAACATTAATTCCTTTTTGTTGCTCTATTTCTTTATTAGCTATAAATTTACTCATCCGCCATCCTCCTTAGTTGAATCAGTGATCAAAACAAATTTTTATTAGCACTATCAATGCATATCGTATCTCTCCATCATAAAAAGCCATCCCCTTTTTTTGAAATTTCCGTCTTATTCATTGTAATTGATAAAAAAATAAATAAAAAATTACTATTTCGAATAGTTACTATTGATAAATTTACATATAATTCATCGGAATACATCAAAAAAATTACAAATAAAAAAGAACGTTCATTCCTGCGATTTCACCAGGAAGCAACATTCTTTTCATATACAAACCTTTTAAATTGTTTTCCATGTATCTTTGACTAAATCAATAAAAGTACTTACATTACTAAATGTTTTAGCATTTTGAGGAAAGATTAAATAAGTAGGTAACTTTTTAGGAAATCGGTAAAGAACTTGAAGACTTCCTTTGCTTACCTCTTTTTGAATAATAATATCACTCAGCAAGGCTAGACCTACTTGCTCCATTACCGCTCGTTTAATTGCTTCCTCGCTTCCAAATTCCACTATTGTTTGGGGCTTACACTGAATTTCTTGAAGGCAACTGACAATAGAGTCATCCATACCATAGGTTATAAAGGGATAATGATCGAATATTTCCTGCACAGCACGGTCTTTTACAATAAGCGGATTTCCAACCAACACTAAATCCTCTTCCTCCAATAATATCCCCTCTACACCAGCGTAACTAGGATAGCCAGCTACAAAACCTATATCTGCTTGATTTGAACTCACAAGTTTAGCTGTTTCTTTACTATTGGCACAAAGAAGTTTTAAGTTTACATGAGGGTACAGTTTTAAATACGAGCCAATAATATGTGATAAATAATAGCCACAATAAAATTCTGGCGCAGCGATTGTCAAATGGCCAAAGGGTTTTTCGAAATTCTTCAAATCCTGTTCCATTTCTTCCATAATCCCAAATAATCGATCAGTATGTTCCTTTACTATTTTTCCTACTTGAGAAAGAAACATTTTTTTGCCCATTCGATTAATTAAGATATGTCCTAACTCTTCCTCTAACGCTTTAATCTGTTGGCTAATTGTAGGCTGGCTATAATTTAAAATTTGAGCCGCTTTTGTAAAGTTGAGGTAAGTTGAAACAACATGAAACGTTTTCAAATTACGCAAATCCATCTCTATTCACGCCCCTGCTATCAATTAAGATTTCACTTATTAAAATTTAATTATACATAAAACGACGATGTACGTTAGAGGGTTTTTCTTTCCATTAAGTTATCAACCAACATAAAAACATGCTACCTATTCAGATAGCATGTTTCTTCATTTTTATTGAAGTGCTTTAATGCTTTGTAAGCCACCGTTTTCAAGAATAGCTTTACTAATAGCCTTTCCTGTTGGTGTTGCCGCTAGACCACCTCGTGCGGTCTCTTTAAGATTTGGACTCATAGATTGTCCAATGCGATACATTGCGCCAATTACTTCATCACATGGAATACGACTCGTTACACCTGCAAGCGCCATATCCGCCGCTACAAGGGAGTTAGATGCACCCATAGCATTACGTTTGACACATGGTACTTCAACTAAACCTGCTACTGGGTCACAGACAAGTCCTAGCATATTTTTTAGTGTAATGGCAAAGGCTTCTGAACATTGCTGTGGTGTACCTCCAGCCATTTCAACAATAGCAGCAGCAGCCATACCTGCGGCTGAACCAACCTCTGCCTGACAACCGCCAGCAGCCCCAGAAATGGAAGCATTATTTGCTACCACAAATCCAAATGCTCCTGACGTAAATAAATAACGAATCATTTGCTCACGAGTTGGATTTAGTTTGTTTTTTACAGCAAAAAGCGTTCCTGGTACAACACCTGCCGAACCTGCTGTTGGCGTTGCACATATTGTGCCCATTGCAGCATTTACTTCATTTGTTGCAACCGCTTTACTTACTGCATCTAATAATAAATCACCTGCTAGTGACTTTCCTTGTTTAATATAATTTTGAAGCAATACGGCATCCCCACCAGTTAAACCTGTTACTGATTGCACACCTTGTAATCCGCGTTCAATTGCTTCTTCCATCACTGTTAGATTTCGATCCATTTGCTGGATGATTTCTTCGCGAGTTCTGCCAGTTATCAATATTTCCTGTTCGATCATAATTTCTGATATTAATTTTCCTTCTTGCTCTGCTCGTTCAACAAGCTCACGAACATTATGAAATAAAACGTCCATTACGGGACACCCCCTTAGTTATTAATTTTAGAAACCTTTGTAATATGTGGAATTAAGGATATTTGCTGCAGCACCTTATCCTCAATGTTTTGGTCAATTTCAATCACCATTAGAGCAGTTAAACCACGTTCGATACGTGACACCTCCATATGCCCAATGTTGACTTCATGCATCGCTAAGCAATTGGCTACATTGGCAATACAGCCAGCACGATCGTCATGTACAACAAGAATAGCTGGCATGCCACCAGTTAAACGCAACTTAAAGCCATTGACTTCACTGACTTCAATTTTTCCGCCACCAATCGAAATACCGACTACTGACATTTCCCCTTCATCGTCCCCAATGACAAGTCGAGCCGTATTTGGATGCTCCGTATTAGCTGTTTCAGGAATAAATTCATATTCTAATCCTGCTTTTTTGGCATCTTCAAATGCTGTTTTAATACGATCATCAAATGTATCGTAATTTAATAAGCCCCCCACAATCGCAACATCTGTACCATGCCCTCTATACGTTTCTGCAAATGATCCATATAAATGAATTTTTGCCCATTTAGGTTGTCTACCAAATAAATCCCTTGCAACACGCCCGATACGAGCTGCACCTGCCGTATGAGAGGAGGAAGGCCCAATCATGACTGGTCCAATAATATCAAATACTGAAGTAAACTTCATACAAACACCCCTCTATTCTATTCGTATAATAATATTTATTTTTATTTATATCATGCTTGATAGTTACTATAAAAGTAAAGCATTTAATTTATCAACTTTCAGAAAATTACCACTACTATAATTTATAGTAAATATATATGCTTATTTTTTGTCCGCACCATATATACACAACTACTAAAGCGTTGACATTCCAATATTTCCAAATTTTATATCCTGTGGGTACGTACATTGAATTCTTCATATTTAGTACGTTTTTAATAAATTTAACCCATCATTCTCTTTGTAGCATAAACAAAAGCAGTACACGTTTTGTGCACTGCTTTCTTTACGGAATTGCAAAGTAGCATGTAATTATTCTACTGAAATAATATATGGATATAACCCTTGTTTTCCATCAAATAATTCAACTTCTACATCTGGATAGTTCTCTTCAATGAAGGCTACCAACTCTGAAGCAGCTTGTTCAGTTGTATCTTCACCATAGATCACAGTAACAATCTCAGCATCTTCATCGACTAAATCCATGATTACTTTTTCAGCTGCATCCTTTAGTGCTGGTGTAGAAAGAACAATTTTTCCTTCTGCCAATGCCATATAATCATCTTTACGGATTTCAACACCATCAATAGATGTATCACGCACTGCATAGGTAACTTGACCTGTCTTCACGTTCGCGAATGCTTCTGACATGGTCTTTTTATTTGCATCAACAGCCGCCTCTGGATTAAACGCTAAAATTGCTGCCATTCCTTGAGGAATCGTCTTAGTAGGGACAACTGCTGCATCGATTTCTAATAGTTCAACTGCTTGCTCCGCTGCCATTACTATATTTTTATTATTCGGTAAGATTAATACTTTCTCTGCCCCAATTTCTTGTACAGCTTTCACGATATCTTCAGTTGAAGGATTCATTGTTTGCCCGCCTTCAATGACATAGGAAGCACCGATAGAGCGCAATAATTCTGCCACACCCTCACCCATAGCAATCGTGACAATAGCATATGGATGTTTTTCTACTTTTTTGGCAGGCGTTGGCGCTTTATGTTCTTCACCAACGATTGCTGAATGCTGCTCACGCATATTATCCACTTTAATTTTTATAAGACTACCGTATTTTTGTCCAATCGATAGAACAGAACCTGGTTGCTCGGAATGGATATGAACTTTCGCAATTTCCTCATCCGAAATCACAAGTAAAGAATCCCCCAAAGGATTTAATTCATTACGGAATTGTTCCTCATCAAAAGGTTCTTTTCCTTCCTCTAAGCGTACCATTATTTCTGTGCAGTAGCCAAATTCAATATCGGCAGTGTTCATGAAATCTTGCGCTCTATGATGTTCTGCATTGATTAAATCATCGAGCGTCGCATCATTTTTCTCAGGGAGAGCCTCACCCTTCAAGGAAGCTAAAAACCCTTCATACACAAATAGTAAGCCCTGACCACCACTATCTACCACACCGACCTCTTTTAAAACAGGCAGCAGGTCAGGTGTGCGATCCAACGATGCCTTTGCCTCTGCTGTAAAAGCTTCCATTACGGCAATGATATCGTTTTCAGTTTCTGCTACTTCTACACCTTTTTTTGCAGCTTCACGTGCCACTGTTAATATCGTTCCTTCTACTGGCTTCATAACAGCTTTATATGCCGTATCAACACCTGCTTGGAAGGCTCCTGCAAAGCCCTTTGCATCAATTGTTGACTCTTTTTCAATAAACTTCCCAAAACCACGGAATAATTGAGATAGAATAACGCCTGAATTCCCACGCGCACCCATTAACAAGCCTTTTGATAATGCCTGTGCTGTTTTACCAATATGCTCTGAAGCAGCATGCTCTGTTTCCTTAGCACCAGATGTCATCGATAAGTTCATATTTGTACCTGTATCACCATCTGGAACGGGGAAAACATTTAATGAATCTACATAATTTGCATTTTGGTAAAGGTGATGCGCACCCATTTGTACCATTTCAGCAAACTTTATACCGTCTAAAGACTGCATTCGATTTAGTTCCTCCTCTTAATTCGCTACACGAACGCCCTGTACAAAGATATTGACAGATTTTACGCTCATACCTAATGTTTTATCTACTGTATATTTCACTTTCGATTGTACTTGATAAGCAACTTCCGAAATTTTTGTCCCGTAACTAACAATAATGTACATATCTATATGTAAATCGTCGTCCTGTTGTCGAATTACAACACCTTTTGCGAAGTTTTCTTTACGTAAAATATCAGTTAGACCATCACGAATTTGATGTTTAGATGCCATGCCAACAATACCGTAGCATTCTACAGCAGCTCCACCAGCAATTTGTGCAAGTACATCTGTTGAAATATCAATTTGGCCGAATTCATTGTTTAATTCAATTGACATAGAAATGCCCCCTTGGCTCTTTTTGACTAAACTATATTGTAACACTTTCGTTATAATTTAAGCAACCTAAGGGGGTATTGAAAGGCTTCGTAGCAACGTTTTCTGACTTCAAATAGACGCATTTGCTTCTTCATCAAAAATTGCCATTTTACGATAATAGTTGTTTCGTCCGTTTTGCTTAGCTAAATACAGCGCTTGGTCAGCTAATTCACAACATGATTGTAATTGCTCATATTTTGTGATTTTAGCATGGCACATTCCAATACTGACCGTAACATGTTGAGCAATAGTAGATTGTATATGCGGAATATTAAGTTCTCGAACTTCTTCTAAAATTTCTTCACAAACAGGTTCAGCAAACTTGTGAGTATGCTGACTTATCATCACAAATTCCTCGCCTCCCCAACGGGCAACGAATGCATTATACTTCCCTGCAATTTCATCCAACAGGGATGCGACTTTGACAATTGCATCATCTCCCTGTAAATGTCCATAATAATCATTAAATTTTTTAAAGCAATCAATATCAATCATTATGACTGAGAAAGATTGTGTTTGATGAAGTTGATGTCCTATTTTATTCAATTTTTGATTAAATGCACGTCGATTAGGTAGATTCGTTAAAGAATCTTTTAATGCTTGCTCTGCTAATTCATTATTTTTAGTAGCCAACAATTCTGATAGTCGTTTCGTTTTGGTCATTTCCTCATTCAATAAAATATGCTGGGTATGGATTTGTTTACGAACCTTATAGGTCTGATATTGAATCATTACACCAATAGGTATTAATAGTGACATCGGTAATATGATTTTTATATTCTCACTCGATATTCCAGCACTCATATACACACTCGCAATAATCGCTGATGCAGAAAGCAAAATAATCCAGACAATTTTACGTAAAGGTAATGCGAATACTGTACAAATGATGATCAAAATCACCTCATACAATGCTGCATGGCGGAAAAAGTAAACATCCAATACCGATATAGCAGTAATCAATAGCATTATTGTGTAAATATAAACAACAACCAATCGTTCATACTTCTGTATAGTTAAAGGCGTAATATGAATTCGCTTTTCTCGGATAAACAATAACACTGCTACATCTATATAAAACATGGCGATATGAATAGCAATATAGAAGGGGACCATAGCTCTTTCTGCCTTAATAAAGAAAACCTCTCCATAATGAATAATCGAAATAATGGCTGATACATACATGAGTGTCCAAGCAACCATTCTCATCCCTTTTAAATTCGACTGAACCATTTCTTCACGAATAGAAAAAGCTATTTTTTCTTGATTTTCCATCATGCTCGCTCCTCATGTCCACTTTCAAATAATTATAATGTCCTATATGTATCGTCATGATAATGAAAAATACAAGTCAATCTAAATTTTTCTGGTAAATAAAAAAGTTGATACCTTTATAGCATCAACTTTTTACATTGTATTCAATTAAATATCAAAACATTTATTTGGCTAAAATAGACTTTTAATAAGCGTATCGATCATAACAGGCATTTCTTTAAAAGCACTATCCACATGCAATCGTTCTGTTTTTTGATGGGCATCCTTACCAAATGGACCGACATTTAATACAGGACCTTGTAATGCCTCCATTTCTTTAAATGGAATATGATACGTGTCGCCCCATACTGGTGTGTTCCGCTCAAATGCTAGCCACTCATTGGATGCATCTGAATAGTTCACATAGCTTAAATCACAAATGCCGTTAAAGTAGTGGATCTGCTCCACCTCAATATCAAATGTTTGAGCTGTTTGCTTCATTAATTCAATCGACTGTTTCACTAGTGGATGATTGGATGAATTAATCGCAGGGTAGTAGGGTGGTGCATATAACAGGACTGTTGCGGGTGCTAGTTCCTGGCAGCGAATCATGAGCTGATCCACAATGCGAATGGACTTTTCACGATCATCCCATGCACTATGTTGCAGAATCTGCTGCTTAATCGCTTGTACTTCTTCAGCCCCTAATTTATCGATGGCGTGCTCCAATAATGCCTCGTAGCGTAAGACCCTTACTTTGCCCACCCCCTGCACATTTTCTCGTGTACAAATGTCCTGATAGTGCGCATTGCAAGCAGCCATTGCCTGTAACGCAACTTCCTCAAAAATAGCCATCACTTCAGCCGCTGTCCGTTTTAACAAGAAGACATTGTAAAGTGCCGCCGCACGATATGGTGTTTGTGTAGAATACTCCATTTTTAAATCTTTTAATTGTAGAGAGACGGGTAGTGGCGTGCTTTCACCTAAATCTGTTTCACGGAAAAGCGGGTTCCACTCCATATGCTGTGTCATATAGGAGGCGATAAAGGTAGCCGTCATCCCTTTTAATGGTTCACCAACATGTGTCTCTTTTCCATAGAACAAGGCAGCAGGCATGATTTTACCAATTGTACCTGAATAAATATATTCATTCGTATCCGATGGCCCTTGTGAAAACGAAGGCTCACTATTTAAAAATAATTGATAGGATAGACCATGCTGTTCACGCAGTCTCACCAGTTCCACAACAGCGGCTCTCATACCAGCAGAGTTGACTTCCTCATCAGGAACCGTCGTTAAAATCAAATTAATCGGCCATTGCTCAAAGCTAGCCTTTTCAATTAACTGCATGTGTAAGGCAAGACCCATTTTCATATCCATTGTGCCGCGACCAAATAAATAATTCCCTGACTCCAAATCAATGCGAGCTGCCTCTGGTAAGTCTTTTAGGTATTTAGGCTCCAGTAGCTTTTTCGTTAGTTCTTCCGGATAAAAGGCTAACGGCTCTAGTTCACCATATTCCTCCGTATGTACGGTATCAAAGTGGCTAATTAATACAACCGTTTCCGTTGCCGTTGGATGCTTATAGAAGGCTGTAACCGCGTTTCTGCCAAGTCCTGCATCGTGTAATTCAATCAATTCCGGGTGTTTATCAAAATATGGAAGCGTTAACAATTTATCTTTTAAGCGAAAGGCAAATTCATTTTCACCCTTCGTTAATGTTCTGCTTTCCCAGCTCACAAGTTCACATAAGAGGGCACGTAGTTTTTCGGGTGTATCCCACATAAAAGTATTCATAAAAATTCTCCTTTAACTCCCATTCGTTAGAGATTCTATTAACGAACTTCTAGTGTTTCTTCATTTTTGCTATCTGTAGCAGCAGTTGCCACTTTTTTTAATTTCAATTGATAAAAGATCATACAGGCAATAAAGAAGCCAATCCCGTACAGTAAACCAATCCTTTGTGTTGGATCAAACGCTAAAAATGCTAAAATAAATACACAGAAGATTATACAAAATACTGGAATCAGTGGAAATAATGGTGTCTTAAATTTTAGATCAGCCACATTTCCTCCAGACTTGACATAGCGATAGCGGAACATTAATTGAGAAGCACAAATTCCCATCCATGAAATTGTGACAGATATTCCAGCTACCGACATTAGTAATACAAATACAGCATCAGCTTCCATTACACTTGTTAACAATGATAAGAGCGAGAATACCATTGTAAAAATAAGCGCATTTAATGGTACTTTATTTTTCGTTAATCGACCAAATAACTTGGGCGCCATCCCCTCTTGTGACATAGAAAATAATAAACGTGTTGATGCGTATAAGCATGAATTACCGACTGATAAAATAGCCGTCAAAATAACAAAGTTCATGATGCCAGCTGCATAAGGCACACCAGCTAAATTCATTAACGTGACAAATGGACTCTCCATAAGACCAAGCTCTGATGCTGGGAATATTGCTGACAATACAATAATGGAAGCAATATAGAAAACGATGATTCTGAAAAGAATTGTACGAATCGCTCTTGGAATATTTTTTTCAGGGTTCTCGGTCTCCCCTGCTGCAATTCCAACCAGCTCTGATCCCTGATAAGAAAAAATAACATTCATCATTGTGACAAAAATAATCGTAATACCTGCTGGGAATAAGCCAGAAGGTGCTAAATTTGTGAGATGTGGAGTTGGACGATCTGCTAATGGAATTAAACCAAAGATTGCCGCACCACCAATAATGATAAATGCAATCACTGCAACAACTTTTATACTAGCAAACCAGAATTCCGCTTCAGCAAAGCCCTTCGTTGTTAAAGCATTTAAGACAAATAAAAGAACCATGAACACAGCACACCATATCCAAATTGGTACACTTGGAAACCAATGCTGCATTAAAATGCCTGCAGCCGTAAATTCAACACCAGCTGTGGCAGCAGAACCGACAAAATACATCCAACCTAATGAAAAACCAGCTGAAGGACTAATAAAACGTGTTGCGTATGTTTGGAAGGAGCCTGTAACAGGCATGTAAACAGCCAATTCTCCAAGACAGTTCATGACCATAAACAAAATTAAGCCACCAAACAAGTAGCCAATAAGCGCGCCTCCTGGGCCTGCCTGATTAATGGTATAGCCTACATTTAAAAATAAACCTGTTCCAATAACACCTCCAAGTGAAAGCATTAACAAGTGACGGCTTTTCATCGAACGTTTTAATTGATTAGTGTGAAGCTGATCCCCTTTATTCAACATCCATCCCTACTTCCTATATAATGTAAAATATTAAATTTTCTGATATTTATAGAATGAAAGTACCCAATCAATTTTCTCTTTTAAATTGATTGGGTATTGTTAGAATTACTTAAAAACGTAATGATAAACAGCTTAAGCCACCATCATGTTTTCTGAATTCAGACATATCAAGTTCAATTGTTTGATAGCCTAGATCCAGTAGTTTACGATTTGTTTCTGGATAGCCAGCTGGAATAATAATATAATCATTTACTTGAATACAGTTAGCTGAATATTCATCTTCTTTAGGAATTATGATTTTATCGTAAGATTCAAATGCAGGGTGGTCGACAAACTCACCAGCTAGCACCATGCGATTTTCCCCAACATAGGCAATTCCTGTTTTTAGATGGAAGAACTCTTTTAATGGGATAATAGTTGCCTCATAGCCCTCTTGCTCAACAATTTCTTTAAATTGCTGCGCTCCTTCTTCATTTGTGCGATCTGAAATCCCTACGTAAAACTTTTTCTCTGCCTGTAATACATCTCCACCATCAAGTGTTCCAGAACCTTTAATATAGTAAATTTTTTCATAGAATTGCTTTACAGCTGGTTCAATTTCTTCAATTTCACGGTTACGAGCTACTGCTCCAGGATTCGATATAATAGCAAACTCAGGTGTTAATACGGCTGTATCCTCTACAAATGTTGAATCTGGAAATGCTTCATTCGCTGGTAATTGAGTGACCTCAACACCACATTTTTTTAAAGCCTCTACATAGTTTTCGTGCTGTTCAAACAATTTTTCTAAAATGGGCTTCCCTAAATCACTAGTTGTTAAACCGTTTACAAAACTATTTCCTGGATTTTTGACAATTACATTTTTGAACATATTCATCTTCTCCTTTATCCTCTTACTACTGGGCAAGTTAAACATGTTGGCCCACCAGTTCCTTTAACAGTAATTTCATCGCCTTTATATTCATACACAGTTGCTCCAGCATCAAGTAGCTGTTGCTTTGTTTCTTTATTGCCTTGAGGAATCACACATACTCTTGGTGCAAGCGCTAACACATTACAGCCTAGCGCATCATATTCATCCTTCGGGACTTCTACTAGCTGGATGCCACGCTCAATTAGCAGTTGTCTGAAAAATACTGGCATTAGGCGCGAATGCACAACAGCTAAATCTCGGTCTACCATACTTATGAAAGACATTAAATGTAAACACTCAGCTTCACCTAGATCATGTGGTAGCTGTACAACTATAAATTCATCTACCATATCGGCTGTCATTTCCTTTAACTGACGAATGGCTTCATCGTTTGTACGATAACCTCTCCCCACTACGAGCGTTCGATCATCTAGCCAAACAATATCTCCACCGTCTGAAACCGCCTCTCCTGTAAGTTCACCAATGACTGGAATACCTTTTTCCTGTAAAAAGTCCTTGTATACTGCCGCTTCTGGTTGTCTTAATTTTTTGCCAGACTTCAGTATAATGGCACCATTTGGTGTGAATTTAACTGGATCATGTGCGTAGAGCGAATCTAATCCTACTTCATCTGCTATTGGCAAATAATCAATAGTCTCAACATACTTTTCAAGAATCCCAATAAATTCAGCATATTCACTTAGAGCTTCTTCATAATTAGGCTCAGATAAGTAGTTAAATGTTTTCCATTCATCACTAAGATGTTTCTGACTTCGGAAAGCATCTTTTGGATCTTTTACTATAACGTGTTTCAAAGGTGCATACATTGATGAACAATAATGCATTCCTTTCACCTCATTTCCGTGTAGTGGAAAACGTTTCCGTTAAGAGGAAAGTTTATATGAAGAATATATTCGTTTTATGCTATACTGTCAATATATTTAGAAAACTTTTATTTTTCTTTTAATCTATATTGCATTCACTCTCGGAGAAAAAGTTATATTAGTATTTATGCAAATACACTTAAAGAACCCTTTTGTACTTGTCTTAAATAAAAATACAGCTTTTGTTTAGACTACTAATTCGTTCGAGGATATTGGAACTAGACGTAGATGGAGAATAAAAATAAAATAGGAAGAAGGGAGGTGGGACAAATGCAATTATTAGAACGGGCAATGACGATTGCGAAGGTTTTAGCTACTGATGCAAACGACAGTAGCTTGTCCATTTCAGAGCTTTCTACTAAATGCGATTTACCGCTAAGTACTTTACATAGAATTTTAAAAGCCATGATTAAACAAGGGATGATTGAGCAAGATGAGCAGACCAAACATTATCGGCTTGGAACCATATGGATGGAGCTTGGCTTACAGGTGTATGATACGATGGATTATATTAGCAAAATCAGACCTGAATTAGAGCGATTAGCAAGAGAGGTTGAAGAAAGCGTCTATTTAAGTAAACCAGCTGGATTAGATACGATTATTATAGAACGGATAGACAGTGCAGCAAATCCGATTCGTATTTATGATCAGTTGGGGATTCGTATACCCATGCATATCGGTGCAGCCAATAAAGCCATACTTGCCTCCATGTCAAAGGCACAATCAAAGGAAATTTTAGAACAACTAGTAGCTAAAGATGAAATGGCCGAATTAGAGGAGCAGCTTCAACAAATTCGACAACAAGGCTATGCAATAAGTCATGGAGAACGAACTGCAGGTACATCCTCCATTGCTGTCTCTGTTTTAGATGGTTTTGGTGAAGTGATAGGTGCAGTCAGTATTGGATTTGTGAGCTTTAATGTCTCTCAAGATCATATTATTACATTAATTGAGCGTTTAGTTGATACTGGTAGACGCGTATCGACGAAACTTGGTTATCGAGGAAAAGGATAGTAGAATGGCTACCGTAAAAATTTCCCTACTTTTTCATCACTGTTTTATGTCTGTAAAGGTTTTTTTCTTGAAAGGTTATGTGAAAACTGTTGCACTGAACGCCATCGTATGTTAAATTATTATGGTATGTGAAATACCGAACTGAAATAATAATCTTTCAGCATCAACAGTAAGGAGGGAATACAACATGCCAAAACAATGTGTAATCACTGGACGTAAAGCTCGTACTGGTAACAACCGTTCCCACGCTATGAACGCTAACAAACGTACTTGGGGTGCTAACCTTCAAAAAGTTCGTATCTTAGTTGACGGTAAACCAAAACGTGTATGGGTTTCTGCTCGTGCATTAAAATCAGGTAAAATCGAGCGCGTTTAATCGCTGCTTCTAAAAAATCGATTTCGCATTGAGCGCAATCGATTTTTTTCTTTGATTAGTATTCTATAAGAAAGTAAAAAAATCCGACTAACATTAGTCGGATTTTTTTACTTTCTTATCTTTTTTAAATAGGTTAATACACGTACGCGTGATACTACTCACGAATTTCGGCAATTGGAACGTATATACTTTCAGGACTCTCTCCCCCTTACGCTAATCTATGCTTCTTATCATTAAACATATGCCTTGCGAGAAAGATATAGACCCTGAAGTTCCTATTATTTCATTACTTGTAAATCGAGATGTTCCTAAAGAAATTTCCTCATTCGTTGTTTCATATTTTACTTGTCGTAATGTTACATCTTGAATAGGCTCCTCGTGAGCGAAAAAAGACAAGTATCGGTATCGATCATCCGCATAAATAGTATGTGTACCTGGTAGTAAAAATTGCAACATATTTGAGTGATTGATAATCTTTAGCTCAATTTGAGGATGCTCCTTTTGTAATCGATAAATGGAACGAACGGCTGCCTCATAATGATCTAAACGCCCACCTGTCACACCTGTCAAAACAATTTCTTGCGGTTCATACGTATAGGCTTTGAGCAAAGCTAAGTCCGTGTCTGTTTCATTTTTCTCTTCTTGAAAACGTTGTTGATCATTGGTTTGTGCCATCACTTGTCGATATTCTTCATCTGTTAAAGAATCAAAATCACCAACAATGGCATGAGGAGTAATTCCCTGCTCAATTAAATATAAAGCGCCACGATCTGCCCCGATAAACACAACATCCTGTTGTTGCTGAAATGACGAAAATGAACAAAGCTCATTTTTTGGACCACCTGCACAAACAACGACTGTCGTCATTCTTTAATCGCTGCCTCGCCAGCCAATAAAATCTCTTGAAGGGCAGCTGTTCGATCCTCTTTACTATAGATGGCTGATCCTGCTACAAAAATAGTCGCTCCAGCCTGTGCACATGGAACAATTGTTTCAGCAGTAATACCACCATCAATTTCAATGGCAATAGCTAAGCCTCTCTCTTTAATAATTGCTGATAATGCTTCTATTTTAGGCACAACAGAATGGATAAACTTTTGTCCACCAAACCCTGGATTTACAGTCATTAATAATACCATATCGATATCTTCTAAAACGTGTTGTATAGACTCTATAGGTGTATGTGGATTTAATACAACACCAGCTTTTACACCATAAGAACGGATTAATTGAATTGTTCGATGTAGATGACGGCATGCTTCTACATGTACTGTAATATAGTCTGCTCCAGCTTTTGCGAACTGTTCAATATATTGATCTGGATTTTCTATCATTAAATGCACATCTAATGGTAATTTTGTTAATGGACGGATAGCATCTAATACGATGGAGCCAAATGAAATATTCGGTACAAAGTGACCATCCATTACATCAATATGAATAAGTTGTGCACCTGCTTGTTCTACTACCTTTACTTCTTCACCTAACTTTGCAAAATTCGCTGCTAAAATTGATGGTGCTATTTGTATCATCATTAATACCTCGGCTTTCGATCCATAATTTCTTGCATAAATTGTTCATAATGCTTGTAGCGGTAGTCCCGAATTTCTCCTGATTCTACTGCTGCCTTTACTGCACATTTGGGCTCTTTCAAGTGTAAGCATCCTCTGAATTTACAATTATCCGCTACTCTAGCCATTTCAGGAAAACATACACCTAATTCTTCTTTATCAATTTCGTCAAAATCAAAGGAACTAAATCCAGGCGTATCTGCCAATAAACCATCACAGACCTCTATCAATTCGACATGACGAGTGGTATGTTTTCCTCGTCCTAAGCTTTGGGATATAATATCAGTTTTTAAGTTCAACTCTGGAATGAGTGTATTGAGCAAGGTTGATTTCCCAACGCCTGATTGGCCAGCTAGAACAGTGGTTTTTTCCTTTAAAATAGGACGTAATCGTTCAACTAATTCTTCTTCATCTTTATATGTTTGCAAAACTGTATAGCCCATGCTTTCATAATCTGCTATATAATTTTGTAATTCCGCACGTTCGTCATTTTCTAGCAGATCCATTTTTGTTAAACAAATAATAGGGTGTACATGGAATGATTCTAACACAACTAAAAAGCGATCCAGTAAAATGGTATTGAAATTGGGCTCTTTTACGGAAAATACCAAAATGCCTTGATCAATATTAGCAATTGGTGGACGCACCAACTCATTTTGACGCTCTAAAATCTTTTGTATAGTCCCATCAGAACCTTCTGTTTCCATTGTATACTCTACAATATCGCCGACAAGTGGCGATTCGCCACGATTACGAAATACTCCACGTCCTCGACATTGAATCAGTTGATGTCCATCAAATACATAATAATAACCGCTTAATGCTTTTCTTATTTGGCCTTGCGCCATCCAATTCCTCCTTAATCGACATCATTATAATTAACTTTGCCTTCTAAAATTATTTCTGAGTCACGGATTATTCTATAACTCGCATCTTTGCCATCTTCAATTGTAAGCTGAATGTTGTATGGCGTATCACTTAAAATTTCAAATACTTCAACAGGTTCAGACAATGTATGATTTTTATCTTGAATTTCAATTCGAATGTTTTGAGCTATTCCCTCTTCTGTAGGTTTATACTCAATTTCTACAGGTATGAGACGTAGTTTATCAGGTTGTTTCGCTGGTCCTTTACTTATTACAACCGATAGCATAGAACCTTCTTCTACCATAGTACCCGCTTTTGTCAATTGCGAAATTACACTGCCAGCTGGGATCGACTCATGATATTCTTCACGAGATATACGCCAATTAAGCCCCACTCTATTCACATAGTCATCCATATCAGCTTTCGTATAATTTACAACGTTTTCAACCCTTACCATCCTAACTCCTTGGCTTACTTTAAACGTGATGGTTTCCTCTTTTGCTACTACTTCTGTATCCGCTGGAATACTTTGCTCAATAATCCTGCCTTCTGGTTCACGCGAAGGAACATCCTCTTTTATTACATCTTTATACTTACCTTTCAATAAAGCTTCCACCTGACTATAATTCTGACCCACATAATTATCTACAGTCGTCATCTCTACACCTAAACTAACGATTAAGTCTACCTCTGAGCCTTTTTCACGTAATGAATTCTTTGCTGGGTCCGTTTCAATGACCTTTCCCTTTTCAATTTCCTCATGATTTCGCTCCTGATGCTCTTCACCAACAACAAATCCATCTGCTTCTAATTTTTTTGTCGCTTCCTCTATTGTTAAGTTTACTACATCCGGTATAGCCACTTTTTTCGGGCTAAATAAATCTTTTGCAAATATAAAGAATAAGAAAATGACAATCGCTGCAATAAATAGTCCTGCAACATACTTTGGCCAATTTTTCTTCTTTGCCTTAACGGGAACTGGTTTTTCTACAGGCTTTTTAGGCTGTGGTTGAGATGGAGCTTTAGCTTCCATAATCGGTTCAATCACTCTTGTTTTGGTTAAATCTTCGTCTTTTTTATGCATCTGCTCTTTAATGATGGGAATAGCCTTCGTCACATCATTATCCACAGGTATGACAAATTTGGGATTGTTGATTCTAGATGGTGATAGAACGGTTTCCAAATCTTCATACATTTCTTCCACTGTAGTATAACGATGGGACGCATCTTTGGCAGTAGCCTTTAGTACTACATTTTCCAAGCTCTGAGGAATCGTTGCATCAAAAGCACGGACAGAAGGCGTTTCTGCTTGTAAATGCTTAAGTGCAATTGAAACAGCCGATTCACCAGAAAATGGAAGTTCACCTGTTAATAATTCATACAACACAATACCGAGTGCATAAATATCCGATTTGTTTGTAGCCGTACCACCACGAGCTTGCTCTGGCGATAAATAATGCACCGTACCAAGCACAGAGTTTGTTTGAGTAAACGATGTAGCACTTAACGTCATGGCAATACCAAAATCCGTAATTTTCACATTGCCTTCTGCATCCATTAAAATATTTTGCGGTTTAATATCACGGTGGATAATATGGTTTTCATGGGCATTGGCAATGGCAGATGTTAATTGCTTCATAATATGCACACTTCTCGCAGGAGAAATCGGTGCAAATTCTTGTATGTACTGCTTTAATGTTTTTCCTTGAACATATTCCATCACAATATAATGTAGATCTCCATCGTCACCTACATCATAAACACTAACAATATTCGGATGTGTAAGACTTGTAGCAGACAGTGCCTCACGTTGAAAACGTCGATGTAATTCATCCTCATTGGAAAAATCATAGCGTAATATTTTAATGGCTACATCACGATTTAAGATCATATCATGTGCTAAATAAACATTGGACATACCTCCGCCACCAATGAGTTCTATAATTTTATAACGGTCACTAATTCTTTTACCTACAAGCATTCTTACACCTCCTCATCCTTTTTTGTTAGTAGCACGAGGGAGATGTTGTCTTCTCCCCCGCTGGCATTTGCTAATTCTACAAGTTTACGTCCCTTCTCCCCAATGGAATCTGGATACGTAATAATAGATGCCATTTCATAAACAGTTAGTTTATTGCTTAATCCGTCTGAACAAATGAGTAAATACGATTCTGATGCTAAATCTACTTCATAAAAGTCTGGTTCAATTGTTTCCTCTGTTCCAACTGCCTTTAAGATGAAATTTTTCTTTGGATGTGTCAAAGCTTCTTCTTCGCTTATCTCACCATTTTCAACCAAGACGTTCACATATGAATGATCTCTTGTTATTTGTTGTGCACCATCTTCAAAGAAATAATACACACGACTATCTCCAACATGTGCAATGAAGCAATGTTGTTCTTCGATTAACACCGCAATAAACGTCGTGCCCATTCCTTTACAGTCTTCATGTGATAAAGAATAGTCATATATAGTTTTATTCAATTGCTTAACTGTTTGTAATAACCATTCTTTTTTTGATGTTGTGGATACAAAATGATGTGTGTCTGCCTGTAAAAAAAAGGATTCCATCTGTTTGATTGCCATATCACTTGCTACATCACCAGCATTATGACCACCCATGCCGTCTGCTACAAGTGCTAGTGCAAGCCCATCTGGACGTTTAAAGAATGCAGCACGGTCCTCATTAATGGATCGTTTTAAACCAATATCACTTTCGACTGTGTATTCCAATACTGGTCACCTCGTTTCTTCAGATCTCTCTTGTGCACGTAATTGACCACACGCAGCAGCGATATCTGAACCTTGCTCTCGGCGGATCGTTACGTTAATACCATTTTTCTTTAATGTTTTTTCAAAAGCAAAAATTTGACTACGAGACGTACGAACATAATCACGTTCTGGTACATAGTTTACAGGGATTAAGTTGACATGACATTTAATTCCTTTAATTAATGCAGATAACTCTTCAGCAATTTCTACTGAGTCATTTTCGCCAGACATTAATCCATACTCAAAACTCACTCGTCGACCTGTTTTTTTAGTATAGTATCGCACAGCTTCCATTAATTCTTCCAATTTATAAGCACGAGCAATTGGCATGAGCTTTTGACGTGCTTCCTGATTTGGTGCATGCAGCGAAACAGCAAAGTTAATTTGTAATTGTTCATCTGCAAATTGATAAATTTTCGGAACAATACCAGATGTTGATACTGTAATATGACGTGCACCGATATTTAAACCTTTTTCATGGTTGATCACTTTTAAGAAGTTCATCATTGCATCATAATTATCGAAAGGTTCGCCAATACCCATAATGACAATATGTGATACTCGCTCGCCCAATTCATCTAATGTTTGCTGCACTTTGACAACTTGCTCCACAATTTCTCCTGCCAATAAATGTCGCTTCAAACCACCTAAAGTAGAAGCACAAAACGTACAGCCAATTCGACAGCCAACTTGTGTAGTTACACAAACAGAATTTCCATACTCATGGCGCATTAATACAGTTTCTATTGAATAACCATCCTGTAATTGAAATAAAAATTTAATGGTACCATCTTTAGATTCTTGTTTAATAATGGTTGATAGTGTGGATAATGCAAAATTTGCAGTTAGCTTTTCGCGTAATCCCTTTGAAAGGTTTGACATTTCTTCAAATGTCTTTACACGTTTATTATACAACCAGTCAAAAATTTGAGCAGCACGGAAAGGCTTTTCGCCATTTTCCTTTAACCATTCTTCTAATTGATGAGGCTGTAAAGAATAAATGGATTCTTTTAAATTTGGTTTTTCTTTTTTTTCACGTCGAACGGGCTTTTCTTCCGCTTCTTCAACTAAATCGTTAATACGTTCATTAAATTTCTCTTGATCCACCATTAGTTGGATTCTCCTTTTTTACGAAAGGCGGCGACAAAGAAACCGTCACTGCCAAAGTCTTGTGGAAAGACTTGAAGCATGCCATTAGCTTGCTTTTCCGCTAATTTTGTTGGTAAAGATTCTAGTTGTATAGCTTCCATTTCTGGATGTGCTGTTAAAAAGGCTTTCACTGTGCCTTCGTTTTCCTCTATGTCGACTGTACACGTACTATATACAAGCTTACCATCTATTTTCAATACTTTCGTAGCTGCATCGAGTAAAGCTAACTGGATTTTTTGAAGACTTTCTAAATCTTCTTCTCGCTTTGTATATTTAATATCTGGCTTACGTCGCATAACCCCTAATCCACTACACGGTGCATCGACTAAAATAGCATCAAAAGACGCTGCTTGTAAAAATTCCGGTGCTTTCCGTCCATCGATTGGGGCTGTTTCAACAATATCAAGCCCTAGACGCTCTGTATTATGGTCGATTAAATCTAATTTATGTGGATGAAGGTCTGTTGCTAAAATGGAACCTTCATTTTTCATTATTTCGGCTATATGTGTTGTTTTTCCACCAGGTGCCGCGCACATATCCAAGACACGCATACCTGGAGATGGATTTAGCACGTTAGCAGGTATCATTGAACTTTCATCCTGAATAGTAATCATACCTTCTTTGAAGGCTTTTGTACGAGCTGGTTGACCGTTTGTAATGTGTAAGCACTCTGGTATAACATCGCTTTGCTTAGCAGTTAATCCTTCTGCCTCTAACTCGGCAATAGCTTGCTCAACAGTTGCTTTTGTTGTATTAACACGCACTGTCTGCACAGGTGGTCTATTATTTTCATGCAACATTTCAGTCGCTACTTCCAGACCGTAGTTATCAACAAATCGTTGTACTAGCCAAACTGGATGACTTGTTTCAATAGAAAGACGCTCAATTGAATCTGCTATGTCATCTGTTGAAGGGACTCCACTGCGTAACACCGATCTTAATACGCCATTGACCGTCGAAGCAATCCCACGATGTCCTCGACGCTTGGCAATTTCTACTGCCTCGTTTACTGCAGCGTGTGGAGGGATACGTGTTAAATAATGGATTTGATACAACGATATTCTTAATAACCAGCGCACCCAATGATCGATTGAACCGCGAATAAACGGCTCTAAATAATAATCAAGCGTCATTTTATGCTGTAAAGTACCATACGTTATTTCAGTTAATAAAGCACGATCTTTTGCTTCAATTTTATGTCGTTTAATTGTTTCATTTAGCAGTAAGTTGCTATAGGCCTGATTTTTATCAACTGCTAAGAGAATTGATAATGCGGCATCTCGTACATTGCCATCCCAAATCACTACACTTTTTTTACTCATTGAAATTGGTCCCCAATCTGTAATTTAGAACCTGTCCCACGTAAATATTCCTCTGCGGTCATGCGCTTTTTACCAGCTGGTTGCACATCATATAATGCTAAAGTTGTCCCATTGCCAGCTGCTACCACAAAATGATCTTTTTCGATTGCCACCACTGTACCTGGATTAGCCTCATGCTTACTTTTGCCAATAGTTGCCCACCAAATTTTAAAATGACCATCCTCAAAAGTCGTATAAGCAACAGGCCACGGATGAAGACCGCGCACTTGATTGTATAAAGTAGCAGCATCGTTTGTCCAATCGATACGTTCCTGCTCCCTCGAAATATTACTTGCAAAGGTAACTTGAGCCTCATCTTGAACTGTACGGTTATTTGTACCATTTATAATAGAAGGAAGTGTTTCCTTAAGTAAGTCACACCCCACTACGCTTAGCTTATCAAAAAGTCCACCAGTATGATCATCTTCCTCAATAGGAATTGCTTTTTGAGAGATAATATCTCCCGCATCAAGCTTTTCTGCCATATACATGATTGTTACCCCGGTTTCTTTTTCACCATCCATGATGGCTTGGTGAATCGGAGCACCTCCACGATATTTTGGTAATAGTGAGGCATGGACATTAATACAGCCAAGAGCTGGTGCATCCAATAGCTCTTTTGGTAGTATTTGTCCAAATGCTGCTGTTATCACTAAATCGGGCTGTAAAGCAAGAATTTGCTGTAACTCCTCAGAGCCACACAATTTTTCGGGTTGAATAATAGGTAAGCCAAGTTCCAAAGCTGTTGCCTTCACAGGCGGCGGTGTTAGTACTCGCTTACGCCCAACCGGACGATCTGGTTGGGTCACAACTGCTTTAATAGCATAACCTTCATCATGTAGCATACGCAAAATAGGTGCGGAGAAGTCAGGTGTCCCCATAAAAACGATAGATGTCATTTTATTCCTCCTCTTCTGCGTACATTTCTTCTAGTTCTTCTGCTGTGACAATACGCTTGATTTTTGAATCAAAAAGCACACCATCTAAATGATCCAGTTCATGTAAAATTGCACGGGCATCAAAGCCACCTGCCTCTAATTCATAAACACGTCCTTCACGATCACATGCTTCAATTTTGACATAACTAGGACGTTCCACTTCTCCATATAACCCTGGAAAGCTCAAGCATCCTTCAATATCTACTTCTGCTCCATCCGTTTCAACGACAGTTGGATTAATCATTTCTAAAATATCACGTTCTTCACCTAGTTCAACAATTGCTACCCGTAACCCTACATCTATTTGCGGTGCAGCAATACCTACGCCATCATATTCCACCATTGTGTCATATAAATCATCAAGTAATGTAATAATTTCATCATTAATTTCTGTCACTTCAGCACACGGTGTTGATAGTACTTTTGCTGGGTTTTCGATTACTTTTTTTATGGCCATTATTATTTCCTCATTTCTGCTTTAAAGCTAGTGCACTAACTGATTGTTTCTTTTACAATTTTTAAATGATCATGCTATTATTTCACGCTAACTATATAGTAGACGGATCTAAATCTACCGTCATTAATATTCCTTGTTTAATCCACTCTGCTCTATACATGGCAAGTAGGCGTTGTAACACGGGAATTAGATTTGGTTCAATTTTATATTTTATCAAACATTGATAACGATATCTATTTTGGAGACGAGCAATACTCGCAGTTGTTGGTCCTATAATGGCTACTTGATTCGATAAGTTTCCTCGCAACCAATCCGCCACTCGACCTGCATATTCAGCAGCCATCATAACATCTTCATGAGATACTTGAATAAGAGCTACAAAATAATAGGGTGGATAGTTGGAACGTCGTCGTAAAAACATCTCTCGTTCATAAAATGGTTCATAATCCTGCGTTTTAGCCAATTCAATTGCATAATGCTCCGGTGTATACGTCTGGATGATGACTTCCCCTGGTTTATCATGTCGCCCAGCCCTTCCACTTACCTGTGTTAATAGCTGAAATGTACGCTCTGCTGCCCGATAATCAGGTAAATGTAAGGATGTGTCGGCACTCAGTACACCGACTAGCGTAATATTAGGAAAATCAAGACCTTTTGCAATCATTTGAGTCCCAAGTAAAATATCTGCTTGACCCGCTCCAAATGTCTCCAATATCTCTTCATGTGCCCCTTTATGCTTTGTAGTATCTACATCCATACGTAACACTCTTGCCTCTGGGAACAACTTATACAGCTCTTCTTCCACTTTTTGTGTACCTGTACCAAAATAACGAATATGATCACTTTGACATTGCGGACATGTTTGAGGGACATGTTCCTCGTAACCACAATAATGACATTTCAATTTTTCAGTTGTTCGATGATAGGTTAAGGAAATATCACAATTTGGACATTGGACGACTGTCCCACAATCTCGACAGAGTACAAATGATGAATAGCCACGACGATTTAAAAACAGCACCATTTGCTCATTTTTCTCAAGTCTTAAACGGATCGCTTCAATTAGTGATTGAGAAAACATCGAACGATTACCTTGTCTCAGCTCTTCACGCATATCTGCTATAAAAACAGTCGGCAAAGCCTGATGTAAAGCGCGGTATTTTAATGAGAGTAGCGTATACACTCCCTTTTTGGCTCTTGCAAATGACTCTAACGCTGGTGTTGCACTGCCTAAAATTATAGGACATTTGTAAAACGCACTACGCCAAATGGCGACATCCCTTGCATGGTAACGTGGAGAATCTTCTTGTTTATATGTTGATTCGTGTTCTTCATCCAAAATAATAAGGCCAATATTTCTAAAGGGAGCAAAAATAGCGGAACGAGCACCAACCACTACTTTCACTTTGCCTTGTTGGATTCTGCGCCACTCATCATATTTCTCACCAACAGATAAACCACTATGCATAACAGCAACCATCTCCCCAAAGCGGCTGCGGAATCGCTCAGTCATTTGAGGTGTCAAAGAGATTTCAGGTACGAGCATAATAGCTTCTTTCCCATCATCTAGCACCTGTTGGATGGCTTGTAAATAAACCTCCGTCTTACCGCTCCCTGTTACACCGTGTAACAAAAAGGTTTGCGCTTGCTGTTGCTCCATAGCTGTAGAAATAGCTTGTAGCGCAACTTGCTGCTCATCTGTTAACGGTAAAGCATCTGTACGTGATACATCCTTTGTAAACGGATCACGAAACACTTCTTCTTGTATAAAATGAGCAGCTCCTTTGTCAATCACTGCCTCTAATACCGATAAGGAGACACCGGTTTCCTCACAAATTTGCTGAGGTGTTGCTATTTCTCCTAGATGTTGACACATCCATTGCAGTAATAGACGTTGTTTAACTGCCCTAGATGACAGTTCCAAAGCCTGTTCAACAAGTTGCAGGTCTTTTGTAATTTGAACCATCCGAATTTCCTTGACATTCCCTTGTTGCTTTACAACATTTTCAATGGTAACAATATTGTCTGCAACCAATTCTTTTAATAAAGGAAGTAAACCAGCTCGTTCAAATTCTTTAAAATTAGCTTGTTGACGCTTACCGAATATAGCCTGTACCTCTAGTGGCAGTTGTTGACCCTGCTGTAGCTTAACCATTTTTTCATACTTGGCCCGAAGTGCAGATGGTAACATCACTTGCAAGGCATCTATTTCATAACAAATCGTATCGTTCTTCAACCACTTCGCCATTTGCAGCATCTCTTCTGTCAGGACTGGCTCCATATCTAAAATTTGAGTGATTGCTTTTAGTTTATTCAGCGGGACATCCGTTTCTTTTTTTAATCCAACGATAAAACCTAAGACATTTCTTGGACCAAATGGTACTTTAACACGACATCCTAATTCTATGACATTAATCCATTCTACGGGTACTTGATAGTCAAATGGACGGTCTACATGGTAAGTAGAGACATCTACAATGACCTCTGCTATCAAAAAGCTCATTGCTCCTCACCTTTTATAATATAAGCCCATACTGTTTGAGCAAAAAGCTGTGGGTTAATTGTAGCCAAAAATTGTCCGTTTAGCTGCGCTTTTTCACTAAAATCAATCCATCTCTCAGAAAATATGTTAAGCATTGGTGTGCCTTGCACTCTTTGTCCAAAAGTGATCGCTTTTATTCCTTCTACAGAAATGATCGGCGCTTCCTCGATCGTCGGCACATTTGCTGCATGGATCAATAATGCTTGGGGATATTGGATTTTATAGGCTTCAAGTTGTTGAATAACATCAAACAAATTGCTATTTTCTATTTCAATTACATGTGCGCCAAGCAACCTTGCCTCATGCGCTAAAGCTCGTCCTATAGATCCATTTGCCTGTGGGCAGATCATATGCTGCTCATCCAACGGTATATGCAGGGCACCTGCTGTCACTAATACTGTTTTACCTGTTAATGGTTTTGTTTTTCCTGAAAAAAAATCTTGAACAAGTGCAGAAATTTTTTCAGGCTCCTCTAGACGTCCCTTCCCGACATAGCCACATGCTAAAAACCCCTCTGAAGGCTCAATAAATTTGTAACCATCAGCTGATAGCCTATCCAAATTACGTTTTACTGCTGGATGATCGTACATGTGTACATTCATAGCCGGTGCAATCCATACAGGTGCTGTCGTAGCAAGCAGGGTTGTTGTAACCATATCATCTGCGATACCATTGGCCATTTTGCCAATCATATTTGCCGTAGCGGGCGCCACTAAAATTAAATCGGCCCAGTCTGCTAAGTCTATATGAGCAATCACACTTGAATTTTTTTCATCAAATGTGTCAAAATAAACATCATTTTTGGACATCACTTGAAAACTTAATGGATTCACAAACTGTCTAGCAGAGGCCGTCATGATGACTTTTACGTTGGCCCCTGCCTGTGAAAGCTTGCTAACGAGCGCAACAGCCTTATATACGGCAATTCCGCCTGAAACACATAGTAAAATATTTTTATTCATGCTAGGTGTCGTCCTTTCAAATGATAAGCTCCCAAAGAAGGATTCCCTGGGAGCTTTCGGCATTCTGTATAATCAAAATCTACTGCTAACTAGACTAGCATGCATGTAAAGCAAAGCACTTTACATGATGTTAGATTTCGTCCTCGTACACAGCTGACTCATCCTGTGATACTTTCGTAAGTACACCTGCCGCTACTTCTTCAAGTGCTTTCCCTACATATTTATAGGAAACATATTTGTGTAAGCGTTCTGTGTCTTGCTCTTCTTGCATTTGGCGAGCACGTTTAGAAGCAAGGCTCACTAATGAATATTTTGAATCGATTTCTTTTTTTAAGGCGTCTACTGATGGGTATAACATTGTTTTATTCTCCTCTCAACATTGACAAATATCTTTTTTCAACACGTTCTCTACGACAATGCTCGGCTTTTATAATCGCATTTATACGATCACAGGCATTCGTCACTTCATCATTCTCCACAACATAATCATACAAGCTCATCATTTCAAGTTCTTCACTTGCAGTAGCAATGCGTTTGGCAATGATATCTTCAGTTTCTGTCCCACGTCCAACTAAACGATCTTTTAATTCCGTTAAACTTGGAGGGGCTAAGAAAATAAATAAGGCATCTGGTGCTTTTTTACGAATTTGTGCCGCACCCTGCACTTCGATTTCTAAAAATACATCACGACCTGCATCTAGTGTTTCATTTACATAAGCTAGTGGTGTTCCATAATAGTTACCGACAAATTCAGCGTGCTCTAATAAGCCGCCTTGTTCAATTAACGCTTCAAATTCATCACGTGTCTTGAAAAAATAGTCTACACCATCTACTTCACCTTCGCGAGGATTTCGTGTTGTCATCGAGATGGAATACTCATAATTCGTATTCGGCTGAGAAAATAATTCTTTTCGCACTGTCCCTTTACCTACACCAGATGGGCCAGACAGAACAATTAATAATCCACGTTCTTTTATCATTTATTCTCTATATCTCCCTTAATTTATAACAGACACGTGCAAGTTATTCGATGTTTTGCACTTGCTCACGCATCTTTTCTAAAATTGTTTTCGCCTGAACAACAGCTACTGCTGCTTCTGTAGATTGATTTTTCGAACCAATCGTATTGATCTCGCGATGTATTTCCTGCATTAAAAAGTCTAATTTACGTCCAACGGAAATCGTTTCAAGTAATGTTTCCTCCAGTTGGTTGAAGTGACTATCTAATCTGTCTAATTCTTCGGAGATGTCTACTCGTTCTGCAAAAATCGCTACTTCCGCTAGTAAACGATCTTCTAGCAAAGTGCCATTTGCAATTTCAGTAATTCGCTCTATTAATCGTGTACGATATTTTTCAACAGCAAGAGAGGAACACAAGCGAATCTGATTTACTTGCTCTATCAACTGTTCTTTATATTGTACAACAACTTCTTGCAATTCTTGCCCTTCACGCTCACGCATTTGTATGAGCTGTTCAATCGCTTGTGAAATCGCTTGTTCAACAGCACTGAGCAAATCCTCTGGTGTAAGCTGTGGTTTTTGCTGTACAAGTGCCTGCTCTAACGATAAAAGCTCTTGCATCGTCCATTTTTCTTCAAGTGGTACTTTACTTGCTAACTGCTCTTTTGCCTTACGATACGCTTCAATTAATGACCAATTAATCTCAATAGATTGCTCTACGTTCTCTAAGTCCTTCACATATACCATCACATCAATTTTGCCGCGTGACAAAGCTTGAGAAATTAGTTTCTTTGCAAAAATTTCTGCTTCAAGCCATTCTTTCGGAAATTTTGCGTTAATTTCTAAAAATCGATGGTTGACCGAGCGCATTTCCACGGTTAATTGAAAGTCTCTAGTTGTTGTGACACCTCTGCCAAAACCAGTCATACTACGCACCAAGGTTCGTCACACCTTTCTTTGCATACTGGAATTATTATAACATAAGCTTTGTCGATTATGACGACTCTCCAAAAAAATTTGGATAAAGTAAAAGCTAATTCTACCACAACTGAAGCTATATTTTAATATTCACCTAAAAAATGCTATGATAAACATACAAAACGTGTATTAGCAGAAGCTTGAAAAGAGTGAATGCAAATGCAACAAGAAAAAAATAGGAAAGTACCAAGATGCTTGCTATCGTTGGAAAGAGGAATTCATATGGCATTTGATGGCTTATTTACTTATTCAATAACTGCCGACCTACAACAGCTGGTCACTGGTCGGATTACAAAAATACATCAACCCAATGCACAAGAAGTTATATTACATGTCCGTGCAAACGGAAAAAATCATAAATTACTGTTTTCTATCCACTCTTCTTATGCACGCGTTCACATAACTGAGCATACGATTGAAAATCCAGCTGAGCCCCCAATGTTTTGTATGCTTTTGCGGAAACATATCGAGGGCGGTTTTATTGCTTCTATAAAACAGCGTGATTTTGATCGCATTATAATAGTAGAAATTGAAAGTAAAAATGAAATTGGTGATCCGATTGTAAGGGAAATACATGCTGAAATTATGGGTAGACATAGTAATCTACTGTTGATTGATCAAGAGCAGGGGAAAATTATTGACAGTTTAAAACATCTACCTCCTTCAGTCAATAGCTTCCGTACCGTGTTACCAGGTCAACCTTATATTGCGCCACCCGTACAAAATAAGTGGAATCCTTTAACTGCAACAGATGAAGAGCTAACAACATTTTTCGCTGAAGCAAAAACCTCAAAAGAGGTAGTACAACAGTTAGCTGGTTTTTCACCTCTTCACGCGGAAGAATTATTGTATCGAATGAAGACAACATCAAATACGCTAGCATGCTTCAAGGATTTTATGACCTCCTTCGCGAACGGTGGGTTGAAACCTATGTACGTACTCTTCAATCATAAAACGTACTTCTCCCCAATCGAGTTAACGCACTTGCACGGAGGGGATATAACAATTTATCCCAATGTCCATGAGCTTCTTGATCGTGTATTCTTTGCACGTGCAGAGCGAGATCGTGTGAAACAACAAGCTGGAGATTTAGAGCGTTGGCTACAAAATGAAATTGATAAACTAGCTTTAAAAACAAAAAAGCTAACCAAAGACTATGAGCGTGCATCCAAGCTCGATCAATTCCAGCTATACGGTGAGCTATTAATGGCGAATATTTATGTCTTTGAAAAAGGAGTCAAGGAAGTAACCGTTACAAATTACTATAGTGAAACTGGCGAAGAGCTAACGATTCCCGTAAGCGAACGTAAAACACCGATTGAAAATGCCCAAAGCTATTACACAAAATATACAAAAGCAAAGAATGCCTTGGTTATGGTTCAAGAGCAGCTAGAAAAAACGACAGAAGAAATTGCCTACTTCGAAATGCTAGCACAGCAAGTTCAACAGGCTTCTCCTGGTGATATTGAGGAAATTCGTGAAGAGCTAGCAGAGCAAGGTTACTTAAAACTACGTCATGCGAAGAAAAAGAAAAAGCAAGTGAAACCTGAACCAGAACGCTATGTTTCTTCCACAGGTGTTACAATTTCTGTTGGAAAAAACAATAAGCAAAATGACATGCTGACATTTAAACTAGCAAAACGGACTGATATTTGGTTACACACAAAGGATATCCCTGGATCTCATGTTGTCATTCATTCAAGTGAGCCAGATGAAACGACATTGCGAGAAGCTGCCACACTAGCCGCCTATTTTTCTAAGGCCAGAGAATCCTCTTCTGTGCCTGTGGATTATACCGAAATACGACAGGTCAAAAAGCCAAATGGAGCCAAACCTGGTTTCGTCATCTATTTTGAACAAAAGACACTGTATATTGACCCTGATGAGGCAGTCATTTTACAGTTAAAGAAACAGTCATAAAGGAAGAAATCGATACAAATTGTATCGGTTTCTTCTTTTTTATAGCGAGAACACGTAATCCGTACTATAAAACGATGAAAACAGCCTTATCTTGATTGATTTTTACAGACAATCTTCCTTATTATAATAACATTATAAAAACATATGAATAATCTGCACTGTTTCCTTCAACGAATATTGACTTCTACTACTCTGAAACGCTAAATTAAAGTATAAAAATTTTTGTAGAGCATTTAGGAAAGGGCGTATCTCTATGTCTGTAGGTAAAAAATTAAGCTTTGGTTTCTTTGCAATTATTCTCACACTAATCATTTCATTGTTTATTATGTTCCTGTTATTTTCAAACATTGAAAAAAAGATTGAAAATGCTTTAGAAGGACATGTTGCCCTTGTAGAATTAGCAGATGATATTCAATTTGAAATGGCCATGCAAGGTCTTTTCATTCGTGCCATCATCATCGAAGACAAACCTGCTAACAAAGAGAGTTTCTCAAAATATGCAAATATGCTCGACACACATGTAGAAGAAATCATAGAAAAATCGAATTCAGCTGAAATGGAAACATATGCACAGGAATTAAAAATTCATAATGATACTTTTAACAAGGCAGCAACTGAAGCAATAGCTCTATTTGAAGCTGGTAATCTAGAAGGTGCTTTGCAAAAGGTGAATGGCGACGTGCAACAAGCGAATAAAGGTATACAAGATGTATCCGATAAAATTGGAAGCTATCAAAAGGAACAACTAGACATTGTGACAAAAGAATCTAAACAGGCCGTGTTTAATTCTCAAATTATTTCCATAATTGCGATCATCATTGGTATCGCTCTAGGTATTTTCCTTATTTTCTATATACAACGGACAATCTCACGCCCTTTAAAATCTGTCGTTCTGGCAGCAAACCATGTAGCTAATGGTGAATTAATTCATCCAGATATTACCCATCATTCAAAAGATGAAATTGGTCAGCTTTCAGCAGCTTTTAATGCCATGAAGGGAAATCTGAAAAATTTATTAACGCATATACAGGACAATGCAGAGCACTTAACAGCTTCTGTAGAGGAACTTTCTGCCTCAACTGAAGAAATTACTGCCACTGCTGACGAAATAACAATTCGGATTAATGAAACAGCTGACGCTGCAGTAGCAGCTACAAGTGCAGCTAACGAAAGTGCACACGCAATGGATGAAACAGCTGTAGGTGTACAACGTATAGCAGAAGCAACTCAACAACTGCATCAGAATGCTATAACAACTTCTGAATTAGCGACAAATGGTAATGTGACAGTAGAAGAAGCTCAGCAACAAATGAATGTGATCCATGAGTCAACACAAATGATTAATAACCTTGTCCAAAAATTGAGTAAGCAATCAGATGAAATTAGTCAAATCACAGCTGTCATTACAGCCATAACCGATCAAACGAATTTATTGGCACTCAATGCAGCTATTGAAGCAGCTAGAGCTGGTGAGCATGGTAAAGGATTTGCGGTTGTAGCAGACGAGGTCCGTAAGTTAGCTGAGGAATCCAAACAATCAGCCAACCAAATCGTTGCCTTAACGTTGGATATACAACAAGATACACACAATGTTGAAAAAGCTGTTTTTGATGGCCTTCACTCTGTTACAGAGGGCGTAAAAATCATCGGACATGCAGGACAAGCCTTTGAAGGAATTGTCAAAGCGATTAATACGATGACAGATCAAATAGAAGATATATCAGCTACCTCTGAAGAAATTTCAGCTAGCGCAGAACAAGTTGCCGCCTCTGTTGCAGAAATTGCTCATGGTGCTTCAACTAGCGCGGATAATACAAAAATTGTAGCTTCAGCAACTAGAGAGCAGTCTATAACAGTGCAACAAGTAAACCAAGTTGCAGCAGATCTAAGCGAAAAGTCCTTAGATTTACAGAATCAAATCAATCAATTTAAACTTTAAATAAAAAAACAGTGCATTTTATATACGTGAATGCACTGTTTTTTGTGCTTTTTTCATATGTCACCATTTAAAATACGGAAGAATATCTTTTAAAACAGCTATTGATAACGTTTTCATTAGGTTAATAAACAGATTTTTAGTAATTATTTGCATAATCAATCCTCTACAGTAAGACAAATGACATCCTCAAAAAAACAATATTATTAATAGGGCTCAACCTGGAAAAATATTGGTTATAATAAAGCAATACTTTTAAAATTTGATTGATGAATAAAACAGAATAGAGTTGCATATATGCATGTATACACCATTCGTTCTAAAATTATTTCAAAAAAACTTAATCTCGTAAACTAGCTTGTCGCTAAATCCATTTTTTTCTTAGTATGGGTACCTTTTTTCATACAAATGCTCATTTTTTTCTTTTCCTTCCCCACAATTGGATAATCCTAGAAAAATACAAAACAAGTTTCTTATATATCATTAATAGATAAAAATAATCATGTTTCGCGATCATAATTTACAAGAAATTACCTGTAAAAGAAACTAATTCACTGAGTTTTACATAGATTTTCTACAAATCTATACAAATTCCTCAAGGTATTACATCCATGACTTTTGATTCATTTTTCAAATATCGATAATATTATCAAAAAAATAGGAATTTTCCGTATAGTAAATCATTTTTTTATTTTTACTTTATTTTTGATATTCAGAATATGTAAATATCAAATTTTTAATATATATGCACTTCGTCTCTTTAGCGTGATAAATCGGAAAAATTTATTATTCTCCTAAATGTCAGATAATACTATATAAATTCGAATCTTTTTTATTTTGTACACAATGATTTTTTTGGTATATTAAATAGGAGCTTCACAAAAGGCTTAAAAATTGTATAAGGGGGATTCACATGAATAAAAACAAAAAGTTTTTATTACTAACAGTTCTTGCAGTATTTTCTTTAGTACTTGCTGCATGTGGCTTTGGTGGAGGAGATTCGTCTAGCAAACCAAAAGACGAAGGAAAAGATTCTGGTTCTACAGAAGAAACAACTTCATCAGGTGGCGAATTAAACGTAGTAGTAGCTTCTGAGCCACCATCACTTCATCCTGCATTAGCAACAGATACAACTTCTGGTGTTATTCTTACAAATACTTTTGAAGGATTAACAACACTTGATGCAGACGCTCGTCCAGTTGCAGCTGCGGCTGAGAGCTGGGAAGTTAGCGAAGACCTAAAAACTTACACGTTCAAATTACGTGATGCAAAATGGTCAAACGGAGATCCAGTAGTAGCTAGTGACTTCGAATACGCTTGGAAATGGGCATTAAACCCAGACAATCTTTCTGAATATGCTTCAATCCTTTACTCAATTAAAGGTGCTGCAGCATACAACAATGGTGAAGGTTCTGCTGATGATGTAGGCGTTAAAGCTGAAGATGAGAAAACATTAGTAGTAACTTTAGAAAACCCAACACCTTACTTCTTAGAATTAACAGCATTCAAAACATATGCACCATTAAACCAAAAAGTAGTTGAAGGTAATGATGAGTGGTATACAGATGCTGGTGAAAACTTTGTAACAAACGGACCATTCGTATTAGATGAGTGGAGACACAACGATACAATCGTATTAAAGAAAAACCCAGAATACTGGGATGCTGATAAAGTGGCTTTAGACACAGTTAATATCGGTATGGTTGAATCTGAAGCAACAGCAGTAACAATGTTCAAAGGTGGCGAAATTGATTACCTTGGAGCACCTTTCCAAACTGTAGCACTTGATGCTATCGATGGATTTAAAGCTGATGGTACATTAAATATCAATGACCAAGCTTCTGTTTACTGGTACAAGCTAAATACAAAAGATAAAATCACTGGAAACGCTAACATCCGTAAAGCGTTAGCATTAGCACTTGATCGTCAAGGTTTAATTGACAACATTACTAAAGGTGAGCAAAAACCTGCATTAGGTATGGTTCCTACTGCTGTTCACGGCTTTGAAGAAGACCGTGGTTACTACAAAGATAACGATATCGAAGGTGCTAAAGCAGCACTTGAAGCAGGTATGAAAGAACTTGGTATTACAAACCCAGCAGATGTAAAAATTAACCTTTCTTACAACACAAGTGAAGCACACGCTGCTATCGCACAATACGTTCAAGAGGGCTGGACTAAAAACCTTGGTATCACTGTAAGTCTAGATAACTCTGAATGGCAAGTTTATTTAGAAAAACTTAACCAATTAGATTACCAAGTTGGCCGTATGGGCTGGGTTGGTGACTACAACGATGCTTATACATTCTTAGAAATGTATGACACTGCTGCAAACGGTAACAATGATACAGGTTGGGAAAATGCAGAATACAAAAAATTATTAGATCAATCTAATACAGAAGCAGATCCAGCGAAGCGCCTTGAGCTTTTAAAACAAGCTGAATCAATTGCTGTTTCTGAGTTCCCAGTTGTTCCAATTTACTACTACACGAACCTTTCTGTAATACAAGATTATGTGAAAGACATGAAGGCAGACATCCTTGGTAACATCTCTCTTAAAGAGGTTAAAGTAGAGAAATAATCAACAATAATTCGCTTATTTAGCTCTACAGCGAAGAGCTGCCTCGTAGCCACTTCGGCGCGAGTCAGCTCTTTTTAAAATACGAAGGCATATATTTGTCTGAAAATTGACAAATAGAAGGAGGAGTTTTATGTGATTAAATATATTTTGAAAAGGCTGATGTATATACTTCTCGCGCTTTTCGTCATCGTAACGGTTACGTTTTTCTTAATGCGTCTCGCTCCTGGTAGTCCTTTCGCGAGTGAACGTAATTTCCCACCTCAAATTGAGGAGAAGTTAAACGAAACGTATGGATTAAATAACCCTTGGTATATTCAATATAAAGATTATTTAATCGATACGGCCACTTTCAATTTCGGTGAGTCAATGAAATATAAAGCGCGTTCTACAAATGATATGATTTCTGAAAGTTTCCCTGTTTCTTTAACATTAGGGATTGAAGCTATGCTATTAGCAATTGGATTCGGTATTTTAATTGGCGTAGTTTCCGCGCTATATCATAATAAGTTCCCGGATTATTTGGCAACGTCCTTTGCGGTGCTATTTATATCAGTACCTTCATTTATCTTAGCGGGTTTAATGCAGTATTTCTTAGCCTTTAAACTAGGCTGGTTCCCTATTAGTGGATGGAAAGGCTTTCAGTATAGTATACTGCCTGCCCTTGCAATCGCTTTAACTCATATGGGCTTTATCGCAAAATTAACACGTTCAAGTATGCTTGAGCAAAACAATAGTGATTATGTTAAAATGGCTCGCGCTAAAGGTATTGGAAGATGGACAATTGTATTCCGACATACATTACGAAATGCCCTTCTACCAGTCGTAACTTATCTTGGTCCATTAACAGCTGGTGTTGTAACAGGTAGTTTCATTGTTGAGCAAATTTTCGCTATTCCTGGACTTGGTAAACACTTCGTCCAAAGTATTACAAACCGTGACTATACAGTCATTATGGGTACGACAGTGTTCTTTTCCATCATCCTTTTATTTGCGGTATTAATCGTTGATATTCTATATAGTGTGATTGATCCGCGTATTAAACTGAAAGGAGCGAAAAAATAATGACACAGCAACAAATTGAAAAAGATAAGTTTAAAATTGTTGGTGGTAATCATGAAGCAACGGAAAAATTAGCTGACAAATCAGTCTCCTTTTGGAAAGAAGTATTTCTCCGTTTCTCTCATAACAAATTAGCCATCATTGGGGTAATTATTTTAATCATTGTTATTTTAATGGCTACATTCGTACCAATGTTTTCTCAATATAAAGCAAGTGATCAGCTAGGTGTTTACAACTCACCACCATCTGCACAATTTTGGTTTGGGACGGATGACCTTGGTCGTGATATCTTCGTTCGTATATGGGAAGGAGCTCGTATTTCCCTATTTATCGGAATTGCAGCAGCGATTATTGACTTAATTATCGGTGTTATTTGGGGAAGTATTTCAGGCTTAGCAGGCGGTCGCGTTGATAACATCATGATGCGTATTGCTGACGTTTTAACAGCTGTACCTTACCTTTTAGTTGTAATTGTACTTTTAGTTGTTATGCAACCTGGTTTAATTCCTATGATTGTTGCCCTATCCATCACTGGATGGATTAACATGGCACGTATCGTTCGTGGTGAAGTATTATCTATCAAAAATCAAGAATATGTTCTTGCTGCTCGTACATTAGGTGCTAGTACAAGTCATTTAATTATTAAACACTTAGTTCCGAATGCTCTTGGTGCAATCTTAGTAACGATGACTTTAACAATTCCATCTGCTATTTTCACTGAATCATTCCTAAGTTACCTTGGTCTTGGGGTTCCTGCTCCAACAGCTTCTTGGGGTACAATGGCCTCTGATGGTAATAAAGCCATTGCCAATGCTCCATGGCGCTTGATTTTCCCTGCGGTATTTATCTCACTAACAATCTTTGCGTTTAACGCAGTTGGTGACGGCTTACGTGATGCTCTAGATCCAAAACTACGTAAATAAGGAGGTGGCCGAAATGAGTAAAACAATTCTAGAAGTAAAAGATTTAAAAATTAACTTTAAAACTTATGCAGGACTTGTACATGCTGTACGTGGTGTTAACTTTGATTTAAAGGAGGGTGAAACACTCGCTATAGTAGGTGAATCTGGTTCTGGTAAAAGTGTTACGAGTAATGCGTTAATGAAACTAATTCCCCAGCCACCTGGTATTTATGAGTCAGGACAAATTTTATTCAATGGCCGTGATTTAGTTCCATTAACTGATAAAGAAATGTCTAAAGTACGCGGAAATGAAATTGCAATGATTTTCCAAGATCCAATGACAAGTTTGAATCCAACAATGAAGGTCGGACGTCAAATAACTGAAGTAATTTTGCAACACAAAAAGGTTTCTAAAAACGATGCCAAAAAACGTGCCATTGAGCTTTTAACACAGGTAGGTATTCCCTTCCCTGAGAAACGTTATAACCAATACCCACATGAATTTTCAGGTGGTATGCGTCAACGTGTTGTAATTGCCATTGCCCTTGCAGCTGATCCTAAGCTATTAATTGCCGATGAGCCGACAACAGCTCTAGACGTAACAATTCAAGCGCAAATTTTAGAATTAATGAAAGAAATTCAGAAAAACTCGAAAACATCTATCATTTTCATTACACACGATTTAGGTGTAGTAGCGAATATCGCTGACCGTGTAGCAGTAATGTACGCTGGCCAAATCGTAGAATATGGTACTGTGAATGATATTTTCTATAATCCAAAGCATCCTTACACATGGGGTCTACTTGGTTCAATGCCAGATTTAGATAATGATACTGATGAGCTATTACGTACGATTCCAGGCTCACCACCAGATCTTACGAATCCACCTAAGGGTGATGCATTTGCAGCTCGTAACGAGTATGCTATGGCGATTGATTATGAACAAGAGCCACCAATGTTCCAAGTAAGTGAAACACATTTTGCAAAAACTTGGTTGTTGCATCCTGATGCACCAAAGATTCCTCTTCCAGATGCGGTTGCTAAACGTATTGAAGGGTATTTAGCAAAGGAGGCACAAGAAAATGACTAAAACTGGTGCGAAAAAAATTCTTGAAATCAAAAATTTACAGCAGCATTTTGGTTCGCCAAGTAATCCTATCAAAGCTGTAGATGGTATCAGCTTCGACGTTTACGAAGGTGAAACACTTGGTCTTGTGGGTGAATCAGGTTGTGGTAAGTCAACTACTGGTCGTTCAATCATTCGATTATATGATATTACAGGTGGCGAGATTGTTTTCGATGGTGAAAATGTCCATGGAAAAAAATCTAAAAATGAGTTAAAGAAATTTAACCGTCAAATGCAAATGATTTTCCAAGATCCTTACGCTTCTTTAAACCCTCGTATGACAGCTGGCGAGATCATTGGTGAAGCCTTTGATATCCATGGCCTTTACAAGGATAAAAAAGAACGTCGTGCGAAAATCCAAGAATTACTTGAAGCTGTTGGTTTAAACAAAGAGCACGCGAATCGTTACGCACACGAATTCTCTGGTGGTCAACGTCAACGTATTGGGATTGCCCGTGCACTAAGCTTAGATCCTAAGTTTATCATTGCCGATGAGCCAATCTCTGCACTTGACGTATCCATCCAAGCACAAGTTGTTAACTTACTAAAACAACTACAAAAAGAACGTGGCTTAACATATCTTTTCATTGCCCATGACTTATCTATGGTAAAATACATCAGTGACCGTATTGCTGTAATGTACCGCGGTAAAATCATGGAAATCGGTAAAGCAGATGATATCTACAATCACCCTGTTCATCCATATACAAAATCTTTACTATCAGCTATCCCACTTCCTGATCCAATGTCAGAGAAGCGCCGTCAACGTATTCAGTACAAGCATACAGAGGTTGACGAAAGTGCATCTTACCATGAAGTAGGTGATCAGCATTATGTTTACGGTACTGCTGATCTAGTAAAAACTTGGATTGCTAATCGATAAAAATTATAACTCCTGTCGACAGTTTAACTACTGTGATGGGAGTTTTTTTTAGTTTATTTCTTTATTACCCATATCCCCATTAGTGTAAACCTAAATAATTTCACTGTCTTTCAATGAACTATAATTCCCTTCTCCTTTATTTTACATGAAATAAGTAGTTAATAAATACCATTTTTGTAAATTATATTTTAAAAAATCAGGGAATATATTAAGATATAGTTAATATGAATAAAGGGGTGTATTCAAATGAAAAAAAGTATGAAACTTCTTCTTGCTACGTGTTGTTTTACAATATTATTAATTAGTATTGGTTCAACCACTGCATCTGCCTATCCAGGTCCATGTCATAGTCCAAAGCCTTGTGTGATTAGACCATAATTGATAAAAGACAAGCTATATGCTGTTTATTCGCTCTCAAAAACAATATTTCTGGGTCTGTAAGGACTACTATGCATTAAACTATCATCCTTTATAAAATTCGGCACCTTTAAATGCAATGATTTTTACATTTAAAGGTGCCCTATTTTCTTGTCACTTATTTAATATTCAATTTATGATTACCTTCTTGATTTTGGATTTAACGCATCTTTTAATCCTTCTCCAATAAAGTTAATCGACAAAATTACTAGCGTAATAGCTGTCGCAGGAGGTACCCACATCCAAAGCTTCTCCTTTAATACCTCTGAGTTTCTAGCTTCGGATAGCATATTCCCCCAACTAGGCGTATCTGCTGGTACACCCAATCCTAAAAAGCTTAAACCAGATTCAGCGACGATTGTTACGGCCATCAGCAATGTTGCTTGTACAATAATCGTCGAAGCAACATTAGGTAGTAAATGCTTGATAATAATCTTTGAGGATTTACAGCCTATTGATTGAGCTGCTAATATATACTCATTTTCCTTTTCAGCAAGCACCCTACTTCGTACAATCCTTGCAACAGATCCCCACATTAACAGTGAGATAACAAAAATCAAAGTCCATAGACCAGATACTTTTCCAATTAGAATTTGGTTTAAAACAATGACAAAAATCATAAACGGAAACATTAAGATAAAATCTGTAAATCTCATTAGTATTTGATCTACTTTTCCGCCAAAGTACCCCGAAATGGCACCGACTGTAGTTCCAATTATAACAATAAAGAACATACAGCTTAATCCTACAGTTAAGGAGGATCTACCAGCATAAAGCATTCTTGTAAACACATCTCGTCCATTTGTATCTGTTCCTAGCCAATTTTCACTAGATGGTGGTTTACTTATTTGCATAAAATCAACTCGGACAATATCTTTGGTTGTGATATATGGAGCTAGAAACGATAAGATAATAACTGTTAGTAGAAATACAAGACTAATCAAGGCCAGTTTATTTTTAAAGAACTTTCGTCTCGCAATTACCCATGGCGAGGGGCTTTTCCTTGGCGATTTTGGCGTTAATACTTTTTGATCCGTTACCAATGTCATATTTCCCCCTCCTTAATCCAATCTAATACGTGGATCTACTACACCATATAATAAATCCGCTACTAAATTCCCAAAAAGTGTTAAAAACGAAAGTAACATTGTGATCGACATCATGACTGCATAATCCCTTCTTCCCACAGATTCTAGGAAGAGAGCACCTATTCCAGGATACGTAAAGATAGTTTCTGTTATTACCGCACCACTGATTAATGTGGCGATATCAAAACCAAGGAACGTAATAAGAGGAATAATAGAATTTCGTAAAATATGTTTGTTGTAAATTTTCGATTCTTTTGTTCCCTTTGCTCTCGCAGTTCTTACAAAGTCTTTTCTACTATTTTCAATAATGTCATTTCGCAAAAATTGTGTATAGGATGCTGTTCCCATCAATCCTAATATAAGCGCAGGTAGTAAAACATGGTGGAATCTACTTAGATAGTACTCAAAATTTCCTGGCTCTAACCCAACGCCCACCGAACCGTTAAATGGGAACCAACCTAACTTGAACGAGAAAAAGTAAATGGCTACAATTCCCGCTACAAATGACGGAATGGCTAAAGCTAGGTAATTGTAAGTTGCAATCAAATTGTCCCCAAGTGTATAAGGTTTTCTACCAGCATACATGCCCATAATAAATGCAAATATGTAGGTGAAAATTAACGATGTTAGAGCTAAAAATATGGTATTAGGTATGCGCTGTGCAATAATCTCTACCGCTGGTTTTTTATAAACAGTTGATTTACCAAAATCCCCTTGTATAAAATTAACAATCCATCTGCCATATTGCTGGATAATAGGATCGTTATAGCCTAATTTTTCTCTCATTTCTTCGATGTATTGTGGATTCGTATTAGAAGGATCAATTTCACCCGCAAATGCATCTCCTGGCATCATTTTTGCTAAAAAGAATACCACTAACGAAATAAGGAGTAACAATGGGATCATGCCAAGTAGTCGTCGAAGTGTATATTGAAGCATGTAACATCTCCTTATCTATAAATTTACTAACTAAGCCCTCTTTACAAGGACTTAGTTAGCAGAATTAAATTACACGATAGCTTATTCTTTAATATGCCATTTATAAACATCCGTTTGGAAGCCAACAGCGTTGACATGAACACCTTGTAAACGATTATTTATACCATATAAATCTAGGTTTTCCCATAAAGGAAGTGCAGGTAATTCTTCGTTGAAGTATTTTTGCCATTCAACATATGTTGCCATACGTTTGTCTTTGTCAAACGCTTCTTCACTTAAGCCTTTATCTAATAATTCTTGGTTTTTCGGATCTACCCAACGACCATAGTTCCACTCTGCGTTATTCCCCCATAATCCTGATGGATCTGGATCAGAACCCATACTCCACGCACCGAAGAACGCTTCTAATGCTGCATCATCATTGTCTTTCATATCATTATATAAGTTAAACTCAATTAAACTACCTGTAGCTAATTCTGTTTTTACACCAATATCATTCCAAGATTGAACAATTGCTTGGGCACGACCTTCAAATGCTGCTGAACCTGCATAGTGACCAAATGAAATTTTAAATGGCTGACCTTTCGGATCTTCTACGAAACCATCGCCATCTTTATCTACATAGCCAGCAGATGCTAATAGCTCTTTAGCTTTCTCTAGGTTGAATTCATATTGATTTAATTCTGCCTCTGGCGCAGCAGTCCAGAAAGTAGTTGGAATCACAGTATTGGCAACTGTTGCTTTTCCTTCTAAGAAAGCATCGATCATTGCTGGACGGTTAATTGCATATAATAATGCTTGACGTAATTCTTTTGCATTAAATTTATCAAAATCTGCCACATTTTTTAACGCCGCTTTATCACGGTGGCCAAAACGAAGTCCGATGTATGAATAGCCCACACCATTAGTTTCTTCAATACGTACATTGCCTAATGCTTCTAACTCTTTTACGGATTGTGGTCTAATATCCATAATGTCAATTTCTCCGTTTTGGAACGCACCAGTTGCTAATGATGGGTCGATTACTTTTACAATAACGCCATCAAGCTGTGGTTTGCCCTTCCAGTAATCATCAAAACGCTCTAATTCAGAATACTCTCCATCTACAACTTTTTTCACTTTAAATGGCCCTAAGCCTACAGGGTTTTCACGAACCTGTTTAGATTCCTCTAAATCTTTTACCGCAATACCTTCATAGTGCTTCTTCGGCATTGGGTTTGACCAGAGTTGTTCTAAATTATTAATTTTCACTTGTTCAAAAGTGATCTTTACTGTATATGGATCAACAACTTCAATACCTTCAATTTTATCAGCTTTACCTTCTTTTTTAGCTTTTGCCCCTTTAATTCCTTCTGCATAATTAAAACGAGGTCCAGCATAATCAGGATCAGCTAGAGTCTCTAATGCAAACACCCAGTCATCAACTGTTAATTCCTCACCATTATGCCATTTTACACCTTTTTGGAATGTAAAAGTATACGTTAATTTATCTTCACTAATTTCCCATGTAGCTAAGTTAGGAACATATTCTAGATTATCATTTACATCATAGATTCCTTCCATCGTGAAGCCTTGAATATAGCTGTCTACAATACTACCTGAAAAAGCTGGATCATATACGCCCTCAGGTGCCGTATCTGTACCAAATGTTACGATGCCACCCTCTGTAGAAGGTTCATCCGTTGTTGTCGTTGTATCCCCGCTTGTATCCTTTTCATTTTCCTTCTCTGTTGTTGTCGAGTCAGTATTACATGCGGCTAAAAATAATGCCATAACTAGTAAGAGCATAAATGACCATAATGCTGATTTTTTCATTTTTTTCCCCCCGTAATTTTATTTTGTCAATAACTAACTATTTTCCGTTTTTAGTTTTTAATATAAATGGCAAGCAACACTATGCCCTGACTTCACCTCCTTTAAAGCAGGCTTCGTTAATGAACATTCTGCCATTGCCTTTGGACATCTTGGATGGAATGGACAGCCTGTTGGTGGATTAGCAGGACTTGGTATATCTCCCTCTAAAACAATACGACTATTTTTCTTTCTCGGATCTGGCACTGGTATTGCAGAGATTAAAGCTTGTGTATAAGGATGCAACGGCTCATCATAAATATGTTCCTTATCGGCTATCTCTACAATATTTCCTAGATACATCACACCGATTCGATCGCTCATATGCTTGACCACACTTAAATCATGCGCGATAAACAAGAAAGTTAAATCAAACTCATCCTGAAGTTCTTTTAATAGATTAAGAACTTGTGATTGTACAGATACATCTAAGGCTGAAACAGGCTCGTCTGCTATAATGAGCTTTGGTCTAAGTGCAAGTGCCCGAGCAATGCCAATACGCTGACGCTGACCACCTGAGAACTCATGCGCATATTTATAATAGGCATCTTCAGGTAAGCCTACTTTTCTTAATAGTTCCATTACCTCGCCTTTTAATGATTTCAATGATTTGTTGCTGAAATTCATAATGGGCTCTGCAACAATACTCCCAACCATTTGCATCGGATTTAATGAGGCGTAGGGATCCTGAAATACCATTTGAATATCTTTTCGTATATCCCTTAAAGATCTCCCTCTCAGGTTTGTAATATCTTTACCGCCAAAGATAATTTTTCCATCTGTTGAGTCTAATAATCTTAAAATTGTACGTCCAGTTGTAGATTTTCCACAACCGGATTCCCCCACTAGCCCTAATGTCTCACCATTTTTAATGGTAAAAGAAATGTTATCCACTGCTTTTACATGACCGACAGTATGCCTTAAAAAACCACCTTTAATTGGGTAATATGTCTTCAAATCTATAATTTCTAATAAGTTTTCCTTTTCTTGTTTTACGATTGTTTCATTCATGCTGTCAGCTCACACCCTTTCTAGTATCACAACTCTCATAAAGTAAACACGATACCTCATGTCCCTGATCTATAAAGGAAAGTTGCGGCGTAACATTTCTACAATCAGGCATAGCCGAAGGACATCTATCCACAAACCGGCAACCTATTTGAGGCATATTTTTTAACGAAGGTACAATCCCTTGAATGGTCGTTAATTTTTCAACTTCATCATCGATTCTTGGTATAGAAGCCATTAATAGCTTTGTATAAGGGTGCTGAGGGTTGTGGAACAAATTATCTACATTTGTTCGTTCTACAATTTTTCCTGCGTACATAATGATTACTTCATCACACATTTCGGCTACGACACCTAAATCATGTGTAATAAGCACAATGGACATATCATTCTTTGCTTGAATTGTCTTTAATAAATCTAAGATTTGAGCTTGTACTGTCACGTCAAGTGCCGTAGTTGGCTCATCTGCAATTAATAGTTTAGGTTGACAAGCAATGGCAATGGCAATCATAACCCTTTGTCTCATACCACCAGATAATTGGTGTGGATACTCATCTACAATTTGATCAGCTCTCGGTATACCGACTTGTTTTAATAAGTCAATTGCTTTACTTTTAGCTTCTGCCTTTGACATTTTAGAGTGATTTAAGATAATCTCTTGTATTTGTGAACCTATTGTAAAAACGGGATTTAAAGATGTCATGGGTTCTTGGAAAATCATACTGATATCTTTTCCTCTAATCTTATTCATGTCATCACTAGAATAATTTTCTATGTTTTTGCCTTCAAACCTAATTTCTCCGCCTGTAATTTTGCCAATCCCTTTTGGAAGAAGCTGCATAACCGAAAGTGACATGACACTTTTTCCACATCCAGATTCACCGACTACCCCAATAATTTGACCAGATTTGACTGAAAAAGAAACATCATCAACAGCATGATAAATCTCCCCATCTATATCAAAACCAGTTTTAAGGTTTTTCACTTCTAACATTAAGCTCATTTAATATCACACCTTTAATTTTTTTACTAAAAATCACTACATCCTTTATGTAAGCAACAGAAACATATGTCTAAAATGTATTCTTAAAGTAAAAGATGTAAAAAGAAATTAGCTTTTGTATTTCTTTGTAAGATTCAATATTCCGAAAAATGAAATCAAACGATGTTAAACTTATTTCAAAATTATATTAGCTAAAAAAAATATCAAATTTTAAAGAGAAGTCTCCATCACATAAAATTGACCCTTTTTTCCAAATGTAAAAGTAACTGGATCAGTATATAATATTCTGACAATTAGGCGTAATGCTATTTTATCTGGAAATAATACATTTAATCAAGTGAATTTTTACAATTCTTATAATATTCCAAATAAATCAAGCCATACAACTATGGCATTTCAAATTAGATACTTTAAAATTCATCACACTGAATATTTGTTCATTTTTAACTTTATTTGCCTAAAGTATCATTTTTTTATTTTATTAAAATAACGATAACCCACTTAATTGATCCATTCATTCTACGCCGAAATTTACTTTTATTTGGAAAACATGATTATAAAAGGATTTTAATAGTTTATCTAGTTCATAGAATGATACTAAATTTTCCGAATTATTATTAATGAATAATTTTATTTACTAAAGTACTAAATGAATGAAGTGTATTATATTACATTAAAAAAACAAATTATTTTTACAATTCCTTTAATCTATATGCCATACTTCTCTTCAAAGTTAACATCGTTAATTTCCTTCTAATCACGTCGAATAAACACAAAAAAACAACTATCAACAAAAATATCGATAGTTGTTTCTATGCATTTACTCTCTTTTATATTCCAGTAACTCTATGTTTTACTACTACTTTTGCAAGATTACTGATTATAGCTCTCCAGCTTTTAACTTGCCATGCCACTCTTTTAAGAATGGAATATCTTCTTCTTTGATAGCACCTGATTCATTTGCTGCTTCAATTAGATAATCAAAATTTGTTAACGATACATATTGAATGCCAGCCTCATCAAACGCTTGCTCAGCGCGTGGAAGGTTATATGTGTAGACACAAACTACTCCTAATACTTCACAGCCAGCTGCACGCAATGCTTCTACTGCTGTAATGGAAGATCCACCTGTAGAGACGATATCCTCCACAACCACTACTTTTTGTCCTGCTGCGTATTTTCCTTCAATTTGATTGCCACGGCCATGCTCCTTCGCTTTAGAGCGTACATAAACCATTGGTAATTCTAAAATATCACTTACCCATGCTGCATGTGGAATACCTGCTGTAGCTGTTCCTGCTACAATTTCTGTCGCACCGAAGTTCTCTTTGATGACAGAAGCTAAACCATTTGCTAATTGTTTACGAATAACTGGATCGGAAATTGTTAAACGTGTGTCACAGTATATAGGTGATTTAATACCAGATGCCCATGTAAATAGCTCTGTTGGATTTAATTCTACAGCTCCTACTTTTAACATAGCGTGTGCAATTTCATTTTGTAATGTCATAATTTATGCCTCCCATAATTCACTTACGATTTTATACGCTGCTACTGGATCCTGTGCACCAGTTACAGCACGTCCCACAACGATGAGTGATGAACCATCACGTTTTGCCCCATCAGGTGTTGCAATACGTTTTTGATCGTGTGCAGCACCACCTGCTAGTCGAATTCCAGGTGTTACACGTAGAAACTCATCTCCACACGCCTCTGCAATCGCCTTTGCCTCATGCACAGAGCAAACAACACCTTGTAAGCCAGCTTGCTTTGTCAGACCTGCATAGTGCAGAACAGACGCTTGCAAAGAAAGAGCAATTTTTTGCTCTGCTTGCATTTGTTCTTCTGTTGTGGATGTTAATTGTGTAACAGCTATTAGTGCAGGACGTTCTTTGCCTGCAGGTGTTCCCGCTTCAAGTCCTTCTAGAGCGGCTTCCATCATAGGACGTCCGCCTGCAGCATGGACATTGACTAAATCTACGCCCAATTTTGCTAGACCCTTCATAGCAGAGCCTACTGTATTTGGGATATCATGTAATTTTAAATCAAGGAAAATATCATGACCTAAATCCTTTACTTTACGAACGATATCAGGTCCTTCTTGCATATATAATTCCATACCAATTTTCACGAAAAGAGGCTCATTGAACTTTTTAAGAAAATCGAATACTTCTTTTTCTCCTGGAAAATCTAGAGCTAGTATAGGTTTCGTATTCATCAACGATGGCTCCTTCCAATAATCTCTGTTATATGTTCTACACCTAATGCATCCAGCTTTGCTGGTAACTCTTCAATGATGTTTGGACAGACGAAATGGTCAACAAAGTTAGCAGTTCCTACTGCTACAGCTGAAGCACCTGCGGACATAAAATCAATGACATCCTGTGCTTCCGTTACACCGCCCATACCAATTATCGGAATATTGACAGCCTTGTACACCTCATAAACCATTCGTATTGCTACAGGTTTTACAGCTGGCCCAGACAGTCCACCTGTGCCATTAGCAATGACTGGCTTGCCTGTACGCTCATCTAAACGCATACCAACCAATGTATTAATCATCGTAATCCCATCTGCTCCACCTGCTTCAACAGCTAAGGCAATATCAACGATGTTCGTAACGTTTGGTGATAGCTTCACATAGACTGGCACTTCTGACACAGCCTTGACAGCCTTGACAAGCTCGCGTGCTGTAGCAGGATCTGTTCCAAATTGAATACCACCACATTTCACGTTTGGACAAGAAATATTTAGCTCCAATGCTTTGACATTCGGTGCTGCTGAAATACGGCGTGCTACTTCCACATAGTCTGCCGTCTCTGTTCCAGCGACATTCGCGATGATAGGTACATCATAATCCTCTAAAAATTTTAATTCCTCATTCATCACTTTTTCAATGCCTGGATTTTGTAGACCAATGGCATTTAACATCCCCGCAGCTGTTTCGGCAACACGTGGCGTTGGGTTACCTGCACGAGTTTCGACCGTTGTTGCCTTAATCATGATAGCACCTAGTTTTGACAAATCATAAAGCTGTGCATATTCACGACCAAAGCCAAAGCAACCTGAAGCTGGCATAATAGGGTTTTTTAAATCTAAGCCTGGTATTTGAATTGTTAAACGACTCATAGTGCCACCGTTCCTTTCGGGAAAACTGGACCATCAGAACATACTTTAACATAGTCTTTTTCAACTTGATCAGTTGTTTTACATACGCATGCAAAGCAAGCTCCAATACCACAGCCCATACGCTCTTCAAATGATAAATAGCCTTCTTTTTCAGGATAAAAGCCTTCTAATGCTCTTAACATTGGTAATGGACCACAGGAATAAAAAACATCAAACGCTGGTGCATGCGACTCTAAGACAGTTGTCACAAAGCCTTTTGTACCTTTCGAGCCGTCCACCGTCACATAATGCGTTTCACCAAGTGCACTAAATTCATCCTCATAAAAGCAGACATCCTCTGTTTGGAAGCCTAAAACATGGATTGTTTTCACACCACGAGCATTCAATTGTTTGGCTAGCTCATGTAATGGTGGTACACCAATACCACCACCAACTAGTAGTGCTGTACCTCCCTCTTGTACTGCATCTACTGGGAAACCATTCCCAATTGGCCCAAGCACGTTGACCTGCTGACCTTCTCGATTCGTCGCCAGCACTTTCGTACCACGCCCCTCAGCACGATAGATCATTGTGAACTCGTTGTTGTCTTTATCAATATTTGCAATACTAATTGGTCGACGTAAAAGCGGCTCCAGTGAATCTGACACCTTTACATGGACAAACTGGCCAGGAGTCATCTCCTGAACCAGTTCACCATGAAGTGTCAGTTCGAAAATGTTTGTCGCAATTTGCTTTTGAGAGACGACCGTCATTTTCTCTTGACGTATCATATTAGTGTACTACCTCCGCTTTTGGCATTTCTTCTGCTGTAAATGTCATGGATTCGATGACACGTACCATTGCTTCTGCCGTATCTAAAGATGTTAGACAAGGTACGCCGTTTTCTACAGATTCACGACGAATTCGGAAGCCGTCACGAGCTGGTTGCTTCCCTTTTGTTAATGTGTTGACAACAAGCTGAGCTTCCCCATTTTGGATAAGGTCAATCAATGTTTGTCCTTTCGCGCCAATCTTGCCGACAACATCTGTGCGTACGCCTGCTGCTTCAAATGCTTTTGCTGTACCTTCAGTAGCTACAATGCGATACCCTACTGTTGAGAAACGTTTTGCTAATGCGATTGCTTCTTCTTTATCTTTATCAGATACAGTGAATAATACTGTACCTTCAGTTCGAATTTCCATACCTGCTGCAACTAAGCCTTTATAAAGAGCTTTTTCTAATGTTGCATCTTTCCCCATTACCTCACCAGTAGATTTCATTTCAGGTCCTAATGTAATGTCTACACGACGTAATTTAGCGAATGAGAACACTGGTACTTTAACAAATACGCCTTTTTGCTCAGCTGCTAAGCCTGTTGGATAGCCTTGCTCTACAATGGATTTGCCTAGGATTGCTTTTGTTGCAATATTAGCCATTGGGATATTTGTAATTTTACTTAGGAACGGTACTGTACGTGATGAACGTGGATTCACCTCGATGACAAATACTTCGTTTTGTGAAATCACATATTGGATATTCATTAAGCCGATGATGCCTAGCCCCTTCGCAAGACGAGTTGTATAGTCAACTAATGTATCTTTTTGTACTTGTGTTAATTTTTGCGGTGGGTAAACAGAGATCGAGTCACCAGAGTGAACTCCTGCACGCTCGATATGCTCCATAATTCCTGGAATTAACACATTTTCACCGTCACAGATAGCATCTACTTCAATTTCCTGTCCTGTTAAGTAACGGTCTACTAATACTGGATGATCTGGAGATGCCTCTACCGCGTTTTCCATATAGTGCTGTAATTCTTCTTGGTTATAAACAATTTCCATTGCACGTCCGCCAAGTACATAAGAAGGGCGAACAAGTACTGGGAAGCCTAGACGCTCACCAATGACAAGAGCTTCCTCTGTAGAAACTGCTGTTTCTCCCTGAGGTTGTGGAATATCTAATTCACGTAGAGCCTGCTCAAATTTATCTCGATTTTCTGCACGGTCAATATCCTCTAAAGATGTGCCTAGGATTTTTACGCCATTTGCAGCTAATTTATCAGCAAGGTTGATAGCCGTTTGACCACCAAATTGAACAACAACTCCAATTGGTTGTTCTAAGTCGATAATATGCATTACATCCTCAATTGTTAATGGCTCGAAGTATAATTTATCAGAAATCGAGAAGTCTGTTGACACTGTTTCTGGATTTGAGTTGATAATGATGGCTTCATAGCCCGCTTCTTGAATCGCCCATACTGAGTGTACAGTGGCATAGTCGAATTCTACCCCTTGGCCGATGCGGATTGGACCTGAACCAAGTACCACAACAGAAGGTTTTTCTGACTTAATCGATTCATTTTCATCTTCATATGTCCCATAGAAATATGGTGTTTCTGATTCAAATTCTGCTGCACATGTATCGACCATTTTATAGACTGGAATAATGCCATGCTCTTTACGATAAGCGTAAAGATCTTCTGCTGTAGTTTCCCAAAGCTCAGCAATTTTCTTATCTGCAAAGCCTAAACGTTTAGCTGTTCGTAGTACTTCTTTGTCATTCTTATTATCAGCAAGCGTTTGTTCCATATCCACGATATTTTTAAATTTATTTAAGAAGAATAGATCGATTGCTGACCATTCATGAATTTGCTCAATTGTTACACCTCGGCGTAAAGCTTCACCGATGAAGAATAGACGCTCATCCCCAGCTTTGCGGATACGTTTTTCAATCCAAGAATCTGAATTTTCCTCAGCATGTTTTAACTCTAAGTGTACTTGACCTGTCTCAAGAGAACGAACCGCTTTTAGCATAGCTTCCTCAAAAGTACGACCTAACGCCATTACTTCACCAGTAGCTTTCATTTGCGTACCAAGATTACGTTTAGCAGATTCGAATTTATCGAATGGCCAGCGAGGAATTTTAGCTACGATATAGTCCAGTGCAGGCTCAAAGCAAGCATATGTTGATCCTGTTACAGGGTTTTTAATTTCATCTAACGTTAAGCCTACTGCAATTTTAGCTGCTAGCTTAGCAATTGGATAGCCTGTTGCTTTTGATGCTAATGCAGATGAACGAGAGACACGTGGATTTACTTCGATCACATAGTAATTAAAGCTATATGGATCAAGTGCTAGCTGTACGTTACAGCCACCTTCAATTTTAAGTGCACGAATAATATCTAATGATATATTACGTAGCATTTGGTTTTCTCGATCCGACAGTGTTTGCGTTGGTGCTACAACGATTGAGTCACCAGTATGAATCCCTACTGGGTCAACGTTTTCCATGTTACATACGACAATCGCATTGTCAACCGCATCACGCATTACTTCGTATTCAATCTCTTTATAGCCAGCGATCGATTTTTCTAATAGACATTGCGTCACAGGTGAATATTTTAAACCAGATGTTACAATCTCTTCTAAGTCTTGATCGTTGTAGCAAATACCGCCCCCTGTACCGCCAAGTGTAAAGGCAGGTCGAACAATGACAGGGTATCCAATTTTCGCCACAAATCTTTTCGCTTCATCTAAGTTATGAATAATATCAGACTCAGGAACTGGAGCTCCTAGCTCATACATTAAATTACGGAATAAATCACGGTCCTCCGCTTTATGGATTGCATCTAATTTTGTACCAAGAATTTCAATCCCAAGCTCATCTAGAATACCTGATTTGTCTAATTCGATTGCCATATTTAGACCCGTTTGACCACCAAGTGTTGGTAAGATCGCGTCTGGGCGTTCTTTACGTAATATACGAGATACAAAATCAAGAGTAATTGGCTCAATATAGACTTTGTCAGCAATTTCTGTATCCGTCATGATTGTAGCAGGGTTTGAGTTGATTAAAATAACGCGGTAGCCCTCTTCTTTTAATGAAAGACAAGCTTGTGTTCCTGCATAGTCAAATTCTGCTGCTTGTCCGATAACAATTGGGCCTGAGCCGATTACTAAAATAGTTTCAATATCTGTACGTTTAGGCATGTTGTTTCCCCTTCCCTGCTTCTACTTCCATCATTTCGATGAATTCATCAAATAAGTGGTTTGAATCTTCTGGTCCTGGTGATGCTTCTGGATGATATTGCACTGTGAAAATTGGATATTTCTTATGACGCACACCTTCACATGTTCCGTCATTTAACGCGATATGTGTTAATTCTAAATCAGTATCTTTTAAGGATTCGATGTCGATGGCATAGCCATGGTTTTGTGATGTTAAATCTGTACGACCTGTGCGTAAATCTTTTACTGGATGGTTACCACCACGGTGTCCAAATGGTAATTTAAAGGCTTTCGCTCCACTCGCTAAAGAAAAGATTTGGTGACCTAAACAGATACCGAACATTGGCACTTTTCCAATTAAGTTACGTACCGTTTCAATGCCTTCTTGAACATCTTCAGGATTTCCTGGTCCATTCGATAGCATGATGCCATCTGGATGCCAAGCTAAAATCTCCTCAGCTGGCGTATTGTAAGGAACTACTAGCACATCACAATCACGTTTGTTTAATTCACGTAGAATACCATGCTTCATTCCATAATCAATTAAGACAACTCGTTTACCACGCCCTGGAGATGGATAGGCAGCTTTTGGTGATACTTCACGAACATGGTGCGTAATGGCTGGCGTCGCTTGTAATTGTGCCACAATTTCATCCACATTTACTTCTTCATCAGCAGCTGTCAATATCGCTTTTACTGATCCTTTACTGCGAATAATACGTGTTAATTTTCGTGTATCAATTCCCTCAATTCCTGGGATATCCTTTGATGTCAAATAGTCAGCTAATGTTAAATCACAGCGGAAATTTGAAGGGTTTTTAGCCAGTTCACGTACAACGAATCCACGAATGGCTGGTGTAATCGATTCAAAGTCATCACGGTTAATTCCGTAATTACCAACTAAAGGATAAGTTAATGTGACAATTTGTCCATAGAATGAAGGATCTGAAATCGTTTCCTGATAACCTGTCATCCCTGTTGTGAATACAACCTCACCTTGTGAAGCGCGCTCGCTACCAAATGCTGTACCTGTAAATACTGTGCCATCTTCTAAAACTAGTAAACGTTTTTTCATTACTCTGCCTCCTGATATACGATATTGCCTTCAAAAATCGTTAGTACTGGCCAACCCTTTGCCACCCAGCCGTTGAATGGTGTATTACGACCTTTTGATACAAAGCCTTCTGCATCAATCGTTTGTTCTTTTTGAATATCAATTAAAATCATATCAGCTGAAGCGCCTACTTCTAATGTGCCATATGGCAGATCAAAAATCTCAGCTGCTCTCACTGTCATCCAATCAATTAATTGTTTTAACGTCCACTTTCCTGTTTCTACAAATTGTGTATAAAGTAGTGGGAAAGCTGTTTCGAAACCTACAATTCCAAATGGTGCGCCAACCATTCCGCAGCATTTTTCTTCTACAGTATGTGGCGCATGATCTGTTGCGATGCAGTCGATTGTGCCATCAAGTAGTGCTGCATGTAGAGAATCTTTATCATCAGCTCCACGTAATGGTGGATTCATTTTCCAATTAGCATCATCAGATGGAATATCCATTTCTTCTAGTAATAAGTGATGTGGACAAACCTCTGCTGTGACACGAATTCCTGCTGCCTTTGCATCCCTTACCGCACGCACAGATTCCTTCGTCGATACGTGACAAACATGGTAACGAGCGCCAGCTGCTTCTGCAAGTAGTACATCCCGTGCAATTTGTACGGATTCACAAATGGAAGGTATTCCTGGAAGGCCAAGCTCTTTATTACGCTTTCCTTCATGCATCACGCCATCATAGATTAAAGAGTTGTCCTCACAATGTGCCACAACGACCATATCGTGCTTGGCAGCATCTTTCATTTGCTCATACATCGTAGAGGCCAGCTGAATGCCAACACCATCATCTGAAAATGCTACTGCTCCATGTGCTTTTAATTCTTCGATATTTGTTCGAACCTCACCCGATATATCCTTTGTTAGGGAACCATATGGGAGTACTCGAATAACAGAGCTGTCCTCAATGAGCCCATTAATGAGCTGCATGTTTTCAACCGAATCAGGTACTGGCTTTGTATTAGGCATTGCACAAATTGTTGTAAAGCCACCTTTTGCTGCTGATGCCGAACCTGTTGCAATGGTTTCCTTATGCTCAAATCCTGGCTCTCGTAAATGTGTATGAACATCGATAAAGCCTGGTGCCACAATCAAATCATTTCCTTCAATCAGCTCTGCACCTGCTACAGTCACATCTTGACCAATTGCCGTAATCTTTCCGTCTGCCATTGCAATATTGACTGTCTCCAGTTCACCTTGTTCATTTAGCATTTGTACATTTTGAAGTACCTTTGTCATGTTATTCTCTCCCCTTTAAAATGGTTTCCATAATAGCCATCCGTGTGTAAACACCATTCCGCACCTGTTCAAAAATTCGAGAGCGATCACACTCTACTAACTCAGAAGCAATCTCGACATCACGATTTACGGGTGCTGGATGCATGATAATGGCTGATTCTTTCATTTGCTTTTCTCGTTCAATCGTTAAACCAAACTCCTGATGGTAACCCTCTTTCGAGAAGCTTTTATTCACTTTATGACGTTCATGTTGCACACGAAGTAACATAATGACATCACTTATTTCGATTAAATTTTCCCATGAATGATGCGCTTCAAAACCGCCAGACCATTCTTCTGGACAAAGGAAATGAACATTTGCCCCTAAATTTTGTAATGCTGTTGCATTTGATTTCGCTACTCGACTATGAGAAATATCTCCAGCAATTGTGACATTTAACCCTTCAAAATAGCCAAACTCTTTTTTGATGGTATAAAGATCCAATAAGGATTGTGAAGGGTGTTGCCCAGCACCGTCCCCTGCATTAATAACGGCTACATTAATACCGTCCAGTAGCTCATTGTAATACTCATCTTCTGACGCTCGAATGATGACGGCATCTAAACCAATCATTTCTAACGTTTTGACAGTATCGTACATCGTTTCCCCTTTCGTAACACTCGAAAACCCTGCATCGAAAGGGATAACATGACAGCCAATTTTGTATTCTGCCATTTCAAAGCTTGTTTTTGTACGAGTACTTGGTTCAAAGAATAAATTGGCCACTTTGTGTGTGCGAGATAACGATGATGTTTCACCATTTTCAAATGCTTGCGCAAGATCTAGGATTTGGTTAATCTCTTCTGTTGTTAAATGTTCCATCGATAATAAGTTCTTCATCATGTGACCTCCATTAGGTTGTGAGTCGTGAACGTCTTATGTATGACGTTCTTTAAGTCAATTTCGCCTTGGCGTAATTGCGTCCGGATTTTGAATTGGGCTTGCACAATTCAAAATCCGTGACAACCGCCAGAGGCTTTATCTTCAATCATCCTCTTTCTTAAGGTGATGATTGAAGATAAAAAAGGCCCCGTTGATGTCATCAACGAGGCATGAGGAGGCGTGACAAACTACAGCAAGACATACATCCTACTTCAGCCTGTCCACAACTTCCCTTTTTTTGCCTCTCTGGACAATTCATTAAAAGGTACTTCTATGAATCTTTATTTTGATTGTATGGTACGGGTACATCAGCTTCCTTTTTACCTGGCAGAATCGCATTTAATAGCACACCGATAATCGCTGCTAACGCCATTCCTTCAACACTCAATGATTCTGAGATAACAAACTTGGCACCGCCAATGCCAATGACTAAAATCACTGAAGCAATCACTAGGTTACGACTGTTACCAAAATCAATATGATTATCTACTAGCATACGTAAGCCACTTGCTGCGATAATTCCGAAGAGTAGGATGGAAACGCCACCTAGTACTGCGGTTGGAATCGTTGCGATTACTGCCATTGCTTTCCCGAAGAATGATAGTAAGATGGCAACCACTGCTGCACCTGCAATAACGTAGATACTGTATACTCGAGTAATGGCTAGTACACCAATATTTTCACCGTACGTTGTTTTCGGAGGACCGCCGATTAAAGCACTGACAAATGTTCCGAGCCCGTCACCTAGTAGGGAACGGTGTAAACCCGGTTCTTTAATATAATCTCGATTTACTACTTTTCCTAATACCAGTTGATGACCAATATGTTCAGAAATTGTTACGATCACGATTGGTACCATGATAAGAAGGATTTTTGTTGTTATTTCAAATTCATAATGCACACCTGGTATTAAGAAATCAGGCATGGCGAAGAATTTTGCTTTGGCAATTGGTGTATAGTCTACTATGTCGATCATCATGGAGTAAATGTACCCTACAATTAAGCCAATCAAAATTGGCATAGTACTTAAAATTCCTTTAAAGAAAATCGTAAAGATGATAGCTGTAAAGACTGTAACTAAAGCTGCTGAGAAGTGTAAAAAGCTATACTCCCCATTGACATTCATCGCCATATTCACAGCCGTACCAGATAGTCCAAGTCCAATAACCATGATTACTGGTCCTACCACGATTGGCGGCAAAATTTTCATGATCCACTTATAACCACTTTTCCAAATGATTAAGGATACAATTCCGTACGTAATGCCGACTGCCATTGCACCAATCATGGCATTGCCTGGGTTTACACTTGAGCCGTTTTCATTTAGTCCACCAGCAGCAAGTAAGATTGGTGCAATAAAGGCAAAGGAGGATCCTAAATAAGCTGGTACCTGAAATTTCGTAATTAGTAGGAAGAATAATGTAGCAATTCCGCTCGTTAAGAGGGCAATCGCTGGGCTTAGGCCTACTAACTGCGGCACTAAAATCGTTGATCCAAACATCGCAAACATATGCTGGAAACTTAATGTCACTAGCTGAAGCGGGGTCGGTTTATCCTTAATATCTAAAACTGCATTTGACATACTGTTTCCTCACTTTATTGTTCGTCTTCTTTGTAAATAATGACGCAATCTTCTCCGTCTACTTCTTGTAAATTGACTACGATGCGCTCAGAGCCAGAAGTTGGAACGTTTTTCCCTACATAGTCTGCTCTAATTGGTAGCTCTCGATGTCCTCTATCCACTAGAACGGCTAGTTGAATTTGTCCTGGTCTTCCTAGATCCATCACTGCATCTAGCGCTGCACGTACTGTTCGTCCTGTATAAAGTACATCATCCACTAAGATGATCTTTTGATTTTTCACTTGATACTCGATATCAACTTGTTCTACATGTGCTTGTTCATTTTCATGTTTTGTTGTTAAATCATCTCGGTAAAGTGTAATATCAAGTTCCCCTGTACGAATCGGTTTACCTTCAATTTTTTCAATTCGCTGTGCCAAACGTCTGGCTAGAAAGGCACCTCGTGTTTTAATGCCAACTAAAATACATTCATCGATTCCTTTATTACGTTCTATAATTTCATGGGCAATACGTGTTAATGCTCGTGTCATTGATGGGCCATCTAATAATTCATTTTGTGCCATATTCGTATCCTCCTCTCTTCAATCTATTGTCGGCCATGTGTCCATAAAAAAACCTCTCGAGGCGAATAGCCTGAGAGGGTTGTATACGTGTCGAAAAAGCATGTTGGAAAAATTTGCAGCACAAATTTTCACAACACTATCACATGTCCCTTCTCAGCCTCTCTGGACTGCTATTAAAGGTGAATATTTAGTTATGTTGTTCATTCACTGTCGTTAGTATAGACTTTCTTTTCGTATACGTCAATGCCTATTTCTTAAATCATTTAATAATTGTTCATAATCAGCAGGAAGTGGTGTTTCAAACTCCAAATATTCTCCAGATGAAGGATGATCGAATCCTAAAGTCGCTGCATGTAAAACTTGTCCACCAAAGTCGATTGTCTTTTTCGGACCATATTTTGGATCTCCAACAAGTGGGAAACCAATATAATTCATATGCACACGAATTTGGTGTGTACGTCCTGTTTCTAAACGACATTCCACAAGCGTATAGTCACCAAAACGTTCAATCACTTGGAAGTGTGTAACAGCATGTTTACCCTTATCAACGACTGCCTGTTTTTGTCGATCTTTTTGGTCACGTCCAATTGGCGCATCAATTGTTCCCTTATCATGTGCAATATGCCCGTGGACAAGGGCAATATATTTACGAGTAACCGTTTTATTAACTAACTGATTGACTAATGATTCATGGGCCGTATCGTTTTTAGCAACCATTAATAAGCCTGATGTATCTTTATCGATACGATGAACGATACCAGGTCGTAGCACACCATTAATCCCTGATAAATCTTGACAATGATACATTAATCCATTTACCAGTGTACCTCCCATATGGCCCGGTGCTGGATGTACCACCATACCCTTAGGTTTGTTCACAACAAGGACATCAGCATCCTCATACACGATATCTAAATCTAGGTTTTCTGCGACTACATCCAATTCTTCAACTTCTGGTACATCGATAGCAATGACGTCACCAGCTTTAACCTTATATTTTGCTTTCACAGCATCACCATTTACTTTGATGACTCCCTCACTAATCCAGTTCCCAACTTGCGTGCGGGACCACTCTGATTGTAAGCTTGAAAGTGCCTTATCAATGCGCTCTCCTTGTTGCTGTTCTTCGATTGTATATGTTACTTGCGTCATTGTTTCACCTGTTTCTTCTCTTTTTTATCTTCCATAATTAAGCCAATCATCAGCACGACAACTGCTATTGTTAATGCAGCATCTGCGACATTAAAAATAGGGAAATCATAATTAATAATTGGAATTAAAACATCTACAAAATCGACCACTTCTCCTCTAAATAGACGGTCAATAAAGTTTCCTACTGCACCACCAAGCAAGAGCATTAAGCCCACTTGAAAAACAGGCTTTCCTTTTGCTTCTTTATGATAGAAATAGACAATCGCACAGATAACAGCAACTGTCACAATACTAAACAACCACATTTGCCCCTCTAGCATTCCCCAGGCTGCCCCTCTATTTCGATGAGACAAAATACCAAACCATGGGTCCCATACAGCAATGCGTTCAGCATATTCCATATTTTTCACAATTAGCCATTTTGTCCATTGGTCCAATAAAACGACAAAAGCAGCTAATCCATAATATTTATACACAGACATTCCTCCGTTCACTCAACATCTTACCTATTCTACCATAACAGCACCATTCACAATAACTAATATCATATCAAAATATGGCGGATATCCAATCTCTTTGCGGGAATATAAAAAAGCTATTCCTATTACGTTTAAGCAATAGAAATAGCTATAAGTTATTGGGTTATACGGTTTCAGATTCCTTTGAATGCACTCGCTTCATGAAGTCATTGACATCAGCAGGAACTTTACGATCTAGTAATGACACGATAATAACAGATAAGAAGCCCACAGGCACCGTCACAATACCTGGAATTTTAAACTGTAAGAAGCTTGGTAACGTTCCTGGTAAAAAGATCATCCACATAGATACGCCAAGTCCAATTAGTAATCCTGCAATAGCTCCCTTTTCTGTCATGCCTCTCCACCAAATACCTAATATAAATATTGGCGTGAATGTACTTGCTGCGACAGTAAAGGCGAGCGCCACTAAATGGCCAATGGATGCATCCTTTACAAGTAATCCCAATGCTCCATATAAAATACCTAATAATACAATGGCCACTTTCCCTGCAATAACACGTTGTTTTTGTGTAATATCCTTTTTCATGATGTTGGCATATAAATCATGAGCTAGTGCGCCTGAGCTTGTAATAAACAGTCCTGAAAGATTGGAGAAAATAGCTGCAAATGCTCCTGCTATGACTAATCCAAGTAGCCATTTGCCACCTAGTGCAAGGGCTGTAGTAGGAATCACCATATTATTTCCACCTAGCACTAAATCGCGCATAACTTCCTCACTAGCTGTTCCAGAAATGAAAATAGATCGACCTACAACACCTAAATAAACAGCTAATAGGAAGAACGCACTTGCAATCCCAATGGCCATGAGTGCAGATTTACGGGCTGCTTTAGCACTCGGATTTGTATAAAATCGTAATAAGATATGAGGAAGTCCAATTGTTCCTAGCGCTAGCCCAATTGTCATACTAATTGTTTGCCAGAATGTTGGGAAATAGAAGCCCGTGCCTGTCCAAGCAGCACCATCAAAGTTTATATCATTGCCATCTAAGGCATACGGTGAAGTGCCTGTGATTGGACCACTAAATGAATGGATGGCTGCTAAAATTTTATCGTAATGTAAACCACCATAAACCGCTGCAATTAACATCACGATAAACGCACCAAGACGAATCCATAACTCTAATGCTTGGTTGATGGTTGTCCCTTTCATACCACCAATTCCTACATAAAAAATCATAACAACACAAGTAAAAATAATGCCAAATTCATAAGAAGTACCAAAAAACATACTTAAAATTTGTGCAGCACCTAATAGTTGGGGAGCTGCATAAAAGCCGGAAATAGCTAAAACCACCGCCACCGCTACAAGCCGTGCTCGTTTACTGTGAAAACGATAGCCTAAAAAATCTGCAACGGTAAATGCACCAAAGCGTCTTAAAGGACCCGCCACAAAAATCGCTAATAATGTTAACCCAATGGAGAAGCAAAAAGCATAATAAGCACCATCATATCCAAGTTGAAATGTTAAACCTGCGATGCCCAGGAATGTTGCTGCACTTAAGTAATCCCCACCAATGGCAGAACCATTTGTAAACCATCCGAAGCTTCTGCCACCTACAAAGAAATCCGATGCGGTTGCATTTCTTTTTGTTAAATACGTAATGTATACAATCGTTCCCATCAAAGCAATGGTCATTAACATCTTTGGTTCTAATAGAGCTTCCATCATTCAACATTTCCCCCTTTATTCCAACTACTTATTTGCTATATCGTATTTTTTTAGTCGTTTCTCGTACATAGCAGTGTGAACATATGCAATAATAAATGCCATAGCCATCATCACAATTGTTGTCACAAACCATGTGACTGTCATACCACCCCAGATCCTCTTGAATGCAAATGCTGGCGCAAACCAATTCATAATAGGGATACTAAAAATCACAATAAAGTAAAATATCGATAAACCTAAACCTGTTTTAAATTCATCTTTCATAATTTTGTTTGTTGTTGCATCTAAAGGTGGTAGATCTTTCACATCAACTGTTCCTGCTTCTACATAGTCATAATCATGACTGCCTACTTCCGCCATAAGCCAACTCCCCCTTTTCGTATCAGTAAATAATTGTCTGAAATTTCAAATTATTATTCACTACAATTATTCTATTCTATTTCAACTTCAATATAGATATAAAATTTTGCTGTATTAGTACAAAAAATTGCTATTTTAAGTTAAAATATTTTTATCTTTTTATTCGTAGGAGGCTGGTAGCATTTTAAAGGTGGTATGGTATATGGAAAGCTCATTTGACAAGCAGCAAATGAGTGAATGGTTAAAAGAGGTTTTACCAAACGCTTTAGAGGAATGTAAAATGCCTAAGCCAGAAGATGAGGTCATTATTGTCTATGAAGTAAACCGGTTATTTGATTGGGTAAAAATTAATCGCTTAAAAAGAAACTATCCTAATAGTATAATTGTCCCGTTTGTTACAGAACACCTCACCTACTCGACTGGTATAGCAATTGAATTAGTTTTACCTGCACTTCTCATAAAACCATTACAAAAATCAAAATTTTTACGAATCGTAAAAAAACTGTACACATCCTATCAGGAAAAAAAAGCAAGTACACTCACAATGCTTGAGCTATCACAACAAGTATCCCAACAACATACCTCTCCGTTCAGGGAAGCATTTTTAAAACGTCTGATCCGTGGAGAAATTGACGATGAACAAGAAATTATACAATCCGCATCATTTTTATCGACAAGCTGTATTCCTAATATTGTATTTTTAATTCAGGGCTATATTGATGGAGATGATAAGAGGGCTATCCCACATGATGCGAGTAGTAGTATTACAACCGTTTTTCGCCAATACTTTGCTGACAAGGCCCCATTATCCTTTTTACATTTTGAACGCTATTTACTACTTCTTATGCGAATTCCGTCTGAGTACAACTCTTTTAAACATTGGGCAGAGGGTGAAGCCTGTCTATTAGAGGTGATCGAGACACTAAAAAAGGACCACTCTATTCATCTATTTATGGGGATTGGTGGTGTATTTCAGGATGCTATGCATGTGAAGGAATCCTATAGTCAGGCTAGAAAAGCACGTAGAAAACCACCTATCCATAACATTCACATCAGGTATTACGAAGATTTAACAAAGCATGAGCAGCTTCAAAAAGCTATTCAGTATATTGAAGAACATTATGACGAACAGCTGACCATACGTGATGTTGCAAAATATATTAGCTTTAGCCCAACTCATTTTAGTAGACTATTTAAAAAAGAAACGGGTCGCAATTTCGTTGACTATGTTGCTTATACGCGCATTATCAAAACCTTACCTTTTTTACGCAAGTACGACTACACCGTAGAAAAAATCTCCTCCACCTGTGGCTTTAATACACCAAATTACTATAGTTTAACCTTTAAAAAATATGTAGGAATCTCTCCAACAGACTACCGCAATACGACAGAAATTTTATTTAAATAATTTAGAAAGAATCTGCAAAAACCTCATGAAAAAAAGCAAGCCCCCATCAAGGAGACTTGCTTATCATCTACATGAGAATGCAGATTCTTATTTTGCATAGATTACACGTAATATTTTTCTACAACTTCTGCACAGCGAGCGCATACTGTAGGTTGTGCCTCATTTGCACCAACTGTTTCAGAAATTGACCAGCAACGCTCACATTTCTCACCTGTCGCCTTCTCAACAACAATGGAAACATGCTCAAGTGCTAAAGCTTCAGCAGGCGCTTCTTCTATGGCAGCTACCTCGAAAGCTGAAACGATGGAAAGTTGTGCAAAGTCAATGTTGGCATCGTTCAATAATGCGACAATGTCCTCTTTTGCATAGACAGTCACTTTTGCTTCAAGTGATTTACCAATTGTTTTCGCATTACGTGCTTCCTCTAATGCTTTTAAAATATCATCGCGTACATCAATAATTTTTTCCCATTTTGTGCGTAGGCTGTCAAAATTCGCTTGAACATCTACCTCTGGGAAGTCCGTTAATTGAACAGAAGCCTCTTCTACAATACCTTGAGCATTTAGGTAAGACCACATTTCATCTGTTGTATGTGGGATAACTGGTGTCATGATTTTAACCAATGTCATTAATGTATCATAAATAACTGTTTGCATCGCACGACGATCTTTATTGTCATGACCCTCAATATAGACAACGTCTTTTGCAATATCCAGATAGAATGAAGATAACTCTACAGCAACAAAATTATTGACTACATGATAGACAGCAGCAAAATCATAGCGATCATATGCAGCACGTACAGTTTTTAAGACATCTTGTAAGCGCATATACACATATTGATCCATTTCACGAAGCTCTGCATAAGCTACACGATCTTTCTTAGGATCGAAATCAGCAATATTACCGTGTAAGAAACGGAATGTATTACGAATTTTACGATACACTTCAGATACTTGCTTTAACATATCCATAGAAATGCGCACATCTGCTGTATAGTCAACAGAAGCAACCCATAAACGAAGAATGTCTGCGCCATACTGATCCATTACTTTTTGTGGGATAATTACATTCCCTAATGATTTACTCATTTTACGTCCTTCACCATCAAGAACGAAACCATGTGTTAAAAGTCCTTTATATGGTGCATAGCCGTTAATCGCTACAGATGTAATAAGAGATGAATTAAACCAACCACGGTGTTGGTCAGAGCCCTCTAAATAGAGATCAGCTGGATATTTCATGCCACGTTCTACGAGTACACCTTGGTGTGATGAACCTGAGTCGAACCATACGTCCATAATATCATTTTCTTTTGTGAATTCACCGTTCGGGCTTCCTGGATGTGTAAAGCCTTCTGGCAATAATTCTTTTGCTGTTTTTTGGAACCAAATATTTGATCCATGCTCACGGAATAATGCTGAGACATGACTAATTGTTTCAGGTGTAATAATTGGTTCACCATTTTCAGCATAGAAAATCGGAATCGGCACACCCCAAGCACGTTGACGTGAAATTACCCAGTCTCCACGATCACGAATCATATTATAAAGACGCGTTTCTCCCCAAGCTGGTGTAAATGCTGTTGCTTTTACAGCCTCTAATAACTCTCCACGGAATGCTTCAACGGATGCAAACCATTGAGGTGTCGCACGATAAATAACAGGCTTTTTCGTACGCCAGTCATGTGGGTATGAGTGCGTAAAGAAATCAAGCTTTTCTAACGCTTCTACTTCTTTTAGTTTTTCTGTTACTAGTTTATTCGCATCATTATAAAACACGCCTTCAAAGCCTGGTGCTTCATCTGTATAACAGCCACTATTATCAAGAGGGCTAAGAATACCTAAACCATACTGTTTACCAATATGATAATCGTCTTCCCCGTGTCCTGGTGCTGTATGAACACAACCAGTACCCGCTTCAGCTGTTACGTGTTCACCTACCATAATAAGAGATTCACGATCATAGAATGGATGCTGTGCTACAATACGATCTAGTGCCTCACCTTTAACTTCCTGTACAACCTCATAGTCTTCCCATCCAAGCGTATTTGCCACTGGCTCTAATAATTCTTTGGCAATGATGAATTTTTTATTAGCCACCGCAACTACGACATAGACAAATTCAGGATTCAAAGAAATCCCTAAGTTTGCTGGTAATGTCCAAGGTGTTGTTGTCCAAATAATAAATTTTGCGTCTGCTGGTACAACACCTTTTGCATCCTTAATAGCAAAGCTTACATAAATGGATGGTGATTTGATGTCCTTATATTCAATTTCAGCTTCCGCTAGAGCAGATTCAGAAGATGGTGACCAATAAACTGGTTTTAATCCTTTATAGATATAACCTTTTTCGGCCATTTTACCAAATACCTCAATTTGACGTGCTTCAAACTCAGGCTTCAACGTAATATAAGGATTTTCCCAATCCCCACGAATGCCTAATCGACGGAATTGTGTACGTTGATTGTCAATTTGCTCATAAGCATACTCTTCACAAAGTTGGCGGAATGCTGCAACTGACATTTCTTTACGCTTTACACCTTTGTTCGTCAATGCTTGCTCAATTGGTAAACCATGTGTATCCCAACCTGGAATATAATTTACATGGTAGCCAGTCATAGAACGATGACGTGTAATCATATCCTTCAATACTTTATTTAAAGCATGGCCGATGTGGATATCACCATTGGCATATGGTGGGCCATCATGTAGAACAAATTCTGGGCGATCTTCCGTACGCTCCATTTGTAATTTGTTAATATCCATAGCATTCCATTTTTCTTGCATTTTTGGCTCATTTGCCGGTAAGTTTCCACGCATTGGGAAATCTGTTTTTGGCATTAATAAAGTATCTTTGTATTCAACCATTAAAATTCCTCCTTTATTTTACATAAACAGGTAGACATTCTTCTCATACGACAGTTATTGGCAAACTTATCTAAAACGATTCGGGAACAAACAAAAAAAGCCCTCAATCCCACTAAGGGACGAGAAGCTTCTACTCGCGGTACCACCCTACTTGTAGCACAAAAAAATTGCACTACCTCTTAAAAGCACATTTAACGTCGTGCATCACGAAATAACCTACTTTTTTCAGTTATTTAGCTCAGAAGTGATGTTCAATGCTAGTTGTATGTTTGGGCTCTCACTGTCCCCAAATCGCTTAACAACGCCTAACAAATACTGTCTTCGTCTCTGCTTTTATGCATATCTGTTCAAAATAATTACTATTACAAAGTATATGAAATTCAAACAATCGCGTCAAGTTTCATTTGTCAATTGCAACAATTAAAAAGAAAAGTTAAATATCTTCAGAATCCTGTGCTTCCTCAACAGATGCTTGAATTTCTGTTAAATCAATATCATATTGCAGCAAATGATCCCAGTCATCTGCATTAAGTAAATCAAGCTGTGCTTCTACAAGCATCTTGAAACGATTACGGAATACCTTAGATTGCTTTTTAAGCTCATCAATTTCAATCGTCACCTTACGAGCCTTCGTCAAAGCTTCATTGACAATTCGATCAGCATTTTTTTCAGCTTCTTTTACAATGAGCTTCGCCTCTTTTTGAGAGTTTCTTCGCACTTCATCAGCCGCTTCTTGTGCAACGACAATAGACTTCTGCAAAGTTTCTTCTAAGGAGTTAAAATGTCTCGCTTGTTCTAAGGCCATCTCTAATTGTTTATCAACTTCTTTTTTTTCACGAAGCAGAATTTCATAGTCTTTAATAATCTGATCTAAAAATTCATTTACTTCATCTTCAGCATAGCCTCTGAAGGCTTTTGTAAACTCCTTATTATGTATATCAATAGGTGATAATGGCATACAATCCTTCTCTCCTTTACATGTACATTCGTAATTCCTATTATACAATTGTTCCGACAACTTAGCAGTAAAAATTAATGAAATTTACTTCACTTTCAGCTTTTTTGGGCCAATCGACCGACTTGTAGACGGATTTTATCTTTTTTTGTTCGGCCTTCAGTCATAATAATTTTCACACGACCACTTCCTCGTATCGATAAAATATCTCCCTCTTGTAATTCAAAAGCAACTGTGTCTCGTTCTGTCCAATTAACACGTACTTTTTTCCCAGTAATGAAAGCTTGAGCTTTTTGGCGTGATACATTTAAGACAGTCGCAATAATTACATCTAAACGCATCGAAGATACCGTATGAGATTCCTCCAACCATTCTTCCTCATTTACAATAAGGGAATCCGGTTCTTTTAAAGACTCAATATGCACCTTTACTTTACCAATACCCGTTAAATGTAAACGAACATATTCTGCTACCTCCTGAGCTACAATGAATTGCACCTGGTAATCATTAACTCGAATATCGCCAAATTTACCACGGTTTAAACCTAATGATAGCAATGCACCTAAAACATCAGGATGTCGTAATTGAACAAATTTCACAGGATATTGAATCGTAAATGCCACCAACTGAAAGTCTTCTTCTGTCGCTTCATAGTAAGTAGGAAAAATGAGCATACGCTGCCTTTCTGCTCCATCAAATAAACCTGTGCATGCCGTTTTCAGCGTATCATCCTGCCCGATAATAGAGGTCACAATAAAACGTTGTCTTGGATCAAGAAAATCTGTCAGCTTAGGCGCATAACGATCTTCCACCTCACGTTGCCAACTTATTACCTGTTCAATAAAGGGTTGTTCTTCTTTTCGAAAATGCTGGATTAAGTGTTCCATCTTGTTGTCTCCTCTTTCACTAGTTCCGTTTTGCTTTGTTAGTTGGAAACTTAGTATTCCCAATTAATGACGTTTGGACATCATTGTTTTAAAAATTTTTTATTAGTCGCTTTAGTAGCGGAGTAATTCTTTTTTACTTGATACTTCGTGTTGCATCAAAATAAATAAAAAATCCCCACTAAAACGTGAGGATTTACTTCTAAGCGAACATAAAATATATTTTCTGAATGACTATATAAAGCCCTCTTTCTATAAAATTCAGCATAAAGATGGCCACAATTGGAGAAATATCAATCATACCAAGCGGCGGAATAAACTTCCTAAAAATCCCTAAATATGGCTCACATACTTTTTCAAGCATTCGACCAATGGCTGAATTTTGAGCGGCAGGCACCCAAGACATTAAGATATATGCAATTAGCATAAATGAATAAATCTTAAATGCTAATGATACATAACTAAGTATTAAAAGAAAAGTCATATAAACTACAATCCTCGCTATTAATTATCGTCTAAAATAAAGTTTGTAATTTCACCAGTCACTTCTACATTATCTGGCGTACACAGGAAAATATCCTTACCGATACGTTGAATATCCCCAGCAAGAGCATAGACTGTGCCACTTAAAAAATCAATAATGCGTTTACCTTGCTCTCGTTCAATACGTTGTAAATTAACGATTGTTGCACGCTTATTTTTTAAATGCTCTGCGATATCCTGTGCTTCTGCATAAACTCTGGGTTCTATTAAAACAACTTTTGCTCCCTTAGAACTCATAGCTGCCTGCAAACTGACAATGTTATTAGGAGTTGCTGAACTTTGTGGCACAATTTCATGAATAGGTGCTTTACGTTCTTTCATCATTTTTTTAGGCTTTACTGAATGAATCGGTTGCTGTTGTTGTATGGGTTGTTGTTGCTGAATAGGAGCTTGCGTGATTTCTTCTTCTAATTCTTCTTCAAGGTAAAAGAAGTTTTTAATCTTATTTTTCATGCTCATCCTGTTCCCCTCTTTCATTTCCAACAAGAGCCGTTCCGACTCGAACAAAAGTAGCCCCTTCCTCTACCGCAATTTCAAAGTCATTAGACATGCCCATTGATAACTCGGTACAAGGTGCGTGTGCGAATCCTTGCTCGGCTATTTGCTGTTGACATTGTTTTAATTGCTTGAAAACAGAGCGAATGATTGCTTCGTTTTCGGTGTTTGGTGCCATTGTCATTAAACCTACAACTTGAATCTTTGTAAAACCTTTTAAGGCTTCTACAAAAGGCAAAACTTCTTCGATAGTTAAACCATGTTTTGAATCTTCGCCAGAAACATTTACTTGTACAAAACATTTAACAGGTTGATCTGCTCTTTTTTCAATTTCTTCTGCCAAACTCAAACGATCTAAGGAGTGTAAATAATCAATGCTGTTAATCACTTGTTTTACTTTACGTGTTTGAAGCGACCCAATATAATGCCAGTGTACATCAGCATGAATCTCAGTAATTTTACGATGTAAACCTTCTGGTCTATTTTCACCTAAATGAGTGAGTCCTGCTTCAATTGCTTCTTGCGTTCTTTCAACAGAAACTTCCTTCGTCACCGCAATTATTTGGACTTTATCGCCCTCACGATTCCCTTTTTTTTCTGCTGCTGTTATTAAATCATTTAGTTTGTTTAAATTTGTTAAGATTTTTGTCACTGTTTTTCCCAACTTTACAACAATAGTTTCTTTTATTGTAACAAGCAATGCTTGATTTATCAATGAATAGCCTGACCTATGTCAGCATACAATCCTCACAATTTTATTGACCATATGTTTTAGGAAAGTGCTTTGACTAAAATGACATCCTTGCCAACGACAAGCACATCCTTCATATAGACTTTTCTCACAGACTCTTCGCCTTTAAAAAAACCAAGATATTTGCGAGGCTCTGCAATCAAAAATGCTGTCACATAGCCCGTTTCTTTTGATACTTCGGCATCTATCACAAAGCCTATAAATCGTCCATTTCCTGCTTCAATGACTTCTTTTTGTTGTAACATCGAAAAACGCAATGACATACCTCCTCTATTGTTTACTTTCGTACATTCATTTCTACCATCAAACTTTGCTGTTACTTTATATTTATGTATCACTTGTTGATTGAATGAAGATAAAATGCGCACCGAATAATACGATGCGCATTTTTTTATTTGTAATCTTTTTGCATTGTTTCAATTGCATTTTTTTCAAGACGTGAAATTTGTGCTTGAGAAATCCCAAGTTCTTTGGCAATTTCAGTTTGGGTCTCTCCATAATAAAATCGTTTGGCAACGATCATTTGCTGACGTTCATCTAGCTTTTGCAAGCTTTCCTTTACCGACACATAGGCAACCCATTGATCCTCAGATACATCATCATCTCGTAATTGGTCCATCATATAAACAGCATCTCCGCCATCTGAATAAATGGGCTCTTGTAATGAAACTGGATCTTGAATGGCATCTAAAGCAAATAAAACATCTTCCTTTTTCATGTCAATCATCTCAGCAATTTCTTCAATCGTTGGTTCACGCAAATTATCGGTTATCCATTGCTCTTTTGCCTGCATTGCCTTATAAGCTATATCTCTTAGAGAACGAGATACACGCAATGCATGATGATCACGCAGATGGCGACGAATTTCACCAATAATCATTGGTACAGCATATGTCGAAAATCGTACATTATGCTTTAAATCAAAATGATCAATGGCTTTCATGAGGCCAATACAGCCCACTTGAAATAAATCATCTGCCTGTTCACCTCTATAGGCAAATCTACCGACAATACTAAGCACTAACCTTAAATTGCACATGACAAGCTCTTCTCTAATCTCAGTTTCTCCAGCTTGTAACCGGATGAAGAGTTCCTTCATTTCCTCGTGCTTTAGAATTGGCAAAGTCGATGTATCTAAGCCGCAAAGATCTACTTTTGTTCGCATATTCGATTCCTCCGGATGTTATTCTCTGACTAAACCGTGACATCAGTTTGTCCGAGAGAAACAAGAATATGCAAAAAAGCTGCGACCAATTTTAGGTAGGTTAATTTTCCCTTTCTACGAAATTGGCTGATTTAAATTTTCACGTAAATCTTGAATAATTTTCTTTTCTAAACGGGAAATATATGATTGCGATATGCCTAAATGATCTGCCACTTCTTTTTGTGTCATTTCAACTTTTCCATTGAGACCAAAGCGACATTCCATAATATATCGTTCACGCGCACCTAGTAAATTAATAGCATGGAACATGTGCTGACGTTCAATTTTCTTCTCCACATTGTCTAGAATAATATGCTCTTCTGTTCCTAAAATATCTGACAGTAATAATTCATTTCCATCTGCATCAGAGTTTAGTGGCTCATCTAAGGAAACTTCACCCTTCATACGACTTGTTTTTCGTAAATGCATTAAAATTTCATTTTCAATGCAGCGTGATGCGTATGTTGCTAGCTTAATATTTTTATCCGTATTGAACGTCTCAATCGCCTTTATTAAGCCAATGGAGCCAATGCTAATTAAATCTTCGATTGGCGTTCCCGTATTATCAAAACGTCTAGCAATATAAACAACAAGACGTAAATTACGTTCAATTAGTGTGTCTCTAGCTCGTAAATCACCGTTCATAAAGGATGCAATGACTGTAACTTCTTCTTCTCGACTTAATGGCACTGGCAATGAATCATTTCCCCCTATATAGTACGTTTCACGACTCCGAAACTTACTCCATAATTTTTTCAAGCTAGCAAGTAGCCTAAGAAGCAATAGTTCTCCCCCTCTATGAGTTATTTGAAAGCGCTGAAAAATGTAAAATTGCTGCTGTGCTATGTGGAAAATTTTTAGCTTTTTTGGTTAAAACGATATATTCATTCATTTTCACTTGCGATGGCTCCCCCTTTATATGCCACTCATCAAAGCGAAAACCAAGGACAACGGTTTGCTGTTGTACGGTATTGACATGAATAAATCGTATATAACGCTGATAATCTTCTGAAAACATAGATACATTGTACGGATCTGTTTCTTGCCATTCCATTAATGATTCCCGGAACGCTGAAGGTAAATGTGGCCTCAAAGCAGTATAGGAAACGAAATGAACCGGTTTTCCTGATAATGGCTCAATGGCTTGATTTCCTGTGTCTACAAAGGCAGAAAGTGGTATCTTTGCCCCAAAGATTGTTAAAGTTGTATCAAATACAAATTGACCACTTAAGCGTTCTAACTTTACAAAACCCCATTGCTTATAAAATGCAACAAGATTTAAAACGGCAAGCAAAAAGCAAATCATAATGAAATGGGTGGCAGAAAGATTTTTTAAAAAAGGTTGTAGAGCTGTTAACAATCCGCCAATAACGATCGTTGCTGTTAACACAATCGGTCCTTGCTTCTGAAAACTTCGAATCTTGAAGTGAAACGCTATACCAATTAACAATATAAAACTAAGAATTGTCGTCCACAGCATTTGACCGCCAATGACAGCTACAAAACTACTACAAATAGAACTCATTAATAATCTTAAATTTTTTACAAGGACTCCTGTTACTCTTGCCGTAAACGTGAGTATCGCTAGATTAAAAAGCGTATTAATGAGCACCAGCCATTCTCCATACATAACAGCCGCCTCCTACTTACAAAGTTAGCACGTTACTCCCACAAATATTGTCAAACAATCGCATCATTTCCTAAAAATGTTTTGACAAAAAACATGGTTTCCTTACACATTTGAACATCATGACAGCCAATATAAAAAGCTCGTATTTTACATATGTAAAATACGAGCTTTTTAGAAGTTAGTTAACCACGATTTTTGCGGTTACGTAAAAATGCAGGAACCTCAAGCATGTCATCCTGTGCATAATTTTGCTGATTTTGACGTGGCTGCTCATGTTGAACATGCATTTCTTGTCGTTGTTCACGAATTGGTGCTTGTTGCTGTGGAGCAGATTGTCTGTTCATGTTAAGTGTCGGTTTTGCTGTAGGGCGTTGTTGCTGTAAAGCTTCCTCTGTGAAGCCTGTCGCAATGACCGTAACAATGATTTCATCTTTAAGATTTTCATTAATGACAGAACCGAAAATCATATTTACCTCTTCATCTGACGCTGAAGCTACGATATCTGCCGCTTCTTGTACTTCAAATAAGCTAAGATTTGAACCACCTGTGATGTTCATAAGAACACCTTTAGCGCCATCAATGGATGATTCAAGCAATGGACTTGAGATAGCTTTCTTCGCCGCTTCAGAAGCTCGGTTTTCGCCTGTTGCGATACCAATTCCCATTAAGGCTGAACCTTTGTTAGACATAATCGTTTTCACGTCTGCAAAGTCTAAGTTAATAAGACCAGGTGTAGCAATTAAATCTGAAATACCTTGTACACCTTGACGTAAAACATTATCGGCTTCTCTAAAGGCTTCTAACATTGGCGTTGATTTATCAACTATTTGTAATAGCTTGTCGTTTGGTATCACAATCAATGTGTCCACTGATTCTTTCATACCGCCAATTCCACCGATTGCTTGTGTTTGACGCTTACGACCTTCAAAAGTGAATGGACGTGTTACAACACCTACTGTAAGAGCTCCCAATTCACGAGCAATTTGTGCAATCACTGGCGCTGCACCAGTACCCGTTCCACCGCCCATACCAGCAGTCACGAATACCATATCTGCACCTCGTAAAACCTCTTCTAGCTGCTCTCTGCTCTCTTCTGCAGCTTTTTTTCCTACTTCAGGATTTGCACCTGCACCTAATCCACGCGTTAATTTAGCCCCAATTTGTAGCCTCACTTCCGCTTTGGATAAATTTAATGCCTGTGCATCCGTGTTAACCGCGATAAAGTCAACACCTTGTACACCATGTTCTATCATTCGATTGACAGCGTTGTTACCGCCGCCACCAACACCTATGACCTTTATTACTGCAAGTTCATCAACACTTGTATCAAATTCTAACATATCTTTTTCCTCCCACGGTAACTCGACTCTGTATCATTCATTACGCATTCTAGTTAATCAAAAAACTTATCAAATAACTTTTTTGCTCTCCCAATTACGCTTTCTTTTGGTTCTGAAGGTGCAGAATACTCTTGCTTTTTGCTTATAGCTGGTTGAGCCCCTACAACTGCATATTCAACAGGCTGCGTATTCGTACTTTTACCGTAAAAATCATCTTCTAAATAGGCGTAACGAATAAGTCCAACTGCCGTCGCAAATGAAGGCTCTCTAACACCGATATAATCGGGTGTATAGATTCTAACACGCGTTTGTAGAATTTGACGTGCTAATTGGGCAATCCCCTCAAGCTTTGCAACACCACCAGTTAAAACAACTCCACCTGGTAAATCTCTAACACCTAAACGTGCTAATTCATCAATAACTAACTCTAGTAATTCTTCTAATCTAGCACCGATAATCTCCGATATATAGCGTTGGCTGTACTGATCAGTAGAATCTGTACCTACGACAGGCACTTCAAAGAGCTCGTCATCAGAAGCGTCATCATAGAAGGCATGTCCAAACTGGTGTTTAATTTGTTCTGCTTGTTCTGTTGGTGTTTTTAAAACGATTGAAATATCTTTCGTTATATGATCACCACCAACTGGTATGACACCCGTATGCGTTAATAATCCCTCTTCAAATACTGTGATTGTTGTAGATCCGCCACCTAAGTCAATAAAGGCAGTTCCTTGGTTTTTTTCATCTTCTGTTAATGCAAAGTAGCCTGATGCTAATGGTTGCAAATATATTTCTCGTATACTTAAACCCGCTCGCTCGACACAGCGAAGAACATTGTGTAAAAGCGTTTTGGATGTTGTTATCATTGTTGCATCCATTTCTAGACGGATGCCAATCATACCACGAGGATCTTTTATTTCATCAAGGTTGTCTACAATAAACTGTCTTGGAATGATGTTAACTAATTCACGTTCAGGAGGTATTGACATGACTTGTGCAGATTCTACCACTCTGTCTAAATCATCATCTGTAATTTCTCTATTTTCACTATTTACAGCGACAACACCTTTAACTAGCTGTAACATCGTCTGGTTAGCTGGAACGCCTAAAACGACTTCATGGATTTGATAACCTGTCATACGTTCAGCCTGTTCTATTGCTTTTCGAATAGATTGTACTGTTGCATCAATATCAACAATTGCACCTTTTCGAACGCCATTCGACTTTACATTTCCGACGCCAATTACATGTAATTGCCCGTCACTCATTTCACCTATTAATACCTTGACAGAGGAGGACCCAATATCAAGGGAAATGTATAAATCTTGATGATTCAATTCGCTGCACCTCCTTGAAAAATGCTCTTGTTTTCATTCTATTGTAAATTTGGCATAATGTCTAAGCAAATCGAGTATTTTGGTCAATTTTTCTCTCATTCTATGGAAGTTTTTTTTCGCTTGTGACGTTTCTCATCTAACCGAGTTAGTAATATCCGCCTAATTATTGCTATATTTTGGAATAAACGTACTCCAAAAGCGAAAATGGCTGCTAAATACAAATCTATCCCCAAATTCACTCCTATAAAAGCTAATCCTGCTGCTAGAACTATATTAAAAAAGAATCCTGATACAAAAACTTTATCATCGTAAACTTGCTGTAATTGAGCACGAATACCTCCAAATAATGTATCTAAAGCTGCTAAAACAGCTATTGACAGATAATTTTCATACATAGAGGGGATTTGTATATTTGTTAACAAGCCAAGGGCAAGTCCAAATATCAAACCTAAAAATGGTAGCCACATATATTAATCTCCTTTTTTTACCTCTGCTAAATAATCATTTGTCAACGGCTGATCAAATGCTGGAATTAGTAACTGTTCATTTGGTTCTTCAATTACTAAATTAAAATTGTCTAAATAAAATGAGTCTATAAATGTTGAGGCCTGCAATGAATTATACATTTTTTGTGCTGCTTTATAATTGCTTGTCCCAACAAATAGCTCAAAAGAAGGTGAAGACAGTGGTATACTGTTTACTGTTGTCTTACCATTTATATCCCGTATGGCAGTCGTTTGTACTACACGATTACCATCGATTGCGACACTAGTAGCATCGTTCTTAAAAAGGGTATTTAATAATTGAGTTAACAAATCGGGTGAAATTTCTTTAATTTCATAGCCCATTTCAATCAGTTCAGGTGCAGGTTCAACACGAAGTACGACACCTGGTCCAATAACTTCTGTTAATCCTGCTTGCAACTTTAAACGATTTAATGTTTCATTTAAGGCTGCTTGCTGATTTACTTTTTCAGATTGCTCATAGCGATCCACTACTTCATGAAGTGAGCGAATTTCTGCCAGTAATGCGGAATGTCTTTGCTTTTCTTGTGCTAATTCCTCTCTTATTGCCCAAATATCTCGTGTATCTCGCTCAGCTGGTTTTTGTATGGTATTGTATTGTACCGCTATCATCAAACCGATAATAAATAGCACGATCGTTATTCGGGTGTACATATTTCTTTTCAAAATAGCCCCTCCTAGACGTATCGTATGCCCCTCAGAATACGATTTTAAATTGTAATATATATCTACAATCGACTATGTAACTGGAGGCTAAATTAGACTTTAAACTTGAATTATAGAGCTTGTCCTTAACTTTCTACTTTTACTTTTGGCATTGAAAGCTTTTGATTTTCTTCTAATGACACCACAATATTGTCATTTAATAACTGATCCACTACACCTCCGTTTAAATTTAAAGAAGCCATTAATGTTTCTGAATCGCCAACTGCTTCTATCACAAACGGAGCTGGATGTTGTGTGCCATCAATGGTTATCACAGGTCCATTACAGCGGATATAAGAACTAGCCATCACACGTTGTCCATTTATGGCGATAGCTTGTGCACCTGAAATTTTCAGTTCATTTAACAATTTAAAAACATGACTTTCATGGACAATATAGTCATTTGGATTCAAGGATTTTGGATCATAGTCCCCATCCTGGAGGGTGATACGTATTCCTTTCCCCTCACTCTTTAGTTCACCAAGCAATAGCCGTAAATCTTCTGCTTGCTCAACAAGCTTCTTATAGTCTTTCTCGTTTGAAGCAAAGGATTTTTCATACTTTCGAATCTGTTCTTGTAAATTATTTAGTTCTTCAGTGAGTTCTTTATTGCGCTCTTGTTGTGTGATTAGCTCCTCACGATAAGAATCTTCTTGCTCAAAAAGCTCAGAATCAATAGTACCTGCTTCTCGATTGTCTTTCGCCTGGTTGTATGAATAGCCGATGATAAATCCTGTTGTTACACAAACAATTAGTAATTCAAATTGTTTTCTAGTAAAAAAACTCCCTTTGCTATTCTTCTTCTTGTTGTTCATTGTCCGTCACTTCCTGGTTAACCAATTCCCCATCTGCATTCGCTTCCATGTCAATACTAATCTTGTTGTATTCCTCGTTAAAAGGACGATAGTATGAACCGACCTCTAAATCAATCACACCTTTTTCTAAGTTGGCAATTTGAGCGACAATAGAGGGGTAGTAATTTAACTTTTGCGCTAGTGTCTGAATAACAGCACGAACTTCATAGCCATCATTCATATAAAGCTTGACTGCATTGGGATTCGCCTCATTACTATTCGTGTTAACCTGGGAAATTAAAGCTAATACTTCTGGCTTTAGTTGTGCTAGCTGTTCAACAAGCTTATTAATGGTCTTTTCACCGGTTATCCCGATAAAAACAGGTGCATCAATGGGCGTATCATTTCCTGTTTGTTCAAAGCGTTTGCCGTTTTCTAGCAAAGGATAATAAGTGCCGTCCCCAGCTAAGTATGCAACTTTTTTCCATTCTTTAACATCAATCGTTACGCCTTGTAACCAGTTACGTTTAACATGTGCTTCTTTAACCCATTTATCCTTTAATAAAATCTGCTCAATATCTTCCACTTTGAAACTCCACATTGATTTACCTGGTGCAAGAGTACTTGCCTCCACATAATACTGGTCATTCGCTAGCTTTGCGCCATTGACTGTGATCTTATTGATGTTACTGTATGGAGATTGAAAATAAAGGAGTACTGCTAACACAATAAAGAAAAGTAATATTAGCACTATAAATTTCCGGTTTGTACGCTTTTTTCGTCGCTTTTTTAGCGTAGGTATACGATCTTCTATATCAATTACTTTCTCCAAAAAAGTACTCCTCCTTTATATTTATTTCGCTAATTGATAAATAATACCTATTATTAACCACATTGTTACTAAAGATGTTCCACCGTAGCTAATAAATGGTAATGTGACACCCGTTACTGGCACTAAACCTATTACTACGGCTATATTTAGAAAAGCTTGCACCATGAGCATTGTGACAAGCCCGATAATCGCATAATAGGACGTTCGGTTTTTAGCCTGTACAGCAAATCTATAGCCTGCATAGATCGTTAGTACAAAAAGCGCTAAAATAAAGAGGCCACCAATCAATCCGACTTCTTCTAAAATAATGGCGTAAATAAAATCATTTTGAGGCTCTGGTAAATACAAAAACTTTTGTCGGCTTTGTCCAAAGCCATGTCCAAAAATCCCTGCTGGACCGATTGCCATTAAAGATTGCACCGCTTGGAACCCACTAACCAAGGGATCAGCCCATGGATCAAGAAATGCTTCTATACGCTTTAGACGATATGGTGCTGTCGCAATGAGACCTACCAACCCAGCAACCCCTGCTAGCATAATCATGGCGTATAGTTTTAGAGGATAACCAGCGACAAAAAATAATAAAAACACAGATACAACAAGAATAAATACTGAGCCAAAATCCGGCTGCAACATGATGAGAACTACAGGTAATAACAGGATGAACCCATGTCGCCAGTTAACAACTGGCTTGCCTGTTTTATGTTGTGCTAATATGTGGCTCAAGTACACAATGACGGTAATTTTCGTTAGTTCTGCTGGCTGAATTGTTAATGGACCTACACCAATCCAGCTTTGGGAACCATTTCGCACAAGTCCTATACCAGGAATCAGTACAAGAACGAGTAAAATTAACGAAAATATATAGGCCATTTTCCAAAAGGACTGCTCTCTCAAAATATTTAATCGAATCGTGATTAAAAATACGACAATGGCTACAACAAAGTATATGCTTTGCTTCATATAAAACGGCATTTTTCCACTATAATGAACGGCACTCCAATAGGTACCTGCAGAATAGACGAAAATAATGCCGATTATTGATAGCATCAAAGTTGTGACGAGCAATAAGTAGCTTTCTTTACCTCTCAGTAATGCCATCCTTCCAAGTCAAGTATATTCTAAAATAGTTACAGGCTCATTACAGCTTCATTACAGCATCAATAAAAACATCTCCACGTATTTCAAAGCTGTCATATTGGTCCCAGCTTGCGCATGCTGGAGATAGTAAAATAACATCTCCTTCTGCAGACATCGGTGCTGCATAGTGAACAGCGTCTTCTACATTTTGTGCAATGACGGTTTGTTGAACACCACACGATTTTGCAAATTCGACAAAGCGTAAGCCAGTTTCTCCAAATGCAACAACACCCTTTACATGATTCATACAAGGGCGAAGTTCTTCAAAAGAATGTCCACGATCTAAGCCACCTGCGAGTAAAATGACAGGTGCTTGGAAAGCATCTAAAGCACTCTTTGTTGCTAAACAATTGGTTGCCTTGGAGTCATTGTAAATCTTTCGACCATCCCACTCACGTACAAATTGTGTACGGTGTCTCACTCCACCAAATGTCGCTAAAACCTCTTCCATCTTCTCTTTGTCACAGCCAAATAAAATACAAGCTGCTACGGCTGCTAAGATGTTTTCTAAATTATGCTTACCAGGTAGGGCAATGTTGGCACGATCCATATATGGTTCGCCTTGCCAATAAATTGTTGTATCATCTGCACTAATGCCGTTTGTAGTACGTCCCTTTGAACTGAATGGAATTTTTTGTGCATTAGATTGTGCTGCGTATCCAACCACTATCGGTTGGTCAGCATTATAAATAAAATAGTCACTGTCATCTTGATTTCGAGTAACACCAAACTTCGCTTCAGCATAATTATTAAATGTTCCGTGATAATCTAGATGTGCATCATAAAGGTTTGTCAAAATAGCAATTTTAGGCTTAAACGTTTTAATCCCCATCAATTGGAATGAAGACAATTCTGTTACAATGATGTCATCTTTATTAGCTTCTTTTGCAACACCACAAGCTACTGTCCCTATATTTCCAGCAATTAATGGATTTTTACTGCCGTTATTTAACATGTCGAATATTAAAGTTGTCGTCGTTGTTTTACCATTCGAACCTGTTATACCAATAAATGGTGCATCGCTAATTAAATAAGCTAGCTCAATCTCTGTCCAGACTGGAATCTCTCGACTAAGAGCATCTGCCACAATTCGATTGCTATAAGGTATTCCTGGATTTTTAACCACTAATTCAAAGCCTTCATCAAGTAAATCTTCAGGATGGCGACCACAAATTACTGTAATCCCCTTCTGTAATAATCCTTGTGCATCAGGACTTTCATCAAATGGTTTCGAATCATTAACTGTTACAAATGCGCCAAGCTCGTGTAAAATTTCAGCAGCGGCCACACCACTTTTGGCTAGACCTAACACAAGCACTTTTTTATGTTGTAAATCTGTATAGTTTTTCATTAGAACGCCTCCGATAAGACTGCAATTAATGCTACTGCTAAGGCAGTTGACCAGAAGACAAGCACTACTTTCCACTCTGACCAACCTGATAATTCAAAATGATGATGAATAGGGCTCATTTTAAAAATACGCTTTTTTCGAAGCTTAAAGCTACCTACCTGCAAAATAACGGAAAGTGTTTCGATAACAAACACTAAGCCGACTAGTAAAAGCAAGAACTCTTCTTTTACTAAGACAGATACCATAGCTAATGCTCCACCTAATGCTAATGACCCCGTATCCCCCATGAATACCTTTGCAGGATTGGCATTAAATAATAAAAAGCCTAATAAAGCACCTGTTACAGCAAACGAAAATAGTGCAATATCTGCCTGACTTTGGAATAGCGCAATAACACCAAATGCTGCAAAGGCAATGGAAGCAGTACCCGCCACTAGCCCGTCTAGTCCATCCGTCAAATTTACTGCATTGGAGAAGCCTACTAACCAGAAAATTAAAAAGGCTACATAGAATACGCCAAGATCAATTGTCCACTCCGTAAATGGAATGGCTAGTGTTTTATCAAATGACCCTACTTCTAGAAGGAAATACGCAAGAATTGCAATAACAATTTGACCAATCAATTTTTGAAGAGAGGTTAAACCTAAATTTCTTTTAAAGACAACCTTTAAACCATCATCCAATAAACCTATTAAGCCGAATCCTGCTAATACTAATAAAAGTACTACGGTCTGTGTCGTTAATAAATCTAAAAAGCTACCTACACCAACAGTTGTTAGGAGGATGGATATTAAGAAAATAATGCCTCCCATTGTTGGTGTACCAGCTTTTTTCATATGTGATTTTGGCCCCTCTTCTCGAATACTTTGCCCAAATTTTAGACGACGAAGAAGTGGAATACTAATTGGTGCCAGGATAACTGTTACTATAAAAGCAAGAGCTAAAATGGTAAGTGTTGTTGCGAGTTTCATTGAAAAATCTCCTTTAAATCTTGTTTCACTTTCTTCTTTAAGAAAAAAGCATTAACTTTCATTTATTTATTACTACCCTTCATAATAATAGTGGTTCTTTCCCATTTTTTAAAGGTAAAGTTATTTTAGTTCTCCAAATATAAATGAATGGTACCATCTTGTTTGATAACACTATCCACTTCAGGTAACTGATTACCAATTTTAGTCCCTTCTCCATGCCATTCAATGCGGAATGGGTAAAATTGCTTGGCAATATCATCCTTCGTTTGACCAATAAAATTCGGTACCTTCACAGTAATTGGATCACCATAACGATAATCCTTTTCAAGTTGTTCCTTCGATTTTTCAATACCTACAAAAGGTGCAACATCTTCAATAATTTGCCCCACTATAGGTGCTGCTACAACGCCACCAAACTGTGTTGTCTTTTTCGGATTGTCAACAGCTACATAGACAACAATTTGTGGATTGTCTGCTGGTGCAAACCCTATAAAAGATACGATGTATTCACCACTTTTATAACGGCCATTTTCAACTTTCTGTGCTGTTCCAGTCTTACCACCAATTCGCAGTCCGTCGCGAAAGGCTTGTCGCCCTGAACCATTCGCCACTACCGATTCCAATGCACCGCGAACCTTAGCAGAGGTCTCCTCACGAATCACCTGATTTTTCACAACTGGTTCCGTTTCATGTATAACTTCCCCTGTATTTGGATTAAATACCTTTTTCACAACATATGGCGTATAAAGCTTGCCTCCATTAATGGCAGCAGCAACAGCTTGAACTTGCTGAATAGGTGTCACGGCTACCCCTTGCCCAAATGAAGTGGTGGCTTGCTCAACAGGACCAAAGGCTTCCCTAGAAAATAAAATCCCAGATGCTTCACCAGCTATATTAGAACCTGTCTTTTTTCCAAAACCAAAATCTTTAATATATTGTAGTAGTCGCTCATTGCCTAGACGCTGACCTAATTCTATAAATCCTGGGTTACAAGAGTTTTCAACTACCTCTAAAAATGTTTCATGACCATGTCCTTCACGTTTCCAACAACGAAGCTTTGCTCCCGCCACCATTGTATAACCTGGGTCATAAAAAGTTTCATGCTCCAAATCCACTAAGTTTTCTTCCAACGCGGCACTCAGGGTAATAATTTTAAAGGTAGAACCTGGCTCATACGTCATCCATACGGGTAAATTTCGATTGTAGATGGCTGGCTCTACTAATTGATATTCAGCTGGATGGAAAGTCGGATAAGAGGCTAATGCCAAGATTTCGCCAGTGTTTGGATCCATAGCGATAGCCAATGCTTGGTCAGCTTCATAGCGCTTCATAGCTTGCGATATTTCACGCTCCACGACTTGTTGTACATCGACGTCAATTGTTAGCTCGATCGTTGCACCATCCTCTCCTGCTTTCCAAGCACTTGAAACATTAGGTAAGTTATTACCTTTTGCATCTGTAAAGAGACGGATAGCAGAAGAATTAGCCTGCAGGAATTTATCATATTCATATTCAATTCCAGCTAATCCTTGGGCATCATAGCCCGTAAAACCTAAAAATCGAGATAATAGCGTGCCGTAAGGATAATCCCTAGAATAATCAACACCACTATATAGCCCTTCAATTTGCATACCCTGTAATTCTACCGCTTTTTCATAAGAAATATTTTTGCCTTCAGGCGCTAGCTTCACTAAGTAAGCTTTTTTTTGCATTTTTTCTAATAGCTTCTCTTTATCCACTTCTAGAACTTGCGCAATTTTTTCAGCAGCCCCTTCAATATCATTACTTTGTGAGGGCATAAAATATAAAGTGGGTGCTAGCTTATTGGTTACAATACTCTCTCCATCTCGATCTGTTATATGCCCTCGTTCATTCGCAAATGGAATTTCTCTGTCCCAATTCTCCTCTGCCTTGGTAGTCAAATCTTTTTGATCTAATACTTGCAAAAAGAACAACCTAACAACGATCGCCACTGCTACACACATAAACAACACATATAAAATACGTAAACGCTTTTTAGAATGGATAGAAATCCACTTCATTCGACATCACACCTTGTTTTTTACAACGTATGAAATAAAGTGGACTTCTATTCAGTGTTATTCATCCTCTACTTCTTCAACTTCACCCTCAGAGGCAGCTTCAACATCTTGTACAAAGCTTTCAGCAGGTGTTTTGAGCTTGACAACAATCGGTGAACTATCAGTAATGACGGTTCCAGCTGAAACACTTTGACTGGCTACAAAGCCTTCACCGAATATTTCCATCTCTAGTCCAGTCATGGATTTGAAGACTAGTAAATTACGTAACGACCAATTCGTAAAGTCTGGCAATGTTATTTCGCCATCAGTCTTTAAAAATACCAAACTACCTTTTACGAGCTTTTGACTGTTCGTCGGATATTGTTCAATAATTTTACCACCACTGCCAACAACGATTGGTTGTAATCCATCATTTCCTAATTCTACTTCAACCGCTTCAGCACTTTGACCTGTATAATCTTGAATGCTGACTTTATTAACATGCTGCACGTCATCTGGATTGATATTAAGGTGCTTTAAACTATTTAACATAACTGGATTAAAGACTTTTGATACTGGTACAGATCCAAGCTCATTGTTTAGCTTAGGTTTTTTTACTGAGACATACATGATTAACTGTGGATCATCAACAGGCGCCATTCCTAAAAATGAATATAGGAATTGGTTAGCACCCCAAGAATAAGTACCATCTGCTCTTGGTATTTGGGCTGTCCCCGTCTTTCCTGCAACCTCGTAATCCTCTAGTACAAAATCCTTCGCAGTACCATATTCAGAGGTTAATGTAGAAGCAAGGATTTCTCGCACTTGTTTCGCTGTATCAGCTTTTATTGGCTGTCCTTTTTCTACCGGCTCATGATTTTGAATAACTTTTCCTGTTGAGGAATCAACGATACGGTCGATAACATATGGCTGCATCATCTTACCATCATTCGCAATGGCAGTCATGGCTTGGATCATTTGGATAGGTGTTACGGTTGACCCTTGTCCATATGTTGTTGTCACTCGTTGAATAGGATACTTCGATAAAATAGTACCTGCTGCTTCGTTCGGTAAATCAATTCCTGTTTTGTGGCCAAAGCCAAAGCGGTCTAAATATTCAACAAAGACATCATCGCCAATCAATTTTAATAGGTGGGCCATGGCTGTATTCGATGAACGCTGGAACCCCTGTAAATAAGGGATTAGTCCCCATCCAACCTGGTTATGGTCTCGAATTGTTCGGTCATGTACTGTATAAGAACCCGATTGGTATTTTTCATTTGGAGCCCATGTATTTGTATCAATAGCAGAGGCAAGCGTGAATGTCTTCATCGTTGAACCAGGCTCAATTGTTTCCTCAATTACCTCATTCAGCCACTTCATATTTTGACTATCACGTGTTTCTGGGTTAAATGTAGGACGCTGTGACATCGCTAAAATTTTCCCGGTTTTTGGATCTGCTACAACTGCGGTCATAGACTCAGGATTATATTCCTGTTCTACCTTTGTCATTGCTTCCTCTAAAAAGCTTTGGATTGTTTTATCGAGCGTTAAATAAATGTCATCCCCATTTTTAGCAGGTGTAATCATTTTCTCACTGTTCGGAAGTAAATAGCGGAAAGCATCTGTCTCATATTCCACTTTGCCATTAACGCCTGTAAGTTCTTTATCATACGTATATTCTAGGCCCATTTCTCCCTTTGTAGTGACTGTGCCATCTTTATTATCTTTTTTCAGAGCATAGCCAATTAAATGAGAGGCAAATACACCATTTGGATAATAACGTTTTAAGTCACTCACAAATAGAATTCCTGGTAATTTTTCTTCCTTTATTTTACTCATGACCTCGTGACTAATGCCACGACCTGCGCTACCAAACTCAACTTGATATAAAGGTTCACCATCACTTCTATATCGATTGTTCAGTTTTTTAACAATCTCGTCTTCCTTTTCCTTTATCGCTGGAATATATTTTGCTAGAACTTTTGCCGTTTTCTCGGAATCCACTACATGTCGTGGATTCTTAGGATCTGTTGTAGCCTTTTCACTTACAATGGCAATCATGCGATAACTTAATGTATCCTCCGCAATCACTTGTCCATTTTGATCATAAATCTTCCCACGATTGGCTGTAATCACACTTTCTTTTCCATACTTAGCTGCTGCTCTCGCTGCAAGCTCTTGTCCTTCTACTTCACCTGTAGCCTGTAATGTCACCATTCTTGTAAATAATAGAAAAAAGAGCCCTCCATAAAAAATTAATAATAGAAAGGCTCCCCATTGGAATCGAAATCTCTTTTTTTTCATTCTCCCGGCACTACCTTTACATTTTTCTCATTTTGAGTTAAACCGAGTTCTTTGGCTTTTTTCCATATGTTTTCGTATGTAGAAAGTTCACTTACACGAACCGTTAAGTCAACATTCTGTTTCGCAATCTCTTCTGCTTCTGATTCGATTTTTTGAATGTCTATACTTGTTGTTTGAATCGCTGCTTGTTTATTTAACACGAGTATTCCTAATACAGCAATAATACCAACTAAAACAATTAGCATTGTCTTTTCAAACTTTTGGTTCGTTTTTTTACGACGTATGATAGTGGGTTGTGGACTTGGTGGTGTTATCGGTTGTTGCACTTGTTGATGTTGGTGCTGTTGCCTTACACGAACTGCTGCCATTTACTCACGCCCTTTGTCGTTAATTTTTTCCACCACTCTAAGCTTCGCTGAACGCGCACGATTATTAACTGCCAATTCTTCCTCAGAAGGAATAATGGGCTTTCGTGTAATAAGCTTTAAAGTTGGCTTCATGTCATCAGGAATTACAGGTAAATTTGGTGGTAATTCCGGTAATGATGACGCTTCCTTAAAGATTGTCTTGCATAGGCGGTCCTCCAATGAATGGAACGTAATGACACTAATGCGCCCCCCTACGTTAATCATATCAATCGCATCGACTAATGAATCCTCTGCTGCGCCTAGCTCATCGTTGACAGCAATTCTTATTGCTTGGAAAATGCGCTTTGCCGGATGTCCACCTTTTCGGCGTGCCGCTGCTGGAATACCCTCTTTAATTAATTCTACAAGTTGACCTGTTGTTTCAATCGGTGCTATTTTACGAGCCTCTTCAATTTTACGCGCTACTTGTTTGGAAAACTTTTCTTCGCCATAACGGAAAAATATACGAACTAGATCTTCGTATGCCCATTGATTAACTACCTCTGATGCTGTCAGTGTTGCGGTTTGATCCATACGCATATCAAGTGGTGCATCATGGTGATAGCTAAAGCCTCTTTCAGGTGTATCTAATTGTGGAGAAGATACGCCTAAGTCATATAAAATGCCATCAACCTGCTCAATACCATGAGCTAATAGCTCTTCCTTTAAGTAACGGAAATTCGAATGGATAAATGTAACACGCTCAATATAAGGTGCTAATCGAATTTTCGCATTTTCAATAGCCGTCATATCTTGATCAAAACAAATTAAACGGCCTTTATCTGATAATTGTTGTACTAGATATTCACTATGTCCTGCACCGCCTAATGTACAGTCCACATATACACCATCAGGATCTATGTTCAACCCATCAACAGTTTCTTTTAATAACACGGTTGTATGATCGAACATACCACTCGCTCCTCTCAGGCCTTAACCTCATTCAACTATCACGTTGTAATGCCTATAAAAGTTAAAAATCAAAGCCAATCATATTTTCTGCAATTTCATTAAAAGATTGTTCAGACTCACTAAAGTAAGCTTCCCAAGCATCCTTAGCCCAAATCTCAATTCGATTTGAAACTCCTAACACCACACATTCTTTCACTAGATGTGCATGTTGCATAAGAGTAGCTGGGATATTGATACGCCCCTGCTTGTCTATTTCTACCTCTGTTGCTCCAGAAAAGAAAAACCTTGCAAATGCTCGTGTATCCTTTTTGGTCATCGGTAAACCTTTTAATTTCTCTTCGAGTTTTCGCCATTCATTCATAGGATAGCCAAATAGACAGTTATCGAGACCTCTTGTGACAACAAACGTTTCGCCTAAAGCTTCACGAAATTTTGCCGGTACGATTAATCGCCCTTTCGCATCAACGGAGTGTTGATATTCTCCCATGAACATACTACTCACCCCACTTTATTAAATAATGTACCACATCCCCCCACTTTCCTCCACTTTTTTTAAAAAAAACTTGACATTTTATCTCTTAATGTGCAATTAGACCTTTAGGGATTTTTTTGATATAAGCTAAATGATACAAAAAAAGAGCCACCCTTAGTAGGATAGCTCTTTAAATACTATTTATCTCGACATAATTCATCAAATTCACATGATATCAAATTACCACTTAGGTATAAAGTATCTATTTATTGATTTTATAAATAAAGTAAATAGTGGTGTTTACCGATGCTATAATTTTGCTTCAGCATTTCAGCAATTAACATAGGTCCAAACTCATTGAAATATTGGTATGGATTAAAGGTTCTCTCTTGGAAACCATCATTCGGATACAATTCATTTTGCAGTGTCATAAATTTACGAATAGTCGTTTCATGCTTACTCAATACAGTTTGTTCAATTTTTTGCTGCAGGTAATCAAATTGCTTTGCATGATTTTCTTGATTTTTCTCAAGAATTTTATCTAAATGCAAATGCTGTTTCTCTAAATAGGAGGCTAACTCCTCATATTTTTCTGTTAACAACTGCTGCATAGCTTGAATTTGACGTTTGGCTTCAATGTCCTGTACATCTGCAATAAAGCGTTCTTTCATTTGCAACGCTTTTCCTTCCCATACGTCAGTAACAGTTAGTTGATGCTCACGTAATAATTGCTCTACATGACGAGTGACAATGGTGATATGAAGGCGTGGAGCAAAAATGGGCATTTGTAAGTCTAAAGCTGAAAATGCATTTTTCAGTGTTGCCCAATAAGCTAACTCTCCTGGTCCGCCAACAAACGCTAATACTGGCAATGTCATCTCCTGCATCAATGGACGAGTTACTACATTATTACTTAAACGTTCAGGATGATTAAGCGCTATTTCTAACAGCTCTTCTTGTGTAAATTTGAGGTTAGCCGCTAAATTAACAAACAGATCATTTTTTCTTTCTAAAAGATGTCTCTCCCCATCCTCTACATAAAATAAATTAGCGGCTTCATATGTTGCCAAAATAGGCTTACCATAGCCAGCACGCTCAAGCTCCTCTTCCTTTTCCGTTACGACTCTAGCAATTTCTTCATTGGATTGAATGATTTGTGCAAAATATTTGCTTTCAAATTGACGGAATTGAAAGTTGGCGGCATCGATCAATAATAAGCCTTCCTCTTTGAATAATTGATGCATTAGACAGGCAAAGAAATCCGTAAATGTTTCACTACCGTTCAACGCGTCAACTAATTGCTTAATCAGCGCTTCTGTATACTCTGTTTCCCCAATATCTCGAATAATCGTATTAATTAATTGCGTCATTGACTCTTTGTTTAAGGCTGTTGCAGAAGCCATCGTTTTACGTCTAGAGCGTTCACCATAAGTTCGCTTTTTTAGCAATTCCCCATGCACTGTATAGGTATGATTAATTTCTTCTAAGTCATGGTCTTCTCCAGCTATCCAAAAAACAGGGATAACAGGCTGTTGAAGCTTTGCGCTTTGCTCTTTCGCTAATGCAATAACTGAAATAGCTTTATGAACGGAGTAAAGAGGGCCAGTTAAGATACCTGCTTGTTGTCCACCGACTATTACCATAGCTCCTTGCTCTAATTGTTCTAAATGCTCATTCGTTTTTTGGGATAACCCGAGTGGCTCCATAAATTGACGGATGATTGCTGTTAACTCTTTTTGGTCACGGGTATATCGCGCTAAATGCTCCGCTCTTTTCTCAAAAGCTTGATCATTGTAATCATACTCAAAAAATTGATGAATGGCAGTATTTGGCGACCAGTAATCTGCTAGCACATGATTTTTTATAGGTACTTGGATTGACTCCAGTTTCATTTAACATAAACTCCTCTACTCACTAAATCATTTCCTTACTCATAACGAGACATTGAATTTCATTCATACTATGCACACGTTGCTTTTAATGTCGCCTCGACTTTCAGATAGCTCGAAAAATCCGCGACATCATTAGCGGCTTCGGGGCATCAAACACTTTTTGACGATGTTTCAGCAAGCATTTGAATACTTGTTGAAATAAGCCATCCCTCTCCCTCAAGAAGGATTTTTCTGTACCCGCTTTCGCTTTCGGTACAAAAACCTGTGTTGGGTCAAGATAAATAATTCGAGACCGCCTTTGCACTTCGTCCATGTCACTGAACTATGCTTCTAGTACTAAGGTTTATGAATTCAATCAATATTCTCATTCCTATAGAATGATTTTTATAACTATTTTAATGCTATTATTTTAACGCTTAAAGCTTCAACATGAAAAGAAAATGCTTAGACAACCTGTAAATATTCCACAATGGATTGAATGACACCCACAATACAAATTACTAGATACGCTGTACTAAGTATTAAAAATAAAAAGCGCCAAATTTTCTTTAATAATGGCTTCACTTCTAATTCCTTTTTAGTCCGCCAATCAATATATGTAAAAATCATGGCCATCATTATTGCAAGTATCACCAAAAGCGCCCCTACATTTACACGCCAAAGCACACCAATAGCTAACGGAACAGAAAAAAACAAGCACAATGTCGTGACATCAGAAGCTGCTCCAAAAGCATGTGTGCCACGAATTTTAACTTTTCTGCTAACCAGATAAACAATGACAAAAAGAACAATTGGACAAAAAATAATGATACTAATAACTATATGTAAAAGGTCTTTCAACGTTATTCACCGCTCTCCTCTATTGCAAGTACTTGGTGATATAAAGTACGCAAAGTAGGTAAATTATGACCGTTTGCTAAAGCTTTATTCAGAATGACACCAACAATTGTTTCGATTTCACTTTTTCGACCCTGTAGACGATCCGCTAGCATAGATGAAGTGTTGTTGGCCGTTTTCCTACATAAGTCTATCACATCACTAAAAGATATGGTGTGTTCAATATCTCCAAAAGCTTCTGTAAGCTCTCGATAAATATTTTCCATAAGTAAAAACGCTTGTTGATTAGTCACTAACTCCCCGTTCTTCACTTGCAATACAGCCGTTAATGGATTTATTAAGCTATTAAGCACCGCTTTTTCAAAAAGCATCTGCTCTGCATTACTAGCCAATTCAATAGGAAATAGGGAATTCTGTAATTGTAGTAGCTTTTGAAAGACCTGCTGCTCTCCTCGTTCTATCGCTATTTTACATTGACCTATTCCTCTATGCTGAACCGTTAATTGGTCCAACAATTGAGCACCAAAGGTCACCGAACCAAAGGCAATATTTTTTTGCGGTAAGGTTAGTGCCTCCTCAAAATGCGCTAAGCCATTTTGCATAAAAAGTAATGGCGTATCATTTGGAAATGAAGCTAATGGTTTGTATAGTTTTTGCAAATGTCCGTATTTAACAGCAATCACTAGTAAATCGTGCGTTGGTAAATTAGCCAAATCTGTAGTAGCAATAACCCTTTGCACAGTTTTAGTTCCATCAACGTTGATACGTGTTAACTTCTTGGCATTTAGTTCATTTACTTGTTCCTGCCTTCTCGCAACCAACGTCACCGACACACCAAACTCTGCTAAAAAACTTGCTGTTAATTGACCAACTGCTCCTGCACCAATTATCGCTACTTTCATTGTCTACACCCTTTCCATCTTTACTGCTCATTATTACTTCGACGTCATTACATCTAGCTTGCTTCAAGCACGCTCGAAACAAGCTGTGACATTCACCGAATACTTTGGCGCAACACGATATTGTTCACACCATCACAGAACGTGGCGCATTTGTTGGGGTGTTTCCTATTCAACAGACTTTAAAACCCCATCTGACGCTTCAACTCTGAATAATAGACATTCGCTGAATCAAGATAAAACTACAAGAATAAGGTGCCTCAGAATACATCTAAGGCACCTTCTACGCAGGTTCTTTTATTATACAGGATAGACCGATTATTGACGATATACAGAAAGGGTTTTATCTCCAGGAAAGAAAAGCAATGTCATTCATGTTCCAAAAGCCACATACTTATAACGTTAATCTTTCATTAATGAATAACCTTGTTGAAGCCATTTCACTAACTTATCATGTTCATTTTGCAATTCACGGTGCTTCATTTCAAGTGTTTGATAAGCCTCGGTTAATTCGTCAAAACTTGTCAACGCTAATTTCAAGTGACTTCGCATAGATTGTTGAGGCTGATTTCGCACAGCTAATAGTGACTGACTATATTGCCCACGCAAAGTTTTATTCCAGCGGAAACCACAAGCTTGTTTTGTACGACCTAGTTCTATGGCCGCCATTTCAAATGCCTCTAGCTGTGTTTTGCCATTCTGCACATTATGCAATACGATTTCTGCTAGTCTTTCATCATCTTCCTTCGTCCATTGATCTTTTCTTTTTTTCAATTCCATAATCTATCACCCTCGCATTTTTTACTACTATATGCAAAAGCGAGCAAAATAGAATCATCGCATGAAAAAAGACAGTGATGACGTTTTCCTCTCATCACTGTCTTTATACATTACTTATTGTTCTTCTTTGTCAAGAAATTATTAACCGCTTGATGGTGTGCTTCACTTTCCCACAACTTTGCACAGGTACGAACTTCCTCCATCACACGCCCATACATATTGCGCTCACGCCACTTTCGAAGCTCAATATCCTTATATGCTTTATGAACAGAAGGATGGATTTCTCGCATATGTTCAATAAAATCATTCAAGGCTTCTTCTTTTGAGCCTTCAAAAACACGCATAGCCCATCCTATCTCGTATAATAAGTGTGCAGGGTACGGCTTTGCATCCACTAGCATCTTCATTGCACGATCATGACGTAAACCTCGTTCAAATAAGTATGTACCGCCACCCCAACCACTTGTAATGGCTAGTGTTCCTTGAATAAAACCACATTTTGCATGGCTAGCGACTAAACGAAAATCACAAGCCGTTGCAATCTCACAACCTCCTCCAACAGCAGTACCATTTATAAGTGCTATAGTTGGTACAGGAAGCGTGGCAAGATCATATAATATTTTCCCCATCTTACTTAACATACCAAATGCCTCATCCTCTGTTTCCAATGAATGAAACTCAGATAAATCCCCTCCCGAGCAAAACGATTTATCGCCAGCACCTGTCACTACTAAAAAACGCACATCTTCATGCTCACGAATATATGTAATGACTTCTTGAAGACCATTCATCACTTCGTCATTGACAGCATTCCGCTTCTCTTCACGGTTAATGGTAAATGTCATAATGCCATCATGATTATCAATCGTATAAGACATACTTCTACCCCCTTTGTCGCAATGAATAAATTGTATCACACAATTATTTCACTATTGTAAAGAACTTCATAATCGACGAAATATTCCGTCTTTTTTAGCTAACAAAAAGGCTAGTAAAGAGCCATGGTCTCTCTACTAGCCTTTTAAGTGAGCAAACACTGTATTATTTGCTTACTACTTCTTTACCTTTGTATTGTCCGCAAGCTTTGCAAACACGGTGTGATAGTTTAGCCTCACCACAGTTAGGGCAAGTTACCATACCAGGTACAGATAATTTGAAATGCGTACGACGCTTTCTTTTTGCAGTTTTAGAAGTTCTTCTAAATGGTACAGCCATTGATGGCACCTCCTTACAGATCGTCTATTCGTCTGTTTGATCAAAATACTTAGCTAAAGAAGCTAGTCTTGGATCCACTTTTTGTTCGTCAGCTTTTTTGTGTAGCTCTACGTCTTCATCTGTTGCATAAGACCAGTTTTTACCACCATGCACTTGTCCTTCAGAATCCTCTTTGAACACTTGCATTGGTACCTCAAGTAAAACTAATTCCTCAAGAACTGGTTTCATGTCGATGACTTCACCGTCAATATAGTGAATGTCTCCGTCATCGTCTCCTCTTTTATCTTCGTCAATCCAGCTAAAAATTTCAACTGTCTCAACTTCAATTGGAAACTCAACATCCTCCCATGTGCGTGCACATGGTAGTGTTAACGTTGCTGTCACAGTTAACTGACATGTCATTTGCGATGCACCAAAAGTACATAGCCCTTTTACATGAACGGGCGAAATTGCTCGAATATCCTGGTTTCGCTCCATCACTTCGTCCAGCTGGACAAAGGCATCGATTGGCATCCCGTTTTGGCGGTATTTAGATAATTGATGAATTGACCATTTCATTCGTTTAATCACCTCGAGACAACACTGTTGATTATATAATGTGTAAAAATAGATGTCAAGATAATTTCTTGTCACCACTTTAAAACCCACCTATAATTATATACTATGAGAAGTGTATTTACTCCTAACAGATTCAAATAAAACATTAATTATAAGGGGGAAAAGCATGCAAGCAGTTGGAATTGTTGTTGAATATAATCCTTTTCACAACGGACATGCTTATCATTTAGAGCAGGCTAAAAAAGTAGCGCAGGCAGATCTTGTTATCGCTGTTATGAGCGGCACATTTTTACAACGTGGAGAACCTGCCATGGTAGATAAATGGACACGCACTAAAATGGCGCTTGCTGGTGGTGTAGATATTGTTATTGAGCTACCTTATGTCTATAGTACAGCACCTGCCACAGATTTCGCAAAAGGAGCCATTTCTTTATTAAGTGCAGTAGGCTGTGACGCTTTTGCCTTTGGAAGTGAAGACGGCTCTATTCAGCCCTTTCTGAACACGTTTGAGCTGATTGACAGCCACCGTGCAGAATATGACTTGTTCATTAAAGACAGTCTTAAAACAGGTGCAAGCTATCCAAAAAGCCTACATTATGCCTATGAACAGCTTTCTCAGAAGTTCCCTGCTCCATACATCGATCTTGCACAACCAAATAATATATTGGGCTTTCATTATCTTGAAGCTGCGAGGGCCCTTAACAGTAGCATCAAACCGCTAACAATTCCTCGCGTTGCAGCAGGATACCATGATGCATTAAAGGAAGATGCATCGATTGCAAGTGCCACTGGCATACGTAAAGCCCTTGCTTCTACAAGTTCTTTACAAAGTATAGAAAATGTTGTTCCTAAAGCTACTTTTGATTTTTTAACAGACTGGCATACAAAGTATAACCAATTTGCTAACTGGGAAACTTTTTGGCCTTTATTACAGTTCACTATTATAAGACACACCCCCTCAGAACTTACTCGTTATGCAGAAGTAACAGAGGGGATCGAAAATGCAATTGTGAAAGCAGCAAAAACAAGCTCAACCTTTAATAGCTTTATGGAAAAAATAAAATCTAAACGTTATACATGGACCCGCCTTCAGCGTATGGTAACACATATCTATACTGGGTTTACAAAAGAGCAGCTTCAAAGTTTTAAAGCGCCCTCCTTTATTCGATTGTTGGGTATGAGCTCGACGGGACAAGCTTACTTAGGTCAGCAAAAAAAGAATATAGAATTACCCTTAATCAGTCGAGTTGCGTCTACTAGTGATGCGATGTTAGCCATCGATATCCATGCAGCAGAGCTTTATAATTTAAGTATCGAGCAAGGAACAAAGAATCTGACGCTGCCGAAGGATTATCAAACACCACCTATTCGTTGCTAAAGACAACAAAAGGGATGCTAAAAACGCTCTAGCATCCCTTTATTTTATTTTGGTTGTAGTCGCTCTAAATAATTGATAGCGTCGTCAACCGTTTTTACTGGAACGATTTTCATTTTTGTTTTAATCTCTTTTGCCGTTTTAACAGCCGTCGCATAATTCGATTCTAGCTCTGGATACTTCGCTTTCATTTCTTGAGAGATTTCATCGTCTGGTGCAAAAAAGATCTCCATACCGTCACGATCGGCGGCTATAACCTTATAATCTATCCCACCAATTCTGCCAACTGATCCATCTATTAGCATTTCACCTGTACCAGCAATTGCATAGCCTTTTGTTAAATCTTCATCAAGAAGTTGGTCTAATATCTCAAGTGTAAACATCAGACCAGCAGAAGGTCCTCCAATATCCTCTGTTTTCATCGTCACTTTCGGATTAGTTTCAATCGATTTGCTTTCAGTATAGGAAATACCTAAACCCGCTCTATGTTCTTGCGCATTAGGAATTTCCTGTAATGTAATAGTCTCCTGATGTTGTTCTTCATTGCGTATAAATTGAATGGTTACCTTATCTCCAAGCTGCTTAGGTTTTAATAGATCCACAAGCATTTGTTGGCTAGTTATTTTTTGACCATCAACCTCGACAATTTCATCACCAGCTTTCAAGATACCATCTGAAGCTCCTCCGTCTAATACATTTAATATGAATACACCATTAAAAAGAACCTTTGTCTCTAGCCCCGCTCTTTGGAAGGCTACATATTTCGCATTAAATTGTGAATCAGACATTAACTTTAACTGTCGAATATTATATTCCTCATCATCCTCTAAAGGATTTCGTACTTGTTCAATATCCATTAGCTTTTGATATTTTTGAACTTTCGCCCACAAATACGAAAACGGTGTGGCTTGTTGCATAGCGACTGTCATTAAACTTAAAGACCCCACGCTATCTGCCTCTTTGCTATCAACAGTAACAAATTTGCTGACATCATATGCACTTCCAGGTTTCATAATATACGCGTCTAGTCGGTATAACATCATAAAACAAATCACGACTATTAACACTGCATAAATACTAATTTTTTTCTTCACTTGAAAACACCTCCTAGGACGCTTGCAAAACCATACGTTCATGTTTTTGCCTTTCTCACATATATTGATTTTAGCATTTGCCTATGTGAATGACAAAAAGTTGAAACGAGTTGATAACATGTTTGCTACAATTCAAATAGTGCTCTGCGTAATTCTAATTCTCTTACTCTTGTTATTCCCACAAACCGCTCATAGTGGTACTGATTTAGGCTTAAATCTTTTCATGGAAGCACTGTTTCCGTATTTATTGCCTTATCTTGTGTTAACACAATGGCTTCTGCGTTTAACAGCCCCTATGCGTACCAAAACAAAAAGGGCTTCTTTATACGTACAAGCCTACATTATTAGTGCCCTTGGAGGCTATCCAACTGGCGCAACCACCATTGTTTATTTGAAAAATAGTGGTCAATTACACCCGAAAGAGGCAAATTTTTTGCTAGCTGTTTGTCATGCACCAAGTCCACTTTTTGTATTAGGTTTTGTAAGCCTTGATTTACTACACAGTAATACGTTTGGATGGTTGTTTTTATGTTTACTACATACGTTTAATATTTGTTGCCTAGTAACTGGCTACTTTTTATTTCGTAAAACTGAGCCACCTAATATCTCCGTACACAACACACCACTCTATAGTGCTCCATTTTCAGAAAGCATTAAAGAAACGGCTCCAACAATTCTGCTAGTTGGTACAACCATCATCTTTTTCACAACGATTCAGACCATTGTACAACAAGGCTTAGATCAGCTGATACCCAAGCTTCCCTATACGATTGAGCTTTCGATAGCAGCTGTTCTAGAGGTAACGAACGGTCTTAAAATGACGGTTACAGCATTTCCAGATCTTCCTTATATCCATTTACTCGTTGTGATTTTGTTAACGATGCAAAGTATAAGTATTCACTTACAAATTTTTGTTATCGCCAAATCTGCAAAACTTTCTGTAAGACCTTATATAAAATTCCGCCTTCTTAGCATAATCATTGTACCGACTATTTATGCTCTATTTTTTCTGAAATAACAATAGCACTAAAGATCAAAAAGAGGATGTCATTGTTCATTTGACATCCTCTGCATAACTATTGTGTAAAACCATATTTTTCTTTTAAAGCCTTCACGACACAAGTAGGGACTAGCTCGTTAACATCACTACCGTATTTCGCAACCTCTTTTACTATACTAGAACTTAGGAATGAATATTGATTTTTCGTCATGATGAAAAAAGTTTCAATCGTTTCATCTAGGAAACGGTTCATAGAGGTAATTTGCATCTCATATTCAAAATCTGAAACTGCTCGTAAGCCACGAACAATTGCCTTCGCCTTTTTTTCCTTGGCATAATCAATCAATAGACCTGAAGAACTCTCTATACGGACATTAGGTAAGGTTTTCGTCACTTCAGCCATCAAAGCCATACGTTCCTCTACAGAAAACAACGGATTCTTTGCTGAATTGTTTAATACTGCTACATATACGATATCAAACACATCCGCCGCACGTTTAATTATATCTAAGTGGCCGAATGTGACAGGGTCAAAACTTCCAGGAACTACAGCAATTTTTTCAGACAACTTATTCTCCCTCTTCCTCTGCACAGCGATAAACAGAAATAATTGTTCCGCCATATGTTTCTTGCCTTGTTAAAACAAACTCCCCAAAATTTCGAGGCAATTGTACCTCTTTTGCATGTTCACATAAAATAATACCATCTTGTTGTATTTTACTGTTATCAACCAAAATCTGTACGAGGTCATAATACTCCTGCTGATGGTAAGGTGGATCTAAAAAAATGAGTTTAAACGTAATGTCACGCTTTAATAGCGCTTTCACAGCGCGCTTTGCATCTATACGAAAAAGCTCTGTATATTCTTCATAACGGCATTTTTTTATATTTTCTTGTAGCACCTGGAATGCTTTAGGATCTTTCTCAATAAAAATAGCACGCTCTGCCCCTCTGCTTAATGATTCAATACCCAAGCCACCGCTTCCAGCAAACAGATCTAGCGCCACACCTCCATCAAAAAACGGCCCAATTATATTAAAAATGGATTCCTTTACTTTGTCAGTTGTAGGCCTTGTCGTATTTCCTGCTATTGCTTTAAGCGGCATTCCTTTGCGCTCTCCTGCTACAACTCTCATATCAGCATCTCACCGTACTTTCGTCTATATAAAGTATTTTGCAGCGAAAGGGTGGCCCTCCGCTGCAAAAGTTATTGTTGTTCTTGTGTTAATACTTGAATACGCTCATCCTTTTTTTGTAGTTCAACGAGGAATAATCGCTGTAACCAAGCTTCTTCTACATAATAATGATCTGCAATCTTAATGATTGGTTCAGAGATAGTTGGATACCTACGTTGGTTGAATACATAGAATCCAGGCTCTTTAGGGAAACGGAATGTACGATGCTCGCTATTTACATAATAGCCATTCTTCCCTTCCTCAGCTGAGTAGCCAAGATAAGGCAATAATGTATCTGCCGTATACAACACCTGTCCCTCATATAGAATAACATGAACATCTTCCTTCAACATATCATCCACATATACATCACGTGGATCCTCAAATAAAAGCGGATAGGTTCCATTTTGCTGAGCAGCATTTAATGCAAAATAAGATGTCTTGGCATCTAATACCTGTGATAAATACTTATCCAGTGTATCCGGAGAAATCGATTCATCTCCAAGCTTTTTCAATGTTTCCTGCCAAGCTTGTTGTTGACTATCCGTCATATAATCATTTAATGTTTTGATGATTTTCTTTGTTTTTTCTCCACCAATTGGATCGTTTACTAAATAGGATGCCACAACCTCAGGCAACCATTCTGGAGAATCTACAAAATTATATTGTGATTTAATTTGTGATAAAATTACTTCCTGCTCTACAGCTTGTGTAGTAAGTGTTGGTAAAAATAACAATCTTTCATCATGAACTGCTACTGGACTTTTTTCTTGAATAATTGCAACATGCTCATCACTTAGAAGCTGTAAATTTTCTAATGACTTTAGAAAATCATTAGGGACTTCCTGCTGCGCATAAATAGATAACACAGGTGTCTGCTCTTGCGCTTTAAGTTCTCCAGCTTGCCAATATAAATCTTGAACTGTACCGTTTCCTCTAAACATTGTGTAATTGACAAGTACAAGTTGTTGTTGACCTACTAAAGGCAAACCTGTAACCCATTGTCCTTTCACTTTGCTGTCTGTAGAAATCGAAACAATTGAATAAGACGCTTCACCATTTATTAGTGTAGCAAAAACATTTTGAAGGAGCATCTTATTTTTCAAGCCGCCCTCAATTGGAATTATGTATGACACAGATTGTGATTTTGTCTCCCCTTTTGCAAAATAAGAGACTTCATCTGATAAACGATCACAGCTTTTTTCATTTTCAATAAAGCAACTAGCGTTTGTTGCTTTTTCAGGCCATTTAATTTTCACCTTTTGATTTGGTAGGTTTTTAAAATGTTGACGAATATCTAAGCTATTTTCTCGATAGACAATTTCTATTTCCTGAGAATAATGAAAATCCCCTATGCCCGTTTCTAAATCAGATGAATAAGCATGATATTGGAAAAATATCGTTCCTGTAATGATTAGTGCTAAAATAGTAAAAAAGCTTAATGCAAATTTCATGTGCTTGACCTCCCGCAGCATGATACTATGAGTATTGGAAAGGATGTGCAATTATTATGCCACAACAATTTATAGAATTAGGAGAAGGCTATGGTGATGTTTACGAGCTACTCGAAATTATTAAAACCAACCAGGAACGTTTTCATCAAGCCTTTTTACTAACATCTACAAAAGAAGACAAGAAGGTGATTTCTTTAGCTGTCGCCCTTAAACCAGTCGGCGAAAGTAAGTTCATGCCTATTTATATTTGTCGAGAAGGCATCCCATACAATGAAGAACAGCCAACACAGCGACAAAAAATGTTTGAAGCACAAATAGAACAACTCGGTCGAAAAGCAGTAGTTGTAGAAATAAAGCACTCATCTATATTTTCGGAATCAAAACTATTTTATCAATACTTAATCGGTATATTAAGACTAAATAACTATATACCTGCATTAACATGAGTTTATAGACCTACCTTATAGTCATATTCCTTTGCTTTATCTGGTTTTGCATTTTCATATTCAGTTTTTACAAATGGACGATAAGACGCCACAACGTCTTTTACAAATGGAAGGCGTTGTAGTTTTGTTGTCATCATGTCAATGTCCTCACGATCGCAGTAAAGCACTACGTATTTTTGCCTTCTAGAAATATAAAGAACATGACCATATTTCCGAAGTGACTTCGCATGTTTTAATTGATGGACGTAAACGATTAGCCCTTGTCGTTCGTTCATATTGGATTCCCTCATTTCTTACATAAAAGAATACCATAGACCAGAAAATGATAGCAACAGAGTTTAGCTGACAGAACGCTCAATTTTCCGTTATAATGGAAAAGCATACGACGTTGAACATCGTGAAGTTGAATCAGTTGTTTTAGATAAATTCAATTGTAGCATCATTACAGGAACAGATGAATGCTGAAAGATGATCATGCCTCAAAAGAACCCTTACAACACATTTGAACCTCCATAATGATTGTTTTTCAATAGGATGGCAAGAATCGGCATAAAAAAAATCATCATTCACTTATACTAGCAACTAATTTTAATAGTAGGCCCTGTACTTACTACTATTGATTAAACAATGAATTCACTATTACTTTTTTATATGAGGATAATTGTTAAGGAGGACGAATATGGGTAAGAAAACAAAAATTGCGCTTGCAATTGCAGCAGCAAGTGCAGCAGCTTGGGCAGGTAGTAAAGCTATTTCAAAACCACAGCAACGCGAAGGTAAGCAAGCATTACAATTCGAACGCCCCGTAATTCTTGCACATCGTGGCGGAGCTCTTTTAGCACCTGAACATACAATGGTTGCATTTGAAAAAGCAGCACAGCTAGGTGTTGACGGCTTTGAAATCGACATTCGCCTAACGAAAGATGAGGAAATTATTGTTTTCCATGACGACACAGTTGAACGTACAACGGATGGCTATGGACTCATTGCAGATATGACATTGGCAGAAATCAATGCCTTAAATCATGGCTACCAATTTGAAGATTTGGATGGAAACTTCCCATATCGTGAGGACAAATTAAATGTCGTGACATTACGAGAGTTGCTTGAAACCTATCCAAACATGTTAATCAACATTGATATCAAAGATGCTCCAGACACTTATGAAGGAAGTCTAATGCCTTCTAAACTTTGGCGCTTAATTGAAGAACTTCAAGCTGAACATCGTGTCGTTGTGACAAGCTTTTATGGTGAGCAAATAGATCGCTTTAATTTATATGCTCAAAATCAAGTAGCACTTGGTGCAGGTGAATCAGATGTAAGAAAAGCATTTGCTTCCTTCTCAAGTCAGTTTGGACATTTATATCATCCTAAAGTGGATGTTTTCCAAATCCCTCCGAAGTCAGGGGTTATTGCATTAGATTCTCCAAAATTTATTCAGTTTTTAAATAACCTCAATATTCCTGTCCACTATTGGACAATCAATGATATAGATACGATGAAAAAGTTACTCAATAATGGGGCAAAGGGCGTTATTACAGACCGTCCTGATATTGCTGTTGAGTTATTACAAGCTCAAGAGTCTAAATAAGATGCGGACAAAAAAGGGAAGGACACTCGTTAAGTGCGCCTTCCCTTTCTTAGTGTTGAAAAACAAAACAGGCAATTGAAAGGTAGAAATGGATTTCCGTTGCAGGCTACTTGCTTTCCTGTGGGCGAGCGCCGAATCGCTTCCTCCGCTACCGCTCCGTTTAGAATTTTGCCTGTCTCGCTATCCCACGGGAGTCAAGTAGCCTCCCACTTCAACCCACTAACTTTTTAGCACAGGTTTTCAAATAAAGTGAAGGTGCTCACTACTCTTTATGAAGAGGTGTTGTTACGCATCACTTCTCCACATTGAAAATAAGAGCTTATCCCCTCTAAGAATACAGATAATAGGCGATTTGATTATGAAAAAAGTAAAGACATTTTGCAGAATGGTTGATTGGAGTGGAGCCAGCGTCACTCCTAGGGGATTTAGCGTCACAGAGGAGATCCTGGAGCGAACGGAAGTGAGTGAAGCGGCTCCTCGGACGCCCCCTGGAAAGGACGCTGGAGGAACGGAAATCAACCCCCTCACCTTGCAAAGTTGCTTTTTCTGCCGTTGACATCATCTTTTTTCAACAGCATGAAAGGGAAGGACACTCGTGAAGTGTGCCTTCCCTTTCATGTAAATGTTAGATCCATTATTACTTCCCATTTCAATAAACATTATGTTAAATAATCTATGATTGCATCAGTTACTTCTTGTAGTGTGGCAGTTCCACCCAAATCAGGCGTTTTTATACCCTGCGCTAATGTTTGCTCAATAGCATCTAATATACTTGTTCCCACATCTTGATAACCAAGGAAATCAAGCATCATCTTCCCTGTCCAAATTTGCCCTATGGGATTGGCAATTCCTTGACCAGCTATATCTGGTGCAGAACCATGGACTGGCTCAAACATCGATGGATAATGCCCTTCAATGTTTAAATTTGCTGCAGGTGCAATACCGATGCTTCCCATAATGGCACCGCCTAGTTCTGTTAAAATATCCCCAAATAAATTGGATGCTACGATAACATCAAAGTTTTCTGGCTTCATCACTAAAAATGCCGCTAGTGCATCAATATGATTAGATGCTTGACCTACCTCTTCATATTCTTTTCCTACTTGAGCAAACACTTCATCCCAAAAAGGCATGCTATATGTAATCCCATTTGATTTTGTAGCACTTGTTACATGTCCACGACGTGTTTTGGCTAGTTCAAATGCATAGCGCATCGCCCGTTCTGTACCCTTTCTTGTAAAAACGGCATTTTGGATTGCCACCTCATCTTGACCACTATGTATTCTTCCTCCGCTTTCAGCATACTCCCCTTCAGAATTTTCCCTTACAACAATAAAGTCAAAGCCATTTGGTTGTCGTAAAGGTGATGGTAACCCTTGTAATAGCTTCGCAGGTCGTACATTAATAGCTTGCTGTAGCTCGCGTCGAATTTTAATGAGAAGGCCCCATAATGATACATGATCTGGAACCAAATCAGACATTCCCACTGCCCCTAAAAAAATTTGATCAAACTGTTTTAACAGCTCAATGCCATTATCAGGCATCATTTTACCTGTCTCTAAATAGTAGTCACAGCCCCAGGGAAAAGTTGTCCATTCAAATTGAAAGCGACCATCTAATAACGCTGCTTGATCAAGAACTTTTATTGCAGCTGGTACAACCTCTTTTCCTATTCCATCCCCTGGAATCACAGCAATTCGATATGTTTTCATTTATGCTTCCTCCTTCAATTCAATTATAAAAAAGACTGTAAACTAACTCAGTTGTTGCCTTCGAGTTGTCTACAGTCTAGAAGAGATATGTTATATACACATCCTATTTATGCTGAGCAAGAGCATGAACCGCCCGAGCCGCATCCACCTCCGCAAGATGAACCAGATGCAAAGAATGGATTACTTAAAGGAACTTTTACCGCTTCAGAGACTGTTTTTCCTATTAATAGGCTAATCTCATCAAGTAAATCCTGAAAATCGTTTTCAGCAGTTTTCAAGGCTGAAACTTTTTCATTTAAGTCGAGGGCCCTTTTCTGTTGGCGAATCGACTTCATAATTGTATGGTAGTCCGGATGATATTTTCCGAAACGTTGTACATCTTCGTACTGCTCTTTCATGCGATTAAATGCATATATAGCTTCAACAATTTGTGCATCACTATATACTGCTTCATACGCTTGTTGTAGCGCCATCGCAGGTTCTGAGGAAAGAATCATCTCACAAAGCGCTTCCGCCTCATCCAAAATGATTACCCAGTCAGAGGTCATCATCATTATTAATTCCCCCAATCTCTTTCCCATCATAACAGATTTTATGGTAATTTTACATTATTGATAATTTTAATGAAAGAGGTTTTCCAAATGATGACAACATCTAAAGGTCAGATTGAACAGTTAGTTGCCGAGATTTTACAAGACAGTACCGAGGAAGATGAAGATGTTTTATTACATCTTTTAAATGGACTACGGGAGAAACAGCAAGGCATTCACCGTCGTTATATTAATGCTACTTTACATATGGTAGGAAAGTTTGAGCCTGAGGTCAGCGAGGTACGTATCCCTATTACACCTGTTATTCACAATACGATAAAGGTGCCACATGGGGGTATTATTGCAACGATTGCTGATGCCGCTATGGGAGGGCTTGCTTCACGCTCTGTGCCTGAGGGATATAATGTAGTTACTACGAATATGAATATATCGTATATCGCTACCACAACGAATAAAGAATTGATTGCACGTGGTCGTTTTGTTCATAAGGGCCGCCAAACACTTGTCATGGAATGTGATATCGAAGATGAGACTGGTCGCAAGCTTGCCATTGCTACAGGATCTTTCTTTGTTATTCAGCGTCGTCCATAATTAGACTTGCAAAATAGTCTTTAATGCATTGTTGATCGGAAAAAGGGAATTTTTGGTTTTTTATTTGCTGAGTTTGTTCATGCCCTTTTCCGGCAACAAGAACAATGTCGCCCTTTTCTGCCTTTGCTAACGCTTGATGGATAGCAAGCTTCCGATCTAAGTATATTTCATAATATTGTTGCTCTGTAAAACCAGCAATAATACTTTCATTAATTACAATTGGATCTTCATCACGTGGATTGTCTGTTGTTAAATAAATAACATCAGCGTATTTACTTGCTACTGCTCCCATAGCAAAACGTTTCGCCTTATCACGATTTCCACCACAACTGAAGACAAGGTAAATTGTTTTGGAACGATCAAAGGTTTGTAATACCGCTTGTAAAGCTTCTGCTGTATGGGCATAATCTACATATACATCAATCCCTAATGGATTTTCAATCTTCTCTAGCCTGCCCTCTGGTAGCCTTAATGTCCACAGATGTCCAACTATATCTTCCATAGGGACACCTGAGCGCCATACGGCCATTAAGGCAGCCACAGCATTTTGTACATGATATTTTCCGACAAAAGGAATTTCCACAATATGCTCACTCGCTGTAGTCTGTAGACAAAGGACGGTTTTTCCAACTGATTCACTGACGATTTGGATATGTAAATCATTGTGATTATCAAAACCAAATGAGCAAGATTTTTTCTTATCATAGATGCCTACAGAACGGCAAAAGTTATCATCTCCATTTAATACTAGCTTTTTTGATAAATCCGCTAATCGTTTCTTAGCACGTTTATAAGCTTCTAACCCACCATGATCTTCTAAATGATCTTCTGATAAATTTAAAAATACACCACAATCAATGTCACAATGATCGAGTCTATGCTGCTGCAACCCCATTGAAGAAGCTTCTAGCACAACATGTGTAACACCTTTTCGCACACACTGCTTTAGAATGGGGTGTAATTCTTTAGCTTGCAATGTTGTTAATTGCTCATAAGCCGTTTGTTGTTTTTCGCCATTGATAAAAAAGCCAACCGTTCCGATAACTGCTGCTTGTTTATGTAGAGCATTTAGAAGCTGACTGACAAAATGGCTCACTGTAGTCTTTCCATTTGTACCTGTAATGGCAATAACAGTTAAAGCTTCTGCTGGAAAAGCAGCAAGCTTTGCACTTGCATACGATAAAAATAATGCTGTATTAGGAACCCATACAAAAGGAATTTCTTTATCGATAATTGGCAAAGAGATGCTTTCTTCTGAAACGATAGCAGCAGCTCCTCTTGCCAATGCTTCTTTGACAAACCGACTTCCCGATGTTTTTTTACCTTTTCGTACAATAAAGATATCACCAGGTTGTACTGCCTGTGCATAGTCCTCTACACCAGTAATTTCTGTCCGTATAGATCCCCCCGTCACGCTACATGGCCAGTCTTTTAATAGCTCTGCTAATTGCAAACCTCATTCCCCCTCTCAGTTCTCTATCATATGACGGCGTTTGTAACGGTGTGACGAAAAATGTAGAAGCCTAAGAGCTGGAGAAACTGCACAAAAAAAATGAAAACAAGCCCGATTGTTGAAAGCTTGTCTTCATATGAATATTCTTCTGTTATGGTGAGGTTTGATCTGATTTCTCTGTAGAATCTTCACTATCTTGTTTTTCATTTTTCCGTTCTTCGTTATCTTGTTCTTCATTTTTCCGTTCTTCGTTATCTTGCTCTTTACTATCCAATTCTTGTGGAGTGGGCTCAAGATAAATTTGCGTATAATAATCTACAAATGCACCAGAACCAACGCGGGTGTATTTATCATTCAAAAGTACTTTTCTGTGTTCAGGAGAATTTGTCCAGCCATGCATAGCTTCAATCGCATCAAAATAGGCAGTGGCCAGGTTTTCATTCGCTTCACTATAATCGATATTTTGTGCTTGTAATCGTTTTTTTAGATCGCCATAGGTCGGCGATTCATGTGCTAAAAAATTTTGTACCTTCATATCTTCACTATGCATTCTTGCCGCTTCCTCCAATGATTCATCCATTTCTAAAGGAAGTAAATCATGATGGACTCTTGTAACATTTAACAAATCATCTAGCTGTTTAGCGTTGGCCACATCAATTTCTTGCTGTAAAAATGAGGAAGGTGGGGTACGTCTAACAAGCTCTCCTTGATAACTCATTTCATATGGCTGATGAAGGACAAGTGTTTCACTGTCTGTATAGCGTATCCCCTGTAACTCACTTGTCTCCCTATCTATATAAAGCTGTGCGTAAAGACCATCAAATTGGACAAGCAGCCTTGTTTGCATATCTTCTTCACTCATCGAGAAAATGAAAATATTTTCGCCTACTGTGGCAGCCACCTCATAGTCAATGATTGTCATTCTATATATTTCATCACGTTTTTGCCCCACTTTAAAAGGAAATGCATCAATTTCTTGTCCTGCTATGTAAATTTGTGTCACAATATTATTATTAATACCAATCATAAAAAAAGTTGAAACATCTTCATTGTAGACCCACCATTGATAACCAAATGAGGATGGCTCTTTTCTTGCCGGCTCCCCATATTTTTCTAAAACAGTTTGTGTGCCTTTTCCTATCAATGTAGATATACCCGTTTGTGGACGTGTCATTGCTCCTATTGCAGGTTGCTGCTTTAGCTGAGTTTGAGGAATAATATTAGAATTGGTATTTGGCCCTTCTAATGGCTCGTTTTCCTTCGGGGTATTAAAAAACATAAAGCCAATTAACGCGATTGCACCACCAACCATTAAAATGCGGAATAAAGCTTTCATACAGCACTCCTTTTCATCACCATTATTGTAAGTTATTATATCAATTGTAATTGGGTTGACACAATGTTGTCATTGCAACAATGTCGAATATGCTCTATTATAAAAATGAGCGTATACTTTGTACGAGAACCTAAAGGAGGACTATACATGTATTTTGAAAATACTAACCTTGAAAATTTAACAGCTGATCAAGAGCTAATTGTCAGCATTATGAAAAAACATGGTTTAGAATGTGATGGCGGCTGGGATTACGAGCGTATGACATTCGATAAACGATTCGATACTCGTGAAGGTCGTTATTACCTACGCGTATTCGCATATGCTATTTCTGGTGATGTTGGTGCACACGATGCCATCCTTACATTAATGAAACCAGTCCTTGGTAAATACTATTATCCACACGGTGTTGAATATGGCGATGACGAAGTTTATCCAGCACACCTTGTAAAAAAATGTGAAGAAATCTTAAAAAAGGTTAAATTAGAATTAGATCAATTCTCTATCGAACCTACAAATAAAAATAACTTTGAACCTGTTAACGCACGCTAATCTTTCGTACATTAAAGTGACTGCAAGTATAGCGTAAATAGCTTCATTGTTGTGAAAAGACTGGTGGTCCAGTCTTTTTTATTTTGAGTAAAAAAATTTTTTCTTCTCATACTACCTATATCTATTACATGATGTAGGTGAGAAAAATGTTGTCATTTTTTAATCGTCCTTTTTTTCGTCATCCCATTATTGTTATCGCAATGGGTATACTTATTCTTTGGTCCATCTCCATATCGTTACCAATTTTACTTGCCTACTTAACCGCCTTACTTTTAGAACCGATTATTGTTCGAATGAGCAAACGGTTTCGAAAAAAACGGAAAATCGTTGTCTTTTTCTTTTTTCTATTTTTTCTAAGTATATCTTTATTATTATGTTCACTTCTCCTTTATATAAGCTGGAAACAATTTTCTTCCTTTATCATTGATATACCTGATTATCTTAATCAATTATCTGCTCTATGGATTCAAATGCAATCGAAGCTCAGCAATTACACCTATCATTTACCCGTAGAGCTCGTTTCACAAATTCAATCCATGATTGCAAAAGCTTTAGCTTCCATCGAAAAATTTTCCCTATCCTTAACAAACGTCAATGTTTGGTCAACATTACTAACATATATTCCCACACGTCTATTTGATATTTTTGTTTATTGGATTGTGTTGTACATGTTACTTTTAGAATTACCAACAATTAATCGTAAATTATTAACGCCCGTTCCTTTTCATTACCATCAAAAAATTATCTTTATTGGTCAACGTGTTAAGCTAGCCTTATTTGGATTTCTAAAAGCTCAATTCCTTGTAGGGATAGGTATCTTTGCTTTATCATTCGCTGCATTTTATTTTTTAAAAACACCTTTTCCTATACTGCTAGCAATACTACTGGTTGTTTTAGACTTTATCCCTTTTCTTGATTCATTTATATTATTAGTCCCATGGGCGATCTATCAAGTCTTTGCAGGCGATTATTTATATGCAGTTGTCTTAATCTTATTAACCATTGGGCAATTTCTAGTCCGACGAATGATTGAACCAAAAATTATTGGCGATAAAATTGGTCTTTCTTCCTTGAATACCTTTATTGCCATGTTTATTGGTTTTAAAATCTTTGGATTTCTTGGAATATTAATTGGTCCATTACTTGTTGTCGTAGTGCTCTCACTATTCCAACCAACTATAAAAAATCTCCCTCCTGTACAAAAATAAGGAGGGAGATTTTTTTAAAACCCTAAAATGGCTTTAATAACAGATGTTGTTTCACCTGGTTCAAATAAAATATACAATAATAAATAAACGAGTACGCCTGTTATGGCAACGAAGAACCAAATAATACTTGTAATTGGCCCAATTCGTCTGTGTAATTTTAGGTTTGTTTTTAAACCTGAAATAATACTAACGATACCAAACACGGCTCCAGATGTCGCCAAAATAATATGGAAAATCAAGAAGAACGTATAATATGGTTTTAAATCTTCTCCACCGCCAAAAGCCGTATTTCCAATAAAGATGGTACGGGATGCATAGATAATAAAGAAAATAAGTGCCGCAACCCCTGCAGCAAGCATTACTTTCTTATGCCCCTCTACATTTCTTTTTATAATTAAGCCCCATCCTATCGCTACTAGTACAGCACTAATAACGATAAACGATGTACTAATAGTAGGCAAAATTTGCAATTCCATTGTCAAAACCCCTTATACAAAGTTAATTTCTATTCTTCAATTAATGTTGCTGTTGACTTTCCCACTTTTTTTGATGGGCAGCTAAAGCATCAGCAGTGATTTTATCTGGATCTTTTTGCTCAGAACGATACCATCTTGTGAAAATTATACCAATTAGTACACCAAAAATAAGTTCTTGTAAGATTTTCATTAACACGCCTCCTAATTGCTGATCTGCAACAGGTTTCATGTCTGTAAATAGCTCTGGTCCAGATAAAGATAGGCCTGACAACGTAGAGGCTGGTACACAAAGCTCCATTGCCTTTAACCATGCATCACCGTTTGTATATGTCTCATACATTGCATTTGGGGCAAAGATGATTAATCCACAAGCAGGTGTAATTAAAACGGCATTGGCAATAATATAGGCTAATTTATGCAAAGGCTTCATTTGAGCACTATCTGGCATATTTTGAATTAAAGGCCAGTACATAAACACTGCAGAAAGAAATAATACAAATGTATAGGTACCATGTAATGTTTCATTTAATTTAATGTAATCCAATATGGAAGGTAAATGATAGAAAGAAAATAGACCGATAAATACAAAGACTGCAACGACTGGTAATGTTAACACTTTAAACAATGTTCTAACAACCGGTGCCTCAATAGCCACCTTCCAAACCCACCAAGGGATTCCTTTAATTAAGAAAATAGGTACTAGCAATAACAAAATAGCCATTTGCACCATGTGCATGGTAAACATAATATGAGCCATTAAATCAATAGGGGATCCTTTGATAATATAAATGGTAATCATAGCTAACACAAAATAAATAGCTTCACTTTTTTTCAAAGGTTCACTTACTTTAAAATCTTTACGCCACTTTGTTGTGACTAAAAAATAGATGATTGTTATAAAAACAAGAACCCCTATTAAATATGGGCTCCACAATGCTTGAAAACCAAATATACTAAGTGGCATATAGAACGCACTCCTTTAAACTTCAGTACTCCTATTATAAAACGCTTACAGCTATACTGCAATGAACGAAAGGTGAACAAATGTTAAGTTTAACATTGTTTGCTTCATTTGATACCTAAATACCTTTAAAACATAAGAAAAGCACGTTCGTACAAAATAACGAACGTGCTTTTTCGGTGATTACCACCAAATGATTGTTAAAAATGCTAAGAAGAATGTAAATGCGATTAAAATTCCCATCCACATGAAGAAACCAATAACGCCACCAAAGTGAGTTTTTTTGTCTTCTAAGTGCATGAAAGAATAAAGTTGAAGTACAACTTGAACGCCAGCCAACAATAATACGAATGGCATAATTAAGTATTTAGAAAAATCAGCTGCAACTACTGCGAATGCGATAAAAGTAAAGAAAATCATAATCGCAAAGTTGATTACTTGTTTACGCATATGAACGGCATTATGATGACGATCATACTCATACTGTGCTTGTGTCTTAGCAACTATAGGTGTATCGTGTGAAGACATTATCCGATCACTCCCATCAAGTAAACTACTGTAAAGATAAATACCCAAACTACGTCAATAAAGTGCCAATATAAAGCAGCTACGAAGAATTTAGGTGCATTGTACAGGTTTAATCCACGTTTAGCATTACGGATCATTAAAGTTCCAATCCATACAAGTCCTAAAGTTACGTGGAAACCGTGTGTACCAACTAAAGAATAGAACGCTGTTGCGAATGCAGATTGGTTAAATGTAAAACCAAGGTGCACATAGTGGTTGAACTCATAGATTTCAAGTGCTAAGAATCCAAGACCTAAAGCTAATGTAATCGCTAACCAAGTTTGCATGCCTTTAAAGTTAAAGTTACGCATATGGTAAATTGCATAAACAGATGTTAGTGATGATGTTAATAATAACATCGTCATAGCAAATGCTAATGGTAATTCAAATAAACCTTGAGTTGTGAACTCCATGCCAGCTGGCCCTTTGTTCTTAAGCGCTAAATAAGTAGCGAATAAACTTGCGAAAAGTACAACTTCACAGGCAAGGAAAATCCAGAAACCAACGACTTTATTTTTACCTTCCATCGTAGCTTGTTCAGGATGATCTGGCCAAGTATGAGGAGTAAATTTAGTATTGAAATCCATTATTTATTTCCTCCTTTGCCGTAAAGATGTTCTTCAATTTCAATAATTTCTTCTTTGTGTAAATGGAAGCCATGATCGTCTTTAACAGAACGAGCAATCATCGCACCAAATGTAATCGCTAAACCAATGATTAATACATAGATTGACCATGGTTTATCTGCATCTGGATTGTAAAGTGCACCGAATGCTGCAATAAACATACCTAATGAAATAACGAATGGAATCGCTGAGTTATTTGGCATATGGATATCACCTAGTGGCTCAGCAAATGTAACTTCTTTATTACCTTCTTGTTTTTCAATCCACCATGGATCTAAACCACGAACAAGTGGTGTTTGACGGAAATTGTAGAATGGAATTGGTTGTGGAATTGACCATTCTAAAGTACGTCCATCACCCCATGGGTCGCGACCTGCTGGTTTGCCCTTAATAGACATTAAGCAGTTGATTACCATTAAGATAACCCCTACACCCATCATTAATGCACCGATTGTAGAGATATAGTTGAATTGATCCCAACCTTGACCATCCATGTAAGTGAATACACGACGTGGCATACCCATCAAACCTAAGAAATGTTGAAGGAAGAATGTTAAATGGAATCCGATAAAGAATACCCAGAAAGTAATCTTACCAAGCGTTTCGTTTAACATACGGTTGAAGAAAATTGGCCAGTAGAAGTGCGCTGAACCGAATAATGCTGTAACGATACCACCAACGATTACGTAGTGGAAGTGAGCAACGATAAAGTAAGAATCATGTAATTGGTAGTCAAGAGGTGCAGATGCTTGCATTACCCCTGTAACACCACCCGCAACGAATGACGGGATGAAACCAAGTGCATAAAGCATTGGTGTCGTAACTTTAATTGATCCGCCCCAAATAGTTAGGATCCAGTTGAATACTTTCATACCTGTTGGAACCGCAATTGCCATTGTTGCAACAGCGAAGATTGCGTTTGCTGTTGGCCCAAGACCAACTGTAAACATATGGTGAGCCCAAACCATGAACCCTAAGAAACCAATTAAAATTGTAGCGAATACCATTGAAGAGTATCCAAATAGACGCTTACGAGAGAACGCTGGAATAATCTCAGAGAATAAACCGAATGCCGGTAATACTAAGATATAAACCTCTGGGTGTCCGAAGATCCAGAATAAGTGCTCCCAAATTACTGTGTTACCACCCATTGTATGGTCAAAGAAGTTACCACCGAACATACGGTCAAATAACATCATTAATAAACCAATTGTTAATGGAGGGAATGCGAATAAAATTAATGCACTTGATACAAGAGCAGTCCAAGTGAATAATGGCATACGCATAAATGTCATACCTGGAGCACGCATTGTAATAATCGTAACGATAAAGTTAAGACCTGAAATTAAAGTACCTGCCCCTGAAATTTGTAAACCAAGAACATAGAAATCAATACCATGTCCTGGAGAGTATAAAGATAATGATGCATAAGAAGTCCAGCCCGCATCAGGAGCGCCACCCATAAAGAATGACAGGTGAAGGAATACTGCACCTAGGAAGAATAACCAGAACCCTAATGAGTTAAGGAACGGGAATGCAACGTCACGCGCACCAATTTGTAATGGTACAAGCATGTTCATAAATGCGAATAGTAGTGGCGTAGCAGCTAGGAATAACATTGTTGTTCCGTGCATCGTTAATAATTCATTGAAAAAACCAGCTGATATGAAATCATTATTTGGTTTCATTAATTGAATACGCATTAATAATGCTTCAAAACCAGCGATAGCGAAGAACAATGTACCGGCTAATAAATACATCACTGCTAACTTTTTATGGTCAACAGTAGTGATGTAATCCCAGACAGCTGCTCCAAAGCCCTTTTTCTGTGTGTATGAGCTCACAACTTTTACCTCCCTCAAAATTTGTTACATAGAACGAAAATTATTTTTCTACTGATAAGCCCATGATGTAAGTTGCAAGAGCTTCAATTTCTTCATCAGATAAATCACCGTAGATAGGCGCAGTGCCTTCAGCATTCATCATTAAGTTACCTGGTTTAAATTCCTCAGGGTTTTTAATCCAAGCTTTTAAGCTTTCTTCATTATGCTCTAAGAAACCAGCAACACGGTTACGGTCACCAAACGTAGTTAAGTTTGGACCTGGTGTACCACCTGCTCCAGAACCAGAGATAGCATGGCAGCCTAAGCAGCTGTTAGCAAAAGTTGCTTCACCAAGATCAGTTGAAGCTTTGTCAGCTGTTTGTCCTTCTGTCGCTTTCATTGCATCAACCCATGCGTCAAATGCATCTGGGCTTAATGTTTTTACTTTAAAGTCCATTAATGCATGTGAAGGACCACATAATTCAGCACATTTTCCATAAAATACGCCATCTTTAAGATCTTTTGATTCTTTATCGAATACTAAGTAGAATTTGTTTAAGTTTTCTACGTTTGTATCCATTTTACCGCCTACAGCAGGAATCCAGAATGAGTGCTTAACATCGGCAGCTTTTAAATTAAAGTAAACTTTTTCACCTGTTGGTACCACTAGCTCTTGAGCCGTTACGATACCTTGGTTAGGATATTCGAATTCCCACCAGTATAATTTTGCCGTTACATTGATCGTTAGGGCTGTTTTGTTCCCTTCTTCATCTACTTCATCCATTGCAGCTACATCTGCAAATTTATAAGTAGTTGTAACAACTGGTACAGCGATAATTAATAATAAAATAATCGGAATAACTGTCCAAATCACTTCTAAAGTATGACTACCCTCTACTTGCTTAGGGATAACATTTTCACCAACGCGTGAGCGACGGTATTTTAAGAATGCAAGTAAATAAATAACGGATACTATTACTACTACTAGCGTCATAATTACAGTAGTTAACAGTAATAAATTCAATTGTTGTTTACCTACTTCTCCAGATGGTTTTAGTGTAGAAAGATAATCTTCACCACAACCTGAAAGGAAAACCATCATCACTGCTAGAAGTGAAAAAAGACGCCATTTTTTAAGCCCTTTCATCATAGCTTAATTAAACCCCTCTTTCTTTGTTGTATTTTCATGTGTACCTAGGACATCAGTTCTGTCTATATGAATTCTTATAAAAAGAAAGAATCCCTAACTTTAGCTAAACACCGCAAATATTATGATGGATACAAATAGTATGGTCATATGATTCAACGAATAAATAAACATTTTATTTGCCCATTTCATATCATCTTTTGTTGTAAAGCCTTTCAGAGCTAGTATTAACCAACCCAAGTTCAATGCAGTAGCAAGAGTTAAAAAGCCAATTCCAAGCTCTGTTAAAAGGAAAGGTAACGGTAATAATAAAAGAATCCAGAATAACATTGAGTACTTTGTACGTTTAAATCCCTTTATAACAGGTAGCATTGGTATTTTAGCCGCACGATATTCCTCAGTCCGTTTCATAGCAAGCGCATAAAAATGTGGTGGTTGCCATGCAAACATAATAAGGAATAAAGCTAGTGCTCCTGGACCTAACGCAGGCTCAACCGCTGCGAATCCAATAACAGGAGGAATAGCCCCCGAAATACTACCTACAACCGTGTTACTAACATGCTTCCTCTTTGACCACATTGAATACAGAACGACATAAGCAAATATTCCTACTAGTCCCCACATGCCGGCTGCAAACGATGCCGCAAATAACAAAATTTCACCTACAATTAAAAATGAGAGGGCAATGGTCAACACAAAGTTTGGCTTAAATCTGCCTGTCACTGTCGGTCTTGCTTTTGTTCTTTTCATGATAGGATCTATATCCTGATCAATGAAGTTATTCATTGCACCTGAGCCACCAATGATTAATGCCGCACCCAGCATGGTGTAAAATATGACATCAAGCTCTTGCAAGAAATGTCTACCAGTAAACTGAAAAGCCAGCCACATCCCTGTAAACGTTGTGACAAGATTCGAGTTAACGATTCCAATTTTTATTAGTGCTAAGAAATCTTTTACAACAGATGTTGTTTCTGGACCAGTATTTCTAGTAGCCGCCAGTGTACGACCGTTTGACATAATACCTCTCCTTTCATTTTTGTAAGCATATTCCGCTAACAATAACTATAGCGAAATTTGCGATTGATTTCTAGACATTAAGTGAAATTTAGATGAAGTTGTAAAAATTAGTTTTGTCTAGAAATATAATTAAAAACAACATATCTATAGTAAAACATTTTCTAAAATGAATTGTGAAGGTTAAAGCACGAAATTATGAACAATTTGTGAAATGGAATCGACATCTAGTAGTCCCTTCTCTTTACAAGTTGTTTTTTATACGTATTTTCGATATTATCTAGTAGCAGAAACATTACGTTCTTGTAATGTTGATAGATAAAGTAGGTGACTCATTTTATGCAACACAACAGGTATTTGAAATGGTTTGCTGTTGCCGCTACAGTAGGGATGCTCCTTATATTATTAGGTGGGGCTCTCGTTACAAAAACAGATAGTGGCCTAGGCTGTGGTCGAAACTGGCCTGATTGTAATGGATCTCTTATTCCAAAGGAGATTACACCAGAAGTCCTTATTGAATTCTCACATCGTCTTGTAACTGGAGTCGTATCTATTTCAATTCTTGTGTTAACCATTTGGACATGGCGTAAACTCGGACATATTCGTGAAGTAAAGCTATTAGGTTTCTTAGCAATGTTTTTCTTAATCGCGCAAGCTCTTATTGGAGCAGCTCAAGTATTATGGGGGCAAGGTGATTTCATCCTAGCACTTCATTTTGGGATATCTCTTATTTCCTTTGCTGCGGTTCTTCTTCTTTCTATGATTGTATTTGAAGTCGATCGGAAATTTGATGCTGATAACGTATTTATTGGTAAAAAGTTACGTTGGCATACAATTGCTGTCACAATTTATTCTTATTTAGTCGTTTATACAGGGGCGTTAGTTCGTCATACAGATTCGAGCTTAATTTGTCCTGATTGGCCATTTTGCTATAATGAAACACCTTTCGCACCGCCGAATAACATGTACGAATGGGTGCAAATGGGACATCGATTAGCTGTTCTTATTATTTTCATTTGGATTGCATACATAACTTGGCACGCTGTGAAAGAGTATAAAAACCAACGTGTTATTTACTATGGATGGGTAATTGCCTTTACTATAGTAGTTTTACAAGTGATTGCTGGTATGTTAGTAGTCCTAACTAAACTGAATTTAACGGTCGCTTTACTGCATTCATTATTTATTTCCCTTTTATTCGGTTTATTATGTTACATGATCATGCTAGTTGCTCGAAGTAATTATAATGAAAAAAAGAAATAGCCCATTAAAAAAGATTCGCCACCAATGATGTGTCGAATCTTTTTTCTATGATTATTTTTGTTTCTTCATAGCCTCTGTCCCTATAATTCCTACAATTAAAATAATCATGGATACTAGTGCATAATCTTTAAAAAATGTTGTAAAGGGAATGTCGAAATATCGACAAATTATCGTTACAAGACGGCCTCCTAATAGAATTAAACCAATGACAAACATCCAGTTAAATAGTGCTTTAAGCATTTTTTGCCCCCTCTACTTTCATTGCTGTCCATATAATATTTGTTACTTCGTAACTATAATCCTCTGCTGCAATAGCAAGCGGTCCCCCTATTAGCATGTATTCACCAATAGCTCCTTGAATAACTTTTGCCATTACATTGATAGAGCTGACACTAAATGTCCCCTGTTTTTTACCCTCTTCTAAAATATTACATAATGCCATCAATAACGGATCTTCTTCTTCATCTGGCAGTTTATAGTAAGGGATATCTTCTGTCGTCCGAGCATTGAAGACAATTTCTAATAATGCTGCATTTTCCTTCGGGTGTGTCGCTTGATAAGCAATACTTGCCTCTATGAAGTTTGCTAATTGTGTAACAGGATTATTGGCAGTATATGTTTTTGTCAAAATAAAAGTTGTTGATTGATCAATTAGCGCTTGCAGACTTTGATTGATTAAATCTTGTCGATCTACAAAATGATAAGAAATTAATGCTGTGCTAATAGAAGCACGTTTAGCGATTTGTGCTAAACTCGCCTTCACATAACCAATTTCATCAAGGGTCGTTATCGTAGCTTCAATAATTTGCTGCTTTCTTGCTTCCTGAATAAAGGTATTTTTATTACGATCCATAGAACCTCCAATTGATTGATTGAACATTTTTTTGATTAACTAATCAAATCTTATATAATTTATCACTTAAACACAATAAAAAAAGGTTATGTAGATACTAATAAAAGTATCTAATAACCTCTTTTCACGACTATTTATTCAATTTCAATCAGTAAATCCCCTGTTGAAATCGCATCTCCTGCACTTGCATATACCTCTTTTACAATGCCGTCTTTTGGTGCTTGAACAGTTGTTTCCATTTTCATCGCTTCTGTAATTAATAGGTGATCGCCACGTTTAACTGGACTACCTTTAGAAACAACGACTTTCAACACAGTACCTGGCATTGTAGCACCGATTTGATTTGGATTGCTTGGATCGGCTTTTAATGCTAGATTGCCATCTACCTCAACAGTCATGTCTTGAATCACCAATTCACGCGATTGTCCATTGAGCTCAAAGTACAGGACACGTGTTCCATTGTGTTGCGGTTCCCCGATTGATACGAGTTTAATAATCAATGTTTTCCCTTTTTCGATTTCGACTTCAATAATTTCTCCAAGCTTTAAGCCATATAAGAATGTTGGTGTGTCGAGAACCGAAATATTGCCGAAGGATTCTGCCGTTTTTGCATACTCCTCAAAGACTTTTGGATAGAGAGCATAAGCCAGTACATCCTTTTTCGTTACAGGACGATTTAATTTCGTCTCTAGCACAGCCTCTAATTGATCAAACTGAATAGGCTCTAATAATTCTCCTGGACGAACGCTAATTGCTTCGCGATCTTTTAGCACCACTTGTTGTAATGCCTCTGGGAACCCGCCATGTGGCTGCCCAAGATAGCCTTGGAAAAATTCAATGACTGAATCTGGGAAGTCAATCGTTTGCCCTCTTGTTAAGACCGTATTTTCGTCTAGATCATTTTGTACCATGAATAAAGCCATATCACCTACCACCTTGGAAGATGGTGTCACTTTGACAATATCACCAAACAGTAAATTTACACGGGAATACATACGCTTCACTTCTTCCCAACGATCACCAAGACCTACTGCTTTTGCTTGCTGCTGTAAGTTACTATATTGTCCACCAGGCATCTCATGCACATAAATTTCTGAATGTGGGCTGATCATGCCACTTTCGAAATCTTTATAGTATTTACGAACATCTTCCCAGTAGTACGATAATTTCTCCATAGAATCGATATCCGCACGTACCTCACGTTTACTGCCCTTCATCGCATAGTACAAGGAGTTTGCACTTGGCTGAGATGTTAAGCCCGCCATAGACCCAAGTGCTGTATCGATAATATCTACACCAGCTTCAATCGCTTTGGCATATAAGTAAATTCCATTGCCACTTGTGTCATGCGTATGCAAGTGAATTGGCAGACTTGTCGTCTCTTTTAACTCGGAAATTAAACGATAGGCCGCTTCTGGCTTCAGTAAACCAGCCATATCTTTAATAGCTAGAATATGTGCACCTGCTACCTCTAGCTCCTTCGCCATATCCTTATAATATTGCACAGAATATTTCGCACGACTATCATCCAAAATGTCACCTGTATAACAGATTGCTGCTTCGGCAATTTTTCCTGATTGACGCACCGCATCAATCGCTACTTCCATACCTTTAATCCAGTTTAAGCTATCGAAAATACGGAATACATCAATACCTGATGAAGCTGATTCCGCTATAAATTCACGAATTAGATTGTCAGGATAGTTTGTATAACCAACAGCATTAGCTCCACGTAGTAACATCTGGAATAACACATTTGGCACTTGTTCACGCAGTTTCGCTAGGCGCTCCCACGGATCCTCTTTCAGGAAACGATAGGCTACGTCAAATGTTGCCCCGCCCCACATTTCCAGCGAGAATAATTGATGCATCATACGTGCTGTCGCATCGGCAATTTGGTACATATCTTGCGAACGAACACGTGTAGCGAGTAATGATTGATGCGCATCACGGAATGTTGTATCTGTTAGTAGTACATCGTCCTGTGCTAAAATCCACTGCACCAAGCCATCTGCCCCTTGTGTATCTAAAATCTGCTTCGTACCTGCTGGTGGTACAATTAAAGGATCGATTTTAGGTTGGTTCGGCTGAACAAAAATGGGCTTTGACTTCTTTTCTACTCCTGGGAAGCCATTTAATGTCACGTTTCCGATATAGCTTAATAGCTTTGTCCCACGGTCTTGACGAACAGGGAACTCGAAAAGCTCTGGTGTTGTATCAATAAAGCTTGTATCAAAGGCACCTGATATAAATTTCTCATGCGTAACGACATTGTTTAAAAATGGGATATTCGTTTTGACACCACGAATACGGAATTCTTTCAAATTACGATCCATTTTCGCAGCAGCTTCTTTAAAGTTCATGCCCGATGTCGAAATTTTAACTAATAGAGAATCATAATAAGGTGTTACGACAGCACCTTGGAATCCATTCCCGGCATCTAAACGTACTCCAAAACCGCCACTAGAACGATAAACCATTAATTTTCCTGTATCTGGCATAAAGTCATTTGCAGGGTCTTCTGTTGTCACACGAGCCTGAATGGCATAGCCAATCATTGGCATATCTTCTTGCTTTGGCATATGAATTTCTTCACTGTGTAGTCCATAGCCTGCCGCTACCTTAATTTGGGCATGGACGATATCTACACCTGTAATCATTTCTGTAATCGTATGTTCTACTTGAATGCGAGGATTTACCTCGATGAAATAAAAATCGTCTCCTGCGACTAAAAATTCCACTGTCCCTGCATTTATGTACGAGACATTCTTCATTAATTTCACAGCAGCATCACAAATACGATTTCTTAACTCCTCCGAAATCGAATGAGATGGCGCAATTTCCACCACTTTTTGGTGACGACGCTGGATCGAGCAATCACGCTCATATAAATGCACAATATTGCCGTGTTGATCACCAATAATCTGTACTTCAATATGTTTTGGTTTTATGATGGCCTTCTCTACATACACTTCATCAGAACCAAAAGCAGCCTTTGCTTCTGATTTTGCTCTTTCATAAGAAGAAGCAAGATCCTCTGGCGTATGGACAAGACGCATCCCACGACCGCCACCGCCAAGTGCCGCCTTAATCATAACTGGATAGCCATAATTGCTAGCAAACGTCTCTACCTCTGCTAGATTGGCTACAGGGCCGTCTGTACCTGGTATAACAGGAATCTCAGCCGCAATGGCTTGTGAACGTGCTTTGACTTTATCTCCAAACATATCTAAATGCTGAGAAGTTGGCCCGATAAAGACAATGCCCTCTTCCTCACAGCGACGTGCAAATTCCACGTTTTCAGATAAAAAACCATACCCTGGATGAATCGCATCAACATCTGCATCTTTTGCGATGGCAATAATACCTTCAATATCTAAATATGCATCAATTGGTTTCTTGCCCGCTCCCACTAAATAAGCTTCATCTGCTTTAAAGCGATGAAAAGCACCACTATCCTCTCTTGAATAGATGGCAACAGTTTGGATATTCAGCTCCGTACAAGCACGGAAAATACGAATTGCAATTTCTCCTCGATTGGCTACGAGAATTTTGTTGATTGATTCCATAGGTATCCCCCTTTATGATTGTGTTTTTTTCCTCTCTACCTTTTCAAACATAGAAACATTGATTAATATCCCCATCGCTAAAGATAGAATGATTATAGATGTACCGCCATAGCTTATAAAAGGTAACGTTACACCGGTTAACGGGATTAACCCGGTTACACCCCCAAGATTAATAAACGATTGCCAGCCTATCCAGCTCGCAATGCCGGCCGCAATCATGCGTGCCAATGGATCTTTTGTTCGTAATGCAATAGAAAAACCTTTATATACAATAAATCCTAGACCACATAAGACAATTAAAACGCCCCAAATCCCTAGCTCTTCCATTATGATTGCCATAATAAAATCTGTTTGTGGTTCAGGTAAGTATCCTAATTTTTGAATGGATTGACCAAGGCCACGTCCTTCTAAGCCGCCACCGCCAATGGCATAATAACTATTCACCACTTGGTGACCACTACCATCCTCATACTCAAACGGATTTAAGTAAGACAATATCCGTCCTTTTCGATTTCCTGTTAGTAGCTCTCCTTTAAATAACCAAAGAATACCAAGAATAGCTGTACCAAATGCACCTAACACACCAAAAAATTTCCAAAATGTTTTAAACGGAATACCACTTGAAGCTACAACTGAAACGGCAATTCCGCATAGAATAATTACTGCTCCTAAGTCTGTTTCAAAGGCTACCCCAGCAACCACTAAAATCCATAGAAAAATTGGGTAAAAAATTTCAGTAGGTTGTAGCTTTTCAAATGTATACTTTTGCGCTTTTCGATAAAAAGCAGCTGCAAAATATAAAATTATAAATAGTTTCGCATACTCTGAAGGCTGAAAATTACCTAATCCTGGAATAGCAATCCAACTTTGAGAGCCTACTTCATCTGCCCCATGACCAAACAATTTTAACCATGTGAATAACACCGCCAATACGACCGTTAGCAATAACATAATGTTCTTATTCGCATAATGTTTGTATGGAAAAAAGGCCGCCACTATAAAACCGAGAAAAGCCACCATTAAATTGGTCACTTGCTTTTGATAAAAAAAATCAGGTGCTTGTTTTTTCTGTGCAATAGCAACCATCATACTTGAACTGTAAATCATTATTAACCCAAATAAACTTAATAATAGGACCGTAAAAAATAAGGGGTAATCAAAATTTTGTGCATAACGTTTTAAGTATTGTCTCATTGGAAAACCTCGTTCTAGTAAAAAAACTCAAAGCGCAAAGAAGCGTTTGAGTTTTTCTTTTTATTTGTCTGTATACGCGTCGTGTAGTACAGAAAGTTCCTTCTCGAGTGAATCGAGAATTTCTTTGCCCTTATCACGTTCAATCAATCCAAGCTTCACAGCAAAGTCAATTTCACGTGACAGGCCGAACATTTGTGTATCTAATACTTCCTCATATAAAGGGCATTGTGGCATTGTTAAATGATCCATTTGTACTCGAATAAGGCGAGCAATCTTATCTGCATCAGCAACTAATAGCTCCAAAGCCTTCTCTTGAAAAGAAGTTTGTGATTTCGTATCCATGAGGACGCCCCCATTATCTGATATTTCTTCGATTCTATCTTAATAAAGTTTATCTTTTAGTCGATAAAAATGCAAGTGTCTTCGTTGGAAAATAGAGAATTGGAATTATATTTCTTTATTATCTCTAGGTATTAGCGTTATACTATGTCATGGATATACAAGATTTGAGGAGGATTTCTATTATGGAAACAATAATTCCTATCACAGGTGCAGTCACATACCAACTAACATTAGATCCTACTGTGTGGATTTTCGATGATCGTAAATTAGATTTAAACACTTACTTCATTACTCAAGATATTGAGGAAGATGCCGACATCAAGTATATGCGTGAAGTAGGAGCTCACTGGTCACGTGAAATTATGGAAGGGGCAACATTCCCACCTACATTAAAATCTGAGCGGAAATTTGACCGTAAAGGAATGGAAACAGGTACTTTTGGTATCGAATTAAGTCATTTCTTGAAGAATGCTGAAATTAAACAAGAAGCGACAAAAATCGTCTTAACTTGCAAAGATGGTCAAGAATATCCATTCACAATTGAAGAAGCTTATACACTTATTTTAAAATATAGCCAAGATGGCAAGCCCCTTTTAGAAGATGGGCCAATCCATGTATTACTAAGAGACGGTTCAAATATTGACAATCCTATTAAAAACGTATCAGCCATTCGTGCTGAATAGGAGGGAATGCAATGCGCGTTAAATGCGTTATTTGCGATACGATTCATAATTTAGATGATAATTTACCTTTAGCAAAAAAATTGCGTAATCGACCAATTCATACCTATATGTGCGATATTTGTCATGATCGCATTTCTGAAAATACGGTTGCACGAATGGAAACAGGCAATTTCCGTTTTTATCGTACTTCACCCCAGATGGATAAAGAATTTTAAATAAATCATGCTAATAACAAAATCATTCCGAGATATGAATATTCTCGGAATGATTTTTTAGTGTTGAAAAACAAAACAGTCAATTGAAAGGTAGAAATGGATTTCCGTTGCTGGCTACTTGCTTTCCTGTGAGCGAGCGCCGAGCCGCTTCCTCTGCTACCGCTCCGTTTAGTGTCTCGCTATCCCACGGGAGTCAAGTAGCCTTCCACTTCAACCCACTAACTTTTTAGCAAAGGTTTTCAAATAAAGTGAAGGTGCTCACTACTCTTTATGAAGAGGTGATGTCACGCATCACTTCTCCACACTGAAAATAAGAGCTTATCCCCTCTAAGAATACAGATAATGGGTGATTTGATCGCTACTATGAAAAAAGTAAAGACACTTTGCAGAATGGTTGATTGGAGTGGAGCCAGCGTCACTCCTTGGGGATTTAGCGTCACAGAGGAGACCCTGGAGCGAACGGAAGTGAGTGAAGCGGCTCATCGGACGCCCCCTGGAAAGGACGCTGGCGGAACGGAAATCAACCCCTCACCTTGCAAAGTAGCTTTTTCTGCCGTTGACATCATCTTTTTGCAACAACATGAAATCATTCCGAGATATGAGTATTCTCGGAATGATTTTTTGCTTGATTAGGATATATACTAGGAACAGTATTAATTTGTAGTTAAGAGGTCAGGTTAACTTATTTTCGCTGATATCCCCTACTGTCTTACCATGAGTGTTACCTGGAGGATGAACTATTCTTAACGATAAATCAAGAAATTTTCCATCCTTTCGCCTCTAGCTGCTCATGATAAAGCTGAGCATAGCCTCCTTCTAATTTAATTAACTCATCATGTGTTCCTTGCTCAGCAATCTGTCCATCCTTTAACAATAAAATTTTATCTGCATTTTGAATCGTGTTTAATTTGTGTGCAATAACGACTACCGTCTTTCCTTGCATTAATTCATCAATGACCTCCTTTATCTCCATTTCATTATCGGGATCAAGCGATGCCGTTGCCTCATCCAACAAAATAATGGGTGCATCTTTTAAAAACGCTCTTGCTAGAGAGATTCGTTGTTTTTCGCCTCCAGATAAAGTTGAGCCTCCTTCACCAACGATTGTTTCATAACCTTGTTCCATTGCCATAATGAAATCATGGCAATTAGCTCGTTGACAGGCTATTTCCACTTCCCTACGTGTAGCCTGTGAATTACCAATTAAAACATTATTGTAAATGGAATCGTTCAATAAAAATGGATGTTGGAACATAATACTCATATTTTGTAGCAAATAATCAGGTGCTATGCGAGAAATCGTTTCTCCACCAATCATAATTTTCCCTGCATCAATATCCCAAAAGCGAGCTAGTACATTTAATATAGTGCTTTTACCAGAACCAGAAGTACCAATTAAAGCGACAGTAGATTTTGCAGGTATCGTAAAACTAATATCCTTTAAAACCGCTTGCCCTTCTTCATAGGAAAACTTTACATTTTCAAAAACTATATCAAAATCTGTAAATGTGGGATTTTCCAATTCATAAGTAGGCATCTCTTTTTTATATACAGATGCAACATAATTAACAGCTACGGACAACATTTTTATTTCAGTGTAAAACTGACTAAACGGTTTAAACATTGCGGATATACCTAACGAAATAATGATGAAAAGAACCATCGCTTGAGCGTCAATTGTCCCTCCTAATAGACTGTAGGAGCCTACTAGGAAAACAAGTGGTACGATACAGTCAATAATTATAAAAAATAAAAAATTAACGGGTACAAGCTGCAATTCGACTTTAATACTAACATCACGATACTTTTTTAAAGCATCATGCAAACGTTTAAAAGCCTCGCCTGTTTGATTATGAGCTCGAAATACTTTAATACCATCAATATATTCCATTACTCGCGACAACACTTCAGCCACAATATCTTTTTTATGTTCCCCATTTTTACGCCCTAAGTGACCAGCTAAGAGGAGCAGCGGAATCGATAACAGCACCATAATCAGCTGTGCCATAGCAAGTTGAGGATTAATGAAAAATGATACACTTAAAATATAAGTAGTGATCATTGTAATTTTTAAAATATCGCCTATTAAGTGCGTAATAACCCGTTCGATATCACTCATATTTCCTGTACAAATATTAATCAGTTTGCCAATGCTTTGTTTTGAGAAATAACCTAGAGGTAAGGATTTTAAATGGTTGGATACGTTGATACGTGCATCACGAATAAGTATGGAACCTCTTAACTGATACAAATATTGAGAAAAACCAATGAATACAACACGGATGACAAAGCTGCCTATCAGCATCATGAATGCAAGTTTCAAGACATCAGAGGTAAAACTTCCTTGAACAATATTTACAATGACATAATACAGTGCTCCATACATAGTAGCGGTGCCAAATGTATCTAAAATAGATAATCCAATAGGAAGATACATGCGCTTCAATTGTCCTTTAAAGATGAGCTGTAAGTTGCTAAACATTGAGTGATACCCCCTTCTCATACTTAGTATAACTTTGCCACATCTGATAATATCTACCTTGCTTGTTCATTAATTGGGCATGTGCACCATACTCAATAATCTCTCCCTCATCAAACACATAAATAATATCTGCTTCTTTAATCGTATGTAAACGATGGGCTATAATAATGGTCATTTTATCTTTTAATAAATGATCAAGGGCTCTTTGTATTTTCCTTTCGTTCTCTATATCTGAATGTGAGGTTGCTTCATCTAAAATAACAATAGGAGCGTCCTTCAATAGGGCTCTAGCAATCGCAATTCTCTGTTTTTGTCCTCCACTAACTTTTATACCTGCCTCACCAAGCTTCGTCTGATAGCCGTTTGGTAAAGAAACGATAAAATCATGAATTTCTGCATTACGGCATACGTGCTCTACTTGCTCTATAGAATAGTTTTGCCCCATAATGATATTCTCATAAATTGTATCCTCAGATAAAAAGGTATCTTGAAAAACAAAGGATATTAAATTCATTAAGTTGTGTTGAGCAATCGTTTGTATTGGCTGACCATTAATACAAATCTCGCCCTCTTCTGCGTCAAAAAATCTAGCTGCCAGTTCAGCTGCAGTCGTTTTACCTGCACCTGATGGACCAACAAAGGCAATTTTTTGTCCCTTTTTAAGCTGGAGTGAAATATCTTTTAGTACATACTTTGTATCATACTTAAATGATACATTTTGAAAGGATAATGAACGTACTTCTTTCGACTGTATATTGATTGCTCCCTGTGGCTGAGAAGGTACAAGCCAAATATCCTGAATACGAGATACCCCCTCCAATGTCATCGCTAATGTGCCTCCAAAATCAAGCAATTGCTTGAGCGAAGATAAAAAAGTCATACTCATTACAACAATTAACAAAAAGGCACTAGGTTCAAGCGTCCCATGTAAAACTCGTATGCCTCCAACAGGAATAATAAACACTAAAGCAGATTCTGTTAAAACAACAAACAAAGCATAGTAAGGAGATTGCTCACGATTGATAGATGCCCACATCAATTGGTATTCTTCAATCGCTGTTCGCAACTTTTTAAAGGAGGAGCCAGCAATATTAAAGGCTTTAAAAACAGCCATTCCTCGAATATATTCAACAAAAGAGGCATTCATATTTTCTAAATGAGTATGATAATTTTGCATACGACTATCAAAGTTTTTAAACATTATTATTTGTAGTAAAAAACTTAACCCTAATGGTATTAAAAGGATTAAGCTCAACTTCCAGTCAATCGTCATTAAATAAATAAAAATAACAAGCGGTGCCATTATGGCGGCTGCAAAATCCGGCAATTGATGGGCCAATGAGTTTTCTATTTTTTCAATATCCTCATTGATAGATTTCTTTAATTCGCCTGAATTTTTCTTAGAAAAATAGCCTAAAGGCAATGTTGCTAGATGATTGATTGTTTTAATCCGTAACTGATACAGCACGCTAAAAGCCGCAATATGTGAAAACGTTCCTGATACTCCTAAAAGAACAAAGCGCACAACAACAATCACTGCAGTCCATATTGACCATACTTTAATGTGCTCATAATTAGGTTCAGGCTGTAATAACTCATTTAAAATAAAATAGCCCACTAAAAAAGGTGCATATGTTAGTAATGTACTCAGGACACTAAATAGTGCTGCTAAATATAATTTCCCATGCTCCTCTTTAGCCTCTCGCCAAAGAAAAGTGAGATTAGATTTCTTCTGCATACAGTTATGCGCCTCCAATGTAAAAGTATTATGCATAGTCTAATTGATAATGGTTTTCGATTACCACTCTAAAAAATAAAAAAACAATCCAAAAAGCTGCCCATTTAACAACAAGTTAAAATGGACAGCTTTCGTTTTGTTCAAAGACATGTGTTATTTTTTAAATTTTTTTCGATACTGTAATGGCGTCTCTAAATAAGTACGTTTAAAAATGGTCGTAAACTTGCTCGGATTATCATAACCAACCTCTAATGCAATAGCCAATATAGGTATAGTTGTGTCTTGTAATAGTTCTGCAGCCTTTGCCATTCTTCTTTTTTGAATATAACGGTATACTGTGCAACCAACGATATTTTTAAAGCCCACTTGTAAATCAGCTAAAGCTATATGATATGTCTGAGCTAAAGCTTTTACTTGAAGAGATTTACAATAGTCCTTGTCAATTTGTTCCTTTATTTGATGAATTCTTGAATCGTGACAGCAAGCCAATGTATTTGTACATACACTACTAGAATTTTGATTAATACTATGTGTTAAAAATTCCAATGTTTTGGTCTTTATTAATAATTGATTTAACATATTCTCTTCAAAATTCCCTAATAATTGTTTCGTTAACATTTGATGAATGGGTGTACTTTCTTGTTTATAAATATGACCATTTTCTGAAAAAATGGTCTGAACAAAATTTCTCCATTCCTCTAATATATTTCCATTATCACTACATAGAGATTTACGCATCACTTCTACATCCATACAAACTGAAATACCTGTTAAATTCTCACAAATAAAATCATAATATGGCAGTGGTTTTGAAAAATTAAAAAATAGTAAATCATGTGGGCTAAAAACCATCCATTCATCACTATTCCTACAGCGCACTTTCCCTAGCCCCTCTACCAAAGAAGTAATTTCAATTAAGTGACATTGATGATAAGGAACTTTACCTGCTTCTACTTTATACGTACAATCTCGAAAAATAGATATTTCAATTCCTGGCTCTACCATACAACGCTGTAACAATCCACTACCACTGGGCTGTTGTATGACATATTGTGTACCTAGCCAAGTATGACATATATGCTTGACGTTAGTTGAATGAGCGTAACACTTAGATAGAATATTTTCACACATTTCGTACCTCCTAAATGATAATCACTCTCAATTATATAAAAGGAATCTGCATACTGCCAACTTTAAAAATGAATATATATTTTTTCTTTTGGAGCAATTTTCTTATGTAATGGGGTAGCTTGCTTAATTGAGAAATATTATCATTTAGAAAAATAATTTAGAAGAGAGGTTATTAGGTATGAAGACGTCCAAATGGCAGGCAAAAGATTTGATTACAATTGGTTTGTATACTATTTTAATTTACATTATTCATAATGTAATTAGTATTATTTTAAGTCCGATCATGCTTTACATCTATCCTTACATGTCAGGTATTTGTTTATTCTTTTCAAGTATTGTGTATTTATTGATGGCAATTCGAGTAGGCAAAAAAGGTACTCTATTACTTATGGCTACGGTTACAGGCTTTATCTATACGTTGATGGGCGCACCACTGATGCTACCATTCTTTATAGTTGCAGGTATTGTTGGTGAATTGACTCTGTTAAGTGGCGATGGTACACAATATCGTCAAGTTAAAAGGCAGGCTGTTGCTTATGGAATTTACGGTATTTTATTTGGCTCTGGCGCCTTTGTTATGATTTATGTACTAGGAACTGAGTTTTTCGAAAGTATGAAATATACAAAATCCTTCATTGATCGTATTCTTGAATATGCTTATTCTCCACTTTGGATGGCATCTGGGCTTGCCGCTTCCTTTTTCTTATCCTGGTTAGGCTGTATGATTGCAAAAGGTATTTTAAGCAAGCATTTTGTAAAGGCCGGCTATATTAGCTATCAGTCCTAATGGTAATTGCATATGAAGTTTGATGCTCGTATACAATTTTTCATGTTATTACTTTGCAGTATCACTGCTCTATTTATCACTGTAGAAAGTACGATATTACTTATTTTACTTGCATTAATAACCTTATTATTACAGGGCTTATACACACATTTTTTTACTTGGCTTTTCATGGGAGGCTTAATCGGCATATTTTATTACTTAATCCAATTAAATCCGCAATCTATTTTTAATGTCTTTAGCTTTTTACTATTTATCTCAATCAAATTATTACCAGCACTTATCATTGCTTCATCTTTAAGCACGATACCTGTTGGAAAATTACTAGCCAGTCTACAAAAGTTAGCTATACCTAATAGCATACTTCTAACATTTACTGTTGCTTTACGCTTTTTTCCTATATTACGGATGGAATCAAAAATTATCAATGAACATGCCAAAATCAGAGGTATTTCCTATAAGCAGATAAAAAATTGGATAAAGCCAAAGCAATTATTTGAATATACAATCGTCCCTTTACTCATGAGAACAATTAAATTAGCAGATGATTTAAGTGCTGCAGCTACTACAAGGGGAATTGATGCACCAACAAAAAAAAGCAGCGTGTACGCTATACAATTTGGTTACTATGATTACCTTGCCATGCTACTACTATTATGCATGATACTAATTCCATTTATTTAATAACGAAACAAAAGAACCATTACGAAAAGAAATTACAAGTGATTGCCTTAACAAATGTTAACTTTCAATATAATTCGGAAAACCCCTTGCTAAAAAATATATCTTTAACCATTAATGAAGGTGAATTTATCGTTTTAACCGGTCCTTCTGGGTCAGGAAAAACAACATTAAGCCGTATTATTAATGGCTTAATACCACATTTTTATGATGGTCAATTACATGGGCAGGTTACAATTAACCATACATCTCTTTTAGATCTACCAATGTGGCATTTAAGCCAATGGGTGGGAAGTGTCTTTCAAGATCCTAAAGCACAATTTTTTACAGCTAATGTTTATAATGAGATTGCATTTGAGCTTGAAAATCATGGGATACACCAACAAACTATTGCTAGACGAGTTGAAGATGTCTGTGAGCAGATGACTTTAAACACGATAAAACATCAATCATTGCATTCACTTTCAAGTGGACAAAAGCAAAAGGTAGCCATAGCTGCAGCAACAGCGATAGAGCCACTAATTTATGTAATGGATGAACCCTCTGCTAATCTTGATTTACAGGCAACTAATATCCTACAAAATGAACTACTCCGCCTAAAAAAAAGTGGAAAAACCATCATTGTAGCTGAACATCGTCTGTACTACCTGATGACTTTAGCGGATCGTATTATTTATATGGAAGATGGTCAAATTCAGCGGGAATATAGACCAGAGCAATTACTAGCATTATCTGCTCAACAATTGCAGCAATTTGGTTTACGTTCTCCCTCACTTACAAATGGATATAAAAAAACTATACCTTCTAGGGGTAAAGAGCCTGTCATAACAAGTATGAATTTATGCGTTAGCTATAATAAGATTCAGGCTTTGGATTACCTACAATTACATTTACAAAGTGGTGAGGTATGTGCTCTAATAGGTCAGAACGGGGCAGGTAAAACAACACTTGCTCGTACTATAGCTGGACTTATTAAAGAAAAAAAAGGAGAAATCCGTATCCACGGTGATGTAAAAAATGCAAAGAAGCGTTTAGAGGATGTTTGGCTAGTTATGCAAGATACAGTTTATCAATTATTTACTGACAGTGTATGGAACGAGCTATTATTAAATAAACCATTAAGAGAAGAAACTTTAGAATATGCCGAAGATTTGCTAAAATCATTAAAACTATGGCACTTAAAGGACCAACATCCTGCAACACTTTCAGGCGGTGAAAAACAACGCCTTGTGTTGGCAATTGGCTTAATGCAACACGCATCTATTTTCATCTTGGATGAGCCAACATCAGGATTAGATGGTTTTAATCTACAGCGTGTAATCGAGATTATTCAGCAACTTAAGGAAAGAAACTGCCATATTCTTGTTATTACCCATGATTATGAACTTGTTGCAGGAGCATGTGATCGAATTATTAAATTACAATCTGGAAAAATTACGGATGACATTGCAACAGAGAACTTATCTTTTGAAGATATTGTACATATCATGCAATAGCAATTTTCCATAACGATAAAAGCGAGGAATCTCACAATGCTGAGATAAACCTCGCTTTCATTTTTTCAATTTAGGAGCCACTTCACCTTATGCCTTATTCTTTATGATTATCTTTTCAATCAGCTCCACCACTTGATACATAATGGTTGCAAAAAAGGCAATGATTAGAAGTGACATAAGGACAAGGTTAAAATTAAATACTTGGAAGCCGTAGATAATTAAATAACCGAGTCCTTTTGAAGCTACTAAAAATTCTCCTACAATAACCCCTACCCATGATAAGCCAACATTCACTTTCAAGGTTGAAATGATTGTAGGAAATGAGGCTGGCAAAATGACCTCACGAAAGATTTGCCATCTTGTTGCCCCAAATGTTTGTAACACTTTACTATAATTTGGATCGACACCTTTAAATGCTGTATATACTACTATGGTTGTAATAATGATGGAAATTAAGGCACCCATGGCTATGATGGAAAAATAACCTGGACCGAGCGCAACAATCAAAATCGGACCAAGTGCAACTTTTGGCATCGCGTTTAAAATCACTAAATATGGATCGAGTATTTTTGATAGGAGTGGAGACCACCACAAGACAACAGCTATCAAAGTTCCTAATAAAGTCCCAGCTATAAAGCCAATCACGGTCTCCATTAATGTAACACTAACATGCAATGTTAAAGACCCATCACTGACTTTTTCAATAAATGTATGCCATACATGAGTTGGTGAGCTAAAAATTAAACGATCAATCCATTCTAGTCTTGAAAGTAGCTCCCATCCCCCAAAGAAAATAAGGAGAATAATAAGCTGATATAATCGAACGAAGCGTTTTTCTTTTTTTAACAATTGCTGATATTGTTTAAATAATGTGTTATCCAAGGCTCTCCAGCTCCTTCCAAATAGTTTGGAAAATATCTGAATAGGCTGGATGCTGTCTTACATCAAAAGGTGATAGATCACTAAGGGCTTTAGGTATTTCAAACACCTTGTGCACTGTCCCTGGGTTTGCTGAAAATAAAAATACACGCTGACTCATCGCGATTGCCTCGCCAATATCATGTGTCACAAGAATAGCGGTCTTTTTATAAGCTTTTAAAGTTTCCACCACTAAATCCTCAAGCTTTAATTTCGATTGATAATCTAACGCGGAAAACGGTTCATCTAATAGTAAAATTTTAGGATTTACAGCTAAGGTACGCGCAAGTGCTACACGTTGTCTCATACCTCCAGATAATTCTCGAGGATAATTGTTCCCCACATGAGGTAATCCTACTTCCTGTAACAACGCATTGGCAGTTACTTTATGTGTTTTATGGCTACGCTCCATTATTTTTAAGCCAATTGTGACGTTTTCTTCAATGGTCTTCCAAGGAAATAAATAATCCTGCTGAAGCATATAGCCAATACTAGATTGATTACTTGCTGATAGCTTTTCACCATCTATATAGACATTGCCTTCAGTTGCAGGAAATAATCCTGCAATGATTGATAATAATGTGGTTTTACCGCAGCCACTCGGCCCAATAAACGAAACAAATTCTCCTTCATGAATGGCTAAACTGATATCACGTAATACTTCCTTTGCCTGTGTGCTTGAAAAATAACTATGGTGAATATTCTCCAGCTGTAAAAATTCCATATTACTCAGCAGCCTTTTTGGCAAAGGTTGTGTTTACAAGTTTTTCATACTCCACTCGTTGAGGAAGTTCACCTGCTTCCTCCATAATTGTTTGCAAGTTATCCCACTCCCCTTCATCAAGGATTGGGTCAGTGGCATAAGAACCTTGTGCTTTATACCGCTCAATGACTGTTTCAATTATCGTTATATCTACATTTTCAAAATACGGTTGAATAATCTTTGCTACTTCAGCAGCACTCTCATTTTGTACAAAATCCTGTGCTCGTTGTAATGCATTTGTAAAAGCTTGAACAGATGTAGCTTCATCCTTTAAATAACTACTTTTGGACATAAAGGATGTGTAAGGGAGATTACCAGACTCTGTTCCAAACGAAGCTACAATATAACCTTTTCCTTCTTTCTCGAAGACACTTGCAGTAGGTTCAAACAATTGTACATAGTCACCAGTACCTGATGCAAAAGCTGTAGCAATGTTAGCAAAATCAATATTTTGAATGAGCGTTAAATCATTTACAGGATCAATGCCATGTTTTTTCAACACGAATTCACCTGCCATTTGTGGCATACCACCTTTACGTTGCCCCAAAAATGTTGAGCCCTTCAATTGATCCCACGAAAAATTATCCATCTTATCTCTTGCCACTAAAAAGGTACCGTCCGTTTGTGTTAACTGTGCAAAATTTTGAATGGGATCATTAGCACCTTGTAATGTGACATAAATAGACGTCTCCGACCCAACTAAAGCTATATCAATTCCATCTGACAGTAACGCCGTCATCGTTTTATCGCCACCTGCAATCGTTTGTAGCTCAACAGAAAGACCCTCCTCCTCGAAGAATCCCTTCTCAAGCGCTACATATTGAGGCGCATAGAAAATTGAACGAGTTACTTCTCCTACTTTGACTTTTTCTAGCTCTGCTTTATTACATGCCGTCAAAGAAAGGAGTAACAAAGCAATGACACCTAATAATAAACCTTTTGTAAGCCAACGCATTCCCTTTCCTCCTTGATATGATGAAAATAAGCCTATCGACATTAACTTATTCACATAAGGAGATTTCGGTGCCTATCAATTTATTTTGAAGCAGTAATATTTTGGTGCTAAAAAAGTAGAAGACTCTCCCCTCTAACGGAAAAAATGGATGCTTGTAGTGTTTTTTTAGCAGGCGTACAAATTTTGAGGAGAAGATATACATACAAAAAAACAGCCTTAGCTTAAAAATCGCTAAGACTGTTTATCACACGATAAAAAGTTCTTATTACAAAGTACGTAATTGTTACTGATTAGTGGCTTGTTGCTCTTCCCTTTTTTCACGCCATAATCTTGTTTTATAAACGATTAAAATTAAGGCCGCTACGATCAAACCTTCGATCATTGGCAAGAATAGGGCGAAAAACGTAAGCATGATACAACCTAAAAATAGGAACGCATAAATAATAATGTTTTGAGATAGTTTTAATTTCTTGGCAAAGCCTAACTTATAGACAATGGCAGAAAGTGCAAATACAAGAAGAAATACAACATAGCCTGCAATTTCATAGCTTGGTAAATTTTCGTATAAAAATCTAGTTATACCCGCCATTCTTCCATAAACTCTTGTTGTTTCATCGGAACTTGTCTGTGCAGCAACTTGAATAACATTTAGTTCACCCAATAAAGCGGACTTAATATCCAAGACTCCTCTTCCTTTCATGTCAGCGGAAAATTATTGTTCTGCGTTACGTAATTTTTTCGCTGCTTTCTCACGTTCATTTTTATCAAGAATTTTTTTACGCAGACGAATAGATTCCGGTGTGATTTCTAAGTACTCATCATCACCTAGGTATTCAAGCGCTTCTTCTAAAGATAAAATACGTGGTTTTTTAATAACATTCGTTTGGTCTTTATTTGCTGAACGGATGTTTGTTTTTTGTTTCATTTTTGTGATGTTTACAGTGATATCAGCGTCACGAGTATTTTCTCCAACGATCATACCTTCGTAAATATCTGTACCTGGCTCTAAGAACAGTGTACCACGGTCTTCAATTTGCATCATCCCATAAGTTGTTGATTTACCAGTTTCCATTGAAACTAGTACACCTTGGTGACGTCCACCAATTTTACCTGGTAGTAATGGTTGGTAGCAATCAAACGTATGATTGATGATACCGAAACCTTTTGTCATAGACATGAATTCAGTCGTATAACCGATCAAACCACGCGCTGGTACTAAGAACGTTAAACGAACTTGACCACTGCCGTTGTTCACCATATCAAGCATTTCACCTTTACGTGTACCAATCGATTCAATAATTGAACCAACATTTTCTTCTGGAACATCGATTTGAACGCGTTCGAATGGTTCACATTTTACACCGTCGATTTCACGCACGATTACTTGCGGTTTAGATACTTGTAATTCGAAACCTTCACGACGCATATTTTCGATAAGAATTGATAGGTGAAGCTCACCACGACCTGAAACTGTCCAAGCATCTGGAGAATCCGTATCTTCAACACGTAAAGATACGTCCGTTTGTAATTGCGCACGTAAACGCTCTTCTACTTTACGAGAAGTAACCCATTTCCCTTCACGACCTGCGAATGGAGAATTGTTTACTAAAAACGTCATTTGTAAAGTTGGCTCATCGATACGTAATGGTGTAAGCGCTTCTTGGTGCTCAACAGGACAAACTGTTTCACCAACGTTGATATCTTCCATACCTGAAACGGCGATTAAATCACCAGCTTTTGCTGTCTCTACTTCTTCACGTTTTAAACCGAAGAAACCAAAGATTTTCGTTACACGGAAGTTTTTCACTGTACCGTCTAATTTCATTAGGGCAACTTGTTGACCTACAGAAATTGTTCCACGGAATACACGACCAATTCCGATACGTCCAACGAAGTCATTATAGTCAAGTAGAGCTACTTGGAATTGTAATGGGTCTTCTGAGTTATCAACTGGTGCTGGAATAGCTTCGATAATTTTTTCGAATAGACATTTCATATTTTCTTCTTGTTTAGACGGATCCGCATCCAAAGAAGCTGTACCATTTACACCTGAAGCATAAACTACAGGGAAGTCTAATTGATCATCATCTGCACCTAGCTCGATAAATAATTCAAGCACTTCATCTACTACTTCTAGTGGACGAGCTGAATCTTTGTCTACTTTATTAACAACAACGATTGGTGTTAGACGTTGTTCCAATGCTTTTTTCAATACGAAACGTGTTTGAGGCATACAACCTTCATACGCATCGACAACTAGTAAAACGCCGTCTACCATTTTTAAAATACGTTCTACCTCACCACCGAAGTCAGCGTGTCCAGGCGTATCAAGGATGTTGATACGAGTTCCCTCATAGTTTACTGCTGTATTTTTAGCTAAAATCGTAATACCACGTTCGCGTTCAATATCATTAGAGTCCATTGCACGTTCTTCAACACGTTCGTTTGAACGGAATGTACCTGATTGTTTTAGTAATTGGTCGACTAAGGTAGTTTTACCATGGTCAACGTGGGCGATAATTGCGATATTGCGAAGATCTTGACGTAAGTTTGTCATTATTCCACTCCATATTCTTTTTTCGAATGTTTAACTGTGATATTATAGCACAAGAAGGATAGAAATGTCCTTATTAGAATTTCCATCATTCTAAAAAATATATTTGATCGACAAATTTTTTATATAGGAGGCTAGGCTATGAATCGTGCAAAAATTGTAATGGCCATCTACGCATTAGCTGCTGTATTAGCAATGTGTGCTATCGGTTACTCTGTTGCAGCTAGTAGTGTATTTGGTGCAATAGCTGGTATTGTGGCTACTTGTGTCATTTTCATGACAGCCTTTAAAATGAAGCGTAAACTACGTGCGCAAGGATTACTTTAAGCAACATAAAAAGGAGCTGTCTAGTAAATAGACGGCTCCTTTTTATTCATACGGCACTATATATTTTTCTAATAATTCTTTATGAATAGCCGGATTGGCGATAATAAACGTATCCTGATGAAGGAAATCAAAGCCCTCACCATGTAAATTTGTAGCAACTGCTCCAACTTCCTGAGCAATGATGGTACCCCCTGCAATATCCCATGGTGCTAAACGCATAGAGACATAGGCATCTAATTTACCACTAACCACAAATGCAATTTCCATTGCTGCTGAGCCGTAGGACCGTGTACCTCGAACTTTACGAACCATATCTATCACCTTTTCATGGTGAATATGTCGATTAGGTGCTACCCAATGTGCATTAATCCCAATAACAGACTCCTCCATTGTAACAGACTGTAGTTTACGCAATGGTGAATCATTATACCATGCTCCTTGACCTTCGATGGCATTAAACAAATCCTCTCGCATGACATCAAATATGTAACCTAACTTTCCTACGCCATTTACAAAAATACCTATCGAAATCATAAAATGACGATGCTGTTTGACGAAATTCATCGTGCCATCAATCGGATCAATAATCCAAACTACACCATCAAGCGATTTAACCTGCTCGCCCATTCCTTCTTCCCCTAAGATTTTGTGGGTTGGATCAAAAGCTTTAATTTGCTCAATAAAAAATAATTCAGTCTCTCGATCAATATTGGTAACAAGGTCATTTGCACCTGATTTTGTCTCAATAACTAGATTATACGAAAAAGCCTCTCGAATACGTCTCCCAGCTTCAAAAATGATATCTTTTGCAAATTCATCAATTTGTTGTAAATCCACTAATAACCCACCCTTCGAATATAAGAAAAGGCCTTCTATATTTCTCGCTCCCGTATGTCCATGATACCTTTTCCCACTACTTCATAACTTTTTTGCTATATAAAACCTAGTACTACCTTATGATATAATTTCTATTTTACCCTTTGTCACAATAAAAATCACCTGCTGTCGGAATATTCAGCAAGTGATTTTTTAAATGGGTATTAGATTTTGATTACGCATAGGCGTGAAAACTTTCAAGTTCCATCTGAATTTCTGCCAGACGTTTTTTACTTTTTTCAATTTCAGTGTCATTTTTTTCATTCATTGCTGCAAAGAGTGAAGCTAATTCATAATCTAATTCTAATTGTAAAATATGCTCATATTGCTTTTCAATGTCAACTTTACGTATAATTTTTACGATCGGTTTCATAAAAACACTTCCTTTTTTTAATTTTTTCACAAAAACTTTTCTAATTTGATAAAGTTCTTGTTATAAGATTTTTTCCCAAATTCAGCGTAAAATAAACCTTATAAAACGAAAGGAGTAAAATAAAATTGCCAAAAATAAAGTGGACAAACAAAGATTTTAAGGTTTTTACAATAGACGGTTTAGAACAAAGAATGGATGCTTTAAATGTGGATGTACGTCCAAAATTTAATCAGCTAGGAGAAGATTTTTCTGCATATTTCTCCAGCCATTTAGGTGAAGAATTCTTCCCACATGTTGCTAAACATGCTCGAAGAACTGTTAACCCGCCAAAAGATAGCTGGGTTGCCTTCGCTCCCTATAAAAGAGGTTATAAATCATTGCCTCACTTTCAGATTGGTCTATGGCACACACATTTATTCATCGTTTTAGCTATTATTTATGAAGCGCCACAAAAAAATGTTATGGCTGAGCGTTTACTAGCTCATAAACCTTTAATTGAGCAGCTTCCAGATGATTTTATTGTGTCAGGAGACCATATGTCCCCAGAGGCCATTTCTCTCGGAGATGCAAAAGAAGACAAGCTTGAAGACCTGCTTATCCGCTTACGAGATGTCAAAAAGGGTGAGTTCTTAATTGGCCGTCACATTCAAAAAGAGCAAGCAACAAAACTAACAGCAAGTGAATTACAACAATTAACAGAAGACACATTTAACAGCTTACTTCCTCTTTACAACGTTATTGTTGGAAAATAGCCCCACTAAAAAATGTGGTTAAGTTCACCTTATAAAGTTTTTTATTGATGTAGTTTATGCAAAATGTCGTTTTTTAACACAAAAAAATAAAAAGTGGATGTGAGTTGACCTCACATCCACTTTTTTATCGACCGTTTCTAGGGGCAACTTTTATGATCATCCCATCTTCGGCTTCCTTTGTTTGCTTTACGACAGGATAGCTAATATATCCACTTGCCTCTTCAAATTCACGAAATATTGACTTTTCCTGTGCTTGGGAAGGCACAATCTCTTTAAAGCGTCGATATTTAGCCAGCATGACTTCACGCTTGATGCCCTTTTCATAAGCTTTCTCAATCCCCTCGAAGAATTGAACAACATCCACAATCTCCTCTGTGGACCAATCAGTTGAAAACGGATAAGAATATTCCATTCGACAAAACCACCTTTACGTTATTGCCCCCATTTTAACCGTATACTTTCAGCTTCTGCAACCATTCGCTTGATGAGGTCTTCAACGGTTGGGATATCGTGAATCATTCCTGTTACCTGCCCAGCCCAGCCAAAGCCCTGATTCTTATCACCGTCATAAATAAAACGCTTGTTGGCTGAACCACCTATATATTCTTTCAACGCCTCATATGTTGGTGTTTTTTCTTCAATTTCTAAAATCTTAGCCGTAAATTCATTGCGTAAAGCTCGAGCTGGTGCACCAATAGAACGCTTAATAATAGTTGTATCGGCCTCCGTGCTTGCAAGTAGCGCCTCTTTATAAGCCTCTGAAGCATCGACACATTCTCGTGTTGCTATAAAACGAGTGCCCATTTCAATGCCTTCAGCTCCCAGCGCGTGAGCCGCCATCCAGCCCCGACCATCGCCAATTCCTCCAGAAGCAATGACAGGAATTTTCACACTATCAGCTACTTGAGGAACAAGTACCATTGTACCTACATCATCACGTCCCAAATGACCGCCGCCCTCTTGACCCACAACCATCACAGCATCTGCTCCTAGCTGCTCAGCCTTTTGAGCTTGTCTACGAGCAGCTACAAGGACTAATTTTTTTATGTCCGTGTCTGCCAGCAAATCAAATATAGGTGCTGGATTTCCTCCCGTCATTGTTACAACAGGAACTTTTTCTTCGACAGCAACACGCACCATATCCTCATAGCCTGTACCATGCATACCAATCGCAAAATTCACACCAAATGGTTTATCAGTCAATGTTCGTACTTTATGGATCTCTGCTCGTAACAAATCGGGATCTCGTAAACTCATGGCCGTTATTTGACCTAGACCACCAGCATTCGACACAGCTGCTGCTAAATCAGCGTAGGCTAAATAAGCCAATCCTCCTTGAATAATTGGGTATTTAACCTGTAAAAGATCCGTCACCCGTGTATTCCAATTCATAGTACCTCCCCTTTCGTTCAATACTATTTTCTCGATATCCTGAAAAAAATCCTTTTATTTTTTAGGAAAAGCCTATTTTTTCGTGTCGTTAGGTGCTATAATTCATTTGTTTTCTTAGATATTATAAAGTGAGGTGGTACCTGCGTTGTCACAATTAGAGACTCCATTGTTCGACGTATTACTAAAACATCGGAACAGACATCCCATTCAGTTCCATATTCCAGGCCATAAGAAAGGGCAAGGAATGGATCCTGCTTTCCGAGAATTCGTCGGCGACAACGTTTTATCAATTGATTTAATTAATATTGCTCCACTAGACGATTTACATTCACCAAAGGGTGCTATAAAAGAAGCCCAAAACCTAGCAGCTGAAGCCTTTGGTGCTGATCATACATTCTTTTCCGTTCAAGGTACTAGTGGCGCCATCATGACGATGATTCTGACCGTCGTCGGTCCAGGTGATAAAATTCTAGTGCCACGGAATGTTCATAAATCTATTATGTCAGCGATCGTATTCGCTGGTGCCATTCCAATTTTTATTCATCCTGAAGTCGACAGCGAATATGGGATTTCGCATGGCATATCTCCAGAAGCTGTTGAAAAAGCGTTGAATGCTTATCCAGATACAAAGGCAGTACTTGTGATTAATCCGACATATTTTGGCTTTACTGCTGATTTAAAACGTATTGTTGAGATTGCTCATGACCGTAATATTCCGGTAGTAGTAGATGAAGCACACGGTGTACACATAAAATTCCATGATGACTTACCATATTCAGCTATGGAAGCAGGTGCTGACATGGCAGCAACAAGCGTACACAAGCTTGGTGGCTCCATGACACAAACGTCTATTTTAAATGTACGTGAAGGTCTTGTTTCTGCAAAACGTGTACAAGCTGTATTTTCTATGTTAACAACTACATCGACATCCTATCCATTACTTGCTTCGCTTGACACAGCTCGACGTCAGCTAGCCATTCATGGATACGATTTAATCGACGATGCACTGCGTTTAGCAAAGGATGCTCGTAAACGCATCAATCAAATACCGCATTTAAAATGTGCAGGTAAAGAAAAATTACACTCATCTGCGACCTATGATATGGATCCATTAAAACTTCTTATTAGTGTGAAAGATTTAGGTATTTCTGGTCATCGAGCTGAGGAATGGTTGCGTCATAATGCAAATATTGAAGTAGAATTGTCAGACCTTTATAATATCTTATGTTTAGTGACTTTAGGAGATACAAAAAAGGAAATTAATCTTTTAGTGAATGCACTAACTCGTATGTCAAAAGCATTTGATTCTGAAGCAGCTATAACAGAGGCTGTAGTGAATGTACCAGAAATTCCAGCACTTGCCATGTCACCACGTGATGCTTTTTATGCAGATACAGAAGTCGTGCCTCTTGCAGAAGCAGATAACTGTATTTGTGCAGAATTTATTATGGTATATCCTCCTGGAATTCCTATTTTTATTCCCGGGGAAATAATTACACAAGAAAATATTCATTATATTCAAATGAATATTGAAGCAGGTTTACCAGTTCAAGGACCAGAAGATACAACATTAAAAACAATTCGTGTTATCAAAGAACGTAAGCCAATTTTCTAAAAAATCCAAGCTAGCTCTTCAATAAAAAGGGCTAGCTTTTTCATTTATAAAACATAGAAGTGAGTAGATCTGAATATGGAAATTATACTCACTAAAAACCTTTTCGTTCTGAGTGAATTGTGGTTATTCTCTCCATTACATAATAGATAGTAATTGAATATTATGTGAGAATTTTTTTCATTTTCACAACGATTAGTTGCTTTTACAATATCTCTACTATTATCTACAATAAAGAAAAGGGAGTGAGCTAAATGAATACATGGGATCAACGTTTTCAAAGTACAGAATATGTCTATGGAGAACATCCAAATGCCTTTATTCAAGATTATGTATATTATTTGAAGGATTACCCTACTATCGCTGCTTATGCAGAGGGTGAAGGACGTAATGCTGCTTTTTTAGCCTCAGAGGGACATACTGTCACTGCCTATGATTATGCACAAAGTGGTCTTCAAAAAACTGAACAATTAGCATTGAAACACGATGTTACAGTTCAAACTGTGCTAGCCGATTTACTGCTGGATGAGCTTCCTGTGAATAAATATGATGCAGCTATTATGGTATTTGGACATTTTCCAGTCATGCAACAACGAACTGTTATACAAAAAATTATCGATTCAGTCAAACCAGGAGGACGAATCATGATGGAGTTATATTCCATTTATCAACTCCCGTATGCCTCAGGTGGTCCACAGCAGCTTGATTTTTTATATAACCCTTTAAATGTCCTGGAATGGTGTCAAACACATAAAATAATCCATTTTTTTACAGGTGAACAGATTCGACATGAAGGAACGCTACACACAGGACTAGCCCATACCATTCAATTGGTTATTGAAAAAAGCTAAAGGAGTTGTCTCAAATAGTTTTTGAGACAACTCCTTTTTATTGTTGAAAAACAAAACTGTCAATTGAAAGGTAGAAATGGATTTCCGTTGCAGGCTACTTGCTTTCCTGTGGGCGAGCGCCGAATCGCTTCCTCCGCTACCGCTCCGTTTAGAGTTTTGCCTGTCTCGCTATCCCACGGGAGTCAAGTAGCCTTCCACTTCAACCCACTGACTTTTTAGCAAAGGTTTTCAAATAAAGTGAAGGTGTTCACTACTCTTTATGAAGAGGTGTTGTCACGCATCACTTCTCCACATTGAAAATAAGAGCCTATCCCCTCTAAGAATACAAATAATGGGCGATTTAATTGCTATGCTACTATGAAAAAAAGTAAAGACACTTTGCAGAATGGTTGATTGGAGTGGAGCCAGCGTTACTCCTAGGGGATTGAGCGTCACAGAGGAGACCCTGGAGCGAACGGAAGTGAGTGAAGCGGTTCATCGGACGCCCCCTGGAAAGGACGCTGGCGGAACGGAAATCAACCCCTCACCTTGCAAAGTTGCTTTTTCTGCCGTTGACATCATCTTTTTTCAACAACTCCTTTTTACACGAAGCGACAATTGTATTATAAAAATAAATATACAAATAAAGGACAGAAGAATGCTCCGATAATAGCCGTTAAGCCCATCGATAAGGAACCAACTGATAATTCCTGTTCCCCATATTCTCTTAATTTTACAAGACCTACGCCATGTGAAGAACTACCTACTGCCACACCTCTACTAACAGCAGAGTCGATTTTGCCATACTTAATGACTAATGGTCCGATAATGGCCCCTACAAACCCCGCAATCATGACAAAAACAGCTGTTAAAGGGGGAATGCCACCAATCGTTTCGCTCACTTGCATCCCAACAGGCGTTGTTAACGATTTAGGTAAGGCCGTCAGCATCCAGCTAGATGTTACACCAATCCATTTTAGTAACACAAAAATGGTTACCAAGCCTGTTATCATGCCGATTAAAAGCCCTGATAAAATAGAATACTTATATTTCATAATAATGGCTCGTTGATTATAGAGAGGATATGCAAGTGCCACAACAGCTGGCCCAAGCATTTTCTGAAGCCATTCTCCACCTTCCATATAAGTTGTATATGGAATATCAAAAACAAGTAAGATCACTGCACTGACAATCGTAGTGGTGACCAAAGGAATCATGATAGGATGAGGAAATCGTTGATAGAGCTTTGTAAATAAAATGAATAGGATAATGGTGCTAAGAACAACAAGTACTTCAATCAACAGTTAACTCCCCCTTTCCTTCTTCCACCGTAGTTTTCGAGCTTTCTTTTTTCGCTATTTCTCTTTTTTCAATGAGTTGTGTCAGCAATCCTGTAACATAGATAGAGATTAACGTACTAACAATAACTGCTAAAATAATAAGCAGACCAGTGATTGTCATGAGTTCTGGGTAATCAATAACACCTACAGTTGCTGGAATGAAAAACAACGTTAAGATGCCAATTAAAAAGCCCGCTCCATCTTGTATATATTCGACCTTAATTAGTTTAAAATTGAGTGAAAGTGCTAATAACAGTAATCCAATGACGCTTCCAGGAAGAGGAATGTGCAAATAAGAAACAATGCCTACCCCCATATAATAGAAAATAGTAAGTATGCCAATTTGAACAATAATTCGAATAACTCGTAACAACAATGCAGCAAAATTTTCGTTCAACATTTCGCCACTTTTCACCCCCTATATCGTTCATTCTACATCTGTAGGAATTTTCTGTCTATTATAATTTTAGAAAAACAATAGAAAAGAAGAAAGCGCAAGGCTTTCTTCATAATCAATAAGATACATATAGAGATTGTCTTATCATATTTTAATTGGCAATCATTAAAATTTCTTTTCTTCAAAAATATTAGCCTCTTTATAATGCGTGACCAGAGCCACCATCAATATTAACAGCAGTTCCTGTAACATAACTTGCCGCATCAGATACTAAAAAAGTGATAACGTTTGCGGCTTCTTGCGTATCACCTACACGACCAAGTGGAATAGCTTGCCCCACTTTACGAGAATATTCTTCCCACGATAAATTTGGTTCTTCCTTTTTCCATTTCTTTTCGATTTGATCACTACGAATAAGTCCTATACATACAGAGTTTACTCGAATATTATCCTTCCCTAAATCCTTGCTCATCGCTTTTGTCAAGGCAAGCCCCGCAGCACGACTCACAGTAGTAGGAAGTGAGCTTGCAGGTGGAGTTTTAGCCATCACGGCTGTCACATTAACAATTGCACCGCCCCCAGCCTTACGCATATATGGCGCAGCATATTTTGAACAATGAATAGCTCCAAATACCTTTAAATCTAAATCTGCTTGCCACAGCTCACTACTCACCGATTCAAAGGGATTTGCTGAAGCTGTACCCGCATTATTAATAAGTATATCAACACGTCCATAATGTTCGATAGTACGCTCAATTAGATACTTACAATCTTTTTCTTTTGTAATATCAGTTGGAACAATTAAAACATCTACGCCTGTTTCATTTTTTATACATCCAGCAGCCACTTGCAGCTGTTTTTCCCCACGTGCGCATAGAACAACCTGTGCCCCCTCTTTGACAAGCTGCATGGCCGTGTAATAGCCAATTCCTTTACTCGATCCTGTTATAATTGCTACTTTCCCTGTTAAATTAAGCTCCATTATGAAATCCTCCCTTACTTTCTACAATGCTATCATTATAGCATTTATCGATTATTCAGAATAATCAAAGGAGCTTGTAAATGATAGAAATAATATTTGAAGCCAATACCACTACCAAATCTTTCCCATCAATAATTGCTTACCATTTTCTTTGTAACCTTTTCTGTAGCTGACTCACGCATCAAGCAAATACAGTAAAATAGCTAAAAAGCATGTAGTTAGAATACCACTACATGCTGAAAAAAGATGATGTCAACGGTAGAAAAAGCAACTTTGCAAGATGTGAGGTTGATTTCCGTTCCGCCAGCGTCCTTTCCAGGGGGCGTCCGATGAGCCGCTTCACTCACCTACGTTCGCTCCAGGGTCTAATCTGTGACGCTAAATCCCCTAGGAGTAACGCTGGCTCCACTCCAATCAACCATTCTGCAAAATGTCTTTACTTTTTTCATACTAGTATAGCAATCAAATCACCATTATTTGTATTCTTAGGGGGATAGGATTTTTATTTTCAATGTGGAGAAGTAATGCGTGACAACACCTCTTCATAAAGAGTAGTGAACACCTTCACTTTATTTGAAAACATTTGCTAAAAAGTGGGTTGGAGTTGAGGGCTACTTGACTCCCATGAGATAGCGAGACAGGCGAGCAAGTAGCCTGCAACGGAAATCCATTTCTACCTTTCAATTGACTATTTTGTTTTTCAACACTAAAAAGCATGTAGTTAGAAAACAACTACATGCTGACTATCATTTTCGTTCTTATTTTTCTGCACCTAATGCACGTGGCACCATCGTTTCTACTACATAATTCTCTTCCTCATATAGTATTTTTTTTAGCTCTATACCAAAAAACGACTGCATTCTCTCCTCCGTCATTATTTCATGTACAGTACCATATACAACATCCTTATCCTTTGCCGTCATTAGAACCCGATCAGCTAAATAAAAGGCATGATTAGGATAATGCGTGTTAATAATACAAGAAATGCCACGCTCTCTTGCTAATTGCTTAATTGTTTGTAAAATAATAATTTGTTTTTGAATATCCAAATGGGACTCGGGTTCATCTAAAATAAGTATTTCTGGATCGGCAACCAATGTACGTGCTATTAAAGCTAATTGTAACTCCCCACCACTTACCTCATTACATGATTTTTTGGCTAAATGGACAATACCAATTGTATCTAGTGCCAAATGTGCCGCTTCTAAATCTTTTTTTGATGGTTGGGCTAATGTACTAATAAAAGGGGCTCGTCCCATTACAACAAGCTCTTCTATTGTAAAACCAAATACCATTTTATGAGCTTGCGGTACATAGCCAATACGTTGCCAAAGCTCCTTACGCTTGACAGTAGACAATGGCTTGCCATCTATATAGGTTTCTCCCTGCTTCCACTCTAGTAATCCTGTAATACATTTAAGCATTGTTGTCTTTCCAGCACCATTAGGACCAAGAATAGCCATAATCTGTCCTGGTTCCAGTGTAAAATTAATATTGTTCATATAAAGATTTTGAGATTTCTTATGACGCTTTTTATAATAAAAATTGCCATTTTTCACTTCAATTATCACGCCCATCCACCTCCAGATTTACGCAGTAAATAAGCAAAGAATGGTGCGCCTATAATCGCTGTTAAAATGGATAAAGGTATTTCTGTTGCTGTTATAGAACGTGCTAAATTATCAATTACTAACAAATACATACTTCCTATAGCAATCGACATTGGTAGCACATGCTGATTATTATTCCCCACAAGCATACGAGCAACATGTGGGATAATTAAACCAACCCAGCCTACAATTCCTGCAACCGCAACAGATACCGCAGTAATCAATGTAGCACCGAAGATAATCATCCATTTTAAAGGAACTACGGAAATTCCCATTGATTTTGCCTCATCCTCTGGGAGGGTTAAAATATTTAATCGCCACCTTAGGAAATAAAGTATTAACATACCGATAATAATCAATGGTCCGCCTATATATAAATCTTTATAAGTAACTGTTCCTAAGCTTCCCATCAGCCAATAGGTAATGGCAGGTAGCTTTTCTTCTGGATCAGCTACAAATTTAGTTAACGAAATAAGCGCATTAAACAGTGCCGATGTAATAACACCCGCTAAGACAAACATAAATATAGGGGCATTTTTGCGTGCGCCGGCAATTAAAAATGTAAAGCCAATGGCACCTAATCCAAAAAGCAATGCCATTATCTGTGTAGCAAAATTTTGCCCAAACAATAATATTCCAAGAGAAGCACCAAAGCCAGCTCCCGCAGAAACACCTAAAATATCTGGTGATACTAGGGGATTACCAAACATTCCTTGAAAGCTAGCACCTGCAATAGCCAAACCTCCACCAATTAACAATGCGAGAAGAATACGTGGCAAGCGAATATTGATAATAACCGTTTCTTCCATCTCTGTCCATGTCGGTTCTATAGGGAAAATCTGTGAAGCAAGAATTTTTAATATCTGCTCGATGCCAACTTCAAAGCGTCCTACACCAAGGGAAATGATGGCAATTACCAGGGGTAGGAACCATATAATAATCTTTTTCCAGTTTTGCATTTACCAATCATTCCTTAATATTTAGCTGCTTCTGATGATGGATTTAAAATAGCTTGAATATCTTCATCTGTCACATCAAATTCATAAAAATCTTTGTAATATGCTTTAATTTCGTCCTCTATTTTATAATCAAATAATGTAGGATGATTTTTTTGCGCTAACCACTTTAACATTAATGGGGCGTCACCACTAGGTGGGAACCAGCGATAAATCCCTAATGGTATCTTATAAACTTTACCCTCCTGTACTGCCTTTACCTGACTCCAATCCTGTCCATCTACCTTGTTTTCAAGTAGATCAGCTGGTTGTGTTTCTGTAAAATTGGTAATAAAAATAATATCAGGATTCCAAGCATAAATTTGCTCCATATTCACTTCTTTTTGCCCTTGTATATCATTTTCAGCTACATCAATTGCTCCAGTCGCATTGAGCCATTGGTTACCAAAGAAGTTTTTCCCTCCAATTGTAATCGACTTTTCATTATGCCTAAACAACATCATTGCACGAGGCTTGTCTTTTTCTTCGATTGCTTTTAATTTTTCATCTAATTGAGCTTGTACTTTTTTCCCTTCCTCTAGGAAGCGATTGGCACGTTCTGTTGTACCAGTTATTTGGCTTGTTACTTCTAACCAACTATTAAATGTAGCTAATGGCTCTGCCGCAGCCGCATCAATTGCCTTGAGTGCCACTACTGGAATGCCTGCTTCAGTTACTTTATTAATCGATTTCTCATCTGTTGCAATCTCAATATATAATTGTGGATTTACTTTCATTAATTCTTCTACATTGACTTCACCATTCTGAATAAATGACGTATCAGCCTTTAAAACATCTGGAGACATTTTACCTAGCATCGAATGTTTTGCTGCATTATACGAATTTGGATGCATACCAACAATTTCCTTTGTAGAATTTGTTGCTACATACCAAGTAGAGAAGTATGGAAGAATGCCTCCCGTTACAACACGCTCAATCGAGTTTGGTACTGTTACTTCACGTCCTAATTGGTCAACTACAAGCTTTTCTTCCTTAGTCGTTTGCAACTCTGATGATTGTTCCTCCACCTCAGGCTCAGTTTTATTTTGCGTCTCTTCTTTGTCATTATTACAAGCTGCCAGCAACATTGTTAGTGCTGCAGCAGCGACAAGTCCATACTTTTTCAATGTTTTTCTTCCTCTCTTAACCATTTTGCAATCCCATGTAAAAACGGCTTTGATTGATCAATAAAACCTAATCCGATATGAAACATCGGATCAAGTGTAGTGACAACTAGTTCTCCATTAAAGCTCACATTATCCACATAAAATAACGATCGTCCATTTGGAATATCTAATAACGATTGCGCTCCTTGTGGCGGTAAAAAAGAACCGTGATAATGCCATTTCATATCATGTAATGTGACGTATTTGAAAAGTGGATGCACATTATTTTGCATTTTCATCGGTAAATCACCGCCATCTCTCACCCACCAACTAAAATTGACTTCAGAATCTTCCCAATCAATTGTCGGAAACCAGCAATCCAATATTTCACCAAAAATAATCAGTCTTTTGCCAGCATTAATAAATTTCAGTAATTGTGACTGATACCGTTTTAAAGAACGGATATCTAAGCGACAAGATAGAATAAGTGTGTCATACTTTGTTAAATCATATTGATGCAAGTGGCGAATATGTAGCACTTCATCATATAAATAATGAAATTCTTGCTCTGCAAAAAAACGATTTTGAAATGGTAAGCCATTCGTCACAATCCCTATCATTCGCCCATACCTCCACTTGCATAATTGCGGTTAGCTTCCTCACGAATACAATCTAGCATTTGCATACTAAGCTTTTTCGATGTATTTTCTTCATTAATAAAAACCTTGTAAATATCGGTGCCTGCTCCTGCAAAAATGGTGCCATTTGTTGAATGTCGGTCAACATAAAGTATTGGTACACCGCTTTGATCTGTAATTAACACTTCCGCATGTGCGGGTACTTTTTCAAAATAACCACGAGAAAAGAAGCCCCGTACACCTTTTCGATAATTAATATCATAGGGCTCTATCCCTTTAAATAAAGAACAATTAGATTGCTCAATCATAATTTCACGATCTTTCAATGGAATAGGAGAGCGCTTCCAATTAGCTACATTTGCTAACCATGGCAAGGATATTTCTGTCAGTGAAAAGATCACACCACCGTGTAGCAAATATTCATCTAAAATCGTTTTATGTTCTAGTAGAAATTGTTCTTCTACATGATTTGTGATAATTATTCCTGCATAGGCTGTTAAATCAACAGAGGGTAAATCATATAAATATAAAAATACTAAGCCACGCTCACGATCCTCATCTGTTAATCGAGTAAATTGAATATCAATGCCAACATAAGCAATAGGTTCCACTAGTTCTCCTACTTTCTTTTATCAAAAAATTTCCTTATCAAAGACGAGAAATTTCAAATTTAGTCCAATATCCACAAGTTTGTTTTTTCTACACTATGTACGGCAATCTTTCCTGTCAAAGCCTTGAACCAACATACTGCTTGCGTCTCAAATAGAGCTATTAGTAATCATTTTGCGCATTTAGCGTTCCTTATATCTGCCCTTTCTTTAGCCAAGGTAAAAATCCCTGTAAGAACCGTTCCGTTGCCGGCATAAAATAAGAGCCAAAATGATAATCTGGATCCAATGTTGTATTGACCCAAACCCCATTTGTGTTCACTCGATCAATATATAAAACGGCACCACCATCATCTGTCGATACTAATACTTCGCAGCTCTCACTTGGCCAGTACACACCATGTTGATGCCAAGTTGCATCCTCCAATGTAAGATAACTCTTAAATAAATCATTCGTTGCCTCTACTAAACGCAAGCCACTATCAGCATTAGGTTCTAGCCACCACCAAAAATTAGTTGGTCTTAATTCCCAGTTATGCATCGGCAACCAATCTCGATGCTGCGGGCCAAATGTGACCACTACTTTCCCTGTATTCGCAAAATCATAGATCTTTTGAATGTTTTTATCTAATAATCCTGTATGTGTTTGAGAAGGGATGATTAATACATCAAAAGCGTCTAAATTTTCTTCCTCTAACTGACGCACTGGAATCAATTGATCGATATACTGAGCGAATTCAGATGTCTTATATGTACGCCAATGTTGTGAACTACCACTATACATAACAGCTATTTTACGCACTACTTGACACTCCTTTCCGCTAAATACTTGTATTCATCCTGTATCCATTGCATTAGCTGTGTAGGAATACGATTGGTCGTTTTTGATATTGACGGTGTCATGCCTCCAATATTAAAGAGATTATTACCTGCATGCATAAAAATGGTCCCATTTGTTGAGCTTCGATCAATAAATGTCACAGGCTCACCGTCTGGCAAAGTTAATAATATCTCTGCCTCTGCTGGTGCTGGATGATGTCCACGAGCAAAAAACCCTTTCACACCTTTATTTATTGTCATATCTTCTTCCCTTACACCTGCAAAAATTCCGTGTTGTTTCGCAATAGAGATGTCATAATCCCAATGATTTCGAATCTCCTTTGCGATAAAAGCCTGCTGTCCTGGTAACCAATCTGTGACTAAGTTACCGAAGAAGCATACAATCTTATTATTTGCCAAAAAATCAGCGATAATTTGTTTCTTTTCTTGCAAAAATTCTTGATCAACAAATCCTAAAATCACCATACATTTATAAGAAGATAGCTCAATATTCGGTAAATCATACATATCTACTATTTCAAAATTTTCATCTGCTTTGCCTTGAGAAAAAATATTACATGGATGAACTACAATATAATCTTTTGACATCTTCATACCTCCTTGCATTTCGAACTATATCATCACTGATAACGATTATCAATATCATGTAAGGTGTAGTATTTTAATTTTCTCTGACCGCTTATCAGTTTTTCTCAAATTATAAAAATCTCCAATTGTACTATTACATTTTCTTATAGAATGCTATAAACCTACAAATTAAGGATGATATTCTACCAGAAATGATCCTTGGAATTCATCGCAGAAAAGCGATATAAATTCCTCCAAGTGCTACCATATTACTGACATAGAGGCTCAATTAAGATAAAAAAACCAAACAATGGCGAAACAGTAAATAAAAGCTTCGTATATTGCTTGGATTAATTTAGCAAATATTTTATTTTAATGAATATAATGGTAAAAATGAATATAATAGAAGAAACACCATAAAGGATTTAACTACCTTTATAAGTTTAACTTACCTGACAGACTCCATCTTCAATTTCTTCTTTAAACGTTCACAAAATGCTTGTTCTTGCTCATTTAAAATTTGGTTACGGTTAAATACAATACCATTTTTTCGTTTAATAGATAGACCTTTCACATATTTAAACGTTAATTTATCTAAGCTATCCTCTATTGATTTATAAGGTAAAAAAGATACGCCCATACCCTGCTGTACAGCCTTTTTAATAATTTCAAAATTAGTCATCTGTATATAATAAACAGGTACTTCCTTCTGATGTAAAGCTTGTTTAATATGCTGATTCAAATAAGAACTTTGAGACAATAGCATCGATAGGTTTTTCAAATCTCTTGTATAAATGATTTGACGACTTGCTAAAGGATGATCATTTGTCATCACTAATACTAATTCTTCCTCAAATAAAATATCTATATCAAATGACTCGTGAACAATCGTATCAGCATCATAAATCGGCATCACGGCAAATTTAGCATGGTTTTCTACTAAACTACTTTTTAAATCTTCATAGCAATAGCTATTAATTTCATAGGGATATTGTTTATATGTGCTATTATTTTTATCAAATAGCTCGTCAAAAAAGCTATCGGCAATATAGTGACTTATATATAATTTGATATTTTCCTGTTGTGTCTGCTTTACTGCTCTTCGCAATTGTTGATCCATTTCCTGCATTTTTTGCGCATAAGCCAACACAATTTCGCCTTGTGTAGTTAATTTAATTTGCCGTTGTTTCCTTGAGATTAGCTGGCAGCCTAATTCATTTTCCAATTGCTGAATGTGCTGAGAAACTGTCGGTTGGGAACAAAACATATGCTTTGCTGTTTCAGTAAATGATTTGTGTTGTGCTAATAAAATAAATGTTCGATAGCGCTCATTCATCGTAACCCATTCCTTTATATATAATTGATAATTATTATCAATTATAATACTATCTTTTATGCATAAAGTAAAATGTAATATCTTTAGGGGGCAACATCTTCAAGTTATTACCTTTTATTCAACGACAATCTGCATTTAATAAAACAATTGCTAGTAAAAAAGGAGTGTAGATAAGCGAATGAACATCCGCTTTTTCTACACTCCTTTATTCATATTATTTTTTCGCTACAATGTGGATTGGGTTGCCAAGTAATACTTCAGCAGTTTCCATTGTAATTTCACCTAATGTTGGGTGAGCATGAATTGTTAAAGCGATATCTTCAGCAGTCATGCCGCCTTCAATCGCTAAGCCCATTTCAGCGATCATATCAGATGCACCAGCACCTACGATTTGAGCACCAATTAATAAACCATCTTCTTTACGAGCAACAAGCTTCACGAAACCTTCTGATTGGTTTAATGCAAGAGCACGACCGTTTGCTGCGAATGGGAACTTCGCTGCAGTGTATTCAATGCCTTCTGCTTTCGCTTGTTCTTCGTTGTAACCAACTGTCGCCATTTCTGGATCTGTGAAGCATACAGCAGGTACAGCAAGATAATCAACAACTGATTTTTCACCAGCAATCGCTTCAGCAGCAACTTTACCTTCGTAAGATGCTTTATGTGCAAGCTGAGGACCTGCAACAATATCACCAATTGCATAGATGTTTGGAATATTTGTACGACATTGTTTGTCAACATTGATTAGACCACGTTCACCGAATTCAACTCCGATTTCAGCAAGGCCCATTTCATCTGTATTTGGACGACGACCTACAGTAACTAATACATAATCAGCTTCAACTTTTTTCTCTTCTCCGCCAACTTCATAAGTTACGACTACGCCGTTTTCAGTTTCTTCAACGCCTTTTGCAGATGCGTTAACTTCAATTTCAACGCCTTTCTTTTTAAGGCCTTTTTTCACGATTTGCGTCATTTGTTTTTCGAAGCCAGCTAAAATATCTTTTCCGCCTTCAATAATTGTTACTTGAGAGCCAAGGTTTGCGTAAGCTGATCCTAGCTCTGTACCAATATAACCTCCACCGATAACAACTAATTTACCAGGAACTTCTTGTAAAGAAAGTGCACCAGTAGAATTTAGTACGCGATCAGTGAATTTGAATGTTGGAATTTCAACTGGACGAGAACCTGTTGCAATAATGACATTGTTAAATGTGTAAGTTTGAGCAGATTCACCATTGATGATACGCACTGAATGAGCGTCAACGAAATAAGCTTCACCTTGTACAATTTCAACTTTGTTGCCTTTAAGTAAGCCTTCAACACCGCCAGTTAATTTTTTAACAACGCTGTCTTTAAATGCTTGTGCTTTTGAGAAGTCTAATTTCACATCAGAAGCGATGATTCCCATGTCATCTGAATGTTTAGCTTGCTCAAAACGGTGACCTACTGAAATTAATGCTTTTGATGGAATACAACCTACGTTTAAGCACACACCACCAAGTACATTTTTTTCAACGATTGTTACTTTTTGGCCAGTTTGAGCTGCACGAATTGCTGCTACATATCCTCCAGGACCTGAACCAATGACAAGAGTATCTGTTTCGATTGGGAAATCTCCTACTACCATTTTTGTTACGCCTCCATTAATAATAATTCTGGCTCACTTAACAAACGCTTTAAGTGATTTAAAGCATTTTGCGCAGTGGCTCCATCGATCATACGATGATCAAAGCTCAATGATAATGCTAACACAGGTGCGGCTACAATTTCACCATTTTTTATTACAGGTTTTTCTGAAATTCGACCAATACCTAGAATTGCTACTTCAGGATGATTAATAACTGGTGTGAACCATTGTCCTCCTGCAGAGCCAATATTCGTAATGGACATAGAAGCACCTTTCATTTCATGTGGCGCTAGTCTGCCTTCACGGGCTTTCGTCGCTAACTCATTGATTTCATTAGACACTGCAAATACAGATTTACGATCTGCATGCTTAATAACTGGTACTAGTAAGCCTCTTTCCGTATCTGCTGCAATACCGATATTGTAGTAATGCTTTTGGATAATTTCTTGTGTTGCATCATCTAAAGAGCGGTTAAATTCTGGGAACTCGCGTAAAGTTGAAATAAGTGCTTTCACTACATATGGTAAGTATGTTAATTTAACACCTTTTTCAGCAGCGATATCTTTGAATTTTTTACGATGTGCTACAAGAGCCGTTACATCGACTTCATCCATTAGTGTAACATGTGGAGCTGTTTGTTTCGAGTGTACCATTGCTTTAGCAATCGCTTTTCGAATACCTGACATTTTCTCACGAGTCTCTGGGAAATCCCCTTCAAGAACTACTGGTGCTGCTGGTGTAGACGTTTCTTGTTGAACTGTTTCTTCTGATGTTTCGACATTTGTAGTTTCTACCTCTACAGTGCCGCCACCTTTTAAGAAGTTTTCAATATCTTCTTTTAAGATTCGACCGTTTTTACCTGTACCCTTCACTTCACGGATATTCACATCGTTATCACGGGCAAATTTACGTACAGAAGGCATTGCGATTACGCGTTTTGTTTCATCAACCACTGTCTCCACTTTTTCTGGAGCTTTTTCTGGTGCCTTTTCCTCTTTAGCAGGAGCTTTCTCTACGTTCTGACCAGATTCAGCAGTTGCTTGAACTTGTGCCTCTGTTTTCGCTTCAGCATGATCGTCACCTTTTAGCTTTAAGTCTTCATAGCCAGGCGCATCCAATCGGATTAAGACATCGCCAACGACGGCAACTGTTCCTTCTCCTACTAAAACTTCCTCTACTGTTCCTTCAACTGGTGAAGGGATTTCTACTACCGCTTTATCATTTTGTACTTCACAAAGAATATCGTCTTCTTTTACTGTATCTCCAGCTTTAACGAACCATTTCACAATCTCGCCTTCGTGAATACCCTCGCCAATATCCGGTAATCTGAATTCAAATGCCATGTGTACCCATCCTTTCTAGTTACTGTTGTTCAAGTTTAGAAGCTTTATTAGAATGTTAAAACTTTTTTCGCTGTTTCCATTACATCTTTGTAGTTTGGTAACCAAACACCTTCAGCTTGTGGGAATGGGTACACAGTATCTGGTGCAGCCACACGAAGAACAGGAGCCTCTAAGCTTAAAATTGCGCGCTCTGTAATTTCTGCTACTACGTTTGCAGCGATACCTGCTTGTTTTTGAGCTTCTTGGACAACGATTACACGACCTGTTTTTTCAACTGATGCGATAATTGTTTCCACATCGATTGGTTGAATTGTACGTAAGTCAATTACTTCTACAGAATGTCCTTCTTTTTCTAGTTCTTCTGCAGCCTTTAAGCTTTCATGAACCATTAAACCGTAAGCAACGATTGTTAAATCAGTACCTTCACGTTTTACATCCGCTTTTCCTAGTGGAATTTCGTATGCTTCTTCAGGCACTTCTTCACGGAATGAACGGTATAATTTTAAATGTTCTAAGAAAATAACTGGGTTGTCATTACGAATAGAAGAAATAAGTAAACCTTTTGCATCATATGGTGTTGATGGAACAACAACTGTTAATCCTGGTTGTGCTGTCATTAAGCTTTCTAAGCTATCTGAGTGCATTTCAGGCGTATGCACACCACCACCAAATGGTGAACGGATTGTTACTGGTGCATTGTATACGCCACCACTACGGTAGCTCATACGTGCTAATTGGCCACTGATTGAATCCATTACTTCATAAACGAAACCGAAGAATTGAATTTCAGGAACTGGACGGAATCCTTGAAGAGAAAGACCGACTGCTAAGCCACCAATACCTGATTCTGCTAATGGTGTATCAAAAACGCGGTCAACCCCAAATTCTTTTTGTAGGCCTTCTGTCGCGCGGAATACCCCACCGTTGACACCTACATCTTCCCCGAATACAAGAACGTTTTCATCATTCTTTAATTCTGTGCGAAGTGCATCTGTAATTGCTTGAATCATCGTCATTTGTGCCATAGGTTATTTCGACTCCTTCTCTTTATAGATTTCATACTGTTCTTTTAGATTAGATGGCATTTCGCCTTTATACATATTTTCCATTAACTCTGTTACTTTTTGTTTTGGAGCAGCATCTGCTTTTTTGATTGCTTCTTTAATTTCTTCTTTTGCTCGCTCAATTACTGCTTCTTCTTTCTTCTCATCCCATAAACCTTTTGCTTCTAGGTATTTACGGAAGCGAACTAGAGGATCTTTTTGAGCCCATTCATTATCTGTATCAGAAGTACGGTAACGAGTTGGGTCATCCCCAGCCATTGTATGAGGACCATAACGGTAACACATTGTTTCAATTAATGTTGGGCCTTCACCATTAACCGCGCGCTCACGAGCATCACGAGTTGCTACATAAACTGCAAGCGCATCCATTCCATCTACTAAAATACTTGGTAAGCCTGCTGCTACACCTTTTTGTGCAATTGTTTTAGCAGCTGTTTGTAATTCACGAGGTGTTGAGATTGCATATTGGTTATTTTGTACGATGAAGATTGCTGGAGATTTAAATGCACCTGCAAAGTTAATGCCTTCATAGAAGTCTCCTTGAGAAGAACCACCGTCACCTGTATAAGTTACTGCAACAGCTTTTTTCCCACGTTTTTTAATTCCAAGTGCTACCCCAGCAGCTTGAATATATTGCGCGCCGATAATAATTTGTGGAGCTAAAACGTTTACACCTTCAGGAACCTGATTCCCCATAAAGTGACCACGTGAGAATAAAAATGCTTTTTCAAGAGGTAAGCCATGCCATACAATTTGTGGTACATCACGGTAACCTGGTAAAATCCAATCTTCTTGTTCTAATGCAAAGTGAGAAGCAAGTTGTGAAGCTTCTTGACCAGCAGTCGGCGCATAGAAGCCTAAACGACCTTGACGGTTAAGTGAGATTGAACGTTGATCTAAAATACGTGTATAAACCATACGTGTCATTAGTTCAACTAGTTCCTCATCTGATAATTGTGGATCTGCCTCTTTATTTATAATTTCGCCTTCTTCATTCAAAATTTGAAACATTTCAAACTTATCTTCGATTTCAGTTAGCGTTTGTTTAGCATCAAAAATATTATTGTTTTTCTTGCTCATTTGTCACATCTCCCTTTCAGCTGTATTAAAATAAATCACCTTTTTAACTAGTACAACTTATTCTTGACACTCAGTATACTGAATAAAATACTGTCGGTCAATCATCTATTACTGCTCTATACAAAGATTTTTTCTAGAATAACAATCAAACATCGCTGTCCTATACTGTATTACTAATATTCAAAATCTGTATTACAACACCTTACTCACACCATACGACTCTTACGTTTTCCAACAGGTTTTCCCCTAGTAGAATACCCCATTCTGGAAAATCTAATAGCATTAGAAAAATTTTTTGAGTATATTCAAATAAGGTCTTTTTTCATGGGATTGTATGAAGACGTGATGTATAATTATTAGTAAGCACTACAAAGTTGAAAGGAAGATTACTATATGATTTTAATGGATGATATTATCCGCGAAGGTCATCCGACTTTACGCACAAAAGCAGAGGAAGTTAAATTCCCTTTAACTGATGAAACAAGAAAGCTTGCTCAGGATATGCTGCAATATTTAATCAACAGCCAAGATCCTGAAATGGCAGAAAAATATAATTTGCGTAGTGGCATTGGCTTGGCTGCTAATCAGGTAAATAGCTTACAGCGCATGTTTGCCCTTCATTTAAAAGATGAGGCTGGTGAACAATTAAGCTTTGTAGCCATTAATCCAAAGATTGTTAGCCACTCTGTTGAAAACACCTACCTATCAGCAGGTGAAGGATGTCTTTCTGTTGATCGTAATATTCCTGGGTATGTGCCGCGTCATGCGCGCATCACAGTAAAATTTAAAACAATTGATGGTGAAGAGAAAAAAATGCGTCTCAAAGGACTACCAGCTATTGCCTTTCAGCATGAGTTAGATCATTTGAACGGCGTGATGTTTTATGACCGTATCAATGAAAAAAATCCATTTGCTGATATACCTGATTCTATTCCCTATGAGCGCGACTAAAACAAGCCTCGGCAGTTACTACTATCTGCCGAGGCTTGTTTTTATTTGTATTCTAATTGTTTTTCCACATTTAAACGCGCATTGATCGTTTCAATTAACGCTGGCAGCTCTGCCATTGTTTCAATTGTATAATGAGCGCCAGTTTCTTCAAAAATACGTTTCGTGTTCGCTATTACTTGTTGCTGTTCTTCTGAAGACAGGGTATTGAATTCTTCTTCAGATAGTCCCATTTCTGAGCTTCCGATAATAACGCCAACAGCCCAAACACCTGCATTCAACGCTTCCTTTATATCAGAGGTAGTATCCCCAACCTTCACAACTTGCTTCGTTGCTTGCGATTCTAATGCCTCCATATTTTTGAAAATCATATATGGATATGGTCGCCCTTTATCGCCTACCTGTGTAGGTGTTACAAGAAAATCTGGTTGATAGCCCTTGTCAGCTGCATGCTTCGTTACTACTTCCATCATCGTATTTGTATAGCCGGTTGTAGAGCCAATTCGAATACCCGCTTCTCTTAATTGCTGTACCGTTGTTGTCACATGCTGGATAGGATCTGTGTAGGTCGCTAAAGACTCCATTAATTTTGTTTCGAAATGATTATACAATACATGTACATCTTCTTCCGTAAAGGATTGTCCATGTACCCTATGCCATTCTTCTTTAATTCTTGGCATTTCTAGCATGGTGCGGATATGATCAATTTTCAGCATACCCATTGGTTTTCGAGCCTCTTCGAGTGTAACGGTGACACCAGCATCTTCAAAAATCGTTAAAAAAACATTTACAGGGGCAAAACAACCAAAGTCAACTGCTGTTCCTGCCCAGTCCAAAATAACCGTCTCAATTTTCATTGTTTTTCACCACCATATAATTTTCAATAACTTCACATAACGTAAGCATATCATCCTCATGAATATCACCAATATTGCCAATACGGAATGTATCGACATCCGTCAGCTTACCTGGATAGATAACGAAACCTGCCTTTTTCATTTCTTGATAAAAATGCTCAAAAGAAAACTCTTTATGCGGGAATAAAAATGTTGTGATAATTGGCGATTGCAGCTCTTCCGAAATATACGCTTTAAATCCCAGCACTGACAAGCGAGAGCGAAGTATATGATTATTATACGCATAGCGCTTATAGCGGGCATGAATGCCGCCTTCTTCAATCAACTCTTCAAGCGCCTTCGCGAAAGCCGCCACTACATGTGTAGGTGATGTGAAACGCCATTTCCCATCTTGCTTCATCACTTCCCATTGACTATACAAATCTAGTGCAACACTTCGAGCTTGTCCCTTACATTTTTCTAGTGCTCTCGTATTCGCAATAACAAACCCAAATCCTGGAACGCCTTGAATGCATTTATTGGCACTACTTATGCAAAAATCAATATGCAAGCCTGATAAATCCATTGGTACACCTCCAAAGCTACTCATGGCATCCACAATAAACGTTTTGTTGAACGAATGAACAACTTCTCCAATTTCTTTAATTGGATTTAAAATACCAGTAGTCGTCTCACAATGTACTACGGCTACATGTGTAATACTTGCATCTTTTTCAAGGAAGGCCTGAACCTCTAACGATGATGGCTGTTCATCATAAGGAACATGATAAACAATATGCTGTAACTTTAATACTTTGGCCATTTCAGCAATTCTTTCGCCATAAGCTCCATTTGTTAGTATTAGTACTTTATCATTTTCACCAATCGCTGTTGTTAGAACTGATTCTACGACAAAGCTTCCGCTTCCTTGCATAAGCACCGCTGTGTACTCAGACTCATCGACTTGTCCTAATTTTAAGAGCTGCTTACGAATCACTTGTGTCACATTTTTATAATCATCATCCCATGTACAACGGTCTTTTAACATTTCTAATTTAACCGCTTTCGTTGTTGTCAATGGCCCTGGTGTCAATAATTTATAGTTACTCATCTGCTATAGCTCCTTATCGCTGCGCTTCTTTAAAGAAGGCTTGGTGTTTTTCTAATAAATCTACGGTTAAGGTTGTATCCCATTTTTTCAAATAGGCTGGAACGTGCTCGTCTTTTACTTGTTCTCCTTCGTATAGAGCTACAGGATATTGCTCTAATAGACCATTGCGAGCCTCCGTTGCGATGACCTTTGCAATTTCTTTAGCTAACGCTTCATCACCTTCTTTATCTACAACTGCTACAGATTCCGTTAAAGTGAAATTTCCTTCTGTCGGGTCAATATAATCAATCGGCAACCCTTCATTTTTTGCATCAATAGCTTGGATACGTAAACCAAAGCCTGCTGCAACTTCTCCTGTTTTCACTTTTTTAATAGGACCAGAACCTGAACTTTCAATATGTGGCCCAGCATTTTTAATTAAATCTGCTAAAACCTTTTTCCCTTCCTCTTCACCATATTCCTTTATAATAGCTTGTACTAGAAGCCATCCTGTTGAGGAATCCATAATATTTGGGAATGACACTAAGTCCTTATAAGCAGGGTCTGTTAAATCCTTAATTGATTTTGGTATAGATAGACCTTTTTGTTGTAATACCTCTGTATTGATAAAGATAGAGCCAACATTACCTAAAATCGGCAGTGCATACGTAACTCCTCCATCCATCGGCTTTAAGTCAGAAGAAATATCTACAAACATGGCTTTAGAGGTTTGAGCACTTTCTATAAAATAGGAAGCCATTGTCACAACATCTGCTTCAATATCTGTCCCTTCTGCCATCATTTTGCCACCTAACTCAGAAGTACCGAATGATTGGATTAAATACTTACCTTGATAGCCCTTGTCATCCAATGTAGATTCCATCACTTCAATAGCTTCATCATCAGCATTTGAATAAATGATGACTTGCTCTTTGGAATCCGCTGCTGCCCCTCCACATGCAGCTAATACGACTGCTGCTGCACTAACTGTCCCTAACATCATGCCTGTTGACTTCTTCATTTTGAAATCTCCTCCACTTTTTCTTTATGTGCTGTTATATAATCACAACCTAATTTCACAATGAGGTTTGTACATAAAATAAATATCGATAGTACAAAAATATCGGTGTACTTTGCGAAATGCTGAAGCTCTTTTATCCGTGTCGATACAAGCATTGTCTTTGTGCTGACAAGGAAAATAACACCACTGACCGTGACCATCGCATTTAAAAAATAATAGCTGAACATTTGATAAATCGTTTGCCTAACATTCGGTAAAATGATTCGTACCACGGTTTTTAACCACGAATCCTTTAACAGCTCAGCTGTCACTTCCCAGGTAGGATCCATCTTCTGCAATGAATTTTTCGCCATTAAATAAGGTGTTGTAAAAAAATGGACAATATTACATGCGATAATGATAAAAAATGTACCTTTTAATGAACTTCCATTAAAGAAAAACAAGTAGGATAGTCCAAGCACCATTCCTGGTACTGTATTTGTGATCATAGATGCTATATCTAAGCTCTTTCTTCCTTTTAATGGTGTCCTTGCATTAAGAAGCGCTGACATAAATGTTATGCCCACACCAAGTACGGCTGTTAATAGCGCTACGATGAGAGAATTGATGTAAACCTTCGTTAAATCTTTCTCCGCAAGTACATTTTGAACATGCTCTAATGTAAAGCTAAAGTCATACGGATAACCTTTGGTAAAAGGCACAATAAACATGGTTGAAAAAATAATACATACAACTGTGACACAGACAATTGAATAAGTCGTAAAGAGCGCGTCACGTAAGCGATGCTTTACAAGTTCACTTTGCCCAACTTGTTTATATTGAAAATTGAAGCGCTCTAAAATCGTTAGCATGACAACCCCAAGTACAGCAGGTACTAGCATCAACACAGAGATCACTGCCCCACGCTCAAAATGGACAATGGAGCCTAGCATGGCTTGGTAAAGCTCAGTGGCAATCACTCTGTAATTTCCACCAACTGATGCAGGTATCCCAAAGTCTGTGAAGCTTAAAATAAATGTTAAAATAAATGCCCCACCAACAGTCCCTAACATAGGACGGAATACGGTATGATAAAAACGACGCAGTGGATGATCATGCATTAACATGGACACTAGTAAAAATCGTTTATCGATATATTGCATGGAATTTTGCATTAAAATAAAAGCAACTGGCAATGTGTATAATACGTAACCGAGCACCAAACCGTTATACCCATAGATTGTAAAAAGAGGCTGCCCCACTAATTTTGTTAGAATTCCTTGATTACCAAATGTATAAATCAATACAAATCCATAGGTGATGGTTGGCAGTAGCATAGGCAACGTAATTCCAATTTGCACTACCTTTTTTGTATGGCGGTGCATCGTTGTAAAATGAACAGCATACGCCAATAAAAAAGCTAAAATAGTTGTCACTACCGATGCTACAAAGGAAACTTTAAAGCTATTAATGAAAGCTTCACGAATTTCGATATTTTGTAAAGCCTCTATATAATTTTGAACAGTCACGACATTTCCTATTTTGAATGACTGCCAAAACATATAAAGCAAAGGCACAATTAAAAAGAATAGAAAAAATAGTAGAATCGGCAGAAAAATTAATTTCATCATTTTATTCGTTTTAAGCATATGTTTCTCCAAACAATTGATAGATGTTATGTCGCTTAATATGAAGCTGCCTTAATATGAAGTCCTCTATAAATTGATTTTTTGGCGCTGTTACGATTTCATGAGGTGTGCCAAATTGAGCAACTGTACCTTCATTAATAATCATGACTTTATCTGATAAGGTGAGGGCTTCTTCTGGATCATGTGTCACAATAATAGTCGTCAAATCAAATTCACGGGCGATGGATTTAATGCGCTCCTTTATCGATTCCTTAATGACGCCATCCAGTGCACTTAATGGTTCATCTAATAATAGAATTTTAGGTTGCATCACAAGTGTTCTTGCAATGGAAACACGCTGTTTTTGCCCACCAGACAATTCATGAATTTTTTTATGCAAATGTGGAGCTAGCTCTAAAAAATCAATGTATTCTTGTATCTCCTCTTTGGACATTTGCAAGTTTTTATTTTTTAATCCATAAATGATATTGTCGTATGCGTTTAAATGAGGAAATAACGCAAAATCCTGAAATACGATATTAAATCCTCTTTCTTGCATCGATTGCTTTGATATATCTTGTCCATTGTAGATAAGCTGACCAGCCGTTGGATCCGCGAGTCCTAAAATGATATTCAGCAAAGTAGTTTTACCGCAACCACTTGGCCCTAGTAACGAAATGATCTCACCTGATTCGATGGTTACGTTGATATCTACTAAAACTTTCTTATTTTTATAGCTTTTTGAGATATTTTTAAGCTCTAACAATTTGGTCACCTCTCTCAGTTCTTAGCTTTAGTATAGAGACCATTTGTAAAGGAAAATGCTTTTTTGTGTAAATGTTGAGTAAATTCTGACCAACTGTTGACAAAGTTATGATTACTTTGAGTAAATATCTAGTAGAGGTGATGAAATGTATATGATAGAAAGGCAACATCAAATTTTGCAGTTTGTACGTCAACATAAGGTAGTAAAATTAGTAACTCTCACGAAAGAGTTTAACGTTTCGATGGAAACGATCCGTCGTGATGTCCAACAGTTGATGCAAAACAAAAAAATTGAAAAGTTTTATGGAGGCGTTAAATATATTGAGCCAGTTGAGGGATTAATTGATCAACGACTTCACGAGCAGTTAGCAGAGAAGATTGCCATTGCCAAAGCATGTGCTTCGCTCGTTCAAGATGGGGAATGTATTTTCATTGATAGTGGAACAACTACCTATCAAATGACACCATTTTTATTGGACAAGGAAAAACTAACAGTAGTAACAAACTCACTACCTGTGGCATTCGATCTAATTGGCTCTAATATCGAGGTTATACTGCTTGGCGGTAAAGTTCGTCATTCTGAAAAATCAGTGACGTCGAATGAATTCTTATTTCGCTTTGAACACCTTAATATCAACAAAGCATTTATTTGTGCTAGTGGCGTCTCAATTGAGAAAGGTATATCTGATTTTAGCTTGGATGAAGCGATTACCAGAAAGCAAATAATATCCATCTCTCAAACAGTCTATGTCGCTACAGATTCCTCAAAATTTAATAAAGATGTAGCGATTCAGGTTTGTCCAGTGAATGACATAGATGTCATTATCACAGATGACGCACTACCTAAAAAAACGATTCAACATTTTGCAGATAATGGCGTTCCAATAAAAGTGGTCAACACAGTCGAGGATTAAAAAGCGCTGATGTTAAGAACAGATAGAGTATATTTGGCAAGGCGAGGGTTGATTTCCGTTCCGCCAGCGACACTCCAATCAACTATACGGGAGAAATATCGAGCAGTAGTGAATAAATAGCCCTTTATTTCAAATTTTAGGATATGCATTTATTTTTAACAGATTAATGACAACAACGTATACTAAAATGAGTAGTAAACAACTTTAAGTTAAGACTTATTGGAATGAAAGTCTTTTTCACCTTTCACACTAATGATTACTTTGTTTTTCAAAAAAATGAGCAACTAGTCGCGAAGTTGGCAACTAGTTGCTTCTTTATTTTAAATAATCGATAGCTTGCGCATTATTTTTGAGAGACCATCCTCATCTACATGGTCAGCAATATGATGAGCGACTGCCTTCACTCGCTCATGCCCATTCCCCATGGCAACACTTGTCCCTACAGCCTGCAGCATCTCAATGTCATTTATGCCATCTCCAAAAGCAAAGGCATCTTGTAAAGTGATGCCCATTTTTTCAAGCACCTTTTCAATACCAGCAGCCTTCGAACCTCCTTTAGGCAAAATATCACAAGAATAACGATGCCAACGTACAAATTGAACATTCGGAAATGTTTCATTATATAAAGGTTCATCTTTTTCTTCCATAAAAATAAGTGTTTGATATACATCGTTCTGCATATAATAAGATGAGTCTAATTCTGGATATGGATATTTAAGAGTGTCTAAGCTTTCAGCTACCATATGATGCTCGCCAACTGAGGCAATCATACGTTTATCATCTAAAAACACCACTGGTTCATTGCGGGCCTCACCAAAGGCAATGATATTAGCTAGCTCTTCCTTTGCAATCCCATTTGTATAGACAACCTCACCTTTATAGACAACATACTGTCCGTTGAAAGTAACATACGTATCGATCTCTAATTCTTCTAGTAGTGACTCAATCATAAATGGTGCTCGACCAGTAGCAATTGCCAATTCATAACCATTACGTCGTGCTGTCAAAAGCGCCTCTTTTGCAGATATAGGTAATTTTTTTTCACTGTTATAGAGAGTACCATCGACATCAAAAAATAAAATTTTTTTCATTCTATTAACCCTTTCCATAAATATTATCCTTTCAAGTTAAATGACTTTACATAGACAATAATTTTTATTATAATGATCCTAAGGAGTGATGTGCCATGCTGAAGAAACTCAAACGAAAATTGTTGAAGCAACTTCGTGGCGTACTCGGAAAAAAATCAATTGCCTAACATTTGCCCTTCATTATTTGAAGGGCTTTTCTTTATTTTAGAGGAACTGCGTGATAATATAAAGGAAATGCATTTATTTGGCTATACGCAACCACTGTCTCACTACTTTCTATACAATTTTATAACATAGTGCACATCTGAAGTATTGAGATACAAGTATTACAAACGTACATTTCTTCAATAAAAGAAATTCGTTGTTTTCTTGTAGCACGTGTGTGGTAGTAGTCAAAGGTGCAAGAAAATTGTACGCAATTAAAGGAGAGCAAACTATGATTTACAAAGTTTATTATCAAGAAAATGCAAATGAGATTCCAGTTCGCGAAAATACTAAAAGTCTATACCTTGAAGCTGCTTCAGAACGTGAAGTACGTGAAAAGCTAAAAGACCGTAACTACAACATCGAGTTCGTTCAACTGCTTGAAGGTAACTATTTAGAGTACGAACAAGCAAGCCCGAACTTCGTCTTGGAGGAAATTTAACAAACATGAAGTTTGTTAAAAATGACCAAGCAGCTGTTTTCGCGCTCGGCGGACTGGGCGAAATCGGCAAAAACACTTATGGCGTTCAATTTCAAGATGAAATCATTTTAATTGACGCCGGTATTAAATTTCCAGAAGACGACTTACTCGGCATTGACTATGTTATTCCTGATTACACGTACTTAGTGCGTAATGTCGACAAAATTAAAGGACTGTTTATTACCCATGGGCATGAGGATCATATCGGAGGTATTCCATACCTTTTACGACAAGTAAATATCCCTGTCTATGGCGGTAAGCTCGCACTTGGCTTATTACGTAATAAATTAGAAGAACATGGCTTGCTACGTACAACAAAACTAATCGAAATTAAAGAAGAGGATGTTATTAAATTTAGAAAAACATCTGTTAGCTTCTTTAGAACAACACACAGTATTCCTGATGCATATGGAATTGTTGTGAAAACACCACCTGGTAATATCGTTCACACAGGTGACTTTAAATTTGACTTTACACCAGTGGGCGAACCAGCCAACCTAACAAAGATGGCTGAAATTGGACGAGATGGCGTGCTTTGCCTTCTATCAGATAGTACAAACGCTGAGAAGCCTAATTTCACAATGTCAGAACGCACAGTTGGAAAAAGTATCGATGAAATTTTCCGCAAAGTGGATAGCCGTATTATTTTTGCTACATTTGCGTCAAATATTCACCGTTTACAGCAAGCCACTGACGCAGCCATAAAATATGGAAGAAAAATTGCTGTCTTTGGTCGCTCAATGGACAATGCTATTACAATTGGTCGTGAGCTTGGTTATATTACCGCTCCAAAGGATACATTTATTGATGCTCAAAGTATCAATCGACTACCTGCAAACGAAGTCATGATTTTATGTACAGGCTCTCAGGGTGAACCAATGGCCGCCTTATCACGAATTGCCAATGGTACGCATCGTCAGATTCAAATACAGCCTGGCGATACAGTTATCTTTTCTTCTTCACCAGTACCAGGTAATACTGTAAGTGTTAATAAAATCATTAACTTATTGTTCCGTGCAGGTGCAGAAGTCATTCATGGCGCATTAAACAATATCCATACATCTGGTCATGGATCTCAAGAAGAACAAAAACTGATGCTTCGTTTAATGAAACCCAAATTCTTTATGCCTATCCATGGAGAATACCGTATGTTAAAAATGCATACACATCTAGCAGAAGATTGTGATGTTGCATTAGACAATACATTTGTTATGGAAAATGGTGATGTACTAGCATTAAGTGCTAATGAAGCACATGTAGCTGGCCGTATTCCTTCAGGAGATGTTTACATTGATGGCAATGGTATTGGCGATATCGGTAATATCGTGTTGCGTGATCGCCGCATCCTTTCTGAAGAAGGTTTAGTGATTGTAGTTGTCAGCGTGGATATGGAAAAACAAAAAATTGTTTCTGGTCCTGACATCATCTCGCGTGGATTTGTCTATATGCGTGAATCAGGCACGATGATAAACGAGGCACAAAAAATGCTGAACCGTCATCTGAATGAAACAATCCAAAGTAAAACACCTCAATGGACAGAATTGAAAAATGAAATTACAGACGTTTTGGGACCTTATCTATTCGAAAAAACAAAACGTCGACCAATGATTTTACCGATTATTATGGAGGTTTAACCTCGTAGAAAGAAACTATGTAAATTTTACATAGTTTCTTTTTTATTTTTGAAACCTCCTTTTTATTTTTGCGTATATAGTAATAACAACATCAAAAAGGAGCGTTTTTATGCTAGATAAAATTCTTCATTCCTTATTCAATAGTAAATCCAAACGCCATTATTCTTCATCAAGTAGCCGTAGCAGATATTCAAAAAAACATAATTATTATGGTCACAAGCATTATAAGCGTAGCTCTCGTAAAAGCTCACGCAGTTTTTTCAGCTCTATGAGTTTCTTTAGTAGCTAATGTGGTGGAAACGACTATCCGAAAAAAGCTTTGATCAGGCTGTGGAACTTTACATTGCCGAGCATCCCGCATTCTCTTTTAAAAAATTTCTTGGCTATGGCTCATATGGTCGTACGTATTTAATTGAAGAACGCTCGTCAGAAAAGCTATTCGTTTTAAAATGCTTGCGTCCCAAACATCGTCACCACCAGAAAACCATTCATAAATTTCAACAAGAAATACACATACTCCAACAAATATCACTACCCTACGTTCCGACCATCCATTCAACAGGAACGATTCAAGATAGCCCATTTTTTATCATGGACTATGTCAATGGGCATACATTTGAGCAGCTTATTTTTCAAGACGGTGCCAAGTTTACAATCGCTCAATCACTTGTTATTACAAAGCAACTATTAGAACAAATTGTACAGTTACACAATGATGGTATTGTACATCGCGATTTACGTATCCCTAATATACTGTTTGTACATCAACAATTGCATATTATTGACTTTGGTCTTGCTACCACTTATCAAAAGCAAATCGATATCTCTACGATCAAAAATCCTAAACGTGCAGAAAATCATATTAGTGATCTTTATTTTGTCGGTCATTTTTTGTTATTTTTACTATACTCAGACTACAAGCCAAGCAATAAAAAAGAAAAAGCCTGGCAGCAGGAATTGAAGTTACCAATCGAAGTCCAAGATTTTCTTGAACGATTATTATGGATTCAAGAACCTTTTGCTAGTGCGTTAGAAGCTTTGCAATCTATGCCACCATTAATAAATAGAAAACATTAAAAAATAGAATTGTTCACCTCCAAAAGTGAACAATTCTATCCTGCAGTTCAAATATTAAAGTATTTTGCAGTTACATATGCAATCCAATGATACGCTGGGTCTAGACGTAGATTTTCAATTAGCCCTTTAATGATCGCTCTACTGTAAGTAGGATTTTCTATTTCTTGCTTTAACAGCTCAAGGGATTCTTTTTCTATAGAATCCCCGGTAAGATCTATATTTTGCTTCAATAATTGTAGTAAAGCATCTTTTGATACATCTTGTTCACAAGGCTTTGCAATAAATGGCACAAGATCTGCTGTAATAAAAGGAATGGTTGTATGATGTGCGATAATATCTGTTTTTTCTGCTAAAGATTTAGCTAATTGCTCTAAATCAAGAGGCATATCTGAAAAAATAAAAAGCTCAGCATAACTCTTCATGAACCCTTTTATACAATACATCACATCATATTTCGTTTCTTGTAATTTATCCTGATAAAGTTGCTCAAGCATATAGAGAATTGATTTCGACATTTCTGCTTCATAGGCTGTTATTTTATGAAATAACTCTTTTTTCGTTAGAAAGACCTTTTCGTTAAAAAATACACGAGCGGATGCAGAATGATCTTTGAATGCTTGAAAGATGCTTTTATAAAATTCAACCAAAACGGTTTCTTTGTTATACGCTCCTCTGACTACTTGGTCAATATCTGTGATGAACTGCTGTAAATAGTAATCCACCATTGAAATAACAAGCTCATCTTTCGTTTTGAAGGATAAATAAAATGCACCTTTAGAAATACCACAGCGTTCCGTAATTTGTTGTACTGACGTAGCTTCAAAACCCTGTTCAGAAAACAGCTCTAACGCTTTCTCCATAATTAATTGCTTTTTTAACATATTTTTAACTCTCTCCTAATGCATTTCGTTGACAAATGACCGATTAGTCATTAGTATAAATAATTGAATTTAGATAGTCAATAAAGGGTAGGTGTGAAGGTGAAAGGTTTAGTTAATTTCGTATTAAAAAACAAATTGGCAGTGTGGTTATTAACAATTATCATCACTGTCTCTGGTATTTATTCGGGTACAAGAATGAAAATGGAATCGATACCCGATATTTCGATCCCATACTTAATTGTCATGGGTGTATATCCTGGCGCAACGCCTGAACAAGTCATGAATGATCTTTCCATCCCATTTGAAAAATCGATAGAAAGTTTAGAAGATGTCAAGGCAGTTTACTCAACATCCTCTTCCAACGTAGCACAAGTTCAAGTGGAATACGACTATGGAATTGATATGGATGAGAAAAAACGACAATTAGAGGCAGCTTTAGATAATATTAAACTACCTGAAGGTGCTCAAGAGCCTACTATTATGGCAATCAGCATGAACATGATGCCTGTAGTCGCATTATCTGTAAGTAGCTCTAAGGAAGATATTGTGGATTTAACTGCAACAGTTGAAGACGTTTTACTTCCTAAAATCGAAAAAATTGATGGTGTTGCTTCAGCTACCATCACAGGTCAGCATATTGAACAAGTATCATTTAAATATGATGAAGAAAAAATGGCAGCACTTGGTTTAACGGAAGATACTGTTAAACAGATGATTCAGGCAAGTGATATGTCACTGTCACTTGGTTTATATCAATTTACTGTTGGCGAGCAAGCCGTTTCAGTAGACGGTAAAGTACAATCCGTTGATGAACTGAAAGATTTATTAATCCCAGTTACACCTTCAGCTACAAATCCTTCACCTTTCGTTCGTCTAGGTGATATTGCAAAAATTGAAGTAGAAGGTAAAGTACAATCTGTTTCACGTACAAATGGTCAAGATGCCATTGCTATTCAAATCGTTAAAGGCCAAGATGCCAATACGGTAACAGTTGTCAATGCAGTAAAAGACCTCATGAAGGATGAGGAAAAACGATTAGATGGCTTAAACGTAGAGATCTCTCTTGACCAAGGTGCCCCAATCGAAGATTCCGTATTTACAATGATCGAAAAAGCAGTATTTGGTGGCGCAATTGCCGTATTAATCATTTTACTATTCTTACGTGATTTCAAATCAACTATTATCTCAATTATTTCTATCCCAGTTTCTGTCTTCATGGCATTACTGCTTTTAAACTGGATGGATATCACATTAAATATCATGACCCTCGGCGCGATTACTGTCGCAATTGGGCGTGTTATCGATGACTCCATTGTAGTTGTCGAAAATATTTACCGACGAATTCACTTAAAACAAGAAAAACTTACAGGTCGTGCCCTAATTCGTGAAGCAACGATTGAAATGTTTAAACCAATTCTTTCTTCAACATTAGTAACGGTAGCTGTATTCGCCCCACTTATTTTCGTAGGTGGTATGGTAGGCGAATTATTCATGCCATTTGCCCTTACAATGACATTTGCATTAGGTGCTTCGTTATTAGTTGCCATCACAATCGTACCTGCTTTATCTCACTTCTTATTCCGTAAAAAATTATACGGTGAGAAGACAGAAAGCCAACATAAAGAGGTTGGTAAACTTGCTACTTGGTACAAAGGTGTCTTAGAAAAAGTATTAAATCACAAAATTATTACATCTGTCATTGCAATTCTTTTACTTGTTGGTTCTCTTGCATTAACACCACTTATTGGTTTTAGTTTCATGGGCTCACAAGAAGAAAAAGTTATGTACTTAACGTATACGCCTGCAACGGGAGAGCTTGCTGACGAAACAGCAGCGAATGTTGAAAAAGTAGAAAAAGAATTAATGAAACGTAAAGATGTTAATATTTTACAAGTTTCCATTACAGATGCGAAGAATGTAGATCCATCAGCAATGATGATGGGTGGAGGTGCTGGTGGTGCCTTAATGTACCTTATCTTTGATCCGGATATGGAAGACTTCCCTAAAGCTCGTGAAGAGGTTGAGGACTATGTATTTAACATCGGTCAGTCAGGAGAATGGAAGTCTCAAAACTTCACTTCTATGTCTATGTCATCAAACGAAGTCAGCTATACACTTTATAGTGATGACTTAGATAAACTTCGAGATTCTGTAAAACAAGTAGAGGGTGCTCTAAAAGAAGTGGATGGCTTAGAAGATATTAAATCTGATAATGAAGATCCATATGTAGAGCATGTGTTAAAAGTTGAACAAAAAAATGTCCTTCAATATGGGTTAACAACAGCTCAAATCGTGATGGCATTAAATTCGAATACATCACAAGAAGTGTTAACGACCGTGAAAAACGATGGTAAAGATATTGATGTAATTGTTCAACGTGATGCTAAAGCAGCTGCGACTTCACTTGATGATGTCTTAGCTACTGAAATTAAAACAGCATTAGGCACAACAATGACAATCGGAGAATTAGTAGATGTTGAGGAAGGTACGACACTTAACTCATTATCTCGTTCAAAAGGTGAATATTTCGCAACAGTATCTGGTACGATTATCGGTGACGATATTTCAAAAGCCACTACTGCTGCTGATAAGAAAATTGATAAATTAGATTTACAAAAAGGTGTAACGCTTGGCGTTGCTGGTGTTGCTGCAGATATGCAAGAAACATTCACGAAGCTTGGTATTGCGATGTTAGCGGCCATTGCCATTGTTTACTTCATTCTAGTGGTAACATTCGGAGAAGGTTTAGCTCCGTTCGCTATTCTTTTCTCACTACCATTTGCTGTAATTGGTGCATTCATTGGTTTATTCGTTACAGGTCAAACCATTTCTGTATCTGTTATGATGGGTCTATTGATGTTAATTGGTATCGTCGTAACCAATGCCATCGTATTAGTTGACCGTATCATTCATATGGAACATGATGGTCTTGCCATGCGTGAGGCGATCCTCGAAGCAGGAGCAACACGTTTACGTCCTATCCTAATGACAGCCATCGCAACAATCGGTGCTATGATTCCAATGGCACTTGGAACTGGTGGTAGTGGATTAATTTCTAAAGACTTAGCCATCACTGTAATTGGCGGTTTGTTATCTTCTACCCTATTAACACTAGTTGTTGTACCAATTGTTTATGAAATGCTATCTAAAATGTTAAAGAAAAACCGTAAAGATACTGAAGAAAATTAATAAAAAACAGCCACTCATGCAGTCATTGCATGAGTAGCTGTTTTTTTATTGATCTTCTTTCACTACAAAAACTTCCTTGCTTTCCACACCTGTAGCAGATACAGCCGTAATGCCGTATGTATAGCTATGCTTAGCAAGAGCTGACTTGTCCACAAATTTAGTGAGGCCATCCATATTATAAACAACATCCACTATATTTCGAGGGTCATCATAAGAGCCTTCTTTGTTTCCTGTAAAACGATAAATGACATACTTGCGTGGTTGTGTTTCATTTTCGTCTATAATCTCAATCTTGCGTCCTGCCGCTTCCTTTGTCACTTGCACAAAAGTCGGCACGTTCGGCACTATGTCATCATCCCAAGTTGTTTCTGGTGTCAGTGCTGTGTAATTGTATAGTTGTTGGCTAACAATCGTTGCATAGCCTAGTTTATTGTTTTGAAAACTTCTTAAGGAGAAATGCATTTGCCCCTCAGCCGCAACCTTTTCCGAACGATTCGCTAGTATTTGATTTGGTAATTCCATTTTATTTTTCCATGCTGCATCACTGTCATTGCCCACCTTGTAATCAGCAAGCCCAATGTATAGATGCACAGGGTGCGTTGTTGCGTATGTTTGCACTTCATGGCTCCACCAATCCAGCAGCGTCCCATATTTCGCAATAGATAATGTTCTTGACCAATAAATTTGTGGTGTAATGTAATCAATTGTGCCATTTTGAATCCATGTTCTAACGTCTGCATATAAATCATCGTAATTATTGACACCAGCCCGTGTATCGCTTCCTGTTTTATCAAGCGATTTATTGCGCCATACACCAAATGGTGAAATACCGAATTGAACATATGGCTTTGTGTCTTTAATGGCCGTATAAAGATTTTCTACAAGCTGATTGACATTATCTCGTCGCCAATCCTCCACCTTTTTAAAGGAAGCACCATATTTTTTAAAAGCTGCTTGATCTGGAAAAACTTCATTAGCAATTTTGTATGGATAAAAATAATCATCCATATGAACTGCATCAATATCATAATTGGCAACTAACTCTCTTACTACTTCAACTAAATAGTCTTGTACTTCGGGTAAACCGGGATTTAAATAATATTGCTTGCCATATTTGATAACCCAGTTTGGATGTGTTCTAGCGACATTGTCGGCAGCAAGGTCTGTCAATTTTTGTCCAGACATTGTTACACGATAAGGATTCATCCATGCATGCAGCTCCATACCCCGTTTATGCGTTTCGTCTATCATTATCGCAAGAGGATCGTAACCAGGATTTGTGCCTTGTTTTTTACCTGTTATGTAAGATGACCATGGCGCTAAATCAGACGCATACATTGCATCATTTGTTGGTCTTACTTGATAAATAACAGTATTGAATTTATTGGCTTTTAGTTGATCCAATGTTTGGCGTGTCCAAGCCGTGTACTGCTCCTTTGTCATACCTGCTTTCATATCAAGATTGAGAACGGTTGAAATCCAGACAGCCCGCATTTCCCTTTTCGGCTGTGTCGTGCTCGCCTTCGCTGTATTTACAGGGATTGTCGATAGGCATAATACAAAAATCATCGCGACTAAAGTTAAAAGTTTCCATTTACTATTATTCTTTCTCATATTTCCTCCATTTGCTATTTTTCTATTTTAGTATATGATAAGTGCTCGCTATATGCACGTCTTCGTAGCAAGTTCACCTGATGAAATAAAGCAAATCATACATTTCACTTTTATGCCAAGTTTAATAGATTCATTTTATAATTTCCATATTTTTAAATTTGACCTAGTTTTTGTTTAATTCATTCTTTACGCATAGAAGGACTTTATGCTACAATCAACACAACTTATATAGAACGGAGGGTATTCCAATGACAGCTTCAATTAGACTACGATTTCACATTACTAATTAAATATGTGTACACTTTGCCTGCTGTGCAAGGGAAATGGAATTAGGTCTAGTCTGTTTTAGGAATACTGGAAAAGAGGGGACTTCTACTCCCCTCTTTTTTTGTTGTCTTTTAACTTTCCACACAGGCACTACTGTTAGAAAGGGATGACGAATTTGGAACATTGGAAACGTAATACGATACTTTTTTTAAGTAGTCAAACGATTTCACTTTTTGGCTCTGCACTAGTGCAATATGCCATTACATGGTATATTACGCTTACAACGCAATCAGGCAGCATGATGACCATTGCGATTATTTGCGGCTTTCTACCAACCTTCTTCTTAGCACCTATTGCTGGTGTCTGGGCAGATCGCTATAATCGCAAATGGCTTATTATTTTGGCAGACGGCATGATTGCCTTATCCACGCTAATTTTAGCGATTTTATTTTTAATCGGCTATGATGAGCTTTGGCTACTATTTGTTATCTCAGCCGTACGTGCAGTTGGCGCGGGTATTCAAACACCAGCTGTGGGCGCTATTTTACCGCAATTTGTGCCTGAAGAGCACTTAATGAAGGTCAATGGCGTAAATAGTAGCATTCAAGCTTTTATTATGATTCTTGCACCTATGGCAAGTGGTGCATTATTAACAATGGCTTCCATTGAATCCATTTTCTTTATTGATGTGACAACAGCGGCTATTGCCATCGCTATCTTCTTATTATTTCTGCATATTCCTGCACATGCAAAAGCAACGCAGCCACAAACAACAGGCTATTTTAGTGATATGAAACAAGGCTTCATCTACATTAAAGAGCATGCTTTCTTAAAACAATTGTTCTTGTTCTTTGCCTTTTTCATGCTGCTTGCTGCACCTGCTGCCTTTTTAACACCTTTACAAGTTACACGTAGCTTTGGTAATGATGTATGGCGTTTAACTGCCATCGAAATGGCCTTTGCCATTGGTATGTTAATCGGTGGGATCGCAATCGCAACATGGGGTGGCTTTAAAAATAAAGTGCATACGATGACATTATCTGCTTTATTATTTGGTCTTTGTACAATGGCTCTCGGAATCATCCCTGTTTTTTGGCTGTATCTTGTGATCATGGCCATTACTGGTATAGCCATGCCAATCTTTAATACACCCGCTACGGTGTTATTACAAGAAAAAGTTGAAAGTGATTATATGGGAAGAGTATTTGGCATTCTTAGTATGATATCTACCTCTATGATGCCGTTAGGAATGCTAATTTTCGGTCCAATAGCTGATATTATTGCTATTGAGTGGCTACTCATCGGTACAGGATTATTACTCTTCATCCAAGGATTTTTCCTTCTGGGCAGTAAAGTCCTATTAAAAGCTGGCAAACCTACTCTCAAGCATATGGATGTTGACACGCTAGAAAAAAAGTGAAGATTTCGTTTTGAGATAATTGTTGATGATAAAAAAACAATTAAAACTTAGCTTATAAACAATCTTAAACGCATACAGATTTTCTCGACGCTAAAAAAGCTCTACTAATATGTAGGGCTTTTTCGTCTTTATCCATCCAAAGATCTGCATATTATAATTTGCAGTTTTTACATGTTGTTGAAAAAAGATCATGTCACTAGCAGAAAAAGACCTTTTAGCAAGGTGAGGGATTGATTTCCGTTCCGCCAGCGTCCTTTCCAGGGGGCGTCCGATGAGCCGCTTCACTCACTAGCGTTCGCTCCAGGGTCTCCTCTGTGACGCTATGAACTGCACCCAAAATATTGGACTTGAAAAATTTAATATAGGGGGTGCAGTTAGTGATTTCTGATGAACAAAAGTTAGCCGCAGTTCTAGCTTACATTGAAGAAAAGGAAAGTACGTATCAGATTGCCAATAGATTAAAGAGGGATCGACAGTACATTCGATTATGGATTGAATTATATCGATATCATGGCGTTGAAGGAATTATTCGTCCTCAAGGGTTCACGAATTACGAAGATTCTTTTAAAATAAAAGTAATTCAACACCTGATAGAGACGGGCGATTCGCTCCTTCAGACTGCTGCCAAGTTTAATATTCCTTCTCGTGAAACCATTCGGAGATGGAAAAAACAATGGATGTCTAAGGCTGGAGAGGCGCTCTATCAAATAGAAAAGGAGCACCAATCAATGCCAAAAAAACAACCACCTTCGTCCGATTTAAATGAAAAAACAACGGAAGAGTTAAAAGCGGAAATTGAGTATTTACGGATGGAAAATGCCTATTTAAAAAAGTTGAAAGCCTTAGTTCAAGAAAAGGATGCCTTCACATCCAAGAAAAAGTGAGAGCTGTGTATGAGCTAAGGCTGGAATTTCCACTTCAAGCTCTATTAAAAGTCGCGAAACTTAAGAAAAGTACGTATTATTATCATCTTCAAAAATGGGTAAAACCAGATAAATATCAGGCGATTAAAGAACGAATCCAGACACTTTTTCATCACCATAAGGGGCGTTATGGCTATCGTCGTATTTGTCTTGCCCTCCGAAATGAAGGGATTTTCATCAACCATAAAACGGTCCAACGATTGATGAAAGAATTGGGCTTAAAAGGGACAGTACGCCCTAAAAAATACCGTTCGTATAAAGGAACGGTGGGCTATGTCGCAGAGAATGTCTTTCAACGTGATTTTGAAGCCACTGTACCCAATCAGAAATGGGTAACCGATGTCACAGAGTTTAAAATAAATGGTCAAAAAATCTACGTATCGGCTGTATTAGATTTATTCAATCGAGAGATCGTTGGATATGAGGTATCAAAATCACCTAATTTTGAGTTAGTTCAACAGTCTTTTAAAAAGGCGTTTACGTATACAAAGTTATCGAAAAAGAGTGGCTTAATCATTCATTCTGATCAAGGATGGTTATATCAAATACCACGTTTTAAAGCGTTATTGGCAACGCACGAAATCAAGCAAAGTATGTCACGGAAAGGAAATTGTTTAGATAATGCCGTGATAGAAAGCTTTTTTGGTATTCTGAAATCAGAATTTCTGTACACAACTACGTTTAGAAACTACGGAGAATTCAAAAAAGCGTTGGTAGACTATATCCACTACTACAATCATGAACGGATAAAAATAAAACTCAACGGAAAAAGTCCCGTTGAGTATCGAAAAGCTTCGTAAAAAAGTTTATATTTTTGGGGTCAGATCACTAAATCCCCTAGGAGTGACGCTGGCTCCACTCCAATCAATCATTCTGCAAAGTGTCTTTACTTTTTTTCATAGTAGCATAGCGATCAAATCGCCCATTAACTGTATTCTTAGAGGGGATGAGCTCTTATTTTCAATGTGGAGAAGTGAAGCGTGACAACACCTCTTCATAAAGAGTAGTGAACACCTTTGCTAAAAAGTCAGTGGGTTGAAGTGGAGGGCTACTTGACTCCCGTGGGATAGCGAGACAGGCGAAGCCCTGCATGGAGCGGTAGCGGAGGAAGCGATTCGGCGCTCGCCCACAGGAAAGCAAGTAGCCTGCAACGGAAATCCATTTTCACTTTTCACAAAAATTCTATTGATTGTTTTGTTTTTCAACACTATGAAAAACTGCATATTATAATTTGCAGTTTTTATTCCTTTAAAGGAATTTAATGATATGTATTAGGAACTAGGGCTTCTAGAATTCCTCCGTACATTTTTCACCATAACTTCATACGTTTTCAATAAAACTAAAGTACGGGCTTTCAATCTAATTGAACTAAAATCTATTATCATTAAATATAATAACGATGAATAGGACGTCCTACGTTTCCATATTGTATATCTACTTTTAATAGATTCTGCTTTTCTAAAAAGTCTAGATAGCGTCTAGCTGTAACACGTGCTGTCCCTATATAAGTTGATACCTCCTCTGCTGATACTGCCTCGCCACTTGTCTTTATATATGCAAGTACCTTATCTAAGGTAGCTCGATTAAACCCTTTTGGGAGCTCTTCTATAAGAATGGCATCCATTCCTGTTGTTGATACTACAACTTGCTCGAGAAGACGTTGTTGCATTAAATGATCGACATCATGTTGAGTTAAATCTTGCATACCGCTTATTTTCTTTCTATAGCTTTGGTAATTTTTTAAAGTCTGCTCAATCCGCTCAAACGTAAAAGGTTTCATAATATAATCATAAACACCTAAGTGTAAAATTCGCTGCACAGTGGGCATATCATTCGCAGCTGTTACCGCAATCACATCAACATGAAGATGCTCCTCTCGGATTTTCCCTAACGTAATAATGCCATCTTGCTCTGGCATAAAAATGTCCATAAAAACAAGCTCTGGATTTAATTGTTTAATTTTTTGAATCCCCTCAATACCATTGCTAGCATAGCCGACTAATGAAAATCCTTTGATTTGCTCAATAAATTGCCTGTTCACTTCTCGTACCATTGGATCATCTTCAATTAATAAGACATTTATTACATCCATCTATACTTCTCCTAACTCAAATAAAATTAAGAAACTTGTTCCTTTCATAAATTCACTCACAACTTCAATATCTCCATTGCCCTTTCTTACAATTTCATATACTAAATGCAAACCAATGCCCCGATTTTCACTAGCCTTTGACGAAAATCCATTTTCAAACATACGATCCTGCACCTCTTTGGACATGCCAATCCCATTATCGGAAACCGCTATCGCTAAGACTCCATCATGCTCGTCTACAGAGATGGCTACATATTTATCTTCCTTAGAAAGGACATTTAAAGCCTCAAAAGCATTTTCAATTAAATTGCCGAATAATACAACAAAATCATGATGATCTAATAGAGGTGGAAAGCGTTTAAAATGACTTTTTCGATCAATTTCAACCTCGATCCCCAGCTCTTTGCCATAGCTTACTTTACTTAATAACAAACCTGAAATATTTTCATTATGAAAGCGTTCATTTAAAAACTTCGTCAATGAGGCTTCATTTTCAGTAGTCACTGTAACATATTCAAGTGCTTGCTTTGTATGTCCCAATTGCAGTAGTCCTGCAATCGTATGAATCTTATTTTTATGCTCATGGGTTTGCACACGTAATGCTTGAACAAAGGCCTTTACACCCGTTACTTCCTCCGCAAGCTTTTTCACAGCTGTTAAATCTTTAAACATAGCAACTGCTCCGACTAGCTCTCCATTCACAATAATGGGTACACGATTACTTAAAATACTATGATGATTAATGTAAAGCTCTTGATCATAAACAGGTGTTGCTGTTTCAACAATTTCAGGCAGACGGGTATCAGGCAAAACATCATAAATCTTTTGTCCAATACAGTCCTCTATTTCCCTAGTAACCCCTAAAATATCGGCCGCTTTTTCATTAAAAATGGTGATATTCATTTCCTTATCAACGGCTATTATTCCCTCATGCATAGCATTAAAGGTTTCTGTTCTTTCCACATACATTTTTGCAATTTCATGAGGTTCAAGCCCAAACATTTGTTTTTTTATATGTCGTCCGAGTGTATATGCACCGAAAATACTGAAAATCAGCGATATAACAATCGTTATCATAATTTCACGCTCATAACTTTGTAACATTTCCAGAAAATCTGGTAATGAATAGCCAACTACTACAATGCCCACTTGTTCCCTTTTATCATTTATAATTGGCACGAAAGCGCGTATCATAACACCGGATTCTCCACGTGCCTTCGATACATAATAATGTTCACTAAACGCTGCGTTTAAATCCTGCGACTCACTGCGCTTTCCTAATTCCTTACTTACTGGGTGTGATAGTTTAATACGTTCCATATTCATCACAACAATATACTCGGCCTTATGAATCACTCTAATGCCATCTACAATTTTATTAATATTTTTTGCAGCTTCTTTTATGTTGTCATTTTCCAAATGTACACTAAGCTCTGGTACATTTGATACAGTTCTTGCCACAAGCATTGCCCGCTGACCAAAGTCTTTTTCCTGTTCAGATAATAGGTTACCCAGTAAAAAAATACCACCTAGTAAAAAGGAGAGTGCAATGATTAAAAATGTCACTAACAGTATTTTGCCGTTCACAGGCATTTTCATCATTAAAAAATTCCTTCCTTTCAAATTTGCATTCTCATAATCAGTGGCATACATATCGATTATATGTTTTTAAGATTATCTGCAAAAAAATCTTTTGACAACACCTTTAGTCTATATAAGTAGCAGAAAATATTGAATTTAATGAACAATATTACAAATTGACAATTTAAAAAGAACTTTTTTATCACTCTATGTTTTTGTATTATAACAATAATTAATTAACTATAGCGTACCATAACAGAAATAGTTATTGATATTACTATATTTATATGTAAGGATACGTAAATGTACTTAATGAACGTTATGTTTCTTATTTTCTAAATCTCTTTTTTTAAGAAGTATTCGCTATGATGATTCTATTGAAAGCGATATCAAAGAGAAAATTTAGAAAAGAGGTAGCAAAAAATGAAATTACTGAAAAATTTGACTGTTCAGGTTATAGTGGCTATCATCCTTGGGATAATTGTCGGAGCCATTTTCCCTGAGTTTGGTGCCAGCTTAAAAATCTTAGCAGACCTATTCATTAAATTAATTAAAATGTTAATTGCCCCAATTATTTTCCTAACAGTAGTTATTGGAATTGGCAGTATGGGAGATATGAAAAAGGTCGGGAAAATCGGAGGGAAGGCATTACTTTACTTCGAAATCGTTTCCACAATTGCCTTAGCAATCGGAATTGCTGTTGCTTTAATCGTAAGTCCTGGTACAGGCTTGGATACTTCAGGTGCATCTGATGCTGATATTTCGAAATACACAACTGCTGCGGCTGAATCTGAGCAGGGCTTGGGTGCATTCATTTCTAGTATTATTCCAGAAAATGTAGTTGGTGCATTGGCAACTGGGCAACTATTACCAGTTCTATTCTCTGCTGTTTTATTTGGCTTAGCAGCAGCTTCAATCGGTGCACCTGCAAAACCAGTCATCACATTCTTTGAGCAAGTAGCAGAGATATTCTTCAAGATCGTAAGTATGGTGATGAAAATATCACCAATCGGGGCTTTTGGTGCAATGGCCTATACAATTGGTAATTTTGGTTTAAAATCTTTAGGTAATCTAGGTCTATTAATGGCTGCCGTATATATTACAATGTTTTTATTTGTTGTCTTTATTTTAGGTACCATTGCAAAGTTCTTTGAATTCAACATCTTTAAATTTATCGCTTACATCAAAGATGAAATTTTCTTAGTCATTGGGACATCCTCTTCTGAATCAGCTCTACCATCTATGATGCGAAAGCTTGAAAATTATGGTTGCTCTAAGCAGGTTGTAGGTTTAGTTGTTCCTACTGGGTACTCCTTTAATCTAGATGGGACTTCCATCTACCTATCAATGGCTGCCTTGTTTATTGCACAAGCATATGGAATGGAACTAACTTGGATTCAAATCATTACACTACTCGGAATTTTAATGATTACTTCTAAAGGTGCAGCAGGCGTAACAGGCTCAGGATTTATCACATTAGCAGCAACTTTGGCTGCCTTCCCAATGATACCAGTGGAAGGAATAGCGCTTTTAATCGGTGTTGATCGCTTTATGTCTGAGGCTCGTGCTGTAACAAATTTAATTGGTAATGGTGTAGCTTGTGTTGTAGTGTCAAAATCTGAAAAAGAGTTTGATGTAACGATGGAAGAACGTGCACTTCAAGGAAAGACCACTATTTCTTCCTAAGAAAAATGGTTGTGATGATAGCCATCGCCGTTTCCTCTATCACCCAAAATGTTTACACTCTAGTAAAAAAGTGAAAGTTAATAGTAAGAGGTGATAGTGTATGACTAATAAAAAACAGGCGAAAACACGTAATACGAACAACCCTGATGTATTGGATACAGATAAAGAAAGCATTTTTGATAAACATGAGGACATGAAAACAGTTGATCCAATACCTGTCGAAGAATTGAATGAAAAAGTGAAAGATGAACAACATAAATCCAAAACAAAGGATTCTTCCGCAACAGATAAGCGCTATCGATAAATGTAAAAGTTGAATTTTAAATTATCGTGCTTCAAAATGAATAAACATCAAAAGTCGACCTAATCCATTATTATAATAGGTCGGCTTTTTATATACTATTTGTTAAAGGGGGTAAATCATGAGTAATATACCAATTATGAAAACGGAGAGGTTACTATTAAGACCTATTACACCTCAGGATTTAGAAGCAATGTATGACTACTCTTCCCGTGAAAATGTCGTGCGTTATGTGACATGGCAAGCACATACAAGCTTAGAGGATACAAAAGCTTTTATGGCATTAATTTTTGATGGTTATCAGCAAGGTAATCTGATGTTATGGGGTATTGAATATGCAGGAATAATTATTGGAACAATCGATTTTGTTACGATGAATGACACTCATAAATACGCGGAAATCGGTTATGTGCTTTCTGAGGATTATTGGAACAAAGGCTTCACAACAGAAGCAACGAAAAAACTCATTGACTTCGGTTTTAATGAATTAGATTTAGTACGTATCCAAGCACGATGCTTTGAAGAAAACATTGGCTCCCAAAAGGTTATGGAGAAATCAGGTATGCAGTTTGAAGGGTTATTACGCAAAAGTATGTTTGTTAAGGGTCAATACCAAAATGTGAAAATGTACGCTATAACTGATGATGATTATAGGAACCTCTAGCAAACAAAGCCTTGCTCCGTATGCAAGGCTTTATCATGACAACCATTTTTCTACACAATATATCTTTTTAGCTGTTGCATCTAGCTTTACTCGTTTGCCTATCGCTATTGGATGCATAGGGTGTGTATGACAAATATCCACCTCTGCTAATATAGGAATTTCTATTCCATCCAACTGTTCAAGTAGAATATCGTAGGGTTGTCGCCCCGTTCCTAAATCATCATAGCATTCATGTTTCCCCAAAATAATCCCACTAACTTTGTTAATGACACCATGCAATTTCAGCATAGCAAAATTCTTTTCAACAACAGCAGCATTTTTTAAGCAGTCCTCCACTAATAAAATGTCACCTTCCAAAACTTCAGGGAAATAAGGCGTACCAATAAAACCATACATGGCATTAGCATTCCCACCAATTAACCTCCCTTCAGCAACCCCTTGCTGAATCGCTAACCATTCATTTTTTTTGAGCTGCTTATCGACTGTCTTCTCTAGCCAATTAACAGGTTCATCTGACCAATAAGGAGGCATTGGAATTTCATATGGTAATGCTTGCGGCTTCAAGAAATAATGCTCAAAAAATTTGAAGGTATCATTTACTAAAGGTTCAAACTCGCCAAAGGAAGGTACGAGGGCTGGGCCATAAAAAGTTGATATACCCGTCTTTGCATAAAGTGCCAGTAGAATGACCGTTGCATCCGAATAACCTACTACAATTTTTGGGTGTTGACGAAAAGCCTCATAATCAATATAAGGTAGCATGCTATTGGCATTGGTGCCCCCGATGGTAGACATAATCATATCCACATTCGGATTGCGTAGTAACGCATTCAATTCTTCTGCTCTTTCCTTTGGAGAACCTGAACGATAATAATCTGATTTGCCAGTAAGAGAACCTGTCACGATTTGAAAATGTTTCTCCTCCAGAAACGTTTTAGCACGTTCATAACGTTCCAAAGCCGTCACCGTTGCTGGTGAGGATGGTGAATAGATGCCGATGTTTATTTTTGAAGTCATACGCTAGTTCCTCTTCCAATCAATAGTTTTGACATGTAATATTCATTGATATATTGTCCATCATACAGCGAATCCCGCTTCATTCCCTCAATATCAAAGCCCATTTTCTTATACAAAGCAACACCCGACTCATTATTTTCCATAACGGTTAGTTCTAGACGATGTACACCATTATCCATTGCCCAATTTTCTACTTGATGAAATAAAGCCGTTCCAATCTTTCTTCCCCTATAGTCACTATGTATGCCTATGACAAGATAAGCACGGTGAGTAATTCTTGTCGGCTCATTGCCCTGTACAATTAAGTACGCCACAACCTGTTCATCTATTTCAGCTACGAACAAAGCCGAGTGTTGACTATGATGTAGCTTGTCTATATACTCCCCAAATGGCTTAGGTGTTAAATTGCGCTCACCTGGTCCAAATAACATAAAATTCGATGCCTCTGCATTTGTCATAACAGCTATAATTTGTTCACTGTCATGTCGGGTTGCTTCTCGTATAATCATGTTGAGCACACTCTCCTTCTAAAATTTCGTCACCTGAATCCACATTTCTTTTGTATTCATTTGGATATTCCCACCGATAGGGAATGTAAAAATCGGCTGTGTATGACCAAAATCCACATCATATAATACAGGGATAGTTTTTAATAGTGGATGCTTGTCTAAAATAAAATGTAATTGTTCTTCTGTCATAGCGGAAGCTCGTTGAAATCGACCTATTGCCAATCCTTTAATTGGAGTCGTTGCTTGCAATAATGACGTGAGATCACGTGCAAAAATAGCAGGATTCACAAGCTCATCATCCTCTAAAAATAAAATACAATTCGATAAATCAGGCATGTAAGCTGTTCCTTGCAATAAATTTAATGTGCATAAATTACCACCATAAAGCTGCGCACTCACTTCCCCTTCCGAATAGACCTTCCAGCCGGCTGCTTCAAAATGACGATTGTCCTGATCTATATACCATGCATCATCACTCCAAACGCTAGATGCTACTAGGGGAAATGGATTCTTCTCCATTAAACATTTTTGAAAATAGGACAGCTGATATTGTTGTGCTTGCGCCATACGAAAGCTAGAAAAGTGTGGCCCTGAATAAGTGATAAAATTGCATTTTTTAGTAATAGCTATAGCTAAGGCCGTGATATCACTAAACCCACAAAGTATCTTCGGATTTTCAGCAATCATTTGATAATCTAAATAAGGTAAAACCTCATTACAGTTGTATCCACCAAGCACCGTCAGTATTGCTTTCACCTGTGGATCTCGAAAAGCTTCATGTATATCCGTAACACGATGCATGATGGATGAAGATTGCTGCAAATCACACTCAAAAATGTGGTGACCAAACGATATGCGAAACCCTAATCTCTCCAGTATGGTCTTCGTTTGTTCAACCATCTCTACTTTTAAAATTTGGGCACTTCTACTTGGAGCAATAACACGTATCTCATCACCCAATGTTAATTTTGCTGGTATTCTCATATTTTCTATGTCCCTTCTAATAGGTTTGAATTTTAGCTACTAATTTTTCATTCCTAAAATGGAGCGACTCTGCATCAATGAGTGTATATGCTGGTAATGTGGGATGATTTCCTGACCAGCGATCAAATGCCCACTTTCTCTCTTGATTATCATAATGAGGACAATAAGTACCTGCTAATATTCCCAAGCCCTTCCATTCCTCAAAATCATTATTTGTGTTTTCACTATAGCATTTATCAAACCAACACATGGCCCCAGCACTGATACCAGCTAATATAACCCCTTTTTGATAAGCTTCCTTTAACAATTCATCAAAACCATATTCTCGCCACTTTTCAAGAAGATAACCTGTATTCCCCCCACCCACATAGATAATATGCTGCGCTAGTACTTTTTCTCGAATATTTTTATCAAGCATATCCTTTTGCAAAATATGCGTTGCTTCACAATGTTGGAATGCTGCATAAAACTTCTCGATATACCCTTGTGCATCCTTACTTGCGGTGGGAATAAAGCAAATTTTAACTCGTTCATTTATTTGAACTTGACGTAAAATGTATTCGTCGATAATTGACGGGTTTTGCTGAGAAAATCCTCCGCCTGATAGGGCAAAGATTTGTCTTGTCCGTTCATTATTTTTTCTTAATTCATATACAGCTTGTTCATGTCCAAATCTTTCCAACGTCTGAATTTTCTTCATGCCTAATTTTTCAAGTAAGCAACAAGATGCCTTGTTAGCCGTTTGTGTTTCTGCCACAATAGATGCTATATTCAGATAATTCAACCCCTCCTCAATTACCTGTGTAAGCACTTCAAAAGCTAACCCCCTCCCCCAAAACTGAGGTAAAAATTGATAGGAAAGCTCATATAGATCCTTATCATGGTATTCATCGATCGAGACAAGACCTATAAATTCACCTGTCGTCTTTAAAGTGATATATAAATATGTATTAGGGAATGGTGCTTCTAGCATGCCTTTAAAAGATGCTTCTATATAGTTGTTTGATGGAACACCCCCGAGAAAAGTTCGAACTTGTTTATTAGAGTAGAGTATATGTATATCTGTGAAATGCTCTGGTTGTATTCGTTCGATTACACAGTTAGTTGACATGATTTTCATTACATCTAGCCCCCTTCTTTATGTCAAAGTTTAATCTAACTCTCTGAATGAAATCAAATAATTTTTCCAATTTTTCTTAATAATAGAATAAAAAAGTAGTGACCAGCATGAATTGCTGAATCACTACCTATATTATTGTACGTATTGTTCAAGTAAACGTTGCGTATTGATTGATTGTTCAAGTGCCTTTTTCTCTTTTGTCCAATAGATCAAATATTGTGCATCACCTATAGGAAAAACCATTTGCTGCAACTCTTCGTCGAGTTCAGAACTAATGGCCACTTTTAAAATTTCCACCTCATAAATAGGCTTATCCTTCATTTTATAAACAATATGATAAGCTGGCTTTTCTTCAAAAATAGTCCTTTCCTTTTTGGAAAGCTTCCTTACATGACTTAATGGATATTTCTCAATAAAATCTTGTGCTTCATCGCCTGTAGCACGAAATAGTGATTGGTCTCCTTGGAATAATTCAATGTCGTCAATTTCTGTGGCATGATCTAGAACAAGAGAGATTGCCTCATCTTCACTTTTTTCTCTGTTTTGCATGATAAATCCACCAATTAATAATATACCAGCAAATATAACAAGTCTCCATCTGCGTTTTGTCATTTGCTCTTACCCATTCAATGCCTTTTTAACAAAACGATTTATATCCACATCAGCGCCTATAACAAGCATAATATCTCCTAGTAAAATCTTGTCACTTGCCTGTGGAGATACAATAATGTCAGCTCCACGCTTGATTCCTACAATGTTGATGCCATATTTAGCGCGAATATCCAAATCCATAATGGAGTATCCTGCAATCGCATCATTGGCCTTTAATTCCATAATGGAGTGCTCATCTGATAGCTCTAAATAATCTAGTACAGTATTTGATAACATATTATTGGCAATACGAATCCCCATATCTCGCTCAGGATGGACGACAAAATCTGCGCCAATTTTACGTAAAACCTTTTCATGGTAATCGTTTTGAGCCTTTACCGTAATTTGCTCAACACCAATTTCCTTTAAAATGATGGTTGTTAATATACTTGCTTGAATATCTTCCCCAATTGCTACAATTACGTGCTCAAAATTACGAATGCCTAATGAATTCAGTACCGACTCATCGGTTGAATCTGCAATAACAGCTTGTGTAGCAATGGAAGCAAACTCATCTACACGCTCTGAAGAATGGTCAATCGCCATTACTTGTGCGCCCTGACTCATTAATTCACGAACAATACTTCCTCCAAAACGTCCAAGCCCTATGACTGCAAACTCTTTTTTCATCATAAAAATCCCTCCGAAAACTACTATACCACCATTGTAGCGTATTCTCTGCGATATGTATTGTCAAAACAAGAGCCTATTCGTCAATGTTGGACAACAAAAAAGACGAGGACTTAGATCCCCGTCTTCAACATATCGTTATTATTCAGCGTTACGCATCTCATCTAGCACGCGGTTTACACGTTTTTCTAGCATTTTCATACCACTACCACCAGCTTGCATATGACGCAGCTGACCATCTTTATCGAACACAAAATACGCTGGTACATATTGGTTTTCAAAAGCATCTGTTAGTTTCATTTCACTGTCTACAAAGATTGGTTGCACAATATCATGCTCTGCTGCTACTGCTTTTATTGTATCTAAATCAGTATCTGCCTCAGAACGTGGCATATGTACTGCTACAACGTTTAATTCATCTTTATATTGATCGCGGAAATTGTTTACGTCTGGCATTGCTTCTTTACATAAATGGCAGCTTACTGACCAGAAGTGAATTAAAGTTGGTTTTTTGCCTACTAATTCCGCTTTTGATACTTCACCATTTAACCAAGTCGTTGCGCCTACTAATTCAGGCATTTGTTCACGAAGTTTCATAAAAATCCTCCTCTAATAGATAGTTTGTCTTCAGATATTTAGCTAACGGTCTAAAAAATCTTTCCAAAAAGAAAAATTCAGTTAAAAGTCCCCACAAGCTTGTCGTGGGGACTGTTAATTTGTTGCATAATGACTGGACTCTATTTAAATTATAGAGTTGCTTGGCCTGGACGCCAGTTAGCTGGGCAAAGACCACCCGTTTGTAGTGCTTGAAGTACACGTAGTGTTTCATCAACATCACGGCCGATGTTGTTATCAAATACTGTTTGGTATTTTAATTCGCCTTCTGGGTTGATGATGAATAAACCACGTAATGCGATACCTTCTTCTTCAATTAAAACACCATATTCTTTAGATACTTGATGGTTAGTATCAGCAGCTAATGGGTATTTTAATTCACCAAGACCATTTTGCGTGCGGTCTGTATTAATCCATGCTAAGTGTGTATGGATCGTGTCAGTAGAAACACCGATTACTTCTGCATCTAAGTCTTCGAACTCGTCATAACGATCGCTCATTGCAGTGATTTCAGTTGGACATACGAATGTAAAGTCCATTGGATAGAAGAAAAGAACTGTCCATTTATCTTGTGCTTTAATATCTTCTAATGATACTTTACCAAATGATTTGTCTGAAAGTACTGCTTCCATTGTAAAGTCAGGTGCTTGTTTACCTACCATGCGTTCTGCCATAATAAATCCCTCCGAATAAATATGTAGTTTATATATTCCATTCGCACTAGCGAACTCGTCTTCTACGATAGCAGAGTAACCGTAGTTTTTCAAACAAGTAAACTCCGCCCGTTTGGATGATTGAAATCGATTGACAAAAATTCGTCAAATCCATCAATGGAATTATCGCTACTGTCTTTCTATCAGCTATTTTTAACAATAATTTTCTACACTATACAATTTTTTTCTCAATTAAATTTATACTTCTTTTTTTAACATTTTATAGCTATTTTTTTCACGAAAAACGATTGCAAATTTTTTATTATTATGTATAATTGTAATGGTTTTAGTAAACTAAAAGTTTCGTTAAAGTAAACTTCATATTTCGAAAGTTTATCATTGCTAAACTTCTCTTAGGAGGGAAAAGATGCAAATAGGAGCAAAAATTAAAGCGCTTCGTTTAAAAAAAGGTCTTACCCAAGAGGAACTTGGAGAACGTACAGATTTAAGTAAAGGTTATATTTCCCAATTAGAACGTGATCTAAACTCACCTTCTATTGAAACATTATTTTCAATATTAGAAGTTTTAGGGTCGAGACCTAAAGACTTTTTTGATGATGAATCACCTGAACAGAAGGTTGTTTATACAGAGGAAGATCAATCTACCTATACGGATGAAGAAAAAAAATATGAAATTCAATGGCTAATTCCTACTTCGAATGAAAAAGAGATGGAACCCATTTTCTTAACCTTTGCCGCAGATGGCGAGTTCAAACAGTTTGAGCCTTCGCTCTCTGAAACATTTATTTATGTGGTTAAAGGACGTATTCGTCTCGTTTTAGGGAATGAACAGTATATCGCAAGTGAAGGCAATGCACTTTATTATGACGCGACAGACCATCATCAGATTTTTAATGCACATGATGATGAAACAAAAATTTTACTTGTCGCAACAGATTCTTATTTATAGCTTAAGGAGGCGCATCCATGACAACAAATTCAATTATCCGCTTTGAAAATGTTTCAAAGTCATATAGTGACGGTACCGTCGTTTTAAAAAATATCAATTTGGAGCTTGAAAAAGGGAAATTTTACACACTCCTTGGTCCATCAGGTTGTGGTAAAACAACCATTTTACGAATTATTGCAGGATTTACGGAACCTACAACAGGAGATGTATTTTTCCATGATAAAAAGATTAATGCAGTTCCTGCCAATGAACGTCAGGTTAATACTGTCTTTCAGGATTATGCGCTGTTCCCTCATTTAAATGTTTTTGAAAATGTCGCATTTGGCCTACGCATTAAGAAGCTCCCTGAAAAGGACATAAAAGAGCGTGTAGCTGAAGCCTTAAAGTTTGTCAATTTGGCAGGATATGGTAACCGCGAAATATCTGAAATGTCTGGTGGACAACGACAACGTGTGGCGATTGCACGTGCCATTGTCAATGATCCTGAAGTAATTTTACTGGATGAGCCACTTTCAGCTTTAGACTTAAAGCTACGTACAGAAATGCAATATGAGCTTCGTGAACTACAGCAACGTCTTGGCAAAACTTTTGTCTTTGTTACACATGATCAAGAAGAAGCACTTGCGATGAGTGACGAAATTTTTGTCTTAAGTGAAGGACAAATTCAGCAATCAGGTACACCGGTGGATATTTATGATGAACCGATTAACCGCTTCGTTGCTGACTTTATAGGTGAATCCAATATTGTACCTGGTGTAATGATTGAGGATTTCAAGGTTGAATTTGCTGGCAAAGTTTTCGAATGTGTCGACCAAGGGATGAAGCTAAATGAAAAAATAGACATTGTCATTCGACCAGAAGATTTAGAAATGACAACGGTTGATAAAGGAAAACTTGTGGTAAAAGTGGATACACAATTATTCCGAGGCGTACATTATGAATTATCAACATACGATAAAGATGGTAATGAGTGGTTAGTCCATTCATTAAAGAAAGCAGAAGTAGGGACTGAAATTGGCTTAGACTTTGATCCTGAGGCGATTCATGTAATGCGCTTAAACGAAACAGAGGAAGAGTTTGATAAACGACTAGAATCGTATGGAGACGATGAAGATGCAAACTAAAACATCGAAATCAGCGTTATTTCCATATGTGTTATGGATTGCCTTTTTCGTTATCGCGCCGATAGCACTCGTTGTTTATTATTCCCTACTTGATTTACATGGCAACTTTACGCTCGATAACTATAAAGGATTCTTTTCTTCTGTTTACTTAAAAATGACCTTGAGCTCGTTTTGGTATGCATTTTTAATTACATTCTTTACATTATTAATTTCATATCCAACTGCCTATTTCTTAACGAAGACAAAACATAAACAACTTTGGCTTCTGCTTATTATTATTCCTTCATGGATTAATCTTTTATTAAAAACATATGCCTTTATCGGCATCTTTGGGCTATACGGCCCAATTAATGCATTTATCGAAGTATTTGGCTTCGATCCAAAGCAAATGCTCTTTACTGATATTAGCTTTGTCTTTGTATCGGTCTATATTTTTATTCCATTTATGATTTTACCGATTTTCAACTCTTTAGATCGATTAAACCCAACGCTCATTTATGCAGCACGTGATTTAGGTGCTTCGGCTTTTACAACCTTCCGTCGCGTTGTTTTACCCTTGACAATGGATGGCGTTAAGTCTGGTATTCAAGTTGTCTTTATCCCAGCACTATCCCTGTTCATGATTACTCGCTTAATTGCGGGGAACCGTGTCATTACTCTAGGTACAGCGATTGAACAGCAATTCCTTGTGACACAAAACTGGGGTATGGGTTCCACTATTGCTGTATTCTTAATTTTATTCATGGTGATTATTATGCTAATTACGGGACAAAAGGATAAAGGAGGTCGCGTACGATGAACAAACTATCTGCATCAGCCAAAGTTTATTTAACAATTGTCTTTATCGTTCTCTATGCACCAATCCTCTATTTAATCTTTTACTCGTTCAATAGTGGCGGTTCCATGAATCATTTTGAATCCTTTACTTTAGAGCATTATCAAGCCGTTTTCGAAGATTCACGTCTTCTTGTTATCTTAATAAATACGGTCATCGTGGCATTACTTTCTGCTCTCATTTCTACTATTATTGGTACGCTAGGAGCAATTGGTATTGTGACGGTTAAGGATTCAAAAATGCGTAATACTTTACTATCCTTAAACAATGTCTTAATTGTCAGTCCAGACGTTATCATCGGGGCAAGCTTCTTAATTTTATTTACAATGGTTGGCATTAAACTGGGCTTTGCATCTGTGTTATTAGCCCATGTCGCATTTAGTGTACCGATTGTTGTACTAATGGTTTTACCCAAACTATTAGAAATGAATAACTCATTAATCGATGCAGCATTAGATTTAGGGGCAACGAAAAAGGACGTTATGATGCGTGTCATCCTACCTTATATTCAGCCAGGCATTTTTGCAGGCTTCTTCCTTGCCCTTACGTATTCATTAGATGATTTTGCCGTGACGTTCTTCGTAACAGGTAATGGCTTCAGTACCTTATCCGTAGAAATCTATTCAATGGCCCGAGCAGGAATTTCTCTAACGGTGAATGCGATTTCTGGATTAGTATTCTTTGTTACGGTTTTAGTTGTTGTTGGTTATTATTTCATTACAAGTCGTACGAGTAAAAGAATGGAGGGGCAACGATGAAGTCATTAATTCAAGCTACCATCGCCATCCTTGTCGTTTCAGCCCTTTTATTCTATGCGGCTGACGCCTTAAGTGCAGGCGGCGGTAAAAGTGGAAAAGACACGTTAACCATCTTTAACTGGGGAGAATATATTGATCCTGATTTGTTAAAAGCATTTGAAAAAGAAACAGGCATTCATGTCATCTATGAAACATTCGATTCCAATGAAGCCATGATGACAAAGATTCAGCAAGGTGGAACAGCTTACGATATTGCTGTGCCTTCTGAGTATATGATTGAAAAAATGAAGGAAGAAAATTTATTGATTCCTTTAGATAAAACGAAGATCCCTAATTTTAAAAATATTGATCCTTACTTTTTAGATTTACCATTCGATGATAACAATAAATATTCTGTCCCTTATTTTTGGGGAACTGTAGGTATAGTCTACAATCCAAGCCTTGTTGGAGACTTAGACTTCTCTTCTTGGGACGATTTATGGGACCCTTCCTTAAAACGAAAAGTGTTTTTAGTGGATGGTGCTCGTGAAGTCATTGGAATGGGCTTAAACAGTCTTGGACATTCTCTGAATTCACTAGATGATCAAGAACTACGTGAAGCTACTGATAAATTAATCACACTCGCACCAAATGTGAAAGCTATCATTGGAGATGAAATTACGCCATTAATGATCAATAATGAGGCAACTGTAGCCCTTACTTGGTCTGGGCAAGCAGCAGACATGATGTATGAAAATGAAGAGCTAGACTTTGCAGTACCTGAGGAAGGCTCAAACTTATGGTTTGATAACATGGTCATCCCAAAAACATCGAAAAATATCGATGGTGCCCATGCCTTTATCAATTTTATGCTAAGTGCTGAATCTGGTGCTCAAAATGCCGATTTTGTAGGCTACTCAACACCTAATATTGCAGCTATGGACTTAATGGATGAAGAAGTTGTTTCTGACGAACGCTACTATCCTTCTGAAGAACAACGCGATACATTAGAGGTCTACAAAAACTTAGGACCAGATTACTTAGGGAAATACAATGAATTATTTTTAGAATTTAAAATGAGTATTCGATAATTAAACTAGCGAATTGGTTTTCACACCCATTCGCTAGTTTTTTTCTGCTTATCTAACTTTCTATTAAATAAGAACCTTTACAATGGATTATTCGCATTATTATATTTAGAAAATAATTTATCTGGATTTCGAGGATTCCTACATCATTTGTTATGGAATAGCTTTGCAGCTAGATATTGTCATCTATCATGCACAATTTTATATTGCTTTATCGAAAAACAAGCCATGAAAGTGTACTTTTTATATTACATAACCTTCACTCAGTATTTCTGATGCCGCTATATCATCGCTAGGATTTATAGCCAACCTTTATGTCATTACAGACTAACTCACAATTTTTTTTAATTATCTCTACATAAGCGAAGTCCATTCATTGTTGTTGCAACTTTGGAGCTGCAAATTTTCCATCTCCCATTCTACAGCTTCATTTCAATCCATTTTATTACAAAAATGGATTGTTTAGCAATTCATAGGTGCCTAAACGAAAACTTTTGTGGAAAACCATTCTAAATATAGAACCAGTTCTACAATCTTAACTATTAGCCAAGCAATAATTCTTTATGATAGACTGTACTATATTTGATTACAAAAAAAGGGGGTTCATTCGATGACCCAGCAGAAGTCCAATAAGGCGGCTTTGTATATTTTAATGTTTAATATGTTTATCGCAATGGGGAGTATTGGCATTATTATTCCTGTCATGCCGGAGTATTTAAAAATATTTGGTGCAGCAGGACAAGTTCTAGGTATGCTAATAGCAACCTTCGCCTTAGCTCAATTCGTATTTTCTCCTATTGCTGGGAACCTTTCCGATCAGTACGGTCGAAAAAATTTAATTATTTTCGGTCTCATCGTGACAGGTCTTGCACAAATCGGTTTTGGCCTTGCTACAGATGTATGGATGCTCTTTTTAGCACGCTTTTTAGGTGGCCTAGGTTCCGCTTTTGTCGCACCTCCTATTATGGCTTTTGTCGCTGACGTCACAACCTATGAAGAACGCGGGAAAGGGATGGGGATGTTGGGTGCTGCCATGTCTCTTGGTTTTATGATAGGGCCAGGAATCGGTGGTTTCTTAGCAAAGGTTAGCTTACATTTTCCATTTTACACTGCTGGAGCTGCAGCCATCCTAGCTTCTATTTTATCTTACTTTTTATTACCATCTACCAAACCAAACACTGCACAAAAGAAGCAAAAGCTAGACAATCTGGCGAAGCAAATGGCTCGTTCCATACATATGCCTTATTTTGTAATGCTTATCATTATGCTGGTGTTCTCATTCGGAATTGCAAACTTCCAAACGACATTGTCATTATTTGTGACAGAAAAGTTTAATTACACACCTGTGGACATAGCAATTATATTAGTTGTCGGTGGTGCTTTTGGGGTAGTTGTACAAATGTTTATTATTACACCACTATTCAATCGCTTTGGTGAAATGAAGGTAGTGCTTGTCAATTTATTTATTGCATCTGTTGCTATTTTCTTCATATTATTTGTGTCTGGCTTTGCCCTTATATTAGTTGTAGCAACGATTTTCTCTACAGCAACGACATTAATTCGTCCAGCTGTTAATACACTTATCTCAAAGCTTGCAGAGAAAGAACAAGGATTCGCTGCGGGCTTGAATAATGCCTATATGAGTCTTGGTAATATGATTGGACCCGCTTTGGCTGGTTTATTATTTGACTGGAATATGAATAGCCCATATATTTTCGGATCGATCATATTATTAGCTTGCTTCTTCCTTGCGCTCATCTGGACATTGAAAAAAGCACCTCATTTAATGCATCCCGATACAAAATAGTCTGAAAAATCATTGACTATTTTTAGCAGTATGTTACATTAATGTTGGTCAACGAAATTGAATGATTTTAACCACTAGGGGAGTCTTTAAAAGGCTGAGACGTATATGGTAATATACGGACCCTTTGAACCTGATCTAGTTCACACTAGCGGAGGGAAGTGGCGCTACTTGCTGTTGTCACTATATACACGCAAGGCCGCTTCCTATTGTTTAAAGGGGCGGCCTTTTTATTTTTCCTCACGAACTTTATCAAAAGGAGTGAACTTTATGTCAATTCGTAAATTAACAGTCATGGCTTTATTAGTAGCTATTGCTGTTGCAGGCTCTACTTTCGTATCTATCCCAACAGGAATCGCACGTGCTTACCCCGTTCAGCATGCTATTAATGTGATAGGAGCCATTATATTTGGACCCGTACCAACAGTAATAGTTGCCTTTGTCACTGCCGTCATTCGAATCCTTACCGGAACAGGCTCTCTATTAGCTATCCCTGGTAGTGTCATTGGCGCGTCCTGTGCGGCCCTTGCCTATAAATATAGCAATAAAATGTGGTTAGCTGGCATTGGAGAAGTTGTGGGAACTGGCATTCTTGCTTCACTTATTGCCGTACCTTATGCAAAATTATTCATGGGAACATCTGTAGCAGCATTCTTCTTCCTACCTGCCTTTTTAACATCAAGTACAATCGGCGCCATTCTAGGTGTTATGGTTGCTAGCAGCTTGCGTAAAACGGAGCTAGTAAAGAGGTTTAATTCTTCTCTTTATTGAAGGGGGTTTGGATAATAAGCATTCATTGAGATGGGGGTGGCCAAGATTGGAGCGCTTTTCTTCCTTCTATGAGCGGCGACGACCTTGGTTGGAGCGTTTTTTATCTCCTTACGAGCGGCTGTGACTCAATTTAGAGCGCCTTCCATCTCCTTAGGAGCGGCTGCGGCTCAACTTAGAGCGCTTTTCTTCTCCTTACGAGCGGCTGTGACTCAATTTAGAGCGCTTTTCTTCTCCTTACGAGCGGCTGCGGCTCAACTTAGAGCGCTTTTCTTCTCCTTACGAGCGGCTGTGACTCAATTTAGAGCGCTTTTCTTCTCTTTATGAGCGGCTGCGACTCAACTTAGAGCGCCTTCCACCTCCTTAGGAGCGGCTGCGACTCAACTTAGAGCGCTTTCTATCTCTTTATGAGCAAAGGTCCCACTTTTTAGATCATCTCTATCCACTTTTTCAAAATAGATACATCTCTTTCCTCAAACAATACAAAAAAGCAGTGCAAAACAATTAGATTTTGCACTGCTTCCACTATATTAAGATCGTTTTTTCATACCTTTTAATAACTGTGCCACATTTGTGTCTTCTGCCTGTATAGGTTTTTCCTCAACCAGCGGTTCTTTCTTCTTCGCATTCGTTAGGAAGTTCCAACCAAAACGTCTTATGGTAATATCCATAAAGAATAAAAGCATACTTGCTAAGAGAAGCCATGTAGCAATATTTTGTCGATCCGCTCCTTTTGTTGTAAAGTCTCGGAATACATCTTGTGGTTCCTTTAAAACCGCGCCTCCTGTTTGTTGCGTTAACTCTTCTATCAGTTGATCATTAACAGGAAGTAGTTCGTATTCGGCACTATAAGGAACACTTAGTCCTGCTTGATAAATGGCCTGCTTTTCATCTGCTACACGGAAGAATATTAATCCAGGTTCGGCTTGTACTACAGCTCGAACTTGGGAGGCCGAAATGGTTTCAAGTTGTGTTTCTAGCTCTTCCCCAGCTTCATTAACTGCTACAATATCTAAAAATGCAGCTTCATTTGTAGGGTCGGTAATCATAAAGGAACCATCTGCTTCCAATCTTACATCATAGGCCACATCATTATAGCTTGGTAGCATTTGTGAAATAAGTGTTTGCCAGAATGTTCCCCAATCCTGCCATCTTGCCCAATCTCCTGTCCATTTACCCGTTGAATCAGATGTAAAGGCAAAAGTTTTACCGAGACCATATTGCCACTGCGCTAACACAGGATCTTCCTTCTCGCTTTCTGCCACAACAGTAGTCCCTTGTTTTGCCGTTGTGCCAATGTAAGCATTCATTTGTGGGACACCATTGGTAAACAGTGAATTCCATCCTGCTGCATTATAAATCGCTGGATAAAATGGATTATCCTCAATGTAAGTGCGAGAAATCATAGCTGTTTCACGAGATAAAATAGAAGGAATCGTTTGCTCATCTATGACATCATAGAAACGGCCACTGCCCATGTCACTAAGCGCTTCTAATAAGTTCGCATCGGCATCTTGTCCAATCGCTACTGTCGATAAAGTTATACCGTTTTCTTTTCCTTCAGCAATTAGATCCTCGTAATTTCCTGACTGTGATTGCCCATCTGTTAAGAGAATAATATGCTTACGTTGCAGTTTTAAATCAGCTAGATTTTCATAGGCTTTAGCTAATGAACTGTAGATTTCTGTTCCACCACCAGGTGTTACGGATAAAATAGTATCCACTGCCTCTTCTTTACTGCTAAGAGGTCCTGTCTCTATAATCTCCCAAGGACGATCATCAAAGGCAATAAATCCTAATGTATCCTCATCTCGCAACATCTCAACAGAACGTGCTGCTGCTTCTTTAGCAAGCTCTAGCTTCGAGCCTTGCATACTACCAGAACGGTCAAGTACAATCACTAACCCTAAGGAAGGTAATTGTTCTTTGCCCTTAATTTCCATTTCCACTGGCAATAAGGTTTCAATCGGTGTTTTAAAATAGCCGCCTAGACCAAAACTATTTTCTCCTCCAACCATGGTAAAACCAACACCAAAGTTTTTGACTGCTTGCTCAATAACACTCATTTTTGCCTCACCGACTAAATGACCTGGCACATTGTCGAAAATAATAGCATTATACTGCAAATAGCTGGACAGTTCATTTGGTAGACTTTGAGGATTGACAACATCATAGGCAATAGATTGACTGCCAAGTGCTGCTGCGATAGGTGAAGCTGTTTCATAACCATTAACGATTAGTAAATGTGGTTCACTTTGTACCATTGTGACACTAGTTAACTTATTGTTTTCAAAAATAGCATCCTGACCAACTTGAACAACTGCCTCATATTTTACAAGTCCTTCAGCTGTCGCTGCATGTTTATAGGTAAACACATTCGTGCCTTCAGTCAGCTCAACTGCCTCTCGATGAATAAGCTTATCATTTTCATATAATAACAGCTCTCCTTGGCCTGCAGTCGTTGCATGAATTTCCGTCACTAATTGTTGCTGCTCTCCCACATAAGCAACCTGAGGGGATACAAAGCTTTTTAGTGACACATCATTGACAACTGGTTGACTAAAAGGTCTAACATCCACACTAATATTGGAGCCTTTCAGCTTCATGGCAAATTCTAAAGCATCGCCTTTTGTCTCATTACCATCTGTTAATAGCACAAGACGAGTTGCTTTTTTCGGATCGATAATACCTGCTGCAAGCTGGAGACTTTGTTCAATATTTGTTTGATCGGTTGCTTTAATTTCTGTAAGTTTTGGTACTTCCTTTAAAGTTTTAGACAAAATGGCTTCTGTTTGTAAAGTGGAGGAAAATGAATAAATGCCTGCAAGCTGCGGTTCTTTTTTTGATTGTAGGCTCTCCTGTATAAACTGAACCATTTCATCTTCTGTACCATTCATGGAAGCAGAACGGTCTACTAAATAGACGATTTGTTCTTCTTTTATTGGTAATAATAGATATGGACCTGCAAGTGCAAAAACTAAACAGCTTACTGCTACTATGCGAATAGCAAGTACAACAATATGACTTTTTTTGAGTCGCTGCTGTTCACGAAAATAAGTCCATCCAAAATACAAGAACAATGGAAGGAGTAGCAACAATACTAATGGCATATCAATTCGTAAATCCACGACGTCGTTGCACCTCCCACTCTGAAACAAGTAATAATAAAATAATCACAATTAGCCAAGGTACGAAAGAGGTCATCGATACTTCTTCTTTCCCATTATCTGAGATATCACCTAATGTAAAGCTTGTTCCTTGTTCAATAACGCGTTCTTGGGCTTGCAATTGCACAATCAATTGTTTTTCTTCATTATTTGAACGTACCATATAAATGCCTGGTTGTTTTGGTGCAGTTAGCATGCCCTTCGTAATAGTCGAGAGAAACTCGTCTTCTTGCGAATAAACATTCCACTCTCCTTGCGCTAAAGCTACTGCACGCTGTTCATTCGGTGAAAAAATCCCAAGTGAACCAACTGTTTCTGTTAGCTGCTGCTCAGTACTCCATAGAAATAGCGGGAATGATGGATGTAATGGCCAATCTGTATCGGCAATATCCGCTAAAACAACGATATCTCCTTTAGGGGAGCGTTGGATGAACGGCTCTTCTCCAACAGAAGCAATCGTTTCATAGTCCGCAAAGCCAGGATAAACAGCACTAACATAAACATCCTTTAGTTCGCTAAAAGCAAACAATGCATCACTTCTAGTGCTTACCAAGCCATTTGCTTCTACTTTTTCTGCATCGTCACGACCAAATAATACAAGGGGTTTGTCCATCTTTTCTAATAAGGCTGTTTGGTTTGTGATTACTGTAGCATCCTGATTGTCAGCTACTTGTAATGATGGAACGATTTTTACCCCATTACTGACCGTTTGAAAACCTTTTTGTATCAATTGATGCATACCTTGATCAACAGCAATTTTAGAAGTAGTTGTTTGTAGTAAAACGGTTTGTTGATTGTCTACAGCATAATCATCTTTTGCATCAATAGTAGCTGTCATCGATTTTGCTAAAGGCAAATCTTTGAATGTTTTCGTAATGGCTTCATTTGGAGGCACAACGACACTTTCTGCTACCAGCTCCTCGCCCTCTGCATTTTGCAATGCTAGTGTTACCTTTTGCTCTGTATTTGTATCATTATGGAGTTGTACAAGTGCCAGCGTAACTTGTCCATCTGTCGTAGCAGCAAAGCGTGTAATAGCGATATTTGTTAAGTCTTTTGCAGCACCTCTTACTAGCCATTTCACAGAACCCTTGTCCATCGGTAATTGTTTTTTATCAAGTGTATCTGTAAAAACATAGATAGAAGTTGGTGTATCACCCACAAATGCCTGTGCCACATCCAGTGCCTTATTCATTTCAGCTGTTTCATAGGCTACTTGTAAATCTTGAATAGCTTTTTTTATTTCATTCATGTTTGTTTCTTGCTGTAAAACAGCTTTTGGAGCGGCACCAGTTGTAATCAATGTAACAGGTCGACCATTCAGCTCATCCATCAAGGTCAGCATTTCCTGTTTATGTGTGTCGAAGGTTGATTGACTCTTGCCTGCCAACATTGTAGCTGAAGTATCTACAATAAATATGGTTTGTGCACCCACAATGGTTGATTTCTTTACATATGGATTCATCAGTGCCAATACAAGTAGTAGCAACGCTAGTAGCTGTAAATATAGTAGGGCATTTTTTTGTAAATGCTTTAAATAAGGCGATACACGCATTTCCTGCATAATCTCCGACCAAAAAAGTGTCGAAGAAACAGTTTGCTCTGTATATTTTTTTCGAAAGAAATAATAGAGTAGGACAATGACCGGGATGATGGCCGTCCAGCTAAATATAATTTGACTAAAGCCCAATACGGCTCACCTCACCTAATCCAATGTGCTTTTAATAATTGCTGGAAAATTGCATGTTGCAATCCATCTTCCACTTTCAATTGTAATTTTCGAACACCAAAGCGACGGCAAATGGCATCAAATTCGTCTTCATGTAATAAGCGTCTTGCATGATAGGTCTCTAGTACTTTAGAGGACATCGTCACATTCACATCATTACCTGTTTCACGGTCAAGCAGGCGTACATCACCCGAATAATTTGGTGACAGCTCTTCTTGCGTCACAATTTGCAAAATGCGAACATCCCCAGCATAGCGTGGTAGCCTTTTCAATAGCTGTTCCCATTCCTCAATTGGCTCTAATCCATCTGTTACGATGAATAATACGGTACTATCTTTAGGCAAAGCTTTTAGTGCACTCTGGGCAAAACGATTAGAGTAATTAGCTTCCTCTATATCTGTTACTACCTGTAAAAAAGCTCGGCGATACATGGCACCTTTCCGTCTAAAGGGTGGTTTCACTTCATCCTGAACAATAGAAAAGGATAAACGGTCATCTCGACCTAATACCATTAAACCGAGGGAGGCTACGAGTTGACGAGCAAATAGCCACTTAGCATGATCCCCCATTGATTTGGTAGCATCTAGTAAAATATGTACACGCATCTCTTGCTCGTCTAAAAACCTTTTAATAAAGTATTTATCTGTACGAGCAAAGACGTTCCAATCTACTTGGCGTACATCATCTCCTAAATGGTATTCTCGAAAATCCGAGAAATCAAGGGATGCCCCGAAGCGTTGTGAACGATGCGAGCCCTTATGTTGCCCACGTAGTTTGGAGGCCGTCGCTACTTGAAAGCGACTGATTTTTGCTAACCAGTCTTCGGGCAATAAGTATTTGGCTGTCACTTGCCAACACCTTGCTGAACCTTTTCTAAAATAACATCAATCACATCATCTGCTGTTTTTCCTGAAGCCTCCCCTTCATAATTCAACAGCATCCGATGACGTAAAACGGGCTTTGCAACAGACTTAATATCCGCTACAGAAACATGGAAACGTCCATTCATTAGAGCTCTCGCCTTTGCTAATTTGATTAAGCTCTGCAAGCCACGTGGGCCACTGCCATACATTGCATATTGTTTAACCTCATCAAGTGCATCAGCTCTTTCAGGATGCGTAGCCACCACTAAATCCGTTGCATACTCCAGCATTTCATCAGCAACCATCACTTCTTTCACCATTTGCTGAGCTTCAATAAGAGCCTCCGTATCCATCTGCTTCTGTAAACCAATTTCCTGAGCACCTGTCGTTCGCTTCATAATTTCCATTAGTTCACTTTTTTCAGGATAGGGTACAAGAATTTTACAAAGGAAACGGTCCATTTGTGCTTCTGGTAACGGGTATGTTCCTTCCATCTCGATTGGGTTTTGTGTTGCCAACACGAAAAATGGTTTCGCCATTTTTTTCGTATCCCCTAATATCGTTACCGTTTTTTCTCCCATTGCTTCCAACAAGGCACTTTGTGTTTTCGGTGTTGCACGATTTATCTCATCAGCCAATACCATTTGGCTAAAGATTGGCCCAGGTTGAAACGTAAATTGCTGCTTCCCATCGGGTGTACGTTCAATCATGCTCGTTCCTGTTATATCTGCTGGCATAAGATCTGGTGTAAATTGAATACGTGAAAACGACAGATCCAGTACCTCTGAAATCGTCCGAATTAACATCGTTTTTCCTAAACCAGGTAAACCTTCTAACAATGCATGACCATCCGCTAATACTGCATATAAGGTATAATCAATTGCTTCTTCCTGTCCGACAATGAAGCGATGAATCTCTTCTTTAACTTGTTGTAATTTCGTGCTCATATCTACATACTGTTGCTCCGTAAAGGCCATTTTTTTTCCTCCTACTGCGACTCAATTGACGTGAAATAAGATTGCACGACATTTTGTAAATCCTTCGGTAATTGCAAACGCTCTGAACTCTCTAAATAGCTGTCTTTATAAGAGCCAATTACTTCCTCATAAGGTCGAATAGAACCCTTTGTTATCGGGCCATTTCCTTGTTGCTCGGATACATGAGAACCATCTCCTAATGCACCACCATCTACAGATGTCTCACTAGACCCACCAATTCGATTCGGTGTCGTTAACAAATTCCGACTGCCTTGGCCACTTCCTGCTCCTTGACCACCTTGCCCTTGTCCCTGACCCTGACCTTGCCCTTGCCCTTGCCCTTGTCCTTGGCCTTGGCCCTGTCCTTGGCTATTACCATTTTGTTGTTGAGAACCGTTTTGAGCATTATTCTGACTAGACTGACCTTGTTGATTGCTTGGCTGGGCATTACCAGATGACTGTTGATTGTTTTGATTGTGACTGTTTGCATTATTGGCACTGGCAATCGCATTTTGTAAGGAGTTACTCGCTGGTTTACCAAGTTTACTCATAGCGGTTTGTATGGCATTTGCATTTTCTGTGAGCCCTTGCTGCATTTGGGCAAGCTCTTCTAGCTGCTCAATTTCTTCCTTCGACAAGCCTTGTCCCTCGGCAGCTCCATCTTGGCTAGCCGTTTGCTTGTCTTTTAAATGCTGCTCCTTTAGAGCTAATTCCTTTTGCTTCTTCACAACTTCCCGTAAAGCTTCTTCTGCTGTTTCAGCCTCTTTTAAAGTATTTTGAAGTTCTTGCAATTGCTCCTTTACTTCTTTTGTTTCAGCCTTTTTCTCTAGTTCAGCAACTTCCTTTTTCATATCTTCAATTACAGCCTGCTCCTTTTCAACCTCTATTGCTTCGATTTGCGTAGCTGCTGGGAACATATAAAGAATGGCTAGTACAACTGTTGTGATAAATAATCCAATAAATGCCTGAGGACGAAATAGATTTTTCTTTCGAGCCTTGAAATCTGTAAAAGCTTTTTCAGCATTTTGCATAGCTTTCGATAATAGTGATTGAACAAGAGGATCCTGATCATCTTTAAATGATAACGCTGTCACTAATTCATTATGTGAAAAATAATGATCGAGTGTGTGCAAAGCCTCTTTCTCGTTGACTCGTTTCCACCATATATAAGCAAAGGTTGCAACAATAACAGTAATGAAAACTCCTAACGCTATTTGGCGATAATAGGGCCAAACAAATAGTCGAGAAATAAGTATGAGAGAAGCACTCGAAAGCAATGCCAAAAACAAACCGTACTGTGCAATGGGAATGCTTCTTTCAAGAGTTAATCTCGATTTTGCACGCTGAATATATTTTCGTAATTGCTTACGACGCTCCATAACTATTCCTCCTCATCGATTACTTTTCATGTTGGCACGTAATTTTTTAATGGCGATTGTTAGGCATAAAACGATAATCAAGATATACGCTATTAAATAGGTAATCCAAACAGGTAATTTCACGCCTGAAAGTTCGCTAAGCGCATCTCCCATTTCCGGAGAAATAAGTGTCAGCATCAAAGCACCTGGATTAATAGACGCCCAGAAATAGGTCATAAAGGAGGTACCTGTTCCAATGGTGTTACCCATTTGATGAAAGGCCATTGTTAAAAAGAAGAAGAATGCTGTAATACCACCCAAGAAAATGATTGAGCCATATGTGGCAATCATGGCAACAATGGTTCTTTTTGTAATTGTGGAGAACATCACGCCTATGCTACCAATGGCTACTACAGTGACTAAATAAAATAAAAATATAGAAATAAGCTGTGAAGGCGACACACCACCGAATAGAAACACTAAGCTATATAGTGGCAATCCCGCTACCAGCATCAATACTAGAAATGCTACAGAAGATAGTAATTTTCCAACAACAATTTGTGTAGAACTTTGTGTCGTTGTTAATAAAATATTTAATGTTTGCTTTTCGCGCTCACTACTAATGGCACCTGCAGTCAAACTTGGTGTAATGAAAAGAACTAATGCCATTTGTAAAATGGTTAGCACAGCAAACATCATAAAGCTTGTCTCTGGTCTAAAGAAGCCTTTGCCAGTAAATTCAGTTGTAAGCAATAAAAACCCTGCAATGAAAATACACAGTACTGCTAAATAAAACATTAAACCGGAAAAGCTTTTAAAAGAACGGAAGCGTAACTTCAATTCTTTTACAAGTACTGGATTATAAAATCTTTCCATCATTGATTGTCCGCTCCCTTCGTAATCGCCATAAAGACATCCTCTAAATCCTTCTCTTCTTCACTTAAAGCATAAATCGGTAAATCGGCAAGCATCGCCTTTTTCAGCAATGCCACCTGCTCTACATCTGTTCCTCGATAATTAAAGGCTATTTCTAAACGATTGTCGATGACATCAAGAGATGAAATTTGAGGATCTTCCTCTAAAAATGCACGTACTGCATCCAGTTGATCTGTCACTTTCAATACAATACGCTTTTCTCCCTGTAGCTGAGCCTGAATCGCAGCTACATTGCCATGCGCAATTAATTTACCATTATCAATAACACCGATTTCATCACACATCTCAGCAAGTTCTGGCAAAATATGCGACGAGATTAAAATTGTTTTTCCCATGGACTTTAAATTCCGTAAAATATCTCGCATTTCCACACGAGCACGTGGATCTAGTCCTGATGCTGGCTCATCTAGAATTAAAACCTTTGGATCATGGATAAGTGCACGGGCTAAACATAAACGTTGCTTCATACCACGTGATAATAAATCAACATATTCGTAGCGTTTATTTGTTAAATTCACTAGTTCTAATAGTTGTGGAATTAACACTTGACGCTCTGCTAATTGGATACCGTAGCTCGCTCCATAAAAATCTAAATATTCATCTACTTTTAACTGATCATATACACCAAAGAAATCGGGCATATAACCAATTTGCTTACGAACTTCTTTTGGTTCCTTTACTACACTTTTGCCATTTATTAGAGCATCACCTGAAGTCGGTGACAATAGTGTAGCTAAAATAGAGAAGGTTGTTGATTTACCTGCTCCATTGGCGCCAACAAATCCAAATACAACGCCTTCTTCTAAAGATAAGTTTAAATGATCTAGTGCTGTAAAGGAGCCATACCGTTTCGTTAAATCACGAATTTCAATCATTATTTTGCCACTCCTTTCAGCTCTATGTCTGGTAACTTCGTTTGTTCCCCTGATGGATCGGGACCATACTTTAATTCAATGCGAAGCTCTCCTTCTTGATTAAAGTAAGTTGAAATTTTATCAGTAAACACTTGCTTTGTATCAACCAATGGCTCATATACATTCGTTTCATTATTCCAAATGGAAAGCTGCATACGTGCGACATCCTTATTAGAAATTGTCAGCTCATTAAATGATTTAATAACATCCATAAATTGATCTGGCATGGCCATCGTTACTTCGTATAACCCTTCAGATAGGTACCATTTGTTCAATTCTTCCTCGATCTTTTCATAATACCCATTTGCTGATAGTGGCTCTACTGTATACGAGAAGTTGTTGCGCTTCATTGTAAATGGGCCAGATAGCTCTACTTTTCCTTTAAATGGCTGAACAAGCATCGTAATCGGTGACATATTGGCACTTGTTTCTAATTCAACCCCTACAATAGCTTGATCTGTCCAAGCAGTAAGTATTGGCTGTTTATCATTTTCTACAAGCGGCAATGCTAATGTTTTCATTCGTTCAATACGCATTGGGTCTACCTCATCCTTTTTCGATGGGTAACTATAATTATAATTATTGAAGATAGATGGTTTTTGAAGAACCGTTGTTTTCAGTTCCTTATTGACCTGTAATGTTCCGTTTGCTTCAATATCACCCAGTTTTACTTCTTTCACACCTGAGATTAATGTGACATCTTTTAATGCGAACGGGAAATTATTTTTAACTGTTCCTGTTAGTTTTTCATTTTTCAGCGTTATATCTATATCCATCTTGCCAATATTTTGTGCTGATGTTTTTCCACCAAAGGATTGCACAGACCAGTAGCTTAAATCACGTAATGTTAGCGTTGAACCGCTAGCGTTTTCTTTTATATAGGAAGATTCATGTAATGGCCCCATCGTGCCTGTGAAATTATTGTAATTTCTTAATGCAACGGCAGTTGTATTTTGATCAGCATTGACTACAAAATCCCCACTGCGATTCGTTAGAATGGACTCTACATAATAGCCATTTACACTACTATCTTCATTTACTTTATAGAATGCAGATTGTTGCACTTGTGGCTGAACAATACGATCCTTCGCTCCGACAATAAAGAGAACAATGGAAAGGACAACAGAGATGGATGGAATAATCCACCATGCATGCTCACGCTTGTCCGCTTTTTTCAAGACAAAATAAAGCATTGGCCCGATAATTAAAATATAAAGAATAATGACAATTAGCATATAGCTCACAGATACTTCGAATGATGGAAATAATTCGTTAATGTTACGAAGTTCATAAGAGATTTGATCGAGAGGAGATTGCCCCTGTCTCATCATTCCTTGCTGTGAAATACTTTGAATATTGATCACTTTAGCTAAAAGTGCTGCATAGCCATCCATAGAAGCGAGTGGTTGATCACCTAAAGAGAAGGTTGTTTGAATAACTTCCCCGCTACCCACTTTTTTCTTTGCTGCTAACACTGCATTATTTTCTGTTAATACAGGTAAACTTCCTTCACTACTAGTAGCTGAGTAAATCGAAATCGGCTGAGTAAAAATGCCGCCTCCTGACAGTTTAGTTAAAGCTTCTGCAGAAATCGAAGTCATTTCTTGTGATAATGACAAAGGTAAATATTCTTTAAAAATACCTGCAGTTGCATCGATTTGGTCAGCAGCACCTAGAAGTAAGGTACCACCATCTTGTACCCATTTAAGTAATGCTTCTTGTTGTTTCTGTGTTAAATCAGCAATCGCCACTTCATCTACAACAATAACATTGGCCATAGCAAGTCCTTGTGAATCTTCTGGAAGTGTATAATCTTTTAATTGATTGATATTGAATACTTCCACATTGCTTTGAGCTACAAATGTTGATAAACGTAATAGCGCTGAAAGTCGATCACTTTTATCTGTTAATGTATAAATGAATGTTGATGAGGGATCTAAAAAATTTGATTGCAGACGCTTTGTTCCTTTATAGGCAATCTTTTTTCCTTTTTCAATGTTTCCCTCATAAAAGGCAAATAAATCTGTGTCCGAATAACTATAGTCAGCTAAACCATTTAGATAGAAAGTAAATGTCTTTTCCTCTCCTGCTGCTATATCAATTGGAACGACGAGTGCTGAAGCAGCCTCATAAGAGTTGGCTGAATTGATCGCCATATCTCCAGAAAAGTCAGCTCCATTATTTTTCACTGTAACTTGTAGTGGCACTACTGATTGATATTTCGCTTTTCCTGAAATACCTGCTGTTGCTTTGACCTCTAGCGTAGCAGCAGCGCTCGCCTGTGTTGTAGGCAAGATAAAGCTCATTACAAGCATAACTAGTAAGGTCAGTGCCGTCCATTTTGTCTTTTTCAAAAGCTCAACCCCTTTTTATGTAAATAGATGGTTACATAATTATACGATTTAGATTGCATTTTGTTCCATTTCTTATGATATCTTCATGAATATTCATAAACTCTTAAGAATTCTACAATGCAAAAAGGCAACTCCAAAACAACCTGGAGCTGCCTGATTTTCTATTTAGTATAATCAAACAAACACCGTGCATGATCCTGCACCACTTCAACAAAAGCCTCTACCTGTCTCAATTCAAAGGAGGATTCGTAGCCAATTAGCCAAGTATCACGTGTAAGTCCAAATTCCTTTTCATTATTTGTCAGAGGTATTTTATGAATGCCGTCGTGGTCATTTAACGTAATAGAAGGTAAGATCGCATAACCGATACCATTTAAAGCCATTTGCTTACAAATTTCAATTTGATCCACTAAAATTTGTTTTCTAGGATTTGAAGCAAAATGCTGCTGCCACCATTGTTGAATTTCTTGATAATAGTTGGAATCACTCTTATATTGAATAAATGGACGGTCTGTCTTTAACACATCTTCAATTGTTTTAACCTCTTTGTCCACTAAATATAGAGTATCTCTGAAAAGGTGGATCTTTTCTCCTTTCCAGTCAACCTGGCCTCTTACAATACCTACATGTGCCTCGCCCTCATAAAGTGCTTTCACAATTTCAGAACTCCAGCCCGTCATCAGGGATATTTTAGCCTCAGGATATTTTGCTACAAAATCCTTCAAGATTTTTGGTAGCCAGTTTTGACCAACGATCGATGCACAGGCAATTTTCAATGTCCCATTTACTTTTGTTGTTAAGGATTGTATGGTTTCAAAAATCTCTTCCTTTTTAGCCAGCATTTCCTTTGCATAGGCTATCACCTGTTCGCCAGCGGGTGTTGCTGTAAGACCTTTCTGTGAGCGAATAAATAACTGTGCACCCCAGTCTTTTTCAATCGTTTGCAATCGTTGTGAAAGGGCTGGTTGGGATAAAAATAGACGTTCTGCTGCTTTCCGCATATTACGTTCTTCAGCTAAAATTTTTAAAATTTCTGCCTCTGTTGCCATCAAACAATAAACCTCCAATACAAGCAAAGAGGGCCTCATGATTTTCATCTGAGTTCCCTCTTAAGCTACTACTCTTTTTGATAAATATATTTTTTCAATTGCTTCAAAATAACACGTCTTGTTAATATCCCTGCAAATGTACCATCTTCGTCCACTACACATAAAAAAGCGTGGTTAATGACTAAATCCAAAGCACGCTGGAAAGTATCCGTCAGCTTTAATACAGCGATCTCTTTTTCCATAATAGTGTCAACCTTAATATCAGGTAGCTTTTCATATTCTATATGCTCAAGTCCAAGAATCGATTCGGTAATCATTTTCATGCTTAGTAAACCTTGAAGTCGATATTTCAAATCTAATACAGGTATGGACGAGTACCCTGTACGTGTTAGTACAAGGAGTGCATGTTCCGCACTATTTCCAATTTGTACATGCGCAACTTTTTCAGAGGAAATGATAAACTCACTAATTGGCATTGCTAATAAGTCTTTGCTGTTAGTTGAAATCATGAACTTCTTCTCCTTTTCTGTCCTCACTGTGTAGAACAGTCCTTCCCTTTCATCATATCACAACTTTTCTATGTATGACCATGACCAGGCCGAGAAGAGTTTTTCATGAACAATGAATTATTTTAGCCCATACAGCAAAAACTTAGTATATCTTCATTCAGTCAAGCTTTTCATGACTGAATGAAGATGGTTCCTATCTAATAGCCAGCCTTACTCCAGTAATAAAAAATCATGATTCCTAAAAAAAGCAAAAAAATTGCATAGACCCAAACAATTGGGTTCAACATCGTTGCATACTCTTCAACTGTTTCTGAAATCGGGGTATCATTTTCAGATTTCCGTTCAGAAGTCATTTTGGCTATTTTTAGCGTATAGACAAACGAAATAGCAGAAATGATCACAATGGCAATAATTGCTGGTATTAACCACATACCCATTGGCAAAACTCCTTTCTTTACCCTTAGTATGCGTCAACCCAGCTCTCTGTTATGCAAACATTTTTAGAATGGATATTGATTGAGCCACTGCCCACCATCCAATGTCACACATTCTCCATTCATATAACTTGCTTTGTTAGACATCATAAACGTAGCTAAATCAGCAATTTCTTCCGGTGTTCCTATACGACCTAGCGGAACAGAATCTAGTGTACGAGCTGCCGCTGCTTGTGATTCCCAAAGCTTATCGGCTCCACCAGTACGCTCGATTGGACCTGGTGCAATCGCATTAACGCGAATTCCATACTGTTTTCCCCACTCGACAGCTAGCGTTCTTGTCAATGATAGTACCCCCGCTTTGGCCGCAGCAGAATGGATCACACCAGCGCCTGCATTCCAAGCATAAGTCGCCACCATATTTAATATAGACCCCTTGATTTTTTGCTCAATCCAATACTTGCCGACTACTGAAGAACAGTAGAATGTACCATTTAATACAATATCCACGACAGCCTTCCAGCCATTCGGTGATAAATCTTCTGCACGTACAATAAAGTTACCTGCAGCATTATTCACAAGCCCATCCACTTGACCAAATTTTTCTACAGCAAATGCGAGCATAGCTTCAGCATGCTCAGGTACGCGTACATCCATTTGGAATGTCTCGATAGAGGGACCAGCCTCCGCTATAAATTTCTTTGCCTCTGCTAATCGTTCTTCGTTACGTCCCGTTATGACAACATTAGCTCCCTCAGTGACGAATTGCTTAGCCATATACAGCCCCATGCCACTTGATCCACCCGTAATAAGAATAGTCTTCCCTTGCAACATTCCATTTCCCCCTTTGTTAAAAATGAATGATGATTCACTAAAATTTTACTATATATTCTCGAATATGTCATATTAATTCTATAGATTGCTAGTTTATTTTCTAAAAAAATATAAGAGAGCTATTCATTAGTTTGAACAGCTCCCTACATAGTGTTAAAAAACAAAACCATCAATAGAATTTTTGTGAAAGGTGAAAATGGATTTCCGTTGCAGGCTACTTGCTTTCCTGTGGGCGAGCGTCAAGCAGCCTTCCGCATTAATCCACACATATAAATTGAAAGTGTCCACTACTCATTTTATTGATAGTTGTTGTGACTAATCATTCTTCACATTGAAAATAAGAGTCTATCCCCTCTCTAATCATACAAATAATGGGCTATTTTGTTCCCTACTGCTAGTATGAAAGAGGAATAGACACTTTTGCAGAATGGTTGATTGGAGTGGAGCTAGCATCATTCCTAGGGATTTAGCGTCACAGAGAAGACCCTGGAGCGAGCGTAAGTGAGTGAAGCGGCTCATCGGACGCCCCCTGGAAAAGACGCTGGCGGAACGGAAATCAACCCCTCGCCTTGCCAAAAGGCCTTTTTCTACTAGTGACATGATCTTTTTCCAACAACATAGAGAGAGCCATTCATTAGTTTGAATAGCTCTCTTATATTATTAAAACTCATACGTATAGGCCATTTTGTATAGCTCCATTAATTCTGCTTTGGTTGGTATCTTCGGATTATTCCCAGGGCTACCACTTGCAAGAGCATCCTCAGCCATTTTAGGTATGGCCTGATAATAAGCATGCTCCCCTATTCCCCATTGCTTTAAATTGCCTATCTTCATATGCTTACACATTTCTTTAATGGACGTAATGGCAAGCTGAGCAAGCTCTTCTTGTGATAAACTTTCTTTTGTTTTATTAAAAAACTGTCCTAAATCTGCTAATCGATCTATACAAGCTTCTTTTGAATAGTCTAGTACAGCTGGTAAAAGCATCGCATTGGAGATGCCATGTGGTACGTGGAAAAGTGCACCAATCGGACGCGACATTCCATGTACGAGGGCAACAGAAGCATTTGAAAATGACAGCCCTGCCTGCATCGAACCTAATGACATGGCTTCCCTCGCATCAACATCATCCCCATGTTCATAAACCTTTATCATGTTATTAACGATTAATTCCATGGCAGATAAGGCCAGCACATTCGAATAGGGGTGAGCTAAGCGCGATAAATAGCTCTCAATGGCATGGCTCAATGCATCTATTCCCGTTGCTGCGGTAATTGCAGGAGGTGAAGTAATCGTTAAAATAGGATCCACAATCGCAATAGTTGGCATAAAAGCTGGTTGCTTAATCATCATTTTTACATCACTTTTTGTATTGGTAATAACAGTTGCATCTGTTGCTTCAGAGCCTGTACCCGCTGTCGTTGGTATCGCAATGTGTGGAATTGGCGGATAAGCTGCAACCTTTGCCATTTTCATATAATCTCCTATGTAGCCGCCGTTTGTAGCCACTACTGCAATCGCCTTTGCCGTATCAATACAGCTACCACCACCAACAGATATAATGACATCACAGTTTTCTTTCTGCAAAAGCTGCAAGCCCTCTGCTACATACGTATCAACCGGCTCTGTTGTCACCCCTAAATATGAAACGACTTCCATCCCTTGGGTCTTTAACAGCGTATAGCATTGCTTGACAAAGCCTAAGCCGTCCATGATTGGGTCACTAATAATTAATGCCTTGGAGCCTAGTTTTTTTGCATACTCTCCTACTTCTTCAAATGAATCACGACCATACACAATCGTTCCTGGTGAATGAACGGTAAAGATGGTTTTTGTTTGAATCATATTTTCCCTCCTAAGCTATTGAGCTGTATAGCCACCATCTAATAGAATGGCTTGACCGGTTAACCCCTTTGCTACATCACTTGCTAAATATAATGCAAGCCCTGTAATTTCCGAGACATCAAGTAAACGTTTTTGCGGTACAAGTGGATATAACACTTGTTCAAGTACTTCCTCCACTTGAATACCTCGTGTTTTTGCTAAATCCATAAACTGATTACGTACTAATTCCGTATCAACATACCCCGGACAGATGGCATTAACCGTGATTCCATCCGTGGCCACCTCAAGTGCGGTTACCTTGGTAAGTCCAATTACACCATGCTTTGCTGCATTGTAACCAGCCTTACCAGCAAAGCCAATGATGCCATTGATGGATGCCATATTGATAATACGACCAAATTGATTTTTCTTCATATGTGGTAACGCATACTTCATCGCCACAAATGGGGCAACCACCATTACTTTTTGCATAGCCTCAAAAATTTCTGTCTTAAAATCCTCAATAAGCGATACATGTTGAAATCCTGCATTATTGATTAAAATATCTAATGTTGAGAATTTTTTAATAGTAAAATCAATGGCTTCTCGTATGGCTTGTTCTTCTGTCACATCACATATAAAGGAAGTTAAAGAGGGGTTTTGTGAGACAGCTTCCTCTAAAAGCTGTTCATTTTTATCCGTAATCACTACATTAGCTCCTTGCTCAGCAAATGCTTGTGCCATGGCAAGGCCGATACCACGAGCTGCCCCTGTAATAAAAACCGTTTTTCCTTGCATACTACATCCCTCCCTCTTTTTTAGAAAAAGAGCTGTATGTCTCTACAGCTCTTGGTTTTATTAGTCGTTATTGCTAGGGAATGCAAATGTTGATGCTGTGGATGCATTGCCTGCCATCCATCGCTCTGAAATTGTCTTTGTTTTTGTAAAGAATCGTGCTTGATCTGGGCCAAACATATGCCCCTCGCCAAAACGAGAGCCTTTAAAGCCAGCGAAGTTATGATAGCCAACTGGAATAGGAATTGGTACATTGACACCTACCATGCCAACATCAATTTCTGTTGTAAATTTTCGAGCTGCTAGCCCATCATTGGTAAAGATTGTGACACCATTACCTAGCTCATGCTTATTTATAAGTGCAATAGCTTCCTCCAATGAATCAACACGAACAACATTACGAGCTGGGCCAAATATTTCTTGCTCATAAACTTCCATGCCTGGCTTTACATGATCTAATAATGTAGGTCCTACATAAAATCCTTTAGACTCTTTGACAATGTCAAGTTCTCGTCCATCGCATACTACTGAAGCTCCTTCTGTTTCTCCTCGATCAATTGCAGCAAGTATTGCTTCTTTTGATTGTTGAGAAATAACAGGGCCAAAATCTGAATCAGGGTTTGTATATGGGCCTACCTTTAGATTAGCGATCTTTTCCTTCAGGATCTCCACTAGACGGTCTGCAGTATCTTTTCCTACAGGCATAATGGTAGATATCGCCATACAACGCTGGGATGCTGCCCCATAAGCTGCTCCAATAAAGGCATTAGCTACCTGTTCAAGATCAGCATCTGGCATCACGACCATATTATTTTTACCACCACCAAGTGCTGTTACACGCTTTCCATATTTTGACCCTGTTTCATAAATATACTTTGCTACTGGAGTTGATCCAACGAATGAAATCGCTTGCACAGTTGGGTTTTCTAAAAGTTCGTTGACCGCATCTTTATCACCATTGATCACTGTCCAAATGCCATCAGGCAACCCAGCTTTCTTCCATAGCTCACTAACATACAATGCAGTCATTGGCACACGCTCTGATGCCTTTAAAACAACCGCATTTCCTACAGCAATGGCCATACTCGTTTGTGCTAGAGGCACCATGATTGGGAAATTAAATGGAGAAATTGCCGTCACAACCCCTAATGGATATTTTGCAGAATAGGCATTTATTTGACCTCCAACATTAACAGAGTATTCTCCTTTCATTAAGTGAGGCGCACCGATGGCTAAGTCAACAGATTCAAGTCCTCGCGTAATTTCACCTTTGGCATCTTCAATCGTTTTACCGCTTTCAGTACAAATGATTTGTAATAGCTCCTCCATATTTTCAGTAACAAGGTTACGGAACTTTAGCACAATTTCTGCACGCTTAGCCACTGATGTATCACGCCAAGTTGGAAATGCTGCTTGAGCTTGCTCGATTGCATCTCGTGTTTCTTCTACCGTTGCAAGGGGAACCTTAGCAATGACTTCACCTGTTGTTGGATTAAATACCGATCCAAACCGGCCACTTTTCCCTTCAACCAATTTACCGCCAATAAAATGTGTTAATGTTTTAACCTCTTGCGCTGTTGTCATATCCATTTCCTCCTCTTAAAATTGTTCTAGCTTACATTTTTCTTTTAAGCTTAAATAAGCAGCAGACATATCATTTTCGCCATAGCCCTGCTGAGCAATTTCACTGTAAAGATCCACCAATTTTTCACCGATTCGCAGAGATACGCCAGCTTCATCTGCCATTTCCTTAGCTAACTTCAAATCTTTTAATAGTAGATTTGTCGAAAAGCCTGGCTCATAATTATCATTTTTCATATATTCCACATAATTGCGTTCATAAATACGGCTTTGCCCATAGCTATTACTTAAGACTTCATATAGGGTGTCTGCCTGAATACCCATTTTTTCGCCAAGTACAATTGTTTCAGCGACCGCCTCTGTGTAAAAGCCAATCATTAAGTTATTGAGTAATTTAATTCGCGTTCCTACACTTGAAGATGTGCCCAAGTGATAAACGTTTTTCCCGACTATTTCGAATATTTTAGCAGCACTTTTATAATCATCTGTGTCACCACCAACCATAATGGTTAATGTCGCATTGACAGCCCCAATTACACCCCCACTGACAGGTGCTCCCAAATAACGTAATCCCAAAGCTTTAGCTTCTGAATGTAACGTATCATTCAATTCGGGATTAACAGTACTAAAATCAATCAGTAGACTTCCCTTCTTTGCATGTTGTAAAATTCCTTGCTCGGACTGAAAAACCAATTCTACAACGTGAGGGGTAGGCAAACTGGTCATAATAATATCACATTGTTTCGCAATATCCATAGCTGTCTCAAGACCGATACCACCTGCTGCTACGAATTGTTCCATTGCCTTTGTATTTGTATCGAAGCCATACACCTCATAATCTGCTCTTAATAAGTTAATAGACATTGGTAAACCCATATTCCCTAAGCCGATAAAACCTAATTTTTCCTTCATTGTGACCTCCCCCAATTCTTGAAAATACAACAGAAAAGCTTGATGATGCACTAGCCAACTTTCATTTTTTAAAGTAACATTAATAACAAGATATTTTAATGACCACGGTCACTGACTTCGGTCAATTAAATCATAATCAATAGAAATCCATCTCGTCAATTAAAAATTCGATATTTTCAGAATGTTTTTTATGGAAAATATTTCACAATACTTAATATAGGAGGTAATAGGTGACAATGGAAGCACTCACAAGCAGACAGAAAAAGGCATTGGAAACACGTGAAAAATTATTGAAAACCTCTTTGGATTTATTTAATAAATATGGTTATGAACATGTATCTGTTGAACAAATTACGAAGGCTTGCAATGTTTCAAAGGGTACATTTTATACACATTTCCCATCTAAATATGATGTTATTTTAGAAAAATTTATGGAACTTGATCATTTTTATAGTACGGTTGAAAAAAAGATTGATGGTACATTATCAGCAAGTGAAAAAATACTATTAGTGTATCAAGAGCAAATGAAGTATTTAACAAATGTGGTGGGAAAGGATTTATTACGTACTGTATATACCGCTGCCATGACAAACCAAGTAGAACAGGATCATTATTTAATTAATCCCCAACGTAAGATTTTTCAAATAATGAACACATATATCGAGGAAGGCATTCAACAAGGCGAATTTAGACAAGATGTATCTGCCACTACCATACAATCAATTATTCAGCGTTGTATGCGTGCCAATGTTTATGATTGGTTAATACATAGTGAAGATTTTGACCTCGCCTCTGAGATGGCCCAATTTACGGCAATTGTCTTAAATGGTCTTAAAAACGACAAATAAAAAAGTAGCACTTCATCTATTTTGCGATGAAAGTGCTACCTGTTTTCTAGCTGACAAAATATTGTTGTACAATGGTTTCAACGGGTAATGGTTTATTATACAAATAGCCTTGCCCTTTTTGACAACGATGACGTTTAAGAAAATCGACTTGTATTGGTTCTTCAATACCCTCTGCAATGACCTCTAATCCTAAATTATGAGACATTGAAATAATGGCCTTTATGATGGCTTCATTTTTGTCATCCTTTGCTATATCTGCAATAAATGACTGATCAATTTTAATAATATCAATTGGATAACGCTTGAGATAACTTAAGGAGGAATAGCCTGTACCAAAGTCATCCACAGACACATAAACACCTAATTGCTTCAGTTCTGTAAGTATCGAAAATGTTTCATGAACGTTTGTCATAGAACTTTCGGTAATTTCTACTTCTAATAATTCAGGTGGAACATCATATTTTTTTAAAGCTGTTTTAATTTTTCGCGCAAAGTTTTCTTTTCTAAACTGTTTTGGAGATATATTGACTGCAACACGTACAGGACGGTATCCCTTCGATTGCCATTCTCTTTGGTAACGACATACCTCATCAATAATCCAATCACCGATTTCAATAATTAAACCTGAGGCTTCTGCAATAGGAATAAATTGAGCAGGTGATACAAAACCAAATTTACGATTATTCCAACGCAGTAATGCTTCAAAGCTATTGATGCTATTATTTGCTAAATCCATTTGCGGTTGTAAATGGAGACTAAGCTCATTAAATTCGATTGCTCGACGTAAATGTGCCTCCATTAATGCTTCATTTGGAAAAATGGCTGTCATATCTTCACGGTAGTAGCGGTAATGCGAGCGACCATGTTCTTTAACAGAAAATAAAGCTTTATCTGCTTTCCGTACAAGTGTCTCGATATCTTTACCATCTGCTGGACTAAGTGAAATCCCAATCGACACGCTAATAAAATATTCCTGCCCATCTATCATAAAAGGCTGTTTTAATACGTCCATGATCAAGTTAGCAGTTCGCTCAATTTTTTGGATAGTTGCATCTTTTAGTACAAATATAAATTCATCACTATTATATCGGTATAGCGAACATTTTGAGTAGCAAAGCTCCCGTAACCTGTGACTAAACATACGCATCAACTCGTCTCCCTTGCTCTCACCAAGGGATTCATTAAACTTTTTAAAACGGTCAATGTCAACTAAAATAAGGGCTGCTTGCTTATGCTCCTGTTTTTTATCATTTAAATGTTGTAGCCAATGTTCCTTAAAAGCTTTTCGATTCCAAATACCTGTTAATTCGTCCATCAGCGCTAGGTAATAGAATGCTTCGTGATCATTCATAAATGAATTAGCATCTTTAACAAATAAGTGTACACCTACAACTTTACCATTATAATACGTTGGATGCGTTCTTAAATAAAAGGGCTCTTTACTAAGCAATTGACCCTTTAATAAACATTTAGGCATGCCAAACGCTGAACCTTCAATTGTTTTAGTAAATAATAATTTGAATTCATTAAGATATTTACTTTCTAATAATGAAAAAATATCAAGTCCAATTAGACTGTGCTGCTCTCTCGATAGTAGAGCAGTAGCAGCAATATTTTGATGAATGATTCGACCTTGTAAATCTGCCGTTAACACTGGACTTACATGTTGTTCAATGAATTGTAAATAGGGCTTCTCTTCAAATGGTGTTGCTCGAATAATAATGGCAACCATTGATTCAGAAAAGTGCTGTGCATGAAGCACGAATGTTTTCTCTTGAAGACCAGTACCTAATTTTAGGACATGCTGTTTATTGAATTCTTGATTTAGAAGTTCCGACAATTGCAGCCAGCATTGCTTTGTAAAAAAGTTCTCCGCGTTTTTGGCTGTTATATCCTCCAGCTCAATCAATGACGATAGCTTTTCATTAAATTCAACGACCTCAAACGCTGTCGTATCAACTTTTCTCAAACAAGCGACTGCATCAAATGGATTCAGTTGTATGAGCTGTTGATAATCTGCAAATGGCGCTACACTTTCTCTACATTTTTTCATTCTATCCCTCACTAAGTAGCGTGTTTGCTCTATTCTTCATCTAGCGTAGGCTTTAATGCATCCTTCAAGAAAATTTCCTGGCTATTTAATGGATCTTCGCTGCGATCAAACTCTTTGTAATGATACTTACCATTAGAGTCTTGAATACGTGCTTTGGCAGTATCCATTAATTGTGCATTCATTATGTCAATAATACGAGTTTTTGCTTCACTTGCATATACAGGGAATAAAATCTCTACACGTTTAATCATATTGCGTGTCATCATATCTGCGGAGGATAAATAGACTTTGTTTTCCCCATTATGATGGAACCAATAAATACGAGAATGTTCAAGGAAACGACCAACAATACTTGTTACGGTAATGTTTTCACTAATACCTGGGATACCTGGCCTAATACAGCATATACCACGAATAATAAGCTCCACCTTTACACCTGCAATCGAAGCCTTATAAAGCTTCATCATTAAATCCTTGTCGGTTAGTGAATTCATTTTTGCACGAATAAAACCATTACCATATTTTTTATGACAGGCAATTTCCTCATCCATTAAACGAATAAACTCATCTCGTATATCAAATGGTGCCACGACTAAATGATTAAAGGTAGGCTTTTCTGTATAGCCACTTAAGTAGTTAAAGAAATTTGTCGCATCAATGCCAAACTCTTTATCTGTAGTTATTATGCCCATATCCGTATAGATTTTTGCAGTAGCATCATTATAATTTCCTGTACCCAGATGGACAAAACGTTCAATTTTGCCATGGCGACGACTAACGACTAGGGTGATTTTGGAGTGTGTTTTTAGGTTATTCATACCATAAATCACAAGACAACCCGCTTGTTCTAATTGTTTTGCCCAGTGTACATTATTTTCTTCATCGAAACGGGCCTTTAGCTCAACTAATACTGTTACTTGTTTACCGTTTTCAGCGGCAAGCTTTAACGCTTGAATAATCGGCGAATTCCCACTTACTCGATATAATGTTTGTTTTATTGCTAACACATTCGGGTTGACAGCTGACTCAGAAATAAAATCAACAATAGGGGCAAACGATTCATATGGATGATGGAAAAATATATCTTGTTGAAGTGCTTTTTCAAAAATATTTTCGTCTGACTGTAAATCTAAAGGTGGCTGTGGGATAAAGCTTTCATATTCTAAGTGCTCACGTCCTACAGAAATACCTTTGACAAAAGAGAACATAAACGTTAAATCCAACGGTCCATCAATATGGAATACATCGGATTCTTCTATTTCAAATTCATCTAATAAGTATTGCAGCACTTCCTCGTTCATTTCTCCAACTCGAACTTCTAAACGGCTACCTACTCCCCATTTTCGCTTTTTCAGCTCTTTCTCGATCTCCACTAAAAGATCTCGAGCACCCTCTTCATGGATAGTTAAATCCGCATTTCTTGTTAAACGGAAGGCTTGCGCTGATTTTACACTATAGCCATAAAATAGTTTTTCAATATGAGCTACTATTACATCCTCCAATAAAACAACAACTGTTTTTCCTTCTTCGGATGGTACTTTTATATAGCGATCTAAAACAGATGGAACCTGGACAATCGCCACTTTTTCACGACTTTCAAGATCTGTCTCATCCTGCTCTATCAGTACTAGTAAATTTAAGGTTTTACCAAGCAAGGTTGGGAAAGGACGATATGCATCCACTGCCACAGGTGTTAAAACTGGGAAGATAGTTTCTGTAAACATTTCATTGATAAATGATTTTTGCGTGCTATTTAAATCTTTCATGTCCGCAATATGTACATTATGTTGTGGCAGTAAATCGTAGATTAAATGTCGATATACCTCAGTTTGTCGACGAACTAATGCTTGTGTACGCTCTGCGATTTTAGCCAGCTGTTCTTTCGGTGTTAATCCAGATTTATTTTCGGGCTTATGAAAACCAGCGCGTACTTGGTCCTGTAATCCTGCAACACGCACCATAAAAAATTCATCTAAATTTGAACTAAATATAGCTAAAAATTTTAAACGCTCTAGCAGAGGATTATTAATATCCTCTGCTTCCTCTAACACTCGCTCATTAAAGGCAAGCCAGCTTAATTCGCGATTATTGTAGTATTGAGGCTTTGCAATTTCCTCTAACAATAAATTGTAGTTTTCGGAAAACTCTTCCTCATGTAGCTCGTTTTTCGTTACTTCAGTTGTCATCCATTGTTCCACCCTTCTTCAATAAAATTGATTTTCATTGGGATTTTTAATGCACGTTCTAAATGCTTCCTATGTCGATTGGCTTGATACTTTTCAGCCTCAGCATTCTTTTTTACATAAATATCAAGCTGAACATGATCTTCTTCCGTGTGCATCTCAATAGCATGTACGATATTGCGCTTTGAAACATTTAATGCATAGACAAATTTTAATAACGCTCCGAAATCTCGTATTTTGCGATATTCCTCTCGACTCATCCATGTTGCAAATGGAGCAGCAAATCGTTCGAAATAATCTTTATTTTTATAGGAGGCAAGAAGTGCTAGTTTTACTTTTTCTAAATGATTTAAACCATCAATGGATTGATTCGCAATTAAGTAAAAGGTATGTTGGCTTGAAGAGCTCAGTTCAATATACTCTCCTATATTAAAAACCTTTGCAGCCTTTGTTAATAAATGTAAATCTTCTGGGTTATAATGCAAGCACCCTAAATGACAACATTCACGATACAATTGATCTGCCAAATGCATTAAGTAATCAACTTCCATTTCACTCCGACCATATTGACGTGCTAATCTTCTAGCATTTCCTTCAAACACATTGTATTTATCAAATGCCTGTGCATCTGTTTGCAAAATCCGTTGAATAATGAGACCTTCACGTAAACCTCGCTTTGTCAGTTGAAATAACTCACTACCAACTACCTCCATCAACACTCTAAATACCTCTAATGCAGGTACAATGATATCTGCACGATCAGATGACAGCCCATCCAATTGTTTCAATTCTTGAAAGCTTAATTGCCCTAAAAATAAGCTTAAATCATCCAAACTTCCCTTTTTCATTTCGTAACCATGAACACTGGCAATAGGATAATCATGCTTTTGTTGATGTATTTGCGCTATATTCCGCGCACTACCACCAATGGCGATAATAGGTAAAGCAACATTCTGGATCCAAGGGAGTGTTTGGAATTGCTCTTTTACAAAGGCAATAAGCTCCTTTTTTTCACTACTATTGATAATGTCACCTTTTACAAAACGTTGCTTTAAAGAAACTGTCCCAAAAGGAAAACTATGTGATTGCTGAATTTCTTTATTTTCAAACAGCGTAATTTCGGTACTACCACCACCGATATCAATCGTCACGGCCGATTTCGTCCCCATGGAATAGGCAACAGCAACGTAGCCAAAATAGGCTTCTTTCTCTTCTGATAAAAGCTCAATTTGGATACCAGTTCGTTCTTTCATTTCCTCAATAATTTTATCTCGATTAGTGGCTTGTCGGATAGCAGCAGTCGCAGCAGCTTTCACATCTGTTACTTCAAAATCCTCAAGCATGGCTTTAAATGTTAATAAAGTTTCTGATAACACTTGAATACCTTCTTCAGACATCTCTCCTGAGGGCTGTATATATGTACGCAAACGTGCTACCGTTTTAATATTTCCAAGCTCTCGAAGTCCCTCATCATTATCATATTGATATAATACTAATCGAATAGTATTGGAGCCGATATCAATAATAGCTGTTTTTAATTCATTCAAATAATCACATCCTTCAAGCATCTACAATTTATTTTGTTCATAATATTTGGACATATACAAAAAAGTCGGACCCTCTTAATTAAGGCATCCGACTATACTTTCATTTATTTATACTTGCAGGATACCCATTATTAAAATTGTGAAGTATCATGTAAGCCATGGTGTTTACAGAATAAGTTGGTCAACACGTAAAATGAGCTCTGCAATTTCTGGCTTACTTATTTGATCCTCTGCCCCTACTTGATCACCTTTGTGACGAAGATCATCCGTAATTAGACTTGAGAAAATGATGACAGGAAGCTTTTGAAGATCGGGATGCTCTTTGATTTTTCGTGTTAAATGGTGGCCGTCCATTTGCGGCATTTCAATATCAGTTACCACCAATTGAATATGCTCAGCTATATCACTACCACTATTTGCAATTCCCTCTAAGTATTCATAAGCATCGCGACCATTTTCAAAGAATTCAACGTTGTCATAACCAGCTTCACTCATCGTGTCGAATAGTAATTTACGTAATAACGGTGAATCTTCTGCAATTAAAATTCGCTTTCCAGATCGCTCACGTTTGCCGAGCTTTTTAACAGATTCTACACTAATACCTGAAGCAGGATTGATGTCCACCATAATTCTTTCGAAATCTAGTAATAGAATCATTTGTTCATTCTGTTTAATCACACCAATTACTTGTGATGTTCCTCCTTGATACATATCCGAAGGTTTTTCGATTTGATTCCAAGAAATACGATGGATTTGTGTTACATTATCTACATGGAAAACGACACGTTGTTTATTAAATTCTGCCACAATATATTTTTGTTGTGGATTACGCTCAGCACCTTGAATCCCTAATACTCGTAGCATATCTACAACAGGTAATACCTCACCTCGTAATTGAATGATTCCTTCTACATGCGGGTGCGCGTGTGGGATAAATGTTACTGGGATCGGTTGAATAATTTCTTTTACTTTAATCACGTTGATACCGAATTTATTGTTTGCTACTTCAAATTCAACGATCTCTAGCTCATTTGTGCCACTTTCTAATAATATTCCTTTATGTTCCAATGCAACCCCGCTCCTTTCTCTACATCTGTTTATAATTCAATTGTATCATAGGCAATACATTTCTCCTACTTGCTATTTCCATTTTTATCATTAACTTTTAGATGTACCAATAGACCAACTACAGTCATAACAATCAATGTTGATAAAGCTACGCGGCTAGCAAGAGTACCATAATCCTTCATCCACAATGTAACGGTTCCATATACTGCTGGACCGATAATGGATGACACTTTACCTGAAAAGGCAAATAAGCCAAAAAATTGTCCACGTTTCTCGTTTGGTGATAATTCAATAATATATGTCCTAGATGTTACCCACATTGATCCAAGAGATATACCAAATAGACTACCAGCAAGCCAGAACATCCATTGTGCTGTAGCAAAAACAGCAAATACCAACGCAACAATCATAATAAGCGAAACAATCGTTATAGCACGTTTAGCTCCTATTGATTTCGTAATATAACCAAATGCAAGGGAACCAATTATTGTGGACACCGTAGATACCAAGTAAAGAACGATAAATTGCCCAGAACTAAAGCCAACAATTGTTGTCGCATAAACAGCCATCATGGCAATCGTTGTAGCAATGGCATCATTTAAAAAGAAATAAGCAATCATAAAGGTAAAGATTGCTTTATATTGCTTCATCTCTTTAAATGTTCGAATGATTTCTTTATAACCATCTAAAAACTTTAAGGATTTCCGCTGTGATTTTGGAATCGGTGTATCTTTATTAATTAAGAATAATGGCAATGAAAAGAGTAAATACAGGATGGCCGTTGGAATAAATGCTCGATGAAAATCGCTATTACCAACATACAAATAAACAAGTAATCCAAAAAGTGTACCAAGATACCCGATGGCAACACCATACCCTGAGATAAGCGGCATCTCTTCTTTTGTCCCTAAATCTCCCATCATGGAATCGTAAAATACTAAACTTGAATTAAAGAAAAATTTTGCTATAACAAAACTTGCAACTACCAAAAACAAACTAAGAGGCACACCAGAGTAATTGACATTGGTTTGTACATTCGCAAATATGCCCATCATAAACGTAAACAGAATAGATATGGATGCAAACCATACAATAAATCTCTTTTTATAACCTGTGTTATCAATCCAAACACCGAAAAGTGGTGAAAAGATAACGAGTAACAAGCTTGCAATGGCATTTGCATAGGATATAAAGGTGCTCGCAACTTGTTGCATGACTTCATTCGTTCCTAAAACCTCATCCATGTAAAACGGGAAAAATATTGTATTTATATTTGAAGAAAAAATTGTATTCGCAAAATCATAAAATGCCCATGAAAGTATCGGCAAAGATAAATAAATGGCTAATTGACTTCGATGTTGTACGTCTATTGCTGTACTCTTCTTCATAAAACCCTCCCCTCCATTCTCTATAATAATCAATTAATTTCTCTCTGTAATAAAAAATACCTTTTTTTAAAGAAAATTAATATTATTTACAATATAACAGTAATTTCACTGAAAAATAACTGCCAAATGGTCGATACTTGAACACTCGTTTCCAATCGTTTTCCGAGTAAATCAAAAAAGGTATTCAAGCTCCTCGCTTGCATACCTTTTTGACCTTTTGACAAGGTGGTTGATTTCCGTTCCGCCAGGGGGCGTCCGATGAGCCGCTTCACTCACTTGCGTTCGCTCCAATCAACCATTCTGTAAAAGTGTCTTCTCTTAAACTAAATAGCCCATTATTTGTATGATTAAAGAGAGGATAGGCTCTTATTTCAATGTGTAGTGCCCCCTCCATAAAGAGGAGTGAACACCTTCACATTATTTGAAAACCTTTGCTAAAAAGATTACATTTGGGGGGGTGAAGCGGAAGGCTACTTGACTCCCGTGGGATAGCGAGATAGACGAGCCCTTGTATGGAACAGTAGCTTGCAACGGAAATCCATTTTCACCTTTCACAAAAATTCTAATGATTATTTATTTTTCAACACGATAAAAAGGTATTCAAGCCCCTCGCTTGAATACCTTTTTCTCATTCTATCTCTATCGTCACCCATTCAGAGGACCATTGTTCAATCGCTTTTAGCACAGGTGCAATAGCATAACCTTTTTCCGTAAGTTCATACTCAATGACGACTGGCGTAGATGGAATTACTGTACGTAGCACAATTTGCTCAGTCTCTAACTCCTTTAAACGTTCTGTTAATACACGACTACTAATATTCAGCTGATTTTTAATGGTTGAATACCTTTGTGGACCATCCAGTAGCTGATAAATAAGTAGGGTATTCCACCGATGATTTAATATCATGAGTGCTTTTTCAAAACGTGGACAAATATTTTTTTGATCCAAATGACTAACCCCCTTTTGTAATTAGTTCCTATTTAACAGTATATCACTTTTTTTAAAAAAACCTGTTCTAAAAAAACATTAAGTTACTTGACAAAAGTTATTTTTAAAAATAAACTAAGTTACGAATTGTAAGTAAAAGAAAAAGAAAAGGAGTTACTCTATTATGCAAAATATTGGTTCAACTATTTTACGTGTCGTTCTAGGCATTATTTTTGCCGTGCATGGTTTTCAAAAATTCCAAGGCGGTATCAGTTATACAGCTGACTTCTTTGATAGTCTAGGTATACCAGGATTTATGGCGTATATCGTGGCGATTATTGAATTAGTCGGTGGAATTGCTATTATTTTAGGTTTAGCAACAAGAATTTTTGGTGCTTTACTAACCATTACAATGATCGTGGCTATCTTTACAGCAAAGCTTAGTATCGGCTTTATCGGAGCTGATGGATTGGCTGGTTATGAATTAGATTTAGCTTTAGGAGCCATCGCTCTTTACTTTGCTTTAGCAGGAGCATCTAGCTTCTCCTTAGATTCTCAACTTTTTGGTAAAGAGTAAATAAAAAAAACCCGAAGTCTCCCATTTATAAGGGGGCTTCAGGTTTCTATCCATAATTGAATCGCTAACTATTTATAATACTTTAAGAGTGCTTGTGTACCATTATCACCATAGCCTTCTGCGATTAATTTCTCATACATTTCATAGGCTAACGCTAGTCCAGGTAATGTAATGCCCATTCTGTTTGACTCATCTAAAGCTATTTTCATATCCTTTACAAAATGTTTAATATAAAAGCCTGGTGTAAAATCTTCTTTCATCATGCGTGGGGCCAAATTACTTAAAGACCATGACCCTGCTGCACCTGACGATATCGATTGTAATACGGTAGGTAAATCCAATCCTGCTTTTAGTCCATAAGCTAATGATTCACACACCCCAATCATACCAGAAGCAATGACAATTTGATTGCACATTTTTGTATGCTGCCCTGCACCTGCTTCACCTTGATAAACTATATTTCCTCCAAATTGCTTCATAATTGGCAATACCTTGTCATATGTATCCTGATCGCCACCAATCATGATAGACAAAGTACCATTTTGTGCACCAATATCGCCACCAGAAACAGGGGCATCTAAAGCCTCAACACCGATCGATTGAGCATGCTTATAAATTTTAATTGCTAAGGATGGCTCTGAAGTTGTCATATCAATGACAATGTTGCCTTGTTCAGCTGTTTGGAAAAGGCCATTTTCCCCAAAATATACTTCCTCTACATCTGAAGGATAGCCTACCATTGTAAAGGCAATTTCATGATTTCTAAATGCTTCCGCAGGCGAGCTTGCCCATGACGCCCCTAAAGCAACAAGAGGCTCTGCTTTTTCTTTCGTACGCGTATAGACGGTTACTTCATGACCATTTTTTAATAAATGCTTAATGATACTAGCACCCATTACACCAGTTCCAATAAATGCAATACGTTTCTTTGTCATATGTACATGCTCCTTTGTTTTAGAATGTATGCACTCTCAGTGAGAGTTCAACTCTATATCTTTTCAGTTTAGGTGAATGAATGAAATAATTCAAACTCTTCCCACAACTTGTACTAAAATTTATATGTAAGGCATATATACCGAATAAGCAAAAAAAAGAGAGCAAGTGATTGGGGGATCACTGCTCTAAAGGGGGAAATGAGAATGTTGCTGTGTTCATAGTAAGTTATTCCCCATTGAAATGCATTTTAAACATATATGTTAAAATGTTTTTACCCTGAATACTGGAACAATCTTTTTAGTCTTCTTGGTCTTTTTCTTCTTCAAATGCCATCTGTCTATAATAAGTATTCATTAACTGATCTAATCTGCGACTCAGTTGAATGGTTTTTGCATTTTGCAACCCGTTTTCTACACCTGAGCGAATCATCATCTCACGAGTTTGTTCCATTTGTTTCAAGAGTAGATTGACCATTCATACAACCCTCCACACACAAATAATCATACCATTATTATACATTTATATTTCATTTCTTACAGCATTAACTTACGACAATGTTCGACAAATTAACTTCTTGGAATTTCAGTATAAGTATAGATAATCCGTCCATTTTGCTTGGCCTCACCTCTGAAATGTTTAAATAATGGATGCCTTACAAGTATTTCGCGAAATTCGTAAAATTCTTCCTTTTGAATTTCAATACTTTCTCTTTCCCCATTTTGTAATTGTTTAAGCATATTTTCGTATTTTTCCATTTACTTTATTCCTCTCTTTTCATTATTTGTGTAATAAATTATGAATTATTTAAAAAAAGCTTTACGTTTACCAATTTTTCATGCAAACTGTATATTATTAGTCGATGAAGGAGCTGACTGTCTGTGAAAATAGCTGAAGTTGGAAATATTATCGAGTTTAAAAATGGTCTCCAAGGTATTGTAGAAAAGGTAAATGAAAATTCGGTGATTGTTAATTTAACATATATGGAGAATTTTGATTCCCTAGAAATTGAAGAGAAAACGGTCGTCAATCATAAACGTTATAAAATTTTATATACTAATGAAGCTTAATAGTCTGAATAGTCCCTTTTTGTCTTAATAGATGATAAGGGACTATTTTTTTGATAAGATTAAGGTATGGAGGTCGAATATGCTAACAAATTCGAAACAAACAATACTATTTCTCCTTTCTTTATTATTCGTTTATGGCATGCTTGCTTTTACCTTTGCTAACCAAGCGGTATTTTGGTACATGTATGCATTCACTCTACTAGTATGTATTGCCATTGCCATCTTAGCTGGCTCCATTGAAGATCAATTACCTACATGGCAATTTTTACTCTTTGGTATTGGATACGGTACCATCACATATGGTATTATTCGCTTCGGTTACTGGCTCGCTCCATATATTAATAATAACTTAGTACAATCCGTTCAAAAATTTTTAGCAAGCTATGGACCACAAAATATTTGGCACTATGTTTTACTCGTATTTATCGTTGCCATAGGTGAAGAATTATTTTGGCGTGGTTATATCCAACAGCAGTTAAAACGCTTTATGCGCCCAACGTTGGCTGTCATAGTTACTGCAGTATTATGTGCTATATCAATTGCCCTAAGCGGATTCATGCTTGGTGTCATTGCCGCACTTGTAACAAGCATTATTTGGGGCTTTTTATATGAATGGCGTAAAAGTATGCCACTTGTTATTGTAGCTCATGTCGTTTTTGTACTATTATTATTTTTAGTGTTGCCTTTAACATCATAACATTAAAATTTGGAAACATTTTATCTTTACTGACGTTTAATTTAGAAAAGGAGGGTTTTTTATGCAAAAAAAATTAGTTTCTATTCTTGCATTATTACTAGCAGCCGTATTAGTTGTAGGTTGTAATACATCTGATAAAACAGGGGATTCAGATGCTCAACAAAATGAGCCATCTAATACTGGTGCCGATCAAAAACCATCTGGAGATGATAAAGCAGGTGAATCAAATGAGGAAGAAGAAGATACTCCTGCATCAAATGATACAAATACAGAGGATACTTCTAAACAGCCACAACAGGATGTGAAATACGTCCAAAATGGTGTAGATAAAACAGAAAAGGCAACTGAATCAGCAAGCGTTAATCAAAGCTATAAACTACAACAGCTTCCTGGTTTTACACTGACACAAGAAGAGCCTGGTAAAGACATGTTAGTGTCAAATAATGATGATGAAGTGTTTATGCGTATTGAGACGATTGAAGCTTCACAATCGAGCTTTGAAGAAGTAAAAACAACTATGCAAGATTATATGAATGCTGTGGGTGATACAGTAGCATTAACTGCTGATGAATTAGCTGCATTCAAAGATGTTCAAAATATCGAGGGTTATGTTGTAGACTACGATACTGAGAAAGTAATTGGGGTTGTTCTTGAAAAAGATGGTCTTATTACAAAATTAACAATTCATGATAATGATGAACAAGATTTAACAGATGCTATGCTTAATATGGCAGCAACTATATCTAAAAAATAATAAAATGCTAAGGACGATAGACATGGTCTATCGTCCTTCCCTTTCTACAAAAAAAGTTGTCTCAAATCAATGAGACAACTTTTTTAATAAGATAAATCCTTTATAGAAAGGCCTATTTTCTTCAACAACGTAATAGCTTGTTCTTTTTCTTCTGGTGATAGCACACTCATTAATTCATGCAAATGCTGTTCGTGTTTTGGGAACAGCTCTCCCATAAATGCTTCACCTTCTGGGGTGATTTCTGCATACGTAACACGACGATCAGCAGGACAAGATACTCGTAATAAGTAACCTCTCTTCTCCAGCTTGTCAATGACATACGTAATAGACCCACTGGCTAACAAAATTTTATTGCCAATTTGCTGTAATGGCTGTCTTCCTTTATGATAGAGAAGCTCTAGAACAGCAAATTCAGTTGGGTTTAAACCATTATCCTGAAATAATTGATGTGTTGTCTCATTAATTGATTTTAGTGCACGTGATAATACAATATATAATTTTAAAGATTGTTTTAGATCTTCTGACGGCATATTCTTTTCCTCTCACTTCGCTCTTTATACATGACATTATAGCGACATTAGAAAAGCATTGTCAAAAGCAATATACGATTTAGAAGGTTTTGTTGCTCATTATGCAACCATTTTTACTCTCTTTATGTTACTAAATAAGCAGAATCTTTTGTGGATACTTCCATTGTATCCATCTGATTAAATGTGTAAATTGGAAATTGCAGATGGAAGCATGTCCCCTTCTGTAATTCGCTACTAACGCCTATTACACCTTCATGCTCTTCAATCACCTTTTTCACGAAAGCAAGGCCCAGTCCTGTCCCTGTTGATTTTGTCGTGTAAAAAGGCTGGAATAGGTTTTGAAGTGTCTTGCTGTCCATGCCAACACCTTCATCTTTTATCATAAGTTCGACAATCGCACAGTCAATCGTTGCCATTTCGACGGTAATCGTACCGCCATTATTCATGGATTCCATTGCATTTTTGATCAGGTTCATCAGCACTTGCTTTAATCGATTCTCGCTGCCGCCAATATATACTTGATTAGAAGTAGAAATATACTGAATCATAATATTTTTCATAAGTGCATCTGGTAGCATAAACTCAATGACTTGCTTTACAATATGATCCAGTTCTAATAATTCCACTTTCATCGTTGTTGGCTTGGACAATACTAAAAGTTCGGATAAGATTTGTTCCATCCGTTGAAGCTCACTGTCAATAACAGAGAGATACATGCGTGATTCATCATCAGCATTCAACTTTAGTAATTCCGTAAAACCTTTTAAAGAAGTTAATGGGTTACGAATTTCATGCGCAATACTCGCAGCCATCTGTCCAACAACATTTAATGCTTGCTGATGCTCGACTTTATGCTGAAGTTGCTTTTTCTCTGTTTCATCATTAATAACAGTGACAATAATATTATTGTATTCATCAAAAATACTGGAAATTTCATAATAGCAAGTTCTGCTCACTTGTGTTTCATCGACTACATGAATGCTTGCATGTTTTTCACCCATTAGTTTAGATAGGTAGGATGTAATTTGTCCTTTTTTCAATGTAAATGAATCGAATATATGTTGATGCGCTTTATGAAGGAGCTGCGAATTTTCAACTTTCAGAAACATTTCTGCATATTTATTAAGCCCAAGAATAATACCGCTAGCGTCACTAACAATGACAGCATAAGGTAAGTAATCATAGGCATTAAAAGATTGCGCTCTCTCATGTGCTTGACTAACATATAATTTATGAGCAACATCATCATTTAATGTTGAAATTTGCGCAACGATTTCTTCTGTATTGGGATCGTAAAAACATTTGAAAGATAACATTTCGTAGTCATTTCCAACTGTGCGAATATTGAAAATTTCTTCTGAACGTAAATCATTTTGTAACTGTTTGACGAACTTAGTCCATTTAAAATTAGATGGCTCGTCCATAGCTAAATAGCCAATATACGTTAAATTAAGATTAAAAAGTTTGATAGCAGCCTCATTGACGTTCAAAATTTTCCCTGCTTTATTGAGTATAAGTGTTGGTGACGAAGTACTTTTCATAAGATTTCCAAAACATTGATTAATATCATTTTGCTTCAACTTTCTCACCGAACCTTTCAAAAGAGTAAAAAACCTCTAAATCGAATTTTGAGTCTTTACTATACTTTATGACCGCACGATTCTATTATTACAAAATTTAGTAAATTTAAGTATTTTAAATTATTTCACGAACCGTTCACAAAATAAATAGGTAAAAAGAATTATATTGTATGTCAGATACTTGACTGCTACAATAGGATGTTGAAAGGAAGATTATTGCATGAATACTATTTTAACTACTTTAAATGCAAAGTATATTCACACAAATTTAGCATTGCGCTATTTAAAAGGCGCAGCTTTACCGGAGTTTAACCCAATTATAGCAGAGTATACTATTAAAGATCCTGCTTTTAATATTGTATCAGATTTATTCCAAAAAAAACCTGATATTGTTGGATTTAGTTGCTATATTTGGAACATCGAAGAAACGATTCACGTTATTAAAATGTTAAAAACGGTCTGTCCAAATGTTAAAATTTTGCTCGGAGGGCCTGAGGTTTCTTATGATTCTCACCATTGGTTACGTCGAATACCTGAGGTAGACTTCATTGTGATGGGTGAAGGAGAAACTTCATTTAAACAATTACTGCGCTACTTTAATGGTGACATATTACTGGAAGATGTTCCTGGTATTTGTTATTTAGAGGGCGAGAAAGTCAAGATTCACGCTATGCCACCTAAAATTGATTTGCGTGAATTACCAAGTCCTTTTCGTTTCGAGGAGGATCTTCCCTATCTAGGTAAACGAATTCAATATATTGAAACAAGTCGAGGCTGCCCATTTAGCTGCCAATTTTGTTTATCTTCTATTGAAGTGGGCGTCCGATACTTCAACCGTGAAAAAATAAAAGAGGATATTCGTTTCTTAATGGATAACGGAGCTCGAACAATTAAATTCGTGGATCGTACCTTCAATATCAGCCGTAGCTATGCTATGGAAATGTTCCAATTTTTAATTGATGAACACAAACCTGGCGTTGTGTTCCAATTTGAAATCACGGCCGATATTATGCGTCCTGAAGTAATTCAATTCTTAAATGACAATGCACCAAAAGGTTTGTTCCGTTTCGAAATAGGTGTTCAATCGACGAACGATTTAACAAATACTCTTGTGAAACGTCGTCAAAACTTTGAAAAACTAAAGCGAACAGTAACAATGGTGAAAGATGGCGGAAAAATAGATCAACATTTAGATTTAATTGCTGGATTGCCAGAGGAAGATTATGCAAGCTTCCGTCAAACATTTAATGATGTTTTTGCAATGCGGCCAGAGGAATTGCAGCTTGGATTTTTAAAGCTTTTACGCGGTACTGGTCTTCGTTTAGAAGCTGAAAAGTTTGGCTATACCTATGTGGATCTATCTCCTTACGAAATCTTTTCAAATAATGTTCTAACATTTGATGATATCGTTCGCATTAAACATGCTGAGGATGTTCTTGAGAAGTATTGGAATGATCACCGTATGGATCATACGATTGAATACTTAGTGACAGAGGTCTTTGATACACCATTTGATTTCTTCCAGAATTTTGGGACGTATTGGGAAACAAAAGGCTGGTCTCGTATTGGCCATCAGCTGGAAGATTTATTCCGCCGTTTATTAATGTTTTTAGAAACTATTGAAGATGTGAATTTAAACATTGTCCAGAGTTTAATGCAGCTTGATTATTTAATGGCTCAGCAGTTCCAACCACGGAAGCTATGGTGGAATGAACGTCCAACAGAAGACCAACAAAAGGCCCTTTATCATGCCTTACGAGAAAATCCAGCTATCGCTGGTGAGGAATTTGCTAACTTTAAGTTATCTGAAAAAGAGTTGTTTAAGCATACCTTGATCATCCCCCACTCTCTTGACTATCAAGATTTCATAAATGGCAAAATTGTACCAAAAAATGGCTATCTGTTAACCTATTTCCGTCATGGTCAAGCGCCCTATTTTGCAACAATCTACTCTAAATAATAAGAAAAGCTAGTCCTGTAATAATTATCAGGACTAGCTTTTTTTCTTACTTAAAACATTCTTAAATCCTCAAAGTAACAATAAAGACTGTAAAATTTGTTCTTTCTCCATATCATTCGTTCCGTTAGTTAAGTATTCATAGCTAGCCTTATCAATATAGGCTAAATTACTTAAACAAAAACTGTTAAAACTTTGTAAAAATACCCAAAAAATGAATTGTTCAATCAGGAAAAATAATTTTAAATTTTTTGAATATTTTATGACAACTTCATGTTTTTATACTTTTTATGGAGTATACGATGGGATGATTACCTATTAAGCATCATATACTCCTTAAGATTTACCCTATAATTACTCTTTCTTTTGGATAGTGGAAGCCTGATTTTTTACCTCTTCCTCCACCCCCAAGTGTGTAAAGGAATGAAATTAATCCAACTCGACCAATAAACATTAAAATAATGATAATGATTTTACCAATCACTGATAAATCGGATGTTATTCCTAACGACATCCCACATGTACCGAACGCTGATGTGATTTCAAAAATAATCTGAATAAGGGATGCTTGTGGCTCTGTTATAAGCAAGATAAGGGTTGCAACTAACACCATGAAAAAGGCTAATAAAATAACGACAAATGACCGGAAAACATCAATTAAATGAATTTCTCGACCAAATACTTGAATATCCTCTCTTCCCCTAGCAAAGGTAATTAAGAATAAAATGGCCAAGGCAAAAGTTGTGGTACGAATCCCTCCACCAACTGAACTTGGTGAAGAACCGATGAACATCAGGAAGCTCATAAATATATCGGTTGCTTCGCTAAATGTCGTGACATCATAAGTTGTCAATCCAGCTGATCTTGTTGATACGGAATGGAACATCGCTGAAAATAGTGCTTCATGCCAAGACATTTCCTTAAAAGAATGGAAAGATTCAAGGAGTAAAATGACAAGCGCACCAACTATAAATAAAATGGCGTATGTTGAAGTAGTAATTTTAGTAAACAAACTAAAACGAAAATTCTCGCGTCGATTAAGTAAGAAAGTCTTCAATTCAATTAATACTGGAAAGCCGATAGCTCCTAATACGATCAGTACCATGGTAACCATTTGTACAAAATAATCATCATGGAATGGCAGTAAGCTCATTCCCGTAATATCGAAACCACCATTTGTTGTAGCAGAAATAGAAGCAAAAATTCCATGTAAAAAGGCTTCTTCTAATGTATCAAAGTAATTGGTAAAATGTAGCGTTAAAATAATCGTACCTGCTAATTCAATGCCAAATAAAATTTTTAAAATTTCGCGGATTAATTTAACAACACCAGAGACACTGTACTGGTTATGATCTATCATGATTAACTGGCGCTCACGCATGCCAATTTTTTTCCCAACTAGCAACCACACAAAGGTACCAAGTGACATAATACCAATGGCGCCTAACTGTAAAATAACAAGAATCATTATAAGCCCAAAGGTCGTATAAGTTTCCGAAATATTAATCGTCGTTAACCCCGTGACACTTACTGCACTGACTGCCGTAAACAAACTATCTAAAAAAGAAACTTTTACACCTTCTTGATGAACGCCTGGAAGCCGTAATAACAGGAAGGAAATCGCTATCGCTATAAAATAATAAGAAACAAGTACCTGAAATGGTGTGACTAGTTTATTTGATGATTTTTTCCAAGGCACTTTAACAACTCCTCCCACATATGATGCCCAACTAGATAGATTATAGTATAGAAAAAATACATAAAAAAAGAAAGAGGAATAGTGATAACTATTCCCCTAACGTTCATGTACTTATTTTTTATTTCGAACACCGACTAAATAGCCTGCAAATGCAATACCTACTAGGACAATCCAGAAGGTTAACTCCCATGCAGTGGAATGTGGAAATTCCTTAGGTAATATCCCTACCTTTTCATGAGCCAATGTTAAGACAACCAGCTTCACACCTACCCAGCCAACGATTAGAAATGCCGCTGTTTCAAGTGAAGGATAATCATTTAATATTTTTACAAACCATTGTGCTGCAAAACGCATCATAATAACGCCGATAAATCCACCAAGGAGCATCACAATAAACTGCCCGCCATTGATACCGCCAATATCAAATCCGCCTAAGTGTGGCAAAGTTACAGCAATTGCAACGGCTGCAAGCATCGAATCAATAGCAAAAGCAATATCTGCCGCTTCTACCTTTAGGACGGTTAACCAGAAACCAGAACCCTTTTTTCCAGCTTTTTCAGTTTGTTCTTCTTCTTCATCCTTATGTTTACGCAAATCATATATATTTTTCGCAGACATAAACAATAGATAAGCAGCACCGACCGCTTGTATTTGCCAATAATTTACCAATACCGTAATAACAAACAGCGCGGAGAATCGGAAAATCAGTGCCCCAAATAGTCCATAAAATAACGCCTTTTTTTGCTGCTCTTGTGGTAAATGCTTGACCATAACAGCCATTACTACCGCGTTATCAGCTGCAAGTAATCCCTCTAATACAACTAGGACAATTAATACCCAGCCATATTGTAATAAAATTGCTTCCATTCTAGTGCCTCCTCTAAGCTCTATATACCCACTATGACCATTTCATCCAATTACAAAAAGAAAAAAACCCCTGCCCTAATTCAGGCAAAGGTCTCGCTAAGTAAATTCATACCCTATTTCTTTAAGGTACATTAATCTACACGTCATACGTATAGAGCCATTCACTATCACACCCGATGGTAAGTACCATGTCTTGACGAATGTGAAACCAGGTAAAGTTAATTGCCTGTTAGCTACTCCCCTTTGACAAATTGTCGAAGGTATCTTCTTTCAAATATTATAGCACTATCATTTACAGCTGACAAAAATATCTATATGTTTTTTCTTTACTTAATCTGAATTTGATAGCTCTTATCTTCTTTATGTGCTAAATAAAACTCAATCATTCTTGGCATCGTCTGTATAAAATCGGGGCATGTAATACCGCCCTTTTGTAAAATATGATGTGCTTCAGTCGTATCAAATGTGGCATTCCATGTTAAATAATCTAATGTTTCTTGTTCGACACCTAATTTTTTTCGAATAAACGGAAGCTGTAATGATAGTTTCGCCAATATAAATGGTAAACGTCCTTTTGGATAAGAGTTCGTAACTAGTTTCACCATTGTACGGTATACTTCCTGTACAGGGTGAGGATTTGGATCAGTTAAATGAAGTGTCTTCCCTTCTGCACCCTGCTCGTTTACCAGAAAAGTAGAGGCATTTAAAATATAGTCGACTGGCACTACATTAATCGTCGATGTAGATTGACCAATATACGGAATAAAAGGTAAACTCTTTAAACGTTCCACTAAGTTTAAAAAGAAATAGGGACCATCAAATTTAATGGTTTCACCCGTTTCGGAATGCCCCCGCACAATTCCAGGTCTAATAATCGTCAGTGGCAATTCTGATTTTAAATCCTCTACTCGAAGCTCAGCCTCATACTTTGTTTCCTCATAGTGGTTTTTAAATGCTTTAGGTCGGATCAATTCATTTTCACGCAGTAGTCCCTCTCGTATACCAGCCACATAGGCAGTACTAAAATACATATAGCGTTGTAAATTTGGTAAGGTGCGGGCAAAATCATTCACCATTGTTGTCCCATGAACATTTACTTTCCACGCAATATCACGTGGCACAGCTAAATCATAGATTGCGGCTAAATGCCAAAGCACTTCGATTTGCGGTACAATTTCTTTGAGGGTTTGATTGTCTAATCCCAGATTTGGTAGTGTAATATCGCCCTCCACGATACGAATCGAACAGTCAGGAAACTCCTCTATCAGTTTGTTTTTTTCCTTTTGTGCCTTGATGATTTCACCTGTCAACACGATTGCAATCACTTGTTGCGTCTGTTTCTTTTGGAATAATGCTCGAATTAGTTGACTCGAAATGAAACCAGGAAAACCAGTAAAAAAATGAACCTTCATCTTTCTTTCCCCCTTGAATCTAGCGCATCTTTCTTGTTTCTTTATCCATTAAACTGTAGATAATCGGTACAATATACAGCGTTAGTAATGTTGAAGTCACAAGCCCTCCGATTACAGCAATTCCCATTGGTTGGTTCATCTCTGTTCCTTCTCCAATGCCAAGTGCGAGTGGTAATAGCCCTAAAATAGTCGTTAACGCTGTCATTAAAATTGGACGTAGACGATCTTGGCTAGCGAGTAAAATTGCCTCATAAGCTGGCATACCCATTGCCTTTTGCTGATTAATATAATCGACAAGTACGATGCCGTTATTCACGACAATTCCAACAAGCACTAAAATACCAATAACAGAGGTCACACCAATTAAAGTATGTGTTGCGAACATAGCGATCGCCACACCAATGATCATTAATGGGACAGTAAACATGATAACAAATGGATATTTAAATGACTCAAATTGAGCCGCCATCACAATATAAACAAGTACGATTGCTAGCATCACTGCTAATAGCATATCATCGATTGCACTATCATAAAGCTCTCGATCCCCACTGAACACAACTTGAGTGGTAGGTGGCAAATTGACATGTTCTAAGGCTTTATCTACTTTTGCAGAAATTCCTCCCAACGATTCCTTTGTTTCATAATCTACAAAAAAGGCCACTGCTGCTGCTTGATCGGAACGACGAATGGATACGGGACCCTCTTGTATAGATACAGTAGCGACTTCCTCTAATTTAACAAATAAGCCTGCTGGCGAACGAAGCTGCATAGCTTTTAGCGCATCTATACTAGTATTAAATGTCTGTCCATAGCCTGTATAAACGGGTAATACTGCGCCGTCCTCAGTAATTAATTGGGACGTTAATTGACCTTTTGTCATTTGATTCACAGTTTGAGCGATTTGTGCTGGAACAAAACCGTAGTCTTTTGCTTTTTCTCGATTAACCTCAATTTGAATCTCTTGAACAGTATTATCTAAATCTGTAGAGACATTTGTGACTTGCTGAATCGCTAGAAGTTCCTGCTGCACTTTCTTAACAGTCTGCTGTAGCCTTTGTTCATCGGAGTCTGTTAAGCGGAGTGTTAAGGTGTGTGGTGACGAGCCTGTAGCTGTTGATACATTAAAAGTAATTTCTGCTTGCTCTCCAAGCTCTCCCTGTATATCTTGTTCTAGCTCTTCCACAAATTCGAAAATGGAACGTTGCCTTTCTGCTAATGGCACAAGTTTTACATACATTTCAGCTTGGTTGGCGCTAGTTTGTCCACGTGCCTGAGATTGTTGTGTACCGCCAATTAAACTAACATAAACATCCACATCTTTTTCCTGTTTCAAACGTTCCTCAATTTGCTTAACAATCTTTTCTGTTTCCGATACAGCAACACCTTTTTCAAGATTGACACTTATAGAAGTGAATCCCTCATCGGTAGGCGGTAAAAACTCAGTACCTATTCGAGTCAGCCCAAATAAAGATAGACTAAAGCAAACTACTGTGAAAATTAGTATGAGCATTCGATGCTTTAATACCCAGACAATTGAATTTTTGTAATGCCGATAAAATTTGGACTTACTGCGTTCTACATAAAAATTACTGTTTTTCATTTTTAAAAGTCGACTTGCTAGCATCGGCACGACCGTCAACGCCACTACTAGAGATGCAATTAAGCTGAACGAGATTGTTAAGGCGAACTCTGTAAAAATTTGACCAATCAATCCTTCGATGAACATGACAGGAATGAATACTGCTATTGTTGTTAAAGTGGAGGCTGTAATCGCAAGGGCTACTTCCTTTGTTCCTTCCTTTGCTGCAGTAATGGGGTCCTTTTCTAATCCTAAGTGTCTTTCTATATTCTCAATAACGACTATGGCATTATCCACAAGCATACCAATCCCAAGTGCTAAAGCTCCTAATGTCATAATATTGAGGGAAAAATTCGCAAAAAACATCAACACAAATGTCACAATAACCGAATAAGGAATGGCAACACCAATGATGATCGGACTCTTTACACTACGTAAAAAAACAAATAGGATGAACATCGCAAATAATCCACCTAATAGTAAGGAAGAGCCGATGTTGCTAATTGCTAAATCTACATAATTACCTTGATCAACAAGAATATCTGCTGTGATTCCTTTATACTGTTCTTTTTTTAGTAATGCCTCTAAGGCCTTCTGAAACTCCTTCGAAACCTCTGCCGTATTTGCACCAGATTCCTGTAAAACAGACATAAGGACTGCTGGATGCTCATTAGCACGTGTTGTTGTAAGAGATTGTTGTTCTGTCCTCTCGACGGTTGCAAGATCACCAACGGTTAGCAATTCGCCCGTTAAAGGGTTCACCGAAACAATTAAATCGGCTATGCTTTCAGGTGATGATAATGTACTCACAATACGTGTTGATAGCATTTTGCCATCATCTGTTGAAACAGGCTCACCAGGTAGCGACACATTATTCGCTTGAACTATTTGCATCACATCTGTTTGTGTCAAGCCTTTTTCAACTAACTTTGCTTCGTCTAATGTTATTTGGATCTCTTCAATCAATTTGCCAGAAACATTCACACTGGCAACACCCTCTGTTCGTAGCAGCTCTTTCTCTAAGTGCTCAGCTAATAAACGTACATCTACTTGATTATTTTCCGCACGTAAAGACAGCTGAATAATGGGAAATTGAGACGGATCGAATTTTAGAAAACTAGGCTTGCCAGCATCATGAGGCAGTGGGGTCATATCAATTCGCTGTAAAATATCGAGTTGGACCACTTCCATATTAGTGGACCAGTTGAACTCAAGCACAATTAAATTGGAGCCTTCTTGTGAGGTTGATTGGATTTTCTTGATGCCAGGTAAGGTGGCAAGTGTAGCCTCTAATGGCTTCGTTATCTTCTCATTTACCTCCGTCGGGTTTGCCCCAGGATATGAGGTGACAACCACACCAATAGGAGGATTTAACTCTGGAATTAATGTAATCGGTATTTTTAATAAAGAGACACCACCTAGTATGATGACAAAAAGCATAGTAACAATCGTAAAGACAGGTCTTTTAATGGAAAAATGACTAATATTCATATATAAACAAACTCCTTTTTCTACCTCTTCCTTTCTATGATAGCCGAAAAGGAGATTATTTTATAAATAAGCTAGGCTCCCTTTAGCGAAATAATATCCTTAAAAGAAACTTACATTTCCTAATAATGTATATATTCTACAAACAGTGTCAATTTTCCTTGCAAAAAAACACGAATCGCAAAATTGTCGATTCGTGTTTCATGATTATAGAAGGCTATAAAGTTTAATGTTTTCGTTTTTATCGGCAAACCATCGCATAGCAAACTCATTTTCAAATAGGAAAACAAGATTGTCAAAACGGTCTTTCACGAGCATGGAGCGACCTGAGGACATAGACTCTTTAACATCCTCTTCATTTTCAATCCAACGTGCGATTTTGGAACCAATTGGCTCCATTCTTACTTCCACATTGTATTCATTTTTCATACGATGCTCAAATACTTCAAATTGTAATTGACCAACTGCTCCAAGGATAACTTCTTCTGTATGCAGCGTTTTATAGTATTGAATGGCACCCTCTTGTACTAATTGTAAAATCCCTTTATGGAATTGCTTTGATTTCATAACGTTCTTCGCTGTTACACGTACGAATAATTCTGGTGTAAACTGTGGTAATTTTTCAAATTGGAATGTTTTCTTGCCACCTACAACAGTGTCTCCAATTTGGTATGTTCCTGTATCATATAAACCAATAATATCTCCAGCAACTGCTTCATCTACTGTTTCACGATCATCTGCAAGGAACTGTGTAGATTGCGTAACTTTAAAGGATTTCCCAGTACGAGATAATGTCATATTCATTCCACGCTCAAATTTACCAGAAACAATACGTACAAAGGCAATACGGTCACGGTGGGCAGGATTCATATTGGCCTGAATTTTGAAAATAAAACCTGAAAACTCATTATGCTCCACAGGATCAATGAACTGCTCATCTTCAGTAATTCTAGGCTGAGGTGTCGGTGCAAATTGTAAGTATGTTTCAAGGAAGGTTTGAACACCAAAGTTCGTTAATGCTGAACCAAAGAATACAGGTGTTAATTCCCCACGACGAATTTTTTCCTCAGAATACGCATTCCCAGCTTCATCTAGAAGGAGAATATCGTCCATTGCTTGTGAATAATAAGAAGTCACTTTCATTGGATGCTCCACAGCAAGCTCTCCATTGTCATCTATTGGTAAGAAACGTTCAGCTTCATCTGTACGGAATTGTTCAATGCGTTTATTATAACGATCATAAATACCAAGGAACTCTTTACCCATACCGATTGGCCAGTTCATTGGATATGCGTTGATACCTAGTACCTCTTCAAGCTCTTCAATCAACTCAAGTGGTTCTTTCCCTTGACGGTCTAACTTATTAATAAATGTAAAAATAGGAATGCCACGCATTTTACAAACCTTAAATAGCTTTAAAGTCTGAGCCTCGATCCCTTTGGCAGCATCCACTACCATGACAGCACTATCTACAGCCATTAATGTACGATATGTGTCTTCTGAGAAATCTTGGTGACCAGGGGTATCCAAAATATTCACACGAGAGCCGCTATAATCGAATTGCATGACGGATGAAGTAACCGAAATCCCACGTTGTTTTTCGATCTCCATCCAGTCTGATGTTGCAAACTTACCTGTTTTTTTCCCTTTGACTGTACCTGCATCACGAATGGCACCACCAAAAAGTAAAAGCTTTTCTGTAATCGTCGTTTTCCCAGCATCAGGGTGACTGATAATGGCAAAAGTACGACGCGATAGTATATCTTTTTCTAAATTTGAATTCATCTCGTCATTCTCCTTTTTTCATACTTAATAATAATAAAAGAAGACTTGCCTTTCGTACAACCTTTTTACATGAAATCTCCAAAAAGAAAACCCTCTAGTTACAACTAAAAGGGTTTCCTAATCACTTAGCTTTCATCATACGAATTTTAATCGGCCAGCTTCTATCGCAATTTCTGCATCACTATGTGGGAATTTTGTATTTTCGATAATTTGATAATCCTCATGCCCTTTACCAGCAAAAATAATCATGTCACCAGGTTCAGCAATTTCAATAGCATGGCGCACTGCTTCTGCACGATCCCCAATACAAGCATAATTGTCATGAAGCATACCTTTGGCAAGGTCGCCTGTAATACTAGCATAGTCTTCATAGCGTGGGTCATCTGTTGTCAAAATGACATATTCCGCAGCTGACGCTTTCTCAGCCATGGCAGGACGCTTCGATTTATCTCGATTACCCCCTGTTCCAACTAAGAAAATAAGCTTGCCCTTTTTATAAGGTTGTGCAGCTTCAATCGCCTTTTCAATAGCATCTGGCGTATGCGCATAATCAATAAAAATTTGTACAGGTAGATCTGAACATACTTTCTCCATACGACCTTTAACTGGTGGTAGTTGCTCAATTTGCTCAATAATAGACTCCATTGAATAGCCACGACCATAAAACGCAATCATGGCTGCCAATACATTATAAATGTTAAATTCCCCAAGTAAATTCATTTTTACGCGATAAATTCCTTCGGGCATTTCCACGTCAAAAGATGTCATATAATCGTGATACTCACAGTTAATGGCACGGAAATCAGCCTTTTCATTTTTTAAACCATATGTCCACACTGGAAATGGTGTCATGGCGGCATACCGCTCTGACCAAGCATCGTCAGCATTCAACACAACAAATTTATTTTTTTCTAAATCTTGTCCAAGTTGGGAGAATAATAAGCCTTTTGCATGGCCGTATTCCTCCATCGTACCATGGAAATCAAGGTGATCATGCGTTAGATTCGTAAAAATAGCGATATCATAATCAACACCTGCTAAACGCCCAAGTGCTAACCCATGTGATGAAACTTCCATTGTCATTAAACGACAGCCTTCCATTTTTGCTCGGAAAATCATTTGTTGTGTCGATAACGCATCACTCGTTGTATTGGCTGATTCATATAAAATACCATTTAAATTAAAGCCAATTGTGCCGGATAAGGCCGATTTTTCGCCCATACCATGCATTATATTTTGGATAATTCCTGTTACGGATGTTTTACCATTCGTTCCAGTTACACCAATCATCGTTATGTCCTTAGAAGGATAATCAAAGAACTTTGCAGCTAGTAAACCTACTGCGCGATCTGTATCTTGCACAATCACTTGTGCAATCGTTTCTCCTAGCGGTAATTCACGCTCCGTTACAACAATTGTTGCGCCGCCATCTACAGCCTTTTGCGCATAATCATGCCCATCTACTGTATAACCTTTGATACAAACAAACATGCTATTTGGTTGCACACTTCTTGAATCTACTACGATATCGCTAACCTGATCTGGCAGCACGCCAATTATTTTTTTCAAAGGTAATGCGCTTAACAATTCCTCTGCATACATTTCATAGTCCTCCAATCAATCTCTACACTCATATCATCACCCTTAACAATCGACAAAAAACGACAATATGAATTCCCCCACATTCTATTGAACTTATTTTACTACTTATTTCATGATAAATAAAATGCCTCTGTTGTGTTTTTTCAACGAAAACGCTTTCATTTGAACAAAAAATCATGTTTTCTTCAAATTTTTATTTATAATCACCAATCGGCATTTTTCGACATAACGAGAAAGGTTTATTTAGAGAACAATCTTCTATGCATATGAGACTTATTCTTAAAATGGAGGCATCATAAGATACCCCCATTGTTTGGCTATTTCATAATTGAACGCACAATTTTCACTTTTTGTTTATATGGTGGGAACAGCACATTTGTCTCCAGTTTGGAAGATTTCTTTAAAATAGATTTGGGGTGTGTAAAGTTTTCAAAGCTCGCTTTGCCATGGTATGCTTTCACGCCAGATGGACCTACACCACCGAATGGTAAATGTAAATTCCCAACATGTGTGATGGTATCATTAATACAGCCTCCACCAAATGGTAATTCTTCTAAAAAGTATTGCATTGCTTTTTCATGTTCTGAGAAGAAATATGCCGCTAAAGGCTTCGGTAATTGGCGAATTTGATGAATGGCAAGTGGCAAATCATTATACATCATAACAGGTAAGATAGGACCGAACAGTTCTTCCTGCATCGAAGGACTTGTCCATTTTACATATTCGACGATTGTAGGTTCAATATATAAATCATCTCGATCCATTCGTCCACCATATGTAATGGCATCACGTTCTTCCACGATTATTTGCTGTAAACGATCGAATTGTTTCAAATTCACAATACGACCGTAATCAGGGCTTTTCAAAGGATTTTTGCCGTAAAACGAACGAATCGTTTCTTTTAAAATTTTCATAAATCGGTCATAAACATCTTTGTGGACAAGTAAATAATCGGGGGCCACACATGTTTGTCCAGTATTTGTAAATTTACCCCATACAATACGCTTTGCCGCTACTTCTAGATTTGCTGTTTGATCGACAATCGCTGGACTTTTACCACCAAGCTCTAAAGCAACTGGTGTCAAACGTTCTGCAGCAGCTTTTGCTACTACTTTACCAACGGCTACACTACCTGTAAAAAAGATGTAGTCGAAGGAAGCATGAATAAGTGCCGTAACCTCTTCCTTTTCACCTTCAACAACACGTACGTAGGAAGAGGGAAACGTTTCCTCAATGATTTTTTTCACAATGGATGCTGTGTGTACAGATGTTTCTGACGGTTTGACGATTGCTGTGTTGCCTCCAACAATGGCACCAATTAGAGGCTCCATTACAAGTTGGAATGGATAATTAAAAGGCCCAATTATTAATGTAACTCCATACGGCTCACGTACAATGAAGCTCTTGCCCATTTGATATTGTATCGGCGTTTTGACTGCTTCTGGTTCCATCCATTCTTCCACATGCTTTACCATATATGAAATACTATCTAATACAATGCCAATTTCTGTCGCATATGCTTCAAATTCGCTTTTACGAAGGTCTAAGTGAAGCGCATTCAATATTTCTTTCTCATATTTCAAAATTGAAGTTTTTAATTTCTTTAATTGCTCTTTTCTAAATTTCACACTTTTTGTTGCGCGTGAAAAATAAAATTGACGTTGCGCTGTAATCATATTTTCCACATCTTGTGACGTAAAATTCATCAATAAAGCACCCCTTTTTTAAAATGGCATACATAGTTTTTTCATTTTGAAACAAACTATCTTTGTCTATACGATACAACATCGAGAGGCAAAAATCCTCTTTCTACATCGAGGGGGTGAAATGGCATATGTGAAAATGAAATGTTTTAGTTTTTTCATCTCGGGAAATATACAACTACATATTAAAACCGAAATGGGGGCGTAGATGAATGACAACAACAACAGGAACATGGTGGGAGTCCATTTTTTCTGGACCATTATCGCATGGAATTTGTGAAGAAAAAATAATGCTATTGCAAGATGAAGCTTTCTTATATCTCTCTACAATACCTGTGGAGAATGAAGAAAATCCAGAAGGAAATTAAAAAATAGCGCATTATAGGATGCCCTATAAATGCGCTTTTATTATTTTAATTAACAATGAATACTTGCTGCAATTGTTCTAACTGTGCTTCAAGTCTGCTGATGGCCTCTTCCTCAATTGCAAAGCCACCCTCTCCCAAACGAATGATTTGTTTATCCACAATGTAAACAGAATTAGTAATGGATGTGGCTCCTAGTACAGCTAAAACTGGCTTTAGTGCATATTCCAATGCCAATAAATGGCTGATTGACCCTCCTACAGCTATAGGTAGTATAGCCTTATCAAGCAAGGCTTTTTGCGGTAGCAAATCCAAGTAAGTCTTCAAAATACCTGTATAGGATGCTTTGTAAATAGGTGTAAGGATGACAATAAGATCTGCTTCCTTAATCTGTTCATTTTCAGATTGTATTTCCTTACTTGAAAAATTCGCCGTTAATAAATCAGTAGCTGGTAGTTCATGTACATAATTTGAGTGAACCTCTATTCCTTGTGTAATGAAATGATTTTCCACCTTTTCATGAATAGCCGTAACTCTTGAATTTTTTGAATTACTTCCATTAATAATGACTGCTTTTGTCATCTTACCCACTCCCTTTATCATTGTTATTAAAAAAGGCCCCTATTCTACAATTCGACGGATAACCGTTTTGTAAAATAGAAGCCTCTAGATGTCTAGTTAACTTAAATACCTAGTATTCTTATAAAATTAATTTAACATAAATTTCTTGAATGTCAACAGCTTTTTATCATTGGTGAATGGCTTTCCCAAAAACAGCTTTTGCCACATCACCAATATGCTCCGACACTGTCGGATGTGGAAAAATCATTTGTGCAAGTGATTGAGCGGTACCACCAGCATTTTTTGTTGCTAATAGCGCATTAAGCATTTCTGTTGCACCATCCGCTACTACACAAGCACCTAAAATTTGACCATTATCCTTGGATGAAATTAGCTTCACAAAGCCTTCTGTATTCCCCTCCATTAATGCCTTTGGATTAGTCTGCAGTGGCATTTTTATTACAGTATATGGCGTTTTGACCTGCTCTTCTAATAAACCAAATGTGGCAATTTCAGGATGTGTATAAACACATCGAGGGATGCACGATTGATCAATTGGTATTGGCTGGTTGCCCACAATATAATCAACAACGTAAATTCCCTCCGCACTGGCAGAATGCGCAAGTTGATAACCACCCACTAAGTCACCAATCGCATAAATATTCGGCAGGCTTGTCTCAAAATGCTTATTGACTGCGATTAACCGACCATCAAAAGTTAATCCTAATTGCTCTGCAATTTCTGTATTCGGACGACGTCCAGTTGCAAATAAAAGGTTTTCATATGTATAAGAGCCTTTAGATGTATGAATGGTATTGCCTTCAAATTTTTCAAATTGGAAATCTGTCACAAGCTCAATACCAAGCTTCTTCATTTTTTCTCGAATCAGCGGTCTTGCTTCAGCCTCTTCCGTTTGTAAAATATCCTCGCTATGATTAAGCACTGTTACCTTAGTACCGAGGGGTGCTAAACTAAAGGCCATTTCAACTGCAATTACCCCTCCCCCAATAATTGTTAACTGTTCTGGAAGCTCTTCTATATCAAAAAATGTGTCTGTCGTATAGTAGGTAGATGTCTCTAACCCTTCAAATGGTGGGACAAAGGGTTTACTGCCTGTGGCTAAAATAATATCTGTAGCCGTTATTGTCTCGTTCTCGATTGTAATTGTTAAATCCTTTGCGACTGAAGCTTCACCACGATATAAAGTAACATGATTGCTGACAATATAACGCTCAATGTTTGTTAATAGTTCATGAATAATCGTATCTTTCCGCTGCATTAATCGAGGAAAATTAATTTCCACTTTGGGCACTTCTATTCCCCAGCTATTCCCCCGTTTTATTTCCTGCACAAGTTTACTATGCTCCAATAAAATCTTTGATGGTATGCAGCCAACATTATAGCAGGCTCCTCCCAATTTATCTCGTTCAATTAGCGCAACTGTTTTGCCATTCTTTGCTGCATGTATGGCTGCTACATAGCCACCTGGTCCCGCTCCAATAATAGCAATATCAAAATTTTCCATAATTTTCACCTCATGTACCACCATATCATTTGCAAATTTTGAATGCAATGACAGACATAGTAAAAGCCTCTCATTCAATGAAAGGCTTTTGACTTACATAGTATTTGCTTCTCTTTCACGGGTATTTGATTGCTCTCCGCGGGTATTCGACTGCTCTCCGCGAGTATTTGCTTCTCTTTCGCGGGTATTCGACTGCTCTTCACGGGTATTCGCTTCTCTTTCGCGAGTATTCAACACTCATTGCTCTGTTTAATAAATATTTCGTTGCCAAAATCGTTGCTGGGCAATGGCAGCTACAAACTTTTTCGGGAAATCTTTGTTACCTGTCGCTAACACGATGCCTGGTCCTACATTGGCATTCGACATATTGAAGAAGGTTGTGCCAGTTGCAGCAAATCCTATGGGCTTAAAGTGACGATATGCTTCATTTATATAATTGACGATATAAGTATTGAATTTCGCCTGATTACTTGCTTTTACCCCAACAACATATAACGAGTCGAATAATACAGCATCGGTTGTAATAAATGTGTCAGTAGCCGTTAATTGCACACCATTATTCCCTGTCACAACACCTAGTCGATCAGAGATGATGCTGTAGCGTACACCTTGTCTTGTTAAATATTTCAATACTTCCCCGACTTCATTTGCATCAAAGCCATCACCAATTAAGACACCTACTTTCAGTGTATAAGGTAGTTTAATGGTATTGGCTTGGCTCAGTGCAGGTGAAGAGGCTGTTACCTTGGACTGCTCTCCGCTAGGACGATTTACACCAACATTGTCTGCCACTGTTGTAGCCATTGCTTTATCTACATGGACAAACATATCCACTACTTGCTGACGAACTGATTTACTCTTCACTTTTCCTACTTCGAAGCTAAAGGCATCAATAATATGTTGTTTTTCAGGTGGGGACATGCTATTCCAAAAGAGCCTTGCTTGTGAAAAATGATCATCGAAGGATTTACTACGCGCTCTTGTGATTCGCCCCTCAACCTTTTCTTCATAATGAACATATCCTCCTTCTCTTGCAGTAGAAGTGGCTGGTGTATTATTGGCTAGTGAATTTTTATGATAGCTTACCCTACCTAAATTAATCGTCTGTCGACTAAAGCCATTACGTTGATTGTTATGCACAGGGCAAATCGGACGATTAATAGGAATCTCTGCAAAATTTGGTCCCCCTAATCGAATCAACTGTGTATCTAAATAAGAAAAGAGTCGACCTTGTAGCAGTGGATCATTGGTAAAATCGATGCCTGGCACAACATTACCTGGATGGAACGCAACTTGCTCTGTTTCAGCAAAGACATTATCCACATTGCGATTTAAGGTCATCTTTCCAATCTTCTTCACTGGCACTAGTTCCTCTGGCCAAAGCTTTGTCGCATCTAAAATATCAAAATCAAATTTAAATTCATCCTCAGGTTCTAGTATTTGTATACCTAACTCAAACTCTGGATAATCTCCAATTTCGATCGCTTCCCATAAATCTCGTCGCTGAAAATCTGGGTCCTTCCCAGCAATTATCTGGGCTTCATCCCAAACAAGAGAATGCACACCTAACACAGGCTTCCAATGGAATTTAACAAATCTTGATCTCCCCTTGTCATTGACGAAGCGGAACGTATGCACGCCAAAGCCTTCCATCATACGAAAGCTTCGTGGAATGGCACGGTCAGACATCACCCACATTACCATATGTGCAATTTCCTGATTACTGGCTACAAAATCCCAAAAAGTATCGTGTGCGGAGGCAGCTTGTGGCATATCATTGTGTGGCTCAGGCTTTACAGCATGAATTAAATCGGGAAACTTAATGGCATCCTGAATAAAAAAAACAGGTATATTATTACCGACTAAATCATAATTTCCCTCATCCGTATAAAACTTCGTTGCAAACCCACGTACATCACGAGCTGTGTCCATTGACCCTAAGCTCCCTACCACTGTCGAAAATCTGACAAACACAGGTATTTTCTTTTTCGGATCCTGCAAAAATTTCGCTTTCGTATACTCTGCCATGGATTCATATAATTCAAACTCGCCATGTGCTGCAAAACCTCTGGCATGTACAACACGCTCTGGAATACGCTCATGATCAAAATGGGTAATTTTTTCTCTAAGATGAAAATCCTCCATAATTGTCGGCCCACGAACACCTGCCTTTAACGAATCTTCATCATTGGACACCCTTAGTCCCTGATTCGTTGTCATTTTCGTGCCCTCATTCTCGACACGAAACGGCTCAAGTTGATGATCCTTTGCGTTTCCTTCTACATTATTGGATTGATTTGACTTTGAGTTATCCACGCAATCCCCTTTCATACATGTACTGATTTCGCTCCATATACACTATATGTTTTTGAAAAAGAAACATGCATTCATTTCGACAAAGCATTATGTAAAGATAAAAACAGGCTTCTATTTGATCATAGAAAACCTGCTCAATCTTAAAATATGTATCGTATCATTTCATGTATGTTACAGTATGGGTTGTCACGGCTCTCTGTTTCTCGGAGAGCCATCATGTCTGTGCAATTTTTAATCGCTACCTCATGTCGTAATGCAATGGGGGCTATGATGGCTTCATCAGCCTTATGACGGAAATAACGACTCACACCAAGGTGCTGTTCCATTTTGTCATTTAAGACAGCACGGGGATATTTTTCTGTACTGTCGACTTCCTCAAAATGCAACAGTAACCACAATTCAAATGCTTCATTTGTATAGGCAATATGAATATTTTTTTCCTCGCAAAATTGATTGACTTCCTCTAATTGCTTATCGGTTAGATCATCCTTATCAAAAACAATCCACACCTCATCAAAGTATTGATAGCTGGAATCTCGATAAGCATGTTGGGCAAGCTTGATTGCTGATCGTTTAACATTTTTTATTTTGACACTAACCATTTTAGATCGCTTTAAAATACGCATTTGTTCAAAATAAATGCGTTCAGTTTCACCTTCACAATAAATTAAGATGGTTTTACGCAGTGTTCGGCTCCCTTGATGACGTACTCTCACTGCTCAGATACCTCCGCTTCTTCTAAATATTGTTCGGATAAATACTCATTAATGACAGGCGTTGCACCAAATTCCCCTTTCATATACCGTTTCGCATAAGAAAGATCCCCACGTTTCTTTTGTAAATCTGCAAAATCAAATAAGGAGTATAGTTCCGATTCATTTTTAAAGCTTTTATTCACAAACCAAATTTGATCGGATCGTAGTGGCTGATCAAGTAATTCTATTTCATGACTCGTCACGACAAATTGATTACGGCTATTGCGTTTGCTATTCATAATAGCCATTAAAAACTCACAAATCGATACATGGAATGCTGTGTCGAATTCGTCTATAAAAATGGTTTTTCCTTTATTATAAGCATCCACCATCACACATGCTAAATGTAGCATTCGTACTGTGCCCTTAGAATCCATTGTCCAATTAATTGTTTCTGTCCCTATCGGTTTACCTGCTTCATCAAATGATAAGTAATGTAGATCAATATCTACTTCTTGAATCACCTCAGGCGTATCAAACTCATAGCCAATTGTATTTTTCTCTCTGCGTTCCACACGTCTAGCCGTAACATCTTGAATGGAAAGATCTGCAATTTTAAGAAGTTTGATCACTTCTTTTTTAAAGGGCTCCTCTTCAAGTTTACGAATAAGGGGATGACTTGATAACCGATTTGCTTCATCTAGAAACAGAATTTTATGTAAAAACCAATCGAATATCTTTAATGCATCAGGATCATTAAAAACATGCAATACGGATAAAAAGGCTGTATTGTTTCGTGTGTACTTTGTCAATTCCTGCGCTGTTGTTTGGGCTGTTTCATAAGAATATTCTGTACCGTCCCATTGTCTGACAAACAGTTCTTCCTTCATTGACCTATTCGTTTTCACAAGACGTTCATAAAGAACTTGAGAAGCATTATACTGTATTTCATAATCATACAAAGCTCCGTCTAAAAAAAGCGATATCATAAACTCTGTTGGTTTGTCTTGCTGTCTTCCTAACTTAAATGGTTGATAGGGTAAACGTAATTGCTTTACATTATTTAAGTTTTCAAAATTAAAAAGCAAGGAACGCAATACTTTAATAGCCGTAAAAAGATTGGATTTCCCACTTCCATTTGGGCCAAAAATAAATGCACTTTTTACAAGACGAAGTGTATCAAACTGGATTGTGTGGGTATCCTTCCATTTTCGTAGGCGACTTCCCGCAACCATTGAAAATAACGTATCATCTTTATAACTCAAACAATTTTTCACTCTAAAATCTACAAGCATATGTATGCCTCCGTCCGCAACCATTTCTTTAATGAATTATTATACTATAGACATAGAAAAAGACATATTACGCAATGTAATATGCCCACATACTTTATTGCCTTTATCCACTATTTTGTTGAATTTCTGCTAACTTTTCATTTTGTAGCGCATGCAATGTACGTTCGATTCCTTCTGCAAATGAAGTTTTGGGCTTCCAACCAATGGCATTGGCTAATTTGTCATTATTTAAAAACGAGTGTTCAATATCTCCTTCTCGTGCTGGGGCATATTGAATTTCAAGTGGATGATTTAAATGTTGGAGCAGTAAGATGACTTGGTGAATAGACCAAGCCTCATTGGTGGATACATTATACGTACCTTGTAAACGTGCAGATACACCTGCGTAAATAGCATCTGCAATATCATCAACATAAATGAAATCACGCGTTTGTTCACCATCACCATAAATCGTAAAAGGTTTACCTGCCATACTGCTTTTTAACATACTTGGAATCACAGCTGCTTCACCTTGCATTTGCTGTCTTGGACCGAAAACATTGGCAAATCTATAAATGAGAACAGGCAAACGATAATCTTTTTGCCATTTCTCACAGTAGGTTTCGCCAATGCTCTTATTTAATCCGTACATAGATATTGGTTCACAGACATCTGATTCTTCTAATGGAGGATAGTGACTATCTCCATAAACAGCTGCTGAGGAGGCAAAGACAAAGTGCTGTACCTTATACTTGGATGATAAAAAAAGCATTTGGCTGAGCCCAACTATATTGGTCAAAATATCCTTTACTGGCTCCTGGATAGACTGTTGCACGCTCGTTTGCGCTGCACAATGGACGACCACATCAAAGTTTATTTCCTTAAAAAGATGCTCGCAAACCTCATCCTCAACATTTAACAGATAGGATTTATGCTCAAAGTCAACATTCCGTAAATGCCCCGTACTTAAATTATCAATAATATAAACCGTTGCACCTTCTTCAAAAAAACGCCTACCTACTGCACTGCCAATAAAACCATAGCCACCTGTCACTAATACATTCATCCTATCGCCCCCAAAAACAATATGATGATTTATATGCAGTAATTACTAAAAATATGCAAGAAACTTATTTGTTGGTAATTTTTCACAAATTCTTTTTACAAGATTGCTTCATTAACAAGTTTCTATCTTGGGCTATATAAAAAGCATGCTTGAAGATTACTTCAAACATGCCCTAGCTATCTATTTTTAAGCTGGATTAATTTCTAATTCAACCGTTACTTTAATATCTTTCCCAACAAGAACGCCACCAGTTTCTAATGCTGCGTTCCAAGTTAGGCCAAAATCTTCACGATTAATTGTTGTTTCAGCTTCAAAGCCGTATACTTCTTGACCCCATGGATTTGTGCCTTTTCCATTAAATTCTGTATCAAACGTTACTGATTTTGTAACGTCTTTAATTGTTAAATCACCAGTTACTGCATATTCATCGCCTGCTTTTTTAGCAATGTTTGTAGATTTAAACGTAATCGTTGGATATTTTTCTGCATCAAAGAAATCTGCTGCTTTTAAATGATTATCGCGGTCTTCACTACGTGTATTAATGCTCGCTGGATCAATTGTAAAACTAATAGTAGCAGTTGTTAAATCTGCAAGATCTGCTGCTTCAATATCTGCTGAGTAACTGTCAAATACACCTTTAACTTTTGATACCATCATGTGCTTTACTTGAAAGTTAATTGCTGAGTGTCCTAAATCAATGTTCCATTTTGCCATTATAAATTCCTCCAATTGGTTGATTTTATCTCGATTTCGAGATATATTTTAAAATATGAAGCAACTACAGTTTTTATGTTACCCAAAATTGGTTAGGGTAAACATTTGTAGTTACTTATTTGTTTACATCTTAGCTTATAAAAAGTTTTTAATTACTTTCTGTAACTTACTATATATTAATAATTTAGTTACGTCAAGTAATTAAAAGTAAATTTTTTATACATAAAAAGGATGTCCGAGTCATCGGTACATCCCTTTCTATTCTTTCCCTCAACGTTTTACTAATTTGCCTTGCACGACAAAGCGATGATCATCACTCATGACAGCATCCTTACATGTAGATAAAGTAAGGATTTTATCGTCTGGACTTATATCAACATCCATCTGAATAGCAGACCGCTCCTGTATTTCCTCCAAAAATTGTTGATAAGCCTCCCTGCCAGTAAAGTCCGTCTCAATATAATAGAAATCAATCGTTGTCTCATATGCAGCAAAAACCTCAATATCATAGCCCTCATATAAGGTATCAAGGTATAGGATTGGATGTTCATCTGCATAGTCTTGCTTTAAGTAATTTTTAAGACTACCAAACATTGTATTATTCTTCATAGCATGTCCATACAAAACCGTGTTTTTGTCCATATCCAGTATATTATTTCGATAATCCATGAACACACTCCCGGCCCGACTCTCCTGATCTTTATAGTTATGATTTAAATAAAAGTCATTGTTATCAGCTTGTAATATTGGATTATTAAGTTTTGTCCCATCCACTGAAATCCACCCAACAATATGAGAATTGATCGCTAATAAATCATGAAACTGTGGTCTTATAGGTAACGTGGATACATCATCTGTCGTTTGATTTTCCGTCATATGATCTGCTGGCTGTTCTTTAATAGCTGTCAATGTGGCTTGATAAATGGCTTGTACTTCCTTTAACGATTTTGATGTTTCATAATACGTATAGAGGTACTTAGCAAGTGAAAAAGCCGAAAATAAAAATATTGCTAAATATACAAGTGTTAACAACTTTGATGCCTTTTTTTTCATCCGATCACCATCTTATATCCCCATTGGCATCATATAATAGCCAAGCTGTTTATCTTCATTAAATATCGCGTCAACTCCATAGACTTCTTTAATCACTTCTTTTGTAATCACATCACGTGGAGCACCCTCTGCGAAAATTTGACCTTCCTTCATCAAAATAATATGGTCACTATAGCGAATGGCTTGGTTAATATCATGAAGCACCATAATAATCGTTAAACCATGCTGCTCGTTTAATGTTTTCACCAGTTCTAACAATTCAATTTGATAGTAAATATCCAAATAGGTTGTAGGTTCATCTAAACACAATATTTCTGATTGTTGTGCTAACGCCATCGCAATCCATACACGCTGCCTTTCCCCACCAGATAATGCCTCTAAATTGGTTGTGCCTTTATGTTGTAAATTTGTACAGGCAAGTGCCCATTCAATTGCTTTCGTGTCTTCATCGTGATTTTTTTTCAGCATTGTTTGATGAGGCAAACGACCGAATCCTACTAATTTTTCTATTGTTAAATCTTTTGGTATATCATTTTGCTGATACACGATGGCCAGTTTTTTAGCAAATTCCTTTGGCTTATAGTGCAGTAAATCTTTATTTTCTAACGATACAGTCCCTGCTTTAGGTGAATGAAGGCGAGAAATGACACTTAATAATGTTGATTTCCCACAGCCATTCGGACCAATGATAGTCGTAATTTTACCTTTGACAATTGTTGTTGAAACACCATTTAAATGGTTACGTGTATTATCATGCGAAACAATGATGTCTTGTATATTCATGTTCGTCACTCTTTTCGTAATAGGAATATTAAGAATGGGCCACCGATTATTGCCATAATTGTGGAGGCTGGAATTTCAATAGGTGCAACAATTGTACGGCCAATCGTATCTGCCAGTAAAATTAATAGTGCACCTGCTAATGCTGTGAATGGAATGAGCACGACATGATCATGCCCAACCAATCTTCGAGCAATGTGAGGTACTAGGAGACCCACAAACGAAATGACGCCTGCCACCACAACTGATACAGCTGCTAATAAAACAGCGACAGCTGCAATGAGTAACCGCGCACGAGCTACTTGAAACCCTAAACTTTTAACTGTTTTGTCTTGCAGTACTAGCAAATTACACCAGCTATATAAAGCAAATGCACCAATCAATCCGATTGTCCCATATGTCACAATTGTAGAGACATCTTTCCATGTACGCATCGTTAAATTAGAGCCAATCACACTGGATGCTGATGTATTTAGAGAACCACCCAAGCTAATAAGTGCCTCTGTTAATCCTGTAAACATAGCGTTAATGGCAATACCCACTAAAATTAGTTTAAGCGGACTCAGGCCAGATTTCCAGGAGAGCACAAATACAAGCGAACAAGCCAATGCACCACCCATAAATGCTAAGACGGGTGTCATAAAAAATAATGTAGGGAAAAAGGCAATGATAGAAAGCTGTACAAATGCTGCACCAGAAGATATTCCGATTACCCCAGCATCAGCCAATGGATTACGCATCACGGACTGTAAAAGCACCCCAGATACTGAAAGTGCCGCACCTGCAAATAATGCTACAATGATGCGTGGGAAACGTAAATCTCGAATTGCCTCCATTTGACTATTTCCTTCTTCAAATAATGCTCCTATAAATTCAAAAAAGCCCATTTTAATGCTGCCTGTTGTGGCTGAATAAACGACTGTCACAAGTAATAAAACAATTACAATTAAAAAACTGACGATTCTTTTTGTCATATTGGACTTCCTTTTTCTATGTTTAAATTCTATAAAGATAAGAAAAACGCTCTATGATAAGTATAATACTGATCATACGAGCGACAATTCTAATTACTATTTACGATAGAAGATTTCCATCAGTTGTCCTAAAGCTTGTGGTACTTGTAAGGAGGCTGTCGTCCCGAATAATTCTTCCTCTAAATCATAGACTTTTCCGTTTTTCACTGCATCAAAATGTTTCCAAATATCATTTGTTTTAAATTCCTCATCGAACATTTTCACAACTTCATCTGGCATACCATGTGATAAACGTAAAATAATATCAGGATTACTGTTATGTAGATACTCTGTATTGGAAGATAAATATTCAGCGTCCTGACCTTCCATTACATTGATTCCCCCTGCTCGCTTAACAAGATCACCTGCGTAGGAATTTTCAGTTGCCACTAAATAACTCCCTGGAATACCAAGTAAGATTAAAACACGAGGGCCTTCTTTATTTGCCGCAACACTTTGTACCGCTTCAATATTTTTCTGTAGATCCTGTACTAGGCCCTCAGCTTGTGTTACACGATTATAGCGTTCACCAAGTGTTGTGATTTCCGTTAACATGGCATCCACACTTTGAAAATTTAAAAAGTCGACAGGGATGTTCAATTGTTTAAACTTATCCTGCAAATCGTACTCTAATGTCGATACAGATAATACTTCTGTCGGATTTAATGATTTCACAATTTCCATATCAGGCTCCATTGCATTGCCGATAGTAGGCAGACCCTCAAAACGTTTTGCTAATTGCTTTTCCGTTTCTGGTACAGCGATCGCATCCAAATCCAGCTTATCTAGAATATCTGCCACCACAACTGTTCCAGCAATAATACGTTGCTCACTCTCTTCTGTTCCTTGTTCTTCTTCAGCAACCGTTTTCTCCTTCACTGCTGGCTTGTCACTGCCACTACAAGCTGCAAGAAGCAGAGATAGTAATGTCAACAACAGTAGCCCAATTTTCCAATCCTTTTTCATTGTGTCATCTCCCACTTATTTTTGCTTCACTCTGTCATTTTTTGTTTTTTAAGACGTCGAATGAGTAGCCAGCCTGATACTAGGCAAATAACGATAAGCAATATAATTTTCACTATATTTAACGGTTCAATCTGCTGGGGTGTCATAGAAGTATTCATTACCTTTTCAGTAGTAGCTTCATCTTTTATGTCTTCCTCTGGTTCATCTTCTTCCCCTTTATCCACTGACTCATCAAGTGTCCGATCAAATGCTAATTTTTCATCCAGTGGCACAACGAGCATCGTCTGGGAAGTTGGTTCTTCTGATTTAGCAGAGTTTTTTTCCTCCACAATATTGGCTTGTATAGATGTTTTTTTTACTTGCTCTTTCACTACTCGATCCGCCGCTTTATCACTGACAACGGCTTTAGAAGCTGTTACTTTAGAGGGCTTATCTAAAACCTTTGCAACTTGTGTTTCATCAAATACTAACTGAACAAAATATTGATGGTGATAAGAAATGTCAGGAATATCGATCTTTACCCACATTCGTAATGCTTGTGCTAAATCTTCAACCTCAAATTCTACAATCCGTACATTATCTAGAAGTGAAAGCTGTTTAGGTTCAACTTGCTCCCCTTTATAATCTACCTTTAGCCCTGTGACCCAAGCTGATTGTAAAATCGTCATTAGCGCATAGTATCTACCATCTTTTTCAATCACTTTTGCCACAGGCTTTACATAACTATTCATAATAGAAGGTTCTTGTTTACCATCTACCATTAAAACATAATTTAAAGCCCATTCCTGACCCGTTATTTCCTCTGCATCTATTTCCTCCACTACTTCTTTATCGTCCTCACCTTGCGAAATATTTGGTAATAATGTCTGCATGTTTAGGTGAAGCTCTTGGGAAAACGAGGCATATTGTTCTTCTGTTGCAAGTTCTATACTGCCATTGATGATAATTGGTTGTTGTAACGCTAAAACATCAAACTGAACTAAATTTTCTATTTTATCCAATGTGAAAGAAAGCTCATGGCCTAGCTGTTCGATATGTATATCGCTGATAGGACTTAGCTCTTCAAGAGCCATTGTTAATTGATAGTGCTCATTCTTAACTGAGAGCATTGCTACATCTTTAAAAAGGCTTCCTTCAAAGCCTTCGATAGGAGAAAAACTTAGTTCAACTTGATAACTACCATCTGCGATAGCAGAATCCTCAGCTTTTGCTTGTAGAAAAAGGGACGGAGAAAAAAAGAACAATATAATTGAAAAAATAACCACTAGGCAAAGGTTACTTCTCTTTTGTGTCATTGCATGCTAGCCTCCCATTTCTTTAAAAGCACAGGAACTTCCTTCCCCATAAATGTGAGAAAGGAAGTTGCTGTTAAGATCATTATTTATTCAAGTATTGCAATGAGCCATTTAAAATTTTCGCCATATGTGAACGTTTTAATGGGCTATTCGCATCGATAACAGTTTTACCATCTGCAGTAGGTGAACCAGTCATGACTTTACCTGCATACAGAAGTGCAAAGGCCTTTTTCGCTTCTTCATCTTTCACTTTTGCTCCATCAGCATAGTAAGTAAGACTTGGGTCACCAAAGTTCATTTCTTTACCTGCTACATGTGTTACTGTACGATAGATCATTACAGCCGCTTGTTGACGAGTTAATGTATCATTCGGATTAAAGTTCGTTGCTTTTTTAACAATTCCTGCTTCAGCTAATGCATTAATTGCTTGTACTGCTTCAGCGCTAAGTTTACCTGTATCTTTAAACCCAGCATCTTTTGTAGAAGTTACGTTCAATGCACGTGCCACCATTAAAGCAAATTGAGAACGTGTAATATTGTCGTTTGGTTTGAAGTAGTCTTGACCTTTAACAATTCCTAAACTGTAAAGTGATAAGATTGCTTCTTTATTTGCATCTTTACTAATATCTTTAAATGGATTTACAACTGGTTTTACTGCACCTTCGACAGCAAAGCTAAATTGTACTGTATGATTTGAATCATATTTCACACCTTGTGCTGGCTCATCAACAACGATGTGTAATTGAGCATTCACAAGTTTCTTTAAATCTGCTACTTCAAATGAGTATGTGCGTGCATTTGTAGCATCGTCTTGTTTCACTAAAGTTGCTTCTTTCCCCTCTACAGTGAAACCTTTTACATATTGCCCTTGAGGGAATGTCATTGTCACGATGTTTTTACCGTCTTTAGCAGAAATGCCTACTTTTGGTGCAATATATTGTTTCATGATCGATTCTTCTGTTGTACCATTTTTATAAACAGTGACAGCTACTTCGTTCACTTTAACTTCTTCTTTTACTTCTTCTTTAACATCTTCTTTCACTGCTTTTAAATCAAATTCATACCATTTGTCCATATTTGCAGAAGGAACGACTACATGGATTTTTGCTGATTTAACTTCATCAACAACCACAGGGAAACTGTATGTAATTGTGCCGTCGCTATTTTTCACTTCAGTTGCATCTACATATTTATCGCCCTGCTTTGTTTGTAGACCCGCAATCATTGGTGCCGATTTTGCTGTAACCGTTAAAGTTGCTTCAAATTTCCCGTCTTTTTCAACGATTGAACCCTGTGGTACTAGATGAGAACTAATAGCAGGCTGATCTTCTGTTGTACCAGGTTTGAAGATTTTGAAATTGATAACTGATGCCGTTTTGTCAGCTTTCGTTGCTTCTGCTTTTACTTCTGTATTTGTTGTTACTACCTCTGCTGCAGATGCAAAGGATGGAACTGAAAGAGATGCAGCTAGCAATGAAGCTAGTACTATTTTAGTTGCGCGAGATTGACGTTTTTTAGCCATTTATTGACCCTCCGTTTTTGTTTGTAGTTTTTTTCTATAAAGTAAAAATGCTGACCCCACTAAAGCTACAATTAATAGGTAAGGTGTTGCATCACCTGTTTGTGGATTCGGCACTTGACTTTCTGTAGTAGAAGCTGTGGACGCTTTGGATTCATTTGACGTTGTTTGTTGAGTCGAAGCTGTAGAGCTAGCAGTCGATACGGCATCAAATACAAGCGACACGCTATATTCATGGTGATAATTAATATCATCAATATCAATTTTCATAGATGTTACTACTGGTTGGGATAAATCTTTAACCGTGAATTGTACAGTACGTGTGTCTGCTGCTTTATCTTCACTGACAACAGTTGCGCCACCAGGCGGTTGAAATTTTGTAATCCATGCACTGTTTTTTAGGGTAATTTGCACAGTAGCTGTGCCATTTTTCACCGTTACGTTTGCCGGTTTTACAAAATAGTCGTTTGCAATAGATGCAGAGTTACTATCAGGTTTATTGACCTGATACTTTATCGAATGTGTGCCATCAGCCAGTTGAGCAGATGCTTGTGTCAGCCCTAAGTTAACAACGACAATACTAACAAGCATGATCAACATGAGCATTTTCTTCATGTGTTGCACGCCTCCTTTAGTCATAGTAAAACATCATAATTGAAAAAATATTCGTATGAAAGCACTTCCACCTAAACGAAAATTATTCTCAATTACGATTCTACTCCCAAGAATAATCGCTGATACCAGTGTATGTCAACTGTTAAACCAAATTAGTCCTCAATATGTCAAATTTTCCTCCTAATAAAAAGAATATAACCAAAATATGGTTACATTCTAAGGGTGATGTATTCATTTAATGCACAAGAAATATTTTTTCAATACTTACTAATGGTTACCCATTCTCGTAATTAAAGATTTTGTTAGCAGCATAGATATTGTCTATAATCTGTAAAATATGGTGATCGACCATTTTATACGTTTTAGATGTTATTTTGCAAAAACCTCAAAAATACCAATCATAATTAGTAGCCATCCTGATATTGCTGTAGAGTGCTTGCCAATATACGTTTTTGATAGTAAAGAGCCACATCTACTTCCCACCCCAACTGTGATAAACGAAAACACGCCGATGGAAATGACCGTCCAAAGGGCAGAGATGCCATTTGCACCTATTGCAATACCTCCTGCTAAACAGTTCGCTGATAATACGAAACCAAGTGCCATTGCCTCACGCGTTGAAATCACTAAATTTTTATCTTCATCAAATAATTCAGGATTGCCAGCTATCCGTTTATTAGAAAAATTATTGGACATTAACGTCCATACACCAATGACACACAATAGTAAACTTCCTAATAAATTGGCAGTATGCGGTGAAATATACTCAACAACTGTGCTACCTGCTGTTACTGCGACATATGTGACAATCATTGACATAACAGCAATCACGGCATTCGATAAAATTGGAATTTTAACTTGTTTGACACCATAAGCTAAGCCGATCCCCAAGTTATCTAAATTCGCAGCGATCCCTATTAGAATAATTGTAATCCAATGCATACTAAGCCTCCTCGCACCCCAGTCTCCATTTTCACCTATCATATGTCATCAATAGAAAAATTTATGGGCAGCCCGATATAGACTGCACGGCCAATCCCATGATTCCCGTAATGATTTGCACAGCATTCATTTGACAAAAGTAACAACTTGTTTTTAAAATAAAGTTGTTACTTATTTATTTTTTAATTTTCACAATAATTCAAGAGTTGATGGAGAGGGGAAATTTATGAGATATTTAAGATTATGGAAAATTGGTTTCGCTTTAGCCTGCCTACTAGTTTTATCTGCATGTGGTTCAGCAAGTGAGGGTACGCAGAATAATAATAGAAATGAAATCAATTTAGCCTATGTTGAATGGGATACTGAGGTTGCTTCTACACATGTAGTAGGACAAGTATTAGAGGATTTAGGATATAAGGTAACATTGACACCTTTAGACAATGGGATCATGTGGGAGGCACTTGCAAACGGAGAGGTTGACGGTATGGTATCTGCCTGGTTACCGCAAACACATGCCCCACAAGTAGAGAAATACAAAGATAAAATAGAGAATTTAGGTGAAAATCTAACTGGTGCTAAGATTGGTTTAGTCGTTCCAAGTTATATGGATGTCGATTCTATTGAAGATTTAGCAAACCAAGCTAATCAAACAATTACAGGAATTGAACCAGGAGCTAATATGATGGCTACGACAGAAAATGCCTATAAGGAATATAAAAATCTGGAAGGTTGGCATGTATTGACCTCGTCTGCCGGTGCAATGACCGCAGCCCTTAGCCAAGCCATCTCCAATAATGAAGAAATCATCATCACAGGCTGGTCACCACACTGGATCTTTAACGCCTATGATTTAAAGTATTTAGATGACCCGAAAGGTTTATATGGGACGGAAGAATATATTGGCACTTTTGCCCGTAATGGCTTGAAAGAGGATGCCCCTGAAGCCTATCGTGTCCTTGATCGTTTCCACTGGACTGCTGAAGACATAGAAAGTGTGATGTTTGATATTATGGAAGGTATGAGTGCCACGGAGGCTGCTAAAAAATGGATTGATAACAATCAAGATAAAGTAGCCGAATGGACGAAAGATTAAAAGCATAATGACTAAAAAAAATCCATTTACTAATGTCTAGTAAATGGATTTCATAATGTAGACAGCTACATTCTATTATAGAATGAACCATCTGAAATTTTTAACGTTCCCAAAAAATGAGGGGGGTTTCAGGAGCGTAATCATGAACTAGCAAACTTCTGGAGAAAAGTAGCTAAAGTTCATCCTCTCTACACTGTATTGTAGTCGAGGAATATCCTTTATATGATAATGATAATCATTATCAGTTATTTTGTCAACATATAAATAGACTTTTTTTTCGTAGCAGTCCCCCACAATGGTTCTTCCAAATTCATTAGCCGCACGTCTCAAATGCTCCATCATTTGAACAGAACGAGCAACATCAAGGTTGTTCAAAGGCTCGTCTAAAAGTACATATTCGTTTTCTTGGCATAAAACCATCGCTACATATGCCCTTTGTCTTTGGCCACCAGAAAGCTCATCTAAATATCGATTCTCTAAATCCGTTAAATCAAAGAAATCGATATATTTAGAAATAATCATCTCATCCTCTTTAGTTAATCTTCCCTTTGAATAAGGAAAGCGTCCAAATCCAACTAGTTGTCTAATCGTAAGCCTAGTGACAAAATGATTTTCTTGTCGCAATATAGTTAAAATTTTTGCTAAGTCTTTTGATTTGGATTCAGAAATATTCATATTTGCTACCTGAATTTGACCTTCTTCCATATCCAAAAGTCTTCCAATCATCAAAAGTGTCGTAGACTTTCCGGCACCATTTGGTCCAATTAATGAAGTAAAACCAGCTTTTGGTATTTCAATATCCAAAGGTCCAATTTTCACCTTATCAGTATAGAACTTTTTAACATTATCAATTTTTATCATAAAGCCCTCTTCCTTAAAATCACAGTTAAAAATATGATTCCACCAAATAATTCAATAATAACTGAAACTACACCTTGAGCATGGAATACATGATACATCAAAAAGTATGCACTCGTTATGATCAAAAAGCCTATAGCAAGAGCCATTGGAAAAATATATCGATGATCATAAGTCGATGCTGCCTGATAGCTTAGAGTGGCTACTAAAAAGCCATAGAAAGTAAGTGGTCCAATCAAAGCCGTTGAAATGGACATTAAAATGGCAACTAATACAAGTGTATAAATGACACTAGGTTGGTATTTAACTCCAAAAGTAGTAGCAACATCCTTGCCTAATGATAATATATTCAAATTCTTAGAATGAGCAAGAAGTAATATCGCTACAATGATTACCATAGGAATGACGATAGGAAAATAGGCAGAATCCGCATTATTAACAGAACCAAACAATCTCGCCTGTAAAATATCAAACTCTGAAGGCGCAAGTAGTCTTCTCATGAAAGTTGACACAGAATTTAGCCCAGTCCCTATAATAATGCCAACTAAAAGCATCAATTGTAAATTTTCATATTTACCGGAAAGCAACCATCCATACAAAATCAAACTCATCAAGACCATAACAACAACCTGAAATAAAAATGATCCAATACCACTAAAATTTATTAATGCACTAGCACCAAAGAAAAAGATTGTACTAGTATGAATTGTTGAATAAAGTGATTCGAAGCCTAACAGCGAAGGCGTTATAATCCTATTATTTGTAATCGATTGAAAAGCAACAGTCGACAGGCTCTGACAAACTGCAGCAATAATCATGGCGACAAGGGCTACTATTCGTCTCATTACAACAGGAATAAATGAAGGCAAATCTATTGGAACCGGATTGTTATACACTAAAAGTCCATATGAAGAAAGGATGCCTAAAGCAATCAATGTTATCAGTATAATCCAATAGCGTCTTTCCTCCTTCTTAGTACGAAAAGCCCTAGCTGATCTATTTTCATTCTGAAGGCTAGCATCGATTTCGACATTATCTTTATTTCTATATTCGAATGTGGTCATCGTAGCCTCCTCGGTTTTCTTTGTCTCAATAAAATCGTTATAAATACGACCGATCCTACTGTTCCAAGTATTAAAGAAACAGGTACTTCAAAAGGCATAATAATTGTACGGGAAATGATGTCACAGGCGGTTATAGTCCCCATTCCAATTAAACATACCCAAGGTAAATTACTTCTAAGATCATCGCCTCTAAACATTGACACAATGTTTGGAACAATTAACCCCAAGAAAGGTAAGTTTCCACTAACAGCTGCAACAATTCCAACAGCAAAAGAAATAAGGGCTGTCCCCAAAAGAACAATCCTATTGTAATTAACGCCAAGGCTTGTTGCGACATCTTCACCTAGTCCAGCTAAGGTTAATCTATTTGCATAAATAAAAATAAGCAAAGTAACGATCACAATTAGCCATAAATATTCATATCTTCCCACCTGAACGGCCGCAAAAGAACCTACAAACCAAGTTTCAATGCTCTGCGTCATTTGAAAAAGAAGTCCCATAAAAGTGGACACTGCAGAAATGACTGCTCCAAGCATTAATCCAATAATTGGAACAATTAAAGACGAACGTAGTTTAACTCTTCTTAAAAATAAAAAGAAAATCATCGTTCCTATAAAAGAAAAAATGATTGCACCAGTCATTCTTTGAACTAAAGTTGGGGAAGGAAATAATAAATAAACTAGGAGCAGTCCTAATCCTGACCATTCAATAGTCCCCGTTGTAGTAGGTTCAACAAAGCGATTCTGTGTAATCAGTTGCATGACGAGTCCCGCCATTGACATTGCAGCTCCTGTAAGCATCAATGCAGCTGTTCTAGGAACACGAGTTATGAAAAACATCTCCATTCCATCCTCTTGTCCACGTATATCATAAACTCCAGTAAACAGTGATATAATGCCTAAAATAATAACAACTATAATCGCTAATATAAAAGGTTTTGTACATATTTTATTGTGGTTATAAAACTGGGGTTGAGAAAAATTCTCAACCCTAGAAATTATATTTTTTGGCACTATTCATACCCCTCTACACTACTTAGCTAAAGTATTTGCAAGATTTTCAAATAACTCTATATAAGTCTGAATTGATTCATTCGTGTAAGTATCTGCTGGTGCATAAATAATCTGTTCTTTAGAAACAGCCGTTGTTTTTTGAAGAGCAGGTGCGTTAGTAATAACATCCTTAGCAGGAGCCGAAGTAGCTGCATCAGATGTTGCTGCATCACGGTCTAATACGAACAACCAATCTGGATTACTTTGTGCAATAGCTTCAACTGAAACTTCATCACCTTTATGATCAGAAGTAGAATCAGCAACTTCTAATGCAGGTACCCAGCCGAAAATTTCATACATTGGACCCCAAACACGTCCAGAATGAGGAGCTGCAAAACCAATATCCCCACCAGCGACGATAACACTCATCACTTTATCTGTTCCATTATAAGCAGATTTAGCATTTTCAATCACTTTATCAAAATCAGCTACTACTTGTTTCGCTTCTTCATTTTTATCAAAAATTTGTCCTAAAGCAATTGTAGAATTTTTAAGTCCATTTACTAAGTTTTCACCAGGCGTTGCAGCTTCCTCAGAAACATCAACATTCAGATCAATAACAGCTGCATTTGGCACTAATTTTTTGATATCTTCATAAAAACCAGCAAATCTTTGACCGATGATTACAAGTTCAGGGTTTGCGGCTGCGATAATTTCAAGATTAGGTTCGCGGTGATTTCCAATATTTTGAACTGAATCGTCCTTTACATATGGTGAATCTGCAGGCATTACATCCTTTGGAACAGCTACTAGTTCAATATTCCAATCAGCTAACGTTTCAAAAGTTCTATTATCCAAAGCAACTACATTCTTTGGGTTTACAGGAACAGTAACAGTTCCATGGGCATCAGTGATTTCAACCGTCGTAGGCTTAGCAACCTCTTCACTTCCGTTATCTTTAGGCGTTGACTCTTCGTTCGTTTTATTACTTGAATCTGAACAAGCTACTAGTATCAAAGTCAAAACTGCCAAAATACCAACAAATTTTAAAAACATAGATTTCTTCATACATATACTCCTTATAGTGTAATTTTTTGAAAATGATGAAGTCTATAGATTGAGTTGGATAGTAATTGCTTGCCATCCTAATCGCTATTGATAATCATTTTCATTTGTTCGTCCTGTGGAATAGTATAGTGATTAATTATGTGAAAATCTTGTGAAGGATATAAATTAATAAATAAAGTTACATCAAGCATAAATTGGATACAAAAAAGGAAAATATGTTTCCGCCTCTTCAATACCTTCTAAAAACTGTTTGCTTACTCGATTTAATAGAACAAAAAAAAGAGCAAAACGGTTGAAACTGTTTTACTCGTTTTTTCGATTATGTTTAATATTGCTTACTGTGACAAACTGCATGATACCTATTATCTTCTTGTTACTATTCAATCATTGAATAACCTCTGCCATGGATTGTTTGAATATATCGATCTTTCTTCTCGCATTTTAGCTTTTTTCTTAAATACCCAATATATAAATCCACTACATTTGGATTGACAGCTAAGTCATATCCCCAAACCTGATTCAATAGCACTTCACGGCTCAATATTTTATTTTTATTTTTATTTTTGATTAAAAATACTAGTAAATCATACTCGCGCTTAGTAAGCGGGAGATTTTCGCCACCTTTTGCCACAATATTGCATGATGCATCAACAAAGAGATCCTTAAACCGATAGAAATCAGTCTCGTTTGTCTGGATAACGTCCCCTCTTCTTAGAATAACTTTTATCCTTGCTACTAATTCTTCTTTTACAAACGGTTTTCTTATATAATCATCTGCTCCTGCTTGCAATCCGGCTATGCAATCCTTGCTAGACACATTATCGGTGACAATAATGATCGGTGTCGTTTTAACAGCCCGTATTTGTCTGCAAATTTCGGGTCCAGATATACTTAACGAATCCCAATCCAATACGATAATATCCCAATCTTGCTCATATACTATATTTAAACCTTTATTTTCATTGTGAAGTGTTAAAATGAAATAGCCTTCTTGCTTTAGCCCGCTTACAATTTTTTTTGCCAAAGACCTTTCATTCTTAATTACCAACACCTGCTTCACTTATGATTCACCTCTACTTCATTACATAAATAATCTATTACAAAAAAATATTGGATTTATCAATCTTAAATTTCTCAAAAACTATTATAACAACTTATCTGAATAAATTTTTAAAAAATTTACAATAAATATGTAAAATACTAAACTTCGGAATTAAATTGATACTTATGAAAATTTAGGAAAAATCGATGTTACCTCAACAAGTAATGGCCTTGAACAAGCAAAGAATATATGAAGAATCACTTTAATGGGAGAATTTACAGAAATACCTTAGCTTAGATAGAAAAATTGACTCCACATTCGTATTGTAGAAGGTTTAAGGAAGTATGGGTTTCTCCTGCAGCGTACATAAACGAAATTCGTATACATTATGCATAGGAAATACTTTGTGCTAAACTAACCATTAAAGGTGGGGTTACTTTTAAATAAGGGATGATAGAGAAATTTACTTTAGTAGAAGTATTAACATCAAATAGAGAAAACTTATAATTATTGCAAACACATTAAGTTTTAAATTAAAAAACCCGCCGTTTTGAAAATAGCCTAATCAAAATGAGTGGGTTTTTAATATAAATATATTCTAATATAAATCACTTTAAATATCTTGCTTCAAACATATATTGATCATATAATTTACCACTTTCAAACTGGATTATTGCATCAAGAACGGACTCTAACATTCCAATTTTCCAGATAGTCTCTATTACTGGAACTGTTCCTACTGTTTCAATAGTTCGTTTATATTTTTCTAACTCTAAACTTCTTTCAATCAGTTCTTTAAACGCCTTAAGGGTATTCCCTTCATGCTCAAATGGTCGCTGTAAATTAATATCATTTAATTCGTCTTTATACTTTTTAGTTGTTTGATTTCTCATTTTTTTAGCTTGATCTGCTTGAATTTGCATTGGTCCGTAACGAAATCTTGAGCGCCATGCTACAAAAGTTTTTACTGGAACACCTAGTAACTTAGCACCATCCCACTTCTCCAATTCTTTTTCTACACAAACTTCATACATAACATCCTTTAAAGGCTTCCCGAATTTTTCTTCTACAATGATTTTGTAATCCAAATCTATCACTCCTAAACCATTCGTAATTTCATTAAACCTTTTTTGATTCAAAGTACAATTTTAAATTACTTTTTCTTAATTTATTAGCTTCTTTAATTAAGTTGATTTTTTTCTCATGTATTTTTTTTAGTGAACTTATTGCATTTTCTACGATTGCTGGAGCATCATTTCCTAAGTTTGGCAAATTCTTATTTAAATATTCATATATAGCTTTTTTTTCAATATCGGATGGTACGGTTGGCGCTAGAGGCAACTCGAATGGTGATTTTGTATCTACCAATTCTTGAGGCGTATTATATAGAAACTGAAAAGCATTTTGTAGCATCCTTCGTTGCCTTTCATCAGTCACCTCATAGACCCCTTTTGAATCAAGAGTAATTCGATCAAATTCAACCATTACTAGTTTGTCTGGTTTTCTATTTTTTGTTCTGTAATACAACATAACCTTTAAGACGTCCTGTTCTGAAAGCTCCTTTATTTCTTTGAATCTCCCATTTTTAGGGTTAGGAACCTTATAAATTTTATTCTCTTTTGAAATATACAGCCATTTTATACCACCCATAATCAATCCCCCTAAAAATAATAGAACATTTGTTCTTTACCAAAATTATAACGAACAGATGTTACACGTTCAATTTATAAATAACTTATTTGACTTTATCTTTACAAAACTTTCAAATAGAAGAAACTCTACTAATTGACATGCAATTTAGTTAAAAAACTAAAATTGGACATTCTTATAATCAATGCTTTGGAAAAAAATCCACGAGGATTAATACCTCATGGATTTCGTTTTAAGTAAAATAATATTTTTTGCTTCAAGTGTTACTTCTGCATATCTTTAGGTTAAGCAACCTTAATAGATTGTAAAGTTAAAACGATTACGATATCATGTAAATCAAAAATAAATTCATCTCCTTCTATATGTTATTGATAATCATTTTCATTTGAATGTTCTATGGAGAAGTATAACTTTATTTTATGTGAAAATCCTGTGAAGGGTAAACTTGTTACATTACTAAAGAAGCTAGGAAAAACCGATGTATTTTGAAGCATCATTAAGGAATGAAAGAATAATTAATAAACCTATTTGTGTGGGGAGACAACGAATAACTGAACAAACATCTTATTATGCTAAAAATAAGTTTTGTATAGCTAAAGAGGAGTAGGTTGAACTATTTCTAGTTCATATTAACATTTCCAAATCAAAGGTTATTTTTAAAATAATTGATTCTTCATCGTAACTCTTGGCTGATTTTATAGTAATTCAATGATCAACTATTTTTGTGACATTTAGTGTAGCTCTCTTTCTGTACTTGGTCAATGGCTATATACTTACTGCTTCAACCCCATCTTGACATCACCTTTAATACTGTACAAAAGTTGTAACGCCACTATCACCAAAATGGGACTTGCCAATCAATGTCGTGTCGAGGAGTCTATTGGAACAATGATCACTTTGGGCATTTTAAAGACAAAGTAAACATCAAAGAATACGAAATGTTAGAAGAGGTAAAACAAGAAATAAAGGAATTAAAAAAAGCTGCTACCTGTAAGATACAGACAGCAGCTTCCTAGCCTTTTTGAAATTGTCTTTTAACAAGCAGGCTTTTTAGATTATTGAACTACTTCCGGATGGAATCCATCTTTTTGGAAGTAATCATCCTGTGACCAAATATTTAATTTTGCATCCTGTGCTTTTTGCTGAATAGCTCTAAAGGCATCTTCAAATGTGTTGTTTGGCTTATGAATATAACGTACAACTGCAAGACCTTCCTCTAATAAAGATTCCTGCAATAACACATCATCTACAAAAACATAAGCTAATAAGCGATCATAATTGTCTGTTTCTGGCCCAACATCATAGACCGCTTCAATTTTTTGAGCCTTTTCCAATAAATTGATCGTGTACTCTTTTGCTTGTTCAGCATATGGCTGGGCGCCACCTTTGTTGTAATTCATTTCAGGTGTATCCACCATTAACAGACGAATTTTTCGTTTCTCATCATTAATTGTCGCCTGAATCGTATCCCCATCATATGCTTTAATATAGTCTATCTCAAAGCGTTTATTTCCTGTTTTTTCTTCCACTTGTTCAATGGATATAGTACCTTGCTGATCTGTAACTGATTTTGTATCTTGATCTTCCGCAGGAGATCTGCCAAATATCATATACAATGCTACAGCCAGAATAATCGTACCACTTGTTATTAATGTTTTTATATCTTGCATTTTCATGTAGTAGGCCCCTCACAACTCATCATCTTTTCTTATACCTACGACTCGTATAAGTTGTGTAACTCATCATCAGGAAGACAAAAAGTTTCACGATGTTTCTATTGTAAAATATCAAGCTACTACATTCAAGCTATCACATTGTCACAGCTACCCAATGATTAGGAGAAACCTCTACTAGCTGACTATTTTCTACCTCATAACGTACTTTTACATCTTCTGCATGTTCAGCATCGCTATATTTCTGCTTCTCTATTGCAGGATCTGGAATAGGAATGGAGCGTAATAATGCACGTGTATAAGGATGCTGTGGATTAGCATATAGCTCTTCACTTTCTGCCAATTCAACAATTTTCCCACCATACATGACCGCAACACGATCACTGATATGCTTCACCATGGATAGATCATGGGCAATAAATAAATAAGTCAAACCAAGTTTTTGCTGTAATTCCTTTAATAAATCAACAATCTGCTTTTGAATAGAAACATCCAGTGCTGATAAGGGTTCATCACAAACAATAAAGTTTGGCTCGACTGCTAATGCTCTAGCAATCCCAATTCGCTGACGTTGACCACCTGAAAATTCATGAGGATAACGCATCGCATGTTCTTTCTTCAAACCGACAAGTTCAAGCAATTCTTCTACTCGTTGTCGTCTCTCTTCATGTGTCTTCACCAGACCATGAATATCAAGAGCCTCTCCAATAATATCTAAGATTTTTTTGCGAGGATTTAACGATGAATAAGGGTCTTGGAAAATAATTTGCATATGACGACGCATTGCCTTTAGCTGTTTTTTCGTTAGTCTTGTTACAGGTATTCCTTGATATAGAACCTCGCCATTTGTAGGCTGATGAAGCTGGAGAATCGTCCGACCTGTAGTCGATTTACCTGAACCAGATTCACCAACCAAGCCTAATGTTTCACCAGGATATATATAAAATGATAAATCATTCACAGCTTTCAGCGTTTGACCACGGCCTAATGGAAATTCTTTCGACAGATGGGTTACTTCGATTAAAGGCTTATGTCGATCGATACCTGGCTGAATAGTAGCAATCTCTTTTGGTTGCTTTTTCTCATGCAGCTTTGGTAACGCATTCAATAATTTCTGGGTGTACGGATGCTGGGCATTTGCAAAAATTTCTTCCGTTGTGCCCTGTTCAACTATTTCTCCTTCTTTCATCACAATGATGCGATCACACATACCTGCAACAACGCCTAAATCATGTGTAATTAAAATAATAGACGTCCCCATTTTCTTTTGCATGTCGCGCATCAATTTTAGAATTTGAGCTTGAATAGTAACATCCAGTGCTGTTGTTGGCTCATCCGCAATAAGCAGTGATGGATTACAAGCAAGTGCCATAGCGATCATCACACGTTGACGCATACCACCTGAAAATTCATGGGGATATTGTCGATACCGTTCTTCTGCATCTCCAATACCAACCAGTTTTAATAACTCTATTGTTTGTTGATAGGCTTCGGTTTTTGACATTGACTGATGCTTGATTAAACTTTCAGCCACTTGATCTCCTATTCGAATAGTAGGGTTTGTGGATGTCATTGGATCTTGAAAAATCATACTAATATCTTGTCCACGAATCCCTTCCATTTGTTTTTCACTAAATTCAGTGAGTTCTTGCCCTTTAAACACAATAGTACCAGATTTCAGAAATGAAGGTGGAGATGGTAATAAACGCATAATGGAACGAGCCGTTACACTTTTCCCGCTACCAGACTCTCCTACAATTCCGAGTGTTTCACCTTTATTTAGATGGAAGCTAACGTCCTTAACAGCTTCGAATTCTGTCTCCCCTGTGATAAAGGACACGCGAAGATTATTGATTTCTAAAAGCTTTTCATTCATTCGACCCATCCTTTTTAAAATTTGTGATTGACTTACTTACAAGTATAATCCATACTTTACAATACTGATAGGAATTATACAATATAATGCTGAATATTTTATTTACGTTTGGAGGAAATGCATGGTTACTTCAAAAAATCATTTAAAACCTGAGAAATTTATTTTCTTTTCTACGGTTTATCAAAAACTAATGCATCAAAAGCCTTATCATCTCATTCTTTTTCTTTTAAGTATTTTAGTTCACCCTTTTACATACTTTATCTATCGGAAAAGAAAACATTCTAACACTTATGATCAGGCTTTTGCATTGCGTAGTCAATACTATCTAGAGCATGGGCTGGTTGCTCGCTGGCAAAAAGAATTTGAGCAACAAGAAATAGCAAAAGCTACATTTTTTAAAGATGCTGTATTGGAGTCACAAATTCAGGCAACAGCCAAGCAATTAGCTCAAAGAAAACTACAACAGCTAGTGGATCAAGATTTACAAAAAGAGGGCATACAACAACTATCCTATGACCAATTTTTTAATCAGCAACTAACAAACAAACGTTTTGTAGCCCTTACCTTTCTACCAGCTGTTTTATTTTATGTAGTACTGATCTTATTTGCGAATCCATTTCTGCAATTTATCATTGAACGTATTTTACAAAGCTTCATTGTGATTGTTGGTGTGGCTACATTAGTGTTTACCATTTTATATTTATCACCATTTGATCCTGCAAGAAACTTACTCGGAGTTGAAGCAACACCTGAGCAAATAGCAAACTTTAATCGCATTCATGGTTTGGATCAACCTTATTTATCGCAGCTATGGAACGCATTATCTGGCCTATTTACTTTTGACTTAGGCACATCCTTTGCAGGTAAAGAAGATATAACACACAGCATTGCTACAAAATTCCCTGTCACACTTGAAATAGCCGTGTTGTCATTGTTAATGGCTATCGCCATAGCTATTCCAGTCGGTATTATTTCAGCTGTTCGTCCAAATTCATATTTGGATTATACATTTATGTTCATTGCTTTAATCGGCTTATCCATTCCAAGCTTTTGGCAAGGTTTAATTTTTATTTTGACATTTGCTCTAAAGCTACAATGGTTTCCAGCCACCTATAATCCTCATAATTGGTTATCGCTCATTATGCCCATTATCGTCTTGGGAACATCCATTACAGCATCCATTGCTAGGATGACAAGGTCGAGTATGCTTGAGGTGATTCATGAGGACTACATTATTACAGCAAAAGCAAAGGGCTTAAATGAATTCAAAGTCATTTCAAAACATGCCATTCGCAATGCCATGATTCCGATTATTACGGTGATTGGACTTCTTTTTGGGGGTATGTTGGGAGGCGCATCTGTAACAGAAAAGGTATTCAACATTAGTGGGATTGGCAGCTATATCGTCGATAAGCAATTTATCCCTGATATTCCAGCCATTCTTGGCGGCGTTGTTTATATCGCCATCACCATCTCGATTGTCAATTTATTCATTGATATCATGTATGCCTTTTTTGATCCACGCATTCGCTCGAAAATGAAGAAGTCTTAAAGGAGGATCACCTGTGAAAAACATCTTACATGTCAAACTACTTTTGAAGATTACACAGGAATATGTCAATTCTCATTTTACTTTTGTCTTTTCCTTACTGTTTTCTTTACTATTTCTAGCCTATAGCTATAATTTTTCCAGCAATAGCTGGCGACCTGTGGTTCTGCTCTTTTTTGTTATTTATGCCTTTACCACGGCATATGTTGCCTTCGTCAATTTACGAATTAAAAAGGATTTAGCAAAACATGGTGACATTCAAAAAAGCACTCGAATGTTTGGCTATCCCCTTTTAGTAACGATACTGTCAGGCAATATTTTTTCGACATCCTTTGCATTTATGCTTGTGTCAAAAAGTAAGACTGCAGAATATACTTTTGCTGCCTATGCCTTTATCACACAACTATTCATCTTAGGTATTGCAGCGTTGAATTTATTTAAGCCATATGTGACAGATACCTTTTTACTGGCAATGGGCGTTTTCTTGGTACTCTCGCTTCTTTATATCGTGATGGCCGTTTTATGTACAAAATATGTCACAGCAACTGAGGCACCAAAATGGATGCTCATTCCAGGTATTGTCCTGCTATTGGCCACTTTCACTGGTAATCTATTTGCGACTTTACTAGGATATAGCCTTATTCAAAAGGCTCGAAAGGCTAATCCATCTTCTATTGAGAAGTGGCAAAAAATATGGGAAAAGATTTTACGCAATACGATGGCTGTGTTCGGCTTATTCTTTATTATTTTCATGTTTTCGTTGTCCGTTACAAGCTCTTGGACTTTTGACTATGACTTCGCTACGGAAAATAACTATGGAGCATTGCTACAAACACCGACATTAGAATATCCACTAGGTACAGATAATTATGGCCGAGATTTATTTTCTCGTATTGTATTTGGGGCACAAATATCGTTAATCGTCGGATTTTTCTCAACGATTATCCCCGCAGTTATTGGTGGAGCATTAGGAGCATTTTCAGGCTATTATGGTAAATCCACTGACAATATCATCATGCGGAGTCTCGATATTTTATATGCTATTCCTGGGATATTGTTAGCCATTGCTATTATCGCCGCTTTTGGTGCTAATACGGTGAATCTCATTATTGCACTTAGTGTTGGGGCAATTCCAACCTATGCTCGTACAATGCGGGCAAATGTTATGCAGCTTGCCAATTATGAATTTGTAGAATCGGCTAGAGCTTTAGGTGCATCTGATGCTGCTATTATTTTCAAGCACATTGTCCCCAATTCTTTAGCACCAATGATTGTGAAAGCAACATTAACGATTGGCGGAGCTGTTATTTCAACAAGTAGTTTAAGTTTTTTAGGGCTAGGTATTGAGCCGCATATTCCCGAATGGGGCAATATTTTAAAAGTTGGTAGTACGTACCTGGAGACACATTCATATGTCGCTATTTTCCCAGGTCTTTGTATTATGCTTCTTGTCCTCTCCTTTAACTTCTTAGGAGACGGTTTACGAGATGCTTTAGATCCAAAAACAAATTAATCGGAGGTAACTATGAAGAAATTACTTGTATTTTTATTCGTTGCAGTACTAGCTTTGGCTGGCTGTGTACAAACAAAAACTGACGTAGAAGGCAGTAAAGATTCAAAAGATAGTGACAAGAGCAATGGCAAGATTGCCATTGAAGTATTAGGAATGGCAGCTTCTGAAGAAGATATGAATATTGTACGTGACCAATTAGTAAAAAATGGTTTTGACGTAAAGCTAAATATTCAACCAGATTACGGTTCTTTCTCTGCTCAAAAAGAAGCAGGTAACTATGACCTTGCTCTTTCAAGCTGGACGACAGTTACAGGGAACCCTGACTATGCTGTTCGTGGTTTATTTAAAACTGGCGGTGACTACAGTGTGGTGGCAGATTCAAAATTAGATGCATTAATTGATGAAGCGAGCACATTGACTGGTGAAGAAGCAGCAGCCAAGTATAAAGATTTAGAGCAATTATTAGTATTTGATCAGGCTTATATTGCGCCTTTATATATTTCCAATAAGTATCAAGGGATCTACTCTGAACTAGTAAACCCTAAAACAGTTCTTTTACCAAAATCTCGTGCACAAGTTTGGGAAAAAATCGAATTTAATGATACATCTAAAAATGCAACAGAACCTTTAATTTTACACCAAACAATCAATTCTCTTACTTCACTTGACCCGATTAAAGGGAATGATGGTTCAATCAACACATTAAACACAAATATGTATGTTCGTCTTGTTAACTTAACAGACACAGATGAAGTTGTTTCAGATGGTTCATTATCTTATAACCATGTAATGGCTGAAGGTAATCAAGAATATTACTTCATTTTACGAGATGATATCCACTTTGCAGCTGTGAAAGATGGTGCTGCTGTTGATACGGGGGAATTAGTGTCAGCTGAAGATGTAGTCTTCTCATTAAATCGTGCAAAAGATGCTAACTCAGTACCAGATCACCGTACTTATAGCATTCATGAAAATATTGAAACAGTGGAAATCGTTTCTGATTTAGCTGAATTAAAAGATAAAAAAGTATCTGGCTCTGAGCAATCCGTTTTAGATGCATTATCTCAAAGCCTACCTGCTTCTGTAGCTCAGTTAGCAAAAGAAAAAGGTACTGTTAATAATGCGGCAGGTGCATACCAAGTTGTTAAAATTACAACACCTACACCTTTCCCACAAGTATTAAATTATTTAGCACACCAATCTGGTGGTATCGTGTCTGAAAAACAAGTAACAAGTATTAATACGTATGATGTGGCTAACTATAACCCTGACAAGGACATTGCCTATGGTGATCAAGCTACTGTAACAGAGGGTTCAGCAACATTCAATAACCAGCTATATGCAAGTGGTCCTTACATTTTAGTGAAGAAAAATGATTATGAAGCACAGTTTGTGAAAAACCCTGCATATCGTGCTGGCAGCGAATACGAGCCAAAAATTGCTAAAATCAATGTCCGTTTCATCTCTGATGTTGATAGTGCCCTATCTGCATTACGTAATGGTGAAATTCATGTTCTTCAAACAGTATCAGAAACGAAACTGGATATTGTAAAATCAGATGCTAAATTAACATTAAATACGGCAGATAGTAATGCTGTTTCCTACCTACAAATGAATACATCTGGCCGTGCAGTTTCTGATTCAGCAGATTTACGTAAAGCAATTCTATACTCTATTAACCAAGACGAATTCATTAGCTATTACCAAGGAAATAAAAAACCAGCTGTATCCACAGTCTCTCCATTAATTGATACTGGTTTAAAACTTGAAGCAGATAGCGACAAGGTAAAAGAATTTGTAAAAGCATATAACGATAATAAGTAGTACAAATTAGAGCCTTCTCAAAATTTGAGAAGGCTCACATGTTGTTGAAAAAAGATCATGTCACTAGCAGAAAAAGACCTTTTGGCAAGGCGAGGGGTTGATTTCCGTTCCGCCAGCGTCCTTTCCAGGGGGCGTCCGATGAGCCGCTTCACTCACTTCCGTTCGCTCCAGGGTCTCCTCTGTGACGCTACATCCCCTAGGAGTGACGCTGGCTCCACTCCAATCAACCATTCTGCAAAAGTGTCTTTACTTTTTTCATAGCAGCATAGCGATTAAATAGCCCATTATCTGTATTCTTAGAGAGAGGATAGGCTCTTATTTTCAATGTGGAGAAGTGACGCGTGACAACACCTCCTCCTAAAGAGTAGTGAACACCTCCACTTTATGTGAAAACCTTTGCTAAAAAGATTACGTTTTTTGGATTGGAGTGGAAGGCTACTTGACTCCCGTGGGATAGCGAGACAGGCGAGCCCCTGCACGGAGCGGTAGCAGAGGAAGCGGCTCGGCGCTCGCCCACAGGAAAGCAAGTAGCCTGTAACGGAAATTCATTTTCACTTTTCACAAAAATTCTATTGATTGTTTTGTTTTTCAACACTATGAGAGCCTTCTCAAAATTTGAGAAGGCTCATTTTTAATAGTAGAAACTCATTTTATATTTCATTATGTGATTTTGGTTTTGGTCCTAGCTCTTCAGGTTCGATATCAGCAAATGTTTCGCCTTCCTCTTCTAAATCACGCATACGATGTGCAATTCGTGAAGCCGCTGAAGCTGCTATACTACCAACCAAATCATCTAAGAACGTGTTGACATGATGTCCAGGTTCTGTATCTAGTTTTTTGATAATCCCTATTTTTTGCTTGTCTAAGTGACCAAAAGTGGTAACGGCAATGCTGCCATATGTAAAAACAGATCCTAGTGCGATTGTTTCGTCTACACCAAATAAACCTTCATCTGATTCGATAATTTGCTGTAGTGGTGAAGATAATAATTTCTTCTCTGCTAATTCATCTAATTCAATTCCTACTAATAAAGCATGTTGTACTTCTCGCTTACGTAATACACGTTCAACAGAATGAACACAATGCTCCAGTGTTAAACCTTCATTATAGGTTTTTTGCATTTCGTAAACAATTTGCGCGATATCCTCTATCGCTACACCTCTACGAATTAATGCGGCTTGAGCTGCCTTTGCTACTTCGTCAGAGTGCACACGAATACTTTTATTATGCATAATTAACCCTCATTTCGATTTTTATTGCTAGTATAATGCTAGCCCAACCTATTATACCTTTACTTACGTAATATGGTACAATTTTGTTACAAACATAAGAAGGAGTGTCATCATTGGATAAGGGAACAGTACAGGATTTAACATTTTACAGTGAGTCATTACAGGAGGAATTACAGCTCTATATTTATGTTCCTGCAAATTATTCTCCACTATATAAATACAATATTTTAATCGCATCAGACGGTAAAGACTACTTCCAACTTGGCGGTATTACAAAGCTAGCTGATGAACTGATTGATGACTATGAAATCGAAAATTTAATTATTGCATTTGTTCCTTACAAAGACATAAAAGATCGACGACATAAATATATTCCGAGCGGTGAGCAACATGAATCCTATCTTCGCTTTTTAGCACATGAGCTAGTACCGTATTTAGATCGTGAGTATGCCACTTACCAAATGGGTATGAGTCGTGGAGTGATTGGTGACTCTATGGCTGCTACAGCTTCCTTAATGGCTGCTTTAAAGTACCCAAGCATCTTTGGCAAAGTCATTCTACAATCACCATACGTTGACGCTGATGTGTTAAAGGCTGTTGAAAATTTTAAAGATCCAGGGTCCATTTCTATCTACCATATTGTCGGCAAAGGCGAAGATCAGGTTGTGACAATGGATAAAACCATCAAAGATTTTTTAACACCTAATCGTCAATTGCATGATCTCATGATCAGTAAAGGGTTTACTACATTTTATGACGAGTTCGATGGCAATCATACATGGAAATATTGGAAACCAGATCTTCGACGTGCATTAATCGAAAATTTCAATTAATATTAGGCGATTCAAATTACGAAAACTGAAATTTCTGTTATACTTAATTAGAAAAATTGTTTATTTTCGGGAGGTAATGGACTATGAAGTACGGTATTGTGGCATTTCCATCAAAAAAATTGCAAGATTTAGCGAACACTTATCGCAAACGATACGATCCTCATTATGCGAAGATTACACCGCATATGACATTAAAGGACAGCTTCGATGCGTCTGAAGAAGAGATTCAAACCATCGTCAAGCAATTAGATGAACTTGCTGCTAAATATGCACCTTTAAACATTCATGCATCTCGCATAAGTTCGTTTTTCCCTACAACAAATGCGATTTACTTCCGCATTGAACCAACAGAACAATTAGCGGCATTCCAACATGCACTTCAAGACAGCATCCCTAAAGGGGAAATGAAACATGTATTTGTTCCTCATATTACAATCGCTCAAAAAATGTCAGCCTCTGAGCATGACGATATCTTTGGACAATTACGTATGACAGGCGTTGATGAAAAAGATACAATTGATCGCATTCATCTTTTATATCAACTAGAAGATGGTTCATGGACAACATACGAAACATTCCGTTTATCTGGAGCTGAGTGATTGTTGTATAACGTAAAAATTGTTGAAACAAAGCAAGAACACGATGATGCCTTTGCTATTCGCAAAAAAGTGTTTGTTGAAGAGCAAGGTGTTCCGCTTCATCTAGAATGTGATGCTGAGGATGCAACTGCAACACATTTCATTATGTATGATAACGATGAGCCTGTAGGAGCAGCACGTTTACGCAGTATTGACAACAAAACAGCTAAAATTGAACGTGTTTGTATTTTACAATCTCAACGTGGCAAAAAATTGGGCGCTTTAATCATGAGGGAAATGGAGAAGCATGCCATTTCTATCAATAAAAAAACCTTAAAACTTCATGCACAAAGCTATGCTATTCCCTTCTACGAAAAGCTAGGCTTTACAGTTACCTCACCTGAGTTTATGGATGCAGGTATTCCACACCGTGCTATGGAGAAAAACATTTAATGAAAGGGTGTTACGATATTTACAATGTCGTAACACCCCTTTTTTAAGAGACGAATTCGCTTGCCACCATTTATCTACTCTATCGTAACAAGCAGCATTGCCAAGTAGATATGCCATGCGCTACTTCATCATTCTAGTGATTTTATCTAAATCTAGTGATGCGCCATCTTGAATAATAGATTGTACTAATTTATCTTCTAACTCTTGCGTAATCGATCTGTTAGATATTTTAGCAACACGTCGTACAATTTTTCTTACTTGTTTTTCACTGGTAAAATCCGCATGTTGAATGGCATTGGCTAATGCGAAGATTTCATCCATCGATACACCTGTTTTTTTCTCAATCGAATTAAAAAACGAGCGATGCATGTTTTCCCTCCTATCATTAAAACTCAATATGACCTTGCATCTTGCACGAAACATTTCGCAAATGGTGGAGGCTTTAGCTTTTATTTAGCATTTCCTAAATAAAAGCTAAAGCCTTTATTATGTTCATCAAATTAGATGTAAGTAGCGCCAACAATAATTAATAGAATGAATAGTACAACAATTAGAACAAATGTAGAACCATAACCATAGTTGTTGTTGCCTCCAGAGTATCCTCCGCAATAGCTATTGTTCCACCCACCAACGTTAGTTCCATACGGTTGTGAGCCCCAGCCTTGGTATCCCATAAAAGCACCCCTCCCTTCTACAACCTATAATATGTTTCGGTCGTAAAAATGGGAGGGGTATTCGTCTAGTCAATATTTCCTTTTGGTCTAAATATTAATGCACCAATAAAGCCAAACACGATAGCAGCGCTGATTCCTGAGCTTGTTACTTCGAACATGCCTGTTAATACGCCAACAAGTCCATGCTTCTCTGCCTCTGCTAGGGCACCATGGGTTAATGAATTCCCGAAGGATGTAATGGGTACTGTAGCTCCTGCTCCAGCAAAATTAATTAGTGGCTCATATAAACCCATACCATCTAATATGGCACCGAGGACAACTAACGTACTTAGTGTATGCCCTGGTGTTAAATTGCCAACATCCATTAATAATTGGCCTATGACGCAAATAATGCCTCCAACAATAAATGCAAATACAAATGTCATAACCATGTTTTTTGCCTCATTTCATCGTAATTTCTATTGCATGTGCCGTACATGGAATTGTCTCGCCTTGCTGATAGGACAGAGGAGATAATAACGCCCCTGTTGCTACTAGTAATACACGCTTATAGCTCCCTGCACGCATTTGTTGAATAACATAACTAAAAAAAACAGCTGCTGAACAGCCTGCTCCACTTGCACCCGACTGGAATGCTTCATCCTGTCCATAAAATTCGGCACCTGCATCACGCAATAACGTGAGCTCTTCATTTTTCACGCCATTTTCAACAAGCATTCCTTTCAATAGCTTTAACCCAAGCTGTCCCAAATCACCTGTTAAAATTAAATCGTAATGATAAATTTTTTGGTTTCTTTGTTGTAAATGAGATTGAATCGTTTGAAAGGCAGCTGGTGCCATCGCTGCACCCATATGGAAAGGATCATCCATACCATAATCAACGGACTTGCCAATTGTTGCCGCTTCTATTGAAGGATACTCCTCGCGATGCTTCCCAATTAGTGCATATCCAGCAGCGGTTACAGTCCATTGAGCTGTTTGTGGTTTTTGCGCTCCATAATTGATGGGATAACGAAATTGACGTTCAATTGCATTATGTTGACTGGAGGCACCTGCTAATGAAAAATTAGCAGCACCTAACTCTGTTAACAGGCATGCAATAATGACTGAAGATACTGATGTGGCACAAGCCGAAAATAGTCCAATAAAGGGGATTTCTAAATCTCTAGCGGCAAAATTAGTCGGTGTCATTTGATTGACTAAGTCCCCACCCATCAAATAGGCGATATCACCTTTTTGTACGCCCAATTTTTTCATAGCAAATTCACAGGCTTCTTCGATCATTTTGCGATGCCCCTGTTCATTTGTTTTCATTTGCCAACGTTCATCATCATAAACAGAGTCAAAATATTGACTAAAAACACTCCGATTCTCTAAAGGACCTGCTACCACTCCACCTGCTAAAAGAGAGGGCTTCGATTGAAATACAATTACCATGAAACCACTCCTATCGTCACAAGGATGTATTTAATAAGCGCTACAAAAAACGCGGACACTACACCAAATAAAACAACCGACCCTGCTAATTTAAATAAATTTCCGCCGACTCCCAATACTAACCCTTCTGAACGATGCTCGATAGCCGCCGAAATAACGGCATTCCCAAAGCCTGTTACTGGTACTGCCGATCCTGCTCCAGCAAATTGACCAATTCTTTTATAAAGACCAAGACCTGTTAAAATCATGGCAAAGAATACCATCGTTGCAACAGTTGGATTTCCTGCTGTTGCCTCCGTAAAATTGAAGAAAATAATATAAAAAAGAGACACAGCTTGACCAATTGCACAAATAAAACCGCCAACGAAAAAGGCTTTTGCTATATTTTTTAAATAAGGGGGCTTGGGTGTAACATTTTGCTCTAACTGTTGATATTGCTCTTTTTCCATTTATGTCTCCTCCTTTGCAAGCTCTATTAGTTCTGTAATTTTATCGCTCAATTTATTATCTTCCACTTGATCCTTTTTTATTTTATTGGCTTCATAAAAAATTTTATAATCAGCGGAGACAAACACATCCTTGTTTGGATATTTCTCTTCAAATTTTTTTTGCAACTTTTTCTCTAGCTTAGTCTTTTTCCACTTTTTCCATGGTTCAATTTGTACTGCAACAAGCATACTATCGTCATATTGGATAACCGTCGAACGATCAACATAGTCTTCTTCTTTTATAAGGGCTTCGACTTCACTTTCATTTTGCGGCGACCCATAGACAATAAATTTTTCCTTTTCAGCACAACCATTTAACAGCGATAAAACAACTAAGAGCGGTAACGTCATTCCTAGTAGCCTCAAGTTTTACCCTCCTTTTCTTTACAGTTTCTCCACACATAAAAAAACTATTCATTCAAAGATATACACAAAAGCCCGAGTCCAGTTTTCAAAAGTACATATTGTAGAAGTAGTAACAAGGAAAGGGGGTGACAATATGGGTTGTGGTAAGCCAACAAATCCTATTGGACCAATCCATTCAGCAGGCTGCGTTTGTGACGTAGTTCGCGCTATTTTAGATATTCAAAATCAAGCGGTGCGAGATGAGTGTTCTCCATGTACAGCTAACTGTTTCTTAGAGCCACTAGGTGGGATTGTTAGTCCTGCACGCTCTCAAGCAGATACACGTGTATTCATGTTAATTACGAAAGATGGTACTCCTTTCAAAGCATTCTTTAACTCTCCAACAGCAGATCCTTGCATTTGTACATCCGTATTCTTCCGCGTAGAAGATATGTTTGATGAATGCTGTGCTACTTTACGTGTTTTAGAGCCATTATGTACATTTGACTCTAGTGAAAGTACAGTAGACTTACTAAGCAAAGACGGTTGTTGTATAAACATGAAGAAAATCTGTAAAGTAGATGACTGGAGCTCAACTGATAGCTGTATTACTGTAGACTTATCTTGCTTCTGTGCTGTACAATGTATCGCTGATGTTGACTTAGGGATTTGTGACTAATTCTTTCACCTTTGACACACACACATAAAAAAAGTGTACGGCATCCTCTGCTGTACACTTTTTTCTTAGTGTTGAAAAACAAAATTGTCAATTGAAAGGTAGAAATGAATTTCCGTTGCAGGCTACTTGCTTTCCTGTGGGTGAGCGTCGAGCCGCTTCGTGCAGTGGCTCGCCTGTCTCGCTATCCCACGTGATTCAAGTAGCCTTCCACTCCAACCTACAAAAGTGTTACCTTTTTAGAAAAGTTTTTCAATAAAGTGAAGTTGTTCACTACTCTTTATTAAGAGGTGTTGTCACTCATTAAAAATACAGATAATGTGCTATTTGATCGCTACTCTACTATGAAAAAAAGTAAAGACACTTTGCAGAATGGTTGATTGGAGTGGAGCCAGCGTCACTCCTAGGGGATTTAGTGATCTGACCCCAAAAATATAAACTTTTTTACGAAGCTTTTCGATACTCAACGGGACTTTTTCCGTTGAGTTTTATTTTTATCCGTTCATGATTGTAGTAGTGGATATAGTCTACCAACGCTTTTTTGAATTCTCCGTAGTTTCTAAACGTAGTTGTGTACAGAAATTCTGATTTCAGAATACCAAAAAAGCTTTCTATCACGGCATTATCTAAACAATTTCCTTTCCGTGACATACTTTGCTTGATTTCGTGCGTTGCCAATAACGCTTTAAAACGTGGTATTTGATATAACCATCCTTGATCAGAATGAATGATTAAGCCACTCTTTTTCGATAACTTTGTATACGTAAACGCCTTTTTAAAAGACTGTTGAACTAACTCAAAATTAGGTGATTTTGATACCTCATATCCAACGATCTCTCGATTGAATAAATCTAATACAGCCGATACGTAGATTTTTTGACCATTTATTTTAAACTCTGTGACATCGGTTACCCATTTCTGATTGGGTACAGTGGCTTCAAAATCACGTTGAAAGACATTCTCTGCGACATAGCCCACCGTTCCTTTATACGAACGGTATTTTTTAGGGCGTACTGTCCCTTTTAAGCCCAATTCTTTCATCAATCGTTGGACCGTTTTATGGTTGATGAAAATCCCTTCATTTCGGAGGGCAAGACAAATACGACGATAGCCATAACGCCCCTTATGGTGATGAAAAAGTGTCTGGATTCGTTCTTTAATCGCCTGATATTTATCTGGTTTTACCCATTTTTGAAGATGATAATAATACGTACTTTTCTTAAGTTTCGCGACTTTTAATAGAGCTTGAAGTGGAAATTCCAGCCTTAGCTCATACACAGCTCTCACTTTTTCTTGGATGTGAAGGCATCCTTTTCTTGAACTAAGGCTTTCAACTTTTTTAAATAGGCATTTTCCATCCGTAAATACTCAATTTCCGCTTTTAACTCTTCCGTTGTTTTTTCATTTAAATCGGACGAAGGTGGTTGTTTTTTTGGCATTGATTGGTGCTCCTTTTCTATTTGATAGAGCGCCTCTCCAGCCTTAGACATCCATTGTTTTTTCCATCTCCGAATGGTTTCACGAGAAGGAATATTAAACTTGGCAGCAGTCTGAAGGAGCGAATCGCCCGTCTCTATCAGGTGTTGAATTACTTTTATTTTAAAAGAATCTTCGTAATTCGTGAACCCTTGAGGACGAATAATTCCTTCAACGCCATGATATCGATATAATTCAATCCATAATCGAATGTACTGTCGATCCCTCTTTAATCTATTGGCAATCTGATACGTACTTTCCTTTTCTTCAATGTAAGCTAGAACTGCGGCTAACTTTTGTTCATCAGAAATCACTAACTGCACCCCCTATATTAAATTTTTCAAGTCCAATATTTTGGGTGCAGTTCATAGCGTCACAGAGGAGACCCTGGAGCGAACGGAAGTGAGTGAAGCGGCTCATCGGACGCCCCCTGGAAAGGACGCTGGCGGAACGGAAATCAACCCCTCACCTTGTAAAGTTGCTTTTTCTGCCGTTGACATCATCTTTTTTATGGTATCGGAAAACAAAACCATTCATAGAATTTTTGTGAAAGGAGAAATGGATTTCCAAATTAGGCGAAGGTGTGCTAGTGCCATTTTCTTTTTTCAGCAACATGAAAAGGTGTACAGCATCCCCTGCTGTACACCTTTTTTATAATGTTGGCAATTTTCTTCCACGCCAAAGTATTTGCTGTATATCTTCAAAATGAATGATTTCCTGTATTTTTAATTCTAATGATGTAAGCATTAAAGAATCACTCTGTACATCTGAAGCAGTACCAGTTAATTTTCTACCATCCTTTAAACAAACTAATAATGGCTGATAGGCTCTCTGACGAAATGGCTTTTCTAAAAATTGGAGCTGTTTCAGTAAATACGGATCTATTTGTACATCATCTACTGTATCATTTTTTTCTTCAGCCGTTTGCTCATCGAACATATTGTCCTTTACATATACAGATGTACTTTCATCCAAATCAAGTTCATGTAACACCTTAGAAATATTCAAAAAATATGATGGTGACTTTATAAACAAGCGTGGTTCTTGATCCACTTTACTCACTTCCCTTTTTTCCATACAATATGCGAAAGTAAGCAAATTGGTTCTTAGCCTATTTGGCTTAAAAAAACTGTCGCTAAGCCCAAGTAAATTAAAATACTTGTAATATCATTTAAAGTTGTAATAAAAGGTCCTGATGCAACAGCAGGGTCTATTTTTAGTCGATGCATTAACAATGGTATAAATGAACCTGCTAAAGTCGCCACTAAAATGGAACCACAAAGTGCTGCTCCTACTAACATACCTAGGACAAGTTCATGTTTCCAAAAATAAACGATCCCAATCACAATTAATCCACAAACAACGCCTGACATTAAGCCAGTACCTGCTTCACGTAAGAGTAACTTGAATTTACTATGTTCCTCTACGTCTCCTGTTGCAATCCCTCGAATCGCCACGGCTAATGCCTGTGTTCCACTATTTCCTGACGTTCCTGAAATTAAGGGAATAAAGACTGCAAGTAAGGCAACCTTATCTAAAGTATCCTCAAATTGGCCCATTAGGTTAGCTGTTAACATACCTAAAAACAGTAGAACCACTAGCCAAGGCAAACGTTTTCTTGCTGCTTGGAATGGTGTTACATCAAATTTATCCATATCCGAAATACCGGCTAATTTAGAGTAATCCTCAGAAGCCTCTTCATCAATTACATCAATAATATCGTCAACCGTGATAATACCAAGTAATTCCCCTTTATCATCAATAACAGGTGTCGCTAAGAAATTATAATCCTTCATAATTTGTGCGACTTCTTCTTGGTCATCACCCACATGTACCATCACGACACGTTCATTCATAATGGAACGAATAAGTGTATCCTCGTCTGCAATAATCAAATCTCGTAATGATATGACACCCGTCAGACGATGCTCTTCATCCACTACAAAAATATAATAAACAGTTTCTGCATCGGGTGCCTCTTTACGCAAAATGGCCATTGCTGAACGTACTGTTGAATTTTCTGGTATAGCGACGTATTCAGTTGTCATGATAGAACCAGCTGTATATTCATCATAGCTTAGTAGCTCATTAATATCTTCAGCCGCTTCTTCATCCATCATTTCCAAATAGCTTTCGCGCTGTGCCGTATCTAGTTCATTTAAGACATCTGCCGCATCATCTGCGTACATATGAGAAAGCATTTCTGCACCGTACGATGGATCCATTTCAGCTAGATATGCTTTATACTCATCATCTTCGATATCGATTGCCTCAAAAATATCAGCCATTTCTGTCGGAGACAAGAACGAATAGATGATCTTCCTTATATCAGGTTCCACCTTTTCGTAAAACGTTGCCTGATCATATGGATGAAGTTCTAAAAACTCATCACGGAATGCGTCAATATCATGTGCTTCTAGCATTTCTCGTAGATGTGCCTCATCAAATTGCACATCATCCTTTTCATTTCTTTCCTCTATCATGCTTGTCCCCTCCTTCCGAGCTTTCAATCATTTTACGGGCAATGCCGTAAATCTACCTTCTATATAATAGAGTGTATTGTACCTTTTCTGCAAACCCTTTTTTAAGTTATATTCATGAGTAACTGGGCAGAATTTTATAAATTTCAATAATACGCCTAAAAACATAACGATTTCTATTTTACTATACCTTACCTTTGTCACTTTGTTATGAATTAGGTGTAAAAATAATCTACTTACTATATCCTTTCGCCTCAAGATAATTATCGCTGACGCACAGATAAACAATACGTCCAATTTTCCCCTAGCTCTCGACCTCAAATCATACGACATGTGACAACTGTTAACGATCTCCCTCGTGAAGAAAGTCACCAGCTCAATCTACATCAAAAAATGATAAGGAGATGCTCGTTTGTGCGAACATCTCCTTCTATCAAAAATTTATGCATAAGCTTCCTTCAGTAACCTTTGCATGTCATCATTTAGCATACATGTAAAGTGTAATGGCACACTCGTTAAAGGATGTTCCATACTCAATGATACACAATGTAGTGCTTGTCGATCAATCTGATGACGGCTACCACCATAAAGGTCATCACCAACAAGTGGATGCCCAAGATGCGACATGTGCACACGAATTTGATGTGTACGCCCTGTATGCAATTGAAGTCGTACGTGTGACATTGGTTCAGCATCAACTATAAAGTGCTTTAGAACCGTTACATCTGTATGCGCATATTGGCCATCTTCTCGTACTTCTCTTTCAATAATACTGGCTTCTTTACGTCCAATTGGAGCTATAATCGATTGAAAATTGTGTTCGACATGTCCATGGACAATCGCTTCATATTGTCTTGAAATTTCCCTATTACGCTGAGCTAGACCTGTTAAATGATGAATATGAGCATGCTTAGCAATACAAAGCAAGCCTGATGTATCTCGGTCTAGCCTTGTAACAATATGAGCCGTAGAGGCCAATCCTTGCTGCTGAAAATAGCCACAAACTAAATTAGCAATGCTGTTGGTCGGATGCTCACGTGAGGGAATCGTACTTTGGTGTGCTGGCTTATTGAGCACTAAAATGGCATCGTCCTCGTAGACAATGGTCAAATCGCCATGCTCGACAGCAAGACCATCACTTTTTACTTCAGGAGGAAACGTCACTTTCACACAATCTCCAGCTTGCAGGATATGCCTCACATTACGTTCGACACCATTCACAGTCAACATGCCACCATCGAACTTAATAGCGGTTAGGGCTCGCTTAGAAATACGCCACTCTTGTAGAGCTTCTCGTAATAATTGGCCATCTTTCTTAGCCATAAATTGCAATGTAAAGCTTGTATCCATGTTATTCATTTGCGACAAACGATTCATGCACTCGCTCCCAAAATGGGAATGGTCGGAAACGGGCAAAACGTACTCTTTCATTTGCTACATTAAACGCTATGGCTTTGACATCACCTTGCGTAATTTGCAAGTGATCAACAGTCATATTAAAATTCTGTTCATTTACAGGACGTAACACACAATGGTGGTGTGCTGGCAAGATTAATGGTGATCCTACTGTCCTGAAAACACGGTTATTAATTGAGGCAATTTCAGTGACTTGGAGTGCCGCTAATGTGGGATGTATGATGGCTCCACCAAGTGCTTTATTGTAAGCCGTACTCCCAGAAGGAGTGGATACACAAAGTCCATCTCCACGGAAACGTTCAAACTGATTGCCATTTAATTCAACATCCATCACAAGTGTAACATCTGGCGATTTGACTGTTGCTTCATTTAAAGCCAGATACGTATTTGATTCGGCATTATGATGCTCCACCTTTACTTCTAGCAGTGGATATTCCACAACATTAAAATCCTTTTTAGCAATGGACAAAACTAGTTTTTCTAATTCAGATGGTTTCCAATCCGCATAAAACCCTAGATGGCCCGTATGAATACCAACAAAGGCTACCTGGTCTAATAAATGAGAGTAGCGATGAAAGGCATGCAAAAGCGTGCCATCTCCTCCAATCGAAACAACGATTTCTGGCGTCTCTTCATCATATGTTAAGCCAAAATCCTGTAAATAGGTTTTAGCAAGTTCCATCAGCTCGTTGGATTGTGCATCTCTACGTGATTGAATCGAAAATTTCATTGTGCGTCACGCTCCTTCTCTGTTAGTAAATTAGGATTCGATGCTTCTTTATATTCGCTAAAGTAGGCCTGTGCCTCTTGAATCTCACTACGAATGGATGACATTTCCTCATCCAACCGAAATGCTGCCTCTGCAGCACTTTGCAAGCGATTCTTAATTTCCTCTGGGAACATGCCCTTATATTTATAATTTAAAGAATGCTCTATTGATGCCCAGAAATTCATGGCCAGTGTTCGGATTTGTATTTCCGCCAATACTACTTTTTTTCCTTGAATCGTTTCAACAGGATACTCCACGATCATATGGTAGGAGCGATAACCACTAGGCTTATTATGTGTAATATAATCGCGTTCTTCCACTACGCGCATATCTTTTCGCTGACGAATAAGCTCTGTTACCGTTGCGATATCATCAACAAATTGACACATAATCCGAAGGCCAGCAATATCGCCAAGTTCATCACCAAGTTGTTTAGAAGGCTCAAAAGCTAATCCTTTTTCTAACGTTTTATCATATATACTTGCTAAAGGCTTAACACGTCCTGTGACAAATTCAATTGGTGAATTGGCATTAACAATACCAAATTGCGAACGCATGCCTTTTAATTTTACTTTTAATTCATCTACTGCTTGTTTATAAGGACTTAAAAATATTTCCCATTGTCCCATTGTAAAAACCTCCCGACATTCGGTATCGAACACCACCGTCTGTTCGTTTTGTCTTTCTATTCAGCGAGAATTGCCTTGAAGTGCTGCTCCACTGCTTGGACAAATTCTGCCCCATAATTGTAATTTCCTTCAATATTATACACGAGCATTTCCAATTCCTCGTAGAAATTTGTCAGCTCAATCGCTTCTTCACCAATTCGTAGTAATGGATTTTTCCCTTTTTGTAAAATATGTACAAGATTTTCCCAACTACTCGGTGGAAAACGCAAGTAATGATAGTCGTCACCTGCATCAAGTAAATAAATAAATGCAAAATCATCTGAATCTGCAATGAGTTGTCCAGCAGGTTTTAACTGTAAATTTACTTCATTGTCGTTTAAACTAAAATGAAGTTGATCTTGTTCAAAGTTCGATGTTTCTATTGTATAAATTTTACGCACGTGCGGTTCCCCTTTTCGTTGTACTCTTCCTCTTATTTTAGCACACAGGGTAAATAGTTGCAGTGTGTAAATATTAAATCAAGCGAAACAACGGATGAAAAATAAAAAATAAATAGGTGACGATAAATGACACAAGAAATTGAAATTGAATTTAAAAATCTATTAACAAAACAACAATACGAGCAATTATTACAAGACTTCCACATTAGCCAAAATGCTATTCACCGTCAAACAAATCATTATTTCGACACACCTAATCAAGCCATTCGCAAACTACAAAGTGGTCTTCGTATTAGACAAATTGATGATTATTACGAATGTACGCTCAAAGAAAAAAATGCCGAGCATGCACACCTTGAAACAACGGATGAAATAACAGCAATACAGGCGCAGCAAATGTTAGATGGCAAAGGATTTTATGCTCAAGAGGTAGCTAAAAGATTAGCTCTCCACCGGATTCCTTTAGAACAATTGCATGTATTTGGTTCACTCACTACAGATCGTGTCGAAATTCCATACAAAGAGGGGCTTCTTGTTTTTGATCATTCTTTCTATTTGCAGTGCGACGATTATGAGGTAGAATATGAAGCAAAAGATGCAATAAAAGGAAATAAAATTTTCGACGAATTTTTACAGCAATATGGTATTGAAAAGCAGGCTACTGATAAAAAAATTGCCCGTTTTATGAAAGCACTAAAAGCACAAAATTTATAAAAGTATAAAAAGGAAGGTGTCTGACTCCTTGGATATTCAATCATTAAAATCTTTACTTGAAATTCAGGCATTGCAAACACTTGGATCTAGTGAAGGTTCATCAACAAACAATTTGACAGACAATGATTCTATTTTTTCTGACATGATTAACGAATTATTAGGAGAAACTTCGACAGCAAGTAATGCCAAATTAGCAAGCTTGCTTGCTTCAGGCACATCAAATACTTCAAATTTCGTCAATCAACTGGCTACTTCGGAACAAGGTACATTAGAATCCTTACTTTACAAAGGCTCTAATGCTGTGTTTATACCTGAATCAGTCAAACAAGCATTAGCAAACACATATGCTAATACAAAGCTTGATTCCTATGTTTCGGACGATGTAATAGGTTCTACAGCTTATGCCAACTCACTAGCAGGTGCAAATGAATATACAGCCATTATTGAAAAAGCAGCTGCTACTTATCAGATACCCGCAAAGCTTATTGCAGCTGTTATCAAGCAAGAATCTAATTTTAATCCAACCGTAGTGAGCCATGCGGGAGCGCAAGGCTTAATGCAACTCATGCCCACAACAGCACAATATTTAGGTGTGACGAACGCTTTTGATCCAGAGCAGAATATTATGGCTGGAGCAAAATATTTGCGTCAAATGCTAGATAAATTTAATAATGACCCTACTCTAGCATTAGCTGCCTACAATGCTGGCGCATCTCGTGTTACAAAATATGGAGGTATCCCTCCTTTTAAAGAAACACAGAATTATGTCAAAAAAGTGATGAATTACTTTACAGTGTAATCGCATCTTTCCTGTTATCTATGCTTTTTCCAACAAATTTCACCCATTGTGGTGAAATTTGTGCTTTTGTAGCGAACAGCAATTCGAAAGAGCTCTTTGTTTGTGTTAACGAAAAGACGTTGATAGAATGAAGGTAGTCACAAGAATTTCACATTTTGATGAGGATGAAGTATACAAAGTGGTACTTTACGATATAAAGAATTAAAGGAGCATATAACTTATGAGTAGAAAATACACTGTTCCTTATGAGGAGCTGGGAGCTGAAAAACTGTCAGAACTCATTCATGCGTTCTATAAAAGAGTTGCTCAGCATCCTGATCTTATTCCAATCTTTCCAAAGGATTTAACAGAGACAGCCCGTAAACAAATTCAATTTCAAACACAGTATTTAGGTGGACCAAATCTTTTTACTGAAGAACATGGACATCCGATGATGCGTGCACGTCACATGAATTTTCCTATTACACCTGACCGCGCTCAAGCTTGGCTAGAGTGTATGTCAGAAGCAATGGATGAGGTAGGTTTGGAAGGGAAGTTCCGTGAAACTTATTATCAACGTTTAGTATTAACAGCTCATCACATGGTTAATACGCCAAATGACGATGAGGGGGAATTGTTACGTGAATAATATTCAAATGTTGCAAGAGCCAACGCCAACGATTTCTACTGCAAACAAGCCAATTGAATTGTATATTTTCGTAGATCCACTTTGCCCTGAAGCTTTCAGTATGCAAGCAACTCTTCGTAAATTACAACTTGAATACAACCATTACTTCACATGGCGCTTTGTTTTAAGCACAGAACTTACTTCTTTAAACTGCTTAAGTAAACGTGTCAAAGGTTGTATCTCAGGAATCGAACTTGATATTAATCACCCTGTTTTACCTTCTATCGCTATTAAAGCAGCTGAATTACAGGGGAAACGTGCAGGTGCACGTTATTTATCAAAACTACAAGAATATGTATTATTAAGTCATCAAGATGTAAACTCCTATGCAACGCTTTTAAAAATAGCTGAGGATGTTCAACTCGATATGAATGAGTTTACTGTTGACTTTGGTTCAAAGGAGGCAGCACGTGCTTTCCAATGCGATTTATATATTAAACGCGAAATGGAAGTGGAAGAAGTACCAAGTATCGTATTTTTCAATGAATGTATTGAAGATGAGGGACTAAAAGTTAGTGGTAGCTATTCCTATGAAGTTTATGAACATATTTTACAAGAAATGCTGAACGAACAGCTTGTCCGTCAGCCATTACCATCAATAGAGGACTTATTTTCTAAATTCCATACTCTTTCTACAAACGAAATAGCTTTTATCTATTCATTAACAGAGCAAGCAGCAGAGCGTGAACTAAAGAAACGCATGCTGCAACAAAAGCTCGAACGAATCCAAACTACTCACGCTACGTTATGGCGTCTTAAATAATACAATAAACCAAAGGGACTCCAATCATCATGATGGAGTCCCTTTCATGTTGTTGAAAAAAGATCATGTCAATAGCAGTAAAAGACCTTTTGACAAGGTGAAGGGTTGATTTCCGTTCCGCCAGCGTCCTTCCAGGAGACGTCCGATGAGCTGCTTCACTCAATGCGTCTCCTCTGTGACGCTATCTACCATGCTGAAAAAGTGTCATTTCCTTTTCCTTCATACTAACAGTGGAGAAGCGATGAGTGACAACACCTCTCCAAAATGAGTAGTATACGCCTTCTCCTTATTTGGAAATCGCTAAAAAGTTAACGTTTTCGGCGCTCGCTGACAGGAAAGCAAGTAGCCTGCAATGGACTTCCATTTTTACCTTTCACAAAAATTCTAGGGATGGTTTTGTTTTTCAAGATAACGCAAAATACAAAGAAGCGCCTCTATCCTCGACCGATAGAGACGCTTCTTTTTCACAAAGGGGATGGGAGAAATGTTCACGTTCAAACAAAGGGGTGTATGTTTGTTTTGTGATTTATTTCACAAGAATTACTCTATCATGGAATAATATATTTAGCAATGAAACCAATACTAGATTCACAAATTTGTCAAATAGAAAGCGATTACAAACAGTATTTTTCCAAGATGCACACTTTTAAACTATTTAGAAATCAAAAAAAATCATTATTCTTTCATTTCAAATCACTCGCACGCTAACAGAAAAAGGGCTGTAGGAATATTTCTCCAGCCCTTTTAATTAATTATTCAACAATAATTTTTCTAATTCATTTAAACGCTCTTCAAATACTTTACAAGCATCTTCAATTGGCTTAGCTACGTTCATATCAACGCCTGCTGCCTTTAATACTTCAATAGGGAAATCAGAGCATCCTGCTTTTAAGAAGTTATTAATATAACGTTCTACAGCTGGTGCACCCTCCTCTAAAATTTGTTTACTCAATGCTGTAGCGGCTGATTTACCAGTCGCATACTGATAAACATAGTAATTATAGTAGAAGTGTGGAATACGAGCCCATTCTAAGCCAATTTCCTCATCTACCACCATATCATCACCGAAGTACTTTTTGTTTAATTCATAATAAACCTCTGTTAAACGATCTGCTGTTAATGACTCACCATTCTTATCCATTTGATGAATAAGATGTTCGAACTCTGCAAACATGGTTTGTCTGAATACAGTACTTCTGAAACCATCTAACCAATGATTTAATAAGTATATTTTTTGTTGAGGGTCATCAATTGTTTTCAGTAAATAGTCATTTAATAACTCTTCATTGCATGTAGAAGCAACCTCTGCCACAAAAATAGAATAATCTCCATAAACAAATGGCTGGTTGTTGCGTGAATAATAACTATGAACACTATGGCCAAATTCATGTGCTAAAGTAAATAGATTGTTCACGTTGTCTTGCCAATTCATTAAAATATACGGATTCGTACCATAGGCGCCTGATGAATAGGCTCCGCTACGCTTCCCTTTATTCTCTAAAACATCGACCCAACGGTTATCCAGTCCATTTTGGACGATGTTTTGATATTCTTCCCCTAATGGAGCTAAAGCTTTTACTAAAATATCTTTCGCTTCATCATAAGTGACCTTCATTTCCACCTCTTTAACAAGTGGCGCAAATAAATCCCACATATGCAATTCGTCTACACCTAATAATTTCTTACGCAACGAAATATAACGTTGCATAGCTGGTAAATGCTTATGAATTGTTTCCACCAGTTGATCATAGACATTTTCTGGAATAAAATTATTAGACATGGCTGCGTGTCGTGCAGATTCATAATGACGAATACGTGCACTCACATTATGCTTCTTCACGTTACCTGTTAGCGTTGCCGAGAACGTATTTTTAAACTTGCCATATGTTTCGTACATAGCTTTAAATGCGCCTTCACGTACTGAGCGATCCTTGCTCTCTAAAAACTTGATATAGTTACCATGCGTAAGTTGTACCTCTTCCCCCTCTTCATTTTTCACATGAGGGAAAACCATATCCGCATTGTTTAACATGCTGAATGTATTCGAAGCTGTACCTGTTACCTCAGACATTTGCGCTAGCAATGCCTCCTGTTCGGCTGGTAATACATGTGGACGTGCCATCGTAATTTCTTTTAATGATTGCTTATATAGTTGTAGGTCTTGATTTTCTGTTAAGTAGCCTTCAATCGTTTCTTCACTTAATGATAAAATTTCTGGCGTTAAATAGGAAAGGCCAGCTGAGATACTCGTTGCCAATGTTTGAATACGGCTGTTCATATCTTGATAAAAGCTATTTGTCGTATCTTGATCATAGCGCATATGAGCATATGTGTAGAGCTTCATTGCACGTTCATATATATGATCATGATACTGCAAAGCTGCTAATAATGCCTCTGCCCCATTATTTAAAGTACCTGCATAGCTAGGTGCTTGTTTAGCAAGCTCTGCAACCTCCTTCAATTCCTCTTCCCAAGCTGCATCTGTTGCGAAGATATCCTCTAAACGCCATGTTAATTCTTCTGGTACTTCTTTTCTAACCAAAACCTGATTACTGTTACTAGCCATGTATGCCAGCCCCCTTTATATGTGCTTTTTTCCTTTTACTCTCATATTTTCTCAGTATATTGTGGCAATTGCAAATAAATGTACATAGACTTGCTCACAATTATCTAGTGAACCATCTTCATGATTCATTCGCTGAAGAAGTTGTCCATAATTTTGAATAGCTCTTACTGCTTGTTCGGTTATTTCTAGCTGATGCTGACATAAAAAATTTTTAATCTGATGCTTGGTTAATTCAAATGGTTGACACCCTAATTGTTTACTAAAATACAACAGCATCGTTTGCCATTCACTCGTGAATAAAGAGATAGACGCTCCTTCTTGCACTGGAATACCAATGTATGGCGGCATAGCAGTAAGAGAAAGATTTAATTCATAGCAATTGCGTAAAAATGGATCTTGTGCCCCCTTCTTATTATGTAAAAGACGACTATACGCAAATTGCCTACAAGTCTGTTTATAGAGCTGCCAATAGCTTTGAAATTCTTCTTTGGTAATACGCTTTGGTATATAAAAAGGAAAATGCTGTTGATTGACCGGAATTTTTTGTACTTTGCCTATGAAAGTATGCCCGTGAACATGAAGAAGATTCGTCCAATAAATAAAATGGGCTGTCACCGCGTTGTACGTCAGTAAATAAGGCAAATCTGTTGTCGTTGTTATAAATGCTTTTTGCAGCAATGGGGAGATTCTAATTTTTCTGATGCCGTTGATTGCTTCTTTGCTTTGAGGAGTTTGAAAAAGCCAAATTGCTTGTATATCGTTTTTTTCATAGCCCATTGTTCGTTGATGCCATTTTTCATGAGAGATTGTGCTACATTGAAATTCAACTGCGAAATGCCCCTCATCGATTGTAACGAGCAAATCAGGGCGCTGAGAAAGCTGCTTTAAAAATGGCTCTAGTTCCACCTGATGTCCATTTTTTTTGAACCACTCATATAATTGCATTTTACCTTGTAAATGTAGTTTAGATTCACCTTCTGCGAATAGCTGTGAACATTGATTTTTAGTGAAGTGGGCAAAGTGGGGAATATTATAGTTACCTATTTTCAATTGAACTTGTTCCAAACATTGAGGACAAAAAAATTTCATCTGCCGCCTATATCGCTGTAAAGCTTTCCTCGTATATTGATATGGGAGAAATAGCTGCTGTTGATTGTTATAGGCAATAAGCATATAATCAGCTCCTTTTTAGCCAACTATAATAGAATTGGGTTGCACGAACAAAAATAAAGCCGTTTTTTCTTGAAATTTTAAAAATGCGACCTTATTCAAAAATCCATGATGTTGAACGCATAAAAAAGGACTGTAGCAAAACTCGATTCTTTTACGAGTTTCACTACAGTCTAAAATAATTAGGTGATTCATTGCTTATGCAAAGTATTTTCGAACTGTTTCAAAGCAATTGAATTCCATAATTTTTTCACCGTACTCCTCTAGACGATGAATTGTAAAATTAGATGGTGTTAAAAATTCCTTGATAACTGCATTTCTATCATGACGATTTAAATCCTCATCTGCGTTTCCGAAATCAACAACTAGATAGTACCAATTTTCATATTTGAATAATGAGGAATCCACTAATTCGTCTGTCATTCGTTTTGCGACAGGGATTAACTCATCAATATCTTTAAATTTATAAACATAAATGTCTGTATCCATAAATAATTCTGACTCATCCATGTCACCAAATTGAGTTAGTTGGCTAAGAAGATCCTCTCCAACTTCATCGAATGGTGCAAACATATCTTTGTGTTCATCAAAATTCGAATGACCATCTAATGTTTCACCGTCTTTTAAAATATGTGCACGTGTGACAATGATTTCTAAGCCAACTTCAGATGCATTGATATGAATCCAAATCGGACCCTCTACATCAAAATAATCCTCCGTGTTTACTTCATCAATCATATCCCAAAAAAGTTGCTCACCCTTTGCTCGATTGTACCAAATTTCTTCACGACTATAGCCGCGATCCTCTATATCATTGTACGTAATAAAGAGCTTGAGTGTATTTTCATTTACACGTTCGATGTCCACTAGACCTCATCTCCCTTCACTGTCATATGTCGAAAAACAGTTTTGTTTCATTAGTATGCTTTTATTCTTTGTTTTTAACCTTCATACTGCATTTGTTTTTCAACCTTTGACCACACTACAGTAAAACCATCGAGTAACCGTAAACATGAATTTTTGTATTCACAGTTGTCTCTAACTCTATTGTATGCTGTTCTGTCATAAAATGAAAAGGATATACACCGTTTCACAGAAGATATTTGAATTATTGAAATTGTAGTAAACTATTTAACTTAAATCAAGTTTAACATACTTTTACGGAAATATATGACTTTTCCCTATTAATTATTATACTTCATATAGAAGGTTTTACAGAAGTAAAACATAAAAAAAAGATGTCACAACATGCATTCCACATCTGTAACATCTATTACATATATTATTCAGAATAGAAAGGTTTAATTCACCATTCGTTGCGCTTCTTGTAATTGATATGCTCGAACTTTTCGAGGTAAGAAACGACGAATTTCATCTTCATTGTAGCCAACCTGTAGACGTTTTTCATCTAAAATGATTGGTCTACGTAATAAGCCAGGATATTCCTGAATTAATTCATATAAACGTTGTAATGGTAAACTTTCAACATCCACATTTAATTTTTGGAATATTTTTGAACGAGTAGAAATAATTTCATCAGTTCCGTCTTCTGTCATACGTAAAATTTTTTTTATTTCACTAATGCTGAGCGGTTCAGAAAATATATTACGTTCTGTATATGGAATTTCGTGCTCCTCTAACCAAGCTTTCGCTTTACGACAAGAGGTACAACTTGGTGATGTAAATAGGGTTACGATCATTCTGACACATCCTTTCATTTCGAATCATTATCTATAAACCAGAACCAGTGTGTTAAATTAGAATTAATGTAATGTAAAATACACAGTACCATTATACAGTACTCCGCTGTATTTGAATATAGTTCCAATAAAAAAAGTCTGAACCTATCCCTAAATATTCTGTCTATTTATACAGCTTTTTAATGTAGTGTATTTTCTTCAAACTTATGTGCTACTACTACCATTCCCACTTTTCAAGCATTTTAAACATCCAAACATCTATCTTACTTGTTCTCATTTAAGAAAAATAAACGAGAAAATTGTCAATTCGACGTGTACACCTCAACAATATTTTAATAAAAAAATTTATATTTATAACAAAATTACATAACAAAAAAAGCATATAATTTTTTCTCGAAAAAAAACACCGTCAAAAGTCTGACTTTACATAAAGAAATCTTTATAATATAATTCTTTGCAATCAAATCAATTTGAACAATTTAAATTGAGAAAAACGCTGACGAAGAGTAGTACATATGCTAATTCACGTATAGAGAGTCTGTGGTTGCTGCAAACAGATCGTGGAGGCATGTGGAATGGACTTCCGAGTTAGCTTTGTGAACGCTTCTTAAAGCTAATAGCAAAGCTCGTCCCTTCACGTTACGAAGCTGAGTGGCCTTTTTAGGCAAGCTGGGTGGTACCGCGGATTCAAACATCATTCGTCCCTTCATTAGAAAAAATCTAATGAGGACGCATGATGTTTTTTTGTCTTCATCAAACAGATTGAAAGATGAAGGTAACGCTGCTGACAATTGTCACAGAATTTGAATTCGAGGAGGAAATTTTAATGACAACTATTTTTTCTGGCGTACAGCCTACAGGTATCGTAACTTTAGGGAACTATTTAGGAGCATTCAAGCAATTCCCTGCACTACAAGATGAAGGAAATGCGGTTTATTGTATCGTTGATCAACATGCCATAACTGTTGCACAGGACCCTAAAGAATTACGAGAAAGTATTCGTAAGCTAGCTGCTACCTATATTGCTACGGGCATTGACCCTAAAAAATCTACGTTATTCATCCAATCAGAGGTGCCAGCGCATGCTCAGGCAGGATGGATGTTACAATGTGTTGCGTCTATCGGAGAGCTAGAACGCATGACACAATTTAAAGAAAAATCACACGGTAAAGAAAGCGTATCTGCTGCTCTTTTAACATACCCACCTTTAATGGCTGCAGACATACTACTTTATAACACAAATATTGTTCCTGTCGGCGATGATCAGAAGCAGCATATCGAACTGACTCGTGACCTAGCAGAACGCTTTAACAAACGCTTTGGTGATGTTTTAACGATTCCAGAAATTCAACTACCAAAAGCAGGCGCTCGTATTAAATCCTTACAAGAGCCAACAAAGAAAATGAGTAAATCAGATCCAAATACGAAAGCGACAATCCGTTTATTAGATACGGCGAAAGAAATTGAGAAAAAAATTAAATCAGCCGTTACAGACTCTGACGGTATCGTTGCATTTGATGTGGAAAATAAACCAGGCGTTTCAAATTTATTGACAATCGAATCGGCTATTTCAGGTATAGCGATTGAAGATTTAGTCAAAAAATATGAGGGAATTGGATATGGTGGATTCAAGCAAGGTGTAGCAACAGCAGTGATTGAACACCTAACACCTATTCAAGAAAAATTCTATCATCTAGTAGAATCATCCGAATTAGATGTCATTCTAGATGAAGGTGCTGAAAAGGCGAATGCGATTGCTAGTGCTACATTAAAACGTATGGAAGATGCCATGGGTCTTGGTCGCGCACGTCGCTAAACTTACGGCTTGTCTGAGGATCGATCAAAGCCTAGATCAAGCACAACTGCACAGATGATAATACAGGCTCCTACCGCCATATAAAATTCTGTTGTTTGAAAAATAAACTTGAAAACAACCTTCCATGAATAACCTAGTGTGCGGTAATTTAAATACAATATGAGATTCCCTACTGAGAGGATCATTAAGCCATAACTTACTAAAAATAAAAAGAGACGAAACATCGTAGTGGCATCCTTTCTATTTCTTCTTACTTATCATTTATTCACAAAACTATAAAAAAAGACGTCAGCCATTTAAATTCGGCTGACGTTTTTTATGTTTACATATTAGGCTTCATATTTTTTGAATAGAAGACTTGCGTTGTGACCACCAAAACCAAGAGAATTACTCATTGCGTATTGAATACTTGCCTCTCTTGCTTCGTTTGGAACATAATCTAAATCACATTCAGGATCAGAATCTTTTAAATTGATTGTAGGAGGTAAAATCCCTTCTTTAAGGGCTAATGCTGTGAAAATCGCTTCCACACCACCAGCTGCTCCTAATAAGTGACCCGTCATCGATTTTGTAGAGCTCATTGCAAGCTTATACGCATGCTCACCAAAAGCAGTTTTAACAGCTTGTGTTTCAAATAAATCATTGTATGGCGTACTCGTACCATGAGCATTAATATAATCAACTTGTGATGGCTCTACGCCACCATCTGTTAACGCTTGCGTCATCGCACGTGCTGCACCTTCACCCTCTGGAGCTGGAGCCGTAATGTGATGTGCATCACCTGTTGCACCATAACCTAAAACTTCAGCATAGATTTTGGCACCACGAGCTTTTGCATGTTCATATTCTTCTAAAATAACGATACCTGCACCTTCTCCGATAATAAAGCCATCGCGGTTTTTATCGAATGGGCGACATGCTGCTTGTGGGTCTTGATTTAATGATAAAGCTGTATTGGCACAGAAGCCTGCCACAGCCATTGTTACGATTGGTGATTCAGCACCACCCGAAATCATTACATCTGCATCCCCACGTTCAATTACTTTAAAGGCATCCCCTATAGAGTTTGTACCCGAAGCACATGCCGTTACAGAGCAAGAGTTAATTCCCTTTGCACCAAAGTGAATAGAAACTTGGCCCGAAGCCATATCAGGAATCATCATTGGAATAAAGAATGGACTAACACGTCTTGCACCACGCTCTTGGAATGTTAAAAATTGTTGTTCATATGTTTCCATTCCACCGATACCAGAGCCAATCCATACACCTGCACGTGGAGCTAGCTCTTCATCAATTGTTAGCTGTGCATCTTCCATAGCCATAATGGAAGCAGCTAATGCGTATTGTGTGAAACGATCCATTTTACGTGCTTCTTTACGATCAATATATTTTTCAATATCGAAGTCCTTCACTTCTGCTGCGATTTTTGCTGCAAAAAGATCTTTATTTAAACGTGTCAGCTCACCTATGCCAGATTTACCAGCTTTAATGTTTGCCCATGTTTCTTCGATGCTATTTCCTAGTGGTGTAACTGCGCCAATTCCTGTAATTACTACTCGTCGTTTACTCATTGTCTTACTCCCCTCAAGCATTTTTCCTACTTATTTTCCCCATCTCATGGCTACGGCACCCCATGTTAAGCCGCCACCAAAACCTACAAGGACTAATAAATCATCCTCTTTAATCTTACCTGCTTCGAGCTCATCTACCAAGGAAATCCCAATAGATGCTGCTGAAGTATTTCCGTATTTATGAATCGTTTTTGACATTTTTTCTGGTGGTAGCTCTAATCGTTCACGAGCAGATTCCATAATTCGTATATTTGCCTGATGCGGCACTAAAAAATCAACATCTTCTTTTGTTAATCCCGCTTTTTCTAATACATTAACAGCCGATTCACCCATTTGACGCACAGCAAACTTAAACACTTCACGACCATTCATCGCAATTGTGTCTTGCTTCGATAAGTAAAGATTCTTTCCGCCTGTACCGTCTGCACCAAGTTCGAATGATAAAATACCTCTACCTTCAGATACTGGCCCAACGATAGCTGCACTAGCACCATCGCCAAATAATACAGCTGTATTACGATCTTCCCAATCAACGACTTTCGACAGCTTTTCTACACCTACTACTAAGACATATTTATAAGCATTTGCCTCAACAAAATGCTTTGCTGTCACTAAGCTATATATAAATCCTGCACATGCTGCTGCTTGATCCATCGCTGCAGCATTCACTGCTCCGAGTTGTTCCTGAACCATACATGCTACACTTGGAAAATTTTGATCCTGTGTGACAGTTGCTACAAGAATTAAACCAATTTCCTCAGGCGTAATCCCCGCATTTGCAATAGCTTCTTTTGCAGCAGCTACTGCTAAATCTGAAGTTTCCTGATCATCTGCCGCAAAATGACGTTCTTCAATGCCTGTTCGAGTACGAATCCATTCATCCGAAGTATCCATTATTTTTTCCAAATCAAAATTTGTAACGACCTTCTCAGGAACATATTTGCCTATTCCTATAATACCAGCGTTCATATAGCAACCCCTCAGCTTTCTTACTATCAATTATTAGTAACTGGTCATAATTATAACGCATACAAAAGGAAAGACGCAAGATGATTTAAATTTTATGTGTATGAGCGTGGTGTTGTTTCATTATAGAGGTGAAGGAATTTGATGAAATGGGGTTCTTTTATTTTAGAGGGTTTATTATCCTTTGTTGAGCAGTTTCTTTAGTTTTTGGAGCGCTTTTAGTGAACCTAGAGCGGGGTTCACCTATTTTGGAGCGGTTTCTCTCCACCTTTGAGCGGGGTTCTCCCTTTTTGGAGCGCTTTCCATCCATCTTTGAGCGGGGTTCTCCCTTTTTAGAGCGCTTTCTCTCCACCTTTGAGCGGGGTTCTCCCTTTTTAGAGCGCTTTCTCTCCATTTTTGAGCGGGGCCCTTCTTTTTTAGAGCGCTTTTCATCCATCTTTGAGCGGGGGCCTTCTTTTTTGGAGCGCTTTCCATCCACCTTTGAGCGGGGTTCTCCCTTTTTAGAGCGCTTTCCATCCACCTTTGAGCGGGGTTCTCCCTTTTTAGAGCGCTTTCCATCCACCTTTGAGCGGGGGCCTTCTTTTTTGGAGCGCTTTCCATCCACCTTTGAGCGGGGTTCTCCCTTTTTAGAGCGCTTTCCATCCACCTTTGAGCGGGGTTCTCCCTTTTTAGAGCGCTTTCCATCCACCTTTGAGCGGGGTTCTCCCTTTTTAGAGCGCTTTCCATCCATCTTTGAGCGGGGGCATCCTGTTTTTGAGCGCTTTCTATCCGTTTAGGAGCGGATTTCCACTATTTCTGAGCCCTTTTCACCAGCTTAGGAGCGCATTCCCCTATTTCAGAACCATTCCTAAATACTTTAACACCACCAAACATAAAATACAAAAACACATATTTGTTGTGACAAAATCGCCATGTTTCACATAAATGGTTCATTTTTTTTTGATTTATGTTATGATATGATAATGAATATGAGTAAAACCTTATGATGAAAAAAGTTCGGTTGAGGTGAAATTAATGCAATATATCGTAACATTCATATGGTCATTCCTACTAGTTTCTATGTTAAACTACGTAGTCAGCTCTGTACTTGGTGTACCATTTGATTTCAAAACAGGGGCAATCGTTTCGGTTGTATTCTCCATCCTTATCTTTATTATTGGAGCAATCATTCCAAACGACCCTACACCAGAAGCTGCAGACCATCATTAATTCAGCTAGAAAAAACCTGTTCAGCTTCATGCCGAACAGGTTTTTTCTGTTATTTCTCCACAACACATTGGCCATCGCGCATTTTTACATACAATGTCTCCTCTGGTAAAACTTCTCCGCGTAAGAGTTCTTTAGCAACGGCTGTTTCGATATGTCGCTGTACAAAGCGTTTTAGTGGTCTTGCTCCAAATTGGGCATCTGCGCCTTGCTGTACTACCCAATCAATGACTTCTTGCTCGACAGATAAAGTAATTTCTTGCTCTGCCACACGTTGAATCAATTGCTCCACATACTTCCAAGCAATCGCTGTAAAATGTTTAGTAGATAAAGCATGGAAGAAGATGATATCATCCATTCGGTTTAATAGCTCTGGTTTAAAATGTTGTCTTAGAGCTGTCATGACTAAGTCTTCTACAGTAGCATCATTTTCTTTTGCTTCCATTAAATAACTAGAACCAATATTCGAAGTTAAAATGACCACTGTATTTGTAAAATTCACCATACGTCCCTGACTATCTGTAATGCGTCCATCATCTAATATTTGCAATAAAATATTCGCCACATCAGGATGAGCTTTTTCAATCTCATCTAGTAGCACCACAGAATAAGGATTTCGGCGAACGGCTTCTGTTAGTTGTCCACCTTCCTCATAGCCTACATAACCTGGAGGAGCACCAACAAGACGGGACACACTATGTTTCTCCATGTATTCACTCATATCAATACGAATAAAGTGATCCTCTGAATCAAATAACTGTGCAGCAAGTGCCTTGGCAAGTTCTGTTTTACCTACACCAGTTGGGCCTAAGAATAAAAAGCTACCAATAGGTCGGTGTGGATCTTTGATGCCTGCACGTGCACGCCATACAGCTTCTGTCACTAATTGAACAGCTGTATCTTGCCCAACCACACGTTCATGTAATGTATCCTTTAAACGTAAGAGTTTTTCACGCTCACCCTCCACTAATTTTGTAACAGGAATTCCTGTCCAACGTGAAACGATCGCAGCGATTTCATCTGCTGTTACCTCTTCACGTAAAATGCGAGATTCTGCACCGTTCTCTAATTCCTTTTCAAGTGCCTGAATGTCTTTTTCAAGTGTCGGAATTTTACCATGACGTAATTCAGCAGCTTTATTTAAATCATATTTACTTTCCGCCTCATCTAAATCACGACGATATTTATCCAATGTTTCCCGTTTTTTCTGGATATCGTGAAGCTTTTCTTTTTCTGCTTCCCATTGTTGTCGCATGCCCTCAGAGGATTTTTTTAACTTTGTTAATTCCTCACGTAATTGCTCTAGACGTTTTTTACTTGCCTCGTCTTTCTCCTTACGTAATGCCTGTTCTTCAATTTCTAGCTGCATAATACGACGAGTGACTGCGTCTAACTCCTGTGGCATGGAATCAATTTCCGTACGTATCATTGCACAAGCCTCATCAATTAAATCAATCGCTTTATCGGGTAAAAATCGCTCTGTAATATATCGATTGGATAGTTCTGCTGCCGCAACAATGGCTCTGTCATGAATACGTACGGCATGATGCAACTCAAAGCGTTCTTTTAAGCCACGTAAAATGGATACTGTATCCTCTATAGAAGGCTCACGCACTAGTACTTGCTGGAATCGGCGTTCTAACGCGGGATCTTTTTCAATGTACATACGATATTCATCTAAAGTAGTAGCACCAATACAGTGTAATTCACCACGTGCTAGCATTGGCTTTAGCATATTTCCTGCGTCCATAGCGCCATCTGTTTTTCCTGCGCCTACGATCGTATGAATTTCATCAATAAATAGAATAATTTGTCCTTCTGAATCTTTTACTTCTTTTAGCACACCTTTTAAGCGTTCTTCAAATTGCCCACGATAGCTTGCACCAGCGATTAGCGCACTCATATCCAGTTCATATAGCACACATTCTTTCAAGCCTTCTGGTACATCACCTTTTACAATACGCTGTGCTAAACCTTCAACAATCGCTGTTTTACCAACTCCTGGTTCACCGATTAATACAGGATTATTTTTCGTTTTCCGTGTTAAAATACGAATGACATTCCGGATTTCTTCATCACGCCCGATAACAGGGTCCATCTTGCCATTTTTCACTTCTTCAATTAAATTACGTCCAAATTGCTCTAATGGTTTTTTATTGTCTGTTTGTTGAAATTGCATAGCTAGCACTCCTTTACTTTCATGTTTCTCATTATTTATATACCCTATCTTATTCATTTGAAAAAGTTTGACCTTTTTTGACTAACTTTATTTTACATCACTCGACAATGCTTAGCAAAGAAATTGCACTAAATTTTTTTCACTTATTATGGAAATCTACGTTATAATAATGATATGTTTCTATGTTTTAGTATCGAAATCCACTATCCTTTTGTAATAATCGCCATTTATTACAAAAAGAAAGCGATGTGTTGGAGATATGGTTTTAATGGATAATATGTTTGAAAAAATTAAGGATCTTTTTCAAAAGCATGGTGTTTTTATCAAAGTGAATAAAGGAAATAAAATTTTTCTAGAGGGAGAACGGGCAAAAGAAATTTATTACATCCAATCAGGTGTTATTTCGATTAGCCAAGAATCCGAAACTGGCAAGGAATTAACCATTCGTATTTGTGGTCCTGACAGTATAATAGGAGAAGGTTCATTATTTTGTAATCTCGTCTATAATTCGATGACTGCCAAAGTTTTAGAACCCTCTACGCTGTATGTTTTGAGTCGTAAATCTTTGGAGCATTTACTAGAAGAGCAGCCGACAATTATGGTGGAATATATGAAGTGGTTGCAAACAGAAAACTTAAAGCATCAAAGTCGTTTGCGTGATTTAGTGTTAAACGGTAAAAAAGGTGCTCTATTTTCAACGCTCATTCGACTTTCCAATACGTATGGTAAACCTTTAGAAAATGGCTCGATTTTTATTGATTTTCAGCTAACCAATACAGAAATTGCGAATTTGTGTGCAACAAGTCGTGAAATGATCAATCGCATGCTGAATGATTTAAAAAAACATGAGATTATCACTTTTGATAAAGGATTTATTACCATTCATGATTTACAATTTTTAAAAAATGAAATTGCCTGTGAAAATTGTCCATTACAAATATGCCGTATCGATTAATTTCGTTACAAGCAAAAACCCTGCTTATTTTTGAATAAGCAGGGTTTAATATTACATTTTAACGTACACCTAATGCCATTTTTGCATAGCGTGACATTTTATCTTTTGACCAAGGTGGATTCCATACAATATTCACATTTGTACTTTTCACTTCAGGAAGTTCACCTAATGCTGTATTTACTTGATCCACAATGACTGGTCCAAGTGGACAGCCCATCGATGTCAAGGTCATTGTAACAGTTGCGACACCTTCATCATCTAAATCCACATCATATACTAAACCTAAGTTAACGATATCAATGCCAAGCTCAGGGTCAATTACATTTTCTAAAGCACCAAACATGCTGTCTTTCATATCTTGATCCATTCGTATTTCTCCTTCCATCATAGTGTTAACCTTATCATAGCAGATGCATCCTGTTATGCCAAATGCTGTGCAAGCCATTCTGTTGCTGCTAGCATACCGTCACGCGGTACGGCATGTCCAGCTCTTTTGTTCACCATGAACTTTAAATATTCAGGGTTTGCTTGATAGTATTCCCGTAATGTTTCATAAAATTTATACGTTTCGTTGAAAGGAACTGTTTTATCTAATTCACCATGCCAAAAGAATACAGGGCGACCCGCGAATTTTTCTGGTGTTAGACTGACATCATATTTAGCAAGGACATCATTAATTTTTTCTACGTCTTCCTCTGACATAGGCCAGTTTACTCCGCTTTTAGCAAATTGTTGTAATTGATATTCACCCAATTTAATAAAACTAGGTGCGCCCATACATATTGCAGCTGTTTGTATCCAATCATAAAGCTTCAGACAGCCTGATGTCACGATGCCACCCATTGAGGTACCTGCTATGCCAATATTATGACTAGCTAATAATTTTTTATTCTTTAATTCATCATATAATTGTTGTACTTCATGAATAGAATTTAAAACAATGTCCCAAAAATTTAAATTCATTTGCATTTCCGTTAGGCCTTCGCTACGCTCACCATGAAATTTTGCATCTGGCAATAGGACACGCACCCCTTTATGCACCAATTGGTATGCATAGTGTAAGTTATGTTCTTTTGCACTCATAAAGCCATGCAAAAAAATGACTACCGGGGTTTCTTCATTCATCTTGTCTGTATGTATATGTAATAAAGGAATATTTCCCCACACTTCTTTTTCTACAAACATTATTGTCACTCCCAACTATTATCTCATCTTTATGTTAGCAAACTTTTTTCACTGTGACAAAATTTTGACGAATGTAAGACAAAGAGATACTATTCAAACTATAGGAAAGGGGCAACGAGCTATGAAACCGCATTTAATCGTATTAGACTTAGATGGAACTTTATTAACAGATCAACAACAAATTTCTGCAAAAACAAAAAAAACATTATTGCAGGCTAAGGAACAAGGGCATCAAGTGATGATTGCGACGGGACGTCCATACCGTGCAAGCGATCTTTATTATCATGAACTTGGGCTCACTACACCCATTGTTAATTTTAATGGCGCATATGTGCATCATCCTAAAAATGTCTCTTGGCAACATATGCACACACCAATTGATTTAAGTGTCGTACATGATGTTGTTGATTCTATTAACAGTTATGAATACGAAAATATTATCGCTGAGGTAAAAGATGATATTTATGTCCACACAGAAGACGATCGTATTTTAAATATTTTTAATATGGGGAATCCAAGAATTACACTTGGTGATTTATACACACATCTCTTGGAAAATCCCACAAGTTTGCTGATTCAGGCAAATGAAGCCAATTCGGTTATTATACGTGATCATTTACAGGCAGTGCATGCTGAAGTCATCGAGCATCGTCGCTGGGGCGCACCTCTTCATATTATTGAAATTGTGCGTCGAGGTTTAAATAAAGCTGTTGGCATAGCGCATGTGGCAAAAGATTTAGGTATCCCACGTGAGCGCATTATCGCGTTTGGCGATGAAGACAATGATTTAGAAATGATTGAATATGCTGGACTTGGTGTAGCGATGGGGAACGGTATCTCAAGTCTTAAAAACATTGCAAATGAAATAACTGCAACGAATAATGATGATGGAATTGCAAAAATACTCATCGATCGCTTGAAATTATCATAGTTAAGTAGTAAGTTCAAGTTAACATTCCATTTTTACCAGTTTAACTTTATTCAGTGGTACCCCTTCCATTTATAGTGAGTATCTACTGAAGAAAGTTAAAAAGCTTTAAAAGTAAGTTGAAATTAGGGGGACAAGAGAATGAAGATTTTTACGGATAGTGGATGTGATCTACCAAAATCTTACTATGAAGAAAATGATGTCGTGCTACTCCCTTTACGAGTGCAATTGAACAACAAAGAATATGAAGATGTGATTGCAATTGATTCCAAAGAGATCTATGATGCAATACGCAAAGGTGCTCAGCCAAAAACATCACAAGTGTCACCTGAGCTCTTTTTGAAGCATTTTGAGGAGCTAGCCAAAAATGATGAAGAAGGTATTTATATCGCGTTTTCATCAGAATTATCAGGCACATATAGTACTGCTCAAATGATTCGCAATCAGGTACTTGAGCAGTATCCTTCCTTAAAACTAGCCATTATCGACTCAAAATGCGCATCACTAGGACATGGCCTTGTCGTGGAAGAAGCTGTACGACTGCGAAATATAGGAGTATCCTTAGAAGATATGGCCTCTAAAATAAATACCCTTGCACCTCAGGTCGAGCATTTATTTACAGTAGAAGACTTAGATTACCTTGCAAAAGGTGGTCGAGTATCAAAAGCCAGTGCATTTTTAGGCGGCCTTCTTAGTATTAAGCCTATTTTAAATGTAGAAGATGGCAAACTTGTACCGATTGAAAAGTCGCGCGGTCGAAAAAAGGCACTTAATCGTATGTTAGATTTAATGCAGGAGCGTGGCGGCAGCTTTACAAATAAAATCATAGGTATTAGCCATAGTGATGATGCTGCCTTTGCAAATGAAGCAAAAGCCTCTATCCAGGAGCGTTTTTCACCTCAAGCTGTGCAAATTACTATGATTGGCTCCGCAATTGGTTCACATGTAGGACCAGGGACTATTGCGATTTTCTTCACAAATAAAAGCTTTGAAGGCTAATAAAAAGCATGCTAGGATGGCTCCTAGCATGCTTTTTTCGTTGTGCTATTATTGTTGGACGTCTTGCTCCTGACGGCGAACTTTTCCTCGTTTAATGATGATGACTACAAAACCAATAAAGATCAACCATACTAAGCCTAAAGCCACCATATAGGGCGTGTTTAAGCCTTCATCATTGCGAACCTGATAAATCTCGACCATTTCTCGATCTAAAATAACAGGATAAACTTCTTTTTCATTTATACGAACTTTTTCCTCATGTAAAATCCCGTTCAACATTTTCCCTTCACCAAGTTGTTCAGGCGTTAAGTCGACGCGTTGTGTTTTACCAGTATTATTAACCATGATTACCCACTTTTCTTCATCAGAAGTACGTGTAAAGACAAGAAGGCCATTTTCATTTGTAATGACTTCAAAATCACCATTACGCAAAGTAGCTGATTGATTACGTAAAGATTGAACATTTTTAATATAATCAATCAGTTCTTCATCTGTTTTAAAGTTGTAAAACTGGTGTGTATCTGGTTTGGCTTCCCCATTCATAGCAATTTCGGTACCATATTGTACGACAGGAATTCCTGGTAGCATAAATAATGCACCCATCGCCATTTTTAAGCGTGTAGGTGGGAACATATTTTCATTAGCAGAGTCGAATGTAAAACGATGAGTTTCAAGCGAATCCACCATAATTTGTGTCGGTTTTTCTCCTGTAAAAGGTTCCATTAATTTAGAGGAATCCATATCCACGTTTTTAAACATATTACGATAGATATCTGCCGTTACAGGTGAGAAAGTTGCATCAAAGTCAGCATCACTTTCTTCATTAGCAATGACATAAAGGGACGATTTTGTCTCTTTTAATGCGGCTATCATTGCATTGATAAACGCTGTATCAGCCCCTGCAATATTTGTTAAACGAATACCACCGATGTCATATGTAGAAACAAATTCAGTTACTGCTTGAATAAGTGCCTCTTGCACATCTTTATTCGCTAAATCCCACTGTACTTGTCCATTATTCGTAGATGCAACCCAATCTGCTTTTGAAGCATCCTTTGCCCACTCATGATTTGGACTCACATTTGTAAGTGGAAAATCAACCATAATAGACATATTTTTAGCTTTATAGGCCTCTACAATACTTTGGAATTCTTCCGTTGTTCCAAAATGACGTTCGATTGTAGTATAGCTTGTTGGCATTGAACCATCGTATTTCTCTGTAGAAAAAATAGGTCCAATGGAAACAATCGTATAGCCCATCTCACCGATAAATTTCAGTTTATCCTGTAAACCTGTAAAATCGCCTCCCGCAAATTTCGAAGGGTCCTGCGTATTTGTATCAAAATCGTTTGTGCCCGAGCCATTAAAGAAACGGTCAACGAGTAAATCATAGATGCTCTCTTCTGCTATCGTTCTAGTCGCTGATTCATCCGCATGGGCTACTGGTATAGTAGTTACGAATGAAGTTGCTAATAAAAGTGATGCAGCCGTTGCACTTATCCACTTCTTAAATTTCACTGTTATTCCCTCTCTTTCAAACCAATCATCGTCATTTTACCAAATAACTCAGTCACGTCGCTATCTTTTCCAAAGATTTTGCGAAAATGCGAAATGAATTACGGCAAAAAGGTGTCAATTACGTCTTCATTTTCGGTTACAAAATAAAAGCCGTGAAGCAACTACTACTTCACGACTTTTAAATCATTATGCTAAGAAATCTTGACCCATTGGTAGTTTAAATCCTAGGAACAAAGTGATTAATAAGAATACTGCAAATAAAATCCAAAACATACCTGTTGGTTTATTTTTCTTTTGGCGCACTAATACCATTTCCATCATACCAATTACAAGTATGCCACCTAAGAATTTAAAACCGTAAAGCATACCTTGACCATAGTCCATTGCCTCGATAAATAATGCTCCACCTGTGATGATTATTAATACATAAAACAGACGTAATGTCATATGTAAGCCTTTTGATTGCTTGCCCATTAGTGCCGCAATTAAAAAGATAACAATAGCCACTACCCACGTAGTAATATGCAAATGCGTTTGGCTAGTTAAAAAACTCATGTTTGTCCCACCTCATTCTTTTTCTATCAAACTCTATCCTACCATGCGATGGAAAGGGTTTCAAATATTACAATAGTGTTCACATAATTTACATCAATTAAGATTCTACATCGTTAGATCTAACAGCTTTAACTTCTGTTACCTTCCCTTAAAGAAGTAAAAAATCCGCGGAGTATGGACTCCCGCGGATTGATATCATCATTATTCAAAATGGTTGACTAATGTACCGATTCCTTGAATGGATACTTTTACTGTATCTCCAGCTTTTAAGAATTGTGGCGGGTTCATACCTTTGCCAACTCCTGCTGGCGTACCTGTTAAAATAACATCTCCTGGCTCTAATGTCACATGCTTTGATAGGATGGATACTAGTGTTTCAACAGTGAACATCATATCTTTCGTAGAGCCGTTTTGACGTACTTCATCATTAACCTTTGTAACAACTGTTAAGTCTTGTGGATTTGGAATTTCATCCTTTGTCACAAGGTATGGTCCAAGAGGGCAAGTACCGTCTAAGCTTTTACCCAAGAAGAATTGTTTATGATTCTCTTGTAAATCACGAGCTGTTACATCATTGGCAATTGTGTAGCCAAATACATAATCAAATGCTAAATTTTTAGGAATGTTTTTGCCACGTTTCCCAATAACGATAGCTAGCTCACCTTCATAATCCATTTTTGAAGAAAGATCAGCATGAATAGAAATTGTTTGTCCATCAGCGGCAATTGCAGTTGGTGATTTTGTAAATACCATTAAATCCGTTGGTGCTGCTTCTGCACCCATTTCCTTCGCATGTTCATCATAGTTTTTACCAATACACATAATATTTTTAGGTGTACGTGGAATTGGTGAAAGCCATTCGATCTCTGTAAATTCACGTTTAAAACTACTAGCATTACCTGATTTTTCTGCTGCTTCTACTAATTTACGAATCTGTTCCACAAAATCAAAGCCTAAAGCAATGCCATCCACGATTGAACTTGAAAAAGAAGGGAGAACTTGAAGTTCATTTTGAATAGCGAGTACGTCCCATACCGCTTCTTCTTTTTTTACTTTTGGTCCAAAGCTTACATGTCCACCTAATTTGAATGATAAAATTTTCATGATTGAAAGAGCTCCTTCTTTTTTCTACATAATACAACAATATGATAGAAATTACCTCATTTTTGCGACAACATTTTTATAAGTTGTTATATCTTAATAAAATATGCATGTGAGGAGGAATATATTAACGTACTTCCACCTTTTGCTTATAGGTTAATTTACGCCATATTGCCTCTAACGGCCCTTGTTTCCACTTAGATAGCCAAATTTCTGCTATGATCATTTGTACAACAATTATGCCAATAGCAATTAATACCCCAGTTTCCACACTTACTTTGCCATACCAGCCAAAACCAAATTGATAGAATAAACAAGTGCCTATAATCGATTGAAGGATATACATCGTTAATGACATGCGCCCAATTTTAGCAAAAGGACTAAGTAGCTTTGGCACAATTGGCATTAAGCAAAGTAACACAATAACCCCGATATAGCCCACCGATAGCATTGGACCCCCTATGTATACCTTTAAATAATCTAGTAAATAAGTTCTTGTAAACATAATAGATAAGCTTTTCATACCAATTCCGATGACCAATCCGGCAATTGCTAATGTCAGCCATAACCACTTCAATTCTTTAGCTCGTTCTACTAAACGCCATTTAGAGGCAGCGGCACCTATTAACATATACGGTAAAATGGTGAACAGTGCGACAAACCACATCTCGATGCCTGCCTGCGTCGATAAATCTGTTAAGCGTTGCATAAAGGCATCTACCCAGTCTCCTGTCCCATAAGCCGTGATGGCCTTCTCTACTGATACGATATCTAAGTAGTCATCTACTTTTGTATTAAAATTAACAATCCCTACCACAAAGAGCATAAAAACTTGCATCAAGCCATTAATGATCAAAGCACTAGCTAATAGCCAGATAGGACTCAAACGTAGTAAAAGCACTAAAAAAACGCCACAAAATGCATACATCATTAATATGTCGCCCCACCAAATTAGCACAGCATGGACAAAACCAAAGGCAAAAAGGATGGACAGTCTACGAAGCCCTAGCGTATAAAAGTTTTGTTCACGACTCTGAGCCTTCTGCCACTGCATAGCCAGTCCATAACCAAATAGCATGGCAAAGAGCGGGTAAAAGCTACCTTGCACATAAATATCTATATTTTTCTGCCACACAATATCCGATGGGGTTGTAAACCATGATGCCAAATCAATATGCGGCATTGGCAAATAAAAGGTATACATATTTACAAGTAAGATACCTACTAAACTAATACCTCGTAAAATATCTAATGTTGCCATTCGTTCCTGCAACATTGTCGGTTTTAATTCCACAAAATAGCCTCCTCTTGACTAGTAGCTATGGTGAAAGCAGGACAAATAAGCCCTACTTTTCCCATAACAAGCTCTTTATGCCTGTATGATCTGTTCATTATCGAATAAATATAATACTTTATCGCTCACCTTGATGTGTAAAATGGATTCAATGGCTTCACTATAAACACGAAGCTGTACGGCATAACGACCTAGTATTTCTTTTGACAGGGCAGGCTCCTGCGCAAAATGAGATTGTATACGATCCGTTTTATAATCCAACAAGACCCAATTACCGTATTCATCCTCAAATAAGCAGTCAATAATCCCTTGCACAATTTGAGCATCGCCATCTTCATCGATTCTACTAATGGTAAATGGCATTTCCCTACGTATTTGACTCGCCCGTTGAAAGCGTTGCCCTATTTCTGTCTCAAAGAAATGATAAATCTTCGCTTGTGGAACCACCATACCCTCTGCCTCTGTTAAAAGCTGCCTTGCGACTAAATCCTCTACAAAGCCCTTTACATCATTGATATGACCAAAACCAAACTGAGGGACATGCTGCATCACTGTGTGCACAGCGGTACCAATTTCAGCACCTGTTAACTGTTGTTCCTGTAAAAAAGCTGGTCGAGGTGCAATGGATGAAGCCTTTTGCTTGGTAGGAGAGGCAAAATAAAATTCGGGTTCCTCCTGACGCTGTAGATTTTCTAATCGCTTTATTTCACTAACAGATGTTTTAGAGCGCTTTCTTGTTGATTTTTGATAGGCATACTGTGCTTGAAAGCGGGTCGTGATTTCAGCCAGCAAGTCCTCATCCTCTGGCATCGCAAGCGCTTGCTGTACTTCGTCGCCCATCGCCTGTAACTCATACGAGTAATGCTTTGTATCGATGGCTTGAACCCACCAATGTGATGGATCCTCTAATTTCTTATAAGAATTGGTTGCTACTGCTGCAAAGTCCGCATGCCTTGCCACTGCTGGGCCTATCCAGTCCAAATAGCTATTAGCTCTAGCACGTAAATAGTCTTGAAGCGGTGCATCCAACGGCAAACTTTGTGCGTCCTGCCAGTTGTCGCGTGTTTTCTCCCAGTTCTTCACTGAGCCTACTAAAATCAAACGCTCTTTCGCACGAGTCATCGCAACATATAAGACACGCATTTCTTCTGCGCGCATCTCTAATTCTTTTTTCTCCTTCAATGCTAAAAACGGTAACGATGTATAGGTGATACGATTTTCGGGATCAATGGCCTTAACAGCTAGTCCAAAATCTTGATCGAATAAATAAGGTTGATGAAAATCCATTTTATTAAACGGACGTCCCATTCCTGCAACAAAGACGACTGGATATTCTAATCCCTTGGAAGAGTGAATTGTCACCAGGCGCACCACATCGTCCTTTTCGCCAATTGATTTGGCAGTGCCTAAATCATCACCACGCGTACGCATACGATCAATAAAACGTAAAAAACGGAATAGTCCACGAAATGCCGTTTTTTCATACATTAACGCACGATCATGTAAAACGCGTAAATTTGCCTGACGCTGTTTGCCATTCGGCATTGCCCCAACCATTTCATAATAATGTGTATCTAGATAAATTTTCCAAATTAAATCTGACAATGATCCACGACGTGCTAAATCTCGCCAATTTTCAAAGGCTAGCATAAAGCGTTGCAGCTTCTCAAATGTAGTGGTTTGCACACCATGTCCTTCACTGCGAATAAATTGTCGTAAAGCATCATAAAAAGGTACCTTTTGATCGGCTAAACGGATTTTCGCCAGCTCATTTTCCGTTAAACCAACAAATGGTGCGCGCAGTACAGAAGCTAATGGGATATCCTGATAGGGATTATCGACTACCTTCAGAACATTTAACATTATCATTACTTCGAGTGCATCAAAATAGCCTTTAGACGATTCTGCATAGAGTGGAATCCCTGCCAGCTTAAATTCCTCCACTAAATCTGTCGACCATGTCATCGAACGCATTAAAATCACAATATCACTATACTTTAATGGTCGCTCTGTTTTTATTTTCGTATCATAAACAGTTGTTCCATCTTCCATCATCTGACGGATACGATCGATAATAAAGCGTGCCTCATATTGTGATTTTTTTAATTCCTCTAGCTCAGCAGCCTCGTTGTTTATTTCTTCCAGTTCTTCTGTTGTTTCCTCTTCCGGTGGTGGATGCATTACGACTAGCTCAACAGGTATTTCTTTATCATCATAAGGCGCAGCGGGCTTTAATGATGCATTGTCGTCATAAAGAATTTCACCAACACGCTCGCCCATAATTTGTGCAAAAACGTAGTTTGTCGCATTCAACACTTCTTTTCGACTACGGAAGTTAGCATTTAAATCAATTCGCATCCCCGTTACCTCAGGTGTCTCCACATACTCACTATATTTTCGCATAAAGAGCTTTGGTTCAGCTAATCGGAAACGGTAAATACTTTGTTTTACGTCCCCAACCATAAAAAGGTTGCCATCCTGTTCTTCACCTGTTTTGACAAGTTGTAAGATGGTTTCCTGTAGCATATTGGTATCCTGGTATTCGTCCACCAGTACTTCTTTAAAGCGTTTTTTCATATCTAGTGCAACTGGTGACGGCTGAAGCTCGCCATCTACCTCTACCGTTAAAATTTGAAGTGCATAATGCTCCAAATCTGAAAAGTCAATGATTCCACGTTCTAGCTTGGCTAGTCGGAATTGTTCACTAAAAGTAGTGGTCAATTCCACTAACGTAGCAATCGTCGGTGCCATTAATCTTATTTCCTCAAGTAGGCGTGCAGGCGTACGAACAAAAAACGCCTCTTTGATTTTATTCATCATTTTTTTGGCTGCTTCTCGTTTTTTCTTCGCCAGCTCTTGTAGCTCTACATCTACTAATGCATCCTTTGATACTCGTTTTAATGTAGACCATTTGACCGTTGCAAAATAATCAAATAGCTCCTGCCATGTACCGCTTTGACTAATGCGAATCCCTTCCTGAATCATAGCAAAATCAATTTCTGCCGTTTCAGCATAGGGGGCAGGTCCGTCTGACTGTAATGTAATCGCCCGCATTTCTGAAATTAATACAAACGCCTCTTCCAGACTATGGCGTACGGTCAATTTGACGTATTGAGATAGCTCTAAATCATCAATCGTCACTTCATCAGCTAAATCATATGCTTGTGGAAGGCTCCATAGCCATTTTTGAGGTTCTGCATGTACACGAGAAGTATCATAAAGTTTACTAATCAGCGTTTCGATGGCTTGATCATCACGATCTGAGGTAAAGCTATCAACAAGACGATAAATAGCCTGTACGCGAGCCTCATCCTCAGAATCGTAGGCATCTTCTAGAACTTCTGCTAAAACATCATCTCTCAATAATGCTATTTCTGCTTCATTGGCAATACGAAAGCCTGGATCTATCTCAAGTAAGTATGCGTATTGCTTAACAATGGCTAAACAGAAGGAATGCAGGGTGGAAATTTGTGCTTTATTCACAAGACTAAGCTGCCGTCTTAAATGATTAGATGTTGGATTTTCTGCTATCGCCTTTTCTAATGCCTCAGACATACGATGGCGCATTTCAGCGGCTGAAGCATTCGTAAAGGTCACTACCAATAGTTCATCTACATTGATGGGATTTTCAGTAGCAATGACTTTTTCAATCATACGATTAATCAGGACTGCTGTTTTCCCAGACCCTGCCGCAGCCGATACAAGTGTATCTTGACCGCTAGCATAAATCGCCTTCCACTGATCGTCTGTCCATGTGACATCTGCTGGCTTAATAGGAATTGTTTGTACCATGCTATTCTACCTCCTTCCGAATTTTATCAACAATATCATTCGGCTTTGCTTGCATCAATTGACGATAGCTTTGTTTACCATCAGATGGATCAAATTGGCAAACTGCAGCAAATTGACAATAATCACATGCCGTTTTGGCTTTCAATTTATAGGGGCTAATGGCGGTATCACCAGATAAGATACCATTCCCTGCCTCCTGATGTTTACGACGAACGAAATGCTGTAACTTTTTCATATCATTGACAGGAACTATGCGGGATTGTGATTCAGAAGGTGTTCCATCTTTTTTCATATAGACAGGAATGATTTTTGAATGCCCGCTACTTTCCTCCAATTGTTCGTCCATCGATAATATCGCCTCAGCGTTTTCAGACAGTAAACCTTTCATTTTATACTGCTTTAAACGATCCTCTTCTATTTCACTGTCCGTCAAATCCTTATCCAGCTTTAGCATCGGATTATGGACATGGACATACAGTACCCCTGCTGGCTCTGCCTCACCTGATAGCCAGTAAGAGCTATTTTCCATTGCCACATCTAAATACGTTAGGACCTGTAAGGATAATCCGTAATAAACCTCATTTAAATCAAGGTCACGAGCTGAGGATTTATAGTCAACAATCCGCAAATAAGAGCGGTCATCTATCGTTGCACTATCCACTCTATCAATACGCCCACGCATAAACATTTTCTTGCCACCAGTCAAATCAATCTCTAGTGGTGGTAGCTGTTCATGTTGTCCAGGACCAAATGATGCCTCAATCGCAATTGGTTTGAAGTGAGATACATTAGCATGCCGTGTCAATGCCGTCATTGTGCGCTCGACAATTCGAATAAGCTTACGCTGAATATAGCGATAACGGGCACTAGATAATAGGATTTGATGGGAAAAGACTGGTACAATTTGTTCTACTGCTTGACGTGCTAATTGTTTAATTTGCTTTGTTGTTAAACGAATCCATGATAATTGCTGACGATGTGTTTCCTCTGTAATCCACTTTAACGCCTCATGGAATAAGTCACCCATTGCAAAGGTTTCTAGACGATACTCAGCACGTTCTTCTAGACGTAGACCGTATGTAGTGAAATGAGAAAAAGGACATCTGAAGTATTTCTCAATTCGCGACACACTGGATGTTAGCTTCTGACCATATAATTCCTGTGTAATATAGGTTTCAAGTGGTTCAGCCTCATTTTTATGGGTAATTGGATAAAGGACACGGTCGAAAATGAGCGCCCAATATGGATCTTGTTTATAAAATCTTTGTAAAGCTAGCCATTCTGGAGCTAGTTCACGGCTATGTTCAGCTTGACGTATCTGCACCATCAGATGTGCTAATGCGGTACGTGGATGGCGTAAATATGGCAAAACATCTCCGTCTAGTAATTCAATCGGATCGATTACCACTCGTTCTATGGAAACATCACTTAATAAACCCGTCTTTTTGTCATTCCCTATTATTTTCTTAATATAAAGTGAGGATAGCAGTGCCTTGCCTTCCTCATCCGCCGTAGGGTACGTCATATACAATTTGTTAGATGGCGTTGTAATAGCGCGATAGAACAAGAAATTTTCCTGTAATAAACGATTAGTAGAGGTAGGGGCAAGCTCATAGCCAATTTGACTAAACCATTCACGCTCGATATCTGACAACAAGCCTTCATACTCCATACGAGTTGGATAAACACCATCATTCATCCCTATTACAAAGGCAACTTTGATATTGGATAAACGGGCTAAATCAACAGTAGCCACCATTACCTCATCAAGGGTTGGCGGAATTCTTGAAAATTCTAATGTATCAAAACCTTCATCAAGAATTTTGGCTGCTTCCTCTACAGTCATCTCCTGCTCACCAAACATATAAACGAATTGATCAAGAACAGCAACCCATTCATTCCAAGCTTGTTCATGTTCACTTGCTGCTAATGCGTCACCCCGCTCTAGCTCACGATCTTTCATTGCTTGCAGTTTATCATATACCTGTAATGACTCTATTAGCTCAAATAAAGCAGTCGCCATATCTCTGCCATTCTTCGCGCTATCAAGCTTGTCTTGTAAAAGTTTTAGAGGTTGGCGAATTTCATCTCGAATGGCCTCGATTTCTGCCTGCATTGCACGCTCTTCGTCTGTTTGTACACGCGAATGGAATTCTAGACCTCGATATTTTTTATAAAACCAACGTGCCTCCTCAAACCATCGTTCACCATAGATGCCTTGTGCCAAGCAATAATTTTCTAATCGATCTGCTCGCTCACGCCAAATCGTTAGCTCCGCTTGTAAAGGGAAAAACAAATCTGTTTTCACACTACGAAAAACAGGTTCATATTTCCAGTTCGAGGTCATAACCTCCAAGGCTGAGCGACTTAGCTCTATTAATGGATGATGTAACATCGTCTTTTTTGTATTTGTAAAAATAGGAATTTCATATTGTTGGAAAATACTTGTAATAAGTGGATCATAGAGATCTGCTTGTCTATACAAAAGTACGATATCCTGATAGCGAAAACCGTCTTCCCTTGTCAGTTTTGTTATTTCCCGGGCAATCGCATGTACCTCTGCTCGACGATTTGATGCTTCAAGCACGATTACATCTCCAGAAGTTTTTTTCGTTTGAGGCTCCAAATCAGCAAACTTTGCCTCCACATGCTGTAAATCTTCAGAATGAAATCTTTTAGTATTATAAAAATGGTAGGGTAATTCAACATCAATGCCCTCTTCTTTTGCGATATCATGAAGTCGTTGATTCGTTAAAGCTGCTTCATGGAATAGAGCTTGTTCATCAAAGGCCTCATCTATATGATCAAACGGAAGAACAACGGTTACTTGCTGTGTTACCTTTAACAACTCACGAACCAGTTCTAACTCTCGCACAGTGAAAGCAGTGAATCCATCAATATAAATGGTCGCTTGCTTCATCGTTTCAGCATACTTCAATTGCTCCGTTAAAATCGGATAATAGCCCTCGCTGTCAACATATGTCGTACCCAGTCGTTCCTCTAATGCCTGTAAAACGACATGTAAATCATTCGCTTTCGCCTGCAAGGTATTAGGTGCATCGATCGCCTTCAAAGATTCCGTTACCTCTGCCAAGACTGAGCTATTGACGCTATAGCGACTAAATTCTTTTAAAAGGGTTTCAATCTCCTCCGTAAAGCCACGTTTTCCTGCTGCTTGTCGAAATAAGGAAAACTCACTTTTTTGTTCCTCCAAAAGTTTACGAATAAGCATTCGATAACCATAGCCATTCACTTCTTTACGAGCAATACCACCTGTTTCCTGTAACACCAACCATGCTAAACGTTTAAACGTCATCACCTGTGCTCGAATCAAGCCCTGTAAACCATGCTTATTCGTCAGCTCATATTCCGTAGAATAAGACATCTGGTCAGGCACAATAATGAAAATCGGATGCCCCAATGGATCTGTCTTAAGCTGCTCAACAATTTCCTGATGAATAAATGCCGATTTCCCTGTTCCCGAACGTCCTGAAACAATACGCAATGCCATATGCTTTCCCCTCCTCATTAACTTGCTGTTTTCGGGTGACTCTTTTGATGAATTAATTATTTTGTACTCTTATTTGAGCGGTTTTTTTAATGGATTGATTTCTTCTTATCTGTTTTGGAGCGGCTTCTCCATCTCATTGAGCACTTCTCGCTCAATTTGGAGCGGCTTCTCTATACTATTGATCACTTCTCTCCTATTTTGGAGCGGCTTCTCTATACAATTGAGCACTTCTCATCTATTTTGGAGCGGCTACTTCATCAAATTGATCACTTCTCGCTTAATTTGGAGCGGCTTCTCTATACTATTGATCACTTCTCATTGATTTTGGAGCGGTTTCTCTATACAATTGAGCACTTCTCACCTAGTTTGGAGCGGTTTCTCTATACAATTGAGCACTTCTCACCTATTTTGGAGCAGCTACTTCATCAAATTGATCACTTCTCGCTTAATTTGGAGCGGTTTCTCTATACAATTGATCACTTCTCATTGATTTTGGAGCGGTTTCTCCAACTCATTGATCACTTCTCACCTATTTTAGAGCGGCTTCTCCATCTCATTGATCACTTCTCACCTATTTTAGAGTGGCTACTTCATCAAATTGATCACTTCTCGCTTAATTTGGAGCGGCTTCTCTATACTATTGAGCACTTCTCACCTATTTTGGAGCGGCTTCTCCATACTATTGATCACTTCTCTCCTATTTTGGAGCGGCTTCTCTATACCATTGATCACTTCTCACCTATTTTGGAGCAGCTACTTCATCAAATTGATCACTTCTCGCTTAATTTGGAGCGGTTTCTCTATACAATTGATCACTTCTCATTGATTTTGGAGCGGTTTCTCCAACTCATTGATCACTTCTCACCTATTTTAGAGCGGCTTCTCCATCTCATTGATCACTTCTCACTTATTTTGGAGCGGCTCCTTCACCTCATTGATCACTTCTCGCTTATTTTGGAGCGGCTTCTCCATACTATTGATCACTTCTCGCTTAATTTGGAGCGGCTTCTCTATACAATTGATCACTTCTCACCTATTTTAGAGCAGCTTCTCCATACTATTGATCACTTCTCACCTATTTTGGAGCAGTCCCCCAGCCCTCTAAAACAACATAAATCATCTATCTTAAATTCTATCGAAAAAAACTAGTAAATACTATCTATCAACCTTCACCTACCTATAAAAAGGTTACACAAAAAAGCAGCCTCTTCAGGTAATGAAAGAGGCTACAGATAATTTACTTAACTGGCATGGTGATCCTGCTTTTTCGTCAAATTTCGCGCTTGCTTTAAATCTCTTTCTACCCGGGCATTCAAACGCTTCTCTATCAACTTACCGACCCACCACAAAATAACAATGGCAACAGCTGCAATTATTAATCTGACTGGGCTTGTCAAGAGCGATTTTAAATCATAGCCCAATACACTCATGCCTAAAATCATGACAAACTTTCCTGCCAGTAAAACGATTAAATAAAACTTTTTATGGATATGTGACAACCCCGCTACAATATTGACAATAACAGATGGTGTAAAAGGGAAACAGAGGAGGACAAAAAGAGGGCTGATGCCATTCATATCCACCCATTTAATAAGCTTCTGTACTTTTTTACTACCTGTTAAAAATTGTAGCCTTGGATGCTTGCCAAAATGTCGTACAAGTAAGAAAACCGCATAGGAGCCAGCTACAGAGCCTAACCAAGATAATAAAAATCCTAACCATAAGCCAAATGCACTTGCATTCGCCACAACGAATACGACTAAAGGTAGGAATGGCAAAAATGCCTCTAAAAATGGTAGCAGTAAACCAATGATTGGGCCAAATGTTCGATACTGTGCCGCAACCTGTTCAATATTTTCTACAGTAAACCATTCACTCAACTTCGACACCTCTATTTATACTGTAAAATTAAATGAAAAATTGTTAGCCCTTCTGAAGTATTGCGATATTCATGGGGCTGATGCCCTGAGAATACTAGTGTATCCCCTTCATCCAGTAATTCATGCATGTCTCCAGCAGAAATCACTGCTTGTCCTTTGATGACCATTACAGTTTCCTCTACCCCTTCTGTATGGGCTTCACTCCTACTCACTGCTCCTGGCTCCATTTCAACCTTATAAAACTCCCAGCCTCGCTCTGGATTATAGGGAATAATGGAGTAGACACGATAGCGTCCCTCATCTTCATCGACATGTGGTACATCTTTACTGCTATAACGCATGTAATGAGCAGTTGGCGGCTGTAATAATGAAGAGAACGACATACGCATACCAGCAGCGATTTTCCAAATTGTTGAAACAGTCGGATTGGCCTCACCTTTTTCAATTTGTGCAAGCTGTGCTTTACTGACGCCAGTCGCTTTGGCCACATCATCGAGACTTAAATGACGTTGCTGTCTAATTTTCTTTAATTGAAATGCTAAATTTCGACTCATTTGTTCCATTTTTACTCACCATTTTCTATTGTTTATTTTATCAGACATATGTATACTTTAATAAACATCAAGAACTATCAAACAATTCCATCAATAGTATACATGGAAATTATCAAGAAAGGATGACCTATTTATGACAAGTACAACAGAGCTTCATCATGATGATACAACAAGCTCTTCCAACGACAGTTTTTTACAAGGCGTGAAAGATTGCGTACCTACATTACTCGGTTATATTAGTATAGGACTTGCATTTGGGGTTGTAGGTTCCGCTTCAGGGTTGTCTGTCCTTGAAATCGCACTATTAACGATACTGATTTACGCAGGCTCTGCACAATTTATTTTTTGTGCACTGCTTTTAACAAGTAGTCCTGCCTCTGCTATCATTGTAACCATTTTTGTGGTGAATCTACGCCATTTATTAATGAGTTTAACACTAGCACCTCATTTTACACGCTACTCTATGCTTAGAAATGTTGGCTTCGGAACATTATTAACGGATGAAACCTTTGGTGTAGCTGTAACAAAGCAAATGCAAACAGGTAAATTATACGGTAAATGGATGGATGGGTTAAATTTAACAGCCTACATCTTCTGGATTATTTCTTGTGTTACGGGTGCCTTTTTAGGACAGTGGGTAGCAAATCCTGAAAAATGGGGTTTAGATTTTGCCTTAATTGCCATGTTTGTTGCACTTTTAGTTTTGCAATTGAGCAGTGTTGGCAAAAGTAAAATCATGCATTATATCAAGTTAATCGGCTATATGGCGGTTATTATGTACGGTCTTTCTTATATAGTCCCTTCCCATGTGGCTGTGCTATTGGCAACCGTGATTGTCGCAACAATTGGGGTGGTGACAGATAAATGACGACAACTTCTTATATGGTCTGGCTTATAATCGGCTGTGCACTTGTAACATGGCTACCGCGTGTCATTCCATTTATCTTTGTACGCAGTGTAACACTCCCTGATGTTGTACTCAAATGGCTTAGTTTTATTCCTGTTTGTATATTAAGTGCTCTTGTCATTGAAAATTTAATAGATACTGAAAGTGGCAAAATAGTAACGCTTGATTGGCCAGTCTTTGTTACATTTGTTCCCACTCTAATTATTGCCCTTGTCACAAAAAGTTTATCCATTACAGTAGTTGCAGGCGTAATCATTATGGCAGCAGTACGATTTTTCATGTAAAAAGGTCAGTCCCATTGCTTGGACTGACCATTCTTATTTATTCATTTTACTTGCTAACCAAAAGCCTACCGTTAATGAAAACGCGTCGATTACAAAAATAATAGGTGGGGATGTATAGCCTGCATATACAGAGGCGGCGATTAGTGCAATGGCTAATAACAATGCAACATAGCGATTATACGTAATTCTAGTGAATAATAACACCAGTATGGCTGGTATAAATAACGCTAACATCATTTTCCCAAAAACGTCCATTATACTTCCCTCGGCTCCGCAAGTAATAACCCAATACGGTAATGATCATTGCTATAAATCACATGCTGCGTTAAACGTAATTCATTGTTTCGGTCTAAAACCTCTAAACGACAATGAGCTGCATTTAATTGCAGAGCCTCATATAATTCATTTTCTGTAAAAATGGACACACCATTTACTTTGCGTATACATTCCCCTGCCAGTAAACCCATTTTCTCTGCAGGTGAATCAGGAAGAACCGCTGCGATAATAGCACCTTTCGTACTTGGCGCAACTGCATAATGATCTGTTTTGTCCTGCTGTGCAAAGTAAATAGCAATGATGATACGGATAATTGCACCAACAGCAAGTGTGATGAAACCAATCAATGGTTCAAAATATGCAGCCAGTCCTCCTACTAAAATAAGCTGTCCTAGTAAAAAGACAGGTCGCCCAATTTTAGCATACGTTAATGCTGGTAATTCCTTTCTAGTCAGCTTTGCAAAGCCAATGACAAGAGGAAATAACACGAGTGCAAAGCTACTATGACCTATCGTAAACTGAGGCCAGTATGGGAATATAGCTGAAATAGCATCACCTGGAATGACAAAGAAAATAGGTAATACCCATACATTTCTTGAACGATAGACAATTGCCTGCATACCCCGCTTCGTTTTCTCAATGCAAGGTGTTGTAACCTTCATCGCCACACGTCGAATTAATAGTCCTTCTGCAATGACACAAAGGCCCGCAAGAATGGTAATTGTAACAATGGCGCCATCCTCTAAATTGACACCAGCTAATGAAATTTTCCACCAAGAAAAGGTCCAATTGTAGTAGGACATTCCCCATATGGCCAGTGTGGCAATACCCATTGTCACAATAGGTGACATTGCGTTCATGACATATAAGACAAGTGCTACTATAGAAACTGTTGTTAAAATGATTAAAAATTCTTTTGGTACAGTAAGCCCTGCTCCAATACCGATAAGAGAAATAATTAGTGCATAGAGCCACCCATCTTTCCATTGGCCGATTAACTCTGTCCAGCCCCAAATAATTCGTCTATTAAAATATTTACGCTCCTGTTTTACACGACGATAACCTAACATAATAGCAAATATTATGACTATATACAGTAATGGGTTAAGTAAAAAGCGGCCAATCGCTGTTACAATTTCTATCAAAATCTCACTAACCATACGAACACCCGCCATTTCTATCTTGAATACTATGAATTTATTGTATCAAACGACTACACGCTTGCGTAGTACAAACTCATAGAAAGCTTTATATTATGGTATTTTTGTTCTTTCAGCCAGTTTTATTGTTCAATGGTGTGCAGTAAAAAACTAGTGGCCATTTGGAATTGCTGGTCATTTTGACGATCGGCTTTAAAATCTTTTAACGTTTCATTTAAACTATTAAAGAAAGTTGTATCCATATAAAATTCATCTTCTGCTAGCTTTAATTTTTTCTGTTTGCGATAAAGGTTCACAGCCTCTGCGGTTGTTTCATCCAAATAGCCATCTAAACGATCTATTTGATAGCCTAGTTTCTGTAAGGCATTTTGTGAATAGGAAATCTCCTCACTCATATCACCCACTTTAAACTTACCTGTTAGTGGATGAAGTTGAAAAGCAAATAATTCATTTTGTTCAATCATTAAACTTGCTTCAATGCCCTGCCCATGAATCCATTCGCGTTTTGGTGTTAGCCATTTATTGGTTGATAATTTAAGTTCACCACCGTTGGAAAGCTCCCAAGATTCTTGTACAGTCCCTTTTCCAAAGCTTTTAACCCCAACAAGTGAAGCGCGTCCCCAGCCTTTTAAAGCACCGCTTAATACTTCACTAGCAGATGCACTACCTTGATTTTGTAACACCACAATGGGAATTTTATTCATCGTTTCTATATATTTTTCATCGAAGCCTTTTGTTTGTGTTTTTAATGGTTCCATAGCACCTTCCGCATTTTGCATATATGCAAATACTTTGCCATTGTCCAATACTGTGCTCAGTAGCGCTGCGACGCTATGTAAATAACCACCTGGATTATCCCGTACATCGATCACAATTCCTTCCACATCTTTACGAAGCAATTTACTCGTTTCTGCTACCCATTCATTGGCCGTTTTTTCACCGAATAATGAGATTACCACATAGCCAATGTCTGTATCCTCTACCTTCACAACCTCACTAGTAACCGTTTTATTAGAAATTGCTGCGCGCTCCATCGTCATCTTAATATGCTTATCTTCACTTGGACGATAGACAACAATGGTTACTTTCGTTCCCTTTTCACCTTGAATTAAATGCATTAATTCACTCATCGTTTTTCCATCTATTCGTACCCCGTCAACTTGTACAATTTCATCGAGTGAACGCATGCCTGCTTTCTCTGCTGGTGATGAACGAACAGGTGACACAACGATAAACTTCCCTTTATTTTCCGTTAGTTCAATACCTATGCCTACTCGTTCCTCAGCCAACATTTGCCGATGTTGCTCAGCCTCTTCCTTGGAGTAATACGTGCTATAAGGATCTTTAATGGCATCAGCCATACCACGAAGAGCCCCCTCCACCAATGCATCCTTCTTTGTACTATATACTGATTTTTCTTCAATGATTGTCATAGCCTCACCAATAGTATCAACCTCCGTAACAGGCTCCTTTTTATCGCCAATATTAAACCAATCAAAGTAAATACCACTGCCCACCACCAAACTACTAAGTAGGACTCCGACACCGGCTGTTAATTTGCGCAAATCTTCCCTCCTCCGTCTCTTTTACTGTATGACTCTATTTTTTCAAACATACAAAATTACCTTTCAAATTTATGAAGAGAGAATATTGCATATTACTCACGCATGTTGTTGTTGTTGATTCGAGGGTATTCACTTTAGTTCCGCGGATATTCACCTTGACTTCGCGAGTATTCACCTTGGCTTCGCAGGTATTCATCCTTGCTCCGCGGGTATTCACCTTGGCTTCGCGGGTATTCACCTTGGCTTCGCGGGTATTCACCTTGCTTCCGCGGGTATCCACCTTGCTTCCGCGGGTATCCACCTTGCTTCCGCGGGTATCCACCTTGCTTCCGCGGGTATCCACCTTAGCTCATGGAAAATAAAAAAATCTGCTCGTTTCTACTATAGAAAACGAGCAGATTTTTTATGAATCAATCTAGTGCATCTACATAATCATTTAACATATCCACGTCCATTGGTCCTCTGATTGCACGTTGGATATAGCCGTTGGAATCAATAAAATAAGTGGTTGGAATCGTGATGACTTGATAATTTAAGCCAGCCTCATTGTCTGGGTCCAATAAGATGGGGAATGTTAGCTCAAAGCTATCTCTAAATGTCATCACAGTGTCCACTTTAGCATCGGCGGTCACATCACGTTCGGCATCTGTTAAATTGACCGCTATGATTTCAACGTTTTTTTCTTTAGCATATTCATCGTAGAAGCTTTGCATATGCGGCATCTCAGCCTTACAAGGTGGGCACCATGTAGCCCAGAAATTTAGTACAACTTTTTTTCCACGCAAATCACTTAATGTGATATCTTCCCCGTCTAAGCTTGTTAAGGTAAAATCAGGCGGGATATCTCCTTTTCTTAAGCCCGTCTCTAGCTCCTCCATATCCTTACCAAGAGCTGATTTTTCAATGGCACGTTCTTCGTCAATTTGTTGTTTTACATATGTACCAATCATCGCAACCACTAATAGCACAACAATCAGTAGCCCAATATTTTTTTTCATTCTTTACCTCCCACATTGATTCGTTCATGCTGAATGGTTAATCCCAAACAAAGTAGTATTACACTAATAGCCACAGCTGTTTGCCATATACCAAGTGGCTGTAAGATAGCCACTATTAAATAGCTAACTGTATAGAGGAATAAAGCTTGTTTCATCGCTGCTAATTTCCATAATATGACGAGCGTGACTACACTTAGCACAACTAATGTTATAACTTCACTCGTTGTGTTATTGTCATTGAGTAGCACAACAAGCATTTGATAAATGGATTGCGTTAAAATAATGGCCCAGCTACAGGCTGTCATATCTTCTCCCTCAAGCTGTAGCCTATTTCTCCTTCTCCATATTTGCAAGGATGCTACGATGACGCCAAGATAAACACCAATTGTTCCGCCATTAAAATAAAGCACCGTAATTGGATTGCTTACAACAGTCTTGAAATCAGTTACAAGCAAGCTCAGCTTCCAAACAATGATAAACGTAAAAATGGCATCACTATATAGCTCAGACCACTTTTTAGAAAATTGTAGGCGCAAGATAAGCCATACAATAAAAAAGGTAATAAGTAAAGCGACTGCGGTAGCTGGTAAAGTTAATGTACGGATCGAGTACCACTCTGTATTGATCACCCCAATGAAACCTCCTCCGAAAGCATAGCATAGAACCTTTTTAAAATTAGAATATTTCACACTGTTTTAAGAAAATCTTCAGAAATAACAACAATTAAAATACCCCACTATGTATAGAATCATCATAACATCAAACAGAATCTTATAGTAGCAATGAAACTTTTATTGGAATATTTCGTAAAATGATAAAAAGGGGGAGGAATTATGCTTTCAAAGCGACTTATACTATGGATCGCCGCTATTTTTCTCGGCATTAGTATACTGATGCTGTATACAGAATATCGAACGAAGGATTTGCTACATGATTTTTTACCTAATAAAGATCTTGAAGAAATATTAAATAAAATGGCGATATGGGAAGTGGACAATGGTACCAATAAAACCTTAGCCATTATCAATCGTGACGATCCACGATTAGATGATATGCGTTTAGCCTTAAGCACTTGGGAAGTAAAAAGAACCTTATTAAATAACAAACAAGCTGATGTTGTCTATCAATTGGATATTACTTATTATGACAATACATTAAAAATACTGTTCTTCCAGAATGGCTTATTGGCTATTGATGGGCAAACCTATAAGCTGGTGAATGGTGAAACACTAGATGAAATATTAAAGGCTATACACTAGAAAACATTAGTGTATAGCCTTTATGTTTACAATGGAATATATTTCAGTGGATTAACGCTGCCGACTGCTTGTCCTTTCCAAGCACCAATATGCACTTCAAAGTGTAAGTGTGGGCCAGTAGAGCGACCTGTACTACCCATCGCTGCTATTTGATCACCTTGTGATACTTCTTGTCCTACACTAACATTAAACGCACTTAAATGTGCATAAACAGTTGTATAAATTTGTCCATCGATAGAATGCGTCAGAATGACAACATTACCATACGAGCTAAGTGGTGCAGCGTAAGAAACAACGCCATCTGCTGCTGCCCATATTGGTGTTCCTGTTGCATTTGCAAGGTCAACACCATAATGGAATTCAGGGCCTGCTCCAAGATTTCGCCAACCATATGGTGATGTTAAGCGACCATTCGTCGGTTTAATCCAAGTCCCATTTGATTGAGGCGCATGGACTGTACCACCAGATGATCCGCCACCATTGTTGGCAGCAGCTGCAGCCGCGGCCGCCGCTGCGGCTGCTTTACGTTTCGCCTCTTGCTGACGCGCAATTTCAGCCAAACGATTTTGTTCAGCAATAATTTGATCTTGTAATTCCTGACTTACTTCCAAAGCTTCTGAGTACTCTTTTTCAAGTAATACCTTTTCTGATTTCAGTTTTTCTTGCTCTTTTTCTAATTGGTCGACTAGTTTATTTTTCTCAGCTTTTTGGCTATCTAATGATGCTTTTAATCGTTCAAGCTCAGCTTTTTTGTCTTCCAAGTTTTTACGTTTTTCTTCGATAATTTGCTTTTGCTCTTCTAATTTTTGTTTATCATCTTTTTGATCTTGGATAATTTGTCGATCTGCTTCCAATAATGCATTAACTGCAGAGAAACGATCAATAAAGTCTACAAAACTATTAGAGCCTAGCAATACATCTAAATAACTAACAGAGCCTCCTGCTTGAATTGCACGTGCGCGTTCTTGTAACAATAAATCGCGCTCTTCAATTTTATGCAAAAGCTCTTCGATAGACGCTTCTAACTTTTTAATTTCCTCATTTGTTGCCCGAATATCTGCTTGTACCTTTTTAATATTACTATTGGTTTTGTCGATTTCAGCGTTCAATGCTTGAATTTGATCTAAGATTTTTTGTTGCTTTTCTTGATTAGCTGTAATGGCATTTGATTTATTGCTAATAGATGAATTTAACTGATTCTTCTTTGTTTCAACTTGTTTCTTTTCTTCTTTTAAATCCGATAAACTTATTGCATATGCTGATGGAGTTTGGATAAAAAGAATTAGAGCAGACGCTGCTGCAAGTGTTTTCAATGTTTTTTTCGCCTTACTTTTCACCGATTGAACTCCCCTTCGACTATTCTTTTTCTTTTTCACAAATATCCGTTGTGACTAAATTTTTAAAAACTTACGAACTGACATGAAGCTTCCCCAAATACCAATAAGTACACCAATAAGTAACAGAAGACCGCTTACCTGATACACAAGTGGAGAAAAATCTAGTAATTGAATAAGCTCACCTTGTAAACGTGGTGCAATAATTTTATATATATTGTGGTAAAGGGTTGTGACAACCGCAATCGGAATAATTGAACCTAAAATTCCGAGCCACATACCTTCTAATAAGAATGGGATACGCACGAATGAATTCGTAGCCCCTACAAGTTTCATAATTTCTATTTCATCACGACGAGCAATAATCGTTATACGAATAGTATTCGAAATTAAGAAAATCGCTGTAAATAATAACCCTAAAATAAGTACGATTCCTACATTACGACTAATATTTAAGAAGTTAAATAGTTTTTCAACTTTTCCTTCGCCATACATCACGTCATATGTATACTCATATTTATCAATGGCTTTCGCAACTTTTGCTGTTTGCTGTGGATCAGCAGCTTTTACATAAATTACATTACGTAAAGGGTTACTTTGTTCAAATAGTTTAAAATCATCACCGAAGTCTTTTACTAGCTTGGATAACTCGTCTTCCTTAGTGGAATAAGTCATCTCGGAGACACCAGGCAATTTTTTGACTTTTTCGATGAGTGCTTTTTCCGCAGCTTCATCTGCTGTCTCATCAATTAACACTTTAATTTCGACATCATTTTCTAAATCCGTTGCTACTTTATTTAAATTCATCATAATAAGCGCAAAAACGCCTACTAGTATGAGCGTAACGGTTACGGCACTGACAGACGCAATGGTCATCCAGCTATTTCGACCAAGTGATTTAATACTTTCACGGAAGTGGCGCTTTACTGTACTAAATTTCATAGCCGTAATCACCTCCGTGTTCATCACGGACAATTAAGCCGCCTTCAATTGCGATTACACGACGACGAATCGTATTCACAATTTCACGGTTGTGGGTCGCCATTACAATGGTTGTCCCACGTGCATTAATTTCCTCAAACAAATTCATGATTTCCCATGATGTTTCAGGATCAAGGTTCCCTGTAGGTTCGTCAGCAATCACCACTTTGGGAACATTGACGATGGAACGAGCAATCGATACCCGTTGCTGCTCTCCGCCTGAAAGCTCATTTGGAAACATTCTTGCTTTATGCTTTAATCCAACTAGTTCTAACACTTCCATAACCCGACGTCGAATTTCATCTGGCTTTTCCTCAATTACTTCAAGCGCAAACGCTACGTTCTCATAAACGTTCAAACGAGGTAGTAATTTGAAATCTTGGAAAACTACGCCAAGTTGACGACGCAAAAAAGGGACCTTCTTATTTTTTAAAGTTGCTAAATCAATACCATTGACAATGATTTGTCCTGATGTTGCCTTTTCTTCACGGTACATCAATTTAATAAAAGTAGATTTACCTGCCCCACTTGGACCGACTACATACACAAATTCGCCTTGCTTTATATTAACGGAAATACCATTTGTCGCAACAACACCGTTTGGGTATTTCTTTGTCACATTTTTCATTTCTATCATGATTAAACCACCTAAAACTCTCATCTATGTAAGAGGTATTTCTTTTACTATTATAGCACTCTATTTCTGTTTTTTTATTACAGTTTCATTTCAATCCGTGGCAGTTCCTTCTATTTCGTTCTTTCCTTGCCATTATCCTTAAGAAAATGACAAAAATAAAAACAAGATTCGCCTATATATGCAAGGTCGAATCCTGTTTGATAAGAACAAAGCACTCAAGCCTAAATTAGCTTGAATGCTTCTCCTGTTAAATTTGTTGTTCATCCGTTGTTGTGTAACGCACTAAAACGGCACCTGTTTTCGATTCACCTTCGATAAATAGGCGATTCGCATTTTCTACTTCTTTGTCAAAGCGGACTACTTTGGATAAGAATTGATCTTGTGACTCCATTTTGGAAACATCCTGAATACCTACATCCACTTTGCCAAAATTTGTTACCACTTTGCCGCTCAATGAAATTGTTCGCGGGACATATAATTCCACGGCTCCAGCAACTGTCTGAGCTTTAATTTTAGAGGAGTTTGTTGAGCATGTTGTTACGACTACATGTCCATTGACTGACTTAGCTTCAACTTCATCCAGAGCACCATCCAAATAAACACGTCCATTCAATGTTTCAGCCTCTAAATCCTTACCTCGAACATTCGTTAATTCAATGGAACCATTAGAAGAATCCACTTCCGCTTTTCCAAAATTAAACTTCGTTCCTTTAATAGCGCCGTTTAACGTTTTTACTTTTAATTCTTCAAATGCTGTATCCTGTAATGAAACACTACCGTTCATTAGACGAACAGATAATTTTTCAAGTTTATCCTTAGGTACTAACACCTTCACATTGACTTGAACAAGCTTTAATTGGCTCAAAATACGAAGAGATTGCGCTTCCTCTTTCACAACAAATTGCTCTAAAAAGTGATTGCGTGTTTCTTCTTCACTATCGTTCATCAAAGGTGCCTTCACCTTGCAGATCACTTGAATAGTGTCGCCTTCACCAGATTCCAATGAGAAGTTACCATTTGGTAATTCAACGATAATATTGTCTACATCGGCTGCAGCAACTTCTTCTGTATGTGTAAACTCAATTTTATCTCCAAATGGAGAAGCTACATCAAATTCCTTCACTTTTTTAACAGCTGTATTCATCATATCCATAAAAAGAGAACCGATTTGCGTTAAATCCTTACGAAAATCTTGCATTTCATCTTGGAAGTATTTCATAAAATCATCTTTTTTCTTGTCACCATCTTTTTGTTTTTCTTCAAATAGTGACTCTTTTTCAGTTGAAAAGGATTGCGTCTCTTTCGACACATCATTCATAACATGTTGAGTAGACTTGCCAGGTTGCTCTAATGCTTCTAATAATGTAATCGCCTCTTGTGCCGAAATTGTTCCTTTTTCTACAAGTTCTAAAATTCGTTGACGTTCATTTTGCATAAATAAATAGCCTCCCTCAGTTCGTTATACTATTTATACGATTCATCATGTGAAAAGTTTCACTGCAAAATTGAATAAATTGGGTCTTTTCAATACAAAATCATTGGTATTTTACCTATTACAAATTATGTCACTTGTTTATTAGATCGGTTTTTCTTTGAATAAAACGGGGTCCTCACTTTTTGGATCACTTCTGAACTCTGTTTGAGCGTGTTCTTCTCCTTTTAGATCACTTCCGGCCTCTGTTTGAGCGGGTTCTTCTCCTTTTGGATCACTTCCGGCCTCTGTTTGAGCGGGAACCTCACTTTTTAGATCACTTCTGAACTCTGTTTGAGCGTGTTCTTCTCCTTTTAGATCACTTCCGGCCTCTGTTTGAGCGGGAACCTCACTTTTTAGATCACTTCTGACCCCTGTTTGAGCGGATTCCTCGCATTTTGGATCATCTTTCAATCTGGATTGAGCGGCTTTCTCCACTTGAAGATCACCTTTCAATCCAGATCAATCATTCCCATTCGAATGTAAATCCATTAAGATTTAGAAGCTTCTGCTAGCAATGCATCCATTCTCATACGATCTCGTTCCAGAATTGGTTTTAAGTATTTTCCTGTGTAGGAGCCAGCAACTTCTACTACCTCTTCAGGTGTACCAGTTGCAACGATCGTGCCACCTTTGTCTCCACCTTCTGGACCTAAGTCGATGATATAATCAGCTGTTTTAATCACATCTAAGTTATGCTCAATAACTAATACCGAATCACCGTTTTCAACAAGACGCTGTAACACGACAAGTAATCGAGCAATATCATCGGCATGTAATCCTGTCGTTGGTTCATCCAAAATATAGAACGATTTACCTGTGGAACGTCGATGTAATTCAGAGGCTAGTTTTACACGCTGCGCCTCACCGCCCGATAAGGTTGTTGCTGGTTGTCCTAATTTCATATAGCCCAAGCCCACATCGACAATCGTTTGTAGTTTACGTTGAATCTTTGGAATATTTTCAAAGAACACTACTGCATTTTCAATCGTCATATCGAGAATATCAGCAATACTCTTATCTTTATACTTCACTTCAAGTGTTTCACGGTTATAACGTTTGCCGTGACATACTTCACATGGTACATAAACATCTGGAAGGAAATGCATTTCAATCTTAATAATGCCATCCCCACGACATGCTTCACAGCGACCACCCTTGACATTAAAGCTAAAGCGTCCTTTTTTATAGCCTCGTACCTTGGCTTCATTTGTTGCCGCAAAAACATCACGAATATCATCAAAAACACCTGTATATGTTGCTGGGTTTGAACGAGGTGTACGCCCAATTGGTGATTGGTCAATATCGATTACTTTTTCAAGCTCATCAATGCCCCTCACTTCTTTATGCTCGCCAGGCTTGACCTTTGAACGATTCAGCTTCTGTGCCAATGATTTATATAAAATTTCATTAATCAATGTAGATTTCCCTGAGCCAGACACCCCTGTCACTGCAACAAATAAGCCAAGTGGAACATCTACTTTGACATTACGTAAATTATTTTCCTTAGCACCTTTAATGGAGAGCTTTCGCCCATTTGGTTGGCGTCTTTCAATTGGCAATGGAATAAACTTTCTACCGCTTAAATATTGTCCTGTTAAGGATTTTTCATTATTCATAACTTCCTGTGGTGTACCGGCTGCCACAATTTGACCGCCATGGACACCTGCTCCAGGTCCTACATCGATAAGATAATCGGCAGCAAGCATTGTATCTTCATCGTGCTCTACGACAATCAACGTATTCCCAATATCACGCATATTTTGTAACGTGCTAATCAGACGATCATTATCCCGTTGATGCAAACCAATCGAAGGCTCATCTAAAATATAAAGGACCCCCGTTAATCGTGAACCAATTTGCGTAGCAAGACGAATACGTTGCGCTTCCCCACCAGATAATGTACCTGCTGCACGACTCAATGTTAAATAGTCTAAACCAACATTAACAAGGAAGCCCAATCGTTCTTCAATTTCTCGTAAAACCAATCGTGCTATTTGCATATCCTTTTCAGTGAGATCAAGCTCTTTGAAGAATGTGTCCGCTTCCTGAATCGAATATTGTGTAATCTCACCAATATGCTTATCGGCTACTTTCACTGCTAACGTTTCAGGCTTTAAACGATAACCTTTACATGAAGGACAAGCTTGCTGTGCCATGTATTTTTCCATTTGCTCACGAACATAATCGGATGTTGTCTCTTTAAAACGTCGCTCAACATTGCGCACAACACCTTCAAATTCAATCATTTGATCTCGCACATTACCAAATTCATTTTCATAATGGAAATGTATTTTGTCTTTCCCAGAGCCATATAAAACCTTATCCATCTTTTCCTTTGGCAAATCCTTCACAGGCACATCCATTGGGATATCATAATGATCACATACAGCTTTCAGTAATTGTGGGTAATACTGAGAGCTAGTTGGTTCCCACGGTGCAATGGCATGCTCTAATAAGGAACGATCCCAATCAGGCACCACTAAATCTAAATCCACCTCTTGCGTTGAACCTAAGCCATCACAGCTTGGACAAGCACCGAATGGACTATTAAATGAAAACATACGAGGCTCTAACTCACCTATAGAAAATCCACATAATGGGCAGGCATGATGCTCACTAAATAGTAACTCTTCATGTTCCATCACATCGACAAGTACACGTCCATCTGCCAAACGTAAAGCCGTTTCTAAAGAATCACTCAGACGAGCAGCAATCCCTTCCTTCATGACAACACGGTCCACCACTACTTCGATTGAATGCTTTTTATTTTTATCAAGTTCGATAGCATCATCTAAATCACGTAATTCCCCATCAATTCGGACACGAACAAAACCTTGTTTTTTTAAATCTTCTAGCAATTTAACATGGGTTCCCTTACGTCCAGAAACCATTGGTGCAAGAAGTTGCATTTTTGTTCTCTCTGGATAAGTTAATAAACGATCCACCATTTGCTCAATCGTTTGGGAAGTGATTTCTATGCCATGATTTGGACAAATCGGTTTACCAATGCGTGCATAAAGTAAACGTAAGTAGTCATAGATCTCCGTTACCGTACCTACAGTAGATCGTGGGTTACGACTTGTCGTTTTTTGGTCAATGGAAATAGCAGGCGATAAACCTTCTATGGCATCAACATCTGGCTTATCCATTTGCCCAAGAAATTGGCGGGCATAGGCGGAAAGGGACTCAACGTAACGACGTTGGCCCTCCGCGTAAATTGTGTCAAATGCTAGAGAAGACTTTCCTGAGCCTGATAAACCTGTTAATACAACTAATTGGTCACGTGGAATTGTGACATTGATATTTTTTAAATTATGAGCACGTGCGCCTTGCACGACAATTTCAGTATTTTTCACAAGTCATTCACCCTTCTACCTTCAATTCAAATATTGTATCTCGCAACTCAGCCGCACGTTCAAAATCAAGCGCTTTTGCTGCTTCCTTCATTTCTACTTCTAGGGAAGCCAAGAGCTGTTCTCTTTCCGCCTTTGTGAGCTTTTTGCCTTTTGTTGCCTTTGTTACATAGGATTCCTCTTCTTCTGCTACTTGTGTTGCACGAATCACATCTGGGATTTTCTTAATGATCGTTTGTGGTGTTATGCCATGCTCCTCGTTATAAGCCATTTGTAACGCACGGCGACGTTTCGTTTCATCAATCGCCTTTTTCATCGAGTCTGTTACATGATCTGCATACATAATGACATGACCATTCGCATTACGAGCAGCACGACCAATCGTTTGAATCAATGAACGCTCTGAACGTAAAAAACCTTCTTTATCAGCATCTAAAATCGCAACAAGGGACACCTCAGGAATATCAAGACCTTCACGCAATAGATTAATACCAATTAGTACGTCATACGTTCCTTTTCGTAGTTCACGGATAATCTCTATACGTTCTAGTGTTTTAATTTCAGAATGTAAGTATTCGACTTTTAAGCCCATTTCCTTCAAGTAGGCCGATAAATCCTCGGACATTTTCTTCGTTAACGTTGTCACTAAAACCCGTTCATTTTGTGCAATCCGATCTTGAATTTCATCAATTAAATTATCGATTTGCCCTTCAATAGGTCGCACCTCAATTAACGGATCCAATAATCCAGTAGGTCGAATAATTTGCTCAACCATTTCGGGTGTGTGCTCCAGCTCATAAGGACCTGGTGTGGCTGATACATAAATGGCTTGATGCACTCTTTTTTCGTATTCTTCAAAACGTAGTGGACGGTTATCAAGTGCTGATGGCAAACGGAAACCATGTTCTACGAGTACACCTTTACGTGCTTGGTCACCATTGTACATGCCACGAACCTGAGGCAGTGTGACGTGACTTTCATCGACTACAAGCAAAAAGTCATCTGGGAAATAATCTAGCAATGTATAGGGAGTGGCACCTGCTCCACGCAATGTTAAATGACGTGAATAGTTTTCAATCCCTGAGCAAAAGCCCATTTCACGCATCATTTCTAAATCATAACGTGTACGTTGTTCTAAACGCTGTGCCTCTAGTAATTTATCTTCTGATCGTAATAAGGCAAGTCGTTCCTCTAATTCTTTTTCAATGTTTTCAATTGCTTTACGCATTTTTTCTTCTCGTGTAACGAAGTGGGATGCTGGGAAAATAGCAACATGTTCTCGATCCGATAAAATTTCTCCCGTAAGTGCATCTACCTCACGAATGCGATCAATTTCATCACCGAAAAATTCCACGCGAATACAATGCTCATCACGAGAGGCTGGGAAGATTTCTACTACATCTCCACGTACCCGAAATGTTCCGCGTGTAAAACTAATATCATTTCGCTCATACTGAACGTCTACAAGCTTACGCAGTAGCTGATTACGTTCTATTTCCATACCTGTGCGAATGGAAACAACCATTTCTCGATATTCTTCAGGGGAACCTAAACCATAAATGCAGGACACAGATGCAATAATAATGACATCCTCACGCTCAAATAATGCAGAAGTAGCAGAGTGACGCAGCTTATCAATTTCATCGTTAATGCTAGAATCTTTTTCTATATAGGTATCTGTCTGCGGTACATAAGCTTCTGGTTGGTAGTAATCATAGTAGCTGACAAAGTATTCAACGGCGTTATTTGGGAAGAACTCTTTAAATTCACTATATAACTGGCCAGCTAATGTTTTATTGTGTGCCATGATTAGTGTTGGTTTTTTAACCTGCTGGATGACATTAGAAATGGTAAACGTTTTACCTGTTCCCGTAGCACCAAGTAATGTTTGATGACGTTTGCCTGCATTCACACCCTCCACTAATTCCGCAATGGCCTGTGGCTGATCCCCATTAGGCTGATATGGCGCTTGTAAATCAAATGTTAGCACTCATGCCCCCGTCCTTTCCTTCCAATTTGTACATATATTTTAGCATAGCAATATTAAAATTTCGAACATTTAACGAACGAATGTTTGTAAAAATTTTTTTCATCTCTAAAATTTGTAATGAATAACCATACGGCCAATTTAACTTGTCACTCTTATAATAGCCGTTTTAACAGGTTTTCAAGCTTCATGAGGTTCCTTATTTAGGAGTGACGGTTATTACTTTTGGAGCGGCTTTCACTCTTTTAGGAGCGGAGTCCTGTGCTTTTGGAGCGGTTATCGTGCAGTTACGAGCGGGGGGCGTCACTTTTAGAGCGGTTATCTCACCTTTATGAGCGGGATCCGTCTCTTTCGGAGCGACTCATTCCTTTTTATGAGCGGGGATCCATGCCTTTGGAGCGACTCTCTCTCTTTTTGGAGCGGGGCACATACCTTTAGAGCGGCTCTCTCTCTTTTTGGAGCGGGAACCTTCACTTTCGGAGCGACTCTCACTTTTTTATGAGCAGAGTCTCAAACTGTTCGAATGAAAACAAACACTCTTCACATCCCCCACAACTATTTTCAAAGTCAAAAAAATCCCGCTCTCCAATAGATGTGGAGAGCGGGTTCGTCAATATGATTCATCTTCTGTTTGCTGTAAGGAAATTAGTTCGGATGCGTATTGATAAAATGCGTTTTCATCTTTTTCATCGAGTGCTCTATCTATCAGAACCATGAGCTGCTCTTGCCGATGCATACGCTGGATACGATTTAAAAATAAATCTAAATAAATCTCGTTTAATAATTTCTCTGCCTCATCAACTTTTTTTGACTGACCAACGGCTTTTAGAAAATCTGTATACGAATAATATTTATCCAACGATCTCACCTCGATCCTTTTCTAAATTATATGAAAATTGAAATTAAAAAGCAATGCTTACGAATCGAAAATATCTTGGATTAGCTCTAAATCACGTGACATTTAGAGCAAATTCTCTAAGCATTTCGTGCTTTTCTGAACGATTTTCAACTTTTTCATCTAATTTATGAAAGTCATTTTCTGTTCTACACTACCGTTATTACTAGAAAAAAGGAGGCACTCCCTATATGACAACTAATTTTGTAAATGGCTACTTAATTTCATTCAACACTTATTTACTGCAACCCATTCAGCATGATTCCAAAGTATTCACGCATGTGATTGATAAGCATAATGAGCTGATTGTTACGCGCAAACCGATGCATGTCCTTCGAAAATCCTGTATCTCATTAGGCTCCACCTATGAAGCCGCAAAACAATCGGCTAAGCGTTTCTTCGGCAATCAACACAAGTTACCAGTCGTCGTGGCCTTTGATTACGGTTATCCCTGTATTTTTTTACCAACTTATTCACCAAGCTCCATTCACAATATATGGATTGGGCTTCATGCAATTATCAATATTACACCTAGTGAAATGGGGTGTACTGTAACGTTAAAAAATAATAAACAAATTGAACTACCTATTCGATATGCATCCATTAGTAAACAATTTCTTAACGCATCTATGCTTTATAAATATTACATGAATGAACGAAAACAGCTTAGCCAAGATGCACCCTATCATCCGCCCTTTTAACAAAAAATTCCCCAAGAGCATCTCACTCTTGGGGAATCTGTGTATTAATTTATTTTTGAACGTAAATAAGCATTAATAAATGGATCTAAATCGCCATCCATCACTGCGCCCACATTACCTGTCTCTTCATTTGTACGATGATCCTTTACCATCGAGTATGGGTGGAAAACATACGAACGAATTTGAGAGCCCCAGCCTATTTCTTTTTGTTCACCACGTATTTCATCTAGCTGTGCCTGCTGTTTATCAAGCTCTAGTTGATATAGCTTCCCTTTTAACATCGTCATCGCTTTTTCACGGTTTTTAATCTGGGAACGCTCAGCTTGACATTGTACGACCGTACCAGTAGGGATATGCGTAATACGAACGGCAGAATCTGTCGTATTAATATGCTGACCACCCGCACCTGTTGCACGATACGTATCAATTTTTAAATCCTCTGTACGAATATCGATTTCAATATTGTCGTCGAACTCTGGCATAACATCGCAGGAAACGAAAGACGTATGACGGCGGCCAGACGAATCAAATGGAGAAATACGTACTAGACGATGGACACCCTTTTCTGCTTGTAAATAACCAAAAGCATTGTGACCTTTAATCGACAATGTTACAGATTTAATCCCAGCTTCATCTCCAGGCAGATAGTCTACCGTTTCCACTTTAAATCCGCGCTTTTCCGCCCATCGCGTATACATACGTAAAAGCATTGAACCCCAATCCTGTGATTCCGTACCACCAGCTCCAGGATGCAGCTCTAAAATGGCATTGTTTTGATCATATGGACCACTTAACAGCAGTTGCAGCTCAAAATCAGCTATTTTTTGTTGGAATTCGGCTAGTTCTTTGCCTAGCTCTTCCTGCAATTCTTCGTCTGATTCTTCACGTAAAAGCTCCAGTGTCATATCTAAATTTTCATGCGTTTCCACTAAATCTTTATATTCATTGGCAATGGCTTTTAGGCTATTGCCTTCATTGATAATCACCTGTGCACCTTGCTGATCATCCCAAAAGCCTGGCTCTAGCATCATTTCATCTAGCTCCTGAATACGTGCCTCTTTGTTTTCTAAGTCAAAGAGACCCCCTAAAGTCCACCAATTTTTTGGCTGTAGTGTCTAACACATTGCGTACATCTGCTAATTCAATCATCGTTAAATCCTCCGAACGTTAGTCATGGAGCTAACACTTCATTCACAAAGCCCCGTATCTTTTTATTATAACGTTTTTACAAAGGAAAACATACTATCTAGCAGATGTTTTATGGTATTAAGTCAACTATCTTGCGTCTCGTCCTCCACCATATTCTTGGCAAGACGTTGAAATACTTTCACACGATCATACTGAACAAGTAAATATTTTGTTCGTTTCTCTAGTCTATATTTTAATAAAAAAGCTCTTTGAATTCGAGACTCTAACGCATTAACACTGACATCCACAATAAATTCCTTGCCATTCATAAAAGTGACCTTTGTCCTCTTTTTATCCACAGCGTTATATTCATCAATATGATGGACAGCGAACCAAATACATTCGGGATGTAGAGGAGATCTACTAGGGAACCATAGAATATTACATCGTTCATCCACCACTATAGGATTTTTATTAAGCTTGCCTAGAATCATTTTCGAACCATCGAATGCTCCTCTTAAACTAGAACCAAAATAACGCAGATTAAAGTCCAATAATTTCGTGGGTGGTAGCGTAGATATATACTCATTATTTTTCTCATACACCTGCGTACATAAATTTCCAAAGGAATCATACACAGGCATATACATCATTGTTTCACTATTCATAATATCTTTTTTATGCATCTATAGTCCCCCTTTATACATTTTATGTTGCTTCCAGTCATAATAAAAAGGAATATACCAATATCCGTACATTCCCGATATTTTCAACGAGTAAGATTGCTTGAAATTTTTTTCAACACACCTACCCATTTCTCCAAGAAACCTTCTTGAAAATCCCGATCCTCCTTAAGTCTTGGTCTTATAATTAATAATTTAGGATAATAATAGGATAAAAAAACTTGTACTATATGCCTATTATTACAGCTATTGTATACCCATATTTTTCAATTGTCTATAAATTCTGACTTTTTAATGCTAAAATTTCTTCAATTTTGAGTTATTTTAAAAAGAAAAAATCATTTTAACACGTAGTTAAAATGATTTTTTCATCTAGATATTATTGAGCCGTACCATGACAGTTTTTAAATTTCTTACCGCTTCCACATGGACATAAATCATTACGGCCAATGTTTTCAGCCTTACGAACTGGTTGCTTTTTCGGAGCAGAGCCACCTTCTTCTTTCGGATTAACAGCCTGCCCCTTCGCCACCTCTTCACGCTCAAGATTATTGCGGATTTCTGCTTTCATCGCATATTTTGCTACATCCTCACGAATAGAGGCTACCATATCCTCAAACATCGCAAAGCCTTCTTGTTGATATTCACGAAGCGGATCGTTTTGACCATATGCACGAAGATGGATACCTTGACGTAGTTGATCCATTGCATCAATATGATCAATCCATTTTGTATCGATTGATCGTAATAAAATGACCTTTTCAAACTCACGCATACGCTCTGGTGTCAGTTCTACCTCTTTTTCATCATAACGAATATGAACTGCATCAGAAATCAACTGATTAATATCTTCAACAGACTTGCCTTGGAAATCAGATACTTTAAGTTGACCTTCCTCTAAAAGATTGGCTGCTACAAAGTCTTCAATTGCCTTTAAGTTCCAATCTTTCTGTTCACCTTGAGTATACAAGCTAACAATATTATCAATTGTTTCTTGAATCATAGACTCAACAAGCACACGCATATTTTCTGTTTCCAGCACATCATAACGCTCTTTATAAATAATTTCACGTTGCTGACGTAATACATCGTCATATTGTAATAATCGTTTACGCGCATCAAAGTTATTACCTTCGACACGTTTCTGCGCTGATTCTACAGCTCTCGACACCACTTTAGATTGCAATGGCTGGGAGTCATCCATACCTAAGCGCATCATCATAGACTTCATATTATCAGAGCCAAAACGACGCATTAAATCATCCTCTAGGGATAGATAGAATTGTGTAACCCCAGGATTCCCTTGACGACCAGAACGTCCACGAAGCTGATTGTCAATACGACGGGATTCATGTCGCTCTGTACCGATTACCGCTAAACCACCAATTTCGAGTACGCCTTCACCAGGTTTAATATCTGTACCACGACCAGCCATGTTTGTTGCAATTGTCACAGCACCCTTTGAACCAGCATTGGCAATGATTTCAGCTTCACGTTCATGGTTTTTCGCATTTAATACATTATGTGGAATTTTATACTTATCCAATAATCTTGAAATAATTTCAGACGTTTCAATGGCAACTGTACCTACAAGTACTGGTTGACCCGCTTGATGTCGCTCTGCAATATCTGCAGCTACCGCTTTATATTTTCCTTCCATAGTGGCAAAAATTAAGTCAGCACGGTCATCACGAGCAATCGGTTTATTCGTAGGAATAGCCACAACGTTCATATTATAAATATTACGGAATTCCTCTTCCTCTGTTTTCGCTGTACCTGTCATCCCTGCTAACTTTTGATACATACGGAAATAGTTTTGGAAGGTAATTGTTGCCATTGTCATCGATTCATTTTGAATCTCTACGCCTTCCTTGGCTTCAATTGCCTGGTGTAAACCGTCAGAGTAACGACGCCCTTTCATCAAACGACCTGTAAAACCGTCAACGATAACGATCTCGCCTTCCTGCACAACATAATCTACATCATTATGCATACTCACATGTGCTTTTAATGATTGATTAATGGCATGGTTTAAACGAACATGTGTCAAATCAAATAGATTATCGATGCCGAATGCTTTTTCTGCCTTCTCTACACCTGCATCTGTTAACGTAACACCTTTTGTTGATTCTTCATACGTATAATCTGTCTCTGCATTTAACATACGTACAAATGCATTGGACTGTTTATAAAGCTGTGCTGATTTCCCAGCTTGACCCGAAATAATTAATGGCGTACGCGCTTCATCAATTAAGATTGAGTCGACCTCATCGATCACCGCATAATGCAATGGACGTTGTACACGTTCTTCTTTATACAGCACCATATTATCACGTAAGTAGTCAAAGCCTAGCTCATTGTTTGTACTATACGTAATATCAGCCTCATAAGCAGTACGTTTTTCATCTTTTGAGAGGCTATTTAAATTAAGCCCAACAGATAAGCCTAAGAAATTATAAAGTTGTCCCATTTCAGCAGCATCACGACTCGCTAGGTATTCGTTGACCGTTACAACATGTACACCTTTACCAGTGATGGCATTCAAATAAACAGCCATTGTCGCTGTTAATGTTTTACCTTCCCCGGTCTTCATCTCTGCGATATTCCCCTCATCAAGAGCAGCAGCCCCCATGATTTGAACGCGGAATGGGTACATCTCTAATACACGTTTTGCCGCTTCTCGACAAACAGCAAAAGCTTCGCCACGAATCGACTCTAAATGTTCGCCATCAGCATAGCGTTTTTTAAATTCATCTGTTTTCGCTTGTAATTGATCATCTGAAAGCTGTTCCATTTGAGAAGCGAATCCCTCAACTTGGTCAGCGATTTTTTCTAATTTTTTTAGCTCACGTTTATTGAAATCAAATAATTTATTTAATAGGTTTGCCATGAATGTTTTTCACTTCCTATATAGATTCAACTTTCATTTTACCATTGTGTAACAGTTTCATGCAAACTGTCACCCCGGCTACATATGATTGTCATACAAAAAAAGACCCTCGCCATCGCGAGAGCCTTTGTCATCATGAAGTTTTAAGTTGTTTCAATTAAGCCATATTTTCCATCTTTACGTTTATACACAATATTTGTGCCGTTCGATTCAGCATCTGTAAAGACATAGAAATCATGTCCAAGCATATTCATTTGTAGAACTGCCTCTTCTTGATCCATAGGTTTTAAATCAAATTGCTTTGTACGAACAATTGAATATTCTTCTTCCTCTGATACTGCATCAGCGGCTGCTTGAGTAGTAGCAAAATAAAGGCCTGCACCTTCACGCTCGCGGAATTTACGGTTTACTTTTGTTTTATGCTTGCGAATCTGACGCTCTAATTTATCAACAATTAGATCAACAGCAGCATACATATCATTATGACGCTCTTCAGCACGAAGAGTTAGGTTCTTCATTGGAATAGTAACTTCCACTTTAGTTTGTTTGTCATTGTAAACCTTTAAATTGACATTAGCGTTGGCATTAACATCTTCGTTAAAATAGCGTTCAACTTTATCGATTTTGTTCTCAACATACTCTCGAATAGCTGGAGTTACCTCAATATTTTCACCACGAATGTTAAAGTTTAACATGTAAACTCCTCCTTTATAACTGCTATACTATCTATTTCTACACAAGTGTGTGAAATTCCTCTAAAATCATTCTTTTTTTTACAAAAAATTTTTATAAATTTTATAAATTATTATTTTGTTTTTTCGCTTCAGCTGCTTCCTTTTTGCGTCGAAGCTTTAGTTCTTCAACAATCAAATCTTCCACGGGTCCTTGATTATTGAAATAGATGCCGTATTGCTTGCCGTTCCCAAATGGACGACTCCAAATCACTTCTCCATAAGCGCGAACTTCTTGTGTATCCAGCACAAAATGGATATCTAATGGTGGAGGGTTTATACCTAAATCTACTTCTGTAAACATCTTTAACCCACGTGGACTAATATCCAACAAATCAGCCATAGCCGTTTGTCCATGATTGACCTTTCCATTCTCATAAATAGCAAAAGTTATTTGAATTGGCTCCTCAAATTTAAATCGGAAACCTTCTTGACGCTTAAAAATCATATTCCCACCCCAGTACTCTTTTAAACATGTTTATTGCTTTGATTATGCCATGATGCCCAACTAACAGCCACAGGGAATAAGTAACATATTTTACCGATCAATAGCCTAATTTATGACTATTTATCAATAATTTCTAGATAATTACTCTGTCACAAAGAAAAGAGACCATCTTTTGATGATGGTCTCTAATTGTGTCTAAATTTGTCCGCTGTTTCCCTGACCAAATTGCTGTTGTCGATTAATGCGAATAACTTCCTTCCACGTATCGCGAAATTCCGTCACAAATCCTTCTACTTCCTGGATAATCGCAATATCATTTTGAATATTGGCCTCTACTAAACGACTTTTCATATATTCATAGAGGGCTAACATATTTTTTGAAACTTCAATATCCATATTTAATGTTGACATTAATTCTGCAATAATAGCTTGTGATTTTTGAAGATTCGTATTTTTCTCTTCAATTGAACCTTCTTCAATCGCCACTTTTGCTTTCCCTAAAAACTTTAAAGAACCATTATATAACATTAAAGTTAAGTCACTAGGGGAAGCAGTCGTTACACTATTTTGTTTATACGTATTAAAAGCAGCTGCATTGTTAATAGCCATTAGTAAAACTCTCCTCTATTTATGCATTTTCATTTTTTTTGGTCGTAATACTTACCATCCATCACACGAACCGAAGAATAAGGATTAATATAATGTTCTTCGTTCTTCTTCGAGGACTGCATATTTTTCATATCTTTTTTTAAACTGGCCATCACAAGCTTCAATCGCTCTTGAATGCCTTGATCTAATTCTAGTAGCACCCTATGAGAGCTGTTATCTTTACTTAAAAGAACACTTTCTTCATGCATTTTTGCAATGACTTTACCTCGCTCATCTAACTCCGCATCGACTTTTTCCATATACGTACTTCTCTCTTCACCGATCGGCACATGGCTCAGTAGTTGAAATATCTTTGCTGACAACTGTAACAACTGTTGTTCTAATTCTTTCATCATACATTCACTCCCGGGCTAATTACGAAAACGTACTCATTAGCATTGAAGATTGACTATTTGCTTTATTAATCATCGCTTCCATCACACCGAATTGCTGCCAATAACGACTCTCAATTGATTGTAATTTCGTTTGCCAATCAGTCAAGCGTTGATTCACATCTTTTAAATTTTTACCTAATTCATATTGCGCTTCAGTCATCGTCGCGCGACCTGCTTGTTCATCGATATTCTTTTCCATTGTGTCCAATTCCTTACGAATTTTACGCAAGTAGCCTTCTGACGCACCTTCTCCCGTCAACAATTGAACAACTGCATCTGGATCTTCTTGTAATGCCTCTCGTAATTCCGCTTCATTAATTTCTAATGCTCCACCCGCAGTCCAGTCGCTCGAAGAAGAAATACCGATATTCTGCAATGAATTATATTTTGGGTTTATGATACTAGAATCTTTATGATACTGTAACTCACGCAAGGCAGATAAGCCACTTTGAATGATTGAATCGCCTCTTAACATCCCGCTTTTCGCCTTTTCTTCCCATAGCTTAATTTCATTTTCTTTCATTGCTTGCTTTTGAAGAGTAGTCAATGGTTTGAAATCACGATATACTTCCTCTGTTCGTTTAGTATTCAAATCTTTAATTAAACCATTATACGTATTCACAAAATCTTTAATACGGTCTACTATTTCATCTACATTTGTTGTAGCCGACATTGTAACTGGCGCAGTTGTTACAGAAGGAGTTGGTGCACTTGCATTTAAGTCACTCACTGATGATTCGGCTACATCATACGTTTGCTTGTTCATTTGTAAATTCGACTTTGCTGCCTGTGCATTTGCTAGTTTGGTACTTTCGTCATTAAACGTCGTTTGTGCAGATTGTACATCCTTTAACGACGTAAACGCTTCTGCACTACCACCAAAAATCGCTTGTTGTTCCGCTGTTAAACTATTAAAGTCACTTGTATCTGACAGTAGTTGTTGATTCTCGGTGGATAAGTTATCAAATAATTCCCCTGCTGTTGATCCTCCTACTATAAGCGAACGCTTGTCAGTCAAGTTTGTACTAGCCATATCTTTAGAATTTTGATATATTTGAATATTATCATCAAGCTCTTTTGTTAAATTTTGCATCCGGGTATTTAAATCCCCACCGCTAATTGCTCCAAAATACGTTGTTTCTAAATTATTCAATGTAGTATTCAAGGCATTTAAAGCATTATCACGCTTTTTTGTTTCCTCTTCTAACAATCTGCTATGTGCTTTATCTTCATTGAATTTTTTGTTTAAAGTTACATTAAAACCATTCAGCGTAAAGTTATTTGTAGTACGTTCTGTCGCAATCCCATTTACTTCAAAAAGTGCATTCGTACCACCCGTCGCTAAATCACCCGATGTTTTTCCTAAAAGCGAAGTAAATCCTAATTTGCCAAATACGTCTGCACCGTCTGTCACTTGTACTTCCGCACCTGATTTATTATCACCTGTATTTTTCGCGGTAATCGACAAACGACCGTTTTCAAATATTGCTGAAACACCTGCAGCACTGCTATTAATTTTACTTACAAATTCATTAATCGTCATAGTCGAATCAATTTTAATCTCGGTAGCCTTCTCCGCTAACTCACCATCTGCTTGAATTGACTTCAAAGAAATCGAATTACCTGTGATGCCTAGCGTACTTAATTTCGTACTACCTACAGCACTCACTTGTTTATCACCAATTCCACGTGCGGCTGTTGCTAAATGAGACACACTTTCAATAGACAACGAACCTACCGCAGCACTTGTCGCTTTTACGCCAACTAAGTCTACATTTGAACTTGTTGCTGCTTTAGCATTTAAGCTTTTTAAAATAAAGTTATCAGCAATATAATTATCAAAAGTTGTTAATTTCTTATTCATTTCACGGTATGCATCACGTTGCCATTCGTATTTTTGTTTTTGCTGCTCTAACTTATCCATCGGCACACGTTGAGCCACCATTAGCTTTTCTACCATTCCATCAATATCCATACCAGATGCTAATCCACCAATTCGCATTGCTGCCATACAATCTCCTCCAAACGTTTACTCGTTAAATTTTCTTATCTACAAATAATCCCAATAATTTTTGCATTTCATAAAAAACATCTAAAATTTTCTTCGCAGGAATCTCACGAACGACTTCCTCTGTTTCTGAGTCAACTAGCGTTGCATAATATTTCCCTAAGCCTTCATGGAGTTTAAATCTCAACTCACTGTTATTAATTTTGAAAATCTCATTTAATGAATCGACTGCTTTTTCTAGATTGTTAACTGGTACTTCTTGTTCTTGTTGTTGTTCTTGTTCTTTTTGAATTTGTGCTTTCGCCTCTTCCTTTATAGCTATTCTTTCCTCTGATACTTTCGCTACTTGCACTTCTACTGGTCTATTTGTTAATTGTGTCATTGATACACTACTTCCATCGATACGCATCTATACTCCTCCCTCGTCATATCCTTATTATTGTTTATATCGGTCATTAATTCGCTAATTTTACGTTTCATTGCCTGTTAGCAAAAAATTATTATTTGTACCTTAGTTATGCCGAATCTGCAATAGCTTCTCCGTATACGCCACTTCGACTTTCAATTGGTCAAACTGTTCTTGAATCGTTCTTTGTTCATATGGTGGTCATTCTTTTGTCTGTATTTTTTCAGCAATTGCTCTCATCTTATATAACTTTTACTTCTACTTGTGCAAATAACGTATCACGTTCCCATACCCATTGTAACTGCGCTTCTAAAAATGCCCGCTCCTCTTCCCCACTCGTCAAAAGATCTTCCCCTTCCTAAAAAACATACTAACATTAGTAGTACAAACCAAGGCCATGGTTTGTGCTACTATTTTTTATTGTAGAAGTGAAGAAAAGTCGACCAGCCTCTGGGACCATTTGTGAGTCCGTATATAAAACCGGCTAACTTCATACCCTTAGAGAAATCAGTTTAGTATGTTGGGTCCTAAGAGATCGTGTATAAGAAAGTGGAATCAATAAGGTACTGTGAAGGCTTCTATGGTTGGTCAAAAGGAGAAGAATGAGATGAAACATGTCATTGCGTTAGATGTCAGTAAAGGAAAAAGTATTGTTGCGATTTATGATGGTCACCGCCAATGTGAATTCGAAGGTGTGCTACTTCATACACGCGGTGATTTTGAGCGATTAAACGAACGAATAGTAGAGATGTCCAAACAAGATGGACAAGCACCAGCTATCGTATTTGAAGCAACAGGTACCTATTCAAAACCTATCGAAGCATTTTTCAAAGATTACGGCTACGCATACTGCCGCATGAATCCACTTGAAGCGAATTTACAGATGGCAACGATGCGTCGTCATAAAACCGATATTAGTGATGCCCATGAACTTGCGAAGACTCATTTTAAAATGGAACGCGAAATAACGTACATACAAGACGATTATTATGAACAGATGCGTGCACTGACTCGTTACTACGATGAAATTGATGAAGAAATCATTTTACTCAAAAGTAGAATGCATGCCATTTTACAGCTGAGTTTTCCAGAATTAGAAAAGCTGATTACACCGAGTTCAGCACTATTTTTAAATATTGTACAACTCTATCCACACCCCGCACTTTTACAAGCCCATTCAAAAACGATGATTAAAAATCGTTTAAAGGCCAATACGCGAAAAAACCTCTCGCTAATGCGTGCGGAGGCTAAAGCTATTACATTATTAGAAGCAGCTGAAAATAGTTACCCCGTGATTAAACCAACAGATATTCGTTGTGATCAAGCACGAGATTACGCAGCTCGCATTGCGGATTTACAAGAGAAGAAAGATACTCTTGTGAAACAGATGGTGGAATTGTCGGAAGGACGAAAAGAATATCTAGTATTTCGATCGATTCCTGGAATTGGCGATTCAACGGCGTGCCGATTAATTGGAGAGATTGGTGACATCCACCGCTTTCAAAATGCGAAACAACTGAACGCATACGCAGGCATTGATATTATGCGGTACCAGTCTGGAAATACGCAATATCGAGACAGGATTAATAAACGAGGAAACAAACATTTACGAAAGATTTTATATTTTATGGTGTGCGCCATGCTTATGGCTAAAGGAAAACCGAATCATTTTGTGGACTATTACTACAAATTAAAAAAGCAACCTCAGAGGAAGCCTCATAAGGTTGCGATCATCGCCTGCATCAATAAGTTTCTGAAAGTGACATTTCAGTTACTGACGCGTGGCATTCTTTACGATTATGAGTCCGCACTACCAGCTCAGAAATCGTAATCACCTACATAGAACTATATCATAATGACCTTTCGAAAAAAATAAAAATCGTCAGGTCTTTTTGGCGTATCTAAAAATGAGTGTGAAATTTTTTCATAAAAAAATAAGAATCACTTCTGATAAAATTAAGTCACCACAACAAAATTATACAGAAAGAAGGATCCGTATGTTTAAAAATTATAACATGAATCCATTAGTTTTGCCTTTAGATTTAGAAGTAACATTACAAAAAAATGATATTGCCTTCCATGTCCACCATTTAGTTGAAAGTATCTCGCCTGAAGCGTTTGAATCATTCCTTCGAAATGAAGGCTGTCCTGCCTACCATCCACGCATGATGCTTAAAATTATCTTATGTGCTTATACACAATCTGTCTTCTCAGGGCGTAAAATTGAAGCCCTATTAAAAGATAGTCTTCGGATGATGTGGCTAGCTCAAGGGTATGAACCAAGCTACCGCACGATCAACCGTTTTCGTGTTCAACCAGAAATGAAAGAGTTGATCCGCCAATGTTTCGTCCAATTCCGTTGCCAGTTGGCTCCAAGAAGAATTAATTGATCAGGAAGCTATTTTTATTGATGGAACAAAGATCGAAGCCAATGCGAACAAATTTACTTTCGTGTGGAAAAAATCCATCGAGAAATATCATAACGGATTAATTGAAAAATCAAACCAGTTATACGATGAGCTACTCGAAAAAGAAATCATACCAGAAATTGAACGAGAAAATGTAGAAGAATTAGCAGTAGAAGAGCTCGCCCAGATGGTAGAAAAAGTAGACGAAGTGATTTCCGCGTATGATCAAAAAATAGAGGATTCATCGGATGTAGCTGCGCGAAAAGCTTTAAGAGCCGAACGGAAATTCCCAAAGCAAGCACGCAAACAATTAATCGACTATATTGTACGTAAACTAAAATATCAAAAAGACTTTGAAATCTTTGGCATGCGAAATAGTTATTCCAAGACGGACTCAGATGCCACATTTATGCGAATGAAGGATGACTATATGAAAAATGGTCAATTGAAAGCAGGTTATAACATCCAAGTCGCAACAGAAGGTCAATATGTGCTTGCCTACAGTATCTATTCGAACCCAACGGATACACGTACCTTAATCCCGTTTTTAGATGAAATCGAACAACATTATTTTGAGCTACCAAAACACGTTGTTGCAGATGCTGGATATGGTAGCGAACAAAATTATGATGATATCCTTTCGAATCGTAAACGAGAAGCCTTAATTACGTATAACTTGTATTTAAAAGAACAAAAGAAAAAGTATAAACAAAACGAATTCAATACAGCATACTGGGATTATGATGAAGAAAATGATCAATACACATGTCCAAACCAACAACAGCTTGTATTTAAATATCGTACCACGAGAACGGATCAATATGATTTCACGCGCGAGTTTAAGGTATACGAATGTGAAGACTGTTCCGAATGCCCATTCCGTTCATTATGTACAAAAGCAAAAGAAGGAAATAATCGTAAGTTAATAGTGAATGAGAAGTGGGAACAGCAAAAAGAATATGTAAGAACAAAGCTTTCAGAAGAAAAAACGAGTACCATTTATCGTCAACGCAAAATTGATGTGGAACCAGTTTTTGGATTCTTGAAAGCTAATTTGCGTTTCACTCGATTTTCTGTTCGAGGAAAATCGAAGGTTAAAAATGAAATAGGTCTGGCATTAATGGCTGTGAATTTAAGAAAATTCACAGCCATTAGGTATGGAGACAACATAAAAAATAGAGAAATCCAAATTTGAATGAATTCAAATTTGGATTTCTCACTAATTGAAGCTAGTTATGTCCCAGCCTCTACATTTCACACAATTATTTTATTCACTTATACACTTATGTCAATATTTCCACCAAGATGTGGTTGCGCTGCATATTGCAATTGCTGCACATTGGCTCTATCCATCAACTGTACTACTGTATTTCCTTGTTGCTGCGCTGCACCCATTGCCCTACTCATTACTGCTAATGATGCCTCCTGCTACACTTGACTTTGACTCAACATCATTGATATTTTCGCAATATCTCTCGTAAACTCCTTCGATTGTTTAATCCTACAATTCATTATTTCGGAAAATTCGGGCTTTATATTTGCATTTTCTATGCATCTATTCAAACTTTATTGCGCAACTAGTGGTCCTAAAACGACTTGTGCCTCTTTTTTCCAAGCATTAAACAATGGCGTAATATTATCTTTTGCTATTCTAAATTTAATATTTCGATCCAATAAATTTTCTTCTAATTGGAACGCGGAATTCGTTACATTACTAAAATCACGCACCAAATTAACAATGGCCCCTTCTTGTTCAAAAATTGACTCAAAGACTTGATTCGTTTGAATAATGCTTGAAAATGCAAGTAAAACATCCATTAAAACTGTATCGCTCTCGGTTTTCATAAGATCAGAATAGCTAGCAACAACGTACGCTAAACCTTCCTCAACTGTTTCTAACAGTGCTAAATACTCCCGCACTAATTGGATATCTTCTATTTTTAAATTTGTCATCTTCCACCCTCACTAGTTTTTTATCAGAATTGCCATATAAGACATTGATGTAACTTCATTTGCTTTTAAAATACTTAATATTCTGTTTAAATACATATTATTATGCTCTATTGTTTTTGAAAAAGATTGGATTAATTTAATAACTAAATCAGTTGTCAACCCTTCATGAAAGCCCGACATTCCGATTAAATGCAACTTAATTAACGCATAATGCACAACAAGCATTACATAATCTTCAAAAACCGTTTTTTGTTCAAGCGGGAATAAATTTTTGAACACATTATTTACTAAATAGTTTTCTAAAATGTATTCATGCTCTTGCATAAACGGCTTATAATAACCCGTCATTGCTTTGCGATATTGAATTTCTATATTTTCTATTGAATTTTCTTCAGTAAAATGAAGACCATTAAGCACCTCAGTTAAACACTCTAAATAACGCGCACCTGAAATAGTGTAATTGAACCTGAAGTCAACGAGCTCCTTACATAGCTTAATTTGAATCGCTAATTGTGACGGAATATCATCAATCCACTTTTTCAAGGTATTATCTGCCGTTAAATTCATATATTTTGCAATACTACTTGGAATGTCGTGGATATTTTTTTCATCAACAAGCTTTTGAATTTCTTGATAAAAAAGTCCTAAAATAATGATTCTTTCATCTAATGTGTACGCACGATTTTGTAACAATTGGATCGTAAATATACGTAACTCCCAAAAATATTTTTCCACCTTATTGCTAACGTGTAATGCTTGCGTATCGATCGTTCGCATCAATAGTTGGCGAGAATTCATCGGCTCTTCTATTTCGTCAAATTCTATTCCCTCTGGATTTAATAAAGCTAATCTCGCCGCTTCCGGGCATGACATCGTAGCAGATTTCTCGATTACATTATTTACGCGTTTCGGAATGCGCGGATAAATCGTACAAGTATTCGATAAATATTCTTCTCCTAAGTTCAATTGTATTTTACATAAATTTTCCTCCGACAAGAAGCTACATCTACCGCTATTATCCATTTTTATTCTTGCAAACGAGTCTTTTGTTGTACGAGAACGCTGTCTTTTTATATTTTCTTCAAATAACGGCTTTAATTCTTCGTTCCGCGACCTTTTGTATTTTTTATATGTATCTTCGTCTATATTAACGTTCCACCCTATACAACAAGAATCCTCACAGGCAGAGCCAATGCAAGAAAAATGTTGCATATATTGCGGTACAAGCATTCGTTGTTTCTTTTGATTGGTTGACATATCATTCACTCCTTCAATTAAGTTACCTTTATTATCGGTCAATCCTTATGATTGATTACAGTTTGCAGCAAAAAATTAGATAGGTAATAATAATTTTAATGGTGTATGTAAATGATCTTCTGAATGAATGAAAAAGGAACCCTAGCATTGCTAGAGTCCCTTGTGTTTTTAAAATTAACGTAATAATTGTAATACGCCTTGTGGCTGCTGATTAGCTTGAGCTAACATTGCTTGTGCTGCTTGAGAAAGGATCGAATTTTTCGTTTGTTCCATCATTTCTTTCGCCATATCTACTTCGCGAATACGAGATTCCGCTGCCGATAAGTTTTCACCAGTCGTTTCTAAGTTTTTAATTGTGTGAGTTAAGCGGTTTTGTACAGCCCCGAATGTAGCACGTTGGCTTGAAACAGCAGCTAATGCTTTATCGATTACAGAAATCGCATCAGCTCCTCCTTTTTGTGTAGCAACTGAAATTTTATTCACTTCTAAAGCTTTTGCACTCATGTCTTCAATATTTAACTTAAGGCGTTGTTCTGAAGCATTATTGGCGCCGATTTGTAATGTTAATCCGTCATTATCAATTTTTCCTTGATTCGCGAATTTGCTTCCATCGAAGCCTTTACCTGCAGCTAAGTCACCTGTACCAGTTACTGTAAATGTCATATTTGAATCATCTAATGCTACACCATTTACAACTAAGCCTTTTAATGCATTTTTAATATCATCAGCTGTATTCAATGTTTTTTCAGAAGAAAGGGCAACTGTAATCGTTTTATCGTGATCATCTACAGCTGTTTGGATGTAAGATTGGTTGCCAGCTACAAACTTAAACGTATAACCATTTAATAAATCGTTAACAGTATCTCCGTCTTTATTTTTCATTTGCGTAAATGCAATTGTAAGTGTGTCACCAGGCTTATCACCAATTTGGAACTTTTCTGCGAAGCCTGCTGCTCCCGTTACAGCAGCTGCTCCATTTAGGTATGTTAATGATTTATTTAATTCATCAATTTGTTCTTGTTTAATAATTTTATCTGTAGCTGCAGTGACTTTAGTGTCAAATCCAGTAAATTTAAAGTCTGAGCCATCATCTTGGAATTCATCGCCTGTTGATTTGTAATAATACTTACCATCACTTGCCTTTTCAACTAAACCAGAAGATTTTATTGCTGTACCAATAGCTGTTTGTAGTTTAGCATCGGTATTAGAGTCCATTTTAGCAGATAATGTAATAACAAGCTCTTTCTTGTCTGCATCGTAGTAAGCTGTAGGATCTTGCGTATCGGCTCCTAGCTTGAAGCTAAGCTTGACATCATTCAGTGCAGACGTCTGAGCTCCTTCAATCTTTATTTGTCCTGTACCAGAATCAGTAGTACCACCATTTACTTGGTACTTAGTAGCAGTAACAGGGTTTTCACCACCAACGACAGTCGCTACACCGACAACATTGCCGCCAACTTTAAGAGAGCCGTCTTTGCTTAAATCTCCGTTTAAAAGTTTTTTCGTGTTAAATTCTGTCGATTCAGAAATTCGGTCGATTTCAGTTTTTAATTGCTCTAATTCTTTGTGATAAGCTTGACGGTCATCCTCAGTTTTTGTTCCATCTGCCGATTTAGTTGCTAACTGACGCATACGTTTTAAAATTTCTTGTGTTTCACCTAGCGCGCCATCCGCTGTTTGAATTAAAGAAATACCATCTTGCGCGTTAATTCCAGCTTGTTCAAGACCACGAATTTGAGCACGCATCTTTTCAGAAATTGAAAGACCTGCTGCGTCATCTGCAGCACGGTTAATTGCGAAGCCCGAAGATAATTTCTCCATTGATTTTGATTGGGCATTAGCTGCATTCGTTAATTGGCGGTGTGTGTTTAAAGCTGCGATATTCGTGTTAATTCTCATAATACGTTCCTCCTTGGAATGTTTTTTCGCTCACGTCCTTGTGAGCGATCAATGTATTTAGAAGAAGAGATGCTATCCGGCCGGGCTAGTATCACTTGCTTACACTATTATTATCGTTTGAAGTTCAAATTGTTTAAGACATTTTATAAAATATTTTTTAGGAATTCTAAAATATTGTTATTCTGTGAACAAAAAAGAACTTGCTGTAGCTTAAACTGCTCCCTGTCAAGTAGACAGTGGAAATAATAAAATGCTTTAAACGGCTTGATTCCTGTATTCTAAAGGATCCAAGCCGTGTAGTGTTTCTTGAACGATTATTGTTATTGAATTTGATATAGGTATCAAGAGCGTGTTTTAGTGCCTCATACGTCGCAAACTTCAAACTTCTATAAATAATACTTCACTACTTTTAATGTGCCCCAACATGCTTCATTCGGTCCGTTATCGCTGCAGCGACCTACTCTCGACATGCTATGTACTATTTTTGCTTCTTGTATGATTTGCTTAAACTGTTTCGAGGTATATTGAAAAAAACGATCACTCTGTAAAATCGGACATTCATCTTCAGCTAACCTTCGAATTGCAGGTTTGATGGTATTTAATACGAGTCCATTGTTATTCGAATGCCCTAAAACATAGCACACAATTGACTGATCAAACAAATCTAGCCACACTTAAATTGGCTTTTTTATATGGACCATTTTTAAATTCCATTACATCTGTACACCATTTTTAATTTGGTTTTTCCGCAGTAAATTTGCGTGCTAATCCATTTTTTTACACATACTCTCCGTCCAACTTAAACTTACGTCCCCATTGATACACCTGCTGGTAGGACACCTCATATTGAGCTGCCGCTTGTTGGTGATTTTTTCGGTTCGTTAGGCAAGCTTTCACGATTTCAATGCGCTCTTCTACAGTTTTTTTCTTCCTTTCGTCATAGTTTGGCTCATTCCTTTACCCAAATATTTTATTTCACTATGACTAATATAGATTTTCAACAACTTTTTGATACCGATAATTCGCTAATCCCATACTTTTAGAGCGCCTCTAACATCGTATAGTTACTGGATGTATATATAATCTACCACAGCCTTCTCTTCGGCCTCTTTAGCGTAGAATTAAGTGCTTCAGCTCCACCAACAATAAATTTAGTATGCCAAACACTTAAACTACTTAGATTAACGGAAAACATTCGACAAACTTCTTCTTTTGTATAAAGACTTTCCTCTACATATTGAATCGCTAATAATTTTGTCTCTGTTGCAAATCTCTGATTAGACATAAAAGCTCCCCATCGATAAACAGATTTTACTTTTTAATCTGTCTACCTAATGGGGGAGCATTTCAGTTTAACGGTTCTCCATTATTTATTCTTAAAAAAATCAATCGACTTTGCGACTGCTTCCACGTTTGCTTCACTTACATCATGACGTAGCTCTCCTCGAATAATATCGATTGTTCTAGGGGCACGTACACCTACTTTAACGTAGTCACCTTTTATCTCTGTGATGACGATTTCAATATCATCACCAATCCATACTGTTTCCCCTACTTTTCTTGATAGTACGAGCATAGCTTCACCCCTCTTCTTTCGGGATGTTTAATGGGTGACGAATCATAAATGCATTATTATCTAAAATAATCTGTTTTGCTTGTTTGTTTGTTGTATTCAAAACAATCGGTGCTGTTAAGTTAATGGTAGAAGTCGTTAATGTATCCTTTAAAGTCACGATGCCTAGAACAGCCACTTCATGAACCTCTTGAATTTGTAAAGCTTCGATTGTGGCTTCCTCTAAGTCAAAGCTATAGTCCTTCACTGCGATAAACGGACTCGTCACAATGAATGCCAGTTCCTTTGTTTTGACGGATTGTAGCACTTGAAAAATACTTTCGTCAGAGATGGGCAACATGGCAAATTGTCGTTCTTCTTCAAATCCTGGTAGCCCATGCTGAAAGTAGATCATGTCTGCTTCATTAATTTCAAGTTCATTCCAGTAAGCTGTTTGTATTTTCATCAAATTCTCCTTTAAATAGTCCAATTAATCGTTATTGATGGATATTGTAAAACATCGATTTGTGTTTTGCCTTTTGTGTATTCATGAATTGGTTTTTGAATCATCACATCAATTTTTGGTTTTTGAGGTTGTACCTGGATGTCTACACTACTAGGTTTGTATTGTATTTTAATCGATTGATAAGAAGGGATAAATTTAATATTATATGGGCCAGGTCGTTTCGGTCCGTAGTTTTCTTTTGCAATGGACTGAATGGGCTGTGCTCCCTGTCCTTTTCCCGCACTTAACATCAACTTCCTTCCTTCTTGAGCACGACGCGCAATCCCACTAAGTAAATCTTTACGTCCTTTATCCGCATATTCCGCTATGACTACGCCCATTTCTTTAAACCCCAAATCCCCCAAAAATTTACTTCTGTCCATATTTAATGTGGGTCTAGTCGTTTTTATTTCTAGAACGGCTGCTGGTTGTTCGATTTGTAAATCAGCAGGCTTTTGCTCTATTCGCTGCTCAGCAGGAATCGTTTTCATGTGGAGTTGGATACCTTGACGTGTCATCTCCATACGTGGTACTTGCACGCAAATCCCTCCCCTTTCTAGGACCTGATGTTAGTAGTTATTAACGGATGAAATAACTTTTCTATTAAAACCCTTGTGACTGTCGCTTCGCTTTCATTACAGAACTTTAGTGTTGAAAAACAAAACAGTCAATTGAAAGGTGAAAATGGATTTCCGTTGCAGGCTACTTGCTTTCCTATGGGCGACCTCCGCTATCGCTCCGTTGAGAGGCCTGTCTCGCGATCCCACGGGAGTCAAGTAGCCATAGCCGTGTCCTTAAGAAAACATCAGACATCCTATGCCAGATTTTCGTGTGTTTATCTTCTGTTTAAAATGGGTATTACACAAGGAGTGAGGGAAAAATGGCCTCACTAAATAAACTATACAAATTATCCATCCAAATATTGGGTTTACATCGACTTTTAAGAAGTTTTGCGTTTTTTACACTTTAGGCAAAATGACGAAACGTTTCGGGTGAGCGTATCGAAATAGACATATAGCTGTTTTTTCGAATGCCACATACTTTTTAAAAGTCGATTTATTTGTTTCGCAATCAACCGGACCGTCTTTCTTTCACTAATCCTCCGTTTTCTTGTCACCCATAGATCATTTCTCATCATTCCCATGATCATTTCAGTCAATAAAAGCACAATACTTTGAAGATAGAAATGACATAACCATCGTTCAATCTTCACCTTCTTCACCTTATCGACTTCTAAATCTGATTTCCATGTTTTAAATAAGAGCTCGATTTGCCAGCGTAATCGGTAAAGTTCATGAATTTCACTTGCTGGCATATCCTCTGATACATTTGTTAAATAGATGACCACTCCAGGTATTTGTTCTACTTCATTTTTATGGACTTGCCCTTGTTTCTTTTGACGTCTTCTTTTTTCCCGCTTGTGTAGCTCTTTTTTCTGTTCCTCTGAGAGGCGATAGAGAATACAACGTGCAGGCATTTTTTCGTGTCGTCCTACAAATAATTGGGACCACTCTTTGTATTCGCCACGTACCATATCTAATGCGATTTCTTCTAAATGAATTTGTTTGTAACGGCGACTTTCAATCAATTTCCCATTTGGATGACGAGGTGGATGACTTACTTCGACAAACAATTGCGTATCTTTTTTCGTTTTTGTGATATAGAAAGCACCTTTTGCGTGCACCTTTTTAAAAAAATCGAATTGAAAATAGCCTAAATCCTGTAGAACCAGTTCTCTCTCCTGAATCAAAGGTAATCGCGTCATTCCTGCTGGATTATCGGCATCACGTCCGTTCATTAAATCAAAATAAAGTAGCTGTTGGGTTAAATAATCAAACTCCACTTGCACTTTAACAGACGAACAATGGACACCCTGAAAATTTCCCTGATAGGCATCTGGCAATTTGATCGTTGTGCTATCTAAAATACGTATTCGAGTAAATGTGTATCCCGTTAGCTTGGGGAAGGCGAGTTGAAGCTGCGTTTTGAATAATCGTCCAAAAATGGTTTCCAAAAAAGTAACAGCCCGTTCATCAAAGCGTTTATTAAGAGCCGATTTCGTCATAAATATATCCTGCTCCGCCAAGTCCGTACAAAGCGTTTCAAGCGAATCACTGACAATCTCACTCTTTTTCAAAAACAGAAAGTGTAAAAATTGTGCCGCACTAAACGAACGCTCGCGTTGAATAAAACCCGATAATCTACCCACCTCTTTTACTTCATTTTTCCCAAGTATCTGAAAAAGTGGCGCAAGTAATTGAATATTTTCTGGTTTCATTTTGCTGGACCTCCTTTATCAAGTGTACTTATCTATACCTTGATAAGAGAAATATGAACCCACGAATAAAGGAAATCACTAAGGACACGGCTATGGTCAAGTAGCCTTCCACTCCAACCCACTGACTTTTTAGCAAAGGTGTTCAAATAAAGGGAAGGTGTTCACTACTCTTTATGAAGAGGTTTTGTCACGCTTCACTTCTCCACATTGAAAATAAGAGCTCATCCCCTCTAAGAATACAGTTAATGGGCGATTTGATCGCTATGCTACTTTGAAAAAAAGTAAAGACACTTTGCAGCATGGTTGATTGGAGTGGAGCCAGCGTCTGATCTGACCCCAAAAATATAAACTTTTTTACGAAGCTTTTCGATACTCAACGGGACTTTTTCCGTTGAGTTTTATTTTTATCCGTTCATGATTGTAGTAGTGGATATAGTCTACCAACGCTTTTTTGAATTCTCCGTAGTTTCTAAACGTAGTTGTGTACAGAAATTCTGATTTCAGAATACCAAAAAAGCTTTCTATCACGGCATTATCTAAACAATTTCCTTTCCGTGGCATACTTTGCTTGATTTCGTGCGTTGCCAATAACGCTTTAAAACGTGGTATTTGATATAACCATCCTTGATCAGAATGCATGATTAAGCCACTCTTTTTCGATAACTTTGTATACGTAAACGCCTTTTTAAAAGACTGTTGAACTAACTCAAAATTAGGTGATTTTGATACCCCATATCCAACGATCTCTCGATTGAATAAATCTAATACAGCCGATACGTAGATTTTTTGACCATTTATTTTAAACTCTGTGACATCGGTTACCCATTTCTGATTGGGTGCAGTGGCTTCAAAATCACGTTGGAAGACATTCTCTGCGACATAGCCCACCGTTCCTTTATACGAACGATATTTTTTAGGGCGTATCGTCCCTTTTAAGCCCAATTCTTTCATCAATCGTTGGACCGTTTTATGGTTGATGAAAATCCCTTCTTTTCGGAGGGCAAGACAAATACGACGATAGCCATAACGCCCCTTATGGTGATGAAAAAGTGTCTGGATTCGTTCTTTAATCGCCTGATATTTATCTGGTTTTACCCATTTTTGAAGATGATAATAATACGTACTTTTCTTAAGTTTCGCTACTTTTAATAGAGCTTGAAGTGGAAATTCCAGCCTTAGCTCATACACAGCTCTCACTTTTTCTTCGGTTTGAAGGCTTCCTTTTCTTGAACTAAGGCTTTCAACTTTTTTAAATAGGCGTTTTCCATCCGTAAATACTCAATTTCCGCTTTTAACTCTTCCGTTGTTTTTTCATTTAAATCGGACGAAGGTGGTTGTTTTTTTGGCATTGATTGGTGCTCCTTTTCTATTTGATAGAGCACCTCTCCAGCCTTTGACATCCATTGTTTTTTCCATCTCCGAATGGTTTCACGAGAAGGAATATTAAACTTCGCAGCAGTCTGAAGGAGCGAATCGCCCGTCTCTATCAGGTGTTGAATTACTTTTATTTTAAAAGAATCTTCGTAATTCGTGAACCCTTGAGGACGAATAATTCCTTCGATGCCATGATAGCGATATAATTCAATCCATAATCGAATGTACTGTCAATCCCTCTGTAATCGATTGGCAATCTGATACGTACTTTCTTTTCCTTCAAAGTAAGCTAGAACTGCGGCTAACTTTTGTTCATCAGAAATCACTAACTGCACCCCCTACAGTAGAATTTTAAGTCCAATATTTTAGGTGCAGTTCATAGCGTCACAGAGGAGACCCTGGAGCGAACGCAGTGAGTGAAGCGGCTCATCGGACACCCATTGGAAAGGACGCTGGCGGAACGGAAATCAACCTCTCACCTTGCAAAGTTGCTTTTTCTGCCGTTGACATCATCTTTTTTCAACAGCATAGAACTTTAGTTGACTTCATCCTAACGGATGAAGTCAACTAAAGTTTGCTGAATTATTTTCGCACCTACAGATAGGGAGGCTTGATGGATTGATTCTGCGGTTACCATTTTTGTAATTGTTTTTGCATAGTCAGTATCTTCGTTTAAAGACATTTGTTTGGATATGTTTATTTCTTGCAATGATAGACGCTCTTCCATTAACTCAACACGGTTTTGCTTTGCTCCGATTTCTGCACGTTTTACTAATAGGGCTTCTGTTAGCGCATCAAGCCCTGGAATAGTGGGACTTGCTCCATTTGTAAAGCTAGCCCCTAACGCCTGGCCAATTTTCTCCCCTGATGTGTCTGAATTCAATAAATCTTGAAGCTCGGTCATGAAGTTGTCAATATTCCCAAACAGGTCAACGCCACCTGTATTAATTTGCACCTTAATTCCATCAAATACATTCACTTCAATCGGTTTTTCTAATCCCGTTAAATCTGTAGGCGTTTGGATTGTCCCATCCGTTTTAAATAGTGGACTACTTGTATTCGTTCCTGAGAAAATATAATTTTCCGCAACCTTTGTGTTGGCTAAATCTTGAATATGCTGCTTAATTTGTGTAATTTCTTGATTAATCTTTTGGCGATCAGCAGTTGTATTCGTATCGTTAGCAGCTTTTACAATTAACGACTTTACACGATTAAGTACATTACCTACTTGATCTAACGCTTTATCTGTTGAGTCTAACCAAGTATGTGCTTGGCGTATATTTCTTTGGTATTGCTCTATCTTATCTAAATCAATACGGTAGCCCATTCCTTTTACCGCTACTACTGGATCGTCTGATGGGCGGTTAATCATTTTACCAGAGTTAAGCTGATCTTGATATGTTGACATTTTATTGTAGTTTGTATTTAAATTTCGAAGCATATTATTCGATAACATCGATTGTGTAACACGCATATTAAAAACCTCCCTATAATCCTACGCGGCCCATCCCGTTGATGATTTTGTCTAAAGTTTCATCAATTAATGTGATCATTCGTGCATTAGCATTATACGCCTGCTGGAATGTAATCATATTGGTCATCTCTTCGTCTAATGATACCGAGTTATGAGCCGCACGATTGTTCTCGATTTGTAAATGGATTGTCGTTGTGTTAAATTCTAATGTCTTCGCCTGCTGTCCTTTAACGCCAAGATCACCGATAAGTGATTTGTAAAACGTTTGGAATGTACCACCTTGCAAATTTCCTTGGACTGCAGATTGTAATGCAGAAAGAGTTAGCATGTTTTTGTTGTTACTTTCTTCACCTGGTGTATCTGAAACTGCCAATTTTTTAGGCTCCTTAATGCCAACTGAAATATTGCGTGCCGTAATTGCTGTACTAGTCGTATTGTTGATAACAAAGAAGTCTTCACCCATATCACCGTTTAAATCAGCCCCTAATTTATGCTGAGTATTAAACACTGTTGCAAACTCATTTGCTAATAAGTCCAGTTGTGTTAGCATCTCAGGATAAATCCCTTTTCCATTACTATGACCGTAAGCATCGATCAACGATAGAAGTTTCCCTTTACTTGGTTCTAACTGATTATAATTAATTGGAGAAGTAGTGCCATCAATACCAACTACACTAATCTCTTTAAATCCAAAATAGCCATTTGTATTAGGTTCATCGACTTCTCCATTTATTGCTTGATCTGCTGTATCTAGCGTTTGTAGTGTCGTGTAGTCCTTCCCTTTTACAAGTTCAATCGCTGCACTTCCATTGGTTGGTCTAAAAATAACTGTCATGCTTCCTTCAGCAATTGCCAAGGCATTACCGCCCGATTTCTCATACGAAATGGATACAGGAATAATTTCATTTAATCGATCTAATAAAATGTCACGTGCATCATATAAATCGTTCGGCATATAGCCATTCGGCTCGATTGATTGAATTTGCCTGTTTAAATCGGCAATTTGTTTTAATAGGCTGTTCGCTTCGCCTGTTACGACATTGATTTCATTTCCTATATTTCCTTGAATTAACTTTAACTGTGTATCCATATAGTTGAATGACTCTGCTAACGACTGCCCTTTTGAAATCATAACTTGACGCGCTGCCGTATCCTTAGGGTCAGCTATTACGTCTTCCATTGACTTCCAAAATTCAGTAAACGCTTGATTAATCCCAAACTCGGATGGCTCGGACATAATATCTTCCATTTGCGAAATCGATTTGGTTGTCGATTGCCAGTAACCGAGTTTATTTGTTTCTTGGCGGAATTGACGGTCGACGAATTCATCACGTATACGCTGAACCGAATGTGCTTCTACCCCTGTCCCCATATGTCCTGGAAAATAAGGTGTGTTTAATCCTGCCGTTGGAAAACCGGGTGTTGCTTGCATGTTGACACGCTGGCGGGAGTAGCCTAGTGTATTGGCATTTGAAATATTATGTCCCGTTGTATATAAAGCTGATTGCTGTGTGAATAAACCGCTTCGGCTTGTCTCTAAGCCCATAAATGTAGAGCGCATTCTTTTTCCTTCCTTTTCCTCGATCAAGTAAATCAAGCATCCGCTTTCTGCACAAGTGCAAAAATCTATGCTTGAGAATCGAAATATGATTTTTTTGTAACGGTATTGGTGCCACGTACCTCATTGCCAGAGTAATTAAATTGCTCTGGGCGTGGACGTAGCGCATCTAATGTGAGATTCACAAATTGTAGTGACTGGAATACTAATTTTTGATTTAAATCATTTTGTTTACGTAAGTTATCAATAACGAGTAATAGACGATTGCGAACGACTGAAAGGGTTTCTTTTTCAGACTCTTGTTCAGCAGCCTCAATGACATCGGCGACAGTCATTTTGTCAGTAGGAGCGAACCCTTTCGCTCCCAGGTACTCCGTTACCTGTATTTGACGCTGTTGCTCGAGCTTATCAATAGCCGCTACATGTGCCTGCTCATCCTTTAGCATTTGGTCGAGTGCTTGTATGTCACCCACTTTAATGATTTCTGTTTTTTTAAAGGCTAGTTCGAGTAAACTTTTATGCATTCGTTCTAGCTTGGTTAATGTAGAAAAAATCACTTCTATAGACATCTTGCTTAACACCCTTTCTGCTATTCTCTAGAAACGATAATATTTCAACATATCTTTTGCAACTTGACGCGCATTGACTTTGTAAGCGCCGGAATCGATATCTGCCTTGAGCTGTTGCATTCGGTCAGCACGCTCTGAACCGTATGTGGAAAAACCTTGCATTTCCTGCGCTGCCTTTGAAATTTCAATTTTATCGGCAAAGGATGTTTTATTTTCCGTGGATTTAACGTTACGAGTTTGATTTTTATAGGCGTTCACAGCATTGACACCATAAGATGTAATTTTCATAATTCCCCTCCTATCTAAAAAGCTTAACTTATTATTATTTCGGATTGTCTTACAAAATGTGAAGGTTTTACATAAAAAAAGATGACTCCAAAAAAAATTTTAGAGTCATCCCAGACTATAGACAAAGTCGATTTTTTCGACTTTGTCTATTATTTTTAAATTAAAGGGCTATAAGCATGCCCTCATCAGAAACGTCTAGAATTGAAGTATCAATCTGTATGGAATGATCGTACAGGCTTCCAACGTACGTTCAACATCTACGAGTGTGAAGACTGTTCAGGATGTCCATTCCGTTCATCTTGTACAAAAGCAAAAGAAGGCACCAATCGGAAAATCATGTTGAATGAAAAATGGGAACAGCAAAAGAATATGTTAGAGCCAAGCTTTCAGAGGAGAAAACGAATGCTATTTATCGAAAACGCAAAATCGACGTGGAACCAGTTTTTTGGATTCTTGAAGGCTAATTTGGGTTTCACTCGATTTTCTGTAAGAGGAAAATCGAGGATAGCAAGCGAAATGGGGCTCGCATTACTGGCCGTGAATTTAAGAAAGTTCACAGCCAGTAGCTAAGGACTATTAAGAGACAACGTTAAAAATAGAAAAGAGGTTGAGATACGGATGTTTCGACAAACAAAAAAACCGAACTATCCAATGAAACGCTCATGAAGTGTTTCGGAATAGTTCGGTTCTTATATTTATCGTGTTTTGTTATTTTAGAGATTATTCTGCTTTGTGAAGGAACAATTTAGTTATGTCCCTACCTCTTCTCACTAATATAAGCTAGTTTTGTCCTAGCATCTGTTGGAATTGCTACTTTGACTTATCCCGATCTACATGATAAGTCGCTTGATCTCGCTGTTGCACACTTTCGCGGAATTCCTTTGCTGCTTCAAATGTACGAAGGTCCGATTTTAACTCGTCTTGACATTTTGTACATAGTTTACCCTTTGAAGTTAAGTGGCCACAGTTATCACATGGGTAGCCAAGGTTAGGAAACATCGCTGGCTGTAAACGACCTTTACGGACCCATTTAAACAGTAAATCTTTATCTGCTCCCGTTGCTTCCACAATACGTTCTACTGTTGCCGCACGGTTTTCACGTTTACGTAAGAAACGATAAACGATTTGATAAAGCTCCTCCTCTGATTGTGCACACTTATGACACACTTCTCGGACTCCTGTATAATTAAAAAATTCATTACATTTTGGACAATTACGAACCTCTGCCATTGGCCTTTCCTCCTCTTTCTAGCAAATTTATCTACGAATGCTGTCTCATTAACTATTATACATAATGTATTGGCATTTTCATCCTTCAATTAATGTGAAGTATTGGACATTTTTAGCGCCTGCACGCATTAAAATAGTTGTAGCATGCTGTAGAGTCGTCCCTGTGGTTTTTATATCGTCAAAAAGAAGATAATTTTTATGTTCGACTTGAGCACCCTCCTTTAAGCGAAAAAGTGGAGCTACATGTAGACGCTGCTCTCTATTTTTTGAGCTTTGTGTTTCTGTCGTTGTCTTTTCTAATAATTGAATAAAAGGAATATGAGCTGCCTTTAATAGTTCATCAGTATGTGAGAAGGTACGTTCCTGTTGTTTAAGAGGGTGCATTGGAATGGGTAAAATAATCGCCTTTTCTTTGGTGAGACGATTATAAAGCTCCTGTCGAAAAACCTTTGCAAGCGCTACATCTTGAAGAAATTTTAACTGGTGTAAGTAATCCTTCATCGCCTCATTATATTGATAGAGGGATGTAGCAGATTGTGAAGGTGCAAAACGAGCGACACATCTTTCACATAGAGTCGGTGAGAATTGCTTAGTTAAAATCATTTTCCAGGAAATAGTTATTTTTAATGGCTGTGTACACATTAAACAACGGGATTCCATTTTATTCATTCAGAGAAGCCCTTCTTATTATAAAATTGAATTTTCGCACATGCCTCATCCATTTCTGCCGTATTACCATGATGAAAGAAAAGGACTTCACCATCAGGAAATTGAACATTTCGTCCAACTCGACCTGCAATCTGAATGAGGGCACTGGCAGTAAAAATCAATGACTCTGCCCCTATAACGGCCACCTGTACATTGCTAATTGTAATGCCTCTTTCTAATATGGTTGTTGTTAGTAAGCCTGGAACTTCTTTATTTCGTAGCTTTAGCACTTTTTCCTTCCGCTCTGGATCTGCAGCATGCACAGCTAATATGTTTTCATTTAACTCTTGTAAAAGAGGTGTTGCACTATCCATTAAGGCAATTGTTGGGAAAAATAATAAAAAGGGCTCCTTGTGGTGTAAGCGTTCTTCTACCCATTTTTTCAACCTGTTGGGGATTTTACCTCGCTTGAAGCATTTATCATAGCCCCATAAAGCACGATCTTGTGGAACTGGTAAAGGATGATTATGATAGCGTTTTGGAATAAAAGAGTAACTTTCTTGCTGGTAGGTATGGAGTAAGGATGATGATGGGGTTGCTGTCACAAATACGAGAGGAGCATTTTCCTTTTTAGCCTTTCCTACTGCTTTTTGTAGGGTTTCATCAAATGTATAAGGAAAAGCATCTGCCTCATCTACAATCATGACATCAAATGCCTTATCAAATCGGTAGAGCTGATGGGTCGTTGCTATAACAAACTGCGCATAGCCATTTTGGTAAAGTGCTCCACCGTATAAAGCATGAATGATTGTTTCAGGAAAAGCCTGTTGAAAGCGTGGATACAGTTCTAACACTACATCTGTACGTGGTGTAGCTATACAAACGCGTAGCCCTCGCTTTAATGCATCATAGACAGTAGGAAAAAGTAGCTCTGTTTTGCCTGCACCGCATACAGCATGAATTAAATGCGATCGTTTTGCTTTCACACTTGCTAAGGTTTCATTAGCTGCCTGTTGCTGTAGTTCGGTGTATTGACCCGACCATTTTAATGCGTGCTTATTAATCTTTATCGACTTGGGGCCAGTCCAAATGATTAATTGTGTACAGCTACTTACTCTACCCATCTTTATACAGTGTCGGCAATACACACATTTTCGTCGACATTTTGAGCAATCGAATTTTGTGAATAATTGCGGGTCTGTATTGTGGCAACGATTGCATTTCATAACGGACTTCATTTGAATTCCTTCTATTATACTGACGTATTTTCGCTGTATCGCTTTATCAATATCTTCTGCTGAAAATGGTGAATGATCTTTTAACCAAATACGTCCTTCATGAAAATCACGTAATGCTGGTGGCAACAACCAACCTCTATATCTCATTACATTTTCTCCTTTCATAGAAAAAAGCCTCTACTTTTGTTGTAGAGACTTCCTTACATTTCGTTATTTTTTTGTCCATCCTAAGCCCATCGATCCTTCACCTAAATGAGTACCGATAACAGGACCGAAATAGCTTAATTTAAAGTTTACGTTCGGGTATGTTGCGGCTAATTGCTCTAGCCATTCTTGCGCTTCGGCAGGGCAATTCCCGTGAATGACAACAGCGTCCATTGCTTCATACTTTTTGGCATCCTCTGCTAGCAATTCCTCAGCACGTTTCAATGCCTTTTTACGTGTACGGATTTTCTCGAAAGGTACAATTACCTTGTCCACAAAATGTAAAACAGGCTTTACTTGTAATAAACCACCGATTAATGCTGCCGCAGAAGATAAACGCCCACCACGCTGTAAATGTGCTAAGTCGTCTACAATGAAGTAAGCTCGGATATACTGCTGCATGTCCGCTAATGCTGCAAGTATGTCTTTTGCTGAATGACCCTCTTTCGCCATTTCAGCTGCTCTTAAAACATAAAAGCCTTGAACAGCACAGGATATTTCACTGTCGAAGGCATAAACATCAATACCTTCCACCATTTCACCTGCCTGCACTGCACCTTGGTATGTTCCACTAATACCACTCGATAAATGGATGGAAATTACCTCATCATAATCCTTTGCTAGCTCATCAAAAAGAGCGGCAAATTCTCCGATTGGAGGCTGCGTTGTTTTGGGAAATTCTTTGTTACCACGCACCTTATCATAAAATTCAGATGCTGTGATATCTACTTCTTCTGCAAATAATTGACCTGAGATATTGACACTTAAAGGTATCATGTGAATGTTTAAGCGTGCACGTTCCTCAGCTGTAATATATGCAGTACTATCTGTTACGATTGCCGTCCTCATCCATGTCCACTCTCCTATGATTCTTAGTTTACAATCTATTTCTTCTTGGTGCAATTGTTGTTCGTTTGTACTGTCGCTTCGGTTTCGCACAAACTACGGAAAGCAAAAAGAAATGAATGTGAAATGAATGACGAACGTGGGATTCACGTTCTCGTCCTTCTAGAGTTATGCTAGTAAGCTAGCTTCCATTTCACATTCATTGTCTATGTATAATAGGCATATCTTCACTCAATTCTTATGTTGAATGAAGATAGCTTCTGTTAATTTCCTGTACTTGACTGTGAGTCGTCACCAATATAAAAGACACTTGTCACTTTCCAATCGTTGTCCTCTTTGACAAAGACTGTTACCTGACGTCCTGCACTTTCATGTTCGACATTTGTCTCAAGCTGAAGTGAGTGCATTTTCATGTTGGCAAATACTTGCGCCTCTTTTGATTCATACTTGGCAATTGTTACATTTTCTACTTCACGCTTAATATCAAATTGTTCAAATACTTCTGTTGCATATGTTTTTTCTTCATCGTATTTAAAACCCTTTGGATTTTTCGAGATAGTATTCATATAACGATCAATTTCTTCAGCATTTAATGCAGCAATATACTCATCAAAAGATGCTAAAATCGCTTTTTCATCTCCCGCTGGTACATTATCAGCCTTTTCTACGTTTCCACCCATCATTTCAAAGCCAACTGTACCATCCTCTATTACTTTATCTCGTTCTTCATCACTCATCTTCTCATCTTTATTACCACAGGCAGTTAACACTAATAAGATTAGAACTGCTAGAAAACTTTTCTTTAACATCAAAAAACCTCCCGCGCATATTGTAGCATATAAATGCTTTCGTAGGAATTTTGTTGTGCATTTTCAACATTTAGGTGCTACATCTTCCTTATGACGCATTAGGCTGTAAAATGTTGCATGATCTGCTAGTTATCATGTTTATACGTACGAATAGTAATGTTACAAAATTGTGAATAACCTGTTCTTCATCAAGTAAGCTCAATACAAATTATTACCAAAAAACAATAAAAAACTGTTTTAAAAACTACTTCAATAGAAAGTAGCTTTTAAAAACAGTTTTAGCAATTATCGTACTTCAACCCAGCCATTTTTGATAGCTGTTACAACGGCTTGTGTACGGTCATTCACATTCATTTTTTGTAGAATACTTGATACGTGGTTTTTAACCGTTTTTTCAGAGATAAACAGTGTCTCGCCGATTGTACGGTTTGACTGGCCATCTGTTAATAGCTGTAATACTTCACATTCACGTTTCGTTAGCAAATGGAATGGACGACGAATTTCCGTTTGGTGGAAGTTACCTTTATTTTCGTGTTCTGAAAGTCTTTTGAACTCTGCCACTAAATTTTTTGTTACTTTTGGATGTAAGTAAGATCCACCGTTTGCAACAACTTTAATCGCCTCAACGATTTCATCTGCATCCATTTCTTTTAACATATAGCCAAGAGCACCTGATTTTAATGCATGTGTAACATATGTTTCATCATCATGTATGGACAGCATAATCACTTTAGCATCTGGAAATTCAGTAATTAACTCTGCCGTTGCTTCTACGCCATTTTTACCTGGCATGTTAATATCCATAAGTACTACATCTGGTTCGTTTTCAGCATATAACGTAACCACATCTGTGCCATCGTCACCTTCTGCTACTACATCAAACGTATCTTCAAAATCTAAAATGCGTTTTACTCCTTCGCGGAATAGCTGGTGATCGTCTACAATAATAATCTTTGTCATTTGTCTTTACCCCCTAAATTTCTGCAACAGTTACATCATTTTACTTCTAATGGTATTTTAAATAATACCGTCGTACCTCGATTGATTTCACTAGTAATGGTGATAGTACCATTTAAAATTTCAATACGTTCTTTCATTCCTAAAATCCCAAAGGAATGGTCCTTCACTACTTGTGGGTCAAAGCCTATACCATCATCTTTTACAACAATATTGACGGCATCTTTTAACCATTCAAGCTTCACCCAAATGTCTTTACACTTTCCATGCTTCATGGCATTTGTTACACATTCTTGCACTAATCGGAAAATGGATACTTCATAATTTGAAGGTATACGTTTTTCTGTACTTCTCGATTGGAAATGAATTTCAACACCTGGATTATATTCAGTTACTGTCGATAAATACTTCTTTAATGTCGGAATAATTCCCAAATCATCAAGTGCCATTGGTCGTAGATCATAAATAATACGTCGCACCTCAGATAAAGCATTGCGTACCGTTTTCTTTAAATCGGCAATTTCAGCCAATGCCTTTTCAATACCTTTTTCACGATACGTTCTATCTATTAAATCAGTGCGCATAAGTACATTTGCAAGCATTTGAGCAGGTCCATCGTGAATCTCCCTCGATAAACGCTTCCGCTCTTCTTCTTGAGCTGCAATAATACGTATCCCAAAATCTTGCTTCATTTTTGCTTGTTCAAGGGCTAAACCAACATTTTTTAAATCTGAAGTTAAGTAATTCAAAACGACATTTACCTGATTGACAATATGATCAGCACGTTCAATCGTATCGAGTAATCCTCTTAATCTTCTCTCTAGATCATCTCTTTTATCCCGTAGCTGTTTTTCTTGTGTTCTAATAACGGAGAGCTTTACTTGAAAATCATGTGCAGTTTCATATGCTTCTCTAACTTGTTCTTCGGTATAATTATCAAAAGCTTTACTCACTAATACAAGTCGTTGCTTAGCAAGCTGCGTACTTTTTTCCAATGCATCGCCATCATCAATTACGATTGATATTTGTTTTCGAACAATTTCTAGCTCTTTTTGCATATCTTCAAAGCTTCTGCGGCTTTGTTCACTTATAATAAAGATATCATCCTTTGAGCTCATGATTGTATCTAACATTCGATTGAAAATGTCATCAAGCGACTTTAAATCGAAGGTATCATTTGAAAACATAGTATACTCCCCAGTCTAATGTCTTATGATTACTTACTAATTTAATAGACTAAAATCACATATTCCCTAGTCTACACCTATTATAGCATTACCATGCTAAAATTTAATGCTTTTTCTTCATGAAAATTATAGAATAGAACTCTAGTTAAAAGGAGATTGATACGAATGAGAGAAAACTATTTAACTGTAAAAGGATATGGTGAAAGCGAAATCGTCATTTCCAAATCTCGCTTTCTTACTTATATAGAACGTGCAGAAACGGAAGAGGATGCAATTTCTTTTATAGATGGTATAAAAAAATTGCATCATAATGCAACACATAACTGCTCTGCTTATATTATTGGCGAGCATGATCATATTCAAAAGGCAAATGATGATGGGGAACCTAGCGGTACAGCAGGCGTCCCTATGTTAGAGGTCTTAAAAAAACAAGGGTTAAAAGATACGGTCGTTGTTGTGACTCGCTATTTTGGAGGCATTAAGCTCGGTGGTGGTGGTCTCATTCGTGCTTACGGAAAAGCAACTACAGAGGGATTGATTGCTGCACAGGTAGTTGAACGTAAACTGCATCATTTCATGAAAGTAGCAATTGACTATACATGGCTAGGAAAAGTCGAAAATGAAATAAGAAGTTCATTATATACTTTAGAGGAAATACGCTATTTGGAGGGTGTTGAAATCATTGTTTCTGTGCCAAAAGAGGAAGAGGAACAGTTCCGAAGTTGGATAACAGAAATGACTAATGGACAGGCTTCCACCACTTTCGAAGATGCTCAATTTGTAGAATTTATTGTCAATTAAATAGTTTTAATTGTCGAAACTAAATATGCATAGTATAATTTTTTTGTTAAGCTATTTTATTATCCACACAACTACTGAGTTAAAATTGAATAAAATTTAGCTTCATCGCATTATTATTCCCAATAATTAGAGGAGAATATATCTATTATGAAAAAAAGATCTGTTAGTCCAAATAAAAAGAGATCTTCTAAAGCTTCCTTAATTATAAAAGTTACACTACTCCTTGTTGCCAGCTTGGTGATTTGTGTAACGGCTTATGCTGTTTACCTTACAAAACAGGTAGAGCATGCTGCAGACTCAGCATATGAGGAGTTAGAAGGTCGAGAGGTTTCTACGCAACGTGTAGAGAAAGTAGAGCCTGTACAAGATAATGTATCTATTTTATTTGTAGGGGTTGATGATAGTGATAATCGTGGGCAAGGTTCAGACCATTCACGCTCCGATGCACTCGTTTTAGCTACATTAAATAATAAAACCCATACAATTAAAATGCTAAGTATTCCTCGTGATTCATACGTTTATATTCCTAAAGTAGGTTATAAAGATAAAATTACTCATGCTCATGCTATGGGTGGAACACTTACTACGATTGAAACAGTAGAGGAACTATTTGATATTCCTATCAATTACTATGTACGTATGAATTTCAATGCCTTTATTGATGTAGTCGATGCTTTAGGTGGTATTGAAGCTGAAGTACCATATGCTTTACATGAATTAGATGAATTTGATAAGTTTACAATTAACTTACAGCCAGGCTTACAGCATTTAAATGGTAGTGAGGCACTTGCACTTGCAAGAACACGTAAACAAGATAATGATATTGAGCGTGGTAAACGTCAACAAGAAATTCTTTCTGCGATTATTAAAAAAGTCGCTTCTGTTAAGTCCGTTACGAAATATGATGATGTCATTAAAGCTCTTGGTGATAATATGAAAACAGATATGACATTCACTGAAATGAAGTCCTTCTTATCTTATTTATCAAAAGGTGCACCACGTATCGATTCCTTAACATTAGATGGCACGGATGATACATCTACTGGTATTTATTATTACCAGTTAAATCAAGATTCTGTTGAAGAAACAAAAGAGATTTTCAAAAACCATCTTGGCCTAAACGAGCAATCATCGAGCCTAACAAGTGGCAATACAGGAACAGATAGTGCTGCTAGTAGTGATGACAATTCAGTTATTGAATAGATAAATGTAAAGACTTTTAGACCATAGACAAGTAATCTTGTCTATGGTCTTTTTCATCAATATGTGCATAACTGAATTAAATGAACCATTATAGGTTTTCAATACCTTGCTGAAAGCTTTGACGAAAAATTAAATGCTTCACCTCTTTATCAGACCACCACTTTCCGATGATAAATTGACGCCTATTTTTGCATAATCAATAAGAGTGTATAATTTCAATTGATCAGATTTAATTGATGGTTGCAAAATATCACAGAAAAAAAGCTCCATACGTTTCATCGCCTCTAATGTTTGAAGCCGAGATGCACTTTTTAATAGAAGGGACTCTTGATAAAAGGATATTTTGGATGTTATATTAGTTAACCGTTGGTAGTACAATGTTTGAGCTTCTATGATTAATAAATATATTTGTTTTATATAAATAAAATAGCTTTTTAAGATAACTGGATTTTCTTTGTTGATGTCATGTAAATCCGAAAACCAATGATACAGTTGTTGTAGTTCTTTTTGTTTTAGAGAGGATATTGAATGGTACTTAAGTCTTTCACTGATTTTTAAAAGAGAATGCATTGATGCATCCTTTGATAATAATTCAAATGCTGATTCATAGATTGGGAAAGAGATTCCTTGCTCATCACAAAAAAGACGTAATTCTAGCGTTTTTTCGCTAACCAATTCATATATATTATTCAAAATTCCCCATCTCCCTCTGAAACATCCAATGGAAATTATGACCTAAAATATCATCGTAATAAAATTGAAGATCCCCTTTAAAATCACTACTAATAGGATTTAATGATAACCTATTAAGTGATAGCCACAAATTTTCCGCTAAATGGTGGTAAATAATCATTTGCTCAACCTCTAACCAACATGGAAAACGTATTTCCATTCTGTTATATGCTATTTCCTTGTATATCTCAGATTTTTGCTTTACAGCGTGACATAATGCTTGAATACCTTTATAGAATGGTTCAGTGGAAATTGATAAGTCGGATAATCGTGAAAAGAGCTCAATTAAATCAATGATCAGACTAGAATGGATATGCTCCAACACTTTGTTATTCTTTTTTGGATATAATGTGTTGTGTTTTTGAATAAAAGATTCAATAAATTCATATAGCATGCCGAGTTCGAAAACAGTATCAGATGCTGTTGTTAAATGAATATCCTTTATTAATTGTTGCAGTTCTATTAACGCCATTTCAAGATCTACGAATGCTTCTTCAAACAAATGGTGAGGCTCATATTCCTCTTCATAAGCAACAAAAGTATAGAATAAGTGAGACATTGCTTTTACTGGCATTTTCATTCGCGTACTGTCTATAAATAAAGAGAAATAGTGTTGACTGATATGATTAGTACCATCATTAAATAAACTAAATTTCCTATTTATAACAAATGATTTCATTGTATCACCTCTGATTTTTTATGATAATAGTTATTTCACTGAATAATAGATGAGAAACTAGTAAATAAAAACAGAGTTCTTCCTTACTTTACTAATCTATATATTTCTTCTATTAATGGTGTCCTCTCCTCTATGACCTTCCAAAGCTCATCCATTGAAATTGGTTGTCCGAATGGTTTATGTCTCCATAGTCTTGCATCAATACCTACATTAAGCTGGTTAAGATCCTGATTATCTGTACTATGAATATGACCCGATATACTCCACTTACGAGGGCGCAAGCCAATACACATCGGGTAATGTGTTAGCCACATACGATGCTTATTATATGTGGGCTGTGTGCCAATTGGATGAAAGCACTCAATTAAATTTTCTCCAAGTATTTTTTGCCATTTTTTATCGATATCATGATTGCCTTGAATTAGATGGATTTTTCCATTTAAACGTTGCAAGATAGCCATTGTTTCTTCTACATTTCCAAAGCTAAAATCACCCAGATGAAATATTGTGTCTTTAGGTTGAATGGTAGAATGCCAAATACTAATTAATGCTTCATTCATTTCTTCAATAGAAGTAAAAGGACGTGACTCAAAAAGCAGTATTTTTTTATGATTGAAATGTGTGTCACTTGTGAAATACATCTCTATACTTTTTGTCCCTTAGTTATATTTTGATCTGGTATAACGATTATAGTTGTGCCCTACCAATAGTTTTTGCAATTCATGTACAACGGCTGCTTACATCTCAAACCTTCACAGTGTAAATAATATCTAATAAAGGAGAGAATAATAGCATTCCTCTCCCTCAAAAGTTATGTTAGTATTTGACTACCTTCAGCTGTATAGCTTGTTCAAATGTTAAAGCAGATTCTAGTAAGCTACCTGTTGCCGCTTCTAGCCATTCACATAAGGCGAAAATTTTAGGTGCAGATATATACAAGCCCTCATCGTTCAAATAATTTCTTTCAATAACTTGATTATCTTGATCAAGTTCATAAGAAAGATCTAACTTTTCTAGCATTTTCGACACTACTTTTATACACTTTGCTTGGATTTGCGTATCTTTGATATTAATACGATACTCCCATTTATTATTTTCATTTTTGAAACGAGTAACATAGTCCATATCCTCGCTAATATTTTGAGCCATTTTAAATCTGATGCTTAAAAAAGCGTGTAGGTTAGTTGAAAGAGGTTCTTGATTATGCTTAAACCATTCGTGGGTATCTGATTCAAAAACCTCTGCAATTTCTTCAATTGTGTAGGATTCCTTTGCTAAAACTGTAGCCATGTAGATGATCATTAACGTTTTATTATAATCCTTATTAATTTCAATCATTTTTACACCTGTCCTTTGTTATTGTTTTGTTTGGTCAATACAGGAAAAATACATATCAAATAACATTTATAAAGCGTTTAATAAACCATTTAATTTCTCAACTTCATCTGGATAAATATACTCAATGGCCTTTTCATTTAGTAAATCTTGAATATACATTGATACCTCCGTAGTTAAAAGAGGTTTTTCAAGAAAAACTAGCTCATATTCTTCTCTACTAGAATTGTAATCTAGCAAACCAATTTGCATGACATCACCGTTTGAAAATGGCTGTTTAATAAAATAAAGACACATATCTACCTCAAAACCTTCATCGTTATAGGTAAATGCTATGGCTGAGCTATCGCCTTTAATTATGTTCATCATGTTAAAGTGATTATAAACAGCCTGGAAATTAAAATAACGACGTATTTCATCTGGTGTACTTGAATGTAATTGCTCTGCAATATCATCATGTGTTTGAATAGAGATTAAATCGTTTGTTGACATTTTATTTACCTCCTGCGCTATATATTTTCGTGGGTTGTAATCTTCTAGCATTTTTATTAATTTTTGAACATTTAACTCTAATTCATCACTAACTTGTATTTCGAAGTCTAGAATGTCAGCAATCATACGAATTGAACATGGAATTAGTTTAATCAGGTTGGCATGTTCAGTCAGCCGCTTTATGTCCTTAGGCGAAAATGGCAGAACCTTCTTCCGCGTTCCACTAACCAATCTGTATAATTCCTTTCTAAAAGCCTCAGACCTATCTTCTACTTTGTCCTTTATTAATTTCACATCATTTGGAGCCAATGGCACAGGCTTGTTTTCGTTGAAAGGGATACTGTCGATTACAAGCATGAATTTTCCTAATCGATCTAGTGAAGCCTCTTTAAAATCTCCTTTTTTTTGTAAAACAGTAATATTACGTCGTATCTTGTGAAAGTGCGCTTGGATGGTCCCTGTTTGTTCTTCGGTCGTTTTCATTTCCATTCCTCCTTACTTACACTTATAATATTTCAATTTAATATACCTGTCTTGGACAACTTTTCCGGACATATTGTCACAAAAAATAAAAAAGAACGGCATAAGTAAAATAATTTGCCATTCTTCCGATGAACAACCTGTAAAATAGGCTATTCTTTTATATTCACCTTAAAATTATTTAGATTCAGCACTTTTTTTAAGTAAATGTCAGCATTTGCCCATACTTCACTTGTGCAGATTTCACCATCAGCTAACATAAAGTATATTTCATTCTTCAGGTCATCTATTGCTATTTCATTTTCCTGCAATGCTATAATTAAAAGTTTTAATTGTTCCGCAAAACCATTTTCATTTGTTGTATCGCAATAATCCTTCAGTAAAAACATCAAAATTAATAAGCATTTACTTTCATTGTCATTTGTATTAACAAGTGGATGATTTGCTGGGACTTTAAAATGTGTTAAAGGCTCAAGTATCTCAACGAAATTTCTCGAATGAACAAATTCATAAAATCCAGATTTTTCATCTTCATATTTTTTCTTGAATAAATTGAAAATAAATAAAGCAGTCATAATATTTACACACTCCACAATCGATTAGGGACTGTCAATATTTTTGTGTAAATGACAATCCAACCTTTTCTTATAGATCATCACTTTTGATTTTTAAATAGACTTGTTCGAAGGAATGATTTTGTTTTTTGGGAAGGGTTAACCCTTCCCAAAAAACAAAATTTCGCGCTGCGTGTCCCTCCTGCTTATTCTTGTAGCTCAAACATCGCTTCAAGTGCTGCACGTGCCTGATTGAAACCGATATGACAACGTGTCGCAAAGTTTTGGTTGTAATCTTCAAATTGTGAAACAAGGAAACGTTCAAGTGATTCTTCATTTGGAAATTGCTCTTTGCGTTTTGTATATTTCTTGATTTTTTTATTAAATGACTCAATTAGATTGGTGCTATAAATACTACGCCAAATCGCTTGCGGAAAGCCATAAAACGTTAGGAGATAGGCATTGTCATGCAAAGATTTCACAACTTTAGGATAGGCTTTTCGCCATTTCGAACAGAAATCATTTAGCGCGAGTTGTCCTGCTTCTTTATTTGCCGCCTTGTAAATTGTTTTAAAATCATCACAGATTTCTTGACGATCTTCTACACGGACCTTGTGCGAGATATTGCGTGCCAGGTGTACTAGACAAGTTTGGTACTGTGCTTTCGGGAAGTCCGTAGTAATTGCATCCACCATGCCTTTTAAGCCATCAGAAATAAACAGAAGAATTTCTTCGACACCACGTTCCTTGAGTTCTGTGAGAAGTTCCTGCCAGTTGTACGCGGATTCAGTTGGTGCAATCGAATAGGCAAGTACTTCTTTTGAGCCGTCCTCGCGAATACCAACAGCGATATAAACAGCTTCTTTGGATACCGTATCACGACGAACAGGAATATAGGTCGCGTCTAGATAAACGCAGACATAGCGTGCATTTAAGGGACGTTTATTAAAGGCTTCTACCTGTTCTGTGACCACTTTTGTCATGTTGGAAATCGTCTGTGGCGTGTAATGATGGCCATACATTTTTTCAATTAAACCGGCAATTTCTGACATCGTAATCCCTTTTTGGAAGAGGTGCATAACGGTTGATTCTAACGTGTCATTTGAACGTTTATAGGGTGCGACGGTCTGTTGCTCGAACTCACCGTTACGGTCGCGTGGAATCTGGATGTTTAAATCACCGTATTCTGTATGTAACGTCCGTGAATACGAACCATTGCGTGAATTGCCAGAGTTGAAGCCGATTCGATCATATTTTTCATAATCTAAAAAGGCTGTCAGTTCTGTCGCCAGCAGTGTATTGACCGCTGTTTCTAAATGTGAGCGAAAAACCTCTGTAATATCTTGTTTTTTGACTAGTGCATCGACAATTTCTGTTGTAAACTGATTCATAGGGAAGACCTCTTTTCTAGGATTGGTTGTGGTGACTTAATTCTACCAAGAAAAGGTCTTCCTTTTTTGTCGTCTTATTCATTTACACAAAATATTTTATACTCTCATCGATTAATGGTATTGCAAATTTATTATATTAGTTAAATATAGTAAATATAGTTATTTATTAATTATATAGTAAATATAAAGACAGAAACTATTTAAAGCTATCCATTTCTCAGCTCGCCCTTTTATGTAACTCCAACTTTATCATCGGCTGTTCTGACTTTTAATATGTATACTAAATAGAACACCACTGCTCTTTTTTATTTGCCTACAAATAAAAGGAGGTATCTCAAATGTTTTTGAGACACCTCCTTTTGTCTATTATTTACTAAAAATCCGTACAAAATTCAATAATGGTTTATAGTTTTTACCAGCCAATCCGATAACCTCTACAAAGATTTCAATAGCTGTTAGGATGACCGCTACAAGTAAAATAGCTCCCCAAACCTTTGCCATAGAGAAAATGATAGCTGCTAATCCAAACATCACTGCAATTCCGTAAATGATTAAGACTGTTTGTCGATGTGTAAAGCCCATATCGAGTAAACGATGGTGTAAGTGTGATTTATCTGGATCAGACCATTTCTTCTTCATGCGAACACGACGAACAATCGCAAAGAACGTATCAGAGATCGGAACACCAAGAATAATAATTGGGATGATTAAAGCTACAAATGTAATATTTTTAAAACCAAGTAACGCTAACACAGAAATCATAAATCCAAGGAACAATGCCCCTGTATCACCCATAAAGATTTTTGCTGGGTGGAAATTATAAAATAAGAAACCAAGTGAAGCTACAGCTAAAATGGCTGCTAACGCTAAAACAAACACATTACTCATAATAAACGCCATGACAGCTAATGTAATAAGTGCAATTGTAGAGACACCTGCAGCTAAACCATCTAAGCCATCAATTAAATTAATGGCATTTGTAATACCGATAATCCAAATAATCGTTAATGGAATACTAAGTAAACCAAAGTCTAATGTACCTAAGAACGGTAGATTTACCATTTCAATTTCAATACCGCCTACAAAAACAACAATCAGGGCAGCAACTAGCTGACCAAGCATTTTTGCTTTAGCAGAAATCTCACGCATATCATCAATAACACCCGTGATCACGATTATACAAGCACCAATAATGATAGCTAATAAAGCTTCGTTACTACCATGTTTCGTATGGACTAAAAAAGAATATAAAATCGTCACGCCAATTATAAAGGCAAGGAAAATGGCCAAACCGCCAAGTCTTGGCATAATTCGAGCATGTACTTTTCGATAGTTTGGTGCGTCAACTGCACCTATTCTAAACGCTAAACGTTTCACTAATGGAGTTAACAAAATGGATGCAACGAATGCTGCTATTAAAGACACGTAAAGCATGTCTCTCCTCCTCAAATAAATAATCTACATTGAAATCCAAATTGATTATAGCATGAACAAGCATTGAAATATACTTTTTCTAAACATTTTCCACGATTTCACAAATATTTTGTACATTTTAGCATTAATAGATTCCTATATAGTCAATTGTAGTCACCATTCGCAAAATTTGATAGAATAATGGAGTGTCTAGCATGTAGACAACATTAAAGGAGCGTATATTTCATGTTCTCAATTTTCAAAAGCAACAAAGAGCAAACTAGTGCTCGTCAATTAAAACGCTACTACAAAATAGTAGATCAAATTAACAATCTTGAAGAAAAATATGTTAACAAGTCAGATGCTGAATTACGAGAAATGACTTTTATTTTCAAAGATCAATTAGAACAAGGTGAGCCTATTACATCAATTATCCCGGACGCATTTGCTGTTGTACGCGAAGCCTCAAAGCGTGTATTAGGAATGCGTCATTTTGATGTACAACTTATCGGTGGTCTGGTATTAACTGAAGGTAATATTGCTGAAATGCCTACAGGTGAAGGTAAAACACTTGTTGCTTCCCTTCCCTCTTATGTGCGTGCATTAGAAGGCAAAGGTGTTCACGTCATCACAGTAAATGATTACCTGGCGAAACGAGACTATGAGCTAGTTGGCCAAATCCATCGTTTCCTTGGCTTAACTGTTGGTTTAAATGTACCGATGATGGAACCGGCTGAAAAGAAAGAAGCCTATAATGCAGATATTACGTACGGTGTGGGTACTGAGTTTGGCTTCGACTATTTACGTGACAATATGGCTTATAGCTTAGCAGATAAAGTGCAACGTCCTTATCACTTCGCTATTATCGATGAAGTGGATAGTGTATTAATCGATGAAGCGAAAACACCGTTAATTATCGCAGGTAAAATGCCTTCTAACGATGAATTACATCGTATTGCTGCTATGTTAGCGAAACGTTTTAAAGCAGACGAAGATTATGATTTCGATGATGAAACAAAGGCTACTTCTCTTACAGATAAAGGTATTGAAAAAGTTGAGGCAGCCTTCAATGTAGACAATCTGTATGACTTAGAACATCAAACTCTTTTCCATTATGTAATCCAAGCTGTGCGTGCACATGTTATGTTTAAACGCGATGTTGATTACATTGTGAAAGAGGACAAAATTGAGCTTGTTGATATGTTTACAGGTCGTATTCTAGAAGGTCGTTCACTTTCTGATGGCTTACATCAAGCAATTGAAGCTAAAGAAGGTGTAGCCATTACGGATGAAAATAAATCCCAGGCGCAAATCACTATTCAAAACTATTTCCGTATGTATCCGAAGCTTTCCGGGATGACGGGTACAGCGAAAACTCAGGAAAAGGAAATTCGCGAAGTGTACGGTATGGAAGTTATACAAATTCCAACAAACCGTCCGCGTCAACGTATCGATCAGCCTGATATTATTTTTAGCACACAGGAAGCAAAATATAAGTATGTTGCAGCCGAGACGAAGAAACGTCACGAAAAAGGACAGCCAATTTTAATTGGGACAACATCAATCTTACAGTCTGAAACTGTAGCTGACTATCTGAAAAAGGAAAAGTTAACATTCCAATTACTTAATGCAAAAACAGTTGAACAAGAAGTCGAACTTATTTCACAGGCAGGTCAAAAGGGTCGTATTACTGTAGCGACAAACATGGCTGGTCGTGGTACGGATATCATGCTAGGTGATGATGTCCATGAACTTGGTGGTTTATATGTAATTGGGACAGAAAAGCATGAAAGCCGCCGTGTAGACAATCAGCTACGTGGGCGTTCAGGTCGTCAAGGTGATATAGGTGAAAGCCGCTTCATACTCTCTATTGAAGATGATATGTTCCGCCGTTACGCAAAAGAAGAAGTTGAAAAATTCTCTGCAAAAATGGTTGTAGATGAAAATGGCATAATTCAAAATAAAGAGGTGCAAGAACTTATAGACCGTACACAGCGTATTGTTGAAGGTTCACAGTACGGCATGCGTGAATACAACTTAAAGTTAGATGATGTCATTAATGATCAGCGTACGGTTCTTTATGGATTACGCGACAAAATTTTAGCCGGTGAAGACTTGATGGGTGAGCTGAAAAAAATGCTTCGTGAAACTGTTGAATTTGCTGTTCATGACGCCGCACCGGAAGACGTGTCTTCTATAGATTGGGACTATGATCAAATGGAGTACGCACTTAACTCCTTGTTCATCACACCAGTTACAATTGATCGCGAAGTTGGAAAAGTAAAACAAATGCTAATGGATGTTCAGCCTTCTGAACAAGAACTACTCAATCATATGGAAAAATTTGCTGAAAACGAAAGAGTAATGGAAGTACTTCCTCAAATCATGCTTAGCCATATCGATAGTGGTTGGGTAAAGCATTTAGAGGCAATGAGTCATTTAAAAGAAGGAATCGGTTTACGTCATTATCAGCAAGAAGATCCAATGCGTATTTACCAACGTGAAGGACTTGAATTATTCGGTAAAAATTTCCAAGAATTACGTCGTTCAATAATTATTGAAATTACAGGCTTCATGAAAACAGTTGAGGCACAACAGGAGGCACAATAATGGGCTTATTTTCATTCTTTAAAAAATCAGATAAAGTTGTTCAGGAGAACACAATTGACTCAAAAGATTTATTAGGAAATACTGCAAAAAACACTGGCGATAATCGTGATGTGGAAACAAAATTATCATTCCATCCAGAGTGGGATGTGCCACAAGAACAAAAATACATTTTTAACTTCCTAGCGAATGAGCTAGAGCCATTGAAACCAAATCAATTGTCACTATCTTCTATTAGTATCGAAGAAGACATACTCACTCGTAAATGGCTTGTTCGTGCATTTTTCCGTTCATCCTTATCTCAAGCAATTGAACTAGGTGAGATTGAACTTTTCATCTTGGATAAAAACGATGAGCTTGTAGCATCTAAAAAATTCGATTTTAAAGCGCTCGGCACAATTCCAGCAGAAAGCGCACGTCCATGGGTGTTTGAGTTTGAAAATGCTACAATTAAAGCAGATGAAGTGCCAGAAGATGGTTGGAAAATTGCCTTTAACCTTGTTTCCCTTCGTGGTCATCAATTAGAATTAGATCCATCATGGGAAGAACAATTACCAGAAGCACAAAAAGAAGAGCTTGCAAAAATCGTTAAAACATTACCAGAGTTAGGCGAAACAGAGGTAAACTTCACAGGTTTACAGGCAAAGTTAGCTGACAATGGTAATTTAAATGCAACTATTTTTATCCGCAACGGACATAAGAAAGCAATCAATTTAGAACAATTACCGTTAGAAATTATTGATGCAACAGGTAAACAAATTGCAAAAGGTTCATTTAAAATGAATCCAATTCTAACAGTCCAACCAAACTCTACAAAGCCTTGGACATTTATTTTCCCAGCAGAGCTTGTTGATGCAAAAGACGCTGACCTCTCTCGTTGGACAGCACGTGTAACACAATAACCGAATAAAACCCCCTCTCTTTTTGAAGAAGGGGGTTTTGCTCAAATTAAAAGCGATTTTTGCCTAGGCAAAAATCGCTACTTTTTATTTCACACTGTCAAAACGCTTGTAAGCTACTAATTTAGAAGACCAGTAAGAGTACGTAACATCTGAAACTTCTACACCATCTGTACCCGCATGAATGAATTTATTATCACCGAGATAAATCCCCATATGAGAAATACCTTCTTTATACGTATTTTCGAAGAATACTAAATCACCAGGTACCGGATTTTCTACATGGGTTGTATTGCCATAAAAATAACCTTCACTGCTTGCTCTTCCTATTTTTAAACCACCTTGATTAAAAGCATAAAAAATAAAGCCACTGCAATCAAGACCTACTGGTGTATTACCACCGTATAGATAGGGTGTTCCAACCAATGTATTGACAACTTCAACTGTTTTGTTATAAATCGCTTGTCCATTAGCTGTAGGATCTTTAGCGGTTACTTTTGATGGAGTGCCCGTACCTGAAGTCACATTGTTATGTATAGTATCACCATCGGGTATCACTGCGCCTTGAGAAACCTTCAACACTTGTCCAATAAAAATCGTGTCTTTTTCAAGCTTATTCCAATCCATTATATCCTTAATCGTCACATTATATTGCTTTGCGATTTTTGATAATGTGTCACCTTTTGCTACTGTATGTGAGCTAATTGTTGGTTTTACAGATGTTGATGGAGTGGAAGGCTTTACTCCCTCATCCGTAGATTGTTTTTGAATCTCAAGCTTTTGAGCTACATAAATCGTATCTTTCGATAGATTATTCCACTTCATAATCTCCCCAATAGAAACTTGATGATTTTGGGCGATTTTAGTTAAAGTATCTCCTTTTTGTACCGTATATGTTGCTGCTTCTGCTGTTTGTAGTGCTAAAAATGAAGTTGCTATAGTACTTAAAACAAGAATTCTCCATTTTTTTGTCTTTTGCATACCAAAGTGCCTCCGTTCATGCTAGAATATTCCCTTGTGTGTCTATCATACTAGATAACTACCTCATGAAAAATCGGAAAAACTGACTATTTTTCAAACATTATAGCAAACTTATAGAATACGACGAAATCCGACTATATTGAAATACTATTTCGATTGCAAGATTAGTGTTCCTATGATAACATACACTTCTGTATTTAAAATTTTTAGAAAGTTTTAGCTTTTCAATCTTAAAGGAGTTTTTATACTTATGAAGAACATCTTGCATTTCATCAAAGGAAATTTAGCAGTAGGATTACTACTATTTGCCTTGTTCTTGGGTGCTGGTAATATTATTTTTCCACCGTTATTAGGCCAACAAGCAGGTGAAAACATCACTGTAGCTATGATTGGTTTCCTTATAACAGGTGTTGGTTTACCACTACTAGCGATCGTTGCAGTTGCCAAAGCAGGAGGCGATTTACAGCTGCTTGCAAACCGTGTTAGCCCTGCTTTTGGTGTGATTTTCACCTCAATTGTCTATTTAGCGATTGGACCGTTCTTTGCTGTACCACGAACAGGGTCTGTATCCTATGAAATAGGCATTGCGCCATTCCTCTCTGAAGCTATGAGGGATCATTGGGCGCCACTATTTATCACATCTATTTTGTTTTTCACTTTAATTCTTTATTTATCCATTAATCCTTCGAAACTTGTCGATCGAGTAGGCAAAATTTTAACACCTGCCCTGCTTTTTGTTATTTTATTGCTTGCTGTTAAAAGTTTTATCTCTCCAATGGGAGAACCAGGAGAAGCTGTAGGAAACTATAAAGTGTCACCTTTAGCTGAAGGCTTTGTACAAGGTTACTTAACAATGGACGTTCTAAGTGCTCTTGTTTTTGGTATCGTAATTTTACAGGCCTTGCGTGATATGGGTATGAAAGATACGAAAAAACAAGTAAAAACAACGATTTTTGCCGGTGTCGTTGCTGCTATTGGTTTATCATTTGTCTATATCTCTCTAGGCCATATTGGTAACACAAGTATCAATGCAATCGGTATCTCTGATAATGGAGGAAATATTATTGCAAAATCAGCTGAGGTGCTCTTTGGAAGCCTTGGAAGTATTATTTTGTCTGCGACTATTTTACTAGCTTGTATATCAACAGCTGTCGGTTTATTAACTGCCAATGCACAGTTTTTCCACAAGCTCTTCCCCAAAATTTCGTACAAAACGTTTTTAATTGTCTTCACTATTTTTAGTACAGCTATTACAAATGTAGGGCTTTCAACAATAATTAATGCGTCACTACCTGTACTCTTAATTATTTATCCTTTAGCTATGGTATTGATGGTCTTATCACTAGCAGATCATTTCTTTAAAGGTGGACAAATTGTTTATATTTTAGCGCTCGTTCCAACTCTCCTTGTCAGTCTATATGGTGGCTTAAAACAAATGAAAGTTGAAATTACACCTTATGAAAATATCCTGAAAGCATTGCCAATGTATGAGCAAAATTTAGGGTGGCTTTTACCAGCTATTGTTGGTGCAGTAATTGGTTTTATTATTCATAAATTGATAAAAAAATAATATACAAGAATCTGCTTATCCTCTAGTGACAAGCGGATTCTTTTTCTATCTCATATAAGTCCACCACTATAGCTTTGGCTTCATGTATAATAAAAATCAGATACTCAATTGCAAAATGTAACCATCCAATTAATACCATAACATGCTACATTCTATTTTGAGTTCTAGAAAAGAGGTGTCCAATGAAAAAGTTAATATGGTCATTCGCATTTGTTCTAGGCTTCTTCCTTCTCCCTTTTACAACGACTCACGCTGTTGAAAATGATCAACAGCTTATCAAGGAAATTAAGGAGATTGTGAAAGATACTTACGTTGGAACAATTAATGGAAACTTAGAAAAGGCTACATCCATCTCAGAAATCATGAGTATGCTTGATCCTTACTCAACCTACTTCACTAAGCAAGAATTCGAAAATTATATGAATAGCATCAACCTAGCTACTATAGGGATTGGTGTTGTGATTGAAGAACACGAAGATGGAATTCATATTTTACAAGTAATTGAAGGAAGCGGCGCATTTGAGGCTGATGTTCAGGCTGGAGATATCATCATTGGCGTTAATGGCGAATCTATAATTGGTCGCTCTACACAAGAGGCATCCTCCCTATTAATCGGTAATGAAGGAACTAAGGTGGAAGTTACATTAAAGCATAGTAATGGTTCAACAACTACGAAAACTATTACACGTAAAAAATTCACTTTACCGAATGTACAAACTGACCTACTATTTGGAAATGTGGGCTATATTTCATTAGCCTCTTTTTCAGAGGATGGCGCACAGCTTGTTAAAAATGCAATGATTGACTTAAAAAAGCTTGGTGCAACATCGTTCATCTTAGATTTACAAAACAATGGTGGCGGTTATGTGACAACAGCTGAAGAACTTACAGGATTATTCCAATCTGCTAAAATTGCCTATTTATTAGAAGAAGCACAAGCCTCTTATACAATACCAGCAGTTCAACAAGATACTAAGTTTCCAAAAAATACGCGTATTCTTGTCAATCGCTATAGTGCAAGTGCTTCTGAAATGCTTTCTGCCTCATTAAAAGATCAAAAAGCTGCTATTTTATACGGAGAAACAACCTACGGGAAAGGTGCAATGCAAGGCTTTTATACATTACATGATGGAAGCTATTTAAAGCTCACAGTTGGTAAATTTACGGGTCCTGCGGGTCATACCATTCATGAAGTAGGCGTTAAACCAAATGTTCAGACGACAACAGCACCTATTTTCCAGGCACATTATGATGCATTGAAGGAGAAGTATCCTAAATATAAACAACTCTCTACTGTAAAAAGTATTGCTGATACGCAAAAATTCACAGTGAAATTCCCTTCAGCACTTACTTCACAAATCGCCAAGAGCAACATTCAACTGGTTGCTTTAGGAGGTAAGGAAGTACCCGTAACAGTTAAAATTGAAGGGCGTTCAATAACAGTTACACCTAAGAGTGCTTTATCAGCGGATCAAGAATATATGCTACTTATTCACCCTAGGAGCAAAGATCAAAAAGGCTACTATCAGCATATAAGAATAAACAATTAAAAAATCCTGTCATCGATAATAAGAATCGATGACAGGATTTTTTATATCACTTCTTTAGTTTTCCAAAAATATAATTGTACAATATCATTTGCAAGTTCTGCAGGTAGCCTTTTTTCTTCTAATAAATTCGTTATGATTAATCTTTCTATTGACCCTACCAAACTATCTATCATGATTTTTATATCTACACTATACAGTTGTAGATCTTTGTCACAATCATGTAGATAAATAAGGTGGATCAATTGCTGTGTCAGTTGATTTTTTAGCAAATGGGATTGCTCGGATTCAATAAAACCTATTTTTGTTAATTGAGGATTTTCAATTATGTAAACGAACAAGCTCAATAACTTTTGCTCTAATAGCGTGATAAAACCCTGTAATCCGTTTTCAATAATGTCAGTAGACTTATTATTCATTACCGCAAAGAATCCACTTTGAAATTGCGCATTCAAATCGTTATAAAGGGCATCCTTGCTTTTAAAATAGAGATAAAAAGTAGGCTGAGTTACATTGGCAGCCTTTACAATGTCACTAATTTTTGTGTGATGATAACCTTTATCAGAAAATAGCTCTATCGCTTTTTCAAGTAATAGTTGTTTGCTTTGTTCTCCATTTGAATTAAATTTTCTGCCTCTTGCCATACTTTCCACCTTATCTTAGTTTAGAGTGGTCATATTCCCTTTTGTATTGCTTATATAGACACACTATTCTAAATCAAAAGTAACTATAAATTCACAAAACGTACATAATTTAATCTTGATTATATACCATTTCATTATAATACACCCTGTTTTTTTTTACTATAAACTACTATTAATATGATATTTAGATTGAAAAATGCAAAAGTGGATACCTAAGAATCGCTTCTAAGATATCCACTATTTTTAGTTAATAAATTATATTAAAATAACAATAACTCTATATTGAGATTCCTAAATACTATCCTGCCATTTAAGTAAAACTACTCTCTAAAACACCAATATCATACATATACCCAAATTAAGACATATATCAATCAACATAAAGCAAATCTATAATTTTGAAAAGTCCTTTTTTTTGAAAAAATTTTTTTAAATTGTTTTTTTACTACGAAAAAGTCAATGACTGCAATAGTTTTATCTCACTAACTAGCTGTCAAAAAAATTTTTTCTGAAAATCAAACCATTTTACTTTTCAAAAAAAGTGTTATAATCGCCAAGAATTTAAAATTTTCATTTTTGGAGGCATATGATGGTATTACGTGACTTTTTCATTTATTTATCAGAGAACAAATTATTAAACAGCGCTGCACAAAAATATGGTTTAAAAATGGGTGCCCAAAGTGTTGTTGCTGGTACAAGTTTACCAGAAGTTGTGCAATCGATTAAAGAATTAAACAAGGCTAATATTTCTTGTACTGTCGATAATCTAGGCGAGTTCGTCTACGAAAAATCAGAGGCAACTGCTGCCAAAAATAATATTTTAGCTGTTGTACAAGCTATCCATGATGAACAGCTTGATGCACACATCTCTCTTAAACCTTCACAATTAGGTTTAGATATTGATTATGCATTTTGCTATGAAAACTTAAAAGAAATCGTAGCTCTTGCACATCAATATAATGTTTTCGTGAATTTTGATATGGAAAACTACGAGCGTTTACATAGCTCTTTTGAATTATTAGAGGAATTACACAAAGAGTATGATAACGTAGGGACAGTTATTCAAGCTTACTTCTTCGAATCAGAGGAAAATATTGAGAAATATAAAAACTTCCGTTTACGTATTGTAAAAGGTGCTTACAAAGAACCTGAAAATGTGGCATACCAATCAAAAACTGATATTGACCATAATTACTTAAAACTAATTGAATATCATTTGTTACATGGTAAATTTACTTCAATCGCTACACACGACCATAATGTGATCAACCATGTAAAACAATTTGTGAAACAACACAATATTCCAAATGAAAAATTCGAATTCCAAATGCTATATGGTTTCCGTAAAGAAATGCAGCTAGATCTTGCACGTGAAGGTTATAACTTCTGCACATACCTTCCATTTGGTAATGATTGGTACGGTTACTTCATGCGTCGTTTAGCAGAGCGTCCGCAAAACGTAGCACTTGTAACAAAACAAGTGTTTAACAAAAAAACGAACATGGCAATTGGCTTAGGAGCCGCAGCATTTGCTCTTGGTCGCCTTTCAAAAAAAGGTAAATAATTACACAAGCTGAGAGCTATCCATCAGTTTAGTAATTCTATCCTTCAGTTAGATAGTTCCATCCTTCACTTTCGGGAACCTATCCAAAAAAAGCGAAAACATCGTTAATCAATGTTTTCGCTTTTTTTATTGAGCTTATAGTTTTTAACACGATACTGTAAACTTTGTCGACGAATCCCCAATGCAGCAGCTGTTTTAGAAATATTTCCTTGATGAAAGTCCAATGCCTTCGAAATATAGTACTCCTCTACCTCTTTCATATAGACATCTAACGGTCGAATATCCTGTTGATTTTTAATAACAAACAAGTCACTCGTAGAAACCTCTTTTTCCGTCTCCTCACAAGAGCTTTGAATTTTCCATTTGAAATGCACAGGTAGCATATGTGATTCAACGATTGTTTCATTGGTGATCAATGAGGTAATTTCATCCAACAGGACTTCTAATTCCTTTAAATTCCCAGGCCAATCATATTTTAAAAAAGTATCTCGTACTTCTTCTGAAAGCCCTTGAATAGATGAGCCAAAGCTATCACGATGCCTTTTGAAATAATCATCGATAAAAGGCATAATATCTTCTTTTCTTTCTCGTAAAGGAGGCACATAAATCGTAATACCTGAAAAAAGTCGGTAAAGCTTTTTGGATAGCTCGTGCTTTTGAATTAGATCAATTGGATCTTTGCCAACACTAGCGATTAAAACATGCTGATGATTCGGATGATTATTGAAAAGTTCAACAATCTTTTCTTGTGCTTCTAGAGATAAATATTCGATGCGCTCAGCAAAGAAGGTTATTTTCTCCTTTTCCACAATATATTTTTCAAATTGCTTTAAAACCGTTTTCTCATCTCGGCGGCAAATTAAAGCAATAAACATATCATTTTGCACCTTTAGATCATGATGAATTCCCTCTGCAACCATATCAATCCCAGTACCTGATTCCCCTATCAATACAACAGGCATTCTACTTAGCGCCACAATTTTTGCCTTTTCAATGACATCCTTCATGACTGGTGATACGGCCGTGATGATGTCAAATGTCAATGGTGCGCCATACCTTCTTAATGGCTGATACATCATGTATTCAAGCTGTGTAATATCTCGGGCAAATTCCACAGCGCCTATTAAAGAGCCTTCATAGTGCAACGGATAAATATTGCTTATATAGGTCACTTCTTGATTTTTTTTATTCCAATACGTTTTTTTTATATTGTGCACTGGCGTTTCAGAGCTGAGGACCTTATAAATATCACTTTTTTCGATTTCAAAATCAATGATCTCTAAGGCTCGCCTCTCCTCAAATTCATCCTCATTAACGCCTTCTAATTCTCTCATTTTTTTATTGTATATAAGCAATTTGCCCTCAGTGTCTACCACGCAAATTCCCATATCGCCTTTTTCAATGACGTATTTATAAATACTTAGTAGTACATTATTATCCATCTTGTCCTCCTGTATTCCATTAAGCTTATTCTAACACCAATATGAAAAGCAGATGCAAAAATTAAAAAAGTTTTAAAATTTGAGTTGATTAATGCCAAATTATATTGCATTATATAATTAACACAATCTTAAAAGGTGCATAATCATTTGGCACCACTTATCCATGGGGAGGAAACTGACATGATTCCATACAAACACGAACCATTCACAGATTTTTCACAAGAGGCAAACTACAATGCTTATGTAGAGGCTTTAAATAAAGTTGAAGGTTATTTAGGTCAAGACTACCCACTAATTATCGGTGGCGAGCGCATTACAACGGAAGATAAAATTGTTTCGTACAATCCTGCAAAGAAAACAGAAGTCATTGGTCGCGTTTCGAAAGCAAGCAAAGATTTAGCTGAAAAAGCAATGCAAGCGGCAGATGAAACATTTAAAACTTGGAAAAAAGTTGATCCAGCGATTCGTGCGGACGTTTTATTCAAAGCAGCAGCGATTATTCGTCGTCGTAAACATGAATTCTCTGCTTTATTAACAAAAGAAGCTGGGAAACCATGGGCAGAGGCAGATGCAGATACAGCAGAAGCAATCGACTTCTTGGAATATTATGGTCGCCAAATGCTACGCATTAAAAACGGTCAACCAGTAGAAAGCCGTCCAGGTGAATACAACCGTTATGACTATATTCCACTAGGAATTGGTATCGTCATCTCACCTTGGAATTTCCCATTTGCAATTATGGCTGGTACAACAGTAGCTGCTTTAGTAACAGGGAACACAGTTTTATTAAAACCAGCTTCAACAACTCCAGTTGTGGCGTATAAATTTATCGAAGTATTAGAAGAAGCAGGCCTTCCAGCAGGTGCAGTGAACTTCGTACCAGGTTCTGGTGCTGAAGTAGGTGACTACTTAGTTGATCATCCAAAAACACGCTTCATCAGCTTCACAGGTTCACGTGATGTCGGCTTACGTATCAACCAACGTGCATCTGTGTTAAATGACGGTCAAATTTGGATTAAACGCGTTATCGCTGAAATGGGCGGTAAAGATACAATCGTAGTCGATAAAGAAGCAGATTTAGAATTAGCTGCACAATCAATCGTGAAATCAGCATTTGGCTTCTCTGGTCAAAAATGTTCAGCATGTTCTCGTGCTGTTATCGTAGAAGATGTATATGACCAAGTGGTGAACCGTGTAGAAGAGTTAACAAACGCTCTAACAGTGGGAGATCCAACAGATTTCAGCAATTTCATGGCAACAGTAATCGACCAAGCAGCATTCAATAAAATTACGGAATACATCGAAATCGGTAAAGGCGAAGGTCGCCTAGTAGCTGGTGGTACAGCGGATGATACAGTCGGTTACTTCGTACAACCAACTGTATTCGCGGACGTAGAGCCTTCTGCACGTATTATGAAAGAAGAAATCTTCGGACCAGTCGTAGCGATTGCAAAAGCAAAAGATTTCGATCACGCAATTGAAATTGCAAACGATACAGAATACGGTTTAACAGGTGCTGTTATCACAACTAACCGTGTGAACCTAGAAAAAGCGCGTGAAGAATTCCATGTAGGAAACCTTTACTTCAACCGTGGCTGTACAGGCGCAATCGTTGGTTACCAACCATTTGGTGGCTTCAACATGTCAGGTACAGATTCAAAAGCAGGTGGCCCAGACTACCTACAACTGCATATGCAAGCAAAAACAACTTCAGAAATGCTTTAATTATTATCCCAATAAAATGCCGTACATTGTTTCTTAGCACACAATGTACGGCATTATTTTTATGGACAACACAAAGGACATATATAATAGAAGAAACTCATGTGAATTTCGATTCACTTCCCCTCCCCTATTTTAAACTAACTCTCCCATCAAAATATAAAAGCATACTTATTGCCTATAAAAGGCTGGTATATTTTATGGTATTTCTAACATTTGACCCTTATCTTGATTGTGTAACTTTGTTAAAATGATATCAGTTTAGGAGGGTAAAACTATGAAAAAACTATCAATTTTTATGTTGCTCATGATGCTTGTTAGTCTAGTCATTTGGCAACCCCAATCGGTCTATGCAGATGAGCTATCAGGACATATGCACGAGAGTGGTCTGCGCTATTTAATTCAGAAAGATGCATTGCTGAAAGATGCAAATGGTAGCTATCGTCCAAATGCTACGGTGACACGCGGTGAATTCGCCACATACATAGCAAAAGCGTTAGATTTGGACGCAAAGAACGAGATAACGTTTACAGATGTCTCAGACACATATTTATTTGCAAATGAAATTAAGCTTGCTGCTACTGCTGGAATTATTACTGGCTATACGGATGGCTCATTTAAGCCGGATGACCGTATTTCAAGAGAGCATATGGCAGTTATGCTAATCAGAGCTGTTGATTATTTAAAAATACCAAAAGGTACTTCTTCTATTACCTTCAAAGACAATACCACTATTTTTAAAGATTTCCGTCAAGATGTTGCAATCGGTGCACAATTAGGACTTATTAAAGGAAGCTCCAATGGCATGTTTTTACCTAGAGACAATGCCACAATTGGTGAAGCGTCAACATTTATCTTACGATTAATCCTTCTTGCTGATCAGGTTGACGCTGGTAAAAATGAAAACAACGGTAACTCCGAGAATAACGGTAATACTAATAATAATGAGAACAATAATAATACTGGTAATAACGGTAATACTACCGCATATATCGTCAAAGAAATTTCAAATGGTAATCTAGTAGACAAGCAAACCTTTACTAGCTTTGAAGCAGCTGAAAAAGCGATGACGAATAATTCTTTAGTGATTACTCAAAATAATAAAATTATCAAAATGACTTCAGGTTATGTTGTAACGAATAATTATGTGGCACTGAATTCTGAAACCATAAAGGATCAAATCGCAGTTGCTGGTAATACAGAAATGGAGTATCTAGGTAGTGATGCCACACAAGTAAAAGTACGCTTAGCTGGTCATACTGGCTATTTAAAGCAGGCAGACGTTAACTTAATTCCTTCTACTTTAGTGAAAGGCCGTTCTTATTACACAAATGAATATGGTGAAATAAAACATACCTTATATGATTATAAAACAAATAAATATTCAGCTAGTTACGTGTATGGCAAGGCACCTAGCTTTATGAAGCAGGGTGAGAAATACTTTAGCTGGGATGGCATTAACTTTACCAATGCTGATGGTTCTTCAAAAGGAGAAGCCTATAACTACTATCAATTCTTACCAGCCCGTGCAACAACTCAATATACAGTAGAAGAGCTAGATCAATATATTGTGGAAAAATTAGCAGAGGTTGAAAGCTCTGGTGCTTCGATTTATAAAAATGCCACAACTAAAAGTAAGCTACTTGGCTTAGGTTCTGTATTAAAAGACGTGGAAGCAAATTCTCATATCAATGCTATGCTTATTTTATCTCTAGCACAGCATGAGAGTGCCTATGGTATGAGTGATCACGCTCAAAACCTAAACAATCTATTTGGATTATATGTCTATGATACAAATCCACTGAACAAGAAGTTTGATAGTGTCGAAGCTAATATTAATGAGTTGGTTGAAAAATTCTTACAGCCAAATTATATCACGCCAGGCGGACGTTATACGAATGGCGCAGTTGTTGGCTCTAAGGCTATTGGCTTCAACGTAAAATACGCTTCAGATCCATTCTGGGGCGCCAAAGTTGCTGGACATTATTATCGTGCAGAAAAAGCTTTAGGCTTTAAAGATGCGAATAATCCTTATAAAATTGCACTCACAACAACAGCTGGACTAAATGTTCGTGCAGATGCATCAACAAGTCAAAGTCCACTCTTCACATTTAGTAAAAGTAATATGCCGGTCATTGTCACAGATACAAGCTCAAACGGTTGGTATCAAGTTGTTTCGGATAAACTAAATACTGAACCAGGATATATTAGCAAGGATTACATTAAATTCATTAATACCGTGAAATAACAGCAAATGGCTGCCTCTTCTAATTGAGGTAGCCATTTACTGTTGTTAAAAAGGATAAAGTTACTAGCAGAAAAAGACCTTTTCATAAGGCGAGAGGTTGATTTCCGTTCCGCTAGCGTCCTTTCCAGGGGGCATCCGATGAGCCGCTTCACTCACTTCCGTTCGCTCCAGGGTCTCCTCTGCGACGCTAAATCCCCTAGGAGTGACGCTGGCTCCTCTCCAATCAACCATTCTACAAAAGTGTTTTTTCCTTTTATTTCATACTAACAGTTGTGAAAAATATGAAGAAACGATGAGTGATAACTCCTCGCCATAAAATTAGTAGTAAACACTTTATTTAAAAACCTTTGCTAAAAAGTTAACATTTTGTGGGTTGGAGTGGAAGGCTACTTGACTCCCGTGAGATAGAGAGTCAGGCGAGCCCACAGAAAAGCAAGTAGCCTGCAAACGAGGCATCCATTTATATAGATTTGTTTGTCTTTCTCTAATGTGGGTATATAGAGAATAAGAAAAACGATTCCAAAGGCTAGTACAGCTTGGGAATCGTCTCTTAATCACTTATTGTTTTTTATAGTATTGCAAAATACCATTATAAATAGATTCTGCAAATAATTTAACGTATTGATCATTTGTCATTTTACTGTTATCCTCTGTATTCGTTAAGAAACCAAGTTCCACTAGAATGGACGGGATCACCATATTACGAATTACGTAGTATTGCTCTTGCTTGACACCACGGTTTTTCATATTTAAATTGTTGACAATTTGATTATTAACATAAGTCGCTAAATCAATGTCTTCCTGATACATATCTCCTGTAGATATTGCATAATATGTTTCAGTACCAGAAGCTGACGTATTAGCAGCAGAGTTGACATGAACACTCACGAAAATTTCACCATAGTTTGCTTGAGTAAAGTCTACGCGATCTTGTAATGATGGATACGTATCACCAGTACGTGTCATATAAACTTTTGCACCAGCATTCTCTAGTAATTGTTTCACTTGTGTGCTGACTTTTAGTGTAATGTTCTTTTCAGAAGCAGAGCCCTTAACTGTACCTGGATCTTTACCACCGTGACCTGGGTCTAGGATGATAATACGATTTTGTAAAGGTTTAGCTGTTTGATTTAATAGTTTCAAATAAGACTTGTGAACATAGCCTGTTTGGCCATTATAAGTGATTTCTACCCAGTAACCATTGATGCTATTAACTTGGACATACTCTCCTTTATTCAACTTAAATAACACAGCTGATGTAGAGTTACTTTGACTGCGAACATTTAAGTTATCAACCGTTACTCTTCCAAGCACATCACCTGAAGCTGGTGGTGGTGTAGGATCTGGATCTGGATTCGGATTTGGCTTTTCTTCTTCCACAGTATCCGTAGTGCTGCTCGCTACAATATAACCTGGTAAACCATTTACTTGTGTTAAGTAGTAGCCACCAATTGTTTTGTAAACAGGAAGCTTTTCATTCGCTTTAATTGATGAAATTACTTTTGCTGAAGAAGTAGGCTTCACATATAAATTGATAGCATTTTTTGTCGTTACTTCTTTTTCGACTGTTCCTAACTCATTGCCATCTGCATCTACAAATTCTGCATATTGCTTATAAACATAGGCATATGCCCCTTTATAAGTAACCTTTAGCCAATTACTTTCAACAGCGTAAACTGATAATTTACCGCCTGTATTGACTTTACCTACAATGTTCGTACTTGAAGTAGAATCTTTTGATTTACGGATGTTTAACCCATCAGTAGTGACCTTCACTAAGCCAATGACTTGTGATGTATCTGGAACTTGTACACCTTTTACAGGAAGCTCTAATCGATATTTTTCACTGTTTGCACGTGCAACGAATAATGAGAATTGTGAACGTGTTACAGTGCCATTTGGTAAATACGTATTACCTGTTCCGTTTGTAATACCATTATAATAGATTGTATTGATGTATTTCACATATTCGTGTGTGATTCCTACATCAGTAAATGGTGAGTCGATCCCCTCATACTCACTAGTATCTAAATTAAAAGCCTTTGTTAATACATAACTCATTTCTCCACGAGTTAGAGGCTTATTTGGTAAGAATTGGCCTTTTATATTTTTGTCGAAAAATCCTAGCTGTACAGCACGTTCTATGTAACCTGACATTTCAGTGCCGACTGTAACATCTGAAAAGCTAGATTTATTTACAACTAATGGTTTATTACCAGAGGCCACAACAACCATTTTAGCTGCTTGTCCTCTTGTTACACTATTATTTGGGCCAAAGACTCTTTTACCATTCACAAAGTAACCTTGAATTACCCCCAAATTTACTAAATAATTGATTTCTTCATAGGCTGGGTGATTTTTAGTAACATCTTCAAATGTTATATTCGAATTGTTAGCTGCACTGACACTTGCACTATGTATCGTAAACATAGAAGCCGAAATGAATAAGACGCACAAGATAAGACTAATTTTTTTGATGTTCAATGTCTTATTTCCTCCCTTCTTGTTCTCTTAACGTGTCCATTTTAACAAAATTAGCTAAATAAAGCATCATACAATAGAACTGTTAAAATTTAATTTTCCAATTCACATCCTTTCCTACAAAATTATCATAAAAATAGAAGAGTCTGCTATTGCAAACCCTTCTTCCATTATACGCTATTCAAAAGATCATTTCTTGCAATCTATGACACAATTAAAGTGTTAACTTTATGAACTTATTGTTGAATTCTTTCAATAAATACTTTTAATTGTTCGATTTTTAGTAATTCATCAGAACCGAAGCTACCATCTCCGTCACCATTTGTAATGCCATTTGATGCTAGAGTAGACACATACTCATTAGCCCAGCTCTTTTGAGGTACATCACTAAATGTTACACTTCCACCATTGTTTTCAAGGCCAAATGCTAACACTAATACTTTAGCAATTTGCGCACGCGTAATTGGTGAAGACGGGTTGAATTTACCATTTGCATCGCCTTCAAAGATACCTAATTTAGCTACAGCTGCAATAGCACCTGCGTGAGCATATGTAGGTTTTACATCAACGAAACTAGTAGTAGTATCAGATGTATCTAAGTTTAAAGCTTTTGCAATTTGTACTGCTACCTCTGCACGAGAAGCATATACAGAAAAGTCAATAGCTGCTTGCTTTACTTCAGCTTGTTGTTGAGCATCAAATGTTGCCACGCGTTTTGCACCTACATAACGATCACCCCAATAATATGGGTCATTAACATTTGAGTAGCTTACACCTTGACCAGTTTGAGAGTGGATCATTTTACCATCACCTATGTATATCCCCACATGTGAAATCCCACTACCACTTGTATTGAAAAATACTAAATCGCCAACTTGAAGATCACTCTTTGCAACTGCAGTACCTTGTTGATATTGTGATCCTGACGTACGGTTTAATTGAATGCCTAAGTCTGAAAATACTTTAGAAGTAAAGCCTGAGCAATCAAAACCGCTTGTTGTTGTACCGCCGTATTTATATGGAACACCTAAATATTTAGAAGCTGTATCAGTTAAATCTGCTTTAGACGCTGCTTCAGCAGTATTAATATTAGTAGTTGAAAATAACATAAAAGATGCAAAAATCGGTAATAACCATTTCTTATTCATACTTTTGTTATACCCCTCTCAAAACTTTTTTGCCTATACATAGACTATCACAAAAGAGGCTCATGTTATTTTTCAATTGTGTAACGGTTTTAGACAGCAAAAAAACGCTGTAATACCAACGTTTGGTGGTATTCCCAGCGTTAAAAGGGGGATTTTTTTATCGTAATTTGGAACTTTCGTAACATTTCTGTAATATTAGCGATTCTTTGTTACACAACAACTTATTGACTAGAGAACATTTGAACCCAATAGTAATTTCCTTTGCTATCCTGTGCTATTGCAACACCCGTATTTGTATAATGTTCTTTTAAAATATTATCTCGATGACTTGGAGAAGCCATCCATGCCTTTACTGCAACTTCTGGCGTTTTAATATTTCTAGCAATATTCTCTCCAAAACTTGTATAGTTGTAATCAAATAATGTCGCTAAATCCCAAGGTGCCCCATAATATGGAGAAACGTGTTCAAAATAATGACGCTTTACCATGTCCTGTGCTTTGATAATAGCGATTTGTGTCAGCTCTGAATCATAGACAACAGGTTCCAGCTTATTCTTCTGTCTTTCAACATTAATTAATTCAATCACCTTTTTAGACCACTCGGAAGAAAGGTTTACAGTTGGGATATAATCCTTTGCAAGATAGTCATAAGCTACTTCCAATGCCTTAATTTTTTGCTGAAAAACAATGCTCCGCTCAACAAAAACAGCAAACTGAGCGCGTGTTACCATTTGGTCAGGAGCAAAATGTTTAGCATCCACTCCACCGATAATGCCGATATCTGCTAAGGATTCGATATAATCTTTTGCCCAATGAGTACGTGTAATATCTGCAAACTGGCTATTATTTTTGCTATCTACTTTAAACTGATACGCAAGTGCTAGCATTTTTGCCACCTGCATACGCTTTAAAGGCTCTTCTGGTTGAAAGGCATCACTTTTTTGAATGACTCCTAGTTTAACAAGCTGACAAATTTCCTTGTAATAAGGATGTGTTGTAGGAACATCCTTAAATTTTACAGGGTTTTCAATGTCAATGTTTGTTTGAAGAGAGCGTGCAATAGCAGCAGCAGCCTCTGCCCTTGTAATAGCTTGCTCAGGCTTAAAAGTGTTATCGTTATATGTAGTCATATATTGTTTAGTGAGCATATGTTGAATTGAGGCATTTGCCCAGTATGAATTTGTCACATCTACAGCCTTTGCAGATGCTGCTTCGACTTGACTAAAACTAGTTAAACTTCCTACGGTTGCAGCTATTGAAAGTACCATTATACTAAGTAATTTTTTCAACAGGGCTACCTCCTCACGTTGGCAAAATGAATATGTATCAAATGGTACCTCCCAATCAAAGCGACCATTTATACTATAAGATACGAAATTCAAATGATATAGTTTCACTTTTTTGGAAAATAATATTAAGGTCCACTTTTTCTTACTTATAAAAGGAGTTTTCCCGTAATAATCATTGGGAAAACTCCTTTTTTATCATACTATTGAATCATTTTAAGATAGTCTTCTAGAATGCGGTAATTATACACTAAGCCCTGTTGCTCAATCGACAAATTACTATAATCTTTTTGAGCAGCTAGCACCTTTTTCTCAAATGATGAGCTGTCTGGATCAATGTTTCCGATAGCTTGAACAACTTTGAGAACGGCAGCCACATCTTTTTCAGCCTGCTTTAAGACATCCTCATTAATGACTTGTCCTTTAATTTTAGAGTCCAATGCCTTATATGCTGCAACGGCATTCGCCACATCTTCAATATATGTCGAAGAACTTGGAGAAAGTCCCGCTATGATCTCTACAACCTTCTTCACATCAGCTAAACTTTTCTCTGCTTCGAGTAAAATAGAATAGTTGGAGATACGCTGTTTATCTGTCGTATTCAAACTATCATACTCTTTACGCGCCGCTTCCACCATGCCAAAGTAATATTTATCCTTTGGATTCAATTTAGCAATATTATTATAAACCTTTATAACACTATCTAGTGAAAGCAATAGTTGGTCGTTATAAACATAGCGTCGTTGATCAGCATTGAGTTTATCATAAGCTTTTAAAATCTTTTGGTATTGACTATTCATATCTTTTGCCGTTAGCAATCGATCTATATCTTCTACAATACTTATTACAGGCTTTATTAGCTTTTCTTGATCTTGTAGCACTTGATAATTTTGAACAGCTCGTTGCTGATCCTTTGGTAAAGCATTGTAAGCAGCACGGATTTCTTGAATGCGTTTTACATATTGCTTTGGATCAACAGATGGTAAACCATCAATCATTTGCATGACATTACCAGCACCTAAAATACTAGACTCCGCTGCTTGCAATAAGTAGTAGTTTGTTACATATTGCTTCATATCGTCAGATAGTGCATCGTAAAGTGAGCGTGCTCGTGACGTATCTTGAAGGAAGGTGTTACTTGAAGACTTTAGTTTACTAATCAATTCCATCACATTGGAGATAGGCTCAAATTTCAAGAGAATATCAATATTGTCGATATATTTTTTTTGATCTTTCGATAGTTTATCATAAGCTTTACGTGCTGAGCTTACCTTACTAACAAAGCTTTTTGATTCTGGATCTAACTCATTAATTTGAACCATCACACTTAAAATTGGTTTAACCGCTTTCTCACGTGTTGTTAGATCTTTAATATTCGTCACTAATTTCTTTTGGTTAGATGACAACTTATCATATGCTACACGGGCATTCATTAGCTTCGTTAAATAGTCGGCATCCTGCACTTCTGTTAAGTTTATAAGCTCAACCACGCTCTGTGCTAGGCCCTGCTCATTTTCTGCTGCTACCAGTGCATCATAGTTTACTATCGCTTGCTGCTTCTGTTCTGGCAAGGCATCATAAAGCTCACGCGCTGTTTTCATATCTTGATAGAATGTTTTACTAGTAGGCTTTAATGAAGCAATAAGACCAATTAAGGAAGCAACATCCTCAACAGCAGTGAGATTAGCATAGTTTGTTACACGTTTTTGGGAAACTTGATCAAGCGCATTATAGGCTTTACGAGCATCAAGAACCTTTTTTGTATAATCCTTATTTGTTGGATTTAAGGCATCAATCATTTGAATAACCTTGATTACCGCTTTGTTATCCTTCTCGTAGGAGCTTAACATTTTAGCTTGCTCCACTAGCTTTTGTGCGTTTTTATCCATTGCTTTATATTCAGCTGTCAGATCGGCTACCTTTTTGACAAATGTATCAGGTCCTTCATTTGCTAATGCTATAATACGGTCATCAAATGCCTTGGCCGTATTGATATAGCCCTGTGCTTTTGTTAGGTCCTCGCTGTTTACTACCTTTACCTTAAGAGATTCACCCAATTTATTAAACGCTTCATCTGCTTTTGCCACATCATCTTTATACGTTTTTTTAGATGTATTTAATGCACTAATTTGCACCATTACGTCAATTGCAGGAATAACATCTTTTAAATCTTTATAATTTTGTACAAATGTCTTATTCTTATCATCTAGCTTCGCATAAGCCGTATAAGCTGATTTTGCTTTAGAAATATAGCTTTTTGAATTGGAATCTAGTTTTTCAAAGAGAGAGATAACATTAACGACTGATTTATAGGATTTCTCTAAATCTGTTAACACTTTAATATTCGTTACTCGCTTTTTAGCTGTCGTTGATAATGCATTGTAAGCTGAGCGTGCAGCCAGTATTTCTTCAATTGCCACATTCGTGGACGCACCAAGATTCGTAATTTTCTCTTTAACCTGTTCTACAGTTGTTTCTTCATCTGTCAAAGCCTTTAATTCTTCTGTTAACTTTGTTTTCAAATTATTAAGAGCTTCTTCATAGCCGCTACCTTGTGCATCTAATTGATCTACTTGGTTTTTTAATTCGGCAAGCTGTGTGCTGTAATCAGCTGAAGGCTTTAATGTATTGATTGCTTTTGATACATTAGCGTATTGTACAAATAACTTTATCTTTTCAGAACCCTGAACCAAATCTTTATCATTGGCATTCAACTTGTCGTAGGCAGTCCAAGCAGATAGGGTTTTACTTTCAAATGTTTTTGCGGCTGGATCTAAGCTATCGATTAACTTATCTACCTTTAATGCCGCACTTAAATTTTTCTCCCACGTTGTTAACTCTGCTAAATTATTGACTATTTTTTTGACATTTGCTACGTTGATAGTTGCTCCAGACTGTGATGAAGGGACATCATAAGCTTTTCGTGCTGTTTTAATTGCTTCAACTTTATTAGTAGCATCCTTAATTTTCTCAATCAATCCTTCAATGAATACTGCAGAATCAATATTCTCACTCGCTGTTTCTAAATCTACACTGTTTTTTACATATAATTTAATTTTATCTAAATTATCGTAGATTGTCTTTAATGATGAAACTGAATCACGATAAGTCTTTTCACTTGAAACTCTTAGAGATGAGATTTGCTTAGAAACATCTGCTGCTTGTATAAATGGTTTTAAATCATCATAGTTTGAAACTAAATTCTTTTGAGCATTGTTTAGGCTATTATATGATTTTTCAATAGCTGCTACGGCACTTATAAAACTTGTTGCTGAGGAAAAGTCTGAAGGTTGCTTTGCCTTTAGCTGATCGATACTTAAAGAGACTTTATCCACTGCTGACAGACCTGTTAAAACATCCTTATACTTTTTAAAAGGTGTTACTGCTTCGTTTTTGGGGTTATAGGCTTCGACTATTTTCTTTTGATCTGCTGTAAGTGCATTATAAGTAGTCGTAAAACTTTTTATTGCAGTAGCATCTAGTAAATTTAATTTATCTAATTCATCTGTAGCTAATTTCGCTGTAGCTGCATCACTAATGAATTTATTAAGTCTGTAGATATCTACTCCCTTGCCTTTAAAGTAGGCATTGCGTTCAGCATCAGTATAGCCATACTGTAAAGATGTGCCACGAATTGTATTGGCAATATCTTTTGCATCGTTAACAAGTGCCTTATTGACAGCTGTTTCAAATTCCTCTTGAACAGTTACATACGCTTTTTGAGCATCCTTGCCAACATTTAAAAAGTTAGTATATTTCGTTTCTAAAGCTTCAACCTCTGCAATAAATGTTTTACTTGTAAACGAGATTCCCAACATTTCTTTCCCTATTGTTTGTAGCTCACTTAATAGGCTACGTTGCTCCTCAACATAGGTATACTTTGCTTGAATAAATTCAATTTCGTGTTCATTAAAACCTGCAGCACTTAGAACTTGAAGATCTCCTTTTGCAATGACCATGTCATCAGGCCCTGAGTTCTCCGACAGCTTACCAAATTGTGCAATAAGCTGATCTCTTGTCGTTGCAGCCGCTACCTCGTTCGTATAGACAACTTGCTCCGTATGTGTTGTAACGCGGGATTGTGCATCATTTTCCTGTGCATTGGCTATAGTCGTAGGTGCTAATAAAAGACCTGTTATGACTCCTGCCGTCAATTTTCGATTCAATCGAACCACCCTTTCATCGTTTATGTATAGGAAAATGATTGTGTTCATTTTCATTTAGAAATTATGACTTTAGTATCGGTGTAAAATGCTTGATTTCAAGCCATTCTAATACATTTACAAAATCAGACATATCAAAAGTAACTTTTCAAAATTACTAGCTAGAAAAACAGGAAGTTATTTCAATTATACTATACAATGGTGTTATGAGATTTTCACCAATCGACATATAATGAGAGAAAGCGTTTTTTCAATGAATTTATTGGAAAAAAACAGCTATTTTCATATGTCATAATATCTTTACAAGGTGTATACTACAACTTTGATATCCTATTTTGGAAGAAAGGACGCTGTTTAATGTTTTACCATTATAAGTTCTGGCATAGTTTAAAAAATCCTACCTACTTTACTAGCATCGTAGAGAAAGGCGAGGTCATCGGATATAAAAAACGAGTACTAACGGTGTTCATTCTTTTCATCCTGTTGTTTGCTGCTCGCGAATATTGGGGCATGGGGACAGAGAATTTAACTTCCTTATTCGCAATGGATTTACAAAATGAATACTATGTAGCACGTATACTTTCGATGCTTGGTGCCGTTATATGGGCAATCGTCTATTTTTGCTTCCACTATTATGGTGTTACCTATCTATTACATCTATTAACGGACATTCCTTATACTTGGATAAAAAGAGTCCAGCTTTATGTTGTGGCCTTTCTACTAATTGAAAAAGCAATCCTCTTTGCTGTTTTCTATGCAGTAGGCTATACAACCATGTTTTCTTTCTTCTCCTTAGCTCCTGCTGCCTTACAGGTGATTGAAACAGATTTCGTATTATTTACGATCAATCAGTTGACGGTAACAACGGTTTTAATCATTATTGTACAGTATCTCTTCCTATCAAAATGGGAGGAAGAAGCTAGTAGAAAAATGTTAGTAGTCAAATTGATTGGTGTACAGCTATTTATGGCTCTATTTGTTGGCTTGATCAGTGTGCTACCAATTAAAGAATGGATTGCTAGGGGGTTAGGATGATGGCATTTATCAAAACAAGACTATGGACAACGATGACCATCGTGTTAGCAATGCTAGTAATCGGTATAAATGCATATTTTGTCTTTAAAGATAATAGCAGTGTGACACGATCCTACTTTATCGATGAGTTTCAAAAAGCGTATGTCGGCACGAATACAGAGCAGGTTCATAAAGAAACCATTGTAGCACCTGCTGAAACATACACGATTACTGCTGATGCCACTAACTTATCGGCTGTGAATGTAAAGCGTGGCCAAGAAGTGATGATGAATGATGTACTTGCTACCTATAAAACGGATGAGGTGGATGAGGAGTTAACTAAACTCGAATCTGAACGTACGGCCTATGAAACAGAATTACACGATTTACAGGATGCACTTGATCAAATTGAGGATGAGTACGGAGACAGCTCTAACCCAAAAAGCTCTATTAATACGGATCAAATCAATGACAAGCTATCCGTAACGCTAAAATTAGAGCTAGCTCAACAAAATTCAGCATCGACAGCAGTTGCGCTGTTAAATCGACATATCGCTGAAACGAATCGTCAAATTGCGCTACTTGAAGCCCAAATAACACAAATACAATCTCGTCAAGGTATTGTGAGCCCTATAGATGGTATTGTGTCAGCGATTAAGGAAGAAGCTGGTGCGCTAACTTTTGAAATCTACTCCAATGAAAAAGCAATGTATGCCTATTTATCGGAAAAAGAATGGCAAAAGGTGCAGGAAGGACAAACTGTTGATTTTAAAGTGAAACATGTCAAAGATGAACTATCTGGCGTGGTATTAGAAAAACAAACGATTGCTACTGACGATCAGACAGTTTGGGCAAATGAGCTAGCCAAAACAGCAACCTTGCCGCAACCAACAAATTATGAAGTAACGTTGCAGCAAGATGCACCACTAGAGGACATCCCATTTTCCACAACTGGTAAAGCCTCTATTATTGTCAATGAAGCTTTTGATTCTTATAAAGTCGATAAATCGTGGCTAGTCACAGCTAAAAAAGGGAACAAAAAGCTGTATATCATCAATCAGGACGGCAAAATCCAACTAATTGATGTCAATGTGCAATTCAATACGGCTAAGTCAGCTATTTTTATGGATTATGTTGATGAAGGGACGCCAATGCTCACTAATGAAAAACGTAATATCGAATCCTATACCTTCAGAACATTGCCTGTTGAGAAAATACAATGGAGCCATTTTAAAGAACTAACTTGGAAGCAATATGTGAAATATATCGTTTTCTAATTGAAAAATCCGCTTCGTCCTTTTATGGACTAGGCGGATTTTTTGTTACAAAAGAAATTGACACTAAAAATTATTTTGCAAAACAAGCGATGGGTTGATTTCCGTTGCGCCATCGTCCTTTCCAGGGGGCGTTCGATGAGCCGCTTCACTCACTTCCGTTCGCTCCAGGGTCTCCTCTGTGACGCTAAATCCCCAAGGAGTGACGCTGGCTCCACTCCAATCAACCACTCTGAAAATGTATCTTTTCATTTTCTTTCATACTAACAGTAGTGAAAAATGCGGAGAAGTGATGAGTGACAGCACTCCTCAATAATATGATTAGTGAAAGCCTTTCTAAAAAGTTAACATTTTGTGGGTTAGAGTGCTTTGCGCTAAC